>NZ_PHNC01000001.1:0-4968 GCF_003121295.1 Streptomyces orinoci
TGCGCGGCCGCATGGGGCCGCCGTTACCTCTCCTGACCGCGGACGCACCGCGGACGGACCGCAGGCGCACCGCAGACCCGCCGCAGGCGCACCGCACGCACCGCAATCGCACCAGAGGGAGACCGCCCCATGCCCCAAGTCCAGCGCATGTCCGCGATGTTGCTCAAGACACTGCGCGACGACCCGCCGACGCCGAGACCGCCAGCCACCGGCTGCTGGTCCGGGCCGGCTACGTTCGCCGCTCCTCCGCCGGAGTGTGGACCTGGCTGCCGCTCGGCAAGCGGGTGCTGGAAAACGTGGCCTGCGTGGTGCGCGAGGAGATGGACGCCATCGGCGGCCAGGAGGTGCTGCTGCCCGCCCTGCTGCCCAAGGAGCCCTACCAGCGGAGCGGGCGCTGGGAGGAGTACGGCGACCTGCTGTTCCGCCTGAAGGACCGCAAGGGTGCCGAGTACCTGCTGGGCCCCACGCATGAGGAGATCTTCACCCTCACGGTCAAGGACCAGTGCACGTCCTACAAGGACCTGCCGGTCATCGTCTACCAGATCCAGACCAAGTACCGGGACGAGGCCCGGCCCCGCTCCGGGGTGCTGCGCGGCCGCGAGTTCCAGATGAAGGACTCCTACTCCTTCGACACCACCGACGAGGGCCTGGCGGAGTCCTACCGGCTGCACCGCGCGGCCTACCGCCGCATCTTCGAGCGCATCGGCCTGGATTACCGCATCGTCTCCGCCGTCTCCGGCGCCATGGGCGGCTCCGCCTCCGAGGAGTTCCTGGCTCCGGCAGCGGCCGGCGAGGACACCTTCGTGGAATGCCCGGCGTGCGACTACGCAGCCAACACCGAGGCGGTCACCACCGTGGTGGAGCCCCCGGCACCGGCGGCGCACGGCCCCGTCGAAGAGCTGGACACCCCCGACACCCCCACCATCGAGACGCTGGCCCGGCACCTGGCCGTGCCCGCCTCCGCCACCTTGAAGAACCTCCTGGTCAAGGTGGACGGCAAGATAACGGCGGTCGGTGTGCCGGGCGACCGCGAGGTGGACCTGGGCAAGCTGGCGGAGCACCTGGCGCCCGCCGTGGTGGAGCTGGTGACCGCCGAGGACTTCGCCGGCCACCCCGAGCTGGTCCGCGGCTATGTGGGCCCGCAGGGCCTGGGGCTGCCCTACCTCGCCGACCCCCGTGTCGCCCCGGGCACCGCCTGGATCACCGGCGCCAACAAGCCCGGCACACACGCCCGAAATGTGGTCTGCGGCCGCGACTTCACCGTGGACCGCTACCTCGACGTGGTGGTTGTCGAGCCGGGCGACCCCTGCCCCCGGTGCGGTGCCGGACTGCGCATCGGCCGGGCCATTGAGATCGGCCACATCTTCCAGCTGGGCCGCAAGTACGCCGACGTCTTCGGCTTCGATGTGCTGGGGTCCCAGGGCAAGCCGGTCCGGGTCACCATGGGCTCCTACGGCATCGGCGTGTCCCGCGCGGTGGCGGCACTGGCGGAGCAGACCCATGACGAGGCCGGCCTGTGCTGGCCCCGTGAGGTCGCCCCCGCCGACGTCCATGTGGTCGCGGCGGGCAAGACGCAGCAGACCGAGCTCGCCCTCCGGGTGGCCGGAGACCTGGCCCGGGCCGGGGCCAGGGTGCTGGTGGACGACCGCGCCGGAGTGTCCCCCGGGGTGAAGTTCACCGACGCGGAGCTGATCGGTGTGCCCACCGTGCTGGTGGTCGGCCGCCGCGCCGGGGAGGGCGTGGTGGAGCTGAAGGACCGCCGCACGGGGGAGCGGGAGGAACTCACGATCCAGGCGGCGGTGGCGGCCGTGGCACGGCTGGTCGGCCAAGAGGGCTGATCAGACGGGCGACCCGGTCGGCGGGGTTGTCCGGTCGGCTGGTTGACCCGGTCGGCAGGGCGATTCGGTCGGCCGGGTGCCCGGGCCGGCAGGGCGATTCGGTCAGCTGAGCGACTGGGCGAATTCCAGCAGGAGTTCGCCTGCCGGGCGGGCGCCGAGCGCGATCTCCCCCAGGCCCGCCTCGGCCGCCCGGAAGACCGCCCAGCCGCGCAGCCGCTCCCGGTCCACCTCCAGCGAGTCCGCCAGCTTGGTCACCCGCCGCCGCCCGGCGGCCGCCGCGCCCGGGGCGGCCAGCAGGGTGTCCAGCCGGTCCCGGGCCGGCCAGGCCAGGTCGTACGCCCGCTCGCCCACCAGCGGTCGCGGCCCCACCGCCAGCCATGGGGCGCGGTCCCCGGCCAGCACCTTGCCCTGGTGATAGTCGCCGTGCAGCAGGTACGGCTCCTCGTCCGCCCCGCCGGCCAGCGCCTCGCGCAGCTCGAGCGCCTCGTCGATCAGCGCCCGGGCGTCCGCCGCCCAGGGCTCCGCGCGCCACCGGCGCAGGTTGCCGGCCAGGGCGGCGGTGTGCTCGGCCACGGACGGGAAGGAGTGCCCCGCGGGAGGGCGAACCCAGAGCCGCTGAAGCGTCGCCGAGGCCTCCAGTACGGCCTTCGCCTCCGGCAGCGAGCGCAGGTTGACCTCCCCGTGCAGCCGCTCCAGCAGCAGCGCGCCCGCCTCCGGAGCGGCGCGCAGCACCCGCACCGCGCTGGCCCCGTGCCAGTGCGCCAGCGCCGCGTACTCAAGCTCCGCCGTGCGCCCCGGGGGCGTGAGCTTCAGCGCGGCCGGGGTGCCGTCCGCCTGCCGCACCAGCACCACCATGCCGCGCCGCCCGCCGGGCCGTTGCACCCGTTCGGGTGTCAGCTCCCAGCGGGCCAGGTACTCCTGACAGGTCGTCGGCACGGTGGCCAGCCACTGCCGGGCCTCCTCGTCCGCGGCCAGGGCGCGCAGGAGCCGCTCCGGTGGTTCTAGGCGGTCGTTCCCACTGGCCATCCGTGCGCTGTCCCTTTCGTCGTTGCCGGTCAGGACCGCGCCGCCGGACTGCTCGGCGCGGCGGACGCGGCCCGCTCGGCGAGCCCCGGGAAGGCTACGCCGTCGCCCTGCCAGCGCACCGACCGCACCGCCGCCTCGCGCAGCGCGGCCGCCGCCTCCCCGCGCAGCGCGCCGCTCGCGGCACGCACCAGGTCGGCGTAGACGCCCGCCAGCCGGTTCTCCAGCTCCGCCGCCAGGCGCACCGCCGAGTCCGCGTCGGTGACCGGGAACGGCAGCCGGTAGCCGGCCGCGGCGGCCATGGGGCGGCCGCCCAGCTCCCGCACGGTGCGCTCCAGCGCGTCCCGGCGGGAGCGGTGCGCCTGGTACGCCTCCTGTGCCTGCGCGGCGCGCGCTCCCTCCAGGTGGCCGCCGGCCACCCCGTAGCCGTAGACGGCGGCGTGCTCGCCGGACAGTGCCGCCTGGGCCGCCTCCAGAGCCGCCTGGTCCGTATTCGCCTGGTCCATGGCCGCCTGATCCATCAGTCCGCCCCCAGCAGATAGGTGTGCGCGGCGCCCGCCGCCGCGATGGAGGCCAGCAGCCGGGCCAGTTCGCCGGGCGCGGCGGCCAGGGCCGCGGTGTGCGCCTCGGTGGTGCGCCGCTCGGCCTCCGCCAGGGCTCCCAGCGCCGCCTTCTCGTCCCCGGGTGGCGTGGGGGAGGCGGAGGGCGCGGTGGCATGGGGCGAGGCGGCCTGGGGCGTGGCGCGC
The DNA here is from genome assembly GCF_003121295.1 of Streptomyces orinoci. Lineage (GTDB taxonomy): Bacteria > Actinomycetota > Actinomycetes > Streptomycetales > Streptomycetaceae > Streptomyces > Streptomyces orinoci. The sequence continues at coordinate 3,608 of NZ_PHNC01000001.1, forward strand.
GGGGGGCCCAGGGCCTGGACATGCCGGGCCACCTGCTCGCGCAGCGGGCGCAGCCTGGGGCCCAGCGCGGGGTGGGCGGCCAGCGTGGCGTCGTACCGTCGCAGCAGCTCGGCGGAGCGGTCCGCGGCCTGGGCGCGCAGCGTGCTCTCGGTGGGTGCGCGCCCGTCGGCCTCCCGGCGCGCGGGGCCGGAGCAGCCGGAGAGCAGGAGGGCCGCCGCGCCCCCCGCCAGTACCCTGCGTCTGCGCGGGCCGTCGGCGCCCCGCGTCGTCATGGTGAGCGGCACGATCCTCTTTCCGTAGGTCCATGATCGCCGCCTGCGAGGGTACCGGCGCCCGGGCACCGGGAACCGAATCGTCAGCCGGGTGCCGGAACAGATAGGCTTTGACCTGACACGCGACTTTCCCACAACAGCACACGCGGCCGAGGAGTCACCCGGATGAGCACCACCCAGAGCGAGCGGCTGCGCGAGCTGCTTGCCCCTCTCGTCAGCGCGCGGGAGCTGGATCTGGAAGAGGTCGAAGTGACACCGGCCGGCAAGCGCCGGGTGCTGCGTGTCGTGGTGGACGGCGACCAGGGCGTGTCGCTCGACGAGTGCGCGGAGCTGAGCCGCGAGGTCTCCCAGCGGCTGGACGACACCGATGTGATGGGCGGCGCCCCGTACGTCCTGGAGGTCAMCCTCCCCCGGCGCCGACCGCCCGCTGACCAGGCACCGTCACTATGTCCGGGCCACCGGCCGGCTGATCAAGGCCCAGCTCGCCGAGGGCGGCGAGCTGCTGGCGCGGATCACCGCCGTGGACGAGGAGGGGCTCGACCTCGAGGTTCCCGGTGTCAAGGGGCGCAAGCCCACCACCCGCCGACTGGCCTTCGACGAGATCGCCAAGGCCCGGGTGGAGATCGAGTTCAACCGCAAGGCCGCCGAGAAGGCCGCCGACGAGAGCCAAGAGGAGGCGTAGCCGTGGACATCGACATGAGTGCCCTGCGGGGTCTGGTGCGAGAGAAGGAGATCTCCTTCGACCTGCTGGTCGAGGCGATCGAGTCGGCCCTCCTCATCGCCTACCACCGCACCGAGGGAAGCCGCCGCCGGGCCCGGGTGGAGCTGGACCGCTCCACCGGCCATGTGACGGTCTGGGCCAAGGAGGACCCGCAGGACCTCGCCGAGGGCGAGGAGCCGCGCGAGTTCGACGACACCCCCTCCGGCTTCGGCCGGATCGCCGCCACCACCGCCAAGCAGGTCATCCTCCAGCGTCTGCGGGACGCCGAGGACGAGATCACTTTCGGTGAGTTCGCCGGCCGGGAGCGGGCGATGTGGTCGCCGGCGTGGTCCAGCAGGGCAAGGAYCSSAAGARCGTCSTGKWGGRMA
>NZ_PHNC01000001.1:4974-6595 GCF_003121295.1 Streptomyces orinoci
TMNRGCAAGCTGGAGGCCATCCTGCCGGTGCAGGAGCAGGTTCCCGGCGAGGAGTACAAGCACGGCCTGCGCCTGCGTACCTATGTGGTGCGGGTGGCCAAGGGCGTCCGCGGCCCCTCGGTCACGCTCTCGCGCACCCACCCCAACCTGGTGAAGAAGCTCTTCGCCCTGGAGGTCCCGGAGATCGCGGACGGCTCGGTGGAGATCGCCGCCATCGCCCGTGAGGCCGGTCACCGCACCAAGATCGCCGTACGGTCCAACCGCTCCGGGCTCAACGCCAAGGGCGCCTGCATCGGCCCCATGGGCGGCCGGGTGCGCAGCGTGATGGCCGAGCTCAACGGCGAGAAAATCGACATCGTCGACTGGTCGGACGACCCGGCCGAGCTGGTGGCCCACGCACTGTCCCCCGCGCGGGTGAGCAAGGTGGAGATCGTCGATCTCGCCCAGCGCTCCGCCCGGGTGACGGTTCCCGACTACCAGCTCTCGCTGGCCATCGGCAAGGAGGGCCAGAACGCCCGGCTCGCCGCCCGGCTGACGGGCTGGCGGATCGACATCCGCCCGGACACCGAGCAGGCCGAGCCGGCCGCCCAGTCCTAGCCGGCCGGAGCGCCGGGGGCGCGTGGAAGCGAGCCGGAGCGCATGGAAGCGGTTTGGCGATGTTCCGAAAAGCCGCGTGACAGGCGGCGCCGGTCCGGAGACCATGGTCATAACGGATGCGTAGCCGATCAGTGCCCCGAAGGGTGAGGTTGGCACGGGGAGGTAGACTTAAGCAGTGTCTGGCCGGACGCATGCCCGCGTATGCCCTGAACGCACCTGTGTGGGGTGCCGGGAGCGAGCGGCCAAGGGCGATCTCTTGCGGATCGTGGTGATCGAGGGCGCCTGCGTCCCCGATCCTCGCGGTACGCTGCCCGGCCGGGGTGCCTCCGTGCATCCCACACCGGTTTGTCTGGAACTGGCGGTGCGCCGCCGGGCGTTCCCCCCGGGCCTTCAAAAGCCCGGGACCGTTCGATACCGCTCAACTGCGTCGATACGTCGAACACGGTGAGCGGCACTAGTTCGGCCCCGCGTCATGCGGGGATGGTCCATGTCAGGTACCTCGCGAGTTGGAAGTAGGTCGAGATTGCGATGAGCACTCGATGAGTACGCGATGAGTACGCCCATGAAGTAGCGACGGTCCGGTTGACAACCCGGACCTAGAAGGAGCGAAGTGGCTAAGGTCCGGGTATACGAACTCGCCAAGGAGTTCGGAGTAGAGAGCAAGGTCGTCATGGCCAAGCTCCAAGAACTTGGTGAATTCGTCCGTTCGGCGTCCTCCASGATCGAGGCGCCGGTCGTCCGTAAGTTGACTGACGCGCTGCAGGGACCCGGTGGCAACGCCGGTAAGTCCGCTGCCAAGCCGGCGGCGCCGCGCAAGGCCCCGTCCGCGAAGCCGGGTGCCCCACCGCGGGTGCGCCCCGTCCCGCTGCCCCGGCACCAAGCCGGCCGCGGCCCCACCCCCAAGCCCGCCGGTGCCGCGCCACGCCCGGCCGCGTCCGGCCCCAAGCCCGCCCCGGCCGCCCCGGCCAAGCCGGTGCCCGCGGCGGAGTTCTCGCGCCCCCGGCGCAGCCCGCCGCTCCCTCCG
>NZ_PHNC01000010.1 GCF_003121295.1 Streptomyces orinoci
GGGTGCACCCCGATGGCCGGTTGGGCCCACCCTCCCCCAACCTCCGGCCGGGGGTGCCCCCATCGCCCTGCGGAACGACTGCCCACAACCGCGCAGCGCGGAACGCCTACCCGAGCGCGGGGAGGACGCGCAGGTCGTCCACCGGTCGTCCATCCACGGTCAGTTCGACCGAGAGCCCGCCCGGAGCCGCAGGCGTGGCGACCCACCCGGCCAGGGTGGAACCGGTCACCACCGCAACAGCGGCCGTACCACCCGGCACGGTGATCTCGCAGGCCCGGCCGCCGACTCGACCGGCAACCCGGTCAGCAGCGTCCGTCGGGTTGAACACCGCGATGAACTCCGCATCCGGCCCCGTGCGGCGGATCACACAAGCCCGCCCGCCCTCATTGGCCCACTCCGCCGCCCCCTCGGGGAGCAGCGACGCCAGGTACTCCGCGACGGCCCCCGGAGGCACGGCGCCGGGCCGGAGCACCAGCCCCTCCCCCTCCGGCCCGGCCCGCAACGCACCCGTCACCGGCCGGCCGTCCAGCCACCGGACATCCACCAGCAGCCCCCGCCGTGCAAGCAGATCCTGCACGGCCGCGGCCGTCTGCCGCAGGGCGCTGTCCTGCTCCGGGACCCAGGCATCGGCCTCCGGCAGGGCGCGGTCGATGCCGAGCACCGCGTCCCGGTGCAGCTCGCTGGTGAGCAGGTCGGGGCCGAAGCGGTCCAGGAACGCGCCGAGCAGCCGGAGTCCTTCCGCCGTGGCGCCGGGTGCGCCGTCCTCGGTGACCGGGGCGCCCGGGCAGTACGGGGGCTCGTGCAGCGCGGGATCCACGCCCTCGGCCCGCAGTCCGTCCGCGTCCATATCGATGTCCGCGCCCCAGGAGCGGGTGGCGCAGGCGGTGTAGACGCTGACGGTGGACGATCCCAGTGCCAGTGCCAGCAGGGCGTTGAACACCGGGGTGCGCGGCTCGGCGAAGCCCTTGTCGGTCCAGGTGAAGCCCCAGTTGGCCTCCAGGACGTCGGAGCGGCCGAGCCGGATGCCCAGCAGATGGGCCCGGAAGGCTTCCGGGTCGGCGCTGGGGTTGCCCACCCATTCGGTGTGCCCCACCCGGTAGCCGCAGCGGGCGATGGTGGCGGAGCGCGCGGCCCAGGCGTCCACCGTGGGCCGGTCTCCCGCGACCGGGGCCAGCGGAACGTTGACCACCTTGGTCACCGACTCCGGCAGCAGCCCGGCCAGCCAGTGCCAGACATCGGCGATGGCCTGGCCGGACCAACGGGACCACAGCAGGCGCAGGTCCCCGGACCACCGGTCGAGGTCGTGCTCCGCCTGCCGGGCCTCGGCGTCGAGCCCCTGGCCGGTGAGCCAGGCGGCGAACGCGGCACGGGCGTGCGGGCCGCCGTCCTGGCCGGTGATGGGCAGATGGGCGTCACCGCAGATGCCCTCGTTGCCCAGCTGGACGGCGACCACCGGCCCGGCGGGGGCCAGCCGCGGGCCGATCACCTGGTCGGTGACGGCCCGCAGCCAGCCGGCGGTCTCCTGGCGGATCTCCGGGGCGAACAGGCTGGGCAGCGGCTTGGCCTGGGAGGTCAGCGTGGTGCCCGCCAGTGCGGTGTAGGGGGCCCGGCCCGGCTCGCACAGCCGGTCCGGGAGGCCGCCCAGCTGGACCTCGGCGTGGATGAACGGTCCGGGTTTGAGCAGCACCGCCAGCCCGGCTTCGGCCGCGGCGTCCAGCAGCCCCGTGATGTTGCGCTGGGGGTCGGTGGCGCCGGTGAAGTCGAAGGCGCCCGGGGCGGTTTCATGGAACCGCCAGGGCAGGTAGCAGGAGACGATGTCCACGCCGAGGGCGCGCAGTTCGCGGAGGTTGACCGCCCAACGGCCGGGCTCCGCGCGGTAGTAGGGGTATTCCCCGATGACCGCCGGCCGGTTGAGGCCGGGCAGCAGAGCGGTTGCGAGGTCAGTGCTCACCGCTGGGCTCCGGCCGGGTCCGGGGCGAGTACGACCTTGAGCGCGGAGTAGGGGGTGCCGGGGGCCGCGGCCAGGGCGGCGAACGCCTGCTCATGCTCCTCCAGGGAGAACCGGTGGGTGACCAGTTCCTCCAGCGGCAGATAGCGGGCCAGCTCGATCGCCTTGGGGAACAACTGGCTGTTGTAGTCACCGGCGCCGATGATGCGCAGTCCGCGCTGGAGGAGTTCCAGCGGTCGGACGGTGGCCTCGGCCTTGCTGTTGTAGCCCATGATGACCACCCGGCCGCGGTTGGCGGCATAGGCCAGGCTCTGCTCCAGCAGGTTGCCCACGGTGTCGATCACCACATCACCGCGGCGGGCGAGTTGGGCGTCGTCGGGGGTGTGGACGGTGACCCGGTCCGCGCCGGCCTTGGCGAAGACCTCGCGGCACAGCTCCTGGCGGTAGGGGTCGGGCTCGGTGAGCAGTACCCGGGCGCCGTAGTGCCAGGCGGCCAGGGCGCACACCACGCCCACCGGGCCGCCGCCCACGATCACCGCGGTCTCGCCGGCCCGCAGCCGCCCGGCCTCGATGTTGTTCAGGGCGCAGGCCAGCGGCTCGACGACCACCGCGCGGTCGAAGCTCATCTCCTCCGGCATGGCGTGGATAAAGCGCTCGGGCAGCCGGATGTACTCGGCGAAGGCGCCGTCCAGGTCGAGGCCGACCTCGGTGCCTGCCTTGTTGGCGCAGAAGTCCCAGTGACCTTCCAGACAGGTCTGGCAACTGCCGCAGTAGAGCGTGGGGTTGATGATGACGCGGTCGCCAGGCCGGTGGGCGGTGACGGCGGAGCCGGTGGAGTCCACCACGCCGACCGCCTCATGGCCCATCACCACACCGGGATTGGCGGGGAACTTGCCCACCAGCACGCTGCGGTCGGTGCCGCAGATGCCGGTCTGCACCACGCGCACCACCACATCGGCGGGCCCGGGCTCGGGCTTGGGGTGCTCGACCAGGGTCAGGCCGCGCTGTTCGTTGAGGATCAGGGCCTTCACGCGGCGCCTCCTGCGGTGTCGATGCCCGGGAGGTCCCAGCGGATGGCTCCGAGCAGTTCCTTGTGGAGCTGGGGGGTGGCCGCGGCGATGCACGACTGCTGGTTCATGGGGTTGAGGTCGAGCAGTTCGGTGCTGCCCAGGTCCTCGCCATAGGCGTCGGTGATGGTCACCCCGGCGAGCTTGGCCAGGTAGACGGCGGCGGCGATGTCATAGGGGAACAGGTGCAGGATCGATCCCCGGCCGGCCCGCAGGAATTCGGCCTCGGTGGCCGGGTGGTCGCGCAGCAGCCGGTTGCCGATGTCCACATAGGAGTCCAACTGCCCGGTGATCACACGGGAGATGGAGAAGGAGGCGCTGTTGAAGACGAAGACGCCGCCGGTGTTGGCCGACTGGTCCACCAGATGTGCGTAGGCCGCGTTCATCAGGTGCATGGGGTGGCCGTTGAACTCGATCGACCAGAACATCTTCGCCGGGTCGGTGGTGGTGCTCAGCCGGGGCAGCGGGTGGGTGTATCCGCCGCTGGAGAGCCCTTCCTCGTCGTCGCCGTAGATCCAGGCGCCGCTCTTGATCTCCAGCAGATGGGCGGCGGTGACATCGGCCAGGGTGGGCCGGCCGTCGCCCAGCGGGGCGGCGGCGATGGACACCATGCCCATCTCCAGGCCGGCCGAGGTGGGCCGGGTGCCGTCGATGGGGTCCACGACCAGGACGTATCGGGGGTCGGGCGCCAGCTCGACCAGGGAGCCGTCCTCGGTGTAAACGGCCAGTGGGACGGTGGCGTTGGCCTTGAGGTACTCCAGTACCGCGCGCTCGGCGACTTCGTCCACATCGAACTGGGCGTCGCCGCCCGGGGAGTCGCCGTGCACCTGCCGGGCCAGGCCGCGGTCGGCGTAGGCCATCAGCTCATTGCGCACATGCTGGCCGAGGCCGGTGAGAAGGTCTTTCACGAGGCCAGCTCCGCGAGGAAGAGGTTCTCCAGGCGGTCGCACAGCAGCTCGGCCTGGTCGAGGGTGAGGATCAGCGGCGGGCGGATCTTGAGCACATTGCCGTAGCCATAGCGGGAGGTGCGCAGGATCAGGCCGTGCTGCATGGCGGCACTCGCCAGGTGGTTGGTGAGCTTGACGTCCGGCTCGCCCTCGGCGTCCACGATCTCGAAGCCGATCATCAGGCCCACGCCGCGGGGGTCGGCGATGGCCGGGTAGCGGGTCCGCATGTCGTCGAGGCGGGTCATGATGTAGTTGCCGGTGGCCCGGACATTGGCCAGGAACTCCGGCCGGCGGATGATGTCCAGGGTGACATTGGCCGCCGAGGCCGCCAGCAGGTTGGCGCCATAGGTGAAGGAGTGGTGGTTGGCGGGCAGGCCGGCCAGCCGGTCGTTGGTGAGGATGGCGGCCACCTGGGCGCCGGAACCGCCCAGGCCCTTGGCGGTGGTGATGGCGTCCGGCTCCACCCCGAAGTGCTGGGCGGCGAACATCTCGCCTGTGCGGCCGATGCCGGTCTGGATCTCGTCGAAGATCAGCACGATGTCGTGCTCGTCGCAGAAGGCGCGCAGTTTCTGGAAGTAGCCGTCCGGCGGGACGATGTTGCCGCCGTTGCCGGAGATCGGCTCGACCACGATGGCGGCGACCTGGCCGGTGCTGGCGTACTCCAGGAAGTCCTCGATGCGGTCCACGCACATCATCCCGCAACTGCCCTGCTTCTGGCCGTAGAAGCAGCGGAAGCAGTAGGGGTCGGGCACCTGGAGGGTGCGCGGGAAGAGCGAGGGGAACGGCGCCTTGCGGAAGGCGTTGCCGGACATCGAGGTCATCATCATGGTCTGGCCGAGGTGGCTGCGGAACAGCGAGATGACCTCGGACTTGCCGGTGGCGTACTGCGCCATCTTGATGGCGCCCTCATTGGCCTCGGAGCCGCCGGAGACCTTGGGGTGGACCTTGGTGATGTTGTCCGGGGAGACCTCCACCAGTCTCCGCACCAGCCCGTTGATCGGGTCGCTCTGCATGGAGGAGGTCAGGTGGGTGAAGAGGTCTAACTGCTCCTTCATCGCCGCGACGACGGCCGGGTGGCTGTAGCCCAGGCTGAGGTTGAAGGTGGCGGAGGCGCAGTCGAGGTATTCGTTGCCGTCCTCGTCGTAGAGGAAGATGCCCTCACCGCGTGCGAACTTCTGCGCGCTGACGGGGTAGTAGATCAGATCCCGAACGTCCTTGACGTCCATGAGATCCCCTTTCCATGAGCAAGTAGGTGCTGTCGGGGGGGAGTTGGCCGGTCCGCTGGGTCGGATGTGACCAGGGGGACCGGCGGGGAATCCGCGATCGACGCTAACAGAGCTGGCGTTCGTTTGCCTAGATCGTTTGTTGAAGGTTCTTGTACGAACTCTCCACCGAGATACCGCTCTGACCGGCGGATATCCAGAGGAGGCCACCCGGTACCCGGGATTCCGGCGTTCAAAACGCGGCGCTATGACCATCAACATCACATCAGGAGTGATCGACCTGGCCCATCGATGACTGTTCCAAACAGGAATGCTGGGAGATAGGTTCCCGAACACGCCAACGGCGCCGGGCCGGCGACGTCAGAATCCCCGGCCCGGCGCCGTGTTACGACTGCATGCTGGATGCGGTGCGGCGAGCGGAGCGGGGCAGACTCCTACTTGCATTGACGTCCTCACCCGCGTCAACGTGGGTGATTCCCGCCTGCCTCGCCGCGTGTGGCGGCGAGGCTTCGGGTGGGTTCCCGCTTCACCGAGCGCTGCCCCGGCTTGCGGGGTCTGACGTGCTCTCCACAGGCGTTTCGACGCTCCGCCCCGTACCCCATCTCAGCAGCACGTTTCCGTCCAGCGGCGCGTATGTTGGCCTCGGCGTTCTCGTCCCGGTCGTGCCGGGTTCCACACTCCGCGCAGGCCCACACGCGCACGTGCAGATCCTCCCGGCCCCTGGGGCCGGTAAGCCGCCCGCACCCGGGATGGGAGCACAGCTGGGTGGAGGGGAACCACCGGTCGATCGTGACGAAGGTCCTTCCGTACCGTGCGCACTTGGCCGCAAGGGTGCGGATGAACCTGCCGAGGGACTGGTCGTGGACGCTCTTGCCGAGCCTGCCGCGGCGGATGGCCATGCCCTTCACATTCAGGTCTTCCACATAGACCGCTTGGCTCTCGCGGACGATGCGGGTGGTCTCCTGCTCGATGAAGTCGCGTCGCCGGTCGGCGATGCGGGCATGGATCCTCGCGACGGCCTGCTGGGCCTTGCGCCGGTTATTCGATCCTTTCCGCTTGCGGGACAGCGCCCGCTGGGCCCGCCGCAGCTTGCGTTCCTGCCGACGGAAGAACTTCGGGGAGGCGATCTTCCGGCCCCGCAGTACGGCGTACATGGTCAGACCCAGGTCGATTCCGGTATCCGTCTCCTCCGCATCCAGCACGGGCAGAGGTGTGTCTTCCACCTCCACCGCGAACGATGCGAAGTACCGGCCGGAGGCATCCTTGATGATCGTCACCGATGACGGTTTCGAGGGAAGTTGACGGGACCAGCGCGCCTCGATATCACCGATCTTCGGAAGCCGCAACTTCCCGCCATCGGTGATGCACCAGCGGGCGTTCGAGGTGAAACGGACCGTCTGCCGGGCGGTCTTCTTCTTCATCCTCGGCGGGCCCATCCTCGGGCCCTTGCGGGCGCCGTTCCGGGAGGCGAAGAAATTGCTGTACGCACGCTCCAGGTCGCGCAGGGACTGCTGGAGCACCACGGCGGACACCTCGGCCAGCCAGGCCCGTTGCGGAGTCTTCTTGGCCTGAGTGATGACCTGTTTCGACAACTCTGCAGCCGTGGGACGCGGCAGGCCCTTCGCGTAGGCGTCACAGCAAAGGCGAAGGGCGTCGTTCCATACGACGCGTGCGCTCCCGAACGCCCTCGCCAGACTGCCGCACTGAGAAGCGCTCGGGTACACCCGGACGTTGTACCGGAGCTTCATACCGATCACCGTACGACGACTGGCTTACGGTCGATTACGGATCCGTCAAAACTGACAGAAAATGTGAGCTTCTTGCAGGTGCGGCGTGGATTTCGTGGCGAACACCGGCACAACGTGTTCACCGACGCGCACTTGATGCGCATCGAAGAGACCACGTGCAACATGTGCGCGGACTTCGAGACCCATCTGGTGGAGTTCGACGGCGCCGCTACCCATGGATCTTCCAGCCCTGGGCGGGCAGTTGCAGATCCTTGGGGCGCAGGTGCAGCCAGGGGCCGCTCTCCTCGCGCTGCCATTCCTCGGGCAGCGGTCGCTCGCCCACGGCGAACCGCTCGTCCTCCGGGCGCACCTGGTAGGGCGTCTCATAGAAGACCGGGTCGGTCAGGGCGAACTGCTGGTGACGCATTTTCATCGGACGACCGCGCCGTTCACCGGATGCCCGCGCGGGTCAGCGCCTGCCGGAGCTTGTCCCGCGAGGTGAACAGATGCACCCGCATGCCCAGCGCCTCGGCGGCCCGGACATTGTCCTCGCGGTCGTCCACGAACAGGATGCCCCCGGGCGGCAGTTGGAAGTGCTCGGCGCACCACAGATAGGCGCCCGGCTCGGGCTTGGCGTGGCCGATCCGGCAGGAGAAGGCCAGCACCGAGAAGTGCTCGAGCCAGGTGTGCTGTTGCTCGTAGTGGGCGGCCAGCTCCTCGGGGATGTTGGACAGCAGCCCGGTACGGACGCCGCCCCGGGACAGGGCGGAGACAAACTCCACCATCTCCTGGTCGAGTTCGCTCCAGCTGTGCACATCGGCGGCGATCAGTTCGCCGGTCCGCTGTTCGTCGAAGCGGGTGCCCAGACGGGCGGCCACCTTCGCCCAGTACTCGGGGCCGAGCTGGTCCCCCCGGTCATAGGGGTGACGCAGCGACCAGTAGGCGTCCCAGAAGGCTTCGGCGGGCACCTGGGCGGTCTGCGCCAGGCGGGCCCGGGAGGCCGGGGACTGCTGGCGGGCGATGACGCCGAACATATCGAAGAGGACGGCGGTCACAGGGTCACCTCCGAGTCGGCGGACGCCGCCGGGGCGGGCGGCGGGTTGGCGGTGCGGTGACGGGCGCCCGAGGTGGCCCGGGTGAGCCAGAGGCTGAGCAGCACACAGCACATGGCCAGGGCGAACAGCAGTACCGGCAGCGCCTTGACGCCGGAGACATCGATGGCGACGCCCAGCAGGGGCGGGAAGGCGACGCCGCCGATCATCGAGGCGGCGATCACATAGGCACCGGCTCCGGCGAGGGTGGGCACCGAGCGGTTGAGCCAGGGCAGGCAGGTGGGGAAGATCGGGGCGATCATCAGGCCCACCCCGATATAGGCGTAGGGCGCGGCGTCCGGGATGGTGGCCAGCAGCAGGAAGCCGGCCATGCCCAGGCAGCAGACGATGGTGATGGCGGGCGCGGAGAAGCGCAGTGTCACCGGCACGGCGGCGAACCGGCCCACGGTCATGGCCAGCCAGTAGGCGGAGGTGGCGGTGGCCGCGGCGGAAGCGCCATAGCCGAAGGTCTCCAGATGGGTGGGTTCCCAGCCGCCGACGCCGGTCTCGATGGCCACATGGAAGACATAGACACCGATGAAGGCGGCGACCAGGGGCAGCACCCGGGAGGTGGCGCCGGAGGTGTGGGTGGTGGCCTCGGGGGCGGGTTCCTCCTTGGCGACGCCGCCCAGGGTGCACATCAGCAGGACGGAGATCACGGCCATGGCGCCGAAGATCCACGGGTAGTGGCGGGCGCCCAGCCAGCCCACCAGCGCCGGTCCGGCCACCGCCCCAATGCCGAAGTGGGCATTGAGCAGGTTGAGCATGGCGGTGCTGCGGTTGCCGAAGCCCAGGGAGAACAGCTGGTTGAGCCCGTAGTCGATGCCGCCGAAGCCCAGGCCGGTGATGAACGCCCCGGCCAGCGCCAGCGGCCAGGCCGAGGCCAGCGCGAAGATCACCGCTCCGGCGGCCATCAACGCATAGGAGCCGCCCAGCAGTTGCCGGTTGCCCGCCCTGCCGCGCAGGACATGGAAGACCAGCACCCCCAGCAGCGCCCCGATGAAGTGGGCGCTGAGCGAGAGTCCGGCCACCGCGGGGACGATGCCGAACTCCTTGCGCAGGGCGGGGATCGCCGGTCCGTAGAGCGCCTGCAGGGCGCCGATCACCACAAAGCCGGCGCAGGAGGCGACGACGGCGGCGCGGCTGAAGAGCGGCGGGGTGACGGGGTGGTCCGGCGGGCTGCCGGGGACGGCCATAAGTGTCCTCCAGGACTATGAACATGATCGTCGTGTGAGTACACATCTGGTGTGGGAGAAAGTCAACCCCATGAGTAACGTTCCGGTCGGCCGAGCGCACGGCCGCCGGGAGCGAAAGTCGCAGTGCGCGTGGTTGACGTGCTACATCAGGCCCATGACTGTTGCCGAACGTCACCGATTCATCCTGTCCCTACTGACCGAACGTAACCGGGCCTCGGTCGCGGAGCTGGCCCGCGCCACCGAGGCGTCCGAGATGACCATCCGCCGCGACCTGGAACTGCTGGAGTCCCGGGGCGCGTTGCGCCGGGTCCATGGCGGCGCGGTGAACACCCTGCTCAGCGGTGTGGAACCGCCATATGCCGTGCGCGCGATGATCGGCGGTGAGGACAAGGCCAGGCTGGCCAAGGTGGTGGTGGGACTGCTCAACGACGGTGAGACGGTGGCCCTGGACACCGGCACCACCGCGGTGGCCATCGCGGAGGCCATGGCCGAGCGGCGGCTGACCGTCACCCCGCTCTCGCTGCACGCCACCCATCCGCTGGCCGCGGGTGAGGGCATCCGGCTGCTGCTGCCGGGTGGCCAGATCCGGCCGGGCGAGCTGTCCTTCTACGGGGAGATGGCCGTCCGCACCTTTGAGGACCTGCGGTTCGACACCTTCATCCTGGGCTGCTGCGGAGTGGACGCGGCCAATGGGGCCACCGCCTACAACCTGGACGATGTCCATGTGAAGCGGGCCGCGGTGCGCGCGGCGCAGCGCGTGATCCTGGTGGCCACCGCCGAGAAGCTGGGCCGGGTGGCGCTCGGCCGGATCTGTTCGGTCGAGCAGCTCAGCCTGGTGGTGACGGACGCCCCGCGCGGCACCCCGGCCGTGGAGGAGCTCCGCGCGGCGGGCGCCAATATTCTGCACGCCTAGACGGCCGTCGGGCCGCCGGCGACTTCGATCACGTTTTTTCGCACATTTCGAGTGTCCGAAAGCGACCGGCGCGCTAGACCGCCTGCCGTCCTACCAGATAGCCGACCAGCGGCACGGTGGAGTGGATCCGTACCTTGTCCACCGTTCCGTCGGACGGCAGCGGCAGCAGTAATTTGGAGCCCGCCACCGAGACCCGCGCGGGACCGGCCGGGCGGTCCCAGGAACCGCCCTCCCGGTGGAAGGCGGTGGTGACCTGGCCGTCCGCGCCCTGTGGGGTCAGCGCCAACCAGATCGCGGCATTGCGTGCCCCGCCCTGGGGGGCGTCGGTGGTTCCGGCCGGCTCCACCGGCAGGTCGAAGTCGGTATTGGCGGGCACGGTGAAGAAGGCGATCATCTCTTCCTCCTGGAGGCGAGGAGCGGGAGCCTTGTGCCGGAACGATTCTGCCCAGGACCGGAGTTGGGCGGTGCTGTGCAGATGGCAGTAGTCCCGGTCCACTCCGTCATCGCTGTACTGGTGGAACATCCAGGCGGCCCGGATGCCCGGATCCCCGGCCGGGCGCCCGGCGGTGGCGATCCAGAGGAAGTCGCCGTAGTAGGAAGTGGTGTCCACATTCCGCCAGTAGTCCAGGTTGCAGTACATGCCGACGCCGTTCTGCGGCAGCCGCGCCTTCACATACCGCAGCCAGGCTTCCTTGTAGGCGGCCTGGTGCGCCCGGGAAACCCGGCTGTTGGCGTCGTCATAGCCCTCCCAGTCCAGCACCACCAGGTCCCCCGGCTTCCAGTTCACCTGGGACAGGAAGTAATCGGCCTCGTCGGCGGGCCGGTTGCCCATATGGGGGTAGTGGTAGCCGCCCCAGACCAGCCCATGGGCCTTGGCGTGGTCGCGCTGTGCCACCCACTTGGGATTGATGTACGACAGGCCCTCGCTCACCTTGACGAAGGCGAACGAGAGCCCTCTGGTGCTTGGCCTCGATGACTGGTAACTGGCCCAGTCCTGGCCCCAGATACCCATCTCCGCCCTCCTCCCTTGCCGATGCGGTGCCCATAAGCTTCGGCCGGACCGGCGGGGTTGCCAAGGCGGAGGTAGGGGTTCCGGCTACTTGGGGGCGGCGGCGCCGCGGCGGGCGCGCAGGGCGCGTACCCTGCCCCGGCTGGCACAGGCCGGGGAGGGGCACCAGCGGCGGCGTCCGGGCGGGTCGCTGAAGACCCCCCGGCAGTCGTCCTCCGGGCAGCTCTTCAGAGCCAGCCGGTCGGAGCCGGTCAGCTGGTCCACGGCCTGGCGGGCGATCCTGGCCAGGGCGTCGGCGGTGGTCGCCGGAGCCTGGCGGCGCAGCCTGCCCTCCACCGTCAGCCGGACCGGGTCCTCATGTCCGGCCAGAAAGGCGGTCAGTTCGGCGACCGCGCCGGCGGGCGGCGGCTGTTCGGCGACGGTGGCCAGGGCGAGGGCACGCAGCGTCTCACGCAGGGCCCGCGCCCGGCGCAGGTCCGCCGCATCCGGTGCGCGCTCCGGGGAGAGCTCGCAGTGCTCCAGCCACTCGGCGAGCCGGCCGGGCGTGGCCAGCCGCTCCACGGGGGCCGCGCTGAAGGTACGGCCCTGGGTGGCAAGGAAGTTCAACCAGGTGGCACCGCAGTCGAAGCGGAAGGCGAGCTTATCTTCTGTGGCCATAGCCGCCAGGGTAACGCTCGGGCCGTTACCCGCTGCCGCCACCTCTTCTGTACCTACTAGTATGTACGGCACTTGCAGCCTTCCAAGGAGACGCATCGCCATGCCACTTGTCCGCATTGACGCGGTGAACGCCGACAACGAGCGGCTTCAGGCCCTCGGCCGCGCCGTACTCGAGGCCTTCACCGAGACCATCGGCACTCCGCCCAATGACCGCTTCCAGATCCTGACCAGTCATCAGGGGGCCAACAGCACGCTGCTCTACGGCAATTACCCGCAAGTTCCCCGGGACGAGGGGCTGGTGGTCATCGCCATCACCATGCGCTCCGGGCGCACCGCCGCACAGAAGAAGGCGCTCTACCGGCGGACCGCGGAGTACGCCCAGGAGTACGCGGGGACCGACCCGCGCAATGTGCTGATCACCGTCACGGAGAACGAGTCCATCGACTGGTCGTTCGGCTACGGGCTTGCGCAGTACGCCTTTTGACGCATACGGGCCGAGCTGACGGACTAGGTCCGCAGTCCGTTGCCGCACCCGCGGAGCCCCTCTAATGTCATTGGTGCATCACAGGAGAGCCCCTTACCGAGGGGGCAACTCCGGGGACCGCAGCAGCCGCCAGAAGGAGAGCACCATGCCCGCCCGTCTCGACCACACGGTGGTCAACAGCACCAACCGCTTTGAAGCCGCCCGCTTCCTCACCGACTTGCTGGGCGCTCCGGAACCGGAGGCCAACGGGCCCTTCGCGGCCGTGCGTCTGGAGAACGGGGTCACCATCGACTACGCCGACCACATCGTGCCGCCGGAGAAGATCGCCTCACAGCACTTCGCCTATCTGGTGTCCGAGGAGGAGTTCGACGGCATCCTCGCCCGGGTGCAGGAGCGGGGGCTGACCTACTGGGCCGACCCGTACCACACCAAGCCGAATGAGGTTAACCACCTCAATGGGGCGCGGGCCTTCTATGTGAATGACCCCGACGAACACAATCTGGAGTTCTTCACCGCGATGCACTGAGGTGCCGTTTGCCGGAGGGGCGGTGCCGTGTCCCCCACCGCACCGCCCCAACTCCCCGCGTTACAAGGCCAGTCGATAGCGCTGGCGGGAACCTCCCTCCGGGCCCGGCGGTTCCGGGTCGCCCGGGATGAACCCGAGCCGTTCGTAGAAGACCCGGGCACCGCTCTCCCGGGCACCGGGGTGGTCCTCACCAAGGGTCACCACCTCGACCGTGCCGGGCGGGCGGACGAACCTGTGCAGGGCGTCGGCCAGCAGCGCCCGGCCGATGCCCCGCCCCCGCACGCCCTCGGCCACCACCAGCCAATGCACGTGGTACATGGGCGGTTTGGCGCCGAACAGCAGGGCACCCAGCGGGCCGGCGCCGTCCGGGGTGACGGCAACCAGGGCCGTACCCCGGCGGATGTTCTTCTCCACCGCGGCCCGGAATCCGGGGTCCGTCACCATGGGGCCGAACCACTGCTCCACCTGCCCGGCCAGCCCCAGGAAGCCGGGCAGATCGCGGGGCTCAGCCGGCCGAGTCGTCGTGCGCAACGAACTCCGCCAGCTTCTCCATCACAAAGGCCTCGGCGGCCGCCTTGGTCAGGCCCAGTCCGCTGAGCACCCCCTTGCCGTCCTCGTACTCCAGCAGGGCCAGCAGCAGATGCTCCGTACCGATGTAGTTGTGCCCCAGGCGCAGCGCCTCCCGGAAGGTCAGCTCCAGCGCCTTCTTGGCTCCGGAGTCAAAGGGGATCAGCGCGGGGATCTGCGGTGCGGCGGGCGGGAGTTGGGCGGTGAGCGCCTGCCGGACGGCCTCCAGGGTGAGGCCCTGTGCGGTGATGGCCTCGGCACCGAACCCGCCCACGGTCAGCAGTCCCAGCGCCAAGTGCTCGGGCAGAGTGTGGTCGTTGCTCGCGTTACGGGCCTCCTCCTGGGCGTTGGCCACCGCCTTCCTGGCCCGGGGGGTGAAGCGGCTGAAGCCCTCACTGGGGTCGATTCCGGAGGGGACAAAGCGCTTCTGGGCGGCCTGCCGGGTGACCCCCATGCTCTTGCCGATGTCGGCCCAGGAGGCCCCGGAGCGCCTGGCCTGGTCCACAAAGTGGCCGATGAGGTGGTCGGAGAGTTCACCGAGGTGCTCGGCGGCCAGCACCGCGTCGGTGAGCTGGTCGAGGGCGTCGGAGTGGACCTTTTTGATGGCGTCGATCAGATCGTCGAGCCGTACTGAAGTGGTCATGTGACAACCGTAGGTTGACAGTTGGAGGGTGTCAACCCGTCGTTGACAGTCCTTGGGGGCGGATTAGGGTGAGGCGGTGACGACCTATGTGGCGCTGCTGCACGGCATCAATGTCGGCGGCAAAAGGCGCGTTCCCATGCAGACGCTGCGCGAGCTGCTCACCGGCCTCGGCGGCGGTGCCGTACGTACCCATCTCAACAGCGGCAACGCGGTGTTCACCCATGACGGGGCGGGCCCGGAGGAGCTCACCGCCTCCCTGGAGCGGGCGTTGGCGGACCGGCTGGGCTTCCCCGTGCGCTGTGTGGTGCGCGAGGCGGCGGACCTGCGACGGGTGATCGACGCCAACCCCTTCGCCGGCCGGGACTTTCTGCCCGCCCGCCTTCTGGTGACCTTTCTGTCCGCTCCGGCACGGCCGGGCCCGGTGGCCGATCTCGATCCGGCGGCCTACCTCCCCGATGTCTTCGCCCTGGGCGAGCGGGAGGTGTATCTGCTCTGCCCGGACGGCCTGCGGGACTCCAGGCTGGCTCAGGCGCTGGCCCGGCGGTCGCCGGCCGAGGTGGCCACCGCCCGCAACTGGAACACGGTGAGCAGGCTCGCGGAGCTGGCCGGGGTGTGAAGCGGGGGCCGTGCCATCCGAAAACGGGAGACCGTGCCGGCCGAACCGGGGGACCGTGCCGCCGGACCGGGGGGACCGTGCCGCCGGACCGGTGGGCGGCTCCGCATACCCTTTCCCGCATGAAGCTGCCCCGCATCACTGTGCGCCGCCCCGGGCGTGGGCGACTGGCGGCCGTGGTGGCCGCGCTGGCCGTGCTGGCCGGCGCGGGCACCTGGGGGGTGGCCGCGTCCGCCTCCGGCCCGCCCGCCGTGCACCGGGAGGACCGGTTCCTGACCATGCCGGAGAGCCCGGGATCCAAGGCGACCGTCCGCCTCGACACCTCCTTCTTCACCGCCGGTTCCACCGGCCGCCGTCCGGCTGTACTGCTGGCACACGGCTTCGGCGGCAGCAAGGACGAGCTGCGTGGCCAGGCCGAGGAGCTGGCCCGCGACGGTTATGCGGTGCTCACCTGGTCGGCGCGCGGCTTCGGCGCCTCCACCGGGCGTATCGGGCTCAATGCGCCGGACGCCGAGGTGGCCGATGTCAGCCGTCTGATCGACTGGCTGGCCAAACGGCCCGAGGTCCGGCTGGACAAGCCCGGCGACCCGCGCGTGGGCATCGCGGGCGCCTCCTACGGCGGTGCGCTGGCCCTGCTGGCGGCCGGGTACGACAAACGGGTCGATGCCATCGCCCCGCAGATCACCTACTGGAATCTGGCGGACGCGCTGTTCCCGGGCGATGTCTTCAAAAAGCTGTGGTCCGGCATCTTCTTCACCACCGGCTCCACTGCCGCCTCGGCCCCGGCCGGCGGCTCCGCTTCGAACAGCGGCCGGAAGGGAGCGGTGGGAACCGGCTGCGGCCGCTTCCAGCCGGAGCTGTGCGCCATGTACCAGCGGGTGGCGGTGGCCGGGCGGCCGGACGCCCAGGCCCGGCAACTCCTGGAGCAGCGCAGCCCCTCCGCCGTCGCCGGCCGGATCAGGGTCCCGGCGCTGATTGTGCAGGGCCAGAGCGACTCGCTCTTCCCGCTGGACCAGGCCGACCAGGCAGCCGGGGCCATCAGCCGCAACCATGCACCGGTCGCCGTGGACTGGGTGGCCGGCGGCCATGACACCGGCTATGGCGAGCAGGACCGGATCGGCCGGCGCGCCCGCGCCTGGTTCGACCGCTACCTCAAGGACGACCGGAGCGCCGACACCGGCCCGGTGTTCCGGGTGAGCCGCACCGGCGGCCTGGACACCACGGCCGGCAAGCCCCAGCTGCGCGGGGCGAGCGACCGGAGCTATCCGGGGCTGCGCAATGACCCCCGTCCCATCGCCCTGACCGGGCGGGAGCAGCGCTTTGCCAACCCGGCGGGCGCCGGGCCGCCCGCCGTCTCCACGCTGCCCGGACTGGGCGGGGCGAGCCAGTTGTCGGGCCTGGGCCTGGGGGTGTCCCTGGATTTCCCCGGCCAGTACGCCCATTTCGATTCCGCCCGGCTCAAGGAGGGCGTCCATGTCACCGGCGCCCCGGTGGCCCGGGTCAAGGTGGCCTCGGACAGCGGGGAGGCGGTGCTGTTCGCCAAGGTCTATGACGTGGGGCCGGACGGGCGGCAGCGGTTGCCCGGTCAGCTGGTGGCCCCGGTCAGGGTGACCGATGCCAGGGACGGGCGGGTGGTGGAGCTGCGGCTGCCCGCGGTGGACCACACCTTTGAGGCCGGGCACCGGATGCGGCTGGTGCTCGCCGCCACCGACCTGGGCTATGCCTCACCGGTCCAGCCGGCCACCTACACCGTGTCCTTGGCCGGCGGCGGGCTGAGCGTGCCGACCGCGCCGGGGGTGCGTACCGGCTCCTCGGCACTGCCCTGGTGGACCTGGGGCATGCCGCTGGGTGCCGTGGCGGTGGCGGCGGCGCTGCTGCTGACCGGCCGCCGGCGCTCCGCCGCGCCGGCCGCGCCGGATCCCCGGCCGGCCGAAGTCCCTTTGCAGATCACCGGTCTGACCAAGCGGTACGCCAAGTCGGCCGACCGGTACGCCGTCCAGGATCTGTCCTTCCGGGTCGAACGCGGCCAGGTGCTGGGCCTGTTGGGGCCCAATGGGGCGGGCAAGACCACCACCCTGCGGATGCTGATGGGCCTGATCCGTCCGGACGGCGGCGAGATCCGGGTGTTCGGGCATGCCATCCGGCCGGGCGCCCCGGTGCTCTCCCGGGTGGGGGCGTTTGTGGAGGGCTCGGGCTTTCTGCCGCATCTGTCCGGCCGGGCCAATCTGGACCTGTACTGGCGGGCCACCGGCCGCCCCGCCGAGGACGCGCATCTGGACGAGGCGCTGGAAATCGCCGGTCTGGGGTCGGCGCTGGACCGGGCGGTGCGCACCTACTCCCAGGGCATGCGGCAGCGGCTGGCCATCGCCCAGGCGATGCTGGGGCTGCCGGATCTGCTGATCCTGGACGAGCCGACCAACGGCCTTGACCCGCCGCAGATCCGGGAGATGCGCGAGGTCATGATCCGTTACGCGGCGGCCGGTCGCACCGTGATCGTCTCCAGTCATCTGCTGGCCGAGGTCGAGCAGAGCTGTACACATCTGGTGGTGATGGACCGGGGCCGGCTGGTGACCGCCGGTCCGGTGGCGGAGATCACCGGCGCCGGGGACACCCTGCTGGTGGGCGTCGAGGGCGAGGTGTCGGAGGTGCTGGCCGAGAAGGTGGCCGCGCTGCCGGGCGTGGGCTCGGCGGTGCCCGCCGAAACGGGCCTGCTGGTACGGCTGGACGGGGCGAGCACGGCGCAACTGCTCGCCGAACTGGTGCGGTTGGAGGTTCCGGTGTCGAGTGTGGGCCCGCATCGCCGCCTGGAGGACGCCTTCCTGACCCTGATCGGAGGTTCGGCATGAGCACCGCACTGGAGTCCGCGCCCGGTTACCGGGCGCGGCGGACGCTTCCCCTGCGGGTGGAGGCCGCCCGGCAGTTGCGGCGCCGCCGCACGCTGGTGGTGGGGGCGGTGCTGGCGGTGCTGCCCTTCGTCCTGATCGCCGCCTTCGCCATCGGCGGGCACGACGGCTCCCGCGACGGGCGGGTGTCGCTGATCGACACCGCCACCGCCTCCGGGGTGAACTTCGCGGCCACCGCGCTGTTTGTCTCGGCGGGCTTTGTGCTGGTGGTGCCGGTGGCCCTGTTCTGCGGGGACACCGTGGCCGCCGAGGCCGGCTGGTCCTCGCTGCGCTATCTGCTGGCGGCACCGGTGCCGCGCACCCGGCTGCTGCTGAGCAAGCTGGTGGTGGCCCTGGCCTTCAGCGCGGCGGCCGTCGCCCTGCTGCCGCTGGTGGCCCTGGCGGCCGGTACGGTCGCCTATGGCTGGGGCCCGCTGCACATTCCCACCGGCGGCACCCTCCCGGCCGGAACGGCGGCCGCCCGCCTGGCGGCCATCACCGGCTACGTCCTGGTAAGCCAACTGGCCACCGCCGCCCTGGCGTTCTGGCTCTCCACGGTCACCGACGCCCCACTGGGCGCGGTCGGCGGCGCAATGGGCCTGACCATCGTGGGCAATGTCCTGGACGCGATCACCGCCCTGGGCCACTGGCGCGACTTCCTGCCCGCGCACTGGCAGTACGCCTGGGCGGACGTCCTCCAGCCGCAGGCGGAATGGGGCGGGATGATCAAGGGGACGGCGGTCTCGGCGAGTTATGCGGTGGTGCTGTTCGCGCTGGGGTTCCGGCATTTCCGGGGGAAGGATGTGGTGTCCTGAGGGGCGGGTCCCTTGCGGCGGATCCGTTTTCCGCCGCCAAAGGTCACGGGGCAAGTGCACGATGCGGCCCCGCCGCATAAGGGTTGTCCCGTAAACGATCTGCGCCGGTCGCCAGTGGGTCATCCCATGACTGCTCGGGCTGCGTCGAGGAACGCCGGCCGGTTGTCCTCCAGGTGGTCACGCACGCTCTCGCCGTCGGGCAAGCCTTCCCACACGGTCATCGCGGCGCGTTCCGCCTCGGCCGCTACCTCGATGAACGGCCGGCTTCACGGCTGGGTGCGTTGCTCGGCGGCGTCGAATGCGGGCGCGAGCGGGGCCAGCGCCATGCGGAGCCGGTCGGGCAGTGAGCCGGAGGGCACGACCAGCCCTCCGGCGGCGAAACTCTCGGCGGCCTCTGCCTTCCCGGCCGGCCGGAGCCAGCCTTCCAGCGCGATGCGAACTGCCGCGGCCACGCTTGCCGCGAGGACGCGGGCTGTGTGCGCTTCGGCGTTGTCCAGGCGTTCGGCGATCACCGCCGTGAGAGGGGGCTCGATGCCGGCGGCGGAATCGAGGAACGCGTCACGCAGCGCGGCCTGGGCAGTGATCAGCACCAGCGCCTTGTGTTCGCGCTCGCCGGTGTTTGTGTACTGCTCGACCACTGCTTCGGTGACGGCGTCGGCCAGGCGCACTCCTGCGGGCCGGGCCGCGACCGCCGCCGCGATGCGCGCCTCCCGGTCCGCGGTAACAGCGGAGACGATCGCCTGCTCGCGGCTGGCGAAGTAGTTGTTGTAGGTGCGCGGCGAGACCCCGGCCGCCTCAGCAATGTCCTCCACGCGCACCTGGTCGGGTCCGCGCTCCATGGCCAGGCGCAGGGCCGCCTCGCGTAGCGCCTCGCGCGTGGCCTGCTTCTTCCGCTCCCGCAGCCCTCGTGGTGGTGTCGTCACGATGCCAGCGTTCCACACAGGGCTGCACGCGCGCAAAATTGCGCATACGAAAACTTGCGTGCACGCACATTTTCTGTCAGCCTCGACCCGATCGGGACCGACAGAGAGGACGTCACCATGCGAGCAAGGGGAATGACCTACGACACCGGATTCGTGGTGCACGGCCGGATATCCCGCGAGGACTTCGACCCCGCGGTGGTCCGGCGCGAGCTCGCCATCATCCGCGACGACCTGCACTGCAACGCAGTCCAGATCATCGGCGGCGACCCGGACCGACTGGAGCTGGCCGCCGATGCCGCCGCCGAGCTCGGCCTGGAGGTCTGGTTCTCGCCCTATCCGCTGGAGCTGGATCCGGAGCAGATCCTCACGCTCTTCCGCGACTGCGCCGAGCGAGCGGAACGGCTCCGGCAGCAGGGAGCCACAGTTGTGTTCGTCGCGGGCGTCGAGCTGAGCGTGATGAACCGCGGGTTCCTGCCCGGAGACAGCCCCGAGGAGCGGGTCGAGCAGCTGATGAGCCAACCCGAGCGGCGGGCCGAAGCGATGCGCGAACTCGGCGTGCGCATCAACACATTCCTCCGCGACGCCGCGGCCATGGTCCGCGAGCGCTTCCAGGGCAAACTCACCTATGCATCCATCCAGTTCGAGCAGGTGGACTGGACTCCCTTCGACTTTGTGACGTTCGAGCTGATCCGCTCCGCCGAGGTAGCCGACCGGTTCCGGGACGCGGTGCGCACCCTGGCCCAAGGCCCGAAGCCACTCGCCATCACCGGGTTCGGCACCGCGGCCTACCGAGGCGCGGGAGACCGCGGTGGGCGGGTGCTGGAAGTGGTCGAGCACGACCCCAAGACCAAGGCCCCTGTACGGCTGAACGGCATATACGAGCGTGACGAGGCCGGCCAGGCCGCATATCTGAGCGAACTGCTGGAGATCTTCGAGACCGAGGGCGTGGACAGCGCGTTCGTGTTCTTGTTCGCCTTGCCCGGCTACCCGCACCGCCCGGACGGCGACCCCAGGGACGATTTGGACCGGGCCGGCCTGGGCATCGTCAAACTCCTCGAAGGGCGCATGGGACAGACCTACCCCGACATGGAATGGGAACCCAAGGCGGCCTTCACGGCAGTGGCGCAGCGGTATCGGTGATCGTTTGCGTCAGTTCGATCCCGGGCTCCGCGCCAACACCTTGCGGGCCTTGCCGAGTTGGCGCTGTTCGGAGGCGCGGTCGCGGTCGAGTTCGGCCTGGTGCGCCTCGATCTGCTGCTGCTGGTAGGCGGCGTCGACCGCGTACCAGATGCCGATCAGGTTGGTCCGGCGCTTGCAGGTGATGTCGGCCTGGGCGGTGGCGATCTCCTGCTGCTCTGCCGTGGGCGAGGCGCTCCAGTGGGGGTCGTTGTAGGCGTCGATCGGTGAGGCGTAGGCGTAGCCGGCGGTCTTCATACAGCCGGACCAGGCGGCGAAGGCGGCCGTGACCCGGTCGTCGGCGGTGGCCTTGATGTAGCTGCGGGAGTTGATCTGTTCGCCGATCGAGGAGGAACCGTAGGCCGCGTCCCCGCTGAGCTGTTTCTGGGCGATCGCGCGGCAGCGGTTCACCGTGGCGCGGTCGGCGGCCGACAGCGAGGCCATGCTGTCGGTCGGCGGCATCTTGTCCTGCTCCGTCACGGCCGGATTGTGGTAGCCGTCCTTGGCGGCGACGGCCGGGTCCGCCGGTCCGTACCGGCGCGGGACCTCACTGCCGCTGCGCTGGTGGGTGAGGGGGGCCGGCGTCGGGAACGTGACGCCGTGCTGCTGGATGCAGTCACCGGCCAGCACCCAGGTGGCCTGGTTCAGCTGGGCGTTGTCGGCCGGGGTGAGAATGTACTGCTCCACCGGCAGGCGGAGGGTGCTCAGGTCGCTCGGGGCGGTGGACGGGACGGCCGCACTGGGCGTGGCTGGGATGTCCGCCAGGGTCGGTGCGGCGGCCGCGGGGTTCGGGGCGGCTGCCGGGTGGCCGGAGCCGGAGCAGCCGGCCAGCAGGGCGCCGAGCGCCGTGACGAGGAGTGCGGCGGATCCGGCGGACACGCGGTGCGGGAGGTGCGGCACAGCGGTGGGGACCTTCCTGGAGCAGAGGTGGAGCCGGCCGGGCCGGCCACGCGGTGCGCATGGCCGGCCCGGCGGAGATCGGTGCACGACCGTGGGCGAGTACGGGATGGGATCGCCCACGGCCATCAGCCGGCGGCGATCACTAGTGGGGGTTGACCGAGTACGCGGCCTCGTTGTTCCGGGTGACCTGCAGGTCGCCGCCGTGGCCGGGGTAGACCACGTCGTAGGCACCCCACCCGTAGCGCTGGCTGTTGACGTACACATAGATGTCCCGGGTGCCGCCGTTGCCGACCCAGGCGGCGGCGTTCTTGACGGGCTGGCCGACACCGACCTCAAGGGTGGGAAGCCTCTGGCCGCTGTGGAAGGTCTGGCCTGCCAGGTCGGCCCACTCCTCGGCGTTCGACGTCCACCACCCGCCGTTGGCGTCGCCGTTGTACGACAGGCAGATCTGGTAGCGGCAGTACTGCAGGTCCCCGCCCGAGATGACGTCGGCGCCGGCTGGGGTGGCCAGGGCCACGGTGCCGACGGCGAGGCCGGCCGTGGCTGCGAGGAGCGCGATCTTGTTGCGCACGCTGGACATAGGTGATGTGTCCTTCTGGTAATCGGGTACAGGGTGACGCCGACGCCCTGCGATCGCAGGGCGCTGACGATAGGTCTGCTGTCGGATCGTCACGAGTGGACGGTCACTCTGGCGTTCGATTACCGGCCCACGCAAGTGTCAATTTGCTGACCGGACCGCTCACGAAGTGCGGCTGGAGCATTAGGGAAGGCCGATTCAGAACCAAAGCTGGTACTTATTGCCGTCATTGCACTCATGCATATAGACGGAGCTGCCATTGCTGTCGAGGCATTCATGGGTCTGGCGGTTCACCAGCTTCCAGCCGTTGCCGGTGTTGACCTCGTCCCAGCGCTGGAAGTTATTGCCGCTGCAGCGCTCCATGTACACATCGTGGTCGTAGTAGGCCGTCATGCAGTAGTTGAGGTCCACCTGACTCTTCTCGAGCCAGCTCCCGTCGCTCTGGGCCACGTCGTGCCAGTCGGTCCAGATGTCCGAATTGCCGCCGGAGACCGTGAGGCGGTCCGGGTGGTCGTGAGCCCAGGTCACCTTCAGGGCCTTGTCGTCGTTCTTGTGGATCCAGTGCACATCCCCGTCGGCGTGCGCCGCCGTGGACAGCCCCAGCACCAGGGCCGGTGCGAGCGCCATGGTGCCAACCGCCTGAGCTATGCGCTTGATACGCATGCCTGATCCCCCCAATTTCCCTTACTTGACAGATTAGTTGTGCGGGACGACCTTTCGGTGTCCGGCGCCAGACGCTATCCATGCCCACTTCTCACCGACAAGGTGGTGCACATCACAATCCAGGAAAGGGGATTGGGAAATCCGATTCCTCTGCGGCAGGGAGACACCCGGCGCGGCATGCCTCGCGCGGGGAATCCGGCCATATACGGGTCGGCGACTCGGATCGGTTGCCAGGCTTGGCCTGCAATTCAAGAACGCATGGAATCCGTCAGGTTGGAGGTAATCCGTCAGGTTGGTGCAGGCGGCCGGGGCAGTCCATCGGCCGGATGCCGCCAGATCGCTACCGGACCGCCCCCGAACCGCAGTGAGCAGGTCCCGCCGGAACGTAAATGCGTAGACACTGCCCCGGGGCACCCGGCAAGGTGGTCACCGTGACGAGCAGTGAGCTGTGGACCCGTGCCATCGCCGACCGCTACGACGCCGAGGAGAGCGAGATGTTCTCGGCGGCCGTCCTCGGTCCGACTCTCGCCTTTCTCGCCGAACTCGCCGGAGGCGGCCCGGCATTGGAATTCGCCATTGGAACCGGACGAGTGGGCATCCCCCTCCGGGAACGCGGTGTGCCGGTGGTGGGCATCGAACTGTCCGAGCACATGGCAGCGGTCCTCCGACGCAAGATCGACGAGGAGACCCTGCCCGTGGCCATCGGGGACATGGCCACCACCGTCGTCCCCGGCGAGTTCACCCTGGTCTATCTCGTGTACAACACCATCTCGAACCTGCTCACACAGGACGAGCAGGTCGAGTGCTTCCGCAATGCCGCACGCCATCTGGGGCCCGGCGGCCGGTTTGTCATCGAACTGAACGTGCCTCCGCTGCGGTTCCTGCCGCCCGGCCAGGTCGCGGTGCCGTTCGATGTCTCCGACGCGCATTCCGGCTTCGACACCTTCGAGTTGGCCGAGCAGATTCTTGTCTCGCACCATTTCACCCGCGACGACGACGGCCGCTACCGCCATGGCAAGTCACGGCACCGGTACGCCTGGCCGGCGGAGCTCGATCTGATGGCACGGATCGCCGGGCTCCGGCTGGAACGCCGGGTCGCGGACTGGGACGGGGCGCCGTTCACCCAGGACTCCAGGAAGCACATCTCCGTGTGGCGCAAGCCGATTTGAGGTCCGTCACCGGGCCGTCGGGGAACCAGATCGACGGTCCAGCGAGGACAAGCCACGCACGGGTCGGAGATCGCATGCTCTGGCTGCGCTGTGTGCGGGGTGTTCGCGCCGTGCCCGGGGGCCCTTGCCGACAATGTTCATGCGTGACATGGCCGCCCCATCCGGGCCTTGCCACGGGGGGTCGCGCACCCTGGTCCGCGCGGACTTGCGCCGGGCGTACGTACGGGAGTTGGCACCCCGGACGGCTGCGTGTCTCCCGGTGCCCCACGGTCATCACACCCCCGCCGGGTACCGGCGGGCCGCCTCGCTCGCCGCGAGCGGGCGAACGCGGCCGGGCCACCCGGTGACGGCCGGCACTCGTCCCCGGGAAGCGGAGACAGCCGGGGAGCTCGCCCAGACACTTCAACCGGCCCCGTACACCGGCCGCGCCGCCCGTGTCTGGGTGAGCAGGCGGCGTAGCTCCGTGCCCGCTTCCGACGGGGTCCAGCGGTCGCCCTTGTCGGTGATGGGGCCGGGGTGCCAGCCCTCCATTACCGCTATCCGGCCGCCGTCGGCCTCCAGGACCTGGCCGGTGACTCCGGTGGAGTCGGCGGCACACAGCCAGACCACCAGCGGGGAGACATTCTCGGGGGCCATGGCGTCGAAGGTGCCGTCCGCGGGGGCGGCCATGGCCTTGGCGAAGACCTGCTCGGTCATTCTGGTGCGGGCGGCCGGGGCGATGGCGTTGACCTGGACGCCATAGCGGGCGAGTTCGGCGGCGGCGACCAGGGTCAGGGCCACAATGCCGGCTTTGGCGGCGGCATAGTTGGCCTGGCCCACGCTGCCGGAAAGCCCGGCGCCGGAGGTGGTGTTGACCACCCGGGCGTCGGGGGCGCGGCCCGCCTTGGCCTGGGCCCGCCAGTGCGCGGCGGCATGCCGGAGGGGCAGGAAGTGGCCCTTCAGGTGGACGCGGATCACCGCGTCCCAGTCGTCCTCGTCCAGATTGACCAGCATCCGGTCGCGTACAAAACCGGCGTTGTTGACCAGGGCGTCCAGGCGGCCGAAGGTCTCCAGCGCGGTGGCGATCAGCGAGACGGCACCCTCGGTGGTGGCGATGTCGCCGGTGTGGGCCACGGCCCGGCCGCCGCGGTCCGCTATCTCGGCGGCGACCCGGCGGGCCGGGTCACCGGTGCCGCCCTCGCCGCCGGGGCCGGTGCCCAGATCGTTGACTACCACCGCGGCGCCCTCGGCGGCCAGGGCCAGTGCGTGGGCGCGGCCCAGGCCGCGTCCGGCGCCGGTGACCACGGCCACCCGGCCGGTGCAGATCCCGTTCAATTCGGCAGTCTCCCGTCTGGTGTGGGGTGTTGGGCGTTGGCGGCGGCCAGGAAGGCGGGGCGTTCCCCGCCGCCGTGCAGCAGCAGGGCGGCACCGGTGATGTAGGCCGCCCGCTCGGAGGCCAGGAAGACCGCGGCCTCGCCCACCTCCTCCGGCTCGGCCAGCCGCCCGGCCGGCACGGTGCGGGCGACCGCCGCGACACCCTCCCGGTCCCCGTAGTGCGTCTGCGCCGATTCGGTGTGCACCATGCCCAGGATCAGGGTGTTGACCCTCACCAGCGGGGCCCACTCCACGGCCATGGAACGGGCCAGGTGCTCAAGTCCCGCCTTGGCGGCGCCATATGCCGCCGTGCCGGGCGAGGGCCGGGAGCCGCTGACGCTGCCGATCATCAGGATGGAGCCGCCGCCCGGCTGGGCGCGCATCAGCCGGTGGGCGGCGAGCGAGGCCATCAGGGGCGCGGTGAGGTTGAGTTCCAGGATCCGGGCATGACGATGCCATGGCTCGGCGTCCAGGGGGTGGTGGGGCGTGCCACCGGCGTTGTTGACCAGGACGTCCAGGCGGCCGTACTCGGCGGCCACCCGATCCAACAGCGCCTGGATCAGGGCCGGTTTGCGGACGTCCACGGGCAGGTAGCGGGCGGTGCCCACCGGCTCGGAGGGCGGGCGGCGGGCACAGACGATCACCTGTGCGCCCGCGCGCAGAAAGGCCCCGGCGATGCCCGCGCCCACCCCGCGGGTACCACCGGTGACCACCACCACGGCACCGTTCATCCGGCCACCTCCCACAACGGCGGCTGCGCTGCTACCGTCACAACTCAGGGCACCTAACAAACGTTTGGTGGAAAGGTAGCTGATTCCCCGATGGGTGTCTCCACCGCACACCCCGAACCGGGCATCGCCGTGATCACGGTGGACTATCCGCCCGTCAACGCCCTTCCGGTAGCGGGCTGGTACGCGCTGGCGGAGCGGGTCCGGGCCGCCGGCGCGGACCCGGAGATCCGCTGTGTGGTACTGGCTGCGGCGGGCCGGGGGTTCAACGCCGGGGTGGATCTCAAGGAGTTGCAGCGCTCCCCCGGCCATCAGGCGCTGCTGGGCGCCAACCATGGCTGCGCGGAGGCGTTCGCGGCCGTCTACGACTGTGCCGTCCCGGTGGTCGCGGCCGTCCAGGGCTTCTGTCTGGGCGGCGGCATCGGCCTGGTCGGCAATGCCGATGCCGTGGTGGCCGCCGAGGGCGCCACCTTCGGGCTGCCGGAGCTGGACCGGGGGGCGCTGGGCGCCGCGACCCATCTGGCCCGCCTGGTGCCCGTACATCTGCTGCGGACCCTGTACTTCACCGCCCGCACCATTGACGCCCGGGAGTTGCACCGCCATGGCGCGGTGTGGCGGGTGGTGCCCCAGGAGCAGCTGGGCCCGGCCGCCCTGGCGCTGGCCCGGGAGATCGCCGCCAAGGACGGCACCCTGCTGCGGATGGCCAAGGCCGCGCTCAATGGCATCGACCCGGTGGATGTCCGCCGTGCTTACCGCTATGAGCAGGGCTTCACCTTCGAGGCCAATCTGGCGGGCCTGGGCGACCGCCACCGCCGGGGCTTTGTGGACAAGGCCCGGGACACCACCGGGAACGGGCAGGGGGAGGCACCATGACGGCAGGCCGGCAGCGGGCCGCGGACCAGCGGATGACGGCCGACAAACGGATGACCGCCGATGAGGCCGTGGCCCGGCTGAGCAGCGGTATGACGGTGGGCATCGGCGGCTGGGGCGCCCGCCGTAAACCCATGGCGCTGGTCAGAGCGCTACTGCGGTCGGACATCACGGACTTGACGGTGGTCAGCTATGGCGGCCCCGATGTCGGGCTGCTGGCCGCGGCGGGGCGCATCCGCCGCCTGATCACCGCCTTTGTCACCCTGGACTCCGTGGCGCTGGAGCCGCACTACCGGGCCGCCCGGGAGCGGGACGGCCGTCCGGAACTGACCGAACTGGACGAGGCCATGCTGATGTGGGGGCTGACGGCGGCCGCGCACCGGCTGCCCTTCCTGCCGGTACGGGCCGGGCTGGGCTCCGATGTGCTGGGGCTCAACCCCGGTCTGCGGACGGTGGTTTCCCCCTACCGGGACGGGGAGGAGCTGGTCGCGGTGCCGGCCCTCACCCTGGATGCCGCCCTGGTCCACCTCAACCGGGCCGACCGGCGCGGCAATGCCCAGTATCTGGGCCCGGACCCCTACTTCGACGACCTGTTCTGTGAGGCGGCCCGGGAGGCGTATGTGTCCTGTGAACGCTGTGTGGACACCGAGGAGTTCGCGAGCGCGGGCGGTCCGCAGTCGCTGCTGGTGCAGCGGCACTGTGTCACCGGGGTGATAGAGGCCCCGGGCGGGGCGCACTTCACCTCCTGTGTGCCGGACTACGGCCGCGACGAGGAGTTTCTGGCCGCCTATGTACGCGGCGCCCGCTCCGGGGAGTCGCCGGCCCTGCTGCTGTCCGGGGACGAGGCGGACTACCGGGCCGCCGTGGCGGCCGCCCGCCGGGGTGCGGAATGAGCAGGGCCGAGGTGTGTGTGGTGGCCTGCGCCGAGGCATGGCGCGGGGACGGCGAGATCCTGGCCTCCCCGATGGGAGTGATTCCCGCCCTGGGGGCGCGGCTGGCCCGGCTCACCTTCGCGCCGCAACTGCTGCTCACGGACGGGGAGTCGCTGCTGGTCGGCGCGGACGGCGCGGTGGAGGGCTGGCTGCCCTACCGCAGACATCTGGCACTGGCCATGGGCGGCCGGCGGCATGTGATGATGGGCGCCGCCCAGCTCGACCGGCACGGCAACCAGAACATCAGCCGCATCGGTGACGTCCGCCGCCCCGCACGCCAGCTGCTGGGGGTGCGCGGGGCCCCCGTCAACACCCTCAACAACACGGTCAGTTACTGGATCCCCCGGCATACGCCCAGGGTGCTGGTGGAGCGGGTGGACATGGTGTGCGGGGTGGGGTACGGCCGGGGCCCGGCGGTGGACATCCGCCGGGTGGTGACCGATCTGGCGGTCCTGGATTTCGCCACCCCGGACCGCACCATAAGGGTCCGTTCCCTGCACCCGGGCGTCACCGCCGAGCGGGTACGGGCGGCCACCGGCTTCCCCCTGGACATCCCCGGGGACGTCCCGGTGACCCGTGAGCCCACCGAGGCCGAACTCCGCCTGATCCGCGAGGTGCTGGACCCGGAAGGGCTGCGTGAGCGGGAGGTGACGGGATGAACGCACCGCTGCTGGACACCGCCCTCACCCGGCTGACCGGGGTGCGGCACCCGGTGGTGCAGACCGGGATGGGCTGGGTGGCCGGCCCCCGGCTGGTGACCGCGGTGGCCCGGGCGGGCGGACTGGGGATACTGGGCTCGGCCACCATGACCGTCCCCCAGCTCCGGTGCGCCATCCGGGAGATCAGGGAACGTACCGACCGGCCCTTCGGCGTCAATCTGCGCGCGGACGCGGGCGACGCGGCGGAACGGGCCGGGATCCTGGCCGCGGAGGGGGTGCGGGTGGCGTCCTTCGGCCTGGCCCCGTCAAGGGAGTTGATCGCCCGGCTCCGGGACGCCGGAGTGGTGGTGATGCCCACCGTGGGGGCCCGGCGGCACGCGGAAAAGGTGGCCGCCTGGGGCGCGGACGCGGTGCTGGTCCAGGGCGCGGAGGGCGGCGGGCACACCGGCGAGGTGGCCACCACGGTGCTGCTGCCGCAGGTGGTGGACGCGGTGGACATTCCGGTGGTGGCGGCGGGCGGCTTCCATGACGGCCGGGGCCTGGTGGCCGCGCTGGCCTACGGGGCCTGTGGCATCGCCATGGGCACCCGCTTTCTGCTCACCGCCGACAGCACGGTTCCCGCGCCGGTGAAGGCCGCCTATCTGGCCGCCTCGGCCGGCGATGTGATCGTCACCCGCAAGGTGGACGGGCTGCCGCACCGGATGCTGCGTACGCCCCTGGTCGCCTCCCTGGAACGAGCCGGTCCGGTACGGCTGTTGTGGCGGGCGCTCCGGCAGGCGGCCGCCTTCCGCCGGGTCTCCGGCCTGGGCTGGGGCGGGCTGCTGAGGGACGGCCTGGCCCTGCGGCGGGCCCGGCGACTGGGCTGGGCCCAGGTGCTGTTGGCGGCGAACACCCCGATGCTGCTCCGGGCGGCCATGGTGGAGGGACGGGTGGACTCCGGGGTGATGGCGGCCGGCCAGGTGGCCGCCGTGATCGAGGACATACCGTCCTGTGCGGAGCTGATCGAGGGGATCGTGGCGGAAGCGGCGGCAATTCTGCGAGGCTGGCCGTCCCTGTCCGTCGATCGGAGGTACGCGTGAGCGACGCCCGTGCCCTTTGGCAGTTGTTCGAACCCATCCATGCGGTCACCTACTTCGCGCCGGCGGCGAAGGACGCCTTTGAGCAGGCAGGGCTGCGTGGCTTCTGGCGCGGGTACTTCGCGGGCCGCGCCGCGCCCCTGGGCCCGGTCGGCCCGGAGCCGGTGACGGCCTCCTTCCTCAACTTCGCGCCTGGAATGGTGGCCCGGGCACTGCCCTCGGTATGGGAGATCACCTCCCCCGGGCAGGCCCTGGAGACACGACGGCTGGGCGCCCGGTCCGCCCTGGCCCGGCTGCTGGCCGGCCGGGAACGGGAGGTGGAGAAGGCGGCCGCAATGCTGGGCGAGCGGGCCGGTGAACTGGACTGCGGCGGGCGGGTGCTGGCCGCCGCCAACGCGGCGCTCGGACTGCCGGTCGATCCGCTGGACCGGCTGTGGCAGGCGGCCACACTGCTGCGGGAGCACCGTGGGGACGGCCATGTGGCGGCGCTGATCGCCGCCGGGCTGGACGGCTGCGAGGTACTGGTACTGCGGTCCGGGATCGATGTGCCGCGTTCGATGTTGCAGCCGAACCGGGGCTGGACGGACGAGGAGTGGGACGCGGCGGCACTGCGGCTCGCGGAACGGGGCCTGCTGGCCGCGGACGGTACCGCGACGGAGGCGGGGCGGGGGTTGCTGGCGGAGGTGGAGGATGCGACGGATCTGGCGGCGTCGCGGCCTTGGCGGGACTCGGCGGCCGGCGAGGTCGCCGAGTTGCTGCGGCCGTTGGCGGTTGCGTGCGCGGCGGTGTTGCCGGATCCCAATCCGATGGGGTTGCGGTTCCCGCCTGCGGCGGGGTGAGCACCGTTTCCGGGTGCAGCCGGGGTGAGCACGGCTCCGAGTGCAGCCGGGTGTTGAGCACCGTTGGCGGGTGCGGCGCCGTTTCCCCGCCTGCGGCGGGGCCTGCCCCACCCACGCACCACCCGTGGCCCTATCCCGGGGCGGTTGAGCTCTCCGGTGGATGGTCGCCCGCCGCCGGCGTCATGCCGCCGACGGCGCTCAGCCCCCGCGGGGGAGCCCAGCCACCCGGACAAGGGCCACGGGAGGCCCGTGGGTGGGGTGAGCCCGCCGCAGGCGGCAACGGCGCCGCACCGCACCTCATAGCGGCTCCCCCCGCACCCCCGCGTACGCCGCCCGCAACCGCCCCAGCACCGGGTCATCCGCGGCGAACCGCAACTCGTCGATCCCGGTGATGGCCCGCACCCCGATGGCCGCGTTGGTCGCGAAGGCGGCCCGCATCGCACCCAGGTCCCGCACCTGCAACGGGGCTGCCGCACACGGGAAATGGCGCCGCAGCAATGCCATGGTGACCCCGGGCAGAACCTCCGCCTCCGGCCAGACGACAGTCCCGTCCGCGGCGACGAACCCCACGTTCCAGGTACCGCCCTCGGTCACCAGGCCCCCGGGCCCCATGAGCAGCGCATCGTCGAAACCGGCCAGCTGCGCCGCCCGCCGCGCATGCAACGCACCGAAGAGCCCGGTGTGCTTCACCAACGGGACTTCCCGCACATACGGCAGGGTCTTCACGCGCATGGGGGGCAGCGACAGCGAGCCGGCCGGCCGGGTGGTGACCAGGACATGCGGATCGGCGGCCCCCGCCGGATGGCCCAGGTCCAGGCCGGGATCGAAGACGGTCACCCGGACCGCCAACGAGCCCCCGCCAACCGCCGCACGAGCGAGGTATGCCCGTACCAGCCCGGCATCCAGTTCCGCGCCGAAGACGGCACGGCAGTCCCGTACCAGCCGCTCCAGATGGAGCGCCAGCCCGCGCACCCGCCCGTCGTCCACCCGCAGCGTGGTGAAGTGCCCGTAGTTGGTCAGCGCCAGGGCCTTGAGCGCCTCGGGATCGGCGGGGCGTCCGTTGAGTTCCATCACCCGGCCAGTGTGGCAGCCCGCTTACACCCGCTCCACAATGGTCACATTGGCCTGCCCACCGCCCTCGCACATCACCTGAAGCCCGAACCGTCCACCGCTTCGCTCCAGTTCGTGGACCAGCGTGGTCAGCAGCCGCGCTCCCGTGGCGCCCAGCGGATGGCCCAGGGCGATGGCCCCGCCATTGACATTGACCCGCTCCGGGTCGGCGCCGGTCTCCCGGAGCCAGGCCAACACCACCGGGGCGAAAGCCTCGTTGATCTCCACCAGGTCGATCTCCTCGATGCTCATCCCGGCCCGCTTCAGGGCATGGGCGGTGGCCGGGATGGGCGCGGTGAGCATCCGGATGGGGTCCTCGCCGCGCACCGCGAGCTGGTGGATCCGGGCCCGGGGCGTCAACCCGTACCGGCTGACGGCCTGTTCCCCCGCGATCAGCACGGCCGCGGCCCCGTCGGAAATCTGCGAGGACAGCGCGGCGGTCAGCCGGCCGCCGGGCAGCAGCGGGTCCAGCGCGGCCATCCGCTCCAGCGAGGTGTCCCGCCGGGGGCCCTCGTCCATGGTCAGCTCCCCGTAGGGGACGGTCTCGGCCCGGAAGCGGCCCTCGTCCAGGGCGCGTACCGCCCGCCGGTGGGAGCGCAGGGCGTACTCCTCCATCTCCCCGCGGGTCAGCCCCCATTGCTCCGCGATGAGTTCGGCGCCGTGGAACTGGCTGACCGGACGGTCGCCATAGCGCCGTCGCCAGCCCGCCGAACCGGCGTAGGGCCCCTCGGTGAGGCCCAGCGGCTCGGCGGCCCGGCGGGCGGCATAGGCGATGGGGATCATGGACATGTTCTGCACCCCGCCGGCCACCACCAGGTCCTGGGTGCCGGAGAGCACCGCCTGGGCGGCGAAGTGGACGGCCTGCTGGGAGGATCCGCACTGACGGTCCACGGTGACGCCGGGCACCGACTCGGGCAGCCCGGCGGCCAGCCAGCTGGTGCGGGCGATATCACCGGCCTGGGGCCCCACCGTGTCCAGACAGCCGAAGATCACGTCGTCCACGGCGGCGGGATCGGCTCCGCTGCGCTCCAGCAGCGCATGGAGCACATGCGCCCCCAGGTCCGCCGGGTGAACGGCGGCCAGTGCGCCGCCCTTGCGGCCAACCGGTGTGCGTACCGCTTCTACGATGAATGCCTCGGCCATCGTGGACTCCTAGGGTCGTACGGCCATGCCGTCCAGAACCATGGACAGATACTGGCGGGCAATCTCCTCCGGTCCGTGCCGGCCGCCGGGCCGGTACCAGGACGCGGCCACCCACACCGTGTCGCGCAGAAAGCGGTAGGCGAGCCCGGGGTCGAGGTCGGCGCGGAACACTCCCTGGGCGACGCCCCGTTCCAGAGTGCCCAGCCAGACCCGCTCGAA
Source organism: Streptomyces orinoci (assembly GCF_003121295.1). GTDB lineage: Bacteria > Actinomycetota > Actinomycetes > Streptomycetales > Streptomycetaceae > Streptomyces > Streptomyces orinoci. Next base: position 32,646 of record NZ_PHNC01000010.1, read on the forward strand.
CTTCCGCTGGGATTCGGCGAGATAGCCGAAGCGCGGATGGTCCGCCAGGTGCCGGGCCTCCTTCTGGTAGACGGCGACCGCGGCACGGTGCCGGTCGATCTGCCGGAAGGACTCGGTGACCAGGGCCTCGATGGTCTCCCGGGGGCCGAGCCGGGCGGCGAGCACCGTCTCGTACCCGGCCCATAGCTCGCCCAGGAAGGTGGCGAGGATCTCGTCCAGCATCGACTCCTTGGAGTCGAAGTGGTAGTAGAGGCTGCCCGCGAGCATCCCCGCCGCGTCGGCGATCCGGCGGACCGTGGTGGCGTTGTAGCCCTGGGCGGCGAACACCTCGGCGGCGGTGGCCAGGAGCTCCCGGCGGCGCCCGGCCGCGGGGCTGGTGGTCTCGGTCTTCTTGCTGGTCGGCACGGTTCCATTGTCGGTTACGGGTGTCGGCTGCTGATGCCGGTCAAGGGTGCTGGCTGCTGACCGAGACCGTCTCCCCGGTCATATACGAGGAGTAGTCGCTGGCCAGGAAGACGATCACGTTGGCCACCTCCCAGGGCCGGGCGGACCGGCCGAAGGCCTCGCGGGCGCTGAGTTCGGCCAGCAGGCCGGGGGTGGTGACCTTGGCCAGATGCGGGTGGACGGCCAGGCTGGGGGCGACCGCGTTGACCCGTACGCCATAGGAGGCCGCCTCCACCGCCGCACAGCGGGTCAGGGCCATCACCCCCGCCTTGGCGGCCGCGTAGTGGGCCTGGCCGCGCTGCGCCCGCCAGCCCAGCACCGAGGCGTTGTTGACGATCACGCCACCGGTGCCGCCGGCCCGCATCCGGCGCAGGGCGGCGCGGGTGCAGCGGAAGGTGCCGGTCAGGCTGGTGCCGATGACCTGCTCCCACTGCTCGTCGGTCATCTCGGTGAGCTCCGAAGTGCCGCCCAGACCGGCGTTGTTGACCAGGACGTCCAGTCGTCCGTGCCGGTCCTCGGCCAGATCCAGCAAGGCGCCGACGGCGCCCTCGCGGCGTACGTCGCAGGGCAGCCCGGCCACCCTGTCCGCACCGAACTCCGCGGCCAGCGCGGCCACCGCCTCCGCCAGGCGGCGGGTGTGCACATCACCGAGGACAACATCGGCGCCCTCCTCCAGGAAACGGCGGGCGGTGGCGCCGCCGATGCCGGTCCCGGCGGCGGCGGTGATGACCGCGCTGCGCCCCAACAGCAGTTGGTGGCCCGGGAGATAGGGGGGCGCCTGCTCGACGCTGCTCATGACGGTACGTTAACCTACCTAACACTTGTTAGGGAAGGATCGGCGATGACAGTCCGCTATGAGCGGCTCGGCCCGGTCGCGACCGTCACCATGAACCGGCCCGAATACCGCAACGCCCAGAATTCCGCGATGACTTACGCCCTGGACGGCGCCTTCGGCCGGGCCGCCGCCGATGACCAGGTCAAGGTGGTGGTGCTGGCCGGCGCGGGTGAGCACTTCTCCGCGGGCCATGACATCGGCTCCCCCGGCCGGGACGCCCATCTCCCCTTCGAGCGGCGGGCCGGGTTGTGGTGGGACCACTCGGACAAGAGCGGCGCGGAGGCCCGCTTCGCCCGGGAGTCGGAGGTCTATCTGGGCATGTGCCGACGCTGGCGGGAGCTGCCCAAGCCGCTGATCGCGTCGGTTCAAGGGGCCTGTGTGGCGGGCGGGTTGATGCTGGCCTGGGTGTGCGATCTCATTGTGGCCAGTGAGGACGCCTTCTTCGCCGATCCGGTGGTGCGGATGGGCATTCCGGGGGTGGAGTTCTTCGCCCACCCCTGGGTGATGCCGCCCAGGATCGCCCGCGAGTTCCTCTACACCGGCGACCGGATGAGCGCCCGGCGCGCCTATGAGCTGGGCATGGTCAACGCGGTGGTGCCCCGTACGGAACTCGCGGATTATGTACGGGACTTGGCCGAACGCATCGCCCGGATGCCGCGGCTGGGCCTGGCACTGGCCAAACGGGCGGTCAACCAGGCCGAGGACCTCCAGGGACTGCACTCCGGCCTGGATGCGGCCTTCGCCCTGCACCACCTGGCGCATGCGCACAACGCGGAGACCTCGGCGGATCCGCTCGGCGGGATGGATGTGCGGGCGATGAAGGAGTCCTAAGTGGATCTGGAACTCAGCGCCGCCGAACGGGGATTCAGGGACGAGGCCCGTGCCTGGCTCGCCGGGAACGTACCCCGCGTCCCGCTTGCGCCCCTGGACTCCGAGCGCGGCTTCGCCCGGCACCGGGCCTGGGAGCGGAAGTTGTACGAGGCCGGCTGGGCGGTGGTGTCCTGGCCGGTGGAGTACGGCGGGCGGGGGTGCTCCATGGTGGAGTGGCTGCTGTTCGAGGAGGAGTACCACGCGGCGGGCGCCCCCGCCCGGGTCGGCCAGAACGGCACCCAGCTGCTGGCGCCGACGCTGTTCGCCCATGGCACCGAGGAGCAGCGGGCCCGGGTACTGCCCGCGATGGCCCGTGGCGAGACGGTGTGGGCCCAGGCGTGGTCGGAGCCGGAGGCCGGATCGGATCTGGCGGCACTGCGTTCGGTGGCCGTGCGCACGGCAGGTGGCTGGCTGCTCAGTGGGCAGAAGACCTGGTCCTCGCGGGCGGCCTTCGCCGACCACGCCTTCGGCCTGTTCCGCAGCCACCCCGGGGAGGCACGGCCGCACCGGGGGCTGACCTATCTGATGTTCCCGCTGGACGCGGCGGGGGTGACGGTGCGGCCCATCGCCCGCCTGGACGGCCTTCCGGCCTTCGCCGAGATCTTCCTGGACGAGGTCTTTGTACCGGACGCGGATGTGGTGGGCGAGCCGGGGCGGGGCTGGCAGGTGGCCATGGACACCGCCGCCAGCGAACGGGGCCTGCTGCTGCGCTCCCCCGGCCGCTTCACTGCCGCCGCGCGGCGGCTGTGGGCGCTGTGGCGGGAGTCCGGCGACCCGGCCCTGGGCGAGCGGGTGGCGGACGCGCTGATCCGGGCGCGGGCGTACCGGCTGTACGGATACGCGCCGGCCGGCGGGGGCGGGGCGGCTGCTGGGGGCGGAGCGGCCGGCGCGGGCGGGGCGGCCGTTGGGGGCGGGGCAGCGGCCGCCAGCCTGACCAAGGTCTTCTGGTCGGAGCTGGACCTGGCGCTGCATGAGACGGCCCTGGAGCTGCTGGGTCCATCGCAGGAGGACTGCGGCGACTGGGCGGCGGGCCACACCTTCGCCCTGGCCGGTCCGCTGTATGCGGGCACCAATGAGATCCAGCGGGACATCATCGCCGAGCGGCTGCTCGGCCTGCCGAAGGGACGCCGCGGGTGAGGTTCTCCCTGGATACGGAGCAGCGGGAGTTCGGCCGGACCCTGGCCCGGCTGCTGGCGGCCTCCGATGCGCCGGCGGCTGCCCGGGCATGGGCGCGAGGGGAGTACGGCCCGGGCCGCGCCCTGTGCCAACGGCTGGGCGACGCCGGGGTGTTCGCCTTGGCGGTGCCGGAGAAGCACGGCGGCTGCGGCCCGCTTCCGGTCGAAATCGCCGTGGCCTTCGAGGAGTTGGGACACCATGCGGTGCCCGGTCCGCTGGTGGAAACGGTGGCGGCGGCGATACTGCTGGGGCGCCTGGGCGGTGTTGGCGCGGCCGAGGAATGGCTCCCCCGGGTGAGCACCGGGCACGCCCTGCTGTCCTTGGCGGCGCCGGCATCGGACGGCTACGCACTGGACGCGGAGACGGCCGATGCGGTGGTGGTCGCCGGGGAGACGGAGGTGCGGCTGTGGCGGGGGGCATGCGGGGCGGCGGGGCCGGAGCCGGCTGATGGGAACGCTCGGGCATGCGGGGTGGCGGGCGGCCAAGAGCCGCTGGATGCCGTCATCGGGGGCGGGCCGGGGGCCGGGTCCTCGTTGGATCCGGTGCGGCGGCTCAGCCGGCCGCCCCGCGGCGGGGAGCCGCTGGCGCACGGGCCGGCCGCTCGGGCGGCTGTTGAAGAGGCCACCCTCTGGGCCGCGTTCGCCACGGCGGCCCAAGCGCTGGGTGTGGGACAGGCGTTGCTTGACCGGAGCGTGGAGTACGCCCGGCAGCGGCGGCAGTTCGGGGTGGCCATCGGTTCGTTCCAGGCGGTCAAGCACCGGCTGGCGGATGTGCTGATCGGCCTGGAGTTCGCCCGGCCGCTGGTGTACGGGGCGGCCGTGGCGCTGGCGGCCGCCCCGGAGCGGGCGGCCGCGGATGTGGCCGCGGCCAAGGTGGCCGCCGGTGAGGCGGGGTACGCGGCGGCGCGGGCGGCGCTCCAGGTCCATGGGGCGATCGGCTATACCGCCGAGTACGACCTGTCGCTGTGGATCGGGCGGGCCCGGGCCCTTCGCTGCGCCTGGGGCACTCCCGGGGAGTGCCGGCGACGGGTGCTCACCGAACCATTTCACAAGTAAAACACTTGCTAACCTTTCACTTATGGCAAAGCCTCTCCCCCTCCGTGGCCTGCTCCGGCTGAACCCGCCCGCCGACATCTGGCACAAGCCCGCGTTCAGCGCCGCGCTCGCCATGGCCGTCCCCGAGCTGACGCTGCTCCTGCTCGGCCGCCTCGACCTGGCCCTCTACACCGCCGCAGGCGCGTTGTGCGCGCTGTACGGCCACGACCGGCCGTACCGGGCGCGGGCCCGGCTGGTGGGCGGAGTGGTACTGGCCGCGGTCGCCGGGGTGGGGCTGGCGCTCACCTGCGCCGCGCTGGTGCCGTCCCCGGCGCTGCGGGTGGCGCTTGCGGCGCTGGTGGCGGCGGCGCATAAGACGGGCTGTGACGCGGCCGGGGTGGGGCCGCCCGGCAATATCGTGCTGACCTTCGTCACCTCAACGGCCTTCTTCGTCCCCCAGCGGCCCGGTGAGGTGCCCGCCCATCTGGCCCTGGTGGTGCTGTCGGGGCTACTTGCCTGGCTGGTCTGTATGGCGCCGGGCCTGGTACGGCCGTACGGGCCGGAGCGGATCGCCACGGCCCGCGCGCTGGAGGCGGCGGCCCGGCTGCGGGGCGCCGGGACGGATGGGCAGGCGCGGGCCCGCCATGCGGTGATCACCGCGGTCGGCGCGGCCCGGCGTACGATCGCCGGTTCCGCGCTGCGTGAGGCGCTGCGCCCGCTGGTGGCGGAGGCCGAGCGGGCACTGGCGGACGGTGCGGCGGATCCGGCGGCCGCGGAGTCACTGCGGACGCGGGCCCGGGTACTGCGGCGTGGCGGGCCGGTTCCGCCGTCCCGGGTCACGGTGCCCGCCGAGCCGGAGATGCCGCGCCCGTCCGCCCCTCTGTCACCGTCCGCCGGGGTCCGGGTGGCGCTGGGCGGCTGCGCCGCCGGGTGGACGGCGCTGGCCCTGGGCTTCGGCCACCCCTACTGGGCGGTGGTGACCGCCGCGTCCGTCTGCCAGGCCCATACCGCTCTGTCCTGGCAGCGCGGGGTCCAGCGGGTGCTGGGCAATCTGCTCGGCCTGGCGGTCTTCACCGCCCTGCTGCCGCTCGCCCGCACCGGGGCGGTGGCCCTGGTGCTGATCACCCTGGCCCTGCAGGTGGCGGCGGAGGCGACCATCGCGTGCAACTACTGGCTGGGCACGGTCTGGGTGACGCCGATGGCACTGTTCCTGGGCGAATTCGCCGCCGCTCACCCGGCCCGGCATCTGGCAGCGGACCGTTGGCTGGACACGGTGGTGGGGGCGGTGCTGGGTCTGGCGGCGTGTGTGCTGGTCACCAACCGACGGGCGGCCCGCCGGGCGGAGCGGGCGGTGACCCGGCTGCGCACGGTGGCCGATGAGCCGGGCTCCCGGCACCAACTTGCCGGTGCGCTGGTGGAGTTGCGGGAGGCCGTGGAGGTGGCCACGGGCGAATGGTGGGTCACCGCACCGGCGGAGGCGGCAGCCGTGGAGCGCGAGGCCCATGCGAGGCTGACCCGGCTGCTGGGGTCCCCCTCGTAAGCGCCGCGGGGACAGATCGCACTCCCACGCAACCAGCTGCGCCCTACCAGGGGCCCGGGGAACTGCGCCACCAGCCACGGATGGCCCGCACCCACAACACAACGGAGCGCCTCCAGGGGCGCGGGGGAACTGCGCGAGCAACCACCCAGGGCCCGCACTCGCAACACAACGGGGGCACCCTTAGGGGGCGCGGGGAACTGCGCGACCAGCCACCCACGGCCCGCGCTGGATCCTCAAGGCCATGGACGGCACGCCCCTACGGGGCGTAGGCATGCGCGGACCCGGCAGAATCGAGCCAGTTCACCGCACCCGACCACAGAGGACCGCCCCCGTGACCGAGGACATCGTCGCACGCGTGCTGCGCCAGTGGGAGAAGGTCCACCCCGGCCTGGACACCGCCCCGATGGCCGTGATCGGCCGGCTCAACCGCTGCTCGGCCCTGCTGCAGCAGGCCACCGACGCCCCGCTGGCCGGCGAGGGGCTCAACCGGGCCGAGTTCGACATCCTCGGCACCCTGCGGCGGATGGGCCGGGAGATGACCCCCGGGCAGCTGGCCCGGGAGACCTTCGCCTCGGGGGCGGCGGTCACCAAGCGGCTGCGGGCGCTGGAGGAACGCGGCCTGGTCTCCCGGCGGGCCGACGACCGGGACCGGCGGGTGGCCCACCTCTCCCTGACCGAGGCCGGCCGGGAGCTGATCGACCGGCTCATCCCACAGCAGCTCGGCTATGAGCAGTCCCTGCTGGCCGGGCTGGACGAGGACCGCCGGGCGGAGCTGACGCGGATCCTCGCCGAGTTGCTGGTGGTGCTGGAAGGGCGGCTGGGCGGCCTCCAGCCGTAGCCCCCGCCCGGGGTGCCGGAGAGTGGGGCGGCCCCACACATTGGGTCGCGTCGTAATGTGCGGGCCGCCCCGGGCCGGCCACGCAGTTCCCCGCGCCCCTGAGCGGGGCTGCCGCACGGTGCCGCGTCTGCGGGCCGTCGGTGGCCGGTCGTACCCATGGCCGGGCCCCCAGTCCGGGGTGCGGGCTGTCCGTGCCCGGTCACGCCCCACGCCCCCGATGGCGCGCCCGGCGAGGAACCTGGCACATACCCGCCCGGGGTAACCGGCGAGCTCTTGCGTGGCATACACCCCGGGGGTATACATGTGCTCAATAGATACCCCCTAGGGGTATGGGAAACCACCCGAGGAGCAGCGAATGACCACCGCGCCCCCCAGTACCACCGGCACCGCCGAGGTCGAGCTGGCCATCGGCGGTATGACCTGCGCCTCCTGTGCGGCCCGGATAGAGAAGAAGCTCAACCGGATGGACGGGGTGACCGCGACCGTCAACTACGCCACCGAGAAGGCCAAGGTCACCCATCGCACCGATGTCACCGTGGCCGACCTGGTGGCCACCGTGGAAGCCACCGGGTACACCGCCGCCCCGCCCGCCCCGGCCCGTACCCGCGCCGCGGGACCGGCCGGGGCGGGCGGGGAAGCCGATGAGCTGGCCCCGCTGCGGCAGCGGCTGGTCACCGCCGTGGCGCTGGCGGTGCCGGTGGTGGTGCTGGCCATGGTCCCGGCCTGGCAGTTCACCTACTGGCAGTGGCTGTCGCTGACCTTGACCGCCCCGGTGGTCACCTATGCCGCCTGGCCCTTCCACCGGGCCGCGGTCACCAATGCCCGCCATGGCGCGGCCACCATGGACACCCTGATATCGCTGGGGACCTCGGCGGCGTTCCTGTGGTCGGTATGGGCGCTGTTCTTCGGTGACGCGGGGATGCCCGGCATGCGGCACCCCTTTGAGCTGACCATCGCCCGTGGCGAGGGCGCGAGCAATATCTATCTGGAGGCCGCCGCCGGGGTGACCGCCTTCATCCTGGCCGGGCGCTACTTCGAGGCCCGCTCCAAGCGGCGGGCGGGTGCCGCGCTCAAGGCGCTGCTGGAACTGGGCGCCAAGGAAGTGACCGTACTGCGGGACGGGCGCGAAGTACCCCTTCCTGCCGAGGAGTTGGCCGTGGGCGACCGCTTTGTCGTCCGTCCCGGCGAGAAGATCGCCACCGACGGCCGGGTGGTGGAGGGCAGTTCGGCCGTGGACGCCTCCATGCTCACCGGGGAGTCGGTGCCGGTGGAGGTGGGTGTGGGTGACGGCGTCACCGGGGCCACCATCAACGCCGGGGGCCGTCTGGTGGTGGAGGCCACCCGGGTCGGGTCGGACACCCAGCTGTCCCGGATGGCCAGGCTGGTGGAGGACGCGCAGAACGGCAAGGCCGCCGCCCAGCGGCTGGCCGACCGGATCTCCGGGGTTTTCGTCCCGGTGGTCATCGCCCTCGCCCTGGGCACCCTGGCGTTCTGGCTGCTCAGCGGTGCCGGGCTGACCGCCGCCTTCACCGCCGCCGTGGCGGTCCTGATCATCGCCTGCCCCTGTGCGCTGGGGCTGGCCACGCCCACCGCGCTGATGGTCGGCACCGGGCGGGGCGCCCAGCTGGGCATCCTGATCAAGGGGCCCGAGGTGCTGGAGACCACCCGGGGCGTGGACACCGTGGTGCTGGACAAGACCGGAACCGTCACCACCGGCCGGATGACCCTGCTGGCCGTCCATCCCGCTGACGGGGTGGACGAGTCCCAAGTGCTGCGTCTGGCCGGGGCCTTGGAGCACTCCTCGGAGCACCCGATCGCCCGGGCGGTGGCCGCCGGGGCTGCCGAGCGGGTCGGCAGCCTGCCGGTCCCGGAGCAGTTCACCAGCCGGCCGGGGCTGGGTGTGCGGGGCGTGGTGGACGGCCATACGGTGCTGGTGGGGCGGGAGAAGCTGCTGGCGGTGCCGCTGCCGGAGGAGCTGGTACGGGCGAAGGCGCAGGCCGAGGCGGCGGGACGGACCGCGATCGTCGTGGCCTGGGACGGTGCGGCGCGGGCGGTGCTGGAGGTGACCGACGCGGTCAAGGAGACCAGCGCCGAGGCCGTGCGCCGGCTGCGCGCCCTGGGACTCACCCCGGTCCTGCTGACCGGTGACAACCAGGCTGCCGCAAGGGCCGTCGCGGCCGAGGTGGGCATCGAGGAGGTGATCGCCGAGGTGCTGCCCGAGGACAAGGTGGCGGTGGTCAAGCGCCTTCAGGGGCAGGGGCGTTCGGTGGCCATGGTCGGTGACGGGGTCAATGACGCGGCCGCGCTGGCCCAGGCGGATCTGGGGCTGGCGATGGGCACCGGCACGGATGCCGCCATCGAGGCGGGGGATCTCACCCTGGTCCGTGGTGACTTGCGGGCGGCGGCGGACGCGATCCGGCTCGCCCGGCGGACGCTGGGCACCATCAGGTCCAATCTCTTCTGGGCCTTCGCCTACAACGTGGCCGCGCTGCCGCTGGCCGCGGCGGGTCTGCTCAATCCGATGATCGCCGGGGCCGCGATGGCCTTTTCCTCGGTGTTCGTGGTCGGCAACAGCCTGCGGTTGCGGGGTTTCAAGGCCGCGAACTGACCCGGCGCGCACCGTCGCCGGGTGGGCGCCGGGCGCCCCGTCAGGGACGCGGGGAACTGCGCGACCAGCCCAAGACGGCCCGCACCCGGAGCACAACGAATGCGCCCGAGCCCTCAGTCCTTGGCGCAGGTCTCGCCGGAGATCGTCTTCCCCGCGCCGGACAGCGTCACCTTGACATCCCCGGGCGGCGGGTTGCCCGGAATCGCGCTGTGCGCAGCCGTGCACACCAGTTGCACCCGGGCATTGGGAGTGAAGTGGGTGGGGTCCGCGGTCATCCGGATCAGGACCCGCTCATCGCTGGTGACCACGCTGACCGGCCCGGTCCTCGGCACCTCGCTGTAGAAGCCGCGCAGCCGCTCCGCCTCGCTGGGCCCGGCCAGCAGCAGCGGGACCGCATCCTCCGCGCCCAGGCGGCCGGCGGTGGTGCGGGAGACGCCGAACACCCCGCCGGGATAGGCCCAGTAGAGCCGGACCTGGTTGACCGGGGCGCCGGGGCGCTTGACGCCGGTGGCCGGGCGGCCGAAGTCGATGGCGTCGGTCCGGTCCACGCCGCAGCCGGTCAGGGCGGCGCCCAGCGCCAGTACGGCGGCCAGCGCGCGTACCGTTCTCATCCCTCCTCACCCCCGGTGCGCAGCGGCAGTTCCACGGTGAACACGGCTCCTCCTTCGGGCGCGTTGGCGGCCCGGATGGTTCCGTTGTGCAGGCGTACGTTCTCCAGGGTGATGGCCAGGCCCAGCCCGCTGCCCTCGGAGCGGACCCGGGCCGCGTCCGCCTTGTAGAAGCGGTCGAAGACATGGGGCAGGACCTCGGGGTCGATGCCCTCGCCCCGGTCGGCGACCTCGATCAGCAGGCGCGGGCCCGGCCCGGAGCGTTCGGCGGGCTCGGCGCGCACCGAGACCCGTACCGGTTCCCCGCCGTGCCGCAGGGCGTTGCCCACCAGGTTGGCGACCACCACATCGATGCGCCGGGGGTCCAGCCGGGCCCGTACCCCCTCGGGGAGTTCGGTGTGCACCTTGTCCTGCCAGCCGCGCGCCTGGAGGGTCTTGCGGACGGTCTCGCCTACGTCCACCTCGTCCAGATGCAGGGCGGCGGCGCCCGCGTCGAAGCGGGAGATCTCCATCAAGTCCTCGACCATCCGGGCCAGTTTGCCGGTCTCCTCGCTGATCAGGCGGACCGCGTAGGCGGTGTCCGGGTCCAGGCCGTCGGCGTCCTCGTCCAGCACGTCCACCACGGCGGTCATCGCGGCCAGCGGGGTGCGCAGTTCATGGGAGACATCGGCGGCGAAGCGGCGGGAGTTGGCCTCCATCCGGCGCAGTTCGGCGACGTTCTGCTCCAGCGCCTCGGCCATGCCGTTGAACGTCCTTGACAGGTCGGCGAGTTCATCGCGGCCGGTGGCCTTGAGCCGGGTGTCCAGGGCACCCTTGGCGATCTGCTGGGTGCCGCGGCGCAGTTCGCGGACCGGGCGCAGCACTCCGCCGGCCGCGATCAGGGCGGGGATCACCGAGAGTCCCACGGCGGGCAGGGCGCCGTTCTGGGCGGCCTGGACCAGGGCGCGCACATTGACCTCGTCGTTGCGCAGCGGAAGCCGGGCGTAGACCTCCAGGCCGGAGGGCTCCTCGCTGCCGCCGTAGGTGACCGGCAGGCCGATGGTGAGCCAGGGCTTGCCGTTCAGGGAGATCCGCTGGACGGCGGCCCGGCCGCGCTGGACCAGTTTGCCGACGCCGGGCTCGATGACATCACCGGTGCCGGTGAGGACGGGTGGCTGGACCGGTCCGCCGCGGTAGCGGACATGGATCACCCAATGCTGGGCCTCGCCGGCCCGTTCGATGTTCTGGGCGAAGGTGCGCAGGTCCGCGATGGAGGGCGGGAAGTGCAGGTCGGGGGCCTGCGAGCTGACCTGGGCCCGCAGGGTGTCCACGGCGGTGTCCTGGGTGTGCTGGAGGATGGCGGTACGCGCCGCGCGGAAGGTCAGGGCCGCGGTGGCGAACGCGCTGAGCGCGGCGACCAGCAGAAAGGCGACGATCAGCCGGGCGCGCAGCCCGCTGGCCAGGGTGCGCAGGGACAGCCGCCGGGCCAATGGGCTCAGGCGTACCGGCCCTCTCACAGGGGCCCGAACCGGTAGCCGAAGCCGCGCACGGTCTGGATGTACTTCGGGGAGCGGGTGGAGTCCTCCACCTTGGTGCGCAGCCGCATCACACAGGCGTCCACCAGCCGGGCATCTCCGTGGTAGCTGTGCTCCCAGACGTGTTCCAGCAGCTGCTGGCGGCTGAAGACCCGGCCGGGGGTGGCGGACAGATAGAGCAGCAGCTTCATCTCGGAGGGGGCCAGTGCCAGGTCCTGGCCGTTCTTGGAGACCAGCAGGCCGGCCCGGTCGATGGTCAGGTCGCCATGGGTCTCGGCGGCCTGGGCGGGGGCCGGTTCGGCGCCGCCGTCCAGCGGGGCGGCCCGGCGCAGTACGGCGCGGATGCGGGCTTCGAGCACCTCGCCGCGGGCGGGCTTGACGATGTAGTCGTCGGCCCCGGCCTCCAGACCGAGGACGACATCGATGTCATCGCCGCGGGCGGTGAGCATGATGATCGGGATCTGCTGGGTGGCGCGGATCCGGCGGCAGACCTCGAAGCCGCTGGTGTCGGGCAGCATCAGATCGAGCAGCACCAGGTCGGGGCGGAAGGCGCCGAGTGCGGCCAGTCCGGCTTCTCCGGTGGCCGCCGCCTCGACCTGGTGGCCGCGGCGGCGCAGGGTGAGGGTGACCCCTTCCCTGACGGCCCGGTCGTCCTCGATCAGAAGCACGCGTGACATACGGACAGTATCGATCGGGTAAGCACATGAATGCGCCATCCGCCTGCCACTCGGCGGAACTGTCACCGATTCCTCATATTCCGCGGAAAGCGCAGGCGAGGACGATAATGACCGGCACCTGATTGTCCGTACCCCGTCAAACGGAGGTCGTCGACGTGAGTGCCACCCATGAGGTCTTCAACCAGGCCCCGCCCCTGACCGGATTCAGCACCGCCGACGACCCGGCCCTGCTGGAGGCGCTGCGCCGGGACGGCGGAGGCGGGGGCGAGGCGGAGGTACGGGCGCTTGGCCGGCGGGCCGGCTCGGAGGAGGTCCAGGAGTGGGCGCGGCTGGCCGAGGCGGTGCCCCCGGTGCTGCACACCCATGACCGCTATGGCCACCGGATCGACGAGGTGGAGTTCCATCCGGCCTGGCACCGTCTGATGGCCGAGGCCGTGGCGAGCGGGCAGCACGCCGCGCCCTGGGTGAGCGGGGAGCCGGGCGCCCATCTGGTGCGGGCGGCGAAGTTCTATGTGTGGGCGCAGGCCGAACCGGGCCATGGCTGTCCGGTCTCGATGACCTATGCCGCCGTGCCCGCCCTGCGCGCCCAGCCCCAACTGGCCGACAGCTACGTGCCGTTGCTGGCCTCCCCCGAGTACGACTTCGGGCTGCGCCCGCCGCTGGGCAAGCGGGGCCTGATCGCGGGGATGTCGATGACCGAGAAGCAGGGCGGCTCGGACGTCCGGGCCAACACCACCACCGCCGAGCCGGCCGGGGACGGCTCCTATGTGCTCACCGGCCACAAGTGGTTCACCTCGGCGCCGATGAGCGATCTCTTCCTGGTGCTGGCCCAGGCCCCCGACGGCCTGACCTGCTTCCTGATGCCCCGGGTGCTGCCGGACGGCACCCGCAACGCCATGCGGCTGCAACGGCTGAAGGACAAGCTGGGCAACCGCTCCAACGCCTCCGCGGAGATCGAGTACGAGCGGGCGGTGGCCTGGCCGGTGGGCGAGCCGGGGCGCGGGGTGCGCACCATCGTGGAGATGGTCAATATGACCCGGCTGGACTGTGTGCTGGGCTCGGCGGCCGGCATGCGGGCCGGGCTGCGCCAGGCCCTGCACCACACCCGGCACCGCCGGGCCTTCGGCGCGGAACTGATCGACCAGCCGCTGATGCGCAATGTGCTGGCCGATCTCGCCGTGGAGTCCGAGGCGGCCACCGTGCTGGCGCTGCGGCTGGCGGCCGCCCTGGACCGCTCGGAGGCGGGCGACCCCGCCGAGGGGGCGCTTCGCCGGCTGGGCCTGGCGGCGGGCAAGTACTGGGTGTGCAAGCGCGGCAGCGCCCACGCCGCCGAGGCGCTGGAGTGCCTGGGCGGCAATGGCTATGTGGAGGAGTCCGGGATGCCGCGGCTGTACCGGGAGGCGCCGCTGCTGTCCATCTGGGAGGGCTCGGGCAATGTGGCGGCGCTGGACGTACTGCGCGCGCTGCGGCGTGAACCCGCCGCGCTGGACGCCTACTTGGCCGAGGTGGACGCCGCCGCGGGCGCCGATCCCCGGCTGGACGCGGCCATCGCCCGGCTGCGCCGGACGCTGGGCGCCCTGGACGATCCGCACCGGGCGCAGCTGACGGCCCGGGTCCTGGCCGAGCAGCTCACCCTGGTCCTCCAGGGCAGCCTGCTGGTGCGGCACAGCGTCCCGGCGGTGGCGGATGCCTTCTGCGCCTCCCGGCTGGGCGGGGACTGGGGGCATGCCTTCGGCACCCTGCCGCCCGGCGCCGACCTGGCGGCCGTCCTGGAACGGGCCACCCTCAAGGACGCCGGATAAGAACGCCGGATAAGCCGGAAAAGGCGGCGGGGGCCCGGATATGCACAGCCTGACCGTTATTCATCAGATCGGAGGAACGTAGCCGGAGCGGCTGGTCAGCGCCCCGCGCGGGACCACACCATCTCAAGTCGTGAGCGCATGGCCTGGAGGGCGTGCGAGGCCCCGGCTCTCGTTGGCCCCGGCCGCATCCGCCCCGCCCGACCTCCGGAGGATCCGCATGTCCGAATGGCTGGTTCTGGCCATCGCTATGGCCGCCTCGATCGCGGTCGTCCTGGGCGTCGTCGCGCTCAGAGAACGCAAGCGCGCCAAGGCCGGCGATCCGGACGGGGAGGGCGGCGGCCCCGACGTCATGGAGTACATGACCATGATGATCGGCGTGGTCTATGCCATTGTGCTGGGCCTGGCCATCGCCGGTGTCTGGGAGGCCCGTAATGCCGCGCAGGCCACCGTGCTGGCCGAGGCCCAGGCGCTGCACGAGGTGCATGAGCGCGCCCAGGCCTTCGCCCCGGCCGCCCGGGACCGGATCCGCTCCGATGTGGACGCCTATGTGAGCCAAGTGGTGCACAAGGAATGGCCGGTGATGATCAAAAAGCAGCAACTGACCGAGCAGGGCACCAAGTTGCTGGACAAGCTGCGCACCGATGTCACCTCCTACACCCCGCAGAACGACCATGAGAGCCAGTCCTACCAGCCGATGCTGGACCAGGTGGGCGCCGTCAACGGGGCCCGCAACGCCCGTTCCCAGAACGCCGATGACACCATGCCCGGGGTGGTGTGGTTCGGACTGATCGGCGGGGCGCTGATCGCGGTGGGCCTGGTCTTCACCCTGCGGATCCGGCGCTCGCCCCGCGAGTTGCTGCTGGCCGGGCTCTATACCGCGCTGATCGCCTTCCTGCTCTTCCTGATCTGGGACTTCAACGCGCCCTTCGGCCGTGAAGTCAGCGATCTCACCGGCCCGTTCACCGAACTCTTTCCCGTCTGACCGGGCGCCCTCGCCCCCTTCCCCTCCCCGCGCCCGCCCGGGGCCGTACCACGGCCTCTGGCGGGCGCGGCGCGTCCTGGCCACACTGGAGCTGAGCCCCGGTGTCCGGTTCCGGCCCCCGGAGCGGCTCCCGCCGAGTGTCCGCGGCCTGTTGCGGGTACAGGGCAAGGGGCAATGACAGGAGGGCACCGAGCGTGACCGACGAAAGCAAGGCTTACGGCGACGGCTCCAACCGAACGGTCGGCGAGGCCGAGGCGGAGGCGCTGGTCCACGGCATCTGTTTCAAGACCGGCCCGCCCAGGCTGCTGGGGGTCGAGCTGGAGTGGCTCGTCCATGATCTGCACAACCCGGTCCGCCCGGTGGGGCCCGACCGGCTGGCGGCCGCCGCCGAGCGGCTGCGCACCCTGCCCCTGCGGTCCCTGCTCACCGTGGAACCCGGCGGCCAGATCGAGTTCAGCTCCCGGCCCGCCGCTTCCCTGACGGCCTGTGTCGAGGAGGTCGGCGCCGATCTGGCGCTGGCCCGGGCGGAACTGCGCGAACTGGGCCTCTTCCTCTCCGGCTACGGCAAGGAGCCCTGGTTCCAGCCGGAGCGGGTGGTGCACAACTCCCGCTACAACGCGATGGAGATCTACTACGACCGCTGGAACGGGGCCGGCCGCACCATCATGTGCCGTACCGCCTCGGTCCAGGTCTGTCTGGACGCCGGGCACGAGGGACCGGGCCCCTTCGGCTACCAGCGGCGCTGGCGGCTGGCCCATCTGCTGGGCGCCGTACTGGCCGCCGCCTTCGCCAACTCCCCGCTGCACCTGGGGCGTCCGGGCGGCTGGCGCTCGATGCGCCAGGCCACCTACGCCACGATGGACCCGGGCCGCACCCTGGCCCCGCCCGAGGACCTGGAGCCGCGCACGGCCTGGGCCGAGTACGCGCTGGACGCCCCGGTGATGTTCATCCGCCACCAGGACGCCCCCTGGGAGCCGGTGTCCGGGCTGGCGCTGCGCGACTGGCTGCGCTCCGGCCGTCCGCGCCCGGTCACCGCCGGGGACGTCGCCTACCACCTCACCACCCTCTTCCCGCCGATCCGGCCGCAGGGCCATCTGGAACTGCGGATGATGGACGCGCAGCCGGGCGAGGACGGCTGGCTGGTGCCGGTGGCGGTGACGGCCGCCCTGTTCGACGACCCGGTGGCGGTGGAGACCGCCCACCGCGCGGTCAAGCCACTGGCCGACATCGCCGGCCGGGAGCCCACCCCGCGCAACCGGCTCTGGCGCCGGGCGGCCCGGGACGGACTGTCCGATCCGGATCTGCGGGCGGCGGCCCAGGTGTGCTTCGCGGCCGCCCGGGAGGCACTGCCCCGGCTGGGCGCCCCGGCCAGGGTGCTGGACGCGGTGGATGAGTTCACCGCCCGCTATGTGGAACGCGGCCGCTGCCCAGCCGACGATCTGCTGGACCGGGTCACCGGCCGGGAGCTGCTGTCATGACCGCCGCCCCGATGGACCCGGAGGTCCTGCGGCAGCGTGCCGCCGCCACCCTGGCCACCGCCCGGGAGCGCACCCAGGCGCTCACCGGCTGTGTGGATGAACGCGAACTGACCACCCAGCACTCGCCGTTGATGTCCCCGCTGGTATGGGACCTGGCGCACATCGGCAACCAGGAGGAACTCTGGCTGCTGCGCGCGGCGGGCGGTCAGGACGCGCTGCGCCCCGAACTCGACTCCCTCTACGACGCCTTCGAACACCCCAGGGCCCGCCGGGTCTCGCTGCCACTGCTGCCGCCCGCCCAGGCCCGCGCCTATCTGGACGAGGTACGCGGCCGGGCCCTGGACGTACTGGCCGCCAGCCCGCTGACCGGAAAGCCCCTGCTGGCCTCCGGTTTCGCCTTTGGCATGATTGCCCAGCATGAGCAGCAGCACGACGAGACCATGCTGATCACCCATCAGCTGCGCAGCGGTCCCGCCGTGCTGCACGCCCCCGATCCCCCGCCGGCCGCACCCGACGCGGCCGCGCTGCCGTCCGAAGTGCTCGTTCCCGGCGGCCCGTTCACCATGGGCACCTCCACCGAACCCTGGGCGCTGGACAACGAACGTCCCGCCCACCGGCGTACCGTGCCCGCCTTCCATATCGACACCCTGCCGGTGACCAACGGCGCCTACCTCCGCTTTATCGAGGACGGCGGCTACACCGACCCCCGCTGGTGGCATCCCGAGGGCTGGGCACAGGTACGGCGCCATAAGCTCACCGCCCCGCTGTTCTGGCGGCGCGAGGGCGGCGACTGGCTGCGCAGGCGGTTCGGGGTGCTGGAGCCCGTACCGCCCCAGGAGCCGGTGCTGCATGTCAGCTGGTACGAGGCGACGGCCTATGCCGCCTGGGCCGGGCGGCGGCTGCCCACCGAGGCGGAGTGGGAGAAGGCGGCGCGTTACGACCCCGCCACCGGCCGCTCCCGGCGCTACCCCTGGGGCGACGCCGACCCCGCCCCCTGCCATGCCAACCTCGGCCAGCGCCATCTGCGCCCGGCTCCCGCCGGTGCCTATCCGCTGGGCCGCTCACCGCTGGGCGTGGGGCAGCTGATCGGTGACGTCTGGGAGTGGACGGCCGGCGACTTCCTGCCCTACCCGGGCTTCACCGCCTTCCCCTACCGCGAATACTCCGAGGTCTTCTTCGGCGGCCCCTACAAGGTGCTGCGCGGCGGCTCCTTCGCGGTGGACCCGGTCGCCTGCCGGGGCACCTTCCGCAACTGGGACCTGCCCATCCGCCGGCAGATCTTCGCCGGCTTCCGCACCGCCCGCGACGCGGAGCACCCCTGATGTGCCGGCACCTGGCGGTGCTGGGCCCCGGCTCCCCCATCGCGGAGAGCGTGCTGGCACCGCCGCACTCCCTGCTGCGCCAGTCCTGGGCCCCGCGGCTGCAGCGGTACGGCACGGTCAACGCGGACGGCTTCGGCGTCGGCTGGTACGCCCCGGGCGACCCGCTGCCCGCCCGCTACCGGCGGGCCGGGCCGATCTGGGCCGACGAGTCCTTCGCCGACCTGGCCCGGGTGGTACGCACCCCGGCACTGCTGGCCGCGGTCCGGGACGCCACCGCACCCGGCGGTGACGGCGAGGCCGCCGCGGCCCCCTTCACCGAGGGCCGCTGGCTGTTCAGCCACAACGGGGCACTGACCGGCTGGCCGGAGTCGGCGGGCGCACTGGCCGCCGGCCTGCCGCCCGGGGTGCTGCTGCGGCTGGAGGCACGCTGCGACTCCGCCTTCGTCTGGGCCCTGGTGCGCCACCGGCTGCTGGCCGGTTCACCGCCCGGCCCGGCACTGGCCGACACGGTGCGCGCCCTGGACCGGGCCGCCCCAGGCTCCCGGCTCAACCTGCTGCTCACCAATGGCTCCGCCATCACCGCCACCGCCTGGGGGGACACCCTGTGGTACCTGGCCGCTCCCCCGGAGCGGGTGGTGGTGGCCTCCGAGCCATATGACGACGACCCCGGCTGGACCGAGGTCCCCGACCGCACCCTGCTCAGCGCGGACCGCGAGCACCTCACTCTCCAAGGGCTGTGACCCCGCGCGGTTCCCGGCCTCGTCACCTCCCTCCCCCTCCCCCCTCCTCGCGCAAGGAGCGCCGTACGTGAGCCAGTTCGCCCTCTCCCGCACCCTGCCGCCCGACGCCACCGCCGCCGCCCTGCGCGAGGACGTCGCCCGCGGCCTGACCAACTCCCCCAAGCGGCTTCCGCCCAAGTGGTTCTACGACGCCCGCGGCAGCGAACTCTTCGACGAGATCACCCTGTTGCCCGAGTACTACCCCACCCGGGCCGAGCGCGAAATCCTGCTGAGCCGCGCCCCGGACATCGCCCGGGCCACCGGCGCCCGCACCCTGGTGGAACTGGGCTCCGGCTCCTCCGACAAGACCCGCCATCTGATCCGGGCGCTGCCCGGCCTGGACCACTATCTCCCGGTGGACGTCAGCGAGTCGGCACTGCGCGGCGCGGCCGCCACCCTGCGGGCCGAGCACCCCACGCTCTCGGTGCACGCCCTGGTGGCCGACTTCCAGCACGACCACGCCCTGCCCGACACCCCCGGACCACGGCTGCTGGCCTTCCTCGGCGGCACCATCGGCAATCTGCTGCCCGCCGAGCGTGCCGCCTTCCTCAGCGGGCTGCGCGCCCAACTCGCCCCGGGTGACGCTCTGTTGCTGGGCACCGACCTGGTCAAGGACGAGCGGGTGCTGCTGGCCGCTTATGACGACGCCCGGGGCGTCACCGCCGCCTTCAACAAGAACGTCCTGGCGGTGATCAACCGCGAGCTGGCGGCGGACTTCGATCCGGACGACTTCGACCATGTGGCGCTGTGGGACCCGTACCAGGAGTGGATCGAGATGCGGCTGCGTGCCAGGGAGACCCTGGTGGCCAAGATCCAGGCCCTTGACCTGGCCATTCACTTCGAGGCCGGGGAGGAGCTGCGTACCGAGGTGTCGGCCAAGTTCCGCCCCGAGGGGGTGCGGGCGGAGCTGGCCGCGGCCGGGCTGGAAATGACCCATTGGTGGACCGATGCCGGGGATCGGTTCGCCTTGTCCCTGTCCGTGCCGGTTAGCCTCCCCGTGTGAACGAGGAGAGAAATCAGCAGCCCCAGCCCCAGCACCAGCCGCAGCCCCGGCCCTGGAACGCTCCGTCCGGCTTCGAACGGGGCACCGACGGGCCCAAGGTGATCGTGGCCGGCGTGGACGGCTCCGACACCTCCTGGCGCGCCGCGGCCTACGCGGCGGGCCTGGCCCGCCGCCAGCACGCGCTGCTCGCCCTGGTCTATGTCCAGCCGATACTGGCCGGCGGCGCGGCGCTGGGGGCGCCGGTGGTGGAGCTGACCGAGGAGGTCGCCGAGGAACTGCTCGCCGAGATCCGCGCCACCAGCGAGCGGCTGCATGGAGTGCACCAGGTGCGCTGGGAGTTCCACACCTTCCGGGGCGACCCCTACACCGGCCTGGTACAGGCCGCGGACGACCTCAAGGCGGACGCGGTGGTGGTGGGCGCCTCCGAACAGGCGGGGCACCGGATCGTGGGCTCGGTGGCGGTCCGCCTGGTGAAGGCGGGGCGGTGGCCGGTGACGGTGGTGCCGTAGCCCGCGTCGGGCGTGCGTGAGCGCGGCGGGCTGCGGCTCCGCCGCGTGGGTGCGACGGGCTGGGGCTCCGCCCCGTGGGCCCGGCGGGATACGGCTCCGCCGCGCATGGGCGCGGCCGGCTGCCGCTCCGCCCCGTGGGCACGGACGGCCCGCACGGACATGCGCACCGGCCCTCCCTGCCGCACCGTGGAGACATGTCCAATCACACCTACCGGGTGACCGAGATCGTCGGTTCCTCGGACCAGAGCCTGGACGCCGCCATCCGCAACGGCATCTCCCGCGCCGCGCAGACGCTCCGCGAGCTCGACTGGTTCGAGGTGACGCAGATCCGGGGCCATTTGGAGAACGGCTCCATCGCCCACTTCCAGGTGGGCCTGAAGGTCGGCTTCCGCCTGGAGGAGGGTGGCTGAGCGCTCCCCCGGAATCGATGTGCCGCGGCAGCGTCCGTGTGGCTGCAACTGCCCCTGACCGCCATCGGCCCCGGCCGCCTGAGCCAGGGACATCCAGGTGCCTGGCGTCAGCTGCTGCAACACGCTCCGGGAACCCGGCAGGGGGATCCGCTGGTCGCCGAAGCCGCGTACGCCCAGCCAAAACTTCGAGTCGGGTGAGCTCTGATCCGCCGTAGGGCGATGATCTGCTCACGGTACGGACCCCACTGTGGCACTGGCACGTCCCGAATCTCGCGAGCCAACTCCTTAGCCTGTTCCAGTCTCATGGGCATGGCGTCCAGGGCTCGGTTCAGCAGTCTCTCCGGATCAAGGAGAGAATTGCCCGGATCCGGGCCCGCTCTCTCCAACAGGGCGGCAGTCAGGCTGAGATCCCGTAGCAGCCATTGGCCACGTTGATGACCGGCAGACCGCTCAGCCGCAGCCAGCAACCGCGACCATGCCTCGGCCGAATCCCGCC
Source organism: Streptomyces orinoci (assembly GCF_003121295.1). GTDB lineage: Bacteria > Actinomycetota > Actinomycetes > Streptomycetales > Streptomycetaceae > Streptomyces > Streptomyces orinoci. The sequence continues at coordinate 53,571 of NZ_PHNC01000010.1, forward strand.
ATCGCGACCTCGGCGTAGTCCCGAGTTGGTCCAGTGCCCTGGCGGCAAACTGATCCGCGGCGGCGAGCCAGTCGTTTACATCCCCCTCAACTGGCTCCGAGCCGTGCTGTGACCAGCGGTGAATGTGCCCTTCCAGGTCGAGCAGGTCAGGCCTGCTGAAGTGATCGCTCATCAGAACTGGATTCCCACTGCCGCGAACGCCGCCTTGCCTATCTCCAAGCTTTCAGTGACGGCTTAAAGTGTCCGCTGCTGTTGTTGATGTACAGGCCCCAATATCCGGCCTCCCTGCTGCCGGCTACCTGGGCTTCCCCGCGGCACGCACTGGCGCCCAACCGCTGAGCACAGGGTGTTTGAGTTCCACGCCATGAACCTCCTCGGGCATGATGACCAGGGAACCATCTTCCAGCACTGCCCACTTGATCTCTTCTCCATGGCCGTCAAAATCGAGGTAGGGGTCGAAGTTGGCTGTTCCTGGCCTGGCAGGGGTGACGCCCAGCCTCCCGGCCTCGGCGAGCTCCGTGGCAAGTTCCGCCGGTAACTGGTTAGCGAACAGTTTGCAGGCATTGTGCACCAGTACCTGTGGGGTGCCTGCGAAGTAAGTGTGGTCGCCTTCCACTTCGAAGGTGAACACAGGGAACGGAGCCGGTCCTGCTCGGCCCAGCGGCGGCGCCCGAGCAGCCAGGCGGGGAAGTAACTGCCCTTGCGGAGCTTGCGAATGGCCAACTCCACCGTGCTGGCCCCGGGCGTCCTACTCCCGGGGCCAGTAGCCGTTGCGGTGGTTGACGCGCTCGTCGCTGATCTGCCCGTACCCGGCGCCGCACAGGGCGTCGGGCTCGGCGGACATCATCGACTCCGCGAACGTCTTGATCATTGCGCGGATCAGGTCGGGACTCCCCGAGGCTCGTCGGTGAGCGTATGCAAGGGCAGGCCGTCGGGTGAGGTCATCGTGCTGATCTCCCTTGGGACTTGGACGCCTTGGAGATCAGCCGGTGGCCGTCCATCCATCCGGGCCCCTCACTCCGTTACTGGATCAACCCCCCGGAACGGGCGGAAACCCGTACACCGCTTCCCTCGACGCAACCACTGACCATAACTCAGCTGCGATCACACCCTCCCGTCAGAATTAGAGTTGCTCTGTTCAGATCCCGCCGGTAGCTCCACTCCTCTTTTGGAGATGTGCGCAGCACGGCCTGAAAAAACTCCACCGCCCCCTTTGCCAGGGCCTCCACGACATCCCTGGCATCTCCTACCGCAACCCGCCTTTCGACGTCACTCTCCAGCTTGACAACAACTCTTCCGCCAGATAGCCGCGACAGGCTGAGAACAAAGCAGCGCTCAGGAAACGGCATTACGAAGTCTCTTCCGTCGCAAAAATTTTCGAGCGCCGTGACCAGCAGCGACCAAAGTGCATCGATCGTGTCCCCTTCTTTGCACCCCAGGATGCGAATATGGTTGATGTCGAGTTCGATGACGCCTTGTACGTATTTGTCCCGAGAGAACCGGGTGTTGCATTCTTGGACGGATTCCAATTCGCCGAGACTGGAGATCACCAGAGTTCGCAACTGGATTGCCATAACCTAAGGCTCCTACGGCACGAGACGGCCGGGGGTCACGATCTTCGTCGGAAAAAACTGCCCCGCTACGCCATCCCCAAACCCCAGGGTGTATTGCACACCCTTGCATTTCCCCGAATATCTTATCCCACTTTCCTTGCCCGTACTCGGCGGTGCGCAGCTTCTCGTAGTTTTGCCACATGACCGCGGATATAGCTTCTTTCACGTCACCGATACTCATATTGGCATCGAACAACGTATTCTTACCCGGGTCCCCTCGCAGGTAGGAGGGGTGGCGACCCTCCAAAATATGAGCGAGATCGGCTTTCCTCAGAGTGAAAGAGTTCTGGCCGAAGGTGTAAGTCTTCGCCTTTCAGCATTTAAGCGCATTGCCGATTCCACAGTTTATGGCCGCTTTGAGTGCCAAAGCTGGCGTGATTCCGGGCCTTGTTGCACAGCCTGGAAGCTTCTTGCGGAATTTGTCAAGGACTTCCTGGGCCGCCTTGACGAGCTTCTTCGCCTTGGCTGATTCATCAAGGAAGGTGCCGAACCCAGTAAGCCGCTTTATAGCCTTGACGATCTCAGGGAATTCCTTTGACGGCCTTCCCGATCTTACTTGCGGGAAGGTTCCCGATCACTCCCCAAAAACAGCCTATGGCGGCGCCCTCGGTGAAGCATTTCTCAATGTCATCCAGATTGAACTAACAACAAGGATGTCACGCCTGCCAGGACCAGTTGGTCGACGGCCACTTCCGCTTGCGGAGCAGCAGGTTGAGCCGAAACATCGCCATCTCCCACCGGGGGGGTGCCGTTGCTCTCGTGCTCCAGCTACTGCAACGGCTCCCTGCTGACCTGCCCCAACAACCTCAATCACCCGCGGGAGAAGTGGAACCCCGCGTCCATCCGGCATGGCAGGCGGGCCAACGGCATAACTGAATACCACGCGAAAACGGCCCGTCAACACAAGGACGGGCCGTCAAAAGTTCGAGGTTGGCGAGCAGCACGGCCCGGTCACTGGCGATAAGCGAGCCATAATACTCGATTGCCACAGTCAACCAACGGTCAGCAGAGCGCCGGAGTGGATAGCCTGGAAACCTACACTGCCTTAGGCAGAGTAAGTCGAACCAGACCGCTTCCCATGTCCTCCCTAGTAAGCTCCGGTGATACTTGCAGCAACTTCGACACGATCGTGTCCGGTGCGATTACGTAGTCGGGAAATTTCGGAGCCGCTCGTCCTTCATAAAGCGCGACAGAATCCCAGTCTTCAGGATCTGATTTGCCATGCCGATCGACAATCAGAGCACGAGTGGGCACGGGGAACTCTGCCGCAGCAGCCAGGAGAGCGGTCTCCAATGTTTGGGTCTCCCCGGAGTCAAGACCATGCAGCCAGAACGTCTGGATTTCACAGCCGAGCGGTTCGTAGGAATACTCGTCCACGATGTTGACATCCGCCGAGAGCCACCAGTTCACATTGATGGACGAAATTCGAAGCCCGAGCAGACGGCTCAGTTCTTCGCGCCCGAATGGGACATCATTACCGTCCACGTCGAGCACCATCGCAGCTCTTTTTACGGGATGCAGGAGCTGAATCCCGCTCTCCGAGAAGAGGCTCACCTGCTCATCGAACATCAGCGTAGCGGCCGACTCACGGTACCACCGAATGAACCCATCAGACATGTTAGTTGCACCTCGGCAGTGTGAAGATGTGCACGTTCTCGTTTCCGAATACCTTGCGAGCTTGTTCCACAGCCGAATCCGGAGTGTTGTCGGCTAGATAGTAGATAGCCTTCACGCCAGCTTGATCAGCGGCATACTTGGATATCTTGAGAAGCTTGCCGAAGTTGGCTCGATTCTTGGCTTTGGCTCCGCCACCAACGAAGATATATTCCCCGTTCGGCCCAAGAACGTCAAGGCCGGTCGACCCCACATTCGGCATGACCAGCTTAATATCCTGCCCCTTGGCGTCCTTGGGGACGCTGCCGCCTACAAGCTTTGCGATGTACTGCTCACGAGTAGCCCCAAGATCACCTGCATCACCCTGAGCGAGCACCAGCCCGATTGGATGGCGTGCACCGCCGGCCGTGAACGCTGAGTCCGTCGAAGCAAGGCTGTTCTTCTTCCTTTTCCTACACGCAGGAAGCTTCTTCCATGCCTTGTCGAGACTTTCCTCGATCTCCTTGAGCTTTTTCCGCGCCGCAGCCGTCTTTTCGAGGAACTTGTCAACACCCCAGATGGCCTTGAAGATCTTTGGACCTGCCTTGAAAACCGCCTTGCCGATCTTCGCCCATGGCAAGTTATTGGCCAATGCTTCGAGGCATTTCTCAATGCCAGGATGCTCCATGCATTCTTTGATCTCCGCCGCAAAGTAATCGACGAGGATTTCCGCGCCGTTTTCCTTCAGATAGTCGATAAGGTCTTTGTCTGCGAGCTGTCGAAGCTCCTCGTACTCTTCGGGCGAAACACCGGAATCTATAAGGTCCTGCTCATCATCCGAATCCGCTTTGGAAGTACCCGACTTACCGGCCTTTGCGGCGTCTTCCCGATCCTTTCGATCCTGTTCGCGCTGCCATTCCTCGGCCTTCTTGGCTGCCACGTCGGCTTCGCGGGCGTACTTGTCGGCGTTTTTGGCCGCGTCTTCCGCCGACTTGGCGTGCGCTTCGGCGGAGTCAGCCAGCTTGCTGGCGTCGGTGGCGTCCTTCTCCGCTTGAGCGGCTGCCTCCTGGGCGACGGTGGCCTCTTTCTCGGCCCGGTCGGCGGCACCGTTGGCAGCAGCGGCCTGGCCATCTGCTTCGGCGGCCACCTTGCGTGCTTGTTCTGCGTCGGCCTCGGCCTGGGTGGCTGCCTGGCGTGCCGCGTCGGCGTCGGCATAGGCGTCGAGTGCGGCTTGGCGGGCTTGTTTGGCGTCCTCCTGGGCCTGTGCGTCGGCCTGGTTGGCGCGTGCCGCGGCGGCTCTGGCCTTGGCTCCGTCTTCGGCGGCCTGGGCTGCTGACTTCATCGCTGCCGCTGTCGAGCGCGCGGCGTTCACCGCTGAATGCGCCGCGTCTGCCGCTGCCTTGAAGGCCGGGGCGACCTGGGCGTTGGCGCCCTTGGCGGCGTCCTCGGCGGCGTTGGCGGCCTTGACCGCTTCGTCGGCCCTGGCTTCGGCCTGGGTGACCTGCTCCTGTCCGGTCTCCTGGGCCGCGGTGGCCACCGCGGCGGCGAAGTCGGCGTCAACGTCCTTGCCTGAGAAGGGCGCGGTCAGTGCGATGGCGGTGTTCGCCGGGTCGGCGATACCCGCCGCGGTGCTCCGGGCCGCCGTGGATGCCTGCACCGCAACGGCGGCCTGGATCCTGGCCATCGCGGCCTCGCGAACCGCACCGTCTGCCTCGTCCCTGGTGCGATTGGCTGCCTGCAATGACTGGTTGGCCTCAACCGCGGCCAGCCCAGCCAGCCGGGCGGCCTCATGGGCAGCGATTCCCGCACGAGCTTCCTGCGCAGTGGCCTCGGCCGCCTTGGTATTGGCCCGCTGCGCAGCAGCGTGGGTGGAAGCAGCCTCGGCCTCGGCCTTGTTCGCCGCAGCGTTGGCAGCAGCAGCAGCCGCCTCGGCCTTGTTGGCGGCGGCATTGGCGTTCGCGGCATGTGCGGCGGCCTCTTCCGCGTCGGCCCGGGCACGAGATGCAGCTCCCGCAGCCTCGATCGCTGCTGAGCGGGACCGTACCGCCGCGTCACCCGCCGCGTCCGCGGCGCTGCGAGCCTGGTTGGCCGCCTCACCGGATGCCTTGGCATCTGCCCGGGCCACTTGAGCGTAGGAATCCGCCAGAGCGGCATCCTCGGTGCCGCGAAAATCCTGCCTTATAGCCTCGGCAGCTCCAGCCTCGGACTCTTTGAGTTTATGCTCCTGCTCGGCCTTGACCGCCTTGTCCCTGGCTTCGTGGGCCTTGGCCTCGTCGGTACAGGCCCGCTCGTCGGCCTTGGCGGCTTTACCTTCTTGCTCGGCGGCCTGAGCGCGCTTTTCCGCCGCGGTGGCCGCGGCGGCTTCGGCGTCGGCTCGCTTGGCTTTGGCGGTTTGCGCCTCGGCGTCCGCGCGTTGCCGGGCCGCTGCGGCGTCGTCCCGCTCCTTCTCGGCCCGGGCGCGTGCTTCGGCGGCCAGCTTGCGTTCGTTCTCGGCGATCTGGCGCTGCTCAGCGGCGATCTTGGCCTGACGCTGGGCCTCAACCCGGGCTTCGCGGGTCTTCTTGGCGTGTTCCCAGGCATCCAGTTCGGCCTTTTCCGCGTCGAGGCGGGCCTGGCGGGTCTTGGTTGCCGCGTTAGCGGCGATCTTGGCCTGCCTGTCGGCGGCTTCGGCCATTTTGGCCGCGGCCTTGGCGTGCTCCTCGGCGTTGGCCCGCCACTGTTTGGCCTGTTCCTCGTGCAGTTCGGCCTGGTTCTTGGCGTTCAGACCGGCGGCGTCGGCCGCGGTGGCATCGACGGCGTGCTGCGCGGTCTCGCTTGCCTTGGCCGCCGCGTCGGCCGCTGCCGCGATGCCGGATGCGACGTCGGACCACTGGGTGCCGTAGGTCAGGCCGGTCTCCACCAGGATGTCGGCCTGCACTTTGGCCCGTGCGGCCGCGACTTGGGCTTGCTTGGCCGCATCGCCGGCGATGCCGACCTGGCGGGCGACCTCGGCCTTGATGTTGTCGTAGTCGGACTGCCGCTGGCCGGCCCGGTCGGCCGACAGCATCCGGTCGGCCTCACGGGAGGCCGAAGCCGCCGACGTCATTGCGTTGGAGGCATCCTTGAGCGCTCTGACCGCGTCCCCGTGAACCGCGATCAGCTTGGTGCGGGCCTCGGCCGCGCGAGCGGTGTTCTCCGCCAACTTCAGTAATTTCTCGGCGGCTTCCTGGGCGTCCTTCTGCGCCTTCTCCACAGCGGCCCGGTCATCCGCGTCCTTCTGCGCGGCGATCTGGTAGCCCTTTTCAAGGAACTCCGTAATCGCCTTGTCATCGTGGGCGTCCAGCGCGGCCTGGGCGGCCTTCTTCACTTCCGGACCGCCGGAAGCTGCCAGCAGTTCCACCCGTTTGCGCAGCTCCGCCGCGCGGTCCTTGGCGTTCTGCTCGTCCTTCTTGTCCCGCTGCCGGGCGAGCTCGGCGCCGAAAGCCAGGAAGTCGTCGCGGTCCCGGGCCGAGCCCTTCAGAACACGCTCCACCTCGGAATTGAAGTACGGTCCACCGGTGTTGCGCATCGCCTCGATCTGCTGGCGGTTCTTGGCGTCGGTGGCAGCCTTCTTGTCCTTGGCACGTTTGCGGGCCTCGGCTTCGCCATGGGCCAGGAAGTCCCGGATCGCATTCGGATCCTTGCTCTCCAGGGCTTTCTTGGCGGCGTCGCGGACTTCCTCTTCCTCATCGAACTCGGCGAAGTCCTCGACAAGTTGACGGTCGCGATCGTCACTGAGCTTTTGCAACCTGGACTTTGGCGCTGCCACCGAAGTGTTGGCCGGCTTCGGTGACGCGGTGGAGCGATGTTTCGAAGTGCTCGCCGCCTGAACGGCTGTGGCCGCCTTCACCGAATTACCGGAAGCGGCAGCGGCCTGCGATGTCATACCGCTGAGCAGCGCCAAGGTCACTGCCGCGGAGACGACCGTTCTCGCCATACCCGCTGCGCCACCATGTAATCGGCCTGTTCTCGGCCGGAATCTGGAATTCACAGAAGCACCCCCTCGTGAATGAACAACAACAGGCATCCCTGCACCCGACCCGTCAGGATGGGAGAGCAGCGGGAAGCCAGGACGATCGCGCAACCAGCGCTAACCGGCGAGAAAACCCTGCGCGAGCTGAGAATGAGTCAGCTCTTCAGGCGGTCGCCGTTTTCCTGGGCGCGAGTACTCAGGTCCAGCCAGAACCTGACCGCCTCTCCGGCCAAGGCCTGTTCCTTGGCCCAGGCATCCTGACTGGCGACCGCGGTATCCGCGATGTTCTTCCAGACATCGCCCGGGTTCGCCCGGGCGGCGTTGACGACGTTCTTCCAGTTCTCGGCCTGCGCCATGGCGGTGCTCTGTTCAGCAAGCCATGCCTTCCGCGCGGCATCGGCATGTTCAGCCACCGCCCGCCAGGCCCGTTCCGCCTCAGCCCGGGCCTTCGCCGCGTCCGCCGCCCCCTGCAACGCGGCCTCCGCCGCCTCGGCCTCCTTGATCAGGCGGGACAATGTGTGACGCCGCAACACCTCGGCATCCGCCACCCGTGCCCGGAAACCCTCCAGGTCCAAAGCCGCGCCGGCCGTCCAGCCGTACCCGAAGAACTCAGCGATATCGGCATCACCGGCCCCGGGCCGCAGCGCCCACTGCGCCGCCACCCGCACCTGCTCACCCGGATCGTGCTCGGCGCGCATACGCACAAAGTCCCGGTCGTGTGCCGCCACTTCGTACTTGTGCTGGGTGTCCGCCTCTCTTGAGGAACGGTCCCGACGCTGGGCGTCGGCATAGCCGGTGGCCACAAACGCCGCTTGGTCCGCTGCCGTTCCCTTCAACGCGCGTTCAGCGGCCTCATGTACCTGAGGGGAGAATTCCACTGTGTGCGTACGCAACACCCGCTCACAGAATGCCCTGTTACGCGACCGGGTCTCCCGGGCCCGCTGCTTGGCGTAATCGAAACCACCTCCCGGCGCCAACCACTCCGCAATCGCATCAGCACCCCTAGTACTCCGCAGCGCGTTCCACGCAGACACTCGCACCTCAGCGAAAGGATGCGTCTTAGCCAAAATCAAAACCCAATTACGCGCCTCCTCGGCAGTCACAACGGTAAGCGGGGGCTGGTCTGCTGACCGCTGGCCGAAAGCACCTACCGAAACCGGTGAATTGGCCCAGGCCGGCACACCTCCCGCTACGACACCAACACCACTCAGCATGACGAGGGCCAACGCCTGCGCGACCCACCACTGGCGCCTCACGACAGGCCGCTCAAAATTGCGCCGGGTCACTTGACTTCCAGGATCTGCCACAACTGGGTGTTGGTCTGATTGCACGCCCACTGCCACGCCGGCGCGCCGTTCTCCGTCATCGAGTTGGCAATGTCCAGACAGCGGTCCTCCACATGGGCGGGACGCAGTTCGAAGAGTTTTCTGACCGGGTCAACAAGGACTGCCCGCCAGCGCATTTGCTGCCCATTTGTGCATGCCCATTGCTGCACAACGGCACCCTCCTGCCTGCCGCTGTTCTCCACCTCCAGGCACTTATCACTGGCCACCAATCGAAGCTGGAAGGATGAGTTGTCCATAGGGACCACACGCCATCGCTGTGCGGCGGAACCGTTGCACTCCCACTGCCAGGCATGCACACCGTTCTCCGTCCTGGCTTGGGGAATGTCCAGGCACTTCCCGCTGTGCGTGACCTTCAACTGGACAATGGTTTCCTCCGCGGGTGCAGCGGACAGCGGAACACCTCCCTCTGCGTGCGCAGTGACTGTGCTGCCGGCCAGTGCAGCAGCACCGACGCCAAAGATCAGGGCGAACCGAATGAGTCCTGCCATTTTTTAATCCACTTCTTCCAGAGATCAACGGGCAGGGGGAGAGGGTGAGAGTACAACCGCACCGCTTGACGCCCGCCTGCGGGATTTGCACTGCACTCAGGAACTGGCCGGAAGGATCCGCCAGCGTTGGTTGGGTACACCGGCGCAGTTCCCGACGTGCGCGAACGCGCCATCCTCAAGACTGCCGCCGCTGATGCTCAGGCAGTAGTTCAAGGCTTCCATGGGACGCAACTCGTAAAGGTCCTTGGAGACTTCGACCAGTTGCACCCGCCAGTATCGGTGCTCGGAAGAGTCGAAGCACCATCGTTGGCCAACCTTCCATTCGAAGTCAGGGCCGGTGCTCAGACATCTACCGCTGTGCTTGGCAGCTATCTCAAAAGCTGCCGCGCCGTTGGGCCGTAGCTCAAAGAGCTGGTAATCCAGCTCGTCAGCACACTTCGACTGGACCCCGTAAGGTCCTTCCTGCATGGTGCCGTCCTTTATGGTCAGGCACTGACCACTCTGTTCCACCTGCAGCCGCACATAGTTCGGCGCCTCAGCAGCCGCCCGAGATGTGATGGCATTTGCCTGAGCGGTGCTTGTGCCGACGGCCAACGCGGCGACGCTGACGCCTGTGACCAGCAGAGCTCGGAGGGTCCGAGACATCATGATTCCGTTCCTCTCAGGAGGGAGACTCGGTGCGGGACTGAGGTCAGGGCGCCAGCGGAGGAGAGATGCGCCAGAACTGCTGCCAGGCAGCGGCCTTGACAGAGTTGGCTGGGCCGTTGGCATAGAGCTCGCCGCGCACCGACTGCAGACCCCCGCCCGGCTGGGACGCCGACTGGATGGTGACCCCCAAGCCCGGAACATTGCCGCCGGCACACCAGGTGGCACGGCGGCGGGATTCGGCACTGCCGTCTTCAGGAGATATCCGGACCCGCCTGTCCGGCTGCACCGTCAGGTAATACCCAGCCTTACGCACCGACTCAAAGGAAAAGCACCCGGGTTGGTTGGCCAGTGCTGGCACAATGACCCAGGTTGCATCCTCGCGGTCAGCCTGCTTGCTCTTCTCATTGGCGGGAGCGACAAATGCGGCCCCACCGTCAGGACTTGACTGGCGGATATACCAACCAGCCATCTCCGGGCCGGCCATCTGGAGAGACTGACGCTTCGCGCGGTACTGGCTGTCCTCCCTGAGGAATCGCGCGACGTCTTCGTCACTTCCGGCCAGCGCCGCCTTTGCCGCGGCTGCCAGGCCAGGATTCACCCCGGAACTCTCGGCCGCGGCCTGGATTCGCAGGGCCAGCCTCCGGTTGTTGTCGGCGATCTTCTGACGCCGGATCTCGTCATCGCGCTTGTACGCCTGCTCGGCCCCGGTGTGTATGAACTGTTTCCAATCCGCCGGGTCGGAACTGAGCAGCGCGCGCTGACCCGCGAGGTAGAGCTCGCTGCTGCGCATGTCCTCAGAAGACCCCCGCAGCAGCTCGCGGATGAAGTTGTCGTCGCCAAGATTGAGCATGGCAGCCGAGGGTGTGAGGTGGAATAGCGCTGCGGTATCTGTGCGTGCTGCCAACTCTCTTCGATGCTCCGCCTCTTCGCGGCTCTTCTTCTCCAGCTCCTTCAACTCGTTGGCCACGTCGCGCTGATGTGCCTCCCGGGCGCCATTGGTGATGAATTCCCGCCATGCGGCCGGGCTCCCGGCCAGTGCGAGTGCGGCCGCTGCCTTGACTTCCGGCCCGGCAGCGTCGTGTTTCATGACCGCGCGGATGAAATTGTCGTCGCTGAGGGCCAGTAGGTCAGGGTTGTTGGGAATCCCGACCGCCATCAGGGCCTGAGACTTGGCGAGCCTGGCCGCCCGGTCGGCATCGGCCCGGTCCTTCTCCCGCTGTTTGTCGATCTCATACGCCTGATGGATACCGGTGGTGATGAAGAGCACGTGAGCATCGGCCGAAGTGCTGGCCATGGCTTGTTCAGCCGCCGTTCGCACCGCTTCCAACTTCTCACCCCCGTCCCTGGCCTTCTGCCACAGCGCGTGTATGAAGTCGTAATCGCTGAGCAGAAGCACGTCCGGAGTGGGATCGAGATGGACCACAGCCGCCGCATCAACGCGCTGCGCTTCAGTGGTCCCGATGCCGTCCGCCTCGGCCACCGCTTGTGACGGCCCGGCCACCGCAGTCTCCGGTAAAGCCACTCCGGTGACGGCAGCAATCGCGACGCTCGCGAAAATCCCTCGCCCAACGATCGACCGTACCCGAGCAGAAGTCAGACATTTTTTAGCCATACCGATTCAGTCACCTCTCCAGCATCCTGTGTAGACGCCCGACGTTTTTACGGTGATGGTGAAGCGCTAAGCAATTGAAAATGGGCAGGCGCGAGACAGGGCCAGGATTTGCGGAACGCAGCCGATTACACGGACTACATGCGCCCCTGCCACTTCTTGATGCCAGAGATCCCGCCGCGAGAGTGCCGATACTTCAGACAGCGGTGACCGTTGGCTGTGGAATCACAACTGGCGCAGCAGCCATGATCGCATCCATGAAGTCCAGCCGGCTCCGGCAACCTTCAACTGTTGACGCCACGCCCCAGGACGGCTACATGCACCACGAAATACAAGATTACACAAATCGACCGACAATTGCCTATTGCCATCCGCGGCCGACGCAACAATAAGAATAAACACCGCAAAGCAAAGGTGAAACCTTAAGCTGGATGCACCCCTTTCCGCACTCCTCAACTGATCGCCGAAAATTTATCGGTAACACGCCGGTTACAGCAGGGGTTATTCCGCCAGCCTCCCTCAGCGCCGGAGGCTGCACACTGTGACGATCTAAAGCGGCCGATCCTCGATCGGCAAAGTTCTTGAAATGGCAACGACACTCACCCAACGGCCGAGCATCCTGCGGCTGCGCGCCGTGGGGTAGCCACGCTTCGCCCCGGGAGGGGGCACTGGCGCCCAAACCACGCGACGGGTTACGGTCACTTTGCGTACTCAGACACAGTTGGCGGAAGTCTGGGCTCTTGGCTGGATTGCTCTACCCAGGGCGAGTGTTGGGTGAGTCTTGGTAGCCGGATGGTTGCGCCCTGGGAGATGGATATCGGGCATCGGCGCGCCGCAGCGACGCCGATGCCCGGAGTGGTGCACCTCGCACAAGGAATGGGCTGGCGAGTCAGCACGGGCCCTACCCCGCGTAGACGTCCTCCACGTACCGCCCCTCATCGGTCAGTTGGCGCAGCCACTCGTCCGCGTGGCGGGCCGGTGCCCCCGTCTGGCGGGTGTACAGGTCGCGCAGGGCGGCCCGCACGCCGGGGGCCATTCTGGCGCCGTCACCGCAGACATAGACGCTCGCTCCGGCCTTGAGCAGTGACCATAGTTCCGCGCCCTCCGCGGCCATGCGGTGCTGGACGAATGGGCCGTCCGGGCCGGGGCGTTGGCTGAAGGCGGGGCGGAGGGAGACGGCGCCGACCTCCTGGGCGGCGTGGAGTTCGGTGGTGTGCAGATAGTCGGCTTCCGGGTCGTCGCATCCGAAGTAGAGGAGAGCGGGGGCGAGTTCGGTGCCGGTGGCCAGTAGGGCGGTGCGGTCGGCGATGGCGCCCCGGAAGGGGGCCAGGCCGGTGCCAGCGGCGACCATCACCACGGGATGGGGCCGCCGGTGGTCGATGCGGAACGCTTCCCGGCAGGGCTGGAGCCGGGCGAGCAGGGTGTCGCCGGGGCGCAGCCGGGCGAGGTGGCCGGGGCCGGTGGCCGTCCGGTCCGTGGGCAGCGAGACCATCAGGTCGATATGGCGGGCGTCCACGGCGGGTGAGGAGGAGATGGAGTACTGGCGGAGCCGCATCGGCGGCAGCAGTTCCACCAGTGCGGCCGCCCCGAGGGTGCCGTGCAGGGCGGGGTGGTCCTCGATCAGTTCCAGCAGGGTGCGCGGGTCCTCGGCGGACAGGGCGCGCAGCGCGGCCCGTTCGGGCGGACAGGGGTTGCGTTCGGCCAGCGCGGCCGTCTGCCGTGCGGTGGGCCTGCGGTGCAGTTCCAGGTGGTGGGTGAGCAACTCCCGTGCGGTCAGCGGCCGGTCCACGGGCAGCGACTGGCGGCCGGGGCGGCGGGGCTGGATGGACAGCAGGGTGTCGGGGTGCACGCCGAACAGCCGGGCGGCCCGGTCCACCGACCGGGAATCGTTGACGGGGAGTACCGCGAGGTGGTCGCCGGTGCGGTAGTTGACGCCCTCCGGAAGGGCCAGGCGCAGAAAGCGCTTGACGCGCGGGTGTCCGGGGGCGGTGAGGTCGTATGCCTCGGTGACGGTCATCGGCGTCACCCCGTGGCGGGCGGCGAGTGCGCCCAGCGGGGGGCCGGTGAGTTCGGTGACGGTGTAGGCGGGCTGGTCCGCCGCCTGCTCGGGGGCGCCGGTGGTCGCCGGGTCGCCGTGGTGTTCCAGCAGGGTCCGGCACAGGGCGCCGGTGAACTCATCGACCGCGCCGGTGAGATCGCCGGAGGCGTCGGCCTCGGCCCGGGGCAGCAGCCGGGTGCCGCCGAGGGCGGCCAGGCGCTCGTCGAGGAGGGTGGGGACGCGCTGGTAGGTGGCGGCCCAGTTGCGGTCGCCCACGCCCAGGACCGCGTACCGCACGCCCTTCGCGGCCCCGTCCGCCGCCTGCTCGGCCCAGCGGGCGAAGGCGGCCGCGTCATCGGTGGGACGGCCGTTGTAGGAGGCGGCGACGATCACCACGGGTGGGCCGGCGGGCAGTTGGCCGGCGTAAGCGTCCAGCGGGGCCGTCCGGGCCTCGCAGCCCAGCGCGGTGGCCCGTTCGGCGAGGGCCTGCGCCAGCTCGCGGCAGGTGCCGTAGTTGGAGCCGTGCAGCACCAGCAGGCCGGTGCCGGGCCGGACCCGGGACGGGCCGGTGGGTACGGACGCGGCCGGGGCGGCGGGGGGCGGGGTGCGGTGGCGGGTGGTGCGGCGGGCGAGGGTGAGGGTGAAGCCCTCGGGCTTGAGGGTGAGGGTTTCCTTGATCTTCAGCCGGTATCCGCTGTCGCCGGTCAGCCGGTAGCGGTGCACCAGCAGCCCCAGCAGCATGGTGGCCTCATGCAGCGCGAACTGCCGCCCGATGCAGGCGCGTTCACCGGTGCCGAAGGGCTTGTAGGCGTGCGGGGGGCGGGCCGCCTCCGCCTCGGGGTCGAAGCGGGTGGGGTCGAAGAGTTCGGGGTTGTCGCCCCAGACGGCGGCGTCCCGGTGCAGCATGGGGGTGAGCACGGTCACCCCTTCTCCGGCGCGCAGCCGGTAGCGGCCGCCGAGCAGGGTGTCCTGCCTGGGCTCCCGGTTGAAGGCGGCGGCGGTGGGCCACAACCGCAGGGCCTCATTGAGCACTTGGCGGGTCCAGCGCAGCCGTCCCACGTCCTCGAAGGAGGGTTCCGGGTCCTCGGTGTCGCCCCAGAGTTCGTCCGCCTCGCGCTGGGCCAGGCGCAGCGCCACGGGGTTGCGCAGCAGGTGGTAGAGGGCGAAGGACAGGGCGCCGGAGGTGGTCTCATGTCCGGCGATCAGGAAGGTGATCACCTGGCTGCGGATATTGGCCGCGTCCAGCAGGGTGCCGTCGGCCGGGTGCGGGGCGCCCAGCATCAGCCCCAGCAGGTCGTCGGTGCGCCGCTCGCCGGAGGCCCGGCGGGTGGCTATCACCTCGTCCACCACCGCGGCCAGATAGCCGGCGTCGTCGCGGAAGGCGGCGTCCTCGGCGCTGTGGTCGGCGCCGGGGGCGCGGCCCAGCCGGTTCATGCTCCACTCCAGGCAGCGCACCATGGCGCCGACGAAGGGGTGCGGCTCCCGGCGGGCGAAGGACTCGAAGTCATAGCCGAATCCGGCCAGTCCGATGGTGTCCAGGGTCATCCGGGTCATGTCCTCGGCGACGTCCACCGCGCTGCCCCGCCGCAGATGGCCGTCCCAGGCGTCGATCAGCCGCCGGGCGGCGGTGACCATGGCCGGGTGGTAGGCGCGCAGGGAGCCCAGGGCGAAGGCGGGCAGCAGGATGTCGTGCGCCTTGGCCCAGTTGGGCTCGTCGTTGTAGGCGGTGAACAATCCGTCGGCGGTGAACTCGCGGACGTTCTCCAGGGCCGGGCCCACATGTTTGGTGAAGCGGTCCTCGTCGGACAGTTCGGCGACCAGGTCCGGGGAGCAGACGAAGAGCCGGTCGGTGTCGTGCAGCCGGCGCCGGAACACCGGCCCATGGGTGCGGGCCAGGCGCATCGCCTGCTGGAGCGGGGTGGCGGTGAGTCCCACGTCGGAGACGTCCACCACGGGGATCGTTGCCAGGTCTTGGCTCGTGTCCGTCATATGCCCAGGGTGACCGCCCCGGCCGGGGACGCCGGACCGGGCGACTGCATGATTGTGCAGTACGGGGCGGTGACCGCCCCTTGCGCGAGGGCGGCGGATGCTCCGGGGAGGGGTGGCGGCGGTGCTGAACGGTGAGGACAACTACATCTGGCGCAACCACTTCCTGGTGCTGCTGGACCGGGTGCCGACGCCGATCGCGGTCTGTGAGCAGGACGGTGAGATCACCATCGCCAATCTGGCCATGGCGGTGGAGTGGGGCACGGTGCCGGGGCGGCTGCGCGGCCGCAGGCTTCAGGAGTTCTTCCGGCCCAGATCCGTGGCCCAACTCGACCGGCTGGCCGACGCCTTGCGGCTGGGACGCCGCTCGCGCTACGCCATCGAGGTGTGCTGGCCGCCGGCCGGGGACGGTCCGCAGCGCTCCGGGGAGTTCCTGATCGACCTGGTGGACGAGCCGTCGCGGGGCAGCCCGGTGCTGCTGGCCGTGCTGCGCACCAGGGAGCCCGATCCGCCGCTTCCCGGCGCGGAGGTCTCCCCGGTGGAGGAGCGCATCCTGGCCCTGGTCGCCTCGGGGGCCACGACGGCGGCCGTCGGCAAGGCGGTGGGGCTGACCGTGGACGGCGTCAACTACCACCTGACCCGGCTTTCCCGCCGCTGGCGGGTTCGCAACCGGACGGCGCTGGTTGCCAAGGCGTATGTGTTGGGCGTCCTGGCCCCGGACCAGTGGCCGCCCCGGACTGGCGGAGGTGTCTGAGTTCCGTGAGGCGGCCCCCCGGCCTCCGGCTATGTTTCATTCCGCGGACCGGTGGGTGGCTGGTCGCGCCCACGCGGCGGAGCCGCACATGAAACTGCCCCGCGCCCCTGACGGGTCCTGGAACGCGACCAGTAGCGCAGTCACTTGGTCCCGCCCCACGCGGCGGAGCCGCACACCATACCCGTCCCGCGCCCCGGCGAAGCGCACTCTCTGTCACTGAATTCTCATAAAAGTCCGGCCAACCCGCCTCCCGGCAGCCCCCTCTCTGTTCGTAGAGTGATCAGCACGAGAGGCTGATGGGACCATGGACATACGACGACGCAAGCCCCGCCACCGCCGCCGTGCGGCGGAGCGGCCCGAGTGGCGGTTCATCGACTACCCGCGTCAGGGGAGGCGCGGATTTCGTCGCTGGCTTCCGTCGTGGCGGCTGTTGCTGGGTTCGGTGACGCTCGGACTGGGCGCGCTGGCGGGGCTGTTCGCCTATGTCTATGTCAGCGTGGACATTCCCGATGAGAATGTCGCGGCGCGGCAGGAGGCCAACACCTATTACTGGTCCGACGGTTCGCAGATGGTGAGCGTGGGGCCGGTCAACCGGAATGTGGTCCAGCTCGCGGATGTCCCCAAGTCGGCCCGTAACGCGGTGATCGCGGCGGAGAACGCCAGCTTCTACACCGATGCCGGGGTCTCCTTCAAGGGCCTGCTGCGGGCCGTGGTCAGCATGGCCGAGGGGAAGGAGACCCAGGGCGGTTCGACCATCACCCAGCAGTATGTGAAGAACACCTATCTCTCCCAGGAGCAGACCGCCACCCGGAAGATCAAGGAGTTTGTCATCTCGCTGAAGCTGGACCAGCGCAAGAGCAAGGACGAGATTCTCCAGGGCTATCTCAACACCAGCTGGTTCGGCCGTGGCGCCTATGGTATCGAGGCCGCCGCCCAGGCGTACTACGGAATTCCGGCCCGGAAGCTCGATCCCGGTCAATCGGCCCTGCTGGCGGCGCTGTTGAAGGGTGCCGAGCAGTACGACCCCTCGGTCGGGGCGAAGAACCACCAGCGGGCCGAGGAGCGCTGGAAATGGATTCTCGACCGGCAGGTCAAGGTGGGGCTGATGTCCCCGTCGGAACGGGACAATTACCGCACGTTCCCGGAGCCGCACAAGCAGTCCAACTCCACCAGTGTGGGCGGCCAGATCGGCTATCTCGTCGATGTGGCCAATAAATACATCAAGCAGCGCACGGATCTGACCGACAAGGAACTGGCGCACGGCGGTTACCGGGTGCACACCACCTTTGACAAACAGCGCACCGAGCAGTTGCGGCAGGCCGTGGAGGGAGAGCTCAAAAGGGATCTCGATCCAAAGAAGCGCTCCGCCTCGGATTCCGATGTCCAGGCCGGCGCCGCCTCGGTGAGGCCCTCGGACGGGGCGGTGCTCGCCGTCTATGGCGGCCCGGATGCCACAAAGCACTTCGCCGACAACGCGGATACCTCGGGCGTTCCCGTCGGCTCCGCGTTCAAGCCCTTCGTCCTGGCGGCGGCGTTGCAGTACGGGGCGGGCGGCAGGCCCGTGGTGCCGGACAGCTACTTCGACGCGGCCGGCACCCTGCGCTCCGAGGGCGGCGGGTCGGATGACGAGCACCCCAGTCTGCGCCAGGCGCTGCTCTCGGGCGGCAATGCCACCTTTGTCCGGCTGGGCCGCGAGGTGGGACTGCAACGGGTGCGGGACACCGCGGTGCGCTCCGGCCTGCTGCCGGAAAGCATGGCCCCGTTGGAGACCACCTTCCCCATCGGCACCTCCACCCCCAGCGCCGTCCGGATGGCGGGCGCCTATGGCACCTTCGCCAACCAGGGCCTGACGCAGAGCCCTTACTCGGTGACCAGGCTGGCCAAGGACGGCGTCACCCTGGACGGTTTCCGCCGTGGCCCGGCGAGCCGGGCGCTGGATGAGCAGGTGGCGGCCCAGGTCACCGAGGTGTTGCGGGAGTCCGGCGGCAAGGCGGGCGTGGGCCCGGCCGCCGCCGGGCGCACCGGGGAGCAGGACCGGTTCCGCTCCGCCTGGTTTGTGGGCTTCGACCGGGATCTGTCCACGGCGGTGACCCTGTTCCGTACCAAACCGGATGAGCCCCAGCTGCTGCCGATGGCCGACCTGGGCGGGCAGAAGGGCCGGTACGGCAACGACCTGACGCCGAAGATCTGGCGCGACTATATGGCGGCCGTGGGCCGTTGAGCGGGCGGATGGCGCAGCACACAGTCGCCGCACTTGCCGCCGGCCGGGACCCGGTAGTAGAGGCAGCAGGTGCGGCGGGTGAACTCCCCCGCCGGGCCCAGGGTTCCGGTGCCGCGCAGCGGGGGGCGGGCCAGCAGTGAACGGGTGAGGGCCAGGGTCCGTGCCGCGTCCGCGGTGCGGCCCTGCCCGGCGCACCAGCCGTGCAGCACCCGTGCCGCGCCCGCCAGGGCGGATCCCGCGTTGCCCCACAACAGCCGGGAGGAGATGGGCACTTCGGCCCGGAATGCGGTGTGCAGCCGCGGCAGGGTGCCGTCCAGCACGGTGGCGGTGATCTCCTCGGCCCCGTCCCCGGCGAGCGGGAGGGCGGCCGGGCGGGGCAGCCAGAGGTCGTCCGGCGCGGTGCGCTCCGGGTGCCACCAGGGTCCGTCCGCCGTCAGGTCCGGGACGGAGCCGGTGAGCACGGCGGAGCCCAGGGCCAGGGAGAGCAGCCGCCCGGCGATGCCCTGGAAGGCGATGGAGGCGGCCGCCCTGCGGTCCCCGGTGGCCAGCCGGCGGGCCACGGTGTCCACCCGCAGCCGCACGGCGGGCCCGGCGAGCCGGAGATAGCCGGGCTCACCGGGCCCGCCGGGTGCGCCTTCCGGCGGGTCCTCGGTCCGCAGGGCGAAGAACGGGCCCACGGCGGCGAGTTCCGCGAGGCGCACGGGGTTCATGGGTGCGGACGGGCTCAGCGCCGGCCGCGCCGGCGGGAGAGGGTGACCGCGGCGGTGCCGGTGAGAAGCAGGGCGCCGGCGGCGATGGCGGCGGGGTAGGCGGCGCTCATTCCGGTGGCGGCCAGGCCGTCGTTGTTGCCATTGCTGCCGTTGCTGCCGTCGGTGGAGCCGGTGGTGCCGTCGGTCGCGGTGGCCGAGGGCTCGGCGGTGGCGGTGGCGGTCCCGGTGGGTGCCGGGCTCTCGGTGGCGGTGGCCGTGCTGGTGGCCGTCGGGTCGGTCCCGGGCGTGCTGGGCCGGGTGGCGTCCATGCCGGGCGTGCTGGGACGGCTCTCGAAGGTGGCGTCGTCCGTGGGGGCGTCCTCGCCGCAGCCGGTGGCGGCCAGGGCCGGACGGATACCGGAGGTCTCCGCCTGGCCCAGGGACTTCCCGGCCAGGGCGGGGAGCACCTGGGCGGTGGCGCTCAGCGTCCTGCCGTCGATCACCGGCTTGTTCCAGCCGACCGCGCCCCGCTCGGCGGCGCTGCCGGTGCAGCTCACCTGGACGCTGCGCAGCCAGGCCAGCCCCTTGGCGGCCTGGGCGGTCCTGCCGCCCGCGTTGAGCGCCTGGACGCCCAGGGCGGTGCTACGGGCGTTGACCTCGCCCTTGGCGGTGGCGAAGCCGCCGTCCCGGTGCTGGTGGCCGGTCAGCCACTTCACCGCGTCCTTGGCCTGCTCGTCCTTGCCGCCCGCGGCCGTCAGGGCCTGGACCGCCATGGCGGTGGCCTCGGGGTCGGAGGTGCAGGAGGTGGCGGAGGTGCCGGTCAGGGCGAGCGGGAAGCCGCCGTCGGTGCAGGCGCCTGCGGCCAGGCGGTCGAGGGCCTCGGCGGGCACCGTTCCGGTGGCGCGCTTGAGGGCCAGCACGGCCAGGGCCTGGCTGATCCGGTCGGAGTGGTCCTGCTGGGCCAGGCCGTGGTCCTGCGGGACCAGGTCGGTGAAGCGGCCGTCCTTCTGGAGCCTGTCCTTCAGGGTGGCGATCAGGTCATGGCCCGTGCCGAAGTTCGTCGGGCCCTGCTTCCCGGCCGCGTTCTTGGACTCGTCCTGTTTCCCGGCCGCGTTCTTGGACTCGTCCTGCTTCATCGCCGCGGCGACCAGCGCCAGCTTGGCCGTGTTGGCCACGCTGATCCGGCCCTTGGTGCCCTGGCTGAGGTAGTCCTCGGCGTGCCGGGCCAGGTCCCCGGTGGCCCGGCGGGCGGTGTCGGGCTGGGTGCCGGCGGCCGCCAGGCCCATCACCAGGTCGGCGGTCAGATCGTGGTCGCGCAGGGTGCCGGGGTCCGCATTCAGCCGGGAGGCGGCCCAGGCGGCCGCGGCCCCGGCCGCGCCGCCCGCCCGGGCGGACTGCGCGGTACCGGGCTTCGACCCCTTCGCGGGAGTGCCGTCGGCGAAGGCCATCCCGACCCCGCCGGTGAGCAGCAGGGCGGACCCCAGCAGCGCTGTGGGCAGCGTTATGGCCGCTCTGGGGTGTGCGGGCAGTGACATGGTGCGCTCTCCTCGGGAGTTCAGCGGCGGGCGGGTGCCGAATGCGACCGGCGCGTCGAACGCGACCGGCTTCGGCCGGCTGCTCAGGATTGCGGTCAGCGCCGGTCCGTCACCGGCTCTCCCCGTGTTCGCATCCAGTTGTCACCCCGTCAGACAAATCGAACGGAACGCCGCCACTGTACACGGGGCGCGCCGGCGCTGGCAGGGGTGATGCTCCTCCGACGGGGGCCCGGAGCCCGGGAGTTGGCCGAAACACCACCGGCCGGATCCGGGCCCCGGTGACCACGCCCACCACTCCGCGCATCCTTGACTCCCCCTGTCCCCCGGGTGAGCCTCGCCCCTGACAGCGACGGAGGGGCGGCGAGAAGGGTGTGAAGGATGAGACGGAGAGCCACCAGACCCCCGGCATGGCGCGGCCGTAAGGCCGTCCTCGTCCTCGCCGCCGCGCTGGCCGGTGCCGGGCTGCTGCCGCCGCAGCCCTCCTCGGCCCGGGCGGAGGAGGACCTCACCTCGCTGGTCAACCCCTTCATCGGCACCGCGCATGAGGGCAATACCTTCCCCGGTGCCGCCGTCCCCTTCGGGATGGTGCAGCTCTCCCCGGACACCGGGCACGCCACCGGCTATGACTACCAGGACACCCATATCCGGGGCTTCAGCGCCGTGCATCTGTCCGGGGTGGGCTGTGCGCTGGGCGGTGACCTTCCGGTGCTGCCCACCACCGGTGAGGTGACCCAGACCGACAGCGCCCGCTACGCCGCCGAGTTCAGCCACCGGGAGGAGACCGCCCGGCCCGGCTACTACCGGGTCCGGCTGGCCTCCTATGGCGGGATCACCGCCGAGCTGACCGCCACCGCCCGTACCGGGCTGCAGCGTTACACCTTCCCCGCCACCGACAAGGCCAATGTGCTGCTCAACTCCGGGCAGCCGCTGCACCGCACCGTGGCCAGCAGTATCGAGGTGGTGGACGACCACACGGTGCGCTCCGCCATCACCGGGCGCGGCTTCTGCGGCCAGGACACCCTCCCGTACACGGTGTACACGGTGACCCGTTTCAACCGCCCGTTCACCGCCCATGGCACCTGGGAGGGCGAGAAGCTCTCCACGGCCCGGCGGGCCTCGGCCACAACCGGCCGCAGCGGGGCCTGGGTTCGCTTCGACACCACCAGGGACCGCCGGGTGGAGGCGACCACCGCGATCAGTTATGTGGATGCGGCGGGCGCCGAGGCCAACCTCCGGGCCACCCGGGGGAGTTTCGACCGTATTGTCCAGGCGGCCGGTGAGGAGTGGGAGCAACGGCTGGCGGATGTAAGGGTGGAGGGCGGCGGGCGCACTCTGCGGCGGGCCTTCTACACCGCGCTCTACCACGCCCTGCTGTCCCCCAATATCGGCAGTGACGCGGACGGCCGCTACACCGGCTGGGACCAGCGCGTCCACCGGGCCAATGGCTTCACCTACTACCAGAACTGGTCGCTGTGGGACACCTATCGCAGCCAGGCGCAGCTGCTGTCGCTGATCGCCCCGCGCGAGGCCCGCGATATGGCCCGTTCGGTGCTGCGGGTGGAACAGGAGGGCGGCTGGCTGCCCAAGTGGGGCTATGGGACGGTGGAAACCAATGTGATGACCGGTGACCCGGTGACGCCCTACCTCACCAACGCCTATCAGCAAGGGCTGCTGACGGGGTACGAGGAGGAGGCGTACCAGGCGCTGCGCAGAAACGCCGACGGGGTGCCGCCGGCCGGTTCGCCCTCGGTGGGGCGGGATGGCAACCCCCGTTATCTCAGGGACGGTTATGTGCCGCTGATGCCCCGCTCCCAGCGGCACAAGCCGGGTGAGTCGGATCTGGAGCAGGGTGCCTCGGCCACCCTGGAGTATGCCCTGGCCGATGGCGCGCTGGCCGAGATGGCACATGACCTGGGGCACCGCGCTGACGCCGACCGCTTCGCGGACCGCTCGCGCAACTACCGCCATCTCTTCGACGCCGGCACCGGCTTCTTCCGGCCGCGGGACGCCCATGGTGCCTTCACCGGTTCCGCGGACCCGGCCCGCAGCCCCGGCTTCCACGAGGGCACCGCCTGGCAGTACCAGTGGCTGGTGCAGCAGGACCTGCCGGGCCTGATCGAGCTGCTCGGCGGCCGGGAGGCGGCCAACCGGAGGCTGGACTCCTTCTTCGCCTACGACAAGTTGCGCGCCGACCCGGCCCGTACCGCCCGTGAGGTGTGGGTGCATGGTCCGTACGACTACTACAGCGCCGAGCACTACAACCCGGAGAACGAGCCGGACATCAACGCCCCGTACACCTATCTCTCCACCGGCCAGCCGTGGAAGACCGCCGATGTGGTGCGTGCCGCGCTGGGCCTGTACACCGACAGCCCTGACGGGATTCCCGGCAATGACGATCTGGGCACCATGTCGGCCTGGCTGGTGCTCTCGGCGATCGGCCTCTACCCGGTCCAGCCGGGCACCGATGTGTGGGGGCTGAGCACTCCGGCCTTCGACCGGGTCGAACTGCGGCTGGACCGGCGCTGGTTCCCCGAGGGGCACTTCACGGTGAGTGCCCCGGGCGCCTCGGCGGACGGCCGCTATGTGCAGTCGGCACGGCTGGACGGGTTCGCCTTCGACCGGACCTATCTGACCACGGCGGCCATCCGGGACGGCGAGGAGCTGGAGTTCACGGTCGGGCCCGCGCCCTCCCGCTGGGGTACGGCCCGTTCCGCGGCCCCGCCCGCCATCGGCTGACCCGGCCGGGCCGCCCGGGGCGGCGCCTTCCGTCGCCGCCCGGGCTCGGCCATGATGAGCCGCCGTCACGTCGATCGACGAGAGGACTTGACATGGCCGGGCTCCGGGCAGGTCAGGGCGTACTGCGCCGTAAACCGATCGAGACCATTGCGGAGGCGGAGGAGACCGAGGCGCACGGTGAGCACCTCACCCGCACCCTGGGTCTGTGGCAGCTGACGGCCATCGGGGTGGGCGGGATCATCGGCGCCGGCATCTTCAGCCTGGCGGGCACCATCGCCCATGGGAAGGCGGGGCCGGCGGTGCTGGTCTCCTTCCTGATCGCGGGGGTGGCCAGCGCGGCGGCGGCCTTCTCCTACGCGGAGTTCGCCGGGCTGATCCCGCGGGCCGGCTCGGCCTACACCTATGGCTATGCGGTGCTGGGCGAGATCGGCGGCTGGTTCATCGGCTGGGATCTGCTGCTGGAGTACACCGCCATTGTCTCGGTGGTGGCCATCGGCATCTCCGGCTATGTCAACTTCCTGCTCAAGGAGGCCGGGGCGCCGCTGCCGGACTGGATGCTGGGCGCCCCGGGCACCGGGCACGGGCACCGGGTGGATGTCTTCGCCGCGGTCCTCTGTCTGCTGATCGCCTATCTGCTCACCCTGGGCATCAAGAACGCGGCCCGCTTTGAGACGGCCGTGGTGGGGGTGAAGGTCGTGGTGGTGCTGCTGGTGATCGTGGTGGGCTTCTTCCATATCAACACCGCCAACTACCACCCCTTCTTTCCCTTTGGCATCAGCGGTGCCTTTACCGGGGCGGCCACCGTCTTCTTCGCGGTCTTCGGCTATGACGCCATGTCCACCGCCGCCGAGGAGTCCAAGGACGCCCAGCGCCATATGCCCAGGGCGATCATTCTCTCGCTGGCCGTCTCCATGGTGCTCTATGTCCTGGCCTGCCTGGTGCTGACCGGGATGCAGAACTACAAGGACATCAACCCCGAGAGCGGCTTCTCCACCGCCTTCAAGGCGGTGGGGCTGAGCGGGATCGCGGATGTGATCGCGGTGGGCGCCATCATCGGCATCCTGACCGTGATGTTCACCTTTATGCTCGGCGTCACCCGGGTCTGGTTCGCCATGAGCCGGGACGGGCTGCTGCCCAAGTGGTTCGCCAAGACCCATCCCACCCGGCATGTGCCGGTCCGGGTGACCTGGATCGTGGGGGTGGCCTCGGCGGTGCTGGCCGGGCTGGTGCCCATCGGGGAGGCGGCCGAGCTGACCAATATCGGCATCCTGCTGGCCTTCGCGGTGGTGTGCACCGCGGTGATCGTGCTGCGCTACAAGCGGCCGGAGCTGCCGCGGTCCTTCCGCTGCCCGGCGGTGCCACTGGTGCCCGGCATCGGGGTGGCCGCCTCGATCTGGCTGATCACCTATCTGGCCTGGCAGACCTGGGTGCGGTTCGCGGTGTGGTTCCTCATCGGCATGGCCGTCTACTTCAGCTACTCCTACCGCCACTCCGAGCTGGCCCACGCCGATGCCCGGGGCATCCCCAGGGACTGACCGTCCGCCGCTACTTCAGCAGCCGGGACAGGCGGCGGTCGGCCAGCGGCCGGCCGCCGGTCTGGCAGGTGGGGCAGTACTGGAGCGAGGAGTCCCGGTAGGAGACCTCCCGGATGACATCCCCGCAGACCGGGCAGGG
Source organism: Streptomyces orinoci (assembly GCF_003121295.1). Taxonomy (GTDB): domain Bacteria; phylum Actinomycetota; class Actinomycetes; order Streptomycetales; family Streptomycetaceae; genus Streptomyces; species Streptomyces orinoci. Next base: position 78,492 of record NZ_PHNC01000010.1, read on the forward strand.
TTCGCCGATACGGCCGTGTACCCGCATCCCGGTCCGCTTCTCCGTCTTCAGCTCCGCCGCCGCCTGCCCGCGCGAGCGCTCCACCGCCTCGCGCAGGACGCCGCCCATCGCCTCGAAGAGGGCGGCCGTCTCCTCCCCGGTGAGGGAGTCCGCCAGCCGGAACGGGGAGAGCCGGGCGGCGTGCAGGATCTCGTCGGAGTAGGCGTTGCCGATGCCGGCCAGCACGCTCTGGTCCCGCAACACCCCCTTGATCTGCCGGTGTCCACCCCGCAGCAGACCGGCGAAGTCCTCCCGGCCGAGCGCCAGCGCGTCCGGTCCCAGACGGGCGATGCCGGGCACCTCGGTGACGTCCCGGACGCAGTGGACGGCCAGCCGCTTCTGGGTGCCCGCCTCGGTGAGGTCGAAGCCCCCGCCGCCGGCCAGCCGCACCCGCAGGGCGAGCGGCCCCTTGCCCGGCCGGGGCGGTGCCGCCGGCAGCTCCTCCCGCCAGCGCAGCCACCCGGCCCGGGCCAGATGGATGACCAGGTGCGGGCCATCGGGGCCGCCGGTGGCCAGGTCCAGGAACTTGCCGTACCGGCGCACTCCGGTGACGGCACGCCCCTGAAGGGAACTCAGGGGCGGGTCATAGGTCTTCAGTACGCTGATCGCGACCGGCACCACGGCTTCGACGGTACGGTCCGCCAGCCGCTCGGCCAGGAACCCGGCGAGGGCCTCCACCTCCGGCAGTTCGGGCATGGTTCAAGTCTGCCGCGGACCCTTCCGCGGGCAACCCGGCGCGAAGACCGCTGGTCTTCGCGGAGAGGAGCTGGCCATGCACCCGGCGACCACGGCGGACCAGGCGGACGAGGCAGTCCTGCTCCCGGCGGTCCTGGCCTGTCTGACCGTGGTGAGCGGCTTTGTGGACGCGGTGAGCTATATCGGCCTCGGCCATGTGTTCACCGCCAATATGACGGGCAATGTGGTGGTCCTGGGCTTCGCCGCCGCCCGCACCCCCGGCTTCTCCCTGCTCGCCTCGGGCGTCTCGCTGACCGGATTCCTGGTGGGCGCGGTGACCGGCGGCCGGCTGGCGGTCCATCTGGGCGCCCGGCGCCGCTGGGTGGGCGCGGCGCTGGCCGTGGAGACCGCGGGCACCGCGGTGGCGACGGCCATCGCGGCCCTGGCCCCGCTGGACCAGGTGCGGTACGCGGTCATCGGCGTACTCGCCCTGGCCATGGGCTGCCGCAATGCGATGACCCGCCGGGTGGGGCTGCCCGATCTGACCACCACGGTCCTCACCGGGACGCTCACCGGCCTGGCCGCCGAGTCCTCGGCCGCCGGCGGCGCCAACCCCCGCTTCCGGCGCCGCCTGGGCTCGGTGGCGCTGATGTTCACCGGCGCCCTGGCGGGCGCCTGGCTGCTGCGGCTCTGCGGCCTCACCACTTGTCTGGTGGCGGACACGGGGGCCGTGCTGGCCGTACTGCTGGGCTACCTGCTGGCCACGCACCGGCGCGCCCGATAAGGGCGCGGGGAACTGCGTGACCAGCCACCCACGGCCCGCAGATGACCCGCGAGAGTACGGGGCCGCCGCGACTCGGCGATGGCACGGTCCATGAGCGATGCCGCTCCGCCGCATGGGCGCGACCAGCCACCGACGGCCCGCGGTCGCAGGACGCATCAGCCCCGCTCCTCCTCCCCCTCCGCGAGCGCGCTCCGTACCTCCTCCCCCGCCTTGTCCAGCTCCTCCGGTGTCTTCTCGCGGAGCGCTTTCTCCCGTTCCGCCCTGCTGGGCATGCCGCTCAGGAAGAACCTGGCGTTGTCGGAGAGCTTCTTCCGCTTGTTCTCGGGCTCGCGCTCGGCCACGGCGGCGTCCTTTCGGGGGGCGGGTCGCTTCCCCCTCAGTGGACCGCCGCCGTGTCCGGTTGCGCTTGCCGGACTCGTCCATCCGGACGGATCAGCCCTCCGGCGACGCCTCGGCCGTCTGCGCCGCCCAGCGCTGTTCGACCCGGCCGAAGCGCCAGTACGCCAGGGCCGCGGCCCAGACGGCCACAAACAGGCCGACGATGACAAAGCCCACATTGTCCAGGTTGAGCCCGGCGATCCAGCCGGTGAGGCCGTCGTCCAGGCCCAGCTTCTCGTGCAGCACACCGACCAGTTCGATGGTGCCGATGAGGAAGGCGACCGCGATGGACAGGCCGGTGATGGTGAGGTTGTAGTAGACCTTGCGCACCGGGTTGGAGAACGCCCACTGGTAGGCGAAGTTCATAAACGTCCCGTCGAGGGTGTCGAACAGGCTCATCCCGGCGGCGAACAGCAGCGGCAGGCAGAGGATGGCGTACCAGGGCAGCCCGGCGGCGGCCCCGCTGCCCGCCATCACCATCAGGGTGACCTCGGTGGCGGTGTCGAAGCCCAGCCCGAAGAGGAAGCCCAGCGGATACATCTGGCCCGGCCGGGAGATGGAGCGGGTGAGCCGTCCCAGGATGCGGTTCATAAAGCCGCGGGAGTCCAACTGCCGTTCCAGTTCGGCCTCGTTGAAGCGGCCCTCGCGCATGGCGCGGAAGATACGCATGATCCCGGCGAGCGCCACCAGGTTGAGGGCGGCGATCAGATAGAGGAAGCCGCCGGAGACGGTGGTGCCCACCACGCCCAGGGTCTGGTGGGTGGTGGACTCCTCGTTCATCAGGGTCCCGGCCAGATGGGTGCCACCGGAGACCAGGGCGGCCATCACCACCACCACGCTGGAGTGCCCCAGGGCGAACCAGAAGCCCACCGAGACCGGCCGCTTGCCGTCGGCCATCAGCTTGCGGGTGGTGTTGTCGATGGCGGCTATGTGGTCGGCGTCAAAGGCGTGCCGCATGCCCAGGGTGTAGGCGGTGACGCCCAGGCCGATGCCATAGACCTCGCTGCCCACCTTGTAGTGGTTGGGCACGATCAGCAGGAAGAGCACGCCGAAGGCGACGATATGCAGGGCGGCTATCACGGCCAGCAGACCGGCGGTGCGCACGGTGTCCTGGCGTCGCCAGCGGAAGGAGGGGACCGGCGTACCGCCGGTGGTATCGATGGGCAGGGTCATCTGCCGTTCACGCTCCAGCACCTCGTGGATCGGTTGTGAGATGCCGTGGCCGGTCTCCTGGCTTACGGGTTCGCTGGCGCTCGCGCCCGTCCGGCCTTCCCGGCAGCCGGCTGCTGCCAGTGGCTTTCGTATCCGCCCCGGGGGCGGGTACGAAGTGGACGGTAACTCCCCGATCACAGTGGCGAGGGCCGCTCCGGACTCCGGACCCGAAGGTCCGTCACCGGTCTTCCCGAGCACCACGGCCCGCCCACCTTAGCGTGACAATGCGACTGCTTTCTGGGTACAGATCATTGACATGGCCCTTACGAGTCCTTAGCGTCCCTGGCCTCCCGGGCAGTGTGCTTGCAGTGTGTGCTTCCAGAAAGGGCCGACCACAGATGGCAGCAGAACCCGCCCCAGCACCGGAGCAGCACGCCGGATTCCTCCGGCGCATCGGCCTCTTCCAGGCCACCGCCATCAATATGGCCCAGATGTGCGGCATTGGGCCCTTCGTCACCATTCCACTGATGGTCGCCGCCTTCGGCGGTCCGCATGCCGTCATCGGCTTTGTCGCGGGGGCGGTACTGGCCCTGGCCGACGGGCTGGTCTGGGCCGAGCTGGGCGCCTCGCTGCCCGGGGCCGGCGGCAGTTATATCTATCTGCGGCAGGCGTTCCAGTACCGCACCGGCAAGCTGATGCCCTTCCTGTTCGTCTGGACGGCGATGCTCTATATCCCGCTCGCCATGGCGACCGGGGTCATCGGCTTTGTGCAGTATCTGGCCTATCTCTGGCCGGGTATGACGCCAACTCAGGGCGATCTCACCGGCATTGCGCTGATCGTGCTGGTGGTGGGGCTGTTGTGGGGGCGGGTGGAGGCCCTGGCGCGGATCAGTGTGGTGCTGTGGTGCGTGATGATCGCCGCGGTGGGGATGGTCATCATCGCCGCCTACACCCACTTCAGCGCGCACCGGGCCTTCACCTACCCCCCCCACGCCTTCGAGCTGACGACCAATCACTTCTGGATCGGCTTCGCGGCCGGGCTCACCATCGGCATCTACGACTACGGGGGTTACTGGACCACCGCCTATATGGGCGCCGAGATCAAGGACCCGGGACGGGTGCTGCCGCGCTCCATCATCTATTCCATCCTGGGCATCATGGCCATCTATCTGCTGCTGCAGATCGGCACCTTGGGCGTGGTGGACTGGCAGGACATGCTGGATCCGCACAACAACGCCTCGTCCTCGGTCGCTTCGGCGGTGCTGGAGAAGACCTGGGGCAAGGGGGCGGCGGATGTGGCCACCGTGCTGGTGCTGATCACGGCGGTGGCCTCCATCTTCACCGGGCTGCTGGGGGCTTCGCGGATCCCCTATGACGCGGCCCGGGAGAAGGTGTTCTTCCGCCCCTTCGGCCGGCTGCATCCGCGCCACCGCTTTCCCTGGCTGAGCCTGCTGGCCATGGGGGCCATCGGCATCGCCGGTTTTATGCTCGGCCGCCATACGGACCTGGCGACGCTGATCCAACTCCTCACCACCGTCATGGTGTTGGTGCAGGCGCTGGGGCAGATTGCGGCGGTCACGGTGCTCAGGCGCCGCCAGCCGGCGCTGCCGCGCCCGTACCGGATGTGGCTCTATCCGCTGCCCAGCGTGGTGGCGTTGACCGGCTGGCTGGTCATCTACGGCTACGCGGACAAGGCTTCGCCGGGCCGCCATCCCATCGAATGGTCACTGGTCTGGTTCGCGGCGGGCTGTGCGGCCTTTCTGCTGTGGGCCCGTTACGAGCGGATCTGGCCCTTCGGGCCACGGGAGATCAGCGAGGAGTATCTGCCGCGGGACGCCTTGGACCAGGAGCCGGACCCGGGTGCCGGGCCGGTGGAACCGGCCCCCGCCTGATACCTCGTCTACTGGCTTGTAGTCAAGGGCCATTGGGCTCTCCGGACAGAGCGGTGATAAAACCTCAATCATGCCTTTGACCACCGCATCCACCCCCCAGACCAGCACCGCCGCCCGGCGCCGATTGCACTGGCACCGGCTGATATTCGGGCTCTGGTACCGGCCCGTCGAGATGCTCGACGAGGCCCGGGACCGGAGCGTCTGGGGGGCGGCCACCTTTCTGAGCCTGGTGTGCGGCGCACTGGGCACCCTGGCCAAGGACTCCTTCTGGGTCCAGTGGGACAACGACCGGGTGCTGGCCCTGGAGGCGATGGCCATTGGCTCGGCGGTGATGCTGCTGGCCAGTGTGCTGCTGGGGGCGGTCACCCACGCCATCGCCCGCCGGCTGGGCGGCAATGGCCGCTTCGGGCCCACCGCCAGCCTGTTTGTCGTGGTCTTCTGGGCCACCGACCTGCCCCGGCTGGCGCTGGCCACCGGGCTGCCGGCCGGCTCCATGCCGGTGCGCGCCGCCGCCTGCGCCACGGCCGCCCTGGGCTACGCGCTGGCCACTCTGCTGATCCGCGGTCAGCACCATCTGCCCACCCATAAGGCGGTGGGGGCGGTGAGCATCCAGATGCTGGCGGCGGTGGCCCTGCTGAAGTTCCCGCCCGGCAGCTGGTGACAGCGGCGGGATGCGAAGGCCCGCCCGGTGCGACGGGGGATGCACACCGGGCGGGCTCGAACACAGTTCTACCCCATCAGGATGGGTTATGCATCAAAAACCGGCTCGCTCGGTGGAATCCCAGCGGACGGGGAGCGAAATCAGGCCACGCGCCCTGATGGTGGGACGCCAGCGGAGTTCCTCCCGCGGAACGGCCAGTTCCAGGTGCGGGAAGCGCTCCAGCAGGGCGGCCAGGGCGGTCTCGGCCTCCATCCGGGCCAGCGAGGCGGCCAGGCAGTGATGGATTCCATGACCGAAGGCCAGATTGCCCGAGCGGTCCCGGTGCAGGTCAATGCGGTCGGCCTCGGGGAACTGCTGCTCGTCGCGGTTGGCCGAGGCCAGGGAGAGCAGCACCGTCTCACCGGCTGGGATCCGTACCCCGCCGATCTCCACCTCCTCCACCGGGAAGCGCCGGATGGCCAGCGGGTAGGGGCCGTCCCAGCGGTTGACCTCATCGACCACCGCGGCGAGACTGTCCGGATTCTTACGCACCTCCCGCATCAGCTCGGGATGGTCCAGCAGGGCCAGCACGGTGTTGCCGATCAGATGGACGGTCGGCTCACAGCCGCCGAGCAGCAGCAGGAAGGCCAGCGAGGTCAGCTCGTCCGCCGAGAGCGCCCCGTCCTCGTCGTCGCGGACCGCGATCAGATCGGAGAGCAGGTCGTCGCCCGGCTCGGCGCGCTTGCTCCCGATCAGCCCGCCGAAGAACCGCATCATGGCCACCACGGCTTCCTTGATGGCCGCCGGGTTGGCGGGGTCGGGGGTGAGCAGGGTGTCGGTCCACTGCCGGAAGTCGCGCCGGTCCCGCTCCGGGATGCCCAGCAGGTCACAGATGGCGATCACCGGCAGCGGGCCGGCATAGCCGGTGAGCAGGTCGGCCCGGCCGTCCGGCTCGATGGCGTCCAGCAGTTGGCCGGCCGTCTTCGCCAGCGGCGCGCGCATCTTGGCGACCCGGCCCGGGGTGAACGCCTTGACCACCAGACCCCGTACCCGGGTGTGGTCCGGCGGGTCCATATTGAGCAGGTTGGCGTCCAGGGCGGGCGGGAGCGCGAAGCCGCTGTACTGGCCCGGCAGGGCATGCCGCTTGTCCAGCGAGAGCCGGGGGTCGTTCAGGCCCCGGCGTACATCCGCATAGCGGGTCACCAGCCAGGCGGGACGGCCGTCCGGCCCGGTGATCCGGTGCACCGGTCCGGCCTCGCGCAGCCCGGCGTAGGTGGCGTAGGGGTCGGTGATGAGCGGGGTGACGTCGATGGGTCGCATGGCATCCGACTCTAGGGTCCGGGGTTCCAACGGGCGGCACCGAGTCCGTACTTCGGGGTACGGACCCGGTGCCGGCCCGTGTCAGGGGCGGCCGTGACCCCCGTCCATGGCCGCCCGGTCCGGTTGGCTGAGGTGCCGTCAGGGACGGTGTGAGGCGTTGATCTCCCGTAGTTCGCCGAGGACCGCGTCCACCAGCCGGTGGTGGAAGACATCGGCCACCCTGGCCAGGTGCTCGTGTTCCTCCGCCGGGTCGGCGCTCACGGTGACCACCACGCTGTCGGCGTGCGGCCGGGGCACATGTCCGGTGCCGCGGTTGGCCAGCCCGCGCCGCAGAGCCGCGGCCTCCACCACGGCGGCCAGTGACCGCTCGTCCAGCCGGGCGTCCTGGCCCTTGCGCCGGGCGATCTCCAGGGCGGCGGGCTCCACATGGCGCCTTACGCCGCGCTGGACGTCGCGGATCTCGGCCATCCGGCGGTTGGCGCGCCACTCCAGGTCGGCGAAGGGCCAGCGGCTTCTCCAGCGGGACTCGGCAATGGTGACCTCGGGCGCCTGGGCGGTCACCTCCCGCCACAGCGGTTCCAGCCGGCGCAGCCGTCGCCAGGCGGCGGCCCGGGGGCCGGCGGCCGGCAGCGAGAAGCCCAGCAGCACCAGCAGCGCGGCCACCGAGGCGCTCAGCGGCGCCACCCCATTGGACAGCCAGCCCTGCGGATGACCGGCCCAGGACAGCAGGAAACCGGTCAGCTTGCAGGCGCAGTACAGCAGTCCCAGCCAGCAGCCCAGGGCCAGGGTGCGCAGCCCCTTGGACAGCCAGGAGGGGCCCAGGGTGGCGGCGTAGCGGGGGCACAGGGTGCCCAGACCGGCCAGGCTGGTGCCGAAGATGGCCAGATAGAGCACCAGGAAGGCGACCACCCCGGGGGCGTCGGCATAGGCGGTGCTGAAGTCCCGGGGGTGTTCCACCGCGTCGGGGCGGCCCACCGCGAAGCAGACGATGGCGGCGCTCCAGGCCACCAGCACGGCGGCGATGGCGGTCCGGGCGCGCCGTGCGGCCCGGGCGCGGTCCTGTTCACCGCCCCGGCTGGTCCAGCGCAGCAGCAGCACGGTGGCTCCGGAGGCGAACAGCACCACGGCCGAGTAGAGGAAGACCATGGCCAGGTTGGCCACTCCGGTCAGCCGGTCGAAGGCCCGGTAGACGCGGGGCGCGGAGAACAGGAAGACCACCGGCACCCCGGCGGTCATCAGGGCGGTCAGGCCCAGATCGGTGTTGCCGCGGTCGCGGAACCAGGCGGCGGCCTTGTAGCCGACGATGACCCAGGTGACGGCGCTGAAGGTGAGATAGATGAGGTCATACACCGCCGGGTTCCTCCCCCGGTGCCTGCCGGCGCCGCAGCTCCTGGCGTACATGCTGGAGGGCCGGGCCGAGCGAGGCGGCCAGTTCGGCGGCGACTCCGGCGGCGGGCAGTTCCTGGTCCGGCGGCGGGGGCACCACCTTCTCCATCAGCAGGGTGCCCAGGATCTCGGTCTCCCGCTCGGTGAGGTCGTCATAGCAGTGGTGGCGGGCCAGGCCCATGGTCATGCCCATCCGGCGCATGGCGGTGGCCACATCCACCGAGGGCGTCCACATTCTGAGGGCGTTCTCGGTGACGGCGGGGTCCTGGTCGTGGCCGAGCAGCAGATGGCCGAGTTCATGCAGCACGATATGCACCTGGTGCCAGGGCGAGGTCTTGAGCTCATAGACCACCCAGTAGCCGTCGTCGGTGGTGGCGGTCATGCCGGAGACCACCCCGTCCAGGCCCATCGGCACCAGGTGGATGGGCCGTCCCACCCGGGCGGCCACCACCTCGCACAGGCCCGGCAGGTCGATCGACGCGGGCAGCGCCAGCTCGGCTATGAGCTGTTTGCACCGGCGCCGTATCCGCCCCACTCGCATGCCTGCACCGTCCTCGTCCTCGGTACGCCGCCAGTAAGTGAACAGCCGGTCGTCCGCCACGACGCTCACGGGCGTTCCTCACCACCCGGGCCGGGTGCCTCGGAGGGGAGGTTCATCTGCTGCCGGAACTGGGAGATGATGGTGGTGAGGCTGTCCTGCACCTCCGGCGGCAGGCCCACCGAGCGCAGGGCGATCGCCCGCACCCGCTGGTCGCGCATGGCGACCAGGAACCTGACCTCCTCCTCCACCCGCGCGGTCTGCGAGGCGGACAGATCACCCATCAGATAGCCCACCGGCACCGCGAAGAACTTGGCCAGCGCCCGCAGCACATCGCCGCTGGGGTTGGCCCGCTTGCCGTTGCGCAGCATCGACAGATACTGCTCGGTGAGCGTGACACCGCCGTACTCCTCGGTGTTCCGGCTGATCTCCTCCGCGACATGCCCATTGGTGTAGGGCGCGCCGCGCGGATGGACGTTCGCAAACAGGTAGTTGAGCCGTTCCGCCAGCGGACTGCCGGGCTCCGCCGGCTGCCGTTCCCTCCCGACCGCCATCTGCGCCCCCGTCCTGCCGCAGGTGTTCCCGCGATGATTTCACGGCCAGTTAAGCCGTGGCCGACCGTGATGGGCATCCTGCCACGGCTTTCCACGGGGCACTAGTCCTTGGCCGGTAAACGAGCGATGAAGGACTTAACCACGGGTTGATCGCCCCCGCTGTCCTGGTGAATCCTGCCGCGTCCGGCTCCCGGCACCGGCCCGGCGCCGGGCGGACGATGGCACGCTCGCCTCATACGTGCCCCCGCGCATCAGGGAGGACTTGGCCGATGAGCAGACCCTTCGCCGTACGCGGACTCGTCGCCCTGTTAATCGCTCTGCCGGCCGTGAACCTTCCCGTGCCCGCCGCCCGGGCCGAGCCCGGCTGGCGGGCCACGGCGGTGGCGGCGGAGGGCTACTGGACGCCCGGCCGGATGGCGGCGGCCCTGCCGGCCGAGGACGAGCACCGCAGGTCCGCTCCGGGCCGGCCGCAGCCGGCGCCGCCCAGCCACTCCTTCGACGGGCTGCCCCAAGTGGGCACCTTCTTCTGGACGGACGGGCACAACAAGGGGCGGTTCTGCGGCGGCACGGTCGTCCGCAGCGCGTACCACGACCTGGCGGTGAGCGCGGCGCACTGCCTGCGCCGCGCGGACACCAAGAAGCAGCTGTCCTTTGTGCCGCAGTACCACGACGGGCGCAAGCCGTATGGCGTCTTCCCGGTGAAGCTGATCTATATCGACCCGCGCTACTACGACCTGGGCACCGATGGCGGGGCCCGCTGGGACTACACGGTGGTGCGGCTGGGCGCCCGCAGCGACGGGACCTCGGTGGAACGCGCGGTGGGCGGCTTCGACCTGGCCGTACGGCCCGGCTACAGCCATCGCAAGGTACGGCTGATCGGCTACCCCGGCAGCAGTGACGCCAAGTACCCCAAGCCGCTGGACTGTTCCTCCTCCACCCACCGCTACACCAGCACCGACCCCCGGGCGCCGGGTGACTTCCTGGAGATCGCCTGCGCCGGCTATATCGGCGGCACCTCCGGGGGGCCGTTCCTGGTGCGGGACCTGGTCGGGTACGGCTATGCGGTGATCGGCGTCATCGGCGGCTACCACACCGGCGGGGACACCCCGGACATCTCCTACAGTGCCTACTTCAACGAGGACATCTGGGACCTGTATGTGAGCGCGGTACGCGGCGAGAAGCCGGCCGAGCCCTGACCGGCCCGGTGCGGCCCGGCCGGCCGGTGCCGCGCCAAGACCAAGGGGCTCCTCGGATGTGGTCCGAGGAGCCCCTTGGCGCGTCCGGCTGGGCGGTGTCCGACGGCTCGTGGACCGTGCCGGCGGCGGGTGCCGTTCCTCCGGTGAGCGGCCCCCTCCACCTGTCACGCGTCAAGTGCGGGCCGTCTGTGGCTGGTCGCGCCCACGCGGCGGAGCCGCCTATCGAACAGCCGCCCCGCGCCCCTTACGGGGTGCCCCAAGAGCCATCGGAGAGCCCCTAGCCGGCGCCGGGCCGGCTGCGGAACCGGTGCGGGTGCCGGGTCAGGGTGTATCCCCCGATCCCGGCCAGCGCGGCCAGCAGCGCACCGCCGCCCGTCCACAGCCAGCGGTCCGACCACCAGCCGCCGGTCCAGCCGTCCTTGGGCTCGGCGACGGCCCCGGCGTGCAGCGGGGCGCCCAGTTCGCCGCCTCCGGCATGGGCACCGCCCGCGTCCCCGGCGGTGGCCTCCACCTCGGCCCTGACCGGCAGGCCCAAGTCCTCCTCGGGGCCGTCCGCCACCGTCAGCCGCAGGTAATACGCGCCGGGCAGCGGGTCATCGGACCAGCGCTCGGCCCAGGGCCGCACGGTGCGCAGGGTGCAGGTGAGGGTGACCGAGGAGTCCTGCTGCCCGGCCTTCTTCTCCGGCTCGCCGGAGGCGCAGGGCTGGCGGCGGCGCAGCCCGTCGAAGACATCCAGCCGCCAGGTGGCCGCGCCATGCCGGGCGGAGACGTCCGCCAGATTCACCGTGGCGGTGGCGGTGGGCCGTTGGCCGGCCCCGGCCGGGAACTGCCAGTAGAGGTAGTCACCGGCGGAGGCACTGGCGGTGGCCTTCTGGCCCTGCTTGACGGCGGTGGCGGTACGGAAGGTGGTGCCGGCCTCGGTGGGCGCGCCGTCCTCCCCCTTGGCCGAGGCCGGTACGGCGGCGGCCAGCAGCGCCGTCACCGCCAGCACGGCATGGCTCAACACTCGGAAGGCACGCATCAGTTCTCCCTCCAGACGGCGACCCGCCAGCGGGCCAGCCAGCCCCACAGCAGACCTGCGATGAGCCCGGTGCCGCCCAGCACCAGCAGCAGGATCCAGCCCCGGCCCAGCCCGAAGGCCGCCAGGTCCGAGGGGTTGTCCGGCCCCTTGACCAGGTCCACGGCCAGTTCCACCGGCAGGCCCGGGTCACGCTTGACCGAGGGCGGCGCGGAGAAGGAGCTGGAGACCTCCAGGCAGACCGTCCGGGCCTGGTCGTCGCCGCCCTTCTTGGCCTTGCCCACCGGGTAGCGCAGTCCGGAGGACATCACATCGGTGCGCCCGCTGCCCGCGTCCGAACCGCGCACCAGCTCCTGCCCGTTGTCGCCCACCGCGCGCACCAGTACGCCGTAGTCCCGGTCCACCTGGCGGTCGGCGGTCACGCTGGCGGCGGCCCGCAGCTCCTGGCCGGGCTTCACCTTGACCTTGTACCAGCGGTGTTCGCCGAACTTCTCGCGGTCGGTGAAGATACCGGTGCCGATCTCGGGCGCGGACGGGCAGTCATTGCCGCCCTGTGCGGGCCGGGGTGTGTCGTCGGGCGCCTTGGAGCGGCGCACCAACTGCTTGAGCCGGCCGGAGAGTTCCTCCTTGTGCCGCACCGAGGTATAGGTGCCGCCGGTGGCCCCGGCGATGCACTCCAGCTGGGCGCGGGTCTTGTCGTCGTGCGCCAGGCCCAGGGTGTCAATGGTCAAGTGGGTGCCGTTGGCGGCGAGTTCGCGGGCCACATCGCAGGGGTCGGGCGGGGCACAGTCGTCCTCGCCGTCGGTGATGAGCACCACCCGGCGGGTGCCGCCGTCGGTGCCCAGGTCCTGGTCGGCGCTGCGCAGCGCCAGGCCGATGGGCGTCCAGCCGGTGGGCCGCAGGGTGGCCACCGCCGTCTTGGCCTCGGTGCGGTCCACCTGGCCGACGGGATAGAGCTGTTTGGTGTCCTTGCAGCCGACGGTCTTGTCCTCACCGGGGTATTCGGACCCCAGGGTGCGGATGCCCAGCCGTACGCCCTGCGGGAGGGCGTCGATGACCTCGTCGAACGCCTGCTGCGCCACCGAGATGCGGGACTGGCCGTCGATGTCCCGGGCCCGCATCGAGCCGCTGACGTCCAGCACCAGCTCGACCTTGGGGGAGTCCTTGGGCGGCCCCTCGGCGGCGCTCGCCGGCAGGGCACTCCCGGCCAGGGCGGCGAGCAGGGCACAGACGCCCGCCGCCAGCCGTTTTGTGATGATCATCCGAGGATCTTAGTGAGCGGTGGGGGGCCGACTCAAAACGGGAGTTGGCCCCCGCGCTGTTCAGCTCCCCTGCTGCTCCTTCAGCTTGGCGATATCCACGGTCTGGTCGGCCGGGGGCTCCTTGGGCTGTACCGGCTTGTCGAAGTCGGAGAAGTCCACCTTGCTCTTGCCGGCCTCGATGATCTCCAGCGGGTACGGCTTGCCCGTCGCGGCCACGTCGATGACCGTCTTCTTGGGGTTGGTGAGCGGAATGACCGGCTGACCGTTGACGGTGGCCGGAGCGCCCTTGGTGAAACCGTCGTTGCTGTCGCTGTCCTTGGCCATGCTGGCCTGAACGGCGGCCAGATTGCACATCCTGGTCGTCTTCTTGAGCTTGTCGTCAGCGGTGGTGCCGTAGAGATAGTGCCCCTTGAACAGCTTGCCGGCCTCGGAACGGTTGCTGTGCTGCTGCCAGTAGGCGTCGTCGGGCTTCATCCACACCCTGTCGCCGATCTTGATGAGCTCCACCGAGGCGCCCTGGTTGGAGGCCGTCCCCATGCAGTCGCCCTGCCGGTTCACCGACAGATCCACGGTTTTGCCCGTCCCATCGGCCCGGGCCACCTTGATATGCAGGGACGTGGCCGACATCAGCGCCTGCTTGGCCTTGTCCGCCATCTCCTTGCCGGAGAGCTTGTCCAGTTCGCCGTGCGGCTGCTGCGCCGCAGGGGCGCTGCTGGACGAACCGCCGTCCTTGGCATCCGACTTGTTGTCGCCGCTCTTGCCCCCGCACGCCGAGAGCCCCACCACCGCCGCCATACAGGCGGCCACCACCACGACGCTGCGCTTCGGTGCCATGTAAAACAATCCCCCATAATTTTCACTGGTCTTTATCCAGTGCTTACCTTACGGGGCGCCTCGGACAACGTGATCACGACCCCGCCGTCCGAGGCGGCACACGACGGTCAGCCGTCGCCCTCCAGCTCCCCCTCAGTCTCCAGGAACACCGCCCGCAGGCCCTCCAGGGTCTGCGGGTCCGGCTTGGCCCACATGCCCCGGCTCTCCGCCTCCAGCAGCCGCTCGGCGATGCCGTGCAGCGCCCAGGGGTTGGCCTCCTGGAGGAAGGCGCGGTTCTCCTCGTCCAGCACATAGGTCTGGGTGAGCTTGTCGTACATCCAGTCGGGCACCACGCCGGTCGTGGCGTCGTAGCCGAACAAGTAGTCCACCGTGGCGGCGAGTTCGAAGGCGCCCTTGTAGCCGTGGCGGCGCATTGCCTCGATCCAGCGGGGGTTGACCACCCGGGCGCGGAAGACCCTGGAGGTCTCCTCCACCAGGGTGCGGGTGCGCACCGTCTCCGGGCGGGTGGAGTCGCCGATGTACGCGGCCGGGGCGGTGCCCTTCAACGCCCGTACGGTGGCCACCATGCCGCCGTGGTACTGGAAGTAGTCGTCGGAGTCGGCGATGTCGTGTTCACGGGTGTCGGTGTTCTTGGCGGCCACCGCGATCCGCTTGTAGGCGGTCTCCATCTCCGCACGCGCCGGGCGGCCTTCCAGTCCCCGGCCGTAGGCGTAACCGCCCCATACCGTGTAGACCTCGGCGAGGTCCGCGTCCGTACGCCAGTCCCGGCTGTCGATCAGCTGCAGCAGACCGGCGCCATAGGTGCCCGGCCGGGAGCCGAAGATCCTTGTGGTGGCCCGGCGTTCATCGCCGTGCTCGGCCAGGTCGGCCCGGGTGTGGGCGCGTACGAAGTTGTCGGCGTCCGGCTCGTCCAGGGACGCGGCCAGCCGCACCGCATCGTCCAGCAGGCCGATCACATGCGGGAAGGCGTCCCGGAAGAAGCCGCTGATGCGCAGGGTGACATCGATGCGCGGACGGCCCAGTTCGGCAAGTGCCACCGGTTCCAGGCCGGTTACCCGCCGGGAGGCGTCGTCCCAGACCGGGCGGATGCCCAGCAGGGCCAGTGCCTCGGCCACATCGTCACCGGCGGTGCGCATGGCGCTGGTGCCCCACAGCGAAAGCCCCACGGACTCCGGCCACTTGCCCTCGTCGGTGCGGTAGCGCTCCAGCAGCGAGTCGGCCAGCGCCTGGCCGGTCTCCCAGGCCAGGCGGCTGGGCACCGCCTTGGGATCGACGGAGTAGAAGTTGCGGCCGGTCGGCAGGACGTTGACCAGGCCCCGCAGCGGGGACCCGGACGGCCCGGCCGGGACGAACCCGCCGGCCAGCGCGTGCACCGCGTGCTCCAGCTCATCGGTGGTGGCGGCCAGCCGGGGCACCACCTCGCGGGCGGCGAACTCCAGGATGTCCGCGACCGGTTGGGGGTGTCCCTGGGCCACCCCGGCCACCGCGGACGGATCCCAGCCCGCCTCCTCCATGGCCTCCACCAGGGCGCGGGCGCGCTCCTCGGCGGCGTCCGCGTCGGTGCGGGTGGCCGCGGACTCGTCCAGCCCCAGCGCCTCGCGCAGCCCCGGCAGGGCGGTGGTACCGCCCCAGATCTGGCGGGCGCGCAGGATGGACAGCACCAGGTTGACCCGCTCCGGGCCGGTGGGCGCGCCGCCCAGGACATGCAGGCCGTCGCGGATCTGGGCGTCCTTGACCTCGCACAGCCAGCCGTCCACATGCAGCAGGAAGTCGTCGAAGCCGTCGTCGTCCGGGCGGTCGTCCAGGCCCAGGTCGTGGTCGAGCCTGGCGGCCTGGATCAGGGTCCAGATCTGGGCCCGGATGGCGGGGAGTTTGGCCGGGTCCATGGCCGAGATGGCGGCGTACTCGTCCAGCAGCTGTTCCAGGCGGGCGATATCGCCATAGGAGTCGGCCCGGGCCATGGGCGGCACCAGGTGGTCCACCAGGGTCGCATGGGCGCGGCGCTTGGCCTGGGTGCCCTCGCCCGGGTCATTGACCAGGAAGGGGTAGACCAGCGGCAGATCGCCCAGGGCGGCATCCGGGCCGCAGGCCGCGGACAGGCCCGCGTTCTTGCCCGGCAGCCACTCCAGATTGCCGTGCTTGCCCAGGTGGATCATGGCGTCCGCGCCGAAGCCGCCGTCCTCGCGGGTGGCCGCGATCCAGCGGTAGGCGGCCAAGTAGTGGTGCGAGGGCGGCAGGTCGGGGTCGTGGTAGATGGCCACCGGGTTCTCGCCGAAGCCGCGCGGCGGCTGGATGAGGATCAGCAGATTGCCGCGGCGCAGCGCGGCCAGCACGATCTCGCCCTCGGGGTCGCGGCTGCGGTCCACGAACATCTCGCCGGGCGGCGGGCCCCAGTGCTCCTCCACCGACTCCCGCAGTTCGCGCGGGAGTCGGGCGTACCAGCGCCGGTAGTCGGCGGCCGGGATGCGTACCGGGTTACGGGCCAGCTGCTCCTCGGTGAGCCAGTCCTGGTCATGGCCGCCGGCCTCGATCAGCGCGTAGATCAGCTCATCGCCGTCGCCCGACTCCAGGCCGGGTACGGGCTCGGTGCCGAAGTCATAGCCCTCCTCGCGCAGCCGCCGCAGCAGGGCGACGGCGCTGGCGGGGGTGTCCAGGCCCACCGCATTGCCGATCCGGGAGTGCTTGGTGGGGTAGGCGGACAGGACCAGCGCAATGCGCTTCCCGGCGGGCGCGATGTGCTTCAGCCGGGCGTGCCGGACCGCGATCCCGGCGACCCGGGCGGCCCGCTCGGGGTCGGCGACGTAGCTGGGCAGGCCGTCGGGGTCAACTTCCTTGAAGGAGAAGGGGACGGTGATGATCCGGCCGTCGAACTCGGGGACGGCGACCTGGGTGGCGGCGTCCAGCGGGGAGAGTCCCTCGTCGTTGTCCTCCCAGGTGCTGCGCGACCCGGTCAGGCAGAGGGCCTGGAGTACGGGGACGTCCAGCGAGGCCAGGGCGCCCGCGTCCCAGGACTCGTCGTCGCCGCCCGCGGAGGCCTCGGCGGGGCGGGTGCCGCCGGCCGCCAGCACGGTGGTGACGATGGCGTCGGCGCCGCGCAGCGCGTCGATCAGCTCGGGCTCCGGCGCGCGCAACGACGCAACGTACAGCGGAAGCGCGCGCCCCCCGGCCTCCTCGATGGCGCCGCAGAGGGCGTCCACAAACGCGGTGTTGCCGCTCATATGGTGGGCGCGGTAGTAGAGCACGGCCACCGTGGGCCCGTCGTTGGCGGCCCTGGGCGTGCGCTCCAGCTCGCCCCAGGCGGGGGCGGCGGCCGGGGGCTCGAAGCCATGGCCGGTGAGCAGCACGGTGTCGGAGAGGAAGCGGGCCAGCTGCTCCAGGTTGGCCGGGCCGCCGTGGGCGAGATAGGCATGGGCCTCGGCGGCGATACCGACGGGGACGGTGGACGCCTCCATCAGCTGGGCGTCCGGGGCCTGTTCGCCGGAGAGCACCACCACCGGGCGGTCACCCGCCAGCAGTTGGTCCAGCCCTTCCTGCCAGGCGCGGATGCCGCCGAGGAGACGCACCACAACCAGCTCGGTGCCCTCCAGGAGCGCCGGGAGGTCATCGAGGACCAGCCGGGAGGGGTTGGCGAGCCGGTACGGCA
This sequence comes from Streptomyces orinoci, assembly GCF_003121295.1. Classification (GTDB taxonomy): domain Bacteria; phylum Actinomycetota; class Actinomycetes; order Streptomycetales; family Streptomycetaceae; genus Streptomyces; species Streptomyces orinoci. The sequence goes on from NZ_PHNC01000010.1 coordinate 95,803, forward strand.
CCGGGCCGCCAGCCGCGCGGGCACTGAGCAGGTCGGTGTCGGAAGTGGACAGGAGAAGGATCACGCGAGGCTTGGCCTTCCTCGGGGTCCGCGCCCCGGGCGGTGGGAGACGGCGGGAGTTCCTGACTCGCCCGGCATCGCTGCCGGGCTCACAGTGGCGGGACCGCGCCGGAGTCTCACCGGCTTCCTCCCCTGTCGCCGTCTACTGGCGGATGCCCATAGTAGCCAGGGGCTGCGCCCTGTCAGGGGCGCGGGGCGGCTCCGCCGCGGGGTGCGACCGGCCACCGCAGGCCCGCACTTGACAACGGCCCCGAGGCGGACCCCTGGGGGCGGAGCTCCCAGGGAAGCAGCGAAGGGTGCGGCCCGGGCGAAATCCCCCACCACCGGGCCCGCACCCGGCGCACAAGCCACAACGCACCCCCACCCCCAACCGTCGGTATGCTCGCCGCCATGCCCGTCGAGCCCGTACCCCCCGCCCACCAGGGCCGCAGCCCCGGAGGTGACGCCTGCCCGGGCGCCCTGCGGCTGCATTCCGCGGCCGACGGCGCGCTGGCCCGCATCCGGATTCCCGCCGGACTGCTGACGAGCCGTCAGGCAATTGCCCTGGCGGACGCGGCCGATGACCTGGGGGACGGGCACTTCGACCTCACCTCGCGCGGCAACCTCCAACTGCGCGGCCTGGCTTCCGGCTGCGGGGCCGAACTGGGCGCCCGGCTGCGGGGGGCGGGGCTGCTGCCCTCGGACCGGCATGACCGGGTGCGCAATGTGGCCGCCTCACCGCTGTGCGGCCTGGACGGACAGGGCATGGGTGCCGACGTCCAGCGCTGGGCCCGCACCCTGGACGCCCTGCTCTGCTCGCATGAGGACCGTTTGCCCGAACTGTCCGGACTATCGGGCAGGTTCCTCTTCGGGCTGGACGACGGCCGGGGTGACATCACGGCCCTGTCCCCCGATGTGACATTGATCGCAACGTCGCACGGCCGGGCCGCGCTCCGCCTCGCCGCCACCGGCCCGGCACTGGAGCTCGCCGCCGAGGACGCCCCGCGCGCCGCCCTGCTGGCCGCCGCCGAATTCCTCGCCGTGCTGCGCACCTCCGGCATCCAGGCCTGGCGGATACACGAGCTGCCCCGTGAACTGCTGCCCGCCGCCGAGACGTTGGCGGCCCGGCTGGCCATCGCGGGCATCGCCACCACCCCCCTCCCCCGCTTCCAGCCGCCGCACGGTAGCCCGCCCCGGCCCGGCATGGTCACCGCGCCGGACCACACCCCTTCCCTCTCGGTGGCCGCACCACTGGGCCGCCTGACCACCGCCCAATGGCGCCTGCTGGCCGACGTCGCGGGCCGCGACGAGCTCCGGGTGACGCCCTGGCGCGGCATTGTGCTGCCCGGCACCGACGGGGACCTCCTGCCGCGGCTGGCCGCCGCCGGACTGGTGACCTCCGCCGACTCCCCCTGGCACCGCGCGGGCGCCTGCGCGGGCCGTCCCGGCTGCGCCAAGTCCCTGGCGGATGTACGGGCGGACGCCGCCGCCTGCCTGGCCTCGGCCCGTCCCGGCGAACCCGGCGGGCCCGTCCCACTGCCGGTGTACTGGTCCGGCTGTGAACGGCGTTGCGGCCACCCGGCCGACGGCGACTGGGTCGATGTACTGGCCACCGGCGACGGCTACCGCGTAACGGCAGGCGGCCGCACCACCACCGTGGCCTCCTCCGACCTGGCCGGCGCGGTGGCGACGGCCCGTATCCCCACCCGATGAACGACGAGGGAACCGTGTTCGACTACGAAAAGGACGGCGCGTCCATCTACCGCCAGTCCTTCGCCACCATCCGCGCCGAGGCCGACCTCGGCCAACTGCCGCCGGATGTCAGCCAGGTGGCGGTCCGCATGATCCACGCCTGTGGCATGACCGACCTGGTGCGCGACCTGGCCTACTCGCCGGGCGTGGTGGCCCGCGCCCGGGAGGCGCTGCGCGCCGGGGCGCCCATCCTCTGCGACGCGAACATGGTCGCCAGCGGCGTCACCCGCCGCCGGCTGCCCGCGGACAACGAGGTGCTGTGCACCCTCACCGACCCCGCCGTGCCCGGCCTCGCCCGCGAACTGGGCACCACCCGCAGCGCCGCCGCCCTGGAACTGTGGCGGGACCGGCTGGCAGGTTCCGTGGTCGCCATCGGCAACGCGCCCACCGCGCTGTTCCACCTCCTGGAGATGGTGGCGGCCGGTGCCCCGCGCCCGGCGGCGGTGCTCGGCATCCCGGTGGGCTTCATCGGCGCCGCCGAGTCCAAAGAGGCGCTGGCGGAAAGCGACTTGGGCCTGGAGTACCTGGTGGTACGGGGCCGGCGGGGCGGCAGCGCGATGACCGCGGCCGCGATCAATGCGATAGCGAGCGAGGAAGAGTGAGCGAACAGCCTTTGACCACGGGCCGGTTGTACGGGGTGGGGCTGGGCCCCGGCGACCCCTCGCTGATGACGGTGCGGGCGGTCGAGGTGATCGGCGCCGCCGATGTGGTCGCGTATCACAGCGCCCGGCACGGCCGGAGCATCGCCCGCTCCATCGCCGAACGGCATCTGCGGCCCGGCCAGATCGAGGAGCCGCTGGTCTATCCGGTCACCACCGAGACCACCGATCACCCCGGCGGCTACCGGGGCGCGATGGAGGAGTTCTATGCGGAGGCCGCCGCCCGGCTGGCCGCGCACCTGGACGCCGGGCGCAGTGTGGCCGTCCTGGCCGAGGGCGATCCGCTCTTCTACAGCTCCTATATGCATATGCACAAGCGGCTGGCGCACCGCTACCCGACCGAAGTGGTGCCCGGCGTCACCTCGTTCAGCGCGGCGGCGGCCCGGCTGGGCGAACCGCTGGTGGAGGGCGAGGAGGTGCTGACCATCCTGCCCGGCACCCTCCCCGAGGAGGAGCTGACGGCCCGGCTGGCCGCCACCGACTCCGCGGTGGTGATGAAGCTGGGCCGCACCTTCCCCGCCGTACGCGGCGCGCTGGAGGCCTCCGGCCGTCTGCCCGAGGCGCGTTATGTGGAGCGCGCCACCATGCCGGGCGAACGCACCGGCGCCCTGGGCGAGATCGATCCCGCCTCGGTGCCGTACTTCTCGATGGCCGTGCTGCCGAGCCGGGTTGACGCGCCGCCCGCCGTGGCGGCCGGCGAGGTCGTGGTGGTGGGCCTCGGGCCCGCCGGGCCGCTGTGGCTGACCCCCGAGGCCCGTGGCGCCCTGGCCGCGGCCCAGGACATCGTCGGCTACAGCACCTATGTGGACCGGGTGCCGGTACGCCCCGGCCAGCTGCGGCACTCCTCCGACAACAAGGTGGAGTCCGAACGCGCCGAGTTCGCCCTGGACCTGGCCCGCCAGGGCCGGCGGGTGGCGGTGGTCTCCTCCGGCGACCCGGGCGTCTTCGCCATGGCCACCGCCGTGCTGGAGGTCGCCGCCGAGGACCCGTACCGCGAGGTCCCGGTCCGTATCGTTCCCGGCATGACCGCCGCCCACGCCGCCGCCTCCCGGGCGGGCGCGCCGCTGGGCCACGACTACGCGGTGGTCTCGCTCTCCGACCGCCTCAAGCCCTGGGAAGTCATCGCGGCCCGGCTGCGCGCCGCCGCCGAGGCCGACTTGGTGCTCGCCCTCTACAACCCCGGCTCCCACAGCCGCATCTGGCAGGTCGGCAAGGCCCGCGACCTGCTGCTGGAGCACCGCGCCCCGGAGACCCCGGTGGTCCTGGCCCGCGATGTGGGCGGCCCCACGGAGCGGGTGCGCATCGTCGCCCTGGGCGAACTCGACCCCGCCGAGGTCGATATGCGCACACTGCTGATCGTCGGCTCCAGCCAGACGCGTACGGTGCGGCGGGGGCCGGGCGGTGACGAGCGGATCGTGTGGACGCCGCGGCGGTATCCGGAGGGGTGACGGGGGCACGGCCGGAGCCGCTCATGCGTCCGTCCCGCAGAGAGCTCCGGCCGCCGCCCCACGGTCCCGGGTTCCGGGGGCGCAAGCCCCCGGGTCTCTCCCCGCCGCGACGGCGATCAGCCGCCACGGCTCGGTCCGGCGGTGCCCGACCAAGCCGCGCCCATGAGCGAAGGCCCGCCGGTCAGCGCGCGCCTGCGGCACCAAGAGGAGCAGCGGGCCGAATCGTCAACTCAAAGCCCAGCAAGACCCATTGACAATACAGACTCGTTGCCGACGGGGGTGGCCCGGTAAACGCGCGGGCCTCGTTGTGGACCGCCAGGCACGTGTCCATCGCCTCGCGCCATCTGGGATCCTCCCGGTCCAGGGAGTTGGCGGCGTCCAGCGCCGCCTGGTAGCGCGCCGCCAGGCCCGGGCGGCGGGCGATCTCGATCTCCGTGGCCCACTTCAGCTGGAAGGCGCGGATCGGAGTGAACGACGCATGCTGCGTCGCCGCCGTGAACGCCATGTCGCGGTCCGCCTGGAATTCCGCGAGCCGGGAGGAGGCGACCTTGGCGAGGGCGGCCCGCAAGGCCGGAAAGGTCAGCTCGGGCCGCGGAATGATCTCGGCCGGTTCCTCGGCGGGCTGTGCGGTCATGCGGTCCTCCTCCGTGTGCGGGTACGGCGCACGACGAACCGTACCCGCCCGCCACCACGCCCCGGAGCGCAACCGTCAACCCAGCAAACCCCGCACCCACCCCACCGCCTCCCCCACCCCCGAGGCCACCCGCACCCCCTCCGGCACCGGTGGCCGCCGGACGACCACCACCGGGATGCCCGCCTCCCGCGCCGCGGTCAGCTTGGCGGACGTGGCGGCCGCCCCGCTGTCCTTGGTGACCAGCACATCGACCGCATACCGCCGCAGCAGCTCCCGCTCCCCCTCTACCGTGAACGGCCCCCGGTCCAGCAGCACCTCCATCCGCGGCGGCGCGGGCGGCTCCGGCGCGTCCACGGAACGCACCAGGAACCACAGCCCGGACAGATGGGCGAAGGCCCCCAGCCCCATCCGCCCGGTGGTCAGAAAGACCCGGCGCCCCAGCGCGGGCAGCACCTCCGCCGCCTCGGCCAGGGAGGCCACCGGATGCCAGTGGTCGCCCGCACCGGGGACCCACCCTGGGCGGCGCAGAGCCAGCAGGGGAACATGGACGTCGGCGGCCGCCCGGGCCGCGTTGAAACTGATCCTCCCGGCGAAGGGATGCGTGGCGTCGATGAGCGCGCCCACCTGCTCCTGGCGCAGCCAGTCGGCCAGGCCCTCGGGACCGCCGAAGCCCCCGATGCGCACCCGTCCCACCGGCAGCCGCGGCTGTGCCACCCGCCCGGCCAGCGAGCTGGTGACCCGTACCCCCGGTACGGCAGCCAGCTCGGCGGCCAGCCGACGGCCCTCGGTGGTGCCGCCCAGGATCAGGACATGCCGCTCGGCGGTCACTCTCCACAGCCCCTTCGTCGGTTTCCTCGGTGATGAACGTGACTGAGACCAAAACACCGGGCGGCCGCACCGCGCAACTCGCCCGCACCGGGCTGCGGCACGGCTGGACCACCGGCGCCTGCGCCACCGCGGCCGCCACCGCCGCGTACACCGCCCTGCTCACCGGCGAGTTCCCGGACCCGGTGACCATCACCCTGCCCAAGGGCCAGACCCCGGCCTTCGCCCTGGCCGCCGAGGAGAAGGGCGCCGGCCACGCCATGGCCGCCATCGTCAAGGACGCGGGCGACGACCCGGACGTCACCCATGGCGCACTGATCCGCGCCACGGTACGGGCCCTGCCGCCCGGCTCCGGCGTGGTCTTCCGGGCCGGCCCCGGCGTGGGCACCGTCACCCGCCCCGGCCTTCCCCTGCCCGTCGGCGAACCGGCCATCAACCCGGTCCCCCGCCGGATGATGCGCGAGCACCTCGCCGAGGTGGCCGCCCGCCATGGCGCCACCGGCGATGTGGAACTGGAAATCTCGGTGGACCACGGCGAGGAGATCGCCCGCTCCACCTGGAACCCCCGCCTGGGCATCCTGGGCGGCATCTCCATCCTGGGCACCACCGGCATCGTGGTCCCCTACTCCTGCTCCGCCTGGATCGACAGCATCCGCCGCGGCATCGATGTGGCCCGCGCCGCCGGCCGCACCCATGTCGCCGGCTGTACCGGCTCCACCTCCGAGAAGGTCGCGGTGGCCGTCCACCACCTCCCCGAGGACGCCCTCCTGGACATGGGCGACTTCGCCGGCGCGGTCCTCAAATACCTGCGCCGCCACCCCGTGGACCGCCTCACCATCGCCGGCGGCTTCGCAAAGCTCTCCAAACTCGCCGCCGGTCACCTGGACTTGCACTCCTCCCGCTCCCAGGTGGACAAGAACTTCCTGGCCCAACTGGCCCGTACCGGCGGCGCGGACGAGGCCCTGGCCGCCGAAGTGGCCACCGCCAACACCGGCCTGGACGCCCTCCAGCGCTGCGCCGCCCGCGGCGTCCCCCTGGGCGACCTGGTCGCCGCCACCGCCCGCGACCAGGCCAGGGCAGTACTGCGGGAGGCACCGGTGGCGGTGGACGTCATCTGCATCGACCGGGCGGGGACGATCGTGGGACGGGCTTGAACACCGGACAGGCAGAAAGAGGTTCAGGGCCGGCCCCGCACCAGGCGAGTTGTCGGCCGCTCGCGTCCCCAGGCGGCCAGCGGCTGGAGTGCGTCGTTGAGGCGCATCCCGTCCGCGGTCAGTGAGTACTCGACGCGGGGCGGCACCTCGTCGTAGGAGACGCGGTGCACTACGCCGTCCGCTTCCAGCTCACGCAGGTGAGAGGCCAGCACCTTCTCGGTGACCCCTGGAAGCAATCGGCGCAGCTCGCCGAAGCGACGGTAAGGGTGCTCATGGAGCGCCCAGAGGATCAGCACCTTCCACTTGCCGCCGATCACCTCCATCGCGGCGTCGATCCCGCAGACATGTCCGTCCGGTGCGCCCGGCCGGTTCAGCGTCGTCATGCCCCACCCTTCCGACGTGCTCACTCACCCCGGGGTAACCACCCACAACCAAGTGCGTACTTGATCACCTCCGGCCCTGCGACCAGCCTAATCGGCATGACACAGAGCACTGTTGAGAAAACTTCCGTCACGCTGCTGGGCCTCGGCGCGATGGGCACCGCGCTGGCCCGCACCTGGCTTGCCGCCGGCCACCCACTCACCGTCTGGAACCGCACCCCGGCCCGCGCCGCGGCGCTCGCCGCCGAGGGTGCACGGGTCGCGGACAGCGCCGCTGAGGCGGTCGCGGCGAATACCCTGATCGTCGTTTGCCTGTTGGACGACACCTCGGTCGAAGAGGTGCTGGCCGGCACCGACCTGGCCGACAAGGACGTGGTCAACCTGACCACCAGCACCCCTGCCCAGGCCCGCGCCCGGGCCGAGTGGGCCCGCCGGCGCGGCGCCCGCTACCTGGACGGCGGAATCATGGCTGTCCCCCCGATGATCGGCGTCCCCGAAGCCGGGGGCTATGTCTTCTACAGCGGCTCGCGCGAGCTGTTCGAGCAACACCAGGAGACCCTGGCCGTCCCAGTCGGCACCACCTACGTCGGCGAGGACACGGGCTTCGCGGCCCTGCACGACGTGGCCCTGCTCAGCGCCATGTACGGGATGTTCGCCGGGGCCGCACACGCCTTCGCCCTGATCCGCAAGGAGGACATCGACCCGGCGTCGCTTGCCCCGCTGCTGGCCGACTGGCTCGTCGCGATGGCCCCGGCAGTTCTCCGGACCGCCGACCATCTGCGAAGCGGCGACTACACCAAGGGCGTCGTCTCCAACCTCGCCATGCAGGTGGCCGGCACGCCGACCTTCCTGAGCACCGCCGAGGAACAGGGTGTCAGCCCGCAACTGCTCAGCCCCTACTTCGAGTTGATGCGCCGCCGCCTGGCCGCGGGCAGCGGCGAGGAGGATCTGACGGGTGTGATCGACCTGCTGGTGCACTGACCGGCCACTTGCAGGGTGATGCCTCGTCCGCCGGGGCAGCTTGAGCCTGGTGCGCGCTGGTCCCCGTCGGCACGGGACCGGTTGGCCAGGGTCCAGCGTGTGAAGTCGTTCCTGGCCGAGGGTGAGACAAGCTGGCAGGGGCGGGGCGATCAGGCGGAGTGGTGCGCCGTGCTGGATCGCCGCCGGGCGGCCCCCCACCCGCCATGCACCCGCCACCCCCCGGACGTAGCCTGGAGCCGAGAGAAGCGGCCACCGCCGTGTGCCGCGTCGCGGCATGCGTCCCGTGTTCGCGGAGGTGATTCCCGTGCAGGTCGCCGGATGGCATGTGGAGATCGAGTTCGACGAGGACGAACACCACGTCCGGGCGGCCGCGCTGCTCCGGCTGCGGGATGGCACGGAGCTGCGGGCCAAGGGGCAGTCCACCCGGAGCCCGAAGGACCCCAATGTGGCAATGATCGGCGAGGAGCTCGCCGGGGCCCGCGCGCTGGCGGACCTGGCGGAGCAGCTGCGGGAGAAGAGCGGCAAGGAGGTCCGGGACCTCCACCCGACCGCCGCCTGAGGGCTGTTTCAGTCCCCGGTCCGGTCCCCGGCCGCGCAGTGGTCGCGGTCGCGGGCGGGTGAGTAGAGGTAGCTGTCGGGGAACTGGGCGGCGCCCAGGGTGCGGCCGACGATGATCACCGCGGTGCGTACCACCCCGGCCGCCTTCACCTGCCCGGCGATATCGGCCAGGGTGCCGCGCAGCACCAGTTCGTCCGGGCGGCTGGCCAGGGCCACCACGGCGGCGGGGCAGTCCGCGCCATAGTGCGGCAGCAGTTCGGCGACCACCCGGTCCGTGTAGCGGGCGGCCAGGTGCAGCACCAGCAGGGCGCCGCTGCGGCCCAGAGTGGCCAGGTCCTCGCCGGGTGGCATGGGGGTGGCCTGCTGGGCGACGCGGGTGAGGATGACGGTCTGGCCGACGGTGGGTACGGTCAGTTCGCGGCCGAGCGCGGCCGCTGCGGCGGCGAAGGCGGGGACGCCGGGGACGATCTCATAGGGGATGCCGGCCGCGTCGAGGCGGCGCATCTGCTCGGCGACCGCGCTGAACACCGAGGGGTCCCCGGAGTGCAGCCGGGCCACGTCCTGCCCGGCCTCATGGGCGCGGGTGAACTCGGCGGTGATCTCGTCCAGATTGAGCCGGGCGGTGTCCACCAGCCGTGCGCCGGGCGGGCATTCGGCGAGCAGTTCGGCCGGGACCAGGCTGCCCGCGTAGAGGCAGACCCCGCACCGGGCGAGGAGGCGGGCGCCGCGCAGGGTGATCAGGTCGGCGGCGCCGGGTCCGGCACCGATGAAGTACACCGTCATGGCTGCTGGTTCTCTCCTCGTACCGTTCGCACGGTTCGTGCGGTCTTCTTGGTCACGGACCACTGGGTGACCGGCATGGCCTGCCGCCAGCCGGTGAAGCCGCCCACGGGCGTGGCATGGGCCACCGCGAGGCGGGTGAGTTCGCCGCCGTGCCGGCGGTACCAGTCGGTGAGCAGGGCCTCGGACTCCAGGGTGACGGCGTTGGCGACCAGCCGCCCGCCCGGCGGCAGGGCCTGCCAGCAGGCGTCCAGCGCGCCGGGGGCGGTGAGCCCGCCGCCGATGAACACCGCGTCGGGGACGGGGAGTTGGCCGAGGGCGGCGGGTGCGGCACCGGTGATGACGCGCAGGCCGGGCACGCCCAGGGTGCGGGCGTTACGGGCGATGCGCTCGGCCCGTACCGGGTCGCGTTCGACGCTGATGGCGCGGCAGGAGCGGTGGCTGCGCATCCATTCGATGCCGATGGAGCCGGAGCCGCCACCGATGTCCCAGAGCAGTTCACCGGGGGCCGGGGCGAGCGCGGCCAGGGTCGCGGCCCGGATATGACGCTTGGTCAACTGACCGTCGTGCTCGAAGAATTCGTCCGGCAGGCCGGGGGTGAGGGACAGCCGGGGCGCACCGTCGGCGCGCCAGCACTCCACGGCGATCACATTGAGCGGATCACCGGGCGGATGCGGCCAGTTCTCGGCGGTGCCCTCGGTGCGGCTTTCGTGTTCGGCGCCCAGCCGGGCCAGGACGGTCATCCGGCTGGGGCCGAAGCCGTGCCGGGTCAGCAGACCGGCGGCCTGGGCGGGGGTGTCCGCCCCGGCGCTGAGCAGCAGCAGCCGGCGGCCCGGGTGCAGGGCGGCGGCCAGCGCCTCCAGGGGCCGTCCCACCAGGCTGATCACCTCGGTCTCCTCCAGCGGCCAGGCCAGCCGGGCGCAGGCATAGGAGACGGAGGAGGGGTGCGGCAGCACTCGCAGCCGGCCGGGGCCCAGTTCCTCGGCCAGGGTGCGGCCGATGCCGAAGAACATGGGGTCGCCGCTGGCCAGTACGCATATCCGCCGTCCGGCGTGCCGGGCGAACAGGACGGGGACGGCGGGCCGCAGCGGCGAGGGCCAGGCGACGCGCTCGCCGGGGCAGTCCGCGGGCAGCAGGTCCAGCTGGCGCGGCCCGCCGATGATCACCTCGGCCCGGCGCAGCTCCCGCTGCGAGGCGGGGGCGAGTGAGGGCCAGCCGTCGGCGCCGATGCCTACGACGGTCACGGGCGCATGGCTCACGGGCGTACCTCGGAAAGGGGCGGTGACGGGGACGTCGGAACTCTACTGACCTGCGGTGACGGCCGGGCACCCGGGAGCTTGTTGCATACAATGTGCAATAACCAATGAAAGGCAGGAGGTGCGCCGTGGGGCGTTCGCCGGTGGTGCTGGGCATCGAGTCGTCCTGTGACGAGACCGGCGCGGGGCTGGTGCGGGACGGCAGGCTGCTGGGGCAGGCGGTGGCCTCCAGCATGGACGAGCACGCCCGCTATGGCGGCGTGGTCCCGGAGATCGCGGCGCGGGCCCATGTGCACTCGGTGGCCCCGGTGGTACGGGCCGCCCTGGACGAGGCGGGGCTGTCGATGGGCGATATCGGCGCGGTGGCAGTGACCACCGGTCCGGGCCTGTCCGGCGCCCTCCAGGTGGGGGTGGCGGCGGCGAAGGGGCTCGCCTACTCCCTGGGCGTACCGCTGTACGGGGTGCACCACCTGGCCGGGCATGTGGCCGCCGACACCCTGGAGCACGGGCCGCTGCCCAACCCCTGTGTGGTGCTGATCGTCTCCGGCGGCCATACCTCGCTGCTACTGGTCCGGGACCTGGCGCGCGACCCCATCACACATCTCGGGGACACCCTGGACGACGCGGCCGGTGAGTGCTTCGACAAGGTCGCCCGGGTCTTCGGACTGCCCTATCCGGGCGGACCGGCGGTGGACCGGGCGGCGCGGGAGGGCGATCCGCGGGCGGTGCCGTTCCCGCGGCCGCTGACGGGCCCGCGTGACGATCCCTACGCCTTCTCCTTCTCGGGTCTGAAGACGGCCGCGGCCCGGTGGGCGGAACAACACGGGGCCGCGGGGCGGGAGTTGCCGGTCGCGGACGGCGCGGCTTCCCTCCAGGAGGCGGTGGCGGATGTGCTCACCCGGAAGGCGGTCGCGGCGTGTACGGAGTACGGGGTGGGGACGCTGGTGGTGGTCGGCGGGGTGGCCGCCAACTCCCGTGTCCGCGCGCTGGCTCAGCAGCGCTGCGCGGCGGCGGGGGTGGAACTCCGGGTTCCGCCGCTGCGGTTGTGCACGGACAATGGGGCGATGATCGCCGCGGTGGGCGATCTGCTGGCGCGGGCGGGGGCCGCGCCCGCGCCGCTGAATGTGTCGATCGACCCTTCGGCACCACTGGAGTACGCGGCGCTGTGCCCGGCGGGCACCTGAGGTTGCGTCGCCGGGTGCGCCCCGCGAGGGGCATGGGCGCACACCGCCGCGTGCGCACACCCCGCCCCGGTCGGGCCCGCGGCCCGAACGCAGCCTTCTACCAGTCCGCCCTGCGGTAGTCCTTGAGGAAGCAGCCGTAGAGGTCCTCGCCCGCCTCGCCCCGCACGATCGGGTCGTAGACCCGGGCCGCGCCGTCCACCAGGTCCAGCGGGGCGTGGAAGCCCGCCTCGGCCAGGCGGACCTTGTCCGGGTGCGGGCGTTCGTCCGTGATCCAGCCGGTGTCCACGCTGGTCATGAGGATTCCGTCGGACTCGAACATCTCCTGCGCACTGGTGCGGGTCAGCATGTTCAGCGCGGCCTTGGCCATATTGGTGTGCGGGTGCCCCGCCCCCTTGTAGCCGCGGCTGAACACGCCTTCCATGGCGGAGACGTTGACCACGTACTTACGCTGTGCCGCGGCCGCCGCCATGGCCGGACGCAACCGGTTGACCAGCACAAAGGGCGCGGTGACATTGCACAGCTGGACCTCCAGCAGTTCCACCGGATCGACCTCGCCCACCGTCTGGATCCAGCTGTTGGTCGAGTCCAGGTCGGGCACCAGCCCGCCCGCGTCGATCGCGGTGCCCGCCTCCACCCGGGCCAGGGACGCGGAGCCGCTGGTCAGCGCCAGTTCGGTGAGCGCCTGCGGGGTCAGCTCGTCATGCCGGCTGCCCGCCGGGGCGGGCAGCTCGGGCTGCGCCCCGCTGCCGAAGGCGCCGAACACCTCACAGGAGGGCAGCTCCCCGGCGGGCAGCGGCGCCGACTCGGCGCTGATCAGCTCCCGGTAGGCGGCATTGCTGCGGCGTACCGTCTGGGCCGCGTTGTTGATCAGGATGTCCAGCGGGCCTGCCGCGCTGACCGAGTCGGCCAGCGCCACCACCTGCGCGGGGTCCCGTAGGTCGATACCGACGATCTTCAGCCGGTGCAGCCAGTCCGCACTGTCCTCCATGGCCTTGAACCGGCGGATGGCGTCATTGGGGAAGCGGGTGGTGATGGTGGTGTGCGCCCCGTCCCGCAGCAGCCGCAGCGCGATATACATGCCGATCTTGGCCCGGCCGCCGGTGAGCAGTGCCCGGCGCCCGCTGAGGTCGGCGCGGGCGTCCCGGCGGGCCCGGTTCTCCGCCGCGCAGGGCTGGCAGAGCTGGTGGTAGAAGGCGTCCACCTCGGTGTAGCGGCCCTTGCAGATGTAGCAGGACCGGGGGCGCTCCAGGATGCCGACGATCCGGGAGGTGGCGGTCGCCGCCAGCGGGATGCCGCGGGTCTCGTCGTCGATCCGGTCCGCGGCGCCGGTGGCCGTGGCCTCGGTCACCGCCTTGTCATGGGCGGTCTTGGCGGCCCGGCGCTCCTGGCGCCGGCGCTGCTTGACCATGCGGTAGATGCCGGAGGTGGCCCGCCGCACGGTGATCGCGTCGGGGTGGTCCAGCGGCAGCTCGTCCAGCTCCTGGAGCACGCTCAGGCAGACCGCCATGCGCTCCGGGTCGATGCCCCGCTCCACGCCCGCCTCGTCCGCTGCCCCGCCGCGGCTCTCTTCAGTGACCGTCATCGCCGCTGTCGTTTCCCAGTCCATATATATGTTCGATCAAAGCTTCCCGGGAAGGGTACGTAGCCGAGGGCGGCCGCGCCAAACCCGGCGTCAACGGCGCGAGACCCCAGGACGGCCCATCCGGCGGCCCCGGCGCCCGCATACAACGCTCAAATCCCTTGTATCACATCTGACTTATTGCCCTTAACGGGTTAATTCCTGCTTCGCAGGCCCAATTTGGTGCATTCGCTGATGAAAGCCATGGTCACAATTGACGCTCACCACCCCCTAGAAAGGTTCAAGCATGTCGCGTATCGCCAAGGCAGCCCTTCTGACCGCCGCCGCAGGCGCCGTCGTCACCGGCGCCACCGGCGTCGCTTTCGCCGACGCGGACGCCAACGGTGTGGCCGCCGGCTCACCCGGCGTCCTCTCCGGTGACGTCATCCAGGTGCCGATCCAGATCCCGATCAACCTGTGCGGGAACACCATCGACATCATCGGGCTGCTCAACCCGACCTTCGGCAACACCTGCATCAACACCTGACGGATCACCGCGCAGCGGACCAACTGCCGGATCGCCGACCAGCGCGGGACGGTTCGCAGTCAGCCGCCGGAACCGCCGGCCGCGCAGCCGTGGCGCCCATCGCCTTCCTGATGGGCGCCACTCTCATGCCCGGCCCCGGCCGGTGCGGCGGGTTCCTCCTCGTCCTCACGGCCTGCGGACTCCTCACCGCCCGCGAACTCCTCCCCGCCCGGGAACCGGGAGAGCTTGGCGCCCGGCAGGTCGGGCACCTCGATGACCGGCGGCAGGTCCGGAGTCAGCCCTGAGTGCTGTGCCGTCATGGGACCGTCCTCATCCGTATCGTCCGTATCGGTCCCGCCCCGCGCCGCGCGGCTCAGACCGGCGTCAGCAGCTGGCGGCGCAGCTGAGCGCAGGTGCGGCTGAGGATGCGGGAGATCTGCATCTGGGAGACACCCAGCCGGGCACCGATCTGCTGCTGGGTGAGATTGCCGAAGAAGTGCCAGTACAGGACGGACTTCTCCCGGTCGGGCAGGGCATGCAGCAGCGGCCGGAGCGACTGCCGGTCGATCACCAGGTCCAGCGCCCGGTCGGTACGGCCCAGGGTGTCGGCGAGCGCCAGCTCCCCGGCCGCGTCCACCGGGTGATCCAGGGAGAGGGTGTGGTGCACCCCGTCCGCGTCGATGCCGCGCCGTACCTCCGCCTCGGTCAGCCCGGTCTCCTCGGCCAGCGCCGCGGTGGTGACCCTGGCGCCGCCGCCCTGCTGTTCCAGCCGGGTGCGGGCGGAGCGTACGGCGGCCCGCAGCTCCTGGTCCCGGCGGGGGATGTGCAAGGACCAGACATGGTCCCGGACATGGCGCTTGAGTTCCCCGTTGATGGTGGGGACGGCGAAGGACTCGAAGGCGAAGCCCAGCGCGGGGTCGAACCGGTCCACCGCGCGCACCAGGGCCAGCGCGGCCACCTGGCGCAGATCCGCCGGGCTCTCGCCGCTGGAGCGGTAGCGCAGGCTGATCCGCTCGGCCATCGGCAGCCAGGCGGCGATCAGCTCCTGGCGGAGCCTGCTGCGCTCGGCGCCCTCGGGGAGCTGGACGAGCCGGGCGAAGAGGGCTTCGGTGCCGGACGGTTCACGCTTTCGTTTACGGAGCGCTGTCTCGGCCATCTCAACGGTTCTCCCCTCGCTCGCGCACCAGAGGGGACGGTCCCGCCCTGTGGCGGTGTCCATCACCGCAGGTCGATGCGGCAGTGACAGGGCGGCCGGCGCACCGGCCGTGGTCGTTTCAGCATGCCCCGGCCCATCCCGGGGCGCGACTTGGAGCGGTCGGGTCGTCACCCTGGGCGATGGCGACGGGGGCCGGGGGGCCGGCGTGGGACGGGTTGAGAGGCTGGGGCTATGACCAAGGACATGGCGATGAGCGAGGACGCGGGGGACGCCCGGCGGCGGTACGACGTGCTGGTGGTCGGCTCGGCCAATGCCGACCTGACGGTCCGGGTGGAGCGGCGGCCGGGGCCGGGCGAGACGGTGCTCGGCACGGACCTGGTGGAGTCGGCCGGCGGCAAGGGCGCCAACCAGGCCGCGGCGGCCGCCCGGCTGGGCGCCCGTACCGCCCTGCTGGCCCGCATCGGCGACGATGCCTTCGGCGAACTGCTGCTGGCGGGCCAGCGCGAGGCCGGCGCCGACACCGGGCACATCCTGGTGGAGGCCGGGGCGCGGAGCGGCACCGCGATGATCGTGGTGGGGCCGGACGGGGACAACAGCATCGTGGTCTCCCCCGGCGCCAACGCCCGCCTCAGCCCGGCCGATGTGACCGCGGCGCGCGAGCTCTTCGCCGCCGCCTCGGTGATCTCGCTGCAACTGGAGATCCCGCCGGAGACGGTACGGGCGGCGGCCGCCCAGGCCGGGGAGACCGGCACCCGGGTGGTGCTCAACCCCTCCCCCGCGCCGGACGGACTGGACCCCCGGCTGCTGGCCGCCGCCGACCCGCTGGTGGTCAATGAGCACGAGGCCCGGCAGCTGTCCGGCGCGGCGGACGGTGACCCCGGCACCTGGGCGCGGGCCCTGCGGGCCGCCGGGGCCCGGTCGGTGGTGATCACCCTGGGCCCGGCCGGCGCCCTGGCGCTGGACGGCGCGGACGGGGAGCCGGTGCGCGTTCCGGGGATCGAGGTACGGGCGGTGGACACCACCGGCGCCGGGGACGCCTTCACCGGCGCGCTGGCCGCCCGGCTGGCCCGCGGCGAGCCACTGGCCGAGGCGGTGCGCTTCGCGGTACGGGTCTCCGCCGCCTCGGTGACCCGGGCAGGCGCCCAGCCCTCGTACCCCACTCCCGGCCAACTGCCGCACTGACACCGGCTGGTGACGGTTTCCGCCCCCGTCTAGGCTCGGGCGGGTGGAAACCGTCACCCTGGACGAGCTGGACCGCGCGCTGGTGCATGCGCTGCATATCGACGGGCGGGCGCCGTTCAACCGGATCGCCATCGCGCTGGAGGTCTCCGAGAGCACCGTGGCCCGCCGCTACCGACGGCTGCGCACGGCCGGGGTACTGCGGGTGACCGCCTCGGTCAACCTGGGCCCGCTGGGCTATGTGCCCTGGACCATCCGGCTGCGGTGCACACCGGACGCCTCCGGCGCCATCGCCACCGCCCTGGCCCGCCGGAACGACACCTTCTGGGTGCATCTGCTCTCCGGCGGCACCGAGATCTCCTGTGGCACCCAGACACTCAGAGGCGGCGAGGGCGGTGAGGGTCTGCTGTTGCAGAAGCTCTCCCGGACCAGCCGGGTCAACTCGGTGACGGCCCACTCGCTGTTGCAGAGCTTCACCGATCCCGGCAGCTGGAGCGGGTTCGCCTGCCTCGGCGAGGAGCAGCAGCGGCTGCTGCGTCCCCGGCCCCCGGCACCGGACGAGCGGCGGACGGCCCTGGACGAGGGCGACCGGGCGCTGCTGGAGCTGCTGTCCCTGGACGGCCGGACCGGCCACGCCGAACTGGCCGCCGACACCGGGCTTTCGGAGTCCACCGTCCGGCGGCGGCTGGAGCGGCTGCGCCACCTGGGGGTGCTGTCCTTCCAGGTCGATCTGCCGATGGCGGCACTGGGCTACCACGCCGAGGCCCGGCTGTGGCTGTCGGTGAAGCCCTCCGCGCTGGTGTCGGTGGCCCGGACGCTGGCCGGGCATCGGGAAGTGTCCTTCGTGGCGATCACCACGGGGCCCACAAATGTGATGGCCTCGGTGGTCTGCCGCGACACGGGGGATCTCTATCGCTATCTCACCGAGCGCGTGGCCGCGCTGGACGAGGTGCACACCGTGGAGACCGCCACCGTGGACCGCACGGTCAAACGAACCGGGACCCTGCTGCCCTTCGGAGCCTGATTCCGTCACCATCCGGCGCCTGGTGCCGGAATCAGCCGCCCGTCCCGCCCTGACTGGGCGGGCCGCTCACCGGCCCCGAGCCTGTGGGACGTCTGCCAAAGATCCCCGGATCCCGGATTCCAGATCCCGGATCCCCGGGTTCCCGAAAGGACTTCTCATGCGCAAATGGTGGCCATTGGCGGCGGTCTGCCTGGGGTCGTTCATGCTGATCACGGACACCACGGTGGTGACCGTCGCCCTGCCGGACATGGCGCGGGACCTCAACGCCTCGCTGTCCGGCCTGCAGTGGGTGATGAACATCTACACCCTGGTACTGGCGGCCCTCACCCTCAGCGCGGGCTCACTGGGCGACCTCTTCGGCCGCCGCCGGGTCTATCTGCTCTCCCTCTGCCTGTTCGGCGCCGCGTCCCTGCTCTGTGCCCTGGCGCCCGGCGCCGGGCTGCTGATCGCCGCCCGGGGCCTGCAAGGCGTCGGTGGCTCGGCGGTGTTCGTCACCGGCATGGCCGTGCTGGGCGGGATGTACCAGGACCGGGCCCGGGCCACCGCGCTCGGTGTGTGGTCCGCCGTGGTGGGCGCCGCGGCGGCGGCCGGTCCGGTGCTCGGCGGGCTGCTCACCCAGGCCCTGGGCTGGCAGGCCGTCTTCTATATCAATGTGCCGCTGACCGTGCTGACGGTGGTGCTGACCGCGGTCTCCGTCGAGGAGGCGGGGCAGCGCGAGCGGGCCTCCGTTGACCTGCCCGGCATCCTCTCCTTCGGCCTCTGCTCCGGCGCCCTGACCTTCGCACTGATCAAGGCCGGCGCGGACGGCTGGACGGCGCCGGCCACCCTGGTCCCGGCCGCCCTGTCCGCGTTGGCGCTGCTGGTGTTCCTCGGCGTGGAGCGCCGCCGTGCCCGTCCCATGCTGGACCTCGCGCTCTTCCGCAATGGCTCCTTCCTGGCCGTCATGTTCGGAACCATCACCTCCGCCTGGGCCTTCGCCTGTCTCGTCTACACCTCGCTCTGGCTGCAATCCGCCCTCCGACTGGGGCCCATCCGGGCCGGTTTGGCAATGCTCCCGCTGGCGGCCGCCACCTTCGTCACCTCCACCCTCACCGGCAAGAGGCTGCACGGCACGGCTCCCCGGCTGGTGCTGACGGTGGCCTTCGCGCTCACCGGCGCGGGCTGCGCGGTCAATGGACTGCTGTTGCAGGCGAGTTCGCACTGGACGGCACTGCTGCCCGGCCTGCTGCTGATGGGGACGGGCGTGGGGCTGGGCATGCCCGCCACCACCGCCGCGGCGCTGGCCGCCGTACCCGTCACCCGGGCCGGGATGGCCTCCGGGGCACTGGCCACCTTCCGCCAGCTGGGCCAGGCGCTGGGGGTGGCCGTCCTCGGCCTGTTCTTCGCCGGACGGGCCGGGGCGGCGGGGCTGTCCCGGGTGTACCTGGTGACGGCCGGACTGGTCCTGCTGTCGGCGCTGTTCGCCTTCCGCCGGACCCCCGATCCCGCCAAGTCGCCGCAATCCCGGCCGACTTCGGCTGATAGCGTCCAGGCATGAATCAGCTCAATGTGCACCGGCAAACCACCAGCGTCCCCAACGGCAAGTCCATTGACATCTACCGCCCCGCTGCCCCGTCGGCGCCGCTGCCCACCGTACTGCTGTGGCATGGCATAGGCCCCGACGAGCGGGAGGTGCTGCGACCGCTGGCAACGGCCGTCGCGGCGGCCGGTGTTGTGGTGCTGGTGCCGGACTGGCGCTCCGACGCGCCCGACGGCGGCCGGGCACATCTGCTGGATTCGCTGGCCTTCTGCCGGGAGCGGGCCGAGTCCCTGGGCGGCGACGCGCAACGGATCACCCTGGCCGGCTGGTCGGCCGGGGCCCCGGCCGCGCTGGGGGTCGCCCTCCACCCGGAGGTGGCCGAGGGCTGGCGGCCGGCCGCCGTGGTGGGACTTGCCTCGCGCTACGACCGTCCCGCCCGTACCACCGGGATCCCGCCGCTGGATGACCTGGCGGCGGGGCGCCTGCCGACGCCCGTACCGGTGCGGCTGATCCATGGCACCGGTGATACCGAGATCGGCCCGGAGCACTCACGGACGGCGGCGGCCGCGCTGGCCGCGCATGACTGGCCCGTCCTGCTGGAGGAGATCACGGCCGACCATGCCGGAGTGCTCGCCTCGGAGTACGACCCCGCGCTCGGCCGCTGCCGGCCCAGCGCGGATGCGGAGGTCCAGGCCGCCGGGCGCCTGGCAGCACATTCGCTCGCCCAGGCGGCCGGGGTGGTGTACGGGGCTTGAGATGCCGGTCCGGTCAGCTCTCGACGCGGTCCCCGCGAAGGAGCCCGGACCCCTCCGGCACGGCGGCCGGGTCACTGCCGAGATCCACCACGGCGTTGCGCTCGTCCACAAAGACCACCCGCGGCTCGAAGGTCTTGGCCTCGGCGTCGTCCATGCTCCCGTAGGCGATCACTATCACCAGGTCACCGGGGCTGATCAGACGGGCCGCGGCACCGTTGATCCCGATGACGCCCGAGCCGCGCGGGCCCTCGATGACATAGGTGGAGAGCCGGGCGCCATTGTTGATGTCAACGATGTCCACCTTCTCCCCCGGCAGCAGATCGGCGGCCGCCATCAGGTCCCCGTCGATGGTCAGCGAGCCCACATAGTGCAGGTCGGCCTGGGTCACCGTGGCGCGGTGGATCTTGGACTTCATCATGGTGCGGTACATCGAGGCACTCCCGGAAGGTCGGCTCCCTGCCTGCGTT
The DNA here is from genome assembly GCF_003121295.1 of Streptomyces orinoci. Classification (GTDB taxonomy): domain Bacteria; phylum Actinomycetota; class Actinomycetes; order Streptomycetales; family Streptomycetaceae; genus Streptomyces; species Streptomyces orinoci. Next base: position 115,637 of record NZ_PHNC01000010.1, read on the forward strand.
TGTGCAGGTCAAGGGCAGTTCACCACTCTACAGCCAGTCGCAAGTCCAAGCAGCGTTCCCCGAGTTTTTCGGGACTCATGCTGACCAATCGCTGAGCCTGCGACGACAACGCCAGCCTATGCAACAGCTTCCGCACCCCCGACCACCCGCCTCTGCCGGCACAGAGACTGGGAACACGCGGCACTCGGCCGGCGACCGAGTCATGGATCACCCAGCTCGCCCGCTGCCTTCGCACCGCGCTCCAAGGACGGCGCGACGCCGCAACATGCTTGACGCTTGGCGGTGGCAGCGGCGGCCGTCAACCCGTACCGGGATTTCGGAGCAGCGATGCGCAGATCGCGTATGTACCAGTCGAGCCGTGCCCCGTCCGCGATGCGCAAAGCGCGGAGTGGGCCCCCGCTGGTTCGGGTCACTGAGGTGGGGTGTATCCGCGGGTGTTGACGAGGTTGTGGGTGAGTTGGCTGAAGGCGTGGGTGGCGGCGCTGTGGTAGGCGCCTTCGCGCTTCAGGAGGGTGACAGTGCGGGCGGGCAAGGGCGGGTCGAGGGGGATGGGGGTGAGGTGGGGGTGGTCGTGGGTGATGGCGTCGGGCAGGACGGTGGCCAGGCCGGTGCGCTGGACGATTTCGGTGAGGGCCTGGATGGAGTTGGCTTCGACGGTGATGCGGGGGGCGATGCGGTGGTCGGTGAAGTAGGTGTCGATATGGGTGCGGGTGGCGAAATCGCCGCTGAGGAGCGCCAGTTGCTGGTCTCTCACGGCGCGGGCAGGCAGGGGTGTGTCTGTCGCGGGAGCATGCGGGGTGGCGGCCACAAGGCTGAGGGTTTCGGTGAAGAGGGGGGTCGCTTCGATCCCGGGCAGGTGGGGGGCGGCGAAGGCGATGCCGAGGTCGAGGTCGTCGGCGAGCAGGGCGGCTTCAATGCGGTCCTGGTTCGCCTCGGTCAGGGTCAGGCTGATGCCGGGGTGGCGGGTGTGGAGGTCGGCGGTGAGCGGGCCGACGAGGTAGGCGGTGAAGGTGGGGGTGATACCCAGGCGCAGGTGGCCGCGGGAGAGGTCCTGTACGTCATGGACTGCGCGTTCGGCGGCGGCCAGGTCGCGTAGTGCGCGCCGGGCGTGCTCGGCGTAGACGGTGCCGGCGTCGGTGAGCCGTACGGTGCGGCCAGTGCGGTCCAGCAGTTGCACGCCGAGGGTGCGCTCGAGCTGTTTGATCTGCTGGGACAGGGTGGGCTGGGAGATGTGCAGTTCTTCGGCAGCGCGGGTGAAGTTGCCGTGTTCGGCGACGGCGAGCAGGTAGCGCAGGTGACGCAGTTCCAGGACGGCCATGCGGCAAATTATAGGTGTGGTCAATAAGAATCATGGCTAGCAGCTCGTGGACACTATAGGCACAGGTCACGCATGGTGGATCTCGTCAGCCCCCTGGAGCCTGACGGCTACCGCACCCTGCGGATCCCGGTCACCGAGCGGGCCATCCATACCTCTGACCGCCGGCCTCGGCGCCGGCGTCCGGGCTCTGACCGTCGAGCGCGGCGGGCGCGGAAATGTGTGGACCGATGTGCGGCGCTACCACCGCGGCCGGGCAGCGCTCAGCCGCATAGTCCGCCAACGCGGCTGACTTTCTTGGCAGAAGGGTAAGCAGGCCCGCCCGCGACTCCTACTCTGGTGGGATGGCGGAGAGCTTGCGTGCGGTGCCGGGAGGCCGGTTCGGGCGGCTGACGGCCGTGCTGACCGTCGCCCTGCTGGTCTGGTGCGGGATGTCACCCGGTGCGGCCGCTCGCGGAGCGGTCTCCGGCGCAACGGCGGTGGTACGCACGGCGGATGGAGCAGTGCGCGGCAGCGTGCACCGCGGCTACCGCACCTTCGAAGGCATCCCCTATGCCGCGCCGCCGGTCGGCCGCCGGCGGTGGGCGCCGCCGCGGCCCGTCACCCGCTGGCGTGGCGTACTGGACGCCACGCGGCCCCGCAGCGCCTGTCCGCAGACAGCCGGTGAGGTGCCCGGCGGCAGCACTGACGAGGACTGCCTGCGGCTCCATGTCACTGCCCCGGCAACCGCCGCGCCCGCCCATCCGAAGCCGGTGCTGGTGTGGCTGCCGGGCGGCGGTTTTATCACCGGCGCGGGGCAGTCCTATGACGCCCACCGGATGGCAATCCGGGGGGACATCGTGGTGGTGACCGTCAACTACCGTCTGGGCGCGCTGGGTTTCCTGGCCCTGCCCGGCCTGCGCGGGGCGGGCACCTTCGGACTGGCCGACCAGCAGGCCGCACTGCGCTGGGTCCGGGACCGCATTCGCGCCTTCGGCGGGGACCCGGGCAATGTCACCCTGGCCGGGGAGTCGGCGGGCGGCTTCAGCGTCTGCGCCCAGCTGGTCTCCCCGGGCTCCATTGGCCTGTTCCGGCGGGCGGTCATCGAAAGCGGCCCCTGCACGGGAGCGCCTGCCCGGCCCTTCGGCCCTTCGGCAGCGCCGCTGGCCTCGGCCGAGCGCGACGGCACCGCGCTGGCCCGCAAGACCGGCTGCGGCGGGGCGGCCGATGTGCTGGGCTGCCTGCGGCGGCTGCCGGTGTCCCGGCTGCTGGCCGCCCAGGGAGAGGTGCGACCGGCCTATGGCACACCCCTGCTGCCCCGCGATGTGGCCGCCGCCGTCACGGCGGGAGCGGTACGCCGGGTGCCGGTGCTGATCGGCGCCAACCATGACGAGGGCAATGGCTGGGCGGCCGCCGCCCTTGAGGGCGGTGCGGTGATCACGCCAAGGACCTGGCCGCAGACGGTCGCCTCCTTCTTCCCCGATCCCTCCCGGGCCGCGGCCGTGGTGCGCACCTACCCCGTGCGCTCCGCCCGGCGGGGCGGACCGGTGTTCGGCGCGCTCCTGGACGACTGGAACTACGCCTGCCCCACCCTGCGCACCCAGCACCTGCTCCGGCGCCAAGTGCCCGTGTGGGCCTATGAGTTCGCCGATGAACACGCGCCGCCGGTGACCGTGCCGGGCAAGGCGCCGTTTCCACTGGGCGCGGTGCACGCCGCCGAACTGCCCTATCTCTTCGACCTCGGCGGCAGGCCCGCCGCACTCACCGCCGACCAGCGCCGGCTGTCGGACAGCATGATCGCCGCGTGGACCCGCTTCGCCCGCACCGGCGACCCCAACGGCCCGGGAACCCGGCGCTGGCCGACCACAGGAGTTCTGTCCCTCACCCCCCAACACACCGGTCCGGCAAGGGACATCGGCACCCGCCACCACTGCCCCTTCTGGCAGACCTTCCCCTGAGGCCGGGCCGGACCGGGCGCTGCGAGCCGGGAAACCGAACATGGAGACCCTGAGTCAGTAGATCGTCAGCGAGACACCACACAGGCCGAGGCCGGCGTCGGCTGCCTGACGCCATTGCCTGAGCGGGCCGTCCAACACGCTTTCCTCATCCGGGGCGTCATCGAGCCATAGCCGGCTCATCGCCACCGCCCGTTCCTGGTTGGTGAAGGTCAGTGCGCGTTCCACCCTGGGCAGGGTGGCACGCACCTCGGCGGAGGTGAACAGGAAGCTGCCGCACCAGCCGGGAAACAGTGCCGCCCGGCGCGGCCCAATGGCATGGAAGAAGGCCGATACGGCAAATGTCTTGGACTGTACGGAAATGAACATCCGCTCCGGATCCTCGCTCACTTCCCAGACATCGTCGATCAACCGGAAATCGTCATCGCCACCGCCGTCGTACATATCGTGGATGTGCTGCCCGGCAGTCAGGTCCAGGAAGGAGTGGATGGCGCCGGCCTCGGGAGACCCCGGTTCGGCGTCCAGCCAGGTCCGGTAGTCCGGCAGTGGCTCTTTTTGCCAGCGCTGCCAGCGTTCACGGGCCAACGGATCATTACGCTCTGCCGCGAGCAATGGCCGCATGCGCGGCGCCAGTTCTTCGATGAACGCATCGCTGTGAGCGCTGATGGCCCAGGCCGTGGTGATCCCCATCCGGCCAAGGCTAGGGGACCGCTCTCCGCGGCGCGTTCGGTCAGGCGTGGTCGGGCAGCGGCCTGCCGATCAGGACCAGGTTGTGGGTGTACCGGTGCCGTTGGCGGTCGTACGTTCCGGTGCAGGTGATCAGGGCCAGCCGGGCTTGGCCGGTGTCGGTGAACAGCCCGGCAGGCAGGGTGCTCTTGGGGTAGGAGTGATGCTCGGTGATGAGATAGGAGTGTGTGCCACCGTCGTCACTGGTGATCACCACTTGTGTGCCGGGGCGGACATCGCGGAGGGCCGCAAATACGCCCGGTCCGTATTCCCGGGTATCGACATGCCCTGCCAGCAGAACGGTTCCCTCGCGGGCGCCCGGTCTGGCGCCCAGGGCCCACCAGCCGATGGTGTCCGGGGAACGTGGCAGTTCCAACGCCCCATCGGCGTCCGCGGCCACCGGTACCACCGTGGCACGGAAGTGGCCGCGGATCTCCACCGCCTCCGGCGGCGCGGGCGACAAGACGTCCCCGCCGCCCTGCGACGCGGTTTCCGCTTCCCTTGGCAGCCCATGGGCATGGGCCCGGTGGAAGGTGCCGGGAGCCTCCTCCGGGGAGGAGACCCCCGGCACCAGCGCCAGGCCGAACGCGCAGGCCAGACACAGTGCGCCGCGCGCCAGGAGGACGGCCATGGTGCTCGGCTCGCTGTTCGCTCAGCGCGGGCCGGGTGCCGTCCGGTTACGGCGTCTCCGAACGCCCCAGGCGACGGCGCCGGTTGCCAGGGCCCCGCCCAGCCCGACGGCGCCTATGACCGTCGGACTTGTGATTGCCGAAGACTGGGAAGAGTTGGTGACGGCCGTCATCCCGCCGTCACCCGCCGGAACGGCGTGTGAAGCCGACTGCTCGCGGCAGGTGCCGCCGCTGACCAGGCCCAGGTGCATGGCGACCACGGGACGGGCCGCCTTGGCCGCCGCGGTGATCTGCGCATTGTGGCCGGAGGAGATCTGCTGGTCGATCAGGGCGAGAGTGGCCCGGTGGTTCATGTCCTGAGCCGACAGCCAGGCGCTGTCATAGCTTTTGGTGCCGGCCTTGGCGCGGATGTCGGCGAGTTGCTGCTTCTGCTCGGCCGAGGGTGCGGCGGGGAGCGAGACTCCCAGCTGCTTCGACAACTTCATGACGTCGCCGTCGAGTTTGGTGTGGTCGCGGATCAGTACCCGCCCGACGTCTTTCACACAGGCGCTGACCGCGTTGGTCTGGGCGTCGTTACCGGCCTCGATCTCCGCGAGATTGCCCTGGTGGACGGTCTTGAGGAAGGCGCTGTCCGTCCCGTTGCCGCTGTCACCGGAGGCCGCCTGGGCGGACACCGCCATGGATGCGGATATCAAGGTGGCCGCCATGACGGCCACCCGCTGTCCGTGCCTCATAAGGGTTCCTTTCGTCTTCGGCGACGAGGGCTCATGGGGAGGCGCTGCCGCCGGCCGGCGCACCGCCTGGGAGCGGGGTGCGTCATGTGCTGGACCCCGAGTTCCATCACTGTGCGCGATGACACACATACGCTACGAAAACCACTCGAACGGCTGAGCCAAACCACCCGTGTGGCATGCGCTGCGTTGGCGGTGAGCGCCGCCTGGTACCAGCGGGACGGCCGATCGTGTGACCCGCCGCCGGGGGCAAATGGTGCACGGCGCCGTCCCGGGGCGGTCCCGCGGGCGACGGTCAGAGTGGCTGACGCCTCGGCGACGGTGCCCGCCCGTCGTCCCGGGCGTCCCGCTCGCCCAGGTCATCGCCGGGATGCCGCTGCCGGTGGCGATGATGGCCAAGCAGGCGCCCGGACGAGCCTTCGAGGCCACGCTCCTGGACGGCGCCCGCTCCCAACACTGGCCGTTACGGGCGGTGTTGGCGGCCGCCGGCCGCAGGCGACTGCCGGAGTTCCGCCACCGCTGATCCATAAGCAGGAGAGCGCCCACCCGGCGCGAGAAGATCCCGCCGGGTGGGCGCCGGGCGCGAGCGGCCGGCTGCCGGCGCGGGTCAGCCGCTGGCAGGGAGCGGTGCAGGAGCACTCGAACCGGACGGCGGCGGACACGGCGGCCAGTGCGCGGGCCGCGAGCGGTGCCAGCAGGGCGGCGGTGATCGCCATCGCCCCCTGACCAGGTAATCAGGCAGCGGTCGCAACTCTGCGTAGCCCCTCAGGCCCCCGTCGTCCCAAGCTCGCCCTTCTGGTCGTAGCTGTGGAACCCCCGGCCGGTCTTCCGGCCGAGCAGTCCCGCCTGCACCATCCGCTGGAGCAACGGCGGTGGCGCGTAAAGGGGTTCGCGGAACTCGTCGTACAGGGACTCGGCGATCGAGGCGACGGTGTCCAGGCCGATCAGGTCCGCGAGCCTGAGCGGGCCCATGGGGTGGGCGCAGCCCAGTTCCATGCCGGTGTCGATGTCGGTGGCGGTGGCGAAGCCGGATTCCGCCATCCGGACGGCTGCGAGGAGGTAGGGGATGAGCAGGGCGTTGACCACGAAGCCGGCCCGGTCCCGGGAGTGGATCACCGTCTTGCCGAGCGTGCGGGTGGCGAACTCCTCCACGATGGCGGCCGCCTGCGGTGAGGTGTGCAGGGAGGTCACCACTTCGACCAGGGGCAGGACGGGCACCGGGTTGAAGAAGTGCAGGCCCACGACCCGGTCCGCGTGGCCGGTGGCCATGCCGAGCCGCATGACCGGGAGGGAGGAGGTGTTGGTGGCGAGTACGGCCGCCGGATCCTCGACGATCTTGTCCAGGGCGGCGAAGATCTCGGTCTTGGCGTCCGGGTTCTCGGCAACGGCCTCGACGACGAGCTGGCGGTCGGCGAGCTGGTCCAGGCCGCTGGTGAACACGAGCCGGGCGAGGGCGTCCTCCGCCGCTGTCCGCTCCAGCTTGCCGCGCCGTACGGCCCGTTGGAGGGAGCTTGCCACCCGGTCCCGGGCGGCGCCGGCGGCGACCGCGTCCACCTCGCAGACCACGGTGTCCAGCCCGGCCCGTGCGCACACTTCGGCGATCCCGGCGCCCATCTGCCCGCCGCCGACCACGCCGACGCGTGTGATGACCCCGCTCATGCTCCGGCCTCCGTCCGTCGCACCAGGTGGCGGTGGTACGCGTCCGTGGTGAAGAACGGCGGCAACTCGCCGGTCATGGCGGTCCGTTCGAAGAGGGCGCGGATGTCGGCGACGGGCGCCCACGGGTATTCGGCGCCGAGCGCGTCGGTCTCCTCGTCGAGGACCTGATCCACGGTCTCCCGGCCGATGACCCGGTGGCGCAGCCACTGCCAGATCTGCACCCGGGCAATCTCGGCCGTGGCCGCGTCCTCCATCAGCCCGTCGATGGCGACCGCGCCCTGTCCGCGCAGCCAGGCGGCGAAGTACCGCAGCGCGACACGGACGTTGGTGCGCACGCCGTCCGCTGTGGGCGGCCCGCTGATCCGCCGCACCGACAACAAGTCGGCCGGTGTCACCTCGACATCGTCGCGGGTGCGGTCGAGCTGGTGGGGCCGTTCGCCGAGGACGCGGTCGAAGACCTCGCGGCAGAGGGGCACGAGTGCGGGGTGGGCCACCCAGGAGCCGTCGAAGCCGTCCTCGGCCTCCCGTTCCTTGTCCAGGCGGACCTTGGCCAGTGCGGCCTCGTTGGCGGCCGGGTCCTTGCCCGGCACCTGGGCGGCCATGCCGCCGATGGCGTGGGCGCCGCGCTTGTGGCAGGTGCGCACCAGCAGTTCGGTGTACGCCCGCATGAAGGGGGCGGTCATGGTGACCCTGGCGCGGTCGGGGAGGAGGAAGTCGCTGCGGTGGCCGAAGGTTTTGATCAGGCTGAACAGGTAGTCCCAGCGTCCGGCGTTCAACCCCGCGCTGTGCTCGCGCAGTTCATAGAGTATCTCCTCCATCTCGAACGCGGCGGTGATGGTCTCGATGAGGACGGTGGCGCGGATGGTGCCGCGGGGGATGCCCAGCAGCTCCTGGGCGAGCAGGAAGATGTCGTTCCAGAGCCGGGCCTCGTACCTGTTCTCCAGTTTGGGGAGGTAGAAGTACGGGCCGTGCCCCGCGTCCATCTGGCGCTGGGCGCAGTGGAAGAAGTAGAGGCCGAAGTCGACGAGCGCGGCGGGCACCGGTTGGCCGTCGTACTGAAGGTGCTCTTCCTCCAGATGCCAGCCGCGCGGGCGGACCATGATGGTGGCGAGCCGGTCGCCGAGCCGGTACTCCCTGCCCTCCGGAGTGGTGAAGTCGATGCGCCGCTCGATGGCGTCGAGCAGGTTGAGCTGCCCGCCGACGATGTTCTCCCACCGGGGCGCGGTGGCATCCTCGAAGTCCGCCATCCACACCCTGGCGGCGGAGTTGAGCGCATTGACGGTCATCCGGCGGTCCGGCGGTCCGGTGATCTCCACCCGCCGGTCGGTGAGCCCGGGTGCGGGCGGCGCCACCCGCCAGGCGGGATCGTCCCTGACCGCGGCGGTGACCATGGGGAAGTCCAGCTGGGAGCCCGTCGCCAGCCGCAGCAACCTGCGCCGGCGTTCCTTGAGGAGTTCCTGGCGGCGCGGTGCGAAGGCGGCGGTCAGCCGGCCGACGAAGTCCAGGGCGGCCGGGGTGAGGATCTCATCGTGACGATGGCCGGGCGGGGCGAGGACGCGGACCCGGTGGGTGAGTGCGGTGGGCATCGGGCTCTCCTGAGGGAAGGGAGCGGAGGGGGACTGATGGCTCTTGGGGCGCCCCGTTAGGGGCGCGGGGCGGTTATTCGATATGCGGTTCCGCCGCGTGGGCGCGACCAGCCACCGACGGCCTGCACGTGACGCGTGACCGGGGGTACGGGGCCGCCACGGGAGGAACCACACCCGGCCACGGCACGGCCCAGCCGTCGGGCACCGCCTAGTGGAACTGCTCTTCTTCCGTGGACCCGGACAGGGCGGTGGTGGTGGAGGCGGGGTTGACGGCGGTGGACACCAGGTCGAAGTAGCCGGTGCCGACCTCGCGCTGGTGCCTGACCGCGGTGAAGCCGTGTGCCTGGGCGGCGAACTCCCGCTCCTGGAGGTCCACATAAGCGGTCATGCCGTGTTCGGCATAGCCGCGGGCGAGGTCGAACATGCCATGGTTGAGGGAGTGGAAACCGGCCAGCGTGATGAACTGGAACCGGTAGCCCATCGCGCCCAACTCGCGCTGGAACTTGGCGATCTGGTCGTCGTCCAGCGCGGCCTTCCAGTTGAAGGAGGGCGAGCAGTTGTAGGCGAGCATCTGGTCGGGGTACCGCGCGTGGATGGCCTCGGCGAACTCACGGGCCTGCGCGAGGTCGGGGGTGCCGGTCTCGACCCAGATCAGGTCGGCGTACGGGGCGTAGGCCAGCCCGCGGGCGATGACCGGCGCCATGCCGTTGCGGACCCGGTAGAAGCCTTCGGCCGTACGCTCGCCGGTGGCGAACTCGGCGTCACGCTCGTCCACATCGCTGGTCAGCAGGTTGGCGGCGAGGGCGTCGGTGCGGGCGATGATAACGGTGGGCACATCGGCGATGTCGGCGGCGAGGCGGGCCGCGTTCAGGGTGCGGATGTGCTGGGAGGTCGGCACCAGCACTTTGCCGCCGAGGTGGCCGCACTTCTTCTCCGAGGCGAGCTGGTCCTCGTAGTGGATGCCGGCCGCGCCCGCCGCGATCATCGCCTTGGTCAGCTCAAACGCGTTCAGCGGGCCGCCGAAGCCCGCCTCGGCATCGGCGACGATGGGTACGAGCCAGTCGGTGGTGTCCCTGGCCTCCTCGGCGGTGGTGATCTGGTCGGCGCGCAGCAGTGCGTTGTTGATCCGACGGACCACCTGGGGAACGGAGTTGGCGGGGTACAGACTCTGGTCGGGGTAGGTGTGCCCGGCTTGGTTGGCGTCGGCCGCGACCTGCCAGCCGGACAGATAGACGGCCTGGAGCCCCGCCTTCACCTGCTGCACGGCCTGGCCACCGGTCAGCGCGCCCAGCGCGTGGATGTAGTCCCGCTCATGCAGCTGCCGCCACAGGCGCTCGGCACCGCGCCGGGCCAGGGTGTGCTCCTCACGGACGCTGCCCGAGAGCCGCACCACATCCTCGGCACGGTAAGTGCGCTCAATGCCCCGCCACCGAGGGTCGGTGGCCCAGCGCCGCGCGAGTTCCCCGGCCGCCTGCGTCCTGGTCGCCTCTGCCATGACTGTCACCATCTCCTCGGTCTCCACTGGCTTTACTGGCTTTACTGGCTTTACTGGTTGCGAATCCCGCCGTCCGCATCAACGGCGGTGGCACTACGTGTCGCTTGCGGGGTGCGGCCCGTCCTCGTCGAGAGCGGAGAGCTGAGCGAAGCCGAGCAAGTGCCGGTGTCCGGCGGGCCGCACTACGACCTTGACACTGGCACTGAGTGTCAACAACCTTGGCACAATGCCAAGTTCTGCAAATCTTTCCGCCGCTTTTTGCCAACTTTGCGAAGGTCTCGGTGAAGGGTGTGGCCAAGTAGGCTGCCGAATCGGGTCCGTGAAGCGGAGGAGTGACCGGTGAGCAGGACATACGCGGGGGCGCGGCTGCGGCGGCTGCGTGCGGACCGCCGGATAAGTCAGGCCGAACTCGCCCGCGTGCTGGGCATCTCACCGAGCTACCTCAACCAGATGGAGCATGACTCCCGGCCGCTGACCGTGCCCGTGCTGCTGCGGCTGACCGAGGTGTTCGGTATCGACCCCGGATTCTTCTCCGAGCGCGATACGACCCGGCTGATCGCGGACCTGCGCGAAACACTGGCCGGGGAGCTGTCCGAGGCCCGGATATCCGCCGCCGACCTGGCCGAGCTGGCGTCGCGGATGCCCGCCGTCGCCCAGGTCCTGCTGGACCTCGGCCACCGCAACCAGCGCCTGTCCGAGCGCCTGGCCGGGGCCGCGGACGGCCGGAACGGCGACCGGGGCACCACGGCCTCGCCCCATGAGGAGGTCCGGGACTTCTTCTACCGCCGCCAGAACTACCTCCATGAAAGCGATCTCGCGGCTGAGCGCCTGGCCTCGGAGATCGGCATCCGGCCGGGCGAGGTGACCGGGGCCCTCACCACAAGACTCGCCCAGGTCCACGGCATCCGTCTCGCCACCGAGCCCGGTGAGCGCCTGCACCACTACGACGAGGCAAGCCGCACCCTGCACCTGTCCCCGCGGCTGCGCCCCGGCCGCCGCGCCTTCCGTGTGGCGACCCAACTGGCCCTGCTGGAATACGCCGATGACCTCGGCCGGCTGGCCGCCGAGGACTTCCAGCCCGGCTCCCCCGCCCACGCCCTGGCCCGCCTCGGCATCGCCCACTATTTCGCCGCCGCGCTGATCATGCCGTACACCGCGTTCCACACGGCCGCCGAGGAAGCGCGCTACGACATCGAACGCCTCACCGACCATTACGGCCTCGGCTATGAAACCGTCTGCCATCGGCTGAGCACCCTGCAACGCCCCCGGCTGCGCGGAGTGCCCTTCTCCTTCGTCCGCGTGGACCGGGCCGGCAACCTCTCCAAACGCCAGTCGGCGAGCGGCTTCCCCTTCTCCCGGGCCGGTGGCACCTGCCCGCTGTGGAACGTCTACGAGGCCTTCGCCGCCCCCGGCCGCGTCCATGTCCAGATCGCCGAAATGCCCGACGGCCAGCGCTACTTGTGGACCGCCCGCGCCGTCACCCGGCATCGCGGCGGCTGGGGTGAGCCCGGCAGGACCTATGCCATCGGCCTCGGCTGCGAGATCCGCCACGCCCACCGCCTCGTCTACTCCGACGGCCTCGACCTCGCCAGCGCCTCCGCCGCGACCCCGATCGGCATGGGGTGCCGGGTCTGTGAACGCCTCGGCTGCTCCCAGCGGGCCGTGCCGCCACTGGGGCGTGAACTGCTCATCGACCAGAACAGCAGCACCTTTGTGCCCTATCCGGTGAAGGATGACGGGACCGTGTGACGCGAGACCGGCGCCCCGCAACGGCGCGATCGGCCAAGGGCGTTCCGCATCTGCGGACACTCGGCGACGCGCCCTCCATGGCCGGGCTCTCGGATTCCGGGAATGCCGGGGCGGGAGCGGGGGCAGACGCGGCTCACCGCCTCGTCCGCGGAGGATGTCCGCGGGCCGACGCATGGGAGGGAGAGCCAGTGACCGCAGCCACCGCGGCACCGCACCGGACCGGCGCCCCGGCCGGGAGCTGAGCGGCGCGCCATGCCCGGGATCCTGGTCGGCACCTGCTCCTGGACCGATCCGGCGCTGGTGCGCAGCGGCTGGTACCCGCCCGGCGCCCGGGACGCCGAGGGGCGGTTGCGGCACTATGCCGGGCGGTTCCCGGTGGTGGAGGTGGACTCCTCGTTCTATGGGCTGCCCAGCGGCCGCAACGCCCGGTTGTGGGCCGAGCGCACTCCGGACGGCTTTGTCTTCGACGTCAAGGCCTTCGCACCGCTGACCGGTCACCGGGTCCGGTCCGCCGCGCTTCCGGCGGACCTGCGCGGAGCCCCGGTGACCGATGAGGTGCGCGCCGAGCTGTGGCGGCGCTTCGCCGGGGCGCTGGACCCGCTGCGCGCGGCGGGCCGGCTGGGAGCGGTACTGCTGCAACTCCCGCCCTGGACCGGGCCCTCGGAGCAGGGGCATCGACAGCTGGCCCGCTGCCGGGCGCTGGCCGGCGACCTTCCGCTGGCGGTGGAGTTCCGCCACCCCGGCTGGCTGGCCCCCGGCGAACTGCCCCGTACCCTCGGGCTACTGGCCGCGTATGACCTGTCGCTGGTGGCGGTGGACACCGCGCCGGGCCTGGCCCGCAGTATGCCGCCGGTGACCGCGGTGACCCGGCCGGAGCTGGCCGTGGTCCGTTTCCACGGCCGTTCGCCGGCCTGGGGCACGGGCACCAAGGAGGAGTCGTACCGCCATGACTACACGGCGGACGAACTGGCCGGCTGGGCGCGGGAGATACGGTGCCTGTCCCGGCGGGCCCATGAGGTCCATGTGCTGTTCAACAACTGTTGCGGCAGCGCCGCCGTGGAGGCGGCCGCCACCATGCAAGAGTTGCTGGCGGCCGGGACGGCGGACGGTGCCTGAGTCCGTTGGTGCAGTGACGTCCCCCGCTAGTCCCCCTTGCCCCGCGCCCGCCGGAAGCGGTCGAGCCCCTCGGCGAGTTCGAGGACCGGGGCGGGGTAGCCGAGGGCGGCGCGGGCCGTGCCGGGCAGCTTCCCCACCTGGTGCACCAGCCCGGCCTCCACACCGGAGAGTTCGGGAACCCAGCGGCGTACATAGGCTCCGTCCGGGTCGTAACGCCGGGCCTGGAGCACCGGGTTGAGCACCCGGTTGGGGCGGGTGTCGGTGCCGGTACCGGCCATCCACTGCCAGTTGAGCTGGTTGTTGGCCAGATCGCCGTCCACCAGCCAGTGCAGGAAGTGGGCGGCGCCGATCCGCCAGTCCACATAGAGGGTCTTGGTCAGGAAACTGGCGGCGAGAAGCCGGGCGCGGCCCGGCATCCAGCCCTCGTGGCGGAGTTGCCGCATGGCCGCGTCGATGACCGGGTAGCCGGTGCGGCCCTCGCACCAGGCGTCGATATCGGCGGCGGCGGTGCGCTCGGTGCGCCAACGGTCGCCCTTGGTGCGGTAGTCGGCGTGGGCGGCCTCCGGGCGGGCGGCGAGGACCTGGCGGTGGAAGTCGCGCCAGGCCAGTTGCCGCACAAACGCCTCGGCGCCCGGCCCGCCGCGCCGGCGCGCACGGTGCACCAGCTCCACCGGGGACACGGTGCCGAAGTGCAGATGGGCGGAGAGGCGCGAGGTGGCGTCGGCGGCGAGGTCGTCATGGGTGGTGTGGTAGTCGTCCAGGCCCCGGCGCCAGTAGGCGGTCACCCGGCTGCGGGCCGCGCTCTCCCCGCCGGGTGGCAGGACCGGGGAGCTCCCGGTGCTCCCGCCGGGTGCGGGCACCCGCTCACTGGTCACCCCCTCGGGGACGGGCACCCGGCGCGGGGCACTGGTGAGCGGGCGCACCGGGATCTGCGCCCACTGCCGGTAGTAGGGGGTGAAGACGGCGAAGTGGTCGGAGGAGGCAGGGGTCACGGTGCCGGGCGGCACCACGACGGTGACCGCCTCATGGACCGACAGCCGGCAGCCCAGGGCCGCCAGGGCGGAGCGCAGCCGCTCCTCCCGGCGGGCGGCGAACCCGCTGTGCCCGGCCGCCATATGCACCTCGCCGGCATCCGCCTCGGTGACCACCCGGCACACCTGCTCCACCAGGCCGCCGGAGCGCACCACCAGCCGGCCGCCCCGCCGGCGCAGCCCGGCGTCCAGGTCGGCCAGGCAGTCGGCGAGGAAGGCGCGGCGGTTGGGCGCGGCGAACCCGGCCGCCTCGATGGCGGGGTCGCGGACGAACAGCGGAACGACGGCGTCCGCCGCCAGGGCCGCCCGCAGCGGCGGATGGTCGGAAAGCCGCAGATCGGCGGTGAACAGGACAATGGAGACGCGCATGGGCTCAGCCTCTCCCGGGCGGAGGTGACCGCCCGGCACCGGCGCCGGGCGCTTCGACCGGGCGGGTGACGGGCCCTTTGCGCCGGGTCGCGGTCACAGCGCCACCCGCGTGCTGGCTGCCCGCGTAGCGCCGAAAACCTCACCCGCCGCACGCCGCCAGCGGATTCCGGGCAGGTCCGGACGCAGGGCCGCAAGGGCTCCGCAGTATTTGGTGAAGACGGCCGGCCGCATTCCATGGGCATGCAGCAGCCGGTCGGCGCGGCCGAGCCGGCCGGCCGTCTTGGTCTCGACCAGCACCAGGCCGGGGACGCAGCGCACGGTGCGGCCCGTCTCCGGGTCGGCACAGATCAACTCGGTGTCGCAGGTGAGGCGTTCGCCGTCGGCGACCAGTGTGCTGCGCGAGTAGTCGGTGGTGAGGGAAGGGCCGAGTTCGCCGGGCGCGCCGATGCCATAAGCACGCCGCAGGGTGTCGGCGAGGAACGTCCGGTACGGCGCGTCCAGCGCGGTGCCCGTGCCGGTCAGCGGGCGGCGGAGTTTGACGGTGCTGCCGCGCCGTCCCTTCAGCTTGATCTCGAACTGCCGCTCCCCGGAGTCCTGGTACACCCGCTCGCGGATCTTGAAGCGGAGTCTGCGCCCCTGCCGGTGGTCGTGGAAGGAGCGCAGGCCAGGGGTGTCGTAGTAGACGGAGCGGTAACGGAAGGCCCGCCGCCCGCCGATGGCCAGCGCATGGAAGGGACCGCCGGGGCACCGGGGGCCGGTGAGACGCTCGGCGATCGCCAGGAAGGCGTCCATGGGCACCAGATAGCTGCGGTCGAAGCGGGCCAGCAGCTCCGAGCGCTCATTGAGCTCGGCGAGCGAAATGGGTGCGGCGGCCTCGGTGATGGCCTCAACAGCCCGCGTGGCGGGCGACGTCCTCACACCGGCTCCCCGACCGGCGCCGAACCGGGCACGCGGGAGCGGAGGCCCCTGCCTGGGCGGGGGCCTCCGGAGCCGATGCCCGCAGCCGGGCGGGGCTCGCGGTAGCGCACATCCACGACCATCAGGTCGCGGACGAAGTCCACTTCCCGGACCGTCCAGTTGAGCGGCTCCCCCAGCCGCCGGGCGAGGTCGGCGCGCAGCGCGGCTGGGCAGCCGTGCACGGTATCGAGGGTGACCACGGCCCTGGCGCAGCGGGCCAGCAGCCGTGGGCTGTCCGCCGCCCAGACCGCCGCCAGCAGCACGGTGCTGAGCGCGGCCGCCATGGCAAGCGGCAGCCGCGGCAGACCGCAGATGAGGCCGAGGACAAGCGTGGTGAAGTAGTACGCCACCTCCTCCTGCTGCACCGCGTCGGACCGCAGCCGGACGATGGACAGCACCCCGAAGAGCCCGAAGCCGAGCACCGTGCCGCCCCTGGCGCCGGCCTCGGCGAGTACCGCGACCACGGTGAACACCCCGGCGTTCAGGGCCAGATAGGCCGGTACCAGATCGCGGCGGCGGTGCCGGGGATGGTAGATGAGGAAGGTCAGCAGGCAGACGGCGGTGAGATCGAGTGCGCAATGGGCGGCGATGGCCGGCAGGACGTGCGGGACATGCGGGGCATGCAGGGCATACATGGTACAGCTCCCCCCTTGTTCGGTGTCGAGTTGAACACAGAGAGTAGCCGTCGCGCCATCAAACATGGGGAGCCTGTGGAGAAACAATTCTCCACAGCAGAACGCGAGTTGTGCGACAGCCCGCACCGGATTGCGGCGGCGTTCACGGCACCCCCGTGGCCGTGAACCACCGTCGCGCCTTTGGGACGTTAGTCATTCGCACGAGCACATAGCAACTGGCCGTACCGGGGTTGCGGAAGCACTCAAGGGGGCAATCGGGGGCGCTGGAGGCCGAGTTGAGCTCGGCGCACGGGGGCGGCGGGGCGGCCCGGTCAGGCCGGGGTCACCTCTGCGATCAGCACCGCGACATCGTCCTCCGCATTGCCCTCCCGCAGGGAGGACAACAGCAGATCGCAGGTGTCCTCCAGCGGCAGCCGCTCGGTGTCCAGTACCTCGGTCAGGGCGCGCAGCCTTTCGTCGATGCCCGCGTCCCTGGTCTCCACCAGGCCGTCGGTGTAGAGGACCAGCCGGTCGCCGGGGGCCAGTGCCATGGAGACGCTCTCGAAGGGGACGCCGCCCACTCCCAGCGGGGCCCCGCTGGGCAGTTCCAGCAGGCCGGGCCGGCGGCCGGGGCGGAGCAGCACGGGGGGCAGATGGCCGGCGGTGGCGGCACAGCAGGTGCCGTCGCGGGGGTCGTAGACGGCGTAGAAGCAGGTGGCGATCATCTGGCCGAGGCCGATGGCGGCGCGGTCCAGGTGACGCAGCACCTGGGCCGGGTCGAGGTCCAGCCCGGCCAGGGTACGGCCGGCGGTGCGCAGCTGGCCCATGGCCGCGGCGGCGGTGATGCCGCTGCCCATCACATCGCCGACGACCAGGGCGCTGCGGGCCTCGTCCAGCGGGATGACGTCGAACCAGTCACCGCCGACCTGCCCGGCGGCCCCGGCGGGCTGGTAGCGGTAGGCGACCTCCAGCCCGGACGGTTTCTCGGGGCGTTCGGGCAGCAGGCTGCGTTGCAGGGTCAGGGCGGTGGCCCGTTCGCGCTGGTACCAGCGGGCGTTGTCGATGCATACGGCGGCGCGGGCGGCCAGTTCGCCGGCCAGGACCACATCGTCCTCGGTGAAGGGGCGGTTGTGGTCGGTGCGCTTGAGGTCCAGGACGCCCAGCACCTCGCCGCGGGCGATCAGCGGCACGGCGGCGTAGGAGTGCAGTCCGGCCCTGGCCAGCAGGGCGGCGGAGGGTTCGTCACGGGCGACGCGCAGCAGGTCCCGGGTGCCGACCCGGGGCAGCAGTACCGGGCGGGCGGTACTGACGCACTGGGTGACCAGCCGGTCGGCGTCGTATTTGGCGATCTGTCCGGGCGGGTCGGCGGCCCGGGCCGCCTCCCGGGCGCCCAGGTCGTCGGCGGCGGCCACCGCCAGGGCCCGGAAGACGGCCGGCTGCCCGGCGGGCGGGGAGGAGGAGCGGTTGCCGTCCAGCACCGTGTCCAGGATGTCCACGGCGGCCACGTCGGCCAGCTCGGGCACCACTACTTCGGCGAGTTCCCGGGCGGTCTGGTCGAGATCGAGGGTGGTGCCCACGGCCACCGTGGCGTCGGCGATCATCTTCAGCCGGCGGCGGGCCTCGGCCGCGGCCAGGCCCGCCCGGTGCCGGTCGGTGACATCCACCACCGAGGCGGCCAGGCCCAGGATGTGCCCGGCCGGGTCCTCCAGCCGGTAGTAGGACACCAGGCGGGCCCGCTCGTCCTCCTCGCCCGCCAGGCGGCCCACCACAAACTGGTCCAGCAGCGGGGTGCCGGTCTCCAGCACGCCGCGCATGGCCGCCTCCACCGCGTCGGCGTCCACCAGGGGCAGCACATCGCGTACCTGCCGGCCGATGTGCGCCTCGGCGGGCAGCCCGTGGATGCGCTCCAGGGCGGGGTTGACCATCACATAGCGCAGCTCCGGGTCGAACACCGCGACGCCGATCGGCGACTGGGCCACCAGCCGCAGGGACAGCGCCAGGTCGCGTTCGATGTGGCGCAGTACCTCGCGGTCGGTGGCGATGCCCAGCGCGAAGTACTTGCCCTCGCGGTCCTGCAGCCGGACATTGCGCAGTTCCACCGGGCGGGGGCGGCCGTCCTTGTGCCGGACGGGGAAGACGCCGGCCCAGCTCTCGCCCTCGCCCATCACGGTGGCGAACAGGTTGAGGACCAGGTGCACATCCTCCTCGGCGACCAGCAGCCGGGCGGCGTACTGGCCCAGTGCCTCCTCCGCGGTCCAGCCGAGCAGGGCCTCCGCCTGGGGGCTCCACAGCACGATGCGGCCGTCCTGGTCGAGCAGCACGGCGGCCACGCTGAGGACGTCCAGCAGTCCGCCGGGGGCGTACGCCTCGCCCTCCGCCCGGCCGGGGCCCGGCGGGGCGGCGTCGGTGGTACCCATGCCAGGTCCTCCTTGCACCGGCTCATCGCGCCGCGGCGGCCTGGTCCCCCTTCCGCCTGTGAAGGCCGCGGCGCCTTCCATCGTCTCTCCGAATCCGGGCGGCGCGCAGCCCCGGGCCGGTCAGGCGGGGTGGGCGGAGGGCAGCGGGAGGGTGAACCAGACCGTCTTCCCGGCGGGTGAGAGGTGGTGTCCCCACTCGTCGGCGATCTGCTCGACCAGCCACATGCCACGGCCGTTCTCGCTGTCCGGGCCGGCCCGGCCGCACCGCGGCAGGCTCCCGCCGCCGTCGGTGACCTGGGCGATCAGCCGGGCGGGGGTACGGGAGAGGGTCAGCTCGACGTCTCCGGCGCCCTCCGGGCCATGCACGATGGCATTGGTGACCAGCTCGGAGAGCAGCAGCAGGGCGTCCCCGGCCAGGTCGTGCAGCCCCCATTCGGCCAGCAGGCGGTCACAGAAGCGGCGGGCGGCGGCCACCGAGCGGGGCGAGGCGGGCAGTGAGATGGCCCGGGACGGTCCGTCGGCGGGCCGGGCCGGGGGGTTCCACCGGGCGGGCGGGGCGTAGATGCATACCGGCGCCCCCTGGTCCCAGTGGCCCAGCAGCCGCCGGGGCGCCGCCGGCCTTCCGGCGAGGAGATCCCCGGCGCCGTACAGGGCGTCGGCCATATGCGGGGGACGCAGGGTGTCGCGACTGAATACAGGCATCGGCTCTGGTGCGTTTCGGGGGCGCGGAGCACATCGGACGAGGTTTCGTCACCGGGCTCCGCTGTGGTTTTCCCAACAGTCGCTCGATTTCCGCCAAAGGTCTATACCCTCACCGCTACTCTGTCGTGACAGAGAGTGATAAATGCAGGTCAGAGCATGTTGAACGGACAATAAAGTCTGGGTCAACAACGGCCGGGGCCCTGGCGGGCGGCCGTCCCGCCAGGGCGGTGTGCCGTGCGCCTACTTGGACGGGCATTCCTTCCAGGCGAAGTGGTAGGTGGTCTTGATGCTGCCGTCCGTGGAGTCCATGGTCATAAAGCTGGTGGTCCTGGTCGGGTCGGAGGTGCCCGCCTCCACCCGCAGTTCGGTGTTGATGTTGAAGTTCCGCAGCTCACCGCAGGGGGCCCAGACCAGGGCGCCCACCGGCACCGAGTCGGTCTGCTGCCAGTTGTCGTTCATCTGGCCCTGGAAGCGGTGGGTGCTGGGGACCGTCTGCGGGTCGCCCTGGAAGTAGTACGAGGCCTTTTCCATGCCTCTGGCGCCCGGTTCCAGGTGGGCGTAGCCGCGGTAGTCGGCCGAGGCGATCGCGTAGGTGAAGCCCTGCGGGACGTGCACGATCAGGTTGAGCTGGCAGTTCTTGCGGAAGTCGGTGGGAGAGGCGCCGACGCCGACCTGGGCGAGGTAGTTGCTGTAGGTGACGGTGAAGGCGGTGTTGTCGGGGGAGACGGCGACCGCGGCGGTGCCGGTCGGACATCCCGAGCCGTTGACGGTAGCGACGTCGATCACGATCTTGTCTGGCGGCGGGTCGGTGACCACCGGCGATCCGCTGTTGGCGGAGAACGCCGAGGCGATTAACGCCGTGATCGCGCCAGCAGTGACAAGGCCACCGGGCATGACTCTCCAATCGGTTGTCTTCGGGCGGGCGGTGCCGCCCGAGGGGACGAGGGGGCTCCCCTGGCGCCCGTATGCGCCCATCCGGTCTGCACTGGCTCCCCCTTGAGCGGAAGGGGCGGGACGGTGGTGTGCCGCCCCCGGGACAGAGGCGAAGAGCGCGAGAGAGAACGCGAGCGAACAGCCATAAGTTGCATGGCCATGACAATGCGCGGCCCCCATGGGGACGGGGAGCGTTCGGAATGATAGGGAGCGCCCAGGGGGTTGGCTAGAGCTCCGGAGTGCGACCTTCAGCAATCCCAATCTGGCCGAAAACCATCGCCTGCCCGGTATTTAGCTAAGCCTAAAGGTGGCATGCTGCTGTCAGACAACCGGACATCCGGGAAGCGGGACGCAAGGGGGGATCGGTCATGGCATGGCGCCGCACCACCACCGATGGAGAGCAGGCGGCCGGAGCCCGGCTGGCCCGGCAGGCCACCGCCTCGCTCGCCGGGCTGCTGGCCGAACGGGAGCTTTCCCGCAGGGAGTTGGCCGACCGCCTGGGCGTCTCTCCCGGCCGGGTGAGCCAGATCCTCTCCGGGGACGAGAACCTGACGCTGCGTACCCTGGCCGCGGTGGCCGAATGTCTGGGCGCCCGGGTCGAGATCACCTTCCAGGACGCCCCGGAAACCGGCACCGCGCTCCCCACGCTCGCCCTGACGGAGACCGCCTCCGCCGCCACCGGCTACGCCCCGCTGCCGCGCTGAGCCCCGGCCGGGGCCAGACAGCGCTCCCTCAGCTCCCGCACCCGCCCATGGTCACTGCGTTTGCCATGCGCGTGCTCCAGCTCCAGCAGATAGCGCAGATACTGTTCGGCCTCCCCGAACGCCCGCCGCACCAGGCGCTGTTCCTCCCGGGTGGGACAACGCCCCTGCTGCTGGCAGGCCTTGTCGATCCGGGTCTCGATGGTGATCCAGCGCTGTGCGGCGGCCCGTACGGCCGCATGCCGCTCGGCGATCTCCCGCCGCAGCTGGGTACGGGCCCGGCTGGTGCGCCCATGCACATCCACCCGGTGCAGCAGATGGTTCTTCAGGGCGCCCGCGAAGGCGTCCAGGTCCCAGCAGTCGGCGAAGCCCTCGGCCATCCGGTCGCACCACTCGGCCCGGTCCAGCCGCAGCCGGAGCGCCAGTTGCTGGAGCAGCAGCGAGTCGCCCAGGGTCAGCACCGCCAGTACGGCCCGGGCGCCGCCCTGTTCGCTGCGGCCGCGCGGTATCACCCCGGAACCGGCTATCGCACCCACCGCCACCGGCGGCACATCGGAGGCATGGGGCAGCACCAGTCCGCTGGCCACCGCGGCCATCGCCGAGGTCCACAGCAGCACCGCCACCGCCAGCCCGAAGGACCGCGGTGAGCCCAGCAGCCGCCCCTCCTCCCGGAACCGGAAGACCAGGCAGACCCAGGTGACGGGCGCGCAGACCATGGCGGGAAGCGCCCACTCCGCGATGAAGGACGCCTGCTGCACTGCCACTTGGCCCCCGTCCGGTCCTGGCACGGCACCCCGCCGTGATCACCAGAGGATGCTGCCACCGGACCCCTCACCGCGTGCAATGTTCCGGCCAAGCGCCATCCGGACAGCGGGCTTCCGGCCAATCCCCCGCTGGAAGCGGAAGGTTGCCCATCGCCTTGCCCATCGCTGCGGTCAGCGGCCTGGTGACGGCCCCGGGAACGGTCAGCCCGTGGTGACGGCCCCCGGAGTACGGTCAGCCCTCGATGACGGCCCTCCGCGCGGTCAGCCGCTGGCGACAGCCCCGGAGTACGGTCAGCTCCTGGTGACAGCCCCCGGCACGGTCAGCCCGGCACACAGCGCGGTGACCCGCGCGCAGGCCGTCCGGTAGCCGGTGCCCGCCGGGTGCCGGGTGAGTACGGCCACCAGGCACCGGTCGTCCTCCCCCACCGTGCCGGTGCTGTGCAGCACCGGCTCCCCGGGCCCTTCGAAGCCCGACCAGCCCTGTTTGACCGCCCAGGGCCGGCGGAACGCGGCCGGGATGCCAAAGCTCTGGTCGCAGCCGTCGGTGCCCCGCGGGGTGGCCGCCCGCAGCTCGCCCAGCACCAACTCCCGTACCCAGTCCGGCGCTTGCTCCAGCAGATAGCGGTAGACACGCACCGTATCGGCGGCGGTCAGGGCCGTATACCCCCAGTGCCCCGGGTACTCCGGCGGTGGCGGGCCCAGATCGCGAAGGCCCAGCCGGGCGCCCGTCCGGGTCAGCACCGCCGAGCCGCCCTCCGTGTCCCAGTAGCGGCTGGCCACCGCGTCATCGCTGCTGCGCAGCATCAGGCCCAGCCGCTCCCGCTCGCCGGGCCCGATGGCCCGCGCGGAGCGGAAGGCGTCCAGCCGGTCCAGCGCGATCAGCAGCTTGACCAGCGAGGCCGACCGGAACCGCAGGTCCGTGTTGAGCCGGTGGACAAAGGCGCCCGACCGCCGGTCGTAGACGGCGATACCGGCGGTCACCCCCGTTGGCACCTCAACTCCGTTCGGACACGCGGCTCCGGCCGCGGCACACCGCGAGGTCCCCCGTCTCCCGCGGCGGCCCGCCTTCCTCCTCCAGCCTGAACTCCCCCGGGCCGCCGGGCCAGTTGCTTAGACCCTGCTCTAAACCGTGAGGCCGGGGCCGCGTCCGTCCAGCAGATCCGCGCCCAGCGGGGTGAGGGTGTGGTGTGCCGAGCCGCCCACCCGCCGGGTGACCAGCAGCCCCGCGTCCCGCAGCACCGCCACATGGTGACTGGCGGTGGCGGCGCTGACATCGGCGCACCGCGCCAGCTCGGTGGTGGTGCCGCCCTCGGCCACCGCCTCCAGCAGCACCGCCCGGGTGCGCCCCAGCAGCGCTTGCAGCCCGCGCCCGGCCCGGCCCTGGCCGGGGGCCAGTTGCCGGGGGCTGTGCTCGATCGGATAGACCAGCACCGGCATCAGGTCCTCGCTCTGCAGGATGGTCGGCTTGCGCCAGCAGAAGAAGGAGGGCAGCAACAGCAGCCCGCGTCCGCCCAGATGGAGATCTCCCTGCACATGCGGGCCATGCATGATCAGCACCGGGTCCTGCCACTCCAGGGTGGGGTGCAGCGTCCGCAGCAGCCGTTCCAGGGGATTGCCGCCCGCTGCGGTGATGACCCTGGCGCGCAGCGCCAGGTCGGCGTCCACCTCGGCCCGGATGCGCGCCCAGTGCGGGGCCAGGGCCCGCTGGTGGTACGCGCGCACCGCGTCACCCAGCTCCCGCAGGGCGGTGACATCGCCGCGGGCCAGGTCCCGGGCCGCCGGGGACAGCGGGCGGCCGGAGGAGCGCGCCAGCTGGGCCAGGTCCTGGTGCAGCCGGACGCGGGGTGTGCACTGCAGGGCGTTGATGCCCAGCTCCAGCCCGCCGGCGGCGGCGGCCGGGGTGAGGAAGTCGGGCGAGTAGCCACGGGGCGGGGCCAGCGCCAGCAGCCGGCGGGTGTCCATATCCAGACCCGCCCGCAGCCGGCTGCGCCACTGGCCGAAGACCAGCGGGCCATCGCCGGTCTGCAGCATATGCAGGCTGAGCAGTACCTCCCACAGCGGGTCCGGGGCCTGGGCCAGCCTGGTCTGGGCGAAGTCGTCGCTGCCGAAGTGAATGCGCAGTGCCACGGATCCCATGGTCCCGGTTGCGCAGGGCGCCCTTCAATCACCCGGGGGGTGCCTTCCGGTCATTGACCGCCCCGGGCGCCTTCCCAACAGGCCGCGCAGGTCCACGACTTGGTAGCCACGGTCGTGGATCAGTTCGAGGATGGAGGGCAGCGCCCGCGCGTCCAGCACCTCACCGGAGCCGTCCGCCGACCCCACATGCATCTGCACAATGGCGCCCGGTGCCAGCACCTCGGCCACCCGCCGTACCGCCCGGGCCACCGTCATCCCGCCCGCCGTGCCCAGATAGCCCTTGGTGTCGGTGGTCCACTCGATGTCCGCGAACCCCAGCGAGGCGGCCAGCGCGATGCCCTCGGGGGTGGTCTCCCCGTAGGGGAAGCGGAAGAAGGGGGTGGGTTCGGTGTGCGCGGCCCGGCGCAGCGCCCGGTCGGTGGTCATCAGTTCGCGCACCGCCCGGTCGGCCGGGAGCCCGGTGAAGTGGGGGTGGCTGTAGGAGTGGTTGCCGATGCCGTACCGCCGGGCGATGGTGCGTACCGCGCCGGGGTGGCGGTCGGCGAAGTCGCCGGTGAAGAAGAAGGTGGCCGGGGTGCGGCGCCGGCCCAGCTCACGCAGCACCTCGGGGATGCCCGCCTCGTCCCAGGCGGCGTTGAAGGTGAGCGCCACCTCGGGCCGGGCGGTGGGAAAGCTCCGCACCGCTGTCCCGTACGGCCAGGGCTCGGCGGCTGCCGTGGCCGGCGGGGCACCCAGGGCGAGCAGCACGAGGAGCGCGGCGGCCGGCGCCGCCGTCCGTACCAGCCTCATGGCGCCATCCTGGCGCCCGGCGCCCCGCTGCGCCGGGCGAAAGGGCCGTCACGGTGAATACGGTGGTCATAGCGGGTGAACGTGGCATACCGGGCCCTGGTCAGACTTGGCCGCCCCGGGCGCTGCCGATAGCAAGACTGCCGGTATTCACCAACGTTGCCGGTATTCACCAACGTGAGGGTCAGGACCACAGTGAAATCAGTCAGTCGCGTAAAGATGGCGGTCGCGGGTCTCCTCGGCCTGCTGCTGGCCGGTGCGGGGGCGTCGCCCGCCATGGCCTGGGGCAGCGGGCCGTTCGACGCCGATGGCGACACCTATATCCGTTTCCAGGCCGGGTTCTCCTGCGAAGGCGAGACCCGCACCTGTGTCAACGGCCCGGTCAACAGCGGCAATTCCAGCAACTCGCAGAATGTGCGGCTGAGCGGGTCGTCCAGCAACAGCGGCAGCCCGGCCAACAACAGCGGATCGGTCAACTCCGGTTCCACCGGTACCGGCGCCGCCGCGGGCAGCTCCAACCACCAGCAGCACATCGGCGGGGGCGGCGACCTGCACCTATGAGCCGGGGCGCCACCGGCCGGAGCGGGCTCAGCGGATCACGGAGGTGTCGTTGCGGCTGTTGCGCTCCGAGCCGGTGGCGGAGTTGAGGCTGTTGGTGGAACCGGCGGCGGTCTCGATATTGCCGCTGTCCACCGGATTGCCATGGTTGACAAAGTTGTTGCTGTTGCTGCTGTTGCCGCTGGCCACCGGACCGTTGATACAGGGGTGCGGCGACCTGATCACCGGCGACTTGTAGTTGAAGTCGGCCAGGCGGTTGTTGCACACCACCCCGGACACCATCTCGGTGACGGTGCCCAGATCGGCACCGGCCACCGCGGACAGCAGGGACCCGCCGGGAGCGGGCTGTGTCTGCGCCTGCGCGTTCACGCTCCCCCACAGCACCAGGCCGCATGCTCCGGCGAAAGTCCCCGCCCGCACCAGTCTTCTCACAGCGCTCCCTGCCCGGTCGGTCCGCCCATTGGTCCCAGAGGTATGGTGCTGTGACCGCCCGTCCTGGTCCCGGTGACCCACAGACCGCCAAACACTCGCGGACCATATTCACCCGGACGGCTTAGCCGCCCCTCGGTCCTCCCACCGCCACTGGACGACCTCCGGCAGGTCCACCCCGTGCTGCCGGATCCACTCATGGTGCCGGGTACGCACATCGGCCATCTCCTGCCGTACGGCCGCCGCCCGCACCCCCAGGCCCGGCACCCGGTCGATGACGTCCATGACCAGCCGGTACCGGTCCAGGTCATTGCCGACCACCATGTCGAAGGGGGTGGTCGTGGTGCCCACCTCCTTGTACCCCCGCACATGCAGCTGGCGGTGCGCCGCCCGCCGGTAGGCGAGCCGGTGGATCAGCCAGGGATAGCCGTGGTAGGCGAAGATCACCGGCCGGTCCCGGGTGAACAGGGCGTCGAACTCGGCATCGGTCATGCCATGCGGATGCTCCTCCGCGGGCAGCAGCCGCGCGATGTCCACCACATTGACCACCCGCACCGCCAGCCCCGGCACCCGGCCGCGCAGCAGCCCCGCGGCGGCCAGCACCTCCTGGGTGGGGACATCCCCGGCGCAGGCCAGCACCACATCCGGCTCCCGGCTGCCGTCCTCGGTGCCGGCCCACTCCCAGATGCCGGCCCCCCGGGCGCAGTGCACCCGGGCCTGGTCCAGGTCCAGCCAGTCGTAGCAGGGCTGTTTCCCGGCCACGATCACATTGACGTAGTCCCGGCTGTGCAGCACATGTTCGGCCACGGACAGCAGGGTGTTGGTGTCCGGCGGCAGATAGACGCGCACCACCTCCGGGCTCTTGTTGAGCACATGGTCAACAAAGCCGGGGTCCTGGTGGGAGAAGCCATTGTGGTCCTGGCGCCAGACATGGCTGGTGAGCAGGTAGTTGAGGGAGGCGATGGGGCGGCGCCAGGGCAGTCGGCGGGAGATGCGCAGCCATTTGATGTGCTGGTTGACCATGGAGTCCACGATGTGGACGAATGCCTCGTAGCAGGAGAACAGGCCATGGCGTCCGGTGAGCAGATAGCCCTCCAGCCAGCCCTGACAGGTGTGTTCGGAGAGGATCTCCATCACCCGGCCATGCCGGTCCAGATGCTCGTCGGTCGGCAGCGTGGTCGCCTGCCACGCCTTGCCGGTGGCGTCGTAGACCGCCTGGAGCCGGTTGGAGGCGGTCTCGTCCGGGCCGACCAGCCGGAAGTCCCGGCGCTCTTCGGTGCTCCGCATCACCTCGGCCAGCAACTCGCCCAGCACGGCGGTGGGTTCGTGCAGCGTTGAGCCGGGCTTGCCGACCTTGACCGCGTGCCGTTCCAGCGGGGGCACCGGCAGACTCCGCAGCAGCAGGCCGCCGTTGGCGTGCGGGGTGGCGCCCAGCCGGCGGTCGCCCTCCGGCACCCAGGCCAGCACCGAGGGCACCGGCCGGCCCTCGGCGTCGAACAGCACCTCGGGCCGGTAGGAGCGCAGCCACTCCTCCAGCTGACGCAGATGCCGGGGGTCCTCCCGGACCCCGGCGAGCGGCACCTGATGGGCGCGCCAGGTGCCGGCCACCGGGACGCCGTCCACCCGGTCGGGGCCGGTCCAGCCCTTGGGGGTGCGCAGCACGATCAGCGGCCAGCGGGGCCGTTCCAGGGCTCCGGAGGTACGGGCGGCGTGCTGAAAGGCGGCGATCCGGTCCAGGGCGGTGTCCATGGCGCGCGCCATCTCCAGATGCACCTGGAGCGGCTCGTCGCCGGTGACATGGAGCGGCTCATGCCCCAGCCCCCGCAGCAGCTGGTCGAGTTCGGCCTCCGGGAGGCGGGCGAGTACCGCCGGGTTGGCGATCTTGTAGCCATTGAGGTGCAGGATGGGCAGCACGGCCCCGTCGTTGACCGGGTCGAGGAACTTATTGGAGTGCCAGGAGGCCGCCAGCGGGCCGGTCTCCGCCTCTCCGTCGCCGATGACACAGGCCACCAGCAGCGAGGGGTTGTCGAAGGCAGCGCCATAGGCGTGCGAGAGGGCATAGCCCAGCTCGCCGCCCTCATGGATGGAGCCAGGCGTCTCCGGGGCCACATGGCTGGGCACGCCCCCGGGGAAGGAGAACTGCCGGAACAGCCGGGCCATTCCGGCGGCGTCCCGCGTGATGTCCGGGTACGCCTCGGTATAGCTGCCCTCCAGCCAGGAGTTGGCCAGCACGGCGGGGCCGCCGTGGCCGGGCCCCCAGACGCAGAGGGCTTCCAGACCGCGCTCCTTGATCACCCGGTTGAGGTGGGTGTGCACCAGGTTGAGCCCGGGGGTGGTGCCCCAGTGGCCCAGCAGCCGGGGTTTGACGTCCTCCGGCCGCAGCGGGCGGCTGAGCAGCGGGTTGTCCAGCAGGTAAATCTGCCCGGCGGCCAGGTAGTTGGCGGCGCGCCAGTGGGCGTCCAGGGCGGCGAGCTCGGTGTCGGTCAGGTGCGGCATGCTTCCGCTCCTCCGGTTGGCGTCCTCACCACTGTGGCACCGGGGGCGCCACCTCGCGACGGGCGGTCCCGCCGGGTGCTTCCGCGGTGCGATGCTATTCCGCTTGCGGGGCGGAATTTCATGTGCGGATTGTGTGTGGCTGATCGCGCCCGCGCGGCGGAGCCGCATATCGCACGGCCGCCCCGTGCCCCCAATGGGGCCCGCTAACTATGCAAACCCCCACTGCGGGGGCCGTAAAGATCCAGCAGCCGGGTACGTGCCAGACGCAGCCGGTTGCCGATCACGGACACCACATAGGTGAGCAGTGCGTGATCGAACACCGGGTCCTCCGCGCACATCCGCAGCACCGGCTCGGCGTCGAACTCCCAGGCCCGTACCGGGCTGCTCGCCTCGGCGCCCAGGTGCCACTCCCGGGGCGGGCAGATCCAGGACCAGCCCAGCAGCTCATTGGGCCCCACGGTCTCGATCACCACCGGGCGGCGTCCGGGTACCTGCAGGTCAAGGGCGACCGTGCCGGTGTGCACAATCCAGAAGCGGTCCGCCGGGTCGCCCTCGGCGAAGATCCTGGCGTCGGCCGGGAAGGCCACCTGTCTGCCGAGGGCCATCAGCCGCTCGCGCCGGTCCTTCGGCAGGGCACCGAACACCCCCGCACGTGCCATGGGAGCTCCCCTTTCGCGCGGCGGCCGTACTGTCTCCAGCTCCAGCCTGCCCACCCCGGCGCGCTCGCGCATGTCGGGCGGCGGCGAACGGGGGCGCTCGCAAGCCCCTCCAATACACCCCGAATACGCCCCGAATACACGAAAAACCCCGGGCCTATTGACGCCCGGGGCCTTTCATCTCGTATATTGGGAGATTCCATGCCGCACTCGAAATCAGGGCATGGAGAAACTCACTGAAGTCAGAATACCGGGGCGGGAGCCAAATTGTCAAACGAGTCCACCAGGGAATTGCAGTACGAGCAGGAATTCATGGACCTGCTCCACGCCCGCCTGGCCGAGCTGCGGGCCGGCGCCGAGGCCGCGGTACGCGCCGCCCTGCCGGCCGAGGGCGGCGGCACCTTCCAGGCCCGGCTGGAGCGCGATGTGCTGGTGGCCGAGCAGTCCGGGCTGCTGGCCGCCTTCAACTCCGGGGAGCACGGCCTGTGTTTCGGCCGGCTGGTCTTCAAGGACGGTGCCGACCACCACATCGGCCGCATCGGCATCCGGCAGGACGATGACGCCCGTACCCCGCTGGTGATCGACTGGCGGGCCGAGGTGGCCCGTCCCTTCTATCTGGCCACCTCGCACACCCCGATGGGGCTGCGCCGCAGGCGGCATATCTCCACCGAGGGCCGCCGGGTCACCGCCCTGCACGACGAGATCCTGGACCTCTCCGACACCATGCGCACCGGCCATGAGGGCCCGGACGCCGACGCCGTTCTGCTGGCCGCCCTGGACTCGGCGCGCACCGGCCGGATGCATGACATCGTGCAGACCATCCAGGCCGAACAGGACCGCATCATCCGCGCCCCGCACCAGGGCGTGCTGGTGGTGGAGGGCGGTCCGGGCACCGGCAAGACGGTGGTGGCACTGCACCGTGCCGCCTATCTGCTCTATGCCCACCGGGAACAGCTGGCCCGCCGCGCGGTGCTGATCGTCGGCCCCAACCCGGCCTTCCTGGGCTATATCGGCGAGGTGCTGCCCTCGCTCGGCGAGACCGGGGTGCTGCTGGCCACGCCCGCCGAACTGTTCCCGGGCGTACGGGCCACCGGCACCGACACCCCCGAGGCGGCCGCGGTCAAGGGCCGGGCGGCGATGGCCGGGGCGCTGGCCCGCTTTGTCCGCGACCGGCAGACGGTGCCCGAACCCGCCCTGGTGATCGACCATGAGGACGGCGAACTGGTGCTGGACGCCACGATCGCGGAGACGGCCCGGCGCCGCGCCCGGGAGACCGGGCTGCCGCACAACCTGGCCCGTCCCTATTTCGCCTTCGCGGTGATCGACGCCCTTGCGGCCCAACTGGCCGGCCGGCTGGGCGCGGACCCCTATGGCGGGCCGAATTTCCTGGGCCCGGACGACATCGCCCAGCTGGCCAAGGCCATCGCGGAGAGCGCCCAAGTGCACGCCGCCATCGAGGAGTTGTGGCCCACCCTGACCCCTGAGCAGCTGGTCGCGGACTTCCTGGCCGAGCCGGTCCATCTGCCCGAGGCCGATGCCCGCGCCATCCGCCGCACGGCGGGCGCCTGGACACCCGCCGATGTTCCGCTGCTGGACGAGGCCGCCGAACTCCTGGGCGCGGACGACTCCGCGGAGCGCGCCCGCGCCGAGGCCGAGCAGCAGCGAAGGATCGCCTACGCCCAGGGGGTGCTGGACCTCTCCTATGGCTCCCGTACCCAGGAGTTCGAGGACCGCGACGACGAGGAATCCGAAGTACTGGCCGCGCATGACCTGGTGGACGCCGAGCGGCTGGCGGAGCGGCATGAGGAGGCCGACCACCGCAGCGCGGCCGAGCGGGCCGCCGCCGACCGCACCTGGGCCTTCGGCCACATCATCGTGGACGAGGCACAGGAGCTGTCCGAGATGGCCTGGCGGCTGCTGATGCGCCGCTGCCCCACCCGCTCCATGACCCTGGTCGGCGACCCGGCGCAGACCGCCGAGCCCGGCGGCTGCGGCTCCTGGCGGACGATCCTGGAGCCCTATGTGGGCGACCGGTTCCAGCACATCCGGCTGGGCGTCAACTACCGCACCCCGGCCGAGATCATGGAGGTCGCGGCCCAGGTGGTGCGCCACCGGGACACCTCCTTCGTCCCGCCGCGCTCGGTGCGCTCCACCGGTACGGCGCCCTGGGCGCGGCGCACCGGCGATCTGCCGGGCACCCTGGCCCGGGTGGTGGCCGAGGAGCTGCGGCCGGAGGGCCGGCTGGCGGTGATCGCCCCGCGCGAACTGCTGCCGGAGCTGGCCGGGGCGCTGCCGGAGGCGTCCACCGGGGCCGCCCCGGACCTCACCCGCCCGGTGGTGCTGCTGGATCCCCGGCAGGCCAAGGGCCTGGAGTTCGACTCGGTGATCGTGGCCGAGCCCGCCGCGCTGGCGCCGAGCGACCTCTATGTGGCGCTCACCCGGGCCACCCAGCGGCTGGGGGTGCTCCACCGCGGCGAGTTGCCCGCCGGGCTGGCGGGTCTCAGCCGGCCGAGTGCGGGGACAGCGCGGTGAACCACAGCAGCGCCACCGTGGCGACGCCCATGATGGGGGTGAGGATCTCGGTCTCCAGCTTGTTGCCGCTGTGCTTGATCACCACGATCTCGTAGCGGGTCTTCAGTGGCCACAGCCAGGGGGCGCCCCGCTTGGTGATGGAGTCGCCCAGCAGATGGGCTATACAGCCCAGCCCGGTGGCGTAGGGCAGCCAACCGGGCGCGGAGGGGATGAACTTGGCGATGACGGCGGTGCCTATGCCGGCCATCGCCACAATGGTGCCCCAGGCGTGGAAGCCGTGGCCGGGCGGGCAGACATTCAGTGCCCGCACGGCCAGGGCCAGCAGGAAGAAGGTCATGCCCAGGGTGAACGGCCGTCCCAGATAGGTCACTCCGGCCCAGCTGCCCAGGGACATCAGGGCCACAAAGAACAGTGAGTGGGTGGCGTGCCGGTGTCCGCCGGAGATCCAGGCGACAAAGCGGCACAGGACCTTGGAGACCGGTCCCAGGAAGTTGGCTATGGTGCCGTCGTGGTGGTCCAGGTCCGGCAGCAGGGCGGCACCGGCACAGAGCACCGTCCCCATCAGGATCTCCTGCGGCGCCAGTTGAGCGCCCATCACCTTCTCCGGCAGCCAGGCCGCGGTGCCCGCGAACAGCAATGCCCCGCTGACCGCGTGTGAATGGCCCATCATTGTGCGTTCGTTCTCCCAGTCTCGGCGTCACCGAGGGTGACGCACCCTCAGGCGGGCAGACGCTATCAGGCCCACCGGATTCATGACGGACGGTAGTTGGCCGAATACGCACTCTCCCCACCTGGCGCTTGTCCCCACTACCGTCCCTCCGCGCGGGGGATCGCTCGGTACTAGGGAGCTCACTGACTTGTTCTACTTCATGTTCAAGACCGTGGTACTGGTGCCATTGCTGCGGTGGGTGTTCCGGCCCCGGGTGGAGGGGCTGGAGCATGTGCCCCGGACGGGTGCGGGGATCATCGCGGGAAACCATCTGTCGTTCTGTGACAGCTTTCTGATGCCGGTGATGCTCCGGCGGAGAGTCACTTTCCTGGCAAAACAGGAGTACTTCACCGGCAGCGGGCTCAAGGGGCGGCTGACCGCCGCGTTCTTCCGGGCCGTGGGGCAGATTCCGGTGGACCGATCCGGGCGGAAGGCCGGACAGGCGGCGGTGGACGAGGGTCTGCGGGTGCTGGGCCGGGGCGAGTTGCTGGGCATCTACCCCGAGGGCACCCGCTCGCACGACGGCCGGCTCTACAAGGGCAAGGTCGGGGTGGCCGCGATGGCCATCCGCTCCGGGGCGCCGGTGATCCCCTGCGCCATGATCGGCACCTTTGAGGCCCAGCCCATCGGCCGCCGGCTGCCCCGCCTGGTGCCCATCACCATCCGCTTCGGCGAGCCGCTGGACTTCGCCAAGTACGCGGACATGGCCGACCGGCGCGAGGTGCTGCGGGCCGCCACCGACGAAATCATGTACGCCATCCTCAAGCTGTCCGAACAGGAATATGTGGACCGTTACGCAGCCGAGGCCAAGGCGGAGCGGACGGCTCACCGGCAGCCGCTGGCGGCCTGACCGGACCGGGCCGCCAGGCGCGTCGGGCGGATGGCGGCCCACCCACCGGCGACCGCACCCACCGGCGGCCCACCCATCGGCGGCCCACCCACCGGCGTCCGGCCAACCTCGTTAAACCGCAACCGGCACCCGGAATTCAACTTCCGGACACCGTCAAGCCTTCCCCCACAAGCCCGTATGCCGCACGCTGACCCGCGAAAGACAGTCGTCCCCGACTCGCGAGGTCACCACACCCATGGCAGAACTCAACCGGCGCCGCTTCCTGCAGATCGCCGGAGCCACCGCCGGCTTCACCGCACTGTCCGGCAGCATCGAGCGGGCCGCCGCCATCCCGGCCGGCCGCCGCACCGGCACCCTGAAGGACGTCGAGCACATCGTGGTGCTGATGCAGGAGAACCGGTCCTTCGACCACTACTTCGGCACCCTCCGCGGCGTCCGCGGCTTCGGCGACCCCCGCCCGGTGACCCTGCCCAGCGGCAAGCCGGTCTGGCACCAGTCGGACGGCACCAAGGACGTCCTGCCGTACCACCCGGAGGCCGAGGACCTCGGGATGCAGTTCATCGCGGGCCTGGACCACGACTGGGCCGGCGGTCACCAGGCGTGGAACCACGGCAGATACGACCAGTGGATAGCGGCCAAGGGCCTGGGCACCATGGCCCATTTGACCCGCGAGGACATCCCCTTCCACTACGCGCTGGCCGACGCCTTCACCATCTGCGACTCCTACCACTGCTCCTTTATGGGCGCCACCGACCCCAACCGCTACTACATGTGGACGGGGCACGTCGGCAACGACGGCAAGGGCGGCGGCCCGGTGCTGGGCAACCAGGAGGCCGGCTACGACTGGACCACCTACCCCGAGCGCCTGGAGAAGGCGGGCATCTCCTGGAAGATCTACCAGGACATCGGCGACGGCCTGGACGCCAAGGGCTCCTGGGGCTGGATCAATGACGCCTACCGCGGCAACTACGGCGACAACTCCCTCCTCTACTTCAACAACTACCGCAACGCCAAGCCGGGCGACGCGCTCTACGAGAAGGCCCGTACCGGCACCAACGCCAAGAACGGCGAGGGCTTCTTCGACATCCTCCGGGCGGATGTGAAGTCCGGGAAGCTGCCGCAGGTCTCCTGGATCGCCGCACCCGAAGCCTTCTCCGAGCACCCCAACTGGCCCGCCAACTACGGCGCCTGGTACATCTCCCAGGTGCTGGACGCGCTCACCTCCAACCCCGAGGTGTGGAGCAGGACCGCGCTCTTCATCACCTATGACGAGAACGACGGCTACTTCGACCACGTCCTGCCGCCCTTCCCGCCGGCCGACGCCAGCCGCGGCGCCTCCACCGTGGACACCTCGCTGGACTGGTTCCGGGGCAACGCCCAGTACGCCGAGGGCCCCTACGGCCTGGGGCAGCGGGTGCCCATGCTGGTGGTCTCGCCCTGGAGCACCGGCGGCTTCGTCTGCTCCGAGCTCTTCGACCACACCTCGGTGATCCGGTTCATGGAGCGCCGCTTCGGCGTCCACGAGCCCAATATCTCCCCCTGGCGCCGCGCCATCTGCGGCGATCTGACCTCGGCCTTCGACTTCCGGCTGCGGCACACCGCGCACCCGGAGCTGCCGGACACCGCCGGCTATGTCCCCAAGGACCACGACCGGCACAGCAGTTATGTCCCCAAGCCGCCCGCCGACCCCGCGCTGCCCAAGCAGGAGCCGGGCTCCCGCCGGACCCGTCCGCTGCCCTACGCCCCGCGGGTGGACGCGGCCGTCGCCGCCGGAACCGGCCGCATCACCCTGACCTTCGCCGGGGGCGAGGCGGCCGGAGTGTGCTTCGCCGTCACCTCCGCCAACCGCACCGACGGCCCCTGGAGCTACACCGCCGCGGCCGGCAAGCAGCTCTCCGACACCTGGAACACCGCCTACTCCAAGGGCGATTACGACCTGACCGTGCACGGCCCCAATGGCTTCCTGCGCGCCTTCAAGGGCTCCGGCAAGGCCCATGGCCCCGAGGTGACGGCCCGGCACACCAAGCACGGCCTGCGGCTGACCCTCACCAACCCCGGTTCCACCGCCTGCCGGCTGACCCTGGTCAACGCCTATGGCGGCAAGCGGGAGACCATCAAGCTGCGCCCCGGCGCGCACCAGGAGCACACCCTCGACCTGGGGCACACCAAGCGCTGGTACGACCTGTCGGTGACCTCCGACCACGACAGCGGCTTCCTGCGCCGGTTCGCCGGACATGTGGAGAACGGTGAGCCGGGGGTGAGCGACCCGGCGCTCAGCACCCGCTGACCCGTACCCGGGGCGGCGCAGTGATCCCCAGGCGCCGCCCCGTGTCCTCGTCGAACTCCGCCAGGAAGGGCAGCAGCACATCCCGCAGATGATCGAGGGAACGTGCGGCGAAGAGCACCGGCTGGTAGCCGGTCAGCGGATACCGGGCGGTCGCCATGGCCCGGATGTCCAACTCCCTTACCCGGCACCGGTGGAGCGCGGCGAGCTCACCGTAGGAGGAGAGCAGGGCCGCGCCAAATGCCCTGATC
This sequence comes from Streptomyces orinoci, assembly GCF_003121295.1. Lineage (GTDB taxonomy): Bacteria > Actinomycetota > Actinomycetes > Streptomycetales > Streptomycetaceae > Streptomyces > Streptomyces orinoci. Next base: position 150,752 of record NZ_PHNC01000010.1, read on the forward strand.
CCCCCGGCCTCCTGGACCACCCCCAGCTCCAGGGTGAACCAGTAGACGCGGTTGACCAGATCGAGCGCCTCGGGGGTACGCACCCGGTTGGCCGCCCGGCCCACCGCGCGGTAGAGCTCGGCGAACTCGGGCGAGACCAGGTGCAGTCCATGCCCCAGCACATCGTGGATCACATCCGGCTCCGGGGTGTAGAGCGGCAGGGCGGGATGCCGGACGAACTGCACGGCGTGGAAGTAGCCATGCTCCAGGGCACCCAGGAAGAGCCGGTTGGGCACCACTCCGCCGGCCGGGGTCAGCCGGAACCCGGTGCGCTCGGCCAGCCGCGCGGAGACCTCCCGGTGCTGGGGGATCCGCTCGGCCGGAATGCCCGCCTCCGCCCAGGCCGACAGCAGCGCCCGGCAGGCGTGTTCCCGGTGCGCGGCGGTCAGTGCCGCGCACACCGTGCGCCAAGTGGCCTGCTCCGCCGGGGTGTAGACCACCGGCGGTGAGGGATCGCCCAGCCGGTGCCCCCGGGCCGCCGCCACAATGGCCTCGCGGCGCCGCAGATAGCGGGGGTCGCTGCGGCCGGGGTGCCGGCGGGCCGGGCCCAGGCGGCCGTCCGGGGAAACCGGGGTACGGTCGTCACTCCACGTTCTGCCCATGGCACTCAATGTGCCCAGGCGGTCCGGCGTTTCACTCCCCGCCGGCGCCGGTGTGCATAAGGTTGCGCAAATGGTGGCCCTCATGGGCGACCGGCATCCGCTGCACCGCGATCAGGGCGGCGTCATCGCCCAGCCGCCCGCCCGCGTGGGCCAGCAGGTCCCGGTGCAGATGATGCAGCAGCGCCTCGGGGCTGTGGCCGGTCCACTGGGCGACCCGGTCGGCCAGCGGATAGAACTCCCCCTGCCGGTTACGGGCCTCGATCACCCCGTCGGTGTAGAGCAGCAGGATGTCCCCGGTGCCGAAACGGAAGGAGTCCACCGACTCCTCCCCCGGCCCCATGCCATGGATGCCCAACGGTGGTGCGGGATGCGGGCTTTCCAGCACCACGACGGTGCCGCCGCCGAGCAACAGGGGCGGCGGATGGCCGCAGTTGGTCATCCGGATCAGCGGAAGATCGTCGGCGAGGTCCAGCAGCAGGGCGGTGGTGAAGTGCTCCTCCGGGTCGGCGGCCACCTCCACAAAGTCGTTCAGATACTGGCAGACGCTGTGGTCCAGGGCGGCAGCCAGCGAGGGCAGCGTCTCGTGCTGGGTGGCGGCCTGCCGGAAGGCACCCAGCAGCAGGGCGGACTCGCCGATGGCGGCCAGGCCCTTGCCCCGTACATCACCGATGATCATGCGGGTGCCGCCGGGCACCCGGGTGGCGGTGTAGAGATCCCCGCCGATATGCGCCTCGTCCTCGGCGGCCAGATACAGCGAGGCGATCCGCAAGGGCCCTATCCGCTGCGGCAGCGGCCTCAGCAGGGCCTGCTGGGCGGCCTCGGCCACCGACTGCACCTGGGCCAGCTGCCGCACCCGGCGCTCGCGTACCGCGCAGTAGAACACGATCAACGCGGAGAGCAGCGCCAGGGCCACCATCTGGGCGATGTGATTGGTGGTGGTCAGCCCGCCGTGCAGGGCCGCTATGACAATCTGGGCCAGCTCGGCCAGCGCCCCGACGGCGGCGACCATCCAAGGACCGCCGAAGGAAGCGGTCAGCGCCGGGGCTATCACCAGCAGCGGCCCCAGGTGCACATTGGTCCCGGTATGCACATCCACCACGGCGATCGCCACGATCAGCAGGACCGGCATCGCCATCAGTGCGGGGCTCGACTGCCATGGCTGCCCACGGTCCGCCAAGCGCTGTCGAAGGTCCACGTCATCCACTCTGCCCCAGCGGCGCGCCGCGCACGACCGGCGGGCGGACCATCCGGCGGGCGGCATATCCATCACCGGAGTCGTTGGCACCGCGCCAGGGACATGGGTGCTCAAGCCCGTGTCATCCGGCTTCGCCGGCGGAAGCGGCCGGCGCCCCGCCGGAAACCGCCCCCACCGGCCGGGCCCCGGCCGATAGCGTCGTGGCCATGACGACCTCCGAACCGCTGAGCGGGGTGAGCCGCACCGCCATCGCCGTCGCCCGGGTCCGCGCGCGGGAGAGCGAGCGGCCCGACGGCCTGTTCCGGGACCCCTGCGCGGCGGCCTTCGTCGCGGCCTCCGGGTATCCGACGAGCGGACGGCCCGGCCCCTTCGCCCTGGCCCTCGCCCACCACACGGTGCTGCGCACCCGCTTCTACGACGACAGCCTGCTGGCCGCCGCGGACTCCGGCTGCCGCCAGGTGGTACTGCTGGCGGCCGGCCTGGACGCCCGTGCCTACCGGCTCGACTGGCCGCCCGGGCTGCGGCTCCATGAACTCGACCTGCCGCCGGTGCTGGACTTCAAGCACCACGTCCTGGCCGGGCTGGACGTCCGGCCCCGGTGTATACGCACCCCGTTGCCGGTGGATCTGCTGGACCCCGGCTGGCCGGACCGGCTGACCGGCGCCGGCTTCGACCCGGCCGAGCGGACCGCCTGGCTGGTGGAGGGCCTGCTGATGTATCTCACCGCCGAGCAGGCGGCCACCTTGCTGGAGACGGTCGGCCGGCTCTCCGCCCCCGGCAGCCGGCTGATGGTCGAACGCGGCCGCGACCCCTCCGTGGGAGCGGACGATCCCAGCATCGGCCATATCACCTCGCTCTGGCGGGGCGGGCTGGGCCCGGGTCTGACCGACTGGCTCGGCGACCATGGCTGGCGGGTGACCACCCATCCCGCCACGGATCTGGCCGACCGCTACAACCGCCCGGGCCCGACCCCGCCCAGCGGCGGGTTCCTCACCGCGACGATTGGCTGACCCCGGTCACCGGCGCCCGCTTGCCGGGCGCCGCCTCCGGCTGATGCGCGACCGTACGCCGCCTGCCGAACACCATCCAACTCCCCTGTGCAGCCCCTGGGTTGACCGCTGTCCGCCCAGCGGTCCCGGGCCCCCACCCCGTCCGCCGGGTCCGCCCGCGGCACTTCCGGCCCACCCGCGCCGGGGCGCGGACGCCCCCACGCGCCGATGTTTCACAAGCGCTCTTCGGCCACCCTCGTGTTCCTCAAGACCATCACAGGTGTCCGCTATTACCGTTTCCTCCACGCAGTGATCAGAAAAGGACATCGGAGCAAGGGGTGTTATCGCCCATGGCGGACCTGGCATTCACCGGCCTCACCATCCTGGCCTTCATCCTGCTCGGCCTGGCGGTCAAGGGGGTTGAGCGGCTGTGAGCGCGGAGAACGTCATCGGGCTGGTCACCGCCGTGGGCCTCTTGCTCTACCTGGTCTTCTGCCTGCTCTTCCCGGAGAGGTTCTGATGAACGACACCCTCGCGGGCTGGCTGCAGATCCTCGCCCTGGCCGGCGCCCTCGCCCTGACCCACCGGCCACTGGGCGACCACCTCGCCCACTGCCTGACCAACTCCCGGCATCTGCGCCCGGAACGGCTGGTCTACCGGGCCGGCGGTGTCAACGCCGGGACCGACCAGACCTGGGCCGTCTATCTGCGCGCCATGCTGGCGTTCTCCCTGGTGTCGGTGTTGTTCCTGTATGCCTTCCTGCGGCTGCAGAACCAGCTGCCGCTGTCCCTGGGGACGCGGCCGATGCCCCCTGACCAGGCGTTCGACACCGCCGCCTCCTTTGTCACCAACACCAACTGGCAGTCCTACTCGGGCGAATCGGCCCTGGGCCATCTGGTGCAGATGGCCGGTCTGGCGGTGCAGAACTTTGTCTCGGCGGCCGTGGGCATCGCCATTGTCGCCACCCTGATCCGCGGCTTCACCCGGCAACGGACCGACCGGGTGGGCAACTTCTGGGTGGACCTCACCCGGATCACCCTGCGGGTGCTGCTGCCCCTCGCCTTTGTCTTCGCCATGGTGCTGGTGGCGGCCGGGGTGATCCAGAACTTCCATGGCGCGCACTCGGTGACCACCATCGCCGGGCAGCACCAGAGCATCACCGGCGGCCCGGTGGCCTCCCAGGAGGCCATCAAGGAACTGGGCACCAACGGCGGCGGGTTCTACAACGCCAACTCCGCCCATCCGCTGGAGAACCCCACCGGCTTCACCAACCTCGCCGAGATCTATCTGATGCTGGTGATCCCTTTCTCGCTGCCCCGTACCTTCGGCACCATGACCGGCGACCGCCGCCAGGGCCATGCCCTGCTCGCCGTGATGGCACTGATCTGGGCCGCCTCGGTGGCCGTGGCCACCGCCAACGAACTGCACAGTGTGAGCAGTCCGGCCGGGCACGCGGCGGGCGGGATGCTGGAGGGCAAGGAGCAGCGGTTCGGGATCTGGGGGTCGGTGCTGTTCGCCGTCTCCACCACGCTCACCTCCTGCGGCGCGGTCAACTCCGCGCACGATTCCTTCTCCCCGGGCGGCGGTGGCCTGCTGATCTTCAATATGATGCTGGGCGAGATCGCCCCCGGCGGCACCGGTTCCGGGCTCTACGGCATCCTCGTCCTGGCCGTGGTGGCGGTGTTCGTGGCCGGACTGATGGTCGGCCGCACCCCCGAGTACCTGGGCAAGAAGCTGGGCAGCCGGGAGATGAAGTTCGCCTCGCTCTACATCCTCACCACCCCGGCCCTGGTGCTGGCCGGCTCCGGCATCGCCATGGCGTTGCCCGGGCAGCGGGCGGCCATGGCCAACCCGGGGCCGCATGGCTTCTCCGAGGTGCTCTACGCCTTCACCTCCGCGGCCAACAACAATGGCTCGGCCTTCGCCGGACTGTCCGCCAACACCGTCTGGTACAACACCGCGCTCGGCCTGGTGATGATCTTCGGCCGTTTTCTGCCGATGGTCTTCGTCCTGGCCCTGGCCGGGTCGCTGGCCCGGCAGCGCCCGGTGCCGGTGACGGCCGGCACCCTGCCCACCCACCGGCCGCAGTTCGTCGGCCTGCTGACCGGGGTGATCCTGATCGTGGTCGGCCTGACCTTCTTCCCGGCCCTGGCACTGGGCCCGCTGGCGGAAGGACTGCACTGATGCCCGCCACCACGCACCGGGTCTCCGGCGGCCTGCTGGACCCCCGGCAGCTGGTGACCTCCTTCCCCGCCGCGCTGCGCAAGCTCGACCCCCGGCTGATGGTGCACAACCCGGTGATGTTTGTGGTCGAGGTGGGTGCGGTGCTCACCACGCTCTCGGCGGTCAAGGACCCCGGGGTCTTCCCCTGGGTGATCACCGTCTGGCTCTGGCTGACCAGCGTGTTCGCCAACCTCTCGGAGGCGGTGGCCGAGGGCCGGGGCAAGGCCCAGGCGGAGACGCTGCGCCGGACCCGTACCCGGACCACCGCCCGGCGGCTGACCGGCTGGCGGCCGGGGGCCGGGCCCGGTGACGAGGAGGAGGTCCCGGCGGCCCAGCTGCGGCTGGGCGACCATGTGGTCGTGGAGGCCGGGCAGATCATCCCCGGTGACGGTGATGTGGTGGAGGGCCTGGCCAGTGTGGACGAGTCGGCCATCACCGGGGAGTCGGCCCCGGTGATCAGGGAGTCGGGCGGTGACCGGTCGGCGGTCACCGGCGGGACCACGGTGCTGTCCGACCGCATCATCGTCAAGATCACTTCCAGGCCGGGCGAGACCTTTATCGACCGGATGATCGCGCTGGTGGAGGGGGCGGCCAGGCAGAAGACGCCCAATGAGATCGCGCTCAATATCCTGCTGGCCTCGCTGACCATCATCTTCCTGGTCGCGGTGGTCACCCTCCAGCCCTTTGCCATCTTCGCCGGCGCCGAGCAGAGCATTGTGATCCTGGTGGCGCTGGTGGTGGCGCTGATCCCCACCACCATCGGCGCCCTGCTCTCCGCCATCGGCATCGCGGGCATGGACCGCCTGGTGCAGCGCAATGTGCTGGCCATGTCCGGCCGGGCCGTGGAGGCCGCCGGTGATGTCAACACCCTGCTGCTGGACAAGACCGGCACCATCACCCTGGGCAACCGGCAGGCCGCCGAGTTCCTCCCGGTGGACGGGGTCGGCGCGGACGAACTGGCCGACGCGGCCCAGCTGTCCTCGCTGGCCGACGAGACGCCCGAGGGCCGCTCGGTGGTGGTGCTGGCCAAACAGCGCCACGCGCTGCGGGCGCGCGGCGAAGGCGAGTTGGAGCACGCGACATTTGTGCCGTTCACCGCGCAGACCCGGATGAGCGGGGTGGACATCGACGGCCGCCGGATCCGCAAGGGCGCAGCCGGTGCCGTCACCGCCTGGGTGACCGAGGGGGGCGGAGCGGCCGGCGAGGAGGTCGGGAGGATCACCGAACGGATCTCGGCCGGTGGCGGCACTCCGCTGGTGGTGGCGGTCCAGGACCGGCAGGGGGCCCGGGTACTGGGTGTGATCCATCTCAAGGACGTCATCAAGGAGGGCATCCGGGACCGCTTCGAGGAGCTGCGCCGGATGGGCATCCGAACCGTGATGATCACGGGTGACAATCCGCTGACGGCCAGGGCCATCGCCGAGGAGGCGGGGGTGGACGACTTCCTCGCGGAGGCCACCCCCGAGGACAAGATGGCGCTGATCAAGCGGGAGCAGGCGGGCGGCAAGCTGGTCGCCATGACCGGCGACGGCACCAATGACGCCCCCGCGCTGGCCCAGGCCGATGTGGGCGTGGCCATGAACACCGGCACCTCGGCCGCCAAGGAGGCCGGGAACATGGTGGACCTGGACTCCAACCCCACCAAGCTGATCGAGATCGTCGAGATCGGCAAGCAACTCCTCATCACCAGAGGAGCGTTGACCACCTTCTCCATCGCCAACGACGTCGCCAAGTACTTCGCCATCATCCCGGCGATGTTCGCGGCGGCCTACCCGGGGCTGGACAAGCTCAACATCATGCGGCTGCACAGCCCCGCCTCGGCGGTCTCCTCGGCGATCATCTTCAACGCGCTGATCATTGTGGCGCTGATCCCGCTGGCCCTGCGGGGCGTCCGCTACCGGCCCTCCTCCGCGGCCGCCCTGCTCAGCCGGAACATCTGGGTGTACGGGCTGGGCGGGCTGGTGCTGCCCTTCCTCGGCATCAAACTCATCGACCTGCTGGTCCAGCTCGTCCCCGGCCTCCACTGACGGCAGAAAGCAGACACCCCATGCTCGTCCGCCTGCCGCCCATGATGCGGCGTCATCTGTCCGCCCTGCGCATGCTGTTGGTGTTCACCGCCGTCACCGGCCTCGCCTATCCGCTGGCCGTCACCGGCCTCGCCCAGCTGGCCTTCGCGCATCACGCCAACGGCTCGCTGATCGAGGAGCACGGCAGGCCGGTGGCCTCGGCGCTGCTGGGCCAGAGCTTCGCCCTGCCCAAGCGGAATCCGGCCGACGCGGGGGAACAACTCCGGCCTGACCCACGGTGGTTCCAGCCCCGGCCATCGGCCGCCGACGCGGGCAAGGGCGCCGGCCCCTATGACCCGCTGGCCTCCGGCGCCTCCAATCTGGGGCCCGCCAACCAGGTCCTGGTCAAGGAGGTGGCCGCCCGGCGGGCCGCGGTCGCCGCCTTTGACGGGGTGCCTCCGGAGTCGGTGCCCGCGGACGCGCTGACCGCCAGTGGTTCGGGCCTCGACCCGGATATCTCCCCCGCCTACGCCGAGGAGCAGGCCAACCGTGTGGCCCGGGCCCGCGGGCTGTCCCCGGTGGTAGTGCGCCGGCTGGTCGCGGCCCGTCAACAGGGCCGCTCCCTGGGGTTCCTGGGCAGCCCGCATGTCAATGTGGTCGAGCTCAACCACGCGCTGGCCGCACTTCACTGACGGGCCGTGGGCAGCGTCAGCGTCACCGAGAAGACCTCCTCGCCGCCCACCTCCAGGGTGCCCCCCATGGCCTCCACCAGGTCACGGGAGAGCCGCAGCGGCAGGCTGTCTCCTCGCTCCGGCCCGCGGAACCCCGACAGCGTGACGACCAGCCGGTCGGGCAGCACCTCGGCGGTCAGGGCGGGTGACCGGCCGGGCGGGCCGTGCCGCAGGGCGTCGGCGGCGAGCGTGGTGAACACCCGGGTGAGCTGGGCGGCATCGGCGATCACCTCGGGCAGGCCGGGCGGGAGCGCGAGTTCGATGGTGCGGCCGCCCGGGCCCAGGTCGTCCAGGGCGGCCACCAGCACCTCACCGAGGTCCACCGGCCGCAGATAGAGGTCCAGGGCGCCGGCGTGCAACCGTCCCAAGTCGCCCAGGTCCGCCACCAGTTGGGCGGCCCGCGCGACCGCCGCCCGGGCGGCCCGGGGCCCCGGGCCGTCCGGCCCGTCCAGGGCCTGTTCGGCCGTCCGCAGCACCGCGCGCAGATCGCGGACCGCCAGGGCCAGCACTGCGGACCGCCGGCGCTCCGCCGCGACCAGGACGTCCGTCTCGGCGACCTGCCGGATGAGCCTGCCGTGGGCCTGGGCGATGCCCAGCTGCGCGGCGCAGACGGCCAGGATCTGCCGGTCGTCGGTGGTCAGCCCCTGGCCGGCGGCGGCCAGGGTGAGTTCCTCATCGACCGGGCACTCGGCATCGGCCTCATAGGGGCGTTCGGGGGGGCGGTCGCCGGCGCTGGCGACCACGAACCAGCGCGGCGGGGTGCCGCTGTGCGGGTCACGCTGGAGCAGGCTCACCGCGCGCAGCCCGAAGTTCTCCCGGATCAGCTCGACCAGGGCGGGCAGGTCCCGGCCGCGCGCCATGGCGGTGGCCAGCCGGTTCACCGCCTGGGCCTCGGAGGTGGCGCGGACCGCCTGGTACATGCGACGCGACGCCCGGCCCGCCGCCGAGCCCACCAGCACCGCCACCGCCACGAAGACCAGCAGCGCGACCATGTCGTTGCCGTGCGTGATATCCAGCGAATGGACGGGCACGGTGAGGTAGTAGTCGGCCAGCAGCGCCGCCACCACCGCCCCCAGCAGGGCCGGCCAGACCCCGCCCACCAGCGCCAGCACCACCACGACCAGCAGCTGGAGCACCAGACCGGTGCCCAGGCCCAGCCGGCCGCGCAGGGCGGTGAGCACCAGGGTGAGCAGCGGCGGCAGCAGCACCGCCCCGGCCAGCGCCGCCCGGAACCGCCGGGGTCCGGTGGCCTCGCCGGGCCTGGGCAGCCGGAACAGCACGGCCGGCCCGGCGGCCGCCTCATGGCTGACGATATGGACGTCGATGGGTCCGGATCCGTCGATGGTCCGCCGTCCCACATCCGGCCGCAGCAGGGTTGCCAGCCTGCTGTGCCGGCTGGCGCCCAGCACGATCTGGGTGACGTTCTCCTCCCGGGCGAACTCCAGCAGCGTCTGGGCCACGTCATCGCCGGTGATCTGGTGGTAGCTGCCGCCCAGCGACTCCACCAGGGCCCGCTGCCGGGCCAGTGCCGCCGGGTCGGCCGCGGCCGGTGCCTCGCCGGGGGCCACATACAGGGCCAGCAGTTCGCTGCCGGGGGTACGGTCGGTGATCCGTGCGGCCCGGCGGACCAGGGTCTCGCCCTCCGGCCCGCCGGTCAGGCCGACCAGGATGCGTTCCCTGGTCTCCCAGGGCGCGGCGATGCCGTGTTCCTCGCGGTAGCGCCGCAGTCCCTCCTCCACCCGGTCGGCCAGCCAGAGCAGGGCCAGTTCGCGCAGCGCGGTGAGGTTGCCGACCCGGAAGTAGTGGGTCAGCGCCGCCTCGATCCGGCCGGGCGGGTAGATGTCGCCATGGGTCATCCGGCGGCGCAGCAACTCCGGTGTGAGATCGACCAGTTCGATCTGGTCGGCGCGGCGGGCCACCTCGTCGGGCAGCCGTTCGCGCTGCCGGACACCGGTGATCTGCCACACCACGTCGTTGAGGGATTCCAGGTGCTGGACGTTGAGGGTGGTGATCACATCTATGCCGGCGTCCAGCAGTTCCTCGACGTCCTGCCAGCGCTTGGCGTTCCGGCTGCCGGGGACATTGCTGTGCGCCAGCTCGTCCACCAGGGCGGTCTGCGGGTGGCGGGCCAGCACCGCGTCCACGTCCATTTCCTCGAACCGGGCACCCCGGTGGGTCAGGACGCGGCGGGGCACCGTCTCCAGGCCCTCGGCCATGGCGGCAGTGAGCCGGCGGCCGTGCGGCTCGGCGAGCCCGATGACCACATCGGCGCCCTCGTCCCGCAGCCGCCGGCCTTCGCGCAGCATGGCGTAGGTCTTCCCGACCCCTGGGGCGGCCCCCAGGTAGATCCGGAGTCTGCCGCGCGCTGCCATTCCTCCATGGTTGTCCGCCGGGCGGCCCGGGGCACCCGGAAAGGCCGCCGCCCCGGCCCGGCGAGTGCCGGACCGGGGCGGTGGCCGATGGGGGCGGCGATCAGCCCAGCAGCGTCAGCGCCTGGTTGAAGGTCTGCGACGGCCGCATCACGGCCGCGGCCTTGGCCGGGTCGGGCTGGTAGTAGCCACCGATGTCGGCCGGCTTGCCCTGGACGGCGATCAGCTCTTCGACGATCTTCTGCTCATTGCTGGTGAGCGTCTCGGCGAGCGGGGCGAAGACCTTGGCCAGCTCCGCGTCATCGGTCTGCTCGGCCAGTTCCTGGGCCCAGTACATGGCCAGGTAGAAGTGGCTGCCGCGGTTGTCGATGCCGCCGATCCGGCGGGTCGGGGACTTGTCCTCGTTGAGGAAGGCCGCCGTGGCCCGGTCCAGGGTGTCGGCCAGCACCTGGGCACGCGCGTTGCCGGTGGTCTTGGCGTACTGCTCGAAGGAGGGCACCAGGGCGAAGAACTCGCCGAGCGAGTCCCAGCGCAGGTAGTTCTCCTTGACCAGCTGCTGGACGTGCTTGGGCGCGGAGCCGCCCGCACCGGTCTCGAACAGGCCGCCGCCCGCCATCAGCGGCACCACCGACAGCATCTTGGCGCTGGTGCCCAGCTCCAGGATCGGGAACAGGTCGGTCAGGTAGTCGCGCAGCACATTGCCGGTGACGGAGATGGTGTTCTCGCCGCGGCGGATGCGCTCCACGGAGAGCTTGGTCGCCTCGACCGGGGCGAGGATGCGGATGTCCAGGCCCTCGGTGTCGTGCTCCGGCAGGTACGCCTTGACCTTCTCGATGAGCATGGCGTCATGGGCGCGGGTCTCGTCCAGCCAGAAGACGGCCGGGTCGCCGGTGGCGCGGGCGCGGGTGACGGCCAGCTTGACCCAGTCGCGGATCGGGTCGTCCTTGGTCTGGCAGGCGCGGAAGATGTCACCGGCCGAGACGGTCTGCTCCAGGACGGCGTTGCCGGCCTGGTCCACCAGGCGGACGGTGCCGGTGACCGGGATCTCGAAGGTCTTGTCGTGGCTGCCGTACTCCTCGGCCTTCTGCGCCATCAGACCCACGTTGGGGACGGAGCCCATGGTGGCCGGGTCATAGGCGCCGTTGGCCCGGCAGTCCTCGATGACGGCCTGGTAGACACCGGCGTAGCTGCTGTCGGGCAGCACGGCGAGGGTGTCGGCCTCCTGGCCGTCCGGGCCCCACATATGGCCGGAGGTGCGGATCATCGCGGGCATGGAGGCATCGACGATGACGTCGGAGGGGACGTGCAGATTGGTGATGCCCTTGTCCGAGTCCACCATGGCCAGGGCCGGGCCCTCGGCGAGCTCGGCGTCGAAGGAGGCCTTGATCTCGGCGCCGTTGGGCAGCGCCTCAAGGCCCTTGAAGATGCCGCCGAGGCCGTCGTTGGGGGTCAGGCCGGCCGCGGCCAGGTCGGCGCCGAAGGCGGCGAAGGTCTTGGGGAAGAAGGCGCGCACCACATGGCCGAAGACGATGGGGTCGGAGACCTTCATCATGGTGGCCTTGAGGTGTACGGAGAACAGCACGCCCTCGGCCTTGGCCCGGGCGACCTGGGCGGTGAGGAACTCGCGCAGGGCGGCCACCCGCATCACGGAGGCGTCCACGACCTCACCGGCGAGCACCGGCACCGACTCGCGCAGCACCGTGGTGGTGCCGTCGTCGCCCACCAGCTCGATGCGCAGGGTGCCGTCCTCGGCGATCACCGTGGACTTCTCGGTGGAGCGGAAGTCGTCCACGCCCATGGTGGCGACATTGGTCTTGGACTCGGGGGACCAGGCGCCCATGCGGTGCGGGTGGGTCTTGGCGTAGTTCTTCACCGAGGCGGGGGCGCGGCGGTCGGAGTTGCCCTCGCGCAGCACCGGGTTGACGGCGCTGCCCTTGATCTTGTCGTAGCGGGCGCGGATCTCGCGCTCCTGCTCGGTCTTGGGGTCGTCCGGGTAGTCCGGCAGCGCGTAGCCCTGCTGCTGAAGCTCGGCGATGGCCGCCTTGAGCTGGGGGATGGAGGCCGAGATGTTCGGCAGCTTGATGATGTTGGCCCCGGGGGTCTTGGCCAGCGCGCCCAGCTCGGCCAGGGCGTCATCGATGCGCTGGCCCTCCTGGAGGTGCTCGGGGAAGTTGGCGATGATGCGGCCCGCCAGGGAGATGTCACGGGTCTCCACGGTGACCCCGGCCGTGCCGGCGTACGCCTGGACCACCGGCAGGAACGAGTACGTCGCCAGTGCGGGGGCCTCGTCAGTGTGCGTGTAGATGATCGTCGAGTCAGTCACCGGGTGCTCCGCTTCACGTCTGTAACATTGCTCGACATCAAGATATCTCGTGTCCGGCCGGTCCTCGACAGCGGTCCGCTCCCGGCTTCCGGGCCCGGACGGCGTCCGGGCGGCAGCCGGGCGGCGTGGGCCCCCGGCCATATGACGGCTTCGTAAACAATGCGCTACGGCGCCCGCCGGGACGCCCGGCGGCGGTCAGGGGCGAGTTGGTCGCGCCGTTACGTGCCTGCTAGCGGGCCATTACCGGTTACCGGCCAAATCTTTAGCGGCTGACCGTACCCCGCTGCCTGTTTTCCGCCATCGCCGGCCGCCGGTGAGGCTCGGTTTTCGGCCGCTTCTCCCCCGCGCTCGCGGCCATTCGCCCGCTTCCGTCAACTGCGCCCCTTTTCCAGGCATTGACCGGCCGCTGACCTTTTACGGAGCCGGGCGGGAGCAGGGAGACGGGCACCGGGCGGAGTAAGCGGTGTTACGCAAAACAACAGGCGGCGGGCGCTGTGCGGCGGTGGTCAGTGCCCGGACGCCCGTTGGGCCGGAATGGATCAACAGGGGCCGGGCGGCGGATAGTTACGCGTCATTTCCCAATGGCTTATTTATCCGCTGGCTCGCCCTCCGGCCCAACCCTACGTTCTTCAACGTTCTCGTGGGCACCGCGTTGGAGGGGGTGCGGAGATGCGGGAACCCGTATACAGGTTCCGCGCCATGCCGATCTCGCCAGTGACGGCCATTTCCGCATGGTTCCTTTAAAAACAGACCGCCGGCCGGGCGGGGCGTCATTGCCTCGCGGTGAGGCCGGCCCAAGCGCATGGGCCCAACGGGCATGCTCCGCAGGGCAGTTGACACAGGCATCGGATGCACCACCGGTCCACGGGAACACCCGGCACATCACAAATCTCAACGGCACCAGCTCACTCACACTCAAGGAGCCCTCGTGGTGGGAGAACCCGCCGGAATATCGACCGAAGGCCCCCCGCGACCGGCGCTCGCCGGTGATCTGGAGCGGATGTTCGCGGAGGTCCTGGCCGATCTCGTAAGCGCCGAACAGGTGCCTGCCGACAGCCACTTCTTCGACGATCTCGGCGCGGACTCCATGGTGATGGCCCGTTTCTGCGCCCGGGTGAGAAAGCGGCCGGACCTGCCCTCGGTATCGATGAAGGACATCTACCGGCATTCCACGGTGCGCAGCCTGGCCACGGCATTCGCGGACACTCCGCAGACGGCCCCCGAGCCCGCTCCGCCGGCCGATCCGGTGCCGCCCGGCAGCACCCCGCGCTACCTGGTCTGCGGCACCCTGCAGTTTCTGGTCTTCCTGGCCTATTCCTATCTCACCGCCCTCGCCGGCGCCCGCGGCTATCAATGGGTCGCCGACAGCCCCGACGGCCTGGGCGTCTACGGTCGTTCGGTCCTCTTCGGCGGCGCCGACTTCCTCGGCCTGTGCATGTTCCCGGTGCTGGCCAAATGGATTCTGGTGGGCCGCTGGCGGCCCGGTGAATTCCCGGTGTGGAGCCTGGCCTATCTGCGTTTCTGGACCGTGAAGCTGCTGGTGCAGGCCAACCCGGCGGTCCTGTTCGTGGGCACCCCGCTGTATGTGCTCTATCTCAGGGCCCTGGGCGCCAGAATCGGCGGACAGGTCACCATCCTCTCCCGGTTCGTACCGGTCTGCACCGATCTGCTGACCATTGGCAGCGGCACCGTGATCCGCAAGGACTCCTATCTGCTCTGCTACCGGGCCGAGGCGGGCCGGATCCAAACCGGTCCGGTCACCATCGGCCGGAACGCGTTCATCGGCGAGCAGACCGTGCTGGACATCCACACCTCGATGGGCGACGGGGCCCAACTGGGCCATGCCTCCGCCCTGCAGCACGGCGAGGCGGTGCCGGCCGGCCGCCACTGGCACGGTTCCCCCGCCCAGCCAACGGAGTTGGACTACCTCAGGGTGGCCCCGGCCCGCTGTGGCGCGCCGCGCCGGGCCGGCTTTGCGCTGTTCCTCCTGGCGCGGACCTTTCTGCTGACCATGCCGCTATGGCTGGCCGGCGGCTATCTGCTGCTCAACAAGGTGCCCAGCCTGACCGGCCGGTCCGACGCCGCCCGGGAGCCGGTCGCCTCGGCGGCGTTCTGGCTGGACGCGCTCCTGGTCTCCGCGGTGCTCTTCGGCCTGCTGCTCATCGGCGGTCTGCTGTTCCTGGCCACCGTCCCCCGGCTGATGCACCTGCCCATCGAGCCGGACCGGGTCTATCCGCTGTACGGCTACCGCTACGCCATGCACCGCTCGGTCTCCCGGCTGACCAACTCCCGCTATTTCACCTGGCTGTTCGGTGACAGCTCCTATATCGTGCACTATCTGACCCTGCTGGGATACGACCTGTCCCAGGCCGAGCAGACCGGCTCCAACTTCGGCATCGGCCTCAAGCATGAGAGCCCCTATCTGAGCACCGTAGGCCGCGGCACCATGGTCGCCGACGGGCTGTCCCTCATGAACGCCGACTACTCCAGCACCTCCTTCAAGGTGTCCCGGACCGTCATCGGCGCCCATAACTTCCTGGGCAACCACATCGCCTACCCCTCGGGCGGCCGCACCGGCGAGAACTGCCTGATCGCCACCAAGGCGATGGTCCCGCTGGACGGCGAACTCCGCGAGGGCGTCGGCCTGCTGGGCTCCCCCAGCTTCGAGATCCCGCGCACCGTGGAACGCGACACCCGCTTCGATCATCTGCGCACCGGCGGAGAGCTGGAGAGCCGCCTGGCCGCCAAGAACCGCTACAACCTGCGCACCATCGCCCTGGTGCTGCTGATCCGCTGGGGACAGTTCCTCGGCGTCACCGCCCTGGTGCTGGCCACCGCCGAACGGGACGGCATGGCAGGCCAGTTGCTGGACGCCGCCTTTCTGCCCGCCGTACTGGTCTTCACCACCGTCTACTACGCGCTGATGGAGCGCTGCCTCACCCGCTTCCGGCCGCTGGAGCCCACCGTGTGCTCCATCTACGACCGCTACTTCTGGCATCACGAGCGCCTGTGGAAGGTCCCCCAGGGCCACTTCAACGCGTTCAATGGCACCCCGTTCAAAAACCTCCTCTGGCGGATGCTGGGCGTCCGGGTCGGCCGCCGGGTCTTCGACGACGGCTGTGACCTCTCGGAACGGACCCTGACCACCATCGGGGACGACTGCACCCTGGGCTTCTCCAGCAAGATCCAGTGCCATTCACAGGAGGACGGCACCTTCAAGTCCGACCGCACCGTGCTGGGCGCGGGCTGCACCCTCGGCATCAACGCCCTGGTCCACTACGGCGTGACCATGGGCGAGGGCGCGGTGCTCGCCCCGGACTCCTTCCTGATGAAGGGCGAGGAGGTCCCCGCCCACGCACGCTGGGGCGGCAATCCCGCCAGCGCCGGCGGCACCCCGGCACTGGGGAAGCCGAGCACCGTACCGACTCTGCGAGGGGGAAGCCGATGAGCAGCGAGGAGTTCTGGCGGCGGACGCTGCTGGAGGGCGGTGTCACCACCGTGCCGCGCTGGACCCGGACGCCCGTGCCGGGCCTGGCGGAACACCGCGGCGCCCTGCCGCCCGGCCTGGCCCCCGGCACCACCCAACTGCTGGCCGCCCACGCCAAGGTGCTGGCCGCCCTCACCGGCGAGCCGGAGGTCACCACCGGCTATACGGTCACCTCCGACGGCCCGGCGCTGCCCTGCCGGCTGAGCGTGGCGCCCGGCTCCTGGCACACCCTGCTGACGGCCGTCCGCCGCGCCGAGGCCGAGCTGCTGACCCACCGGGACTTCCCGGTGGACAAGCTCCGCCGCCGGCTCGGCCTGGCACGCCCGCCCTTCGAGACCCTGCTGGACCCGCACGGCGGCGAACTCCCCGAGGGCACGGTGTTCTCGCTGCGCGTCCAGGACGGCTCCCTGCTGCTGCGCTACCGCACCGAGGTCCTGGACGCCGAGGCCGCAGCCCGGATCGCCGGATACCACCTCACCGCGCTCACCCTGCTGCACACCACGCCCGACCAGGAACACCAGCACCAGAGCCTGCTGTCCGAGGCGGAGCTCCGCTTCCAGCTGGAGGGCCTGGCCGGGCCGCGCCGCCCACTGCCGGACCGCCGCTTCCATGAGCTCTTCGAGGAGCGGGTACGCCGCCACCCCGAGGCCATCGCCATCGAGCACGGCGAGCGGCGGTGGACGTACCGCGAACTCAACCGCCGCGCCAACCGCCTGGCCCGGGCCCTGCTGGCCCGTGGTCTGCGGCCGGAGGACGTGGTCGCGGTGGTGACCGAACGCGACCTCGGCTGGGCGGCGGCCGTGCTGGCCGTCTTCAAGGCCGGGGGCGCCTATCTGCCCGTGGAGCCGCACTTCCCGGCCGGCCGCATCGCCACCATGCTCTCCCGCGCCGGCTGCACCCTGGTGCTCACCGAACCCGGCAGCACCACCACCCTCAATGAGGCCCTGGGCTCCCTGCCCGGCGTCCGCACCCTGCTGCTGGAGACGGCCTGGCGGGAGGACCACGCCGAGGACGACCCCGGCGTCCCGGTGGCCGCGGACCAACTGGCCTATGTCTACTTCACCTCCGGCTCCACCGGTGAGCCCAAGGGCGCCATGTGCGAGCACGCCGGAATGCTCAACCACCTCTACGCCAAGATCGCCGACCTGGGGGTCGAGGAGGGCCGGGTGGTCGCCCAGACCGCCCCGCAGTGCTTTGACATCTCGCTGTGGCAGCTGGTCTCGGCGCTGCTGGCCGGCGGGCGGACGCTGCTGGTGGAGCAGGAAGTGATCCTGGACGTCCCACGGTTTGTGGACCGGATCGCCGAGGGCCGGGTCGCCGTCCTCCAGGTGGTGCCCTCCTATCTGGAGGCCGTCCTGACCCACCTGGAGCGCAGCCCTCGTCAACTCCCGGACCTGCGCTGTGTGTCGGTGACCGGCGAGGCGCTGAAGAAGGAGCTGGTCCAGCGCTGGTTCGCCGCCCGGCCCGGCATCCGGCTGGTCAACGCCTATGGGCTGACCGAGACTTCGGACGACACCAACCATGAGGTGATGGACCGTCCCCCCGCGGGCGACCGGGTTCCGCTGGGCCCCTGTGTGCCCAATGTCCATGTCTATGTGGTGGACGAGCGGCTGCGGCCGGTGCCGCTGGGCGCCCCCGGCGAGATTGTCTTCTCCGGGGTCTGTGTGGGGCGGGGCTATGTCAACGACCCCGAGCGCACCAAGCAGTCCTTCCTGGCGGACCCGCACCGCCCCGGCAACCGGCTCTATCGCAGCGGGGACTTCGGGCGCTGGCTGCCCGAGGGCAAGCTGGAGTTCCTGGGCCGCCGGGACAGCCAGGTCAAGCTGCGCGGTTTCCGGATAGAGACCGGCGATATCGAGAACGCCCTGCTGCGGGTGCCCGGTGTCCGCGACGGTGCGGTGGTGATCGCCTCGGCCGGTGGCCGGAACAGACAGCTGGTGGCCTTCTATGCCGCCCCCCACGCCCTGGACCCCGAAGACCTGCGGAAGCGGCTGGCAAGTGCCCTGCCCGCCTATATGGTCCCGGCCGCCTTCCACTGGCGCCAGGCCCTCCCGCTGACCCCCAACAGCAAAACCGACCGCAAGGCACTCACCGCGCTGGCCGCCCAACTCGCCACCGGCGAGACGGAGTTCGAGGCCGCCCGCACCGCCACCGAACGCCGGCTGGCCGCCGCCTGGGCCAAGGTGCTGGGCGTCCCCGAGGATCGCGTCGGACGGCTGGACCACTTCTTCGACCGGGGCGGCGACTCCCTCTCGGCGGTGAAACTGGCCATCGCCCTGGACCGCGCGGTCACCCTCAAGGACATCACCCGCCACCCTGTCCTGGCCGAGCAGGCCCAACTGCTCGACGGCGACTCGCCGCAACGGCCCGGGCTGCTCCAGCCACTGACCCGCCCGGCGGGCCCGCCCGCCGCGCTGCTGGTCTGCTTCCCCTACGCGGGCGGCACCGCGGCCGGCTACCAGCCGCTGGCCAGAGCGCTGCGCGGCAGCGGGCTGGCGGTGTACGCCGTGGAACTCCCCGGCCATGACCCGGCCGCCGAGGGCGACCCCTTCGCGCCGCTGGACCAGGTGGTCCAGCGCGCCGCCCAGGAGATCACCGCCCTCGGCAACCTGCCCGTGCTGCTCTGGGGCCACTCCTCCGGCGCCGCCCCCGCCCTGGCCACCGCACGGGCACTGGAGGGCCAAGGAGCGGATGTACGACGGGTGTTCCTCGGCGCCCAGCTGCTCGGCGACGCCGCCACCCGCCGCGCCGCCGCCGAGCGGCTGGCCGGGCTGGACGACGCGGAGATCACCAAGGAGCTCAGCGGACAGGCCGGTTACCCCGGCCCGGCCGAGCCGGATGACCACCGGGCGGCACACACCGGCGCCGCCTACCGCCACGACTGCACCGCCGCCCACCGCTACTTCGCCGCTCTCCTGGACCACCCGCCCACCGTCCGGCTCTCCGCCCCCGTCACCGCGGTACTGGCCGCCGACGACCCGCACACCCCCGAGGCCGCCACCCGCTATCTCGACTGGCGGCTGCTGGCCGACCGGGTGGAACTGCACCAACTCGACCACGGCGGCCACTACTTCCCGCGCACCGCCCCACAGGGGGCCGCCCGCGCGGTGCTCTCCACCCTCCCGTCCTGACCTCTTGTGACCTTTCGGAGAAAGGAACCCCGACCCCATGCCCTCCCCATCCCCTCTGCCGGATCCGGAGCTGAGCCCCGGCCGTCCGCCCCTGCTGCGCGTGCCGGGTCCCAGCGACCCGCGCGACTGGGCGGCCGCGCACCGGGACGCGTTACGGGCCGCCGTGGCCGAGCACGGTTCCCTGCTGGTCCGCGGCCTGGGTCTGCGGGACGCGGCCGGCACCGGCGCCGTCTTCCGGGAGCTGGCCGACGGACTGCTGACCGAGCGGGAGACCTTCGCCGCCCGCAAGACCTTTGCCGAGGGCGCCTACTCGGCCACCAAGTGGCCGCAGAACCAGCAGATGTGTATGCACCACGAGATGAGCTACGCCCTGCGCTTCCCCGGCCTGATGCTGTTCGCCTGCCTCACCGCCCCCACCGAGGGCGGGGCCACCACGGTGGCCGACTCCCCGGCCGTGCTGGACGCGCTCCCCGCCGCCCTGGTCAAGCGCTTCGAAACCGAGGGCTGGCTGCTCACCCGCAACTACAACGAGGAGATCGGGGCCTCGGTCGCCGAGGCCTTCGGCACCGAGGACCGCGCCGTGGTCGAGGACTACTGCCGCGCCAACTCCATTGAGTTTGCCTGGCAGCCGGACGGCGGGCTGCGCACCCGGCAGCGCCGCAGCGCCGTGGTGCGCCATCCGGTCACCGGCCGGCGCTGCTGGTTCAACCAGGTCGCCTTCCTCAATGAGTGGACCATCGCCGAAGAGGTGCGCGAGTACCTGCTGGATGTCTACGGCGCGGACGGGCTGCCGTTCAACACCTGCTTCGGCGACGGCGAACCCATCGGCGAGGACGTGGTGGCCCTGCTCAATGAGGTCTATGCGGCCCACACCCGGCGTGAGCCCTGGCAGCCGGGCGATCTGCTGCTGGTGGACAACGTCCGTACCGCACACGGCAGAGAGCCCTTCGAGGGGCCCCGTGAAGTGCTGGTCGCCCTGGCCGATGAGGTCCGTCTGTCCGACTGCTCCCCCACCATCGAGGTGACCGCCGCATGACCACCGTTTCCCCCACCACGCCCCAGCCCGCCGAGCCCGCCGAGTCCATCGCCGTACCGCCCTTCGCGGTGATCTCCGGCGCCCAGGTCCAACAGGCCCTGCATGGACGCGAACAGCAGCTGACCGATCTGGTGGAAGCCACCTACCGGCTGCATGGCGACGGGCACTCGGTCAACCCCCCGTCGTACTTCCTGCGCTTCCCCGACCGCCCCTCGGCCCGGATCATCGCCCTGCCCGCCTCCATCGGCGGCGAGATGCGGGTGGACGGCCTCAAGTGGATCTCCAGCTTCCCCGCCAATGTCGCCTCCGGCATCCCCCGCGCCTCGGCGGTGCTGATCCTCAACGACCATGACACCGGCTACCCCTTCGCCTGCCTGGAGAGCTCCATCATCAGCGCGAGCAGAACCGCCGCCTCGGCGGCGCTGGCCGCCGACCGGCTCAGCCGCGACCGGGAACGCCCGGCCAGGATCGGCTTCTTCGGCACCGGTCTGATCGCCCGCTATATCCACACCTTTCTGGCCGGCACCGGCTGGTCCTTCGAGCAGATCGGGGTATACGACTCCGCGCCCGAGAGCGCGGCGGGCTTCCGCACCTATCTGGAACAGTCCCGGGCCAAAGCCGGGATCACCGTGCACCACAGCCCGGAACAGCTGATCCGGTGCAGCGATCTGGTGGTCTTCGCCACCATCGCGGGCAAGCCGCATATCACCGAGGCGTCCTGGTTCGGCCACCACCCGCTGGTGCTGCATATCTCGCTGCGCGACCTCGCCCCGGAGATCCTGCTGGGCTCGGCCAACTTCGTTGACGACATCGAGCACTGTCTCAAGGCCGAAACCTCCCCGCATCTGGCCGAACGGCTCAGCGGCGGACGGCGGTTCCTCACCGGCACCCTGGACGATGTGCTCACCGGCCGGATCTCCGTACCCACCGACCGGACCGTGATCTTCTCGCCCTTCGGCCTCGGAGTCCTCGATCTGGCCGTCGGCAAATACGTCTATGACGAGGTGGCCCGCTCCGGCCGGCTGAACATCGTCGAGGACTTCTTCCATGAACTGCGCAGGTACGGGTGAACGGCCGGAGCACCACCACAGAGGAGGGGCGCGCCGTGCGAGTCATTTCCATCCCCATGGACTTCAACGAGGACGAGCTCTATGTCGATCTGCGGCCGACGGTCGGGTACCCACTCTTCCTGAAATGTGAAGGCTTCAATTTCGCCGGTTCCATCAAGATCAAGGCCGCGGCGGCGATGGTGGAGGCCGCCGAGCGCAGCGGCACCCTGAGCCCGGACAGCACCCTGGTGGAGTCCTCCTCCGGCAATCTGGGCGTGGCCCTGAGCATGATCGCGGCCAGCCGGGGCTATCGCTTTCTCTGCGTCACCGATGCCCGCTGCAACCTCTCCACCCGGCGGATGATGGAGGCCCTGGGCAGTGAGGTGCACATCATCACCGAGCCGGATCCGCACGGCGGCCTGCTGGGCGCCCGGATCGCCTTCATCCATAAGCTGATCGCCTCCGACGACCAGTACATCTGGCTCAACCAGTACAGCAACCCGGCCAACTGGAAGGCCCACTACCGCACCACCGCCCCGGCCATCGCCCGCCAATTCCCGCAGCTGGACGTGCTGTTCGTGGGTGCGGGCACCACGGGGACGCTGATGGGCTGCGCCCGTTACTTCCGGGAATCGCACCGCCCGGTGCGGGTGGTGGCGGTGGACAGCGTGGGCTCGGTCACCTTCGGCAGTCCGCCCGGCCGCCGGATGATCCCCGGCCTGGGCACCAGTGTCCGTCCGGCGCTGCTGGACGAGTCCTATGTGGACGAGGTGGTCCTGGTGGAGGAGACCGACACCATTCGCACCTGCCACCGGCTGGCCCGGCGCGGCTTTCTGTTCGGCGGCTCCACCGGCACGGTGGTCAGCGGCGCGGCCTCCTGGCTGGCCCGGCATGACGCCCGGGACCTCACCTCGGTGGCCATCGCACCGGACCTCGGCGAGCGCTACCTGGACACCGTCTACCAGACCAACTGGGTGCAGGATCTCTATGGCGAGGACGTACTCGGCACCGACGCCGAACTGACCGCGGACGCACGGCGGATGTGAGCACCCGGCAACGGCTGCTGGAAGGCGTGCCCGGCGCCTTCCAGCACCTGCGCCGCTCCCTCCGCGCTGTGAATTTTCACGTCCGTTGACAGCCGCCCACCCCTGAACTCCGGCTTCCGTCACCGCGAACCCGCCCCCGTTCACACCCACCCCTCCCCGCGAGTTGACCCTCCCCCGGAGGCTGCCCGATCCTCTCCCCAGCGTCCGGACGCGCTCTCCTCCCCTCACCCCCCACCCACGGGAGCAGCGCGATGACTCGTGTCCCAGCGATCGCGGCCCTGGCCGCCGCCACCCTGTTCGCCGTCCCCACCGCCACGGCGACCGCCGTACCACAGCAGCCGCCCGGTTCGGCGGAGGTCCAGCTCAATATCTCCATGCAGGCCCAGCAGAAGAACAACTGGTGCTGGGCCGGTTCGGGCAACACCATCGCCGCCTACTTCGGCCGCGACTACACCCAGAACCAGTTCTGCAACGCGGCCTTCCAGCGCCGTCAGGGCACCGCGTGCCCCAACTGGCAGGCGAACCTGGGCAATGTGCAGAACGCCTTCGACTGGATGGGCATCAACCCCGGCTCCTATGTCGGCTACCCCCTCGACCACTCCACCATCCGCGATGAGATCAACCACTCCCGCCCCATAGAGACCCGCATCGGCTGGCGCTCCGGCGGCGGCCATATGCATGTCATCTACGGCTATGACAGCACCCGGCGAACCTGGGTGTACTGGGGCGACCCCTGGCCCTCCAACTACCGCTACAACTGGGCGAACTACGACTGGTATGTGAACAACCAGGACTTCTCCTGGACCCACTCCCTCTACGGGATCGGCAGCTGAGGGCGCGTACCGCGTTCCGGCGCACCGGCTCGCGGGTAGCCGTTCTGCCGGGCTGGGCCGGGCCGGAACTCCCGGCCCGGCCCAGCGGTATCACCGATCCCCGACCCCAGTGGCAGGCCCATGTGACCGAAGCGACCGAAGCAAATCCCTTGCTGGACATCCCCATCGACCTCCGCATCCTGCGCGGCGCCCTGGACCTGGAGCGCACCGCCCATGGCCTCCTCCCGCACCGGCTGCCCGGCTGGGCCCGTAAGCAGTTCCCCGACGCATACCTGGCCCGCGCCGAGTCCTCGCCCTCGGGCGTACGGCTGGCCGTCCGCACCCGGGCCACCGTCCTGGAGCTGGACGTACACCCCACCAGGACGGTCTACCGGGGCCTCCCGATCCCCGCCGACGGCCGCTACGATCTGCACCTCAACGGCCGCCCGGCCGGCTGGACCAGCGTGTCCGAGGGCGATGTCCGCACCATGGACCTCACCACCCTCGCCGAAACCTTCCGCCCCGGCCCGCCCGGCACCGTCCGCTTCACCGGACTGCCCGCCGAGCCCAAGGATCTCGAACTCTGGCTCCCCCAGAACGAGGTCGTCGAACTGCTCGCCCTGCGCACCGACGCCCCGGTGGAGCCCATCCCGGACCGGGGCCGCAAGGTGTGGCTGCACCACGGCAGTTCGATCAGCCATGGCACCAGCGCGGACAGCCCCTCCACCAGCTGGCCCGCCCTGGCCGCCGCCCAGGCCGGCGTCGAGCTGCTCAACCTCGGGCTGAGCGGCAACGCCCTGCTCGACCCCTTTCTGGCCCGGGTCATCCGGGACACCCCCGCCGATCTGATCAGCGTCAAGCTCGGCATCAACCTGGTCAACAGCGATCTGCTGCGGCTGCGCGCGTTCGCCCCGGCGGTCCATGGCTTCCTGGACACCATCCGCGAGGGGCACCCCCACACCCCCCTGCTGCTGATCTCCCCCCTCCTGTGCCCCATCCAGGAGGACACCCCCGGCCCCATCGTGCTGGACCTGGCTTCCCCCAACGCCTGCTTCCGCGCCCTGGGCGACCCCACTGATCCCACCAGGCTCACCCTCAGGACGATCAGGGCCGAACTCTCCCGCCTCGCCGACCAGCGGGCCGCCGACGACCCCCACCTCCACTACCTCGACGGCCTCTCCCTCTACGGCGAACGGGACTTCGCCGAGCTGCCCCTGCCCGACGCCCTGCACCCGGACGGTGCCGGTCACCGGCGGATCGCCGAGCGGTTCGCGGAGTCGGTGTTCGGCGAGGGCGGCCCCTTCGCCGGTTGAACAGCCATTCCGTGTCGGGTTTCCGTTGCCCGAAGCCAGGGCGAAGCCGGAACGGCGTGCCTGTTCCGGCACCAGTACGGCGTAGTCCTCTTCGAGGTGGCCCGCGCCGACCGCCGAGGCCACGAGCTGAGCGGCGTTCGCCGTGATGGGTGAGTCGCCTTGGCGGCCAGCCGCTCCAGCACCGGCCGGACCCTGGTGTACGTGGTGCCGCCAGACTCCGGGGCCAGGGGTGCCGGCGCGACCCCGACGAAGTCGCTGGTGGCGATCAGGCGCAGCGCCCTCTCGTACCGTCGCACCCTCGTCGGCCGCCCGTCCCTCGCTGAGCAGGCGCAACTGGACGCCGGGGGCCTCGGCCCGCACGCGGGTCAGCAGGTCCGTGCCAAAGCAGGCAATCAGATCCCCGGGAGCCAGGACGGTGAAGGCGCGGCGCAATACGGCTGGTGTGTCCCCCTCGGCAGGCCCCAGCAGGTTCTGCGCGTCCTCGGCCAGAGCGCGTACCCGCGGACGCAGTGCCAGCGCGTGCGCGGTCGGCTTCATGCCCCGGCTGGGGCGCACCGGCAGGGGATCGGCGAATGCGGTTCGCAGCCGTCCCAGGGCCCGGCTGACGGCGGGCACCGACAGGTCCAGCCGACGGGCTGCCGCAGTGACGCTGCCCACCAAGCGAAATCAGCACTTGCACTCTTTTCGCTGGTCGCAACTCTTGGCCGCTCCTAAGGTCGGCAGCATCGCTGCAGACGGCGGCACGCGGTCATGTACGCGATCCTGCTCGAACGTGCCTGCCGGATTCAGCTCACCGCCCGGGCCGCAGGCGAGCTCCGCCACTGGACCAGCCACCAGGAATGCCTGGAAAAGGACTCGGTGGCCTGGCCCCACAGCCAGATCGACGCCGGGTGGCAGCACTGGCAACGCCGTGTCGCACTCCGCCAGCCCCTCTGATCCCCTGGGACGGGTGCTGTCCGGGCCGGTCACCGCCCTCCCCGCAGCGTAAAACGACCAGTTGCCGCCGCACTCGGACAACGGCCCGTCCACACAGGCACATTGCCGAATCGGCACTCTCTCCCCAATGATCATTCACGAGTCAACCAATCAGCCACAAAGGCTCATTGGAGCGCACATCCGGGAGGAGCGTATGTCTCAGAACGCCACAGAAATCACACACCGCTCGGTGCCCTCACCGGGAGGCCGGATACATCTCGCAGAGCAGGGAACGGGCCCACTGGCCCTGCTGGTGCACGGTTTCCCGGAATCCTGGTACTCCTGGCGCCACCAGCGAGGCGTACCCGGTCACGCTGCCGGGCCCGGCCTCCTGGCTGCGGCCACTGGATCCAGCAGGAACGCCCCGCCGAGGTCAACCGGCTCCTCACCGACTCGCTCGCGGCCCTGCCCGCCTGAATTCCCGTGCCCGACCAACTGACTTCGATCCTGGAGACAACATGAGCAGCGCCCTTCTTGTGATGGACGTCCAGCAGTCGATCGTGGACGCCGTCAACGACAGCTCCGGATATCTGCCACGCCTGCGCAGGGCGATCGACGGGGCCCGGGCGGCGGATATCCCCGTGATCTATGTGGTCATCGCCCTGCGTCCCGGCTTCCCTGAAGTCGGCACCCACAACAGGGCTCTCACCGCCATCGCAAGGGACGGCCTCTATGTCGAGGGTGCCCCGGGTACGGAGATCCACCCGGAGGTCGCGCCCCGGCCGGGCGATGTGGTGGTGACCAAGAGACGGGCAAGTGCGTTCTCCGGCAGTGATCTTGAAATGGTACTGAGGGCACGCGGCATCGACCGTCTCGTGCTCACCGGCATCGCCACCAGCGCTGTGGTGCTGTACACCCTGTGCCAGGCCAATGACCTGGACTTCGGCCTCACCGTGCTCTCCGACGCATGCCTGGACACCGACCCGGAGGTACACCGGGTGCTCACCGAGCGGCTGTTCCCGCAGTGGGCGGATGTTGTCACCATCGACGACTGGCTCAAGACGAGCGCATCCGCATAGCGAATCGCACTTCCCTCAGGGGCGTTCTCCGGCGCGTTCGTAGGCCGGAGTGCGTTCGGCGAGGACGCCGTCGGCAGGCTGCGGACGGCCCCGAAGGTGCATGGCGCGGAGTTCGGCCATAAACCTCTCCCCAGCTCGGGGCCGCCCTCGGCGAGGAGTTGGGCGCGGATCGACAACTCAGGTGTGGTGGGGAGCCAACGGGATCCCCACGCACCCCATTGCGTCATCACCGGCGCGAGTTCGATCGCGGCCTCGGTCAGCCGGTATTCGATCTTCTGCCGGTGGCGCGGGTCATCGTGCCGGGTGAGCAGACCCGCGTCCACCAGCTTCGACAGGCGGGCGGCAAGGATGTTGGACGCGATGCCCTCGATCGAGTGCGCGAGGAGTTCGCGGAAGTGCCGGTGGCCGCCGAAGCCGGCACGGGCAGACGGCCGGCCGTTATTCGTTGTTGCGCCATGTCCGTGACGTACTGCGCCTGACCCACTGACACCCCAATGGCCAAAGCCTAGCCTTCGGCTATATATCGCCCGAAAGGACTATGTTCAGCAGAAGAAGGGCAGATGCCATGAAGGGAGCGAGCTGGACAACTGCGTTATGCAGAGGGGGATTTCATGCCGGACGATCAGGCGAACGCCACCGTACGCGAGGGCAGCCCGGACTCCGCGGTTGACCGGGTGGCCGACTTCTACGGCGCCTATATCGATGCCGTCGACGACGGCACCGATGACCTGAGCGCTGGGCTCCGCGCCCACTACCTCACAGAGGACCTCCGCCGGCGTCTGGCCGCCTGGGAGGAGGCCAACCACGCCGACGGGGTCCTGCGCGCCCAGGACGTGCCCACCCACTGGGCGGTCCGCTACCACGACTCCGGCGCCGGGCACCTGTTCACCACGGTCACCCTCACCTGGGGCACCGGCCCGGACGCCGGGCACACCCGGCTGGCGGTGCAGAGTGACCTCAGCACCAAACTCATCTCGGACATCGAGGATTCCCAATAGAGACGTCAAGCGGCAGTCGCAACGGGCGCGTCCCAGTCGATGCGGTGGTCGAACAGCCAGGACACCGCGCTCATGGCCTCGGGACGCGCCATGCGCTTCATGACCACCGGCAGGATCGCGTCGCGAATGGCCCGGCCGACCGGGCCGACCTGCTTGGAGCCGGAGCCCCGCTCGCCGTAGGCGACGACGCGCTCGACGCGTGCGCGGCGCAGCCGCTCGTATATGGCGAACGCCCGCTCCGCAGTGGGCAGATCGCGCAGGCACTTGGCCAGGACGACGGCGTCCTCGCAGGCCATGGAGACACCCTGGCCGGAGGACGGGGCAACGGCATGGGCGGCGTCGCCGACGAGAACCATGGGCCCGCGGTGCCAGACGGGGACGGTGGGCAGGTCGTACTGGTTGAAGACCCTGAACGGTTCGCTGGCCGCCACGATGCGCGCGGCGGGTGACTTGTCGTCCCGGTAGAGGTCCAGCATCATCGCCCGCCACTGCTCGGGGGTGGTGGTGCGCAACTCCTCGCGGGAGATCTCCGCCTTGCGGGGCGGGTTGCCGAACCACCAGACCTGCCCGTCGGGGGCGATGGCGTAGCCGAAGAAGCAGCGCTTGCCGAAGACCATGTGGTACGTGCCGGATTTGCCCTCAAGACCATCGACCCGGGCGAAGCCACCCGTGTTGCCAAGCCCGGTGTAGCGGGGGCCGGGGGCGGACGGGTCGATGATCGTGCGGGTGGCCGAGTGAACGCCGTCGGCGCCGACGAGCAGGTCGGCCTCGGCGGTGGTGCCGTCGGCGAAGCGGGCGAGAACTCCGCCGGAGGGGGTGGCGGTGGCGTCGGTCAGACGCTTGCCGTGCAGGGTGTGTATCCCGCGCCGGGCCGCCTCCGCGGTGATCGCGGCGTATACGTCGGAGCGCAGCACGGTGCGGGTGACAGTGCCGTCGGGCAGGGCCATGCCGTTGGGCACGGTGGCCAGGTGCTTGCCGGTGCCGGAGGCGAACTCGATCTCTCCGGTGGGGAATCCGTGGGCGGTCAGGGCCTGGTCGGCGCCTATGGCCTTCAGCGCGGCGATGCCGTTGACGGCGATGGTCAGGTAGATGCCATGGGACAAGCCGGCGCTCTGCTCGTACGCCTCATAAATCGTGGCGTCGATGCCGGCCTGTTGCAGGGCCATGGCGGTGACGGGGCCGGCGATGCCGCCTCCGATCACCAGGGCGGTGCGACGGGCGTTCATCCGGTACGGCTCCTTCACTCGGATCAGATGGCGAGGGCGGCCGTGATCTTGGCGATCATGTCGGTCTGGGCGGGGCTGGCCCCGCCCTTGGTGGAGGCGGCGGCCTGCCGGACCGCGGTGGTCACCGCCCGGCGGAACTCCTCTGTCTCGGCAGGGGACTTGATCTGCAGGGCGGCGACGGTGGCGGTCAGGGCCGGAAGGACCTCGTCGGCGATGTCGGCGGTGTTCTTGCCGTCCAGGCGGAACTTGTCCTTGCCGGACAGGATCCGGCCGACGGCGCCGGTGGCTCCGGTCAGGACCTTGGCGCCGACGACGTTCTCCTTTGTCGAAGACCAGGCGCCCGGGTAGGCCAGCGAGACCAGGGTCACCGCGCCATAGGCGGCCTTCTTGAGGGTGATCTGCTCTTCGCTGGTCAGGGGCATGCGGGACTCGGACATGGCGATGCCTTCTTCTGGGGAGAGGGTGTGGATGATGGGCCGTGCGCTCGAATTCCAAGCCACTCGACATCCGGGTATCTTGGCTATCGAGCTATTATTTAGCTTGAAGGAGGAGTGACTCGATTGTCAAGCGAAAAGCAGCGGGCCGCCGCCGAGCTGGCCCAGAACATCGCCGCATACCAGGCGGCCGTGGACGACTTCGACCGCGAAGTCGCCCGGCTGTTCGGGGTCAACGAGACCGACCTGCGATGCCTGGAGATCCTTATGCAGGAGACAAAGGAGGCCGCCCCGAAGCTACTGGCGACCCGGCTGGGGCTGACCACCGGCAGCACCACCACGCTGCTGGACCGGCTGGAGAAGGCGGGCTACATCACCCGCTCCCCCCACCCCACCGACCGGCGCAAGACGATCGTCCGCGCCACCGAGCAGGCGGAACGGCTCGGCCGCGAGCTGTACGCCCCCCTGATCGAGGAGGGGAGCAACGACCTGCTGACCCGCTACAGCGTCGAGCAGATCGAGGTGATCACCGACTTCCTCTCCCGCACCGCCGGGCTCCAGCAACGCCACACCCAGCGCCTGCGCGCCCTCCCCTCCCCCACGAAGACGGCCGGCTGACCAAACCCCTGACAGCAGCTGCGACTCCCGGCTTCCTAAGGTCACTTCGGCGGAACGGGCGTCAGCCGGTACGCGTCCCCGTCGGCGCGCACCCGGCCCGCCGTGGGCGGTGCGAAGTGGGTGCCCAGCATCAGGGTTCCGGTGCGCGCCAGCGAGGCGAACAGGGTGCGGCGGGTGGCCTCGGCCTGTCCGGGGTCGATGTCCACACAGCTGCCGATGGCGGGATGCGCCAGCTGAACGGGGTGGTGAATGCAGTCGCCGGTGATCACCGCGGCTTCGCCATGACCGGCGACCTCCACGGCGATATGGCCCGGTGTGTGCCCGGGAGTGGGCAACAGGCGCAGGCCGGCGGCCAGTTCGGCACCCTCCTCCGGGACCTCGGCCAGCTGGAGCAGCCCCGCCTTCTCCACCGGGTACACCGAGTCCTCGAACATCTGCCGCCGTGCGTCGTCCATCTCGCACCCGGCCCAGAACTCCCACTCGGTACGGGAGACCAGGTAACGGGCGTTGGGGAAGGTGGGCACCCATGCACCGCCCTCCGCCCGGGTGTTCCAGCCGATGTGATCGGCGTGGAGGTGGGTCAGAATGACCAAGTCAACCGTCTCCGGCGGGAATCCGGCGTCCGTGAGCCGCTCCAGGTAGCCGGTGCGCAGGTTGTGAAAGGCCGGGTTGGCCCGGGTCTTGCCATTGCCGATGCCGGTGTCCACCAGGACGCGCAGACCGTCCACCGTGAAGGCGAAGCTGTGGCTGTCCGCGTGCATGATTCCTGCGGAGTCGGCGAAGTGGGGGCGCAGCCAGTCCTGTTGGGTGACCACGTCCGTGGTGGCGTCGGGCATCAGCCAGGCGCCGGTCTCGGGCGGCAGGGGGGTCTCGTCGATGCGGTGGAGGGTGATGCCGCCCACGGTCCATGTGGGGGCGGGGGCGGAGGGGTTGGTGCACATGCTCCGTCGTCTCCTTGTCTGGTAGCTGCCGCCGAGCGACCGCTAAACGCAATCCGTTTGCGTTAAGCCACTGTAGGCCTCTATGTTCGCTTAACGCAATGGTTTAGCTTTTGCGGCCCGAGGGCCGCGGCTCCAGCCTGCACAAGGAGGAAACCCCCATGTCCGCCGATGAAGACCCCGGGGCCCACAAGGCCGCGGT
Source organism: Streptomyces orinoci (assembly GCF_003121295.1). Classification (GTDB taxonomy): domain Bacteria; phylum Actinomycetota; class Actinomycetes; order Streptomycetales; family Streptomycetaceae; genus Streptomyces; species Streptomyces orinoci. Next base: position 181,513 of record NZ_PHNC01000010.1, read on the forward strand.
GGCGGCCACCGCCACCCATATCCGCTCCATCGTCTCGGCCCTGCGTGAACTCGACTTCGGTGAAGCCCCGCCCGCCTTCACCGCCTGCACCGCCTTCACCACCTGCACCGGCTTCCCGGGAGAGGAGACGCGCGATGCGGCCGTTTGAGCTGACCCTCACCGCGGCCGCGGAGGCGATCCGTCAACGTCGGCTGTCTCCCGTGGAGTTGACGGAGTCGGTACTCGATCGCATCCAGCAGATGGAGCCCCGGCTGAACGCCTATGTCACGGTGACGGCCGACCGGGCGCGCCGGGCGGCGCTGGAGGCCGAGCGGGAAGCGGCGGCCGGACGCTTCCGGGGCCCGCTGCACGGGATCCCCATGGGCCTGAAGGACCTGATCGATGTGGCGGGTCTGGCCACCACCGCGAGTTCCCGGGTCCGCCACGGCCATCGCGCGCAGTCCGACAGCACGGTGGCCGCCCGTCTGGCGGCGGCCGGTGCGATCCTCGTCGGCAAGACCCATACGCATGAGTTCGCCTATGGCCTGACCACGCCACAGACACGCAATGCCTGGGATCCCGGCCGGGTCGCCGGCGGCTCCAGCGGCGGATCGGCCGTGGCCGTGGCGGCGGGCGGCGCCACCTTCGCCCTGGGCACCGATACCGGTGGATCGATCCGGGTACCCGCCGCGCTCAATGGCGTGGTGGGTCTGAAGCCGACCTATGGCCTGGTGCCGACCGAGGGAGTGACACCCCTGTCCTGGTCGCTGGATCATGTCGGCCCCATCACCCGCACCGTGGCGGACGCGGGCCTGGTGCTCACCGCACTGACCGGGGCCGGCCCGGCCCATCTGCCGGACCCGGCCGGGGAGTTGACGGGGCTGCGGGTGGGAGTGCCGCGCAACTACTACTTCGAGCGCACCGACCCGGAGGTGGAGAGTGCGGTCCGGCGGGCCATCGGCCGGCTGGAGGCGCTGGGCGCCCGGCTGGTCGAGGTGGAGATCCCGATGACGCGCCATATCCAGGCCACTCAATGGGGCCTGATGGTGCCCGAGGCCACCGCCTATCACGCGCCCACCCTGCGCACCGCCCCCGACCTGTACGGGGCCGATGTCCGGGTCCTGCTGGAAGCCGGTGAGCCGATGGACGCCGGGGACTATCTGCGTGCCCAGCGCGCCCGTACCCTGATGCGCCGGGAGTGGGCCCGGATGCTGGCGGAGGTGGATGTGATCGCCGCCCCCACGGTCCCGGTGACCGCCGTACCGTCCGGCCGGGAGAGCATCACCTGGGCCGACGGCATGGTGGAAAGCGTCTCCGACGCCTATGTGCGGCTCTGCGCCCCGGCCAACATCACCGGGGTGCCCTCGCTGTCCGTGCCGGTCGGCCGGGACGGCGCGGGGATGCCGATCGGTATGCAACTGCTCGGGCGGCCTTTCGCCGAGGCGACGCTGCTACGGGTCGGTAACGCCTATGAGCGGACCGGGCCCGCTCTGCCCTTGGCACCCCTTGAAGCAACATCTTTGCTTTAAGCTGGTGGTATGAGTCGCAGAGAGATGGTGCGGCCGGGCGGGCGCAGTGCCCGGGTGCAGGCATTGGTACACACTGCCGTCCGCGAGTTGGAGGCGGAGGTGGGCCGGGACGCGCTGACCGTGCCGCTGATCGCCAAACATGCCGGTGTCACCCCGTCAACGATCTACCGCCGCTGGGGCGACCTGCGGGAGCTGCTGTCCGATGTGGCGGTGGAGCGGCTGCGTCCGGACACCGAGCCCGCCGACACCGGTGATCTCTCGTCCGATCTCACCACCTGGGCCGAGCAGTTCCTCGATGAGATGGCCTCCCCCGCGGGCCGCGCCCATGTCCGCGACGCCCTGCTCGGCGACCCGGACGGCAGTAACGCCGGCCAGTGCTCCGGCTACGCGGCCGAACAGGTCGCCGCCATCCTCGCCCGCGCGACCACCCGCGGGGAACGCACACCGGAGGTGGAGACGGTCATGGACCGGGTGGTCGCCCCCATGATGTACCGCATCCTCTTCCGGCCCGCCGGACTCGACGCCGCCTACGCCCGCCGGCTGGTGGCAGACCTCCTTGGCGCCCCCGGCCCGGGACAGCCGACGGCCGGGTGACCGGAACCCGCGCCCTGCCCTCTGCCCCTCCCCCGCTCCGCGGGACGGCGGCGCCCCTCAAGAGCGCCCGCCAGGGCGCCTTTCAGGGGCGCGGGGCCGCTGCGTCATGCGGCTCCGCCGCGTGGGCGCACCAGCCACACCCCACCCGCAGCCGCAAGGTCACCCAACCAGGGCAAGGGCAAGGCAAGCCGCCGGCACCACGGTCACCGCAAGCACCGCACCCGTACCCACAAAGCGCCGGACCCCCACTCCCACACCCCCCGCCGCGCACCGCTCGAACCACAGCAACGTGGCCAGCGAAGCCCAGGGCGTCACCACCGGCCCCGCATTGGTACCGATCAGCAGCCCCAGCAACTGCTGATGATTACCCACCGGAATCGCGGATTCCCCCGCCAGGTAAACCGGAAGATTGTTGAGCACATTGGACATCCCCCCGCCAACGGCCCCCGCCCGCAGCACCCCGAGCACCCCGCCGTCGGAACCCACCGCCGAGGACAGCAGACCGTGCAGCCCATGCACATCGACCGTCTCCACCACCAGAAACAGCCCCGGCACCAGCACCAGCAGCCGCCAGGGCACCAGTGAGGCCCGCAACGCCGCCGGCTCGCGCGCCGCGTACACCGCCACCACAACCGCCGCGGCCGCCGCCGAAGCGGCCCACAACGGGATGGCGTCGGCCAGCAGCACCAGCACAAACCCCGCACACGCCGCCCCGCACACCCAGAACAGCACCGGATCGGCGGGCCGGTACAACCCACGCGGCGGCTCATAACGCGGCGCACCGCGCCGGCCGGAGCGCCAGTAGAACAACCACAGACATCCCATGGTCACCACAATCGCCGCGAGTTGGGGAGCCCACATCCGCGCGGCCAGCCCCGCCGGGGAGAGCGCCACCCGGTCCGCGGCCAGCAGATTGGTGAGGTTGGACACCGGCAGCAGCAGACTGGCCGTATTGGCCAGCCATACCGTGGTCATCGCCAGGGGGATCGCGGCGATGCCCACTCTGTCCGCCAGGGCCAGCATCACCGGGGTCAGCAGCACCGCCGTGGTGTCCAGGTTGAGGGTCATCGTGGTCAGCGAGGCGAACACCACACACAGTACGAACAGGGCAGGGTAACTGCCCCGGCCCGCGCGGGCCACGGCCGATGCCACCACATCGAACACCCCGGCCCGGGTGGCCAGTTCGGCCAGCACAATGACCGTACCGAGAAACGCCAGCAACGGCGCGATCCGGGTCATCGCGGACCGCGCGTGGTCCACGGGCAGCGCACCGGTGGCCAGGAGCAGCAGACCGCAGACCAGGATCGCCCCGGCCAGCCAGTCCAGTATGTGCAGACGTTTCATCACAGACATGGCCAGAGCATCGCACGGCCCCCGGACGATCCCGTGGCCCGCGTACAGGCGTTCCGTACCATGGGTTTATGGCCGAACCATGGGTTTATGGCCGATCGCGGTGAACCACCCGGTGATCAAGGGGCATTGGACTTCTTCATCAGCTGCTCCCCGGCCAACGAACCGTGGGCGGCCTGGATAGCCCGGACCCTGGAGGAGGCCGGGTACCGCACGGTCATCCAGGCCTGGGACTTCGTCCCGGGAACCAACTTCGCCGACTTCATGGACCGCGGCGTCAGCCGGTCCGCGGCCGTCATCGCCGTGCTCTTCCACCACTATGAGCGCTCCCGCTACGGCCGTATGGAATGGCAGGCGGCCCTGCGAGCCGAGCCCGACACCCCGGACCTCAAACTGATCACCGTCCGGGTCTGACCGGGCTGCGCGCCCGGCTGCGGCTGGGGGCCGTACGCCACTCGCCGGGGACGGGCCGGCGGCTGGACCCCGGCCGGACGGCGGAGTCCGCACGCCGGCCGGGCGCCGCCGTGCTGCGCGACACCGACGCCCTCACTCGTCTGATCGCTCCCCGGCTGCATCTGCTGTTTCATGGGCCGATCGGTGGCCCGCCGACCGTCGCGGACGGTACGTCCGCCGCCGGATTTCCCTGTGCGGCCGGGGAGTTGCGGTGCTGGGCACCACCGCCCCGGGCCTGGCATGTGGTGGGGATGTGCCGGTTCGAGCCGGGCGAGTTGGATGAACATGTGCCGGGTGCGCGGCGCTTGCCCGACGACCCGATCGCCCCGTAGGGAGCGCCCCTGACAGGGCCCCTCAATCCTCCGCGAGCACCGCGCGAATCACATGCCGCGCATTGGACGCCATCCCCGGATTCGTCTCGCGATAGTACGGCAGCGCGATCAGCGCCTGGGAGAGCGTCCGCCCCCGCCCGCGGCGCCAGGTGGCGTCATCCACATCGAGCGCCCTGCGGAAGACTGCCCGCGCATCGGCCGGCAGCAGATTCCACGCGGGGAACAGATCGCAGGCCGGATCACCGGCCCCCACGCATCCGAAGTCGATGACCGAGGCCAGCCGGCCGTCCCCGTCCACCAGCAGATTGCCCGGCATCAGATCGGCGTGCAGCCAGACCGGCGGTCCGTCCCAGTCAGGCGTACACAGCGCCTCCTCCCAGACGGCGGTCACGGCATCGCAGTCGATGCCCTCCTGCGGGAGCGTGCGCAGTCGGCCGATCGCCGCCCGGGTCGCCGCGTCCAACGAGGCGAGCGGCCCGCCACGGTGGGCCCGCGGCGCTCCGGGCAGGGTGATGCTCCGCATCGCCGCCATGAACCCGGCGAGGTCCGCGGCCAGCGCCGAAAGCCCGGTGCTCTACGCCCTCGCCCTGCGGACCCACCCGCACCCTGTTCGCCTCCCGGGTGGACGAGCGGGTGGCGGCCGGGATCCGGGAGTCCTTTGAGACGGCCTTCAGCGGATTCTTCCGCCAGATGTTCATGCCGCCGGCGGTGCGCCGGCTGCCGCTGCCCGGCCAGGTGCGCCACCGGCGGGCGCTGCGGCATCTGCACCGGACCGTGGAGGGGACCGTCGCGGACTACCGGCGCGGCGGAACGGATGACGGCGACCTGCTGTCGGTGCAGTTCGCCTCCCGGGACGCCGGGGACCGGCTGGCCGACGGGGAGATCCACGACCAGGTGGTGACGGTGCCGGCGGCCGGGACGGAGACGGTGGCCGCCACCCTGACCTGGGCCCTGTATCTGCCGTCCCGGCATCCGGAAGAGCAGCGGCTGCTGCGGGCGGAGGCGCGGGCACCCGGCCGGTTCCGCCGGCGGCCTTCTACCGGCCGCGGCGCTTTCTGCTGCGTCTGGAGCGGTGGGCGGCGGAGCACGACCGGGGCGGAGACGACGGGGTCAGGAGCGCGGACCCTGCTCCGCGGCCTTCTCCTTCTTCTCCTTGATCCGGGCCGCTTCCTTGCGCACCTCGGCCTGGGTGGCGCGCTCCTTCTGCAGCCACTCGGGAGACTCCTGCTTCAGCGCCTCGATCTCATCCGTGGTGAGCGCCTCGGTGATGCCGCCCCGGGCGAGGCCGGAGATGGAGACACCCAGCTTGGCGGCGACCACCGGCCGGGGGTGCGGGCCGTTGCGGCGCAGCTCGCGCAGCCACTCCGGCGGGTCGGCCTGCAGGGCGTTGAGTTCGTCGCGCGAGACGGCACCCTCCCGGAACTCGGCGGGGGTGGCGTCAAGGTACACACCCAGCTTCTTGGCCGCGGTCGCGGGCTTCATGGTCTGGGTGCTCTGGTGCGACTTCATAAGGCCAAGGATATCGAGCATGTGCGCGGCCTCCGACCACGCCGGTAACCTGGCCGGGTGACAGGCAAGGAAGCACCCTCTTCGTTTCGGCTCGCCTATGTCCCGGGCGTGACACCCGCCAAGTGGGTGCGGATCTGGCAGCAGCGGCTGCCGGACGTCCCCCTGGACCTGGTGCAGATACCGGCCGCCGAGGCCACCGGTGTGCTGCGCCGTGGCGAGGCCGACGCGGGCTTTCTGCGGCTGCCGGTGGACGGGACGGATCTGTGCGCCATCCCCCTCTACACCGAGACCACGGTGGTGGTGGTCCCCAAGGATCACCTCGTGGCGGCGGTGGACGAGGTGACCGCCGGGGATCTGGCCGACGAGATCGTCTTCCATCCGCTGGACGACACCCTGGACTGGGAGCGGCCGCCGGGCCGTCCCGCCATCGAGCGCCCGGCCACCACCGAGGACGCCATCGAGCTGGTGGCGGCCGGGGTGGGCCTGCTGGTGGTCCCGCAGTCGCTGGCCCGGCTGTACCACCGCCGTGACCTCACCTACCGGCCGGTGCTGGGCGTGCCCCAGTCGCGGGTCGCGCTGTCCTGGCCGGAGGAGGCCACCACCGATCTGGTGGAGGACTTCATCGGCATCGTCCGCGGCCGGACCGTCAACAGCTCCCGGGGCCGGCGTACGGCCGACCCGGCGGCGGCCGAACCGAAGAAGAAGCACGCCGAGAGCGGCGGGTCCCGGCGCAAGCCCGCGCCGGCGAAGGGTTCGCGCGGCGGTTCGGGGACGGCCGCGAAGGGTTCGCGCGGGGGCTCCGGCACCGCCAGGAACGCCCGCCGGGGCAAGCCGCGCCGCCGGTCGTAGCCGCTCGCCGGGGCCGTTGTCAGTGGTGGGTGCGATGGTGATCCTCACGGCGTGCAAATCCGCCGCCGCCGTGGGCTTTTGACGGCCCATAACCGAGGAGCAGTCCAAATGCGCATTGTGGTCAGCGAGTTCATCAGCCTGGACGGTGTGGTGCAGGCGCCCGGTGGCGCCCAGGAGGACACCGACGGCGGCTTCGCCCACGGTGGCTGGTCCCACCCCTTCTTCGACCCCGAGGTGATGGGCGCCGCCATCGGCGAGGCCGCGGCCACCACCGAGGCCCTGCTGTTCGGGCGCCGCACCTGGCAGACGATGGCCGCGGCCTGGCCGGAGCGGACCGGTGACCCCTTCGCCGACCATATGAACTCCATCACCAAGTACGTGGTGACCAGCACGCTGGACGACTCCCAGCTGACCTGGCAGAACACCCGCCGCATCCCCGGCGACCAGGCCCTTGCCCGGATCCGCGAGCTGCGCGGCACCGAGGGCGGCGACCTGTCCGTGATGGGCAGCCCCACCCTGGTGCGCACCCTGCTGAGCGAGGACCTGGTGGATGAGCTCCGCCTCATGATCATTCCGGTGCTGCTGGGCGGTGGCAAGCGGATGTTCCCGGAGGACGGCGCGCTGCGCACCCTGGAGCTGGTCTCCACGGTGACCAGTGGCACCGGGGTGCATGTAAGCACCTACCGGCCGGTCCGGAAGGGGTAGCCGCCGGGCGATGGCCGGGGGCGCGGCGGCCGGTCGCGCCCACGCCGTGGAGCCGCCTGTGCGGCAGCGGCCCGCGCCCCTGACGGGGCGCGGGTGCCGTCCGGTTCAGGCGAGGGAGACCAGGTCGCGGTACCCCTCGTGCCACAAGTCCTCGTCCGCGTCGGGCAGCAGCAGCACCCGGTCCGGCCGCAGCGCGTCAATGGCGCCCTCGTCATGGGTGACCATCACAATCGCGCCGGGGTAGGAGCCGACGGCCGCCAGGACCTCGTCCCGGGAGGCGGGGTCGAGGTTATTGGTCGGCTCGTCCAGCAACAGCACATTCGCCCCGGAGTGCACCAGCCCGGCCAGGGCCAGGCGGGTCTTCTCGCCGCCGGAGAGCACCCCGGCGGGCTTGTCGGCGTCGTCCCCGCCGAACAGGAACGCCCCCAGCACGCGCCGTACTTCGCCGTCCGTCAGCTGCGGCGCGGCGGCGGCGAGGTTCTCGCGGACGGTGCGGTCGGTGGCCAGGGTGTCGTGTTCCTGGGCGAAGTAGCCCAGCCGCAGGCCGTGTCCATGCACCACCCGCCCCGCGTCCGGCCGCTCCTGGCCCGCCAGGATGCGCAACAGGGTGGTTTTTCCGGCCCCGTTGAGGCCCAGGATCACCAGCCGGGTGCCCCGGTCCACGGCCAAGTCCACGCCGTCCAGGACCTGGTGGCCGCCATAGGACTTGGCCAGGCTGATCGCACCGAGCGGCATCCGGCCGCAGGGGGCCGGCTCGGGCAGCCGGATCCTGGCGGCCTTCTCGGTGTGCCGGACCGGCTCCAGTCCGGCGAGCATGCGGTCGGCCCGGCGCACCATGCTCCTGGCCATCACGGCGGTGGCCGACCGGGCCTTCATCTTGTCCGCCTGGGCGTGCAGGGCCGCGGCCTTGCGCTCGGCGCTGGCCCGCTCCCGGGCGCGCCGCCGCTCATCGGCCTCGCGCTGGGCCAGATAGGCGGCCCAGCCGGTGTTGTGGATGTCGATGGCCGCGCGGGTGGCGTCCAGGTGGAAGACCCGGTTGACCACTTCGGCGAGCAGGTCCGTGTCATGGCTGATCACCACCAGTCCGCCCTGGTGGCCATGGAGGAATCCGCGCAGCCAGGCGATCGAGTCGGCGTCCAGGTGGTTGGTCGGCTCGTCCAGCAGCAGGGTGCCGTCGTGTCCGGCGAAGAGGATTCGGGCGAGTTCGACGCGGCGTCGCTGGCCGCCGGACAGCGCGCCCACCGGCTCGGTGAGCACCCGCTCGGGCAGGCCGAGCCCGGCGGCCACCCTGGCCGCCTCGGCCTCGGCCGCGTACCCGCCGCCCGCCTGGAAGGCGGCCTCGGCGCGGGCGTAGTCGTCCATCGCCCGCCGCAGTGCCGTGGGGCCGGCGGCCCGGGCCATCGCGGCCTCGGCGTCGCGCAGCCGGTGCAGGGCCCGGTCCAGTCCCCGGGCGGAGAGGATCCGGTCGGTGACGGTCACGGCCGGGTCGGCGGCGCGGGGGTCCTGGGCCAGATAGCCCACCGGACCGGTGGCGGTGATGGTGCCGGCGGCGGGTGTGGCCAGCCCGGCCAGGGCGTTCATCAGGGTGGTCTTGCCGGCCCCGTTCCGGCCGACCAGGCCGATCCGGTCGCCGGGCGAGACGGTGAAGGAGATGCCGGACAGCAACAGGCGTGCTCCGGCGCGCAGTTCGACATCGCGAACGGTAAGCATGGGGTGACGCTCCGAAATAGCGAAAGGACACACTTCTGGCGTGAAAGCGGGTCCTTGAGCTAGGAAATTCGGGGCGTAGACATACGGCCACGGTAGGGGAAGGGGGGTGTGTGGTGCATCCGGTTTTCCGGGGGCGAGGTGGGGCGGGCCGGGAGCCGGGCGGGTTGGGGGCCGCGTTCGAGGCCGCGTTCCGGGCAAAGGTGCGGGCCGGGTTGGGGCCGAATGCGGGCCGCCTACGCCCCTGACCTGGGCGGCGAGGGTGGACATCCATGGGCGTTGTCATGCAACGTTCACCCTGCGGCCACCTGCGCGCCGCCCGCCTGCCCGCCCCCACGCGACTGGGCGGTGCAGAGTTCGGCCAGGCGGCAGGGAGTTCGTACCCTCTCGCCGGAAGAAGAGACGGAGACATCGATATGTCAGGTTCCCCACGCCGCCGTTGGCCGGCAGCCGGGATGTTCAGAGCGTCGGCCGCGGTCGCCGGCGCGGCGCTGGTGTTCGCCGGCCTGGGAGCGCCTCAGGCATCGGCGCACCCCGCCCACGGCAACGGCCCCAAGAAGCCGGGCCATGTGTGGACCATCATCCTGGAGAACAAGTCCTACGAGGCCACCTTCACCGGGCTGAACCAGAACAGCTATCTGTGGCAAACCCTGCCGCGCTACGGCGAGTTGCTGCGGCAGTACTACGGCACCGGGCACTACAGCCTGGACAACTACATCAGCCTGGTCTCCGGCCAGGCCCCCGCGCCGGACAACCAGGACGACTGCCCGCAGTACAAGGACGTCAAGCCGGGCACCGCGGCCGCCGACGGACAGACCCTGGCCTCCTCCGGGTGTGTCTACCCGTCCCGGGTGAAGACCCTGTTCAACCAGCTGGACGCCAAGCACGTCCCGTGGAAGGTCTACGCCCAGGACATGGGCAATGACCCCAACCGGGAGAAGGTCTACCAGTGCGGCATACCCGGCAGCCCCTCCGGCCCCGGGGTGCCCGACCCGGGCGGCGCCACGGCCAAGGACCAGTATGTGCCCAAGCACAACCCGGCGGTCTGGTTCCACTCGGTGATCGACAACCCCAAGGACTGCGCCCGGGTCGCCCCGCTGGAGGGCCGGCCGGCTCAGGCCGGGCACCCGGCGCTGACCGGGCTGGCGCAGGATCTGAAGAAGGAGTCCACCACTCCGCGCTTCAACTGGATCACGCCCAACAACTGCTCGGACGCGCATGACGCGACCTGCAAGGGCGACAACCTCTCCGGCGACCCCAAGAACCACCAGGGCGGCCTCTACGCCTCGGACAAGTTCCTGGAGAAGGTCGTTCCGCAGATCATGGCCTCGCCCGCGTTCCAGCACGACGGCATGATCCAGATCCTCTTCGACGAGGCCTTCCCGCCGTACAAGATGTACGGCAACTCCATTGCCGACTACACCGGCAACAAGGACAAGAGCCTCAACACCCCCACGGACACCGCCCAGTCGGTGGTGGCCTGCTGCAACGAACTGCCCGGGCCCAACACCACCCAGCCCGGCTTCCAGGCCTTCGGCCAGGACACCACGCCCGGCGGCGGCATCACCGGCGCGCTGTTCATCTCCCGCTTCATCAAGCCGGGTTCGATCAGCGACCAGCCGTACAACCACTACAGCTGGCTGCGCAGCATGGAAGACCTCTTCGGGGTCGAGCACGGCGGTACGGACGGACACGGTCACCTGGGGTACGCGGCGGCCGACGGGCTGCGCCCCTTCGGCGCCGATGTCTACAACAACCCCTCCGGCCGGGCGCTGCCGCCCGCGCCCTCGGGCAGCGTCGTCTACCCGGCGGTGGCCAGGGCCGATGACCCGGAGCACCCGGTGGTCAACCCCTCGCCGGGCAAGGACGGTTCGGGGAGCGCGCAGTCCCGATGAACGTCCCGCGCCACCCGGCGCCGAGCCGGGCGGGCCTGCGCCCGTCCGGCTTCCGCCGCCTCGTCCTCACCGGCTGCCACCTGGCCCTGGCGGCCGCCGTCCTGACCACCGCCACCGGCTGCGGCAGCGGTCACTCCGCCTCCTCGCGGCCCACCGATGCGGCCTCGGACACGGTGCGGGATCTGGGCTCCGTCCCGATCCCCTCGGCGCCCGCCGCGCAGGCCACCCCGACCGCGGGTGAGAAGCATCTGCAACTGGTCGCCATGGGGTCGTCCATACGGGCCGAACTCCCCGAAGCGAGTGCGCTGGTCCGTGCGTCGGGCCCGGAGGAGGACCTGCCCTCCGCCACCCCCGGCGGCAAGCCCCCGGAGCAGACCACCGGAACCCTCACCATCGCCTTCGACCAGGCCAGTGCTCCGCTCACGGTGCGCGCGGAGGACTTCGCCTCCCGCGACGAGCAGGGCAAGGACATCGCCCTGAAGCCCGCCGGGGCGGCGACCGTGACGGCCACGCCGGGCCATCCGGCCACCCTCACCCTCACCGGCACCTTCCAGGCCGGTGCCGCCCAGTTGACCTGGCGGCACGACCAGAAGACGGTCGCCGTCTGGGACTTCAATATCGAGCTGGACTGACCGAGAGCCGAACCGGGCGCCCCGCGAGGGGCGCCGGGCGGCCGCTCAAGGAAGTATCGGCCAACGGCTCAGGATTCGGCGAGCCTGCGGATGCCGTCGAGGGTTGACCGGATGCCCTCTTCCAGCATGCCCAGCCGAAGGCGGATGATCTCCTCCTCCTGCTCCGGCCGGCTCTCGATCGTCCGGGTCAGATACGAGGCGCCCTGCCCGATGGTGACCGACTGGCGCAGCCGGGTGCCGCCGCCCTCCTCCGGCTCCAGCTCGAACCGCCAGCGGGCGACGGGGGGTTCAAAGGTGCCCTGGGCGCTCCGGACCTCCCAGCCGAAGGCCCGCTCGGGGCGGTAGTCGCAGATCCGGGAGACGGTCTCCCAACTGCCCAGCTTTTCATTGCGGTTGCGGCCGACGAAGGTGGCGCCGAGGGCCGGCCCGGTGGCGCCTTCCAGCCACTCGGCCTCCTGCAGTTCCCCGCCGAACCTGCTCGGCGTGGTGATGTCGCTGACCAGAGCCCAGACTTGCGCCGGTGACGCGGCCACCCGCACCTCCGCCTCGGCCTTCGGCCCGTCCGCCAACCGCACCATTGTCGTCCTCCCCGTAACACCGTTCCATTGCTCTGCCGCCGGACACGGTAGCTGTGCGGAGGAGGGCTCCGCTACAGCTGGTTGAGGAGTTCGCCATGCTGAAGGCATGCGTTATGGCCGCCCGGCGCCGGGAGAGCGCTCAACGGCCGTCCGCTGCACGGCCGTAGCGACGGTCCCTGACCGCCCGCCACGGTCTGGCGCGGCTTCAAGGACGGCCGTTCCCCTCGCTACGACCTGCACAGCCACGCAGCGCGGCATCGAGATCCCGCATGAGCCCGCCCGCCCGTCCGCCTCCGGGAGGCGCGGCGGGCAGCCGGCCGAGGACCGCGGTGACCGCCGCGGGGGCGTGTTGCCGCGCCCACTCCAGGGTCCCCGCATCGCCCCTTGGGTCCGCTCCGGCTGACAACTCCTCCGCCCATGCCGCATACGCCGCCGCGCCGAGAACGTGCTTCACCTGGTGCGCCCGGGCCAGGGGGTGCAGGAACGCGGCGGCCGCGGCATGGCACGCTGCTTGGGCCGCGGCCGCCGCGGCGGCTTCGCGGGCCGCTTCCCCGGCCGCCTTCCCCGCCGCTTCCCGTGCCGCGCGGTACGCCGCCCAGGCGCTCTGCCGCAGGGCGTTGGTGCGCCGGCCGCCCCCGGCGAACGCCCGTGCCGCGGCTATCGCTTCCCTGGGGCGTGCGTCGGCCGGGATGCTCACCTCGAAGAGGGACAGCACCCTGGACGCACAGTCCGCGGCATAACCCGCCACCTCGCGAAGCTCGTCTTCGCTCAGCTCGATCTCATCCGTTTCCGCTCCCACGGCTTCATTGTGCGGGCCCGGGTTCGCGCTGATCCGCCGGATGAGGCGGGCGCGCGCCAGGTCGTGCCGTACGGCATACAAGTCGGCCTGAATCAAGATGTGTTGCGGGGCGTCGTGCTGCCACCAGGCGGAACCGCCGGTACGTGCGCACGGGGCGCGGGAATCCTCGGCGGCCCGGTCCTGTTGCCCACTTCATCGTGCGGATGTCCGCAGGCCGAAAGGGGAACACGATGCCCAGAGCAGTCCGGTTCACCGAGTACGGCGGCATCGACGTATTGCAGGTCGTCGATGTCGAACGCCCCTCGCCCGGACCGGGAGAGGTCCTGGTCAAGGTGGTGGCCGCCGGGATCAACCCCGGCGAGGCCAAGATCCGCGAAGGGCTGCTGCACGACCGGTGGCCCGCCACCTTCCCCTCCGGCCAGGGCAGCGACTTCGCCGGGACCGTCGAGGAGACGGGCCCGGGCGTGACCGGCTTCGCGCCGGGCGACGAGGTGATCGGCTTCACCGACCGCCGGGGCAGTCATGCGGAGTATGTGCCGGCCGAAGCCGCGAACCTGATCCACCGCCCGGCGGGTGTCCCCTGGGAGCAGGCCGGTGCGCTGTTTGTCGCCGGAACCACGGCCTATGCGGCGGTACGGGCGGTGGCGCTCGCCCCGGACGACGTGGTCGTGGTCTCGGGAGCCGCGGGCGGCGTGGGCTCGCCGGCCGTCCAACTGGCCCGGCGGGCCGGGGCCACGGTGATCGGCCTGGCGAGCGAGTCCAACCACGGGTGGCTGAGCGAGCGGGGCGTGCTGCCGGTCCGGTATGGGGAGGGGGTGGCCGACCGGATCCGGGCCGCCTCGGGCGGCCGGGTGGATGCCTTTGTCGATACCTTCGGGGACGGCTATATCGAGCTCGCCCTGGAACTCGGGGTGCGGCCCGACCGGATCAACACCATCATCGACTTCGCCGGTGCGGAGAAGTACGGCACCAAGGCGGAGGGCAGCGCGGCGGCCGCCAACGCGGAGGTCCTCCGGGAGCTGGCGGCGCTGATCGACCGGGGTGAGCTGGAGATTCCCATCGCGGCGGTCTACCCGCTGGAGCAAGTGCGGGACGCGTTCGAGGAGTTGGAGCGGCAGCACACCCGGGGCAAGATCGTGCTACGTCCGTGACCGGGCGGCCGGTGGCGGCGGGCACCGCCCACCGGCAACCTCAGTCCCGCGGACAAGGGTCCGTCTCAGTTCACGCGCGGGCCGTCTGTGGCTGGTCGCGCCCCGCGGCGGAGCCGCCATTCGAAGCCGCCTCGCGCCCCTGGCGGGGCGCGCCCTGAGCCGGAGCCGAGGAGCGACGGACCAGGAGCAGCGCCACCACCCCACCAAGCACTCCCAACGCCCCGGACACCCAGAACACATCCCGGAGCCCGTCCGCGAAAGCGATATGCACCATCTCCCGCACCACACCCCGCCGCTCGGGTGCCGCATGAGCGATCAGCGGCCCGGCCTGCCCGCCGGCCAGCGCATCCGCCGGAAGCGCACTGCCATGGTCGCGCAGGGACCCGGCCACCCCGGCGTGGAAGACCACACCCAGCACCGCGATACCCAGTGCGTTGCCCAGCTGGCGGGCCGTGTTGACGGCACCGCTGGCCATTCCGGCCCGCTCCGGCGGGACCGCCGCCATGGCGGTGGAGGCCAGCACCGGCATGCTCAGGCCGACTCCCACGCCCGTCGCCAGGAACCCGGCCACCAGCACCGTCCAGGTGGACCCGGCCCCGATGACGGTCATCAGCAGCGCCCCGCCCCCGATCAGCAGCATGCCGACACCCAGGCTCACCCGCGGGGAGATCCCCTGCAGATAACGCCCGCCGAGCGAGGCGAAGACAAAGGACGCGCCGCTCATCGGCAGACAGGCCAGACCGGCCGTCACCGGGCCCATGCCCCGTACCGACTGCAGCCACAGCGAGGTGTAGGCGAGGTAGGAGAACGCGGCCACCGACAGCAGCACCGCGACGATCATGAGGCCGGTGAAGGAACCCCGGCGGAACAGCGCCAGGTCCAGCATCGGCTGTGCCCGGCGCGGCTCGAGCACCAGGAAGACCAGCAGCGCCAGCACCGCCAGCCCGAACAGGCCCAGGGTCCGGCCGGAGGACCAGCCGTAGTCGGCGCCCTTGATCAGGGCGTAGGTCAGCGCACCGGCCGCCACCGTGAAGGTCACCATGCCGGGCAGGTCGATGCCCCGGCCCCGGGCGCCGCCCGCTGCCCCACCGTGCGCGCCGCCGCCATGGGCAGGCACAAAGCGGGCGGTCATGGCGATGGCCAGCACGCTGATGGGCAGGTTGACGAAGAAGATCCAGCGCCAGTCCAGGTACTCGGTCAGCAGCCCGCCCAGGATCGGTCCGGCCGCCGAGGCGGCCCCGCTGACCGCGCCCCAGGCGCCGAATGCCACCCCTCGGTCCCGGCCCTGGTAGAGCCGGGCCACCAGGGCGGTGGTGGTGGCCAGCATGGCCGCGCCGCCCACGCCCTGGACACCCCGGAAGGCGATCAGTACCGCCGGGTCGGTGGCCAGCCCGCAGGCCAGCGAGGCCAGGGCGAACAGCGCCACCCCGCCCATGTACACCTGGCGGTGGCCTATCCGGTCGGCCAGCGAGCCCAGCCCCAGCAGCAGGGCGGCCAGCGCCAGGGCGTAGATGTCCATCACCCACTGCAGGTCGGCGAAGGAGGTGTGCAGGCTCCCGGCCATATCGGGGAGCGCCACAACAACGATGGTGACGTCCACCAGCAGCATGAAGGTCCCCAGGCACACCGCGGTCAGCGGCAGCCACTTGCGCATCAGAGCACTCCTTGGTCCGTTGTGAATCTTGTGAATCTCTTGTCCGGGGGAAGCAATGCCCCAAGCTCGCATGTGACGGCCGGATTCCGAACCCAGAGGCGGTCTTGCGGTGGATTTCCATGACAGAGGCCCCTGTCATGATGGAAAGGTGAACACCACACTCGCACCCCAGGCCGCCCCCACCGAGCTGCTGGACGCCCTGGACCGTCAGCTGGTCCATGCGCTGGCCCTGGACGGCCGGGCCTCCTTCAGCCGCCTGGCGGCCGTCCTGGGCGTCACCGACCAGACCGTGGTGCGCCGCTACCGGCGGCTGCACGGTGAACGGCTGCTACGGGTCATCGGACTGCCGTTCAGCGACCGGGTCGGCATCTCCGAGAGCTGGCTGCGCATCCAGTGCGCGCCCGGAGCCGCCATGCCGATCGCCGATGCGCTGGCCCGCCGCCCGGACATCGGCTGGGTGAAGATCCAGTCCGGTGGGTCAGAGGTGGCCTGTGTGGTGCGCTCCTACAGCGCGGACGAGCGCGACGCCCTGCTGCTCCAGAAGCTGCCCCGTACCCAGCACGTCACCGGCGTCACCGCGCAGAGCCTGCTGCACACCTACACCACGACCACCGGGCAGCAGTGGATGGACGACAGCGGCCTGACCGAGGAACAGACCCGGGCGCTGGCCCGGCCCTGCCCCGACCCGGGCGAGGAGACCCGGCTGGACGCCGCCGACCAGGCCATGCTGGCCGTCCTGGCCCGGGACGGCCGTACCGGCTACCCGGAGCTGGCCCGGGCGGCCGGCCGCTCGGAGTCCACGGTGCGCCGCCGGCTGGAACACCTCCGGGACACCGGCGCGATCTACTTCGACGTCGAGATCCTGCCCGAGCACTTCGGACTGACCGTCCAGGCCGCGCTGTTCGCCACGGTGGCTCCGCACAACCTGGCCGAGGCCGGCGAAGCGCTCTCCCGCCACCCCGAGATTCCCTGGCTGGCGGCGGCCACCGGCACCACCAACCTGGTGGGCTCGGTGGTCTGCCGCGACCGCGGCGCGCTCTACACCTATGTGACCGAGCGCATCGGGGCCCTGCGGACCGTCCAGCAACTGGAGGTCGTACCGGTCCTCCGCCATGTCAAACGCGCCGGTCTGCTCACCGACGGCAGCCGGCTCTTCGAGCCGCCGGGGCACTGAGCCGGGGCCCGGTCGGCACCCTCGCCGACTCAACGCCGAGCACGACCGGTTCTGCCGCTCCTGCGGGTACGCCGTGGCCACCTTGCCGATGGCCGCGGCCCAAGTACATCCCGGCGTTCAGCTCGTCCGGCAGATCCGCCCCGCCACTCCCCGGACCGGTGCCACCCAAGCGACGTTCCTGACCACCGGAGGCGGAAGTCCACCACTGGGGGAACCCGTCGCACGATGTCCGCGGAGGACCCGGTCAGGCGCCAACGTAGGCAGCCAGGTGTTCGCCGGTGAGTGTGGAGCGGGCGGCGACCAGGCCGGCGGGGGTGCCCTCGAAGACGATCCGGCCGCCGTCATGGCCGGCGCCGGGACCCAGGTCGATGATCCAGTCGGCGTGTGCCATGACCGCCGGGTGGTGCTCGACGACGATCACCGACTTGCCGGAGTCCACCAGCCGGTCCAGCAGGCCCAACAGCTGCTCGATATCGGCGAGATGGAGGCCGGTGGTGGGCTCGTCGAGAATATGGATGCCGCCCTTCTCGGCCATCCGCGTGGCCAGCTTGAGCCGTTGCCGTTCGCCGCCGGAGAGCGTGGTGAGCGGCTGGCCGAGGGTGAGATAGCCCAGCCCCACCTCGGACATCCGCCGCAGGATCCGGTGGGCCGCGGGCGTGGCCGCCTCGCCGCCGCCGAAGAACTCCGCCGCCTCGCTCACCGGCATCGCCAGCACCTCGCTGATGTCCCGCCCGCCGAGCCGGTACTCCAGCACCGACGCCTGGAACCGCTTGCCCTGGCAGTCCTCGCAGGTGGTGGTGACACCGGCCATCATCGCCAGATCGGTGTAGATGACCCCGGCCCCGTTGCAAGTGGGGCAGGCGCCCTCGGAGTTGGCGCTGAACAGTGCCGGCTTGACACCGTTGGCCTTGGCGAACGCCTTGCGGACCGGGTCCAGCAGCCCGGTGTAGGTCGCCGGATTGCTCCGCCGTGAGCCGCGGATCGGGCTCTGGTCGATGGACACCACGCCCTCCCCCGCCGGGATCGAGCCATGCACCAGGGAGCTCTTCCCGGAACCGGCCACTCCGGTGACCACCACCAGCACCCCCAGCGGAATGTCCACATCCAGCCGGCGCAGATTGTGTGCCGAGGCGCCGCGGATCTCCAGGCTGCCGCTGGGCTCGCGCACCGTCTTCTTCAGAGCGGCCCGGTCGTCGAGATGGCGGCCGGTGAGGGTGCCGGCGGCCCGCAGCCCGTCCACCGTGCCCTCGAAGCAGACGGTGCCGCCCGCCGTACCCGCGCCGGGGCCCAGGTCGATCACATGGTCGGCGATGGCGATGGTCTGCGGCTTGTGCTCCACCACCAGCACCGTGTTGCCCTTGTCCCGCAACCGCAGCAGCAGGTCGTTCATCCGCTGGATGTCATGCGGGTGCAGGCCGGTGGTGGGCTCGTCGAAGACATAGGTGACATCGGTGAGCGAGGAGCCGAGGTGGCCGACCATCTTGACCCGCTGGGCCTCGCCGCCCGAGAGGGTGCCCGAGGGCCGGTCCAGCGAGAGATAGCCCAGCCCGATCTCCGTGAAGGAGTCCAGGGTGTGCCGGAGCTTGGCGAGCAGCGGCGCCACCGAGGGCTCGTCCAGGCCCCGGACCCAGTCGGCCAGGTCGCTGATCTGCATCGCACAGGCGTCGGCGATGCTGATCCCCTTGATCTTGGACCGTCGGGCCCCCTCGCTCAGCCGGGTGCCCTCGCACTCGGGGCAGGTGGTGAAGGTGACCGCCCGCTCCACGAACTCCCGGATGTGCGGCTGCATCGCCTCCGGGTCCTTGGCCAGCATGGACTTGCGGATCCGGGGGATCAGCCCCTCATAGGTCATATTGATGCCCGCGATCTTCATTCGGGTGGGCTCGCGGTGCAGGAAGTCATGCAGCTCCCGCTTGGTGTACTCACGGATCGGCTTGTCCGGGTCATAGAAGCCGGACTCGCTGTAGAGCCGGTAGTTCCAGCCGCCCGCCTTGTAGCCGGGGACGGTGAGCGCGCCCTCGGCGAGCGACTTGCTGTCGTCATAGAGCTGGGCGAGATCGAGATCGGTGACGGTGCCCCGGCCCTCGCAGCGCGGGCACATGCCGCCGGTGCGGGAGAAGGTCGCCTTCACCGCCTTCTTGGCCCCGCGCTCCACGGTGATCGCCCCGCTGGCCTGGACCGAGGGGACATTGAAGGCGTACGCGCCGGGCGGGCCGATATGCGGCTTGCCCAGCCGGCTGAAGAGGATGCGCAGCATGGCGTTGGCGTCGGTGGCGGTGCCCACGGTGGAGCGGGGGTCGGCGCCCATCCGCTGCTGGTCCACGATGATCGCGGTGGTCAGCCCTTCCAGGACGTCCACCTCGGGGCGGTCCAGGGCCGGCATAAAGCCCTGGACGAAGGCGCTGTAGGTCTCATTGATCAGCCGCTGGGACTCGGCGGCGATGGTGTCGAACACCAGGGAGCTCTTGCCCGAGCCGGAGACGCCGGTGAACACCGTCAGCCGGCGCTTGGGGATCTCCACGCTGACGTTCTTGAGGTTGTTCTCGCGTGCGCCGTGCACCCGGATCAGGTCATGGCTGTCGGCCCGGTGCGGCGCGGGCGAGCCCGGGTCCGTCCGCTTGGCACTGCTCATGGTGTCTCCCTCGGTGTGTCCGTCCATGTGTCCGTCCATGGGGCGGGGCCGTCCACGCGTCCGAGCCGCCCGGCAGGGGGCCGAAGAATATCCCGGTCGCTCCGCACGGACGTGCGATCCTGGTGGATGTGACCCTTGAGGACCTGGTGCGGCTGCGCCGTGCGCGGGATGTGATGGACCGCGACTACGCCCGGCCACTGAATGTTCCGGCGCTGGCCGAGGTCGCCCTGATGTCCCCCGGGCACTTCTCCCGCAGCTTCCGCGCCGCCTTCGGCGAGACTCCCTACAACTATCTGATGACCCGCCGCATCGAGCGGGCCAAGGCGCTGCTGCGGCGCGGGGACCTCAGTGTGACGGAGGTCTGCTTCGCGGTGGGGTGCACCTCGCTCGGATCGTTCAGCTCGCGCTTCACCGAGCTGGTCGGTGAGAGCCCGAGCGCGTACCGGGCCCGCCGCCATGAGGCGGTCGCCGTGGTCCCGGCCTGTGTCGCCAAGATCCTCACCCGGCCGCCGAGGAACGGGGAGCCGGTGCGGAACGGCGAACCGGTCAGGATCGGAGAAGCGGAATCCGCCGCCGCCTCGTAGCGTCAAAGCATGAACATCAAGCTCGCACAGTGCTTTATCGCAGTTGACGACCATGACAAGGCGCTTGCCTTCTACCGCGACGTCCTCGGCCTTCAGGTGCGCAATGACGTCGCCTTCGAGGGAATGCGCTGGGTGACCGTGGGCTCGCCCGCCCAGCCGGATGTGGAAATCGTCCTCGAACCGCCGCTCGCCAACCCCAACGCCTCCCCGGCCGACCGGCAGGCGATGGCGGAACTGCTGGCCAAGGGCATGCTGCGCGGGGTGATCTTCTCCACCGACGACTGCGACGCCACCTTCGAGCGGATCCGGGCGGCCGGCGGCGAGGTCCTCCAGGAGCCGATGGACCAGCACTACGGCGTCCGCGACTGCGCCTTCCGCGACCCCTCCGGCAATATGCTCCGCTTCACCCAGCCGCTGAGGCGCTGAGCGGCCCGGAACCCGCCGGGCCGCCGCCCAACTCGGGCGGCACAGTGATGAGTTGACGTACTCGCAGCGGAAGAGTCCACCAGTGCCCGGGCCGGCGACGGTGTTCCCGGCGATCGACGCGGTCAGCGCAAGGAGCGGATCGCCGGGCTGGCAGCGACCAGGCCGGCGCATGCCAGGACGGCGCCGCCACAGATCAGGAACAGCGTTGTGGTGCCGTAGGGGAGCAGGACGCCGGCGACCACATAGGAGAACGGGTCCAACGCCACCGTGGCCAGCACCACGAGGCTCATCACCCGGCCCAGCAGTTGCCCGGGCACTCGCTCCTGCAGAGTGGCCACGACGACCACTCCGAGAAATGCGGACCCGATGCCGATGAGCGAGACGACCGCGGTCGCGGCGATGACCTGGGTGACGGCGGCGAGTCCGGCCATGCCCGCGCCGATCGCCGCGACCCCGCCGACCACGGTCCAGCCGCGCCGGGCGGGCGGCCGCCATCCGGCCATGAGTGAGCCGGCCAGCGAGCCGACACCGAAGCCGGAGAGCACCATGCCCAACGAGCCCGCGCCACCGAGGCGTTGAGCGGCGAGCACCGCGCCGCCCACGAGCACGGGGCCCACCACCGCGAGGTTGATCAGGGCGATGGCTGCCAGCATTCCTCGCACCAGCGGTTCATGCCAGGCGTATCCCAGGCCCGCGCCGAGGGCACGGGCACTGCTGAGCCGCTCACCGTCGATGCCGTCCGGACCGGCGTCGTCCCCGGCGCCTTCGCCGCCTCGTACCACCCGGATAAGCGTGCTGAGGGCGACGGCGGCCAGCGCGGCCAGCGCCGTGATCCCGCCGAGCGTCGCATCGAAGCCGACTGCCGCGATGGCCCCGGCGGCCACCGCCGGGCCGACCAGATCGCCCCCTGATTCCGCGCCCTGCACCAGCGCGTTGACCCGGGCGAGCTTCTCCGCCGGCACGATGGCGGGCAGCAATGCCAGGGCCCCCGGGAAGTATGCGGCGTCGGCGGCGCCGAGCAGCCCGCCGAGCAGCGCGACCATGGTCACCGATGGCGAGGTGAAGGTGGCCAGGGCGCCCAGGGCGAGCAGGACGGCGACCCGGAGCCAGCAGGCGCCGGCCATGACGCGGGCCGGACCGAGGCGGTCCACCAGTACTCCCCCGGGAAGCAGAAGCAGCGCCCGTGGCAGCGCCACGGCCACCAGAACCAGCCCGGTGGCGACTCCGGGTTCCGACAGCTCGAGCACAAAGAGCGTCAGCCAGACGATGAACAGCGCATCGACCACGGCCGCCAGCCCTTGGCCCACGACCAGGCGGCGGAGGTGCGGATCGCCGAGCGGTTCGCGGGGGAGGGAGCGGGCGGCGGGCTCCGCGGTCATGGCCGGCTCCCCGGGCCGCCGGGCGGACCGGTGCCGCGGGAGCAGCTGGCCGGATCCGGCTCGGAGCCCGCGATATCAGCGTCAGTGATCGACAACATGGACACCTCCGCTCGCCCTATGCGATGTGCGTGCCCCCATCCACCGTCAGCGTGGTGCCGGTGATGTAGGACGCCGCGTCGGAGACCAGGAAGACCAGGGCCGCGGCGAGCTCCTCGGGCTGCCCGATGCGGCCCGAGAGCACCCGCGGCATCATCGCCTGGAGGTATCCCTCGGCATAGCCGTCGGTCATCGGGGAGGCGAAAAGGCCCGGTGCGAGGGCGTTCACCCGGATGCCCTTGCCGGGGGTCCACTGCTGGGCAAGATCGCGGGTGAGCCCGAGGATCCCGGCCTTGGACGCCGAGTAGGCGGCCTGCGGAAGACCGCCGGTGACCAGCGCGAGGATGCTGGAGATGTTGACAATGGCGCCGCCGGGCGGCATCACCGCGGCCGCGGCCTGGGCCATCCAGTAGCAACCGTTGAGATTGATGTCGATGACCTCGCGGAACTGTTCCGGGGTCTCTTCCGTCGCGGGTTGTTCGCTGCTGATACCGGCGTTGTTGACCAGGATGTCCAGTCGCCCGAATGCGTGCACGGCCGCGTCCACCAGCGCCCGGCAGTCCTCCGGCTCGGCCACGTCCGTACGCACGGCGACGGCCCGGCGGCCGAGCCGCTCGACGGCCGTGCGCACCGCCTCCAGCCTCTCGGTGCGCCGCGCCCCGAGCACCACATCGGCACCGGCCTCGGCCACGGCGGTGGCGAAGGCGGTCCCCAGCCCGGAGGAGGCGCCGGTGACCACGGCGACCCGGCCGTCGAGCCGGAAACGGTCGAGGATGCTCATGGCCGCCCGGCCCTTTGGCGGCCGGCGACACAGCTCACCGCGTCGCCGACGGTCCTCAGCTCGGTGACCAGGTCGTCGGGGATCTTCACCTCGAATCTGTCCTCGATCTGCACGGTGATCTCCACCATGGAGAGGGAGTCGATGTCGAGGTCGTCGGTGAAGGACTTCTCGGTG
This sequence comes from Streptomyces orinoci, assembly GCF_003121295.1. GTDB lineage: Bacteria > Actinomycetota > Actinomycetes > Streptomycetales > Streptomycetaceae > Streptomyces > Streptomyces orinoci. The sequence continues at coordinate 204,475 of NZ_PHNC01000010.1, forward strand.
GTCACCTCGGCGGAGTCGATGCCGGTGACCTCTTCGACGATCTCGGCGATGGCGTTGCGGATGTCGGTGGTGTCCACCACGGGTACCTCCTTCTTGGGACGGGCTTGGGACGGGGCCGAGGTCAGAGCCCAAGGCGCCGTCGGTAGGCGAGCAGGGTGCGCAGAAAGCCGTCCATCTGCTCCTCGGTGTGGCCCGCGTGCGGGAACAGGCGCAGCAGCGCCTGGTTCCGTGGGACGGCCGGATAGGAGAAGACGGGCACCAGGTAGCCGTCCTCGACGAACCACTCCCGCATTTGGAGGGCGGCGGCGTCGTTCCCGATCAGCACCGAGAGCATGTACGACTCGGTCGGCGTCGTCGGAGTGCCTGCCTCGTGCATCTGCCGGCGAAGGCGGGCGGCATGCGCCAGGTAGTCGTCCACGATTTCCGGTTTGCCGGCGAGGACGTCGATCGTGCGCTCGGCGGCGTAGGCGGTGGGCGGCTGGATGGCGGCGGTGAACATCGAGGTGCCGGAGAGCAGTTCAAAGGCGTCGATGGCCGCCGCCGGCCCGGCGATCGCGCCGCCTTCCAGGCCGATGGCCTTCGACAGCGACACCATGACGAAGTCGGCCCGCTCCCGGATCGCGGCCGCTTCCCGGGCGTATGGACGGTGCTCGGGCCCGTAGACCATAAAGCCGTTCGCATCGTCGATCATGCTGATGGCGCCATGCCGGTCGCACTGGTCGAGGATCTCCACGATCGGCCCCATGGTGCCGTCGGCCGAGTAGATGCTCTCGGCGATCACCACGGTCTTGGGGGCCCGGACCCGGTCCAGGATCCGTGCCAGGTCGGAGACGTCGTTGTGCCGGAAGGCGTGGACATTGCGGCCATAGCCAAGTCCCTCGACGCCCTTCCAGATACTCCAGTGGACGTCACGATCGACGACAAAGACGGTGTCGCGGTTGCGTACCTCGATCCCGGCGTCGAAGTGCGCGGAACTGCTCATGGCATGGACAAAGCCGATATTGGCCAGCAGCCCCGTGGCAAAGCTGATGGCCCGCTCCTTGCCGGTGTGGCGGGCGATGGTCTCCTCCAGCACCTGGTGCGGGCGGCAGATCCCCTGGGTCATCCTGGATCCGCTGGTGCTCAGGCCATGGGCGAACGCCCCCTCGGCGAAGTGACGCCGTACCGGGAGGTGGCGCTCCAGATCGAGAAAGCTGATGCTGGCGAAGTTCACCAGCTCGCGGCCGTTGCGGACGATGGTCGGTCCGACGGGGCCGTCCACCACCGGCGGGCGGTAAGCCGTGTCATGGGTGTTCGCCGCCACGAATTCGGCGAAGCCCCATGGGGCCAGGCGGTCCATGGACGGTGCCGGGGTGCGGGACGCGGTCATGGCGAGGTTTCTCCTCCATGAGGGGCGCGGGGCGGCAAGGGCTCCAGGGCTGCGGCAAGATGGCCGAGCGAGGCCGTTCCGGCCAGCTCGTCCGAGGCGATCCCGGTGAAGCCGGACTGGTGCAGCAGCGCCAGCAGACGGGGGATGGCGACCAGGGTGACTCCGTGGTCGGCGAGGCAACGGTTCATGTCCACGGCAGCAGGACCGTGGCCGAAGCCGGCTGACGGGCCGTTGTGTCCGACCGCGGCCACGGCGGCGGCCAGCGCCCGTTCGGCGACCGTGGAGGGTGGGCGGGAGGGGGCCCGCGGGGTTTCCGTGCCGCCGTTGACGGTGCGGGACCGGTGGGACGGACGGCCGGATCCGTGGCCGGCCGGGGAGAGGACATAGCGGCCGGGCGCCAGAATGCCGGGCACTTCGCCGAGGTGGTCCAGGACATGGCGGTGCAGGTCGCCGGGGGTGACCCCGGGGACGGTGCGGGCGTGCGCGACCAGGTGCGGCCGGCCGCCTTCCCCCGCGGCGTCCCCACTGGGCGCCACCGTCACCTCGAGGACTCCCGGGTGGCCGCGCAAGACGTCTTCGACCCTGGTCAGGGACACCCACCCCTGCGGGGCGCGCCACCATCCGGGGGCGGCCGGGGTGAGCGCGCCTGCCGGGACCGGGCACTGGGCACCCCCGGCGAGCGCGCGCAGGAGACCGCACAGACGGGCGGGCAGCGCCAGCGCCTGCCCGGCGTCGAGCAGATGATCCCCGACGGTGACATCGAGGGTGACGGCTCCCGCGTCGCGGCCGAGGTCAACGTAGAGCGTCTCGCAGGGCTCGTCGGGAGCGCTGCTGATCCAGCTGTCGGCCCCGTCCGGCGAGGTGTCCTGCCCGGGGACCAGGTAGTCGCGGGGCCATGAGTAGCAGTTGTACTCGATGGTGGGTACGGTCACCACACCGCGGCGGCGGTCCATGCGCGCCTGGGCGGCGACCAGTTCCGCGGGGCGCCACTGACCGTGCCGGTAGGCCGCGGCGGAGGCGGCGGCGACCGAGGCGGCCACCTCGCCGAACGGCGCGCCCGGGCGCAGATCGATCTGTACCGGGACCGTCAGGGCCCGTACGCCGATGCTGTTCCGCAGGGCGGCCCGGGCCCGGTTGGAGACCACCACCGAGGCGAGGAACCGGTGTTCGCCGGTGCGGGTGGCGACGTCATGGGCCAGCACCGCGAGCACCACGGCCTCCGGGCTGACCCGGTATCGCCGGGCGACCCGGTCGAGGTCGGCGTACGCGGCCACCGAGCGGTACTGGAGGCGGTGGCGCCCGGTGCCGTTCTCGGTCCCGCCGAACGGGGCCAGCACACCGGTCGGGTTGCTCGCCAGACGCGTCAGCCACTCACGCTCCGCCGCACGGGCGCGCTCCAGGGGCTGGGCAGCCAGGGTGTCGAGCGGATGCACGGGGAGCTGCGCCGGTGCGTCGTCGCCACGCAGCCGGCCGTGCAGCTGGTTGATCAGTACCGCCAGCCCCCAACCGTCGATGACCACATGGTGGGCGGCCATCAGGACCGCACACGGCTTGCCCGCCTCGAGCAGCACCCTGGCGAGCCAGGGCGGATTGCGCTCGGGATCGATCGGGCGGGCGGCCAGCGCCGCTGTGGCGGCCTCCAGGGTTTCGGCATCGACGACGGGGATGTCGAGGTGGTCTATCGGCAGCGGGGCCCAGTCCGCGCGGTGGACATGCTGTACCGGGCGCAGCGGGTCAACCGTGGTGCGCAGTGCCTCATGGCGGGCGGTGAGGGAGGCGAGCGCCGCGTGGATGTCGGCGACGGTCGCCGGGGGCGGGACATGGCAGTGGTCGGCGAGCGGCGTCGGGTTCACCCGCCGTGGTGAGGGGATGGTGCGTTCGAACCAGTGCCACTGCTGGACCCAGGTCAGCGGCCCGCCGCGGATGACGGTGGCGGGGCTCGGGGCCGGTTCCGGAAGGCTGTTCACGGCCGGGACCTCATACTGCCCGGACCACGAGAGCGGCATTGTGGCCGCCGAAGCCGAAGGAGTTGCTGAGCGCGACCCGCAGACGCTTGTGGTGCTGCGCCCGGTGCGGCACAAAGTTGATGTCCGGGTCGATGGGCTGGTCACAGTTGATGGTCGGCGGGACATCACCCGTGCGGAGCGCCTGGATCGAGGCCACCAGCTCGACCGCCCCGGCGGCACCGATCATGTGCCCGGTCATCGACTTGGTGGAGCTGACCGGGATCCGGGTGACCCGGTCGCCCAGCACCTTGCGCAGGACGGCCGTCTCCATGGCGTCGTTCAGCAGGGTTCCGGTGCCATGCGCGTTCACATAGTCCACGTCCGCCCCGGATATCCCCGCGTCGCGCAGCGCCGCCTCGACGGCGAGGCGGGCGCCCCGTCCCTCCGGATGCGGGGCGGTCCAGTGATGAGCGTCGGAACTCGCTCCATAGCCCGCGAGTTCGGCCAGGACCGCCGCCCCTCGCCGGCCGGCCACCTCGGCGGCCTCCAGCACCACCACGGCGGCCCCCTCGCTCATCACAAACCCGTCCCGGTGTGCATCGAACGGCCGGCAGGCCGCGGCCGGGTCGTCGTTGCGCCGGGACAGCGCACGGGCGTTGCCGCTGCCCGCGAGGTCCACGGCGGTGACACAGGCGTCGGCGCCGCCGGCGAGGACGATGTCGGCCTCCCCATGGCTGATCATGCGCATCCCGGCGCCCACCGCGTCGGCACCGCTGGCGCACGCCGTGCTCTGGGCACGGCTGGGCCCCTGGGCGCCAAGGCGCATGCTGATCTCGCCGACGGCGCTGTCCATGGCGGTGGTGACCTGGGTGAACGGGCTGATGGCCCGTGGCCCTTTGTCGCGCAGCGTGTTCGCGGCGCGGTAGATCGACCCCACCGGGCCATAGCCGCTGCCGATGACCACGGCGACCCGCGGCGCCAGGCGGTCGTCGATGACGAGTCCGGCGTGCTCGCAGGCCTCCAGCGCCGCGGCAAGGGCGTACTGGGCGTATGGGTCCGCGCGCCGGCTGACCGTCGGCGGCATATAGCGGCCGGGCGTGAATCCGCGGACCTGGCCGCCGATCCGGACTCCGAGACCGGTCACATCGATCGCGTCCACGGTGTCGATGCCACTGCGCCCGGCCAGCATCGCCGTCCAGGTCTCCTCGGCGCTGTGGCCCAGCGGGGTCACCGCCCCGTACCCGGTGACCAGCACCTGGCGTCGCTCCGTCACTGGGGAACCACCCCGGCGTCGCGGAGGGCCGGGAGGATGTCATCGGGGGCGACCGGCACCATGAGCACCGCCGTGCCTCCCTGGGAGCAGAACCGCCGCGCGGCGCGAATCTCCTCGGTCAGCGCGGCTTTGTCGCGCAGCACCCGGCAGTGGATGTCCGGCCCGTCCACCGCGGGCGGTGGCGCCCCCGGGCGGGTGAAGGGGTGGCGTTCGGCGTCCAGGCCGAGGCGGGCGCGCTGGGCGTCCAGCCATCCATATCCGCCGTTGCACAGCACCACATACAGGACGCCGCCGTGCGCGGGAGCGGTGACGGCGATGTCCGCGCGGGCCGCGAGGAAGGCCCCGTCCCCGATGAACGCGGTGACCTCATGGTCCGGGGCGGCCCGCTTGACCCCGATGGCCGCGGCCGCCCCAAAGCCCAGGGGGGTCTGCTCCGACGGCACGATGGACCCGCCACCGACGTGGAAGGGGAAGCCATAGGACCACATGTCCTGCAGCCCGTTCTCCTGGACCAGCACATGGGACTCGCCGGCGGTGGCATCGAGCGCGGCGAGCAGCTCGGCGATGCGGATCCCGGGCAGCGTCGCCGCGCGGGCCAGTTCCGCCTCCGCCTCCAGCGACATGGCCTTACGGGCGGCGGCGACCTTGTCCGCCCACTCCCCGGTCGCGGCTGTGCGCTCGGCCTCGCCGTCCTGGTCCAGCGCCCGCGTCCAGCCGAGCACGGCGTGCCGGGCGTCCCCGAGCACCCGGGGGCCCGGGAACTCGGCCGACAGTCCGCCCGGATCCACATTGACCTGCACCACCGGGACCGGGGGCCAGGGCGTTCCGCCTTCGACGGCCGTCTCCTCCAGTCGCCCGGCGAGCGACACCACCAGATCACAGGACGACCACAACTCCCGGGCGGGGGCCGCGGCGTAGAGGCCCGCCACGCCGCAGAACAGCGGGTGCCGCTCATCGACGGCACCGCGGCCGGAGGCGGTGGTGAAGAGCGCCGCCCCGAGGCGTCCGGCGAAGCGCTCGACCACCCCGTCGTTGTTGCGGTGCCGCATTCCGCCGCCCACCAGCACCACCGGACGCCGGCTCGTACGGATCGCCGCCAGGGCCGGTCCCGGCAGCACCGGAGCGGGCTCAACAACCAAGGTTTCGGGCAGGGTTGGCTGCGGCCCGGTGACCAGGACCTCCGCCGTGCGGACATCATCGGGTATCTCCAGATACACCGGTCCGGGTGGCGGCCCCATGGCCCGGGTCAGCGCCGTGACCGTCGCGGGTACGACCCGGTCGGGATGCCCCACCCGGTGCGCCCACCGCACCAGGGGCGCTGTCACAGCGACTTGGTCGAGTTCCTGGAATCCCCCGCTGCCCCGGCGCCGTTCGGCCACGCCGGCGGCGAGGACCAGGACCGGTGCGCCGGACTCCCGCGCTTCGAGCAGCCCGGTGGCCGCGTGGGTGACAGCCGGCCCTTTGCCCAGTGCGCATACCGCGAGCCGGCCCGACTGCAGCGCGTATCCCGTCGCCATATACATCGCATTGCGCTGGTCACGGCATGGCACAAGGTCCAGGCCCGCGGCGTCGAGGGCGCGCAGCAACTCCAGGTCGTCGCCGGGCAGTCCGAAGCAGGTGTCCACCTCGTTCGCCACCAGCAGGCCGACGACGGCGGACCAGGCGTCGGCGTACCGTTTGCTCTCCCGGGTCACTTGGCACCCACCGCGACAAGGGCGGCCGTTGGCAGATTCCGCGCCACGGCCTGCGACATCAGCAGGGGTCCGGCGTGCCGTTCGCCGCCGTAGCAGAGGTAGTTGGCCCTCATCCCGAATCCGCCGAAGGGGCGGTTGCCGTCCTCGGCATCGAGCAGTGTCCGGTTGACGCAGGTCTGGTGACGCTCGGAGAGGACCTTCACCGTCTCCGGATCGTTTCCGTAGACCATCGCTCCCAGGGCGCGTTCGCTGAAGTAGGGGCTCGACAGGCGTTCACGCAACCGCCTCGCACCGGGATAGGACACGATGTTGAACACCGGGGCGAACATCTCGGCCAGGGGGATCTTGTCGTCAAAGCCCCATAGCAGAACGGTGGGTTCGATCCTGCGGGACCGCAGATCGATGCGTCCGCCGTGCCGGATGCGGCTCGTATGACGCACCAGGTAGTCCGAGCAGTTCACCAGCGCCGAGTCGTAGTGGATCGGACCGTAGTCGGCGGCGGGATCGCTGTTCTCCCCGAAACGCAGCGAAGCCAGTTCGGCGGACAGCAGGCCGATGAATTCCTCGGTGCGGCCCTGCGGCGCAAACACAACATCGGGACCGAAACAATCCTGGCCCGAATTGTAGAGCCGGATCCTTGTGACGTCTTGTACGGCATGTGCGAGATCGGCGTCCGGCGCGATCACAAAGGGGTTGATGCCGCGGCCGAAGAAGAGGAAGAGCTGGTCCTCCTCCAGCCTTTCACGGACGGTCTCGGCATTGGAGTAATCGCCCGTGAAGACGATGAGGTCCGCCTCGCGCACCGGCCCCGTCACAAACTTGCGCTGACTGAGTCCGGAAAGCTCGATGGGCAGTCCGTGAACCGGCGCCAGCAGGGCATGTAATCGCTGGATCTGGCTTTTTATGTCGGAGGACGGCCGGAAGACGATCCGTTCGCTGTAAAGCGACGCCACCAGCATATAAAGCGCATAGGAATAGAGCGGGATATTGGAGGGCATAAAGACCGCGGCCAGCGGTACCCGGCCGGGCCGGACCCGGCGGATCTCCTCCTCCGCTCCGTCGAGGGTGGCGAGGAACGAACGGATCTCCGCAGCGGCGGTGTGGTGGGGCGAGATCTCGGTGAGGATCCTCAGCACCGCGTCTTCGTGGTCGGCCACATACCGGCGCACCGCGCGCAGCGCATCGGCACGGCCGGCGAAGGGGCTGCGGTAGCCGGGCGCGGTGACATCGGTGGTGGTGTGGGGGGACACCGGCAGCGAGGTCATGGCGATCTTCTCCAGAACGGCCAGGTCGGGCTTGCCCGTGCTGGTCAGCGGCAACTCGGGAAGCACAACAATGTGGTCGGGCTGCTCATAGCGGGCAAGCACGGAGCGCAGCACCCGTTTCCAGTGCGCGGGACCGTGATCGTCCGGGTCCGCGATCACAAACACCAGGCGACGGCCCAGACGCTCGTCGGGCACCGCGATGACTTCCGTGCGCGCGCCGGCCGACTCGGCCCGCTCGGCGAGGTGATCGGGATAGAGGGTGTGACCGTCACGGTGCACGGCGCGCTTGCGCCCCACCGGGAACACCCGGCCGGCGTCGTCGAGCAGGCCGATATCCCCGGTGCGGTGCACGGGACTTGACACCGGAACGATCTCCCCGTCATCGCCCAGGTGACCGGTCATCAGGCCGGCACTGCGGACCACCAGTTCGCCGAGCCGGCCACTGGGCAGCGGCCTGCCGTCATCGTCGTGCACCTCGACGACCACGCCGGGCAGTGGCCTTCCGCACCCGACCGGATCGTCAGGGGGCGCCAGCGCGATATTTCCCACCTCGGTCGCCCCATAGCCGTCGAGCAGGTGCCGGCCCATCCGGGCATGGAACCGGGCCGCCAGGCCGCGCCCCAGTGGCGCCCCGCCCACACACCAGGCCCGTACGGTCTCCAGCGCGTTCGCGAGAGCGGGACGGTGGTCCAGCAGGTTGAGCAGGCTGTAATAGGTCGATGGGACCGCGTCCACGATGGAGAGGCCATGGTCCACACCTACCGAAAGCGCACGGTCCAGGCGGGTGGCCGGCCCATAGACCACAAGCGTGCCTCCGCCCAGCCACCAGCACAGCACCAGCGACAGACCGTACTGGTGGGAGTACGGCAGGACGGGCAGGAAGACGTCGTCCGGCCGGTATCCCATGCGCTCCGCGCTGAGCGTGAGGTTGTCCAGGATGGAACGGCCGGAGCGGACAATGCCCTTGGGGCTGCCCGTGGTACCCGACGACCAGGAGATCACGGCGTCCCGGCGCCGCGCCCAGGCCGCGAAATCGGGCACGGCCGCCGTGTTGGACAAGGGCCGCGGCGTCGCGGTGTCGCCGTCGCCGATATCGAGCACTGCGCGCGCCCGGGCGCGGATCTGCGATCGCTGTGCCCGGGTGGCCCGGTGATCGGCCAGGACCACCGAGGCGTCGAGGTGAACAAGCGCGAGCAGATCGACGACCCATTCCGGTGAATTGGCTCCGCTCAGCATCACCCGCGTACCGGGTCCGACACCGCGGCGGGCAAGAAATTCGGTGGCACCGAATACACGGGACACGATTTCCTCGGCATCCCAGATGCGCCCCTCGGGCGAGATCAAACGCCTTGAAGCGAGCAAACTCTTGCTCCTTTTATAAACCCACGGACCTGGGCCGGCATCCGCTTGTTTAAAAAGATACATCTAACTGGACTATCGCATGCCGGTGGACCGGGTGTCGAGTACGGCAACGACGCACCGTGATACCCGTGGGGTTGTTGAGAATGCAGCGACAAAGAGATGCGTGACGAGTGGCCAGTTTCGATCGGTGAATTCCTGACGCGATTGTTGCTCGCGAGTCAAGCGGGCGGCATCCCCGGTCACCGATGGCCGGGGCCGGCCGGACCTCCCTCCCCCGGCCCCGGATGGCGCCGCCGAGCGGCCCGGACCGGCGGGACGACGCGCCCGCCCACTTTGAGCCAAGCGCCTTGGGCCGCCCACGAGTTGGCCCGGGGATTGTCACCGGAGGCCCGGCCGCCCGAGCCAGTCACTGATCGCTCCGGCGGTGGCGGGTGCCTCCTGCTCCAGGACGCTCCAGTGGTCGCCGAGGACATCGGCGGTCGCACAGGGAGCGGGCCAGGAGGTCTGCCGCCAGCCCCCGCCCGGGGACGGGGGCCGGGTGGCGCGGACCAGCAGGGTGGGAACCGGCATGGGTTCCGGGGTCCAGCCGCGGGCCAGGCGGCTGTAGGCGCCCAGGGCCGCCAGCGAGGTGTCGTCCGCCAAGCCGTCGAAGTGCTCGCCCAGTTCAAGGGCCGGACGGGCGGGCATGGCCAGCAGCCACGGCCGGTCCTCGTCGCCCGGGGTGACATGGTAGGTGTCGATGAGGACGAGACCGGCCGGCGGAGTCCCGGTGCCCGCCAGCCGGGCCGCCAAGGAGTGGGCCGCACAGCCGCCCATCGAGTGGCCGACGACGATACAGGGGCGGTCCCCGAGGTGTTCCCGCACGGTGGCGGCATGGAGTCCGGTGAGGGTGTCCCAGGTGCGGGGGACGGCCGCTCCCCGGTCGAGCGCGGGATGCCGGAGCTCGAGAACCTCCCGTTCGCCGCGGAAGTGGGAGGCCAGGGTGGCGAAGCAGGGGCGGCCCAGGCCGGGGGTGAAGGCGGGCAGGCACACCAGCGCCGGAACGTCGTCGTCCCCGCCCTCGGCCAGCCGGAGGGGAGCGAGCGCATGGCGGGCGGCCTCGGTGGCGTCGAAGGCGGGCAGCGCCAGGGAGGCGGTGACGAGAAGATGCATGGCCGAGACGACATCGCCCGTCCCGCACACTCCCCGGTAGAGGGAGGCAAGCGTCCGGGGCGGTCGGGGCCCGGCCTTCTCCGGCCCCGCCTCCCCCGGCAACACCTGGTACAGATGGTCGGCGAGGTCCCGGGGACTGGGCAGGTCGAAGACGGCGGCCGCGCCCAGGGACAGGCCGGTACGGGCACTGAGCCGGTTGCGCAGCAGGACGCCCGTCAGGGAGTCCAGGCCCAGCTCGGCGAAGGGGCGGTCGGGCGGCACGGCTGAGGCGTCGGGATGGGCGAGGACCTCGGCGGTCTCCTCGCGGACCAGTTCCAGCAGCGCGGCGCGCCGCTCGGGGCCCGGCAGCGCGTCGAGCCCCTGCCGCCGGGCCGCGGGCATCGCGCTCCCGGAGTGCGCGGCCGGGCGAGCCGGCGGGAGCAGGGTGTGCAGCAGCGGTGGGATGCCGCCGGGCGGGGCGGTGGGCCGCGGCGGGGCGAGCAGCAGTGGGGCGAGCACCGGGGCGTCTATGCCCAGGGCGGTGTCGAACAGGGCCAGCGCATGGTCGGGGGCCATCGCTCGCAGGACATCGTCTGCCGCCCGGCCGGGCCGGTCGGTGCGGGCGGCCGCCATCCCGTCCGGCCCGCCCCAGGGTCCCCAGGCCAGGGAGAGCGCGGGCAGGCCCAGGGCGTTGCGGTGGTGGGCGAGGGCGTCCAGGAAGGCATTGGCGGCGGCGTAGTTGGCCTGGCCCGGATTGCCCAGCAGTCCGGCCGCCGAGGAGAACAGGACGAAGTGCGACAGGGGCAGGCCCTCGGTGGCCCGGTGCAGGTTCCAGGCCGCGTCCGCCTTGGGCCGCAGTACGGCGTCCAGGCGTTCGGGGGTGAGGGCCTCCAGGACGCCGTCGTCGAGGACTCCGGCCGCGTGCACCACGGCGGTGAGGGTGGACGCGTACCGGGCGACCACCTCCATCAGCCGGTCCCGGTCGGCGGCGTCGCAGGCCAGCACGTCCGTACGGGCCCCGGAGCGCTCCAGCGCGGCCCGCAGCCGCGCGGCCCCGGCCGCCCGGGGGCCGCGCCGGCCGAGCAGGACCAGGTGCCGCACCCGGTGCCGGGTGACCAGGTGCCGGGCAAGGAGCGCGCCAAGGCCCCCGGTGCCGCCGGTGATCAGCACGGTGCCGCCGTCCAGGGCACCGGCGTCGTCACGGTTCCCCGTCACGGTCATGAGCCGGGGAACGCGTATGGCGCCTTGGCGCAGCGAGAGTTGGGGCTCACCGGTGGCCAGGGCCGCGGGCAGGAGCAACGGGGAGGAGGGGTGGTCGTCCAGGTCGGCAACGGTGAGCCGTCCGGGATACTCCGACTGCGCGGACCGCACCAGGCCCCACACGGCGGCCGCCGGCAGGTCCGGAACCTCGCGGAAGGCGCCGCGGGTGACCACGACCAGTCACCCGCCGTGGTCCGCCGGACGCGACAGATACTCCCGCAGCACCCGCAGGGCGCGTGCGGTGAGGGCGTGCGTGGCTTCGGCGGGGCTCTCCGTCGCGGCCGCCGCCGGCGTGGCCAGCGAGACAACGGCCGGCCCGGGGCCCGTACCGGCCCCGGCGAGCGCTGCCCGGAGTCCCAGGTCGTCGGGCCGCGTCACGGTGCACGCCGTTCCTCCGCCAGGGGCGGGAACGCCGACCCAGTGCGGGCGGTACAGGGCCCCGGCCCCGTCCGCAGCGCGGGACGCCGGCAGCGGACGCATGGTCAAGGACCCCACCCGGGCCACCGGAGCGCCCGCGGGATCGGTGAGCTGAACACTGCACTCGTCCCCACCGACGCCGCGCACCCGGACGCGCAGTGCCGTGGCGCCCACGGCATGAACGACCGTATCCCGCAAGGCGAAAGGGACCCGGACGGGGCCGCCGGACCTCTCGGCGAGCAGGGGCGCGTGCAACGCCGCGTCCAGCAGGGCGGGATGGATGACGCAGCGTCGCGCTTGGGAGTGCAGCTCGGCAGGCAGCCGCACCTCGGCGAACAGCTCACCCGAACCCGGGTGCCGCCAGAGGGCCTTGACGCCCCGGAAGGCCGTCCCATAGGCGGGTCCCGCCGCGGCCAACCGCTCATAGGCACCGGTGAGGTCCAGCGGAACGGCTCCCTCCGGCGGCCATGTCCCGTCGTCGCCCTCGCGCTCCGGGGCTCGCGGTACGGGACCGAGCCGTCCCGTCGCATGGTGAGTCCAGTCGCCGAGCGGGCCCGCCGTCCGGGGGCGGGAGTGGATATCCACCGTGCGGCGTCCGTCGGCGTCCGCTTCACCGAGCGCCACCTGCAGCTGTATCCGCCCCTCCCCCTCGGGGAGGGCCAGCGGGGACAGCAGTACCAGCTCCTCCAGTCCGTCGAGTCCGCATATCCCGCCCGCGTGGAGCGCCGTTTCGGCGAACACCGCCGCGGGGACGAGCGCGCCCCCGGCGACAACATGGTCGCGCAGCCAGGGCTGGTCCCTGCCGGACAACTCGCCCGTACACAGCAGACGTTGGGTGCCGGGCAGGGTGACGGCCCCGGTCAGCAGTGGATGAGCACGGTCATCGGCCGGCGGCACGGACGGCGCGGCGCCGCCGGGCAGCCAGTGGCGTCGGCGCTGGAACGGGTAGGTCGGCAGGTCCACCCGCCGGGCGCCGCTGCCCTCGTACACCCGGTGCCAGTCCACCGGAATGCCCTCCACATGCAGCCTGGCCACGGCGGACAGCAGCGCGGCGGGTTCCGGGGCACCGCTCCGCGCGGTGGCGAGGAACACGGGTGCCCGGCCGTCCTCCTGGGCGGACCCGGCGGTGGCCGCCGCGGTGAGCTGCGCCCCGGGGCCCAACTCCACGCAGACGGTGACGTGTTCGTCGTGCGTCAGCCGGTGCACCACATCGGCGAAGCGCACGGTCTCCCGGGCATGCCGTACCCAGTACGCGGCCGAGCGCAGCTCGTCCCCGGCGGCCGGGCGACCGGTCATGGCGGATATCACCGGGATGCGCGGCTGGTGATAAGCCAGGCCGGCGGCGACGCGTTCGAAGGCGGCCAGGGCCGGTTCCATCAGCGGGGAGTGGAAGGCGTGGGCGACCCGCAGCCGGGTGGCGCGCCGGCCACGGGCGGTGAAGCGTTCCGCGACGGCGAGTACGGCCGCCTCCTCCCCGGAGACAACCACCGAGCGCGGGGCGTTCACCGCGGCCACGGCCGCCCGGTCCGCGAGGCCGCCCAGCGCCGCGAGGGCCTCCTCCTCGGAGGCTTCCAGGGCCACCATGGCCCCGCCGCCGGGGAGTTGCTGCATCAGGCGCCCGCGTGCGGCGACCAGGGCGATGGCATCCGGCTCCGTGAGGATGCCCGCGACATGGGCCGCGACGATCTCGCCCAGCGAGTGCCCGGCCAGGACGCCGGGAGGGATCCCCCAGGATTCCAGCAGCCGGAACAGGGCCACCTCATAGGCGAACAGACCCGCCTGGGCGATGTCCGTCCGGTCGTGGAGGGCTGCGGCCTCCGCGGTGCCCTCGGGTGCCCACAGCACCTCCTTCAGCGGACGGGAGCCATTGCCGAAGGCCGCGTCGAAACGGGCGCACAGGGCGTCGAAGGACGCCGCGAAAACCGGGAACATACCGTGCAACGCACGTCCCATACCGGGGTGTTGCGCCCCCTGGCCGGTGAAGAGCGCGGCAATTCGGGCCGTGGGCCCGGTGGTGGTACGGACCACCGCGCCCGCCCGGGGCACCGGGCCGTCCGCCGCCAGGCTGTCCAGAGCGCCCAGCAGAGCGGCACGATCGCCGGCCTCCACAGCGGCACGGCAGGAGAGCGCGGCGCGGGTGGTGGCCAGCGAGAAGGCGACATCGAGCGGGGACAATCCCGGCTCCCCGCGCAGCAGTCCGGCGATGCGCCGGCTCTGGTCGCGGAGCGCGTCCGGGTCCGCGCCGGACAGCAGCAGCGGCGGCGCGAGGGCCACGGCGCCGGCGCCCCGCCCGGCGGCAACTCCCGCCGGGACGGCTTCTTCCAGGATGACATGGGCATTGGTCCCACCGATCCCGAACGCCGACACCCCGGCACGGCGGGGCTGTCCGCCGGCCGCCGCCCACGCCCGGTCCTCCGTCAACGGCCGTACGCCGCCCGCCGCCCAGTCCACCTGAGGGGTCGGCCGGGCACAGTGCAGGATGCGCGGCAGCCGCCCATGGCGCATGGCCATGACGGTCTTGATGACGCCGCCGACCCCGGCCGCGGCCTGGGTGTGCCCGGTGACGGACTTCAGCGCGCCCAGCCACAGCGGACGGTCCGCCGGGCGGTCCTGCCCATAGGCGGCCTGGAGCGCCCGGGCCTCGACGGGGTCGCCGAGTGCGGTGCCGGTGCCATGCGTCTCCACCATGTCGATGTCCGCGGGGGACAGCCCGGCGTCGGCCAACGCCCGCCGGATGACGTCCTGTTGGGCCGGGCCGCTGGGGGCGGTGAGCCCATTGGAGGCGCCGTCGGAGGCGACGGCCGAGCCGCGCAGCACGGCCAGCACGGGGTGGCCGTTGCGCCGGGCGTCGGACAGCCGCTCCAGCAGCACCAGGCCCGCGCCCTCGCCCCAGCCGGTGCCGTCCGCCGTGGCGGAGAAGGGCTTGCAGCGGCCGTCCGGCGCCAGCGCGCGCAGCCTGCTGAAGGCGACGAACGACGCCGGTGTGGCCATCACGGTGACTCCCCCGGCCACGGCCAGCGCGCACTCGCCGGAGCGCAGCGCCCGCGCCGCCCAGTGCAGGGCCACCAGCGAGGACGAACAGGCGGTGTCCACGGTCACGGCGGGCCCGCGGAGCCCCAGGTGATGGGCGATACGGCCGGAGGCCACGCTGCCGGCCGACCCCAGCGCGAGGTGTGCCTCCAGCTCGTGGGGCCCTTGGTGCAGCAGGCGTCCGGCGTAGTCGTCGTGCATGACGCCGACGAACACTCCGGTGTCGCTGTCCCGCAGGGTGAGCGGATCGATGCCGGCCCGCTCCCACAGCTCCCAGGAGATCTCCAGCAGCAGCCGCTGCTGTGGGTCGGTGGCCATGGCTTCGCGTGGCGACATGCCGAAGAAGGACGCGTCGAAGTCCGCGGCCCCGCGCAGGAATCCGCCCCGGCGGGTGACGGAGGTGCCAAGGCGGTCCGGGTCGGGGTCATGGATCCCCGCCGGGTCCCAGCCGCGGTCGGCGGGGAAGCCGGACGTCGCATCGGTTCCGTCCGCGACCAGCTGCCACAGCTCCTCGGGAGAGGTGACATCGCCGTCGGCTCCCGGATAGCGGCAGGCCATGGCGACCACGGCCAGCGGCTCTCCGGCCGCGCCGGCAGGGGACGTTCCGGCTGCCGGTGCGGTCTCCGGGCCGCCGAAGAGGGTGGCGTACAGGCTCCGCGCCACGGCGGCGGGGGTCGGCCGGTCGTACACCAGCGTTGTGGGCAGGGCCAGTCCGGTGGCCGCCGCGAGCCGGTCGCGCAGCCGTACGCCCGCCAGGGAGGTGAACCCCAGCCCGGCGAAGGGCGCTTGCGGGTCCACGTCCTCTCCCGGCATGGCACCGGCTTCGGCCACCGCTTCGAGCACCAGGCGCAGCACCGCTTCCTGGCGTGCGGACGCGGGCAAGGGCCGCAGCCGTTCGAGGAGCGCCGAGGTGGCCGTGGCGCGTAATGCCGCGGCCCGCTCGGCCGACTGCCCGGCCAGCGCCCGCCGTTGGACCTTGCCGGAGCGCGTCCGGGGCAGCTCGGTCGTCTCATGGAACTCATGGGGCACCTTGACCGCCGACAGCCGTGCCCGGCACACGGCCCGAAGGGCATCGGTGTCCAGACCCGGGGCGCGGGGCACGACAAACGCCACGGGCACCTCGCCCAGCACATCGTGCGGCCGCCCGACAACCGCCGCGTCCCCCACCCCGGCGCAGTCCAGCAACACCCGCTCGACCTCTGAGGGGTTGACGTTCTCACCGCCGCTGATGATCAGGTCCTCGACCCTGCCGGTGACCCGCAGACCGCCGTCAGGGGTGCGCCGGCCGAGGTCTCCGGTGCGGTACCAACCGCCCTGCAGAGCCCGGGCCGTCTCCTCGGGGCGCTGGTGATAACCCGTCATCAACTGGGGGCCACGTACACGGATCTCACCCTCTCCCCCGTCGGCGACGTCCTCGCCGGTCGCCGGATCGGCCACCCGTACCTCGACGCCGGGCACCGGCACCGGCAGCCCTTCCGGCCCCGCGCCGACGAAGGGGGTGACCGCGATCTTCCCGCAGGTCTCGGTGGAGCCATAACCGTCGAGCAGCGGAACGCCCAGCCGCCGCTGGACCTCCGAGCGCAGCTCCGGCGGGCAGGGCGCGCCCGCGCTCACACAGCGGCGCAGCCCCGGCAGCGGCCGCCGGGAGCTGTGGGACAGCTCGTCGAGCAGCAGCCGGTAAGTGGCGGGCACACCGGCGAGGAGGGTGAACGGGCGGTCGGCCGGCGCGTCCGCCGGACGGGCACCGCGGTCGAGAAGGTAGGCGCCGGCCCCCACCGTGACCACCCCCAGCAGGCACAGGGAGTGGGCATAGGCGTGAGCCATCGGCAACGGCCAGAGCAGCCGGTCCTGCGGTCCCAGCCCCCACAGCGGAACGTAGGCCGCCGCCACCGACCACAGTGCGGCGCGCTGGGTGGACACCACGCCCTTGCCCGGCCCGGTGGTACCCGAGGTGTAGAGGATCCAGGCCGGTTCATCGAGTCCGAGGTCATCGCGCGGCGGGAGTCCGGGGTCGCTGCCGGCCAGCTCCTCGAAGGCGGCCGTGCCCACCGCCAGCGTCCGCACCCCCGGCGCGGCGTGTCCGAACGCCGGCAGCAGAGCGGCCTCCGTGACGACCAGCACCGGGGCGCAATCACCGGCCAGATGGGCCAGTTCGGCCTCCGTCGAGCCGGGGTCGAGCAGCACCCCCACGGCCCCCGCCCGCAGTACGGCCAGCCAGCTCTCCGCCAACTCCACCCGGTTGCCCATGCAGAGCGCCACCCGGTCACCGTGCCCTACGCCCATCCGCCGCAGGTGACCTGCCAGCCGGGCGGTCCGCCGTTCCAGTTCCCCATAGGTCACGCTCCGGCGCGCGTCCTCGTAGGCGATACGGCCCGGCCCCCGTGCGGCATGCTCCTTCAACGCACCGGGCACCGGCCGGACCAACTCGCCGCGCACCCGCTCCATACCCTCGCCCATAAGGCCGCCTCCCCCCGGACCCGCACCGCGGCCGCCCCGCCCTGGCCAACATACTCGGCCGCACATATGCGCTACCGACCGCGCGGACAGGGACCAGGCCACATCGCGACCTGCTCCACGAGGGTGTGAGGCCAGTCCAGTGCGCAAGCGTACGTGCCCAACGAGTCGCTTGGGCCGCCGGGTTGACACCCAAGACATCCGCGGAAATCCCGCGCATCGGCATCAGGGCCTCGCTCGCCACGGGCTGCCCCTCCCGCTCCCCGGACGCCACACCGTCCGCCGTGGCTGCTTCCCGGGACCGGGCGCGGGCCCTGCGAAGGCTGATCGAAACCCCGGGCGCGGGACTCCCGGCCAATCCGCATCAGACGGCCCCTGGCCGCCTGGCCAACGAGCCCAGCTCGCCGCCGGCCACGGCCCGGTCACTGCCCACCGCGTCCTCGCCGCACTCTCGAGCACCCCGGATACGGTCGTCCCGCACCACCGGCTCGACCACAAGCCTGCACGGCCCGCGATCAGAACGCCACGTCCGGACCCATCGACGGGGCCGTCGCGTTCCCGTGTCACCGCAGCCGAGACCCCTTGAGTCCCGCTCAAGCGCAAGACCGCCCTATCCCTGACAACAGGGCAAATTGCCGGGACAGTTCGTTCAGTTAATGCGCATCGAGCCGCCGAGCGCCAACACCGGACGACGACTCAGCGGTTCACGGGTGAGCCGTCGTTCAGGAGCCCGACCATCAACGGCTAAACGCCGTCTGCGCACCCTTGGCCGGGCGGAATTCGGCTCCCATCAGGTCAAGTTCTTTCCGATCGCGGCGATGTAGCGCTTGATCGAGTGGTCCCGGGTCCCGGCAGTGGCAGACGCGAAGGTGTCCGCGGCCAGCCCCGTGGCCCGGTCCGTCAGACCACCCAGCAACCCCCTCGACTCGTGCAGCTTCCCAGCGGAGTCGATGTACCGCAGCGCATCGACATGGGTGAACACCGGCTCGGGCGGGAGCTGCGGCACGATGTCGTCGTTGTTGACGAAGCGGTACATGCGGTTCTGGAAGCCCTTGTTGTACGCGTCCGCCAGGACGCGGTCGCAGGTGCGGGGCTGGCCGTAGGTGTAGACACCGTCCGCCTGGAGCCGCGGCTCCTCCAGATACATCCGTGCACCAGCGAGCATGGCCAGCGCGCCACCGAGGCTGTGGCCGGTGAACCACACCGACTGGTTGTTGGTGCGCAGTTCGGCCAGGGCGTCCTTCAGGCTCGGGAAGATCGACTGGAGGGCCTCGGCGAAGCCGTAGTGGACGTAGCCCGTCCGGGCCGGCCCCGGCCACGGTGGCGTAGTGGCGTCCGACAGCCAGTCACGGATCTGCGCCGGTTCGGTACCACGGAAGGCGGTAATGATCATGTGGTCGCTGGCAGCGGTGTACGCCTGAGTGTCCTCCAGCGGGAACGGCGGGGTGAACCGCGTCCGATGGTGGCGCACCTGGTCGAAACCCCAGTCACGGATCACGGATTCGATGGTGGCCTCGTCCTTGTAGGCCAGGTCGGATGCCTGGGCCAGCCAGTAGGCCAGGGGGAGGCTGTAACCGGCGGACGAGCGGTGGTCGATCGCGGACGGTGCGGACATACGGGCTCCTTTCGCTCTGCGTTCACGCCTCGCATGGGCGGATCACCCCGCTACGAGACCGGTCCCTTAGTAGCGTCCACGCCCGGTCGGCAGCGGTCACCGCGCCCAGATTCCCTCGAGCGGGTGGACGGGGCGACTTCCGCAGAGCGCAGTGCGGTCGCTTGCCCCCACCCGTCCACAACCACCGCCCGAGCGACCTGCAGGCCTCGGACGGCTGGACAGAACCCACCAATCCCCGTCCCTCGTGGCGCTATCAGCGTCACGCCCCGGCTGATGAACCGTAACTGGGGGCATATGGGGCGAGGGCCGGCCGTCGAGGAGACGCCACAGGGTGAGCCCGAGCGCGGCCCGGTTCAGGTCGGCGGGCTCGATGGAACGGGTGAGCAGCGTCGCCGCAACCATGTCGTCGTGGTGGACAACGGGGCGGGGCGACGGTGACGGCCTTGCCAACCCCGGCGCGGGGCGCCGGCAGATGCATATCTCCGCCTCTGACTCTCACCCCCCGGCCAAGAAGCAGAAGGACCGCCGGCTCCGGCTCAATATCAGAGATCATCGATTTAGCCAGAACTCGGCACAGACGGCAGTTCGATGGCGCTCTGCAGAGGCACCTCCAAGCTGGTCACCGCAGGTCACAGTGGGTGCCATATCAGGGCATCATTCAAATAGAACTCGAATAGGAATCATTTCCGGCCACCATGGTGACGCGAAGAGCAACGTCACAGCCGGGGGAAATGGCGAGAAACCGCAGGTCCCGAGCCGGATGGATCGATCACCGGAGGGGTAGTGATGCACACGGTGATCCTGGCGCATACAGCGGGTGACACGAACCCGGTAACACTCCCACCGCGCCGGGCGCACGAGTTCTTCACAATGCGAAGACCTCGGTCAGGCTGCTCATGGCGAGAGAGATCCCCCCCTCTTCACAAGGGGTGTTTCCGTGCCTACCCGGAGGAAGCGGAGGGAAGTTCATGTCTTTCAAGAACATCTTCGACAGCGGCGGAAGTGGAGCCAAGTCCGCCGAAGAATCCGCTCAAAAGGTCTCCGAAAAAATTCCTGGCGCCCGGCCCGAACGGGAAGGGGTCGATCCGGAACTCTACGACGGCATCCCCGAAGCTGTACGCGACCCGAAGATCATGCGCGAGACGTCACCCGAAGCGCTCAGCATCATGAACAGTTTCCTCGCCCCGCTGTTCAAGAGCACCCAGACAGTTTCCGACAAACAGCGGGAAACCAGCGAGAACCCTGAATCGACATCCGGTATGGCGTCTTCGACCAAGGATGAGGCATTCAAGAAGGTGAAGGTGGAGATCAGGGATGAAGACCAGCCCAAGGCCGGTGACAAGCGGCTGGACGAATTGAAAAAAGAAAACCGCGAAGCAGTCAGGAACGCCAAGAGGTCCGACGAGGGGCCGGCCAAGGGGTGAGGGCCGATCAAGTGGCCGACTCAAGCGCCGGCGGGTCGTCCAGAAGTCCCGGTACCAGGCCTCGGCCCTTGCACGTCAGCACGCGGACCCCTTCGGCAGTCTGACGGGTTTTCATCCAGTCACGCCGGGACGGAAGCAAGGCACAAACACCACTGATACATCGCTGAGTTCTACCGCGCGAGGAGGCCGAAGGGCATGGGCGGCGCCACCAAGAACAACGTGAGTACAGCCTATCTCGGCGAACGTTTTATTCGTCACCCGCTGACGAAGCGCAACCTGAAGGAGCTGAGCATCGCCGACAAGGCCGATGCCATCCTGGAGCGGGACCGGGAAAAACTGAAGAGGAAGGCCGAGAGGAAATCGGCTGACGGAACGGACCGGTACATCTCCCCCATCGGGTTTTCTTTGAACAAGGAGCGATTCAGTAAATTTCCCCCTGCGGAGGCCGCGGCACACGAGCGCGGGTGGCGTGCCTATATGACGGTGGGAGTACCACTCGTCGAGGAGCGCGGCGACATCGTACAGCCCCCTCCTGACGTGATCTCCAAGCAGACGTACGTCAATCGAACCGACCCGGTCCCCAAGACATGGTCACACACGGTTGAATTCTCGATCTCGAACACCATCAGCTGGTCGCTCCAGGGGCAGGTGCAGCTCACTTTCGGAGCAAAAGTCAGCGCATCGCTGCAGCAGCAGCTGCAGAAGAGCATGGCGATGAACCAGTCCGAGAAGGCCACCGTGAAGAACAGCAAGGACAATCAGGGCGCCGACGCGGAGTCCCAGTCGCAAATGACCAGTACCAGCACGGCCACAAGTTCGGCCACGGGCACCGGGGAATTGTCGGCGCAGCTGATGCTCGGGATCACCGCTTCTGTCAGTGGTTCGTTGACCACTTCGTTCAAGACGTCGTCCACGCTGAGCGGGGACGTCGGCAGCCGGGTGGACGTCCTGGCCACGCAGCGACGTCAGGTGAGAAGGTTCGACTACGAGTACCCCGTTTCGTTCGGTGGGTGGGTCGCCCTGTACTACCCCGAGCCGGTGGAGGTCAAGGAAATCCGTCCCGACGGCCCGCAGGCCCAGAAACCGAAATATTCCAGGGTGATCGCCTGGAAGCTCGGCGAGACCGGCACGACCGCGGAGGCCTTCGACCTGACCGATGAAGGCAGGCCGTTCCTGCAGAGGGGGGAAGCCGAGGTCGTATCCACCCTCGCCGGGGTGCACGAGGTCTTCGAACTCGAAACGCTCAATTTCGACAAGAAAGACCACCCTCTTCACAAGGCCGACAGCACAGAGCAGGAGAGCCCCCGAAAAGCTCCCGTCGAGCTCGCCACCGGCTTGGGAACGGCCGATGGTCTGGCGCTGGACCTGGCGAACCGGAAGGCATACGTCACCGACCGCTACAACGGCGGCAAGCTGTACAAGCTCGATCTCGCCGACGGCCGCACGGACTGGGTCCTGGAGAACCTGGGACAGGTCAACGATGTGGCCCTGGACCTGCCGGGCAACAAGGCCTACGTCACCGACTACAGCGGCAAGCGCCTGTTCACGGTGAACCTGTCCGACCGTTCCGCCTCCCCGGTCATGGTCGCCCAGGGAATGAACGCTTACGGCGTCGCGCTGGATCTGCCGGGCAAGAAGGCCTATGTCACCGATGTCGAGAGGGGAAAGCTGATCGAGTTCGACCTGAACAGCACCCCGGCGGCGGAGCGGCGCAGCTGGAGCGTGCCTAGGGCCGCCGGAGTAACGCTGAACGGGGGCAAGGCGTACATCGGGCAGTACGACCAGGGCGGCTTGTACGAGGTCGATCTGAACGCGGACGGCGGCGCCCCGCGCTCCATCGCCAGTAGCCTGGGGAACAGCGTCCGTGTGGCGTTGGACGGCACGGTCAACGCATACGTCTCCGACTCGGCCGGCGGCCAGCTGCGTGAGGTCAGCGTGGCCGACGGCGAGGCCAAGGGGCTTCAGCGCGTGATGGCGGACGGTCTCGGCACGGTCTGCGGCATCGGGCTCGACCACGACAACGGCTGGATCTACGTCAGCAACCGGCAGGGCAAGCTGTTGCGGCTCCCCGGCGTGACCCCCGGCTCCTCGGCGAAGTCATAGCGCAGGACGCTCTTCCGCACTCTCGCCGAGCGGCAGTACGCGCCGGCCGGGCCGGAGTCGTGGCCGTGGGCGTCCTGGCTGGCCGGGGCGCGGGCCGAGCAGGGACGTTCCGACGACGCCTGGGCCTTGGCCGAGCATGCCCTGCAGCTCAACCCCCGCTCGGGACCGGCCGTCCACGCCCGCGCGCACGCCGAGCACGGCCACGGCACCGGCCCCGCCTGCACCGCCTTCATCGACACCTGGCTCGCCGCCGGCCCCCACGCCGTACAGCGCCGCCATCTGCAATGGCACGCCGCCCTGCAGTCCATTGCCGCCGGTGACTTCGCCGACGCCCGCCGCCGTGCCGACACCGAACTGCACCACGGCGATGTCGGCATGCGCCCGGCCACCAACTGGCGTCTCCTCCTCGCCGGGCAGGCCCCGGCCCGTACCGCCGAGCTGGACCACATCCACCGGCTGCTGGCCGAACCCGGCGGCTGGGCGGAGGTCTTCCACACCTTCCAGCTGGCCCTGGGACTCGCTGCCGCCAGTGATACCGACGCCCTGCACACCCTCGCCCGCCGGGCCGCAGGCGATGCCCGCCCCGATTACGCCGAGGTGCTCGCCCCGGTGGCCCTGGCGCTGGCCCACATCACGACGGGCAGCGCGAGAGCGGCCGTCGATCTCCTCACCGCATTGGGCGACCCGTCCGAGCGCATCGGCGGAGTCCGTGTGGAACGGGAGATCATCCAGGACACGCTCGCCCGCGTCCTCATGGATGCGGGCCGGCCCAGCGGCCGGCCCACCTGCTCCACCACCGCACCGCGGCGCGCCGTCATCACGCCTACAAAGACCTCCTGCTCACCCCGCGTCAGGCCTCGGCCACCTGCCCCCGGCGAACGCTTCACCGAGGTGTCATCAGGCGCGGTTACGCATCGGCGTCGCCGGGTGTGACGGTACGCAAGGGGCGGCGGCCGGTGGTGTCGAGCCGGCCGGGCCCGGGTTCGTGGTCCTCATGGATCTCGCCGGTAGAAGCTGACCGCTGAGCTGCGGGCCGGGAAGTCGTGCGTGAGGGTGTCGTCGTCAATGCGGCGGGGTGGCACGCGGGTTGTCATAAGGCCCGCCGTCGTACACGGGGTGCCAGCAGATGACCGCGTGGTCAGGACGGTCAGGTACCACGCCTGCTCGTTCTGCGCGGCCCGCCGCCGACGGGTGATCCTTGCTCCGGCCAGGGCTGTCCGCTCCTGGCCGGCAGCGTCCGCTGTCTCCTTGCCGGCGAGAGTCGCAAGGGGTCTGACATTGGGAGCGGTTCGAGCCGACGCGCTCCGGGTCGTCCGCCAATGTGAACCCTCACCGTGCCACCGGATCAAACTGCCGGAACGGACAGGAACCCGTACGCCGCTCCCGAGGACACACAACCTCGGAAGACGACCGCGTGAAGGCTTCGCTGCCCAGGACGAAGCACAGCCTTCCCTCCACACGCCCCTGGATGCGAAGTGGCGCCTGGCCGACTCCCTCCGAGGGGGCATCGCCAGGATCTGGGGCTGTCCGGCTCCCTATATCGTCTCTCGATAATCGGATCCCATAATGCTGGGGCGTCCTGGGGAGCGGACCATGAGCAAGCCGTCGGCAGTTGGCGGGATGCCGGATGAGCTGCACCGGCGGCTGGGGCTGTCCGATGCGGTGGTGATCGGCCTCGGTTCGATGATCGGCGCGGGCATCTTTGCCGCCCTTTCCCCGGCTGCCCGCTCGGCTGGTTCCGGGCTGCTGCTCGGCCTGGCCCTGGCTGCCGTGGTCGCCTACTGCAACGCCACCTCCTCCGCCCGGCTTGCGGCCCGCTACCCGGCCTCGGGCGGTACCTACGTCTACGGCCGCGAACGTCTGGGCGACTTCTGGGGCTATCTGGCGGGGTGGGCCTTCGTGGTGGGCAAGACCGCGTCCTGCGCGGCGATGGCCCTGACGGTCGGCTCGTACGTGTGGCCGGGGCAGGCGCACGCGGTCGCGGTGGCCGCGGTGGTGGTGCTGACGGCGGTGAACTACGCGGGGGTGCAGAAGTCAGCCTGGCTGACCCGGGTGATCGTGGCCGTCGTGCTGGCCGTCCTGGCCGCCGTGGTGGTCGCCGCGCTCACCTCCGGCTCCTCGGACGCCTCGCGCCTGGACGTCGGCATCGATGCGTCCTTCGGCGGGGTCCTCCAGGCGGCGGGTCTGCTGTTCTTTGCCTTCGCCGGGTACGCGCGCATCGCCACCCTCGGCGAAGAGGTCCGTGATCCGGCGAAGACCATTCCCCGCGCGATCCCGGTCGCACTCGGCATCGCCTTGGCCGTGTATGCCCTCGTCGCCATCGCCGTCCTGGCGGTGCTCGGACCGCAGCGGCTGGCCGATGCCGTCACGCCGCTGTCGGAGGCTGTCCGGACCGCGGGCGCCGGCCGGCTGGCACCGGTGGTGCGCGTCGGCGCCGCCGTGGCCGCGCTCGGCTCCCTGCTCGCACTGATCCTGGGTGTTTCCAGGACCACGTTGGCGATGGCCCGGGACCGGCACCTGCCGCATGCCCTGGCTGCCGTGCATCCGAGGTTCAAGGTGCCGCACCGGGCGGAGCTGACGGTCGGTGCGGTGGTGGCGGTGCTGGCGGCGACGGTGGATGTGCGCGGGGCGATCGGGTTCTCGTCCTTCGGGGTGCTGGTCTACTACGCCGTCGCCAATGCCTCCGCCTGGACCCTCACCCCGCAGGAGGGGCGTCCGGCCCGCGTCGTCCCGGCCGCCGGGCTGGCCGGCTGCCTGGTGCTGGCCTTCGCCCTGCCGGTGTCCTCGGTGCTCTGGGGCGCGGTGATCCTGGCCGCTGGTGTGGCCGCGTACGGGGTGCGGGCGGGCCTCGCCTCACGCCGGGAGCCGTAGCCGCGGGCACGGGACTACGCCGGATGGGCGTAAAGCCGATTCGTCGGCGAGCGGCTCGCGGGACGATATCGGTGTCCGATACATCGCCGAGGCGAAGGGGCCGACGCGTATGACGCAGCTCAGTACCTGGCCGGCGAAGCTGATCGACACCACCGCGCCGCGCTCGGTGGTGCTCATCCGCCTGTATGTGGGGGCGGTCTTCCTCGTCGAGGGCATCTTGAAGTTTCTGCGCGAGCACGCGCTGGGAACGGGCCGCTTCGACAAGGCCAGCATCCCCGCCCCGGACTTCTTCGCCACGCTGGACGGGGTGTTCGAGATCCTCTGCGGAGTGCTGATCCTGGCCGGGCTGCTCACCCGGCTCGCGGCGGTGCCGATGGTGGTGGACATGCTCGGTGCACTGCTGATCACCAAGGTGCCGATCCTGTGGGGCGGCTCCGGGCTCTTCCATGGCGAGTCCGGCTGGTGGGACTTCGCCCATGAAGCCCGCCTGGACTTCGCCCAGCTGTGCGGCAGCCTCTTCCTGCTTATCGTGGGTGCGGGCACCTGGTCCCTCGACGCCCGCCTGAGCACCGGCCGCGGCCGTCCCGCGGGTCCTGAGCACGGGTGAAGCTCCGCCGCCTCGTCGGACATGCGTCTGAGGGATCGGAGTGCTCTGGTGTTGGACCCGCAGGCAAGGGGGTGGGCAGGCAGCTGACCGTTTCCAGACCCCCGAGGAGCCGTGCGTGGCCCTTCGCATCCGTCCCGCCCGCCGCTCGGCGGCACTCGCCCTGGCCGTCGGCCTGTGCCTGACGCCGGCCTCCGGCTGCACGGACTCCGGCCCCGCCGGTGCCGCGCCGTCGGAGTCGGTTGACTGGGGCGCGGTGGGCCGGGCGATCGGCCGGCCGCTCACCGTGGAGGAAGGCGGCGTACACACCGCCTCGTGGCTGCGGACCGACCTGCACGTGGTCAACGCCGACGTCACCGAGAACCCCGGGATGGAGCTCGGGGCCGAGGCATCCTTCCACGAGACCACGCCCGGCAAGACGGTCCTGATCGGCGAGACCACCCTCACCGGGGACGAAGTGCACAAGGTCGCCGACCGCCTGGAACAGGGCGGCGTCGAGGTCACGGCGATCCACAAGCA
Source organism: Streptomyces orinoci (assembly GCF_003121295.1). GTDB lineage: Bacteria > Actinomycetota > Actinomycetes > Streptomycetales > Streptomycetaceae > Streptomyces > Streptomyces orinoci. Next base: position 230,812 of record NZ_PHNC01000010.1, read on the forward strand.
CCTCCAGGACGAATCTCCTCGCCTGTGGTGGCTGCACTACGCAGGCTACGGCGACCCCGTCGCCACCGCCCGTACCGTGCACGACGCCCTCGCCCAGACCGGCATCCCCCGGCAACAGCCGGAGGAGAAGGAGCAGCCGGTCGACCTGGACACCGCCGCACTGGACCGCATCATCGGCACCAAAGGCAGCAATGAGCACGGGACCTACCACTTCCACGTCCCCGTGGCGCAGAAGGTGACCGACACCCGGGCGGACACGGTCCTGCCCTACCTGATGGAGGCGTCCACCCTCCTGATGTTCCAGCCGCTCGGCGACGGACGAGCTGCCGTCAACGGAGACTTCGCCATGACGGCGGATCAGGTCAACTCCGTGATCAAGGCGCTGCGTTCACACGGCCTGGAGATCATCGAGCTGCACAACCACATGCTCCATGAGCAACCCCGGCTGTTCTACGCGCACTTCTGGGCCACCGGCGACGCCTCCACCCTCGCCCGCGCACTGCGAGCCGGCCTCGACCAGATGCACGCCCCGCACAGCTGACCAGCCGGGCGGACGGTCAGGCGGGAGTGTCGTCGCCGAGGACTTCGCGGGCCGGCTCGCGCAACGCCTTACGGTCCTCCGCCAGCGCCTTCCGGCCGGCGGGGGTGGCGCGGTAGACGCGGCGGGTACGGCCATCGACCACACGTTGTTCCGAGACGAGCAGGCCGTCGGCTTCCAGGCGGTGCAGGGTCGGGTACAGCGTGCCGGGGCTGAGCGTGGTGCAGGATGTGCAGCCGTACCGCGCCCCGCTGGAACTCCCGCACCGCTGTGGTGCCTCCCCGCCCCCGGGCGAGGCGCCGGTCAGCGGAGCGTGACGGTCCGGGCCCGGCGGGCGGTGATGCGGCGGGCGGCAAAGGCGGTCCCGGCGACAAAGCGCAGCATCGGCCCGGACATGGGCGCCGCCAGGGACCCGGTGAAGTACAGCCCGCCGACCGAGGACTCGAACGCACCTTGTGGTGGCTGGTGTGCGACAGCGCCGTGTCAGGTCCTGGTCCCTCCGGCGCCAAGTGCCGCAGTCCGGGCGGGATGTACGCCAGCGGGGCCAGCCCGGTGGCGACGACCACGGCCACCGCCGCTATCAGCTCACCGTCTTCCAACTCGACGGTGAAACCGGACCCGGCACGCTCCACCGACACCACCCGTGCCGGTTCGATCTCGCCGACGAACCGTTCGGCGAACCACATCCCGTACCCGACGAAGACCTCGCACGGGATCGGCGTCAGCTCCGTCAGCTCCGACTCGCCCTGCTCGCGGCGGAAGTCCGCCAGCCGCCCGCCCGGCACCGGGGCCGACAGGTCGGTGGCGGCGGGGGTGGACTTCAAGAACATGCCGGTGGCCATCGCATGCCGCCAACTGCCCATCACCTCGCCGAAGACCCCGCACCCGGGCCCCGGCGGCCCGCAGATGCGCGGCCACCGACAGCCCGTACGGCCCGGCCCCGGTCACCACCACCAAACCGCCCGGCCCGCCCGGCACCCATGTCCGGGCAGCGTGCTGCCCTGGAAGCGACTACGTCACTGCATCCCCCGCTCCTCGGCGCGCACCCCCCAGGGCACGCCACACATCCGGGACGGCACCCCTGCCACCAGGGCCACGAATGCTGAAAAATCCCCCGCACCAGTCTGCCGCGCCTGCCTGTATCGGCATGCGATATCGGCGAAACCGGCTCCTACCGGCCACGGCTCCCGGCGTGACGGCCCCGGCCTCCGGACCCGGCTTCCAGAGCGTCCAAGCGGCCTCGCACAGGTGGCAGTTCCATCAGCGCGCACGCCAGCAGGGCGGCGACCACGGCACTCAGTGCGCCGCCGATGACGTCAGGCACATAGTGGACACCGAGGTAGACGCGGGCGAAGGCCACCACCGCCGTGACAGCAAGGCCGGCGAGCGCCACCAGGACCCGCAGCGGACCCCGCACCAGCAGCACCACAGCCAGCGCGAGGGCCGCGGCGACGGTGGTGTGGCCACTGGGGAAGCTCTGCGCGTTGTCCGGAGGGATCACCCACAACCGCCTCGGCGGCCGGTGCTCCGACACCGCGACCTTCACCACGAACGCGACCGCCAGCGCACCACCCATCACCAACAGCGTCCGCACGGCATCCCATCGCCGGTGCAACAGCCACAACGCTGCCGGGATCAGCAAAGTGAGGGCCATTCCCACCGTGGACGAGGCCGCGTGCGTGGCCCCCTTGGCCAGCGCCGTCAGCGCCCCGTCCCGCCAGGCTGCCACTTCTTCGTCCATCGAGATGTCCCTGCGGGTCAACGCCGAGGTCTTCACCGCGAAGCCCAGCCCTATCAGCGCGACCAGCAGCACCAGACCGCCGACGAGCTTGTTCCTGTACGAGGTCACACCGTGCCCTTCCACCCGTACGCGGCAGTCTCCGCCGCGTCGCAATCGGAGCACGATATCCGAACCAGATATGTGAACCACCTCAGTGCACCGGTAGGACCGGACGGGCCGGGGAGAGTCAAATCGGGCAGGAAAACAGAGTCACGCGCCAGCCTCAACACCGACTTCTGCCGGCAAGCCGTGCACGCGCTCTTCGATCACGTCATTGGATCGAGCGCACGGCGTCGACGCCCTGGCCGACGGGGTCGTCGAGCTTCCAGTCCAGGTACCGCTTGCCGGGGAAGCACGGGCAGGCGTTCCCGCTGCCGATGGTGATCATGACATCCGAGGACTCGACCGCCTCCCGTGAGGAAGGTGGCGGCCCGCGGGATGCCGAGGCCCGCACTGAACTTGCGCTCCGCCACTTCTCGGGGGCCCGTATACCGGCGCTGCGGCTGCCGGGATCACCAGCACAAGCAGCTCGGATCACGCTGCCCACTGCTTCTCGCCGATCCTGATCACGGCGCCTGGACCTTCGGCGTCGACATCCCCCGAGGCATCCCAGGGCGCCACACCGTCCGTCGCGGCGGCTTCCCCGACCAGGACACAGCCGCGAAGGCCCTGCGGAGGCTGATCGAGACCGCAGGCGCGGGCCCCCTCGCGAACCCGAACCAGACGGCTGCGGATTACCTGAGCACCTGGCTCCAGGCCAAGGCCATGACGCTCAAGCCGACGACCACGGTCCGCTTAGATCGTCCAGCCGGCAGATGGTCACCATGGTCCCCGCCATGTCGAGCGAGGTGACGTAGTTGCCGACGAGCGTGCGGGCGACGGACAACCGCCGCTCGCCGGGCGCCCGATGCACCTCCGCCGCGTATCCGTACAGCTGGATCAGCGGGGTGCAGCCCGCCCCGTTGGCCAGGACGAGTAGCGGCCCGGTTTGCCGGGATGCCCATCTCCAACTTCCCGTCGCCGGGCGGGAGTTCGCCAATCTGTCTGCCCTTCGCCGACGTCTCACACGCGGTGAGGGCCCGCCCCGAAGCCGGCCTACCGCTCGTTGACCCGGTGCGCGATGGCCTCCACCCGCTCCAGCGGCGACCCCTCCTTGGCGAGCTCGGCGGCCATGTTGAAGTTGAGCACGTCGCCGGTGTAGTTCTTGACCACGGACAGCAATCCCGGCCGCTGTCCACGGCGGCGGCCGCCCGCACCATCCGATCGGGCCCCGGCGAGGTGAACACCTCCCCAGGGCAGGCGGCGTCCAGCATCCCGGGCCCCACGAACCCCACATGCAACGGCTCGCGGCCCGAACGCCGAGACCGGAGACGGACGGGGTGCCCGTAGCGTGTCCCCGTCCGGCCCGTCACCTGTAGTCGCTCAACTCCTCGCCCTCCCCCCGAGCGACTCGCAGCCTTTGCCGCAGCTCCTCCAGCTCGGCAGCGGGGATCTCTTTCGCATTCCGCAGCGCCTGACGCACCCCAGGGCTCAGTTCGAGCCGGAAATCCACGGCATCCAGCACCGTTTCCCACTGCTCGCGACTCTTGCTCCCGAAGTATCCCTGCTCCGCCGCGATGAGGACGGCCGGCTCGACCGCCACCCCCTCCACCACCGCGCTCACCAACTGCCCGGGCAGGTCGCCATGTTTCCGTACGGCCGACCAGTATCGGGGGTCCACCTCCTTGCACAGCATCGCGTCCCAGACGTGGTCCGGGGCATCCGGCTGGGCGACCGCCACCAGTGCCGCAGGCGCCAGGCCGGCCTCATACGCCATGTCGAGCCTGGACAGGAACCCCTCGGCGACCCTCTTCTCCTCCTCGATGGCGTCCAGTACGACCCGCGGTATCTTCGCCCCGCCTTCCAGTGCCTTGAACACGGTGGGCGAGAACTTGATTCCGCGCAGTACGGCCCGGATCAGCTGGTCGGGCACCTCATCTGTCTTCAGAACGTTGAGCAGTCCCTGCCCGTACGAGCGGGCATACTCGGACTCGGCCGGCGAGCGCTCCTCTCCCAACTCCTCATCGAGCAGCAGGTTGTTCGCCTGACCCGCTGCCACCCGTTTGAGGAGGAAGGGTGGAATCGTTCGCCCCTCGGCACAGAGGGATAGCAGCTTCTGCGGCACCGGCACGTTCTTGTCGATGGCGCTCAACAGTTCGTCCGGAATCCTCTGCCGGGCCTTGAACGCCTCGTGCATCGCTTCCGGCACGGACGACGGATTTTCGAGCAACTTCTTGGCGAGACCGTCCGGTACGTGGTTCTCCGCCAATAGTGCGTTCAGTAGTACGTCGAAGCCCGGCTCACTCTCCGCTTCGCGGGGCGACCGAAGAGCCGGCGGAAGCCTCCGCCGTGATCCCACGAGGTACTCCGCGAACTCGAAGGAGAAGCCGAGGTCGCGGAGCCTTTCCTTGGCCAGATCCGGAGGAAGTCCGAAATCGATGGGCACTTTATTCCGTTTCAATAGCTCCGTCTTCTTGGGACCTTTCCAGGGCGTCATCGTCTGGTTCGGCATGGTCAATGTGAAGCTGACATCACAGAAGATGCGGAACTTGTACCCGTCCTTGGCGTGTCCCACCTCCTCGCCCCTCTCGTAATTCTGTTCCCGCGTAGTCGAGTTGGTGGTCCGGTATGTGCCGGAAGCGGAAGGGAGCACATTGCCGGAAATACCCGCAGGGCCGGTGGCACCCGTCAGGTAGTTCTTCGTCGCGCCGATCCCCGCCGTGACCGCCATTTCGGTCCCGCGCTGTTCGGCCGTCCGGCGGCCCTGCCGGTAGTTCACCCTGTGCTGTACTTCCTCCGGGCCCACGACATGTTCCACGCCAACACGGGTCAGCGTCACCTCGATATGGCAATTCTTCGACAGGTGCTTGTTCCTAATCGAATCGATCTTGACCGACAAGGAGCCTTCGAGAAGGCTCTTCGTTTGGCTCACAAGATATTCCTTGAGCAGACTCTCCTTGATGGAGGTCATGTGCTTCTGTTGCAACAGCCGCTTGGGAAGCTTGACGATGATTTGTTCCCCCACGCCCGGCCAGTCCCACTCGATCCCGCGGGCGCTCGTCGGCACCGACAGCCGGCCGCCCTGCGCGCCCGTTGCCGTCTCCTCCCCGGCCCGCTGCACCGCCAGTTGGCCCCCGCTCGCGGGGGCGCCCGGCGCGCAATGGCCGCCCAGTGGCGGCGACTCCGTCAGCACACCGCGCGCCACCGCCTCCGCGGCCCGCTCATACCGGTCCGTGGGCTCGCTGACGCGGATGCCGTCCCCGCGGTCCACCCCGGCCACCGCTCCCGCGCGTTGCTGGAGCACATGGGTGAGTTCATGAGCGAGCACCTGCCGGCCCTGGCGGCTGTCAGGAGCGTACTGGCCGTGCCGGAAGACGATATGGGACCCGGCGGTGAAGGCGCGGGCGCCGACCGAGGCGGCCGCTTCGTCGGCGGCGGGGCCGGTGTGCACCCGCACATCCGAGAAGTCCGCGTTCATCCGTGGTTCCAACTCGGCACGGACACGCGAGTCAAGAGGCTGTCCGGGAGCGCGCAGCGGCCTCCATACGCGTGCCGCGCCGCCGCCTCCTCCTCGCAGCAGCCCGGCCGTTGCCGCGTTGCCCGCGGCGCGTTGCAGGCCGAGCAGCCCGGCGAGCGGGGACGAAGGGATATCGCCCCGCACGGTGGTGTGTTCGGGGACGTCGGTCGTCGGCCCGCCGGTGTGAGTGCCGGCACGCCGGGTCTTCTTCATGGCCCGTTCCCTTTCGCGTCGCATTCGGCCGTTACACCGCGGTCGTCTTCTGCTGCCCGGGGTCCCGGACGGTGAACAGGCCGCCCGGGACGCCGATTACGAGGCCGCTCGCATTGCCGAGCAGAGCTGGTTGGCCGCCGATGCGGAGTTTGGTGGCCGCGCCGGTCACGGCGCTCACCGTGGCGGTGCACTTCTTGTTGGGGCTGACGTCCTGGACGGCGCAGCCCTGGGCCGGACCACCGGCGACCTGCTTCCCGGTGAGGTCCGTGAGCACCAGCGCATACTGGCCCGCTATGCGTAACTTCTGCTGCGAGGCGGCGAGTTGGACCTTTCCCTGGTGCGGGCAGCGGATGTCAGCCGAGGCCGTGAGTACCTGCATGCGTTCCTCCCCGGAAAGCCGACGCCGTCAAGGCGCGCGAATCGCGGTTGCGGAAGTCCTCCTCCAGGACGAGCCGTCCCAGCTTGCGGAATTCCCCGCGGATGGCGTCCAGCAGATCCGCCATGGTCACCGCACGGTTCTCCCCGGCCGCCCGGTAGGCGGCGGTGACCGCGCAGGCATGAATGCTGCCGCCGGTCATGGGAAAGTCCTGGGCCAGCCGGGCCAGGTCGACTTCGGGGTCGCGGGGCAGTCCCGGGCGCAGGCAGCGTTCCCATAGAACGGTGCGCTGGGTCTGGTCGGGTGCGGAGAAGGTGATCCGCACATCGAGGCGGCGGGTGAAGGCCGGGTCGATATGGGCCGCAAGGTTGGTGGTGAGAATGGCGATGCCGTCGAATGCCTCCATGCGCTGGAGCAGATAGGCCGTCTCGATGTTGGCATAGCGGTCATGGGCGTCATCGACCTCCGACCGCTTGCCGAACAACGCATCGGCCTCGTCGAAGAGCAGCACGGCGTTGAGGGCGTCCGCCTCGTCGAAGACCCGTTGCAGGTTCTTCTCCGTCTCACCGATGTATTTGTCCACGACCCCGGCCAGATTGACGACATAGAGGTCGAGCCCCAGGTCCGCGGCGATGACCTCCGCGGCCAGCGTCTTTCCCGTGCCGGACTCGCCGGCGAAGAGCGCGCAGACCGCCCGGCCGCGTCCGCCGCCGGGTCGCATCGCCCATTCCCCCAGCACCCGGTCCCGGTGCCGGGCCCGCGTGGCCAGTTCGCGCAGCAGTTGGCGGGTGGCGTCGTCCACCACCAAGTCGGCCCAGTCCACGGCGGGTTCCACCCGGCGGGCCAGCCGCCTCAGCCGCGCCCCGGCTGTGGCGCGCACACCGGCCCGCAGCTGGGCGGGGCGCACCGGCCCGCCGTCCAGGGCCGCGTACCGGGCCGCGGTCCGAACGGCCCGGCGTATGTCCTCCGCCCCCAGGCGGTAGGCATCCATGGCGTCCGGCGGCAGATCGACGGTGCAAGCCTGGCCGTTGAGTTCGGCCCGCCACAATGCCGAGCGTTCGGCGGGCGTGAGGGGCGGTACCCGGACGCTCAGGGGCGGCTCGGCACACCAGCGGGAATCCCAGTCGTCCGGGCCGGTGAACACCACGGGGAGGTGCGAGGCGGCCGACATCAGCACGGTGAGCACCCGGCCTGCCTCCGGGGAGATGTCGCCCTGGACCGGGCCGACCACCATCCCCGCGCCGGTCAGCCGCGCCTCGCGCACCGCCTCCTCGGCGAGAGCCGCTGCCCGCGGCTGGGTGAGCAGTGCGGGAAGGCCCACGAGGAGCGCCGGCCGCCCCATGGCGGCCAGGGCCGACTCACCGGCTGTGTCGTTCCCGTGGAGATGAAGGGCGCAGGGCGCGGCGGTGAGCAGGGCGGCGACTCGTCGCGCGAGCGCGCGGACGGTGCCGGGAGCCTCGGCCGCCGGCCGGGTCGAAGGACGGGCGAATGGGGCCAGTTCCGCGCCCGGCTGGTCATCACCCAGCAGATATGCGGTGATCCGGTCCGGGACCCGTAACACCCGGGTGAGGAAAGGTCGTTGGGTGTCCTCCACCTCCAGCAGCCGTCCGGCGCGGAGGGGCGCGGTGCCGGAGAAGCGGGAACGGGCCGCGCCATCGGCCGGATCCCTGCCATTGAGCTCAAGGGCGAGTCCGATGGTGGCGCGACGGGCGGCGACATCGTCGTGGAGGTAGCCATAGAGGCGTTCGAAGCGGGCGTCCAGGTCGGGGATGAGCGCGGTCAGCAGAATGTCCGTGTCCAGCGCGGTGAGCCCGAACTCGCCTGCCAGCGAGCGCAGTCGGATGCGCGCCCCGGCTCGTTCCGCCCGGTCGGCGGCCTCTTCGACGGCGGCGAGGCGTGCCCGCTCCGCCGGGTCACCGGGCAGCGGGCCACGGGGCGCGGAGGTGAGCAGGGCGTTGGCCAGGTCGTCGTCTATATACAACCCTCGGTAGGGGTCCGCGATCCGGCCGGGTTCCCGCGCCGCGCGCTCCGCTACCGCCCGGCTGACCCGCTGCCCGGTCAGCGCGAGACGGCCGCGCAGATGTGCCAGGGACTCATCGGCCGTCATCGTTCCCCCTTGGCCCAACGGTCCTTGGGGATGATCTCCCGCTGCTCGGGCAGCGGTCCCGGTGCACCGGTGTGCGGGACCCGGCCGTAGCGCAGCCGCTGCGGATAGTCCCGGTTGTCGTCCAGGACCCGTACGGTGAAGGTCTCCAGGGCAACGGTGACGACCAGGTCGACGAACGGGCGGGGTGCGGTGCCCAGCGCGGACCACAGCTCGCTGACGCTGCGGTTCTCCGGGGGCTGGGCGAGGGTGAGGAGCGTGAGCGGACGCAGCCTGGCCACATTCTGGCCGATGGTGGGGTCGTCCGAGGGGGACGGCCAGACCGGGCTGAACGGCGAGGTCCCGTCCTCCCTGACATACAGCGGCAGACTCTCCTCGCGGGCCAGCGTGGTGAGCATCGCTTCCAGCATCCGGTGGGCCTGGAGCGGGTCACTCGACCAGGCCGTCACCATGTACGAGAGGCGGAAATAGCGAGGTGGTTGGTGCCAGGCGCGGTAACGGGCGCGAGTGCCGCCGGCGTCGTCGGGCAGGGGCGTGAGCCGGTTGGGATCCGTCGCCTCTTCCACCAGCCGGATCATCCCGTTCTGCCGCCTGCCGGTGTCCTCACGCACCTCGTACAGATAGAAGTTGATCTCCGGCCGGCCGGGCTTTCCCTCGCCGGTCCGCTGTTTCGCCCAGGCTCCGTCCGGGATGTCGAAGGTGATGTCGCATGCCGTGCCCATCAGCCGCATGGCGCTCTCGGCCTTGTCCGTCAGCAGCGCGTCGATGCCGTCGATCACTTCCCCGTTCCTTTCCCCAACGGTGCCGCGGTGACCACGCCGATGGCATGCCCGGCGGAGAACACCGTGGCGTACGGGCCCACAACAACCTTCTCGACGGCGTCTCCGGCCTGATGGGTGGCCGGGTCGACGCGATGCAAGGTGACCGTACGGACCAGCGCCACCCCCGGCAGCCTGGACAGTTCCCCGTAGGCCTCGCCGAGGAGCACCGGGCGGCCGAGCGGCCGGCCGGCGCCATGGGGGCCGTCCAGGGGGCTGAAGTAGCGGTACAGGGCGGACAGTGCGGCCTGCCGTAGTCCCTCATGCGCGGCGGGCGGCAGATGCGCCTCGGCTTCCAGGACCGCTCGCACCTGGATCCAGACATAGCCGGGCGGGCCGACTGTAACGGTCACCCCTGGTGGCTGCACCCGCCGCAGTGCCCGGCGCACGGCTTCGGTGACCTCCGGGGAGGGGGTGAGCCGGTCGTAGGCAATGCGGCCGATGGCGTCCGGGGTGACCGCGGGGATGACGAGCAGATGGACATCGCCGGTGGGGCGCGGGCGGGTGTGGGCATGGGCACCACCGGTGAAACATCCGGCCGGGCGGGCGGTCACCGATGTCTTGTGCTCCGAGGTGAGGAGCGTCAGCTGGGTGTCCACGAAGTGCGGACCCTCGGAGAGGTTACCCAGAGTGGTGGTGTAATGCTTGACGGTCAGCGCGGTGCCGGCGGCCGGCCGGGCACCGCATCGGACCGATGTGCCATCCTCTTCGGTCAGTTCGGGCCCGAAGTACAGCTGCCCGGTGTTCCGGTCGATGACCACGTGGCGGTCGTTCCTGCCCGAGGCGAGGAAGGATTCGACGACCCGCCAATTCCCCTTCGCCGAGGTCGAGATGACCGGCGGGGGGCCGTACCAGGGAGTCGGCAGAGGGGACTTGACACGGCCGTCACCGCCGATCGTCACCTCGATGTCTCCATGCCGCTTGACCTGAATCGCGTTGACCACGCCTCGGGCGCGTACCGCCGCCACCTGTCGGACCACGAATGCGATGCCGGCCGGCTTACGCACGGTGCAGCGCAGCCAGTGTCCGCGGGACGGAGACGGGCCGGCCTCGGGCGGTACCGGTCCCGCGCCCGGAAAGTCCTTGACCGGAATGCTGATGACCGCGGGGACCGTGGTGCGTTTGTCTTTGCCGACGGCGAGTGTGTGCTCGTGGCAGTGCTTCCATGCGCCGCTCCAGACCTCCCAGGCCAAGGTGGCGCTGTCCTTTTCGTGAAGGAGGGTGATCTGGTCGAAGCGGACCCGCAGTACCAGCACCCCGGCTGTGGCGCTCAGCGCGTCCCACGGCAGTCCCACGAGAAAGCGTTCCGACACCCGCGGTGGCTCCAAAAGCGGCGGCAGTGGCCGGAGTTCCGCGGTCTCGGGCCCCAGCCTCAGCGACTGTGAGGTTTCCACCGTCACCTTGACCTCTTCCCGGGAGAGACGGACGACCTTGCCTTCCAGGGCCGTGCCCCTGGGGATCTCCACCGTCCCGGCCCGGTCCCGGACATCATCGGCGAGGGTGAACCCGACCTCAGTAAGGCTCGGTTGGGCGCTGTCCTGGATCCCCACCGGGTCCAGCAGGGCCATGGCACCGGCGGGCAGGCAATGCGCCCTTGCCACCCCGGCCCCGGCATCGACGGCCACCCGCTCGTATTCCTGCCGGGTGACGGCGCGCCACCGGGCGGGCAGCCCCATCGGGGGGCGGTAGGCCCGCGAGGGCGGCTGCGGGTCGGCCCCGCCGGTGGCCGGGTTCTCGTTCCAGGCGGCGGCCACCCCGGGCCGTGGGGTGCGCAGTACGGTCAGCGCCCGTGCGGGGACGTTTCCGGCCGAGCCACCGCCCGTGAGGTACCGGCGTACCCGGATCACCGCCCCGGAAGGCGGAACGGCCCCGTACTGGCGCGGGCCGCCGGGTTCGGTCACCCGCGGGCCGAAGGCCAGCTCACCGGTGCCCCCGCTCACCATGGCGTGGCGGGAGGCGGGGCCGGAGTCGGCGAAGGTGTCCACCAACTCCCAGTAGGTGAGCTCGCCTTCGCCGGAGATCACCTCGACCACGATGGGCCAGCCCTCCGGCAGCGGTGGATGAGCGAAGGAGAAGCGCTGGCCGGGGGTTCCGTCCGAGACACCCAGCACCTCGCCGTCGATCAGTTCCCCTTGCACCGCGGGCACGGTGGCGGTGGTGGGCGTACGGAGTTCCAGCGCGCTGACCGACAGGCCGCGTTTGGCCTCCCCGGACAGGGCGTACCGCAGCAGATCGGCGTCGTACCGCGTGGGACCGGCGTTCGCGGAGTGCCCGGTCAGCCGGGTCCTGGCCGGGGCACAGACGGGCACCCTCAGCGTGACCTGACCGCTCCGGGTGAGCCCGCCCGTGGTGTCCTCGACCACCGAGCACGGTGCCCACCCCGCCCCATGCCATGCCTGCCATTCCCCTGCCGTAACAGCGGTGTTGTCCTTGGGTACTTGGACGCCGAGCGTCAGCACTTGCCCCGGGGCGAGGCCGCGCGCCAGGATCAGCACACCTTCACCGGCCTTCAACGGTGCGGGCAGCCCCAAGGGATCGAGGTCCGCCGTCACCACCCCGCCCGGCCAGCTGATGTCCCGGGCCACACCGGATCGCAGCAGCGCGCAACCGTGGAAGCGCGCGTCGGTCAGCGTGGTGAACACGACCGGCGGCGGGCCGCCGGTGGGCGCGGTGGCGACCTGGGTACCCGCCGGCACGACGACCTCGGTGACGGCAGGCGCCGACAGCCGGAAGGTGATCTCGGTACGGGCCGGGGCGGCCGGGTGGGGGCGCACACCCACCCGTTCCAGGGCGGCCAGCCGGTGCTTCTCCGGTACGCGCGCCAGGCGTTGGCGCAGCTCGTCGGCGATCGCGGTGCAGACCTCGATCAACGCGCTGCCGGGATCGACGGTCAACTTCCCTGCCTGCTGCGGCGCTTCCGTGGCATGGTCGGGCTCGGCGGGTTGCCGGAGCACCGGCGTGGCGGCGGCCGGGATCTGCCCGGCGGATCCCTTCGTCTTAGCACCCGCCACCTCCGTCCTACCGCCCAGATGGGCCGGGCAGTGCCGGGCCACCAGCCGGGCCAGCCGCCGCCGCTGCTCCGCGTCGGCTCCGGTGTCTGCCTGGGCGACGACACGGACCGCCCGCGCACCGGTGAACCGCGCCGGCGCGGTCTGGCCGGCCAGGACGACGCCGCCCGGTTCTTCGAGCGTCAATTCCCAGCCGTGGAGTTGACGCGCTTCGTTCAGCAGGGCATCGGCCGTGCCGGCGCCCGCCGCATACTCGGCCGCCGTCTCCACGGCCGTCCGCACAAGTGCGTCGTCCCAGCCCGGTTCGACGGGTGCTCCCACCGACCATGCCAGCCAGGCAAGCGAGTCGGCAGGGGCCGACCGGGGGGCGAAGCGGTCGGGCAGGGTGTCCAGAAAGCCGAAGACCGGGGCGAGCAGCTCATCGAGGCGCTTGGCGAACTCCTTGACCAACGGGTCCGCCGCATAGACGGCGGGCAGAGCGTCACTGACTTTGGGAACGTCCTGGGCCATCGGCTCTTCCCTCTCCCCTGGCCGGGGGTGTTCAACGACAGGTGACCGTCAGGGACTTGAGCAGCGGGATCTCATGCGAAGCCACGGCGACCTGTTCAGCGTTGCCCGAGGCACCACTGAACGCGACGGACTCGATCTCGTCGATCCAGCGCAGGCCGCCCAGCACCCGGTACACCTCGCCCAGCCGGATGGCGGTTCCCGGCGCCCGGGACAGGCCCGGTTCGGTGAGCGGGTGGAAATACCGGCGCAGCTCGCGTTCGATGCCCCCCTGCGGGGACCGGGGCATTTCCGATGCGACGCATTTCACCTCTACCGTCAGACCGAATTCGCGGACGCCGAATCCTCCGAGTTCGATCCGGTCACCCAACAGCCTGGACCGGTCCAGCACATGGGCGGTGTGGGCCAGCAACTCCGCTGAGGGAGTGAGGTCCTTGCCGGTCAGCGGGTGCACGGTGGTGGCGGGAGCGATCAGCACATGGACGTCGAACGGCGGTGTGCCGGGCATCGCGTGCACCCGGCCGATGCCGGCCGTGCGTTCGCGGACGATCCGTTCATGGTCGGCCAGGGTGACCGCTCGGCGGGGCGGCGCGACGCCCTGGGTCAACGCCTGGGTGTGGTCCTGCTCATCGACGCCGCCGTGTGTCGCCTTCTCATTGCTGACCCTGATCTCGCTCCGCGCCTCCTCGGAGACGAGTTGGCAGATGGCACCCGCCGGTACATTGCCGGATGCGCCCGGCGCGGCGGCGCCCGGCGGGCTGACCTGTACCACGGGCACCGGTGGTGAGCAGGTCGCCGCGGAGGTCACCACCATGCTCATGGGTTCGGGGAATGTACAGCGGAGCATATGTGCTTCATGGCGGCGTCGGCCGGATCCGTCCCCGAGAACCACGGTGTCCCTCTGAGGAGGGATCGAGGCTGTGGTCTGGTCCGTCTTTACGGCCGTGGAGTTCCATCCTCCTTGCCGCCACACTTCCCACTTCGACTCCGACAAGAGCAGCGGATTGTCACCCGTCAACAGTTGGAGTTCCACCGGGGCCTCGCACGTCGTCAGGAAGATCCGCCATGCACCGGATGCCCCCGTCGCGATTTCGTCCACCGAAGCCGTCTCATCGATATTGATGCTGCACAAGGTCCGGCCGCCATCCTGTGTCTGGGTCACCGCCTGCTCGGCGGCCAGGGCAATCACTCCGGGCAGGACAACGGGGCGCAGGGTGCCGAAGACCACCGGCGGCTGGTTCTTGGTGCGGACCCGGGTTCCCTTGTCGAGCTGCCGCACCTTCTCGCCCAGTCCCTGCCGCCGGAACTCCACCTCGCCGTGGGCCGGTTGCGCAGGCCAGGGGGTGATGCCCAGCAGGCGCAGGTACGCCCGCATCCCCGCCTCGGGAAGCCGGTCGAGCCGGTAGGACAGGTGGTCCACCAGGTAGGCGAAGGCTTCGAGCAGGGCGATGCCCGGATCGGAGACATTGTGGTCGGACCACTGCGGGCAGCGTTGGCGCAGCCGGCGTTTGGCCTCGTCGACCAGGTTCTGGAAGCGCAGGTCATCGAGGTCCGGAACGGGACCGTGGCCGTTCATCTCACCGCCCCGGGGCGTCATGGCGCGGGACCGTGTAGAAGGGGACCACAAGGGTCCGGGTCTGTCCGTCGGCCCGTACCCGGTAGGTGAGTTCCACACACAGCCGGCCGTCCTCGCCGGCATCGGTGTCGGTGTGCGCCTCCACGGCGATGACCTCGATACGTGGCTCCCAGCGTTCCAGCGCGGTGCGCACGTCATAGGAGACCCGTCCCGCGGTGGCCCCGTCGATGGGGTCGAAGACCAAGGCGTACGCCTCACAGCCGAAATCGGGGCGCATGGGCCGCTCACCCGGCACCGTGGTGAGAATGAGCCGGATGGCCTGCTCGATCTCCGCTACGCCCCGGACCAGTTCGACCCCGCCCGTGTCCCGGACGCGGCGCCCCGGATACGACCATCCGGCACCGATCAGCTTCTCCATCGGTCGTCGTCATCCCTTCTCGCTCGGCGAGTTCCCTCACTGGATGTCCACGGAGTTCGCCTCGATCCGGACTGATCCCGCCTTGAGGCCGAGTTCTTCGCCGCCCGCGTCGAGGGTGATTCCCTTGCCGGAGAGGGTGAGTGGGCCTTCGGCCTTGATCTCGACGGTGCCGCCGCTGGTGATGGTGATCGCCGTCTGCTGCCGGTCGAGGAACACGGTGAGTTTGCCGTCGCCGGTCTCCAGCCGCAGTCCGCGGTCGCCCTCGGCGGCGTCCAGCAGATCGATCCGGTCACCGGACCGGTCCGCCAGGGAACGGCGGTTGACCTTGCCCGATGAGGCGACCAGCGGCACCTTGGCGTCCGGGCTGGGCTTGTCCTTGCCGTTGTACAGACCGCCCAGCACAAACGGCCGCTCCAGCCGCCCCTGCTCGAACCCGATGAGCACCTCGTCGCCGACCTCGGGCAGCATCATGCCGCCGCCACCCGCACCGCCCGCCTGCACGGTGCGCACCCAGTCGGTCTCATAGTTCTTGCCGAGCCAGGGCAGCCGGAGCTTCACCCAGCCCTGGTCGGGGAGTTGGGGGTGTTTGACATTGCTGACCACGGCGGTGGCGAGCCCGGGCATCTGTCCACTGCCGTGGCCTTCGACACCGCCGGCCTCCTGGGCGGGGTCCGGCCAGGGTGCGCCGTCGCCGAAGGACAGCCAGGTCTGATAGCCCTTCAGGGGGTCGAAGACATGACGTACCTCGGTGGGTGTGTAGCGACCGGTGAACGGCTCGCCGATCCCGGCCAGCGCGACGGGGGTTCCGGCCCGTAACCGCGGTGAGAACGAGGCGACGGCTTCCAGTTCGGCGAATCCCGCGGCGACCGAGGCGGCGAGCGAGGCTGCCGCCGACTCGGCGTCGGCCTGGGTGCCGACACCCATCGTGGTGACCGTCAGGGTGCGGTCGCCGAAGGAGGATGTGGCGCGGCGTGGTGTGGTGCCAAGGGCCAGCTCCTTGCTGCCGTCCGCCCGGGCCGTGCCCATCACCTCCTTTTTGCCGGTGACGTCCCACCCGCGTACCTCGACTCGTCCGGCATGCCCGGCGCTGGTGAGACAGGCGCGCAGGCTCAGCAGGTTGACGCCGGCGCGCAGCACGTCGGGCCCGTCGGCGCCCCCGCGCCGTGGATCCGGGGCGCCGGTGGCCGGGGCGGGACGCCGCAGCGACAGGGTGCCGCTGTCGTCCACGACCACCCGCGTTCCGCTCTGCCGGGCGAGGGCGCGCAGGAAGTCCCAGTCGCTGACGTTGGGTTGGGTGAGGTGGGTGAACCGGGACCGGGGCCCCTCGGCGGTGCCAGCCCGCAGCCCGGCCCTCCGGGCTACCTGGGAGAGCACCTCCTCGATGCCGACCTCGGCGTAGGCGGCCACGACCCGTCCCCGGCACAGCCGGTGGGCCCGGTCGAGCGCCTGGATGACGGTGAACGTCCCCGTGCCGTCGATGTCGGTGCGCAGTGCCGTCACCTCACCGGTGAACAGGCGCACCGGACGGGGCCGGGAGGCGGTGGTGGCCGAGACGGTGAGCCGGGTGCCGAAGGTGATGCCGGTGGCGGAGAGGAACCGGTGGCCTGGGTCGCGGAAGCGCAGCCAGGCACAGGCCGGGCGCTCGGTTCCGGTCTGCACATAGCCGTGGTCGAGTTGTGCGGCCCAGGAGGGTTCCAGCGTGGTGGCTCCCGCCTGGATGCGGAGTTCGGAACCGTAGTCACGCGTGCTCACAGGCGCTCAACTCCCTTCTTCCGTCAGGGCCGGGAGGATCAGCTCGGTTCCGGGCCGGACGCGCAAGGGGTCGTCGATGTCATTGGCTCGTGCGATGGTCCGCCACTCGGCCGGGTCGCCATAGGTGTGCCAGGCGAGGGAGGCCAGGGTGTCGCCCGCCACCAGACGGTGGGCTCGCAGCGGGGTGGGGATGCCCGATGTGGGGTTCTGCCGGGCGACTTGGCCGCCGACCTCCTCCAGTGCCACCTGGCAGACCGCCCGCAGCGGGGTGCCATCGCGGTCGAAGAGCGTATAGGTGGCATCGACGCGGGTGACATAGGCGTTGAAGCAGGTGCTACGGGACCTGCCCCACTCCAGCCGCACCCAGGGCGGCGAGGGGGCCGACGAGAGGCTGGCGCGGGTCGGTGCGCAGCAGCTCATCAACAACTCGACCTGGCCCTGGACCACATGGCCGCGGTCATCGCCCGCGTCGAGGAACAACTCCACGCTCAGCGACCGGGGATCGGCCCCGGCATAGTCCGGCATCTCGGCGGTCTCGGTGCCACGCGAGGGCGTCCTGGGGTAGCTGGCCGACCGGCTCAAGCTCAGCCGTTCCGGGTTGAAACTCAGCTTGAGCCGGGCGCGTTGGCGGCCCGGGCCGGTCCCGCCCCTACCGGGCGGCTCGAACATCACCAGGGCGGCGCGTACGAGTCCGGCGTTGGCCGAGTTCTGCATCGCTGTTCTCCCCTTCAGGCCGTGACTTCCAAAAAGCCGTGATGGGCCAGCTCCAGCGTCTCCATGGCGGCCCTGGACTCCTCGGCGCTGAACGACGGCCCCTGCCAGCGAGCCGGTGTCACTCCGTCGAGCACCCAGCGGGCGAGCGGCTCGCGGTCCGGTTTGAGGGCGACGATCTCCCCGCTGACCCGTACCGGCCGCCGGGCCTGCTGGCTCACCCACTGCCACACCCTGGTCGTGTCACGGGTGAGCGGCCGGGTCAAGGTGATGTTGGAGTAGCGGATCCTGGTCGGCAGCTTCCAGATGTGTCCATTGAGGCCGCCTTCCTGGCGTTCCTCGTACTCCACTTCGCAGCCCAGCCCCTCGCAGCTGGTGAAGGAGCCGAGGAGCAGGGAGCCGATCGTCACTCGGAACAGCACACTGGTCGCGAACGGATGGTCGGTCACGGCTGGTTCCTCCGGATCGGGCGTGGGATGCCGATGCGTTGGTGCGGCCGCCGGGCTCAGGGCGGCACGCGGGTGGTCCGTCCGGCCCGGGACCGTTCGGTGTGCAGAGCGGCGCGGCTGCGGCGCAGCAGTGGCTGGTGCAGGGCTTCCGCGAGTTCGTCGAGGTGGCAGCGGACGATCTCCCTGACGATCTCCGCGGCGGTCGGGGCCGGTGTGGTCCGGGGGGACGGCAAGGAGCTCGCACCGTCGTTGCGGTTCTGGTCCCGCGCGAGGGTGACCGGCGGGAGGCCGGCCGGGAGTTGCGGGGACCGCTGCACGGCGGTTGGGGCGGGTGGGGGCTGGAGCGGCGGTGTCGCGGCGGCCGGTGCCGGGGCTGTGCGGGCGTGGGTACGGGGCGGGGCGGGGCGCGGTGGGAAGGCCGCATCGGGCCCGGCGGCCGTGCGCTGCACCACGGTGATTGCCGGGTGCGCGGCGGCGGGCGATGGCCGGGCTCCGCGGCGCGGCGGGAACGGCTCGGTGCGCATCCGGCCCGGCTGCGGTGACGGCCGGGTCGGGTGAGGGGGCATCGGCAGGGGAACGGTCGGGGTGTCCCGGACGACCTCGGGGAGCCTCCTGATGCCGGGAAGGGATGCGGCGAGCCGTGGCTCCGAGCACTGCCCCGGGTCCGTGGTCCGGTACTGGTCAACCAGCCATGGGGTGCCCCTGGGCGGCCGGGCGGTGCGGGGGACAAGCCGCCGTACGACCAGGTCGGTGCCCGGCGGGTGCGCCGGCTTGCCGCCGGTCGGCTGCGCGGCACCGGCGGCGGTCGGCCGCGGAGCCGTCGCCTGGGCCCCGGGTACGGACGGCGCCCGGGCGGTGCCTGCCGGGCGGTGTGGTTCGCCGCCGGGCTGGTACGCCGTCGGACCGGCGGCAGTCGGTCGCCGAGCCATCGCCCGGGGCCGGGAAGCCGACAGCGGGCGTTGGATCGGGCGCCCCCGCATGGCAGCGGGCTTCGTCAACCAGCCTATGACTGAGGGATAGTTGACCCGGACGGCGGGCGGCATCCAGCCCGCTCGCGGGTTTCCGGCTGCGGATCCGAACCCCGCAGCACGCACCGGTGTCCATGGCGGCCCGGCCAACAACTGCGGTGCGATACAGGGCGGTTGCTGGGCCCGGAGCGGGTTACGGACGGGGCCGGGCGGCCTTTCGGTGTTGTCGTCGCGGAGCCGTTGAACGGGCCCGCGGCGGACGGACGGCATGCGCGGTACGCTCACCGTCCGCATAGCCGCCGGAGGCAGCGGCATCGCCCTGGCTCCGCCGCCATGGTCCGCGGCGGCCGGCTGCCACGCGGTCTCGCCCGCCCCGGCCCTCGGCCGCCGCCTCGGCCGGCGGTCCAGCCTGCCCAGCACATTCGGAAAGGACGCCAGGCCGTTGCCCGGCCATCGGAAGCGGGCGGCGGACGACGTGAATCCCCGCCGGGTGACCAGCCGTAGGGCCGCCATCGTCATGACCGCTCACCCGCCGCCCGGTGCAAGGGAGTTGAGCCTGGCGATCTCGCCCGCATACCACTGGCGTTCCATGTGCGGGAGATCGAGGATCTCCTGCTGTGACCAGTGGAAGTGGTAGGCGATATACGCGATCTCCGCCCTCAGCCGCTCGGGCGGGTGGGTCATGATTCCCCCAGGCGGTCACCGCCGGAGCCATTGACGGCCGTGCCGCAGGAGGGGCAGGAGGCCGGTGCCGCCAAGCCGTTGATCTGCGCATAGAGGTCCTGCAAATGAGCCAGGTCCTGGACGAACAGGCTTTCCACGATCTCCGGGTATACCGCCGGGAGCGTTCCGAGCCGCACAATGACCAGGCTCAGCAGCACAATTCCCAGATAGGAGGGGTTCTCCCGGACCCGCTGGTCGACCAGTGGGCCAAGTTCGTCGCGGGCGGTGGCCAGGCGCATCGCCCCTTTGCGGTGGACGGTGCCCCGGTCGTCGATGTATCCGACCGGCAATTCGAAGTCGAATTCCGTGCGTAATCCGCCGTCTTCGGAACGAGCGGGACCCACGGCGGTTCGCAGGGCGGATGTCTGGTGCATGCGCGGCTCCAGGATCGGTCGGGCGGAGCGGGGCCTTTACTCGACGGTGATGTCCTCGAAGGTGAGGGTGACCTTCTCCGTGGCGGCGGCCGACTGTCCCACGTCCAGGGTGGGTCCCTCCCACCGGCTCGCCCAGCAGTTGGTGAGCTGGATACGCCGGACCGTCTTCCGGTTGGCGTCCTTCAGCGCGATGGTGACGTTCTCGCGGGCGTGTTCCAGATCGCCCTTCTCCAGGGTGAGCTTGATCCAGTTGGTGAAGACCTTGCTCTTGTCCAGTCCGCGGGTGATGGTCACCTCGCCGCTCTTGCGCGCTCCGGGCTGTTTGCGGATCAGCAGATGGCCGGTGGAGGTGATCTGCTTGATCTCCACCACATCCTGTTCCATGGTCAGTCCGCTCACGTCCTGCACCGTTTCCACCTGGAACTTTCCCAGTTCCAGGCCGAAGGTGAAGGTGACCAGCGCATCGCCGTTCAGCATTGCCGTGAGTCCTTTCCCGGGGAGGGGGCCGCGGTTCAGCCGGCGTTCCGGCCGGCGAGCTGGGTGACCTGGAAGTGGACGAACTCGGCCGGCCGGACCGGTGCGATGCCCACATCGCAGATGACATTGCCCGCGAGCACGGAGGGTTTGAGGTTGTTGGCCTCGTCGCACTTCACGTAGAAGGCCTGGTCGGCGGTGGCTCCCTGGAGGGCTCCCTGCCGCCATAGGTCGGTGAGGAATGCCGAGACATTGCGGCGGATCGCCGTCCACAACCGCTCGTCATTGGGCTCGAAGACCGCCCACTGGGTGCCCTGGAGAATGGACTCGTCGATGAACGAGACCAGTCGGCGCACATTCACATAGCGCCAGTCGGCGTCGGTCTCTTCGGTCAGGGTGCGCGCACCCCAGATCAGGATGCCCCGCTGCGGGAACTGCCTGATGCAGTTGATGCCGAGGGGGTTGAGCAGCTTTTGCAGGCCATCCGTGACGGGGTACTGCGGTGCGGCCACCGTGACCAGCGCCTCATTGGCGGGGGCCTTGTGCACACCGCGTTCGTCGTCGACCCGGGCCCATACCCCGGCCACATGGCCGCAGGGCGGCACCAGCAGCGGGCTCGGACCGGAGACCGGGACATGGAGCCAGGGGTAGTACAGGGCGGCATAGGGGCGAGCCTCCGTGGTGAAGCCGGGGGTCGCGTCGAAATACTGCTCCTTCACCTGGGTCGGCTGGATGTCCGGGGGTGCGTCGAGGATGGCCATGCGATTGCGCATCGTGTGGCAGTGCCCGGCCATCTTGCTCTGCAGACCACGGTATTTCTGGATGCGCGCCGCGGGGGTCTGCGCCGTGCCATCGTCGGTGATGGTCCACAGGTCCGGGGCGGCGACGATGGAGACTTCCCGGATGTCCACCAGCGCGGTCAGGGCGTCCTCGAATGCTCCTGCCACACCCTTGGAGTCGGCGGCATCGATGTTCGCCACGTAGCAGGGGCCGCCTCCGTTGTCGAAGTAGCAGCGCACGGCCTGACGCATGAGCTGGTACTTGCGCACAACGGCATCGAGGGCGGCGAGATCGGCCCTGAGTGTGGCGAGTGCGGGATCCGGCTTGGGACGGAACGCGCCGGCCTGCGTCTCGTATTCCTTGTCCCGGGTGTTGGTGTACTTGCCGGTCTCCTTGGCGAAGACGGCGGACACTTTGGTTTTGAGGGAGACGTACTCCTGTTCCCAGTACTGCTTGTCCTTTTCCAGTGCCTCGTATTTGATTTTTTCGTCCTGCTCGAGCTGCGCCGCCTTCTCGTCATTGGCGGCCAGCTTCGTCATTTCCTTGGCGAGCCGGTCCGCTCGCTCGGCAGTCGTCCGTAACTGGGCGGCCAAGGCGCACAGTTCGTCGAAGCGGTACTCGAACTTCTCGGTGAACTCCGCCCAGTTCCACACCTTCTCCGGCGTGCCGGGACCGGCCGGTCCGGTGAAGGTCAGACCGATGAAGGCCGCGACCGACGTCGAGACTCCGGTGATCAGCCGTACGCCGCTGGGAATTTCCCGCACCTGGACGCCGGGCGCCTGTGGCGTCGTCATCTGGACCACTCCTTCCGGGGTGCGCGGTTCGCGCCGCGCTCAGGCTCCGGTCTGCGCGGTGAGCTGGACCACCTTGAAGTGCACGAATTCCGCTGGTCGCACCGGGGCGACGCCGATGTCACAGGTCACCCGCCCGGCCAGGCGGTCGCGTTCGGGATTGTTGATCTCGTTGCAGTGCACAAAGAAGGCCTGCTCGGGTGTCTGCCCCTGGAGGGCGCCGCGCCGCCACAGATCGGTCAGGAAGGCGGTGACATTGCGGCGCAGCCCCGACCACAGCCGCTCGTCGTTCGGCTCGAAGACCGCCCACAGCGAACCCAGGCGGATGGACTCCTCCAGGTAGCACACCAGGCGTCGCACGCTCAGGTACTGCCATTCGGTGTCCACGGCCAGGGTGCGGGCGCCCCAGACGAGAACACCCCGGCCGGGAAAGGTGCGGATGCAGTTGAGCCCCTTGTCATTGAGGCCGCCCTGCCGGGCGGCGGAGACCTCGTACTCCAGCCCGTCGACCTCGGCCAGCACCTCGTTGGCGGGGGCCTTGTGCACTCCGCGTTCGTCGTCGACGCGGGCCCATACCCCAGCCACATGACCGCAGGGCGGCGCATACCGCTTTGTTTCCTTGCGGGCGTCCGGCGACAGCCAGGGGACCTCCAAGGCCGGGTAGTACACGGCGGTGTAGGCGGCGGCGTCCGTCTTGAGGCCGGCCAGCAGGTCGGCCACCCGGTCCGGTGGGGTCTTCACCGGGAGGTCCAGGATGGCCATCCTGTTCCCCATTTCCTTGCAGTGCCCGGCGATGGCCTGCTGGCATGACTTACGCTCCGACGCGTAATTCGTGTGTGCGAGGTCGGGGGCGGCGACCATGGTGACGGTGGGTTCCGTGGCCAGTCCCGCCAGGCCGGTACGGCTGGTGGCGCTTCCCCGGATGTCATCAGCGGAGATGTTGTCCACCCCGACCACATAGCAGGAAGCTCCGCCATTGGCGAAGAACCCGTATACGGCGTCCGCCAGGTAGCCGTAGTCACTTCCGGACGGGGCGCCGAACGTCTCCGTGTACTGCTTGTAACTGCGCACCAGCACCGGCGCGTTCGCGGGCTTTCCTGTCTTTCCGATGAAGGCCGCGACCGAGGTGGCGACACCGGTGATGAGCCGGGCTCCGCCCGGGACTTCATCGACATAGACGCCGGGCGTCCTGCTTTCCTGGGCCATTGACCGTTCCTTCCCGCTGGCAGGGAACGTGCTGGACCTCGGTGGAACTTTCCCCGCACGCACCCGGAATCAAATGCCCGGCGGCCGCGGCGATCAGCCGGTGCGATGTGCGGGGCAGGAGCGAAGAGCAACAGCTGAGCTCGCTTGAACAGCGCACCGCGGCTGGGCGATTTCCTGGCCCGCGCGGTTCACGCGATGCGCGCGTCCTCCAGTATCGCGTGTCGGCCTCCGCTTCACCGGCTCCCCGTCGAAGAGATGGCCATGCCCCGTTGCACGGAGCACAGGTGAGGTGTGTGCCCTGGACGCACGCCGCTTGTCCGCAACCGGGCGCGGCTTGCCGCGCCGGCCGTCGGTGTCCTGCTGACCGGTTGCCGCACCGCCAGCCGCACAGCGAGG
The DNA here is from genome assembly GCF_003121295.1 of Streptomyces orinoci. Lineage (GTDB taxonomy): Bacteria > Actinomycetota > Actinomycetes > Streptomycetales > Streptomycetaceae > Streptomyces > Streptomyces orinoci. The sequence goes on from NZ_PHNC01000010.1 coordinate 254,330, forward strand.
TGACCCCCGCCACCCGCGTGGCGTGCGGCGGGTCGGTGGTGTGGCGGGCGCACGGATGGCGGGGGTCGCCGCCGCGGCAGACCACCCTTGCAGTTGGTTCAACATTCAACTAACTTGGATGTGTCAACCGAGGAGGTCGAAATGCCCGCTGTGACTGTGGAGAACCCGCTGGTCCTGCCGCGCGTGATCGCGCCCGAGGGTGCCGTGGCCCGTCCTGTGCTGGCCGTGTCCCCTGCCCCGAGCGGTCTGGAGGGCGAGGGATTCCCCGTCCGCCGCGCCTTCGCCGGTATCAGCCACCGGCGCCTGGATCCGTTCATCATGATGGACCAGCTGGGCGAGGTGGACTATGAGGCCGGAGAGCCCAAGGGCACCCCCTGGCACCCCCACCGCGGCTTCGAGACGGTCACCTACATCATCGACGGAACGTTCGTACACCGGGACTCGCACGGCGGCGGTGGCGTCATCACCGACGGCGACACCCAGTGGATGACCGCCGGCTCGGGCCTGCTGCACATCGAGACGCCGCCCGAGGAGCTGGTGCTCAGCGGCGGGCTGTTCCACGGCCTCCAGCTGTGGGTCAACCTTCCCGCGAAGGCGAAGATGATCGCCCCGAAGTACCAGGACATCCGCGCGGGCAGCGTCAAGCTGCTCACCTCCCCCGACGGCGGGGCACTGGTCCGGCTGATCGCGGGAGACGTCGCGGGCCACACCGGCCCGGGCGCGACCCACACCCCGATCACCATGATCCATCTTTCGCTGAACCCTGGTGCGGAGATCACACTGCCATGGCGAGCTGACTTCAACGCCCTGGCGTACGGGCTCGCCGGCCACGGCACCGCCGGCGCCGAGGGACGTCCTTTCGCCGAGGGCCAGACCGTCGTCTTCCGCGACGACCAGGGCGCGGATGCCGGCGGGACCGTGACGCTGCGTGCCGCCGAGCGCCAGGACTCCCGTACGGAGAAATTCGAGGTCGTCCTCCTGGGCGGCCGGCCCCTGCGCGAGCCCATGCGCCACTACGGCCCGTTCGTCATGAACACTCAAGCCGAACTGGCCCAGGCCTTCGACGACTTCCAGGCGGGCCGCCTGGGCGTCATCCCGGCCGACAGGCCGGAACGGTTCGCACGGTAAGCCGCCGGCGACAGCCCCGAAGTCAGCCGACCACCACACCCGGGCCGGCTCAGGCGGCCGGCGCCACTGCCGGCTCTCCTTCCGCCCGCCACCGCAGCCGGCCCCCTGGCTCCCGCCGGACCGGCTGCCCTCCAACCAACCTCCTCATAACCCTCTTGAAACAGCTCTCGAAGGAACTCGTCATGGCTCTCTTCACCCGCAAGAAGCTTCCGGAAGCGCGCCATGAAGCCGGCGTCTCCCGCATCACCATCCACGACCTGAGACACCTCGCCGCCACCCTGAGCATCACCGGGAACGTCCCGTTCACCGTCGTATCGAAGACGCTGCGGCACCCCACCCTGTCGACGACCGCCAACGTCTACGCCCACCTCGCCCACGAAGCCGTCCCGTTCCACTCCCCTGCACCAGCGGCCAGTTCGCCCTCCGCCTCGCACCCCCGAGTCCTGGTCCGCGACCACAATGCGACCACCACGCCCCAAACAACCGAAAGCCCACCTTCGCATCACTGCGAAAGTGGGCTCCGACCTGCGTACATACAAGATGGCGTGCGTGGTGTGGTCCCGAACTGGTCCCAATATGAGTCCAGTTCAGAAGCACGTCATCAACTTGACTTTCCCGGCGGGCGGCGCCTGAGGAGGGCTGTCTGAACGGCGTCACCACGAACGGCAGCCACTCGGAAGTCTCGCCGACTGAGCCGAGAAGCATTCACTCCCGCTGTTGCCGCAGTTCATTCTGCTCTTCACTGACCGAGACGCATCGGGCCTGTTATTGGCGCGTCTTCGGCGGGCCGGCCACATGATGCATCGGACACGCCTTTGCTCCTGTCCTGCCTCACATAAGTCGGGGCAGTCTCGTCGCTTGAGAGCCAGTTGGGCGGCGGGAAGGAGAGCCACCGGTTTGGACAACAAGATTGAGAGCCACCCCGGTTGAGGACGCCACACGCCACATTCGCAGCAACGTCGTCGACTGCTCCGATTGGCCACGACACGCTGTGGTCCTTGATCACGGTCAGGTCGGGAGGCCGGGGTAGCGATCACTTGCGACGGGCCGCAGGGCCAGCCGTGAGTGCCGTGCCGGCGACGTCGAGGATCTTGCCGAAGGTATAGGCGACGACGGGTTTGGCGAGCACGCGGGTGATGGCCGCGCCGAAGGGGAGGCGGGCCTGGAAGGTGGTCGTCCACGTGACTTCGGTCCCCCCGGCGACCTCGGTGAAAGTCATGCGGCCGAGCTCGTGCCGGGACGGCGGGAAGCTGCGTTCGACGGTGTAGTCGAAGTCGTACGGCGGGTTGTAGGCGGTGACCCGCTCACGGAACCAGCCGATCGCCCACGTGTGCAGCCGGACCGCGCCCACTCCGTACGGCGCACCCACACCCGGCCGGGCCAGCCGTGCCCTGAGGATGAGTGGGGAGCGGGTGTAGTTGGTGGTCGTGGCACACCAGTCGAACACCTCCGCGATCGGCGCTGCGATGACGCGTCGAACGGTCAAGGTCTCCATCTTCGTCCCCTCTCCTGGCCGGCAGCGGCGCGCAACGACCGCCGCCTCTAACAGGTAGACAGCACGCCGTCCGAGAATGTGACATCGCCGACGGTGATGCGCGTCACGCCACCCAACTGCGGTGACGGGAACATCACCCGAACGAGGTGGCTCCGAATCTCAATGCCCATCACGGTTTTGATGGTCACACCGCGCGCTCCACGAAAGGAGCAAGGTGGCTCTCACTCGCTTTGCCCGAGCGGCTCTCGTTCACCCAGTCGAAAACAATCTGGGTGGCGTCGCTGGGCAACAGCAGCATGCATGTCAGCGCGGACATGCTGGCCACCTACACACGGGCCGCGCCGCAGTGTGCGTAAAACCCTCTCCGGGTTGCGCCAGCCAAGATCAGCTGGATTGTCATCGCCACGGTCTTGCTGATGCCTTCAGCTGCCCCTGCCGATCAGGCATGCGGGAGGCGGCGAGGGCGGATCTTCAGCGGTGCGTGAGCAGTGCACAATTCAAGCAACTCAGCGGCGGAGTTGAGAGCTCGGACCCTGGTCCCGAAGGGGAAATGAGTATCGGTCCGAGCTTCGGATATCGGGCGTCGGTGCCGCGCGCAGGTAATTATGATCACCCGTGTTTGTCGACGCGGCCGAACGCAGGTGGGCCGCTGCCCCCGTGGCGGTGGGTCCGTCGGGCCCACAATCACCTCAGGGCAACTGGGCAAGCGTCTCAGTCCTCTTGGGGCACATGGACTCGGAGGTCAAGCAGCCGATCCCAGCCCTGTTGAAGGCTGGGATCGGCTGCTTCAGCCCGGGGCTCGGCACCGGTGGCACTGCGGCGGCCTGGCCCACGTCCTCGTGCCCAGCACGGGGACGCGGCGGCCGGGCGGTGCGATCAGCGATCGTGGAGAAGGGCGACCGCTTCGGCGAAGTCGGCATGCGCGGGTTCGAAGGATCGTGCCGCGACGAGGAACATCGACCGGTCGGTGAGGGCGCGGGCGAGGCGTGCGGGACTGTCGGGCAGGCGGCGGGCGAGCGTCACCCCCTCGTCGAAGTACGGCCTGAACCGCTCCTCGAACAGGTAGGGGCGGCCGCCGTCGCGGACGGCCGCGCGGATGGCGATCCTGCGCTGGACGTCGGCCAGTTCGGGCAGCCGGCCGGCCTCGCGCAGTCTCGCCGCCTCCGCTTCGAGGCCCGGCAGCATGCCGAGAAAACCATCCCGCACGTCGCGCGACCATCCGAGCTCCGTGCCGAACGGCGGCATCGGGGACTCGGAGCTCGCGGCGGGTTCGGCTGCCCGTCCCGACAGGACGAAGAGCGTCCTCCACCACCCCAGGATGCAACTCCAGTTCTTCGGCTCGCCCGTGGTCGCAAGCTCCTCCAGGACACCCAAAGCCTCCCGCCGGGCGGCCGCAGCACCCACCCCATCCCCGACGGTCTCCCGCATCCGGGAGAAGTGAACCAACTCCCAGGTGAGTATCGCCAAAGCGGTGCGCTGTCCGGCCGCCTCGCACCGGGTCTCCTCCAGGAGCTCGCCGAAGACGGCCGATGCGGCGTCATGCAGGCCGGCGCCCTCCAGGTTCGCCGCCCACCGCACCATGTTCCAGAAGGAGTGCTCCGGAATTCCGTTCCGGGCCGCCTCTTCGTCGAGCTCCGCGGCCTCCCTGAAGCGCCCCTCCTCGGCCAGAACCCGCGCCAGAGACTCGCTTCGGCCGGCCTCGGCCAGCTCCGCACAGATCGCGCGCCCTTCCGCCCTGCGCCCGAGGGCGAACAAGGCAGCCTGGCAGGCGTCCAGGGCCCGGCGCAGCCGCTCCACCCGGTCCGGTGCCCCGACCTCCATCCTGCGAGCGGCCCGGGAAGCCTCGGCGGCCAGCGCGACGCCCGCCTTCGGATCCCGGCTCTCGTGGCGCAGCGCGAGCAGGGCGTCAACCAACTTCGGCACGTACGCCTTCGGACTCACCTCGGCCAAAACCCGGTACGCACCGACCAGTTCGGCCCGACTCGGCCGGCCGGACCCCAGCAACAGCACACGGGCCCGAAGCACCGCGTCGTGATCGACCGTCACCATTCCCCCTGTCTCCGGATGACGCACAAAGGAGATTCTGAGAGGCGGGGAACGGACCGGACAAGCCTCGCGAACTGTGCGTTCCGTCCTACGAAAAACGGCGCTGACCTGTCATGATGGACATGCTTTCGTCCTGAATCCGCGAGCGGGGAGCCGCACCGAACGCCTCCCGCACCGCACACAGCACCCCGGCTCGGCCCGGCTGCGAGGATGCGCCCTGTAATGAGCGACGAGGAGTGGGACCGCTCCGGCGCGACCTGCGTCTCGGGCAGCGGTTGACCGGGCGACTGAGCCGGGTTCCAACGTCCGCTGCGGCTGCACCCCACCACCACGCTCGTGCTGCCGTGCCCCGAGACCGTTGAGACGAAACCACACCGACCCCTTGACCCCCAGAAGTGCGAGGCCGTCAGATCACCGACATCCAGGGCCAATTACCGTGATACTTCGCTGAGTAACGTCCTGGCTGTTCCTCTACGCGCATGACCTGGGTCCCCAAGTGGTCTCCAGGGTCTCTGTCACCTCGGTCGCCGCTCGCAGTTCAGGGATTGTCAGCCGACCACAAGACCAACGTAACGCCGCGCGAGGCGAACCGCCGAGTCCGCGGTCGGACGATGCCATCCCGCAGTCCGGGACAGCCCCACACCCTTCGAGCCGGCCCACCCCCCGCTGGCGATTGCCTTCTGTCCGCCTATCGGCGAGGCCGCACTGGGCCTGTCATCAGGCCGCCGACGCGGCAGGCTGTCGGCACTCGAGCGCTGACCGTCCGGCCTTCAACATGGGTTGCATGGTCGTCGGCATCATCCCGGCATGCCGCCGGCGACCAACCCGTTACCCGGGCATGGGAACCTGCAACTGACCATCGTTTTATGGTGAGTTCTTGGTTTCGCGTTCACTTGCGCGTTGGCGCGCTTGGGGTAACGTCCGCAGTGGCTGAAAATAGGCACCTCGTTCGGTGAGGCGTCTGCACGGATACAGGCCACTGACCCGACGACGTCGAGAGACGCCCAGGATCAGGACAGGTCTCCTCGGCTTAAGGGGTGACCCCAAGTGGCTTCCCGCCCGCAGGGTGGGGATACGCCGTGCAGTGCCGAAGCTCTTACGTGGAGGGTGTCATCCAGGGAAGGCCGGCCTTCCCCGTGCTCGGGGGTTGCCGGCGGGTGCTGGATTGGGGGTGGTCAGGATGAGTCCTGACGGTCATAGGTGGTGTCGCTCTCGTTCCGGGCGCACCACGGCGCTCTTCTGAGCCCGCTCATCGCGTGTAACGCACGTGCATATGGCGTGAATTCAGCGTTCCGGTAAGCAGCGGCTCTCCGTGCTCCGGCCCGGGCTGCCGTCCGCCGTGCCGTCACGCGCTTTTCGCCTGCCCTCTCGAGGCGGTATTTCGCCATGTCTCCATACGGGCCTGCCCGAGTGCGCCCGTTCGCAGTTCTGGGAGGTAGTGACATGTACTACGACACCGTGCGTCCGGACCCGGGGCCGGATCCCAGGAAGGATCAGAGTGCTGCCCCGAGCGGTACGGCTGTCCTGGACAGCGCCCACACCGGGGACATCGTCGGTGCCCTGGGCACGATCGGCCTTCACGACACCGGCCGGCGGGGCTCCTGGGGACACCGGCTGCGGACGCTCCTGGTGATCATGGGTCCCGGTCTGATCGTGATGGTCGGCGACAACGACGCGGGCGGCGTGGCGACGTACGCCCAGGCCGGCCAGAACTACGGCATGAAGCTGATGTGGACGCTGGCGCTGCTGGTCCCGGTGCTCTACGTCAACCAGGAGATGGTGGTCCGGCTCGGTGCGGTCTCCGGGGTCGGTCACGCGCGGCTGATCTTCGAGCGGTTCGGGAAGTTCTGGGGCGCGTTCAGTGTCGGCGATCTGTTCCTGGTCAACGCGCTGACGATCGTGACGGAGTTCATCGGGGTCTCGCAGGCACTCGGCTACTTCGGAATACCGAACTACGTCGCGGTCCCGTTGGCCGCGGTGCTGCTGTTCGCCGTGGTGGCCGGCGGGTCCTTCCGGCGGTGGGAGCGGTTTCTGTTCACCCTCATCGCGATGAACGTGGTGATGTTCCCCATGGCGCTGCTGGCCCATCCGAAGCTGGGTACAACCGCGCAGGGGCTCATCCCGCAGTTCCCGGGCGGGCTCGACTCGACACTGCTGCTGCTGATCGTCGCGATCGTCGGTACCACGGTGGCTCCCTGGCAGTTGTTCTTCCAGCAGTCCAATGTGGTCGACAAGCGGATCACCCCGCGCTGGATCCGCTACGAGCGCGCCGATCTGTGGATCGGCATCGCAGTGGTCATGGCCGGGGCAGTGGCGATCATGGCGACGTCGGCTTTCGTGTTCCATGGCACGGATCTGGCGGGGCAGTTCAGTGACGCCTCGGGTGTGGCGGACGGGCTGCGCAAACACGGCGGATCGACGCTGGGGGCACTGTTCGCGATCCTGTTGCTGGACGCGGCCCTCATCGGTGCCAACGCCGTAGGCCTGGCCACCACGTACTCCCTCGGGGACACGTTCAAGAAGCGGCACTCGCTGCACTGGAAGGTCTCCGAGGCGCCGCTGTTCTACGTCGGCTACGCGCTCCTGATCGGCATTGCCGCGACGGTCACCCTCGTCTCCGACGACCATGTCCAGGGTCTGATCACCCAAGGGGTGCAGGCGTTGGCGGGCGTGCTGCTCCCGTCGGCGACCGTCTTTCTGGTCCTGCTGTGCAACGACCGTCCGGTGCTGGGCCCTTGGGTGAACAGCGTCCGGCAGAACGTCGTGGCCGGCGTCATCGTCTGGTGTCTGGTGCTGCTCTCGCTGGCCCTGACCGCGGCCACATTCTTTCCCGACCTGACCACGACACAGCTGGAGACCGGTTTCGCCGCCGGTGCCGCCCTCGGCCTCATCGGCGGAATCCTCGTGGCCCTGCGGTCGCGCCAGGAGTCCCGCATTGCCGCGGCGGAGGCCGCCGCACGGCTCCGCGCAGCGGACCGAGGCGGGACGGTCGCACCCGCTCCGCTGGACAAGGCCGGTCTCAAGGCCCTGCTGGAGACCGAGCGGATGGCCTGGCGTATGCCTGCGCTGTCCACCCTGACGCGGCCGAAGTTCTCACCCCTGCGCAAAGCGGGACTGATCACCCTGCGTGGATATCTGGTGGTGGCCGTCGTCCTGGTCATCGTCAGGATCGCCCAACTGGCCGGCGGGAACTGACGGTCTCGTCGGGCAACGGCATGGCAGGCCGACCGTCCGCTGTGGCGGGACGAGTTGGCCTGCCATGCCACGGATGTTCCCAGGCCTCGGTACAGGGTCAGGCGGGGATCCCCACGGGAACGGGGGTGCGGCCCGCGCTGTGTTGCGTATCCCGCGCGGGGTTCTCGAGTGTCTGCTGCACGATGTGGAGGGTCAGCGGGAGCATCAGCCGGGCGAGGAGGCCCGCGCCGGCAACGTCGGCGGCGCCGGCGAGGACGGGCTCGGCGTAGGCCAGGGTCCGCCGCAGCGTGGGGCGGATCGAGTCGGAGGTGAAGTCGGGCAGGGCGATGGTGAAGGTCAGGCGGGCATCGGCAGTGTTCGGCCACGTGAGTTGGATGCGCACAGCAGTCTCCGGACAGGACGTACCCGGTCACGGACGGGTGCACGGGACAGCCCGCACAGCATGCCCGGGAGCCCTACGGGCAGGGGCAGTGCGCGGAGGTCGGCGTCGGCGGCGTCAGCGACGGGTGAGTGGTGACGGGCGAGTTGGGCCGGAAGCGGGCTCCGGACTATGCCAGGGACTCAAGCCCCTCACCTCCTCGCGGCCTGGGCACTCGAGGGTGCCGGACATGGGCCGAGGAGCCCCCGCGACGCGGGAAGGCACCTCTCTCGTCACGGCTTCAGCACTGCACGGCGTATTCCCGGCCGGAGTTGGCCGGGCAGCCACTTGGGCGCACCCCTTAATCCGGAGTGAGCTGTCCTGACCCGGGGCGTCTCTCGACGTTCGGGGTCAGTGGCCTGTGTCCGTGCAGACGCCTCGCCCAACGAGGTGCTGCGTTTACATCGAGAATCGCGAAGGCGCATGAGTACTGTCAAGCCACGTTTAGGGAAACGGGAGATGGCGCAGGTAAACGCCGATGGACGGGTTCAAGTCGGAGCCGCGTTCATATCCGGAACGGGAGATTCCATGAGTGAGAGCGCCGATATACCGTCTTCGTCTTCGTCACATGCGGCGGGGCAGTTCGGTCCGTTGGGGGCCGTGCAGGCGGTGATGGACCATGTGCCCGGTGCCGGCCTGGTGAAGGAGGCCGTGAACGGGACGTTGGACGTGGTCGGTTCGGTGTCTCCCCGGGCACGTCGGGTCGCGGTGTATGCCGGTGTGGGCATCCTGGGTGCGGCGGGGCTCGTCGAGTGGCCGGTGGCGGCGGCAGGCGCCGCAGTGGTATGGCTGACACAGCAGCGGCCCAGAAGCAACAGTGAGGCGGGGGAAGCGCCGACCGGTCAGCGGCAGGACTCGCCCACGATTGCCTCCACTGCCCCGAAGCGGGTGAAGGGCACACCGAAGACCTCATCGTCCCCGGCGAACGGCCGGCGGAACGGTCCGGTGCCGATCGACGCCGGAGCGCCTTCGGGTCAGAAGGCCGGCTGACTGCCGGGAAGTAGCCACCGGCTGCCCGGCCGTCCCGGGCACAGCATCCTTTCTCCGCACCGTGACCATGACCGGTGTGGACATCTCATGAGAGTAGGACAGTGGTTCTGCGTTTGCCGACCGGCGTGCTCGTGGCCGGTCTTGGTTCGTTGCTCACCGCTCCGGCCCGGGCCGCGAGCCGTCTCGCGCCACCGCCCGACATGCTGTGGCGCGGGACGACCGAGCTGGCATCAGCCGGTGTGCGCGCCGCCTCGAGCGGAGTGGCCGAGGCGTCGGCCACGGCCGTGCGCGTGGCCCGGGTGGCCCGTAACGCGCTTGTTCCCGGCGACAGTTGCTGGCGTTCCGGCAGCCGGCTCCAGTTGCCGTTGCGCCCGCACCCCGAGGCCGCCGATGTGCCGTGGCCGGCGGAGGCCGCGGAGAAGGTGGCGGCCGCATTGCTGGAGCATCCCGATGTGCTCCTCGCCCACTGGGACGGCGGTCTGTCCCGGCTGGTGGTGCGGGTGACCGAGGAGACCCGGGCCGGCGCTGTCGAGCGCCGGGCGGCGGAGCTGGCCGCCCGTTACGGGCTGGAGCACTCCGGCGGGAAGGAGGAACCGTACTCTCCGCATCCTGGGGGCACCGCTGATGTGCGCGCCGCGGCTGCGGTCCTGGCCTGTGATGCGGCGGGTATCGCCACGGCGGTGACGGCGCGGGTGATGCGGTTGCAGAAGTCCCCGCGGTTGGTCACTGCGGCGGTGACGCTGCTGCGGGAGGACTCCCGGGTGCGTGGCGCGCTGCGCCGACGGCTCGGCGTGAAAGGCACCGACCTGCTGCTGGCGGCCGTCAATGCCGCCACGCACGGCCTGGGCCAGTCGCCGACCGCGCTCGTGCTGGACGGGGCCCTGCGGGCGGGCCAGTTGACGGAAGCGCTGGCCCGCGCCGCCGCATTCGACGCCGCTCACGACAGCGTCTGCGTACCGGACCGGCCGAGCCTGTCCGGAGCCGGGCTGCCCCGGCCCCCGCTGCGGGAGAATCCGGGCGAGGAGTACGCCGACACCGCGGTCACGGGCAGTCTGGTGGGAGCGGCCGCGACGCTGGTGTTCACCCGCAGCCTTGCCGGGGCGGCTGAAGCGGTCCTGGCCGGATCGCCCAAGGCTGCGCGCTATGGCCCGGCGGCCTTCACGGCCGCTGCGGGAAGTGCCCTGGCCCAGGGCGGAGTGCTGGTCCGCAGCGTCGAGCGGCTGCGCCGGCTGGAGCTCGTGGACACCGTGGTTCTTCACCCCGGCGCTCTGCGCGGCCCACGGCGGACGGTCCTCGATGTCGAGCCCAGTACGTCTTCGTGGGACCACGACCGGCTCTGGCACGCGGCGACCGCGGCGCTGCGCGGCACCGAGGACGCGGCAGATGACGCCAACCGGCCTGCGATGAGCCTGCGTTCGGCATCCGGTGGTGAGTCGGCCGATACCGGTTCGATGATCGCGTCCATGGGCGGCGAGGACGTCGGCACCGTGCTGGTCGGATGGGAGCTCGACCCGCTCGCCGAGGCGGTGCTGGACGCGGCGCGGCGGGCCGGCCTGAACGTCGTGATGGTCGACGATCCCTCGCTCGGCGACTTTGCCGCGCTGGCGGACACTGTCGTGGACTCCGGGCGTCCTCTGGCCGAGGTCGTACGCGAGCTGCAGGCGGACGGCAAAGCGGTGATGACCGTCACACGCATCGGCCACGAGGACGCCGGGGGCCATGAGGTGCTCGCGGGGCTGCTGGCCGGTGACCTCGCCGTGTCCGTCACCGATGGGCGCAGCGCCGTGGTCTGGGGCGCCGACCTCCTGGCGCTGAACGGTCTGGAGGGCGTGTGGCGGCTGCTGGCAGCCGCCTCCGCGGCGCGAGCCGTCAGCCGCCGCTCCAAGATCCTCGCCCAGTCGGGGGCGGCGCTGTCCGGGCTCCTGGTGGTCACGGGAAGCTCGCCCACCCGGCGTGCGCTCCTTCCGGCCGGGATCCGGATCGGCCCTGTCAACACCGCTGCCGGCGCAGCCCTGTTCTCGGGCTGGCGGTACGCATACGGGGCGCTCGGCCGCGAGGCTCCCCGCCCCGGACCGCGCGTATCGTGGCACACCCTGCAACCCGATGAGGCACTGTCCCGGCTGGCCAGTACACCCCGGAGCACACCCACCGCGCTGTCCGGGCTGCGCGCGAGCGCGGCTGCCGCGGCCCGGCTGCCGGTCTTCGCACCGGCGCGCATGACGATGTCCTTGTTCACGGCCGTGCGCGCGGAACTCGACGATCCCCTCACCCCCGTGCTCGCGGTCGGCGCGGCCGCTTCGGCGGTTCTCGGATCCGGCATCGATGCGCTCCTGGTCACCGGGGCCTTGGGGATGAACGCTCTGGTGGGCGGAGTGCAGCGGTTGCGTGCCGAACGGGCCCTGGCCGAACTCTCGATGGGGCAGCGGCAGACGGCCCGGAGGGTCACCGACGCCCGGAAGGGGACGACGGCGATCGTGGACGCCGCCCGGCTGACGCCGGGCGATGTCATCGAGCTGGCCACCGGCGATGTCGTGCCGGCCGATGCCCGACTACTGGAAGCAGCCGACCTGGAGGTCGACGAATCCGCCCTGACCGGCGAGTCGTTGCCGACCCGCAAGCAGGTGGCCGCCACACCCCGTGCGGCCGTGGCGGACCGCGGCTGCATGATCCACGAAGGCACGACCGTGGTTGCCGGCCGCGGCCGGGCCGTTGTGGTGGGCACCGGTGACCAGACCCAGGCCGGACGCGCCGCGTCCCTGGCCTCACGGGCTCCGGCCGCGGCGGGGGTGCAGGCACGGCTGCAGGAACTGACGAAGAAGGCGCTGCCGCTCACCCTCGCCGGCGGGGCGGCCGTCACGGCACTGTCCCTGCTGCGCGGCCGCTCGGTGCGCGAGGCCGTCGGCGGCGGCGTGGCAGTGGCGGTGGCGGCCGTCCCGGAGGGTCTCCCACTGGTGGCGACGGTCGCGCAGCTGGCCGCCGCGCGCAGACTCAGCAAACGCGGGATCCTTGTGCGCACGCCACGTGCCCTGGAGGCACTGGGCCGGGTCGACACCATCTGCTTCGACAAGACCGGCACCCTGACCGAGAACCGCCTGCACGTCGTACACCTCGTCACCGCCCAGGGCACCATCCACGCCGCCAACGCCCCCGAAGCCGCCGCGGTGTTGCAGGCAGCGGCCCGCACCTGCCCCCGTCCCGACGAGACGGGCGTACACGCGCATGCCACCGACGAGGCCGTACTGGCCGCGGCCCAGGACGACCCGGACTGGATCCAATCCGACGCCCGGCCCTTCGAAGCCAGCCGCGGCTACGCCGCCGCCGTCGGGCACATCACGGACGGCGACGCACACCTGCTGGTGGTCAAGGGCGCACCGGAGATCGTGCTGACGTGCTGCCCGGACCTCCCCGCCGATGCGGAGGAAGCCGCGCAGTCCCTGGCGGGCCGAGGGCTGCGCGTGCTGGCCGTCGCCCGGCGCCGGCTCACCCCCGACGAGGCGCCCGACATGCTGGACAAGCCCCTGACAGGGCTGGAGTTCCTGGGGTTCGTGGCGCTGGCCGACACCCCGAGGGCCGGCTCCGCTCCTCTGGTGGCCGGGTTGCGCCGGGCCGGCTTGCGGCCGGTGATACTCACCGGCGACCATCCGCAGACCGCCCGGGCCATCGCGGTGTCCCTGGGCTGGCCGGAGGACGTCACCGTCGTCACCGGCGACCGGCTCTCCGCCCTCGACCGGGCGGGCCGGGCCGAACTGCTGCGGGACTGCGGCGTGGTGGCCCGCGTCGCCCCGGAACAGAAGCTCCAGGTCATAGAGGCGCTCCGGGAGGCGGGGCGCGTGGTGGCCATGGTGGGCGACGGGGCGAACGACGCCGCGGCCATCCGCGCCGCCGACGTCGGCGTGGGCATCGCGGCACGCGGGTCGGCCGCGGCCCGCAACGCGGCCGATCTGGTCATCACAGGCGACGAGCTGTCCGTCCTCGTCGACGCAGTGGCCGAGGGCCGGGCCCTGTGGCGCAGCGTGGCCGACGCCATCAGCATCCTGATCGGCGGCAACTTCGGCGAGGTGGGCTTCACCGTGCTCGGCACCCTGCTCGACGGCGCATCCCCGCTGTCCACACGGCAGTTGCTGCTGGTCAACCTGCTCACCGACATGTTCCCGGCGATGGCGGTGGCGGTCACACCGCAGGACGAGGAGCCAGGTGAAGAAACGTCTCCGCCCGGTGATTCACCGGTGGGCATCGCCGCCCTCGGCGCCCCGTTGACCCGCCAGATCCGCCAACGCGGCCTGGTCACCGGCCTCGGCGCGACCACGGCATGGCTGATCGGCCGCCTCACCCCGGGCTCGGCACGGCGCACCAGCACCATGGCCCTGTGCGGTGTGGTCGGTGCTCAGCTCACCCAGACCGTCCGGGGCCGGCAGCGCAGCCCCCTGGTCCTGGCGACCGCGGCCGGCTCCGCCCTCGTCCTCGCCGGCATCGTCCAGACACCGGTGGTCAGCCACTTCTTCGGCTGCACCCCGCTGGGTCCGGTGGCCTGGACAGGGGTCGGCGCAGCGGTCGGTACTGCCGCCCTCTCCCCCTGGCTGCTGCCACCCGCCGAACGGCTGCTGTCCCAACTGGCGGACAGGCTGAGGCCGGTCGTGCAGATCACCCGCTGACAGCCGGCCCGCGGATCGGGCACGGCGCGCTGCGACAGCAGAGCTCCGTGCCGGGCAACCCGTAGTTCTTCCGGGAGTGTTCATGACTTCAGGAACACGGTTCCAGGAACTCGAGCCGGTTACCGACCTTGTCGAAGGTGTGGAAGCGGTCGAAGCCGGGGAGGCCGTCCTCCCAGGTGATCGGGTGGCCCTTGTCCTCCAGGCGCCGGGCGAGATCCCCCAGGCAGCGCACGAGAATGGCCGGACGCGCCTCGCGGAACGGGCGGAAGTCGCTCTCCACGAACAGATGGACCTCCAGGCGGCCGCCGCGGAACCGGCATCCGCCCAGGCTCCCCGGTTCCACGGGCTTCTCCAGCTCGGTCATCCCCAGGAGGTCTCCCCAGAACACCCGGCTCAGGCCCTCGCCGCCCGGCGGTATGGCGAGGTGAAGGTGGTGCACACCGTCGAAGGTGAAATCGAAAGCGAAGTCGGGGATGGTTGCGGAAGTCACGACTGTCCCTCCTCTCGTCCGAAGTGCATTCCGAAGTTCATGGAGCGCCGCGGAGACCCGGGCCGTCCGACTGTGGGACCCGGTGAGCAGGTGCCGGCGCACGTCATGTACCCCGGGTTCGCGGGCGAGCCGGACGAGCAGCCTTTCCGGTGCGGCAGTGGCGGGATGCGGAGGGTTCTGGGCCGCCGGAAACACGGGCGAGGCAGAAGGTTTATGGGCACCTCCTGAATTGATCGGTCAATGTCGCCTGGACATCGGCGAGTTGGTGTCCAGGTCGGCAGCAGGAAGCAGGGGGTGGGGTGCCAGTGCGTCGGGCGTGTGTGAGCGCGGCGACCTCGGTGATGGTGACGGTGGCAGTCAGCGGCAGTCCGGTGAAGCGGGCGAGCCAGGAGGCGCCGTGCCCCTGGCAGGCAAGGAGGTAAGCGAGGTGCACATACGGGTCGTAGACGGCACACCGGACCATTGCCGCCGGGTAGCCGTCCGGGTCGTCGAGCAGGTACAGGCGCTCGGTCCCGTCGCCCAGAGTCAGGCGTCCGGAGGGAAGGACGCGGTCCGCAGCCGGACGACACGGCAAGGAGCGGACCAGTCCACAGTCGGCCGGCTCTCCCCTACTCGTCAGGGCTTTGGCATTGCAAGGCGTAGGTAACTCCCCTGCCGGGTAGGCCACTTGTGGTCACTCCTTGGGCCGGGAAGATCTGTCCTGGCCCTGGGCGTCTCTCGGCGTCGTGGGGTCAGTGGCCTGTGTCCGTACAGACGTCTCGCCGAACGAGGTGCCCGGCGTTCCGGTCCTGTGCGGCTGGGGCCCAGCGGCCTGCGAGCGCGGCTTCTTCCAGCAGGGCGGGAACGTGCCCGTCCGCGGTCCGGTAGAACATCCGCGTCCCGTCACGCCGGGAGGCGACCAGACCCACGGCCCGCAGCCGGGCAAGGTGCTGGGAGACCGCGGCCCAGGGGGAACCGACCAGTTCCGCGAGCTGTCCCACGGACCGCTCTCCTTGGCTCAGCGCCCGCAGCAGCCGGAGTCTGGTGGGATCGGCCACAGCCTTCAGCACCATCACCATGCGGACGGTTTCGAAGGGGTTCGGGGCCATGATGTTGTTCACGCCGCCGCCTTCGACGGTTCGAACACGTAACCGCCCCGCCCGGTGTCCGCGATGACCGCCCCGTAACGGGAGCCGAGCTTGCGCCGGAGGCGGGCGACATGCGTGTCCACCGTACGCGTCTCGCCGTCGGCGTCCCGCTGCCACACCATCTCCATCAACTGTTCCTGGCCGTGCGGACGTTGAGGGTGGGTGGCCAGGTAGGCGAGGAGTTCGAACTCCATGCAGGTCAGCTTGACCGGCCTGCCGTCCGCCGAGACCGCACGACGTTCCAGGTCGAGTACCAGGCCGCCCACACGATGCGTCGGCGCGTGCGGAGACTCCGCATCGTCGGGAACTGCCGTCGGCCGGCGGTCCAGGTGCCAGTGCAGGTCGCTGACCGCGGGATCCAGCCAGACGAGGGAGAGCAGTTGTGACAGGGGGGTGGTGATGGGGCCCCGCGTGTCGAAGGCAGCTTCCAGGAGTGCGGAGCCGGGCGCTTCGCTTCGGCTGGACACCTCGGTCAGGCGCACGTCGGGGCCGGTCAGGGCCTGGGTGAGCCGGGCCCGTACGCGGGGCTCCTCGGCCGTGTCGCACATGACGTGCGCGACGCCGTGCAGGGGGACGTTGGTGGCCGCGTACGGGGCGCTGTCGATGAGTCGCTCGACGGTTTCCTGCAGGAGGCCGGACGGAAAGTACATGTCGGTGTCTCCAATTCCTGTTTCCAGGAGAGCTGCTGGTGGGTCAGTGGGCCAGGTGCCAGGCCGCTTCGAGGTGTCGCCGGCCGTCGGGGCCGGTGACCATGCGCCAGTGGGCGTGCGGGCGTTCGGCCTGCTCGTCCGGGACGCCCCAGGTGGCCGGCGCCGGGGCGGAAGCCGCGCGCAGGACGGTGCTGTCGAGAGGGCTGTCGGCTATACGGCGCACGACCTTGGCGGCGAAGCCCCGGAGGGTGCCGGGCCTGCGCGTGGCCGCGCGGTGTTCTCGACGTGTGTGAATGCGCGTGTGCAGCACGGTAAGGACGGACATGCAGAGGTCACCTCCATAAGGCGGCGTGCCCGCGGGAGGGCAGGGCGCGGCCAAGGGACGGCAGAACGTTTCGGTGTGCAGGGCGGGTCAGGCGCGGGACAGTGCGGCGGCTCCTGCGATGCGGCGCGCGGCGGGCAGCGGCAGGCCGGTGAAGCGGGAGAGCCAGTGCGCGTCGTGTCCCTGCTGCGCGAGGATGTAGGCGAGGTGCACCCGTGGGTCGTACGCGGCGTGCGCGGCGTACGGCCGGTCGCAGGTGCTGGGGTCGTCCAGCCGGTAGGCCCGCTCAGGTCCGTCGCCCAGGACCAAGGTCACGTGCGGGCAAGCGTGTTCGGGGCAGCGGGCGGGGTTGTGGCCGACGCTGTGCGGGCACCGGCGGGCCGGCGCGGGGGGCTTGGTGAGATGCGTGAGAAGGCGCACGGGTGCCCTCCCTTCTCCTTGGGCAGTCGGTGGTCGGGTGCTGGTGACGGCGGGCGTTGGTGCACCCCGCCGCCCCGAGGACGTCGGATGGAATGCCGGTTGCCGAAGGCGTCGGCATCGTTGTCGCCTACAGCGGGCAGGGTTCGGGCATGGGGTGGTGATTCACCCCCGCGAGCGTGCAGGCCGACCGGCCCGGAGCGGTGTGAGGCCGCGCGGGTGCCAGGGCAGTGAAGCGGGTGCGCGCAGGAGAGGGTGCTTACCGCATGCCGGGCCGGAGCGAGTACAGGCGGAGGCAGGGCCTACTGTGGCCCGGACTACTGGAACTGCAATCCATGTTCTCTCGCCTCCTCCCGGCCGGGGCGCACACGGGCGCCGTGACGGACGCGGCAAGGAGCGGACCGGCCTCCATCGGCCGGCTCACCCCAACTCGTCAGAGCTTTGGCACTGCACGGCGTAATCCCCTTGCCGGGGAAGCCACTTGGGGTCACCCCTTGGGCCGGGGAGACCTGTCCTGAACCTGGGCGTCTCTCGACGTCGTGGGGTCAGTGGCCTGTGTCCGTACAGACGCCTCACCGAACGAGGTGCCTTCTTCAAACCTCCATGAGTGTGCCCGTAGTTGCGCGTCTACGCAACTCTTGGCCTGGCCTTGCCGCCATCGATGGCGGCGGCGGGCATCCCGCAGGGGCGCGGGTCAGGGGACGGCCTGAAGCATCTGCCACAGCCCCGCCCCGCAGACCACGGCGATGAGGCCGGCGACGGCCCAGCCGGCTGCCAGCAGCCGCCGCCCGACCGTCTTGTCACCCATGACCTGGGGATGGTGTGCCGCCTTGAGCAGCAGGACGAGCCCGATGGGCGTGCCGATGGCTCCGATGATCCCGGCCCAGTACAGGATCGTGATCGGGGGGACGGAGGTGTAGGCCGCCCCGGTCCCCAGAGCGATGGAGATGCCCATGGCGGCGAAGAACCTGGGGGCCTGGCGCGGGCGCAGGGACAGGCCACGCGGCCAGTTGAGATGGGTGCCGGTGATGTAGGCGGTGGTGGCAATGATCACCGGAAGGGCCACCAGAGTGGAGGCGAGCAGGCCGAGGGCGAACAGGTCCCCGGCGAAGTCCCCGGCGACCGGGCGCAGGGCCTGGGCGGCGTCCTGAGCGGTGGCGACGGCCAGATGCCGGGTGCCCAGGGTGGCCCCGGTGGCGATCAGGATGAACCAGAACACCACGGTGGCGAAGAAGCAGCCGGCCACAGCGTCGAAGCGGCGCAGCCGATAGCCGGTCCAGGGGGTGCGGGCTTCGCTCTGGGCGATGGTCTGCCAGATGTAGACGTAGCTGGTGGCGGTCGTGCCGATCAGCGACATCGCGCCGAAGACGAGGTCTTTGTCCCACCGCAGGTTCGGCACCAGCGTGCCGACGGCCACCGCGGGCCAGTCGGGACGGGCCAGCACGGCCGCCGCCGCGTACACAAACAGGATCAACAATAGGTAGCGCAGTGCGCGTTGGAGGACCTGAAGCCCCAGGGCGAGCACCACGGCCAGCAGCAGAGCGGAGAGCGGGGCGACGAACCAGTGCCAGTCCCCTCGGGTGAGCAGCCCCAGGGCGGCGGCGCCGGCCTCCAGGTCGGCGGCGATGGTGACGATATTGACCGCCAGCACGGAGCCGAGCAGCAGCCACCGCACCCACCGGCCGTGGACCAGGGCGACCGTGCCCTGCAGATCGAGGCGGGAGGCCAGTCCCACCCGGGTGGCGATCGTCTGGATCACCACGAGCAGTGGGAACAGCGAGAGAACCAACCAGCCCATGGCATATGTCGTGCTCGCCCCGATCACCGCGAGGGTGGCCACCGTTGTGGGATCCGCGTCCGACGCCCCGGCGATCAGACCGGGCCCCAGAGTACGTATCCGTATTCCCCAGTTCCGGCCGGACGCGGCGGGAACGCCGGAGGGCGCCGATACGAGGCCGATGTCCGCAAGCGCGTCCGGGCACTCATGAGGCAGGCCGCTGTGGAACTCCGGTTCATACGCCATGCCTAAAACGATTGCCATGTCACCTGAACATCCGAACTGTCTATCGGGGGCGCGCAAGGCACTGGTGCGGTACTGGCAGTGCGCGGAACCACGGCCAAGCCCCGGTACGCCCTTGCACATCACATGGTGTGCGTCCGAGGCGTCACGGACCGCCGTCCGGCGGGCCGGGCGGGCTCTGAAGGGCGACCGTCGATGTGTCGGCATTCGATATGCGAAGGACCGCTTTGCGGGGCGTGGTTTGCTGGCCCGGACATGATGTCCGGTGCGTGCCCGGAGGCGGCTGATGGCCGATACAGGCCGATTTCCTTCGCAAGGGGTGTGGCGGCGGCCTGCGTTGCGGTGGGTGGACCTGGTGGTCGTGATCGCGCTGGTCGCGCTGCTGTACGGGCTGCTGCGGCTGGCGCCCTCGCTCAACGCCCCCTTCCTGCCGGGCACCGCGCCCAAAGCGGTGTCCACGGCCCCGTCGAACCTGCCGTTCTACGCGGTTCGGTCATTGCTGCGCATGTTTGTGGCTCTTCTGGCCTCGGTGCTGTTCACCTTTGTGTACGCCACGGCTGCGGCCCGGCTGCCCAGGGCGGAGAAGGTGCTGCTGCCGGTGCTGGACATCCTGCAGTCGGTGCCCGTTCTCGGTTTTCTCTCGGTGACGGTGACCGCGTTCATCGCGCTCTTCCCGGGCTCGTCGCTGGGGCTGGAGTGTGCTTCGATCTTTGCGATCTTCACGGCGATGGCGTGGAACATGACTTTCGCCTTCTATGCCTCGCTGGTCTCCCAGCCCCGGGAGCTGGACGAGGCCGCACGGGTGATGCGGCTGACGAAGTGGCAGCGGTTCTGGCAGCTGGACGTCCCCAGCGGCGTGATCCCGCTGGTCTGGAACGGGATGATGAGCTTCGGCGGAGCCTGGTTCTTCCTGGCCGCCTCGGAGTCCATCTCTGTGCTCAACCATCAGTACGCGCTGCCCGGCATGGGCTCGTACGCCGCCGCCGCCATCGCCGAGGGGGATCTGGGCAAGGTGGGCATCGCCAGCGGCGTGATGGTCGTCCTGGTGATCGGGGTGAACGTGATGTTCTGGCGGCCGGTCACCGCCTGGTCGGAGCGGTTCCGGGTGGAGGAGTCCGAGGCCGCCGAGCATCCCCGCAGTCTGGTGCTGGACTTCCTGCGGCGGTCGGAGGTGCCACGGCTGCTGGGCCGTCCGCTGAAGCCGCTCTGGCCCGCGCTCGACCGGCTGATGCGGCCGTTCGGGGTGGCCGAACACGCCATCGGGATCTCGCCGGCGCGGGAGCGGACGGGAGACGTGTTCTTCGCCGGGGTGGTCAGCGCAGTCGTCGTCTACGGGGCCTGGAAGGCGTTCGGCTACGTGGACTCCACCGTCGGCCTGGGCGCGTTCGGCCATGCGCTGGCGCTGGGTGCGGCCACCTTCGGGCGGGTGGTGGTGCTCAGCATCGTCGCGACGCTGGTCTGGGTGCCCGTCGGGGTGTGGATCGGGATGACCCCCCGGGTGACCCGGTTCGCGCAGCCGGTCGTGCAGGTGCTGGCCAGCTTCCCGGCGAACTTCCTCTTCCCCTTCGCCACCGCCGCCTTCCTCGCGCTCGGGATCTCGCTGAACTTCGGGGCGATCCTGCTGATGGCGCTGGGGGCCCAGTGGTACATCCTTTTCAATGTCATCGCCGGCGCCTCGGCGATCCCCTCCGACCTGCGGGAGGCGATGATCACGTTCCGGGTGAGCGGATGGCTGCGCTGGCGGCAGTTCATCCTGCCCGCCGTCTTCCCGTCCTACGTCACCGGAGGCATCACGGCGGCGGGCGGGGCGTGGAACGCCTCGATCGTCGCCGAGGTCGTCGACTACGGACAGCACCACCTGACCGCGACCGGGCTGGGCGCCTACATCACCGAGGCCACCGCCACCGGGAACTTCCCCAGGATCCTGGTGGGCATCTTCGCGATGAGCGTGTACGTCGTCGTCGTGAACCGGCTGTTCTGGCGCCGCCTGTACCGACTGGCCGAAACCCGATACGCCCTATGACCACTTCTCTCCGCTCCCAGCGAGGCAGACACTCGTGACCAGCAGCGAAGCCCCCACCGTGAGCCCCCGTCCGGCCGGGGAGGTGATCATCCGGGCCGATTCGGTGACCAAGGCGTTCACCACCCCCGAGGGCAGTTCCCTGCCGGTGCTGGACGGCATCAGCTTCGACCTGGCCGAAGGAGAGATCGTCGCCCTGCTGGGAAAGTCGGGGTCCGGCAAGTCCACCCTGCTGCGCTGCGTGGCCGGATTGATCGCTCCGTCCGCCGGCTCGGTGTCCTACCGGGGCACGCCACTGTCCGGCGCCAACCCGGGCGTGTCGATGGTCTTCCAGTCCTTCGCGCTGCTGCCCTGGCTCACCGTGCAGCAGAACGTCGAACTCGGCCTCGCCGCCCTGGGCGTCGGCGAGGAGGAGCGCCGCCGGCGCGCTCTGAAGGCCATCGACCTGATCGGCCTGGACGGCTTCGAATCGGCCTACCCCAAGGAGCTCTCCGGCGGCATGCGCCAGCGCGTCGGCTTCGCCCGCGGCATCGTGGTCGAACCCGACGCCCTGCTGATGGACGAGCCGTTCTCCGCCCTGGACGTCCTGACGGCCGAGAACCTGCGCACCGAGCTCGTCGGCCTGTGGGAGGGCCACGAGGCGCCGGTGAAGTCGATCCTGATCGTCACCCACAACATCGAAGAGGCCGTGCTGCTGGCCGACCGCATCCTGGTGCTCTCCTCCAACCCGGGCCGGATCCAGGCCGAACTCACCGTCGGCCTGCCGCGGCCCCGCGACCGCCAACACCCCCGGTTCGAAACCCTGGTCGACACGGTCTACGCCATCCTCACCGGCCGCGAGGCAGCAGCAGCCCAGGCCGTCGAAGCACCGGCGGGCGAACCGCCCCGCCCGGCACCCGCGCCGACCCCGATCAGTGCCCCGCTGCCGGACGTCAGCGTCGGCGGCCTGGCCGGCCTGCTGGAGATCCTGATCGCCCGCGGGGGCGAGGACGGCCTGGCGGAGATCGCCGACGAGCTCAACTTCGAGGTCGACGACCTCCTCCCCCTCGTCGACGCCGCCGTCATGCTCGGCCTCGCCCGGGTCGATGGCCCACGGCTCGCCATCACCGGCACCGGCCGCGAGTTCTCCGCCGCCGACATCCTCACCAGCAAGAAGCTCTTCGCCCGCCACGCCGCGACCCGGGCACCCCTGATCCGCGCCATCGTCCAGGCCCTCGCCGCGACCGAGGGCCACACCCTGCGCGAAGGCTTCTTCCTGGACCTGCTCCGGCGCGGCTTCTCCGCCGAGGAGGCCCGCAACCAGCTGGAGACCGCGATCGACTGGGGCCGCTACGCCGAGCTGTACGACTACGACCACGACGACGGCCAACTGACCCTGGAGCCCGGTGCCCAGGCCGCGCTGTAGCCGCACAACGGCGAGCCGCCGAAGAGCGAAGCCGCGTTCCGGCCGCGGAGGCGGGGTCAAGCTTGAGTCAAGCACTTGCGTCCTTACGCAAGTATGGCGATAGGCTCTCGCCGTTCGAAAAGTTTGAGACACCTCGTTCGGTGAGGCGTCTTCATGGACACAGGCCACTGACCCCACGACGTCGAGAGACGCCCAGGGTCAGGACAGGTCTCCCCGGCCTAAGGGGTGACCCCAAGTGGCTGCCCCCACAAGGGGATTACGCCGTGGAGTGCCAAAGCTCTGACGAGTTGGGGTGAGCCGGTCATACGAGACCGGTCCGCTCTTTGCCGTGTCGTCCGGCGCCCGCGTGCGCCCCGGCCGGGAGGAGGCGAGAGACATGGATGGCAGCAGTTGCAGTAGTCCGGGCCACAGTCGGCCCCGTATCCGTATGTCCTCGCTGATCTCCGGTACGCGGTAGCCACCTTCCCTGCGCGCATGCGCACCACAGTTCTCACACCCGTGTGGCATCGTGCCGCCCCGGGTGTCTGTGCTGCCCGCTCGCAGGGGGGATAGCTGCTGCGTGCCACGCACCTCCCCCGCCGGGGGACCCGGGAGGCTCTCATGACCGACCTGACCACCACCGCCACGCCGCCGACTCCACCACAGCGCACCGCGGTGCTCGACGACGCACACGTCGGCGACATCCACGGTGCACTCGGCACCATCAAGCTCGACGACACCGCCCCCCGCAAGGGGCTTTCCGCCAAGCTCAAGACCCTGCTCGCGATCATCGGCCCCGGCCTGATCGTGATGGTCGGCGACAACGACGCAGGCGCCTTCGACACCTACGGCAACGCCGGTCAGAACTACGGCACCAGCCTGCTGTGGACGCTGCTGCTGCTCGTCCCCGTCCTCTACGTCAACCAGGAGATGGTGCTGCGCCTCGGCGCCGTCACCGGCGTCGGCCACGCGCGGCTGATCCTGGAGCGGTTCGGCAAGTTCTGGGGCGCGTTCTCCGTCATCGACCTCTTCCTGCTCAACGCCCTGACGATCGTCACCGAGTTCATCGGCGTGACCCTCGCGGTCGGCTACCTCGGACTGCCCAAGACGATCTCCGTCCTGGTGGCCGCCGTCGCGGTCATCGCGGCCGCAACTACCGGCTCGTTCCGGCGCTTCGAGCGCGTCTCGGTCTTCCTGTGCGCGGGCTCGCTGCTGCTCGTCCCGATCTACTTCATGATCCACCCGAGCACCGGGACCATGGCCCACGACTTCGTCGTCCCGGGCATGCCGCACGACTCCAAGCTCGCGGACGTCATGCTGCTGATCATCGCGATCGTCGGCACCACCGTCGCTCCCTGGCAGCTGTTCTTCCAGCAGTCCTACGTCATCGACAAGCGCATCACCCCGCGCTTCATGAAGTACGAGAAGGCCGACCTGTGGATCGGCATCGTCATCGTCGTCATCGGCGCCGCCGCCATCATGGGCTTCACCGCCGCCACCTTCGCCGGGACACCGGAGTTCGGGAACTTCGACGACGCCGCCGGGATCGCGAAGGGCCTGGAAGCGCACGTGGGCAAGGTCGCCGGCGTGCTGTTCGCCATCGCCCTGCTCGACGCCTCGATCATCGGCGCCTCCGCCGTCTCCCTGTCCACCGCCTACGCCCTCGGCGACGTCCTCGGCCTCAAGCACTCCCTGCACCACGGGGTGCGCGGCGCCAAGGGCTTCTACGCCATCTTCGCCGGCGTCATCCTGCTCGCCGCGGTCATCGTCATCATCCCCGGCTCCCCGCTCGGCCTGATCACCACCGGCGTGCAGACCCTGGCCGGCGTACTGCTGCCCTCCGCCACCGTCTTCCTGCTCCTCCTCTGCAACGACAAGGCCGTCCTCGGCCCCTGGGCCAACGGCCGCTGGACCAACGCCTTCACCTCGCTCGTCGTCGGCATCCTCGTCGTCCTGTCCATCATCCTGACCGCGGCGGTGGCCTTCCCCGACATCACCTCCGGCGCGATCCTCGACATCATGGCTGTCTGCGGCGTCGCCGGCATCCTGGCCATCGGCTACGCCGAGGTCCGCCGCCGCAAGACGGGCTGGGCCCTCGCCGCCCCGATCGACCGCACGGGCAAGGAGAACTGGCGGATGCCCCCGCTGGAGGAACTCCCCAAGCCCGTCATGTCCACCGGCCGCAAGATCGGCATGTCCGCCCTGCGCGCCTACCTGGTCGTCGCCATGGTCCTGGTGATCATCCACGTCGTCCAGCTCGCGACCGGTCACGGCCACTGACAGACGTCCCCGGGCGGCGGTTGTCTTCCCCTCCCGCCGCCCGGGGGCCACCCCGACACCCACTCGAGAACCAGGGAGGGCATGTTCATGCGTCTCCTCGCCGAACTCACCATCCCCACCGGCCACAACACCGGACGGGTGTCCGTACCCGCGACCGCGCGTGCCCGCACCTACCCCTGATCCTGCACTACCGGACCGAGCGCCTGTACCTGCTCGACGATCCGTGCGGCTACCCGGCGGCAGTGGCTCAGCATGCCGTGTACGACCCGTACGCACACCTGGCCCATCTCCTCGCGCAGCAGCGCCATGAAGCCTCCTGAACCGCCCAGTTCGTCGA
>NZ_PHNC01000011.1 GCF_003121295.1 Streptomyces orinoci
TAGGGGGCGCCGTGCCACAGGCTCAGTGCGGACTCCAGGGTGCGGCTGGCCGCCTTGTACTGGCCCTCCAGGAGCAGCCGGCGGCCGTCGCGCAGCAGGCGCTCGAACCGGCAGGCATCGATGAGTTCGGGGTCGATGGCGAGGATGTATCCGGAGGATTCCCGGCGCAGCACCCGGTTGCGGCAGCGGGGCGGGCTATTGGGTTCCAGGACGCGGCGGAGATTGGAGACATAACTGTGCAGGGTGGCCATGGCGGCGGCGGGTGGATTGCGCGGCCACACCGCCTCCAGCAGCCGCTCGGGTGGCACTGATTCGCCGGGGGTGAGCAACAAGGCGGCCAGCACGGTCCGTTGCCGGGCCGGCCCCAGGTCCACCGGGCGCTGTTGCGCCCGGACCGTCAACGGCCCAAGAACACTCATATAAAGCCCGGCGGTTAAGGACATGACACTTTCCTCCGGTTACTTCGGTGACGGTTGCCGATGCGCGGCAGGAGGTATCACCCATTGTGGGGCGACCCGCCCGCTTCCGTACAGGACGATCAAAGCGCAGCTTCGTTGCATATCCAAGACCCCGTGCGCCCTTGACGGTGATCCCCGGCCAACTGCCGGTCACCTGGAACGGACCATTCGGGGGCGGGCGGTGAGGAGGAGACGCGGGCTGGTTACCCACTCACAGTTGCCGGTGGGCGGTCCGGGTTAAACGTGACCGGGGACACGTGTCCGTCCGGTCCCGGGGAGGGGTGGCAAGGCCACAACCGGGGAAACCCGGCCCGCCCTGCCCGGGCGCCCCAGGGGCCCCGGGAGTCCAAGTGCGTTGACGGCCTTGCCGGTTCGTCACGGCGGCGCTGTCACCCAGGGGGACCGCGGGGTTACCCAGCGATCACCTTCCGGGGGTCGTCCGGCCGGGCGGGCGGCCAGAAATCCTCAAGCGGTATCCAAGACGCCTTCAAGCCGGCGCCGCGGCCCCTGACATGAGGCCCCGACATGAGGCCCTGGCATGGGCCGCCGGACATACGGCGCCGGGCGGGCCGTGGTCCGGCCCGCCCGGCGGAAAGCGGAAAAGATTGGGGCTGCTCCTCAGTTGACGCCCGGTACGCCCCTGACCGGCAGCTGCCCGCCCGTCGGCAGCCCCTTGACCGGCAGCCCGCCCACCGGCTGGTCCAGCGCGGCCGACCTGGCCGTCTCGCCCAGGATCTCCCGCGCCGAGCCCACCGTGTCACCGGCGGCCCGGCGCACCGCGCCACCGGTCTTGCGTACCGCCGTACCGCCGGTGCGCCCGGCGGTGGGGACTGCCCGCCGGAGTGCGTTGCCGCCCGTCTCCCCGACGACACTGGTGGACTTCTGGGCGACCCCGTCCACCGTCTCGCCCAGGTTGCCGGGATCGACCGCGGCCAGCGTTCCCAGTTCCGACAGCTTCGGCAGCACGGCCGCCTGGGCCGTGTTCGCCGACCCCAGGCCGACGGCGGCCGCGGCCAGGGTGACCGCGGTAAGGACTCGTCGCATCAAGGCTCCTCAACCAGTCGCAGAGATGGCTCTCCCGGGAGAAGAACGACCGGCGCGGGGAGCGGACACGTAACGTATGCACGTTTCGCGACCGGTGCGTCACGCTGCGTACCGTTGATCACCCTTGCCGGGGGCCGCACTTGGGGGTTCCAGGCCGCGCACATGTAGTTTTGCAGCTGGTCACCACCCGACGCGCGCAGCCGTTACGGCGCCGCCAAGCCGATACGAAGGACCCCCGCCCATGCCCTATGTGCGCCACTGGTTGCGCAACTCCGTTCTGCTGTTCGCGGTAGCGCTGGTGCTCGGGTTGATCGCCGCGCACACTCATGCGATCCAGCCGCACGATCTGAGCCTGGACCGTACGATCCAGACCAATCTGCGCACGGGCTGGCTGAACGACGTCATGAAGGGCGTCAGTTATCTGGCCTCCCCGACGGCCGGTGTGATCGTCCTGGTGGTGTGGACCGGCTGGCTGCTGTTCATCCGCCGCCGCCCGGCCAAGGCGGTGGCCACCTTCCTGGTGGTGGCCATCGGCTGGAACAGCACCCAGATCGCCAAGGCCATCGTCGCCCGGCACCGGCCGCCCACCCAGTTCTCGCTGGACCCGGAGATCGGCTCCAACAGCTTCCCCAGCGGCCACACCGCCTTCACGGTGGCGGCGGCGGTCGCCGCGTACTTCCTGTTCCGTGAGTCGCGTCACCGCCGCACCGTCGCCGTCTGCGGGGTGCTGGCCGTGCTGCTGGTGGCCTTCTCCCGGCTCTACATCGGCGCCCACTACCCCACCGACACCCTGGGCGCGGTGCTGGTGGCCGGGTCGGCCATCATCTTCGTCACCGGTGTCTGGCACGCCTGGGTGCTGCCCAACCTGGACCGGCTGCCGCTGCTGGACCGCTTCGGCCTGGCCGAGGAGCGGGCCGGGGCGCAGGCCGCCCAGGGCGGCGGCTACCCGGGCGGCTACCAGGGCGCCGTGCCGGCGCCGGGGCGCGGTGGACGGCACCGCAGGCGGGCCGGCCGCTGAGCGGTGGGCTTTCGGCGGAAGGGCCGGGCGGATACGCCCGGCCCTTCCGTATTTCTGTAACGCGTTCTACCGTGTGCGCCGTTGTCTGCCGGGACGAACCCTGGAGGGCCCGTGCACCTGGACTACACCCCCGAGCAACAGCGGCTGCGCGCCGAGCTGCGGAGCTATTTCGCCGGTCTGGTGCCCGAGGGGGCCTTGGCCCGGCACACCGACCCGGCCGAGCAGAAGCGCTTCTACCGGCGGACCATCCGCCGGCTGGGGGCGGACGGGCGGCTGGGGATGGGCTGGCCCAGGGAGTACGGGGGCGGCGGGCTCGGCCCGATGGAACAGTTCATCTTCTTCGACGAGGCCGCCCAGGCCGGGGTGCCGCTGCCGCTGATGGCGCTGAACACCGTGGGCCCCACCCTGATGCGCTTCGGCACCGAGGAGCAGAAGGCCTACTTCCTGCCCCGGATCCTGGCCGGGGAGATCGATGTCGCCATCGGCTACAGCGAGCCCGGCGCGGGCACCGACCTGGCCTCGCTGACCACCCGCGCCGAGCGGCGGGGCGACCACTATGTGGTCAACGGGCAGAAGATCTGGACCACCAACGGCGACACCGCCGACTGGATCTGGCTGGCCGTGCGCACCGCCCCCCAGGCGCCCCCGCACAAGGGCATCAGCATCCTGCTGGTGCCCAGCACCGCCCCCGGCTACTCCAGCACCCTGATCCACACCCTGGCCTCGCATGACACCACCGCCGGCTACTACCAGGACGTCCGGGTCCCGGTGGGCAACCTGGTGGGCGCCGAGAACGGGGGCTGGCGGCTGATCACCACCCAGCTCAACCATGAGCGGGTCACCCTGGCCGCGCACGGGGCCGGTGCCATCAGGGCGCTGCGGGAGGTGCGCGACTGGGCGGCCGCCACCAAGACCGCCGACGGCCGGAGGGTGATCGACCTCGGCTGGGTACGCGGCCTGCTGGCCCGTACCCATCTGCGGCTGGACGCCATGAAACTGCTCAACTGGCGCATGGTGGACGCCATGCGGCGCGGGGCGCTCACCCCGCAGGACGCCTCGGCCGTCAAGGTCTACGGCTCCGAGGCCCGGCGCGACGCCTATGCCTGGCTGCTGGAGGTGCTGGCCGCGGCCGGCCCCCTGAAGGAGGGCTCGGCCGGGGCGGTGCTGCACGGAGAGCTGGAACGCGGCTACCGCAGTGCGGTGGTCTTCACCTTCGGGGGCGGCAACAACGAGATCCAGCGCGAGATCGTTTCCTGGCTCGGGCTGGGGATGCCGCGGGTGCGCCGCTGATCTCAGGAGGCCCAGGCGTACTGCGGCGCCAGAGTCGTGCGCACCCCCAGCTCGGCGGCCGCGCGCCGCGCCCAGAAGGGGTCGCGCAGCAGCTCACGGCCCAGCAGCACGGCGTCCGCCTGGCCGTCGGCAAGGATCTTCTCGGCCTGGCGGGGCTCGGTGATCAGACCCACCGCGCCGGTCGGCAGCCCCGCCTCCTGACGGATCCGCTGGGCGAAGGGCACCTGGTAGCCGGGGCCGACCGGGATGGCCGCCTTGGGGGCGATGCCACCGGTGGAGACGTCCAGCAGGTCCACCCCATGGGCGCGCAACTCGCCGGCCAGGCGCACGGTGTCGTC
This sequence comes from Streptomyces orinoci, assembly GCF_003121295.1. Lineage (GTDB taxonomy): Bacteria > Actinomycetota > Actinomycetes > Streptomycetales > Streptomycetaceae > Streptomyces > Streptomyces orinoci. Next base: position 4,149 of record NZ_PHNC01000011.1, read on the forward strand.
GGCGGTCCAGCCCTGGCGCGGGTCCTCCGGGTTCTCGGTCAGCCAGTCGGTGGCCGAGGTGCGGAAGAACACCGGAAGTTCGTCCGGCCACTCGGCGCGCACCGCGTCCACCACCTCGAGCGCGAAGCGGATACGGCCTTCGAAGGAGCCGCCGTACTCATCGGTGCGGTGGTTGGAGTGCGGGGAGAGGAACTCATTGATCAGGTAGCCATGGGCGCCGTGCACCTCCACCACCTCGAAGCCCGCCGCCCGGGCCCGGCGGGCCGCCGCGGCGAACTGCCCGACGATGTCCTGGATTTCCTGCTTGGTCAGTTCCTGGGGGAGCGGGTGGCCCTCGTCGAACGGCAGCGGGCTCGGCCCCAGGGTCTGCCAGCCCTCCGCGGAGTCCAGGGGCCGCCCGCCCAGCCACGGCCGCTCGGTGGAGGCCTTGCGCCCGGCGTGCGCTATCTGGATGCCGGGGACGGTGCCCTGCTGCTTGAGGAAGGCGGTGAGGCGGCCCAGGGCCGCGGCCTGGTCGTCGTTCCACAGGCCCAGGTCTCCGGGACTGATCCGGCCCTCGGGGCTGACCGCGGTGGCCTCCACCAGGATCAGGCCGGTGCCACCGGTGGCGCGGGCGGCGTAGTGCGCAAAGTGCCAGTCGGTGATGGCGCCCGTGGCCGGGCCGGCGGGCTCGGCCGAGTACTGGCACAACTCCACCGGGGGTGGCTCCACTTTATAGCCCAAGGGTGTCTCACCTGCATCGCCGCAGCTCAGGCAGGCTTTCCTGGGGCCAGATCGATGTGCCGGTGTGGTCAGCTTCGACCAGGTCCACTCGGATGCATGCTGACCCTTTGCTGACTTATCTGATGCCTCGTCAGGTTGTAGGGATGAGTGTGGAGGCGATCCGTCCGCCCGCCGCCCCCTCTGGCAATGAGCTAGTACGAAGGGTGTCGTATTTCGAAGATCTCCGTAGTACGGTGGGTCCCGTACAAAGCGCGGCCGAGTTGGCTGCCAGATGAATGGAGTCCTTTGTGAGCGCCCTCTACGAGCCGTTTCGGCTTCGGTCGTTGACCATCCCCAACCGGGTTTGGATGTCCCCCATGTGTCAATACAGCGCAGAGGCGTCCGGAGCGGATGTCGGCGTCCCAGGGGATTGGCACTTCTCCCACTACGGTGCACGGGCTGCTGGTGGTACTGGTCTGATCCTGGTGGAGGCCACTGCTGTCTCCCCGGAAGGCCGGATCAGTCCCTGGGACTTGGGAATCTGGAACGACAGGCAGTCAGCAGCGTTCCGGCGGATCACCTCCTTCCTCAAAGAGCAGGGCACGGTGCCTGGTGTGCAGCTTGCTCACGCCGGCCGCAAGGCATCGACGGCTGCGCCGTGGAATGGCGGCGCCCCCCTCGGTCCGGAAGCGCATGGCTGGCAGCCGATCGCGCCGAGCCCGCTGCCTTTCGCTGACGGGCACCCGATTCCGGACGAACTGACGGTGGAGGGAATCCAGCGGGTGATTCAGGACTTCGCTGCCGCGGCCCGGCGGGCGCGGGATGCGGGATTCGAGGTGGTCGAGCTGCATGGCGCCCACGGCTACCTGATCGGCGAGTTTCTTTCTCCTCACTCCAATCACCGCACCGATGCCTACGGAGGCTCCTACGAGAACCGGACGCGTTTCGCGCTGGAGGTCGTGGACGCGGTGCGAGCTGTTTGGCCCGAGGAACTTCCGGTCTTCTTCCGCATTTCCGCGACCGACTGGCTTACGGAAAACCCTGATGACGAGCGCGAGGGCTGGACGGTCGAGGACACCGTGCGGTTCGCCGCTGACTTGAAGGCACATGGGGTTGACCTGCTGGACGTGTCCACAGGCGGCAACGCACCGAAGGCCCGTATCCCCACTGGACCTGGTTATCAGGTGCCGTTCGCGGAGCGGGTCAGGGCCGAGACCGGACTTCCCGTGGGTGCCGTCGGAGAGATCACCGAAGCGCGACAGGCTGAGAAAATCATCGAGAACCGCCAGGCGGACGCCGTACTGATCGGTCGCGAGCTGCTTCGCAACCCCTACTTCGCACGGCATGCCGCGCGTGAACTCGGCGGCGAAATAGCCGATCCGGTCCAGTACCACTGGGCCACCTGAACGGGGATGCCTCCACGCGGGCCCGGAAGTCCTGCAGCACAGCCACCCGCGCCGAGCGGACCGCCGATGGGGAGCAGCGTCGGACGCGGGCCTTCGGCCTGTTCCCGGTTGCGCATCAAGTGGAGTGCGGGGCGGCGCTCAAGAGGGTGGCACAGGGCTTCTGGCCTGCGGTCTTGCGCGTGCGCATTAGTGCATTGTGGGCGTTGCAGGCGATCTCCTGACGCTGAAATGACGCCTGTTTGCGCTCACTTGATGACTCGTGCTGATGGGCTGTCAGGCCCTTTTTGACGCTGGTCAGGCACCTGACGGCCGAGGGAATTACCCCCACGGGTGCGGGGACGACCGCTCCGCAGGCAAGTTCCCCAGGCTCCGGCACCTGTGGGCCGACCAGGGCTACCGCGGCCGCGACTTCCTGGCGGGCATCCGCGAAACCCACGGGATCACCATCCAGGTCGTACAACGCCGGGACGCCGGCTTCCGGCACACCTGGGCCCCAGCCGGTGCCCCGCCGCGGGAGGTGCCACTGTTCGCCGTGGTTCCGCGCAGGTGGGTGATCGAGCGCAGTTTTGCCTGGCTGGGACGCTACCGGCGACTCGCCAAGGATTACGAGTACCGCCTCGGTATCTCCGAAAACGCCGTTTACCTGGCCACCATCATGCTCTTGCTCCACCGGACAGCAGCAAGAACCGTGCCAAGGCCCGGACAGGTGAAGTCGCCGGCAGGCGAGCGGTTGTCGGATCGGATTGCGCTCGGGGTGCTGACCCAGGCGTTCCCGCCAGAGTTGGTGGACGAGGTGATCGCGGAGTGCGGCCGGGCCGAGCAGTGTCACCGACTGCTGCCGGCCCGGATGGTGGTCTATTTCGTGCTGGCGATGTGCCTGTTCTCCGGGCAGGGATATGAGGAGGTCGCACGGCTTCTCACTCGCGGGCTGGAGCGCATGGGCCGGTGGACGGGGACGTGGCGAGTGCCGACCACCGCGGCGATCGGCCGGGCTCGGAGCCGCTCAAGGCCCTGTTCACCAGGGTGTGCCGGCCGGTGGCGACCGAGGACACGAGCGGATCGTGGTCCCGGGGCTGGCGGCTGGTCGCCGTGGACGGCACCACCTTCGACGTGCCCGACACCGAGGCCAACGCCGCCTTCTTCGGACGTCCCGACGTCAGCCGCGGGCAGGAGAAGAGCGCCTACCCGCAGGTGAGGGTGGCCGCGCTGGTCGAGCGCGGCGCGCACGCGGTCTTCGCGGCCGAGGCGGGACCGCTGGCCGTCCATGAAACCGAGCTGGCCCAGCGCCTGTTGAGCATCGTTGATGCCGGGGATGCTGCTGTTGGCCGACCTGGGCTTTCGCGGCTTCGACCTGTGGCGGGCCGCCGCCGCGACCGGCGCCGACCTGCTGTGGCGGGTCAAGAACGACGCCGTTCTGCCGGTGCGGACCCTACTGGAGGACGGCTCCTACCTCTCGGAGATCGTCGCCGCGAGGGACAAGAACCGCCGCGCGGACCCGACCTGAGTCCGCGTCATCGAGTACACCCTCGGTCGCGACGGCAGCGGCACGGTATACCGGCTGATCACCACCGTCCTCGCCCCGAAGGCCGCGTCGACCACATCGCTGGCCGCGCTGTATGCCCAGCGGTGGGAGATTGAGAGCACACTGGACGAGATCAAGACCCACCAGGGCGGGCCCCGCCTCGTCGTGCGCTCCCAGCACCCCGGCGGGGTGGAGCAGGAGATCTTCGCCTTCCTGCTGGTGCATCACGCTCTGCGGGACCTGATGCACCAGGCCGCCCGGCAGTCGGACCAGGACCCCGACTGGATCTCCTTCACCCGCACCCTGCGCATCATCCGCCGCCATGTCACCGACCAGGCGGCGTTTTCCCCCCTCCCGAATGGCCCGGGCCCTAGCCACGGCCCTGTGTGAGATCCGCGAACGTCCCCTGCCCCCGCGCCGGTTGCGCTCCAGTCCCCGCGTCATCAAACGCAAGATGTCCAACTGGAAACTCAAACGCAGCGAGCAGCGCGATCCCCCCAGCCGGACGCTCCCCGCGTGAACCTGGTCGGGCCGACCAAGACCAGACCGGCCCGCCGGAACACCCACAGACCAGCGAGAGAACCGTGGGAGTTGATGTGGGCGAACATCAGGGGCGAGAGGCGGGCGACGTCTTCGGCGCGCACGTGGTGCGGCCTGTTTGTCGTCGGCCGGGGGCTCGAAGCGCGTGACGTGGCCGCAGTCGACGAGGGCTTGGGCAAGGGTGGTCTTGCCGGAGCCGGTGATGCCCACCAGCAGCACCGCCACCGATAGACGCGCTCCGTCACGTCGGTCTCTTGCCTCTCGCCGGGCCCGTTGGATTGCCCGCTTGTCGTGGTCCTGGGCCACGACTCGTGCGGGGCCGTTGCCGCTGCCCGCGCCGCCGTCGATGGGGGCGACGTGCCGGGTGGCTTCGTCCGGGACGTTGTCGAGCGGGTGACGCCGAGCGTGCTGGCAGCCCGGGCCGCCGGACGCGAGAGTGCCGATGAGATCCTTGCCGGGCATGTCGAGCACACCGTTGACCTGCTGCTGGGCCTCTCACGAGTCCTGGCGGAGAGGGTGGCAGCCAGCCGCCTGGCTGTCGTGGGTATGTCGTACCTGCTGGCCGATGGCACCGCACGACTGGTCGCATCCCGTGGTCTGAGCGGGGCTGCTGCCGCGGCACAGTAGACAGGGCGGGGGTCCCCGCGGCGGGGCCACGGGTACACGCGGGCCCGTACCCGTCCCGGAGGTGGGCAGGAGCCCGTCTTCGTGTCGTCTCAGTTGCACGATCTGTCCGGGTCGTGCAGTTTCCGGGGTTTCCCGCACTGTGTGGCTCAGCGCCCGGACAGCTTGCGCAGTGGCCGTCACATCGACACATGAATGCGCTATCGGACTTCGGGCGGAGTCCTGTCCGTCCAGAGGATGACGCTGCTGTCGGGCGCGTCGCACTTGCGGCTGGTACCGATCCGGTGCTTGGGAGCGACGGCCGGGCTGACCTGCGAGATCGAGAATGGTGACTTCGTCCTTTCCGTTCCTTGTAAAGACGCCCCCGTAGGAGTTTTGGTGTCGCTCGCCGCTGTTCCCCGTTCCGCCTTCCCCGCTCGCGCCGCCGAGGCCGTCGCTGCCTGTGCCACGGATCTAAGCAAGGTCTACGGTCAGGGTGAGACCCGGGTGGTTGCGCTGGACTCCGTCAGCGTGGAGTTCGCCCGGGCGCGGTTCACCGCGATCATGGGTCCGTCCGGCTCGGGGAAGTCCACGCTGATGCACTGCATGGCCGGGCTGGACTCGGTGACCGGCGGCTCGGCCCGGATCGGCGACGTGGAGCTGGCGCAGCTGAACGACAAGCAGCTGACCCGGCTGCGCCGGGACCGGGTCGGCTTCGTCTTCCAGGCGTTCAATCTGCTGCCGACGCTGACCGCGCTGGAGAACATCACGCTGCCGATGGACATCGCCGGCCGCCGCCTCGACCGGGAGCGGCTGGGCCGGGTCGTGGAGACCGTGGGCCTTGCGAGCCGGCTCGGGCACCGGCCGGCGCAGTTGTCCGGTGGCCAGCAGCAGCGGGTCGCCGTGGCGCGGGCACTGGCCGCCCGGCCGGAGATCATCTTCGCGGACGAGCCGACCGGCAACCTCGACTCCCGTTCCGGCGCCGAGGTACTGGGCTTCCTGCGGCAGTCGGTGCGGGCGATGAACCAGACCGTGGTGATGGTCACCCACGACCCGGTCGCGGCTGGCTACGCGGACCGGGTGGTCTTCCTCGCCGACGGCCGGATCGTGGACGAGCTGTACGAGCCGACCGCGGACGCCGTCCTGGACCGGATGCGGCGCTTCGAGGCCGCGGGTCGTACCAGCTAGCCAAGCCGAACCCGCTCGCCAAGGACCGGTCGAACCAGCAGGCCGGACCAGCCGTCGCTGGCCGCGCCCCTCCCCGCCCCTTACCCAGGACTGACACCACCACCATGCTCCGCACCGCTCTGCGCAACCTTTTCGCGCACAAGGCCCGGCTGATGATGACCGCGCTCGCGGTCCTGCTCGGCGTCGCCTTCGTCGCCGGCACCCTGATCTTCAGCGACACCGTCGGCGAGGCCACCAAGAACGCCTCGTCCCGCAACCTCAAGGATGTGGCCGTCTCCGTCCAGGCCCGCGCCACCGACAGCCCTGACGGACCGCGCCAGGACAGCCGGTGGGCCACCGCCCTGGACCAGCGGGTGGCGGACCGCATCCGTGCGCTGCCCGGCGTGGCCGGTGTGAGGACCGACGTCACCGGCGAGGCGACCCTGGCCGCCCGTGACGACGGCCGTCCGGTTGGCAACAGCGGGCAGAACCAGGTCGTCAACTACCTTCCGGGCAAGGACGGTTCGGACCCGCGCTATCCGCTGGTGCGCGGCCGGGGTCCGGCCCGTGCGGACGAGATCGCGCTGGCCGAGTCCACCGCGAAGGCTGTCGGATACCGCCTGGGCGACACTGTGCGGCTGGCCACGGACGGCCCGGCGCTGGAGAAGAGGCTGGTCGGCATCGTGGCGACCGACGACCCGGCGGTGAACGCCGGTGGCAGCCTGGCGCTGCTGGACACCGCCACCGCGCAGAAGCTGTTCCTGCATCCGGGCCAGTTCAATGAGCTGCTGGTCGCCGCCCGGCCCGGCACCGACCAGGCGGCGCTGGCCGCCGAGGTCCGCCGGCTGCTGCCCGCCGAGGATGCCTGGGTCGCAAGTGGTGACGAACTCGCCGCCCAGCAGGCGCAGATGCTCGCGCAGAAGAACCGCACACTGAGCCGGACGCTGCTGGTCTTCGCCGGGATCGCGCTGTTGGTCGGCGTCTTCATCATCGCCAACACCTTCACCATGCTGATCTCCCAGCGCAGCCGCGAGATCGCGCTGCTGCGCGCGGTGGGTGCCTCACGCCGCCAGGTGGTGCGCTCGGTGCTCATCGAGGCCGGCATGCTGGGGCTGGTCTCCTCGGCCGCCGGGCTCGCGTTCGGTGCGGGGATCGCGGTGGGACTGCGGTCCTTCCTAGGCGCCCAGGGCGCCGGCTTCCCGGACGGGCCGCTCGTCATCAGCCCGACCGCGGTGCTCGCTTCGCTGGCCGTGGGCGTCGTGGTGACCGTGCTGGCAGCCTGGCTGCCGTCCCGCAAGGCGGCACGCATCGCACCCGTTCAGGCGCTGAACACGATCGACGCACCGCCCGCCATGCGCAGCCTGGCGTGGCGCCACACCCTCGGCGCACTGCTCACCGCCGCCGGCATCGCGGTGATGCTCGTAGTCTCCACGCTCAAGGGCACCGACAACCTGCCGCTGGCCATGGCGGGCTCGGCGCTCACCCTCATCGGTGTGATGGTTCTGGCTCCACTGCTGTCCCGCCCCCTGATCTTTCTTGCCGGTCTCGTCACCACCCGCCTGTTCGGCATTAGCGGCAAGCTCGCCAAGGACAACGCGCTGCGCAACCCGCGGCGCACCGCGGCCACCGGCTCCGCGCTGATGATCGGCCTCACCCTGATCACGGGCCTGACCGTGGTGAGCCACTCCGCCCAGCGGGCCGAGGACAAGATGGCCACCACCGGCCTGCTGGCCGACTACATGATCAGCACCCCCGAGTCCACCGGCCTGGACACCAAGCTGTCCCAGAACGTCGCGAAAATCCCGGGCGTCACGGCGATGACCCCGATGCGCGCGGCGACCTACACCACCAACGCCGCCGCATCCGGTCCCGGCGGCGGCTTCGGCCGACTGCGCGGCAGCGACCTCGACCAGATCGACAAGGTCACCCAGCTCACCTTCGTCCAGGGCTCACTGGAGGCGGTCAAACGCGAGCGCGACGCGATCGCGGTCTCGCAGAGCAGCGCCAGGAAACACGGCTGGCGTGCCGGTGACACCGTGACCGTGGAATTTCCCGGCCAGGGCACCAAGCCGACGGCGCTGCGGATCGGCGCCGTCTACCAGGACAACCCGGTGCTCGGCGACTCCTTCGCCTCCACCACGCTCGTCGACCCGCACCTGCACTGGCTCCGCAACGACACCCTCCTGGTCAAGACCGACGCAGGCGCATCACCCGCACTGGCCCGGCAGATCCGGAAGGCGCTGGGCGACAGCCCGCTGCTGAAGATCCAGGACCACGACGATCTGCGCAAGGAGATCGCAGGCCAGATCGACACCGCGGTGTACATGATCTACGGGCTGCTCGCGATGGCCGTCGTCATCGCCGTGGTCGGCGTGGTCAACACCCTGGCCATGTCGGTCTTCGAACGGACCCGCGAGATCGGGATGCTGCGCGCCATCGGCCTGGACCGCCGCCAAATCAAGCAGATGGTCCGGCTGGAGTCGGTGGTCATCTCGCTCTTCGGCGCGGCACTCGGCATGGGTCTGGGCATCTTCCTGGCCTGGGCCGGCGGACAACTGCTCAGCAACAGCGAGTCCTTCAAGGCATACGAGATGGCAATGCCCTGGGAGCGACTCGGGCTGTTCGTACTGATCGCCCTGATCGTCGGGGTGCTGGCCGCAGTCTGGCCGGCCCGCCGAGCCGCCCGGCTGAACATGCTTCAGGCCATCGGCACCGAGTAGACCTCCCAAAACGGACCAACGACGCGGTGTGGCGCACGCGACGGTGCACCACACCCAACGAGGCAACGCCTGGCAGGGGAGGAATCTCCGGGGCTCCGCCCCGGGAAAGAGACAGGAGGGCTGAGCAACGACTTGCATCGAATGCGGCGCCAGCCTGCTGGAGGCGCCTGGGGGTCGTCTCGGCTGCCCGCACCGGTAGACGTTGCCCTTACTCCAGTTGCAGTTCGCTATTCCTGCTGGTCAGAGGCCTGTTTTCGAGTGTAGCGAGCTGACCGTCCATCAGGTGGTGGAAGTTCGTGACTGGCGGTGCGTGATCGCTGTTGTGCTGATCATGCAAGACGATGTGCAGCCGGGTGTCTGGGCTTCGGAGCTGGAGGAGGTGCTGCTGCGGGTCGGTCACCGGTTCGGCCGGGTCGACCTGCGGCGGCGGATGCGGGACTACGTGCGCGGGCTGCTCGGCCCCGTCGGCCGGAAGGACGGCGCTGGCAGCTGGCCGAGTACGTCGGCCATGACGTGCCAGCCGGCTTGCAGCATCTGTTGAACCGGGCCCGGTGGGACGCGGACGAAGTCCGCGACCTGCAGGAATACGTGGCCGAACGGCTCGGCGAACCCGACGGTGTCCTGATCATCGACGAGACGGGCTTCCTCAAGAAAAGCACCGCTTCGGCTGGTGTCCAACGTCAATACTCGGGCACGGCGGGACGCACGGAGAACTGCCAGGTCGCGGTGTTCGCCGCGTATGCGTCCTCGCGGGGCCGCACGCTGGTGGACCGGGAGCTGTACCTGCCGAAGTCCTGGACGTCCGACCGGGAACGATGCCGGGCGGCAGGAGTGCCCCACAGCCGGGCCTTCGCTACCAAGACCGAGCTCGCCCGCAACCTGGTCACCCGCGCACTGGCCTCGCCGCTGCCTGTCTCGTGGGTGACTGCGGACGCGCTCTACGGCCAGGACTGGCACTTCCGCCGCATGCTTGAGGATGCCGGTCTTGGCTATGTGGTTGCGCTGCCGAAGTCGCAGCAGGTCAAATCCCTGGCAGGCTGCTGGCGCATCGACCAGCTCATCTCCGACGCACCGGACGACGCCTGGGAACGGCTCTCCTGTGGCGACGGGGCCAAAGGTCCACGCGTCTACGACGGACGATGACGAGCCCTCGTACCGCAGATGGGTACTGGCCCGACGCAGCATCGCCCGCCCGGACGAGATTGCCTACTACCTGGCCCACGCGACCACGGGCACCACCGTGAAACAGCTGGTCACCGTTGCCGGCAGCCGCTGGGCGATCGAGTCCTGCTTCCAGAGCGCGAAGAACGAATGCGGCCTGGACCAGTACGAGGTCCGCCGCTACCCGGGCTGGTACCGGCACATCACCCTCGTCATGCTCGCCCACGCCTTTCTCGCCGTCATGGCTGCCCAGGCCGGAGATGAAAAAGGGGCCGCAGAAACGGATCTTTCCTCGCTCCGCTCACCCCGGCAGAGATCCGCAAGCTCATGGCAGCTTGCAGCCCTGGAGCAGGTCACCGTCAGCACACACATCACGCCCTGAGGTGGTCCCACTTCAGGCGTCACCACCAGGCCACCGCCAAACGCTGCCACTACCACCGGCGCACCCGATGTCACGAACTTCCACCACCTGATGGACGGTCAGCTCGCTACACTTGAAAACAGGCCTCTGACCAGCAGGAATAGTGAACTGCAGCTGGAGTACTAGCGGCGAAGCGATCGGCTGGCCGCCTGTGGTTGTCAAAGTGCTGGGGGCGGCGGCTGGCCGTCGGCAGCTTCCGCATACGATCAGCCGATCCCGTCGGCCATGCAAGGAGTGCCTTCTCGGTGAGCGCTGTTGTCCCGCCGCCCCGCACCGCAACCGGGCTGTTGCCCATCCAGCAGCTCACCCGCACCGAGGACGGCGAGGAACTCCACGCTCTGCTGTGGAGGGCGGGAGCAGGCTGGCGGATGATCAGCAGCGCGGTCCTCGGCGGCGGCCTGGGCGAGGGCTCCTGGGTCCTGAACGCTCAGGTCTCCCACGGCTACCGGCGCACCGACCCTGACCGTCACCTCGCCAGTCTGGCCGGCGCCGCCCACGCGCGCACGGGCCTGGGGTCGGGCTCCTGACAGCTGCCGACGTCCGGGCGTACGGTCATGCGCACGACGGCGGAGTGGAAGCGGTCGCGACCGCAGGACTCGGAGTGCGAGGCTGGGCCGCTTCCCCCGCCGAGGGCACGACCTCGCCCGCACAGCCCGGCACGATCAACATCATCGTCGCGCTTCCGGTGGCGTTGACCGACGCAGCCCTGGTCAACGCGGTCGCCACCGCCACCGAAGCCAAGGTCCAGGCCCTGCTTGATGCTGGCTACCACTGCTCTGGCACGCCCACTGACGCCGTATGCGTCGCCGCACGCACGCCCTGCCCAGGCCAGGACCCCCACGCCTTCGCAGGCCCCCGCTCGCTGTGGGGCGCCCGCCTCGCGCGGGCCGTCCACAGCGCGGTAAGGGCCGCCGCGACCACGGGCCCACGCCGAACGATGTCGGTCGCAGTCCCTTCGATGCGCACATCGCTGCCGTCAGCCCTCGTGCCGTCGATGCGGTGTAGACGTGGCGTGGTTCCCGGTTCGTACTGGGCACCCCGATGCTGAGGCCAGGGATCAGGGTGTCCCGAGCAGCGTCGCGACGGCTGCGCGTGCATGACGGGCTGGGGCTGGGTCGCCGCTGATGCCAGCTGTCACAATGGCTCCTTCAGCGAGCAGGAAGACCGGTTCAGCCACCGGCAGCCCGGTGGCGTGGACCCACACCGAGATCTGATCGTGGAATGCCTGCTTGTGCGACCGGACTTCGGCCAGCACCGCTTGGGACGATGGGCCGAGTTCGCCGTAGGCGTTGATCCAGGCGCATCCGCGGAAGCCAGGTTCGGCGAACCACTCGGCAAGCCAGTCGAAGATCGCGAGTACGCGCGCGTGGGGATCTGGGACCTGTTCCACATGGGCGGCCAGGTTGCCCCTCCAGCGTTGGTCGCGACGTTTGAGCATCGCGACCACGAGGTCCTCTTTCGCCTCGAAGAACCGGTAGATCCGCTTCAGCGGCAGGCCGGATGCCGCACGGATCTCGTCCATACCGACCGCCTGGATGCCTCTCTGGTAGAAGAGCCTCTCCGCTGCGTCGAGCAGTGCTTCGCGGTCCAGGCGGTTCTGCTCGTCGGTGATCGGGGCTGGCATCCGGGGCTCCTTGACGTTGAGAACGATCGTTTCCTACCTTAGGCTCCACCCATAGAGAACGTTCGTTCTCGACACGAGGGGGTCGCAGTGCCCGAAGATCGCCCGCCCTACCCGCCATTCACGCAGGAGACGGCCCTGCACAAGGTCCAGGCGGCTGAGGACGTATGGAACAGCCGTGATCCCCACCGGGTGGCACTGGCCTACACGCCGGACTCGACGTGGCGGAACCGGGACACCTTCGTCAGCGGCCGCGAGGAGATCATCGCTTTCCTGACGCAGAAGTGGGAGCGCGAACTGGACTACGCGCTGCGCAAGAGTCTCTGGGGGTTCCACGAGAACCGGATCGCCGTCCGCTTCCAATACGAGTGGCACGACGCGGAAGGCCAGTGGCGGCGCAGTTACGGCAACGAACTGTGGGAGTTCGACGAGCGTGGCCTTCTCCGGCGCCGCGAGGCGAGCATCAACGACGTCGCCATTCCTGAAGCCGATCGGCGCATCCGCGGCCCCCGGCCCAGGGAAGAGCACGGAGTTGACATCCCGCTCCGGTAACGCCCGCCGCCACGCCACCCCAGACGACGGTGGGCCCAGGCAGCGCGAACGTCCGAGACCACCGCGCTCAGCAAAGCCCAAAGAACGCCGCCGCAGGGTCGGCGAACTGGCCCCGCTCTACGACGCCGCGCAGGACCCCGGCTCCGTCCTGGTCGTGTGCAACACCGTTCCCGACGCACAGAAGACCTACCAGGCCCTGACCCGCCGACAGGGCAGCCGCGGCGTACGGGTCCTGCTGCTGCACGCCCGGATGCCGGTATGGAGCGCGAGCAGATCACCAGCACCGTCCTGGACCTGGCCGGCCCGAAGGCCCACCGCTCCACCCAGCCGCTGATCGTCGTCACCACACAGGTGGCCGAGCAGTCCCTGGACGTCGACTTCGACCTCGTCATCAGCGACCTCGCCCCCCTCGCCCAGCTCCTGCAACGCGCAGGACGCGGCCACCGCCACACACTCGGCGACCGCGGTACCCGCCCCGCCTGGGCCGCCGAGCCCCGGCTGGTCGTCCTCGCCCCACCGGACAACTGCCCCCGCCGGCCTGGGGAGAGGTCTACGACCCGGCCCTCCTGCGCCGTACTCGCGAACTCCTCGAATAGCACGGGTGGTGACCTGGGACGGGTCGATTTCGCGGTCGGTGACCGGGTGCAGGTCGGTGAGGTGGTGGGGGCCGGGGATGGCGACGGTGTCGGCGGCGTCGCGCACGGCCCGGTTCCGGTCGTCGGCCAGGGCGTTGTTGGCCAGGTCGTTCACCTCGGCATAGACCGTCTCGATCATGCCGGCGACATCGCCGGGGATGTGGAGGGGCACCCCGATCGCCGGGGACCTTCGGCTCCTCCCGCACCTGCTCACCTCCGACGGCCGTGTTCAACCCGTTGGCACCGGACGCCACACGCTGCGACTCGACCCCTGCTCGGCCTCGTCCGCGAACCCAACCGGAAGTAGAAGTAACCGCCGTCCGCACGCCCCGAGTTCCCGTCCAAGGCCCTCTGCCTGAGGATCGAGTGAGAACTGTGGCCTGGTGCGGGTCGGGTTCCTGCAATATGGCCGTGGCCCGGCGAGGCGGGTAGTACGGTGCCGCAGTGGCCGACTATTCCCGGTTCATCAAGCAGCAGGTCTCCTCCCGCCTGTACCGGCCGGACGGCACGGTGGAGACGACGAAGGATCCGGCGGTCTGGACGCTGGCACACCGTGGGTACAGCGGCAGCGGGCGGCTGGACGTGTGGGTGTACGCCACGAAGCAGCAGGCACTGCGCGAGGGCGCGAAGCTCGCGATGGCCTGCGGGATGGACGAGGATGAGCAGGCTTGCCAGGACTTCGACGTCGGCCGCTGGCAGAAGGTCCTTCACCGCTACGCGCAAACCCACCCCGACACCCACCTGCTCCGGGTCCAAGCGGCCTTCTTGCAGTTCCCGGAGTGAGTCGCCCCCGGCCGGGGAAGCGCGCCATGGGGCCTGCCTGTCAGACATCCCGTGACGTTGGATGTCAACTCATGGCGATGGCGGTGAACTTCAATGCGGACACTGGGCAGCGAATTGCGGAGTGGGCCCGCCAGGCGATTCTACCGGCGGTAGAATCGGTGGTATGGGCAAGCCGACGAGTATCAAGACCAGTGAAGAGGTCCGCGACCGGTTGCGTGTGCTGGCGGAAGAGCGCGGCACCACGATCACGGAGCTGTTGAAGGAGCTTGCTGCGCGTGAGCTCACTGCGGCTGAGCGGGAACAGCAGGCCGCCGAAGCTGCCCGGGAGCTTGGGGTCGATTACACCGAGCAGCTTCGGCAGGCCGGCCAAGATGCCTGGGCACGGATCCGCGCCCACCAGGGCGGCGCCGCCGCATGAGCCTGACGGCCGTCCTGGACCACACCGCTTTGGCCGTCCTCTACCGGGCGGACCCGTTCTTCACCGGCCTGTACGTCGAAGCTTCCCGCGGGACCGGCCGCGTCCTGATCCCCTCGCTGTCCGTTCTCGCTGCCGAGCGTCAGGTTGCGGGCGCGGGCAAGCACGCTGCCTCTCTGCGGTTCGCGCAGAGCGTTCCGTTCACCACGGCACACGCCGTAGATGCGATGGGCTGGCCGACGGTGGAAGGGTCAGTGGCGCACGCAGCAGCCATCGCCTGGCAGGCAGTCAAGGCGGGGCAGCCCGTCACTGTGCTGTCGCTCAAACCAGAGCTCTACGGGGAAACAGGCATCACGCCGCTGAACCCTGCTTAGCCGCAAAGCCTGCCGGGAGAACGAAGTTGGCAGTTCCCATGGGTCCGCCTTGCTGCCCGCCCCGCCACCTTGCTGCTGGGGCAGTCTGTTCCTTCTCTTTGTTACGCGTGCTGTCCTCGGCTGTCGGAGCTTGGGGTGCACGCTCTCAACGGCGGTGCCGGGCGGCCCGGTCGGCGGCGATGTAGGGCTGGAGGAATTCGGCCCGGGCGTGCTCTTCTTCGGCTAAGGCGCGCCGCACGCACAGTTCGGTGACTTCTACCGCATACCGGCGGTAGTGGTTCGCCGGCCGGGGTAGCGGAACGGGGTACAAGTGCCAGCCGCGTGCCGTGGCCCGCCACAGCTGACGCTCGGCCTCCGCAAAGCTGCCGTAGTGATCAAGGAACATTGCTACGACGTCGGCCCCGAAGTACATCGACGGCCGGTCGCCTGCTGCGCATCCCGCGCAACCTGCCGTGCCCGTGCACACTGCAAGACGATGCTCGTAGTGCGGCGGAGCGAATCGCGGATGGGATCGGCGCTGAGTGTACGTATGGCCAACACCGCGGCGGCGGACCTCGACCTGGCCACCGGCCTCAAGACGCCGCACCGCCCGCCGTACAGCGCCACGCTGGGCATCACTCGGCCGCTCAACACCGTAGACCACGCACGACACCCGAACAGACAGCCAGGGGGCCGCCGTCGACGTCGCTGCGCCCGCCGGGCTCGCTGCGGACGTAGGCCAGTACGGCCCGCTGCACTCGACCCAGCTCTCGTGACACGGTTCCAGTCTCCCGCGGTGGCCGTCTTTGGGGAACGAGCCTTTACGGAAGACCGGAACGAAGGCGGACGCCGTCTCAGCAACGAACGCTTACCCCGCTTGCTTCAGGCCAGGGTGGGCTGCAGGGCTGGCGAGCGGGACGCCTGCGTGCGATCACGCGCGTCGGCTTGGGTGGAGTGGAGGTGGTCCTCGCCATGGAGGCGATTTCTACCGCAACGCGGCTATCTGCAATCCGCTTGAAAGGGTGGAAGGCAGGCGTGTCCGGCTCGCAGATGGGTTGCCGTAGCATGTCCGGCTCTGCTGCTCGCCGCGTGTGGAAGGCCCTGTGTTGATCCCGGAGTACTGTCCGTTCCACCATGTCGAGGACGCCTGCGGGCCCATGGCGCGGCTGCTGGAACGGGCCGGCCTGCTCGCCCTGACGCCGAATGCTCCAGCCCATCCCGAGCATCAGGCGCCCACCGGTGACGACTGCGTCTTCGACGTCCCGATGGCGGAGATCTCGTTGCGGCGGATCGTGGCGCGGATCAACACCTGGGGCCGGACCGTCCTCGACCCCACGATTCCCCGCCTGGACGTAGCGCCGGGTGATGTGCGTTCCGTGCGTTACGCGCTCCAGGCCCTGTACGAGACGGTCCAGGAGAAGGCCGGGGTCGAGCCGCAGTGGTGGCGGGTGAAGGACCGGCTGGCTCAGGCGCGTACTCTCCTGGCCCGCGATGCGCTGGCCGATGCCGAAGACGACCGGCTGTCCGCCTACCTGGCGGCCCTGCACGTCGACCGCGCCTACACCGTCTGGAAGACGGAGATCAAGGCGGGTCTCGGTTCCTGACCCGGCTGGTGCTTCAGCCTCCGGCCAGTCTTCGCCGGCAGCGGACCCGAGCGGTGACAGAGAGGGCGTACTGGGAGCGGTGGATGTGTGCGGTGCCGGACCCACCACAGGCCCACGGTTCACCGGCCCGGCGGGTCCCCGCAGGCCCGGGCCGGCTCAGGTTCCCCGGCGGAAGAAGCGTCGTAGCAATGAGGGCGAGTCCTCGCGTGGGGTGGTCACCGCAGGCGCTGGACGTGGCAGGCGGCCCGGTACCGGGGGCTCTGCCGGGGAGGCAGCGGGCAGGTCGGTGCCGCGTTCGACGGCGATTCTCGCTGCGACCGCCTTCGCGTCAGGAGAGGCGGGGGCCGGTCGGGGAAGACCGCGTTCAGCGGCAAGCGTCGCTGCGGCGATGCCGGGACGCTTGTCTGCGCTGGGCGGCTGTTGGAGGGTGATTCCTGCGTCGGTGAGGATGCTCAGATCCAGCTTCCAGGCGACCTGCGAGCGGCGCCGCCACGTTGCGAACGCGGCGTCGATATGGCGGCGGGCCGTCGCCCCGTCCATCTTGGTGACCTTGACCAGATGGGCGAAGGCCTTCGACTCCAGGCCGCGGACTTGGGCGTATCCGTAGTGGGTGACCGTGTGGCAGTCGGTGCACAGGCAGATCAACCGTTTCAGGCGCTGGACGTGGGCGGCGTCGTCGTACACCCACCGCTCGTGGGCCTCCAGCCACCGCTGGGCCGTCCGGTCCTCACTGGCCCCGCAGGCCTCGCATCGCATCCCGGCCCGCCGGGTGATCATCCGGCGGAGCCGTTCCCAGTCCCGAGGAGCCACGCAGGAGCGCACGTTGGTGAACCAGCAGCTGGAGGGCACCAGGTCGACGAATAGGCCCTGGCCCAGCGTGCGGTCCTCGCCGGGCAGCAGGTCCGGCACATCCGGAGCCGCCGCCCACTGCTGAAGCGCGGTCAGGCCCGTGCGGGGCGCGTACCAGCGCTTGGCGGCCGGGTCCCACCGGGCCCCGGCCGCCTTCGCCTGGTCCTTCTCCGCGTACGGAACATCCAGCCAGATGCGCTCGACCACCGTTGTTCCCCCCACACGCTCTTCGAGGCGATACAAGGGCTACGCCACCTCTAACGCACGCACCACGACTGGCCAACCCCGCCCCACAATGCACGGTCACGCTGACCGATGCAAGATCGCATGCAGCTTAGAGCTGACATATGCAGAGTCAAGCCATACAGGACAGCACGCCTTCGACGCCGACCACATCGCGGATCGACAACACCACCCGCAAGCTCATGCACTCCGGACAGTGGCTCCTCTCGGTCGGCTTCTGGTTCTCCCTGGGCCACTCCACCGTGGTGTTCGCGCTGGCCTTCCTGCTCTCCCTCGGCGTCCGGCAGCTGGCGGGACCGGTGTCGGACGACGGCTCACAGCTGCACGATGTCAACGGGCCTGGTCGGCACCATCGTCTCCGGCAGCTTCCTGTACGTCATCGCGATCATCAACGTGGTGATCCTGGCGGGGATCTGGAAGGTTTTCCGGCGCATGCGGGCCGGTCATTTCGACGAGGCGGAGCTGGAGGACCAGCTCAACAACCGCGGTTTTATGAACCGTCTGCTGGGCCGGGTGATGAAGTCGGTCACCAAGCCGGGGCAGATGTTCCCGGTGGGCCTGCTGTTCGACCTCGGCTTCGACACCGCCACCGAGGTCGCCCTGCTGGTGCTGGTCGGCTCCGGCGCGGCCTCCGGACTGCCCTGGTACGCGATCCTCTGCCTGCCCATCCTCTTCGCGGCGGGCATGTAACTGCTGGACACCATCGACGGCACGTTTATGTACTTCGCCTACGGCTGAGCCTTCTCCAAGCCGGTGCGCAGGGTCTACTGCAACCTCACCATCACCGGCCTGTCCGTCGCTGTCGCCCTCTTGATCGGCACCGTCGAGCTGCTGGGCCTGCTCGCCGACCAGCTCGGGCTCCACGGGGCGTTCTGGGACTGGGTCAGCAGTCTGGACTTGAACATCATCGGGTTTGTCATCGTCGGGCTGTTCGTGATGACCTGGATCGTCGCCCTGGCGGTCTGGAGGTTCGCCCGCATCGAGGAGAGATCGACCGCACACACCCAGCCCGGTGAGCCGGCCGTGGACTGACGAGAGAACGCACTGCTGGTGACGGACACCGACGCCGGTGTCCGTCACCAGCGGTGAAGTCCGGGCCCGTGATGCGGGATGGACTGGGCCGAGGCCGAATCGGCTCTCGCTGTGGCCGTCGAGAGACCGGTTACTGCGCGCGCGTCTCGGCGCAGTCGCCGGGACCACGCCGTTCAACTACCCTGCGGTGATCCCGCTTTGGAAGTCCGCCCCGGTCCTGGCCTGGGCAACGCCTTCAGCCTCAGGTCCTCCGAGCGCGGCCTCTCCGTTCCGCTCCAGCTCGCGGAACTGTTCTCGGAGGCGGGTCTTCCGGCTGATGTCCTCAGCGTTGTCAATGACGCCAGGGAACCGGTCGATAACCTCCTTGAGAATCCCCTGTCGCCGTCCTCACGACTGTTCTCGAGTTAGCTCGGGGGCACTTGACGAGATCCCGTCCGATCTGATTGATCGGACGGGATCTCGTCGTTTCTGGGGTTTGTTCGAGGTCGTTTGCGAACTCGGCGGTTCTGGGGGCGGGTGCTCGGCTGGCCGGTAGTGCGGGTTCGGGGGTGGTTCCGGGTGCGGAGGGCATGCCGGGATGTCCGCTGGGCGGGACGCGGGCCGCGGCGGCATAGGGCGTTCTTCAGGAATTCCCTGTTGCGGTGTTCAACGCGGCGGTGGAATTCCGCTGTTGGCTGGCTGGACCGGTGCGATGTGGTGGCTGCCTGGGCCTGGGTGATTGTCGGTGGAGTGCGGCGGGGCGCCGGTGGTGAGGTGCCAGTCGTGGAGGATCTGCAGGTTGATGGTGCAGATCATCAGGGCGATGAGGATGGTCTGGGCGACGCGGCCGTGCGCGAGGCGTTTGCTGGCGTCGGTGAGGTTGATGCGGTGGCTTTTCGCGCGTCCGTTGAGTCCTTCGTTGTTGGCCCGGATCGGCTTGTAGACGTCCTGCCATGGGCCGCTGAGGTAGCGGAAGTCCTGCCGGAACTTCTCGCGCTGGCCGAGGTCGCCTGGGTGGATGGTGATGGTCGGTTTCTGGCAGATCCTTGGGAGCTCGTCCTGGGGCAGGGGCCGCAGGCGTTTGGCGGGTTCGACGGGGACGATGGGTTTGGCCGCGGTGTGGGCGGCGGTGGCGCGGAGGCTGGTGAGGTCCACGGCCTTCGGCTTCGCTGCCGGAGCGCGGTGGAGTCGCTGGAAGCGTGGGCAGGTGACCGTGGGTGCGGTGCCGGCGGCGGGGCATTGCAGCCGGATGGCGCCGCGTGCGTCGGCGGCTTGCTTGAGCTTGAGGAAGAACGGTTCGCGCTTGGCAAGGAGTTGGAGGAGATGGTCATCCGGTTCGCGTACGGCTTTGTCGTCCATGCCTGTGGTGGCGTGCGCGTAGGCGGTGGGCATGGCGGGGCAGGCGAGGGTGCCGTCGACGAGGAGTGCGCCGAGGTGGGTGCCCTGGATGCCTCGGTGTTCTTGTTTGTAGTCGAGGGCGAGCTGGTAGCCGAGTTGGCGTGCGGGCTGGGCGAAGTGGGCGGTGGTCTGGTCGGTGTAGGCGCGATCGGCGGCCAGGACCCCGGTCGGCAGGCCGAGCGGGGTCAGGGCCTTGAGCGCGTGGATCGCGTTGGGGCCGATGCGCTTGCCTGGGGTGTCCAGCACGAAGCCGAGCGCGAGTTGAGGGTGGGAGCTGACGCGCCGGCCTTCGCGCGGGTGACCTGTGGGGTGGCGGCGGCTGGCGGCGACGAGGAGGGTCGCGCTGTGCCCGAAGACGCCCTCGGTGGAGCCCGCGCTGAAATGCCAGCCGGCGGTGACCTCGATCGAGGCCCGGTCGCGCCGGGTGCTGGGCGGGTGGTGCCAGGCGGGAATGGCGGTGGTGTCGACGCCGATGTCGCCCTTCCAGCCTTTGAACAGGCCGCGTTTGAGGGCCAGGCGGACGGTGACCTGGACCAGGCGGTCACTGATCTCCTGCAGCAGACTCCGGCGCCGGAGGTGTTCTGCGTCCGTGTCCTCCCAGGCCGCGGCGTGCTCGGCGGCCATCTCAAACGGCAGGCGGCTTCGCCTGTCACACCTGTGTGGATCGAGAGTGCTGGTCAGCCTGTTGAAGGTGCGGTAGACACGTTGGGAAAACGCGATCCGGGCGTGCGGATCGTGCAGGTCCCTGTCACTGACGCCGAGCCAGTTCTGGGCGGTGGGGGTGAGCTCGTCGAGCAGGACCCGGCAGGCATCGGCCAGGGTGGCGCTGTGGTGGTAGTGCAGGGACAGCAGCAGGCCAACCAGCACCGTCCGCACCGGCAGGCCAACCGGGCCAGGGCGGCCGGCCAGCTCGGCATCGATGAGGCCGAGCACTCCGCTGTTGTGCAGGAGCGCATCGAGCTGGCCGACTTTGGAGTCGGGTATCCGGGCTGGTGCGTTGGTCACCGGAGGTGGCCGGCAATGCCTGATCTTCTTGCTGTCCCGCCAGGAGCGGGGGACGGTCATGGCCTGGGGCCTCGCAGAAGCCGGGCTGCGGTGTCGTCATCGAGAGGCGGCACATGGTGCTGATAGCGGGCCAGGGAAGCAGCAGAAGCCAGACCCGCAGCCTTGGCGATCAGGTTGTGCCCGAGCCCGGTGGCCATCAGCCGGACGATCCATGTTGCCCGCAGACGCCCCACCGAGACCTTCGGCAGACCGTCCGGGGGGCGGTGCAGAAGCGACCAGGAGCTGATGAGGTTCTTGGCGTACTCGACTGTGCGACGGGGCCGGAACAAGTACTCGTCGCCAGCCTGACGAGCCAGTTCCTCCAGGGTGTCCTCCCATCCGGCATGAACGGCCAGCGGATGCTCGCGGGTGACCCCGGTGTGCACCAAGGGCCCGTGCCCCTCACCACGGCGCCGCAAATGGCAGCCGAGGCTGGATGCGATCTCCTTCGGCTGCAGACCGCACCCCGCCCCCAGCCCCAGCAGCGCCAGAGCGTCCGAACGCTGCTGCCCGCGAAGATGCACAGCCCAATGCCGCAGACCCGCCAACTCCACCTGGCTGTAAGGAGAGTGCGGGTTGGTGTCGGCGTGCAGGCGGGCAGGTGGAGCTTCCCCGCGCTCACTCCATGCCAGGGCATCGCGCACCCGCAGGAGCCAGGTCCGGTAGGTCCGGATCGAAGCCGGTTGCAGGCCTGCGGCTCTGGACAAGACGTAGGCGTCGATGACCTCGTTGCGCAGCCACGCATCCGGATCCTTGGGATGTCCTGCCACGGTGGCCCAGACGGCCAAGGACGCGGTGACGTGCAAAAGCCGTTCCACGTCGTAAGGAACGGCGTGCACCGCGGCTGTCACCACCGCTCTGACCAGCGGCGCGACATCCTCCCAGACGGGCGGGGCTTGACGCGGCCGGTAGCGGCTGATCTTCGCGGATGTGTCGGGATCAAGGACCACGGTCCACGAATAGCGGCTGGACAAGCAGCCGTCTGCGGATTGATCGACTTCAACGGAAAGGATGGTGCGTGGATGGTCGGCGGACGCGCCCGCGCACGCCCCCCGCGGCAGATGACCCACGATCCGGAAGCCTGGCCCGACGTGTCCAGCGCGGATGCGGGAGCCGCGGATGCGGGAGCCGAGGCCGTCCGCCAGATCGCCCGACACCTGGCCCGCGCGATGGACGAACGACGCCTGAGCCTGCGGGCGGCGGCGGCCGGATCCGGGGTCAACCGGCAGGCCATCGCCGATCTGCTGGCTGGTAAATCCTGGCCCGACGTGGCAACCATCGCCCGGCTGACCGCCTTTACCGGAGTTCACCTGTGGCCGACTGGGCCCGTAACCGTCCGGAAGAGCAAACAATGAGCCTCGATTCGCACCCGGACTCGCACAACTGCGACCGGGCATGACGATTTCGCGGCTCCGCACCCACCAGCGAGATGATCTCCACTACTGTCAGGGCATGCGAGAGCCACCTTCGCAGGGGACTCGAGCAACCGGCACCGCCGAGCTCTACTCTCGGCGGTGCCAGCCTCTTCGCCGCCAGACGCGGCACGAAGGCCAACTGGCGGACGTCTCATCAGCCCATGGCGGCCTCCGTTCCCTCTTCACCGGCAGAAGGTGCGATCGCGAACCACGCTGTCGGGCCCTCGACTACCCGGCCCTCCTTCACCAGTCGCTTCAGCCGGGAACGCGTGGTCTCCACCCGCCGGGCAACACAGGTGTCCTCACCGATCGCGGCAGAGATGTCCTGCACCTTCATGGCCCTCCCCGCCCCCGCCAGCAGCACCAGCATCCGCTCACGCGCCACCTCCCACCGCAAAGGCCCGGGCTTCGCAACGGGCTCTTCAGCGACCGCGTCATCTGCAGTGGTGAAGGAGGCGTCATCGGGTGAGGACCAGACTTCCGGGCCCACTGCAGCATCCTCACGAGGAGGTTCGTCGCCCACGAGCGACCGCAGTGTCTCCCGGGTGATGGTCAAGTGGGCCAGCCGTTCCTCCGCCACCGCGAGCTTCTCGCGCAGGACGGACAACTCCCCACGCACGATGGCTTCTTCCGTGTCCAAACGCTCGAACAGCGACGTCATACCGCCCCTGAAATCACCCGCTGCCAACAACAGGGCTTCCATGACAGTCGAAGCCCCAGGCAAACCTAAGGGGACCACGATCAAGATCGCAGACAGTGATCGCTAATGATCCCAAACGACAACTACTGCCGGACCACGGCTCGTTACCGCCCTTGAGCCGACAGGGGGAGATCAGCCACAACAGCAACAGCCCGGGCGCATCCCTGCCGCGAGCCAGGGCCATTTCAGGAACACAGTTGGCGGTTACCACCGGCCCTCATCCTGACCGGCCTGTCTGCCAAGCTGTCATGGTCAACTTCTGCTGCGTCAGTGGAGAGTGCTGTGGTGGGGCGTAAGAGATGGACGGGCGTCGTAGCAGCGGTAGCGACGGTGGCAACCGGATGCGGAGGCAGCTCCGGCTCGGGGGCGGGACCCGCAGCTCCAGCGTCACGGCCGACGGTGTATCACCGGCTGGTCATGCCGGAGTCCCTGGCGCACGGCCACTACCGGCGTGACCATGATGCGGCTGATCCAGAGCAAGCTCTCGCTGACCTCATGGCGGGCCAGGTCGAGCATCCGACCCCCGTCTTCGGTGCATACGAGGTGGTGTCCCAACAGCAGGCGGGTCTCCTGACGGTCACGGGTGTGTATGGCACTGTCCTGAGCCCGGTGACAGCGCGCGACGAGTTTCTGCAGATCCTGGACCGCCGGGACAACGAACCGCGCACCGTGTCCGGTCCCCGCACGATCACCCCGCCTGGCTCGCAAGAGCCGCTGCAGTGCCGTGTGATCTATGTGACACACCCTGACGTGGGCGACCACGGATGGGATGCGGAGTGCACGTGGGCGGACGCCGCCACGGTTGCGACGGTAAGAGAAGTTCTGCTCTCGAAGGTCCGTCCCGATGACGTGGACCTCGACGCTCTCGCACGCGAGGTGAACGCGATCCGCAACGACGTACGGGCCAGCTGAGGCCGGCCGGGCCGACCAGACGGCCACCGACCGTAGCGACGGGCACCCTGCCAGCTGCGGGTCTGTCCGTTTCACTGGTCGGCAAGGCCCTGTGAACAGCGGCCACTCAGCTGACACCGCTCCAGGGCACGTACCCGGCCAGGCTTGTGACTTGGGAGACGCTGGAACTGTCTGCCCCGCTGTCCTGGATCTTGATTTTCCAGTCCCCGTCGAGCCATTTCAGCGTGAAGGTGGCGGCATTGAAGGTGCCGTCGGTCAACCGGTTGGCGAGGTTGATGACGGCCATGTCGGGGGTGTAGTCGACGAACTGGAAGCCTGCCAGTTGCCCGTCGCTGCTGCCGTCATTCACCTCGGGCCCGGCCAGTAGTCGAAGGTTGTTGTTTACGCCCGGCCCGGGGATGGCCTGTCGCCTGAGGATCTCGATTGCTTCGCGGTTGGACGCCACACCCAGCCGGTCGCCAATCTGCGAGGCAGCAATCAGTGCG
Source organism: Streptomyces orinoci (assembly GCF_003121295.1). Classification (GTDB taxonomy): domain Bacteria; phylum Actinomycetota; class Actinomycetes; order Streptomycetales; family Streptomycetaceae; genus Streptomyces; species Streptomyces orinoci. Next base: position 28,411 of record NZ_PHNC01000011.1, read on the forward strand.
CCGAGAGGCGTGTGGGCGTAGCAGCGGGCGATGGGGCCCTCGATCCTACCCGGGCCGGCGCTCGGTGAGACGGGCATCGCGTCGCCCTTGATGAGTTGCCAGGTGACGTCTTTGGGCGTGCTGGTGGGCGGGGTCTGATTGGTGTCGGTCAGCCCGCAGCCGTTGCCAGCGGCCGGGCTGCCGCCAGGGGTGGGTTGGGCGACGTGGGACGGGGCGGCTGTGTGGGGGCGCCCGTGGCTTGGCGTACCACCGCCCCCCGCGTGAGAAACCGTCTCACCGCCACCGCACCCAGCCACGGATAGCATCAACCCCGCTGCCAGCACCCATGCGCGAGAGCGTGACCCACGCCGAACGTGACGCACGAGACCCCCCTCCCTGTTGTGGTCAAAGCGCGAGGCCGAGCATAGAAGGATCAGGCTCAACAGGAAACGATCAGCCCAGGGCCGGGAAGCGATCTCCAGCCGATTGGGAAGCGATCTCCAGCACGCTTCGTTGTCGCACGCCAGGTGCACTCGTGAACACCCCTCCTCAGTTTCGTCGGTTCCAGTGCCATATCCGCACCCGTCTCCGCCGTCACCCACGGCAAACGCGCCCAGTCGACCAGTTGGCTGACGCATGTGCAGTCCGCCCAGACCTGGGTGAGGGCTTGGGGTGCCCTGCCACTGGGGGGAAGCGACTGCGGTGGTTGGCTGTTCGGCCGACCCGTCTCATGACGGGTGCCAGGAGGTGGAGCACTATGAGGTGCGCCTTCGGCCGCCGTGATGGCGGGTCACTCGTCCAGGCGGGAGGTCTCCCGCGCGTTGCCTCACGACCTCGGCAGACCACCGTGATTAACGGCAAGGTGCGTGATGCACGGGCAACGTTAATCGTAGGAGCCAGCCACACACGGCCTCGGAGGCCCGTACACGGGGGCGAGTGCATTGCCCATCGACCCTGGGGCGGTGCCGGGAGGGGACCACCCCCAGGGGGCAGTTACAGAGGGCTACGACAGTTGTCCGGGGTGGTCGTCGTCGGGGCGTCGTTGGCCGGGCCGTTGGGCGCGTCCGGCGGCCCCTTCCTGGGCGCTCTTCTGGGCGTGGCAGGGGTAGCGGACCCCTTGGAGGGCGTGGTCGCGGTGGTCGTCGGTCATGGCCTTGATGTGATCGATCTGGGTTGATGGGCGGACGCCGCAGATGCGGCACACCGGGTCACGGGACAGGACGTGGGTCCGGATGACTGACCAGTTGCCCGGGAGGCGGGCGGCCTGGTTGCTGGTGTGCCAGGGCAAGGCCGATCACCTCGTTCGTGCTCAGCTGTGGCGCGCTCTGCTTGCGGTGACGAGCAGAGCGAGCGCGGCGAAGAAGGTTACGAACGGCCCGGCTGAGATGTGGTGGGAGTAGTTGTAGGACAAGGGTGCGTGACTTTCGTGCTGATGAGCGTCAGACAGGACGATCACGGCGTCCAGGACCACCAGGGCGAGGGCCGTGACACCCAGCCATACCACCGCCGTGAGCAGGGCGTGTTGTTCGACGATGAGCCATAGCACTGCCAGCAGTGCGGCCAGGACGCACACGGCGGCGATCAGCACGCCCCACAGGTTCAGCACATGGTCGGAGCAGCCTTTCCCGCAGGTATCGGAGTAGAGGTTGAGAGCGGTCACATGATCGGTGGTACGGCCGTCTTCGTCCGTCTGGGTCGCCCAGGGAAGCCACAGGGTGATCAGTGTCAGCAGTGCGCTTGCGACGGTTGCCACAGCCCAGCCGATTCCAGGCCGTGCGCTCGCTGTGTGGCTGCTTGTCCTCGTGCCCGGAACAAGTCGCCATCCCGGCGGGGGCTGCATGGGGCGCGGCGGGTAGCTCTGCGCGGGCGGGGCCGGTGGCACCTTGGGAGGATCAGGTACGGGCTGTTCGGAAGACATCGACGTCTCCCCTCCGCGGAAGCTGGCGAACCTACGCGCTCAGTGCAACAGAAAGCGCGGGGCTCTGGAAGACGTCGGCAGCGGGATCAATTTGACGCAGTGAAAGTGTGTGCCCGCCCCCGGGTTCGAACCGGGAACTCTGCCGGTTGGGTGCGGCGCACCTCTCCCTTGGGTCAGGCGGGCGTTGGGGGAGTCGGCAGGTACATGCTGCCAGTTCGGCTCGCCTTCGTCGGCGGGGCCGAGGACCGGTTGCGCGGTGTCGCGAGTTGGGGCGGGCCGATGGCTTTTGTGTCCGGTCCATCGGCCCCGCCCGCCCTCGCGAGCCTATGAGGCGCAGCTGCCTGTAGGCAGTGCGCCGCTACAGAAGACCGGTGGTGTTCCTGCGCACGTGCGTCTTCCTGACCGAGTTGTCGATCTTCGTGCTGTTGTCGATGGCCGTGCTGTTGTCGATGGCGGTGCTGTTGTCGATCGCCCTGTGGGCGTCGGTGTCCGTGCTCTGTCCGCACCGGTTGTTGGTGGCCTGCTGGACGTTGTTGAGGTCGGCGCTGCCGCCCTTACCTCCGTTGGCTCCGGAACCCTGGCGCTGCTGGCCTCCGCCCGATCCGGCGCCACCCTTGCCGGCGCCCCCGGAGCCGCTGCCACCCGAGCCGGTCGCACCGGTGGCGGCGCCGCTCGATCCGTCGCCGCCCGTGGACTGGCCGCCGCTGCCGCCCGTGCCCTTGCCGGAGCTGGAAGCCTTGCCTCCGGAACCCTTGGCACCTGGACCGACACCAACTCCGACGCTGCCGGAGGAGTTGACGCCGCCGTCACCGGAACCGCCGGCCCCGCCCTGGGATTGGCCGCCGGTGCCGTTGCCGCTGGTGCCGTCACCGCCCGAGCCGGAGCCGCCGCCTGCTGAGCCGCCGGACCCGTGGCCGCCCATGCCGACGCCCAGCAGGTCCTGGGACTGGCGCAGCAGCGCGGCGCCTCCTGAGGCATCGACCAGGCTGGCGTTGGACGGGTTATCGCAGTAGATGTACACGATGTCCCCGTGGTGGGCCTCGGTCGCCGAGGCGGTCCCACAGCCGACCCCGAGAGTGGCGACAACAATCGCGGCAGCCGCCGCAATCCGCCGAGCGTTCCTCACAAGCCTTCCCTTCACCGTCGTTGCCGGTCATATGACCGGGTACTCATACGCTGACCTAACTGCCAGGGGTGGGGAAGGTCACGGCGCTAGTGGGCGGTGCAGACTCCCTAGTGATCCTGGCCGGAGACCAACCGGCTTACCCGGGCGTGAGGTTGGGGGCTTCCAAGTCCGCTCCGACCGGGCCTCCGCCGCCACCAGACCCTGGTCAACTTCGCGTTTACCTTCTGCTGGGACCAGTGGTTCGCCCCACCCGGGCCCCTGGACACCTCAGCGCCGGATGCCTGCCCCGACGACCGGCCAGAGAGGGGGACCATCCGAGTCCCACCCGCCCCAACTGCCCTGCTGGCCCAGGGCCTTACGCGCGGCCCGTTCATGGCTCGCCCCGGCTGTCACCCTGCAACACTGGTGGCGAGCCTGGACAGACAAGGCCCGCCCGCCGAGTTCCATGCCCTGCTCGACGCCGTCAGCACCGGAAGACCGCTTGATCTCTGCCGCCGGGTTTAACGAACTACCGGTAGTCATGTCGTCCAGGTCGACTGATTGAACGGAGGGGCGGTCTCCCTTGCCCCTCCGCTTATTTGCGCCAGAATTGCAGTAAGTACTGTTCGACGCTGTCCGCGTCTTCCCCTTGCTCCGCCAGGTACGCCACTTCGCTGCGCCCTGAGGACGCCACGCGCACACCCCAGGCCCCGCCGGTCTCGCCCAGGTGCACCACGTCCTCACTTCGGCCCATGTCCCAGAAGACGAGCTCACCGCCGGCCGTCGTCAGCGTGCCCTCCTCCTGTTCTTCCCATCCGCGTGTGTCGTCCACCGGTGGGGCACCATCCCATGTCTCCACAGCAACGTGGGCACTGTGCGTATGGCCGGCGCTGAAGAAGTCCATCCGTCCGGGCCGGATGTGGAGGAACCGGCCGTACTCGGGAGGGTCGTCGGGGTACGGCACCGGTACGTTCGACTCGTCGCTCTCCTGGAGCCCGAAGCTGTGGTAGGTCACGAAAACCTCAAACTCCTGCCGGGCCAACAGCTGCGCCATCACCCCGCCCTTCCCTCGTGCGGCTGTCAAATAGGGGAGGAGGGGTGGCGCTCCTTGGGAACAGCGCGTCCAATTGCGGTTCACCGAACATGTGCATCGCTTCTGAGGTCAGGGCGCTTGGAAGCAGGCGGTCCGGGCGTGTGGTCCTTCGCCGTGGGTGTCGACGACGTAGGCCTCGACCCATACGCAGCCTTTCCGGGTGGACAGGACGTTGCTCCACGAACCAGGCTGGGTGTCGCCGCTGAAGTGCCACGGGATGCTGATGTTCCCAGGTGTGCGATGGACGGTGATGTGAATGGTCCAGGCCTTGCTGTTCGGCCCGGCGAGGTACCCCCAGGCGGCCTGGCAGGCCTTGGATGCGCGCAGCTGAAGGGTGCCGAATGGTGAGCCGTCGGCGCGGTTGACCGGCTGCCAGTCCAGTTGCTTCTGGTCGGTGTTGCAGCCCTCGTGGTAGGGGTCGGTGTCGTCATGTGCCGGACGGGCCGCGATCGGCAAGCCGGATCGGGAGGGGGCAGCGGATTCGTCCGGGGCGGGCGCATGACCGGAACTGCCGATCAACACCCACCCGAGCGTCGAGACACATACCACTACAAACAGCGCCACGAGGGACAGGACGCCGCGACGCTTGAGCAACCTCCTGTACGGCCGGACGCCAGCGGCGTGCACGTCTTCTACCGCGCTCGCCGCTGGGGGCGTCGTGGTGGCTTCCTTGCCGGCTGAGGCGGACTGCGCAGCCACTTCCCACAGCTGCCGCCACTGGGCAGCGTCTGCGCCGCACGCCCCGACGAACGCCTCGATCACCGCCCAGCTCGGCGTGCGCCGGCCGCTTTCCGCGACCGACAAGGAAGCTGTCGAGAAGCCGGATCTCGCGGCGAGCTGCCGCAGTGTCAAATCTGAGGCGTCGCGCAGGTCTCGAAGCCGCATCGCCAGTTCCGCTTGGGCACCGGTGCCCTGAAGTTCACCGCGTTTGCGTCCCGCCATACCCGTGCCCCCGCCTCAGCTACTCGGTGCCGCGCGCATTGTTAAGTCTTGTTCAGCCTGGCAGCAAGGGCAGTTGCTGGTGTAGGCGGCACCTGGCCAAAGTGCTCTCACACGCCCCAGCCCGGCCCTTCGATCGGGGCACCAAGGGGCGGCCACAGTGTCCTCGGCTCGCCATCAGGAGAACGGATGAAACGACGTCTGATCACCGCCGCGCTCGGCGCGGCCGTCCTGTCCGCCGCGACGTACGGCACGGCTTCGGCGGCCACTGCCTCACCCCATACTGCCCACAGCAGGTCCGCCACTGCTTCCGTGACGGTCATCGGCGACTACATCAGTGCCTTCGGCTGCGAGAGCAACGGCATGTGGGGCCAGTTCCTGGGCGAATGGAGCAGCTACAAGTGCGTTGCCGTCCACGAACCCAACGACGACCGTCCTTGGTACCGCTTGATCGTCTGGTAAGCGGCATCCCTTCGAGCCAAGCACAGGAACAACCCACCGACGCAGGACGCTGACCACCGGCCCGAAGAGCGGCTCCGCGGTCTGCATCACGCCACGCTTGTTCAGCCACAAAAGGGGAGACATATGAAACTCAGGCCACAACGCCTCGCGTTGACGACGCTGTCGCTGGCCGCCGTCGTCACCTGCGCGCTCGTCACCTCCACGACGGCACAGGCAGCCCCGGCAGCACCCAAAATCCGCTGCGGTGGCCAAGCCTACGCGCCGCCCGGAACAGGATGGGGCCCAGAGTCACTGGGGAACTGCGCCGTCTACGGCTCCGCCGGATCCCGCAAGGGCTTCACCTGGAGCGTGAACACCGGCTCCATGGCCCAAGTATGCGTACAGGCATGGAGCTATCAGGACAAGAAGTGGCACAACATCGGCTGCGGCCAGTCCGGTGGCGGCTCGATCCCCTGGGGCGCCGTAGTCGCCACCCCCAAGATCCGTGCGGCTTCCAACGGACTGGGAACTGGCCTGACCTGGTCATACTGATCTCTCGGAGGCGAGGGAGCAGGCCCGGGAGGCGAGCCCGGGCGTCCGCCGCGATAGAGACCGCCCGGCGCTCCCAGCGGTTCCGCCGCCCAGACCCGCACACCGCCCGCCGCGCTGACAACGGCGGCGGGCGCAGACCCATCAAGGGCCGTCACCGGCCGGGCACCGATGCCCCAGATACCGGACGGTCAGAGCCTTTGGATTCTCAAGATTTCCGTGGTTCCCGTCACAACAAACCAGTTGTGCGAGAGGATGGTCTCGCACGTGGCGCCCGTCTGCCCTGGACTGGGCGGTCCAGGAGAGCGCACCGCGCTGGGGGGTGACGGTGCTTCAGGCGCGGGCGGAGCTGGACGCCGGGCCGGTGTGGGCCGAGGCCGGTTTCACCGTGCCGGCCGGAGCCGGCAAGAGCGAGGTCTACCGGGGTGAGGTCGCGGACGCCGCCCTGCAAGCGGTGCACCTGGCGGTGGAACGCTTCGCCTCCGGCGGCTTCACCCCCCGGCCCCAGGACGACCTGCCGGTACGCGCCCGCCCGCCCATGCGGCAGAGCGACCGCCGCATCGACTGGACCGCCCAGCCGACCCAGACCGTGCTGAGCGCCCTGCGCGCCGCCGACTCCCGTCCCGGGGTACATGACCGGCTCCTGGGCGACGAATGGTTCCTGCATGGCGGCCACCCCGAGGACCGGCTGCGCGGCGAACCCGGCCAGATCCTGGCCACCCGGGCCGGGGCGATCTGCCGGGCCACCGTGGACGGCGCGGTATGGATCCCCGAACTGCGCCGGTGCCGGACGGCCGACGGCGAACCGGGCATCCGGCTGCCCGCCACGGCCGCCCTGGGTGAACTCCTCCCGCCCGTACCGGAGATGGCCGCACCCCTGGAACTGCCCGCCCACTGCCGGACCTTCAGCGACATCCGCTATGAGGAGCGCGGCGAAGTGGGCTTTCTGCGCTTCCGCTTCCCCGGCGGCGCGATGAGCACCCGGCACTGCCGGCGGCTGCTGAGCGCCTACCGGGCCGCCTGCCGGCGCCCCACCTCCGTGCTGGTGCTCGGCGGTCAACGGGACTTCTCCTCCTCAACGGCGGCCGGCAGGTGGTGGAATCCTTGTTCCCGGGCGGCTACATCGAGACCGGCGCCTTCCCACGCAACACCTTCGACGTCCCGGCCCGCTGGGTGGACTGGGAGAACCGCGTCCCGGCCACGTCATGGGTCTCTGTCGCCTGGCGCGAACAGGACGACTGGCAGCACACCACCACCCGCTCGTACCTGGTTTGTCAGCCGGCTGGCTGCGTCGGGGCGTGCGCTGCGTGCCAGGCTTCCCAGATGCCGCTGCCGAGTCGGCCACGGGATGGCACGTCCATGCCGCGGTCTTTGGCCCACCGCCGTACCTCGGCCACCGGTGGCGCTGCCGGCGAAGGCGCCTTGTCCGCTGGGCGGCCGTGGGCGGGGACGGCGGCGCGGGGTACGGCTGTTGGCAGGTTTTCGGTGGAGGTGACCTCGAAACCACGGCGTTGGAGGATGCGTCGCCGCTTGTGGTGCATGCGCTCCAGGAGCGGGACGTCGGCGTCGAGGTAGTCGTGGGCTTCGATGTGGGACTTGCGGGCTTCGGTGTTGCGCATGATCCGGCCGACCTGCTGGATGACCCTTCCCTTGAAGGAGATGGGGCTGGTCAAGAAGAGCGTGTCAAGGCGTGGTTGGTCGAATCCTTCACCGGCGAGCTTGTCGATCGCCACGAGCACGAGAGGTTCCGTACTGTCGGCGGCCAGGACGGTGCGGACCCGAGTGCGCTCTGCCGTAGACATACCGCCGTGCAGGATGAGGGGCTTGATTCCGTGCGGCTTGAGAGCAGCGGTGAGTTGGCGGAGGTGTTCGACGCGGTTGGTCAGGGCCAGACTGCACCGGCCGCGCGCGGTGGCGTGAGCGATGTCTGCGGCGATGATGGCGTTGCGGTCGGTGTCACCTGCGAGCTCGTTGTAGATGGTCTGGATGGAGGCGCCGTCGGTCCCGGGCTCGTCGGTGGTGAAGGCGGTGGAGTGCACCACAAGGTGCTTGCCGAAGGTGCTGGCGTCCTCGATCTCGTGCCGGATGGGCCCGCACTGCATGGTGATCAGGGCGTCCATCTGGTCCGCACGGTAGGGCGTTGCGGACAGTCCAAGCCAGCGCGGGGCCTTCGCGGTGCGGATCGCCGCTTCCGCGCCCGGTGCGCCCACGGCGTGGCATTCGTCGACGATGACCAGCCCGTAGCCGTCCAGGAGGCCGGCGGGCGCGTCGCGGTGGGACAGCGTCTGCAACATGATCAGGTCGATGGTGTGGGTGCGGCGGTCCTTGCCTCCCCCAAGCGACCCGACCTGGCCGTCCCCGAGGTCCAGGAAACGCATCAGCCGCTCCTTCCACTGGTCCAGGAGCTCCGAGCGGTTGACAATCACAGCGCTGGACACGCCGTGGCGGGCGTTCTCTGGGGGTCTCGTGGGTGTTGTGGGACGTCGTACTACTGTTCCTCTCCGAGGGCAGCGCGACGGTTCTCAGGGGGTGTGACTCTGCGGTGGATCGTTGCTGATCAACCAATGGAGTTGGGGTACACGTGCGTGCGTTCCCTGTACGGATGCCATCCGGTATCCGGTACTGGACTGTCATCGATGACGACTTGGCGGTGGTCGGCGAGGCCGACCGCTTCCTGAGAGAGGTACGGCTGGCCCGAGGCCGGGCGGAGACGACGACCAAGTCGTACGCCGAGGCGCTAGCCCTGTTCCTCCTGTGGTGCCTGAGCACTCGGCGCGACTGGCGGACTGCGGCCCGGGAGATCGGCCTGTTCATCCTCTGGCTCAGGTGGACGCCCGGTCGCGGGGGCCAGCACCGGGTCGTCGTGCCGGGCCCCGGGGCCAAGCCGGTCCGGGGTGAGCGCCGGATCAACAAGGTGCTGACCGCGATCCGCATGTTCCTCTCCCACGCCGTGGTGAACAGGGAAGCACCGGCCTGGGTGTTGGACCAGCTCTACGAGATCGGCGACGACAGCGACCTGCCGGAGGACGCCCGCGGCGAGAGTGGAGGGATGCGTATCCGGCTGCGAGCCCGCCACCGGGTCCAGGAACCGGAAACGGACGTCGACCGCGCCACCGACGAGGAGATCGTCGCGATGTTCCTCGCCTGCCGCTCGGCCCGCGACCGGCTGATCGTGCTGCTGCTCTCCCGCGTCGGTCTGCGCCGCGGCCAGGCCGCCGGCCTGCGCCGGACCGACGTACATCTACTCATGGATTCCCGGTCGCTCGGCTGCCAGGTCGAGGGAACTCACCTTCACGTGGTACGTCGCCAGAACGAGAACGACGCGTGGTCGAAGGCGAAGCAGTCGCACGCCCTGCCGGTCGACTTCCTGGTGGTCCAGGCGTTCAACCAGTACGTCCTCGAACGGCACGAGATCCTGGGAACCGGCGGCAGCGACTTCGTGCTGGTCAACCTGTTCCGGGAACCGCTCGGCTCTCCGGTCACCCCGGACGCGATCGGTGAACTCATCGGGTCACTGGCCAAGCGGGCCGGGCTGGACCGTCCGATCGCTCCCCACATGCTGCGGCACGGGATGGCCAGCAACGTCGCCGACGCCGGCGGCAGCTTGGACGAGGTCCAGGCACTGCTCACCCAGAAACACCCCGAGTCGGCCCGCCCCTACCTGCATCCGAGCGCATCCCGTCTGCGCGAGGCCGTCGACCGAGTGCCCTCGCCCCGGGTGCTGCTGCACGAGGAGGACGCCAAGTGACGACGACGCTTGCTCATTTCGTCCAGCCTGGTCCTGACCAGGACCAGGTGACGGCCGACCTCCTCGCGGCGGTTCCCGCGACGTTCCTCGATCTGATGGGATGGCAGCACGAGGTCAAGCTGCTGCACTTCCCACTCGGCGAGCCTCTTCTGTCAGCTGCAGAGTGCCAGGTCAAGGGCTGCGAGAAGCGGGTCCGGGCACCCGAGGACCGGGGTCTTTGCGCCGGATGCTGGAAGCGGATGGAGGCGGGCGGCCTCTCCCGGGAGGAGTTCCTCGCCACGACCGTGCGTCACTGGCGGGGCATCGGGATCTCCAACTGCCGGGTCGCGGACTGCGCCCGGCCTTGGAAGACCGCGCTGGAGCCGTTGTGCACCACACACTCCTACCAGCGAAAACGCGTCTTGCGGATGTCCCTTGAGGAGTTCCTCCTTCACCCCGAGGTTGTTCCTCTGCCCGGGTTCGGCGCCTGCCAGGTCGTCGCCTGCACACGGGAGCGCCCTGGTCACGCGCCTTACTGCCTGGCGCACGCACAGCGCTGGAACCGTGAGAAGCGCCTGGGGACAGCCGACGACGAGGAGATGTGGCGACGCACGACGGGGGCGATCGCCGAGGCCGGCGTCGTCAGTCTGCGCGGCCTGCCGGACCGTGTGGTGGCCGAGCTCCTCTTCGGCCTCCACCAGCGCTTCGCCGCAGGGATCAAGCAGCGCGATGAGAACCTGCGTCCGCTCTGTGACCAGCTCCGGGTCCTGCAGCTGCCCTCGCTTGAGGACGTGGACGCCGACGCGCTCGGCGCCAGCACGGGCCGGATGTTCCGGGAGATGCTCAAGCATCTGCGGGTCTCGCAGTTGTCGCCCGAGACCGAGCGCTTCAAGAGCGTCTGGGACACCCGGGCCTTCGGCTTCCGGGGGTTCCTCACCTTCGAGGACATCAGCCAGGAGTGGCTGCGTCGCGCCGTCCAGGACTGGGCTCTCGATGACCTGCCCAAACGCCGCGGAAGCCAGGCCCGCAACGCGGTCCAGCTCCAGGTCCGCTCCGTTGGCCGCCTCTCAGAGAGCCTGCGCCTCAACCGCGCCGACGCCGGAGCCGACCCTCGTCTGCTCGGCCGGGACGACATCGTTCTCTTCCTGAACCGCATGCGGCTGCTGGTGGACAAGGGCGAGGTCAGCGGCTACCGCCACGTGCTCGATGTCCGGGACGCCAAACGGCTGCTGGGCCGCATGCGGTCCCTGGGGCTGACGCAGCCGGGGCAGCCGCTGCACGGGCTGTCCCGGGACTTCGCCCTGCGGCCCGGCGACGTCCCCGACGATCCGGACGATGCCGAGGCGGGACGCGACTTGCCCACGGAGGTCATGCGGTTCCTCAGCGACCGCCTGGACGCGTTCACGTCCGATTTCGATCAGCACATCCGGGCCGCGACCGAGATCCTCATGGACACCGGCCGACGCCCCGCCGAAGTCTCCAACCTGCCCTGGGACTGCCTCGAGCGGGACGGCGACGGGAAACTCGTCCTCGTCTACGACAACCGCAAGGCCCTGCGCAACGCTCGCCGGCTGCCGATCGCGGACACCACCGCCGACGTGATCCGACGGCAGCAGGAGCGGACCCGAAGCCTGTTCCCGGACACCCCGCAGAGGGCCCTCAAGCTCTTCCCGGCCTGGCGGACCAACCCGGACGGCACCAAGGCCCTGGACCACGAGCGGATCACCGAACGTCACCGGTCCTGGGTCGATTCCCTGCCCGATGTGTTCGTTCCCATCACCATCGAGCGGGACGGCAAGCGCGTCACCGAGATGCTGCCCTTCGACAAGGCAAAGATCTTCCCCTATGCCTACCGGCACACCTACGCGCAACGGCATGCTGACGCCAATATCCGCATTGACGTGCTCAAAGAGCTCATGGACCATCGCCAACTCGACACTACGCAGCGTTACTACCGGGTCAGTGAAACCCGCAAGCGCGAGGCCGTCGACCGGGTCACCGCCATGCAGTTCGACCGGCATGGCACCCGTGTCTGGCGCACGGCCCAGACACTACTGGACTCCGAACACGTGCGCCGGGCGATCGGCGAGACCCAGGTCCCTTACGGGGTCTGCACCGAGCCGACGAACGTCGTGGCCGGCGGCATGGACTGCCCTGTCCGCTTCCGTTGTGTCGGCTGCGACCACTTCCGCACCGACGCCTCCTACCTGCCCGATCTGGAAGCGTATCTCGCCGATCTCCTCCGCAACCGCGAACGGCTCGCCGCCTTCGTGCATGCGGACGACTGGGCCCGTTCGGAGGCCATGCCCTCGGACGACGAGATCAAGAAGGTCCGCCGCCTGGTCCAGCGCGTCAAGGAGGACCTCGACGCTCTCAGCGACGAGGACCGGGCCCACATCAGGGAAGCCACCGCGGTCCTGCGACGCAGCCGCACCGTGGTCTCGCTCGGGATGCCTCGCATCGGCCCACCCATATCGGACTTCTCCGGCTCGTCAGGAAGGCTCGCATGAACAGCATGATCGAAGGCCGGCGGGCGGATTCGGCCCGGCGGCGTCAGCGCGTGCTCAGCGCGCTCGACGTCGCGGTCCGGGACGGCAGCGACATCACGGTGTCAAGTGTCGCTCGCGCGGCCCGAGTTGACCGCACTTTCCTCTACCGACACGCCGACCTCCTGGAGCGCGTCCACGCCGCGGCAGCCGCCCCAGCCTCGGACGGCCGTCAAGCTGCGGTCAGCCGCGCGTCGCTCCAGGCCGACCTCGCGAACGCTCTCGAACGGAACAAACATCTGACGGCGCGGGTCCGGCAGCTGGAGAAGCGGATGTCCGAGAGCCTCGGCGAACAAGTCTGGGTCGATTCGGGACTCGGTTCACCCGCCGATCTGGATCAGCTTCAACAGCGTGTCTCCATGCTCGAACAGGAACTCGCCGACAAGCAGGGCGAACTCGAAGAACGCACCCAAGAGCTCGAAGCGGCACGAGCCGCCAACCGGGAGCTGACCCGAGCTCTGAACCACACCGGGACGGCCAGGAGCTGATCTCTCTCGATGTCCTGCTAGCACCACACCTGTTGCATTGGATAGAGTCGGACTCACCAGCGCTGAGCTGCACAAACACTGAGGCCGCAGCCATCCCCACAGTGTTGACCCCCAGAGAAGCGGCGATAAGGGAGCACGCCATCACGGTCTTGCCCGCGCCGGGCGGTGCGACAAGAACGCCTGCCCGGTGCCCGGCCATCGCATCGACAGCCTGGCGCTGGACCTCGGTCAGCTCACCGGTGAACTCGACGCTGATCGGCGGGGGTTCGGGCAGCTCACTGGTAATGCGCAGGGTTCCGCCGGCGGCGGCGACAAGCTGTGCGGCCTCGTCCTTCAGGCCACGCGGCAGTCGGATCCAGTCGGGGTCGGTGGCGTCGAAGCAGCAGACAAGGCGCGGCGTCTTCCAGGTGGAGAAGCGCTGGTTCTGGCGGCGGTAGAACTCCGGATTGTGGAACGCGGCGGTGTGTTTCAGCGCCGCGAGCAGCTGCGGTGGAAGGCCGGCCGTGGAGATCTCCAGCATGGCCGCCTGCCGTGCGCGGACGACGGCCGGGGCCTTGCCCAGGTGCTTCCGGCGGGGCTTGGGGCCCAGTTCGGGTGCGGTGGCGGACGGTCCGGCGGTGACGGGGCCGAGCTTGTCGGCGAGCGCTTCGACGTCGGCCGGGGACAGCCGCTCAAGGTGGGAGAGGTGGGCGAACTGGTCGGGGTAGGGCGTGAAGGTGCCGGGGTCTACGAAGACGGTGGTCCCGCCGGCCCGGGAGACACCGTGCAGTGGCAGGGCGATCAGACTGCCGAACCGGAAGCTGCCCTTGGCCTTGTCGGGCAGGAAGTCCTGGGCGGGGAAGAGCCGGTCGTAGCTGGCCAGGGTCATCTGCCCCCGGGCGTCGATGGCGCGGCGCAGGAGCGCCATGCCCAGGGTGCGGGCGGTGGCGGCCGGGACAGGTGCGGTGAAGAACGTCCAGACGTGCGCGCCGGCGCCGGAGCGGGAGATCTCGACCAGGGCGGGGACGCCGGCTTCGCGGCAGGCCGCGGCGTAGGCGGCGGCGTCACCGCGCCAGTCGCTGCCGTCCTTGCCGTCGAAGTCGCAGGCCAAGAGACGGCAGGTGTCATCGGCCAGCATCGGGTACAAGCCGAGGTGGAGTTCACGGCCCTGCTGGATGGGGTCGAGGTGGCGGTAGACGGCCTCGTCGGTGAGCGGCCAGAACACCCGGTCCGCGTCGGCCTTGGTGCGGTCGAAAGGGTTGTCCTCGGCCGGGCTCCAGCCGGTGCGGCCTGACCTGGCGCTGACCCAGCGTGTGGCGTACACGTCGTCACGGCCCACGAACAGAGCCCGGAACAACGCGACCTTGGCATCAGTTCCGGAAGAGGCGTCGGCGTACGGAAGGTCGCCGGACAGACGCGGCGGCGCGGAAGCGGGCTCGGTGATAGCCAGCAGCGACGGCTGCTGCCGGAGGGCGGACGGTGTCTGTTTCTTCAGCTGAGTGATCTCTGCCCGGAGCCGGGCGACCTCCTCGTGCAGCTCGGCGTTCTCCTCGAGTACCACATCGAGCCGTGCCCACAGTTCGACGGGGTCTGACCAGTCCTCCACAGCCATCATGATCCACATGACGGGCCCGGCACACCGGAAAATCGCCAAGGTTGGCCTGAAAGTGGCCACCGCGCGGCCAAGTCCCGACCAGTCAGCTTGGCGCGATCGGTGCGGCCTGGGCGATGAGGACCGCGACGTCATCGTGGTTCGTCGGGATGCCACAGCAGGGCGTCAGGGAGTCAGGAGCAAGTCTCCTGAAGGGACCGGCCGGGTTGGCCGAGGGCGCGCAGCAGGGCCCCCAGGCGCTCGCCGATGAGATGCTGACGCGTTTCGGCGAGGCCATCAGTGCAGAGGAGAAGCCGGTCGCCGGGGTCCATTGGAGAAGGCGGTGGTGTGGAACGGGACGCCGCCGACACGACACGGCCGCCACAACAGTGGACGGAGACACGCAGCCCGGTCAGGCGTTCTCCGCCGCGAGGTGCGGGTGGCGGCGCTCGAAGTTGCCCAGGTAGTGGGTAAACCAAGCGGTGAAGGTGAACTCGGCGTCAGCAGCAGCGGGTTGGCTGAAGGCGGCCGCGTGCTGCAGCAGGAATTCCTGCTCTTCGGCGGGGGCAGTGCCTGCCGGGGGCGGGCCGGCGCCGGGTGTACTCGTGTTGGAGGAGCTCACGGCGCAGGATGGGGGCTGATCCGCAGCAGCGCGTGAGTCTTGGTCAGCTCCGGGCGCCGGTGTACACCGGGGCCGGGGCGCCGCATCCTTCTCCGGTGGTCGGGCCGGGCGAACCAATAACTCAGGTCACCAGGGGCGAGCCGCGTTCTGAACCGGTCTCCGGGGGCAGCAGCGTGTTAGTGATGATCCGGCACGAGATCACTCTGCCGGTCCCGCCCGAGTGCCCGGTGCGGACTGCGGCCGTACGGTCACAAGTGCCGTATGACAGGGCGCGGCACGGCGGCCCTCTGCCCCGATTCGCACGTCGCATCGGGCCGCCACACCTCTGCCCCGTCAGCTGGCTGGGCCTGTACCGGATCCGCCAGCTCCCGCCCTGGCCGGTACGCCGGCGCGGCCATGGCTTCCCGCTGGTACCCAGCTTCCGAGCCGCCGGAGCGGCGTCCTGTGGGGTGTGATCAGTCGTGAAGTTTGTGCAGCCACAGCCCCACGCCGACGCGGTTGCTGGTGAGGACGCAAACGTGGTTGTCGTACTTGCCTCAATCTGCGTCTACGGCGTTGGTGCCCGCTTTGTTGCAGTTGTCGTAGGTCCAGTACCAGGTCTGGTACTCCCAGCAGGGAACCGTGTTGTTGTTGTCGGAGCAGCTCGGAGCCGGCACGTTGTCCAACGGCCGCGCCGGTGCGGCCGACCTCGTGGGCGAATGGTTGCTGGCGGCTGCCTGGGCTGTGGTGGCGACGGCGCCAAGGCAGCCCCAGGCACTGATCACAGCGACGGTCACCGCGGTTGCCTTGCGGGCGGACATTCTCATCAGTCCATCCTCTTCTTCCCGGCAGGCCCCTCCCATAGCAGGAAAGAGCCTGTATCCCATGGGCAGTTGGGAACCAAAGCTCCCCATCAGGCGATACCCCGAGAAAACGTTTACCCATTCATGGCGTGAGCTGGCTGCGTGTCGCGCCATGACGGTCAGCTCCTTGCGGGGAACTCGTGCTGGTCCACTTAGCCCTGGGAGATGGGCGCTTCCACACCGCCCGTACCCGCGTGATGTCACCGAGACCGGCGACCGCGTCCCGAAGGGCGGCCACCTCCGGGCGGTGTCGGCGGTGACGTCCTCGGGGCAGGTGAGCACGAGGGTCACACTGGCGATGGTCAGCCGCACGGGCCCGGTCAGGAGCTGGCGATGCCGTGCCCAGCGAACGCCGTCGCGTACGGTTTGCGGGGCGGTGCGCGGTGGCCGGGCGAGCCGGTGCAGAGTGCGGCACGGCATGTCTTCCTCGGCACCGATGCCCAGGCCGGCCGCGGCCCACGACGGCCACCGGCTGGAGCAGTTCATGCACTCCAAGGACCCGCTGCGGCGAGGGAAGATGGTCACCCGCTGCGAAGTCCGCAAGGTATGGCGACCCCGGGTGCGCGCCCAGGCCCGCAAGCACGTGTCGCGGACGGGCTGCAGGAGGTCTACTTCACGCATGTCCAGCGGCGTCGAAGGGCTCGGCAGCAAGGCACTCGGGCGCAGCCGGCGCCAGGGGGTACGTCTGCGGTGTCGCCGGGGCGGGCACTGGCTCGCTCTGGTCGGGAGCGGGGTACTGGGCCGCCCAGCCCTCCAGCAGCCGCAGGTAGGCCTCCCGGCGCGGCGGCTGCGGCTCCGAGCGGCCAGCAAAGAGGGCGTTACGGTAGAACGAAGCACCCTGGGTGGGCGGAGGGGGGGCCCGCTGTGCGGCTGCGGTGCACGGCGCGTGGGGGGACCGGTCGCCTTGATCGGGATGCCCGACTTGCGGCCAGCGGCGGGGGCGGCGAGGCTCGATGAGCGGGCCGGGTCGGCCCACCCTTCCCGTGGGCCGGCCCGGTTCGTTCCCTTTCGCCGGTCAGCTCCTTCCTGTGTTCCCCGGCGTCTTGCGGCCCCTTCCCGATGCCGTGGACGTCTGGGGTTTGGTTTGTGCGGCTTGTGCTGCTGCCTGGGGCGAGAAGCCTGCGTCCTCGAGGAACTTGAGCGAGGCGATGACGTCATTGCACGTCTTGACCAGCAGCATGACTGCCAGGTCGTTCTGCGCCTCAGGCGGCAGGTGGGCCAGGCAGTCTTGAACTTCGGCGACCGTGCACCGGGCACCCGCAGGCCCACGTAGGAGGCGGTGAACATCTCGTCGCCCTCGACGAGGGGGAACTCGTCGAAGGCACTGAAAGAGACGGCGACGAGGTTGCCGAACGAGCGCCCTTCACGCCCGTACTCGATCACCTGGCCGAGCCGGGCGCGCTGGGGCTCGGCGGCGGCGACCGCCCGGGCGAGGTGGGAGAGGAGGTAAGACTTCCCGACGCCGTTGCGACCGGTGAGAGCGTGGACGTTGCTGGGAGGCTGGGAGTCGGGCACGACGCGAAAGCGCAGGCGCGGGGGTTCGATGCCGCGGGGGGCAGGGGGCTCGTAGGCGATGTCGAACAAGTCTCTACGCGCGCCACCGCGGGCGATGCGACGCAACTGCCCTCGGACGGTGGCCAGTTTTACGAACCGGACCAAGGACATCCGCGTGACGTCGTGCTGCATCGCGGTGTGGAAGCTGTCCTCGCTGTACGCCATGTCCTGCAGGGCTTCCAGCACCTCTTCGCGGTGCCCGCCGGGTATCTGCCGGAGCCGCTCGTAGTATCCGTCGTCCTGCCCGAGGTAGAAGAAGCGGTGGTCCAGCTGGCTGAACCGTTCCGGCAGGGGCACGACGCTCACGTGGTCCCTGTTCATCGAGGTGTGGCCGATCTTCACTGTGCCGATCTCACGGGGATGGCCGTCAACGAGAAGGACGAGTGTGAACGTGGTGCGGTATCCGGAGTCATCCCAGGGGTCGCGCACCAGCAGGGCGTCGGCGTACTCCGCTTGGTCTGTGAAGAAGTGAGCATCATCGACCACTGCGAACCGCACGTTGCTGTCTCCCGCCTTGCCACCTGTTGCTTCGACCAGCCGATCCTAGGAGGACCGCGCGTTGTCGTGTGCGGGCAGGGCGGTGCGGGCATGCGGCGATACGGCATGCCGCCCGATGCCATCACCATCGGCTGGGCCGGGCCTTGGCCATCAGTGCGCGATCCGTGGCGCAGGGGTACAGGTGCCAGAAGAAGGCGCCCAGTTCTTGTCGCTGTCGTCAGACGGGGCGATGGTGGGCGGCGGCCATACCGGCTGCGGATCCTGGGCCAGGGTTGTCCAAGGGAAGCGGGGTGGTGGAGGTGCCGTTGGGCACAGTGCGGTGGTTCGACCGGGCGCTGGGAGTGGGACGGATCCGGCCGGATGGTGGCGGATTAGACGCCGTAGCAGAGCAGCAAGCAGTCCAGAGCGGTGAGGGCAGGCCGCTCATGGCTGGTGACCGGGTCCAGTTCGATCTGAAGAGGGATGCTGAGGGGACCCGAGCGGACAACATCCGCCGACTGCGGCAAGACCGACATTGAGTTCGGCGCTTTAGGGCGACGAGTCGGCCGGTTTGCGTGGCGGTTGGTCATGGTTGTTGGGGTGGCCTTCACGGCTGTGCCACCGGAGAATCCCGCCCATCGCATGTCCCGGGCGGCGTCGAGGCGCTCATCCACCTTCCGATCGAAGCAGCCAACCACCCTCAGACCAGCGTGGAGGCTTCATGTTCTTGGGCCGCTGGGCAGTCGGAGCCAGGGAAGACGGCGGCTCCGCCTGCCCGGGGTGAGAAGATCGCCCAGACTCAAGAGGTAGCCAGCGGCACCGCGGCGCAGCTGCTGCTCACTGCGCCGTTGATCGACGACCGCCGAGAAGAAGCAGGCGGCTACCACCCCGGCGTCCAACAGAACCGCGCGGTCGTGAATGTGCGGCAGCGCGCTTGCAGCCGCCGCAGCGACCGCGGGCAGTTCGAAGGATTTCAACCGCATGGTGGCCTTGACCGGTTCCAGCTTCAGCTGACGCAGCCCTCGCTCCAGATCGGCGACGTCCTGAAGGATCTTGTCGTGCGCGAGCTGCTCCACCCTCGCGCGCAGGATCTGCAGGTTCCCGGTGCCGTCACAATCGGCGAACACCCCACCCAGGTCATCAAGATGGGCACGGAATGCGGCGAACTGCGGAGCCAGCTCCTGCCGAGCCTTGATGATCCTCTCGACGGGCACTTGCTCCAGGTTGCCAGGCACGACGGTGTTCAACGCCACGGCCGCATACAGGGCGCGAGCTGACGGTTTGATGGGGGGAAGAACATCGTCGACGACGGTGTGAGTCGTCCAAGCGGTCGGCGATTCGGGATTAGGGAGCTGATCGGTGACGAGCCGCAGTCCGTACTCATCGGCGATCACGTGCGCGAGCCAGGTCAGGTACAAGCGGGCTAGGTCCGGGTGCACACCGAGCCAGTGCCAGCCGTCGCGTGCCCGCAACACCCCGAGCCCTGCTCCCACCAGACCCTCGACCAGCCCAGGGGGCACCTTGGAATACTCAATAGCGCTCTCGTGCGCTGCGAAAATCCACTCGACGTCTTCCCGTGCGGCAGCCGAGCCGGGAAGGGGCACCGGATCGACCAGTTCGATGTCTTGGGGCGGGCACGGGTAGCGCTGACGCAGTTGCATCACCTGTTCGGATTCCGAGAGGAATCGGTCGGCGAACGCCCCGGCCGCGTGGAAGCCTGCCCCGTCAGTTGAGAGGTCGACGATCAGGTTCGTCGCGTCGGTGAGGGCGCGTGCGACAGCAGAGTCCCGCCGAGGGAAGTCCGTCTCACCGGCCCCCGGCCGGATGCGCCCGATCCTGGTCCAGTACAAGGCGGCGGCCTTCAACCACGCATCGTTCTGGATGTGCGCGAACGGGTAGTACAACGCCAAGTCGTCCATGCCGCCCTCCGTTAACCCACAGGCATCCCCATGACCCGGTCCAAGCCTGGCACGTCCGCGTAGGGGGGCGCTTGTGGCATCTCGATCGTCTCAGCGCACCAGGGGTGTGCCGCCGGTGGGCGGAGGAGGAGCGGCGGATGTGGCACGGGGACCCGGGGGGAGGGTGAGGGCGGACTGAGGGGTCGGTTCGTGAGCGGATGCTGGCCGGTGGGTGTAGCCATGGGCGAGTTCGGCGGCGAGGTCTTGCAGGAGGGGGACGGGTGTGTGGGCGGAGAAGTGCATGGCCCAGGTGGGGCGGTCGATGGTGTTGCCGCCCCAGAAGATCCATGTCGGAACCGGGCTGTCGGCCTTCTGGGCGGCGAACGCGTCGAATTGGGTGCCGGCGCTGCCGTGGGCTGCTGTCCAGTTGATCCAGCGTCCGTTGACCGCCTGCTTCCAACTAGCGTCGGACAGAGGCCGTGTCGCCTCGGTGATGGTGCGCTCGGAGATGGGCGTGCCCGGCCCGGTGCCCCATGCCGACTCGGCGGCGAGGGCGTCGAGCAGGGTGCGCACGATCTCGACGGGGGTGCTGGCGGTGGCGGTGGCGTGCCAGAGGCGGGCTCCGACCGGCGACTCGTAGGCGGCGAATGTCCATTTCGTGTCCCGGCCGACGGCTTCGTGGTCGAACTCGGCGCGCAGGGTCAGTGATTCATGGCTGGCGATCGTGGTCTCGTCTGACCACGTGCGGTATTTCTCCCAGTCGCTGTGGGAGTCGAGGAAGGTGGTGAGCAGGGTCTCGTGGTTTCCAGGGTCGGCGGCGTACACCGGGATGGTCTCGGCCTTCGGCTGGGCAGGTTCGGGGCCTTGGGTGGCCGGCGGAATGGTGTGCGCTCCTGTGGTTGTGGTCGCGAGGGCGATGGCGGCGCGCCGTTCGGTGTCGGTGGCAGGTGCAGGGCCCGGTCGGATGGCGTCGCCGTAGAGGCGGTGGAACTCTCGGATGGCTTCGCCGGGGTTGTCGTAGACCAGGGCGACCACGCGCAGGTGGTTTTCTCCGTGGAGGTGGACGCTGTTGCCGTTGTGGGGGTAGGTGCCCACGGCGACGGTGGTGTGGCCGTCGTCGGCGTGGGCGTGGATAAAGAGGCGGCCGGAGGCGATGTCGTCGTGGATGGCCTGGGCCTCGTTGGAGACTTCGCGGATCTCGTCGCGGTTCAGCCAGGGCATCGGGTAATTGGCCCACGTCCACTCGGTGTCGATGTCCTCCTGGAGGCCGGGAGAGATGTCAACGGTGGCGCCTTCTTCGCGCAGGGCGTGGGCGGCCTGGTCGGCGTAGTAGGGCTCCTCGTGATCGATGCGGACGAGGATCACGGTGTGCTCGTCGATCGGGCGGAACCCGTGTGCGCAGAGCAGGGCACGGGCGGTGTGGGTGCCGGAGCTGGTGATCGTGGCCATGACTGCGTCGGGGTGCAGGGGATGCCGGGCGAGATGGATGCGGGCGTTGAGGGCGGGGTGGGGCATCAGGGCTCCGGATTCGCTGGTCCGGCCGGTGGGTGCCGGCCGGACAAGAAGGTGGTCTATCGAGTGACGCGTACTGGCGTCGCCGGCGGAGCGGGGCGTGGCGGGCCGGCGCGGGGGGCGGCCGGTGCGCGCGAGGGGAGCCGCGCCGCGGGAGAAGGCTTGGTCCCGGTGTGCTGCCAGCGGGCGCGTACCGCGGTGAAATCGGCCAGGGCGCGTCTGCTGCCGGTGACGAGTTGGTGCGGTGTGTTGGCCGGGTCGTCGGTGAGTGCCTGGATTCGTTCGGCTGTCGTGCGGGCTTGGGCCAGCAGGGAGCGCTGCAGGATCTTCTCGCCCCAGTACTCGGGGGAGCCGGCGGGCGTAGAGAGGAGGGCCATGAGGTCGGCCGGGGCGATGCCTGGGGTGAGCAGGGCGCGGTGCTGGGCTTCCCACAGGACGGTGACCGGATCGACGGGGTCGCCGCGGTGGGCGAGGGCGGCCAGGCACTGGAAGACGGCTCCGTGCAGGGGCCAGGAGAAGTCTGTGGCCTGCAGCCACCGCATGGTCTTCAGCTCGGCGGAGTGGGCGGTCGCGGTGGCCAGGAGCAGCCGCTCCTCGTCCAGGGCATCCTCGTGCGTCTCCCGGGGCGGCGGTGGGGGGAGCGGGGTGCGAGGCAGGGAGCCGGGGTGCGGGGGGAATTGGCCGGCGAGTTCGTCCAGGAACCGAGCCAGGGCGTCGGCCTGTTCCACGGTGCTGGCAGCGGGATTGGGCAGTGTGGTGTCGGCGGCGGTATGGGCGAGGCGCTGGGCGTGCATGCGCAGCGTCCGGCGGGCATGGCCAGCACGGATCATCTGTGCGTACGTCGCCGCGTGCTCGGGCCGCGGGCAGGCTTGGACCAGGGTGAACAAGTAGGAGGCGTCCAGCCCAGGGGCCTCGGGCCGGGCGGCCTCAAGAACGGCGTTCAGCCAGACCGGCTCCTTGGCGTGTGCTTCGGGGTCGGGCACGGGCACGGTGCGCATCGCAGCGAACAAGGTTCCGTGGGAGTGGTTGCCGAAGTGGTCGGGCTCCAGTGGGCCGATGGTCTTCAACCGCTGCGGGTGGAGAAGGAGCGCGCCGAGGAGTGCCTGCTCGGCGTAGTGCACCGGCTCCGGCGGAGGGAAGTCGTCCGGGTAGAGGTCCTCGTCGGGTTCGGGGGTGGTGGTGGGCATCAGGCCGCCAGGGCGAAGTCGTCGGGGCCGAGGGTTTTGCCGAGGTGCGGGGCGAGCAGGTGGGCGGCGAGCCGGGGTGGGACGGCGTTGCCGATCTGGGAGAACTGCTGGCCTTTGTTGCCCTGCCAGGGGTAATCGGCGGGGAAGGTCTGCAGCACGCCGGCCTCGGCCGCGGTGATCCGGATCGACTCCGGCACGGACGTGTCCGGGCTGCTGGCGTCGGGTGCCGGTTCGGCGACCCAGACGCACTCGTTGGCGCGGTGCCCGAAGAACAGCGTCCCGGCCGGCTCGTCCACCCGTCGTACGGTGGCGTTGGCCTGGTTGTTGCTCCGCAGCGACCAGGACCACCCGGCAGATGCCCCGGCCGGGTATGCCGCGCACGGGCTGTGCGGTTCAGCCGACTCGGGTCCCTCGCATCGCGATCCGCGTGCGAGGCCGGTGGTGGTGGGGTGGTGTTTCCAGGTGCCGCGGTCGCGGGCATCCGTCAGCGCCCTGCGCGCGCCCGACGGGAAGGGCTCCGGTCCGCCGCCGGGGCCGCCGCCGGCGCACAGGGTGGGCACGGGTCGGTCGGTGGCGCCCCAGCCGAGGGCCTCGGCCATGGACACCCACCGCGCTCGGCCCGGGCCGAAGAGCGTCTGCGGCTCGGCGACGTCCGCATGGGTGGGCGGCGGGGGCGCGGCGGTGCGCGTGCGGGAGGCCAGCAGGATCGCCCGCCGCCGGGTCTGCGGCACACCGTAGTCGGCGGCGTTCAAGACCCCCGCCCACACCGAGAAACCCCAGCCGCGCAGCACGGCCGCGTACTGGCGCCACAGGGGCAGTACGTCCGGGACTTCCTCCATGGCCACCCATTCCGGCTGGCCGACGGTGTGGAGGGCGTGCAGGTAGCGCATCGGCTCGGCCGCGAGCAGGGAGCGCTCGTCGCGGCACGAAGCCAGGAGCCGGGCGCGGGTGTCGCGGCCCTGGGCGAGGTCGGCGACGGCCTGGTGGACCAGCGGCTTGTCGATGAGCCCGAGGCGTTTACCGGCCCTCGACCATGCCTGGCACGGCGGTGACGCAATCAGTGCGGTGGTTTTGCCGACAAGCGGCCAGACCGGATATTGGGCCACATCGGTCCGGATCGTCAGCTGTCCCGCCGCGGCCCGGGTTTTGCAGGCCCACTCGTCCCATTCCAGGCCCACGTCCCGAAAACCCAGCATGGACAGGGCAAAACTCCAGCCGCCGGGGCCGCTGAAGAGGTCAATTATCAAGACGCCAGCCCGAAGTCATCCTGCGTGATTTCGGAGCCGCGGCATGCCCAGGGGGAGCAACCGTCGATGACCCCCTGCTCCAGCTCCTCGGAATGCGGGGATTCGGTGCCGATCTCTTGCTGGAGGGCAGCCCATTCGGCGGCGGTGACGTGGTCGATCGGAGCCTGGTCGAGAGGAATGCGGGAACGGTGGAGAAAAGCTTCGCCGAGCAGTCGGTTGCCGGTGGCGTTGGCGCGGGCGTTGCCCTTGCGGATCGCCGCGTCGAAGGCCACCACGTCCGCCCACTCGGACGGCGAATTATCCCGGATATGGCGCCACTGTGCGTTCCCGTGATAAGGGCAGCCGAGGCAGCTGGATTTCGGCGTATCGGCCAGGCCGAGCGTGGTCAGGTAGCGGACGCAGTCGGCTCGCGACCAGCCCATATCGATCAAGGGGTGCCGGTTGCGCATGTACTTGACGTCGGCATCCTTGGCCCGGTGGAACTCGTCGGTGGAGATGCCGACCCACTGCTCGACGAATATCCCCTTCGGAATGCGTGCGGGGTAGGGGTAGCCGAGGAGTTCACGGACCTTCTTCTTTATCGGCTTAATTTTATATTCGCCTGTGCACTGCCGTCGAGTCATACCAGGCTTGCCGTCCTGATTGAGGATGTAGAGCGGCATGGATGCGAATCGGTGATCCGGGTCAATGGCATCCTTGCGAATATTTCCGGAGGTGACGCGCAGGAGGGGGATGCCGGCTGGTTCGGCTATCTCATTTTCCAGTCGTTCGAGATGGTCATAAACGGCTCTGGGTTCCCATCCTGTGTCGGCGAAAATGGCATAATCCACCTTCGGGAGGGCGCCCTCGGCCGACAAGGCGAGCATCGCGCTCGATTGAATGCCTGCACCTAGCGAGATGCACCGGAATGCGGGGGGTGTGGAAATGGCTTTGGTCCTTGCGGTGTGCGGGACTGGCCGGTCGTCGGCCGGGAAAGAGGGGGAAAGCGGGTCAGCGCCGTGCGGGCGCGGTGGCTGGCGCGGCTGGCGGTGCCGGGAGCGGTGCCGGCGTCGGCGCCGGGCGGGAGGCGAAGGCGGTGCTGGTGCGGTCCAGGCCGTCGGCGAGCTGCTGGGCGGCGTCCTTGGCTGACTTCAGCCAGTCGAAGACGTCGGCGGGCAGCTGCTGCCAGTGGGCGTGGTGCTGGGCCCACTGGAGGATCTCGACCGCGTTGCGCAACTGCTCGGCGAGCTGGGCGAGGATGGCGGCCTGCTGCTCGCCGGTTGGTGCGGTGCGGGTGGCCTGGAGGAGTTCATCCAGCGCGGTGGGCAGCGGTGCGGGGTCGGTGGGAAGCCCGTACAGCCGGGCGTGCAGCGACTGGGCCAGGCCCTGAACGGGCCCGCCGGAGGTCTTGTATCCGTAGCGCGCTCCGGCCTGCGGGCGGACGCGGAAGCTTGCGATGACGTCGCGTGGTGCGGCGTCCGGGGCGATCTCGGCGGCCAGGGCGCGGGCGAGGTCATGCGGGGTGGGTGTGTCGGCAGTCGTGGCGGCCTCCGTAAAAGAGAAGGGATGCGAGGCGAGGGCAAGAGCAGGTGCCTAACTCGCCTGTGGAAACTGGCGATTGGCTGGGCGGCTGTGCCGCGTGGTGGTCAGCGGGTGTGCCGCTGGTGCGTGGGCGCGGGCGGCGGTGCCGGCCTGGTGGGCCGGGTGCGTCCCGGCACTGCGGCGATGGCTTCGGGGGTGGGCAGGCCGAGGCGGGTTTCGGAGGCGAGGCCGAGGGACCACAGGTGTGTCTCAGCGCGGGCGACGGCCCCGACGTTCTCGCGTTCGCCCAGGTGGGAGGGGAGGATGTGGCCGGCCGAGGTCGGTGTGAACCCGTGCTGTTCCAGGACCTCTTGGGCGGCCTGGGTGTGGGCGGTTGCGGTGACGCGGCCGTCGGAGAGGTCGAAGCGGACGACGGCCTTGGGTGCCGGGCCGGTGGCGTGGTAGCGGGTGGTCCAGCTGAGGTCGACGAAGTCCATGGTGTGGGCGAGGAGTTGGTGAAGGGCTTCGCCGGTGCGGTTGTGCGCGTCTTCCCGGGAGGTGTCGGGCGGCAGGAGGTACAGGGTGCGGCCCTGGTGCTCGCGGGGGGTGAAGCCGCTGGCGGTGAGGATGCGGTGGGCCGATCGGATCGGCTGGTTGACGAGGACGAAGGTGTGGCCGTCGTCGGTGGAGCCGACGAAGACGGCGTGGTGGTCGGTGAAGGCCATAGCGGTCCAGATCTATGGGGGGAAGAACCGGGGATGAGGGGGCCGGGCTTCGCAAGGGCGCCTTGGCGAGCCGTGCCGCTGTCGGCGGACGGTGACGGGGGTGCGGGTCCGCCGGGTGCCGGCGGCGGGCGGGGTGACGGCTGCCCTTGGCGCCCTTGCGAAGTGCCGGGTGGGGGTGCGGCTGTTATGCGGCGGTGCCGAAGTCGTCCGGCTTGGGTGCTGCCTTGGCGATGGCGCGGGTGGTGATGGCCTTGGAGGCGCGGGCGGAGGCGGCGGCGAGGTCGTCGGCGCCGGGCTCGGCGTACCAGGGGCGCAGGTCGAGCATGGCGGCGCGCATGCCGGTGGCCAGGCAGATGGCGGTGCCCTTGGGCAGGGCGCGGATGGCGTCGGCGGCCATGATCCGTTCCTGGCGCATGCTGATGCTGGTGGAGGTGCCGGAGTCCGAGGTGGAGGTGGACTTGGTCTCCACGTCGTGGTCGCCGATCAGGCGGGAGAGTTTGTCGGCGAAGTCGGGGTCATCGATACCGGAGCCGATGACCTTGATCGTGGAGGCGCTCCACATGGCGTCCATGCCCGCCTCCCCCCAGACCTTCTGGCCCTGGCGGTAGGACTGCAGGATCGTGATCGGGATGATCCCGCGCGAGCCGAGGTGGGAGTACAGGTCCGGCAGGTCCGAGATCTTGCAGACGTTGGCGGCCTCGTCCAGGATCGCGAGCATCGGCGGGTCGAGGCGTCCGCCGGCGCGTTCGGCCTGGGCGGTGGCGGCCCGCATGACGGAGTCCGCGCACGCGGCGATCAACGCTGAGGCGCCGCCTCCGCCGTCCTTCGACAGCAGGTAGAGCGTGTCGCGGGAGGTGACGAACTCGGCCGGCCGGAACTCCGGGATGCCCTTCTGCGGGGTGACCCACGCGGCGATCTCGGCGTTGAGGAGGGCGGAGGCGTACTGGCGGGCGGTCTCGTAGATGCCGTCACGGGTCTCCGGCGGGCCTTCGACGGTGCCCTTGAGCTGGGCCGCGACAGCGGCGTGGCCGTGGTCGCGCAGGATGTCCAGCGGGGTGCGGTCGCCGGGGAAGGCCAGCCACTGCATCACGTCCGTGATCGGCCGCTCGTCCAGCGCGGCGGCCAGGAACAGCTGGGAGAGGATGTTGGATCCGGCCTTGGACCAGAAGTCCCCCTGCTGGGAGGCATCCACGGAGGCGGCCAGGAAGTGCCCGGCGAGCCGACCGGCGCCTTCGAGGGTGTTGGCGTCGGCGAGGGGGTTCCACCACATCTCGCGGCTGGCGTGGGCGATTTGCTGCGGGTCCATCGTCCAGGTCCGGCCGACCTGGGCCCGGGCTTCGAGGGTGGCGGTGTAGGCGTCGCCGGCGGCCTTGTTGGAGGTCAGCAGCACCGGGCCGGGGGCGCTCAGGATGGAGGGGATGGCCAGGCTGGTGGTCTTGCCGGAGCGGGGTGCCATGATGGCCACCGCTACGTCCTCGTAGCCCATGCGGACTTCGTGGCGGGTGCCTTGGATGTTGCCGAGCAGGATGCCGGTGTCGTTCGCTGAGATGGTCTTGCTGTCCTTCAAACTGGGCCGCAGGGAGCGGGCCTTGGCGGTGGTGGCTTTGGCGAGCAGGGGCTCGATGTCCTTGGGCTTCGCCATCCCGGCGATCTTCTTCTTTCGCCCACCGGTGCCGCCGTGGTGCCGGGACCAGAGCACGGCGCCGACGACGCCCAGGGCGATCAGGGCCGCGCCGGGGACGATGCGTGCGCCGAAAAGCAGCGCCGTATCGCCCAGGTGGGGCCAGAGGTGGTGGGGGTGCAGGAGGGCTTCGACGGGCTGGTACGGGGCCCAGGGGCCGGAGTCGGTGAGCCAGGCGGTGGTGTTGCCGCCGAGCCAGGCGAGGTTGGCCGCCGGCACGGCGATGGCGAGGGCGCCGAGCAGGACGCGGAAGGCTATGTCGTAGCCGTCGGTGCTGCTGGAGTTGGACGAGCTGTTGGGCAAGAGGGCGCCTCCAAGGGGGGGGCGGTCGAGAAGGCCGGTGGGTCAGCGGGTGCGGCCCGGCTTCGGCAGGCGAGGCGCCCCGGCGGCAGGGGACTGCGTGGTGGCGCTCGCGTGCCGGGCGGTGAGGTCCGCAATTCGTCGCTCCAGCGCGAATGCCACGGTCTTGACGGGCAGTTGCTCGGTGCGGATGTGGGCGTGCTGGCGCGTGTGCGGCGGGAGGCGGAAGGGATCGCGGACCAGCGGCGTGGGGCTGGCGAGGGCCCGGGTGAAGGCGGTCACCAGGTGGCCAGGGGCGTTGCCGTTGATGCGTGCCTGCCAGAGATGGTGCTCTGGGCCCTCGCCGACGGCGGCCGTGATGAACCAGGTGTTACTGCCGTGATCGGTGAAGTGCTCGACCTCGGCGATGCCGTCGGGCGAGATGCGGGAGTTGGGTGACCAGCGCCATCCGGCTTGTCGCAGAGGCTCCAAGGGGTCGGTGGCGGCCGTTGGCGGTGCGGCGGGGGCGGTGAGCGCGTCGAGGACGGCGGCGATGAGTTCCACCGGGGTGCGCGCGCCGAAGCTCGCCCACCAGGCCGGGCGGTCGGCGGTGGCAGCGTGGTGCAGGCGCCACCACTGGTCATCCGGGGCGGGGTCGAGGCGCAGATCGGCCTGCTGGTCGGGGCTGGTCAGGATGACGCGGGGCATCAGCGGGTCGTTGCCGAAACTCCACCCGCAGGCCCGATGGAGAGGAACGGTAGCCCAGGCGGGGTCGCCGCCGCCGGCGAGGTAGCGGGGTGCGACCAGCGCCTGCTCGATGGTCTCGTGCACGCTCATCCTCTCCGCACCGGGCCGCTCCGGCCGGCCGCGGGCAAGGGGGTCGCGGCCGGCGGTGGGGCCAGGGGCGAGGGGGCATGGCGTGCGGCGGCGTTGATGTCGCGCAGGACGTGCCCGTGGGTGGCCCAGTCGTCGAGGTAGCTCCAGCACTCGGCGTGATGTTCGGCGAGCGCGTCGTCGAAGACCTGAGTGCCGGGCCGGGCATCCAGAGGGAGGCTGTCGCGGGTCTGCAGCCACTGCTCGTGCAGCGCGTCCAGACGGTCGAGGGCGGCGTGCAGGACGCCCAGCTGCCAGGCCCAGTGGCTTTGTACGGCGGGGGCGGGCAGGTGCGCGAGCTGCGTCTCGGCGGTGGCCAGCAGGTGCCGGGCGCCGGGGCGGACGGTTTCGAACGCCGCGGCGGTGTCGGCGTCGCGCTGGCTGGCGCGCAGACCGTAGGCGTCCTCGTCGTAGGGCCAGCCGTCGAGGCCGGTGTGCTCCTCGGAGTAGGCGTCCCAGGAGCCGAGGATCTTCTCGCTGTCGTCGAGGAATCCGTCGAGGTGGTGCAGGAAATCGCGGTGAGCGGTGGGATCGAGGGTGATGGTGAGATTCCTTGTCGGGGGTCAGCGGTGCGTGGTCGCACGGGTGGTGCCGGCCTTCACCGGGGCTGGCGCGGCCTTCGGCTGCTGGCGGCGGGCGGCGCGGGCCTGGGCGCGCAGGGCGTCGAGGCGGGCGGTGTGCGCCTCGACGACCTGCTGCGGCGTAAGTGGGCTCGGCTGCTGCACGACGCTGTGGTGGGCGGTGCGCTCATACATGCCGCGCTGGAGCGGGGCGGGGTCGGCGAGCGCGGTGACGAAGGCGTCGACCAGGTGAGCGGGGGTGCGGCTGTCGAACCAGGCGTGCCAGATCCGGGGGCCTATCGGGGTGCCGTATCCCGGCTCGCAGGTATCGACGTGCCAGCCCGCCAGTGCGTCCTCACCGTCGCGCCGCAGTTCTACGTGGCACATCCCGTCGGGTGAATCAGCCATGTGCTGGGTGTTGTGCCGCCAGCCTGCCGACTCCAATATCTGGAAAGACGTTGGGTTGTTCGCGGGGCGGCGGTGTGATGAGGGCGTCGGTGAGGTGGCCGAGGACCTCTGCGGGGACGAGTTCGCCGAACTCCGCGTACCAGCCGGGCTCGGCATCGGTGTGCGCGGCCCGCAGCCGCCACCAGGCGGAGGTGGCGGACTGCGGGTCGAACTGGAGGGTGTGCCGGTGGTCGGGGCTGCGCAGGACGATCTCGGGGCTGAGCGGGTCTGTTGTGCGGGTCCAGCCGGCTGCGGCCAGGCCGTGGGTGACGTGGCGGGCATCCCCGGGGCCGGCGAGGTGGCGGGGGCTGGTGTCGAACGGGATCCGCCAGGCGTGGTGGTCGGCGAAGGCGGCGAGCTGCCGTTCGCTCACCGGCATCGGCAGCATCCCGGGGCCGGCGGGGCCTGCGCGTAGAGGCGGCGGAGGTTGTCGAGGACGTAGTGGAGGTGGTACTGGTCGGTCTGCTCCCATGCCGCATCCCGCAACTCCTGTATCAGGAGCGCGACTTCAGCGGTGCGCGGGGTGCTGGGGTGGCTCTGTACGACGCGGGCGAGGGCGCGCAGGGTGTCACCGAGCTGGATGGGGATGCCGGTGTACTCATCCAGCAGCGGCTCGACGAGGGCGAGGGCTTCGTCGAGGTCGGGTTCCTCGCGCAGGTATGCGGTCAGGTCGCAGAGGGTTTCGGTGGCGGTGCGGATGGTGTCCGGGGTGAGCGCGGGCACAAGGCTCCTTCGTGGGATGGGGGTTGTGGTTCAGCGGCGGGCGCGGGCGCCGCCGGCATGGGTGTGCGGGCGGGCGGTGGTGCGGGGCCGGTTGTTTCGGACGGAGTTGCGGGCCCAGGTGGCGGCGCGGGCGGCGGTGATCCGGGCCTGCTGCCAGGCGCTGAGCTGGGAGGGCAGGACGGAGACGGAGGTGGTGCGGATGGCCGTGCTGTGCGGGACGCGTCCGCGCGGGCGCATCACCGGCTCGGGACTGGCCAGGGAGGCGGAGAAGGCTTGCACGAGGTGCATGGGGGTGGTGGCGCTGAAGCTCGCCGTCCAGCCGTTGCCCTGCCCGTCTCGTGCGCCGGACCACCACATCGCGTGGCCGCTGGGGTCCTGGTGGAACTGCATCCACGCCGAGCCGTCCGGGCTGGTTGCGGTGTAGTGCCCGGCTTTGGGGCCGGCGTTCCAGTGCTGCTCTTGAAGCGGTTCCCATACGTTGGGGGCATGGGCGGAGCGGGGATGGGTGAGCGCGTCGGTCAGCCCGGCGACGATCTCCACCGGCGTCTGTCGGCCGAGCGTCGCCCACCACTCGTCCTGCTGCCCACTCGTCTTGCCGTGGATCGTCCACCCGCCCGGCTGGACATAGGGGTCGTAGCTGATCCGAACGGCGCGGTCGGGGCTCTCCATCAGGAGTGGACCGCCCGGGGTGGAGGCATCCCGCCAGCCGGAGGCGCGCAGGAATTCCGAGACGTGGCGCAGGTCGCCGCCTCCGGCCAGGGCGCGGGGTTCGACGAGATAGTGCTGCTCGGCCTGCTCACCCCCAGGGCTCCAGCCCTGCCACTGCTTTTTCTTCATCGGCGCCGCCGGACGACGAGCGCTGCAGGCTCGGGCGGCTTCGCCGCCCCAGTGCCGAGGCGCGTGCTGACCTGTTGCAGGTGATCGCGGTGTTCGTCCAGGTCCCCGCCGATGGCGTCGAGTTCGTTGGCGGCGCGCCCGAGGGCGAGCCACACCTCCGGCGGCAGCGTGCCGCGCTCGGCTTGGACCTTGGCGAACACGCTGCTGGTGGCCACCAGGCGGGTGACACCTGCGAGGACGCCGTGGTCGGGGTCCACCACGTGGGCGATGACCTGCGTGGCCTGATGCGGCGGGAGGTGGGCGAGGTGGTCGGCGAGCTGGCCGAGCTGACGGGTGATCTCATCAGCCAGCCGCACCGGGTAGGTGGGGTTAGGCATGCTCCTCCAGGGTCGGGGTGGTGGGGATCAGCGGTGGCGGCCGGCGTGCCGGGCCTCGCCGGGGGCGGTCTCGGGGCGTGCGCCGGGCAGCCGGTGGGGGCCGGTGAGGATGCAGGCGCGCAGGTAGCGGCGGAACAGCGCGGTCGCGAGGCGCGGCGTGAGATGGGGGCTGATCGGTGGGGGCGCGTGGGGTGGTACGGGGTTCTCCGGTCGGTGATGCGGGCGGGGCGGCCCCGGCCCGTGTGCCGGGGCCGCCAGTGGGTGCTACCGGGCTCGCCGGGACGGTGCGTTGGACGGTGGGGCGGGGGTTGACGCCGCCGGTGCCGCCGTCGGCTCCGCTCCGGGACGGCTGTGTCCGGAGCGGATCTCGTGCACGGCCTGCTGGTAGGCGGCCTCGTCGAAGACCTCGGGCGTGCAGTTGACCGTGTATCCGGCCACGAGGAGCGCGGGGATCGCGTGGCTCGCCAGGCGCCTTTGCTCGTCGGCGTCGAGATGTTCGGGCACCACGTGCCACACGTAGATCGGCCCCGCGGTGCGGCGCTCCAGTCCGAGCTGGTCGAGCAGGTCGAGGAGCTGCTCGGGGGCGTCGGTGGGAGTGTCGGCGTGGATGGTGGTGGTCAGGGCCTTCACGTAGATCTCGACATCGGTGCCGTACTCGTCGGCGCGATTGCCCATAGAAAGGGACTCCATTTCAGCGGCGGGGCGGGCGTGCGGGGCGTGTGCCGCTACCGCCGGCCCGGCGTCGGCCGGGACGGGGTGTGCGGGCGGTCGCTCGTGAGGAAGATCTCCTCATCGGCCCCGCGCCGCCGCGGCCCGGGCCGTAGCCGGGGCCGGAGGTGCAGGCGGTGTCGCGGTGGGCGCGATCCGGCCGGAGGGGTGCTGCAGCGCGGTGGCGATGCCGTGCGCGCCGAGCTGCCGGCCTGCCGCGCGGACGGCGCGGGCCTGCACCGCTGTGTCGTCACCGCTGAGCCGGTAGATGCCGGTGTGCGGCTCGGGGACGAAGCCGTTGGCCGCCAGCACGGCGGCGGCCGTCTCGCCGGCGGGAGCGGCGGCGAGGCTGCCGTCGGCCTGCCAGGTCAAGACGAGACGGTCCGGCTGCGAGGGCTGGACGTCGGCGGCTGCGTTGTGGCGGGCCTGGGCGAGCGCGGCGTCGTAGCGGGCCAGCAGGTCGCCGACGACCAGCTCGGCGCTGTGGAACGGATCATCGCCCACGGCGATGCCGTTGGGTTCACGGATGCCGCGGTACGCCTCGTCGGGGAGGCTGGGTGGGGCGACGGCGGCGATGAGGAATCCGTCGCGCTCATCGTGCCGGTCGAGCACGGCGAGCTGAGCACCATCGTTGCGGGTCAGGACGGCCGCCTGGCGGAGGGGATGCTCGGCGAGGGACTCGGCGACGAGATCCATGTCCCAGATGCGAGCGGCCAGTTCGGCCAGGTCGTCCTTGTGCGCGGTGGGGTGGTGGGTGCTGGTCCAGCTGTCGGGCAGTTCGCCGGCGAGGACGTCGGCGAACGAGGCGAGGCGCCCGGAATCTTCGTGGTCGTGCATGGTGTCCTTGAGCAACGTTGGGGTGGTGTCAGCGGCGCACACGCGCGGCCACGGGCGGCGGAGGCGCGACGGTCACGGTGCGCGGCGGGGGTGGGCAGGCGCACACGGCGGACCGTTCACGCTCGTGGGCGGGGACCGCTTGCGTGCAGGTGCTGCGGCCGGGGTGTGGGGCGTGCCGGTCGGCGAGCGCGTCGCGGGTGTGGGCGAGGTCGGTGCGGATGACGTGCAGACGTTCGTCGGCGAGGTAGCGCAGGCGCCGGGCGATGTGCGCATCGGCCGCATCGCCGAGGCCGTCGTGGAACTCTGCGGTGGCGGTGAGGACTTGGTCGATGGCGGCGAGGATGCCGTCGTGGGAGGCAGTCAGTTCTGTGAGTGCGTCGGCGGCCTCGTCTGTGGTGGTGGCCTGGCGGATGCGCTCGGCGAGCTGGGCGACCAAAGCGCCCAGTGGCAGGTCGCGGGCCGGGCGGCGGTCGGTGTCGAAGCCGGGGTCGCAGTCGACGTGGTAGCCGACGGCCCGAAGCCGGGCTACGGCCTCGGTGGCCAGCCGTCTTTCGTCGTGCTCGTCGAGGCCGGTGGGGGCGCGGTGGTAGGAGTCGTGGACGCGGACGACGGGGATGAAGCCCGCGCGTTGGAGGATGCAGTGGGCCTCGATGTCGCCGCCGCGGGCGAGGACTTCCTGGGAGTGCGGATCGCGGCGGATGGTCAGGACGCGGTCGGCGAGGGGCAAGGGGAAGCGTTTCTCCTACGGTGATCGTCGTGCGGAGGTCCGGGCAGCGGGCGGTGCCGGAGGGGTGGCGCGTGGGCGGGACGCGGTGGCGAGGTGGGTGGCTGTGGCGTCGAGGTCCTGCTGGATGCCGTGGAGGCGGTAGGCGATCCACTCCAGGCGGTGCGCGGTATCAGGACCGGCCGGGCCTGCCTGGTGGGCGATGCGGTGGGCGGCGTGCTCGACAAGTCCGCGGACGGTGGCCAGCGGGCCGGCGTGCTCGTCGGCGAGCTGGGTGAGGACTTCGGCGAGTTGGGCCGAGGCGGGCGGCACCGGTCGGGAGACGGCGTGTGGTGCGGGAGCGGTCAGATGCAGGTCTTGCTCGATGCGGCGGGCCTCGTGCGCAAGCCGTCGCGCGAGGTCGGCGGGCTGCTGCTGCCAGGAACCGTCGAGCCTGATCAGGTTGGCGATCACATCGAGGCCCCCCGGTTTGGCCTGGACGGCGATCCAGTGGCAGCCGTCCTTGTCGCCGGGTGTCTCGATGCCGGCGGCGCGGGCGAGGCGGTGGGCGGCCTCGGCCCACTCCGCGGCGGTCAGGTCCCGGTCTTCGGGGTGGAGCCGCACGTCGAGGTGGAAGATCGCCCGCCGGTCCCCGCGGGGGCTGGTGGCGAACGGGTTCTCCAGGAGAGGCTCTTCAAGGTGCTCGGCCCACTGGGTGGCCGTCCACGTCGCCTGCTCGTCGTCCAGGGTGTAGGAGTCCAGGCCCGGCCAGTAGGCGATAACGGCGTGCTCGGGCAGGCCCCCCTCAATCGGCACAGCCCGCCCCAACGCCTCACTGAGCGGGTCGTGTGGGGTGTTCGTACGGCCGTTGACGCGGGGAATCACGCCGCCATGCCTCCGATGGCTTGTGCTGGATGGGGGTGCTGGTGGTGGAGGTCGTGGGCTGCGGCGATCAGGGAGCGTTCGCGCACCAGATCGGCGTGGACCGCGATGTCGCCCGGTGGCAGCACATCCAGGGCCCGGTCGACGGTGGCGAGCCCTTCGTCGTATCGGCCGAGCCGGCGCAGTGCGCCGGCCTTGCGGAAGAGCACGATCGGGTCGGTGCCGGTGTCGAAGGGCGGCCGGGTGCTGAGGGCGAGGAGCCGCTCAGCACCCTGGTCCAGATGCTGGCCGAGCCACAGGCCGTGCAAGAGAACATGCAACGTACTCGCGTGCTCCCCGGCCTCGCCCAGGACCTCGTCCATCATCTCCAGGCCCTCGGGACGGGACTGGCCCAGCAGGGCGAAGGCGTACAGGGCCCGGCTGTAGACGTCCAGCGCGGAACGCGTGGCTGGCGGGAGCTGTTCGACGAGCGCTTGGAGGGTGGGGCAGCGGAAGTCGTACCGCAGGGCGTTGAGGTACAGATGCCGGTACGTGCGGGCGGTGACCGGATCTGCCTCGGCGGTAGTGACCTGGTCTGGGCGCAATAGGCCAAGGACGCTGTGCCCGTCGGCGCGGGCGGCCCAGGCGACGTGCGCGCAGACCTCGGCCGATTCCCGCCAGTCGGCGTCGAGTTCACGCAAATCGGCAGCCAGGCGGGCCGGCCACGACGGGTCCGAGGGATTCATGGTGGCGCGGGTTCGGGCGCGCAGGAGGGCGAGGGATCGGCCGGGACGGCGGGTGGGAAGGCTCACCGGCCGCCCCGGGCGTCGGCGACGTGGACGAGCTGGTTCAGGGCCGTGGTGGTGTACCAGCCGCAGTCGATCAGCGCGTCGTGCCCGGCGTACTTGGGCAGGAGGTAGTCCTCCATGGCGCGCAGGTAGATCAGGCAGTCCGGGCAGGGGCGCCCCAGGTGCACGAGGTAGCGGGGGTGGGCGGTGATGAACGTCTGCGCGCCGCCAGTGGCATCGCGCAGCCGCCATCCGTCTTCGTCGGTCGGGGTGTGCCAGGACGGGGCGACGATGCGTACCGCCTCACCCCACAGTTCCCCACTGGTCACGCCCTTGATGACGACGACCTGGTCGCCGGCCTGGAAGTGGGCGTGGGTGATGTCCCGGGCCGGGGTGAGCGGGTCGGGTATCGGCGAGAACGCCGGAGTCGG
Source organism: Streptomyces orinoci (assembly GCF_003121295.1). Taxonomy (GTDB): domain Bacteria; phylum Actinomycetota; class Actinomycetes; order Streptomycetales; family Streptomycetaceae; genus Streptomyces; species Streptomyces orinoci. The sequence continues at coordinate 64,435 of NZ_PHNC01000011.1, forward strand.
CGCAGAAGTCCAAGAGGGCGGGATCACGCAGGGTCCTCTCCACGCGGATCGGGTGGCGGTGGGAGCAACAATCGTCCGGAGAAACGAGCGGTTGGCCAACCGCCGATCGTCGGTTATGGTCCGTCGCCGTCAGCGGAACGGGTTCTCCGTCCCGCGGTCCTGCTCGGTGGCAGCATCGAGAAGTTCCAGCAGGTCAGCGCCCTCGGCATCCCTCTGGTCGATCCATCATCCCGCCCTGGTCACCGTACGGGCCTTCTCCTCCAGCTCCGCCCAGTCCGCCTCGTCCCAACTGCCCTCGATGACCAGGGCGGTGTGCGCGGCGGTCATCAGCTGGTGACGGGACCGCTCGCCCCAGTCCAGGGCCCGCTCCGGGCCCTCCAGCGGCGGCATGTCGAAGCGCTCGAAACGCGCGGAATTGCACGCGATGCAACACTCGGCATCGACCGATCACGGTCTTGAGCCGCAGGTCAGGCTTCCGGAGACGTGTATCGAGGTGCACGAGGTGTACGGGTTGATCTGCAGTGACATTGGGGCGAGCGTGACCGATTCAACGATGTTGCGTTAGAAGCAACATGAGTCAGGCGAGGGATTTTCCGGGTGCAGCGCATCTGGTGCTGGCCGACGGGGTGGTGCATCTCGACCCGGAACCCGCGGTCTTCGAGGCGATGTTGGAGGGCTGGGCGAGGCAGCAGCGGACCCGGTTCTTGAAATGGGACGCCACGATCAAGCCGCGGCTGTCGTTGGTCCGACGGTTCGCAGAGTTCGCCGATCAGTACCCGTGGCAGTGGCAGCCTGCCGAGGTCGAGGCGTTCTTCGACCACCTGCGGGTGAAGAATCCAACGTTCACCGTCTCCGCTGGCCGCAATTATCAGAATCAACTGCGGTTGTTCTGCGAATACATCACTGATACTCGCTACGGATGGCCCGACACGTGCCGTGCGCGCTTCGGCCAGGTGCCTGTGCAGATCTTGCACGAATGGAATACGGTCACCCATGTCAGCGAGTACGAGGGCCAGCCCGGCCGCCGGCCGCTGACCTACGACGAGATCCAGGCCCTTTTCGACGCGGCCGACGGGCGAGTAGACGAGATCCGGAGCCGGCGGCGAAAAGGTGCGCTCGCGGCGATGCGGGACTCCGCGTTGCTCAAGACCTTCTATGCCTATGGCCTGCGGCGTCGGGAAGCCTGCGGCTTGGACATGGCTGACCTCCGGCGCAATCCGAAGGCTCCGGACTACGGCCGTCATGGTGCGCTGTTCGTGCGCTGGGGGAAGTCCGCCAACGGCAGCCCGCCGCGACGGCGCACGGTGTTCACGGTTCCGGAGATGGACTGGGTCGTCGGCGTACTTGAGCACTACCTCGCCGAGGTGCGGCCCCGCTTCGAGCCCGGCAAGCATCCGGCGCTATGGGTGACCGAGCGTCGTGGACGCCTTTCCCGCCGCTCGGCGAACGAGGCGTTCGAGACTGCCCGGCAGGCCGCCGGCCTTCCGCCGGAGCTCGATTTGCACTGCCTGAGGCATTCGAATATCACCCACCTTGTCGAGTTCGATTATCCGGAGAGATTCGTGCAGGACCAGTCCGGCCATCTCTATGCGAGCACGACGGCGATTTACACCGGCGTGTCGGACGAGTATCGAAACCGTTTGCTGCAAAGGAAATTGACCGAGCGAAACACGGAACTTTGGGAGGACGGCTTTTGATCAAGAAGATGGGGTACCGGTGGCACTTGCGGAAACTCATGGCCGAACGGGAGATGTTCCAGACCTCGGACCTGGTGCCCCTACTCGCCGAACGCGGTATCACTCTCTCGCGTGAGCAGGTCTTCCGGCTGGTCACCCAGCCGCCCCAACGCATGTCCATGGACACCTTTGCGGCCCTGTGCGACATCCTCGACTGCCAGCCGAATGACCTGGTGGAGATCCAGGCCGTCAACGTTGAGGTCCGCAAGACCATCGGTGGGGCGTCCGGACCTGCGCCGATGGCGCGACGGACCTCGATCCGGCGACCGGAGGGGATGTGACCGACGCCTGGAAGGAGGCCCGAAGAGCCCAGCAAGCCGAACGCTACGAGAGCGCGATCGCGGCTGCCGTCACCCAACTCATGACGCTCTTGGCCGCATTGGATGTTGCTGCGGCCGAGAGCGCGCTTGATGATGCCAGGCCGATCTCGTCGCGAATCCTGGAAGATCTGGCGGCGCATCTGGCAGCCCATCCGGATGCGCTCACCTCGGGTGACTCGCACTGCCCTCCGGTGCTGCTGCGCATGGTCCATGTTCTGCACGCCGCCGGGTACGAGGTCGTCCGGCCCGGATGCGCCTCATGCGGCGGGGTCAGAGTCGACCTGCCCAAGATCCGCGCAGAGGGCCGGATCTGCTCCCCCTGCGACAACCGGACCCGCCGTGGGACATGCGCCCGCTGCGGCCGGACGGATACGCACATCGCGGCCAAGCGACCGGAAGGCGTCATCTGCAGCTCCTGCTACCGAACTGATCCCCAGGTTGTCGAGGAATGCCGGGACTGCGGCCGCCTGCGCAGCCCCGCCCGGCGGCTTCCCGACGGCAGCGCGCTCTGCGGCAAATGCTGGGAACGCCCCGAACAGCCCTGCGCCGCTTGTTCCACGGCGCCCACGACCGCCGGCGAGGTCTGCTACGAGTGTTTCAGCGGCTTCCGACGTGTCCGCCGGCCCTGCGGACGCTGCGGCCGGATGCGCATCATCGCCCGCAATGCGACCGGCACCTGCCCCGATCTGTGCCACAGCTGTTACCGCGGCCCTCAGGCGACGTGCACCCGCTGCGGACGGGAACGCCCCTGCAAGGGCATCGCCGCGGGAACGCCGGTCTGCGAGAGCTGCTCTGCCCGCGAACGTCCGCCGGCGACGTGCTCCCGATGCCGACGCGACCGCCTCATTACGGCGCATTGGCCGATGGGGCCGGTCTGCGACAGCTGTTACGTCACGATCCTACGTACCCCGGCCGAATGCCCCCGCTGTGGTGACTCCCACCCCCTGATCGCACGGGACGGCGACGGCGCCGAGATCTGCGGGCCGTGCGTCGGCTTCACGATCGACTACGTGTGCCGCGCCTGTGGCCGCAGCGGCCACCCCTTCGGCAAGAACCGATGTGCCTACTGCGTCCTGGGCGACAAGCTCCGCGTGATGCTGACCGGTCCGGACGGGCACGTCCCGGAGCGACTGGAACCACTCATCGACGCCTTCTGCCAGGTCAGGGTTCCTGCTGAGGCCATCCGCTGGACCACCCGGAGCCCCAACGCCGCCCTCCTGGCCAGGCTCGTGGCCGACGGGCGCGAGCTGAGTCACGACCTCCTCGACGAACTGACACCCGGCCGCAACGAAGCCTACGTCCGTCAAGTGCTGGTCCAGACTGGAGTGTTGCCCAAGCGCGACGAGGATCTGGAGCGGCTGCCATCCTGGCTGGAACACCTGCTGGCTGGGAAACCGCAGGCACACGCCAGGCTCGTCCGGCCATACCTGCACTGGTACCTGCTGCGACGCGCCCGCAACCGCAGGGCCCGCCAGCGCTATCCGACCGCCGCTGGACACGAGCTCCGCCGTCGCGTCCACGTCGCCTTGGAGTTCCTGTCCTGGGTTGACGAGCGCAAGATCCCCCTCCGCGCGCTCCGACAAAGAGACATCGATCAATGGCTCGCCGACGGCACAACGACCCGCTACCTCATCCGCTACTTCCTGGCGTGGACCGCCCAGCGACGCCTGACGACCCAATTCACCGTCCCCACCATCCCGCTCCAGCAACCAGTTGAATTCCTCGACGAGGACGACCGATGGTCCCTGTTGAAACGGTGCCTTACCGACGAGGAGATCCCCCTCGATGTTCGGGCCGCAGGCGCCCTCACACTACTGTTCGGCCTGTCCAATGAACGACTCCGATACCTCACCGCCAACCAACTCCGCCAACGTGGGCAACACTTCTACCTCACGGTGGGCAATCACCCGGTGGTGCTGCCACCGCGTTTGGGCAATCTGCTTCAGCAACTGGCCGACCAGCCGCTGGAGCGACCGTTGCTGACGTCTCCGCCCGCACAGACACGCCTGCTCTTCCCCGGAATGGTCCCCGGCCGACCGATCGCCGCGCGGCCCTTCAGCCGGAAACTCGCTCGATACGGCATCAATGTCCGGCCCGCACGAAACGCCGCACTTGCAGCACTCGCCACCGACCTTCCAGCACCCATCCTCGCCGACATCCTCGGCATGCACACCACTACTGCCGTCCGCTGGGTCACCTACGTCCGCCGGGACTGGACGGCGTACCTTGCGGCCCGAACCGACATCCAAAGAGAACAGCCCGCGACCGGCGACTGACGATGAGAGGACACGATGCCCGGCGCCGTGACCACTGATCGAGTTGCAGGGATCCGCGGCCCGAGTGAATCTGGTGATGTTTAGGGCTTGCCCATGGCAAATACAAGCCATTGCTGAAGGCTCCGGCCGCCGGGCTGTCTCTGCTGCCGCTGCGCGTTTCCTGCCGCCCGTCATGGCTCGATCGTTGCGTGCTCTGCCACGTTCCGCGGAGACGAAGAACTGATCCGCCGTCCCGGCGGTGAGCAGCCCATGCCGCGCACGCGAACCGGCGGCCCCGATGAGCCCGATGGGAGACCTTTCATGGACTACAGCAAACTGGCCCCGTCTCTGGCCATCGCCTACGACCAGTACACCGAGGGGCGCGAAGCACTCGCCGACCACGTGCAGGAAGACCAGATGCCCGGCTTCGTGGCGCCACGGGACTTCGCGAAACCGGCTCGGGTGGTGGTCACGCTGGAGTGCGCACCGGACGCCGATCTCCAGGATCTTGAGAGCACCGCCGGGATCGAGATCAACGCCGGTGGGGACAGAGTGCGCACGGCCATCGTGCAGCTCGATGCCCTGCCGACGCTGACACAGCATCCGGGGGTCGAACGCATCGCCCCCGCACAGCCCGTCCACCCTCTGATGGACGTGGCACCGCAGAAAGTGGGGCTCCCCGCCTTCCGGGCGAAGACCAAACTCACAGGCAGGGGCGTCATCATCGGCGTCGTCGACACCGGGATCGACGCGCGGCATCCGGCGTTCAAAGGTCGCATCCTGCGGATATGGGACCAGCACGCGCGCGCCGGAACAGGTGTGCCGGAAGGCCGGTACGGCATCGAGTACAAAGGCGACGACCTGGTCAAGTCCAAGGACGACCACGGGCACGGCACCCATGTCGCGGGCATCGCCGCCGGCTCGGACACCAAGTACCAGGGCGTGGCACCAGAAGCCGAGTTCGTTGTGGTCAAGACGAAGATGACGAACGTGGGCATCATCGACGGCATCCAGTACGTGTTCCGGCTGGCCAAGGACCTCGGCAAGCCCGCGGTCGTCAACCTGAGCCTCGGCGGCCACAGCGACCCCCATGACGGGACCGACGCCATGTGCAAGGCGATCGACGAGCAGTCCGGGCCCGGCAGGATCGTCTGCTGCGCGGCGGGGAACGAGGCGGAGGACAACATCCATGCCCAACTCGACGTGAAACCAGGGGAGATCCAGAGAATCCCGTGCATACACGGTCCGGACTCCAAGGGGGTCGTCCAGGATCTGTGGTTCAACGGCTGGTACGCGGGCAGCGACCAGGTGGAGGTCGCGGTCACCGCCCCCGACGGCCTGACAACGCCGTACCAGGGCGTGCTACCGAATGGCCCGAAGGGCAGCCCGTACAAGAAGTACCAGCTGGGTGACTGGACGGTGTGGGTGGGCTCCCCAGGGCCCGACAGCAGGAACCGGGACCACAACTTCGGCGTGCGCTTCCAGGCCCCCGCCAACGCCACGGGCTCGCGCACCTGGACGCTACTGGTCCGGGGGAAGAAGGCGGCCAAGCAGAAGACGCGTGTGGACGTGTGGGCCCTCGGCGAGGGCCGTTTCTCCGGGCCGCATGCCCGGAACTCCATGACGATCGGGTCTCCAGGGACCGCGACGTGTGCGCTGACGGTGGCGGCCTACACGACCAAAACGCGGTGGAAGGACATCGACAACAACAATCGCGAGGCCATCTGGCTCAAGCAGGACGACATCGCCCCCTTCAGCAGCCTGGGACCGCGACGCGATGGCAAGCCCAAACCGGACCTCACCGCCCCCGGCGCGTTGATCGTCTCAGCGCTGTCCCGTGACTCTGTGAAGAATCGCCGATGGATGACCGACCAGAATCACGTGGCGATGCAAGGCACGAGCATGGCGACGCCCTTCGTCGCTGGGGTGATCGCGCTCCTGCTGTCGCAGGAAAAGACCCTCACCTCGGACAAGGCGATGACAAAGATCGCGTATGCCACCAGGAACGGCAAGAAGCCAGACGCGGACACCTGGGGGCGCGGTCTTATCGACCTCGCCAAGTGACACCCAGCAGCCATGGCGAAGCGTTCGCGCCGTTCCGGGCATGGCTGGGTACGAACGTTCGCCAGTTCGGTGGTGCCGATCCGCGGTAGCCATGACTTCGATCCCGTCGCTCGTCACCCCGCGGGCCCCAAGGCCAGTCAAGAGTTAGGAGAAGGCGATGCTCCAACCAGTCAGTCAGATCAAGCCCGAACAGCTGGCCGACCATTACGCGAACCTCGCACGGGTCCAGTTCGATCTCCACAACGCGCGCGGACGACTCGATTTCGGGGACGCGGGGGAGGCCAGCGAGCCGCAAGTGGCCCCCGCCGCCACCCTCTCTGAGGCGTCAGCTCCCGTCAGGTACGACGCCCACTCAAGCGTCTTCGGGTTCCTTGGTTTCGCCGTCGTCACAAAGATCAGTTCCTCGCCAGCGATCTCGATGCACTGCGGAGGAGGGGGTCTGATCGCCGGAGGAGGCGACAGCTGGGGATCGGTGTGGCTCAACTACCCGCCTGAGGTTCTCCTTGGCTGGAAACTCCGCTTCGAGGCCAACATGGCCACGGCTGCAGTCAACATCAACTGGTGGGGCATGAGCGGCGAATACGTAGGTTCCTATGCGGGAGGTGGCTTGTCCAGCGGCCTCGGCGCCGCCGGTGGCAAGGGCGACGTCGAGGGGGGCTGAGCCAGCGGGCCTGTCTAATGGGTCATGTGGCCCATTAGACAGGCCCTAAGGATCTCGTAACGCCGTGATCAGGTCTGGAGGGCGAGGTTGTGCATATGGGCGACGCCGCTGATGGCCCAGTAGACGCCGTCGCCCTTCAGGCCGCAGGCACTGCGAGCTTCGCTCAAGTCGAACAGATGCCGCTGGACGCCCAGCACGGCTGGAAGCGCGACAGCATGGACAAGGGCAAGGTGGCATGGACTGGCTGCGGACGGTCGTCATCGGCCTGGTCACGGTCCTCGCCGGGTGGGACCTGCTTCCCAGCGCGTAAGCCACCCGCGGTAGTTGACCATGATCTACGGCGTCTCCGGTGCTGTGCTTGGCAGCTCGGTTCGGCACCGAGAACTTCATCAGGCTTCCGGGGCTCGACGCCGAGGCTCAGGCCCGGAATAGCGCACCCGCAGAACAAGTGCTCTGCGCCAGTAGCCCATTCCTTCGCGGCCTGCTGCTCCTCGGCGCGCTTGGCGGCCAGCCACTGCTCCTTGGAAGCGGTGTCGGCATCGCGAGCCGCCTTCCAGCACATCGTGCAGTCCTTGCCTTCGAGCCAGCGAGCGAATCCGGCGCGCCGGTCTGCGGGGCGGTCGGACAGGTCATGGACGACCTCGTGGCCGCAAGCGTGGGTGACATTCCACTGCGTACGGGACCGCGGGGAATTGCGTTGGATGCGTGATCCGGAGTTGGTTGAGCTAGTGTTCTGCGGCTTCATGCCGAGTATCTCTCTTCGGAGTTGAGGCCAGTGGCCTGGGGTGTTGCGCGGATGAGTGCATCTGATGCATGATTCGCGCGGCTGATGGGGGGTGGAGGGATGCCCGGAGCGGAACTGCGGGAGGCTTCAGCGCAGCTCGTGCTGCTCCAGGGCGTGTCTCTGCTGCATCCCGAGGACGCCGTCTTCGAGGCGATGCTCGAAGGCTGGGGGCGTCAGCAGCGCGGCGGGCGCCGACTGCAGCCGGACACGATCAGCGATCGTCAGAGCGCGGTGCGGCGTTTCGCGGAGTACACCAACGCCTATCCGTGGCAGTGGTCGGCGTCCGACCTGGACGAGTGGATGACGTACCTGATTGCCGAGTTGAAGCGGGCGGAGTCGACGATCCGTGGGTACCAGGGTGCGATCCGGATGTTTTGCGACTACGTCACCTCGCCGCACTACCAGTGGCCGGCCGAGTGCGAGACCCGCTTCGGGGCCCACCCGGTGCAGATCTGCCATGAGTGGAACACCGTCGCGCACCTGGCCGACTACGAGGGCGGTGCCCAGCGGCGGCCGATGACACGCGAGGAGATCCAGCTCTTCCTCGACCACGCGGATGCCCAGGTTGACCGGGCGATCCGGCTGGGGCGCAAGGGAGCGCTCGCGGCCTATCGGGACGCCACGGTGTTCAAGCTGATGTATGGCTGGGGCACGCGCTGCACCGAGACCTCCCGGCTGGACGTCACCGACTTCTACCGCAACCCGAAAGCCCCGGAGCTGGGCAACTTCGGGTCGCTGCACGTGCGTTACGGCAAGAGGACCAAGGGATCGCCGCCGCGCCGACGCACAACGCTGAGCGTGATGCCCTGGGCGGTGGAAGCGGTCGAGGACTATGTGATCAACGCCCGGCCCCGCTACGCGGCGGCCCCCGAGCAGTCGGCGCTGTGGCTGACCGAACGAGGCGGACGCCTTCAGGCCCGCGAGATCGAGGAACGCTTCGCGGCCTACCGTGATGCGCTGGGCCTGGACAAGTCCCTTGTCCCGCACTGCCTTCGTCACAGCCACGTGACCCACCAGATCGAGGACGGCGCGGACCCGGCCTTCGTCCAGCGCCAGGTCGGCCACCGCTACGCCTCCACGACCGCCCTCTATACCGGAGTGAGCGGGGACTTCATGAACACGATGATGCGCAAGGTCTTGGACCGCGCTCTCCAGGGCGGACAGTAGGGAGACGATGTGACGCCGAAGCTGGACTACCGCTGGCATCTGCGGGAGGTGATGGCCACCCGCGGCATGTTCTCCACGACCGACCTGCGCCCCCTGCTGGCCGAGCGCGGCATCGATCTCTCGCCCAGCCAGACCTACCGCCTGGTGGTGGAACGGCCCGAGCGGCTGAGCCTGAAGACCTTGATGGCCCTGCTCGACATCCTCGGCTGCAGCATGGATGAGCTCATCGAGCCCGTCGCGGCGGCCGGTTCGCGGCGCCGTCATAGTGCCGCGGCCGGCGGCGGAGCGGCGCCGGGGAAGGACACCGGGCTTGGCGACTTGCGGCCCAAGCGGGCCCGGATCGTGCCCGAGTAGGCGCCGGTCGTGCCCGACGGTGAGCTGCCGCGCTCCGCTACGGAGCCCGAGACGGTGATCAGCGAGATCGTCCGGTCGGCCGACCCCGCATGCGAGCGGATCGATGTCGCCGCCGTGCTCCAGGCGGTCTTCCGCCAGCGGCCTCAGCTGCGGACGCTCGCCGAGGTCCTCCAGGCCAGGCCGGACCTGCTGACGTCCGGTCGTCCCGAGGGACCACGCGCGATCGAACGGCTCGTCCGGGCGCTGCGCGACGCCGGCGCCGAACAGCTGGTGCTGCCCCGTTGCGGAGACTGCGGGCGTGAGCGTCCGCTGACCGCCCTCGGCGACGGTGCACGCATCTGCGGCGCCTGCAGCAACCGCCGCGTCGCGCGCGCCAACCCCTGCGTGATCTGCGGCAGCATAACCCTCGCCGGACGCGACCGCGCTGGCCGGCCCCGCTGCCGGGCCCACCCGCCCTGGGGTGCCACAGACCCGGCCCAGGAACTGGCCAAGCTGATCGCCGCCGGCCCCTTCGGTATCTCGCCCGCGACCGCACTGCAGGCCATCCGCCAGGTCGAGCGCACCCGACCCGGCCAACTGCGCTTGCTGTGGGCGCTGGAGGACACGCCCGGCCTGCTGACCGGCCGCGGCGCCGAGGGACCACCCAAGATCTCCGTACTGGCCCGGGCGCTGATTGACCACGGCGCCAGCGGCGTGGTCGTCCCCTCGTGCCCGTTCTGCCGACGGTCCACCAACCTCAAGCAGCGGCGTGACGGTGTTCGTTGCTGCAGGCCGTGCTGGAGCGAATCCAAGATCGAGAACTGCGCGGTTTGCGGACGCGCGCGACCGATCGGCGGCCGCAGGTTCGACGGCCGGCCCGTGTGCGGCACCTGCCGCCAGCACGACCCCTTCAACCACAGGCCATGCAGTGTCTGCGGCATGCTGCGGCTGAGGAAGTCGCGCACCGACGACGGCGGAGTCTGCACCGCCTGCCGGGAGATCCCCACCGCGATCTGCGCCACCTGCGGGCAACAGGGACGCTGCTACTTCGCCTCCACCGACGCCCCCAAGTGCCTGTCCTGCAGCGCCAAGGAGCGCAAGCAGGCCGTGTGCGTCGGCTGCGGCAAGCACCGGCGCGTGAACAACCGCACCGCCACCGGCGAGCCGCTGTGCGGAAACTGCGGCAACAAGCCCAAGCCCTGCGCCGGTTGCGGCGGGACCTTCCGCGCCAGCGGCAGGAATCCCGAAGGCGAGCCCCTGTGCCAGACCTGCTGGGCCAAGCATCCCGCCGCCCATCGCCCCTGCAGCAAGTGCGGGTCCGTCGAACGGCTCTACCGGCACGGACGATGCGCTGCCTGCGTGCGCTCCACTGACCTGCGCGAAGTGCTCAGCTCGCCGGGCGGCACGATGCGCCCGGAACTGACGCCGATTTTTCAGGCGCTGCTGGCTCCGCCGCCCCGAACCGTCTTGCGCTGGATCCACAAGGTTCCTGCCCGCCGGGCCCTCCTTCAGGCCCTGGCGACCGGGAACGGTCCGGTCACCCACGAGGCCCTGGACCGTTTCGCCGCCGCGCCGACCGTGGAGTATCTGCGCGCCGCGCTGGTGGCCGCAGGAGCCCTGCCTGCCCGGGACGAGCAACTGGCCCGGCTGGAACGCTGGTTGGCAAAGACGATCGCCCGTGTCTCGTGCACCGACGAGCGCAGGATCCTGCGCAACTACACGAATTGGCAGCCTCTGCGCAGACTCCGCAGCTTGCCGTCCGGACAACTGGTCACCCACGGCAGGGCCGAGACCGTCCGGGTCGAGATCCGTAACGTGGCCCGCCTGCTGGAATGGCTCCACGATGGCGGCACCACCCTGGCCGCCTGCACCCAGGATCAGGTGGACGCCTGGCTCGGCGAGGGTCCCACCGCGCGCGCCACGGTCCGCGGATTCCTGCTCTGGACCAGCAGACGCGGCCACAGCCGACCACTGACGGCACCGGTCATCAGCACCTACTTCGCCGCACGCACCATCAGCAAGGACCACCGCTGGACTCTGGTCCGCCGCCTCGTCCGCGACGAGCAACTCCAGGTCGCCGACAGGGCTGCCGGCCTGCTCCTGCTGCTGTTCGCTCAGCCCGTCGGCCGGATCAGCCGCCTCACCACCGAGCACGTCCTCGACCGCGGCGACACACTCGCTCTGAAGCTCGGACGCGTCCCCGTCGAGGTGCCCGCGCCCCTGGATGACCTGGTCCGCCAGCTTGTCGAGCGGCGCAAGGGCCGCGCGGCCACCGTCCCGCTCGAGGAACCCAAGTGGCTGTTCCACGGCATCTATCCCGGACAGCCGATCGACCCGCACACCCTCGGCCGGCGCCTGAAGGCGATCGGTGTCCCGCCTCAACTCGCGCGCCACGCATCGCTGATGGACATCGCCTCGGAGCTGCCCGCGGTCGTCATCAGCCGACTGCTCGGGTTCCACCAGGCCACCGGGGACAACTGGACCCGTGAAAGCCAGGGCTTCGGCGCCGACTACGCCGCAGAAATCGGCCGTCGGTGACCCGACATTCCCCAGCTTCTGATAGCCGGGCTTACCGATAACAGCCATAGATGATTTCTCCTTGAAGTCGGTTGGTAGTGGGCGCGGTTGAAGGGGCGCGGCCAGGCGCAAGGACAACTGCCGCCGCCCCGCCGGGGAAGAGGGGTGCACTACGGGTGGTGCGCGGGGGCTGTGGCGCGGGGCGGCGGTGGTGGTGGGAGTGTGGTGTCCAGGGCGGGGCGCGGGCGGATCCGTGGCGGCGTGGGGGTGCGGTGCGGTGGCAGGACGGCGACGGTGGCGCCGAGGTCCTCGGCGGCGTCCTTGACTTCGCGGGTGAGGAAGTCCAGTTGCCGGCCGAGGGCATCGAGGCGGGCTGCGATCTGCCGGCCCTGCACGGTCTCCAGGGCGGCGGCGAACTTGCCTGCGGTGTAGAGGAGTTCTTGCAGGCGGACCATCGGGCCTGCGTCGTAGCCGTGCTGGGTGGCGGTCAGCAGTGTCTCGGAGACGTCGCCAGCGGAGCGGGCTTCGGTGATGTCCTGGAGCAGCTCGTGCAGGGGCACTTCGGGTGCGGGCTCGGGGCGGTTGAACCGGGAGCTGTCGGGCCGCAGGACTCCGGGTGGCACGGGTCGTGGCAGTGCCCGTCCGGCGGTGTACTCGTCGCTGTAGTGTCCGATGACCTGCCATCCCGGCGCGTCGGGGTCGCCGGTCAGCGCGATGACGGTGGAGGTGTCGTCCTGGACCAGGTAGGCGAGTGTGATGCGCCGGCCGTCGGCGGCGTACCACGATTCGATCAGGTCCAACTCGCCGCGCAGCTTGGCGGCCTGGGCCTGGTGTGTCCACCTCTGCGCTTCTTCGGCGGTCAGCCCGGTTCCGGGTTCGCCCTGGTGGTGCTGGTCGGCGAGGTCGGCGGCGAGTGAGCTGTGGTCCGCCCAGAGGGCGAGGTGGGGCCACAGGGCCTGGTGCTGCTCGCGCTCGGCGGCCGAGCCGGGGGTGGCGGGGCGGCCAAGGATGCGGGTGATCTCGGCGTGGGAGGCGGCGAGGGCATCGAGCAGGGTGCGCCAGGCGGTGGTGTGCCGGGCCGGCGGCAGTTCGTCGAGGCTGCTGCGGGCTGCGTCCAGCAGGCCGGTGGCGTGCGGGGCGAGATGCGTGGTGTATGCCTCGGCGGCTGCGGCGTTGCGGCGGGCGCGGGCTGCTGCTGCGGCGTGGTGGTGGACGGTGCGGCCGTAGCGGTCCTGGGTGGTGTCGAGCGCGGTGGTGGTCTCGCGGTCGATGACGGCCATGCGAAGGCGGAAGTCACGGGCATGCTCTGCGAGTTCGCGGGCCGGGGTGGTGTCGGTGATCGCTTCTCCTGATGGTCGAGGTCAGCTGCGGGCTCGGCACCGGGCGGGGCCTGGGCGGTCATGGCCGGCGGGCGGGCAGGTGCGGGCGGTGCGGCCTGTTGGGGTGCGTCGGTGCGCAGGTCGGGGTCGAGGGCGACGGGGTAGCGGGCGGCGGTGAGCATCGCGGCTGCCCACGTCGCGTGCTCGTTCTCCCAGTCGCGCCCCAGATCGAACGGGAGCCGGATCCAGTAGCCGCGCAGTGCCGGCTGGAACAGGAAGTGGGCTCGGCGCAGGATGTCTGCGGCCAGAAGGTCCAAGGGGCCTTCCACTTCGACCTCGCCGCCCTGTCCGCGGGTGATGCGGATCGGCTCGGCGGTCATCGGGAGCGTCCGCTGGCGGAAGCGGTCAGGTGGACGGTGGGGGCGTAGGCGGGCTTGGGCGGGATCGGACGGGCAGAGGGCGGGGAGGTGGTCAGTGCCGGGCCGCATTGCGGGGAGCGTCCGGCGGAGGCCCGCGCGACGCGGTTGCGCCGCTCGGTGTGCTCGGGGACGGCCATGGGGTTGTGGGCCGGTCCGGGGGTGATGACGGGGTCGAGGAGGTAGTCGGCGTGCACGGCATAGCCGTGGCGGCGCAGGTCATGGACGGCCTGGCGGGTGCGCCGCATGCCGTCCTGGTCCGGGTTGGTCAGCCGGTACAGGCCGGGCCGTTCGGGTACGGGCTCGAACTGCTCACAGGTGAGGAACCAGTGGGCCAGGTGGGCGGGCATCGTGGCGGTGGCGGTGGCGACGAAGCCGTGGTGGGGATGGGTGCCGAAGGCGAAGTAGGCGTCAGGGGGCAAGGGGTGAGCCTTTCGGTGGAGAGGCGGGTCACCGGTGGGGTGCGGGCCGGCCGGGCGGGAGGGCGCGGGGTTGCCGCCTGTGCCTGGCGGAGGAACGGCTCGCTGTGGGTGAGCCAGGTGGTGATGGCCGGCCACGTCCGAAGGTTGCGTTCCGTGCGGGCGAGCGGGGTGCCGAAGGCCAGCTCCTCGCGCACGGCCTCGGCGTCGCTGAGGGCGCCGGCCAGCTGTGTGAGGGCCTGGGTGTCCTGGGGCCACGGTGTGGCGGTGGGGTGGCAGCGGTCCAGCAGCGCGGGGGCGTGGTCCAGCACGGTCAGGAAGTCCCGCCAGGCACTGTCCAGGAATTGTGCGGTCGCATCGCCGAGCGCGTCGATGTCCAGCGGGGTGGCGTCGCTGTACCGGGTGGAGGCGACCATCGCGGCCCAGGCGTCGTGCTCGGTGCGGATGCGGTCGAGGGCGCCGGCGACGTCTGTGATCCGGCGGGCATGGACGGCGCGGTCGAAGGCGGGCAGGTACCGGCCGGTGATCTCCCGGGCGGCGTGACCGGGGAAGGGCGGCAGGACGATGCTGCGCGGGGCGTGCGGATCGCCGTGCCCTTCACCGAACAGCTCCCGGGCGAAAGCGCCGACGAGGTAGTGGAGTTGGTGGCCGGGGCGCTCGATGAGCAGCAGGGTGGTGCCCGATGCCGTATCGGTGAGGGTGGCGGCGTAGGGGACCCGGTCGCTCTGCACGGCGCGGACGAGTTCGCCGCTGTCCCACAGCCACGGCACGAGGTCCTCCTGCCACACCGGATGGCAGTACAGCTCGACCTGGGTGTCCCACTGGCCGGGCAGGAGACGGGCGATGTCACAGGCGGCGTCGCCGATGAAGCGCCGGCTGCTGGTCGTCACCGTGACGCCGTGCGCCTCGGCCGAGCGGACCAGGCCGGCCACAGTGGCGCAGGAGGCGACCGGATCGCCAGCCTGTTTCAGGCGGTACACACCGGCGTCGCCCCGCTGGAACCCGGATGCCTCCAGTGCGGTGCCCGCGGCCTCGTACTTCGAGCCGGACGGCATGGCGACGATGCCGGCATCCCGGCTGTAGGCGAGGATGATCTGCGCGTCAGCCACGGGCGTGCGCCTGGTGGGTGAGGGCGGCGCGCAGGGCGCGGCCGTAGTGCCAGGCATGCTCGCGGGCGGCCGGCTCCAGCTGGTCGTACCCGGGCTGGGCTGTCATCTGACCTGCGTATTTGCGGTATCTGTACACCGTGTGGGGCAGCAGGATTCCGGGGGCAAGGCTGGTCACGCCGACGGCCGCGCAGTAGTCCTCGCCTTGGACGAGTCCGCCCATCGGGGCGGCGCGCACCAGCTCGGTGCGGGCCAGGATCGTGGTCGGCCCGATCGGGATGGTGTGCTCCGGAGAGCGCCAGTACGTCCACACATCCCCCGGCTCGTGCCGGCCCGGCGGCGTCGGGCAGCGCCAGACGGTGGTCGACCCGTCGGGGTGGAGATCCTCACTCCATCCGGCGCACCAGCCCACCCCTGTTTCTTCCAGGGCCTGAAGCCGCACCGCCATGGCGTCCGGTGCGAACTCGTCATCGTCGTCGGCCCAGTTGCAGAACTCGGTGCGGACCTGGGTCAGGGCGAGGTTGCGGGCGCAGGCGGCGCCGACCGGCCGGGGCAGAGCGAGGGTGCGCACGCGAGGGTCGGCCGCGAGCGGCTGCGGCAGCCGGGCGGGGTCGGCGCCATCGATGGCGATGACCGCCTCCCACGGAACGCTCTGACGGTCAAGGCTTGTGTGCATGGCGGTCAGATAGCCGAGCCGGTCTTCGCGCAGCTGGGTGGCGATGACGACCGTGATCAAGGGCGTGTCGGACGTGGACAGGAGAGTTCCTCCGGCGGGTGGGTGGGGGTGAAGGCTGTCAGCGGCGCGCGGCGGGGCGGGTCGGCACGCCGCGCGCCGGGGCAGGGGCGCCAGTGGCGGCCAAAGGTGCAGCGGCCCGCGTGGTTCGCGCGGTGGGGTTCCAGCGTGTGGGGGTGTCGCTGAAGGCGGTGCGGGGGTCGGTGTGCCAGTCCACGATTGGGCCGCGGTCGTGGTGGAGCAGGCTGATCACTTCGATCCCCTGTGGGTGCAGGATGTAGCCCCACTGCAGGTCCTGCGCGTCGGCGGTGGAGTCGGTGACCGTCATCCGCACCGGCGGAGAGCCGTCCGGCGTGATCAGGTTGTCCAGGGTGCGGCTGGGCCACTGCTCGCCGCCGGTCAGCGCGTCGACCAGCGCGGGCGGGGCTTTGTCGAGCAGGTCGGTGCCCAGCTCCTCCCAGCCGATGGCGACGTCGTCCACGAGGTGGCGCGACATGGCCTCGACGTTTTTGCCGAACCGGTGCTGGTAGGCGGTCAGAAGCAGCGGCAGGTGGTGGCTGGGCTCTCCGTCGAAGTGGACGTATATGCCGTGGTAGCCGCCGTTGTGGTGGGGGCGGGCGATGAAGGATCGGGTCGACAGGAGAGCGCTCCGTGAGGTGTTGGTGGGCTACCGGCCGGGTGTCGGGCCGGCGGGAGGGATACCGGGTGGGGCCGGGGGAAGGCCGGCCGCAGTCCGGCCCTGGGGCGGGACGGGTGGTGCCGGTGCCGGGTCGTATGCGGCGTGCAGGATCGCAAGGTCCGCTTGGTCGGCGATGGCCAGCACGGACAGGCTGCGGCTGGCGGCTGTCATCAGCATCTTGGGCGGAGATCCGGGCTCGGCCCCGCGGTTCTGGCCGCGCCAGCGGGCGGCGGCCACCAGGTAGTCGCTCACCGTCTGGAGAACCGGTTCGGCCGCATCCAGAAAGTGCTGGGTGACCGCGCTGGCCTGCGCGGGTGTTTCGGCGGCGGCCAGAGCGTCGAGGTAGGGGCGGAGATCGGGGCTCGGCAGGTTCTGCTCGGGCAGCGGGTGCTGGGCCAGGAACGGCTCGGCGTCCCGCTTCGCCCAGCGCAGCAGGTCGCCCTTGGTGGCGGTGCCGTAGCGGGCGGCGGCGATCTGGTCGGCATCGCGTCCGACGTTGTCGTACAGCTCGAAGTCGGGGTTGCGCATCGGGCGGGTCCTCAAGGGAAAGGTGCTCGGATACGGCTGCCTCGGCGTCCGCGCGGCGGCAGCCGTATCCGACTGAGGTGTGGGGTAGTTGGCGGCCGGGGCTCCGGCTGGTGCCGGGCGTCGGCGCGGTCGTTGCCCCCAGGCTGTGGAAGAAGAAAGGTGCCAGCGTGGCCCGGCGGCCGGCTTACCGGTGGCGGGCGGTCGCGGAGGTGCTGACGGGTGGCGGAACGGGCATGGGCGCTGACGTGGTTGGGGCCGTGGCGTGGCGGAGGTTCACGCCGATGCCCTGGTGGGCGAGCTGGTGCACCAGGGCCTGCACGCGCAGCGCTCGGCCGTCCTCGCCGTATGCGGCGGGCAGCAGGAACGCGGCCTGGTGAGGGTGGTACTGGAAGCCGAGGGTGTACAGCGTGGTGCGGGCGTCCTCGGGAACGCTGTCGTACGGCGTGCCGAGGGCGCCGTCCTCGTACCAGGTCAGGGTGACGACGCGTGGTACCTGTGGCGGTGGTGACCGGTGCGCTGGCTCGGGCTTTTCGGCCGCGTTGCGGCGCACGGCTGCCAGGGCGTTCTTGTAGCGGGGCAGGAGGCGGCGGGTGACCTCGGCGGCTGCGCGGGCCGGATCGCCTGTGACCTTGATTCCGTTCGGTTCTTCCACGCCGTGGAAGTGGTGGTCCTTGAGGCCGTCTTCGGGGGCGACGGGGGCGACGAGGAAGTGGTGGCGGTGCAGCGGCCGGTCGATGACGTAGAGTTGCTCGCCGTTTGGGCCGGTCAGCAGGCTGTGGTGGCCGAGGACGAATTCGCTGACTGCCCAGTAAACATGTCCGCAGTCCCAGACCCGGTCACCGACGGGAAACTGGTCTTGGTAGGTCATGTGCTGGTGGTACTGACTGGTCCATGCGCCGGGCAGGCGCGAGGCGAGCGCTTGAGCGAAGGAAGCCATGTCGGTGCGGTCGTGGTTCATGTGCTCCGGATGTGAGTTGGTGCCTGGCGGGGAATCGGTGGATTGTGTCCTTCAGCGCATGACGCGCGCAGGGCGGGCTTCTGCGGGCATCGCGGGCGCTGGACTGGTGCGGGACCGGGCGGCATGGATCCGAGAGAGCTCGGCCGCATTGGTGCGCAACTGTTGGGCGGCAGTGCGCAGTAGAGGGGCGACAAGGTCGAGGCGTTCCTGGAGGGGCTGTCGGGCGTCGAGTGGAATGGGAATCCGTTTCCCGACCGCTGGCTGCAGAAGATGCCCGTGGAGAAACCCCAATCTTTCGGTGACGTGGCCGAGGTGGCTGAGAGCCATTCCAAGGGGCACGGCAGATTGGGCGAGTGCGGCGGTACCGAAGCGTTCGACGGGACCATGCGACGGGCGGTGGAGGACTTCGTCTCGATAGCTGGTTGTCAGCTCCTCGCTGATCTCCATGAGTACGCAGCTTGCGTCGCCGATCAGCTTCTGGATGGCTGGGGTGATGTCGTCGCCGCGCTGGAGTTGTCCGGCAGCCGGAAGATCTGCCGTCATACGGTCGAGGGTGCGGGCCAGTTGCAGGAAGTATTCGGGATGGGTGATGTCCGGCATGTGGCTTAGGTCCCTTCAGTTGGAGCGAACTTGCGGGGGATTCAGTGCATGCGGGCGTCGGTGTCGAACAGCGCCAGCTCGTGCGGGTGCAGGAGGTGCTGCACGATGAAGGAGCGTCCGGCGACCTTCCACAGTCCGCGGCCCCGGTTGAGGTGGGCGATGGCCTCGGTCTCCACCGACGTCAGGCCCAAGAGTGCGGCGGCGGCTTGGAGTTGGTCGGTCTCCTGCCGGTAGATGATGCGGGTGGAACAGTCGGCCAGCAGGCCCTCGGCCAGAGCGCGTCCTCGTGATCCGGCGTCGCCGGCGGTGAGCAGGTCGGACAGGCGGTGGATGACCATGAGGTTTGCGATGCCCAGGCCGCGGGAGAGTTTCCACTGGGACTGCATGCGCTGCAGCAGGCCGGGGTGGCGCATCAGGCGCCAGGCTTCGTCGTAGACGATCCATCGCCGTCCGCCGCGTGGGTCGGTGAGCGCGGATTCCATCCAGGCGCTCGCGCAGGTCATGGCGAGGACGAGGGCGGTGTCGTCACCCGAGCCGCCCAGCCGGGACAGGTCGGTGGTCAGCATTGGCGAGTTGGGGTCGAAGCGCACGGTGCTGGGCGCGTCGAACATCCCCGCCAGGTCGCCGTGGACCATGCGGCGCAGGGCGTGGGCCAGGTCGCGTGCGGCCTCACCCAGGCGGCCGGACATCACGCCGCCGGCGGCATCGAGCTGGTCGGGGTTGTTGAGGGTGGCGGCGATGTCGCCGAGCAGCGGGGTGCGGCCTGTGGCGGCGGCGTGGGTGACGACGGCGTCGAGGGCGACGTCGAGCGCGGTGTGCTCCATCGGCATCAGGTCCCGTCCGAGGACGGTACGGGCCAGGGAGCCGAGCAGGAGCAGGCGGCGCTTGCGGATCTCGCCCGCCCAGTCCGCCTCGGAGACACTGTTGGGTCGCGGGGCGGCGTCGAGGGGGTTGAGCTTGCCGGGCAGGCCAGGGCCGAGGGCGATGGAGGTGCCGCCCAGCGCGGTGGCCACGGGTGTCCATTCGCCCTTGGGGTCGCAGGGGACGTAGACGCGGTAGCCGAAGGCGACCGACCGCAGGGCGAAGGATTTGGCGAGCGCGGACTTGCCCTGGCCGATGACGCCGGCGAGCAGCACGTTGGGGTTGGTGAAGCCCTCGATCTTGCCGTACAGGGCGAAGGGGTCGAAGCAGAAGGAGGCTTCGGCGTGGACGTCGCGGCCGATGTAGATGCCTTCGGCGCCGAGGCCGCCTTCGGCGAGGAAGGGATAGGCCCCGGAGGCGGTGGCGGTGGTCATCCGGTGGGCCGGCAGTCGGAGCTTGTTGCCCCGGGCGGAGGCAGGTCCTGGGCGCCCGGCGGGCGGGTAGATGGGGGCGGGGGCTTCCTGCTCGACGGGTTCCTGGCCGCTCGGGTGGACGGCTGCCTGGGCGCGGGCCTTGGCGGTGGCTTCGGCGAGCTGGCGGCGGGCGGCCTTGCGGGCGGCGCGGTCGGTGCCGTGCGGGGTGAACAGCGGGGAGGCCGAGGCGCGTCGGGCGCGGCGGGCGGGCCGGTGGTTCATCGGTGATGCTCGATTCGGCGGTTCCCGCTCATGAGGCGCAGCTGGTGGTGCGGCCGGGGAGCGGGGTGTTGAGATCGGTGGGGGTGGTCTTGCGGCGGATGGCGTGGCCGGAGGCGAGGTGGCGCTGGCAGATGGTCAGCACCGGCGGTCCTTCCGGAAGCCGCTCGGGCCGGCACTCGGCTCCCGCGTCGCTGTTGGGCGTGGGCGGCAACAGGTGGAAGGCGTCGTGCACGGCGGCCGTGGCCTGCCAAAGCCGGGCGTGCGCTGCGGCGAGGTGCCGGCCTGCAAGGGGATGCGGGGGGCGTGCTGCTTCGGCGAGCTGGTCGAGGAGTCGGTGCAGCTCGGTGAGGTGTGCGTGGAGCGTGTCGAGGTGGGTGCGGTCCACCGGCGCTGGCTGGGGTTGGCGGTTCAGGACGCGGGCGTGGTGGCGGACGCCGGCGGTGGCAGCCCGCAGGTAGGGATACGCGTCGGGTCCGGTGACGTGATGCTGGGTCAATGAAGTGTCCTTGCAGCCGGGTTGGCTGGAGCGGGGACTGGGCTGGCGGAGCGGGGAAGGGTGGCCAGTGCCGAGGTGTGCGCGGGCTCGGCGGGCCTCTGCTCTGCGCGGAGATCGTTGAATTCGCCTCGCGTCGGGAGGCCGGGATGGCTTTGCTCGGGGAGGTAGATGATGTCGGCGCCATTGTCGGATTCAGCGGCGTCGGCCAGGTACCACTCGCGCCAGGAAGGAAGGCGGGACAGCACGAAGACCGCGTCGTTGATGTCGCAGGCGTTGACGACAAAACTTGTCGGGGCCTTGCCGATGTGTCGCTCGCGTCCGGCGAACGTGAGGGTGAAGGCTTGTGGCGCCGGTGGGCCGACGAGCTCGGTGAGGCGGCTCATCACGCTGTCGAGATGGTCGCTTGCCTCGATGGCCGTGCTGATGCGGGCGTCGTCGTATTCGGGATATCTCTCCTCGATCACCTCGCCTTCGGCGTCGAGGTATTGGCCGATGATGGCGTGGTGGCGGGCGGCCAGTTCCTGGCAGGAAGTGAGCAGGGCACGCAGTTCGCGGATGAGATGGTCGTGGTCGGTGTTTGAGGTCAGCGCATGTCCAGGGGGCTGGAGGGCTTACAGGGCGGTGCGGGCGAGCGGCAGGGCGCCGAGGGTCAGGGCGTCGGGCTGCTGGAAGTTCAGGCGCCGCAGGTCGACTTGGGCGGTGACGGCGGCGGTCTCGATCTGGGCGCAGGCCGCGTCGAGGAGGGCGTCGGTTTCGGCGGAGACGGTGAGCAGGCCGGTCAGGGCGACGTCGGCGTGGCCGGCGATGAGCTGGCGTTCACGCTTTTTGACGTCGGCGTACTCGATGGAGTCGGCCTCGGAGTCGACCTGGCCGCGGCGGGCGCGCTCGTTGGCGTCGGCGATGATGGCCGCCTTCTTGCGCTGCACGTCGCGCAGCGCCGACTCCAGTCCCTGGGGCGCGTAGATGAGGGAGAGGCTGCGGCGGACGCCGGCGGTGAACATCAGCCCGTGCAGGAAGCCGGGCGAGGTTTCGGTGCGGGGCCAGTCCTCGATCCAGTACGTGGCGTGCCGGGCGGTATCGGTGATCACCCGGTCGTCCTCCTCGACCTGGACGACGGGTCCGGCGGCGGCCGGGTCGGCCTCGGCCCGCCCAGTGTCCGACCACTGCTGCAGCGCGGAGAGTGCCTTGGGGTCGTAGGCGGTGCGGATCACGGCGGCGATCTCGCGTGCGGTGAGCCAGCCGGTGACCATCAGTCCGGCGCTGCGGGCGGCCTGCGCGACGCTGCTGGTGGTCTGCTCCATCACCGTGAAGGCGCCGGGCAGGCCGCCGCCGGCCTGGCTGATGAGCCGCTTGGCGGCCTTCATGTCCAGCGAGATCGCCAGGTACGCCTCGTGCGGGGCGGCGGCGGGGCCGGCGGAGGCGACGAGCTCGGAGTAGACCTGCCCGGCCACGGGGGTTTCGGGGCGGCCCTGCTGCGCCCAGTGGCGGGCGAGGGTATCGCCGGAGTCGGGGACGGTGCGCTCCAGCACCTGCACGGTGGCCACATGCCCGGTCCGGGCGATACCGGCGAGCGCGCGGCCCCAGGCTTGGACGTTGTGGTTCTGGGTGGCGGGGTCCAGCAGGGCGAAGGCCCGGGAGGAGACGCGGGCGACGGCCGTGAGGGTCTGGCGGTGCGGGTCGTACACCGCGGCGGCCCCGCCGGCGGAATCACCGGGGGTGACCACGCGCAGGGAGGCGCTGGTACCGGGCAGGTGCAGAAGTCCGTCCTGGCGAGGGCGGGAGACCGGCCGGGCCAGCCACAGCGTCTGCCCGGTGCGCCGTCGGTGGGCGTAGCGGGCGACGATCGGGGCCCAGTCGATCAACGAGCGGCCGTGCCGGCGGATCGCGACCAGGGCGGCGATTGCCGCCCACAGCGGGGTCAGGGCGATGGCGCCGACCAGCCCGGTGCTCGTCACCGTGACCAGCAGGAGGGCCAAAGCGCTGGAGACGAGGGTGAGTTGGGGCAGGGACAGGCCGAGGAGGATGCCGCGCCGGGATCGGTGGGGGAATTTGACCGTGAGGGGGGCGACGGTGAGATCAGACAAGGCGGTTCCGGAAAAGGGGTGCGCGGGGCGGTGGCCGGGAGCGGGACGCACCTGGGGGTGGTGCGTCCCGCCCCCGGACCCTGTCGGGCGGGGAGAAGGGGTCAGATGCCGGTGGGCGGCGGAGGCGGCGGGGCGGCAGGCCCGTTCGGTGAACCGCTCTGGGCGGGGGCCGGCGGTGCGCCTTGCGGCGGTGGTGTGCCCGCGCCGGTCGGAGTCCCGGACATCCATCCACTGCCGCCGGGGCCCTGCGGTGATCCGGGGCCGCCCTGGCCGGGGCTGCCGCCGAGGTGGCCGCTGGTGTCGTCGCCCGGTCGCATCGGCGGGGGCTGGACGGCCTTCTCCAGACCGTTCTTGATCCCGTCGCCTGAAGAGGACTCGCCCGGGCTGTTGCTGGACTTGTTGCCTTGCTGGCCGGGGCCCTTGCTGGTGGGGGCGATGTCACCGGGGAAGCCGCCGGGCACCGCGTCGGGGCCCTGCGGGGCAGCGCCTGCACCGGCTGCCGCGCCGCCGGTTCCGGCGGTGGCAGCCGCCGCAGCAGCCTTGTGGCCGGCGCGTTCGGCGTGCTGGCGGGCGATCTGGGCACCGGCGCCACCGGCGCGGTGGATGTCCTCGCCATTGGTGCCCTCAGCGGCCCAGTGCACGAACTTGAACGTCGCGTACGGGCACAACAGGATCAAGACCATGATGACGATGCCGGACATGACGTCCGCGAGGGCTGCGAGACCGTCCTTGGAGTCGGTCTTGCCCATGGCGGCGATGCCGAGCACGAAGATGATCGTCATCAGCAGCTTGCTGACCACCAAGGTGGCGGTGGCCTCGATCCAGCCCCTGCGCCACCGGCGTGCGACTTCCCAGCCGCCGCCCGCGCCGGCGAAGACGGCGAGGGTGACCATGACGAGGATGCCGACCTTGCGGACCATCATCACGCACCAGTACAAGAACGCCCCGACCGCGGCGCCGAGTCCGGCGAAGACCGCCACCAGCCAGCCCAGGCCGGACAGGGCGCCGATCTGGCTGACCAGGACGATGCGGCGCACGGCTGATTCGATGGACAGGTGCGCGGAGGCGAACAGCCCGTCCGAGAGCGCGTCGACGACTTCGATGGCGACCGTGGTGCCGGCGATGGCGCAGAAGGCGAACAGGACGCCGGACATGGTGCCGGTGAACGCTTGGCTGAGTGCTTGTCCGTCGCGCCTTACGGCGGCTCTGATGAGCTGGGCGCAGAAGGTGCCGACCAGGAGGGTCAGGCCGATCGGCAGCAGCGTTTCGTAGTTGTCGCGGAACCAGGCGGCGTTCAGGTCCACCTTGGTGGTGGTGTTGACGGCCTTGGCGGCCAGGTCGGCGGCGGAGGCGGCCAGTTCACCGGCGCTCTTGGCCATCCAGTCGCCGATGGCCTTGCCGGGGTCGGAGGCGAAGTCGACCGCCTTCTTGACGCCGCACAGTTGGTGCGCGAGGGGGAAGTCGCAAAAGCCCAAGGGGTGCTCTTCCTCCTTTCCAGATCAGGGAGTTGGGGTCAGGGCGCGACGTCGGGGCCGATGGCGGCCAGAGCGCAGTCGTGGGAGGGCCGGCACTGCACGGCCAGGGTCACGGCGCGGTCCTCGGCGCCGCTGCCGCCCTTGGTCCAGGCGATCTGCTGGGTGCCGGTGACGGTGACGTAGTAGAGGTACGCCTCGGTGATCGCCGACGGGTCGTCGGCCAGGGCCTGCTTGAAAGCGCTCGGGTAGTGGGCGTCGGTGACCTTGGCGGTGGCGTGCTGGGCGTTGTGGTGCATGCGCGACCACAGCACCGGGTCCGGGACCTGTCCGCTGACCGAGGGCCAGTCGGTGTACTTGGCCTCGGTGGTCATCCACGCCTGCATGCCGGCCAGTTCCTGGTCGCGGCTGGTGGTCCGGGTGTCGTAGGACCACAGCATCAGCGCGGCGGCCTTGGCGTAGGCGAGGGGATCACTGATCCGCGGCGGCCTGGGCACCGACCCCGTGCCGGAGGACGTCGGTGCCTGCGTGGGATCAGCGGAGGCGGTGGCGCTGTCGGTCGCGGACGGCGTGGTGCTGCCTTCGTGGCGTGGTCCATCGTTGCCGGTGAACCAGGCGGCGATGCTGGCGACGGCGAGCAGTGCGGTGATGGCGACGGCGACGAGAAGGACGCGGCGCTTGGTCGACCAGGTGGCGCCGTAGCCCGACAGGGAGGTGAAGGGGTTCGGCATTTAGTGGACCTGCGACCCCAGGGCGGAGAAGAAGGCCACGATGCCGTTGGCGGCGCCCAGGCCCAGGGCGGCGCCGGCGGCGACAACCGTGCCCTTTTTGCCGTTGGCTTCGGCCTGGTGGCCGCCGGTGTGGTGGCCCCAGGCCCACACACCCAGGGAGACGGCCAGGGCGCCGACCACGGCCACGATGCCGAAGAGGTTGATGGAGCTGACGACGTCCTTCAGGACGGACAGGCCCGGCAGGCCGCCTTCCTTGGGGCTGACGCCGGGGTCGTAGGCGAGGGTGACAGCGCGGGCTGCGAGAGACATGGCTATGGCGGAACTCCTTGCATGCCAAAGGCCGGTTACCGGCCTGGCGAAGGGCGGGAAGAAGAGAGGGAAGGCGGCGCTCGGCGCGCCACAGCCGACCGGGCCTGCCCGGCACGGGGGGCCCGGGCGGGCGACGGGCTAGGAGACGATCCGGCGCGCGGCCAGCACGTCCCAGTCCTTCAGGGGCTCGATCCGCACCGGCTTCGTCGTGCGCGGAGCGTTGATCACCAAACCCGACCCCATGTACATACCAACATGCTCGGGTGCGGCTGCGGTGCCGCGCGTGAACAGCAGGTCACCGGGCCTCAGGTCGCTCAGCGAGACCGGCTTGCCCTCGTTGACCTGGGTGTACGTGGTGCGGCTGAGAGTGACGCCGGCGTGGGCGTACGCCTGCTGCATCAGGGAGCTGCAGTCGCAGCGTCCCATCGGGTCGGGTCCGTGCGGGCTGGTGCAGTCACCGCCCCACTGATACAGCGTCCCGAGCTGGTGCATGGCCCAGTCCAGGGCGGTGCGGACCTTTTCCGGGGCGTCCTTGGGGATGGTGTAGCCGTTGGGCACGGTGCCCTCGGGGATGGTGCCCCACTGGGAGCCGTCGGCGCCGGTGGTGCAGCCGATGGCGGCCGTCTGCGTGGTGCTCGTGGTGGACGTGTTCTGCTGGGCGGTTTTGCCGTTGTTGGGGAGGGTTTTGACGATGGCTTCCTGCAGGGCGCGGGCGAGCGGTTCCCACTGCGCGTACGCGTCGGGGTATCCGGACGCCTGGACGGCCTGCGCGGCCTGGGTGACGGTCATCTGCTGCCAGCCGTGCACCTCAAGCAGCGCCTTGTAGAAGCGGGTTGAGGCGTAGACCGGGTCGCGGATCTGCTCGGGTGTGCCCCAGCCGCTGCTGGGGCGCTGCTGGAACAGCCCCAGCGAGTCACGGTCACCGTAGTTGAGGTTGCGCAGCCGGGATTCCTGCATGGCGGTGGCGAGCGCGATGACCTGGCCCTGGGCGGGCACGCCGAGCGAGATGCCGGTGGCGACGATGGTCTTGGCGTTGGGGATCTGCTCGTCGGGCAGTTCCAGGCCCTCGACGTGGACGTTCTTGGCGGAGCCCTTGCCGCCGAGGATCGCGGTCACCTGTTTGGCGACGGCGGCGGTGTCGATGGACGCGCCGGTGGCGCCGCATGAGGCGCTCTGGCCGGCGTCGCTGGCCGCCGCGGCCATGGCGGCGGTGCCGGCGAGAAGGAGGGGGGAGAGGATGACGACGCCGATACCGGCGGCGAGCGCCTTCAACCGCAGTGGCCCGGCCGCAGGTCAGCGTTTTCGGGCAGGGGCGGGTGGCGAGAGGTCATGGAGGGATGTCCTTCGGGTGTGAGGTCCGGCTGCCGCGTGGCGCAGGGCGGGTGGAAAGGGAGCGCGGCAGCCGGGGCGGGCGATCGGTGCGGGCCGGCGCCAGGCGAGTTGCCGCTCGCGTGACGGGGCCGATGGGGTGCGTCAGGTGTGCCGGGGCACGGGAGAACCTCCGCGGGCATGAGGGTGGGGGCGGGCCGGCGGCGGTGTGTGCGCCGGGCAGTTCCAAAACAGTAGGACCTAATTGGCGGTTGACCAAAAAGTGGGCGTGAGGGGTCGGAATTCGACCCCTCAGCCCGCTACTTCTTGGTCAGCGGCCAAATCGCCTCTACAGTTTTGGTATCTCCCCTCGCCCTCCCCCGGTGTGTTGGCCCTGGGCTTCTGCATGCCCACGTTTTCGGCCCCCGGTGGATTGCGTGCGCGATGGGATATCCATCTCCGCCTGTTCCCACCCGAATCGGGGTTCCTCTTTGCCTTTTTCCCTGCACCAGGGCGATGCCCTCAGCGTCCTCACGGGGCTGCCGGACGACTGCGTCGACTCCGTGATCACCGACCCGCCGTACAACAGCGGCGGCCGGACCGCGAAGGAGCGCACGACGCGCTCCGCGAAGCAGAAGTACACCTCCGCCGACGCCAAGCACACGCTGCCGGACTTCACCGGCGAGAACATGGACCAGAGGTCATACGGCTTCTTTTTGACCCAGATCATGACCGAAGCCCACCGGCTCACCAAGACCGGCGGTACGGCCCTGCTGTTCACGGACTGGCGTCAGTTGCCGATCACCACGGACGCGATCCAGGCGGCCGGCTGGCTGTGGCGGGGTGTGCTCGCCTGGCACAAGCCCCAGGCCCGGCCTCAGAAGGGCCGCTTCACCCAGAACTGCGAGTTCATCGTCTGGGCGTCGAAGGGCGCGATCGACGGCGACCGCAACCCGGTCTACCTGCCGGGCCTGTACTCCGCCTCGCAGCCCTCGGGTGCCCAGCGCCAGCACATCACCCAGAAGCCTGTTGAGGTGATGCGTGAGCTGGTCAAGATCGCCCCGCCCGGCGGCACGGTGCTCGACTTCTGTGCTGGTTCCGGCTCCACCGGCGTCGCCGCCCTGCTGGAGGGGCGGGACTTCATCGGCGTGGAGAAGACCAAGCACTACGCCTCGATCGCCGCCGACCGGCTCACGGCGACGGTCCGCGAAACCCTGACCCAGGACGACATGGGCCTGACGGCCTAAAGACGCCAACCGCCCCTTCCCGGCAGGTACTCGGGAACCTCGTCCCTGCCTGCTGTACCCGGTGCGTCGGTGCCCGCCTTCGCCAGGTGGGCCCTGGTGGCGGTGCATTCCGCTTTACGCCCTTCCCCAGTCCTTTAGGAGGCCAGATTTGCCTGAACCCGTAGAACCGCCCATCGAGGGGGAGTTGGAGCCGGTTCGTGTGCCGGACCCTCATCTTGAGGGCATCGAGGCGAGTGTGCGGCGGCTGATGGAGCAGTCCGCGCAGCAGGCCCGGCAGCTCGACCACCTCGCCTCCGCACCCAGCCCCGGCCCGTCGCCGTTCGCGGCGTTCGGCATGCCCGGGCTCGGCGGACCGCCCCCGGCTGCTTCGCCGGAGCCGCGTCCGATCCTGGAGCTGGAGGGCGAGGAGTACGAGGACGAACTCGACGCGCTTTCCGACTGGGTGGATGACTTCCTCCTGCCGGTCTACGGCGCGGAGGTCACCACGGCTGCGCCGTGGTGTCTGCAGTGGCAGGAGCACGACGACGTCGTGGCCTGGCTCCACGCCCTGTGGCTGGCCTACCAGCAGCACAAGGAGCCCGATGCCGGGCTGTCCGGTCTGTTCGTGTGGCACCGGGACTTCCTCACCCACGCCGTCGCGGCGATCCGCGCACCCGGCGGGCCGCTGTCGGCCTGCATGACCTCTCCGGACCGTCCCGCGCACCGGCTCCTGCCCGGTCCGCCGCCCTCGGCCCGCACCGAGAAGGCGAATGCGGCCGAGTCCGAGTCCGAGCCGTCCGGTCCCGGTAAGCCAGGCGAGATGACGTCATGAGCACCGGGCAGCCGGCCTTCGGCCTCAGCTTCGACCCCCGCGCCCTGACCGACCTGCTCCAGGCGCCCAGCGACATCCGCGACCTGACCCTTGCCTACCTGCAGGAAGTGGTCAACGCCCAACGGTTCGGGCTCCGGCTGACGGGGGATCTGGAGGGCTACCGCAAGCTGTTCGTGGACTCCCGCAAGGAGTGGCGCGTCGTCTACGGAGTGCGCCCGGCACCCGAGGCATCCACGCACCGCCAGGAGATCCACGTCATCGCGGTCAGGCCCCGTGCCCGCAACGACGTCTACGACACCGTCGGACGCCGCCTGGGGATGACCCGCCGCCCCCTCAGCGCCCGCACCCACGCAGCCCGCGCCCGCTCCCCGCAGCTGACGACCCGCACCCCGGTCCCGAGGCCGATCCCGCTGCCCTCCGCCATGCCGGGCCTGCCCCGCCCGGCAACGGCCCCCTCCCGCTCCCAAGTCCGCTGAGTTCAAGGAGGCACGCCTATGCCCCCTGACGCCGCGCCGGCATCAAGGCGGCGTGCGGTGTCCCCGCTCGATGACCGTATCGAGGCCGCCACCGGCCACGACGTCGACACCCTGTGGGCCTTCCGGGACCGCGGCGTCCTCGATGAGCCACACACCCGCCTGGTCGATCTGCACCGCGAACTCGCCCAGGCCGAAACCGGCGTCACCTTCCACCGAACCCTCTTGCACCGCCTGGCCAGTGGCGAATTCCCCGTCGACGCCGCGCTGTTCACGCGGATCGACCGCACGGTGGACCAGCTTCAGCAGGCCGCCGCTCAGCGCGATGCCGCCGCGCGACGGGTACTCGCCGCCCTGGAGCCCATCGAGGCCGCCGCCCGCACCCAACCGGTCGGCCGCGCAACCCCGATATCGGCTGCCGACCATGCGGTGCTGCTCACCATCGCCGGCGGCGCCAAGCTCTACGAGCATCTGCTCACGGGGCGAATGTCGGTGGTCACCGCCTCCGGCACCCGCATCCCGTACGCCGCTCTGCAGCGCCTGGAATCCGCCGGCCTCCTCTGCCGGGACACCAGTCATCCCGTCCACGCCGGCCAGCCGGTCACCCTGACCGAGATCGGCCGCGCCGCCCTGGTCGCCACCCGCCGCCCGAAAACCACCCAGGCGCCCAAGGCGGCGACCCGGCCGGGAGCCTGGCCGGCCACCCCCGCACACCGGCGCTGAACCGCGCCGGCTCCCCCTGTCGAAAGGCCCTATGTCCTCTACCGAACCGGCCACCACGGCCCCTGGGCGCATGCCCGAACTCGACGTCCGGCTCGATGGTTTCACCGCCGACGAGAAGACCACCGACGCGTTCTTCCACACGGTCGGATGGATCGAAGATGAGCTTGTTCCGCTGGCCGAGCACCACACCGCGGACGCCGCCCACAGCTTCTACGTCCTGCACGACCCCACAGCCACCCTTGACCACCCCGGTGTATCCCAGTACGCCGCCTTGCACATCCACCGGGACATGCAGGCGCGGACGTTCCGGTTCGAGCACGCCGTGCTTCCGCTGCCGGCGATGGCGCAGTCCTGGCTCATCCACCGCGGCTGCCCTCCGGACGCCATCGGGCTCGTTGCGGGGATGGGCCCGGCACCTGCGGATGAGGCGACGAGGGCACTGGAGCGGCGTCTGGCCGGGGACGGCGACCACTACGCGCTCGGCTACAGCTACACCAGCGACGACCCCGACGACATGGTCGTCCTCGCCGCCCTGCGCGCCCTCGATGAATGCGCCCCGTCTCCCTTCCGCGTGGTGGTTGAGGAGGTGGACACCGACGCGTGGACCTACACCCTGCGCGAAGGCGGCTTCGCCACGGCCGGACAAGCACTCCAATGGTGTGAGGACCGGCTCAGCGGCACGGCTGGCCCGCTGCCGCCGGTCAAACCTGCCGCGTCATCCGCCCGACCGGCTGCCGTCCCGATGAGCGGCATTTCGCGTCCTCCCGGCCGCTCGCGCTGAGCGCCAAAGCCGGTTGGGGCGGCGGAATATAGCCGACGATCGGCGGTTGGCCAAAAGCGCGATTCTCCGGATTCTTATACGGCCGCCGGGGCGACGCCCCGGCCGGCCTCCTTCACGCATTCCCTTTTCTTCTATGGAGGTTTTTTCCGCATGCGCGCAAACCGTATTGCGATATCCGCCGCGCTGCTCGGCGCCCTCGCGCTGCCGGTGGTCTCGGCGACCGCGGCGACGGCCGCACCGGCATCCGCCGTGAGCCGCGTTTCAGCTGACCGGCCGTGCGACCGGCCCGGCCCGTGGGTGATCGGCACGCAGGCCGTGACCATCCGCTCGAAGGCATCCGCCAAGTCCACCGCCGTCGGCGTGCTCTACCGCGGCCAGGGGTTCACCGTCCACAAGAGCAGCGGTGGCTGGCACTACATCACCGACAAGTCCACCGGCGTGACGGGCTGGGTGTCCGGCACCTACGTCTACCGCACCGTCTACATCTGCCTCGACTGACCGGCGCGCATCAGTAACAGGCTTGTGCAGCAGTCGAGTTCTGCGCCCGCTGGCGCACATTCCCTTCCCTTGAGCAACCGGGCCGTCGCGCCTGGCGGATAAGGAGTTCTCCTGTGTCCGATGACATCGAGGATGTCGTGGGCGTCCTCACCGAGCAGATCGAGGCGCGGTTCGCCATGAGTATGGGCGAGTTGAAGGCGGCGGTCGCCGTGGCACCGGCGGCCAACCCGGAGGCGACCGACGTCGTCAAGTGGCACGGGCTTCTCGTCGAGTCCCAGACGGTGCTGGAGCGCGCGGAAGACGAGCTGCTCGCCGCGCTTGAGACGCAGCCCAGCGAGGTCGACGACCCGACGATGGACCTGGCCCACCGGGTCAACGCGGCCGTCAGCGCGCGGGATGGGCGCGCCATGGTCGTGCGCTGGCTCCTCGACCCCGCCGCCCCCGGGAAGCAGGGGCTTGCCGCCGAGCGGCTCGCCCGCCTGGGCCGCGGCTCCCGCCAGGGCCCGGCGGTGCCCACCAGCCCGGCGATCCGACCCGCGACAGCAGCGACCCCGGTACCGGCAGCGCGAGGAGGGGTCCTGCGGTGAGTGTCCGCCACAAGCCCAGCACCCTGGACGGCCGGCTTCAGGAGATCTTCGACGCTCCGGTTGCCGAGCTGTACGACAGGGCGGCCGGTCCGGACGCTTCGGCTGCGGTGTCCCGTGCGATGGAGCTGCGCTCGTTCCTCGCCCTGGCCGAGGAGCAGGTTGCCCGGGTACGCGACCGTGTGCACGAGGCGATGGCGGCCGACCGCGACATGGACGAGCTGTCCGCCGACGACCTGCGGATGGACGCGCAGTGGCTGGATGCCGCGCTCGATGCCCGCGACGGCTACCGGGCCGCGCTCGATGACCTGCTGCGCCCGATGCCGCCTCCCGTCCACCAGCCGCAGCCTGTCCGAACGGCCCAGCAGTCCGTCACCACCACCCTGCCGCCTCCCGCCCTTGCCGCCCCGGCACCGCAGCGTGCCGGGGCGGTACGGGCCCGCCGACCGTGAAAGCCCCAGCCGATTGCCCCGCCTCATCTCCAGCGAGATAGCCGGACGGATTGAGGAGCTGTACGGCGCCCCGCTCGCCGTCCTCGAAGCCCACGCCCAGGGCCAGCCGCCCGGCATGCTCGCCGCCCTCCTCGCCGGCTACCACGACCTCGCCTTCGCCGAGCAGAGCGTCACCTTCCACCGCGAGCGCCTCGCTCAACTCGTCCACCCCGAACGGCAGATCGGCGCCCACGAGGTGTCCCACGTCCTCGAATGCGCCCGCCGGCTCGCCGAAGCGGTCGCCGTCCGCGACGCCCAGGCCAAGACCGTCTCCGCCGTTCTGAGCAGCCTTGGACGCGTCGAGGGGCCCGAGCCGTCACCTGCCCCCGCCTGCGTCGCCGCGCCGGCCGTACCCGCTCCGCCCGCTGTGGCTGCGAGCGCTGCTGCCGCCCGCTGACCTTCGGGCATCCCCCTTTCCCTCACATAGGAGTTCCTCCCTTGGCCCTCACTGCTCTGCCCCCCGACACCGAGGCTGACATCGCCCGGGTCACCGAGGCGCTCGCCATGATCACCCCGCGCTGGAACGTGCGGATCCTGCTGGCGCTTTCGGGCCGTCCGCTGCGCTACAGCGAGCTCGCGGGCAAGATCTCCTGGCTGCACAACGGCCAGCTGCACCCGAAGCTGCGGACGTTGTGCGATGCCGGCCTGGTGGAGCGCACCGAGCACTCCGCGCGGCACGTCACCTACGGCCACACCGAGCGTGCAACCGCGCTGCTGCCGGTCCTGCCGCTGATCGCCACGTGGGCTGAGGAGCACCTGGAGCAGCCCACGACGCCGCTGCCCGCCATCGAGCAGATCGAGGACAGCCTGACCCTGCTGACCCGGAGGCACGCCGCCGCGATTTTGTGGGTGCTCAAGGTCCGCGGGGAGGCCAGCGGCCGGACTCTGGCGAGGATCGTCATGCCCGGCAGCGACTGGACCAACATCTACCCGCCGCTGCGGCAGCTGGTGGCCGATGGCCTGGTCGACACCGACGGCATCGGTCGGCCCTACCGCCTGTCCGCGGCCGGGGAGGAGCTGGGGCCCGTCTTCGGGGCCTTGTCCGCGTGGTCCGCCGGGCAGCCCCTCGCGCAGGCCGCCCGGCACCCGGTCTGGGGCCGAGCCGACACCGCGCGGGCTCCGCGTAATTGGGTCAGCCACCCGGTGCGGCTGCCCGCCCCGCCGGTACTGCCGGCCCCGGTGCGAAGTGGCCCGGCCGCGCCACCGGCGTGGCAGCACCGCGAGTTGTTCTCCCACGCCGCCCCGGCGCGCCCGGCGGCGGCCCTCCTGGCGGGAGGTCCGCGCCGATGAACACCTCCCTGTCCACGGCCGAGGTCCGGCAGGTCTGCAACCGGTTGTCCTCGCCGGGCCTGATCCGCCTGATCACCGAGATCGACGACAACGGGCCCATCCCGCCGCGCGGACTTGCCCGCACCCTCGCCGATCTGACCGAGCACCACCTGCGGCAGGCCACCGACGTCGCCCGCGCCCTCGGCCTTGTCCGCATCCGGCCCGGCGCCGGGCTGGGCCTGACCACCTCCGGCGCGGAGCTGGCCGACGTCTACGACGCGATCGCCCGCTGGGCCCGGCGCCACGCCTACCCGGCACCGGTCGCGGACTTCACCGGCCGCATCCAGCACACCCTCGCCTTCCTGGCCGGAACTCCGGCGGCCGACCGCCTGCCCAGTGTCCAGGCGCTTGCGGACCTTGCCGGGACGCGCGAGGTGCTGAACCAGTGGCTGCAGGCCCACTGGCAGGCCGCCCGGCTCGCCGAGCTCGAGTTGGCTGCGTGAGGCGGCGCATCGCCCCCCGGCACGCACGCCGCCGTGCCCCGACCCTGCTGCGGGGCGTCTACCTGCCCCGCATGGCTGATGGTGCCGCGTTCGCGATGACGACCTACGGCATCCCCCTGCTGGTTCTAGCCACCACCGGGTCGGCGGCGCTGACGGGGCTGGCTTTCGCGCTGGAGTGGGTGCCCAGGCTCGCCGCGTTCACGGTGGCCGGCACGGTCGTCGACCGCCACGGGACCGGGCGCGTCTTCCGCGCCGCGTGCGCGGTCCGGGCCCTGATCGTCATGACCGCAGCGGTCGTGTTGACGGTGGTCGGTACGGCGGCGGCGGTGGCGACGGCCGCGGTGATGGTGCTCGCGGCACTGTCCGGTTTTGCCACCGAGTTCAGTTACGTCGCGGCCGAGACCGCCGGCGGCCAGGCCAGCCGGACGGCCGGAGCCAGGGCGCACCGGGTGCAGTCCGTCCTGCTGGGCATCGACCAGAGCGCGATGCTCGCCGGGCCCCTGATATCCGGCCTGCTGCTGCAGGCTGGCGGTCCGGCCGCGATGCTCATCACGCTCGCCGCCTTCTCCCTTCTTGCCGCCTGGCTCAGCCCCCGCCAGGGGGCCGTCCCGGGAGGCGAGGTGTCCAGGGAGGAGTCGGCGAGCGGGCTGCGGACGGGCTGGGCCACCTTGCGCTCGCTGCCGGCCCTTGCCTGGCTGGTCGGCGGCCTGGTCGTCTCCAACACCGCGGTGGGCCTGCTCCAGGCGGCTCTGCCGGTCATCGTGGTGGCCGAGCTGGGGCGCTCCAGCGCGGACGCCGGACTGATCTGGTCCGCAGCGGCTGTCGCTTCCCTGCTGGCCATCACCGCCGCACGGCAGGCGATCGACCGCTGGGGCCTGTGTCCGGTCGGCGCGGCATCCGCCGCCGTGGCCGCCGCAGCAACCCTCGCCCTCTCCCAAGCCCACAGCTACCGCGCGTATCTGCTGCTGGTAGCGGTGCTGATGGCCGGCGAAGGGGGATTGACGGTCGTCCTACGCACTCTGCGATCCCATCTGATCCCGCCCGAGGTGTTCGGCAGCACCCTGGCGGTGACGATCCTGCTGCTCCTGCTGCCCTTCCCCGCCGCCGGCCTGCTCGTCACCGCCGTGCCGCCCGCCCAGCTCGGGCACGCCGTCACCGCCGCCGCTCTCCTGCAGGCCCTCGGCCTCACGGCCGCCTTCGCCCGGCTGCGCACCCTGCCCGCACTTCCCGCCTGACCTCCCCGGTTTTGAAAAGGAGCCTTGACCGCTCATGTCCACGCTCACGCAGGACCGGCTGCCCGGCCGCGCCCTCCGCCTCGGGGACGGGCCCACGATCAGCGAGCAGTTCCACGCCTTCGACTCCCAACCCCCCTGGATATACCGCGACCTGGAGCGCCTGGTCGCCCAGCGCCTTGCGGCGGGAGCCAAACGGGTCGGGATGAAGGCGCTGTTCGAGGCCCTGCGCTGGCGCCACCCGCACGGCGTGAAGGGCCTGAACAACAACTACACCGCGCTGTACGCGAGGCGGCTGCTAGCCGAGCACCCGGAGTGGTCCTCAGCGATCGAACTGCGCCGCCGTCGCAGCCCGTGAACCTCCCTCATCAACCACTGCCATTTTTCACCTGATCCTTGAGGAGCACCCTTTTGTCCGACCGTCCCGTCGTCCTGGTCGTTGCTGCGGCCGACATGGAAGCCGAGGCGTATCGCGGCTACTGCCTGGAGAGTGTGGCTGCCGCCTACGACGTCGTCCTGATCACCGGCGAGGAGCCGTCGTGGGAGGTCCCGTACATCCGTGACTGCGTGGTCGTGCCCGATCCGACCGACCAGGCGGCGCTGTTCGCTGCAGGCCGCACCCTGGCCGACCGCTACGACCTGGCCGGGGTATTCACCTGGACCGAGTGGTACCTCGTCCCCGTCGCCCGCCTCGCTCGCCGGCTTGGCCTTCCCACCACCGCGCCGGAGGTGATGCAGGCGTGCCGCAACAAGGCCACCTCCCGGTCCCTGTTCGCCCGCCACGGGGTGCCCTCGGCCGCCTCGGTGAGCGTGCGCACCCTCCAGGAGGCTCAGGCGGCGGCCGAACAGATCGGGTATCCGGTCGTGCTCAAGCCGGCAAGCCACGCGGCCAGCATCGGCGTGATCCGCGTCGACACCCCCGAGCAGCTCGACGCGGCGTACGAGTTCGCCGACCGGGCGGCCGGACGGGGGCTGGAGAACCGAAGCGTGCTGGTCGAGGAGTACCTCGACGGGCCCGAAGTCTCGGTCGAATGCGTCACCCACCGCGGCCAGACCACCGTCGTCGCGGTCACCCGCAAGACGGTCAGTGCCCCGCCGTTCTTCGAGGAGCTGGCGCACTCGGTCGACGCCGCCGACCCGCTCGTCGATGTGGTCGCCCCCGTTGCGCGGGCCGCAATCCGCGCGCTCGGGATCACCGACGGCGTCAGCCACGTCGAGATGCGACTCGTGGACGGCCGGCCCCGGCTGGTGGAGGTCAACGGCCGCATCGCGGGCGACATGATCGGCCACCTGGTCCGCCTCGCCACCGGCATCGACCTGCCGCGCGCCGCCGCCGACATCGCCTGCGACCGCGCCCCCGACCTCACCCCGACCAGGTCCTCGGCCGCCGTGATCCACCTGCTCTACCCCGAGACCTCCGGCACCCTCACCGAGCTGCGCTTCGATGGTGCCCGCCCGCCGTGGCTGGAGCGCATCCACATCCAGCACCACCCCGGTGACCAGCTCCTGCTGCCGGCGGACGGCGGGGATATGTTCACCGCCCGGATCGGCTACCTGATCACCACCGGGCCCACCGGCGATCTGGCACGCGCCCGCGCCGAGCAGGCAGCCGGTTCCCTCACCATCCAGCTCACCCCTGCCGCCGGTAGGGGGCCGGACGCGTGAGGGGCACACCCGCGGCCGTACGGACCAGCCGTCGCCTGCTGACCGGGTATTTCGCCGGTCTCGGTGTGGTGATGGCGGTGTGGGGCGCCCGGATGCCGGCCGTCCAGCAGACCGCCCGCCTGAGCACCGCAGACCTGGCGCTGGTACTGCTGACCGCCGCGCTCGGCATGGTCACCGGCCTGCAGACCGGCGGCCGGCTGGCCCGGCCCGACCGTCTTCCTGCTCTGCTGACCACCGGCGCCGTCGCCCTGTCCGGGTGCCTTGCCCTGCTGGGCCAGTGCCGTACCCTGGCCGCCCTGCTGGTGGCGGCATGGGCCTTCGGGATCGCCCACGGGGTGGCGGACGTGGCCGCCAACTCGGCTGCCGTGCGCTGCCAGAACGCCGCCGGCCGGCCGATCATGTCCGGCCTGCACGCCGCCTACTCCCTCGGTGCGCTCGGCGGCGCCGCCTTGGCCGCCGCCACCGCCCACACCCCGCACCACACCCTGTTCCTCATCACCGGCGTGTTCCTCGCCGGCCTTGCCCTCGCCGCGACTCCGGTAACCCGCTCCCTCAGCGGGACCGATCAGGTCCCGGTGTCGCCCGTGGCGCAACCGGTGCTCTCCGCAAGGACGTTGTGCCTGCTGGGCGCGCTGGCCGCCGCCAGCCTGCTGGCGGAGGGGGCGGCAGCCGACTGGGCCGCGGTCCACCTGCACCACCTGGGCGCCCCTGCAGCCGTGAGCGCTGCCGCGTTCGCCCTCTACAGCGCGGCCATGGCGGCCGGACGCCTGAGCGGCGACCGCCTCACCCAAGCCTTCAGCGCTCCTGCCATCGTCCGTGCCGGCGCGCTCCTGGCGGCGGCCGGGCTCACCACCGGTGTCCTGGCCGCCACGGTGCCGCTGGCGCTGGCCGGCTGGACGGCCCTGGGCCTTGGCCTGTCCATCACCGTCCCCTGCCTGATCACCGCCGCCGGAGTCGGGGGCCCCAGGGCCGTGGCCACGGTCGCCGCCCTCGGCTACCTCGGCCTGCTCGCCGGCCCCGCCCTCATCGGCGCCCTGGCCAGCATCACCACCCTGCCCACCGCGCTGCTGCTGCCCGCCCTGCTCGCAGCCGCCGTCGCCGCCCTGGCCCACCGAGCCCTGGAGCACCCCGCCCCTTGAACCCGAACACCGCGCACCCCGGCCTCGATGCCGTGATCCTCGACTACAACGGCGTCATCGGCCTGCAGCCCACGACCGGCCAGTGGTGTCACCTCGCCCGCACCGCGGCCTGGCCCACCGAGGACCTCACCGCCTTCCAGACCGCCTTCTGGAGTGCCCGAGAGCCCTACGACGCAGGCCAGTTGAGCGACCTGGCGTACTGGGCCCGTGTCCTCGATCACCATCCGAGCCCGCGGATGCTGCGCGAACTGCGCGCCGCCGACACCGCCATGTGGACCACCACCGACGACCACGTCGTCGCTGTCCTGCGCCGCGCCCACCAGGCAGGACTGCCAATGGTGTTGCTGTCCAACGCACCCGGCCACCTCAGCGACGTCCTCGACACCCACCCCTGGCGCCGCCTGATGACCCAGGCCCTGTACTCGGCCCGGCTTGAGGCATGCAAACCCGACCCGGCCACCTACCGGCACGCACTGGCCTCCACCGGCGCCGTCGACCCGCAGCGCGTGCTGTTCGTCGATGACCGGGCGGACAACTGCCACGCCGCCCGCCGCCTGGGCCTGCGCACGCTCCACTACACCGGCCGGCCCGCCGATCTGGACGCAGCACTGTTGCCCACCGGCTGACCCACCCCACGCCCGACACCATTTTTGAGGAGCCGCGTGCTCTCCCACGATGACCTTTCCTCCATCGACGGGGACGTCTACGTCTCCCCGCGCTATCTCGCCGGCACCACCGGAATCGGCGACCCCGCCCTCGCCCCGCTGCTGGACCTGGGCTGGAGTCTGGACCACGACGACCTCCACAACGCCTACCTGAACTCCCCCGACGGCACCGTCCGCCTGGGCTACCTGCCAGAAGGCGAGGACGACGGCCTGTGGCGCATCAACGCCTACAAGGACCCGTTTGCCGCGCCGAGTTGGGGAGTGTGCTTCAACGACTCCTGTCCGACGGAATTCGTCACCGCGTTCACCACCGCCCTCGCCGAGGCGTACCAGCAGGGCCCAGATGCCTATCTCGCCGAGCCGGAGGCGGGCAGCGCGGACCGCGACCCGTTCCTCGCCGTCGTCGTCCCCCTCATCAGCCGCGGCTGGCAGATCGACCACCCCCGCTGGGCGTCCTCGCGATCCACGCGCCCGACGGCCACGCAGGGCTGGAGTTCACCACCGGACGCCTCGATCCGGAAGCCGAGCTGACCACCCGCGACGCCCGCTGGCAGCTGTGGGCCGGCACCAGCATCGACCGTCCCGCCTGGTACGCCACCGCCAGCACCAACACCCTCATAGCGCTGCTCACCGCCGTCACCGAATGCGTATCCGACCCCGCACCGCTACCGCGGTGGCGAGAGGCAACCTTCAGCTACGTCAAGGGCATGGCCCAGCTCACCCCCATCGCCCCGCCACGCCCGGCGACCCCGACACCGCTGGATGTCCAGCGCGCTACCGCCCGCCGACCGGCCGCCCTGACCACCACCGCCAGCGTCCCACGCTGGAGCACCACCAGCCGCCCGACTGTGCCAGGCCCGCGCCGCTGACCCCGGGACACCCAAGTGCCGATGTACGCCCGCGAGTTCTTCGCCGAACTGAGCCTGCCCTTCGCCGACCACGTCGTCATCGGCGCCACCTACTACGCCACCCCCACCCCCGGCCCGCTCCGGCTGCGCATCGACTTCTCCCGGACCATCCGCACCGGCGAGTACGACGGCCTGCGGCTCGCCACCGTCCACCAGGACCGAGGCGAACTCGACGTCGCCGTCTTGCGGTTCGAAGACCACCACACCTTCGACCACCGCGACGCGACGCATGGCCGCACGCCCCAGCACGCGGGGTACGGCACGTTCAAGGAGTTCCGGGACCGGCCCGACTGGGTGCCATGGGAAGGCGCCCACACCAGCGGACTGCGCCACGCAATCGAGCAGTACACCACCATCTGGTTCCCCGGCGCATGGAAGCAGTCCGCACCGAGCAGGGCAACGGGCCGCACCGCCAGCAAGGCCCCATCCCCGCCGCCCTCCCGCGCCGGCCGCGCCCGCTGACAACCCCGCCCCTCCACCCACCCAGGCCCACAGCACCCCGCGGACTCCTCCGCCCCCGCTGCCCGCTGCTCCGCGCGCCCCTTCCTGACAGACAGGAGCCCCGTGTCGTCCGACCCCTTCCATCACCTTGCGCCCGACAGGGAAGTGAAGGTCCTGCCCCGCCACCTGGCAGGCTCCGGCCCCACCGACCTCCAAGTGGCCTGGCCCTTCCCCTTCGATACGGACTGGTCACTGCACCAGCCCGAGAAGGGACCGGCCCTGGCCACCAGCCCCTGCCTGCGGCTATGGACCGGATTCGTCCCCGAACCCGACAGTCCCGGCAAGGGCAAGTGGACCATCGCCGCCAACCGCGTCCCGTTCGCTGCGCCGACCTGGCAGATCACCTTCGAGGCCACCACCCCG
This sequence comes from Streptomyces orinoci, assembly GCF_003121295.1. Lineage (GTDB taxonomy): Bacteria > Actinomycetota > Actinomycetes > Streptomycetales > Streptomycetaceae > Streptomyces > Streptomyces orinoci. The sequence continues at coordinate 104,839 of NZ_PHNC01000011.1, forward strand.
ATCGAGCTGCTGCACGACGTCCACACCGAACTGCTCGACCTCTACCTCGAAGACCGCCACAGCGACCAGACCGGCTGTTCGAGGACGACACCGCGCCGCAGGAGGCATACACGCCGCTGCTCACCCACGGCTGGAGCCACCAGGTCAAGACCGACGGCACCCAGCTCTTCCACGCCCCGGACGCTCTCGCCGGCGTGCGGCACCGCTACGCCACCACCGGCACCGACACCCCTACCTGGACGGCCTGGGCCGGATATCCCAGCGAACCCCACTGGCGCGCCCACTTCTCCTTCGGCGCGCCCGCCACGCTGGTGGCGGCCTTCACCGCCTCGCTGATCTCCACTGAGCCGGTCCGCCGCACCGTGGCCGACGTCCCCTTCCACACCCGCCGCCATCTCTACCTCGCCACGGCCACGGCGGCCCACCGGACGTCGGCCTCCTCGCCGGCCGCCGCGCCCCCTGCGGGCCCGGCCCCGGGCCGAACCGGCTGACCCCCGCCCTCACACCGATCAAGGAGCCCCCTTCCTCGTGCACGCCCGCATCGTCCGCCGCGCCGTCCGCTCCGCCGCCATCGCCGCCGCGGTGACCGGCACGCTCACCTGGGCGCCGGCCGCCACCGCCCAGCCGACCGCACCGGCACCCACCTCCACCGCGTCCGCCGCCTCCGCCGCGACTCCCGCACCCGATGCGGGCAGTGTCGCGATCACCGCGAAGGACCCGGCCGGGAACGTCCTTCAGGGCGCCTCGTTCCTCCTGCTCGATGCCACCGGCCAGGAGGCCGGACGCGGGAAGACCGACGCCCACGGGGCGTTGGCCTTCACTGGCCTCGCTCCTGGCGTGTACCGGCTGAAGGAGACCGCCTCCGGCAGCCCGCTGCTCGACATCGTCGCCGACCAGGACGTCATCGTCACCCCCGGCGCCACCGCCCCGGTGACGATCAACGACTCGTTCAAGGCTGCCCAGGTCCAGGTCACGGCCAAGGACGACAAGACGGGCACGCTGCTGCCCGGCGCCACCGTGACCATCGGCACGGGGGATGCGACCGTGCTCACTCTCACCACCGGGCCGGGCGGCACGGCCTCCGGCGAACTACCTATCTCCAGGGGCAAGCAGGAGTTCTGGGTCAAGGAGATCAAGGCCCCCGCCGACTACGACCTTTACAAGCCGGTGAAGACCTTCACCGCCGCTCCCGCAGCTCCGGTCACCGTGACCATCACCAACACCAAGACCCCGGCCACCCCGACACCCGACCCGACCGGCAAGGCGACGGACAAGCCCACCGACACCCCGTCCACGCCCGCAGACAAGCACGGCCACCACGCAACCCCTGGCGGGCCCACGCCCACCCCGACCGCCTCCGCCACGCCCGAGGCCGACTCCTCGCCCGCCCCGGCGGCCAGCACGGCGGACGACGCGACGCCGAACGCCCCGGCCGGCTCCCTCGCCCACACCGGCGCCGACGCCTCCCTGTGGCTGCTGGGCGGCGCCGCACTCCTGCTCGCCGGAGGCATCGGCGTCGTCGCCGCCCGCCGCCGAGCTGCGCCCGAGACGGAGCCCGAGCAGGACACGGGCGACCAGACGCGCTAACCCCCACGACCACTTCGCCCAGCAGGCCCCCGGGAAATCTTCCCGGGGGCCTGCCGCGTACCTGGCAACCGATGCAAGGCGCAGCCCCGATCGGATGGGGCCAGGTCGTTGCCCTCGCCGACCAACCTCTACGGGCCATCCGGTCGATGTGGCAGCCCAGAAGCATGCAGGAGCCGTGTGCGGCGGCGCGGGCGAGGAGCGGGTTCGCGGTGGAGTGCGATGAGGGCGGCGTCATCGGTGAGGCGTCCGCCCACGTGGGCGAGCAGGTCGCGCCGCAGGTCGTGGACAAGCACCTCCGGGGCGCAGTCGGCCCAGCAGGCCGCCCGCTCCACCAGCGGGAAGAACCGGCCGTCGGTGTCACGGGCCTCGATGAATCCGTCGGTGTAGACCAGGAGCGTGTCGCCGGGCTCGAAGGAGAACGCTTCCACGGTGTAGTCCGCCGGGCCGCTCCCGCTGATCCCCAGCGGGATCGCGGGGTGCAGGCTGGGGACGGTGACGGCACGACCTCGGCTGATCAGCAGGGGCGGGGGGTGGCCGCAGCTGGTCATCCGGGCGACGTGGTCGTGGTCGGGAACCTCCAGCAGCAAGGCAGTGGCGAAGCGCTCCCCGGCCTCCTCGGCCGGCTCGAAGTCGGCCAGGTAGCGCGTCACGCTCTCCTCCAGGGCCGCAGCGAGCTCCGGCAGGGTGGCGCGCTGATGCGCGCTCTCGCGGAAGGCCCCTACCAGGACGGCTGCCTCGCCGATGGCGGACAGGCCCTTGCCCCGCACATCGCCCATCAGCACCCGCACACCGCCCTCGGTGCGCGTGGCGGCATACAGATCACCGCCGATCTGCGCCTCATCTTCGGCAGCCAGATACAGGCACGCCACCTTCAGTGGCCCGAGTTGCTGCGGCAGCGGCCACAACAAGACGTGCTGCGCCGCCTCGGCCACCGACCGCACCTGGGCCAGCTGCGCACCGCGCCGCTCGCGCGCCAGGCAGAACGACACCGCCAGGACCGAGAGCACCACCAGGGTGACGAGCTGCACGATGTGGTTGGCCGTGGACAGGCCGCCGTGGAACACGGCGATCACCAGCTGGGCCGCCAGGGCCAGGGCCGCGATGAGCCCGGTCATCCGGGGCCCGGCGAACGAAGCCATCAGCGCGGGCGCGATCACCAGCGCCGGACCCAGGTGGACATCCGCGGGAGCGCTGACGTCCACCACCGTGATCACCACGACGAGCACGACCGGGACCACCAGCATCACACGGCTGGCCTGCCGCGCCTGCCACCAGACAAGCCAGCGCTCCCGGGAGCCCATGCCCTCCACCCTGCCCCCTTCGGTGCCGGCCAGCCACCGCGCCCACCCGGCTCCAGACCGGTCAGACACCCCGACTCACCGCCGGCGCCAGGACGAGGCAGGAACACCGGCCGCCCAGCAGCACGCGGCGGAGGTGCCCCGTGCCATGTCTTCCTGGGCGACGATGTATGCCTTGTCCAGGCTCATGGCAACGTTGATCACCGGAACCACGAGGTCGGGTGCCTGCTGCACGACGGAGCTCGCCCGTCCCGCGACGGCCAAGGCACCTCGGAGTTGTTCCTTCAGGGAACGCGCGGTCTGTTCCCTCGGGGAACGGCCGTCTTGTTCCTTCAGGGAACACGCCTTGAGGGTGATTACCGCGATCTGTTGGTTCCCGGTGGCGAGCGGGAGGGGGCCGTCGCAGTTCGCCTGGGGCAGACAGCAAAGATCCACGAAAGACTGGCCAACGCGGGCAGGGGCATGTCAACGTAGACGACCTCTTCGCAGAAGATCGCAGGTCAGAGAGGTGATCGCCGTGACCGTAGCTCCCGTCAGCCCTGGATTCTCCACCACCGTCGAGGCCCTGCGGCTGCGTGAGTGGCGGCTCGGACCGGGCCAGCCCACACTCGTCATCGACCAGTTCTCCGCCGCCGACTTCAACCTGGTCGTCGACGACCGAGCCGACGTCCACGTCAGCTCGAAGGACGGCCGCTTCTACTGCGGCTGGTTCCCGCAGGGCCGCCCGGGCACGGACGGGGAGGGCTGGAAGATCGCCGTCACCGGCACGGCCAAGGTCCCCGGATACAGCATCTCCTTCGACACCGAGACACCGGCCGAGATAGTCGCCGCCGCCGTGGCCAGGGTGCTGGATACCTCCCGGCCCCTGTGAGGGCGCAACCGGCCCCGGCTGCCCCCCGACCGGTACGCGCACCCGTCCCGCGCCCCGTCGCGCGACACTTTGCCGCCCCCAGCAACCCCGTACCCGAAGCCAAGGAGGCTTTCCGTGGAGCACCCGGAGATGACCGTCGGCGATCTCATCGACCACCTGTCCGCCTTCGACCGCGGTATTGCGCTGCGGCTGGCGATGAACCCGTTCTTCCCGATGGCGCACCGCCTCGAACAGGTCGTCCAGGCCACGGACGAGGCAGGACAGCCCGTGGTCTACCTGGCCGAGGTGCGGGATCCGCAATCCCAGCTCGGGCATCTGCCCCCCGAGGTCGCCGTCGCCCTGACCTGGCACTCTCCCGTCCAGGCGCCCCCGCGCCGTCAACGCCGCACCGCACGCGGCAAGTAGAGCCGCACCGAAGCCTTTGGAGGCGCCCCTGAACCCCGACCTTCCCCTCGATCCGCCGGCCGGGAAAAGCTCCCAGCGCGCGTACTGGGTCGGTCCCCGGCACCTGGCCGGTGACGACCAGCGCCTCTACGACACGGTCGCCGACACGCTCGCCGGCCTGGGCTGGACGAGCCTTGCGATCGTCCGTGGACGCCAGGAGCCGGACGAGGCTCCGGAGGACCGTCAGGTCCTGCGCAGCACCGTCCTGCACATCAGCCCCGACACCCTGCGGTGGGCCCAGTGGACGCTTGCCGACGAGCCGTTCCACCTCGGCGAGCTGCCGATCGCCTGGCAGGTGTGCGCCCGCGCCGACACCAGCAGTCCGCTCGCGCAGTGGTCGGCCTACTTCACCCCCGACGTCCCCGGCGAGGTCCTGGCCGACTTCCTCCTCGCACTCGACGCCCGCGATGGGCCCGCCGAGCCGCTCGGCGGGCCCGAGCTGGTCCTCGACGCCGTCACCGCCCACGGCTGGCTGCGCGACATCGACCAGCCGAACGCGGCAGCGACGGATGCGACCTTCACCTCCCACCTCAGCCTCGGCGAGGTACCGCCCCTCATCCAGGACGCCGACCCGCGCACCCTGGTGGCCGAGGCCGACGCGGAGGGGCCGGCCGGATGGCAGGCATGGGCCGAGCCCGTGCTGGGCGCACCGTGCCTGTGGGCGGCGTCGTTCGCGGCCAGCGTGCCGCACGATCTTGTCGCCGCGTTCGCCGCCTCGCTCAGCTCGACCGCACCGGTCCTGCGCCGGGTGCTGCCGGAGAGCACCAGGGACCGGCTCCTGCGCGCCCCGGCCTGCTGAGCGCCGGCGATCGCCCTGGACCCGATGAACGAAGCCCGGCCTCCCCCGATTGTGGGGAGGCCGGGCTTAAGGAGAGCCGATCCGGCACTCAGCCGCAGGGATTGATCGGCGGTGTCGAGTAGGTTCGCTCTCCATCCACGACGAGCTGACCGATGATGTCCCCACAGCCCAGGCTCTGGTTGTCCCACGCGAAGGATTTCGTCTCGTTCGGATACTGGGTGAACCAGCCGTTGTCCCAGTGGTCCTCACCACGGAACGTGTACTTGAAGCGGGCCGTGATGTGTCCGCCTGAGGTCTTGTGGTAGCTCACGCCGACGGTCGATCCGTTGACCTTCAGGCACAGCTTGCCGTTGTTCAGGCTGTTACAGGTTTCCGTCACTGCTGCCAGCCGAGCCTCAGCGCCTCGGCTCGGTGAGCCGGCGAGAACGCGAGATGTGACGGCAGGTGTTGCGGCGTGGGCGCTCGCGAGTGTGGGGGCGGTGCAGACGGTGGCGGCGGCGAGGGCGGTGGCGAGGAAGGTGCCGGTGCGCTTGAGCATGGACATGCCTTTTTCTCCTTTGGTGTGGCCATATTGGCCTGTGATGGTTGAGGACGGGTCCGGTTTGAGCGTTCGCCCGTCAGGAGTGGACGGTCGCGGTGGCGTCGTCCACATCGAGGGTGTCGTGCGGGGTGTTCTCGTACATCTCGGCCCGTAGGTGGTGGAAGCCGTCGGCAGGGATGCGTTCGGTGACGGTGACCTTCTGCCATGTGCCGGGCTGGGCGGTGAAGGCGTTTTCCGTGTGGTCTGCGGTGCCGTCGCCGAGGGCCCACAGGGCCAGGTGCCCTTGGTAGGGCTTGTTGTTCTCGGGACGGACCCACAGGGTGAAGGTGTAGGTGGTGCCGGGTTCCATGCGGCCGCCCCAGATGTCCTGGAAGAACGAGGGGCCTTGGGCGGGGTTGAGCGAGCCGGTGTTGACAGCGCCGTGACACCGGCCGCTGTGCGCCTTGCTGTCGCAGTAGGTGGTGAGGTTGGACCCCGGCGTCATGGACCATCCACCGCCATCCTCGAAGTCGGCGTTGTTCAGCAGGTTCTGCGACGGGGCGTTGTCCGTGATCTTCCGGTAGTGGTACGGACGGTAGTCGCCGTCACCGGAGTAGGGGTAGGACAGCTCGCGCTGGACGGCGGCCTTGATGTTTCCGCCTGCTTCTTCCATGCCTTCGTAACGGGTGTGTTCAGCGTTGGTCCAGGCGATGAAGATGACGACGTGGCCTGGTTCACCGGGCGCGGGAGGGAGCATGAGCAGGATGTCGCCGGTGGCGAGCTGGTCCTTGGAGATGGGGTCGGCGACTTTGGGAAGCTGCCAGGTGGCCGGACCGCCGTCATCGGTGCTCAGGTGCCAGGCCATGGAGACGAATCCCGAGCAGTCGGTACGGTAGCCGTCCTTCCTGTGGCGCGGGCTGTCATCCGAGAGGTACGGCACGTGGGCGTCGGTCCAGGTCTTGGCCCGCTGGATGACCTCCCAGCGGCTGATCGGCCCACCCGTCTGGGAGGAGACGGCAGGTGCTGCCGAGGCCAGTGGGGCGGCGAGCGGGGCGGCCAGCGCGGTAAGGAGCGTGGCGAGAACCGCGCGGCCGACTAGGTGTGCGAGCCGGGTGCGAAGTGGCGGCATAGATGTTCTCCGAGAGCGTTGGGGGCAGTGTCGGGAGCGGAACCGGGATGGCTGTTGGGTGACGCCGCGCCAGGCCCCCCGATGTCCGGGTTCGGGTCCCGGTGTCCTGGCGCGACGTCGGCTTGAGGCGGATCAGCCGTGGTGGGCGAAGTCGGCTGCTGCGGCACGGCCGTTGACCACGGCCTGGTCGTGGTCCTCAATGACCGCGGGCCGGGTGTGGGGGAAGACGATGTAGGTCACACCTTCGCGGGCGCCGCCGGTGTTGGGGTTGTTGTTGATGCCCAGCGCGGTGGCGGTGGCGTAGGAGGCTTCGCCGATCTTTTCTTCCTTGCCGGTGTCGCCGAAGACCGCGTATTCGACCTGGCCCTGGTAGATGACGGCGACGACGTCCCCGGGGCGGATGCCGGCGGTGGTGTAGTTCCAGATGGCGCTGTGCCAGGGGAGCACGACATACGGGGTGACGGCGGCGTCGAAGGGCTGGTGGTCGGATCGGTGAACGGCAGTGTCGTTCCTGAAGTGCTTGTCGGTCGCCTCGCTGCACTGGGCGGTGCGCTGGCCGTCGCAGTCGATGGTCATGGAGGAGGTCCAGAAGTAGGCGCCGTTCGCGCCGCCGCAAACCGGGACCGGGGCCTTGGTCATGGCGTTGTGGTAGGCGCCGTGGGAGACCTGGCGGCAGGTGGCGGTCGCGGCCAGCAGGTCGGCGGCGGAGGGGACCCCGTTGTCCGGCGCCATGGCCGCGTGCCGGGCGGTGGTGGCATGGGTGGGGAGGGCGAGGGAGGTGAGGCTGAGCAGGGCGGTGGCGGCGGTGATGGCCAGGCGCGGCCAAGTCATGCGGGCAGGCGGGGTCATGGATTCTCGCGATCTCGTGGTCTTTGATCCGCCGGGGCGGGACCGGCTGGTTGTGAACTCCGGCCGCTGACGGGGTTGTAGAGAGAATCGGCGTCCCGGCGTCCCGGCCACCTGAGCCGGTTGTCCCGGCGATGTCCCGGTCGTGTCCCGGGCCGGGCGGGCTGTTTCGTCAGTCGGCCAGGCCGGCGTCCCGGGCACGGATCGCGGCTGTGGTGCGGTCGCTGACCTGGAGTTTGGCGAAGATATTGGAGACGTGGTTGCGGACGGTCTTCTCCTTCAGGCCCAGGTCGTGGGCGATGCGGCCGTTGGTGTGGCCGCGGCCCAGCAAGGCGAGGACGTCGCGTTCGCGTTCGGTGAGTCCTGGGAAGGATTCGCGCGCCGGCTGGGGGCTAGTGGTGAGGCAGGTGATGAGGAGCTCGGCCATCCGTGCCCCCACGAAGGCGCCACCGTCTGCCACGACGCGCACTGCGTTGATGGTCTCGGCCATGCCGGCTTCTTTCAGCAGGTAGCCGCGTGCACCGGCCCGCAGTGCGGCCAGCGCGGTGTCGCTCTCCTCGGACATCGTCATGACCAGCACTGCTGGGCAGGCGGCGTCTGGGCGTGGGGCGTCGGGTTCCTCCGCAAGCGGGCCCGTCGGCCTGCCGGGCGGGCGGATTTGGGCCGTGAGGGCGCGGGTGGCGTCGATACCGGAGCCGTCCGGCAGGTGCAGGTCCATCACGATGACCCGCGGACGCAGCTGTCCGGCAGCAGTGAGCGCCTCCGCGCTCGTGCCGGCTTCCCCGACGACGCGGATGTCGGGTGCCGTCTCCAGGGCCATGCGCAGGCCGGCACGGAACATCGGGTGGTCATCGACCACGAGCACGGTGATCTGTGTGTCCGTCACAGGGTTCTCCAAGGTCGCGCACCTGGTGATCGAGAGGAGGTGTCCGCAGTGGCAGCGATGACTGGCGTGCCCGGCGGTGCTAGGGCAGTTGCGAGGGAAGTCGTACGCGCACGGCAGTACCGCCAGAGGAGGCCGGAGCGATGGTGCATTGGCCGCCGATCTCCTCCGCGCGTTCGGTCATCGACCGGCAGCCGATCCCGGTGGTACTCGCCGACACGGCAATGCCCGCCCCGTTGTCCACCACGTCCAACTCCAGCCAGGAACCCTCCGTTCGCACGCGCAGTTCGGCACGGTCGGCGTTGGCGTGCTTGACAACGTTGGTCAGGGCCTCGGCGACGATCCGGTAGGCAGCCACTTCTGTCGCGGCGGGAAGCGCCGGCAACTGCGCGGGAACGGCGACGGTGATGCGGGTCTGTGGCCCTGAAAGCCTGCTGGCGAGCTGCTCCAGGGCTGCGCTCAAGCCCAGGTCGTCGACCTCGGTGGGCCGCAGATCGTCGGTGATCCGCCGCACGTCGCGCAACGTCGCGGCGGTTTGTTCAACAGCCTGGCCGATCAGCTCTGTGGCGGCGGAGTCGGCGCCGAGGTGCAGTGCGGCCGTCTCCAGGCGGAGGCGGATGCCGGCGAGCGCCGGTCCCATGCCGTCGTGCAGGTCCCGGCGCAGGCGGCGGCGTTCCTCCTCGCGAGCGGTCACCACACGTTCTCGGCTGGCCCGCAGTTCCTCACGCAGCCGTAGTCCAGCCACAACCGGCGCGACCTGATCGGACAGTGCCTCGAGTACGGACCGGTCTGTGCCATCGAGCCCGGTGTACCCAGGCCGGCAGGCGACTGCGAGCTCGCCGACCAATTCACCGTGGTGCCACAGCGGCAGCTCGCACAGCACCATGTCCGGGGACCCGTGGCCCACATGGGCCAGCAGGTGCTGTCCATTGCGGGTGTATGCCTTGAGCAGGGCCATCGGCAGGCCCAGCCGCTCGACCACGGTACGGCATACCGATTCCGCGACCTCGTCGGCATTGGATCGCTCGCGCAGCTGCCCGGCCAGGGTCCGCACCGCTTGGTACGGGCCGGCACGGCGGCCGTAGAACAGCCAGTCGACAGCCCGCCACAGCAACGCGGCCAGCGGGCGCAACGCCAGCACCGACAGAGCGGCAGCGAAGGCTGCGCTGGTCGCTGGTTCCCCGTGGTACAGCGCTTGCCCCACGGCGAACAGGGCCCGGTAGCTGGCGAAGAGCCCAATTCCCAGGCCCACGATGACCAGGAGGCGACGCAGCATCCGATCGTGCTTGGTGAGGTCATCGCGGGCCAGGGCCGAGGCCGACATCAATGCCAGCCCGAGAACGGTCGGGCCGCTTGTGGCGAAGTCCAGCCAGGCAGGGTTACGGACGTGGAAGAACTGCTGGCCGAGCATGTCCGTGATCGATACGGCCCAGTACACACCGAAGCAGATCAGCAGCACACCCAGCTGACGCCGCGCCAGCCCCTGGCAGTGTCGGATCCGCAGCGCCAGCCCGACAGTGAAGGCTGCGGCCATGGTCCGCGACATCCAGACGATCAAGGCGCCCAACTGGCCCCACAGCGGGTGATGTTCGGCGGCCTGCCAGTGTTCGTCCGGGGCGTGCAAGCAGTACCAGACAAACGGCGTGAGGTAGGCGAGGTAGGCGGTGCAGACGGCAGCCACAGTGATCTGCCGGAGGCGGCCTGGCAGCAGCCGGGCCGGGAACCACAGCGGCAGGAGGGCCAAGCCCCCATCCTTGGTAAAGGCTGCCACGGCGTACAGAATCTTGCGCAGGCGGAAGGACACGGCGTCGCCGGCGGGCACATGCAAGTCACGTAGATTCCCGAGCACGTTCGCCAGGCCGATGATCCCGAACGCAGCACCTACCAGCAGCAGCACCCAGCCGGCACCATGCCGCCGGTCCCGTCGCAGGACCAGCGCTCCCGCCGCCGCTAGGCATACCGCGAGCAGCAGGTTGTGCGGGAAGGCCCTCACGAACGACAGGTGCCTTTCGACGTGGTACATCACCGTCAACGCGACGCCCGTCACGGAAGTCCCGACGGCCACCAAGGCGAGCGCCGTGATGCCCAGGAACGCCACGGTGCCGCCCGCGGATCGGGCCGTCCTTACTCGTGCGGCGGGCGAGGCCAATGCGTCATCCACATCAGGAATGCTTGCGAATCCCGGCCTCTGGCCACGCGCACACAACCGGCGTTCACTCGCACGGAGACAACCGCCGCTGTTCAGGTTGTCGAAGACCGGCCCGCAACGTCAGCGGGCAAACGTCATCCAGTCGCCTCCCTGCTGCCACCGGACGGCCACGGCACGGCCGGGATCTGCGAGGCCCGGGTGAATAGTGCAGTGTTCCGGCTCTGCCGCGGCAAAGAGTCCAACTCGGGGTCGGAGGACAGCGCGTCAGCGGGCTGCTGACGCCTTGGCGAGGGCCTTGCCGAGGTGCTGGTCGACCAGGGCCGGCGCGCCGGAGACGACGAGGAGCAGGCTGCCGTCGCGGATCGCGGTCTGCTTGACGACGCTGTCCTGGCCGCCGGCGGAGAAGGTCAGCAGCTGGCTCCACTGCTCGTCGCCGAGCCGGGGCGAGGCCGTCTTCTGCGCCGTGACGTCGATCGCGCTGCTGCCGGAGAGGACCTGGTACGCCGGGCAGCCGGTCATGGCGTCGAAGATCCGGCCGGTGCCGTCGGACAGCTTGGCGGGGGTGTCGCTGTACAGCTCCTCGGAGATCTCCGAGTCGCTGCCGCCGCTGTAGGTGAAGGCCGCCTTCGCCTGGCGGGGGAAGTCGAGCGAGCCGCCGGTTGCCGCGTCCGCGCCCAGCTTGCTCAGGGCGGGGCAGCCCAGGACGGTGACGTCATCATGCTGAGCGGGGGTCTCGGGCTTGCGGGTGTATCCGGTGCCGAGGTCGCTCTCGTCGAGCAGGCGGGTCTCCAGCGCGGCCGATGACAGCGGAGCCTTGCTGGGCTGGGCGGCGGCCGGGGTGCCGGTGTGGGCGGAGGAGGGGGAGGCGGGCTTCGCCTCGCTGGGGTGGGTGGAGCAGGCGGGCAGGGCGAGGAGGGCGACGGCGGTGAGGCCGAGGGCGGTGGTGGCGACGCGAACGCGCATAGGCGTTTTGACCCCTTGGTGCTCGGTGACGGTTGGGCAGTGTGGGCCCGTGGGGCCCGGGAAGGGGGTCGAAGGGGGGTGGGGGGTCAGCGGTGGCCGAGGTGGCGCAGGCCGTCCTCGAACGTCGCGTGGATCGCGTCCCCGGGGCCGGCGTGCCGGTTGTACCAGGCGGTGTCGAGCCGCATCTCGTGCTGCTGGTGGCCGTCCCGGCAGCGCAGCCAGACCTGGTCGCGGGTGGAGAGGATGAGCCAGTCCCGGTACGCGCCGCATTCGGCGCAGGCGACGACCTCGCCGTCCAGGACGATGGGCCATGGCCAGGGCATCATCCGGCCTTCAAGCTGGTCGTGGCTGGGGACACGCAGTTCCGGCGGAAGGAAGTCGTCCACCATCGGCACCGGCTCCGGTTCGACGGGCTGCTCGGCCGTCTGCGTCTGGACGACCGGCGGTACCTGGCCATCCATCCGCAGCCACGCCTCGTAGTGCTGGCGCTGCATCTCGCTGAACTCCTGCTCCCGGCGGCGTCGTATCCGGCCAAACACCCTCGCGTCCTCCCTCGTCCCGTCCTGCACGCGTCATGATCGTGCCCGAGGCTCGCTCGCTCGTTCAATTCACAAAGTCCACAGTCGAGGAGAGCGCGCGAGCCCCGTCCACCTGGCTGTTGCCCGTCGGGCCACGCACAGGCCGTGGCACGCGGCTACCAGCATCGCGAGGTCGCCGCAGAGGCCAGCCGGACGAAAACGGGCCAGCCAGTGGTGGCGATGACGGTGGCGGGCCGTGGCGTGAACACCGGTTGCCCCGTCGCGTTCTTCGGTGCGTCATCCGGTTCAGGGTCTGCGGCGGCGGCCGGGCGCGAGCACTCCTGACGGCTTCTGGCCGTGCGCACGGTGGCGACAGTGGCCTGGGGACAAGGACCGGAGACGGCGATGCGGGCGAACGGCGCGGAACCCGGGCGCAGGTCAATGCAGGCCGCCGCCCCCTGCCGGGGCCGCAGGACGACGAAGTCCTGCGCCCCGCCAAGCTCGCGCACGCCTACGGACAGGGTGCCCGGCATCCACAGGCCGCGGCCCGGCATGCCGCGCAGGGCGCGCCACCAGGGCTGGACCGACACCTTCTCCACGGCCGCCAGCGGCACGCGCACGTTCCCGCGCCTGGCGGCGGCCTTCTCCCACCAGGCCAGCCGGACGACCAATTCGTCCGCACGGACTGAGAGTTCGGCCATGACCGCACACCTCCCTTTCTGCGCGGTGCGTCACCTCCCGCCGGTCACCGTGGCCCCTGCGTGGACGCCTCCGGGCCCGGCTGATGCTCCGAGGGCATGGAAGGGGTGGGCTGGGTGTGGGCGGAGGCGCCGAGCAGTGGTGCCGTCTGGCGCTCGGGGCGGTGCCCGGCCTCGATCTTCTCCCGCGGTGTCCGGGCAGGTCCGGGCGGTGTGGGGATCGGCCGGCGGGCCAGGAGCCTGCCCACCCAGTGACGGCCGCACCGCGGGCACGGTGGGGCTCCGGCCGGAGTGTAGGGGGAGGCCACAGCGATGCCGTCTTTGGAGAAGTACTCCCACTCGTGGCCGGTGTCGTCGCGGTAGTGCTGGACGTCGTAGTCGGTGCTCCACTCGTGCCAGCACTGGCCGCAGGTGAACTTGACGCGTTCCACTGCCAGTTCGGTGATCACTGTGTCCACCTCCTCCGCAGGTAGCGCGACGGACGTGGGCGGCTGCCATGGCCCTAGAGGCCGCGTGCGACGGCCCGGACCGTGGCCTGGTTGAACAAGCGCCGGGCCCGGTCCGGCGCGGCTGCGGTCAGCTGGTGATCTGCTGGGCCCCGCTGTCGCCCCTGCTGATTTCGATCTTGCGGGGCTTGGCCGCCTGGGCGACCGGGATCCGCACGGTGAGCACCCCGGCGTCGTAACTGGCCTCGATCTTGTCCGTCTCCAGAGTCTCGCCGAGGAACAGCTGTCGGCTGAAGGTGCCATACGGACGCTCGGCCACCACCATCTCGCGGTCGTCCGGCTGCGGGGACGGGCGCTCGGCCCGCACCGTCAGCACGTTCTGCTCGACGCCAAGGTCGATGCTGCCAGGATCGACCCCGGGCAGGTCGAAGTGGATCAGAAAGGCGCCGTCGGCCTCGTAGGCGTCGATCGGCATGGCCGGCCGGGCCGCGGTGCCGAACACTTGCTGGGCAAGTCGGTCCAGGTCACGGAAGGGATCGGTACGCATCAGCATCTCGGGTCACTCCTTCCGGACAGTGACTGCGACTCTGCTGCGGGGCGGCTTCCGCGGAGCGCACCCACCAATCCATATACGACCCTGTCCGGCGCTTTGGCAACCACTGCCCGGTCGCGTGCGCTGCGCGTGCTTGGCGGTGCGCTGTCCGTCCTTCAGTAGCAGGTCCCTGCCACTCACGAGAGTCGGCGCCCCGCCGTCCTTCCGGCGAGGATTTCCCAAAGTTGAGTCGGAAGTTGTCAACTTCATAGAGGTGGGCTATATAAGGGTGGTGTCGGAACTGAGCATCGGCCCGGATCCCAACGGTGACAAGGAGGCGATGACGACGATGCTGATGCGTACCGATCCCTTCCGTGACCTCGACCGTCTGACCCAGCAGCTGCTGAGGACCGCGGCCCGTCCCTCGGTGATGCCGATGGACGCCTGGCGCGAGAACGACTCGTTCCTCGTCCGCTTCGACCTGCCCGGCGTCGCAGTGGACTCCATCGACCTGAATGTCGAGCGCAACGTGCTGACCGTGCGCGCGGAGCGCAAGCCGACGGTGCCGCAGGACGGGGACGTCCTGGCCGCCGAGCGGCCCTCGGGTACCTTCACCCGGCAGCTGTTCCTGGGTGACTCCCTGGACACCGAGCACATCGACGCCTCGTACGACGCCGGTGTTCTGACCCTGCGCATCCCGGTCGTCGAGCAGGCCAAGCCGCGCAAGATCGCCATCAGCGGCGGGGAGCGCGCCAAGGAACTGCACGCCTGACCCCGATCAAGGCGGCTCGCCGCCCGTGGCCAGGCCCGGTCACGGGCGGCGAGCCGACCTTCGGCCCTCAGCGACGCGAGTCGAAGAAGGAGGTATGTGTGGACGCGATCGCCTGGCTGCTGATACCCCTGGCCGCCGAGCGAGGCCGCCGAGGACATGGATGGGCCGACCTGCGGCGCTACCACCACAGCCGGACGGCGCTCAGCCGCATCGTAGGCGAACAGAGCTGAGTCTCCCGGCGGCTCCCACCAGTGCCGAACAGGCATCCCGGACACCATTAAGCACCCCCCGGCGCTGGCGGGGGCACACTGGCAGCAAGGGAGGTGAGGGTCATGCCCGGCCAGCGCCCGCTCACGGACCACTACGCGGTGCTCGGCGTATCGCCGTCTGCCTCCGGCCAGCAGATCACCACCGCATACCGGCGCCTGGTACGCAGCCTGCACCCCGATACCGCAGACGCCGCAGCGGCGACGCACGACGCCTTCGCCGCCGTCGTAACCGCCTACAACGTTCTCCACGATCCGCGGCAGCGTGCCGCCTACGACGCCGACCGCGCCCGCCGCGGCACGCCGAGCCGGCCCCAGGGCTCGGGCCAGCCGATACCCGTTCGTGTGCACCGCAGCCCCGGGCCAAGCCTCACCGGCAGGGCGCCCAGCGGATACAGCTCCGACGGCTACCCGGTACTCCTTTGGACTGCACACGACCTGTCCGAGCAGATCCTCAGATGGCTCCGGATAGAGGTTCCCTGGCTGTGAACCATCCCGCACCAGCGCCAACCGCCCGGCTGCCCTGAGCCCGTGCGGCGGGGACTCGTGACCGGTTTACCGGTCGAAGCCGACTGGCCCGTCAAGGCATGCCGGGTCAATGACGCGGGCCGTGACGGTCCTGCCGCGCCGGGGCGCTGTGGCCGACTCCGGCCGCCCGGCCCGTACGGTTCGGCGAGCCCTGCAGGGGCTGCCCCTCGGCCGCCATGCCGGTGGTATCCGCAGGCAGATCGGCTGCCCGGCGCAGCCGCCACACCAGGACGTCGCTGACGGAGGCCGCCGTGTCCAGTTCCCGCCGCCCGGCGGCGTCGGCGAGCAGGGCGGCCGGGTCATGGCCAGCGGCCTCGGCGTCGGCGAGGGTGGCGGCGAGCGCGTACCAGCCGGGCTCGGCGAGGATCCGCTCGGCCAGCTCCGGCAGCGCCTCGCGCAGCACCGCCGTCTGCCGCTGCCGCAACGCCCGGCCCAGGCGCCGACCGCGCTGGTACAGGGCCCCCAGCGGCTGGGCGGCTGCGGCCTGGTAAGCGGCGCGCAGGTGCTCGGCGGCCTGGCGGGCGGCGGCAGCCTGCTGGGCATGGTTCTTCTTCGCATGCCAGTGGGCGGCGGCGGTGATGAGAAAGAACAGCATGTCGATCGCCATCGCGGTGGTCGCGCCATCCTCGCCCCGGCCCAGCGCCGGCCCGCCGCGGACGAGGTCACGCGCGGCCTGCCGCAGCGCCCGGTCGTGACCGCGCTCGGCACGGACATGGGAGCGGGAGGCACGCTCGAACGCCCAGGCAGCCTCGCGCAATTCGCGCCGGGTGTGAGCGGCGGAGGTCTTCGCAAGCGCGTCCAGAACCTCCCCGGCGGCGGCGATGTACGCGGCGGCGACCGCGTCGTCGCCGTGCTCGATGACCAGCACCGCCGCCCACGCGGCCGAGGCCGCCCGCCTGCGGGCGCCGGCCGGGCCGCTCGGCCCCGCAGGGGCGGGCGCCTGCGGGGGCGCGACGTCCTGGTCGCGAGCGTCGGCGGACCAACGCTCCCGGATGCGCGGCAGGGACAGATCAGGGGCCAGGCGGGCGCCGGGGTAGAAGACCGGTTCGCCGTCCTTGTTGCGGTCATCGGGGAGAGCGACCTTGTACCCGAGCAGGTCACCGGAGGGGGCGACCCGCTTGCGGATCAGCAGGCCGGCGGCGGCCAACCGCTCGAAGAACTCGCTCTCGCTGGTCACACCGGCCACCGCGCGCCGCACCGTCTCACGCAGCTCCTCCCGCGCGGTGCGCTCCCGGCCCTGGCGCTCGGCCTTGTGCCGCTCGGCGCTGGTGGGCCGCTGGGCTGCGGTGCCATCGCCCTTGTGAAGACGGCGCAAGCCCAACTCCACTTCCAGGACACGGGCCTGGGCCTGGACCCGGGCGGCGTCGTGGTGGAGGTCAGGCTTGTAGCCGTCCTCACGGACAAGCGTGGCGACGATGTGGATGTGGTCATCCGCGTGCCGGACGGCCACCCACCGGCAGCCCGCTCCCTGTTCGGGATCGTCGATACCGGCTGCGGCGACCATCCGGCGCGCCACCTCGCCCCACTCCTCGTCGGTCAGGATCCGGTCCTCGGCGCTGTTGCGGACGGACAGGTGCCATACGTGCTTCTTCGGCCGCTTGGCCTGGTCGATGTTCTCGACGGGCTGGTCCAGGAGCTGCTGGAGCTGCTTGAGGGTGGCAGACGGGTCGCGGCCGGGGTCGGGAGCGTTGTGGTCCCACGAGGCGACCAGATGCGGGTCGATGTGCTCCTCGTGCTTCCCGGGCCCGTAGAGGTAGGAGAGGAGACCGATGGTGCGCTGCCCGCGCTTTTGTATCCGGGGGATCATGCTGCAGTCCGAGGTGGTTGCTGGAAGTGGCGGGATGCGGGGCGTTGAGGGGCAGCCAGGTCAGCGCTGGTCCAGCAGTCGATCTGTGGCTGCCTGTACGCGGGTCACGGCGCGCTGGACCGCCGCGACGACCGCGTCGATTTCCGCTGGCTGGCCACCGGAGTTGATGGCCCGGGCTATCTGGTTGAGGTTGTTGCCGACTTGTCCGAGGTGCCGGCGAGCGGCGAACAGCTCGGCGATCAGCTCGCGGTGGCCGGCGATGGCGGCGGCGGTGCTGTCGAGGTCGTGAGCGGCGGCGAGACCGCTGCGGGCGAGGAAGCCTGGCAGGCTCGTACGGGTCGCGGTGGCGGCAGCGCTGAGCAGGGTTTTCTCATCGTCGTTCAAGCGGACGCTGCAGACGTAATCACGCTTGTGCGTGGGCGGCTTGGGTGAGCGCTTGCGCGAGGCTTTCTTCGCGGCGCGCGGCTTGCGCGGTGAAGGCGTCTCCTCCGGCTGCGATCCGCCCTCGGTCGCTGCCTCGCGGACCAGCACCCCCCGGTGCTGGTCCGCTCCCGCCACCCCCGGGGCGGGCTTGGCCAAGGCGCGCTTCCCCGACGGGGAAGAGTGTCTTGGCCGATAACTTGCTCGCCCCGCGGTCGAGTTGGAGTTCGGCGAACTGTCGTCTGAAGCGGGGGTGGTGTGCGGGGTCGTCACTGCCCGCCTACTTGGGCGGTGTGGATGATCTCCAGGATGTCGAGCACGAAGTCGAAGGCGTCCTCCGCGTCGGTGAGGTGATGAACGCGCTCGGTGGGATGGATCTGGACGAACCATTGCCCGTCCGGGCCGTCGACGGCCGAGTGGAGGACGCCATAGGTCAGGAAGGTGTGCATGAAGGCCCAGACCAAGCGGTCCTCGAAGCGGTCGGGCGCAGACGCGGTCGTCATGGTGAAACTCCTGTGGCATGAGAGGGGCGGTGGCCCGGCGCGAAGCCGGGCCACCGTGTACGGATAGGGGCTTTGTGCTGCTGCTTTGGCCGGTTCAGCCGCACTCGGGGCAGCGCCCGACGTGGCTGCTGAGCGCCCTCGCCATCTGCTCCCTCGTCGTGATCGCGCGCTTCGCGCTGGCCTTCCCTGACGGTTTGTCGGCGTGGCGCTCGGAGTGGGAGCTCAGGATCTGGATCTCCCGCTCGTAGCCGTTGCGGGTGATGGCGAATTGGCGGCAGGTCTTCATCGGGTGGTGCTCCTTGTCGTGCTGGTCGTCTCGCTCCGCAGTTGCTGGAGAACGAGGCTGAGTCGGTCGTTCCGGCCGCCTGTGAGGCCCTCGCGCCGGAGGATCTCCCGCAGCTGGACGCGGGTGACGGCCTCGTTGCCGTCCCGGGCGAGCAGCTCGGGGACGTGCGGGCGGACTTGCTGGACGAGCTGGTCCACGGACTCCTGCAGCTCCCGCGAGGGACGTTGCGTACGCGGGGTGCGGGACGGTCCGCTGCGCTTGCTCTTGCTTTTGGCCTTCGTGCTCGGCTTCTGCCGCAGGGAGACCGTGTGTCCCCGGTCCCCGGTGGGGTCGGTCCCCGACTCGGCGCCCTCCGGTCCCCGGTGCCCGTCAGGGGCTTGACCAGGGGATTCGTCCGCGGGCTGGCCGGTCCCCTCGCCGCCATCGAGGACCTGACCGGAGTCCGGCTTGAGGGCTTCGGTCCCCGCGGCGCGGTCCCGGTCCCCGGTGCCCGCGTCACGGTCCCCGGCTTCGGGGAGCGCCTTTCCGCTCGCATCGGGGGCGGTCTGGGGGACCGGTCCCCGCTCCAGCGGTTCCCGGTCCCCGAGTGCTTCGGTGTCGGCGTGGGGACCGTCGATGGGGACCGCGGTGGTTCCGCTGTTCGACGGCGGGACCGTGGCGGTGCTCTCGCCGCCATCGTGCGGGGACCAGGGGGAGGGCAGGGGGACCGTGGCGAGCGCGAGTGCGTGCCGGCGCGCGGCGAGCTGGTCGAGCAGGGCTGCGCGCTGGATGGGGTCCGTGCCGACCGAGGCCCGGCCGATCGCCTTCGACAGCTTCCGTGTCAGGCGCCGTCCGCTTCGGCTCTGTTGCTGCTTGGGGGTGCGTTCGGCGAGGCGGGTGGCGAGGGTGACGGCGCGGGCGGTGGCGCGGTCGCGGGTGATCTGTGCGGCGTCGCGGTCCCGGGCGGCGATGCCGAGGCGGGACAGCAGCCGCTCGCGCGCCTCCCGGCCCAGCGTGGCGATCAGCCCGTGGGAGGCGGCGCCGGGGGTGCGCAGCCGCAGTTCGATGCCCATGGCCAGGTGCCACAGCATCGCCGCCATGACCGGGCCGACGAAGGCGCGGACCGTGCCGCCGACAGGGCCGCTCTCGGCGTAGGCGGGGATCACCTGCACGCCGGTGACGACCCAGACCAGGGTGCCCGGCAGCCCCGGCGCCCCTTGGGCGGCCAGGTTCTCCCGGGCCATCAAGGCGGTTGCGAAGAGTGCCAGTTCGGCGGCGCCGAACATCGCGCTGCGCTCGGCGGTGCCGGCCATGTTCAGGTAGTCGGCGGCGAAGGCCCAGCTGGTGTCCGCGCTGTAGGCGGTGCAGCCCAGCGCGGCGAGGGCGGCGACCGTGACCGCCAGGCTGCGCGAACGATTCTGCGGGCGCCTTCCGCGGTGGCGCATCGCCAAGCCGGTCAACGCCAGCGCCAGGAGGGCGACGGGGACGCCGATGGTGAGCAGGGGCAGGTCCAGGATGGCACCGAGGGCATGGGCGGGGTGGGTCATACGGCCTTTCCGAAGGGGGCGTGCGCGGAGGTCGGCTTCACCGGACGGAACACCGGCTCTTCCCGGGCGGGCTCAGCAGACGCCGGCTGGCTCGTCGTCGGTGCCTGCGGCTTCCTCTTCTTTTTCTTGGGACTTGGGGGCACACCCAAGTTGCGGTCCCGGGCGAAGACCTTGTCGGCGGCCTCCCGCAGCAGTTCCTGGGCGTGCTTGCGGCCGATCTGCAAGGTGAAGGCGAGCCGGTCGGCATGCCAGCCTCGGGCGTAGGCGTGGTCGATGACGTTCTGCCGTTCGGCCTCGGTGAGGTGCACATCGCGCCCGTTGAAGACCGCCAGCACCCGCGTGTAGTCGAGACGCTGCTCCAGCCCCTTGTGCCAGGGGCGGCGCTCGGCTGCGGTCAGCCCGCCCCAGATGCCCTCTTTCAAGTCGTTTTCCAGGGCGTAGTTGAGGCATTCGCGGCGAACCGGGCAGGCGGCGCACAGCTCCTTGGCCTCGGCGATGGCCTGGTGCTGCCGGGGCAGGGGGAAGAAGGTGGCGTCGGCGTCCTCGACGTCCATGCCGTAGCACGCGCCGCGGGGCTGCCAGCTGGTGTCGCCGATGCCGCGCAGGCCGGTGGCCGGCGCGTGGTGGGTGGTGATGTAGCGCAAGGCGGTCTCCGATGTACTGCCGCGTCGGCCGCGCTGGGCGGCGGGTGGACGCGACCTCGGTGCCGGCTGCGGTGCGGAGCGGGGGGCCGCAGCCGGGCGGGACGGTGGCGGGTGCGCCGGTCAGGCCATCGCCAGCTGGGCCTGCTGGGCGGCGGCGAGGTCGAAGCGGCCGGGGTGCGGGGTGGCGCGCGGGGCGTTGCCGCGTGCTCCGCCGTCGGGGCCGATGCGCCGGCGGCGGCACGGCTCGCCTGCTTGCGCGTGGCACCACTCGCACCTAACCGAGAGCGCGTCGGGCTGGCCTGCGGCGATGGCCGCCTCCCGGGCGGCGCGGGCGGGCCGGTAGGGCGCCAGGGCGGCTCGGGCGTGCGGCGGGATGCAGGAGCCGATCTCCTTCAGCCGCGCTTCCAGCTGCGGGTTGAACCGGCCGCTGGTCAGCTGCCGGTGGTGGGCGGGTGCCGCGGTGCCCGAGGCCACGGCGCGCCGGGTGCCGACCAGTTCGGCGGTCCAGGCCGCGTGGTCGTCCGGGTCAGCGGACGGGAGGGGGTCGGTGTGCCGGTCCAGGCGGTCGCGCCGGTAGCTCTCCCACGGGCGGGCGATGTCCGCGGGGACGATCTGGTACGGCGAGGTGCGGATGTGCTGGCGGGCGGCGACCCGGGCATCCCAGCCGTGCGCGGTGGCCATCGGCACGTCGCCGAGCAGCTCGTGCCACTGGGCGAGTTGGTCTCGGGCCTCGCCCTGGTCGGTGCGGATGGTGCGGGGGTCGAGCCGGCCGATGTAGGCCAGCAGGGCGGCGATTTCGCGGCGGTCCACGGCTACTGCTCCGTTCCGGTCGGCTCGCCCAGGGCGGCGAGGAGGGCGGCGGTGTGCGCCTCGGCGCGGGTCATGCCTGCCGGGGCGGCGCCGTTGCTGCCGGGCGGGGCGGAGGGATTCGGGCGGGCCGGGGCGTGCTCGCGGGCCACCCAGGACCGCCAGTCGGCAGCCCAGGCCGCCGCCGATCGGGGCTTGAAGTCGGCCCGGTGGGCCCGCCATTTGGCGTCGGCGGCCTGCAGCCCCGCCTCGCCGAGGCGATCGAGGTGTCCCTGCTGTCGGGCCCAGGTGTGGCTGGCTGGGTCGACCTGCCACTCGCTGGCCGAGGTGACGGCAGCCCCACCACTACTGCTGCCTTTACGGTTCACCTTCGGTTCACTTTGGTTCTGGGGTACGGAATCCGTACCTTCCTTGGTGCGGATTCCGACACGTCGAGGGGTCGGAATCCGTCGCGAGGGGTCAGATTCCGCACCGGTCGGATTCCGCCGGGACGGGTCGGATTCCGTACCCTTCTTGGGCCAGATTCCGTACCGCCGCAGCCTCCTCTTCGCCTCCTCGTCCAGCTCGGGGACCGGGTCCGTGTCCGCAGGGGGCTCGACGTAGGCGTCGGGGTCGTCCTTCTTGGCCGCCGCGACCTTGGCCAGCCACGCGGCGGCACGCGGCAGGCGGTAGACCGTGGCGCGCTGCGGGCCCTCCAGGTCATCGAGCAGCTCCAGCTCACCGCTCTCGGCGAGCGCTATGAGCGCGGTCCGCACGGCGGTACGGGAGGCATTCGTGCGCTGGATCAGGCTTGCCAGGGAAGCCCAGGCGACGCACTGTCCGTCCGGCACGCGGTCGGCGATCGACAGCAGGACCAGACGCGCCACTCCCCGGCTGGAGCTGTGCTCCCACCCCCACTCGCGGGCATCGACACTCATCGGCCGCTCCCGCCTACGACGCGATACCGGAGGCCCGCCGAGGCCGTCGTGGCGCGCTCACGGCCGGGCTGAGTGGGCATCGAGGGGTAGGGGCCTGCCGCACAGGCCGGGATGCCGGGCCTTTTGCGTAGGGCAGAAGGCATGCAACACTCTCCTTCGTGGTGAAACCCGCGCCGGTGTGCCCCGTGGAAAGGGCCGGTGCGGTGACGGTGGGTAAATCTCCGCCCTGGCAGGGGCAGGAGTGCCATTTGGCGCTCGGCGTCCGGGAGTTACAGCTCCTTGGGCGCCGTCGCTGTTTCCGGGCCTATGCGGCCCGGCTGGAATGCGTGTCTCGCGTATCGCTCCTCGTGCCGTCGGCTGCCGGGCCAGGTGCCCGGCGAGGGACGACGAACATATGCGTGACCCGCTTCAAGATCCAGACCTTGTTCAAGAACTCTCCACAGGTCGCAGTGGAAGGGCGCCTGCACCTGGGGTGGAGGCAGTCGACCGAAACACGGGCAGCAGGCGGATCGCTCCGAGCATTCCGGAGATGATCTTCACTCGACCCCCTGTGTCTCAAGCTGTGCCTGTTCGCTGTGCCGGCTGGTAGGAGGATTTAAGTCAAGCCGACAAGAGGGCGTCAACGACTTCCTTTTGTCCTGTTTATGCGAATAGATTGCTTGGGCGGTACATGCATATCCACCTGCCGGATGGGTCGTAAGTTGCTTGCGGGGGAAGCGAAATGAGGAGTTCTGTCGGGCGAAGGAATGTGTCCGCCGGCGTGGTCTAGACCGGGCTGAGAGGCGGAAGGGGAAAAGCGGCAAACATTTGCCGCTTTCGTAGCCTCAGTCGAGGCTGGAGGGGGAGTCTGTCCGTTTACGGGGGATTGGTGCCGATGTGTTGTGTTGCTCGTCCTTGAACTGGGCATTTCCGGGGGGTGCATGGTTGGTGGAGCCAGCGGTCAAGATCATTTGAATCCTGCGTATCGTCTACCGAGACAGGACAGGGGTGGGGGTTAGCGATTAGGCTGCCCTCTTTTTCATGCCCGAATTCGGGTTCACCCCGCTAGGTCGATGACACGAGAGCGAGGGCTGATGGTCGCGCAGATGCGGACCGACGGCAGCAACGACGCTGTTGGGAAGGAGGTCCTCGCAGTACGGCCCGACGGAGTCGCCGGTCAGTACATGGGCTTTGGCGCGATGCTGAAAAGGTGGCGCAAGGCCGCCGGCCTCATCCAGCCGACTACCGCGAAGGCCCTAGGCATCAGCGTCAGGACCTACCGCAACATCGAGCGCGGTGCGACGCCGCGGTTCACCCGGGCCCAGTGCGAGTCCTTGGCCGAGGTGCTGGGCCTCGACCAAGAAGAGCGACACGCCCTGCTCCTGCACAATGTGGGCACCTATCTTCGGACACCGGCGGAGGGCCGCCAGGAAGTGCCGTCCGCGTTGCGGTTGCTTATGGACGGTCAGATGCCCAGCCCCACTTACCTATCGGACCGCAACTGGAACATCCTTGCGTACAACCAGGCCATGGCCGAACTGTGGCCCTGGGTTATGGAGCCCCGGGCCAACCTGATCCGCTGGGCCCTCACAACCGCCGAGGGGCGCGCTACCTACCACGACTGGCACAAGCACGCCACGGTCTTCGTGCGGATGCTCCGCTTCGCGCTCACTACCCACGGCGATGACGCGGATCTCCAGGAACTGATCAAGGACGTCAGGAGGAACCCTGACGTCCAGCACATCTGGGAATCGGACGACGACCTGGTGGAACACCGCGATGGGCATGTCTTCCTCGCCACCGTGCCGACGCTGGGCTGGCGGACGATCGAGATCGTTAGCCACGTGGCGTACCCCGCGATCATGCCCGACTGTAAATTCGTAGTCATGACGTGGGTTGAGGCTGAGGCTGAATCAGACAGCCAGCGGGATGCGCTGGGCGGCGTGCGCAACGCCTGGGCGAACGAAACCCACAACGCCCAACACGAGCGGGACAGGGCCCAGGAACGGATCGCCGAGGCCGAACGGCGTCGTGCCGCCAAGGTGGCCACCGCCCGCCTTGTGGTGGAGAACCCGGACAAGGCCGCAGCGCAGGCCGGAAAGGGGGGTATCCCCCTGCCGGCTCTCAGCCGCCTTGTGGCGTCCGACTGTCAATTGACCCTCTCGCCAACTCAGCGCAACGTGGTGTGGGCCGTCGAAGAGGCCCCTGGGGAATGGGGCGTCACGAAGGTGTCACCCGCCACGGTGATTGCACGCGTACCGAGGGGTGCTCTACAAGCGGAGGCCCGGGCGGAGTTGAAGGCTCTGACCCGGCTGGCATTGCCGGGTCCCCGCGACGCAGCCGCCTCACGCATCGAGCAGCTCCTCGGTGAACTCCATGAGGAGCAGTGCCTGCTCCGCGAAATCCAGGCGGAATTGTCTGAGCCTGACCACCTGCGGCCCGGCTGCGAAGATGTGGCCAGCCTAAGGTGAGCCGCAGCTCGGTTTCACGCTGCCGCCGCCCTGCGACCGACCCTTCGTAGAAAGTCTTTCCGTTGCACCGCTACACGTATACCTGCCCGTTGCGCTGGGCCGACGCCGACGCCTACGGACACATCAACAACGCGCTGTTTCTCCAGTACATGGAGGAAGCACGCACACGCATGTTCGCGGAGGTGCTCCCCACCGACGAAGAAGGCCGCCGCCAGAAGGCGTTCGTCGTCGCCCGCTCGATCGTTGATTACCGGGCACCCCTGCAGTACCGGGATGAGCCCGTCGATGTGCACGTCTGGGTCGTCAAGGGTGCTGCCGCCAGTTTTGAACTCGGCTACGAGATCCGCGACGCCGATCAGCTGTATGCGGAAGCGACGACCACGATCGTCGCTTACAACCTCAACACTGGACGGCCCCGCCGACTCTCGGACGATGAACGCGCCTTCCTATCGCGATACACCAAGTCCTGAACGGCACTTCGGTTAGCGCATTCGAACGTAGCCCAGTCGCACGAGGTGGAGAGCGCCGTAACTCCCGCGCGGAACCAGCCGGATCAGTCCGCAGCGGTGCAGCGCGCGATCACGGCGGCCAGCCTCTCCTCGCTCAGAGCGAGGTGCGTGGAGTCGAAGCGTTCAAGTGGCGCGTGATGACGACCTCGATGAGGCAGCCGGCCAGACGGAGGAAGGCTTCGTGGATGTCGGCTCGTCATTCCCTGCGGATGCGGAGGCGTTTGAAGCCGTAAAGCCAGGTGGGGGTGCGCTCAACTCGCCATCTGCAGGTGCCCAGTCCGGTGCCGTGGCGGGTTCCGCGTTGGGCGATCGTGGGTATGACGCGTCGTTCGCGGAGTCGGTCGTGGCAGATGTCGTGGTCGTAGCCCCGGTCGGCAAAGGCGTGTCCGGTTTGCGGCGGGATTCCCGACGCGGGGCCCTTACCTGGCTGGAGTCGACAATGGCGCGTGAGCAGTCCAGTTTCAGTGCCGCGTTGAGCTCGGCCAGGAGTGCTTCGTGGAGCTGCTGCAGGACGCCAGTTTCCAGTCCCGCAGCCGTTGCCAGCACGTCATGCCTGAGCCGAAGCCTAGCTCCTAGGGCAGGTACTCCCACTGGATCCCGGTATGCAGCACATACAGGATCCCGCACAGCACCTGCCGGTCCGGCAGCCGCCGCTGGCCCGGATGCCGGAACTTGCGCTCTTTGTGGGCGCGGTGGGTGTCGAGTGGGGTGGTGACTCCCGTGGAGAGCCACAAGCGGACAAAGGCCGCAGGGTAGTGGTCTGGAGCGGCTAGATCGCGGATTTGACATGGCGCCAAGCGCTGGACAGCGGCTGCGGCCATAGCTTCGGGCCGCGTTCGAGTAGGTCCGCCGACACGAGTTCATGCCCGACCGAATGTGGCTCGATGACGACATGCCGAAGGCGGGTACGCCCTGCCGGAACGGTCCGATGCCCCGGACCGTTGGCTGCAAACCGGCTGCGAAGAAAAGACCTTCGTCACTGACGGGCATGGCCAAGTCGGGAGTGCAGGCTGGCGGCGCGGGCTTGTTCGACGTGCTTTTTCCTCTCGATGCCGGATCAGAAGATCGGTGGCCGGCCTGCCCGGGTGAGCCGCCATACGGTGCGCCAGCTCATCGGTGCTCGATACCGGGGGTCACTGCGCAGCCCCTCCCGGAAGCCGTCCAGGGAGGCCCGGAGGGCGGCTGGCTGGCGGACGCGCCACAGGGTGAGCAGAATCCAGGTGGCGAGGTTGAGGGGGATCAGGCATGCGGGCAGGTTGCGGCGGGCGACCCAGACCCGGTTGCGGGCGTTGAGGCGGTAGAAGGTGGCATGGCGGGCCGGGTTGGTCGCCGGGTGGTGAACGATGATCTCGGGCTTGTACAGGCCGGTGTACCCGTGATCCCACAACCTCCAGGAGAGGTCGATCCCCTCGTGGAAGAGGAAGAAGCTTCCCGGCCAGCCTCCCGCGAGTTCGAAGATGCTGCGGCGGACCATGACGACGCCTTCGGCCATGACGGTCACCGTGCCCGGCCGCGTGGCGTCGGCGGCGCGAAGACGGGGCACCCAGCGGCGCAGAGTGACGCCCGTGTCGGAGTCGGCGATGCGCGGCTGGACGTATGCCAGGTGCGGGTCGCGCTGAAGTTCGGCGGCGAGTCTGGCCAGGGCGTCGCGGGTGGGGAGCACGGCGTCGTTGTCGAAGAAGAAGACGAAGTCGCCCTTAACGTTCTCGGCACCGACATTACGGCCCTGAGGGATGCCGACGTTCTCCGGCAGAGTGATCGTGCGGACTCCGTCGGGCACTTGGGCGGGGTGGCATCCGTTGCCGACTACGACGATGTCGAGATCGATGTCTTCCTGGGCGAGGAGCGAGGACATCGCCTTGGGGAAGTCGTCGGGCCGGTCGTTCATGGTCAGGACCACGGCGCCGATCGTGGGCCGGGGTGCGCCAGTGCTCACGGTGGTGATGTCCTTCTGCTGCGGGTCGAGCAGGCGCGGGCGCGCCATCGTCACGTCATCTGCGGGACGCCTCACCGTAATGCACATCGTGCCGCGGCCGTGGCGATCACGGAGCAGTGCTGAGAGCAGTGAGCGCAGCCCGCAGCACCGTGCGCAGCGCCGTTTGGGTGTCCGGCGAGTCCTCGCGGGGCTGGCGGTGAAGGAGTGAGTCGGCGATGACGAAGAGGGCTGCGGCGTCGATGCGGCGGTGCTGTGCGACGGCGAAGATGCCCGCGGCTTCCATGTCCGCGGCCAGGATTCCCTCGGTGCTGTAGCGGGTGACCTCGGCGTGGGTTTCGCGGTACGGCGCATCGGTGCTCCATCCCGGCCCCTGGCGGACCGCGACATGGTGGGACTGGAGGGTGTGCACGAGGTGATCGGTTAGGCGGGCGGAGGGCCGGACACTGCGCGCGGGGGCGAGGTAGTGATGGGAGACGCCTTCATCGCGCAGAGCCAACCGGCAGGCCACGACGTCGCCGCTTTGCAGATCAGGCTGAAGGGATGCCGCCGTCCCCAGGGTGATCACGCGGGTGGTCCCGAGGGAAATGAGCTGTTCGAGCACAAGGGCCGCGGCGGGGGCGCCGA
The DNA here is from genome assembly GCF_003121295.1 of Streptomyces orinoci. Classification (GTDB taxonomy): domain Bacteria; phylum Actinomycetota; class Actinomycetes; order Streptomycetales; family Streptomycetaceae; genus Streptomyces; species Streptomyces orinoci. The sequence continues at coordinate 132,517 of NZ_PHNC01000011.1, forward strand.
GACCGAAGCCGCCGCAGATACCGATTGTGCGGCCTCGGTGTTCCAACAGTCGCAGGTCGCCCCGGACCCAGCCGTCGAGTGCGCCCGCCTGAACCTCCCGGAAGAGGGATCGCTGATAGAGCATGATCACGCCCGCTGTGCTGGCCAGGGTCGCTGCGGGGACGCGGGTGCGCAGGCAGACGGCATGCTCGCTGGGGTCTGGTACCGCCGCCAGGGTGTGCTTGTGTGGGTAGAGAGGGAAGGTCGCGTTGGTCACGAGGCGGCCTCCCGCTTGGCGAGGGCCTTGGCCAGCTCTTGTTCGGCCGCTGGGTTGACGTGGTTGAGGATGTGCCAGGGCAGGACCGCATCGTCCATGTGCCGCAAGTGGCGCTTGTATTCGAGGCCGTGCCCGGCCATTGCCTGTACAAGCTGGTCTTTGGTGACTGCGGACAGGTCCGTGCCCGCGTCGTAGAGGTCTTCCAGGAGGTGGCCGATGCGGCGGTCGCCGCGCGAGCAGATGACCTCCAGGTGCATGCGGCTGGTCGGGAACTGCTCAACCCGGTAATGGTTGGCGTACTCGCGCTCGCCGACCAGGGCGCGGAGCCGGTCCTCGATCTGCTCGCCGTATTGCCAGACCAGGTCCGGGTCGGTCATCCGCAGCCGTTGGGTGGGAGTGCCGGGCTTGGGCATGAACTGGTGGAGCTTGACGATGACGTTCGCGTCCGGCGCGCCGAGGCGTTGGTGCACGTCGCGGGCGTAGTCGGCTACGGCCAGGCGGTCGGCTGCGCGTTCGCCGGGTGCTCCGATAATGAAGTAGAGCATGACCGTGTTGACCTTGCCGCTGGTGCGGCACAGGTCCAGTGCCCGGTCCACCCGCTCTTTTTTCTGGGTCTTGCCGTACAGGGCCACCAGGTCGGGTGCGGCCCACTCCGGGGCGATGGTGATGACGCCCCGGGGCTGGGCGAGGTGCAGTTCAGTGAAGAGGTGCCCGAAGTCACCGAGTTCGGTGACGGCGTCGAGGTAGTCGGCGTTGATCTCGTCCGCGCGGATCGATCCGATGATCGTGGTCACCTTCCGCCCCTGGGCGGCGGCGCGGTCGGCGTAGGCGCGGATGTGGTCCAGGAGCTGCTGGCGGTGGCGGTACTGGGTGAACGTCGGCGCACTGATGATGATCTTCGGTACGCGATGGTGTTCGAGGCGGTCGATGTAGGAGCTCAGCAACTCCAGGGGTGCTTGCCGGAACGGCGGGACGCCGAGGTTGCAGAAGTGGCAGCTGTGCAGGCAGCCCACGACCGGGTGGACGCCGGCAGCCGTGCCGTCAGTGATGGGGTAGACGAAGTGCGCGTCGTGCAGATCCCCGACCTTCAGGTACTGGGCATGTACGGCCGACGGGATAGCCGCGGAGCGGGGGCGTACCGCTTGCACTCCGCCGCCCGGGAGGAGATCGCATTCGTACATCGACGGCACATACAGGCCGGGAACGCGGGACAGCTCTTGGAGCAAGGGTCCGCCGCCTGTGCGGCGGTGGGCGTGGACGATCCGGATGAGCTCGGCGAGCGAGCGTTCGGCTTCGCCGATGGCCACAACGTCGAGGTAGTCGGCCAGCGGTTCCGGATCGGCCAGTCCCTGGTTGCCACCGACCACGAGCGGATCCCTGCCGGGGACGCGCTCGGCACTGCGCCGGGGGATTCCGGCGAGGTCGAGGAGGCGGAGCAGGCTGTGGAGGTCACCGGAGTTGATGAGGGAGACGCCGACGATGTCGGCCTCGTTCACTGGGCGGGGTGACTCGATGGTGCGGTAGGGCTCGCCGTCGGGGGTGGTCAGGCGGTTGCCGTCGCGGACGAGGCAGTCGTATTGCAGGGCGCGTTCGGCGACGGCCGGGATGTCGGGAGTGCGGTTGATCAGGTCGTGCAGTCCCATCGGGCCGTTGCACATCAGAGAGAAGGCGTGGCCGAAGGGGATGAGGAAGACCATGCGCAGCAGGCCGGCTGCGTTCTTGCGCTCGTAGGGGGTGGCCAGGGAGATTTCCCGGGCCAGGATGCCGTCGATCTCTTTGCTCAGCACCGACATGGGACGTCATCCCCTTCGTGGTCGGAGTGTGGGGCGCGTGCGGGCGAGGTGCGCGGTGGCCTGCCGGATGACCTGGGTGATCTCGGCTTCGTCGCTGGGGTTCATTCGGGGGTGCAGGCAGGGGCAGAGCAGGCGGGAAGTCAGGCTCTCGGCGAGGGGGCAGTGTTGCCCGGCGGTGTGGTCGCGGATCAGGCGGTGGAAGAGGTATGGGGGACGGTCGCTGATGATGCTGCCGAGCCCATGCCGGGCGGCGAGGATGTCCATGAGTTCGTCGCGGCCTTCGCCGGCCCAGGCATCGGGGACGAGGAGGCTGTGCCGGTAGTACAGGTGCCGGCGGTCGTGGCGAGTCGGCGGGAGAGTGAGTTCGTCGATGTCGGCCAGGCTGCGGTTGCGCCGGTGGGCCTGTTGGATGCGGGCGTCGTTCATCTCGTCCAGACGGGAGAGCTGGACGAGCCCGACGGCGGCCTGGGCCTTGGTCATCATCTGGTTGGTGCCCCAGTGCTCCGTCCCGCCGTAGGTGCGCAGCCAGTGCAATTGCTCAGCGAGTGCCTGGTCATTGGTGGTGATCAGGCCACCTTGGCCGTAGGTCGTCATCAGCTTCTTCGACTCGAAGCTGAACATGGTCGCCCAGCCCTCGGCCCCGACGTGGGCGCCGACGGGAGTGCGCCCGCCGCACGCCCGGGCCGCGTCCACGATCACGACGGGCGGTCCGTGCACCGGGTTCGGGTGCCGGTCAGCCAGCTCGAGGAAGGGGCGGATGTCGGCGACGGCGCCGTTCCAGTGAGTGACCAGGATCGCCCGGGTCCGGGAAGTGATGACCCGCTCCGCGTCGGCCGGGTCGAGGTTGAGGGTCACCGGCTCCGGTTCGGCCAGGACGAGCCGGCCACCTTGGCCGATCACCGCGATGAGCGGGCCGACGAAGTTCACCGCGCAGACGATCACCTCGTCGCCCGGTTGCAGCTGGAGGTAGTGGAGCAGCATCTCCAGCGCGGTCCCGCCGGAGTTGAAGGCGATGGCGAAGCGGGCTCCGGTGAAGGCGGTGAAAGCCTCCTCGAACGCCGCAACATATTCAGCCGACTTCCAGCCGACGCGCCAGTCGGACGACTCGGCCATCACCACGCGGGCGGCCTCGGCTTCGGCATCGGTGTACCAGCCGCCCTGAGCAGGCTCCACAGGCCAGCGAAGAGGAGCATGGCTGCGGGGAACCGTCGCACGATCAGTAGGCATAGCGGACCCTCCTCGCCCGCAGTTCAAGCCGCCGCTCGAAGTCGCTGATCAGGTCGACCTTCGCCGCAGCCGAGGAGGCGCCGTCGAAGCGATAGGTCAGCCACTCACCAACCAGGCGCCGGGCCAGACCCAGCTCCACCACGCCCTGCCCCAATGCGAGCACCTGCGCGTTGTTCGACAGCACCGACCGCCGGACCGACAGCGAGTCGTGAGCGGTCACCGCCCGAATACCCGGGACCTTGTTGGCGGCAATCGCCATGCCCAGACCGGTGTGGCACACCAGCAGCGCCCGGTCCGCACGGGATTCGGCGACCAACTGCGCCGCGGCGAATCCCACTTCCGGATAGGTGGCGTAGCCCGGGCCATCGATACCGCCCACATCAATCACGGACGACACGAGATGGTGCGCCCGTAAATCCGCGGCCAGTATGTCCTTGTAGCCGGAACCGGCCTTGTCCGAGCCGACGACTATGCGGAGCTGATCCATCAAGCACCCCCTGGGTGCGCGGTAGTTGGGTGAGATGAGTTGCAGGGGCACCGGGTGTCCGGTGCTGCGTCCGCCGTAATCACCGGCGCAGGGGTGACCAAGGCGGCGTCGAGGGCGCTGCCGATCTGTTGGTGCAGCAGCCCCGCGGGCACGGCTACGCTCACCCCGAGCAGAGCCAGGATCTTGCGGAGTGGGTCTCTCACATCGATCCGCTCGGTTTCACGGCTGTGACGGGCGCTCATGGAAACACCTGTTGGGGAAGCCGCACCGTTTCCGGATCGGCCTGGGCGAAGTGGAGGAGGCTGCGGCAGACCCGCGCCAGTTGCTGTGCGTAGAGGCAGCGCGCCACCACCGGTCTCACCGGCTCCTCGGTCAACTTCTCGCGCACCGATTCGGTCAGGAAGCGCATCAGCATGCCCTGTCCGTGCCGCTCCCAGTCCTTGGCCTCGATCTCGGGGAGGAGCAGCTGGATGTGGCCGCGCAGGCTGAGCAGCAGGGGTTCGGCCGTGGTGGCGTCCGGGAGACGGTCGAGGGTGGTGCGGATCGTGGTCTGGATCTCGTCGATGTCGATCGGGAGCTCGGGCACGGTTGCCTCGGTGTCGTGGGTTTTCATCCGGCGGGTGATCTGGGTCGGGCTCATGACAGGCCCTCCGCGCTTGTCGCGGATGGCGTGGCGAACCCTGAGAGGGGGGCGAATCCGCGGGGCAGGACGAAACGGGGCTCGCCGAGAGCTCGCCAGAACAGGCGCAGCCCGGTGAAGGCGGTGCGGGCGTGGAGCCAGCGATGGTTGTCCAGCAGGTAGCCCTGGCCGGCGGCGAGTTTTAGCGGGATTTGGTGGGTGCTCAGGACTGCTCGCAGCATCGGAAGGTGGGGCTGGACGAGGGGGCTGAACCGTGCGAGCCCGTCGAGCCGCAACCGTAGGGACACCCGGCCGTCGGGGTGCTCGGTGAACACCTGGGTGGCGTGGCCATCGGCGGCACCGAAGAAGGCGGTGCGGGGCTTGGCCAGAGCCACGGCCACCTCGCGCATCCGCGCGGCGATCTCCGTGTGCACGCTGCGGCCGTCGGTCAACAGGCAGGTGCCGCCGTGGGCGGCAGGGGTGCCGCAGACCATGAGCATGAGTCGGGGCGGAGTGGGGATGCCGGCGCGTTCGGTGTGCGGGGCGACTTCCCCGTTGGTGAGCCCGGCGTACCCGGCGAGATGCGCGTGGCGCCGGGTATCGCGGATGGTTGTCAGGCCGTCCGGATCGCTGTCGCGATGCGGGGTGAGGTCCATGATCCGCTCGGCGAAGTCGATGACCGCACGCCGGGTGGAGAACCCGTCGAGGATAACCAGCCCGGACTGCTGTAACCGCTCCTCGATCACCTTCTGAGCCCGCGGCGAGTGGATGTGGAGGTAATGGGACCAGAACGGATCGGCCTTGCGCATGTGTGTACTCCTCTCGACGCGGATGATGCGGCCAGGGTCAGCGCTGGCCGTCCGCGGGGTACAGCGACAGATAGTCGACTCAGACAATTCGCCTACAACATCGGTGAGTTGTCGGTGGCGTGCTATGTTCCGCACGGCTCTTGGACTGGCGACGCCCCGCGAAGGACAGCAGCGATGACCTACACGCCCCCGACCTGGCCCGTCTCCATCAAGGCTGTCGCCCTCGATATCCACCAGCGCGTGCTGCTGCTGAAGAACGAGCGAGAGGAATGGGAGCTGCCCGGCGGCCGGCTCGAACCCGGCGACGACAGCCCCGAGACGACCCTCTCCAGGGAGCTGCGGGAGGAAGCCGGGTGGGAGGTGAAGGCCGGCCCGCTCATCGACGGCGGCGTGTGGATCTACGAGCCGATCCCCGGCCGCCGGGTCCTGATCGTCACATACGGCTGCAGTGTGCTGACCGCGGACCGCACACCGGTCATCAGCCTCGAGCACAAGGAAATCGGGCTGTTCACCGCCGACGAGGTGCCGGGACTGCACATGCCCGACGGATACAAGCGCGCCATCGCCACCTGGTACGGACAACGCCACACCTGACGAACACCGAAGGGCGGCGCCATGACGGACCAGGCCAGTGGCGGCATTCCGCCTCCCCGCCCCGCCGCCCGCCATGTGGTGTGGCACTGGGCGACCCCGCAGGCCGAGACCGTACTCGCCACCCGCGACCTTGGGCAGATCCTTCAGTTCCACCGGTCGGTGCACCGGCTCAACCAGACCGAACTCGGCCAGCTCCTCGGCTATGACAAGACCTACATCTCGGCGCTGGAGCTCGGCAAGCGCTCCCTGGACGACGTCGGCTCGCGCCGCCGGGTTGCCACACGCCTGGGGCTGCCTCCGCACGTCCTGGGCGTCACTGACCTTGCGGACACCGACCACCGCTCGATGCTGCAATTCGGCGCATCCACCGTGCGCCTGGCCGAGATCGCACGCCAGTCCGGGCATGCCTCCGAAGCCGTCTCCGAGCTCTGGCCGCTGGTCGCCCGTCTTGAAGCTCGCGTCGAGGACGGGCATGCCGAACGGGAAACCGTACGCCTCCTCGCCCACGCCCGCGTTGGCCTCGGCGTGGCGCTTGGCAACGTGCTGCCAGAAGAACGCCTCGCCACCGCCGCCCGCTGGACCGCCAAAGCCCTGGAAGCCGCTCGGCACTTCAACGACCCTGCCATGGTGTCCGGTGCACTGCGCATGCATGGCAACGAACTGCGCAAGGCGGGCCTTCGCGGCGCTGCCGTGGAACGCCTTCGCCATGCCGCAGCCATTGCACCCACGGTGGACGACCGTGCTGCCGCACTTCCGCTGCTCGCCCGCGCGGCCGGGGCGCTGGGACACCAGGAGTTGTTCGACGCCGTCGTGCGTGAAACGGACAGCATGCTCGACACGGTCGCGCACACTTCGCTGTTCAACCCTTACGCACTCCATGAAATCCGCCTGCGCGGACTGCTCGCCACCGACCGAGCAGCCTTGGCTATAAGGCAGGTGGAGGAGCAGCCGACGCTGACGACGACCGTGGCACCGCAGTGGCGCGTGATCGAGCTGATCACCGTTGCCCAGGTCCGGCTCGTCGGTGAGGACCGGATTGGAGCGGCCGAGGCATTGAACGCCGCGGTGGGCGAAGCGGTCGTGCAGCGGCTGCCGCACCAGTTGCAACGCGTCATGCGCGCGGCCGGCCGGCGCCTGCCGGACATCCAGGCGGCAGCGGGCGAGGCCCTGGGCAGGATGCGGCGGGAGATGGCGGCGTAGCTTTAGCGCCCTATCCGCTGTCATCGGGTGCTCTCTGGGCTGCGGTCGGCGGCGGGCATCGCGCGAGCGAGGTCCCAGTAGTCCTCGAAGTCGCGACTGCTCCAATTCCTCGCGTCGCCGTGCTCGGTGCGGAACCGCTCCGCATCAGCGGATTCGTCATCCGGCTGGCGCTGCTGCTCCGAGGGCTCCTTGGCAAGGTGGCGAACGCTCTGGTACAGGCGCTGCTGAAGCGTTGGACGGTGAGTGGAGGTGCTGCTCTGGCTCATCATGTCGGCCTCGGCATCATGAAGTTGAGTGGCGGGGGGCCACGCGGGAGCGCGGCGGAAGGACAGAGTGAGGTCCAGCCGCCCGGAGCGGCCATCCGGGGAAACCACGAATTCCCCTAAAACACCAAAGACTTGGGTGAGGCGACCTTGTATCTTCTGGGAAAACCGCGAATCTCAGCCCCCAGCCGAGGAACCCCTGGCTACGCTCCGCCATCACCAGGACGAACATTTGGGAGGCAGCGCCCGTGGCAGAAGATCACCGCCCGTCCTGTGCGAAGCGTTGGCGTGAGCGAGGTGCGGCAAGCGGTTGGCCGACCGAGCGGTTGGTGGATGAGATCCACGCCTGCTGCGGTGTGAGCCGACTCCGTGCTCACCGCTTGGCACGGGGACTGTCCCTGGAAGCCGCTGTGGCCGAGTACAGACTCATGTACGGCAGTTATCCGGCAGCACCCAAATTGGACATCGACAAGTTATCCCAGTACGAATCAGGCGCGGTCAGCCCGAAAGTGGTCATTGCTGACTTGCTGTGTCGCCTGTATCAGACAGATGCCCGCGGGCTTGGCCTCGTTGGGGACTACCGCACCACGCCCCGACGAGAACCCGGGGCTGCGGTGGACCCGGACAATGTGCCAACGCCTCGCGGAGTTGCCTCTTGTGCGCCGGCAGCCTCGCACCAGGCGGCGAACGCATTTGACCATCTGCTGGACGACGCACGTCGATCGGTGGACCGGACCCTGGCGTCGGCCAGTGTCAGCCCCCCGCAACTCGACCTGCTCGACGAACGGATCATGTACCTCCGCCGGCAATACCTGTACATACCCCCGGAACCCATGTTGTCCCTACTCCTCGCGGAACTGCGGGATGTACAGGCCCTGTCGGCCGAGCGCCAGCCTGCCACCGTTCAGGTGCGGCTCTCCGAAATGACCGCAATACTTGCTACCCTCATCGCCGATGCCCTGATGAAACTGGGCGTGCTACGCCAGTCCAGGGCCTGGTACGCCACGGCCCGCACCGCCGCCGATGACAGCGGAAACATCGACCTGCGCGCCCGTGTACGCGCCCAGGCCGCGATGCTTCCCTACTACTACGGCCCCCTGGAGGCCGCCATCACCCTGGCACGCGAGGCCCGGCTCCTCCTGTACAACCGCCCTCGTGCGACAGGCGCGTTGGCTGCGGCCGCCGAGGCCAGAGCGCTCGCTCGGCGAGGAAACACCGAGGCCGCGAACAACGCGATCCACACAGCCCAGAGCATCTTCGACCGCGCCCCGGACACAGGAGGAGAGGATGCCTTCGCCTTCCCCGAGCGACGGCTGCTGCTCTACCTCAGCGGCGCCTACACACACCTGCGCCGCAGCGGACAGGCCCGCAAGGTGCAGCGCCAGGCACTGGCTTTGTACCCGGACCGTACAGGCATCGACCCGGCGCTGCTCCGGCTCGAAGAAGCTATCTGTCTGGCCCAGGATCACAACCCCACCGAAGCATGCGAACTCGCCCAGGCGACCTACCTTGGCGTTCCTGAGCCTCACCGGACGCCCATCCTGGGAGCGCGAGCCCGTCACGTGATCGCTGTCCTGCCGCCGGCCATACGAACAGCAGCGGCAGCACGTGCCCTAGGTGAAATTCTGGCGCTTCCGCCCGGGGAGGTGTGACACCGGCCGCCCGTCTCCGACAGCCTTAGCCCTATGACGGCACCAACGACGATCACCTTCGGCGGCTTCGACGACACCGAGATGCACCACGTGCTGGAGCGCGCCTGCACGCGAGTCGGCCTCGACTGCACCGGTGCGATCCGGCTGCGGGGGCACACCAACGCGGTTGTGCGCCTGATCACGGAGCCGGTGGTGGTGAAGATCGCCCGACGAGGGTCGGACGAGACAGGCGTGGTCAGGACAGTCGCATTCGTCCAGTGGCTGATGAAGCAGAACTTCCCCACCGCCCCCCTGCACCCCGTGGCCCAGCAGCCTGTCGTCGTTGACGGGCATGCGGTGACTTTCTGGACCTACCTGCCGCAGCCCGAGCATCCGGTCAGCGCCGTCCAACTTGCGGCTCCACTGCGGGAATTGCATCGACTGACCGATCCACCGGTTCGACTGAGGCGACTGAATGTGGTCGAGGCGATCCGCAGCTCGCTGGCCGCCACGACGTCCCTTCCTCCGCAGACTCTGCTGTTTCTCGCCGATCGTGCCGAACGACTGGCCGATGAACTCTCCCAAGTCGCCTTCATGCTGCCGGAAGGCGTAGTGCAGGGCGACCCGCAGCACCGAAATGCACTGCACACCAAAGACGGCGGGGCAGTGCTGTGCGACTGGGACACCGTCGCCTACGGTCAGCCCGAATGGGACTTGGCCACGGTCGAAATCCACTGCCGGCGATTCGGCCACGGCCCGGCTCACTACCGCCAGTTCGCGAACGCCTATGGAATCGACGTCACCCAATGGCCCGGCTACCGCGTACTGCGGGACCTGCGCGAGCTACGCATGATCACAACCAACGCCCGCAAGGCGGCTCATGCCCCCGGAACTCTCACGGAAGTCGAGCGCCGCATCTCCGGACTGCGCTGCGAAGACCCTCAACTCGCCTGGAACATCCTGTGAAACGAGCCAACCCCGAAGGACGCGTCGTGACCGCAGGGCCGGTCCATGGCGACGCCTGGGGGAGTGCTGTGTCCTCGCGCAGAGTGCCAAGCATCGTTCGGCTGGACATCCGCCAACCGCCCACGCTGACACCATCATTGGGCCACACTACTAGGGGTGACTGACCAACCCTCCAACGGCACGTACCTGCGCAACGCCGCCTCCGCCTTGGCCGTTCGGGACGAGCACGTACTCCTGGCCCGCGGGACCTGGCCTGACCCCCATATCCAGACGTACTGGCTCCCCGGCGGAGGCCAGCAGCCCGGCGAGACACTGGCGGCCTGCGCCGAGCGCGAAGTCCTCGAAGAGACCGGTGTACGCGTCAAAGCCGGACCCATGCTCATCCTGCGCGAGCACATCGCCGGCAACCACCCCGACAGCCCCATCACAATCCCGTCCGAGACCGGTCACCACCGAGTCGAGGCGGTGTTCTGGTGCGACATCCTCCACGAATCCCGACCGGCTCGGCGGCCTCCTCCATGACGACACTCAGACCGGCGTCGAGTGGATGCCGCTTGACCGAGTACGCAGCCTACGGATGATCCCGCCCTTCCTCCAGGCCCTGCTTCCCGGCCTCGTAGCCCAAGCCACCGCCGGGCACCTGCATGCCTTCTACGCCGGGGACGTGGAGTGATCCGGACGGCATCCGGGCGCCATCCGCGGGAACAAGGACATCCATGGCCGGTAGGTCTGTCGGCGATGAGAGTTGAACGGTCTGTCGTCTCGCAGGATTCCGCCTGTGGTGCGTGAGCTCGTTCCGCTTTGACGGACATCATCGGTGTGGTGGTCAGGCCGCTGCTGTGGCGGCTTCGTCGTCGGCGGGGCTGCGGTAGCCGACAGTGATGTGCAGCCGTTTCAGGTTGTACCAGCCCTTGACCCACTGGAAGATCGCGGTGCGCGCGGAGGCCCGGCTGGGCCAGGGGCGGTCGCAGGGAAGTTCCCTCTTCGGGGCGGCGAAGAACGACTCGGCGAGCGCGTTGTCCCAGCACTGGCCCGTGCGGCCGACAGACAGCCGGATCCTGAACTTGTCGGCGAACCGGACCAGGCCACGGCTGGTGTGCTGGCAGCCGCGATCGGACTGGAAGACCACCGAGCCGGGTGGGCGTCGCTGATGGCAGGCCGCGCGCAAGGCAGGTGGTCGGCGGTGGCCCAGCCGACGACGCGGCGGGAGGCGATGTCGATGACGGTGGCCAGGTAAAGCCAGTCCTCGTCGGTGGGGTGAAGTAGGCCGCCGACGAGGTGCCCGTGGTGCGGGTCCTTTTCCGACGGCCCCTTCCCGAACGGAACGTGCCCGTTTCCGGGCATTCCGCTCTCCAGTGGTTACTTCCGCAAGGGTGTGGATACGCGTCCAGCGTGGACCGAGTCGTGGCAAGTCCGGCAGAGCACAAGGGTTTTGCGCTTCCGTCGTGCCATGAGTTGGATCCAGGCGGGCTTGTCCCGGCGCCCGGGCTGTTTGAGGTCGGCGAGGCGGCGGATGTGGTGGACTTCCAGATCCGTGCGGGTCTCGCAGAGCTCACAGCACTCGGCCAGGAGCCGACGGATCAGCTCGTTGTAGGCGGGGGCTGTCACCGGTTGGGCGTCGGTGAGCGTGGCAGTGCGCTTTTGTTTGAGGGGGATTCCGCCGAAGCGGGCGACCAGTGGTTTCTTCCCCTCGTTGCGTTCGACTGTGACTTGCAGGCAGCGGCGCGGTCCGTGCGGTGTCTGGACGGTTGCCCGGTATTTCCGAGACATCTTCCGGACTGAGCTTCGGTGCTTGTTGGCCAGGGTCTTCAGCAGCGAGGTCTCCATGGTCCAGTGGAGCCTGCCCAGGCGGTGCACATTCTGGGCAAGGAGGTAGTACTGGACGAGGCCCTGGTATTCGGCCTGGTACTTCGCGACGATGGAGAAGTCCTCGTCGTGGAGAAGTACCCCGCGAGAGGCTGGTTTCCCCTTCTTCTTGTATAGCGCGGACTTGGTGCGGATCACTTGCTCCGGCACGAAGAGCGCGGGTGTGCCGTTGATCGACCGGCGTCCGTCGGTGATCTTTGTGTCGGCGTGAAGTGCCCGTATCTCGTATCCCAGGAAGCGCGCCGCCTGGCTGGTTGCGTGCGTGATCAACGTCTTGGATTCGGAGAGTTCCAGCCTGAGTTGCTCATTCAGGAAGGTCCGGATTCGTGACGTGATTTCCTGGGCTTCATGCCGGGGGCCGGCGAACCCCAGCAGGAAGTCGTCGCAGTACCGGACGTATCGCAACCGTCGATAGCCCGGATCGTTCGGGTCGCCATAGGGCAAAGAGCGCCGCTGGTGCCGCAGCACCCGCGCTGCCTCCCGGTCCCCGTGGCGTTTGGCCTTCGCGATCGCGTGCTGGACAGCCAGATAGTCCGGATTGGCCCGGCGCTTCCTGCCGGAGGTGTACTCCGGCAGCAGGTGCTGTTCAACGAACCGGTCCAGCCGGTCGAGGTAGATGTTGGACAAGACCGGGGAAGCCACGCCGCCTTGCGGCGAACCACTGAGTGTGGCATTCCACCGCCAGTCCTCCAGGTACCCGGCTTTGAGCATGGCCCGGATTAGCCGCAGAAAGCGACCGTCATGGATTCTCTCTCCCAGGATCTTGAGCATCACCTCGTGATCCAGACTGCCGAAACAGTCGGAGATGTCACCCTCGATGAACCAGTGCACTCCCCGCCAGGTCCGGGCCACTTCCGTAAGCGCCGTGTGACAGCCCCGGCGAGGGCGGAAACCGTGAGAACGGTCAGAGAACTGGACGTCGTAGTAAGCCTCCAGGAGAAGGCGGACAACTTCGGCGACCAGTTTGTCCGACCAAGTCGGAAGCCCTAACGGGCGTTTCTTCGCTGACCCCTTCTTCTCGATGTAGACCCGTCGGGCAGGGGACCATCGGTAGCGTTCAGCACGCAGAGCGTCGATGATGCTGCCGATCTTCTCCAGTGACATTCCGTCAGCGGTTTCCTCGGTGACCCCGGGCGTCATCGCACCCTTGTTAGCGTAGATGCGTCCGTAGGCCAGTAAATGCAACTGGGTGTTGAACAGCTGCCGGTAGAGTCTCTCCACCGGCAGTCCTCGCTCTCCTCGCTTGCGGATGACGTCCAGTACCGTTTCGGCGTTCTGCATTACGCGTACCTCCCTTCACTGGACATCCGACCACCTGTGCCCCTTCGCCCTCATTCCGGCTTTCCCGGACCTCGTGGCCGGTCGTTACTCCGGCGACTACTACGAGCACTCCGTCGCCATAGGGCTCGCGCCCCGTAGGCGATCCCGTGGTACGTATTCGTCGTACGTGTCGAGCGCGACACAGGCCGCCCATTCATCCCCTTGGCCGCCCTCGCTGGGCGGTGCCCTCCGTCATGGAGGTTGCCCCGGACTACCTCCCATTCCGGGACATGACGAGGCGTCGGTTTCGGGCGTCATTCCGACGGGCGATCACTTACGCCGCTGGGAATTAGGCTTCAAGCAATCCAGCCTTGGCCATATCGCGCAGGTCTTGCGGCACCCCGCCCTGGACGCCTCCAGACGGCCACCGCTTTCCCGGCATGCTCTGGTCCCCATCGCGCTTTCGCGTCTGGGTAAGCCGGGTGACCTAGGAATGTTCCTCCAAGTTCCTCCCTATTGAGTAGGGGATACGACGAACCGCCACACGGCGCACGATGCAGGTGATGTCGCCGCATAAACGGGTGTCGAGCGCGGTGGGATTGGGCTGGAAGTCACGGCCCACGAGGTCGAGCTGGGCTAAGGTCCGTGGGTTGGGGATCGTGGTGCGGCGACGCCGTCGGCGGTGAAGCCCCGTCAGTCCGGCGGCTCTTATGAGTCGCGCGACGCATCGACGGCGGCAGACGGTGCCCTCGCGCTTTAGAGCGGCATGGACTTGTGGGGCACCATACACGCCGCGGGACGCCTGATGGACGTGCGTGATTCTCTCGGTCAGTTCCGCGTCACGGACGCGCGGGGGCCGGGGGCCCACGGCGCGGGCGCAGAAGGCGGCCCGGGAGACCTTCAGCAGCTCACAGGCGCGTTTGATGCTGTGGCCTGCCTGCTTCTCCGCCTCGATGAATGGGTGCACGTTCACCGGGTCTCCGCCGCAAGGAAGGCCGTGGCCCGCTTGAGGATCTCCGCGTCCTCCCGCAGGCGCCGGTTCTCCCTGCGCAGGCGATCGAATTCCTCCTTTCCGCTGCCCTCACTCAGGCCGGCATCAGTGTCGGCCTGGTGGAACCACAACCGCACCGCGGTCTCCGTTAGATGGAAGTCCTCGGCGATCTGGCTGATCGAGCGGTCACCCCGCTGGCTCAGCTCCACGATCTCGGCCTTGAACTCCGGGGTGAACGAGCGGCGAGGACGCGGCTACTTCTTCCCATGCTCTCCATAGTGGACATCCTTCCGAGGTGATGCCCCTGATCTCGGATGCCGGCCAAACCGAATCAAGCCCACGTTGGCGGGTTGTTGTTATCGCTTTTGCCGCGGAATTTCATGCGGTACCCGCCAATGAGTGGGCACCTGGTTCGGGGCAGCCGAGACGGAGCCTTGGCAGGAACGCGAACGGAATATAGACCATGACCAGCCGTTGGCCAAAAGCGCGATCGCGGAGACCATTGAGAGAGTTCGCATTCGGCTGTGCTTGGCGGTGGAGTCGTAGCGAACCCAGCACCCAATGCCAGTTTGTTCCCGTTGTGGTCGATGACGTTCGACCGGAGAGTGAGTCCCTTTGGCCAGTGACCCGATCCTCCTGGATGCCCGGGAGACTGCCCTCCTCTTGAATGTGTCCCTGTCCTGGCTCTACCGGGACGCCCCAAAGCAAGGGCTTCGCGGGTACAAGCTGGGCGGCGGTCGTAACGCGAAGATAAAGTTCAAGAAGACCGACGTGCTCAAGTGGCTCGAACAGCGGAGGATCTGACCCTCTGAGTGGCCCCTCTTCACATCGGAGAGGGGCCACGCTTTTAGGCTGCCAGGCCCGCGTCCAATATCTTCGCGGCCGTGTTGATGGATCCGGGCATCAAGTGCCGGTAGATTTTGAATGTAACTTCGATTTTCTTGTGTCCCATCCACTCGGCGACGTCCGTGATGGGTATCCCATTTGTCAGGCAGTTCGATGCGAAGAAATGCCTCAAGCTGTACAGGGTCATACCGTCGGGAACAGCTGCGGATTCCTTCGCAGAATCCCACAGGCGCTGCAGTGTTCTATGGGACATGAGCCGGGATCCGGTTCTCCTGGACGGGAGAAGGTAACCCCCTTCCAGGACTCCGTGCTGATCCGCGTATTTCTCTATTGCGTCTTTCGTTGTTCGGGGTAGGGGTACTTCGCGAAATTCTCCCGACTTTCTATGCTTGAGTTTGCCAAGCTTGCCGTCCTCGTGGCGAAGCTGCTCGGTCACTCTGTACACGTCGTCGGCGACGATATTGTTGACGTTGACGGCAAGCGCTTCACCATTGCGCAGTCCGCAACCGCTCATCAAGTCGACCACGAGGCGGAAGTCATCGTCGTCGCCTGCCGTTCGTATTTGCGTCAATTCGCCAACGGTCGGAATTATGGCCCGCTTGGGATTGTATTGCGGCGGTGTGACGTCCAGGAAGGGGTCATCGGGGATCGCGCCTCGGCGGTAGGCATCCCGCAGCACGGACTTCAAGCGGGTGAAGGAGTTCTTCTGGACGGCCAGCCCCAGCCCGTTCCGCTCCATCGTGGCGATGTACTGCTCGATGACGAGGGAGTCGAAGGTGTTGATGCGACGCGATCCCAGCTCGGGGTATACGTGGTTCTTCAGCAGGCCCTTGATGTCCTGGATGGTGGAGGGGACAACCCCGCGGCGGCGCTGGATCCACGCCTCCGCGTACTCCTCGAAGCGCATCTGGCCGAGCGTCTGTATTCGTTCGGCCTTGGACTGGGGGACTGTGCGCTTCTGGTTGTAGATCTCCGTGAGTCGATCTTTGGCGGCGTCCTGTGTCTGGAACCCTGACTCCTCGGTCTGCTTGCCGGCCGCGTTCCGGTACCTGATCTTGTACGCGTGCGGGCAGCGGGTGGGCTTTGCGCAGCTGCATTCCTTGAAGAACGTGCCCATGCCGCGGGCGAGGGGCTGAGTGGCCATGTAGTGACTCCTGCTGATGCTGACCTTTTGCTGACCCCCTCGGTGGATATCCTGCCCTTGACCTGCGGCAATGCCAAATTTGCCTCACTTCTGGCACATGGGGGACATCCAAACCCGGTTGGGGATGGTCAACGACCGAAGCCGAAACGGCTCGTAGAGGGCGCTCACAAAGGACTCCGTTCACCTGGCAGCCAACTCGACCGCGCTTTGTATGGGACACACCGTACTACGAAGATCTTCGAAATACGACACCCTTCGTACGAGCTCATTACCCGAAGAGGGCGGCGGGCGGACGGATCGCCTCCACGCCCAATCTCCACGACCTGACGAGGTGTCAGGTAAGTCAGGCAAAGGGTCAGCATGCGTCCGAGTGGACTTGGTCGAATCTGACCAGACCGGCACATCGATCTGGCCGTAGGAAAGACCCTCTGATCTGCGACGATGCAGGTTAGACGCCCTTGGGCTGCAGAGTGGCGCCACCCCCGGTGGAGTTGTGCCAGTACAGCGCAGAGGCGTCCGGAGCGGATGTCGGCGTCCCAGGGGATTGGCACTTCGCCCACTACGGTGCACGGGCTGCTGGTGGTACTGGTCTGATCATGGTCGAGGCCACTGCTGTCTCCCCGGAAGGCCGGATCAGCCCCTGGGACTTGGGAATTGGGCAGGTCAGGACCTGTCAGGGTGGCGTATTTCGATGGGGCACGAAGGGTGAGCGACGCTGAGCGCAGACCTACCGAGTCCCGCTGGTCAGATGTCGCGGAAGAGACCAGCCAGCGCCATGACCCGCTGCGACGGGGCAGTGTGGGCCGCTGACCTGTGCGAATGGCCTTTCGGCTGTTTCGCGCTCGTGCCCGTGGACGCAGCCGGAAATCCCAGAAAAGTCCCAGGCAACTCCCACTGCCTCGCTGCCACCCTTTCGGCTCTATGCAGGGCATCTGGTGCGGTGTGGGCTGGTGTTCATGCATCAGTGGTCCGCCTTGAACGAAGGGCAACGCGCGCTTCTCGACCGGGTCGCAGCTGGTGAAGGTCCTGCTGCCTGGGCGCCGGGCGACTGGCGGTCGGCGTATGCCCTGCGCGACCGCGGGCTCCTGAACGTCGGGCGCGGCGTTGGGAAGGCGCGTGCGGAGGGCACTGAGGCTGGCCACTTCTTTCTTCGCCATGGTCACCATCCCGACGACCCGGCGTTTGCCGGCAGTGGCGACCAGGCGGTGTCCGCTGGGACTGTGCCTTCGACGGTGAGCGACGGGCGGCGCAGGGCTACGGGCCGGGGCGCACTCCGACGCTCCGCAGCGAACGGCCCGTCGCTCGCGCGCGACGCGTGAAGGCGATGGAGTTGGTGGAGCGGCTGGTTGCCAAGGGGCGTGTCCGCCTTGTCGAGCCCGATGACGACGAGATCGCGGAATGGCGGCGGGTCGTCGACTACACAAAACGTCATGGCCTGGAACCGCACGGCAGGCGCATCGAGAGAGCCCGCTTCGGCGCCCGGGGCCTGGAGATGTTCCTTGTGGAGGGTCCGCATCCAACTCACGCGGCCAGAAGGCACAAGGGGACGTCCCGGCGGTCCCGGTCCCCACGCGAGTGGGTTCCCTGCATCCGGCCGTGGCCGTGCTCAGGGACGACGAAGAGCGGTTGGTGATGCCGCCTGTGCTGCGCCGCCGGTCACTGCTGATCCTGCAGGCGTTGGCCGCCGAGGCGGTCCGGCGCGGATACGAGGTGAGGGCGGGCCGGTCGTATCACTCGCGGCGCGAGGGCGGAGTCGACGTGGTCGTCGACGGTTTCGCGTACACCATTACTGTCAGGCAGGAGTTCCCGCAGTCCACGAACCCGGAGCGCGCCGCACGTCTGGTCGTAGAGCTCGACCACGGCCGGACCAACCGCCCGGGCCGCTGGCGCGATCGCAAACGCGCGACGCTGGAGGACACCCTGGGAGTGATCCTCGGGGAGATCGAGGCGCGAGCCCTGGAGGATGCCGAGCGCCGGGCGAGCGAGGAGCAGGCCAAGGAGGAACGCGAGATCCGCTGGTAGGCAGCCGTGGAGAAAGCCAAACAGCAAGCTGTCCAGGAGCAACTCGCCGAGACTCTTTGTGAAGAGGCCAGGCGCAGGCGAGAGGCTGCCGCACTGAGCGAGTACTGCGATGCTCTCGAGCGTCGTCTCGACGAGCTGGGCGGTGCCTTGGACGAGGCGGATCCGGCTGCGCCCCGACGCTGGCTGGAGTGGGCACGTGGCTACGCGCAGGCGATCGATCCTTTGAACCAGCCCCGGCGGATGCCGACTCCACGCGATCCCACCCCAGAGGAGGTGAGACCGCATCTGCGGGGGATGGAGTCTTTACGGGTCTGATGAGCAGGCTGCACCATGATGCGTGGGGCAGATGGCCTTCCGGTGAGCCGGATTCCGATGACGCATCGTATGGAGTGCGTGGCGATTCTGGCACATCTGTGCAGAAGGCGTCTGGCCTACGGCTTTCCGGGCGAGCTTGGCCGATGGCGGGTCGAGTCGCCGCGCACTACCGCCATCGGGAGAGAGGTGCGGAATCCTGATCTCATGGCCGGCACCGAAGGCGCCCCGAGTGGGTCACCTTTTCGCATTTCCTCGTCGTACGACAAATTGATCAGACAGGATGTGCTCATGTCTGAGTCTCTTGAACTCGAACTCGTCGGTTCTGTCTTGCGGTTGGAGCTATCCGACATCGGGGAACCGGAGCAGGCCGGGAGGCCGGCAGAAGAAGAGGATTTTCGGGATCTTCCAGAGGGCTTCGGCAGGGTGACGCCAGTGTCCCGCGGCCGTGGTCGCGCCGCCGTGGTCGCCACTGAGGGCTTGCGGACCATGCTGCGTCCGCTGGGGCCGCTGCTCGAGGAGGTGCACCGGTCTGTCACCAGCGTTCCCGACCCGCCCCAGGAGCTCTCGGTTCAGTTCGGGATCCAGGTCGGCCAAGACCTGAAGTTGGGCATTGTGGGGATGAATGGCCACGCGACCATGATGATTTCGGCCACTTGGAAGGCCGACGACGAGCAAAAGGACTGATGGATGGGGTGGTTCCGTCGGTCGGCGAGCGCCGCGCCGACCTTGGTGTCGGTGTTGACCGGGGACGGCCGGGCTGCTGCGGGAGCTGCCACGCTGCTTTCGTCGCGCTATATCCTCACCTGCGCGCATGTGGTCAACGAAGCTCTCGGACGGGAGCCGCTGGATACGCACCGGCCGGCGCTTGCCGACCGATTGGAGATCGTGCTGCACGATGGGGAGGTTCAACATCGGTGCACGGCAAGGCTGTTGGTGTGGGTGCCTATCCGTCCGAGTGCTGGAAGCTACTGGGGGGAGGGGGATCTGGCGGTACTGGAACTGGACGAGCCGGCCGAAGCGTCGGCGCGCCCGGTGGTATGGGGCGAGATGACGCAAGGGCTTGAGGTACGGGCGTGGCACGGTGGCGGTGATCCCATCAGCTTCGCCGACACGACCATCAAGGTTTCCGACGCCTGGTTCTACTACGCCGATGGCCAACTGACCGGCGGCTCCATCGGCCCGGGGTACAGCGGTGGTCCGCTGGTGATGCAAGGTGACCTCAGTGTGGCTGTCGGCCTTGTGGCCGAGCATGTAATAAACGACGCGCCGCTCGCGGACAGACAGGCGGTGCGGCGCACCTTGGTGCTGCCATGGCAGCACATTCGCGACGAGTTGGGTCGTGCCGGCGCGCACCGCGTGCTCGCCGATTGCCTGCGCGTCTCCGCAGCCGATTCAGAGACCGTGCCGGAAGGCGTGGATGATCTTCTGTGGAAGATATTCGAGACCGCGGAACAACGGGAGCGCCACGCACGCCTGGTGGCAAGGAAGTTGGGTTATCAGGTGCCCTCCGAGGGATCGGGTGCGGCCCCTCCCTCCTCTGAGGAGTTGGCAGCCTTTCTGTTCACCGAGAAACGTGCGCTCGCCACCTTGGTCGAGTCATTGATGAAGACTCTGCGCGACGACCAACGGAGCGCGTTGAATGAGCTGTTGGCGCTGGGGCGTTCGGTTGAGGGTATCCGGCTTCTGTCGGTTACGGAGCACTCCGACCTCCTGGAGATATTGGAGCGGGCGAACGCCGCTCACCCCACGCTCGTCTGTCGGGCGGCTCGAGAGGTGCTGCGGTATCACGTATCTCCGCCCGCTTGGTTGGTGAACGGCGTCCGGGTGGCGGAAGCGCAGTTGCCTGAAGCCGTCGATTACGTTGAGAACTATCACGACGCGCCGCCGGTGGACGGCAAAGCTCAGCCGATGCCGCTGTTATTGCGGCTGGCCGTGTACTTCTCCTCCGCCGTCGCCGACAAGAGGTTCAGGCGCCGCCTGGACGAATGGTGCGAAGGCGTCCGCGAGCGTCTGGGAGTCGACCGCTCCCTCCTGGCCGATTGCCGCATACAAGCTGCCAGGTGGGCCAAGTTCCGCCTGCGGCCAGTGACACGGATCCTTGTAGAGCTTTGGCCCGACGACTCGGGCCAGCAGGACCGCTACCGCTGCCGGATCTGGTTGGTACGGGAGGGCAGTACGCTGGAGCGCGTAAGGCCGCTGCCGGACGGGCCGTACACCTCGGAGGAGGTCGGGCAGTGGATCCACCAGGCGGCAAAGCGTCATGGGAATGGCGGCGGCCAGTCACCTCCGTGGGTCGAAGTGCTGGTCGGCCCGGACGATGTCCACGTGCCCGTCGACACCTGGACCGCATACAAAGTGCTGGACGAACTCTCCGAACTCGGTCTCCCCCCTTCCCTCGGGGTGCCCGAGGGAAGCCGAGTACTGGGGGAGGAGTACCCGGTAGCGCTTCGGCTGCGCGAGTACAGCCGGAAGATGCCCCAGGAGCTTCAGCGGCGCCAGGAACTCCGGCGGCGCTGGGAGGCCGGGTACATGGCCCCCCTCATCATCAGGGATGATTTCACTGCCGTGCTCACGGTGATGGACTCGCTGAAGGGCGACATCACCTGGGTCGTCCTGCACGGTGCTCCCGCAGACCGGCACCGATTTACGCATCTCTGCCTGGCGATGGGTATTCCGGTCGTGCTGTGGGACCGCGAGGCCGGAAGTCTCGAGCACGCGCAGCGGCTCGAGGACATCGTCAGCACCGTGTCTTTACATGACCTGCCACAGCAGATTCACGACTTCCGAAAGTTCGCGTACAAAGAGCCGAATTCGTCCCCAGCGCGCCCGGTGCTGGTGTGGGACGACCCCAGAGTGCCACTGCCTCCGACGGCCGACTATGCCAATCCACCTGACGCTCCGCACGATTGGGAAAGGACGACTGCCGGGTGACAGCGAAGGACAGCGGAAACGGCTGGCGGCTGTTCCAGGGAGACGGCCGAGTACGCGAGGTGGAGTTCCCCGAGGCGCCGCCCTGGCGCCAGTTCGGTGTTGCCCCAGCGGGGGGAGGCCGGCGGCGCCAACGCCCCTATCTCATCGAGCCCGCCGAGGCGGACGTGGTCAGTGCGGCATTGTTGCTGCGGCGGCCCTTGTTGGTCACCGGGCAGCCGGGTACGGGCAAGTCGTCCCTGGCGCACGCCATCGCCCACGAACTGCATCTGGGCCGGGTGCTGCACTGGCCGATCAACAGCCGGACCACGCTTCAGGACGGCCTCTATCACTACGACGCGATCGGCAGGCTGCGCGAAGCGAACCTGCGACGTGACAGGGCCGACGGGCATGGCCCGCTGGCGGAAGAGCCGGACATCGGCTCATACGTGCGCCTCGGGCCGCTGGGGACAGCGCTCGTCCCGGTGGCGCGGCCGCGGGTCCTGCTGATCGACGAACTCGACAAGGGAGACATCGATCTCCCCAACGACCTGCTGACTATCTTCGAGGAGGGCGAGTTCGAGATTCCCGAGCTGGCCCGGCTGTCCCGGGAACAGGACCGAGTCCGCGTGGTGACCGCGGACCCGGAAGGCCGGGCGGCCACCGAGCGCGGTTGGGTGCGGTGTGCGGAGTTCCCGGTGGTCGTCATCACCAGCAACGGCGAACGCGACTTTCCCCCCGCGTTCCTGCGCCGCTGCGTCCGGCTCGACCTACCCGAGCCCGATGAGGAGCGCCTGCGGGCGATCGTGCGTGCCCACTTGGGCGACGGAGCGGGGACCGACACTGACGCCGTCGAAGGACTCGACGAGCTCGTGCGGGCGTTCCTCTCACGACGCGCGAGTGGCGAGCTTGCCACCGACCAACTGCTCAACGCAGTCTTCCTGCGCCGCGGTGGCGTCGGCCTCGATGCCGACGGTCTGCTGGACGCCGTACTGCATCGTCTCGGCGGAACGGTGTAGTCGCACATGTACGAGCGAGCGCTGAAGGTGCTGGCGGACTGCGGAGCCGGTCTGTCGAGCGAGGAGTTCCTCGATGCCCTCTGGCTCGCCACCCACTTGGCGTCGGCCCCTGCTGACGCGCTGGCGAGGGCGGGCCGGAAGTCCGCGATCCCGTCCGACGGTGACCCCCCGGCAGAGGATCTGGTCGACACTGTGCCCGGGGACGCTGACGGGCACCCAGGGCCGTCAAATATCTTCCCGGGGGCGCGGTCGCGGCGTTCCCGAGGCGACTTGCACGGCAGCCCCGCCGCGCCGGCGACGCATGGAAGGACCGCCGTCCCGCCAACGGTCCCCGCCGTGTCCGTCCGGCCCCCGGGCGAGAAGGCCCTCGGCACTGCGGAGCTGGCCCTCGGCCGTGCGCTGCGCCCGCTCCGGCTGCACCGGCCGGATCCGGGGCGGACCGAGCTGGACGTTCCCAGGACCGTCATGACGATGGCCGAGACCGGACTGCCAGATGTCGTGCTCCGCTCGGCGAAGGAGCAGTGGCTGGACCTGGCAATTCTGGTCGACGACGGGGTGTCCATGCTCCTGTGGCAGCGCCTGGCGACCGAAGTGCGGCTCCTCATGGAGCGCAGCGGGGCGTTCCGCTTCATCCACACCTTCAGCCTGGACACCCACGCCCCGGACGGACCACTGCTCGGCTACCGTCCGTTCGGAACCGCCCCCGCGACGCTTTTGCCTTCTGCCGTTCTCGACCCGTCAGGCAGCACGCTGCTCCTCGTGGTCAGCGACGGTGTGGGTCACGCATGGCGTGACGGCCGGATGCACGACCTGCTGAACCGGCTGGCCGGAGTGGGCCCGATCGCCGTGTTGCACACGCTGCCACCTCGGATGTGGACCGGCACCGGCATCCAGACGGAGCGCTGGCGGGTCACCGCACATCGCCCGGCGGCAGCCAACCGGACCTGGCGTGTCACGGACCCCGTCCTACCACCCGAGTTCCGGTCGTTCGACGGCGTCCCGGTACCCGTCCTCGCACCCATGTCTGGCTTGGTCGCAACATGGGCCCGGCTGGTCGGCTCGGCGGGTACCAGCGCGCTACTGCCGCTGCTGACGCCCTCGCCGTCGCAAGCACGCGGCGTGCCACGAACTGCGGACAGCGACACCAACCGTGCGCCAAACGCCGTGCTGGAGCGTTTCCGTGACGTTGCGTCGACGGATGCATACCGGCTTGCGGCGCACCTGGCGGCGGTCGCGCCGATGCCTGTGCCTGCGATGCAGCTCGTACGGCAGGCGCTCGGTCCGCCGGTTGACTCCGGCCATCTGGCGGAGATCTTTCTCAGCGGGCTGTTGCGCCGAGTCGGCGGCACTGACCGACCGCCGCAGCAGTGGCAGTTCGACTTCGCCGAGGGAACGCGCCGGATCCTCCTCGGCACGGTCCCCCCACCTGAGCTTCTGCGAACCGCCCGCACCATCACCGGCCGCCTTGCCGAACTGAGCGGCAGGGCGCTCAGCTTCCTCGCCTGGCTGCCCCAACCAGACGGCCAGGAGCAGGTGTCTGCCGGTCAACAGGCATTCACCTGGGTAGACGCGCGAGCCATGCGCCGGCTGGGGATACCGCTGCCGGATACTCCAGCACCCCCCACCACGCCGCCGCGGTATGACCTCGCGATCAGGACAAGGCACTCGCCATCGACGCCGCCCGGCCTGGCGGCGAGGGATGTGGTGATCCCGTGGTCGTCGAGGGAAGAAACCGACCCGAAATCCGCGACGATCGACACGCTACGGCAGATGGGCCTGACCTTGGGCGACGCAGCCGCGAAGATCGTCTTCATCGCCCCGAGCGGAGTGAAGGCCCTGCCACCGTACGCTGCGGTAGTGGGGTTCACCCACCGGTGGGTGGACGCCTACGCGGACGGCAGCGTGCTCGAACTGGCCGACTCCGAGCCGTACTCAGAGGGTATCGGCAACGTGACGAAACCCGACGTGATCCTTTCCTGGGCACAGGTGGGCGGTCCGCAGACGGACGGCATGCTCACCGTGCCCTTCCCACCCGATCCCGACGGGCGGCTTGAGGAGACCACGGCTGGGGTGATTCATTACGCGCCACGCCTGCGCATGGTTCCGCCGGACTCCGCGTCGGCCGCCCTGCGCATGCTGAGGAGGGTCGCAGCCCTGCGCATCAAGGAGAAAAATTGGCGCTTCCCGGTGCTGTCCACCGGTGCCGAGCCACTTCCAGTCGACAAGTTGACCCAAGGGCAAGGTGTCGATCTTGAACTGATCAGGCAGGCGGGGGAGCACTACCGCAGGGAGGTGGTCAAAGCAGGCGAGACGACCGAGGTCGTACCGGTGCCTCAGATTTCACCGCTCAACCAGCGCATCGCGGAGGCGAACGCGGCGGATCCTGCCAGGCTCCTCCGCCGACTGGGCGCCACCTCGGACGATGGGCTGGGCTGGGCCTGCCCTCGTAACCGGGGTGACCACGCACATGACGCTCTGAAGGTAAGCGCGGGTGGACTGATCTCCTGTAAGCGCTGTTACCCGCGCCGGGTCGGGCTGGTCCGGCTCACCATGGACACCTTGCTCCTTACGCCTGACGAAGCCGCCGCGTTTATCCTCCAGGATTCCGGTGGCCATTTCCCGGCACCCGGGATGGCGGTGACGGCGCGTATCAGCGGTCAGGTACCGGGCGCGTATCGATGTACTGTTCGCGACCCCGTCAACGGCCGTGTACATGAGGCGCTTCTGCCGGAACAAGAGCTCCACCAGCTTGGGAAGTCCGGTCCCATCCGGCGTTTGCCGGAAGGCGAGACCGTGGTCGCACTGGTCCTCGATCCGAGCGAGGACACTCGGCCCGGCAGGCTGGCAACGAGCCCGCGCGGTCCTCTGGTTCTGTCCCTCACTGCCTCAGCCCTGGTCGAACGAGTCCTGGCCGGCTTCGTGACCGAGCTGACGACCGGCCAGGTGGCGGTCATGGGTATCGCGCGAGTCCCCGGAGCCCGAACGAAAATCGTCGCGGCGCCCACCAGGCCGACGTACAGCGTCAAAGGAGCCTTCATAGGAAAGGATGCCGAGCGGAAGCGGGGCGCCCAACGCCTGCTCTTCGGAAATTTGACCGACGAGAAGATCGAAATCATCGTCTACTCCAGCGATCAGCGGACCCTGCTGGTCAACGCGCTCGTCTTCGCCGAACCGACCGGCATCTTCATCGACGGACACCGAGCAGTCGTCGCCGTCCCCGACGACCAAATCGCCAGAGCCATCGGGCAGGGCGGCCTCAACGCTCGACTTGCCGGAGAGCTAACAGATCTGTACGTCCAGATCGTTCCTTCGGGAACCGATCTCACGTCGGTGACGGACCCAGTATCGGACGGCGAGTAGGCACGGCGTAACAGGTTTTCGCCCGGGACAGGGCATCGCCTCGGGAGTGATCAACGGCCCTGTCTCACATTCGCAGAGAGTGGATCAGATCCGCTCTTCAAGGCCGTTGACACTCTCGGTGAACGCGGTGGTCATCGGCGGCCGTAGCGCTATGACGTAGACGAGCGGGCTGAGGCCGCTAGGCAGTTTCGTTTGGATCAGCTGGTCGTTGGTCCGGGTGTGCCGTTGACTGATGCGCAGTGGGTGCGGATTGAGCCGTTGCTCCCGGACCGCACCCCGAAACGGGGTGGCCGTTGGCGGGACCATCGTGAGGTGATCGACGCGATCGCCTTCAAGTTCCGACCGGTACCCAGTGGGTTCACCTGCCAGAGAAGTACGGCAACTGGCGGGGTGTCTACAACCGGCTGCGGATGTGGGCCGTCGATGGCACGTGGGAGCGGGTTTTCACCGTCCTGGTGGCCCGGGCCGACGCGGACGAGGACCTCAACTGGATTGTGTCGGTGGACTCCACGATTGTGCGGGCTCACCAGCACGCAGCCGGGGCCCGCAAAAAAGGGCCCCGGCCGGTGAACCGGACGACCATGCCATCGGCCGCTCCCGCGGCGGACTGAGCACGAAGATCCACCTCGCCGCCGACGACCGCTGCCGGCCACTGGCCTTCCATCTCACCGCCGGACAGGCCGGTGACGCACCCGGCTTCAGCGATGTCATGGCCCGCCTGCGCGTTCCCCGCCGACGAGGACGGCCCCGTACCACACCCGACCTGGTCTTGGCCGACAAGGCGTATTCATCCCGCGCGATCCGCGAACACTTGCGCAGGCGCGGCATCCGCGCAGTGATCCCCGCCCCCGCCGACCAGCGCGGACACCGGCTACGTCGGGGCAGCCGTGGCGGCAGGCCACCGGCCTTCGACCCCTAGAGCTACAAACAGCGCAACACTGTCGAGCGCTGCATTAACCGTCTGAAGCAGTGGCGCGGCCTCGCCACCCGCTACGAAAAGACTGCCACCATCTACCTGGCCGGACTCCACGTGGCAGGTATCTTCCTGTGGTCCGCGCGCTGATCCGATCATCCCCGGTTCACGGACCGTCGTCCGTCGACCGTGCCAGGTACGCGTGGTTGTCCTCGATGAGGTGGTCCAGCGCGGCCCTGGCGGCAGCGAGGCCGTCGATGGCCTCGGACAGCCGGGCCCGCTCGCGGCCCATGATTTTCAGTGCCTGCCGCGCCCTGTCCTCGGTCGGCTCGGACATGCAGGGCGCCATCTCGGCGATGATGCTGCTGGGCATGCCTGCTGCCAGGAACGCCTGTATGAGGCGCACCCGCTGAACGTGCTCGTCCTCGTAGTGGCGCTGTCCGCTGGGTGAGCGGGAGCTGACGAGCAGGCCCTGCTCCTCGTAGTAGCGCAGCGACCGGCGGCTGGCTCCCGTCCGGGCGGACAGTTCACCGATCCGCATGCCGGACTCCTTTCATGCCGCTGACCGACTTGCCCCTGACATTGATGTGAGCTTTTAGGTTAACTCCATGCTGAAACTCATCTTCATGATCAACCGCGTCGAGGGAATGTCGTACGAGCGTTTCGTCGAACACCACCGGAACCGGCACGCTCCGCTGTTCACCTCCATCCCGGAGGCGGAGCGCTACGTGCGCAAGTACACCGTGTCCCACCCGGTCCCCGCCGAGAACTACCCGCCCCGGGCCTACGACGGCCTGACGGAAATCTGGTTCGAGAACTGGGATGATCACGACGCCTTCTTTGCCTCCGAGAACTACCGGATGCTGGTCAACCCCGACGAAGCACGCTTCATCGACATGGAATCGGTGGCCGTGATGGTCGCCGAGGAGAAGAAGGTCATCTGATGGACCGACTCGACAGACGGATACCGACTCAGCTCCCACGGCCGGCCCCCACGTGCGTTGACACCCGAACCTACGACCAGAGATCCGAACGAAACGGCCTAGTGCTGTGAACCGCAAACGTTCACCGGGACGTCCAAATCGGGCCCGAGAGACTGCGCCGCCTCGGTACGGTCAGTTCATGGAGGCCCGATGCCCTCGCTGCCACGGCCCTTTGATCCAGGGCGGAGCGTCCCGTGCCGTCCCTGACCGGGATATCGACGTGTGCGGCCCCTGCACCACTGACGAGGCGGTCCGACAGTCGGTCGGGCTCGGCGTGGCACGCATGGCCGAGTGGCCCGTACGCGAGCCCCACATGACGTGGGGCGACCGACCCGGTGAACCTTTGCGGTCACAGCACTAGCACGTTGTGCGCCCTGTCGCCCGGCACGTCCCGCAGGGTGGTGATGGCGGGGCAGTATGAGCCGACTGTGGGCGGCGATGCGAACAACCGCGCCCATAGGCGGCTCGATTGCCGCCGGGGGAAAACCATGAAGAAACCACCATCGACCGCTCTCTGCCGCAGGTCCTCCTCGTCCTCGCCCATCTCGAATTCGCCCGTTGACCGCCCTCTCAATGCTTTTCGGTGCATGGTGGGCGGAACGGTAGTTCGGGGACGTTCTGCTGCCACTGTTGTTGCGTGAGGGGTGTGGTGGTGGCGCAGGCTCGCTGGATGGCCGGTTCGGGGTCAAGGCCGGTCAGTTCGATGGTGCGGTCATCGCCGGCGGAAGCGAGGGTGCTCCCATCAGGGGCGAAGGCGGCGGTGTGGATGATGCCGGTGTGGTTGGCGGTGAGGGGTCCTCCCTGGGGCGTGGCGTGTGCGGGATCGGTGGTGTTCCACAGGCGTATGGTCCCGTCCTGGCTTGAGCTGGCAAGGGTGCGGCCATCGGGGCTGAATCCGGCCCAGACCGCCTCGCCGGTGTGCCCGCTCAGTGGCTGTCCCAAGACCCGGGGGCGGTCCGGGTCGTGAATGTCCCAGAGCCTGATGGTGTGGTCGGCGGCGGCGGTGGCCAGGATGTGCTCGGTCGGGTGGTAGGCACCCCAGAGGACCCCGCCGGTCTCACCGGTGGTGATCACCGAGGCCGGCTGGGGTCGTGCGGGGTGGCGGACGTTCCAGAGCCTGATCTTGTCGTCGTCACTGGTACTGGCGAGCGTGTTGCCGTCCGGGCTGAAGCTCGCCCATTGGACGACCTTGATCGTTGGTGCGGTCAGCGGTTGGCCGACCGGTCCGGGGTGTGCCGGGTCGCGGATGTCCCACAGACGTAGTGCGTGGTCGGCACCGTCGGTGGCGAGGAGGCTTGCGGTGGGGCTGAAGGCCAGGGCGTGCGCGGAGCCGGTGCTCCCGGTGGGCACCGCGGTCAATTGCTTGGGGTGCGCCGGGTCGGCGGCGTTCCATAGCCGTAGCGTGTGGTCGTCCCCGACTGCGGCGATGGTGCGGCTGTCGGGGCTGAACGCGACGGTGTTGACGGCGCCGTTGGGGACGGTGATCGGGGGACCCAGGGGCGTGGGGCCGGCCGTGTCACGGGCGTTCCACAGCCGGATGGTGCGGTCGGCGCCGGCGCTGGCCAGAGTACGGCCGTCGGGGCTGTACGCCACCGTGGTGACACTGCCGGCGTGGCCGGTGAGGGTGGTGTGCGGCAGGTTCCATACCCGTACCGTGGCGTCCTCGCTGGCGCTGGCGAGGGTGCGGCCGTCGGGGCTGAAGGCGATCCAGTCGACCAGACCGGTGTGGCCGGCCAGGGGCTGCCCCAAGGCAGTGGGGTGGGCGGGGTCGGTCAAGTTCCATAGCCGGATGGTGTTGTCGGCGCCGCCGGTGGCCAGTGTGTGGCCGTCACGGCTGAAGGCGACGGCAAGAAGGGTGTTGGTGTGGCCTGTCAGCGCGGGCCCCAGGGGGATGGTGTGGGCGGGGTCGGCCACGTTCCACAGCTGCACTGTCTTGTCCGCGCCGACGCTGGCCATGATGCGGCTGTCGGGGCTGAAGGCCACCGCGTAGACGACATCGGGGCTGGTCAGGGGCGGTCTCCACATAGTGGGGTGCACCGGGTCGGTGACGTTCCACAGGCGGATGGTGTGATCATGTCCTGCGCTGGCCACCGTGCGTCCGTCGGGGCTGAAGGCGGCGGAGGCCACGGAGTCGGTGTGGCCCGTCAGGGGTTGTCCCAAGGCGGTGGGGTGGGCTGGGTCGGCCACATCCCACAGCCGCACTGTCTTGTCGTAGCTGGCGGTGGCCAGCGTGCGGCCGTTGGGGCTGAAGGCCACGGAGAACACGAAAGCGGCGTGACCGGCCAGAGGTTTGTTCCACACCTTGGGGTGCGCGGGGTCGCGTATGTCCCACAGCCGGGCTGTGTGATCGCGGCTGGCGCTGGCGAGGGTGCGTCCGTCGGGGCTGAACTGGAGCCAGTACACCCAGTCTTTGTGGCCGGTCAGAGGCTTGCCCCAGGATCTGGGGTGGGACGGGTCCCGCATGTCCCACAGCCGGATCGTGTTGTCGCCCGCGCCGGTGGCCAGGGTGCGGCCGTCAGGGCTGAAGGCCACGCCGTAGACCGGCCGGCTGTGCCCGGTAAGTGGGCGCGAGAGGGGGAAGTTACGGCTGTCGAGCAAGGAAACGGAGGCTCGGGTCGTGCGCTCCAGCCGGTAGGCCGCCAGGTCGAGCTGGGCAGCGAGGGAGGGGTCGCTGCCGCGGGCTTGGTCGGCTTCGGCCAGGATTTGCTGGGATACGGCGCTGTTGCGCTCGGCTTGGGCGGTGGCGCGCTGCTTGAAAGCGATCACGGCGGTCGCCGAGGCGAGCACGGTCAGCATCGCAAGGACGGCGACTGCGGCACGGCGGAGGGTGACGGCTCGGCGCTCTTGTCGGGTCGAGGCGGCCAGGAATGCGCTGACCCCGCTGCTGAGCTGGGCGTCGCCGCGGTGGCGTTCGGCCCATTCGCGGGCGGCGGCCAGCCGCCCGCCCCGGTAGAGCAGGCCGGAGTCGTGGTGCTCGCGTTCCCATGCGGCGGTCGCCGATGCCAGCTGCTGGTGGATGAGCAGCCCGGCGCGGTCCTCATTCAGCCAGCCGCGCAGGCGCGGCCAGGCTTGGATCAGTGCTTCGTGGGTGATCTCAACGGTATCGGTATCGAGCGTGACGAGGCGGGCTTGGGCCAGTGTGTCCAGCACCGTGCCGGTGTCGGGATGGGTGGTGTCGAGATCGGCACGGGGGACCCGTCGCTTGGTGTCGTCGGTGCCTTCGCCAAGGGCGACCAGCCGCAGGAAGATCCAGCGCAGCAGCCGGCGCTGGTGCGGGCTCAGCTTGGCGTGTACGGCCTCCGCGCTGTGGGCGAGGGCGTGCTGAATCCCGCCGGCCGCCTCGTATCCGGCCAGGGTCAAGGTGTTGCCGCGGCGGCGATGCCAGGTTTCGCGCAGGGCGTGGGAAACCAGGGGCAGGGCATTGGCCTGGCCGGTGGCGTCGGCGATGATCCGGGCGAGCAGTGCTCCTTCGACCGTGCAACCAGCTTGTACCGCAGGCTGGTTGATGACCTGACGCAACTCGTCGGTGGTCATGGCCCCGACGAGGAACTGACCCTCGCGAAGGGCTTCGACGAGCTCGGGGTACTCCGCGCAGTGGGCGTAGAAGTCGGCGCGCACTCCGATGACGACGCGGGTGCGGCTGTTGGCGGCCTGGCAGGCGGTGATCAGGACGTTGACGAATCGTGCCCGTTCCCGGGCACTCGCACAGAGAGTGAAGATCTCTTCAAACTGGTCGACAATCACCAGCAGTTCGCTGCCCTCCGGCTGGTCGGCCAGTGCCTGTAATGCGGTGAGGTGCAGTGCCCGCGGCTCGCTCTCCAGGTCATCGCGGAGCGCGGTGGCGGTTCCCCCGGTCAGCACGGCCAGTCGCGCGGCGCACTCCTCCAGCGGGTGCGGGCCGGGCGTGAACAGCACGGTGCGCCACCCGGCGGCCCCCGCCTGCCGGCCGCCGCGGACCTTGGGCAGCAGGCCGGCCCGCAGCAGGGAGGACTTGCCTGAGCCCGAAGCGCCGAAGACGGCGACGAAGCGCTGGGCGCGGGCTTGCGTCACCAGGTCGCCGGTGAGCTTGTCCCGGCCGAAGAACCGGGCGGCGTCCTCGGGCTGGAAAGCGGTCAGCCCGATGTAGGGGCAGTCCTGGTCGGTCTCCGTGTCGGGGCCGGGTTCGCTGTTGTGTCCGGCCGCCAGTTCGGCGGCGAGGGCATGCCAGCGCTTCTCCCACTCGCCGGTATCGCCGCCGCACGCCCGGACATAGGCCAAAGTGACCGCACGGCTGGGCAGTTTACGTCCCCCCGCGGCGTCCGCGAGGGTCGTGGAGGAGTAGTGAGCCAGCTGAGCGAGCTTCCGATACGGCGGACTTCCCGCCTTCTCCCGTAAAGCACGCAGGTCAGCGGCGAATGCTGTTAATGGATCGTCGTTGTCTTCCAACGGCCGTTCGACACGCGGCACTTGACCCTCGCCCCCCGGGATCGCGTTCCTGATCCTGCCTCATTGTCCGGAGTCTGTTGTCCGGCGTCCATCCGCCGACACCGGACAACAACCATGCCCTACAACCGAATTCAGCTTCCGGCGGTCACGGGGGTGCCGCCGGAAGCCGCCGGCGGTCACGGGGGCGGCCGGGGAGCACGTCGGACGCGGAGCCAGCGGCCGCCGTTGGCCCACATCCCGAGTCAAGGCGCCACGGTGAGAAACCACCACCGGTGCCGACAGAAAAGAGCGAAAGGAGTTTCTACTGTGAAGCGACAACTGCCGGAAGCCGTGCAGTCGGCGAGAGGTTCACAACCCCCGCGTCCGAAGCGCGGTGCTCGCGCGGCCGCTTTCGGCGCACTCACCGCCGTCGTCGCCACCGGCACGATGCTGGCTGCGCCGGTCCCGGCATCGGCGGCAACGAACTCGGACATCAAACTCGCTCAGACCGATCTCAACGGCCTGGCGTACCGCGCGGGCAGCGTCGATGGGATCAGCGGGCCGGAGACACGGCAGGCGACCGAGTCGTTCCAAAGCGACCGCTGCCTCGACATCGACGGGCTGATCGGTCCGCAGACCCTCAACCGCCTCCGCGGCGTGGTCAAGCAAGTCCAGGTCAAGGTGACCGTGCCGGCCAACGAAACCTACGACAAAACCACCACCGCAGCAGTCAAGAAGTACCAGAACACCCACAAGTTGCCGGCCAACGGCCTCGCCGACGCGGCCACCATGAAGTCCCTGGGCATCGCCCGGACCGTGACGTCCTGCCACGCCACCACTGCCCTCCGCGCAAAGATCGTCAAGGTGGCCAGGAGCCAGCTCGGGACCTACGCCGACAGCCGACTATGCGTCAAGGGCAAGCCGTACAACGTCTGTGGCCAGTGGTGCGCCGCGTTCGCCACCTGGGTCTGGCGGAAGGCCGGCGAAAACATCCCCTCCATGACATACGTGCCCGCTGTCAACGAGTGGGCGGTCAAGCACCACCGGTGGATCGGCACCAGCGGGCTGCACTCCGCGAAGCCGGGCGACCTGATCATCTACGGCAGCGCCCACAACCGCTTCCACATCGGCATCGTCGACCATGTCAGCGGCGGCCACGTCGACGTGATCTCCGGCAACACCTCCGACCCGAACGGGGCCCACAGCAGCGGCGTATACGAAAAGCGCTTCCCGCTGTCCGGTGCGTTCTTCTACGGCCTGGTGCGCGCGTAGCACCGACAACTCGCCCATGCCACGCGGCCAATGCACGGTCCCGCCGCACCCCACAAACCATCTGAACGGAGAGCCGTCCATGAACCACCTGCCCAACCGCCACGCCCGCCATGGCAGAAGCCGCACCGGCCGCACCGCGGCGCTGGCCACGAGCCTGGCGCTGCTCAGCCTGGTCACGGCCACCTCCGCACACGCTGCCCCGGCCGAGCCCACCGGAGCCGCCATCGTGCGCGGGCTGGACGTCAGCGCCCATCAGGAAAGCGTGAACTGGCCCTCAGTCGCCGCCCACGGCGCCTCCTTCGCCTACATCAAGGCGACCGAGGGCACCTCCTACATCAGCTCCCGCTTCTCCCAGCAGTACGACGGCGCGGCAAAAGTCGGCCTGATCCGCGGTGCCTACCACTTCGCCAGGCCGGACAAGTCCTCCGGGCGTGCCCAAGCCGACTACTTCATCGACCACGGGGGCGCCTGGCGGCCCGACGGCAAGACCTTGCCCGGCGTCCTGGACGTCGAGCCCACTCGGACGCTGCCCACCTGCTACGGGGTCAGCCCCCGTGCGACGGTGCGCTGGATCGCCTCGTTCGACAGCGAATACCGGCGCCGCACCGGCCGCCACCCTGTGATCAACACCAACACATCATGGTGGTCACAGTGCACCGACAACTCCTCCGCCTTCGCCGCCACCAACCTGCTGTGGATCGGCAGCTACACCGGGACGCCCCACCCGCTGCCCAACGGCTGGCGCACCTATGCGATCTGGCAGACCTCCGACTCCGGGACCTTTCCCGGAGACCAGGACCAGTTCAACGGCACGATGCAGGACCTGAGGAACTTCGCCGCCAAGGGCAGTTACACCCCGCCGGCGCCCCCACTGGCCACCGCATGGCCGGTGATCGAGCCGGGCTACAGCGGCCGCCAGGTGGCCACC
This sequence comes from Streptomyces orinoci, assembly GCF_003121295.1. Lineage (GTDB taxonomy): Bacteria > Actinomycetota > Actinomycetes > Streptomycetales > Streptomycetaceae > Streptomyces > Streptomyces orinoci. Next base: position 166,592 of record NZ_PHNC01000011.1, read on the forward strand.
GTTCAGTACCTGCTCACCGCCCACGGCGCCCATTTGCCGGTCGACGGCCGGTTCACCACCGACACCCGCAACGCGGTCGTCGCCTTCCAGACCCGCAGCCATCTCACCCCCGACGGCATCGTCGGACCCAAAACCTGGTCGGCGCTGATCGCCACCGTCGGTAAGGGCGACCGGGGCCCGGCCGTCAAGGCGGTCCAAGCCGAGCTCGACGCCCACGGTGCCCATTTGCCGGTCGACGGCCGGTTCACCACCGACACCCGTAACGCGCTCATCGCCTTCCAGGTCCGCAGCCATCTCACCCCCGACGGCATCGTCGGGCCCAAGGCCTGGCTGGCGCTGGTGAATTGATCCACAACCGCCCATGTCCTGGCGGCGTCCGCCGCCAGGGCACCGAAAAGGAGACACGCACGTGATCACACGCAGGATGCTGGGACTCGCGGCGGCAGCCGTGGCCTTGGGAGGCGGGCTGGCCTCCGGTCCGGTCGCGGCCCAGGCCGCCCCCGCCAACCCGCAGACCCGCTACGTCGAGATCTGGCACGGCAGCCACGGTCCCGCCGGCTACTGGGCCACCGCCGACTTCGTTCCCCACGGAACCCGCTGGCTGGCGACGAACTTCGGCTGCTACGGCCACGACGGGGCCAAGATCAAGGCCGAGATCGTCCGCACCAAGGACCGCCACGTCGTCAACGACAGCGGTTACTACTACTGCAACAACGGCGAACAGCGGAGGCTCGACGCCACCATCGCCAGGGGCACCTCGTACTACATGCGCTTGTACCTGAAGGGGCCGAAGCACAGCATGTACGCCAAGGCATACGAGGCGTTCCGCTGATCCGCACCTGACGGGCGGTGAACACGCCGGCCGGGGCTGGGGCGAGCGCTGCACGCCCCGGCCCCGGCCACCCGGTCCAGGACGCGGAAATCACGAGTTGAACCTGAGCAACGGGCGTGCGAACTCCGCCCGGAGAGCCCCTGACGGCATGGTGGTGAGCGTGGTACCGATCCCGGTGGTCTGGCACCGGTCATGGGAGATGAGCGTGATGGACGTTGCCATTGAGGTGCGAGGACAGCGCTCCGGGGACGAGCTGCGTTCCCTGTGTGAGTGGCTGGTGGCGGATGAGAGGTTGCGTGGCCGGGTGCGGCTCGATATCGCCCCGCCGGTCCCGGGCACGCTCGGATCGGCCCTGGAGACTCTTTCTGTTGCGGTGGGTCCCGGAGGGGTAGCGACCGCCCTGGCGAGCGTGCTGATCACCTGGATCCGCCGCCGGACGGGAAGTGTCAGCCTCAAGGTGAGCAAACCCGACGGATCGACGTACGAATTGAACGCCGCGCCCGTGCGGGGCCTGACGGCGACCGAGGTGCGGGAGCTGGCCGGAGAGCTGGCGCAGCGCCTTGCCCCTGAGCCCGAAGGGACCCAGGCCGATGGCAGCTGATGTGTCCGGAGGCCATCGGCCGACCGCCCTGAGTTCACCCGGATCACGGGCTCTGGTGATCGGCTCCGGCACGCATGTGGCCGGCTCCCGGCTGCCCGATCTGCCCGCGGTGGCGGACACCGTGCGGGATCTGTCCCAGCTCCTCATCGATCGCTGCGGCTTGCGGCCGCGGAATCTGTGGCGCGGGCGGCCTGTCATCGATCCCGACGACCCGATGACGCTGGGCACGGCCCTGACCGATGCCGCGGCTCAGGCAACCGACGTGTTCCTGTTCTATTACGTGGGGCATGGGCTGGTCAGCGCCGGAAACGAGCTGTACCTGGCCACCCACGCCACCGATGAGCTGGTGACCGGCCTGGCGTTCAAGGCGTTGCCGTACCAGGCGGTGCGGGAGGCGCTGAACAATTGCCCGGCACGGTCGGTGATCATCGTGCTGGACTGCTGTTTCGCGGGACGAGCCCAGGGAGCGTTCGGGACAGCCGCGGCGACCGCGTTCGAACTTGCTTCCCTCGGCGGTACCTATCTGCTGGCCTCGTCGTCGGCCGATGAGCAAGCGCTCTCACCAGTGGGGGAAAGATACACCGCCTTCACCGGAGAACTCCTCGGCCTGCTGCGTAACGGCGATCCGGCGGGCCTGCCGGATCTGACGATCGAGCACGCCTACCGCTACCTGTGTCGCGTGCTGCCCCCACGCGGGGTGCCCGCACCGCGGCGGCACCTCAGCGACCGGGCGAGCGATCTGGTGCTGACTTCGAACCCCGCCGTCAAGTCCCCACCGTCCAAGCCGCCCCAGGAAGCCCCGGACTCGGCCGGGCAGGGGCCCGAACCGCTCTGTCCATACCGCGGGCTCAACGCCTTCACCATCGATGACGCCCGGTTTTTCGCCGGCCGTCAAGGGCTCGTCTCGCAGCTGGTGCGCAAGACGTCCGAGTGGTACGACGAGGGCGGTTTGGTCGTGGTCGTCGGGCCATCCGGAGTGGGGAAATCCTCCCTGCTCCACGCGGGACTGATACCCGCGGTGGAGCGCGGGGAACTACGCGTGCGCGGGCCGCAGATCTGGTCACACATGCTGATCACACCGGGCAGGGAACCGGTGGCCGCGCTGGCAAAGCGGCTGGCGGCCCCGGCGGGAAGGCCACAGGAGACGGTGGCCGCCGAACTGCGGGCGGATGCCTCCCGGTTGCCGGGACTCGTACGTCAGGCGCTGCACGGTCCGGCAGCGGGGACGGGCGCAGCCGACGGGCGGCTGCTGATCGTGGTGGATCAGTTCGAAGAGCTCTTCACCGAGTGTCCGGACGAAGAGGACCGCAGGGTCTTTATCCGGGCGCTGTGTGCCGCCTGCAAGCGCGCTGACGATGGCACCGCCCCTGCGGCAGTGGTCGTCCTTGGGGTCCGCGCCGACTTCTACGGACGGTGCATCGCCTACCCGGAGCTGGCCGCCGCCTTCCGCGAGCGCCATGTGCCCGTTCCGCCTATGCGCCTTCCGGAGCTTCGCGAAGCCATCGAAAAGCCGGCCGAGAGGGCGGGGCTGCACCTGGAGCCGAGGCTGACCGAGGTGATCCTGCGGGACCTGCGTCCCGGGCCCGAGGACGACCAGGAGCCCGGGCATCCCACCGACGACGGCTTCGATGACGGCTCGCTGCCTCTTCTCTCCTATGCGCTCCAGCGCACCTGGATGGAAGCCGCAGGCAGCCGCACCCTCACCATCGGCGGATACGCCGCCACCGGCGGCGTATGGAACGCCGTCACCAAACAGGCCGACCAAGCCTATGAAACCCTCTCATCGGAGGGCCAACGCGCTGCCCGGTTACTGTTGCTGCGCATGGTGCACATCGGCAAGGGGGCCGAGGACACCCGACGCCACGTCGACGTGGCCGAACTGTGCGCGGAACGCCCGGAGAAAGAAGCCGCCGCCATCGCCGCTGCCCGCGACGCCTTGGTCAGCGCACGACTGGTCACTTTGGACGGCGAGACCGCGCAAATCGCCCATGAAGCCCTGCTCCGTGCCTGGCCGCGTCTTCGGCGCTGGCTCGACGAGGACCGCAGCGGGCTGCTGCTCCACCAGCAACTTACCGACACCGCAGGGGAATGGGAGCGCACCAGCCACGACCGGGGCCTGCTGTACGGCGGGGCACGGCTGGCCGCTGCCCGCATGTGGTTCACCGAGCCCGGCCGCAGGGCGGCACTCGCACCGCGAGAACGCCGGTTCCTGGCGGCCAGCGTCCGAGCTCAGCGCATCCGCAGGTCGGGTGTGGCCAGTATTGCCGTTCTGCTAGTGCTCGCCCTGATCGGCGGCCTGGTCGCCGTCCGCCAGTACCAGAAGGCGACCGAGCGGCAGAACATGATCGCCTCTCGGCAAATCGCTCTGCTCGCGGATCAGTTACGCTCCGGCGATCCCGCCACGGCCGAGCAACTGAGCCTGGCGGCATACCGCATCGCCCCGACTGCCGAGGCCCGCAGCAGCCTGTTCGCCGCATCCTCCGCCGGGTACGCCACCGCGCTCAACGGCCACACCGACCGCGTATTCAACGTCGCTTTCAGCCCCGACGGACGCACACTGGCCTCCGCCGCCCGCGACAGGACGATCCGGCTGTGGAACGTGGCCGATCCGCACAGACCGTCCCAGCGCGCGATACTGGCCACCGACGCCACCCCGGCCATCAGCTTCGACCCACGCGGCCATCTGCTCGCCGCTCAGACCGAGCACCGGCTGTCGCTGTGGGACGTGAAGGATCCGGATCACCCGGTGGCAAAGGCAGAACTCAGCAGCCCCGCAACTCTCCCGCCGAGCGTCGCCTTCAGCTCAGACGGCAAGACGGTCGCCGCCCCCGGCACAGCGGGTACGGTGACGCTGTGGGACACCACCGATCCTGCGCACCCCGCCCAGGACGCCACCCTCCGCATCGACTCCAGCCGCGTGCAGGCCGTCGCCTTCAGCCGTGACGGCAAGGTTCTCGCCACCGGAAGCGCGGCAACCGGCAGCACGCGCGGCACCGCCAGAGTCCGGCTCTGGAACGTCACCGACCCTCGCCGGCCGACCCTTATGACCACCCTCACCGCCGACTCCGTGCTCAGCCTGGCCTTCAGTGGTCAGGGCAACTACCTCGCTGCCGGCGGGGTACAGGGCTCGATAGCGGTGTGGGATGTCACCGACCGCGAACACCCGGCCGCCAAGAAAGTGGACAACCTTACGGCGACAGCCAACGAAAACACCAATATCCAGTCGGTGAACTTCCGGCCCGACGAGACAACATTCGTCACCGCCAACTCCACCGGAACCGCGGAAATCTGGCAGATCGACGATGTCATCAAGACTGACACCAGCATCAGGGTCCTCACCTCGCTACCCGACACACCCCCCGTCTATTCCGCAGCCTTCAGCCCGGATGGGCAGGTTGTCGCCACCGGTGGCGGGCAGGGAACAGACGGCAGTGGCAGGGAACGAGGGACAGTAAGGCTCTGGAACTCCGCGAGCCCGGTGCTGCCGGGCAGCATCCAAATGCCGGGTTCCGACGCACCGGGAAAGACGTTCAGTCCCGATGGCCGGCTCATGGCCGTGACCGCCAGGACAGCCGGGGACGGCGCCTGTGTGTGGGACATCGCCGACCCTTATCACCCGGTCCTTGTCACCACCCTCCCCCGCCCCTGGATGCGAGCCGCGTTCCTCCCCCATACCCGCACCCTGGTGAGCCAGAGTGCGGATGGAGCCTCACTCGCCCTATGGGACCTGCAAGACCCCCACCGCCCCACAAAACGATCCGACTTCCCGGCTTCGGGCCAAGTGAGCGGCGCGAGCGACGGACACAGCCTCGCAATCACCGATCAGCACGAAGCAGCCATCTGGGACATCACCGATATCCGCCATCCCGGCAAAATCTCCGGTATTCCCATGCACGCCAGATCCCAACAACCAGGCCCCTCGGCCTACTTCCTGGATCCGACGACTCTGGTGGTGAACGACGATGACGGAGTCCGTCTCTGGAACCTGCGTGACCCTCGCAAACCTACGCCTGCGGCCGACCTCCTCACCTACGGTTCGGCAGGCGGCGCGGTGTTCAACCCACGCACTCGGACCCTGGCCTTTTGGACCGATAAGGGCTCGATGACCTTGTGGACGCTGACCGACATGCGGCACCCTGCCCAGCTCCCCAAGGGTGAGATCATCGGTCGGGTGAGCACCGCGGCCTACGTCGACGACGTCACCCTGGCAGTGGTGACCGAGAACAACCGCAGCGTCTCCTTGTGGGATTTGAGCGATCCCAAGGGCCCGCGAAGGACACAGGTCCTTCCTGCCGACGACGATGTCAAAGAGATCCGGGTCAGCCCTGACGGCCGTACTCTGGCCGCCCTTGCGTCCATCACCGATGAAGTACACCTCTGGGACATCAGTGACCCACACAATGTTTCCGATCTGGGGAAATCCCTCGGCCGGAACGTAGATGGCCTGGAGTTCAGTCCCGACGGCCATTTCGTCGCCCTGACCGAAAGCCAACGCCTCAGCCAAGGCTTTGGGGTCCGGCTGGTCACTACCCGGCCCGGCGAACTCTACCGCTACCTGTGCTCCGTGACCCGATCGACAATCACACACGAAGAATGGAAGAAGCACGTGGGCAAAATCCATCCCTACCAAAGCCCTTGTGAGCGGTAGACGTAGCCGTTTCCCTCGCGCGGGACCGCACGGGCCTTCTGGGCGCCTCCGGCCGGGCAGGACCGTACCGGACTCCACTATCGTGCTCCGACTGCATCGCGGCGGAGACCGCGAACCGTGGAAGGACATGGGGTGACCTCGTACAAGACGAAGCTTGCCGGTGGGTTGGCGGGCCGTCCTAGGTGGACCGGCCCGTGCCACTTTTGGGGGGATCGGTGTACTCGTGCTTTTCGTAGAGGTTGTACTGCTCGATGACGATGCTGCCACCCGGTGGCGATCACCGGGATGTCGCCCGACGCGTGGGCCGGCCTGACCGGGTGGGGCGCCTGGACCCTCGCGGGTCCGCTCCTCAGGGCGACCGGCTCGGGGCTGGCGATCCTCGCGATCACCGTGGTGGGTTGCGACGGCGGCGATATCCCTCGCGCTGCGGGTGCGTGCCCAACTCTGCCGTGAACGGCGCGAAACCGCCCGCCACTGGCGGGATTGGGCGCCGCCACACCCACCGCCGCGCCCGGACGCCGCCGGGAGTCTTCACGGCCTGGGCACTCTCCGGTGCCGTCCTTGCCTGCGCCCTCGCCCTGTTCCTGTCGGCGGGCACGGCGGCCGCCGTGGCAGGGGCCACCGCGGTCACCATCACCTCCTTGACGATCGGGATCACGCACACCCGCTGGCTCGTACTGTCTCCGTGAGTCCCGGACACTCGGGTCGCTGGGCACTCCCCGTCGGAGGCGCGGGTCGCAGATAGGGGTGTCACGCCTACTCGCTTTGCCCGGCCCGCCTGCCCGTCACCGCAGATCCGGCTTCGGTGGCGTCGCTCGCAGGAGTGAGGAGAATCCGGCAAAGACGCGACAAGCGGCCGTCCGGGCATCCATGCTGACCTTGCCAAGTCCCGGCAGCATCATGACCCGCAGCCGCACCTATCCCGGGAGACGGTGCCCGTGCCCAGCCTCATCAAGTACCCCTGGACACCCTCGACATGACCGAGGGCGTTGTCGATCACCTGCTGTACGTCGGCTACGACGAGCACACGGTGCTGCGGCTGAACACCACAGCGGGCGACGAAGAGAGCATCACCGCGGTGGGCAAGGCACTTTTTGGCGCCAGACCCGGCGAAAGCCTGCGGCTGCACGGTGTATGGGACCATCACCCGCGCCATGGACGGCAGTTCAAAGCGGAGCGGTGCGAACGGACCGTGCCCGCCGACGAGCGGGCGATCCGCCTCTATCTAGCCGCAGGCATGATCCGCGGTATCGGGCCGGTTCTCGCCGCGGCGGTCGTGGACGTCTTCGGCGAGCAGACGCTGAAGGTCATCGACGTCGAACCACAGCGGTTGTTTGAGGTACATGGCATCGGTCGGGTCCGGCTGGGCCGGATCCAGGCGGCCTGGCAGGAGCAGAAGGCTATTGCCGAGATCATGGTGTTCCTGCAGGGACTCCAGATCACCCCGGCGCTGGCCGTGAAGATCTACACCACATACGCCGGCACCGATGACGACCCGATGCGCATCGTCCGCCGCACCCCCTACCGGCTCTGCCAGGACGTGCACGGCGTCGGCTTTGTCAACGCAGACAAGATCGCCCTCGCCGTCGGCATCCCCAAGCACAGCGACGCACGACTCCAGGCCGCCCTGCTGCACGAACTCGACCAAGCCCGAGCAAGTGGTCACGGTCACCTTCCGGTGCGCGTGCTGATTGCCCGTACCCGCCGACTTCTGACCGATGATGACCCGGCGAGTGCCGAGATCCTCGACGAGGCGGTGCTGCGCCACGCCCTTCAGGCACTGTGCGGCCAGGGCGAGTTGGTCATGGAGGTGCTGCCACTGCCGGTCCTGGACGGCACAGACGCCTTGGCGGACATCGAGACCGCCATGTTGCCGCAACAACACCGCGACGAGACCCAACTCGCCTTTCATGTACGGCGCCTGCTCGCCTCCACCTCGGCGCTGGACGGGCTCGCCCCATGGGCCGAACAACTGGAATCACTAAGAGACCCACAGACCGCCGGACTGACAGACGAGCAGCACCAGGTGATCCTCACTGCCCTGACCCGCCCCCTGTCCGTCCTGACCGGCGGCCCCGGCTGCGGCAAGACCACATCCTGAGCACCCTGGTCGACCTCGCCGACGAGGCCAACGCGGTCGTCGCCCTGGCCGCTCCGACCGGCAAGGCCGCCAAACGGCTGGAAGAGACCTGCGGCCAGCCGGCGGTGACCGTCCACCGGCTGATCAGGCCGCCCGACGGCGACTCCCTCTTCGACCACGCCGGCGTGCTGGAAACCGTGGACCTCGTCATCATCGACGAGGCGTCAACGCTCGACCTCCCCCTGGCCCGCAAGCTCTTCGCCGCCCTCCGCGACGGCTGCCACCTACTGCTCGTCGGCGACACCGACCAGCTCCCCAGCATCGGCCCCGGCCGCGTCCTGCGCGACCTCCTCGACGTCGAAGACATCCCGCGCACCCGGCTGACCAAGGTCTTCCGCCAGCACGACGACAGCGCCGCCATCGTCCTCAACGCCCACCGCATCCTGCGCGGCTAACAGCCCCGTGAGGACCCCAAGGCTCCTAAAGACCGTGACAGCTCTATGTCAGCCCGTCCACAGCGGTACGGAAGACCGCTGGTCTGAGCCAGGGTGGTGTGGTGCGGGGAAGGATCCACTGGTCCGTGCGGTCTCGGTAGTGGACCGTCGCGACGTCCCGGCCCGGGGTGGCGAAAACGTGGACAGTCTCGCCATTCTCCGGCTCGCCACGGTCCTTGCCACTCGCCGTAGCGACGACGGCGCGCAGGCAACCCGAGTGCGTGGCAACCACGGTCACCGGGGTGGGGTCATCGGCGTCGGCGAGCTCGGCGATCGCGCGCCCGAACCGGTGGACGACGGCGATTGGTGGTTCGAAAGAAGGGAGCGGCTGGCGCAGCCAGTAGCCGACTGGGTCGCTTCCGAGGCGCTGGCGCTCGAGGTAACGGGCGAAATCGGTGATCCAGCCGGCAACCGTGCCAGTGTTCCTGGCCTTCTGATACAGAGCATAGGCTCCCGACGGCTCCCTGGCGGTGTCTCCGCACCAGATGCGGAAGTTTCCAAAGGCCGGGTCGGGTTTGGGGTCGCCGGCTATCGGCGGTCCGGACGCGTCGGTCAGACCGGAGCGCAGGGCCTCGGCGGTCTCGCGCGCTCGTTCTGTCGGCGCGTGGCGCAATATGATCCGGTCGCGCCCGGCCAGTGCCCGGGCCAGCGCTGTTCCCCGCGCATACGCGTGGTGCTTGCCACGAGCGGTCAGGCCGACGTCGCGGTCGTACGTGCGGGTCTCACCGTGCCGGACGAGGACCACCTCGATCTCTCCCGCATGAGTCCGAAATGGACTAGCCGCGCCCGTGGAACGTACGGGCGGCAACATCTGGCTCACGATTCCGGTAAGTTCCTTTCTCGGCAAGGGACCGACGAGGAGCTCAGCCCTGAACCCAGGTCCGCGTGACGATGAGCCGGCGAACGGTCCAGGTGGCTTCGTCGACGATGACGTCGTACTCGCCGAGGGTGTTGAGTACCGGGTCGGGCTCGAGGACGTAGCGGGTGTAATGGGCTCGCGCGTTCCAGGTGCCCGGGGTGGCCCCGGGCAGGACAAGCAGGTTCGACAGATCGTGCCGGTGCTTGATGGGGTTGCCCCAAAGCTTTTCGAACAAGGTCCGGGCCGACTCGGGGTCGTGGGACGACCCGGCCGGGAACGACACCTCGGCCTGGCCGAGGACAGCCACCGCTGCTTCGACGTCCTTCCGGTCGGCCGCCTCGAGGTAGGTGGTGAGCAGGTTGGCGATCTGGTGTCGTGCGACGGCCGTGTCGTTGAGCGGGCGGGAAGCAGTGGTCATGCTCAGAACTCCTTGGGGTTGCGACAGGGGAGCGGTCTGTCGGATCCGTTTTGTGCTTGCGTTGTGCGGGCCTGCTCTTTTAATGGGCTGGCGGAGCACGGTTGCCGACCGGTGAGGGTCAGCCCAGACCAGCCGGTGCCAGCACCTCTTCCCGCAGGCGAAGTGCGTCCTCGCTATCGGGCACGACGAGCCAGTCGAGATGCCCATCGGCATAGCGCTGTGCCAGGCGCTCGCGTAGCTCTTCGCGCTCACCGACGAGGGCGTAGGCGCAGTCGTCCAGGTTGATCCCAGGCACACCGAGGGCCCGTGCATACCGCTCGGCGTACTCGTTCTTCTCCTCGCGCCGGCACAGGCGCAGGGTACTGAGCGTCACCGATGTCGTGCCGGCATCCTCACGACCGAGAGCGCGCCGGAGTTCGCGCCATCGAAAGACATGGTCCCGGACAGCCGCTACTGGGGTACGCAGCCGACGGCGGCTGTCGCTGTCACGCGCGCGCCAGCCCGATCGTGAAGCGCTCTGAGGCTCAATGCCCGGAGGAGTGTTCACGTCGAGGTGATCACCGTGCCGGGCGGCGAGCTCCAACAGGCCCGACGAACCACCGCCGAAGAGAAAACGCGGCGCTGCCGCCGGCGCCGGTGACAGCGGAAGTCCCGCCGCGACACCGTCCTCGGTAACGATCTCCCCGGCAAACAACGCCCGGGCGAGCCCGACCGTGCGGTCGAGCTCACGGAGCCGGTCGGACAGCGGGAGCATGGTCCGGCCCACAGCCTCATATTCGATCGCGTTCCAACCTGCGCCGAACCCGGCCCATACGCGCTCGGCGCCCGCCAGAGCAACGAGCTGAGCAACTTCCCGCAGGAGATGAACCGGGTGGCGAATCGTGTAGTTGCTCACGATCGTCGCGAGGTCCAGCCGGTCGGAGAGAGCACTCACGGCAGCGAGTAGAACGTAGGGCTCCACACGGCTCTGCTCGGGCGACTTCGCGGTCGACGAGGCGACCGCGAAGAGGTGGTCGCCCGCGACGACGCCTTCGATCCCGGCGTCGAGCCAGCGTGCGACTCGCTCGCGCAGGATCGCGACCTCGGTCGACGCGCTGACTTTGACCAGAATTCGCATGGTGTGGATGCCTCCGAGAGATGACCAGGACAACGGCACAACCGGTCGCTTCGGTCTGGACGAGCTGCGGTCCGCAGGACGTGTTTTCACATTATGCACATCAAGAGCTTCCCGACTATAGGGCCAGGCGAAGTCCAGAATGAGCGAATTATTGCGCAGGCAAAGCTGCGTAATACGCCTCACAGCGGAAGGTTGCGGCCCGTTCATCCATCGCGCATCGACGCGGGCGAAGCTGGGGAGCGTTACCGTATGCGGCATTTGCGCGTACTTGTCTTCGTGGATGCGTGGCGTGCATTACCAATCCTTGACCAGCGTATGACCATGACATGATTGATCGTCGAGGGTCTGCAATGATGTTGTAGGTGCCAACGGTCGATTGGATCTCGATCCTCAAACGCCTGGCGACCCATAAGGGGTCCAGGCTCCGATGTGCTGTACACCCTGATTAATCGACATCTCTCGGCGGCTGTGCCCCGTGGGTTCGAAGGAGTGGCATGCGTACGGATTTATTGAAGGAAGCCTTTCATAAGGGCCTCGACCTCCCGCCGGATACGGATCTGATACCGATACGCTATGGTGGGCATCCGCACTGGGACTCCTTGGGCCACCTTTCCCTGATCGTCGCGCTCGAAGAAGCATTCGAAATTGAATTCGACGATGAAGAGGTCCTGGCGCTGGACAGCTACAGTGCGGCCGCCGAAATGATCGCCAAGAAGAAAACGAACCAGCCGTGACGGTGCTGGCCTGGATGGCGGAGCCGCCGGCCACCCCGGCGCTCGTGGACGCCAGCGGCGACCGCGTGCTCGACTTCAGGGAACTGGCCGACCGCGTGAGTGCTCTCGCGGAGAGGCTACGCCGACCGCGGAAGTCCTTAGTGATCTGCCTCTGCGGTTCCGACGTCGACACGGTGCTCGCCTACCTCGCGAGCCTCCACGCTGGGCACGCCGTGCTCCTGGCCGACGCCGAGCGACCCGAGTTCGTTCCGGCGCTTGTCGAACGGTTCAAGGCAGCGTTCGTCGTCGATCCTCACCAGCGGATCCAGGAATCCGAGCACTACCCTGACGTACACCCCGACCTCGCGCTACTGCTCGCCACATCAGGCTCGACGGGGAACGCGAAGTACGTCCGGTTGAGCCACGGCGCGCTCAATGCCAACGCCGAACAGATCAGCAGCGCCCTCGATCTGGACGAAACGGCACGCGCCGTGCAGAGCCTGCCGCTCCACTACTCCTACGGTCTATCGGTGCTCAACTCGCATCTGCACGCACGGGCATCGGTCGTGTTCTCCGCGCACAGCATCGTGACCCGGCGCTTCTGGGACGATGTCTCGGAACACCGGTGCACCAGCTTCGCGGGCGTCCCATTCTCCTTCACCATTCTGGATCGCATCGGATTTCCCCGCATGGAGCTTCCAGCCCTGCGTACCCTGACCCATGCGGGTGGCCCCATGGCGATGGAAGCCATGGTCCGGTACGCCACGCTGATGGCCGACAGGGGCGGTCGTTTCTACTCCATGTACGGGCAGACCGAGGCCACAGCCCGGATGTCCGTGGTCCCCTGGCAGCAGGCCGTCGAGAAAGCGGGAAAAATCGGCCTTCCTGTATCGCGTGGGGATTTCGATATAGCTGACGACGGAGAATTGATCTACCGGGGCCCCAACGTTATGATGGGATACGCTAAGTCCTACCGTGATCTCGCACTTGGAGATGTCACCGGCGGCACATTGCCCACTGGCGACCTCGGCCGACGGGATGACGACGGATTTTATCGCATCGTCGGCAGGAAGAGCAGAATCGCGAAGATCGCGGGTTACCGGATCAATCTCGACGATATCGCGGCCATGAGCGGAAGTAGCCCCATGGTGGCGGTCGAGCACAACGAACAGGTCGTGATCGTCCGCGAGAAAGAGGCCGACGGCACGAGTGCCGAGGAATTGTCGCGGCACATCGGGCAATTTGTAGGACTGCCCTCGCGGTTCTTCCGGGTCGAAGAAGTCGATGCGCTGCCTATGACCGGCACCGGCAAGGTCGATCTCCCCGCAGTCTCTGAAAGAGTGGTCCAGAACTCGTGACCGACACCCAGCCCAATCTCGCTTCACCGCCGTCGACTCCGGTCGGCCGGGAACTCGATCCGGCGGCGGTTTCTCCGGCCACGGTGGCCGAGGCCACGACCCGCTACCTCGGCCACCTCGCCCCCGACACCCAGGACGGTATCGGTGTCGCCACATGGCTCAACGTGAGCCGCTTCGTCGAGGCGACCGGCGACACCGACCCGCTGTACACCGACGTCCAGTACGGCGCCGGGTCAGTGCACGGAACGATGCTCGCACCCCCGACGTTCGTCCTCGCCGTCCGTCGGCCGAGTTCCTCAGGAGCGCTCGACACCCTACCGGGACACGACCTGGTGGAGCGCACCGAGTCGATGCGGGCCACGTGGAGCGACCGGATCCCGCTGGGCGCACGGCTCGGCGCCCGCTCGTCCATCGTCGACGTCGCCCATGACTCCAAGTCGCCCGCCACGACCCGGATCGTCACTGAGACCAGTTACACCATCGACGGTCGGCCGGTCGCCGACGTCGGCGCCACCGTCGCCGTCCGCGAGCGCGGTCTGCCCGAGCGCGGGATCCACCAGTACTCGGCGACCGACGTGAACAACATCGTTGAGCGCCTGGAGAACGAGCCGGCCGGGCGGGGACACCGGCCGCGGTTTTGGAACGAGACCGAGCCCGGCGACCTGTTACCCGAACTGCTCAAGGGACCGCTGACGTTCTCCGACCTGTTCGTGTGGACCATCGCCGAGGCACGCTCGGTGCAAGCAGGCAATCTCCACCTGAAGGCTCTCTCCGCCCTGCCGGGACGGCTGCGTCGCAACCCGCAGACCGGCTGGACCCAGTGGGACCGCCACGACGCGTGGATCGACTCGGCGGCGTCGCACGAGGCCGGCCTGGGCGCCCCCGCCGCACCCACGGAGCTGGTCTTCGCCCTCGCCGGCCAGCACATCACCCACTGGTGCGGGGACACCGGGTTCCTGTGGCGGCTGAGATTGCACCTGTCGACGCCGCTGCTCTACGGCGACTGCCTCCACCTCGCGGGCCGGGTGGCCGACCGCTGGCACCAGGAGATGCCGGGCGGCGACGAACGGCACGCGGTGCTGCTCACCACCAGCGGCACCAACCAGCGTGGCGAAACCGTCTTCACCGCCGACGCGACCGTGCTCCTCCCCGAACCGGGCCGCTCCGTGGAGCTGCCCCTGACCGGCACCCCCCGACTGCGGAGCGCTTGATGCAGCAGACCTTCGACGAAGCCCTCGAGGAATTCCTGACGCGCAGCCGGGAACTCCTGCACCACGAGAGCCAGGAAGACGTCCCGCCGCCGCACCCGGCGCCGCTCGCGCACAGCCGGGTGCCGGTGCCCTCGGCGTTCCTGCTCACCCCCGAGTCGATCAGCCGGTACGCCGCGACCATCGGAGACGACAACCCGATCTACACCGACGATCACTATGCCCGGGGCACCCGCTATGGCAGCCTCATCGCGCCCGGACCGATCCTTGTGCACGCGCGCTACCCGGGTGATCACGGCGCACAGCGCGCCATCGGCTACCCGGTGGCGAACTTCCTGTCCGGTGTGGCGTGGGACTTCTACGACGTCCTGCGACCGGGCATGCAGTTCGAGTCCTCGAAGATTCCACGCGAGCTCGTGGTGTCCGGCGGCCGCCAGGGCCGCACGATCTCCCACCACTCAGAGACTTTCTACTGGGACAACCGCGGTGAGCTCAAAGCCAAGTCCTACGGACGGTTGCTGCACATCCCGGTGGAGCAGATGGGCGGGCGGCGCGTCATGCCTCCCAACCGGCTCGGCGAGCGCATGTTTTACGACTACAAGCCCTATGAGTACAGCGACTCCGAGATCGCCGCGATCCAGACCGCACTCGCGAGCGAAACCCGCCGCGGCGCGGTGCCGCGCTGGTGGGAAGACGTTTCCGTGGACGATGAGCTGCCCGCCATCGTGCAACCGCCTTACAGCGTGCGCGACGAGATGACCTATCAGTCGCTGCACCACGGCCTCATCGCTGCATTCGATGGCACCCGCCTGGTGCGGGCGTTCCGTCCCGCTTACCAGCGGTGTCGGGAGAACCCCGACTTCGCCCGCACTCATCCGATCACGGGCTGGCCCTACACGCCCTACGACGAGCACGAGGACCGCTACCTCTCGGCCTACCGGTGCGAGCCGCTGCCGTTCGACTTCGGCGTCCAACGCGCCCAGATCCCGATGCGGCTGCTCACGAACTGGGCCGGCGACGACGCGTTCGTCCGACGCATGTACACCTCAATGCGCCGCCCAGTCTTCTACGGCGACACCGTCACGTTCACGGGGGTTGTGCGCCGCAAGTACCGGCTTGATCTCGATGACGAGCATGGCCACGCCGCGTCCTACCACGCGGTCGCCGTTGAGATCACCGGTGTCAACCAGCGAGGCGAGGTCCACTGCCTCGGCTACGGCTCGGTCCTGTTGCCGTCACGGGAGTTCGGCCCGCCGGAACTCCCTGTGCCCCACGACGACCGCCCGTCGTACGTCCCATTCGACACCCACCGTCGAGCGGAGTGGTTTTGATGCCTACGACCACCGACCTGCCCGCCCGGCTCGGCGGTCGCCCGGTCGTCGCCGCGGACGCCCACCAGCCGTGGCCGCAGATTACCGACGACGACCGGCGCGCTCTCGACCGCGTGCTGACCCGCGGGGTGCTGGCCGGCCCGAACGCGCCGGAGCTGCGGGCGCTGGAGGAGGAGTACGCCGAGCTTGTCGGCGTGCGCCACTGCGTGTTCACCGGCAGCGGCACTTCCTCGCTGCACGCCGCATTGGCCGCCGTCGGGGTGCGGGCGGGCGACGAAGTGGTGGTCCCCGCCTTCACCTTCGTCGCCTCCGGTTTCGCCGCCGTGCACCAAGGTGCCGACGTGGTGTTCTGCGACGTCGATCCCCGGACCTACAACCTCGACGCGACGGCGCTGGAGGCGTGCATCACCGAGCGGACAGCCGCGATCATGGCGGTCCACGTCCACGGACAGCCCGCCGACATGGACGAGATCCTCGCCGTCGCCGCACGCCATGGTGTGCCTGTCGTCGAGGACAATGCGCAGGCCCACGGGATCCGATACCGGGGGCGGGTGGCGGGCGGGCTCGGCGCGGCCTCCGGGGCGAGCATCAACGTCTCGAAGAACCTCTCGGGCGGCGAGGGCGGCCTATTCACAACCGATGACGACGACGGGGCCCTGGTCGCGCGGCGCATGGTCCTCTACGGCGAGGACGTGCGACCCGGCGAGATACGCCCGTACTGGTCGCACGGAGTCGGGTACAACTATCGCGGGCAGGAACTGGTGGCGGCGTTCGCCCGCAGCCAGCTCCCCCGGCTGCAAGAGTTCAACGCCCGGGCGATGGCGAACGCGGCGATCCTCGACGCCGGCCTGCGCGACCTCCCAGGCATCCGCCCGCCCTTCGTACACTCCGACCGCGAGGCGTCCTACTGGCGCTACGCCACCCAGCTCGACCCCGAAGCCATCGGGTACGACGGCGATGTCCGCGACCTGCGAGACACCGTCATGCACGCGTTGAGCGACGAAGGCGTCGAGGTCAACATCTGGCAGCCGCAGCCCGTACCAGCCCAGCCGGCGTTCCGGCGGCGGCCCCACACCGTCTGGCATCCCCGCAACGAAGCCGAGCCGCTGTCGGAATGGCATCGCGAGACCTTTCCCGCAGCATCGCGGATCTGCGACTCGACAATGAACCTCGGTGCCGTCTTCGCACCCCTCTACGTACAGCGCGCGGAGCTCATGGAGTCCTATGTCGAGGCCGTCCACAAGGTCTTCGCACACCTCGACCAGCTCCTCGAACTGCCAGTCGACCCCCAGCCCCGCAACATCGCCTGACCGAACACCCGCGGACTCTTCCAAGGTCCACACACATGAGGAGAGCAGTATGAAGCTTGCGATCGCCGGCGTCGGGAACAACATCTCCGCCCTGCTCCAGGGAATCACCTACTACGGGATGCTCGACGCGGAGATGATGCCCGGCGTCGCCCATCCCGTCCTCGGTGGCATCGCCGTCACCGACATCGAAGCGGTGGCCGTCTTCGACCTGGCACCCAACAAGGTCGGCAGGAAGCTCTCCGACGCGATGTTCGCAGAGCCGAACAACTACCCGAAGCTGGGTATCCCGGGCCTGGACAGTGATCCCGAGGTCACCTTCGGGATCGCCGACCCGTCGGACCAGAGCCAGATTGACGCCGTCGCGCAGGTGTTGCGGGACAGCGGCGCCGAGGTCTTCCTCTACTCGCTGCCGACCGGGCTGCCGGAGGTCGCCGCGGCGTACGGCCGCGCAGCGGTCGACGCGGGCGTCGCGGTGGTCAACTGCACGCCCGATCCGATCGCCGGGCTGCCCGAGCTGTTCGCCGAGGCCCGGGAGAAGAACATTCCGATGGTGGGCGACGACCTGCAGAGCCACATCGGCAGCTCGATCGTGCACGGTACGGTGCTCTCCCTGCTGGAGGAGCGCGGTATCACGTTGACCGGCTCGTACCAGCTCAACATCGGCGGCAACGCCGACTTCAAGAACCTGCGCGAGCACGGCGGGAACAAGGAGTCCTCGAAGCACCGGGCCCTGCGCCAGAAGGTCAGCAACACCGACGCGGTCACGGTCATCCCCTCGGCCGGTTTCGTCGGCCACCTCGAGGACCGCAAGATCGCGCACATGTCCGTGGAGGGCCGGGGCTGGGCCGACATGCCCGTCCGCCTGGAGATCTCGCTCCAGGTCCAGGACTCCAGCAACGCCGCCGGCGTGATCATCGACCTCATCCGGATAGCGGCGGTCGCCGCACGCCGCGGCGAAGGCGGGTTCCCGGTGGCCGCAACCCAGCTGCTGAAGTCGCCCCAGAAGCTCACGGACTGGCAGGAGCAGGTACCCAACGGGCGCGCCGCTCTCTCCGCCCTCGCCGCCGACCATGCCTGACCGGACCAGCGTCGCGGAACTCGCCCGGGCCAAGGCACTGCCCGAGGACGCACTGCGCCGCTTCGGCGTGACCGACGTCGACGGCGGCGGGGTGCGGGAGGAGTACCTCTCCCCCGATGGCACGCCGGTACGCGACCGGTTCCGGTGGACCCCGGGGGGCCCGACCAGTTCTACCTGGGAGGAACGGGACCTGCCGCGGACCGCCTACTGGCGGCCGTTCGTCCCCGGACTCGCCCGCGAGCGCGGATACCTCCTGTTGTGCGAGGGCGAGTCGTCCTGCTGGACCGCCTGGCACCACGGCGTGGCGGCCGTCGGCTTCCCGGGCGCCGACCACATCGACGTACTCGGCGCCGGACATCTCGCCGGCGCGAACGTCGTCGGGGTCGTCGTAGAGCCCGACGACCCCGGTACCTACCCGATGGGCGCCAACAGCTACCGCGACGAGGTCCTCGCCCGGCTGGCCGAACTCGGCCTGCCCGACGCGACGCGACGCGTCGTCGTGCTGAGCCTGACTGGTGTGGCCGACGACCTCGTCGAACTGCACCGGCAGGACCCCCGGGGGTTCCGGGCACGGCTGCGGACCTTGATCGATGGCGCTCCCGAGATAAGCCCTCTCTTCGTCCAGGAGGAGCAGCAATGACCTCATCAGCATCCGACCACCGTCCTATCGTGGCGGTGCTCGGCACCGGCACTCTGGGCGCTCCGATCGCCCGCCACCTGGCCCAAGTGGCCGACGTCCGCGTGTGGAACCGCTCCGTCGACCGCGCCGCGCCCCTGGCCGCGCACGGGTGCACGGTGTCGGCCGACGCCGCCGGAGCCGTCGCCGGTGCCGACGCCGTCCTCACCGTCCTCGCCGATGACTCCAGCCTTCAGGCCGTCATGACCGACGAGGTCCTCGCCGCGGCGGCCGAGGGCACCGTGTGGGTGCAGTCGAGCACGATCGGGGTCGGCGAGACGCAGACGTGGGCCGAGCGGGCAGCCAAGGCCGGCGTCATCTTGGTCGACGCGCCGCTGCTGGGCACCCGCGGCCCCGCCGAGCGGGGACAGCTCGTCGTCCTCGCGTCCGGGCCCGACGCCGCCCTGGACCGGGTGACTCCGCTGCTCGACAGTTACGCCAAGACCGTTGTGAGAGTCGGCGAAGCAGGCGCGGGCACTCGGCTCAAGCTCGCGGTCAACAGCTGGCTGCTTTCGCTGGTGCAAGTGTTGGCCGAGTCGGTCGCGTTCACCCGCGCCCTAGGGTTCGAGCCCGAAACTCTGTTCGACGTACTCGACGCGGGCGGCGTAAGCCTGCCCTACGTGCGGCTGAAGGGAGGAGCCATGGCGGCGGAGGACTTCCCACCGGACTTCACCCTCACCCTGGCCCGCAAAGACCTCGCCCTGGTGCTCGACGCCGCCGCTGACACGGTTCCTATGACCGCCGCGGCCACCGCCCTCGCCGGCTTCGACCGCGCCATCGCCCTCGGGCACGGTGAGGACGACTACGCGGCCACCTACCTCGCCGTGCGGGGTGAGCGGTGAGCGCGGCGGGCGTGCCCATCGCCGTCCTCGGCCTCGGACACATGGGTCGTGCGGTATCCGGGCGGCTGCTCGCGGCCGGGTACCCGGTGCGCGGTCATGACGTCAGTGCCAGGGCCCGCGAGGCGGCGCTCGAAACCGGTGTCGATGTGCGCGACGGGCTGGCGGCAGCGGTCGAGACCGCCGCGGTGGTGATCAGTTACTTGCCCGACGCCGCTGTCGTCAGCGACGTCGCCGACGACCTCCTCGCGGCGGCAGCGCCAGGCACGATCTGGCTGGAAATGAGCTCCTCGCACCCGGACACGACCCGCGCGATCGCAGAGCAGGCCGAGCGAAAGGGCGTGCGGTTCCTGGACGCCCCGGTGGCAGGCGGGGTCGCCGGCGCCGAGAACGGCAGTCTCACGATCATGGCCGCGGGGCCGGCCGAGCACCTCGCCGACGCCACGCCCGTGCTCAAGATCATCGGCGAGAACATCATCCATGTCTCCGAACGCCCCGGCGCCGGCGACCTTGCCAAGGTCATCAACAACCTCCTCGCCGCGGCCAACCTCGCACTCGCCGCAGAGGGGCTCGCCCTGGGCCTGGCCGAAGGGCTGGATGCCGAGGTCCTGCTCGACGTGTTCAACGCCAGCAGCGCGACGTCGTTCGCGACCCGCACGCAGATCCCGCGCTTCGCGCTGACCGGCCGGTTCGACGCCCGCTTCACCACCGGTCAGTACAGCAAGGACGCCGACGTCGCCCTCGACGTGGCGCGCCGACGGGGACTCGACCTCACGCTCGCCCGAAGTGCCGGGGCACTGTGGCGCAACCTCACCGCCGAGCACGGCCCGGAGGACTACACCCACATCGTCGAGTGGGTCGCCGAAAGCGTGGGTACCACCTGGCCCACACCTCGGCGCGGGAAGCCGGAGGCGGACCTGTGAGCCCGACTGTCGCACTCGTCACCGGAGCCGCGGGCGGCATCGGGGCAGCCACCGCCCGCGCACTCGCCGAGGCGGGCCACCGTGTCCACGGCATCGATCTGGCCTGGCCGGAGCCGCCGGCCGACGACCGGATCCGGCCGTGCACACTCGACGTCAGCGATCCCGGGGCAGTCGAGCAGTTCTTCACCGCGCTCGACGACGAGCTGGCCCGCGACGGATCGCAGCTGCGCATACTGGCAAACGTTGCCGGCACGGTGCTGGTCAAGCCGTTCCTGGACACCACGTGGGAGGACTACCGGCGGGTGATCGACGTGAACCTTGGCGGCACCCTGCTGTGCTGCCGCCACGCGGCGGCCCGGATGTCCCCGGGCTCAGCGATCGTCAATGTGGCGTCGGTCTCCGGACACATCGGGCAGACTCAGCACGGAGTGTACGCCGCGAGCAAGGGCGCGATCCTCGCTCTGTGCCGGGCACTGGCCTGGGAGTTCGCCCCTCTGGGGATCCGGGTCAATTCGGTCTCACCGGGCTCGGTCGACACCGCGATGCTGCGCTCGGACATCGCCATCGAAGCACGTCGACTCGGTCGGCCGTTCGACGAGGTCAAGGCCGAGCGCGAGGCTGAGCAGTCGCTGGGACGCTGGGCCGACCCCGGCGAGATCGCCTCGGCGATCGCGTTCCTCGCGGGCGGGGACGCCTCTTACGTCAACGGCGCCGACCTCCTCGTCGATTCCGGGTGGGTCGCGCGATGAGCGGCGGGGTGCACGGCGACGTCGTCCGCATCGGCATCATCGGTCTCGGCCAGGTCAGCGCCGACCACGTGGCCGGTTACCGGGCGCTGGCGGGCGAAGCCGAGATCACCGCGGTGTGCGACACCGACCCGGCCGCGCTGCTGCCGGTGGCGGCCGACCTCGGAGTCGCCGGCCACCTCGACCACCGCGAACTGCTCGCCCGTGAGGACGTCGACGCCGTCGTGGTCCTGCTGCCTCACCTTCTGCACGGCCCGGTGGTCCGCGACGCGCTAGCCGCCGGGAAGCACGTCACAGTGGAGAAGCCGTTGGCCGCGACGGCCGCCGAGGGCGAGGAACTCGCGGCGCTCGCCACCGAACTCGGGCTGGTGCTGTCGGTCTCGGAGAACAGCCGTTTCGTCGAGTCCTACATGCAGGTGGCGGAGTTGATCGCACGAGGCGGTCCGGGCCCGGTTCGGCTCGTCCGCGGACTCATCCACGGCAGTGCCGTACCCGAGTACCGGGACGACACGGCGCTGTGGAAACGCCAAGAGCACGGCTTCGCCGCCATCCTCGACGCCGCCACCCATTTCTTCTACGTGCTGGCCTGGATGTTCGGGCCGGTCGCCGCTGTGCAGGCGGTCACCCGGCACTGGGCGGCCGGCCACCTTCCAGGTGTCGAAGTCGAGGATGGAGCCATAGTCACCGGGACCCTCGAGTGCGGCGCATTCTTCAGCATCGAGGTGGGCCTCGCGCTGGAACTTCCCTGGGGCGAACGCTTCGAGGTCTACGGAGACCGCGCGTCGATCCTCTGCGACCAGTTGCGTGACCCTCCGGTGATCATCCATCAGGGTGCTCATGATCCGGGCGTGCCACTGGCCGGGGTTCCCGCCGAACCGCGCACCTGGAGAGCATCGTCGATGGCCCGTGGCGCTGCGGACTTCGTGCGGGCGTTGCGAGACGGGCGAGCACCCTCCGTCGACACCGGGCACGCTGTGCACGCGGTGCGCGTAGCCGAGGCGGCCTACCGTTCGGTGCGCGCCGGTGGCGCCGTGCAGACCGTCTAACCGCGCCGACCGACCATCACTGGAGCCGCTCATGCCGCCCACCGCCGTCCGCCACGAGGCGTTGCTCACCGAGATCCATACCGACATCGACGGGATCGACCGAGACCGCTGGGACGCGCTGGAGCGTCCCTCCGTATATCTGCGTTACGACTGGTTGCGGGGCCGTAGTCGAACGGTCAAGGGCGAGCCCCGATTCGTGACGGTGAGCGACACCGGCGGCCGTCTACTGCTCGCCGCTCCGGCCTACCTCACGGGCGACGGTGCGCATCCGGCCTACGACCTGGCCAAAGTCCTGTCCATGGAGGAACTCGAGGAGGATGACCTCACCGGGCTGCCCGAAGCCCGCCAATCCCTTACCAGGCTGCGCGCCGATGCGGCGCCGTGGCGTCCCGCGATCGTCGCCGGCTCGCCGGGGCGGATGGGCGGTGTCGCTTACGCCCGCGAACTCGACGGCGCGGGACGCAGACGAGTCGCCACAGCAGCGGTCGAAGCCCTTGAGCGTCGCGCGGATGCCGACGGTGCCGCCAGGGTGGCGTGGCTGTATCTGCTCGAACAGTACGACCCGGCGATCGAAGCTGCGCTGGCCCGACGTGGCTACCAGCATGTCGTCATCGGCGCCGACGCCTACATCCCGATCGAGTTCGACGACTTCGAAGGCTATCTCGCACAGTTCACTTCACACCGCCGCTTGAACATCCGCAAGGAGATCGAGGCGTTCGACCGGGCGGGAATCTCCGTAGCGGTGCACGACGCCGACGTGCTCGGCCCGCGACTCGCCGAGCTCGAGTTGCGCTGGCGCGCCAAGTACGGGCGGGCCGCGGATCTCGGCGACACCGTCGCCGGCTACCAGTCGCTGCGGGAGAACATCGGCGACGCGCTGCGGGTGGTAGTCGCTTCCCGCCACGGCGAGCCGATCGGGTTCGTGGTCTTCCTGGCGGACCCAGAGGCGTGGTGGGCCCGCTTCGGCGGCTTCGACTACAGCGATAAGAAGTCGTTCCTGTACTTCAATCTCGTGTTCTACCGGCCGGTCCAGCTGGCCATCGAACGCGGTGTCGGCGCCATCGGCTACTCGATGGGTTCCTATGAGGCGAAGCACACCCGCGGCGCACGGCTGCGGCACTTCATGGGCTACCTCTCCGGTGTCGCGCCGGGTAGCCGCGCCGCGACTGACCTCGCGATGGTGGACGGTGCCCAGCGCCGCAAGTTTGAAGCCGTGACACGGCATCATGTCCTGCGCCAGGAAGGGAGCTGAGAGCGTGATCGCCCCGCGCTTCACGACCCCAAGCCGGCTCGGCTTCGGCGCCGCCACCATCGGCAACCTCTACCGGGCGGTGACCGAAGAGGCAGCAGCCGAGGCGCTGGACGCCGCCTGGCAGCTCGGGGTCCGGTACTTTGACACCGCCCCGCACTACGGACTCGGTCTCTCAGAGCGCCGCCTTGGCTCCGCTCTCGCCGGGCGGCCGCGCCATGAGTTCGTCGTATCCACGAAGGTGGGGCGCCGGCTCGACCCACGGGACGCGCCGGTGAACGACCTGGAGGAGGGTGGTTACGCCGTCGAGTCCTGCCTGCGCAGGGTGTGGGACTTCTCGGCCGACGGGGTACGGCGGACCCTCGATGACTCACTGAGCCGGCTCGGCCTCGATCATGTCGACGTCGTTTACATCCACGACCCCGACGATCACGTCGAGGAGGCTCTCAGCGGCGCCTACCCAGCACTGGCCGCATTGCGCGACCAGGGGGTTATCCGGGCGATCGGGATCGGAATGAACCAGTGGGAAGTCCCGGCCCGGTTCGTCGCCGAGACTGACATCGACGTCGTCATGCTCGCCGGCCGCTACACCCTGCATGAGCAGCCAGCGCTGGAGGAATTGCTGCCCCGGTGCGTGGAGCGCGGTGTACGTGTCGTGGCCGCGGCGGTGTTCAACACGGGGCTGCTCTCGGCCACCGAGATCGGTGACGACGCCCGGTACAACTTCACGAGCGCACCCCGCGGCCCGATTCTGCGCGCTCGCCGCCTGGCCGAAGTCTGCCGACGGCACGACGTCGCCCTCCCGCACGCCGCGTTGCAGTTCCCGCTCGCTCATCCAGCCGTTGAAGCCGTCGTCGTCGGTGCCCGGTCCGCCCAGCACATCGCCGACGACGCCGGGTGGCTCGCCACGCCGATCCCGGACGCCCTGTGGGCCGACCTGCGGGACGAGGGCCTCATTCCGGCGAATGCGCCCGTCCCGGGCGACCATCCCGCCTAGACGAGTCATTCCCAGTGTTGATGGTGCGTCAGGCAACGCAAACAGGGTGTCCAAGATCGTTTTGTGTCAAGCGACCTGGACACCCTGCTCACCGCGCTTTATGTGAAGATCGGCGATACCCGATGGCTGGGCCGACCTCCGCGGTTGACCGGCACCAGCTCGTCTGCCTCGCCGTTGCCCAGGCGATGCTGGGCTTCGCCTCGGAGGCCGGATGACTGCGGTTTGTCCGCTCCCGCCTGGACAAGATGTTCCCATAAGTGCCGAAGCCGCAAGGCTGGAACAAGCGGCTGAGGGCAGCGCTGCCGCTGGTCAAGCGAGCGATACGACTCCTTGCGACGGGCACCGACTTCTGGTTCGACAACCACTGGATCACCGGCTCCCCTCCGGTCGAGTGCGGCCGCTCGCGGCCGACGGTCGGCCCGGCCTGCGGCTGATCGCGGAAAGGGCTTCGCCTCCGAGGAGTTCGAGGCCGATCTGCTCCAGCGTGGGGCAGAGCTGCTGCGGCCGTCGTTCAAGCGGGAGAAACGCCGCAAGGGCGAGTCCCTGCTGAAGTCGGTGCGGCAGTTGATCGAGTCGGTGAACGACACCAGCTGGTCATGCGATCCCTGATCGTCTACGACCACTGATCACATCGGAATGACTCGTCTAGAGACGACGAAAGGACGACGCAGCATGCTCTCAGCCATTCCCGCTCCGCTCAAGAATGCACTGGGCAGCCGGTGAGCGGCACCGCCCGCAGGACGTGGTGGAACGCCGCGACGGCGCGCTACACACTCGGGGAACTGCTCTCGCAGTCCGGTACCTATGTGTCCTCCACGGCCCAGGCGTGGGTAGTGCTCAGCGCAACCCAGAACACGCTTGCGTTGGGCATCTTCATGGCCCTGCGGTACGGGCCGGCCGCACTCGTCACGCCGTGGATCGGAGCGCTCGTCGACGGGCGGAACCCTCGCCGGGTCCTGCAACTGTCCAACATCCTGCAGATGGTCTTCGCGCTGGCGGCCGGAGCGCTCGCGCTCACGCCTGGCGCGCTGGCCTTCTGGCCGTTCGTGCTCGTCGGTGCCTGCAGCCAGGTTCTCGCGGTCGCGGAATACGCCAGTCGCACCTCCTACCTGACCGCACTGGTTTCCGACGAGCACCGGGCCCAGTTCGTGGGTGCCACGACGTCAGCATCCAGTATGGGCCGGGTGGTGGGGCCCGCCGTTGCCGGAGCGTTGCTCAGCGTCGCGCCCAGCGGGCTGTGCTTCGCCGTGGACGCCGTCACGTTCGCGCTCTCCTTCCTGCTGCTGCCTCACGGGCACTACCGCGCGGAAACGCCCAGGCGAGCCTCCTTGCGGGAGAGCTTCCGAGTGGTGTGGCATCTACCCCTCGTCCGCGACCTGCTTGTCTTATTCGCCCTCGTCAGCCTCGTCTCGTTCAACGTGGCCACACTGATGCCGCTCTTCGTCCGCGACACCTACCTCAACGATCCAAAGGTCCTCGCACTGCTCAACGCGACGTTCGGGATTGGCTCCGTGGCTGGCGGACTGGTGCGGGCAACCATCAGGGTTCCTCCTGAGATCACCACGGTCTGCGGTCTCGTCCTGTTCGGGGTCGCGTTCGCCGCTGCCGGGATTGGGGTTCCCCTGTGGGCGGTGGGAGCCCTGCTCTTTCTCGCCGGGTTCGGACGAGTCGTGTTCGCGGCATCGTCGAATGCCATGTTGGTCACCGGCGTCGAGGAGGGACGGCGGGGCTTCGTGGGCAGCCTTTACGCCTTCGCCTTCACCGGCGTCACCCCGGTGGGCGCGCTGCTCGTCTCCTCTCTGTCCTCTACCATCGGCGCCGGAACCACGATCTCCGCCGTAGGCGGGTTCGCCGCGCTGGCCGCGGGCGCGTACGCCTTGAGACTCGTCCGTGGATACCGAAAGGCCAGCCCTTCGCCTGTCGAACCGCCTCAGCGCATCGAGATGACTACCGCTCCTTGCCATCCCCACATCGCCTCGCAAGCATCCCGATCCGTAGACACCATGACCATCGACGACACGATCCGCTTCGTTCGCGAACGAGCACTTACACGGTCCATGCGCCCAGGCAAGCTCGAGACCGTTCAACGGATCGCCCGGGGTGTTGAGGAATCTCATGTCCCCGGCATCTTCGTCGAGACCGGCGTCGCGCTCGGGGGATCGGCCATCGTCCTGGCAAAGACGAAGACACCCGGGCGAGAACTGCGGCTGTACGACTCCTACGACCTGATTCCCGCACCCGGAGAAAACGATGACCAAATGTCTCACGACGACTACTCCAAGCTTTCGGCGCAGAAAGCCGATCAACCCGCCGTGACCAACTGCCTTGCCCACACCACGGACATGCTCGAGCAGGTGAAAATCAATTTCCGCCAAGCGGGCATCGACGTGGAGCGGGAGAACGTCCACTTCGTCAAAGGGCTTTTCTACGACACGCTCATCATGGATGGCCCGGTCGCGTTCGCCCATGTGGACTGCGACTGGTACGACCCGGTAGCCGTGTGCATCGAACGGCTGCGTGACCACATCAGCTGCGGGGGAGTCGTCATGTTCGACGACTACAGCACGAACGGGGGTGCCAAGCGCGCGGTTGACTCCTGGCTGGCCGAAGACAACCGTTTCGAGGTCATCCACCACGATCGTTCACTTGTCGTCCGGCGGCGGTGACGTGCTGACTTCTGGTAATGCCGGCAGGGTGTGGGGCTGGGTGTGAGCCGGGGTGTTGCGGGCTGAATGAGAACGGTTGGTGGTGTCTTGGGGAGGGGGGTAGGGGTCCTGGCCTGGGGGCGTGTCAGCTTCGTGGAGAGCGCCGGGGTGTGCCGCAGATGGTTCCTGCGTCTCATGGCGCTGTCCGTGATCACGCTGGTCAGGGGCGTTCTGCCTGGTCAACGAGGTGGGCGGGACTGGCTGGTGGTGGTTTACGGCGAGGTGGTCGATCCAAATGGCGTCGAGGAGGAATGGTTTTTCGGCTGTTTCACGCTCGTGCCCGTTGTTGCAGCCGGAAGTCCCAACTCCCAGGGAATTCCCACTGCCCGCTGTCACTCTTTCGGCTCTATGCAGGGTACGGGTGCGGTGTGGGCTGGTGTTCGTGCATCGGTGGTCCCGCCCTGAACGAACGGCAACGTGTACTTCTCGAACGGCTCGCAGCCGGTGAAGACCCTGCAGCCGGGGAGCCGGGTGACTGGCGGTCGGCGTATGCCCTGCACGACCGTGGACTCCTGAGAGTCAGGCGGGGTGGCGGGAGGACGCGTGCGGAGGTCACTGAGGCCGGCCGCTTCTACCTTCGGCATGGTCATCGTCCCGACGACCCGGCGTTTGTAGACAGCGGTGACCAGGCGGTGTCCGCTGAGGCCGCGCCTTCGACGGTAGGCGACAGGCGGCGCGGCGCTACAGGCCGAAGACGCACTCCGATGTCTCACAGCGAACGGCCCGTCGCTCGCGCGCGACGCGTGAAGGCGATGGAGTTGGTGGAGCGGCTGGTCGCCGAAGGCCGTGTCCGCGTTGTCGAGCCCGATGACGACGAGATCGCGGAATGGCGGCGGGTCGTCAACTACGCCAAACGCCATGGCCTGGAACCGCAGGGCAGGCGTATCGAGAAAGCCCGCTTCGGTACCCGGGGCCTGGAGATGCTTCTTGCGGAGGGCCCCATCCCAACTCACGGGGGGCCAGAGCCGCAAGGTGACGTCCCGGCGGTCCCGGTCCCCACATGAGTGGGTTTCCTGCATCCGGCCGTGGCCGTGCTCACCGACGCCGAGGAGCGGTTGGCGGTACCGCCTGTGCTGCGCCGCCGGTCGCTGCTGATTCTCCAGGCCCCGCGGGCACGGTGCACCAGGCCGATCGCGCGTAGCGTCAGGGCCTCGCCACGCCTGCTGCCCAGTCGCCGGTAGGCAGTCAGTGAATCGTCCAACAGGCCCAACGCCGGTCGGAATTCGCCCCGTTCCACCTCGACCGAGCCGGCCAGTCGGCACACATGGCCCACATGGGCGCCATCCAGACGCGGTTGGGGATGGTCAGCGACCGCAGGGTGAAGGGCTCGAACAAGGTGCTCACGGCAGGCTCCGTACCGGATGAATCCCATCTGGTTCGCCAGGCAGCATACTACGATGATTGGCGAACTACGAATGGCTTCGTACAATGGGGGTGGATCATCCGCCACCGCTCATCCGAGGAACAGTCGTGAAGACGCAGCCGCCGGCGCCGGGGCGCCCCCTGGACCACCCGTCCCGCGACCAGATCCGCCTGGAGGATGTGCTGCACGCGCTGGCCGACCCGCTGCGGCTGAAGATCGTCCATAAGCTGGCGGTGGACTGCGGCGGGCACGCCTGTTCCGACTTCGACCTTCCGGTCAGCAAGTCCACCACCACCCACCACTTCCGGGTGCTGCGCGAGAGCGGGGTGATCGCGCAGGAGTACCAGGGGACTTCAAAGGTGAGCGAGCTGCGGCGGGAGGATCTGGACGCGCTCTTCCCGGGGCTGCTGGACAGTGTGCTGGCGGCCTGCGGGCGCCGGTTCGCGGCGGCGGACGGTTAGTTGATCCGGCGCTCCTGGCCGGCCCAGTACGGCTCTCTGAGCACCGCCTTGCGCACCTTGCCGTTGCTGGTGCGGGGCAGGGAATCGCGGAACTCCACCGAGGTGGGCGCCTTGTAGCGGGCCAGGTTGGCCTTGCAGTGGGCGATGATCTCCGCTTCGGCGGCCTCGGCCCCGGCCGCCCGTACCACCAGCGCCTTGACGGTCTCGCCCCACCGTTCGTCCGGCACTCCTATGACGGCCGCCTCGGCGATCGCCGGATGGCCCAGCAGGCAGTCCTCCACCTCCAGTGAGGACACACTCTCCCCGCCGGTGACGATCACATCCTTCACCCGGTCGGACAGGGCCAGACTGCCCCGCTCGTCAAAGGCGCCCACATCGCCGGTGCGGAACCAACCCCCTTGGACGGCCGCCGCGTTGGCCCGCTCGTCCCGCCAGTAGCCGTCCAGCACCATATTGGAGCGGGCCAGTACCTCGCCCCGCGGCCCGGTGCGCAGCCGTACCCCCAGGGCCGGGGCGCCCGCGCGGGTCAGATCGGTCCTGGGGGCGCCCGGCAGGCGGCGGTTGAAGGTGAGCAGGGTGGTCTCGGTGAGGCCGTAGACCTGGAGGAACTCCCAGCCCAGCTCCTCCTCCACCCGGGCGACCAGCTCCGCCCGCACCGGCGCCCCGGCGCAGACCACCCGCATCGTCCCATGGCCGGGTATCCGGCCCGGCCAGTCCCGGGCCGCCCGGAGCACCACGTCCCATACCGCGGGCGCGCCGAAGGCCAGGGTCACCCCGTGTTCCCTGACCCGGCGCAGGATCTCCGGGCCGTCGATCCGGCGCAGCACCACCTGCTTGGCGCCCAGCCCGGCGAGCAGGAAGGGCGCCCCCCAGCCGTTGCAGTGGAAGGCGGGCAGGGTGTGCAGATAGACATCGCCCTCCCAGATCCGGGCGTGCACCCCGAAGGTCATGGCGTTGAGCCAGATGCTCCGGTGGGTCAGGGCGACGCCCTTGGGCCGGGCGGAGGTGCCGGAGGTGTAGTTGAGGGTCGCCACCGCGTTCTCGTCCGGCCGGGACCAGGGGCGGGGCTCGGTGCCGAAGCCCATCACCTGGGTCTCGGTCTGCTCGCCCAGGACAAACCGCTTGGGCCCGCCCAGCGAGCCCAGCCGCGCCTCGGCCTCGGGGTCGGTGAAGACCACCGAGGCATCGCACTGGCGCAGAATGTAGCCGATCTCCTCGGGGGCGAGCCGGTGGTTCACCGGCACACAGATCCGGCCACTGGCCGGGACCGCATAGAGCAGCTCCAGCAGCCGGGCCGAGTTGGGGCCGACCACCGCCACCCGCTCGCCCTCGCCTATGCCCAGCGCGTCCAGCCCGGCCTGCCAGGCCCGTATCCGGTGCAGCAGCTCCCCATAGGTGGTGGTGGGCAGTTGACCCGGCTCGTCCACAACGGCGGTGCGGCCGAAGGCCGTTGCCTCCGCGCGGTCGAGGAAGTCGGCCATGGTGAGCGGAACGAGCATGCTGTGCCCTCCGACGGGAGTACCGGGGAAGTGGGGGAGGGTCCGGCCCGCGCCGCCGTGATCCCGGGCCCATCTTGGCATCCCCGCCCGGCATCCAGAAGCCTCGTCCGGGCGCCGCCAAGTGGCCTCCAAGAATCCGCCAAGAGCGGCCAGCGACGATGCGACGGCACGTGCGGACGGCCGGCCGGCGCCAAGGCGGACGGGTCCGGACGGGGCCCGGACGAAGCCGGACAAGGCTTGGACGAGGCCGGAACAAGGCTGGACAAGGTCGGGAGAGACGATGCGAGAAGCGCAGGCGGACGGGGTGACCACCTGGGCCGCCCGGGGCTGGGCCGATGAGCGGGGCATCGACAGCGCCACCCTCAGCCGGCTGGTACGGGCCTGGCCCCGGCGGGCGGCGGTGACCTCCAGGTCCGAAATCCTGCGGGACCACGCCGAGTTCGACCCCTCCATACCGGACTACCCGCTGGGCATCGTGCCCTTCGCCGAGCACCCGCTGTTCCTGGCCGCCGCCCCCGAGCAGCGGCAGCGGGTGCTCACCGGCATGTGGATCGGCTACAACGAACGCGTCATCGCCACCGAACAGCTCATCGCCGAGCCCGCCTTCGGCCTGGTGATGCGCGGGGTGTTCCCGGGCAGCGACGACCCCCTGATCCGCCAGGGGGTGCAACAGGCCCTGGTGGACGAGTCGTTCCACACCTATATGCATATGCTGGCCATCGACCGGGCCCGCGAGCTGCGCCAGGTGCGCAGCCGCCCGGCACAGCCCGAACTGATCACCTACCGGCGGCTGCGGCAGACCCTGGCGGCCATGCCGGAACGCTGGGAACGGGACGTCGCCGTGCTGGTCTGGGGCGCCATGGCCGAGACCTGTATCAACGCCCTGCTGGCGCTGCTGGCCCGGGACACCGGGATCCAGCCCATGCACTCCCTGATCACCACCTTGCACCTGAGGGACGAGACCGCGCACGGCTCGGTGGTGGTGGAGGTGGTCAGGGAGCTGTACGCCCGGATGAACGCCGCACAGCGCCGGACCGTGATCCGCTGTCTGCCGCCGGCCCTGGAGGCCTTCGCCGAGCAGGATCTGTCCATCCTCCGGCTGGAGCTGGCCGCCGCCGGGGTGGCGGGGGCGGAGGAGATCACGGGCGATCTGCGGACGAGCTCCACCGGGCGGCGGCTGGTCCGTGACTTCTCCGGTGCCCAGCGGCTGGTCCAGCAGCTGGGACTGGCCCATGAGATCGACTTCGACTTCCCGGAGCGGCCCGAGTGGTCGCCCGCCGACGGGGCTCTTCGCTGAGCACCGGCAGCCGGTCAGCCCGCAGAAAGGTGCCTGATGATCGTCGCTCGCTTCCGTCCCGACGTGCTGACCGATGAGCAGAGCCGGCTGGTCGCCGGCTGGCGGCACCGGGGCCACCGCTCGTTCCGCTGCCGGGTCGGCCACCGCACCCTGATCACCTTCCCCGACCTCGCCGCGGCCTCGCCGGAAGGGCAGCGGTTCCTCACCGTGCTGCGTGCCACCAGGGCGGTGGAGACGGTCGTGGACAGCGCCGGCTCACCACCGCTGGGCAGCCTGGCGGCCGCCGGCGAGCCCACCGCCGTGCCGGTGTCCGACGACTGGAGCGTGGGCGGCGGCCGCTTCACCTGGATCGCCGGACCCTGCGCCGTGGAGAGCGAGGACCAACTGGCCCTGGCGGCCAAGGAAGTCCGGGCCCGCGGGGCCCAACTGCTGCGCGGCGGCGCCTTCAAGCCGCGTACCTCGCCCTACTCCTTCCAGGGCCTGGGGCGGGACGGGCTGCGGATGCTGGGCGAGGTCTCCGCCGCCACCGGACTGCCCGTGGTCACCGAGGTGGTGGACCCGGCCCAGGCGGAGACGGTGGCCGAGGTCGCCCAAGTGCTGCAGATCGGCGCCCGCAACGCCCAGAACTTCGCCCTGCTGCGCGAGGCGGCGCTGACCGGCCGCGCGGTGCTGCTCAAGCGGGGGTTCGGCTGCACCGTCCAGGAGTGGCTGCACAGCGCCGAATACCTGCTGGCGGCCGGCAACTCCCGGGTGCTGCTGTGCGAACGCGGGGTGCGCACCTTTGAGAACTCCACCCGCTTCACCCTGGACATCAGCGCGGTGTCCCTGGTGAAGCGGCTGAGCCACCTGCCGGTGCTGGTCGATCCCAGCCACGCCTGCGGGCGCAGCGACCTGGTGGCCCCGCTGGCCGCGGCCGCCGCGGTGGCCGGCGCCGACGGGGTGATGGTGGACGTCCACCAGGACGCCAGCACCGCGCTGTGCGACGGCGAACAGGCCATCACCGCCGAGGAGTTCGGCGCGCTGGTGGACCGCACCGGCCGGCTGCTGCACAGCCTCGGCCCCGATCGGCCGGCCGCGGACCCCGCGATGGCCGGCCGATGACCGGGGTCACCGAACCGCTCCCGCCGACCCCCGCCCTGCCAGGAAGGAAGCAACCATGGAGTTGAACGGGATACGCCGGCGGCTGGCCACCGCCAAGGAGGCGGAGCGGCACCGTCTGCTGCTGGAGCTGATCCGCGCCGCGGCCGCCGAGGCCCTGGACCGGCCCGGCCCCCTGCCACTGGACCCCGGCCGGGCCTTCGGCGCACAGGGAGTACGCGGCCGGGCCGCCGGCCGGCTGCGGGAGCGGCTGAGCGAGGCGACCGGCCTGCCGCTGCCTGCCACCGTGGTCTTCGACTACCCCACCCCCGGCGCGCTGGCCGGGCGGCTGTGCGCCCTGCTGCTGGACGAGCCCGCCGGACCCGGCGGCGCCAACGGACAGATGGAGGCGGAGGAACCCATCGCCATCGTGGGCATGGGCTGCCGGCTGCCCGGAGACGTCCGCTCGCCGGAAGGCCTGTGGCGGCTGGTGCACAACGGGACCGACGCCATCTCCGAGTTCCCCGAGGACCGCGGCTGGACCGTCCAACAGCACCCCGATCCCGACCACTTGGGCACCACCGTCACCCG
Organism: Streptomyces orinoci; assembly: GCF_003121295.1. GTDB lineage: Bacteria > Actinomycetota > Actinomycetes > Streptomycetales > Streptomycetaceae > Streptomyces > Streptomyces orinoci. Next base: position 200,108 of record NZ_PHNC01000011.1, read on the forward strand.
GCACGCCGGATTCCTCTATGACGCGCCCGACTTCGACGCCGGCTTCTTCGCCATCAGCCCCGGCGAGGCGGTGACCATCGACCCTCAGCACCGGCTGCTGCTGGAGACCACCTGGAAGGCGGTGGAGGACGCCCGTATCGATCCCACCTCGCTGCGCGGCAGCCGCACCGGAGTGTTCGTCGGCCTGATGTACAGCGAGTACGGCGCCCGCATCCGCCGGGTGCCGCCCGGCGCCGAGGGCTACCGGGTGGTGGGCAGCATGCCCAGTGTGGCCTCCGGCCGCCTGGCCTATACCTTCGGCTTCGAGGGGCCCGCGGTCACCGTGGACACCGCCTGCTCCTCCTCCCTGGTGGCAATGCACCTGGCCGCCCAGTCACTGCGCAAGGGCGAGTGCACCCTGGCCGTGGCCGGCGGCGCCACCGTGATGGCCACCCCCTGGGGCTATATCGAGTTCAGCCGCCAGCGCGGCCTCGCCCCGGACGGCCGCTGCCGCTCCTTCTCGGCGGACGCGGCCGGCAGCAGCTGGTCGGAGGGCGTGGGCGTACTGCTGCTGGAGCGGCTGTCCGACGCCCGGCGCCATGGCCACCGGGTGCTGGCCGTGGTCCGGGGCTCGGCGGTCAACCAGGACGGGGCCTCCAACGGACTGACCGCCCCCAACGGCCCCGCCCAGCAGCGGGTCATCCGCCAGGCCCTCGCCCACGCCGGGCTGACCACCGCCGAGGTGGACGCCGTGGACGCCCATGGCGCCGGAACCCGGCTGGGGGACCCCATCGAGGCCCAGGCCCTGCTGGCCACCTACGGCCAGGGCCGCCCGGCCGGACGCCCGCTGTGGCTGGGCTCGTTGAAGTCCAATATCGGCCACACCCAGGCCGCCGCCGGTGCCGCCGGCGTCATCAAGATGGTGATGGCGATGCGGCACGGGGTGCTGCCGCGCAGCCTGCACATCACCGAGCCCACCCCGCATGTGGACTGGACCTCCGGCGCGGTGGAGCTGCTGACCGAGGCCCGGGACTGGCCGGCGGACGGCCGGCCGCGCCGGGCCGCGGTCTCCTCCTTCGGCGTGGGCGGCACCAACGCCCACATCATCCTGGAGCAGGCCGCACCCGAGCCCGAGCGCCCCCACGCGCCCGAGGCGGACGGCGAACCGCGCCCGCTGCCCTGGCCGGTCTCCGGACACGGTGCGGCGGGCCTGCGGGCCCAGGCCCGGCGGCTGGCGGACTTCCTGCGGGCCGGTCCCGCGGCGCCCGACGCCGACCTGGCCTACTCCCTGGCCACCACCCGGGCGACCCTGACCGACCGGGCCGTGGTGGTGGCCGCGGACCGCGCGGAGGCCATCGCCCGTCTGACCGCCCTCGCCGAAGGCGACCAGGGCCCCCGGGTGGCCCGGGCGACGGCCGTCCCCCGGGACCGGCTCGCCTTTGTCTTCCCCGGCCAGGGGTCCCAATGGCCGGGCATGGCCGCCGAGTTGATGAGCTGCTACCCGGTGTTCCGGGAGTCCATCAAGGAATGCGGCCGGAGCCTGGCGCCCCACACCGACTGGTCGCTGGCCAAGGTGCTGCGCGGCGAGTCCGGCGCGCCCACCCTGGACCGGGTCGATGTGGTGCAGCCCGCCCTGTTCGCGGTAATGGTCTCGCTGGCCGCCCTCTGGCGCTCCTTCGGGGTGGAGCCCTCGGCGGTGGCCGGCCACTCCCAGGGCGAGATCGCCGCGGCCCGGGTGGCGGGCGCACTCTCCCTCGAGGACGCGGCCCGGGTGGTGGCCCTGCGCAGCCGGGCCCTGCGGGTGCTGTCCGGGCGCGGCGGGATGGTCTCGGTCGCCGCCCCCGCCGGGCAGGTGCTGCGGACCCTGGAGCGCTGGGGCGGGGCGGTGTCGGTGGCGGCGGTCAACGGGCCGCGCTCGCTGGTGATTTCGGGCGATCCCGGAGCCCTTGGCGAAGCGCTGGCCGCCTTCGAGGCCGAGGGGATACGGGCCCGCCGGATACCGGTGGACTACGCCTCGCACTCGGCCCAGGTGGAGGAGATCCGGGATACCCTGCTGACCGAACTGTCCGGCATCCGGCCCCGGCCGGCCACCGTGCCCTTCTACTCCACCGTCTCCGGTGAACCCCTGGACACCACGGCCCTGGACACCGGCTACTGGGTGCGCAACCTCCGGGACACCGTCCAGTTCGACCGCACCGTCCGCCGGCTGCTGGCCGACGGCCACACCACCTTCCTGGAGATGAGCCCGCACCCGGTGCTCACCCCCGGCATCCAGGAGACCGCCGAGGAGGCGGGCGCCGACGAGGTACTGACCGTGGAGTCCCTGCGGCGCAACGAGGGCGGCCCGGCCCGGCTGCTGACCGCGGTGGCCGAGGCCCATGTGCACGGGGTCGCCGTGGACTGGTCACCGGCCTTCGCCCACACCGATCCCCGGCCCGCCGACCTGCCGTGCTACGCCTTCCAGCGGCGCCGCTACTGGCTTGAGGACGCGGCCCCGCCCGCCGCCGATGTCACCACGGCCGGCCTGGACGGCATCGACCACCCCCTGCTGGGCGCCGCCATCCCCCTGGCGGACGGCGGCGGAGGCACCCTCTTCACCGGAACGCTCTCCCTGGCCACCCACCCCTGGCTGGCCGACCATGCGGTGGCCGACGTCCTGGTGGTGCCCGGCACCGCACTGGTGGAAGCGGCCCTGCGGGCGGGGGCCGAGTGCACCGGCCGGGCGATGCTGGAGGAGCTGGTCCTCCAGGCCCCGCTGATCCTGCCCGAACAGGGCACCGTACGGATCCAGTTGAGCGTGGGCGGACCCGACGGCACCGGGCGGCGCGCCCTCATCCTCTCCTCCCGCCCCGAGGACGCCGGGGCCGACGAGCCATGGACCCGGCACGCGGAAGGCACCCTGGCCCCCGGCGGCGGGCACCCCCGGCAGGACCCCGGCCCCTGGCCACCCACCGGCGCCCGCGAGATCGACCTCGACGACTGCTACCGCCAACTGGCCAAGACCGGACTGCACTACGGCCCCGCCTTCCAGGGCCTCAAACGCCTCTGGCGCCTGGCGGACGACCTCTGCCTGGAGGCCGAACTCCCGGACAGCGCCGGTGAGTCCGGCCGCTACGGCCTGCACCCCGCCCTCTTCGATGCCGCCCTGCACGCGGCCGCGCTGGCCGGACCGTCCGGCGCGGAGCCCCTGACCCGGCTGCCGTTCTCCTGGAGCGGCGTGGCACTGTACACCGCCGGCGCCACCCGCCTCAGGGCCCGGCTGAGCTTCACCGGCCCGCAGTCCCTGACGCTCACCGCCATGGACCCGCTGGGACACCCGGTCCTCTCGGTCGGCACCCTGGGCATGCGCCCGGTGACCGCCGAGGCCCTGCACCGGGCGGCGGGTACCGCGGGCACGGCACTGCTGCGCCTGGAGTGGCGGCGTCAGGCGCCGGAACACCCGGCGGGCCCGGACCTGACGGGCTGGGCCTGGGTGGGCGCCGGGGCGCCGCCCGCTCAGCCGCCGGACGGCCGGCCATACCGCGATCTGGCCGCCCTGCGGGCCGAGTTGGACGCCGGCGCCGCCGTACCCCCCGTCATCGTGCTCGCGGAACCGGCCACCCCCGAGGGCACCGACCCGTTCACCGCGGCCCGCGCCGCCCTGCACCGCACCCTGGCCGCCATCCAGGACTGGGCGGCCGAGGAACGGCTGGCCGGCACCCGGCTGGTGGTGCTCACCCAGGGCGCCGTCGCGGCCACCCCCGGCGCACTGCCCGACCCCGCGCTCGCCGCGGTCTGGGGACTGGTGCGCTCGGCGCAAGCCGAATACCCGGACCGCATCGGCCTGGTGGACACCGACGACCCGGGGCGGTCCCGGGCCGCCGTCGCCGCCGCCGTGCACGCCGGCGAGGCACAGGCCGCGGTGCGCGACGGCGCCCTGCTGGTGCCCCGGCTGGCGCGGGTGACCGCCACCGACGGGCCCGGCGGCCCGGCCTGGCCCGCCGATGGCACGGTACTGGTGACCGGCGGACTGGGCACCCTGGGCCGTCTGGTGGTCCGGCACCTGGTGACCACGCATGGCGCCCGGCGGCTGGTGATCCTGTCGCGGTCGGGCGGCGACAGTGCCGAAGTCAGGGAATTCGTCGGCGAGTTGCTAGCGCAAGGCGCCAACGTCCAGGTGGTGAAGGGCGACGCCGCGGACCCGGCCGTACTGGAGCGGGTGCTGGACGGCATCCCCCAGGAGCATCCGCTGGCGGCCGTGGCGCATCTGGCCGGGGCCCTGGACGACGGAGTGCTGGCGGCACAGACCCCACAGCGCCTGGACCGGGTGCTGCGCCCCAAGGCGGAGGCGGCCTGGCAACTGCACCGGCTGACGGCCCGGGCCCGGGTGCCGCTGCTGGCCTTCTCCTCGCTCTCCGGGGTGCTGGGGCCGGCCGGACAGGCCGGTTACGCCGCGGCCAACGCCTTTGTGGACGCGCTGGTGCAGCGGCGCCGGGGCACCGGGCTGCCCGGAGTGTCCATGGGCTGGGGGATGTGGGCCACCCGCTCCGGGCTGACCGGCGCGCTCAGCGACACCGACGCCCGGCTGATCGCCCGCACCGGCGTCCGGCCGCTCACCGACGAGGAGGGGCTCGCCCTGTTCGACCAGGCCCGCGCCACCGGCGAACCCGTGGTCTTCCCGCTCGGCCTGGATATCACCGCTCTCAACTCCGGTGCTCCGGACGGCATTCCGCCGCTGCTGCGCGGCCTGACGGCCCGTACCCCCGCCCGCCGTGCCGGCGCCGCCGAGGCCCCCGAACCGGCGGGTGAGGATCTGGCCGCCCGGCTGGCCGCCACCCCGGAGGCCGAACGCGACGCCCTGCTGCTCGGTGTGGTGCGCGGCCATATCGCGGCCGTACTGGGCTATGACGACCCCCGCGCCGTGGCGGAGCGGCGCCCCTTCTCCGACATCGGCTTCGACTCACTGCGCGCCCTGCAACTGCGCAACCGGCTGGGCGCCGCCACCGGCCGGCGGCTGCCCGCCACCCTGGTCTTCGACCACCCCAACCCGGCCGCGCTCAGCCGGTATTTGCGCACCCTGCTGCTGCCGGACCCCGCCCCGGCACCCACCGCACCCGACGGCCAACCGGGCCCGGACCAGGCGGACCAGGTCATCGAGCGGCTCAACTCGGCCTCCCTGGAGGAAGTCCTGGACTTTATCGACCACCAGCTCGGCGAGTGAGGACGTCCCGATGAGCGTGCTGCTGATCGACAACTATGACTCCTACACCTACAACCTGTTCCAGCTCCTGGCCCGGGTCTACGGCAAGGAGCCGACGGTGCTGGTCAACGACGACCCGTCCTGGCCGGAACTGGACCCGGCGATGTTCGACGGCGTGGTGATCTCACCGGGTCCGGGCCGCCCCCAGCGCCCCGCCGACCTCGGCTTCTGCCGGCAGGTGCTGGAGCGCTGGGCCGAGGTCCCGGTGCTCGGGGTGTGCCTGGGGCATCAGGCGATCGCCCACCACCACGGCGCCCGGGTGGAGCGCGGAACGCCCCGGCACGGCCATCTGACCCGGGTCCGCCATGAGGCCCAGGACCTCTTCGACGGGCTGCCGCAGCACTTCACCGCGGTGCGTTACCACTCGCTCCGGGTCACCGAACCGCTGCCGGAGGTCCTCCGGGCCACCGCCTGGGCCGAGGACGGCACCGTGATGGCCCTGCGGCACCGCACGCTGCCCCGCTGGGGACTGCAGTTCCACCCGGAGTCCATCGCCAGCGAGTGGGGTGCCCAGCTCATCCGCAACTTCGCCGAACTGACCGGACGCCACTACGCCGCCGCGCCCCTGGAACCCGCCCGCTGGGCGCCGCGCGAACACACCCCCGGCACCGGCCCCGAACTCCGGCCGGTGATCGAGGTCATCGACCGGGCGGTGGACACCGCCGCACTGTTCACCACCCTCTTCGCCGCGAGCGGGCACGGCTTCTGGCTGGACAGCGGCACCGCGGCCACCGGACGGGGCAGGTTCTCCTTCCTCGGCGACGACTCCGGACCGCTCGCCGAGACCCTCACCTACCGCACCGGCGAGGACACCGTGACGGTCCGCGACCGCACCGGCCGGCGGACCGAGGACGGCACCGTCTTCGAGGTGCTCCAGCGACGCCTGCGCGCCCGCCGCCTCACCACCCCCGGCCTGCCCTTCGACCTCAATGGCGGCTATGTCGGCTACTTCGGCTATGAACTCAAGGCCGAGTGCGGCAGCCCCAATGTCCACACCGCCCAGACCGCGGACGCGGTATGGATGTTCGCCGACCGGCTGGTGGCGGTGGACCACCAGGAGGCCCGGACCTATGTGCTGGCCCTGACCACCGGCGGGACCGAGGAGACCGAGGAGGCCCGCGCCTGGGTGGCCGCCACCGCCCGCCGGGCCCGTACCCTCACCGCGCCCGCGCCCGCGCCGCCGGCCGCGGACGGGCCCGGCGGCGACGCGGCCCCGGCCCGCCAACGCGCCGACTACGCCCGGGACATCGCCGACTGCCTGGAGCAACTGCGCAATGGCGAAAGCTATGAGATCTGCCTGACCAACCGAATACGCCTGCCCGCCCTGCGCGACCCGCTCGCCTTCCATCTGCTGCTGCGCGAGCTCAACCCCGCCCCCTACGCCGCCTATCTGCGGCTGGGCGAGCTCTCCGTGGTGTGCTCCTCCCCGGAACGCTTTCTGCGGATCGACCGCGAGGGCACCGTGGAAAGCAAACCGATCAAGGGCACGGCGCCCCGCGGCAAGGACCCGGCCGCCGACGAGGAACTCCGCAACTCCCTCACCGCCTCGGCCAAGACCCGGGCCGAGAACCTGATGATCGTCGATCTGCTCCGCAATGACCTCGGCCGGGTCTGCGAGGTGGGCTCCGTCGAAGTCCCCGCCTATATGGTCACCGAGACCTATGCCACCGTCCACCAGCTGGTCACCACCGTCCGCGGCCGCCTCAGGCGCGATGTGGACCCGGTCGCCTGTGTACGGGCCTGCTTCCCCGGCGGCTCGATGACCGGCGCCCCCAAGCTGCGCACCATGGCCATCATCGACCGCCTGGAACCCGACGCCCGGGGCGTCTACTCCGGCACCATCGGCTACTTCGGCCTGGGCGGCGGCGCCGACCTCAATATCGTCATCCGCACCGCCGTGACCACCCCGGCCGGCACGGTCATCGGCACCGGCGGCGCCATCGTCCTGGACTCCGACCCGGACGACGAGTTCGACGAAGTGGTCCTCAAGGGCCGGGCGCTGGTACGGGCGTACGCCCTGCTGGCCACCACGGGCCGGTCCGGCGGTCCCAGCCGGGTCCAAGAAGGCGCCAAGTCCCACTGATCACCATGCGGTGCGGCAGCAGGCCGCACCCTTGAGCGAAGGACCGTGTATGTCTACCGCCCCGACCACCGAATCCCCCTGGCAGGACCTGCCGTTCCTGGACATCATCTCGCCCGGCTTCGCCTGGGACTCGCCCGAGGTGGCCGCCGCCCGGGAGAAGTCCTGGATCGCCCGGACCCCCATGGGACTCCTGGTGCTGAGGTACGCCGAGGCACACAGCCTCTCCAGGGACGCCCGGCTGGTCTCCGGCTTCCGCGATGTGGTGGACCTGGTCGGGCCGCCCAGCGGCATCGTCCGCGACTTTATGCGCGACTTTATGCAGAGCCTGGAGGGCCCCGACCACCGCAGGCTGCGCGGCCTGGTCACCCATGCCTTCACCTCCCGCCGGATCACCGCGCTGCGCCCGTTCATCCGGGACACCGCCGAGCGGCTGGCCGGGGAACTGGCCACCGCCGGTGACTGCGACTTCGTGGCGGCCTTCGCCGACCCGCTGCCCGCCGCCGTGGTCTGTGAACTGCTGGGCTTCCCGCAGGAGGACCAGGCCACCGTCGGCCACTGGTGCAAGGAGACCAACCTGGTGGCGGCGCTCGGCGACCTCAGCCTGGTCAACCGGGTGGAGGAGGCGCTGAGCGGGATGTACGCCTACTTCGACACCGTCTTCCCCAAGCTGCGCGCCAACCCCGGCGACGACCTGCTCTCCGACATCCTGCGCGCCCAGCGGGAGCAGAACGCGCTGGACGAGGACGAACTGCGCACCCTGGTGGCCACCCTGCTGGTGGCCGGATTCCAGACCACCAGCCACCAACTCGGCCACGCCATGGTGGCGTTCGCCGCCCACCCCGGACAGTGGCTGCTGCTGCGCGAGCGGCCCGAACTGGCCCCGCAGGCGGTGGAGGAGGTGCTGCGCTGGGCCCCCACCACCACCGTGGTGGCCACCAAGTCCGCCGCCGAGGACTTCGAGATGAACGGACTGCACATACCGGCCGGCACCCCGGTCTGGCTGTGCGCCCACTCCGCCCAGCGCGACCCCAGGGTGTTCACCGACGGCGACGCCTTCGACATCACCGTCAAACGCGAGGCGGGCACCCTGGCCTTCGGCGGCGGCGCCCACTTCTGCCTGGGCGCCGCGCTGGCCCGGGTGGAGATCGCCGAGGCCCTCCAGGTGCTGACCGCCCGGCTGGACCCGCCGCGGATCACCGGGGAGATCAGCTGGCGCCCGGAGACCGGCGTCTCCGGCCCGGACGTCCTGCCACTGCGCTTCGGCGCCTGAGCGAGCCATCGGATATCTCAACTCCGGTTGAAGGGCAGCGAAATTCGACATGACCAAGGACGACAAGACGCTCGACTACCTCAAGCGGCTCACCGCCGAACTGGTGCAGACCCGTGAACGCCTGCGGACCGCCCAGGCGGCGAGCCGGGAGCCGGTCGCGGTGGTGTCGATGGCCTGTCGCTTCCCCGGAGGAGTGTCCTCACCGGAGGAGCTGTGGCGGCTGGTCGCCGCCGGCCGGGACGGGATCACCCCGATCCCCGCCGGCCGCGGCTGGGACACCGAGGGGCTCTATGACCCGGACCCCGACCGGGTGGGCAAGTCCTATGCCCGCGAAGGCGGTTTCCTCGACGACATCGCCTCCTTCGACGCCGGGCTCTTCGGCATCAGCCCCCGCGAGGCCCTGGTGATGGACCCCCAGCAGCGACTGCTGCTGGAGGTCTCCCGGGAGACCCTGGAGCGGGCCGGGATCGCCCCCGGCACCCTGGGCGGCAGCCGCACCGGGGTCTTCACCGGGCTGATGGGCGGCGACTACACCGCCCGGCTGCCCGGAATCCTCGGCGAGTTCGAGGGACAGCTGGAGATCGGCCGGGCCGGCAGCGTCGCCTCCGGCCGGGTGGCCTACACCTTCGGCCTGGAGGGCCCGGCCCTCACCCTGGACACCGCCTGCTCCTCCTCGCTGGTCGCCCTCCACCTGGCGGTCAGGGCACTGCGCGACGGGGAGTGCGACCTGGCTCTGGCCGGCGGGGCCACCCTGATGTCCAGCCCCGCCGCCCTGCTGGAGTTCAGCCGGCAGCGCGCCCTGTCCCCCGACGGCCGCTGCAAGGCCTTCGCCGGACAGGCGGACGGCACCGGGCTGGCCGAGGGCGTGGGCGTGGTGCTGCTGGAACGCCTCACGGACGCCCGGCGGAACGGGCATCCGGTACTGGCCGTGGTACGCGGCTCCGCCGTCAACCAGGACGGCGCCTCCAACGGCCTGACCGCCCCCAACGGCCCCGCCCAGCAAAGGGTGATCCGCGCCGCCCTGGCCAACGCCGGGCTCACCGCCGCCGAGGTGGACGCCGTGGAGGCCCATGGCACCGGAACCACCCTGGGCGACCCCATAGAGGCCCAGGCCCTGCTGGCCACCTACGGCCGCCGACGCGACCCCCAACAGCCCTTGTGGCTAGGGTCCTTGAAGTCCAATATCGGCCACACCCAGGCCGCCGCCGGTATCGCGGGCGTCATCAAGACCGTGATGGCGCTGGGGGCGGGGCAGTTGCCGCCGACGCTCCACATCGACCACCCCACCCCCCATGTGGACTGGTCCGAGGGCACCGTACGGCTGCTCACCGAGGCCCGGCCCTGGCCGGATACCGGCCGGCCCCGCCGGGTGGGCGTCTCCTCCTTCGGCATCAGCGGCACCAACGCCCATGTCATCCTGGAACAGGCCGAGCAGCCCCCGGCCGAGGACAACCCCAGCCGGCCGCTCTCCCCGGTGCCCTGGGTGCTCTCCGCCCAGACCCCCCGGGCCCTGCGCGCCCAGGCCGCCCGGCTGCGCGACCACCTCGCCGACGCCCCCGTCCCGCACCCCGCCGATATCGCCTACTCCCTGGCCGTCACCCGGGACGCCCTGCGGCACCGGGCGGTGGTGGTGGGCCGGGACCCCGGCGAACTGCTGCGCGGGGTGAGCGCGCTGGCCGACGGCGAACCGGCACCCGGCCTGGTGGAGGGCGAGGCCCGCGAAGTGGGCCGTACCGTCTTTGTCTTCCCCGGCCAGGGCTCCCAATGGGCGGGCATGGCCCAGCCGTTGTGGCGGCACTCCACCGTCTTCCGGGAGCGGATGGAAGCCTGCGCCGAGGCCCTGGCCCCCCATGTGGACTGGTCACTGCGGGAGATGGTGGACGCCCCCGCCGAGGACGCCCGCTGGGACCGGGTGGATGTGGTCCAGCCCGTGCTCTGGGCGGTGATGGTCTCCCTGGCCGGACTCTGGCGCTCCCATGGCGTGGAACCCGCCGCCGTGGTGGGCCACTCCCAGGGCGAGATCGCCGCGGCCTGTGTGGCCGGGGCGCTGTCCCTGGAGGACGGCGCCCGGGTGGTGGCCCTGCGCTCCCGGCTGGTGGCCGAACGGCTGGCCGGGAAGGGCGGCATGGTCTCGGTGGCCGCCCCGGTGGCCGAGGCCGAGGACCGGCTGGCCCGCCGGCCCGGCCGGCTGGCCCTGGCCGCCGTCAACGGCCCGTCCTCCGTGGTGGTTTCCGGCGACCCGGCGGCACTGGAGGAACTCCTGGCCGACTGCGCCCGGGACGGGATACGGGCCCGGCGGGTGGCCGTGGACTACGCCTCCCACTCCCCGCAGGTGGCGGCGCTGCGCGAGGAACTGCTGGCCGCCCTGGCCCCCATCCGCCCCCGGGCCGGGGAGATCCCGCTGTACTCCACGGTCACCGGCGGTCCGCTGGCGGGCGAGCGGCTGACCGGCGAGCACTGGTACCGCAATCTGCGCCAAACCGTCCGGCTGGCCGGCACGGTGCGGACCCTGGCCGCCGCCGGGCACTCGGTCTTCGTGGAGTGCAGCCCGCACCCCGTACTGACCCCCGGCCTCACCGAAACCCTCACCGGCCTGGACGAGGACGCGCTGGTGGTGGGCACCCTGCGCCGGGACGACGGGGGACCGGAGCGCTTTCTGTGCTCACTGGGCGAGTTGTTCGCGGGCGGGCGCGCCCCCGACTGGGAACGGGTCTTCACCGGCACCGGCGCCCGCCGGGTGGCACTGCCCACCTATGCCTTTGAGCGGCGCCGCCACTGGCTGGACGCGGTACGGCCACAGGGCGACCCGGTACCGGCCGGGCTGAGCCCGCTGGACCACCCCTGGTGGGGCGCGGTCACCGAACTGCCCGAGGACGAGGGCTGGTTGCTCACCGGACGGCTGTCCCGGGAGAGCTCTCCCTGGCTGGGCGAGCACACCGTGGACGGAAACGTCCTGCTGCCCGGCACCGCATTCCTGGAACTGGCACTCCAGGCCGCCGAGGAGGCCGGCTGCGCGGGCGTGGCCGAACTGACCCTTCAGGCCCCGCTGTTGCTGCCCGCCCGGGGCGGGATCCGGCTGTGCGCCGTGGTCGGCGCCGCCGGTGCGGACGGCACCCATCCGCTCACCCTCCATGCGCGGCCGGAGGACGCACCGGACGCGCCCTGGACCCGCCAGGCCACCGGAACCCTCACCCGTACCGCCCGGCCCGCCGAACCCATGCCGGAGGACTGGCCCCCGCCCGGGGCCGACCCGCTGCCGGTGGACCGGATCTACGGTGAACTGGCGGCCCTCTCCCTGGAGTACGGGCCCGCCTTCCGCGGCCTGCGGGCCGCCTGGCGCCGGGGAGAGGAACTCTTCGCCGAGGTCGCCCTGGACGAGAGCGGCGAGAGCCAGGGCTTCGCCCTCCACCCGGCTCTGCTGGACGCCGCCCTGCACCCGGTGGCCGCCGACGAGGACGCGGACGGCCCCCGGCTGCCGTTCTCCTGGACGGGCGTCACCCTGCACGCCGTCGGCGCCAACCGGCTGCGGGTCCGTATCGGCCCGGCCGGGCCCGATGCGGTGACCTTGGAGGCGGCCGACGGCACGGGGGCCCCGGTGGCCTTTGTGGAGTCCCTGGCCGTGCGCCCCTTGACACCCGGCAGTGGTGCGCCTGCCGCCGTCACGCCGGCCGACTCCCTGTTCGCCGTGGACTGGACCCCCGCCCCGGCCGCACCCTCCGCCACGTCACGCACCTGGGCGGTCCTGGACGGCGCCGAGTCCCTCGCCCCGGCCATCGAGGCCGCCGGGTGCGAGGTGCTGCGCCGCCCGGACCTCACGGCGGCCATTGCCGCACCGGGCCTGCCGGATGCGATGCCGGCCGCCCGGGACCTGGGCTTGGGTGAACGGTCCGACGCCGCACCGGGCCTGCCGGATGCGATGCTTGCCGCCCGCGACGCGGCCCCCGGCGAGTTGTCCGCCGCCGTACCCGAGCCGCCGGATGTGGTGCTGGCCGCCCTGGACCCCGGACGGGGGGAACTGCCCGCCGCCGCCCGGGAAGTCACCGGCCGCGCCCTGGCCCTGGCCCAGCGGTGGCTCGCCGAGGACGGGCCCTCGCGCCTGGTGCTGCTGACCCGGGGCGCCGTCGCCGCCACCGGGACCGAGACGGCCGACCCCGCACTGGCCGCCGCCTGGGGCCTGCTGCGCTCGGCACAGTCGGAGCACCCGGACCGCCTGGTGCTGGTGGACTGGGACGGACAGCCGTCCTCGGCCGCCGCGCTGCCCGCCGCCGTCAGCGGTGATGAACCCCAACTCGCCCTGCGCGGCGGCCGGATACTCGCTCCCCGGCTGCGCCGCCTGCCCGTCACCCGGCCCGCACCCCAGGCGTTCGACGCCGAGGGCACCGTGCTGGTGACCGGAGCGGCGGGAGTGCTGGGCCGGGTCATCACCCGCCACCTGGTGCGCACCCATGGGGTGCGCCGGCTGCTGCTGGTGAGCCGGCGTGGCCCCGAGGCACCCGGAGCGGCCGAACTCACCGCCGAACTGGGTGAATTGGGTGCCTCGGTGCGCTGGACCGCCTGTGATGTGGCCGACCGGGCCGCACTGGCGGACGTCCTCGCCCGGATACCGGCCCGGCACCCGCTGCGCGCGGTGGTGCACGCGGGCGGCCTGCTGGACGACGGAGTGGTCTCCGCACTGGCACCGGACCGCCTGGAAACGGTGTTCCGGCCCAAGATCGACGCCGTGGTCAACCTCCATGAACTCACCAGTGATCTCACGGCCTTTGTGCTGTTCTCCTCCGCCGCCGGCACCTTTGGCACCGCCGGACAGGGCGGCTATGCCGCGGCCAATGCCTTCCTGGACGCCTTCGCGGGCCTGCGGCGATCCCAGGGGCTTCCGGCGCTCTCCCTGGCCTGGGGGCTCTGGGCCGAGACCAGCGCGCTGACCGCCCGGATGTCGGACACCGACCGGGACCGGATGCACCGCTCGGGAGTGACCGGCCTGTCCGGCGCGGAAGGCACCGCGCTGTTCGACGCCGCCCTGGCCGCCGGGCCGCCCATGGTGCTGCCAACCCGCCTGGATCTGGCCGCCGTTCGCGCCCGGGCCGCAGCCGAGGGCGTACCCGCCCTGCTGCGTGCCCTGGTGAAGCCCCCGGCCCGGCGCGCCGGCACCGCCACCGAGAGCGGCTCCGCCCTGGCCCGGGAACTCGCCGCGCTGGCACCCCAGGACCGCGCCGGCGCGGTCCTGGAGACCGTCCGCGCCCAGGCCGCGGCGGTGCTGGGACACACCGGGACGGCCGAGGTCGAACCACAGCGCGCCTTCAAGGAGCTGGGCTTCGACTCCCTCACCGGCGTCGAACTGCGCAACCGGCTGGCCCGGGTCACCGGCCTGCGGCTGCCCGCCACCCTGGTCTTCGACCATCCCACGCCCCACTCGCTCGCCGCGCATCTGCTCGGCCGCCTGACCGGCGGGCAACGGCCCCGTTCCACCGCGCCCCACGCCCCGGCCCGCCCCGATGAGCCGATCGCCATCATCGGCATGGCCTGCCGCTTCCCCGGCGGCATCGCCTCTCCCGAGGACCTCTGGCGGCTGCTGGAGCGCGGCGGCGACGCCATCTCCGCCTTCCCCGCCGACCGCGGCTGGGACCTGGACCCCGCCGAGTACACCGCCGAGGGCGGATTCCTGCGGGAGGCCGCCCGGTTCGACCCCGAGTTCTTCGGGATCAGCCCCCGTGAGGCGGTGGCCATGGACCCCCAGCAGCGCCTGCTGCTGGAGATCACCTGGGAAGCGCTGGAACGGGCCGGACTGGACCCCACGGCCCTGCGCGGCAGCCGCACCGGGGTGTTCGCCGGGCTGATGTACCACGACTACACCGTCCGGCACGCCGCCGCCCCGGGCGAGGCCGCGGGCTATCTGGGGACCGGCGGATCCGGCAGTGTCGCCTCCGGCCGGATCGCCTACACCTTCGGCTTCGAGGGCCCGGCCGTCACCGTGGACACCGCCTGCTCCTCCTCCCTGGTGGCCCTGCACCTGGCCGCCCAGTCGGTGCGCGCCGGGGACTGCGAGCTGGCGCTGGCGGGCGGCGTCACCGTGATGTGCACCCCCAGCGCCTTCACCGAGTTCAGCCGCCAGGGCGCGCTGGCCGCCGACGCCCGCTGCAAGCCCTTCGCGGCGGCCGCGGACGGCACGGTGTGGGGCGAGGGCGCCGGAGTGCTCCTGGTGGAGCGCCTCTCGGAGGCCCAGCGCCAAGGGCACCGGGTCCTGGCCGTACTGCGCGGCTCGGCCGTCAACCAGGACGGGGCCAGCAATGGGCTGACCGCGCCCAACGGCCCCTCCCAGGAACGGGTGATCCGCCACGCCCTGGCCACCGCCCGGCTCAGGGCCCGCGATGTGGACGCGGTGGAGGCCCATGGCACCGGGACCACCCTGGGCGATCCGATCGAGGCCCAGGCCCTGCTGGCCACCTATGGCCAGGACCGGCCCGCCGGGCGGCCGTTGTGGCTGGGCTCGGTGAAGTCCAACCTGGGGCATCCCCAGGCCGCCGCGGGCGTCGCCGGTGTGATCAAGATGGTGCTGGCCCTGCGGCAGGGCGTACTGCCCCGCACCCTGCATGTGGACCGTCCCACGCCCCAGGTGGACTGGTCCCAGGGAGCGGTGGAGCTGCTCACCGAGGCCCGTCCCTGGCCGGAGACCGGCCGGCCCCGCCGGGCCGCGGTCTCCTCCTTCGGCATCAGCGGCACCAACGCCCATGTCGTCCTGGAACAGGCACCCGCCCCGGCGGAGCACGACCCTCAACCGGCCGCCGTCCCCGGCCCGTTGCCCCTGGTGCTCTCGGCCCGCGGCGAACCGGCCCTGCGGGCGCAGGCGGCCGGGCTGCGGGAGCGCCTCACCGCCGACCCCGGCCTCCAACTCGCCGATGTGGCAGGCTCCTTGCTCACCACCCGGGCCGCCCTGGAGCACCGGGCCG
The DNA here is from genome assembly GCF_003121295.1 of Streptomyces orinoci. Lineage (GTDB taxonomy): Bacteria > Actinomycetota > Actinomycetes > Streptomycetales > Streptomycetaceae > Streptomyces > Streptomyces orinoci. Next base: position 215,623 of record NZ_PHNC01000011.1, read on the forward strand.
TGGTCCTGGGTGACGGCCGCGCGGAACTGCTGGCCGGGCTGGCCGCCCTGGCCCATGGGCGGGAGACCCCCGCCGTGGTGCGGGGCACGGCCTGCGCACCGGGCAAAACAGTGTTTGTCTTCCCCGGCCAGGGCGCCCAGTGGCCGGGCATGGCGGCAGAGTTGTGGGAGTCCTCGCCGGTCTTCCGCAAGCGCCTGGGCGAGTGCGCCGAAGCCCTCGCCCCCTGGGTGGACTTCGACGCCGTCGAGGTGGTCCGGGGCACCGCCACCGGTATCGACCCGGAGCGGGTGGACGTCGTCCAGCCCGCGCTCTGGGCGGTCATGGTGGCACTGGCCGGACTCTGGCGCTCCTATGGCGTGGAACCCGCCGCCGTGGTGGGCCACTCCCAGGGCGAGATCGCCGCCGCCTGTGTCGCGGGCGGACTGACCCTCGCCGACGGCGCCCGGGTGGTCGCCCTGCGCAGCCGGGCGCTGACCGCGCTGGCGGGACGCGGCGGCATGCTGTCCCTGGCGCTGACCCCCGCCGAGGCCGGGAAGCTGGTGGCCGGCCGGGGTGACGACCGCCTCTCCCTGGCGGCCGTCAACGGACCGGAATCCGTGGTGGTTTCCGGCGACACCGACGCCCTGGAGGAGGTACTGGCCCACTGTGAACGGACCGGGGTCTGGGCACGCCGGATCCCGGTGGACTACGCCTCCCACTCGCCCCAGGTGGCAGAGGTACGCGCCCATATCCAGCGGGACCTGGCGGAGCTGCGGCCCCGTACCGGCCAGGTCGCCTTCTTCTCCACCGTCACCGGCCGGTTCGAGGACACCGCAGGCCTGGACGGCGACTACTGGTACCGCAATCTGCGCGAGCCCGTCCGCTTCGAACCCGCCGTCCGGGAACTGGCCGGACTCGGCTTCGGCGCCTTTGTCGAGACCAGCCCCCACCCGGTGCTCACCACCGCCGTGGGCGAGGCGCTGGCCGGGCGTCCAGGACCGCCCCCGGTGGTGGTGGGGTCCCTGCGGCGCGGCCAGGGCGGGCCGCTGCGCTTTCTGGCCTCGGTCGCCGAGGCACACACCCGGGGCATCGCCGTGGACTGGTCCACGCTATGGGCGGGCCGCACACCCCGCGTGGTGGACCTGCCCACCTACCCCTTCCAGCGGCGCCGCTTCTGGCTGCCGGCCCCCGCCGCCTCCGGTGAGGTGACCGCCGCCGGGCTGGGCCGGGCCGAACACCCGCTGCTGGGCGCCCGGATGGAACTCGCCGACCCACCCGAGACCGTCCTCACCGCCCGCTGGTCCCTGGACACCCACCCCTGGATCGCCGACCACACCGTGGCGGACACCGTGATCGTGCCCGGCACCGCCTTCCTGGAACTGGCCCTGCTGGCCGGGGCCGAGACCGGCTGCCCCCAGGTCCGGGAACTCATCCAGCAGGCCCCGCTGGTCCTCGCCGAACGCGGCGCAGCCCGGCTCCAGATGCGGATCGCCCCGCCCGCCGAGGACGGCACCCGCGCGCTCGCCATCCACTCGCGGCCGGAGGACGCCTCCCCGGAAGAACCCTGGCTCTGCCACGCCCGGGGCCTGCTCAGCGAGGAGGAACCCGCCACCCCGCCCGCCCTCGACGGCAGCTGGCCGCCCCCGGGAGCGGAGCCCATCGAACTCGTCGGCTTCTACCAGCACTTGGACGAGATCGGCCTCGGTTACGGCCCCGCCTTCCGTGGTCTGCGCGCCGCCTGGCGGCTGGGCGAGGAGATCCTGGCCGAGGCGGCCCTCCCCGAGCCGCAGCAGGATGAGACCGCGGGCTATCGCGCCCACCCCGCCCTGCTGGACGCGGCACTGCACTCCTGTCTGCTGCGCGGCCGGGGCGAGCGGCCCGAGGCGGCCGCCATGCCCTTCGCCTGGAACGATGTCGCCTGCCATGCCGACTGCGGACCGGCCGTCCGGGTCCGGGTGACCCCGGGCGCGGGCCAGGAGGTATCGGTGGTGGTGGCGGATGTCCAGGGCAGCCCGGCGGTGACCATCCGGTCCCTGGCGGCCCGCCCGGTCCCCGCCGGGCAACTCCGGGCAGCGGGCGGCCGGTCCGGCTCCCTGTTCCACCTCACCTGGACCCCCGCGCCCACCGACACCGGCGCCTCCCCCGGGGCCTGGGCAGTGCTGGGCGAGGACGATCCGGGGCTCGCCCTGCCGTACTTCCCCGGCCTGCCCGCGCTGTGGGCGGCGTACGACGGTGGTGCGACCGCCCCCGAGCTGGTGCTGGCGCCGCTCGCCGGCGGGCCTGGGGACGGGCCGGAGCGGTCCCGCGAACTCACCTGCCGGGCCCTGGAGTTGCTCCAGTCCTGGCTGGCCGACGACCGGACGGAGACCCGGCGGCTGGTGATCGTCACCCGGGGCGCGGTCACCGCCTCCGATGACGATCCTCCGCCGGACCCGGCCGCCGCCGCCGTCTGGGGCCTGGTGCGCTCGGCCCAGTCGGAGCACCCCGGCCGGTTCCTGCTGGCCGACCTGGACCGGCACCCCGACTCCGCCCCGGCTCTGACCGCCGCCCTGGCCACCGCCCTGGCCCTGGACGAACCCCAACTCGCCCTCCGCGCGGGCCGGGTCCTGCTGCCCCGGATCCAGCGCGCCCCCGCCGCCCAGGAGGGCACCCCGCCCTGGGACCCCCAGGGCACCGTGCTGATCACCGGCGCCTCCGGCACCCTGGGCCGCGCGGTCGCCCGGCACCTGGTCACCACCCATGGCGTACGCCGTCTGCTGCTGGTCGGCCGGCACGGCGGCGCCGGCGAGGAAGCGGCCCGGCTCACCACCGAACTGGCCGGGCACCAGGCCACGGTGGACTGGGCGGCCTGCGATGCCGCCGACCGCGAGGCGATCGCCGCGGTGCTGGCCTCGATCCCCGCCGCACACCCGCTCACTGCCGTCATCCACGCGGCCGGGGTCCTGGACGACGGAGTGCTGCCCGCGCTCTCCCCCCAGCGGATCGACGCGGTGTTCCGGCCCAAGGCGGACGCCGCCCGGCACCTCGACGCCCTGACCCGGACCGCGTCCCCGCCGGCCCTGGTGGTGTTCTCCTCCGCCGCGGCCACCCTGGGCAGCGCCGGCCAGGCCAACTACGCGGCCGCCAACGCCTTCCTGGACGCCCTGATCCTCGCCCGGCGCCGGGCGGGCTTCCCCGGACAGTCGCTGGCCTGGGGACTGTGGTCCGAGACCAGCGAGATGACCGCCGCCCTGGGCCAGGCCGGCCGGGCCCGGCTGGCCCGCTCCGGCCTGCAGGGAATGCCCACCGAGGAAGCGCTGGCCCTGCTGGACACGGCCCTGGCCACCGACCGGCCGCTGCTGCTGCCCATGCGGCTGGACCCGCCCGCGCTCCGGGCAGGCGCCGGCCCCCTGCCCCCGGTACTGCGCGGCCTGGTGCGCGCCCCGGCCCGGCGTGGCGGGCCCGGCCGGGCGGAAGACGCCGCCGCCCTGCGCCGCCGACTGGCCGCCCTGACCCCGGCCGAGCGGGACCGGCAGCTGACCGACCTGGTCCGCGCCCAGGCCGCCACCGTGCTCGGCCACCCGGGCGCCGAGGCGGTGGGACGCGACCGGGCCTTCAAGGAACTGGGCTTCGACTCGCTGACCGCCGTGGAACTGCGCAACCGGCTCTCCACCGCCACCGGCCTGCGACTGCCCCCCACCCTGGTCTTCGACCACCCCACACCCGCCGCGCTGGCCGGGCATCTGAGCACCCGGCTCGCCCCGGACGACGACCCGCCGGACGCGCCGCATGACAGCGAGCGCGAGGTGCGCCGGGCCCTGGCCGCCATCCCGCTGACCCGGCTGCGGGACGCCGGTCTGCTGGACGCCCTGCTGGAACTCGCGGGCCGTCCGGCAGCCGGGGCGGCACCGCCGGACGACGGCGAACCCGGCTCCATCGACCGACTGGACGCCGAAGGGCTGCTGGCCATGGCCCTGAACAACCAAGCACACGCCGAGACGGAGGACCACGATGCCGGTTGGTGACGACAAGCTCGTCGAGGCACTGCGGGCCTCACTGAAGGAGACCGAGAACCTGCGCGCCCGCAACCGGGAGCTGCGGGCCGCCGCCCGGGAACCGGTGGCGGTGGTGGCCATGGGCTGCCGCTTCCCCGGCGGCGTCAAGTCCCCCGAGGACCTATGGCACTTGGTGGCCGAGGGCACCGACGCCATCTCGCCCTTCCCCGCCGACCGGGGCTGGGACACCGACTCCCTCTTCGACTCCGACCCCGGCCGGCCCGGACACACCTACGTCCTGGAAGGCGGCTTCCTGGACGACGCCGCCGAGTTCGACGCCGATCTCTTCGGGATCAGCCCACGCGAGGCGGTGGCCATGGACCCCCAGCAGCGGCTGCTGCTGGAGACCGCCTGGGAGACCTTCGAACGGGCCGGGATCAACCCCGCGTCCCTGCGCGGCCGCCCCGTCGGCACCTTCGTCGGATCGGTGCTCACCACCAATGGCGGCGGGGCCGAACCGGCCGAGGGCAGCGAGGGACACCAGCTCACCGGCAGTGCCGCCAGCGTGCTCTCCGGACGCCTGGCCTACACCTTCGGCCTGGAGGGCCCGGCGGTCACCGTGGACACCGCCTGCTCGGCCGCACTGGCCTCGGTGCATCTGGCCGTCCAGGCGCTGCGGCAGCGCGAATGCGCCATGGCCCTGGCCGGTGGTTCGGCGGTGCTCACCACCCCTGGAATCTTTGTGGAGTTCAGCAGGCAGCGCGGGCTGGCACCGGACGGCCGGTGCAAGCCCTTCGCGGCGGCGGCGGACGGCACCGGCTGGGGCGAGGGCGTCGGCCTGGTGCTGCTGGAACGGCTCTCCGACGCCCGGCGCCGTGGGCACCCGGTGCTGGCGGTGATCCGTGGCTCCGCCGTCAACCAGGACGGCGCCTCCAATGGACTGACCGCGCCCAACGGCCCGTCCCAGCAACGGGTGATCCGGCAGGCGCTGGCTGCCGCCCGCCTCTCGGCGGACCTGGTGGACGCGGTGGAGGCCCATGGCACCGGAACCACCCTGGGCGATCCGATCGAGGCCCAGGCCCTGCTGGCCACCTATGGCCAGGACCGGCCCGCCGACCGGCCATTGTGGCTGGGCTCGGTCAAGTCCAACCTGGGCCACACCCAAGGCGCCGCGGGCATCGCCGGGTTGATCAAGATGGTGCTGGCCATGCGCCATGGCGTCCTGCCCAGGACCCTGCACATCGACCGGCCGACCCCGCATGTGGACTGGTCCTCGGGCGCGGTGCGGCTGCTCACCGAGAACCGCGAGTGGCCACCCACCGGCCGCCCGCGCCGGGCGGCGGTGTCCTCCTTCGGCATCAGCGGCACCAATGCCCATGTGATCCTCGAACAGGCCCCGGCAGAAGGGGAGATGACGGACGGGCCGGAGGGCGCGGACATCCCGGCCGTGGGCCTGCCCCTGGTGCTCTCGGCACGCGGGGACCGGGCGCTGCGGCAGCAGGCGGAACGCCTGGCCGCGCATCTGCGGGCCCGTTCCGGCCTCCGGCCGCCCGATGTCGGCCACTCTCTGGTGACCTCCCGGGCCACCCTGGACCAGCGGGCCGTGGTGTGGTCCGGCGACCGGGACGGCCTGCTCGCCGGACTGGACGCCCTGGCCCAGGACCGCCCCGCCCCCGGCCTCACCCGGGGCACGGCCACCGAGGGCGCCCTGGCCTTCCTCTTCTCCGGCCAGGGCAGCCAGCGCCCCGGCATGGGACGCCAACTGGCCGGGGAATTCCCGGTGTTCGCCGAGGCGCTGGACGAGGCGGCCGGGCATCTGGACCCGCGACTCGACCGGCCTCTGCGCGAGATCCTCCACGCCGAGGAGGGCACCCCGCGGGCCGCACTGCTGGAACAGACCGCCTTCACCCAGGCCGCGTTGTTCGCCTATGAGATGGCCATGTTCCGCCTGCTCACCCACTGGGGAATCACCCCGGCCCTGCTGCTCGGCCACTCCGTCGGAGAACTGGCGGCCGCCCATGCGGCAGGGGTGTTCTCCCTGGAGGATGCCTGCACCCTGGTCGCCGCCCGGGGCCGGCTGATGCAGCGGATGCCCGGCACCGGGGCCATGGTGGCCATCCAGGCCACCGAGGCCGAGGTGCTGCCGCTGGTGGCGGCGAGGGCCGGGGAGATCTCCCTCGCCGCGGTCAACGGGCCGTGCTCGGTGGTGGTTTCGGGCGCCGAGGGCGCGGTGCTGGAGGTCGCCGGATACTGGAAGGAGCGGGGACGCCGCACCAGCCGGCTCCGGGTGAGCCATGCCTTCCACTCCCCGCAGATGACCGGAATGCTCCAGGAGTTCGGCGAGGTCGCCGGCAAGCTGGAGTTCCATCCGCCCCGTATCCCGGTGGTCTCCAACCTCACCGGCGAGATCGCCACCGATGAGCAGCTGTGCTCACCGGAGTACTGGGTGCGCCACGCCCAGGCCCCGGTGCGCTTCCACACCGGAATGCGCGCCCTGGTGGCGGCGGGAGTGCGCACCTTTATGGAGGTGGGGCCGTCCGGGACGCTCACCGCCATGGCCCAGGACTGTCTCGCGGAACAACCGGCGGCCACCGGCGCGGTGGTGATCCCGGTGGCCCGCTCCGGAAGGCCGGAGACCGGCACCACTCTGGCGGCGGTGTCCCGGGCGTTCGTCCAGGGCACCCCGGTGGACTGGACCCGGTTCTTCCCTCAAACCGGCAACCGCCGGGTGGAGTTGCCCACCTATCCCTTTCAGCGCCGCGGCTATCCCTGGAGCCGGGCGAGCGCCACCGCCCAGGTGACCGCGGCGGGCCTCGCCGGGCTCCGGCATCCGCTGCTGGGCGCCTGCCTGGAACTGGCCGACGGCCAGGGGACGGTGTTCTCCGGGCGGTTGTCCCGGCGCACCGAGAGCTGGCTCGCCCACCACAAGGTGCTGGGCACCGCCCTGGTCCCCGGCACCGCCATCGTCGAGATGGCGCTCCGGGCGGGAACCGAGGCCCGGTGCGGGAGGCTGGTGGAGCTCACCCAGGAGGCGCCGCTGACGCTGCCCGACCAAGGCGCCGTCCACCTCCAGGTACGGGTGGGGGCGCCGGGGGAGAACGGGCATCGCTCCCTGGGGGTGTACTCCCGGCCGGAAGAGGCCCCGGACTGGGTGTGCCACGCCCGTGGCCAACTCGCCCCGGAGGCCGCCGCGCCGCCCGCCGCTCCCGGCGAGGACTGGCCGCCCCCGGGGGCGGAACCGGTGCCCCTGGAGGGGTTCTATGAGCGCCTGGCCGCCGAGGGCCTCGACTACGGCCCCGCCTTCCGGGGCCTGTCCCGGGCCTGGCGGCTGGGAGAGGCGGTGTTCGCGGAGCTCGCGCTGGACCGTACCGCACGGGCCGGGGCGGGCGCCTATGGCGTCCATCCGGCGCTGCTGGACTCCGCACTCCATCTCGCCCTGCTGGACGGCGCGTTGGCCGGCCGGTCGCGGCTGCGGATTCCCTTCGCATGGCAGGACGTCTCCTGCCATGGCGCCGGCGCACCGGCGCTGCGTGCCCGGCTGACCCCGGCGGGCACGGACTCGGTCTCCCTGGCCCTATGGGACGAGCACGGCGCTCCGGTGGCCTCGGTGGGCTCGCTGGTCACCCGTCCCATCACCGCCGGGCAACTGCGTGCCACCCGTACCCAGGACACTCTGTTCCACCTCAACTGGGCGGCGGCGGAGCCGGTTCCGGGCGCCGCGCCGGGCTGCGTGGTGCTGGGGGACGACGACCTGGCCGCCGCCGTGGCTGCCCCGGGCCTCCCCGGCCCCGAGGCCCTCCTGGCCGCGCTGGACTCCGGCGAGTCCATACCCGGGCTGGTGCTCCTGCCCTGCCGGGCCCCGGACGCCGATACCCCGGACGCCGACGACCCGCTCGCCGCCGCCCGTTCCCTGACCGGCCGGGTGCTGGAGGTGATCCATCACTGGCTCACCGACGCCCGGCTGACGGACTCCCGGCTGGCGGTCATCACCCGGGGCGCGCTCTCCGCCGCCGACGGGGAGCCCGTCACCGACCCGGCCGCCGCCGCGCTCTGGGGCCTGGTGCGCTCCGCGCAGTCCGAGCACCCGGGCCGGTTTCTGCTGGCCGACCTGGACGGGCACCCCGGCTCGACGGCCGCACTGCCCGCGGCCCTGTCCGGCAACGAGCCGCAACTCGCCCTGCGCGAGGGAAGGTTGCTGGTGCCCAGGCTGGCCCGTGGCGTCCCGGAGGGCAGTCTGATGCCGCCGCCGGGCGCGGCGGAGTGGCGGGTGGCACCGGCCGGCGGGGGCACGGTGGACGATCTGGTGCTCGCCCCCTGCCCGGAGGCCGCCGCGCCCCTGGCACCGGGACAGGTCAGGGTGGCGGTGCGGGCGGCCGGGCTGAACTTCCGCGATGTGGTGATGGCCCTGGGCATGGTCGCCGATCAGCGGGCGCTGGGCGGCGAGATCGCCGGAGTGGTCACCGAGGTGGGACCGGACGTCCCCGGACTGGCGCCCGGCGACCGGGTGTTCGGGCTGGCGGCCGGCTGTCTGGGACCCGTCGCGGTGGCCGACCACCGGCTGATCGCCCCGATGCCCCCCGACTGGTCCTTCCCCCAGGCCGCCGCCGTCCCCGTCACCTTCCTCACCGCCTTTCACGGTCTGGTGGACCTGGCGGGGCTGCGGGCGGGGGAGAAGGTGCTCATCCATGCCGCCGCGGGCGGCGTGGGCATCGCCGCCGTGCAGCTCGCCCGGCACCTGGGGGCCGAGGTGTTCGCCACGGCGAGCCCCGCCAAATGGGATGCGGTGCGCGCCCTGGGAGTGGACGAGGGGCATCTCGCCTCCTCCCGTACCGGGGAGTTCGAGGCACGATTCGCCGGATCCGGCGGGGTGGATGTGGTGCTCAACTCCCTGACCGGGGAACTGCTGGACGCCTCGCTGCGGCTGCTGCGGCCCGGCGGCCGGTTTGTGGAGATGGGCAAGACCGACATCCGGGACGCCGCCCGGATCGCCGGGGAGCACCAGGGCGTCCGCTATCGCGCCTTCGATCTGATGGACGCCGGACCCGGGCGCATCGCGGAGATGCTGGCGGAGATCCTGGCCCTCTTCGAGCGGGGCCGCCTGCGGCCGGTCCCGGTGCGGACCTGGGACGTCCGGCAGGCGCCGGCGGCCTTCCGCTTCCTGGCCCAGGCCCGGAATGTGGGCAAGCTCGTCCTCACCATGCCGCCCGCCTGGGACCCCTCCGGCACGATCCTGGTGACCGGCGGCTATGGGGCGCTGGGCACCGAGGTGGCCCGGCATCTGGTCCGTACCGGCCGGGCCCGTCATCTGCTGCTGGCCGGCCGCAGGGGGCCGGAGGCCGAGGGGATGGCCGAACTGACCGAAGAACTCCGGAAATTGGGCGCCTTGTCCGTCCGGGCCGTGGCCTGCGATATGGCCGAACGGGCGTCCGTGGCGGAACTGCTGGCCTCGGTACCGGCGGAGCACCCGCTGACGGCCGTGGTGCACACGGCCGGAGTGGTGGACGACGGGCTCCTGGAGTCGATGACACCGCGGCGGCTGGACACCGTGTTCCGGCCCAAGGCCGATGGCGCCTGGCACCTCCATGAGCTGACCCGGGACCGGGAACTGGCCGCGTTTGTCCTCTTCTCCTCCGCCGCCGGCACCCTGGGGGCCGCCGGGCAGGCCAACTACGCCGCCGCCAACGCCTTTCTGGACGCCCTGGCCGCCCACCGCAGGGACGCCGGACTGCCCGCCACCGCCCTCGCCTGGGGAATGTGGGCCGGTACCGGAGGCATGGCCGCCGCGCTGGACCGGGCCGGGCTGGACCGGGTCTCACGCTCCGGGATCGCGGGCCTGAGCACCGAGGACGGACTGGCCCTGTTCGACGCGGCACTCGCCGCCGACCGGGCGGTATGGCTGCCCATACGCTTCCACACCCCCGCCCTGCGCACCGCGGCCGGACAGGGCTCCCTCCCGCCCCTGCTGCGCGGCCTGGCCGGGACCCCGGCGGACCCGGCCGCACCGGCCGGGGCGGCAAACGCCCTGCGGGAACGCCTGGCGGCCCTGGCGCCCGGGGAACGGCGCCCGGCCGTACGGGAGTTGGTACGCGGCCAGGTCGCCGCCGTCCTGGGGCATCCCACAGCGGAGACCGTGGACCCCCAACGCCCCTTCAAGGAGCTGGGGTTCGACTCGCTTACCGCCGTCGAACTGCGCAACCGCCTGGGCGCCATGACCGGCCTGACCCTGCCCAGCACCCTGGTGTTCGACCATCCGACCCCGGACGCGCTGACCGACGCCATCGAAGCCCGGCTGCCGGCCGGTCCGGGCGCACCGGCCGAATCCTTCCTCGCCCGCCTGGACGACTGGGCGGCCGGACTGGCCGCCGCCCCCCTGGACCAGGACGAACGGGAGCGGGTGGCGGCCCGGCTGCGGGCACTGGCCCTGCGCTGGGAGGAGGGAACACGCCCCCAGGACACCGGGCCGGCCGTCGCCGGCGAACTGGACCTGGCGACCGACGAGGAAGTCATCGACTTCATCAGCAATGAACTCGGCATCTCCTGACCGCCGATGACTTCTGGACGGGGTGTTTCTCAGATGGTGACGGACGACAAGCTGCGCTACTTCCTCAAGAAGGTGACCGCCGACCTGCATGAAACCCGGGGCCGGCTGCGGGAGCTGGAGGAGGCCGCCGGAGAACCCATCGCGGTGGTGGCCATGGGCTGCCGCTTCCCCGGCGGCGTCCGCTCGCCCGAGGACCTATGGCATCTGGTCGCCTCCGGGCGGGACGCCATCACACCCTTCCCCGCCGACCGCGGCTGGGAGACGGCCGGCCTCTACGACCCGGACCCGGACCGGCCGGGCAAGAGCTGCGCCCGGGAGGGCGGCTTCCTGGACGATGTGGCCTCCTTCGACGCCGGACTCTTCGGCGTGAGCCCCCGCGAGGCCCTGGCCCTGGACCCCCAGCAGCGGCTGCTGCTGGAGGTGACCTGGGAGACCTTCGAACGCGCCGGTCTCACCCCCGCCGCCCTGCGCGGCACCCGCACCGGGGTCTTCGTCGGCACCAGCAGCCAGGAATACGCGATGCTGGTGCACAACGCCCGGGAGAACTTCGAGGGTTACTCCACCGGCTACCTGGCCAGTGTGATATCCGGGCGCCTGGCCTACAACTTCGGCCTTCAGGGCCCGGCGGTCACCGTGGACACCGCCTGTTCCTCCTCCCTGGTCGCCCTGCACCAGGCCGCCCAGGCACTGCGCGCCGGGGACTGCACGCTGGCGCTGGCCGGGGGAGTGGCGGTGCTGGCCACCCCCAGCATGTTTGTGGAGTTCAGCAGGCAGCGCGGGCTGGCCCCGGACGGCCGGTGCAAGGCGTTCGCGGCGGCGGCGGACGGCACCGGGTGGGGCGAGGGCGTGGGACTGCTGCTCCTTGAACGGCTGTCCGAGGCCCGGCGCGAGGGCCATCCGGTGCTGGCCGTGGTGCGGGGATCGGCGGTCAACCAGGATGGCGCCTCCAATGGGCTGACCGCGCCCAATGGGCCCGCCCAGCAGCGGGTGATCCGACGGGCCCTGGCGGCGGCCGGGCTGTCGGCGGACCTGGTGGACGCGGTGGAGGCCCATGGCACCGGGACCCGGCTGGGCGATCCCATCGAGGCCCAGGCGCTGCTGGCCACCTACGGCCGCGAGCACGACGCCCAACGTCCTTTGTGGCTCGGGTCGTTGAAGTCCAATATCGGCCACACCCAGGCCGCCGCCGGCGCCGCCGGTGTGATCAAGATGGTGATGGCCCTGCGCCAAGGCGTACTGCCGCCCACCCTGCATATCGACGCCCCCACTCCACAGGTGGACTGGTCGGCGGGCACCGTGCGGCTGCTCACCGAGGCGAGGGAGTGGCCGGAGACCGGCCGACCCCGCCGGGCCGCCGTGTCCTCCTTCGGCATCAGCGGCACCAACGCCCATGTGGTGCTGGAACAAGCCGAGCCGGACGGCTTCCCCGCCCCCGCCGGACCGCCGGAACCGCCCCAGGCGGCGATACGGCCGCTGCCCTGGGTGCTCTCCGCCCGCACCGGGCGCGGCCTGCGGGAACAGGCCGCCCGGCTGCGCGACCATATCCGCGCCCGCCCGCACCTCTCCCCGGCGGACACCGCTCACTCACTGCTGGTCTCCCGGACCCTCTTCGGCCACCGGGCCGTTGTCCTGGGCGATGACCGGGACGAACTCCTCACCGGCCTGGACGCCCTGGCCGGGGGCGGGAACGCCCCCGGCGTGCTGACCGGAGTGGCGGGCGAACCCCGCAAACCGGTACTGGTCTTCCCCGGCCAGGGCGCCCAATGGGAGGGCATGGCCGCCGAGTTGTACCGCGAGTCCGCCGTCTTCCGTGACCGGCTGCGGCAGTGTGCCGAGGCCCTGGCGCCTCATACCGGCTTCTCGCTGGTGGATGTGGTGTGCGGGGCCGAGGGCGCCGCCGCGCTGGACCGGGTGGATGTGGTCCAGCCCGCGCTATGGGCCATGCTGGTCTCCCTGGCCGCGCTCTGGCGCTCCCATGGCGTGGAGCCCGGCGCCGTGGTGGGCCACTCCCAGGGCGAGATCGCCGCCGCCTGCGTCGCGGGCGCCCTCTCCCTGGAGGACGGGGCACGGATCGTCGCCCTGCGTTCCCGTCTGATCGCCGAACGCCTCTCCGGCCGGGGCGGGATGGCCTTTCTCGGTCTGCCCGCCGGCCGGGCCCGGGAGTGGCTGGCCGCCTGGGAGACCCGGCTGGGCGTGGCGGCGGTCAACGGGCCGTCCTCCGTGGTGGTTTCCGGGGACGCCGAGGCGCTGGACGGCATGCTGGCCGCCGCCGAGGAGGAAGGGGTGCGAGCCATCCGGGTCGCGGTGGACTACGCCTCCCATTCCGCCCAGGTGGCCACGCTGGAGGACGAACTGCTGGCGGCCCTCCCCGGGATCACCCCCCGGACCGCGGAGATCCCCTTCTTCTCCACGGTCAATGGCGCGCTTATCGACACCTCCGCGCTGGACCCCGCCTACTGGTACCGCAATCTCCGGCAGACCGTCCGCTTCGAGTCCACCGTCCGCCGGCTGCTGGAGGCCGGACACCGCGGCTTTGTGGAGGTGAGCCCGCACCCGGTGCTGGCGGTGTCCGTCCAGGAGATCCTGGACGCCACGGCCACCGAGGGCGTGGTGCTGGCCTCGCTGCGGCGTGGCGAGGGAGGTCTGCGACGCTTTCTCACCTCCGTCGGCGAAGCCCATGTCCATGGCATACCGGCGGACTTCGCGCTGCCCCCCGGCCGGCTGGTGGACCTGCCCACCCTCGCCTTCGAGCGCCGCCGCTACTGGCTGGACGCCCAGCCGGCCGCCCCGGCCCACCAGGCCGAAGGGAGCGCCGGGGAGAGCGCCGGGGAGAGCGCCGGGGAGAGCGCCGAGGAGAGCGAGGCCGCGCTGTTCCGGCAGCGCCTGGCCGGGCTGCCGGAGAGCGAACGGGAACGCGCGGTGCTGCACACGGTCTGCGAACAGGCCGCCGTGGTGCTCAACCTCACCTCCGCCGCCGACCTGGACACCGGCAAAGCCTTCACCGACCTGGGCTTTGTCTCCATGACCGCCATGGAACTGCGCAACCGGCTCGCCACCGCCACCGGAATCCGCCTCACCCCCACCGCGGCCTTCGACCACCCCACCCCGGAGAAGCTCGCCGCCCATCTGCTCTCCCGGCTGACCGGCACCGCCGAGCCCATAGCCCAGCCGGTGGCCGCACCGCCCGCCGCCGGGGAACCGATCGCCATCGTGGCCATGGGCTGCCGGTACCCCGGCGAGGTGGCCTCGCCCGAGGAGTTGTGGGAGCTGCTGGCCGCCGGGCGGGACGCCACCTCCTCCTTCCCGGCCAACCGGGGCTGGAACACGGACGAGCTCTATGACCCCAACCCGGGCCGTCCGGGCCGTACTTATGTCCGCCGGGGCGGATTCCTGCATGACGCCGACCAATTCGACCCCCAGCTGTTCGGCATCAGCCCCCGCGAGGCCCTGGCCATGGACCCCCAGCAGCGCCTGCTGCTGGAAGTGGCCTGGGAGGTGCTGGAGCGGGCGCGGCTCTCGCCCGCCTCGGTACGCGGCAGCCGCACCGGGGTCTTTATGGGCATCAGCGGCCAGGACTATCTGCCGGTGCTCACCGCCAGCCCGGACGGCGGCGCCGGCCACCTGATGACCGGCACCTCCACCAGCGTCGCCTCCGGCCGGATCGCCTACACCTTCGGCCTCCGGGGCCCCGCGGTGACCGTGGACACCGCCTGCTCCTCCTCCCTGGTCGCCCTGCACCTGGCCATCCAGGCGCTGCGCCAGGGGGACTGCTCGGCGGCCCTGGTGGGCGGGGCCACCGTGCTCTCCACCCCGGGCGCCTTTGTGGAGTTCAGCCAGCAGCGGGCGCTGGCACCGGACGGACGCTGCAAGGCATTCGCCGCCGGCGCCGACGGCACCGGCTGGGGCGAGGGGGCCGGCATGCTCCTGGTGGAGCCGCTGTCCGAGGCCCGCCGCCAAGGGCACCCTGTACTGGCCCTGATCCGGGGCAGCGCCACCAACCAGGACGGGGCCAGCAACGGCCTCTCCGCACCCAATGGGCAGGCCCAACAGCAAGTCATCCGCCAGGCGTTGGCCAACTCCGGCCTCACCACCCGGGATGTGGACGCCGTGGAAGCCCATGGCACCGGCACCGCCCTGGGCGACCCCATAGAGGCGGAGGCCCTGCTGGCCACCTATGGACAGGACCGTCCGGCCCAACGGCCGCTCTGGCTGGGTTCGCTGAAGTCCAATATCGGCCACACCGCCGCCGCGGCCGGAGTCGGCGGTGTGATCAAGATGGTGCTGGCCCTGCGGCGGGGCGTACTGCCGCCCACTCTGCACGCGGCGGACCCCACCCCGCATGTGGACTGGTCGGCGGGCGCGGTGGAGCTGCTGACCGAGGCCAGGGAGTGGCCGGAGACCGGCCGTCCCCGCCGGGCCGGGGTCTCCGCCTTCGGCATCAGCGGCACCAACGCCCATGTGGTTCTGGAACAGGCCCCGGACCCGGACCCGGCTCCCGGGAGCGGCCTCCCGCACCCCGCCGCCACCCTGCCCGCCGTGCCCTGGCCCCTGTCCGGCCGGACCGCCGCCGCCCTGCGGGCCCAGGCCGGGCGGCTGCACCGGTTCGTCCTGGCACATCCCGGCCTCGCACCGGCCGACATCGGACGCTCCCTGGCCGCCGGCCGGGCCGGGCTGGAACACCGCGCCGTGGTCCTGGGCCGGGACCGGGATCAACTGCTGGCAGAACTGGCCACGTTGGCCGAAGGGGAAGGGGACGACGCCGGCGCGGCGGTCCGGGGCACCGTCCGGGCCCGGAGCAGGATGGCCTGTCTGTTCACCGCCGGGCCCGGAGCGCGCTCCGGACCGGGACGGGAGCTGTATGCGCGGATGCCGGTCTACGCCGCGGCCGTGGACGAGGCCGGTGCCGCCTTCCAGGCGCTGCCGGCCCGCCCGTTGGGGGAGACCATGGCCCTGGACGAGGCGCCCGCCGACCCGGTCCTCGCCCAAGTCCTGCACTTCGCCGAGCAGGTGGCGCTGTTCCGGCTGCTGGACCACTGGGGCACCGCCCCCAGCCATCTCCTGGGCCACGGCCCGGGCGAGGCCGCCGCCGCGCACTGCGCGGGCGTACTGTCCCTGTCCGACGCGGCGGCCCTGCTGCCCGCCCTGCGGGCAACGGAGGACGACATCCGCCGTACCGTCAAGGAACTGACCTTCCACCCACCGCGCATCCCCCTGGTCTCCGGCCGCACCGGCCGGCCCCTCACCCCCGGTGAACTCCGTTCCCCCGAGCACTGGATCGCCCTGGCCCGGGAGACCGGCACCCCCGCCGAGGGCCTGCGATGGCTGCTGGCCGACGGGGTGCACCACTGCCTCCTGCCCGTCCCGGTGGACACCGCCGGGATCCCCGGGGACCTGGCCGAGGACGGCCTCCTCCTGCTGCCCGACCCGAGCCGGGACGGGACCGGGGCGACGGCCCTGCTGCGCGCCCTGGCCCGGCTGTATGTCCGGGGCGTGGCGGTCGGCTGGGACCGGATGCTGGCCGACTGCGGCGCCCGCCTGGTGGAGTTGCCCACCTATGCCTTCCAGCGCGGGCGCTACTGGCCCGAGTTGGCCGCGCTGCCCGCCGCCGGGCCCCGTCCCGCCGGGCGGGCGGACGGGCAAGGGGGCCGCGAATTCCAGGAACGCCTGGCCGGGGCGTCCGAGGAGGAACGGGAAGCACTGCTCGCCGCCCTGGTCCGCACCCACGCCGCGGCCGCCCTCCGGCTGCCCGACGCCGACGCGATCGACGAGCGGACGCCGCTGCCCGAGCTGGGCTTCGACTCACTGACCGCGGTGGACCTGCGCAACCGGCTGGGCGCCGACACCGGGCTGCGCCTGGCCCCGTCCCTGGTCTTCCAGCACCCGACCGTCACCGCCCTGGCCCGGCACCTGCTCGCCGCCTGGACCGCCGCCGGCGGCGCGGACCGGGCGGCCGAGGACACCACCGGCGCCGGCACCACCCTGGGCCCGCTGCTGGCCCGGGCCGGAGAACTGGGCCGGAGCGAGGAGTTCCAGGAACTGATGCACCGGATGGCGGCCTTCCGCCCCGCCTTTGACACCCCCCGGGCGGAACACCGGATTCCGCCGGTCCGTCTCTCCCGGGGCCCCGCCGCCCCCGGGCTGGTCTGCTTTCCCACCTTCGCCGGTTCCTCCGGGCCCCAGCAGTACGCCCGCCTGGCCGCCGCCGCCCGCGGCGAGCGGGACCTCTGGGTCCTGCCCGCGCCCGGCTTCAGCTGGGACCAGCCGTTGCCTGCCTCCGTGGACGCCCTCGCCCGCCTCCAGGCGGACGGCGTCCAGGAGTGCGCCGAGGGCCAACCCGTTGTGCTGCTCGGCTACTCGGCGGGCGGCTGGATCGCCCATGCCACCGCCGCCGCCCTCGAAGCACGCGGGGCCGGGCCCAGCGGCGTCGTCCTGCTGGACACCTACTGGCCGGACAGCGCGATGCTTCCCCGGCTGCACGCCCGGATCGACCAGGACCGCAAGTCCGGCTCGTCCGAAGCCCATTGGACCGAGGAGATACGCGATGACGCGGGACTGACCGCCATGGCGCACTACTCCCGGCTGTTCCAGACCTGGCGCCCGGCCCCGATCACCGCACCCACCCTGCTTGTCCGGGCCGCGGAACCGGCCGTCGCGGAACCCCCGCGCGACTGGCGGCCGCACTGGCGGCTGCCGCACACCGCCGTGGACGCACCCGGCACCCACTTCACCCTCATCCGCGAACACGGCCCAGCCGCACTGGGATCGGTCCACCACTGGCTCAACGGCCTTCAAAAAAAGGAGCATTGATGACGTCCAGCGGCACCAGCCAGGAAAAGCCCCTCGACCAAGCCGTCATCGACGGGCAGGCCGCCTACTCCAAGCAGGCGCTCAACCTCTATGACCTCGCGGTCTACCGGGGCACCGCGCCCTTCCTCTGGCGCTGCCCGCCGGCCGTCTCCCGGTGGCTGTACGACCAGAGCGTCGGCGCCCGCCATCTGGAGATCGGCGTCGGCAGCGGCTATCTGCTCGACCACGCCACCTTCCCGGTGCCCGATCCCCGGATCACCCTCGCCGACCTCAACCCCAACTCCCTTGCCCACACCGCCGACCGCCTCCGGCGCTACCAGGTCACCACGGTCCGCGCCAATGTCCTGGAACCCCTGCCGGTGCCGGAGAAGTCCTTTGACTCGGTGGGCATGAGCTATCTGCTGCACTGCGTTCCCGGCAGCCTCGCCGAGAAGGGCATCGCCTTCGCCCACGCCGCGGCCGCCGTCCGCCCCGGCGGCATCGTCTTCGGCGCCACCGTGCTGTCCTCCGGCCTCCCGGTGACCTTCGCCGCCCGCCGGATGATGTGGTTCCTCAACAGGACCGGCGTCTTCCACAACGACCGCGACAATCTCGACGACCTCCGCGAGCAGCTCGGCAAACACTTTGAGCGCCATGAACTCACCATCAGCGGCTGTGTGGGCCTTTTCCGCGCCTGGACCGGCGCCGCATAGCCCGGCGCCGCACAGGGCCCCGGGCGCGATCACCCTCCCAGTACAGTCCGAAGAGGCCAACCCCGAAAGGAGACGCCGTGCCCCGCCCCGACCCCGGCCTCTTCGGCCCCGCCTCCGTCACCTGGCAGCTGCACGGCGACCCCGTCATGTGGATCGCCGGAGTCCGCGCCCTATGGCTCCAGGCCCTGCACCCCCGTACCGTCCGCGGCCTCACCCAGAACTCCACCTTTGAGCAGGACCCCTGGGGCAGACTGCTGCGCACCGCCCGCTTTGTGGCCGCCACCACCTATGGCACCGGCGACGCCGCACAGCGCGCCGGCGCCGCCGTCCGCGGAATCCACTGCCGGCTCTCCGCCGTGGACCCGGACACCGGCGAGCGCTACCGCATCGACGACCCCGAACTCCTGCTCTGGGTGCACTGCGCCGAAGTCGGCTCCTATCTGGCGGTGTTGCGCCGTTCCGGGCTCCCCCTCACCGACGCCCACGCCGACCGCTATCTGACCGAGAACCGCCGCGCCGCCGCCCTGGTCGGCCTGGACCCCGCCACCGTCCCCGGCACCACCCGCCAACTCGCCGCCTACTTCCAGCGGATGCGGCCCCTGCTCGCCGCCACCCCCGAGGCCCGCCGGG
>NZ_PHNC01000012.1 GCF_003121295.1 Streptomyces orinoci
CCGCTGGGGACGCCCCTGCCGGGCGCCCCCAAGGGCGCTCCGTCAGCCGCCGAAGCGCTGGAGGAGCGTTGGCAGCGCCGTACCGATCGGCTCGCGGATCACCTCGTCCGCCCGTTGGTCATAGGGCGTTGGCTCGGCGTTGACGATGATCAGCCGGGCCCCGTGGTCGGCGGCGACCCCCGCGAGGGAGGCCGCGGGCTGGACGGTGAGACTGGTGCCCACCGCGATGAACACCTCGCACGCCCTGGCCACCGCCACCGCCTCGCCCAGCACCACGGGGTCCAGGCTTTCGCCGAACATCACCGTGGCCGACTTCAGGATCCCGCCGCAGCTCTCGCAGGCGGGGTCCGGGTCCCCGGCCGCGACCCGGGCCAGCGCCTCGGTCATCTCCGTGCGCGCCCGGCAGCCGGTGCAGACCACCGCCCGAGCGGTGCCGTGCAGTTCCAGGACCTTGCGCTCGGGCAGCCCGGCCAGCTGGTGCAGCCCGTCCACGTTCTGGGTGATCACCCGCACCGGGGTGCCGGAGCGCTCCAGCCGTACCACCGCCTCATGGGCCGCGTTGGGCCGGGCTCGCAGCGTGGGCGCGTCCCGCCGCATCCGCCAGGAGCGCCGGCGGATCTCCGGGTCCGCCATATAGAACCCGTAGGTGACCAGCTTCTCCGCCTCCGGGTCGCGCCGCCACAGGCCCTGGGGTCCCCGGTAGTCCGGGATGCCGGAGTCGGTGGAGATCCCGGCACCGCTGAGGATGGCCACCAGGGGCCGGCGGTCCGGGGCCGGCTGCTCGCTGCTCATGCGGGGAGGGTATGCGCCGCCCCCGGCGGGCGGCGAGCGAATTGACGGCCGTACCGGCCAACCGGTCACCGGTCACCGGTCCGGTCAACCGGTCACCGCGGGTTGGCCCCGAGCCAGGCCAGTACCTGCCCGGCGTGCCGGTCCGGCGGGAAGACCGGGTAGAAGACGTGCTCCACCACACCCCCGCGCACCACCAGGGTGAGCCGCTTGTAGAGCTCCGCCCCGTCCGCCCGGAAGGTGGGCAGCACCAGCCGCCGGGCCAGCTCCAGCCCGGGGTCGGAGAGCATGGCGAAGGGCAGATGCAGCCGCTCGGTCACCTCACGCTGGTAGGCGGTGTCCTGACCGGACAGGCCGAACACCCGGGACGCCCCGGCCGCCAGCAGCTCCTGGTGGTGGTCACGGAACCCGCACGCCTGCGCGGTGCAGCCCCGGGCGCCGGGGATGCCGTCCCAGCCCTCCGGCAGGTCTGCGTCCGGCCGACCGGTCAGCGGGTAGAGGTAGAGCACCGTACGGCCCGGGCCCAGGGCGTCCAGCCGGATCCGCTCGCCCGAGGTGGCTGTCAGAGTCAGCTCGGGCAGTGCCGCGCCGGGCAGATGGGCGGCCGCCCCGTCGTCCTCGGGCGCCGGAAGACCGGCCGGCAACCGGATGTGGTCGTTCAAGGGTTCTCCCGGAGTGATGATGCTGTTGCGATGGGCGGCCCGGTGCAGCCGGGCCGTCACGGCCGCCCGGCGGGCGGCCAACTCCTCGATGCGCTCGGTCAGTTCGTCGATGACCCGGCGGTAACCGGCCAGCGAGGCCGGGCAGTCGTCGGCGTGGTCCTGGCCGGTGGCCAGACAGTCCAGGAACGGACGGGTGCGCTCCGCCGGAATCCCCAGCCGGCTCAGCGCCTTGATCTCCCGGATCAGCCGCACCTCCCGTTCCGCGTAGTCGCGGTAGCCGTTGGCCAGCCGGCCCGGCGCGATCAGCCCCAGCGACTCGTAGTAGCGCACCGCCTTGACCGACACACCCGCCGCCCGTGCGGCATCCCCGATCCGCATCCAAGCCCACCCCCGCTCTGCCGTACGGAGGCTAAAGCCTGCCCCCGGGGGCAAGGTCAACCGCCGTCACCGGCACCCGGTCGGACGCGCGTCGCCGCGCGGGCCCCGGCCCGCTTGCTGCCACCCTCTCGAACATGACAGTAGGAAGATCACGACGTCACTTCTGCCGGACGGCGCTGGGCACGGGCACGGTACTGGCCTCCCTGGCGGCGTCCCGGACGGCCGCGGCCCAGCCGGACCGGCCCGCTCAGCCGCCCCGGGAACCCGGGGAGACACGGAAGGCCGGGGAGCCCGGGGACGCCGGCTGGCCCCAGGACCAGGCGCTGCCCACCCTGCCCGAGCCCTACCGGCTGGACGTCTGCGAGGTGGACCGGCTCTCGGCGGACGAACGTCTGCTGCTGAGCACCCTGCAAGGGGTGACCGCCCGGCGGCGTCCCTGTGTGTATCTGTCGGCGCCCTTCGAGGAGGGCCGCGACACCTGGCTGCGTGAACTGGATGTGCCCCATGCGCCGGTTGACGGCCTGGCCGCCCTGGTGCGCCGGTACCGGTCCGAGATCCGGGGCGCGGTCATCACCGACCCGGCGGTGCCGGCCACCCGCAATGTGGCCACCACCCTGGCCGGGCTGGAGAACGCGGTGGTGGCCACCTCCGCCCTGGCCTCCCGGCTGGGACTGCCGGTGGTCAAAGACCTGCGCGGCCGGTTCAAGGACGCCCACTCCGCCTACGCCTGGGCGCTCAAGGAGCTGTGGCCCCGCTGTACCCACCGGATGCTGATCGCCGTGGATCCACAGCGCAACCTGGAGAATCTGCGCGACTACGCGGTGGCCCACCGGGCCTTTGTGGTGTGGGCCGACCCCACCCGCGCCAAGGAGGCCGCCCTGCTGGCCTCGCTGATGCGCGCGATGCCCGACAACTCCCCGTTCCTGGGCTGGTTCCCCAACGACCGGGAGAACGCCGGCACCGAACTGGCCTCCCGGCACGGGGTGTATGTAGTGGCCGCCGACTACATCAACAACCTCACCGTGCTCGCCGGGGCTCAGCGCCGCTTCGCCTCCCGGCAGCCCTATGCCGCCCCGCCCCGGCTGCGCCACCGGATCTATGTGACCTTCACCTTCACCGAGGGCGACAACCTCCAGTACAACCAGCACCGGCTGCGCAAGCTCTGGGACGATCCCGCACGCGGAACCGTCCCGCTCAACTGGTCGGTCAGCCCGCTGGCCGCGGACGCCGCCCCGGTGTTCCTGGCGTACTACCAGCGCACCGCCACCCGGCAGGACTACCTGGTGGCCGGGCCCTCCGGCCTGGGCTACATCTATCCGGACGACTGGCCCGCCGCCAAGCTCGCCCGGTTCACCCGGCAGACCGGAACCTATATGCGTGACACCGGGCTCTCGGCGCTCTGTGTGCTCAACCGGGCGCACGGCAAGGACATCGACCTCAGCGCCGGGGCGGCCGCCGCCTACGCCCGGGACGTCCGCCCGGCGGGCATCTGGCAGCACTGGACCAGCCACTTCGGCACCCGCCTGGTCTCCGGGATGCCCATCAGCACCGCCCGGCTGGTCTCCGACGTCAACGGCGCCCGACAGATCCTGGCCAAGGCCGCCCGGGGCTGGAACGGCAAGGCACCGCTCTTCCTCAGCGTCGGAGTGCTGGCCTGGAACCTCACCCCCGGCGATGTCGCCGAGATCGCCCAGGGCCTGGACGAGCGCTTCACCGTGCTGCGCGGCGACCAGTTCTTCGAACTCATCCGTCAGACCAGGTGAGAGCTCATCCTCAGACCAGGTGAGCCTCCAGCCACTCCACCCCGAACCGCACCAGGGCCGCGGCGTCGAACAGCACACTCTCCGCGGCCCCGGCCCGCCCGCGTACCCCGATTCCGACGGCCAGTGCCTCCCGGGCGATCACCGTGAACGGCCACTCGCCCGCCGGCACCGCCCCGGAATAGTCGAAGGCGCCCGAGTCCGTGTCGATGTCCCGGAAGCGCCGCCACACCCGGCGCCCACCCTCCAGCACCGGCAGTTCGTACTCGACGAACCGCTTGCCCGGCGCCGAGGCCAGTGCCTCGGCGTGGTGCAGCAGGGTGAGCGTGTCCAGTGGCGCGCCCAGCAGCAGCACCCGGCCGCCGTGGGCCACCAGGCGGGCCAGCGGGCTGCCGGGGCCGTGCGGATCGTTCCAGGGGTGGCCGGCCGTGAGCTCCCCGGCCGCCGCCCCCAGCGCCGCGAAGCTCACATCCGGATGGCGGCTGCGCACCGCGCCCGGCCAGCGGGCAACACCTCCGGCAACCGGCCGTTGTTGTGGTCGGACTCGCTCAACAGCGGGTCGAAAGCGGGGAGTTCGTCCCGTACGGCCGCCTGCCATGCCTCGGGCCAGCGGATGAAGTCATAGGGCGGGGCGTCGTTCCAGCCGCAGTAGACCAGCAAGGTGCCCCGTACGCCCACCACTTCCAGCAGCGCTTCGATCACCGTGCGGGCGCCGCCCGCCACATAGCCCAGTGCGGAAAGCCGGGTGTGGAACATCAGGGTGTCGCCCTCGGCCAGCCCCAGTGCCCTGAGATCACTGACCAGTCGGCTCCTGGTCACCGGGCTGCCGGAGCGGCGCAGCAGTTCCGTCTCGTCCATGCCCGGCACGGAAACAGAACGGCCCGCCGGCCCGCAAGGCGATTAGCCGCTCCGGGCCGCGCCGACCGGTCGCCACACCGCAAGGGGGTGGGCGGGCGCCCGGCCGCTGGGTAGGGTCGGCCAGCCGGGGCCGAGCGAAGGGGTGGCTGATGGCGGTGGACGACCGGCGGGTACTGGTGGCGCCCGACAAGTTCAAGGGGTCACTGACGGCGGTGGAGGTCGCCCGGCATCTGACGGCCGGGCTGCGCCGGGCGGCGCCCGGGGTGGCGGTGACCTCGCTGCCGGTGGCGGACGGCGGTGACGGAACGGTGGACGCGGCGGTGGCGGCCGGCTACGAGCGCCGCACGGTACGGGTGCGCGGGCCGCTGGGCGAGCCGGTGACGGCCGGGTACGCGCTGCGCGGCGATACGGCGGTGGTGGAACTGGCCGAGGCCAGCGGGCTGCGGCGGGCGTCCCGCCCGGCGCCGCTGACGGCGACCTCCTACGGCACCGGGGAACTGGTGCGGGCGGCACTGGACGCGGGCGCCCGCACGGTGGTGCTGGGAGTCGGCGGCAGCGCCTGCACCGACGGCGGGGCCGGGATGCTGTCCGCGCTGGGCGTGCGGCTGCTGGACGCGGACGGCCGCGAGGTGGGGCCCGGCGGAGCCGGCCTGGCCCGGCTCGCCTCGGCCGACTGGTCCGGCCTCGACCCCCGGCTGCGGGAGGTTTCCGTGGTGCTGGCCGGCGATGTGGACAATCCGCTGACCGGCCCGGAGGGCGCGGCCGCGGTCTATGGCCCGCAGAAGGGGGCGAGCGAGGCGGACGTCCGGCTGCTGGACGCCGCGCTGGCCCGGTATGCCCGGGTGCTGGGCGCCCGCCCCGATCTGCCGGGCGCGGGCGCGGCGGGCGGGGTCGGCTATGGCGCGCTGGTGGGCCTGGGGGCGGAGTTCCGGCCCGGGATCGAGGTGATGCTGGAGGTGGTGGGGTTCGCGGCGGCGGTGCGGGGCGCTTCGCTGGTGGTGACGGGGGAGGGCTCGCTGGATGAGCAGACCCTGCGGGGCAAGGCGCCGGTGGGGGTGGTGCGGGCTGCTCGTGGGGTGCCGGTGGTGGCCGTGTGCGGGCGGCTGTCCGTCGCGCCGGAGGCGCTGGGGCTTGCCGCGGCCTATCCGCTGACCTCGCTGGAACCGGATGTCCGGCGATGCATGGCCGATGCGGGCCCGCTCCTGGAACGGCTCGCCGCCCGGGTGGCCGCGGATTGCCTCGCCTGATCCGCGCGGGCCCCGCCGCTGGTCGCGGCCGTCCTTCGGCTGCCCCGCCCCGGTGGCACCATCCCCACCCACGCATCACCCGTCACCCGCCCCCGGGCTGGGTGCCCCACCGGTGGGTGGCTGGGCGCCGTCGGCGGCCGCCGGACGCCGACGGCGCCCAGCCACCCACCAGCGACCCCAGCCAACCCCGCTGACCGCAACGGGTGGCGCGTGGGTGGGGCCGGCCCGCCGCAGGCGGAAACGGCGCCGCACCCGGCAACGCATCGGCACCCGCCACCGCATCCGTACCCGCACCCGCGGAAACGGCGCCGCACCCGGCAACGCATCCGCATCCCCACCCGCGCCCGCCCTGCGGAAACGGCGCCGCACCCGGCATGAGCGCGCGGCCCCGCCGAAACGGCGCCCGCCCCCCGCGTCCGCCCGCCCCCGCGGAAAAGCAAAACGGGCCCGGGCAGAGCCCGGACCCGTCATGCGTACGCGGCGGCGTCAGGACTGCGCAGCAGCCCGCGCCTCCCGCCGGTTGTCGCGGAACGTATTCACCCGCCGCGCCGTGGCGAACAACGGAATAACCGCCCCCAGCACCAGCTGAAGCGCACAGCCCGTCTGCAGCAGCAGCTCACCGCCCGGCGCGTCAAAGGCCCACGCACACAGCAGCCCCATGCTGAGCACGATCCAGCTGAGCATGGCCACTGCCAGCCGGCCCCGCGGCTTGGGGTACTCGACCCGGCTCACCATCAGCCAGGCGACGCCCACGATCGCCAGCAGCGTCGGGATGAACGGCAGCTCCAGCAGCACCACCGACACCACCGTCAGGGCCCCGAACGGCGAGGGCATCCCCTGGAAGATGCCGTCCCGCATCGGTACACAGGAGAACCGGGCCAGCCGCAGCACCACCGACAGCAGCAGCACCACCGCCGCCACCGCCGACACCTTCTGGTGCGCACCCTCGGCGACCACGCCCCAGACCACCACAAAGTACGCGGGGGCCAGGCCGAAGCTGATCAGGTCCGAGAGGTTGTCCAGCTCGGCACCCATCGCCGAGCTGCGCAGCTTGCGGGCCACCAGCCCGTCGAACAGGTCGAAGACCGAGGCGAGCAGCATCAGCATCACCGCCGTGGCGGCGCTGTTGCGGGCCATGCCCCCGTCGTCGTTGCCGGTCAGGTGCGGCATCAGCACACCGGTGGTGGTGAAGTACACCGCCATGAAGCCGCAGATGGCGTTGCCCAGGGTGAGGGTGTCCGCTATCGACAGCCGAGTGGACAGCGGCATGTCGTCCACATCGTCCTCGGGCTCCGCCTCCGGAACCCAGGCGGCCTGGGCATCTGGATCAATCACGGTCAAGGCGTGTCACTCCTGCCTTGGTGACCTGGCCGACCTCCACCGCGGGCTCGATGCCCTCCGGCAGATAGACATCGACCCGGGAGCCGAAGCGGATCAGGCCGATCCGCTCGCCCTGCTCGACCTTGGTGCCCTGGGGGACATAAGGCACGATGCGCCGGGCGACGGCGCCCGCGATCTGGATCATCTCCACGTCACCGATCTCGGTGTCGAAGTGCCAGACAACGCGCTCGTTGTTCTCGCTCTCCTTGTTGAACGCCGGGACGAACCCGCCGGGGATGTGCTCCACCGAGGCCACCGTGCCGGCCAGCGGCGCACGGTTGACATGGACGTTCAACGGGCTCATGAAGATCGCGACGCGGGTGCGTCCGTCCTTCCACGGCATGATGCTCTGCACCACGCCGTCCGCCGGGGAGATCACCCGGCCCTGGGCGATCTCCCGCTCGGGGTCGCGGAAGAACCACAGCATGCCGGCCGCGAGCGCGGTCGAGGGCACGGCCAGCGCCGCCCAGCGGCCGGAGCGGCGGGCGCGGGAGAGGCTGACCGCCGCCGTGGCGACGGTCGGGAGGAGCCACGGCGAAGCTCCGCGCGCAAGGCGTACGCCGACGAGGCTGTCGCGTGTTGCAGAGGTAGAGCTGTGGGGCATGGATGACCTTCGTAGCGGAGGGTGCCGCGTAACAATTCGGGGACGGCGGCTTTCCGGCGATGCTATCGGTTGCGACCAGCAACTGGCTAAGCGCCAGGGCCAGTCGATGGCCGGACATTGATGACAGGGTGTGATCTAGTTCTCTCCCAAATCGCCCCTTTCGGACAATTACCCCTGGATTCGGTACTCCTCGAGTAGCCGACGCCCGATGATCATTTTCTGGATCTCCGCCGTGCCCTCACCGATGAGCAGCATTGGCGCCTCCCGGTAGAGGCGTTCGATCTCGTACTCCTTGGAGAAGCCATAGCCGCCATGGATGCGGAAGGCGTCCTCCACGACCTCCTTGCAGTACTCGGAGGCGAGGTACTTGGCCATGCCGGCCTCGAGGTCGTTCCGCTGGCCCGAGTCCTTCTTACGGGCAGCGTTGACCATCATCGCATGAGCCGCTTCGACCTTTGTCCCCATTTCGGCAAGTTTGAACTGAATTGCCTGGTGCTGGGCAATGGGTTTGCCGAAGGTTTGCCGCTGCTGGGCGTAGGCGACGCCCAGTTCAAACGCACGCTGTGCTACGCCGCAGCCACGCGCCGCCACATTGACCCGGCCGACCTCCACGCCGTCCATCATTTGGTAAAAGCCGCGGCCGGTGGTCCCGCCGAGCACCCGGTCGGCCGGAATGCGCAGGCCATCCATGATCAACTCGGTGGTGTCCACGCCCTTGTAGCCCATTTTGTCGATCTTGCCGGGAATGGTGAGACCCGGCCTGACCTCGCCGAACCCCGGCTCCTTCTCGATCAGGAAGGTGGTCATCGACTTATGCGGGGCGGTGCCCTCCGGGTGGCCCTCGTCGGTGCGGCAGAGCACGGCGACCAGAGTGGACGAACCGCCGTTGGTCAGCCACATCTTCTGGCCGGTCAGCAGGTAATCCCCGCCGTCCCGCACGCCCTTGGATGTGATGGCCGACACATCGGAGCCAAGTCCCGGCTCCGACATGGAGAAGGCGCCCCGCACCTCGCCCAGCGCCATCCGCGGCAGGAAGTGCTCCCGCTGCTCCTGGGTGCCGTGCTGCTTGAGCATATAGGCGACGATGAAATGGGTGTTGATGATGCCGGAGACGCTCATCCAGCCCCGGGCGATCTCCTCCACGCACAGCGCATAGGTGAGCAGCGACTCACCGAGCCCGCCGTACTCCTCCGGGATCATCAGCCCGAACAGGCCGAGTTCCTTGAGCCCTTCGACTATCTTCGTGGGGTATTCGTCCCGGTGCTCCAGCTCGGTGGCGACCGGGATGATCTCCTTGTCGACGAAGTCCCGGACGGTGGCGAGGATTTCCCGCTGGACGTCGGTGAGCCCGTCGGTCTGTGCGAGGCGGCCCATTGCTACTTCTCCTGGCTGATCGGCGAATTGGCGCTGCCGCCCCGAAGGGGCGTCGTCTGAGGGTGGTGGTGGGCGACGGGCGGGCGGGCCGGCTGCTCGCCGCCGCGCTTGTCGATGTATTCGGCGGTGGGCACCATCACCTTGCGCCGGAAGACGCAGACCACGGTGCCGTCCTGCTTGTAACCGCGGGTCTCCACATGGACGATGCCCCGGTCGCTCTTCGACTTCGACGGCGTCTTGTCCAGCACCGTGGTCTCGCCGTAGATGGTGTCGCCGTGGAAGGTGGGGGCGATATGCCGGAGCGACTCCACCTCCAGATTGGCGATGGCCTTGCCCGAGACATCCGGTACGGACATGCCCAGCAGCAGCGAGTAGATGTAGTTGCCGACCACCACGTTCTTTCCGAAGTCGGTGGTCCGCTCCGCATAGTTGCTGTCCATATGCAGCGGGTGGTGGTTCATGGTGAGCAGACAGAACAGGTGGTCGTCGTACTCGGTGACCGTCTTTCCGGGCCAGTGCTTGTAGACGTCCCCGACGGTGAATTCCTCATAGGTGCGGCCGAATTGCATGATGTCTACGCCTCCGGAGCCTCGAACTTCGACGTCCGCGTCATGCCCGCGGCCCGCCCCTTGCCCGCGATCACCAGCGCCATCTTCCGGCTGGCCTCGTCGATCATCTCGTCGCCCAGCATCGCCGAGCCCTTCATCCCGCCCGCCTCGGAGGTGCAGTACTCATAGGCGTCCAGGATCAGTTCGGCGTGGTCGTAGTCCTCCTGGGAGGGCGAGAAGACCTCGTTGGCCGCCTCCACCTGGCCCGGGTGCAGCACCCACTTGCCGTCGAAGCCCAGCGCCGCCGCGCGCCCGGCCACCTCGCGGTAGCCGTCCACATTGCGGATCTGCAGATACGGGCCGTCGATCGCCTGGAGGTCATGGGCGCGGGCCGCCATCAGGATGCGCATCAGGATGTAGTGGTAGGCGTCCGCCGGGTAACCGGGCGGCTGTTCGCCTACCACCAGGCTCTTCATATTGATCGAGGCCATAAAGTCCGCCGGGCCGAAGATGATGGTCTCCAGCCGGGGCGAGGCGGCGGCGATCTCGTCCACGTTCACCAGGCCCCGGGCGTTCTCGATCTGCGCCTCGATGCCGATCCGGCCGACCTCGAAGCCCATGGTCTTCTCGATCTGGGTGAGCAGCAGGTCCAGCGCCACCACCTGCTGGGCGTCCTGCACCTTGGGCAGCATGATGCAGTCCAGGTTGGGCCCGGCGCCCTCGACCACCGTGATCACATCCCGGTAGGTCCAGTGGGTGGTCCAGTCGTTGACGCGCACCACCCTGGTCTTGCCCGACCAGTCACCGTTGTTGAGCGCGTCCACCACCGAGTGCCGGGCGCCTTCCTTGGCCAGCGGGGCGCAGGCGTCCTCCAGGTCCAGGAACACCTGGTCGGCCGGCAGGCCCTGGGCCTTCTCCAGGAAGCGGGGGTTGCTCCCGGGGACGGCGAGGCAGGAGCGGCGGGGACGAAGGCGGTTGACAGGGGTCGTCATGCGGAGACCTCCAGGGGGTCGAGCTCGTTCGCTTTGCGGATCTCATCGACGATACGGCCGATGATCTCGGTGATATCGAAGTCCTTGGGGGTGAAGACGGCGGCGACTCCGGCCGCCCGCAGGGCGTCGGCGTCGGCGGAGGGGATGATGCCACCCGCGATCACCGGCACCTCGCCCGCCCCCGCGGCACGCAGCCGGTTCAGTACGTCCGGCACCAGCTCGGCATGCGAGCCGGAGAGGATGGACAGGCCCACACAGTGCACATCCTCGGCGACGGCCGCCGAGACGATCTGCTCCGGGGTGAGCCGGATGCCCTGGTAGACCACCTCGAAGCCGGCGTCGCGGGCTCGTACCGCTATCTGCTCGGCCCCGTTGGAGTGGCCGTCCAGGCCCGGCTTGCCCACCAGCAGGCGGAGCTTGCCGGTGCCCAGTTCCTCGGCGGTGCGGGCGACCTTGCGGCGCACCGCGGCCAGCGGGGTGCCGGCCTCGGCGGTGACGGCCAGGGGGGCGCCGCTGACCCCGGTGGGGGCGCGGAACTCGCCGAAGACATCGCGCAGCGCCCAGGCCCACTCGCCGGTGGTCACCCCGGCGCGTACGCACTCCAGGGTGGCCGGCATCAGGTTCTCGCTGCCGGCCGCGGTCTTCTTGAGCACCGACAGCGCCTCCTGGGCGCGGTGTTCGTCCCGGTCGTCCCGCCAGCGGTGCAGGGCGGCCACCACCCGGGCCTCATTGGCCGGGTCCACCGTCATGATGGCGGTGTCCAGGTCGGCGGTGAGCGGATTGGGCTCGGTGGTCTCGAAGCAGTTGACCCCGACGATCTTCTCCTCGCCGGACTCGATCCGCCCGCGCCGTTCGGCGTGCGAGGCCACCAACTGGGCCTTGAGATAGCCGGATTCGACGGCCGCCATGGCACCGCCCATCTCCTGGATCCGGTCGATCTCGGCCAGCGCCTCGGTGACCAGGCTGTCCACCTTGGCCTCGATCACATGTGATCCGGCGAAGATGTCCTCGTACTCCAGCAGATCGCTCTCATGCGCCAGCACCTGCTGGATGCGCAGCGACCACTGCTGGTCCCAGGGCCGCGGCAGCCCCAGCGCCTCGTTCCAGGCGGGCAGCTGGACGGCCCGGGCGCGGGCGTCCTTGGAGAGGGTGACCGCCAGCATCTCCAGCACGATCCGCTGGACGTTGTTCTCCGGCTGGGCCTCGGTCAGTCCCAGGGAGTTGACCTGGACGCCATAGCGGAAGCGGCGGTGCTTGGGGTTCTCGATGCCATAGCGGTCCCGGGTGATCCGGTCCCAGATGCGGCCGAACGCCCGCATCTTGCACATCTCCTCGATGAACCGGACGCCCGCGTTGACGAAGAAGGAGATCCGGGCGACCACCTCGCCCTTGCGCTCCCCGGGCACCTGGCCGGAGGCGAACACCGCGTCCAGCACCGCGATGGCGGTGGACATGGCGTAGGCGATCTCCTGGACCGGGGTGGCCCCCGCCTCCTGGAGGTGGTAGCTGCAGATGTTGATCGGATTCCACTTGGGGATGTGGTTCACCGTGTAGGTGATCATGTCCGTGGTCAGCCGCAGCGAGGGCCCCGGCGGGAAGACATGCGTCCCGCGCGAGAGGTATTCCTTGACGATGTCGTTCTGGGTGGTGCCCTGCAGCTTGGTGATGTCGGCGCCCTGTTCCTCCGCGACCACCTGGTACATGGCCAGCAGCCACATGGCGGTGGCGTTGATGGTCATGGAGGTGTTCATCCGCTCCAGCGGGATGTCCTTGAACAGCCGCCGCATGTCGCCCAGTTGGGAGACCGGCACCCCGACCCGGCCGACCTCGCCGCGGGCGAGGATGTGGTCGGGGTCGTAGCCGGTCTGGGTGGGCAGGTCGAAGGCCACCGACAGACCGGTCTGTCCCTTGGCCAGATTGCGGCGGTAGAGCTCATTGGACGCCTCGGCGGTGGAGTGCCCGGCGTAGGTCCGCATCAGCCACGGACGGTCCTTCTGCCGCTCGGTCATCAGATGTTCCGGAAGCGGTTGATCGCGTCGATGTGCCGGGCCCGCATCTCCTCGTCGCGCACGCCCATGCCTTCCTCCGGCGCCAGCGCCAGCACGCCGACCTTGCCCTGGTGGAGGTTGCGGTGCACGTCATAGGCGGCCTGCCCGGTGTCCGCCAGACGGTAGGTCTTGGACAGGGTGGGGTGGATCTTCCCCTTGGCGATCAGTCGGTTGGCCTCCCAGGCCTCCCGGTAGTTGGCGAAGTGCGAGCCGATGATGCGCTTCAGCGACATCCACAGATAGCGGTTGTCGTACTCGTGCTTGTATCCGGAGGTGGAGGCGCAGGTGACGATCGTCCCGCCCTTCCTGGTCACATAGACACTGGCGCCGAAGGTCTCCCGGCCGGGGTGCTCGAAGACGATGTCCACATCCTCGCCGCCGGTGAGTTCCCGGATGCGCTTGCCGAAGCGCTTCCACTCCCGGGGGTCCTGGTTGTGCTCGTCCTTCCAGAACTTGTAGCCCTCGGCGGTACGGTCGATGATCGCCTCGGCGCCCATGGCGCGGCAGATGTCCGCCTTCTGCTCGCTGGAGACCACACAGATCGGATTGGCGCCGCCGGCCAGCGCGAACTGGGTGGCGTAGGAGCCGAGTCCGCCGCTGGCGCCCCAGATCAGCACATTGTCGCCCTGCTTCATCCCGGCGCCGTTGCGGGAGACCAGCTGCCGGTAGGCGGTGGAGTTGACCAGCCCCGGCGCGGCCGCCTCCTCCCAGCTCAGATGGCGCGGCTTGGGCATCAGCTGGTTGGACTTCACCAGCGCGATCTCGGCCAGGCCGCCGAAGTTGGTCTCAAAGCCCCAGATGCGCTGCTCGGGGTCGAGCATGGTGTCGTTGTGCCCGTCGGCCGACTCCAGTTCCACCGACAGGCAGTGCGCCACCACCTCGTCGCCCGGCTTCCAGGCGTTGACGCCGGCTCCGGTGCGCAGCACCACGCCCGCCAGGTCGGAGCCGATGATGTGGTACGGCAGGTCGTGCCGCTTGGTGAGCGGGGAGAGCTTGCCGTAGCGCTCCAGGAAGCCGAAGGTGGACACCGGCTCGAAGATCGAGGTCCACACCGAGTTGTAGTTGACCGAGCTGGCCATCACCGCCACCAGCGCCTCGCCGGGCCCGAGTTCGGGCAGTGGCACCTCTTCGACATGCAGTGACTTGCGCGGGTCCTTCTCCCGGGTGGGCAGGCCGGCGAACATCTCGGCCTCGTCCTTGTGCACGGTCACCGCGCGGTAGGACTCGGGGAGTTGGAGCGCGGCGAAGTCCTCGCTCGTGCTGTCGGCAGCGAGGATCGCGTCGAGTATCTGGTTCACGGTTGCCTCCGGCGAAGCGCCTGGGAACGGGGCTTTGGGGGAACGTCGGGGGTGGTGCGGCTGTCGGTGCTGCGATCCGTCGGTTCGGGCCTTGCGATGCGCGGGGTGAGCGCGTGCGGTGCCTGGTGACGCAGGCGGTCCGGGCGCACAAAGTGCTTGTGGGGACAGCCGGCACGCGACTGTGGTCGTCTGCGTGCCGGCCGCCCGGACGCGACCAAGGTATGGCACGCCGTGCCAGCCGACAAGACACTGCGTGCCATGAAATTGAGACATCTGTCACCGGGGGTTCACAGATGAGCGGGGCCGGTGGGGTAGGGGAGTTCAGTCGCGCGGTGTCCCGTACCGGCCCGAGACATACGGCAGCATGCTCAGTGCCCCATCGGCCATAAAGCCCCACCAGACCAGCTGGGACAGCACCGTGGGCGGCACCGGATGCTGCCCGTCCAGCAGCCAGGCCGCCCAGGCGAAGGCCGGCGGCACCTGGAGCGCCATCGACACCTTCAACTGCCAGACGGGGCGCCGGATGCCACCGGACCAGGTGTAGTACTGGCCCCAGACCCGCCCGGCGCCCATGGCCGACAACCCGCCCCACAGCGCCGCCGAACCGGAGACCGGCACCAGGCCGGGCAGCAGCGTGGTGGCCAGCAGGCCGGTGAGGGAGCACAGCAGCAGCGCCCAGGGCCACAGGAAGTACCGGGTGACGGTGATCGCGTCCAGCCGGGGACCGGACGGGCGGGGCGGCACCGGCACCGCCGGACCACCGGCCTCGGTGGCGATCCGCCCCGCCGCGGCGCGCAAGGTCTCGGCCTGCCGGTGATCCCCCTGCCCCTGGTGCCAGGCGGCCAGCAGCTCGGTGAACTCCCGTTCCCTGGCGGGCAGCTGGTATGCCCGGCAGATCTCCAGGCCCTCCGCCAGCCGGGCGCGCGCCCGGTCCGGATGGTGTCCGGCCGCCTCCAGCCGGTGGGCCAGTGCCAGCCGGTCGAGCAGGGAGCGCAGATCCCCGGCGGCCCTGCTGTGCGACAGCGATCTGCGCAGATGGTCCAGGGCCTGGCGGGGTTTGCCCTGGGCCAGGCAGAGTTCGGCGAGCGTGGCCCGGGTCAGTGCCCGGGCGGCCCGGTCGGAGCACCCCTTGCCCAGCCTCCGGGCCGCCTCCAGCCGCTCCCTGGCCCGGGGAAGGGAGCCTTCGGCGAGATGGTCCAGGGCCAGCCGGTTGAGGTCCTGGATCCGGCCGGCCAGATCGCCCGGGGCCCTGGCGGAATCGGCCTGCCGGCGGCACCACCGGGCCTCGCGGAAATCACCGTCCTGCCGGAGCCGGTCGCCCAGCCAGTGGGCCAGCTCCGGCACCTGGTACAGCGCACCGATCTGGTCGCAGATCACATAGGCCGCGTGGAAGCACTGCTCCTCGGCGTCCGCCATCCCCAACTGGCGGTACTCGGCGCCCATTTCCAGCAGCAGGTTGGCCTCGGTCAGCCGGTTGCCCTGCCGCTGGGCCACCGCCACCAGGCGGTCCAGCACGGTCAGCGCCTCGGCCGGACGGGCCCGCAGTGCCAGATGCCGGGCCAGCGGCACCCCCAGACGGGCCACCCTGCGGTGCGCCCCGGCCGCGAAGTCCCGTTCCAGCGCGGCCAGCAGCGCGTCCTGCTCGCGGTCCAGCCAGGCCCGGTCATCCTGGCCCGCCCGCCGGATCCACTCCTCCACCAGCGCCTGCCATGCCATCTCCCGCTTCCGGCGCGGCTCTTCGGCCGCCAGCCGCTCCCGGGCGTACAGCCGCCACAGATCGTGGAAGCGCACCCGGCCCCGCTCATCCGCCCGTTCCAGCAGATGGGCGTTGACCAGCCGGCGCAGCGCCCGCTGGGTCTCGGCCACGGTGGTCCCGGCGAGGGCCGCGGCCGCGTCCGGGCCGATCTCCCGCCCGGGATGCAGGCCCAGCAGCCGCAGCAGCCGGGCGTCGGCGGGGGACAGGGCCCGGTACGAGGCCGCGAACGCGGCCCGCACACTGAACTGTTCATCCACCTCCAGCTCGGCCAGCCGCTCGTTCTCCGCCCGCAGCGCGGCCAGCAGCGGCCCGGTGGTGCCGTCCTCCTCGGTACGGGCGGCGGCCACCCGCAGCGAGAGCGCCAGATGCCCGCAGAGCGCGGCCAGTTCATCCAGTTCTGCCGGGTTTGCCGGGATTTTCGGCAGCAGGGCGGTGAGCACCGTCCGGGAGTCCTCGGCGGAGAACACCCCCAGCGGCAGGGCGTCCAGACCGTCCACGGTCAGCCGGGTGCGGGAGGTGACCAGCACCGTGTGCGGCCCGCCCGGCAGCAGCGCGGCGAACTGCGCGGCGGAGGCGGCGTCGTCCAGCACCAGCAGCACCGCCCCATGGCTGTGCGCCCGCTCCCGCAGCCGGCCGCGCAGCATGGCCGCCAAGTGGCCCCGGTCCCGGGGCAGATGCCGCCCCCGCACCGCCAGCCGCCGCAGAAAGGCACCGGCCAGCTGGGCCGGGTCGGCGGGCGGCTCCCCGCTGTGCCCGCCCAGATCCGCGTAGAGCACTCCGCCCGGGAACCAGCCGCGCTCCACCGCGCGGTGCGCGGCCTCCGTCACCAGGGCGGTCTTGCCGCACCCCGGCGGCCCGCTGACCACCACCCCGCCGCCCGGGCCGCGCAGCGCGTCCAGCACCCGCCCCAGCTCCGCCTCGCGCCGGGCCACCAGCGGCGGTCTGAGCGGCAGTTCGTCCAGCAGCCTGGGCTGCGGGGCCTCCAGGGTGAGGAAGGTGAAGTTCTCCCCCTGGAAGACGTTCTCGGCCCGGCCGCCCTCGATCCGGTTGTTCGCGCTCACTCGCGCCCCCCGTGCTTGTACTTCTCACGTGGGTAGCACGGGGCGGGCCGGGGCGTCAGGCGGTCGGCACGATCGGTGCGATACCGGTGAACACGCGGTAGCGGTGAACGGGCCGCTACCGGTGGACGTCAGCCCCGCAGCACCTTCTCGATCGCCCGCATCACATCCCCCAGCGGCGCGTCCGTCCGCGCCACCGTCACCAGCACCTCGCCGCCCTCCGCCCGGGCCGCGGCCGGTTCCTGCTCCCGGCTGGCGCCGATGCCTTTGCCGAAGGTCTCCCGGACGATGGCGAAGGCATGGTCCAGCTGCGCCTCCAGATCCCCCTCGCCGCCGCCCCGCAGCCAGCGCCGCAGGACATGGTTGTGCGCGGTGACCACCGCCGAGGCGGCCACCTCGGCCATCAGCGGATCGTCGTGATGGTGCAGCCCCTCCTCGAAGTGACCCAGCAGATAGCGGGTGAACAGCCGCTCATAGCGGGCCACCGAGGCGATCTCCCGCTCCCGCAGCGCGGGGACCTCGCGGGTCAGCCGGTAGCGCTCCACCGAGACGGCCGGCGAGGCGGCGTACATCCGCATCACCTCCTTGATCCCCCGGCACACCGTGTCCAGCGGGTTCTCGCCCGCCGGCGCCGCCTGGAGCACCCCGGCCGCCCGCACCAGGGTGTCGTCATGGTCGGGGAAGATCGCCTCTTCCTTGGAGCGGAAGTGGCGGAAGAAGGTGCGGCGGGCGACCCCGGCGGTGGCGGCGATCTCGTCCACCGTGGTGGCCTCATAGCCCTTGGTCGCAAACAACTCCATGGCAGCGGAGGCGAGTTTGCGGCGCATGGCCAGACGCTGGGCGGCGGCGCGCCGCGAACCCGCGCTCTCGGCGCCGGACTCGCCGTCGCCCCGGGCGGCGGTTCCGCGGGACGGACGGGCGGACTTGACGGGCTGGGACATGTGGGGAACGTAACACGCTCCCGTGCGGACGTGCCGGGGCGGACCGGCGGAGGGCTCCAGCAGCCCGCCCCAGGCAGGGTCCTGCTCAGGCCCTCGCATACTCGCGGAAGCCACGGCCCGTCTTGCGGCCCAGGCAGCCCGCCGCCACCAGGTGTTCCAGCAGCGGCGCGGGGGCCAGCCCGGGGTCGCGGAACTCCCGGTGCAGCACCCGCTCGATGGCCAGCGAGACATCCAGCCCGACGACATCGAGCAGTTCGAAGGGCCCCATCGGATAGCCGCCGCCCAGCTTCATGGCGGCATCGATGTCGTCCAGCGAGGCGTAGTGCTCCTGCACCATCTTGATCGCGTTGTTGAGGTACGGGAACAGCAGCGCGTTGACGATGAACCCGGCCCGGTCACCGCACTCCACCGGGTGCTTGTGCACCGCGGCGCACACCGCCCGCACGGTGGCGTGCGCGTCGTCCGCGGTGAGCACGGTGCGCACCACCTCCACCAGCTTCATGGCCGGGGCCGGGTTGAAGAAGTGCATGCCCACCACGTCCTGCGGCCGGGAGGTGGCCCGGGCACAGGCGATCACCGGCAGCGAGGAGGTGGTGGTGGCCAGCACCGCGCCGGGCCGGCACACCTTGTCCAGCTCCGCGAACAACTCCCGCTTGATCTCCAGGTCTTCGGCCACCGCCTCCACCGCCAGGTCCACCTCGGCGAAGGCGTCCAGCGAGCCGGCCGGGGCGATGGCGTCCAGCGCCGCCTGCCGCTCGCGCTCGGTCAGCCGGCCCTTGGCCACCGAACGGGCCAGGGACTTGGCAATCCGCTCCTTGGCGGCGTCCGCCTTGGCCAGGCTGCGGGCCGCCAGCACCACCGGATACCCGGCCTTGGCGAAGACCTCGGCGATACCACTGGCCATGGTTCCCGAGCCGGCCACGCCCACCGCGCGCACCGGCCGCCCGGCGTCCCGCCCGGCGGCCGGGGCGGGAGTGACCGCGTCCGGGACCACCACCGGGGAGCCCGGCTCCTGGTAGGTGTAGAAGCCGCGCCCCGCCTTGCGGCCGGTCAGCCCGGCCGCGGCCAGCTGGCCCAGGATGGGGGCGGGGGCGTGCAGCCGGTCGTGCGAGGCGGCGTACATCGCCTCCAGCACGGTACGGGCGGTGTCCACGCCGATCAGGTCCAGCAGCGCCAGCGGGCCCATGGGCAGTCCGCAGCCCAGCTTCATGGCGGCGTCGATGTCCTCGCGGGAGGCATAGCGCGACTCGTACATCGCGGCGGCCTGGTTGAGATAGCCGAACAGCAGCCCGTCGGCCACAAACCCCGGCCGGTCGCCCACGGCCACCGGCTCCTTGCCCAGCTCCCGGGCGAGCTGGGTGACGGCGGCGACCGCGGCCGGCGCGGTGAGCACCGAGGAGACCACCTCGATCAGCCTCATGGCCGGGGCGGGGTTGAAGAAGTGCAGGCCCAGCACGCGTTCGGGGCGGGCGGAGTCGGCGGCCAGCCGGGTCACCGACAGGGCGTTGGTGCCGGTGGCCAGGATGGTCTCCGGGCGCACCAGGGCGTCCAGCGCGGTGAACACCTCGTGTTTGAGCTCGTAGTTCTCCGGCACCACCTCGATCACCAGATCGGCCCCGGCGGCGGTGCGCAGATCAGCCGAGGCGCTGAACCGGGCCAGCGCGGCGGCGCGTTGCTCCTCGGTGATCCGGCCGCGGGCCACCGCGCGGGCGGTGGCCGCTTCCAGCGCGGCGGTGGCCCGGGCGGCGGCCGCGTCGCTGATGTCCACGCCGGTCACCCGGCGCCCGGCGCACAGCAGCACTTCGGCGATGCCGGTGCCCATGGTGCCGAGGCCGATGACGGCTATGTGCTCAAGGGAGTTGGCCGACCCGGCGGTCGGCTGCGAGGCGGGCTCAGGGGCGGACTGTCGGTCCATCGCGGGACTCCAGAGGGTGTTCCCCGAAACACGGCGGGGCGACGGCTGATCACGCCCCGGCGGGGGCGCGGCGACTTGAGTCCGTCCGCGGGCGGGTAAAAAACGTCCACGGAAGGGGAGTTGTGCGACCGGCCGGCCCTGTCCCGGAGCCGTGCCGTACTGGAAGTACCGAACCGACGGACCGACATCGACAATGTCGGTGCGAGAGCGGCTGCGTCACCAGACCGCCCGAGCAAGGTAGCTGCTCTTGCCGGGAGATTAACTCACGGGTAACCGCAAGCACCAGGGGGAGTTCGCGCGAATTACCATGTGGTTCAGGCCACTCCGGGAGGAGAGCGGGAATGGAAGAGGAATTCCGCGCACTGCTGAAGCGGGTGCGGGCCGAACTGGTCTCCCCGGCCGAGTTCCAGGACTACGAGCGGCTGCTCGTCCTGGTCCGTACCGACAGCCGCGCCGCGCGGGACGCCCTCGCCGAGGTCCTGGTGGCCCGCGAACGGCCGCTGTGGGCCCGCGAGATCGCCGCCTTCGCCCTGGGCGCCCAGGGCGACCGGCGGGCCTTCGAGACCCTGGTACTCCTCCTCAACTACCGCGAACCGGTGCGCTGCGCGACCGCCGCCCGCGTCCTGGCCCGGCTGCGCGACCCGCGCACCGCCCGCGCCGCCGCCGCGCTGGCCACCAACCCGCTGCGCACCGCCTACGCCCTCTACCCGGTCCGGCTGCTCAGCGAGCTGCGTGCGCCCGAGTCGGTACCCGCCCTGGTCTCCACCCTGGAGCGGCTGCTGGCCGCCCGGGACCACTGCTGGCCGGTGGCCCGCGCCTGTGTGGAGGGCCTGGGGGCGCTGGGCGACCGCCGCGCCGAGCCCACTCTGGTGGCCGCCCGGGAGCATGAGCGGCTGCGGGCCGCGGCGGTGGAGGCGCTGTCCCGGCTGCGGCGGGTGCGGTGAGGGCGCCCGGGGACGGGCGGGCGTCAACCCGTTGTGCGTCCGGAAACGCGCGGGCGTCCATCCGGCGTGCGTCCGGGAACGGGCGGGCGTCAACCCGGTGCGCGTTGCGCCCCCGGCGGGCCGGATTTGGGCGGCCGCAACGATGATGGAAGGCTGTCGTCGCCAGCCGGGAACCGGCAGCGCACCGCACAGCAGCACTTTCATCGTCCGGAGGACAAGCCATGGGCCAGGTCGAGGCCACCACGGAGCGGATCATCGCGGCGGACCCCGAGGAGGTGTTCGACGCCCTCGCCGACTACAGCGGCACCCGCGCCAAGCTTCTGCCGGAGCACTTCAGCGAGTACGAGGTCCGCGAGGGCGGCGACGGTGAGGGCACCGTGGTGCACTGGAAGCTCCAGGCCACCAGCAAGCGGGTGCGCGACTGTCTGCTGGAGGTCACCGAGCCCACCACCGGGCAGCTGGTGGAGAAGGACCGCAACTCCTCCATGGTCACCACCTGGACCGTCACCCCGGCCGGCGAGGGCCGCTCCCAGGTCGTGGTCACCACCACCTGGAACGGCGCCGGCGGCATCGGCGGCTTCTTCGAGCGCACCTTTGCGCCCAAGGGCCTGGCCCGTATCTATGACGCCGTACTGGCCCGCCTGGAGGCCGAAGTTACCGGCAAGCAGGGCGAGTCCAGCGCCGGCTGAGCCCCCCGCCCTCACCGGTTCGAGTGGTTTTCCCATCCCGGCGACAAAGTCCGCAAACCGCCTCCGACCGGCGGAAATCCACCCGAACAGCATTTCCCGGTAAAGCGTCGCGCTTGCTCGCCGTTGTCGCGTAATGCGAGAAATGGGCGGCGACAGGCGCGACGAGGGGAGCAGTTACGTGGGCGGGTCCACCTATGAGACCACCTTGGTGACGAGCAGTCAGACGCTCGTCCGGCCCGCGGAGCCCCCCGTGTCACCCGGTCCGGGGGAGCGGCCGGGCCCGGCCCGGATCCGTCTGGTCTTCGCCGGGCTGATGCTCACCCTGCTGCTGGCGGCGCTCGACCAGACCATCGTGGCCACCGCCCTGCCCAAGGTGGTCGGTGAACTCCACGGCCTGGACCGGATGTCCTGGGTGGTCACCGCCTATCTGCTCACCTCCACGGTGGTGCTGCCGCTCTACGGCAAGCTGGGCGATCTCTGCGGCCGCAAGGCGGTCTTCCTCTTCGCCATCCTCTTCTTTGTGGCCGGCTCCGCGCTGGCCGGCTGGTCCCGCACCATGGACCAGCTGATCGCCTTCCGCGCCCTCCAGGGAGTGGGCGCCGGCGGCCTGATGATCGGCGTCCAGGCCATCATCGCCGATATCGTCCCGCCCCGGGAACGCGGCCGCTATATGGGCGTGATCAGCGCCGCCTACGGCCTGGCCTCGGTCGCCGGACCGCTGCTCGGCGGCTTCTTCACCGACCACGCCTCCTGGCGCTGGTGCTTCTATGTCAATGTCCCCTTCGGTCTGATCACCCTGGCCGTGGTGGCCAAGGGCCTGAAGATGCCCCGCCCCACCGCCCGCGGCCGCTTCGATGTGCTGGGCGCACTGCTGCTCACCGCCTCCTCAACCTGTCTGGTGCTGCTGACCAGTTGGGGCGGCACCGAGTACGCCTGGACCTCGCGCACCATCCTCGGCCTGGGCGCCGGCACCCTGGGAACGGCCCTGCTGTTCATCGTGGTCGAGCAGTACGCGGCCGAACCCATCATCCCCCCGCGGCTGTTCGCCGACCCCGTCTTCACCGTGGCCGCCCTGGTCGGCGCGGTGGTGGGCGTCGGCCTCTTCGGCGCCGCCAGCTATCTGCCCACCTTCCTGCAGATGGTGGACGGCGCCGACGCCACCGAATCCGGCCTGCTGATGCTGCCCATGATGGGCGGCATCGTGGTCGCCTCCCTGGTCGCCGGCCAACTCATCAGCCGCACCGGCCACTACAAACTGCTGCCCATCCTTGGCGGCGCCCTCTCCGCCGAGGGCATGTATCTGCTCTCCCATATGGACGCCGACACCAGCCGGCTGGTCTACAGCCTCTGGATGGCCATCCTCGGTGTGGGGCTGGGCCTTTGCCTGCCCGTCCTCATCCTCGCCGTGCAGAACTCCGTCGATCCCGCCGACCTGGGCAGCGCCACCAGCGCCAACAACTTCTTCCGGCAGATCGGGGGTTCGGTCGGCGCGGCCGTCTTCGGCACCCTCTTCGCCCACCGCCTGGCCGCCCGGCTGAGCACCGAACTCCCGCCCCGGGCGGGCCTTCCGGCCCCCGACTCCATCACCCCGCAACTGGTGCGCGCGCTTCCGGCGCCGCTGCGGGACGGCTATATCCGCGCCTATGCGGAGGCCATGCCGAGGATCTTCCTCTATCTGGTACCGGTGCTCATCCTCGGCTTCCTGCTCGCCTTCCTGCTGAAAGAGAAACCCCTGGTGTCCCATAACGCACCCGCCCCCGAAGCACCCACCATCCCGCCCGCCCGCCTCGAACCCCCCACCGAGCCACCGCCGGTGAGCACCGGCGTCCCGGTGACCGGCGCGGTCCAGCACCATGACGGCACCACCGTGCCACGGGCCGCGCTCACCCTGATCGACGCCCATGGCCGCCAGATCGGACGCGGCGCCAGCGGCGAGAACGGCCGCTTCGCGCTGAGCACCCCCGGCACCGGCTCCTATGTCCTGATCGCCGCCGCCGGCGGCCACCAGCCGCAGGCCGTCACCGTCACGGTCGGCGAACGCCCGGTGGAGATCGATGTGGTGCTCGGCGGCGCCGGCCGCCTGGCCGGTACGGTGCACACGGCCGACGGCACTCCGGTGTGCGAGGCCCTGGTCACCCTCACCAATGTGCATGGCGAGGTGGTCGCCTCCACCCGCACGGGGCATGAAGGGCTCTATGTCATCGAGGAGTTGGTGGCCGGCGAGTACACCCTCGCCGCCAGCGCCACCGCCTTCCGGCCGGCCGCCCTCCCGGTGACCGTTCAGTCCGCCCGGGAGACCCGCCAGGACATCGAGCTGGCCGGCGGCGCGGTACTGCGCGGCACGGTACGGGCCGGAGGCGGCCGCCCCGTGGAGGACGCCCGGGTGACCCTGCTGGACGCCGCCGGCAATGTGGTGGACTCCACCATCACCGGCGCCGACGGCACCTTCCGCTTCATCGACCTCTCGGCCGGCGAATACACCGTGGTCGCGGCGGGCTATCCGCCGGTCGCCACCGTGCTGCACATCGCGGGCGGCGGCCGCACCGAACGCGACCTCCAGCTGGGCCACGCCGACCAGAACCGCGGCCTGGAGCCGCCGGAGCTGGGCCCGCTCCATTAGGCGGCGCCCCCCATCCCGCGGCTCCGCCGCGCGGGCGCGACCGGCCGCTCAGCAACCCGCGCCCGGACAGGGCCCGTTACGCCCGCGCGGCGGCCACCCCCGCCGCCGCCCTGGCCCGGGACCGGCGCGCATAGGTGATGGTCCAGAACACCAGCACCCCCGTAACGCCATAAGACAACACGGAGTTGACCGTCACCATCCCGCTCGTGCTCAGCACATAGGACAGCCCCACCCGCACCAGCGCCTCAATCACATACGCCACACCCCACCCAATCGTGAGATTGCGCTGCACCTGGCGGAACCCCTCATAGCGCCACAGCCCGTTCCACCAGGCGACCGCCTCCGCCGTGCCATCCGTGGCGAACTTGCGCCCGAAATAGAACATCAGCGGCCGCGGCGCCGCCAGCGAGGCCAGACAGACCAGGCCGAAGGCCCCGGTCACAAAGGAGTCCTTGATCAGCAACATCCGCGCCGAGTGCGGACCGGCCACCGTGACCACAATGGTCGCCGCCATGAACACCAAGGTGATCGCCGCGAATTCATCGATCCGCCGGTGCCAGGCCAGATAGACGGCCATATCCACCACCGGCCAGGCCGCCGAGGCCAGCAGCGCGGTGGCTTCGCCATGGCCGGACGAGTGCAGCTGGTTGTAGGTCAGGATCGGCGCCACGATATTGAAGGCGATGGTCAGCACCCACCCGAGCGCCGCCGCCCCGCCCTTGCGAGCAGGCGCCTCTGCCGGTGTCTGGGCATGCGCCTGCGCCTGTGTCTGTTCCGACACGAAGTTCCCCCGTGGTCAGTCAAAGATCATTCGGCCGGACCTTAGCCGATATCGAACGCGATCGGCCAAGTGAGCGTGGCCACGTCTCCGTCGAACAACGGAAACCACGGCGGAAGGCGTGCCCCCGCGGCGCCCCTGCGGTAGGACTGCTTCATGGTGAAGATCCTGATCTCCGCGGACATGGAAGGCGCCACCGGAGTCACCTGGCCCGGCGACGTACTGCCCGGCAGCCCGCAGTGGGAGCGCTGCCGCCATCTGTTCACCTCCGATGTGAACGCGGCCATCGCCGGGTTCTTCGACGGCGGCGCGGATGACGTCCTGGTCAACGAGGCCCACTGGAGCATGCGCAACCTCCTGCTGGAGAAGCTCGACGAGCGGGCCCGGATGCTCACCGGCAAGCACAAGACGCTGAGCATGGTGGAGGGCATCCAGCACGGCGACATCGACGGCGTCGCCTTCCTCGGCTACCACGCGGCGGCCGGCGCCGAAGGGGTACTGGCCCACACCTACCTGGCCAACTCCCTCACCGGCGTCTGGGTGAGCGGCACGCGGGCCAGCGAGGGGCTGCTCAATTCCCTGGTCGCGGCCGAATACGGTGTGCCGGTGGTACTGGTCACCGGCGACGACCGGACCTGCGAGGACGCCCAGGGCTACGCCCCCCGGGCCCCCGCGGTCGCGGTCAAGGACTACATCTCGCGGTACGCGGCCGTCTGCCGCACCCCGGCCCGTACCGCCGCCGACATCAGGGCCGCGGCCAAGAACGGGGCCGCGCTGGCGGTCCGGTACGAGCCGGTGCGCGGCGGGCCGTTCACCATGGAGCTGGAATTCGACGCCGAGCACCTGGCCGGGGCCGCGACCTGCGTCCCCGGCGTCGAGCAGACCGGCGAACGCCGGGTCGCGTACACCATGGCGACCATGTACGAGGCGATTCGCTGCTTCAAGGCGGTGACGACCATTGTGTCGGCCGCGACGGAGGAAGAGTATGGCTGACGACACGGGGGACACGGGGGAACGGATCGACCGGCGGGCACTGGACGAGGCGGTGCGCTTCACCTCCGACCTCATCCGTATCGACACCACCAACCGGGGCGGCGGCGACTGCCGGGAGCGCCCGGCCGCCGAGTACATCGCCGGGCAGCTCGCCGACATCGGGCTGGAGCCGCTGCTGCTGGAACGGGACCCCGGACGCACCAATCTGGTCGCCCGGATCCCCGGCCGCGACCGTGGCGCCCCGGCCCTGCTGATGCACGGCCACCTGGATGTGGTGCCCGCCGAACCCGCCGACTGGAGCGTGCACCC
Organism: Streptomyces orinoci; assembly: GCF_003121295.1. Lineage (GTDB taxonomy): Bacteria > Actinomycetota > Actinomycetes > Streptomycetales > Streptomycetaceae > Streptomyces > Streptomyces orinoci. The sequence continues at coordinate 25,942 of NZ_PHNC01000012.1, forward strand.
CTTCTCCGGGGAGGTCCGCGACGGCATGGTCTGGGGGCGCGGTGCCATCGATATGAAGGGCACCGACGCCATGATGCTGGCCGTGGTCCGGGCCTGGGCCCGGGCCGGGGTACGGCCGCCACGCGATGTGGTGCTGGCCTTCACCGCCGACGAGGAGGACGACGCCGCCCCCGGCGCCGCCCATCTGGCCAGTGCCCACGCCGAGTTGTTCAAGGGCTGCACCGAGGCCATCGGCGAGTCCGGCGCGTACACCTTCCACGCCGACGGCGGGCTGCGCCTGTACCCGGTGGGTGCCGGGGAACGCGGCTCCGGCTGGGTCAGACTCACCGCCCGGGGCACCGCCGGACATGGCTCCAAGGTCAACAAGCAGAACGCGGTGGCCCGGCTGGCCGCCGCCGTCACCAGGATCGCCGAACACGACTGGCAGGTAAGGCTCAGCCCGACGGTACGCGCCTCGCTCCGCGAGATCGCCGCCGCCTATGGCGTGGAGGGTGAACCCGACGCCCCGGGCTTCGATGTGGACTGCCTGCTGGACAAGCTGGGCACCGCGTCCAAGCTTCTGGCCGCCGTGGTGCGCAACAGCGCCAACCCCACCGTTCTGCAAGCCGGTTACAAGGTCAATGTGATCCCCGGCAGCGCCACCGCGCTGGTGGACGGCCGTATCGTGCCCGAAGGGGACGAGGAGTTCCTCGCGGCCCTTGACCGGCTCACCGGTCCCGATGTGGACTGGGAATTCGTCAACCACGACGACCCCCTCCAAGTGCCCGTCAACTCACCGCTGTTCGCCGCGATGCGGGCAGCACTGGAACGCTTCGACCCCGAGGCCCGGGTGGTGCCGTTCTGTATGTCCGGCGGCACCGACGCCAAGTACTTCAGCCGCCTGGGCATCGACTGCTATGGCTTCTCCCCGCTGCGGCTGCCCGTCGGCTTCGACTACCAGGCCCTCTTCCATGGCGTGGACGAACGGGTCCCGGTGGACGGACTGCACTTCGGGGTAAGGGTCCTGGACCACTTGGTGATGTCCGGCGAAACAGGCAGGTCCGGCAAGGAGGAACGGGAGGAATGATGACCCTGTCCACGGCGCCCCACGGAAGCTGGCCGTCGCCCGTCACCGCGGAACTCGCCGCGGCCCACGACGGACGGCCCGACCAGGTGGGCACGGTGGGCGAGGAGGTCTGGTGGATCGCGCCCCGCCCCACCGAGGCGGGGCGGCAGGCCCTGATGCGACTGCTGCCCGACGGCAGCACCCGCCCCGCCCTCCCCGCGCCGTGGAACATCCGCACCCGCCTCAACGAATACGGCGGCCGCCCCTGGACCGCCGTACCCCGGCCCGGCGCCGGCCCCCTGGTGGTCTTCACTCACTACGCCGACCAGCGCCTCTACGCCTGGGAACCCGACGGCCCGGCCCCCCGCCCGCTGACCCCGCACGGCCTGCATGGCGCGGGCCTGCGCTGGGCCGACCCGCTGCCCGTCTCCGGCCGCAACGAAGTCTGGTGCCTGCTGGAGGAGTTCACCGGCCCCGCCCCCGCCGATGTACGCCGGGTACTGGCCGCCGTCCCCCTGGACGGCAGCGCCGCCGAGGACCGTACCGCCGTCCGCGAACTCACCGACGACCGCCACCGCTTCCTCACCGCCCCCCGGCTCTCCCCGGACGGCCGTTGCGCCGCCTGGCTGGCCTGGGACCACCCCCGGATGCCCTGGGACGGCACCGAACTGCTCACCGCCGAGCTGGACGAGCAGGGGACGTTCACCGGAGTACGCACTCTCATGGGCGGGCCGGGCGAATCCATCGCCCAGGTGGAATGGGCCCCCGATGGCTCACTGCTCGCCCTCTCCGACCGTACGGGCTGGTGGAACCCCTACCGGGTGGACCCCGACACCGGCCGGAGCGTCAACCTCTGTGCCAGGGAAGAGGAGTTCGCCGGGCCGCTGTGGAAGGTGGGGCAGCGCTGGCTGATGCCACTGCCGGACGGCCTGATCGCGGTCCTGCACGGCCGGGGCGGCCAGCGCCTGGCCATACTGGACCCCGCCACCGGCACCCTGGCCGACGCCGAGGGCCCCTGGACCGAGTGGACCCCCACCCTGGCCGTGGACGGCAGCCGGGTGATCGGCATCGCCGCCGCCCCGGACCGCGCCCATGAGGTGGTGGAACTGGACACCTGCACCGGCCGCACCCGCCCGATCGGTGACCCGCACACCGACCCCATGGACCCCGCCTACTACCCGCGGCCCCGCACCCGCACCTTCACCGCCCCCGACGGCCACCCCATCCACGCCCACCTCTACCCCCCGCACAACCCCGGATTCCGCGGTCCCGAAGGCGAGTTGCCGCCCTATGTCATCCGCGCCCACGGCGGCCCCACCGGCCGCTGCGAGGCCGTACTCGACCTGGAAACCGTCTACTTCACCTCCCGCGGCATCGGCATCGTGGACGTGGACTACGGCGGCTCCGCCGGCTATGGCCGCGCCTACCGCGAGCGGCTGCGCCACCAGTGGGGCCTGGTGGACGTCCAGGACTGCGCCACCGTCGCCGAGGCCCTGGCCGCCGAGGGCACCGCCGACCCCGGCCGGCTGGCCATCCGCGGCGGCAGCGCCGGCGGCTGGACCACGGCCGCCAGCCTGGCCACCACCCGCCGCTACGCCTGCGGCACCATCCTCTATCCCGTACTGGACGCCCTGACCTGGGCCCAGGGCGGCACCCACGACCTGGAGTCGCACTATCTGGAATCCCTGATCGGCCCGCTCACCCAGGTCCCCGACCGCTACCGCGAACGTTCCCCGCTGTACCGCGCGGACGGCATCACCGCACCCTTCCTGCTCCTCCAGGGCCTGGACGACCGCATCTGCCCGCCCCGGCAGAGCGAACTGTTCCTCGCCGAGGTCGCCGGGCGCGGCGTACCGCACGCCTACCTCACCTTCGAGGGCGAAGCCCATGGCTTCCGCCGCTCAGAGACCGTGGCCCGCGCCCTGGCCGCCGAACTCTCCCTCTACTCCCAGGTCTTCGGCTTCGACGCCGGCCCCGGGGTACCGGCCCTGGAGCTCCGCCCATGACGCCCCGCACCCTGGGGGAGCACCCGCTGCCCGGCCGCTGGACCCCCGGCGGCCCGCCTCAGCTGTGGCTCCTGCGCACGGCCGACCACACCCCCGATGCCTCCGAGACCTATGAACACGCCCTGGACGCCCGGGAACTGGCCCGCGCCACCGCCTTCCGCCACCCCCATCACCGGGCCCGCTACCTCTCCGCCCACCTCTGGCTGCGCCGCCTGCTCGGCGCATATCTGGACCTGGACCCCGCCAAGGTCGAGCTCATCCGCGAACCCTGCCCCCTGTGCTCCGCCCCGCACGGCCGCCCCGCGGTGCCCGGCGCGCCCCTGCACTTCAACCTCTCCCACGCCGGGGACCTCGCCCTGTACGCCTTCGCCTCCACCCCGGTCGGCGTGGACATCGAGGAACGCCCGGAGGCCACGGCCGTGGACGACATCCTGCCTTCCCTCCACCCCCGGGAGATCGCCGAACTGACCGCGCTCACCGACCCGGACGAGCGCCGCTCCGCCTTCGCCCGCTGCTGGACCCGTAAGGAGGCCTACCTCAAGGGAACGGGCGCGGGCCTGGCGGAGTCGTTGTCCCTGACGTATGTGGGGTGCGGCCCCGATCCGGTCTCACCCGCCGGCTGGCTGCTGAGCGATGTGGCCGTGGGCCCGGACCACACCGCCGCCCTTGGCGTGAAATCACCCGAGGCCCGCACCAGTTGAACTGGTACGGGCCTCGGATGCTGATTCCAGTGCGCCACCAGGGACTCGAACCCCGGACCTGCTGATTAAGAGTCAGCCGCTCTAACCAACTGAGCTAGCGGCGCGGCAGGAATATTACCGGATCCCCTGTTCGAGGCAAAACCCGGTTTCCGGTCAAGGGTGCGCAATCCGCTGATGCCGCCCCATGGCCTCGGTGAGCGCGCTCGCCTCCCCGAGGTTCCCGGCCCGACTGGCCGCGTAGTAAGCGGCCTTGATGCGCACGCACTCACTGCACCCGGGCCGTCGCCCGGCCGCGGAGGGTACGGGCCGGATGTCCTCCGGCGCGGCATGCCACTCGGTACCGCCCGCCGGCGGCCGCAGTTGATAGCGGGACCACCGGTGGTCCATCACTTCACCGACACACTTCCGGGCCGCGTCCCAGACGAGTTCGCCTACGGCGGGTACGTAGGGGGTAGGGGGCATAGAGGCAACCTCTTGTGAGTGACAACGTTCACGATCCGTGCCCCCAGGGTCGCGCTCCGCACCTAGCCTGGAACAGGGGGTTGCCTTGGACGCTGGAGGGAGTCCAGCGGGAGAGTTGGGGGAGGTGCGCATGGGCGGAGTCGGGGACGGGGTGGCGTCACCGCTGGAGCACTTCGGGGAAGAAGTGCGGCTGGAGCGGGAGCGATTGGGCATGCCTAGGGAGGAACTGGGCAAGGAGGCGTGCTGCAGCTACTCACTGGTGGCCAAGATCGAGGCTGGGGTCCGCGTCCCCTCGGTGGAGTTCGCGGAGGCTTGCGACCGGGTTTTTCCGTACGCCCATGGGCGATTCTCGCGGTTGGCCACTTGGGTGCTGAAGCGTGCATATCCACACGGGTTCGACGAGTATGTGAAGTGGGAGCAAGCCGCAGCCATCATCCGAAGGTTCCAAACCACCCTTGTGCCTGGGCTGGCGCAAACCGAGGCGTACGCTCGGGCAGTTATGGCCACTGGCCGGGCCCGTAACCAAGGAGAGCTGGTTGCCGCTCGAATCTCGCGCCAGCACATCCTCGACCGCGAGCACCCGCCACAGCTGTGGATCGTCCTGGAAGAGTCCGTGCTCAGGCGCTCGTTCGGCGGGCGGGACGTCATGCGGGCCCAGCTGGAAAAGCTCTTGAACTTGGCGAACACCGCGCCTCACGTAGTGCAGGTCGTTCTCGACCGCGAGGAGACCTTTCACGGTGTGCTTTCGCCCTTTGGTGTGCTCTCATTCGATGAGGGAGCGGATCTGGCTCACGTCGACGGATTCCTCGGCGGCCAGTTGCTCGCCGACCCGCCACAGGTGGCTGACGCCCGAGATACGTTTGCGCTGATCACAGCCAAGGCGCTGCCGCCAGACGAGTCGTCCCGCTACATCAGAGCGGTAATGAAGGAGTGCTATTGATGAATTGGCGCAAGTCAACCTACAGCAGCAACAACGGATCCGAATGCCTCGAAGTCGCCGACAACATACCCGGCACCGACACCATACCCATCCGGGACAGCAAGCGTCCCCAAGGCGCAACCCTCACCATCCCCACCCCCTCCTGGACCCACTTCCTCACCACAATCCAGGCAGGCGAGCCGCCGCACACTCATTGAGACCTCAACCGTGGCGGATTTCCTTACCCCCAACGCCCCCAATCCCAAAGGTTTTCCACCCCCGAGCAGCGCATGCCACCGCCCCAGTCCCATCCGGGGCGCCCGGCGCCCCACCGCTCCGGGCACCCCCTCAGGGGCGCGGGGAACTGCGCGACCAGCCACAACCCACCCCGCGCGTGCAAACGCACCCGGAGACGCGACCCCTCACTCCCAAGGCGGATTCGGCACATTCCGCAACTTCTCCTCGATATCGAGAACAGTCGCTCTCAGCACCTCAATGACCCGCCCCGCGGACACCTCTCCCGCCCGCCAGGAACGCCAGCAGCCCAGGAACGCCTCGATCAACTCGGCGTACTCGATGCTCAGATCCATATCGTCCAGAAACGCCGCGTGCGGATCCCGCTCGAACTCCTCGCGGCTGCGCCGCTTCCCCTGGAGGTACCACCAGTTGTAGCGCATATCCGCACCGAGCAGCCGCACCAGCAGGTCGTCCCCCGCATGCCCAAGCGTGGGCATATGCGTCAAGGTCTCCACCACAACCTGGAGAACTTCACTCGTATTCGGCATCGGCTGGAACCGGTTACCTGCCACGGAATTCCTTCCTCGACCACTTGAACAGTCCACCGACATCGGTGGGACTAGGCATCGCATCGCCGCCGCCCGCCTCGATAACCCGGGAACAGTACACCAGACAGCTGTTGTCCCTGAAGTTGTAGACCCCTTGCCCGGAACTGCCCCGGAACGACTTCTTCGCATAGGCGATGGCATGGTCCGCATGGGTCAGATCAATTGTCGAGGACCCCACATAAGTCATCCCCTCCGGAATGCCCTTGAAGCGCATCGGCTTGAGGATCTCGTATTCCACCTGCTCCCCGCCCTCGCCCGCACTCCGCAGCACCGCATTGGCGTGCGCGTGCTCATACTTCCCGCTGTCGCTGGCGATCTCAACGCTGAAATGCGGGCCGTCCGGGCCCTGATACGCATGCACCGTCGCCTTTCCCGGTACAGGCTCCAGACACTCCGGCGCCAGGCCCAGCGGATCCATCCACCCAAGGGCGTTGACCACATACGCGAAGGGATTGGGCGCGGGCGCGAGCCCAAGCGGGTCGGGCGAGATATAACGGGCGGTCTCCGGATCGTAGTGCCGGAAGTAGTTGTAGTTGAACCCGGTCTCCGGGTCGTGGTACTGCCCCGGAAAACGCAAGGGACAGCCGGCCTCGGTACCCTCCCCGGCCGGAGTCGGCAATGGCGTGCCCCAATGACTCGTCCGCCGCTGCCAGGTGATCTCGCCGTCCGGAGAGACCAACTCCATGGGCGAGCCCACCAGATCGGTGAAGACCGCCTGGAAGCGCGGTGGCGAACCCAGCCGCGCAATACGCGATTCCGGCTCGGTGAGCGCATCCCGCTCGGTCTGGGCTATCGGCCGGTGCGTACCCGGGGCGTACTCCCAGGTCGTGGTCCCGTCACCGGAAACGCACTGCTCGGCGAGGCGGCTGTCATCCCAGACAAAAGTGACCTCTTCGGCCACCGAACCATCGTCCGCCAAGCGCCGTTTCGCTATTCGACGGCCCAAGGGGTCATAGAGATAGCGCCAGTGTTCCCCCTCCGGAGTAACCGCCTCCGTCAAGCGGTCTTCCGCGTTCCAGGAAAACTCCCAGACACGCCGCTGCCCATTGAGCAGCTTACGAACCTTACGCACCAGTCGGCCCTGAGCATCATGCTCATAACGCGTACGGCCGGCCCGGTGGATGGTCCCCTTCGCGAACTCCCGCTCTCCGGGCGCCCGGTGACCGGGAGCCTGGGCCCGGATAAGGTTCCCCGCCGCGTCATAGGCATAGGACTCGGTCCAGCCATGTGCGTCCACCCCCGTCACCCGGCCCAGCTCATCAAGAGAGAAGTGCCGCGTACCGGAGGTCAGTTCACGGACCTCGACCAGGAAATCGTCCGCTCGATAGGCATAGGCCCGATGCTGGAGCAGCAGTTCCTTCCCGCTCCCGCCCAGGCTCAGACTCTGCACCGTAAGCCGGTTCCGGCCGTCCCAGAACTGGGTGAGCCGGACCGCGTCCCCGGCCCGCCGCTCAATCTCCCGCCCCGCCGCGTCATAGGCGAATTCCAGCGAACCGCCCTCCGCCCTCAGCCGCACAGGGCGGTCGGCGGCGTCATAGGTCCAATGGGAAACCGCACCACCCGGGGTGGTACGCCGGGTCATACGCCCCAGCGCGTCATACGCATAGGACATCGCACGCCCATTGGTGCTCTCGACCAGCACCCGGCCCAGCGCATCGCGTTCCCACTGGACTTCGGCATCCGGATTGGCGGCGCGCACCAGATGGCCGGAGGCGTCATAGCCGAAAGTCGTCTCCGTGCCGTCTCCCGCCCGGGTGGCGACAACCCGGCCCAGCGCATCGCGAACCAGGGAGAGCGACTCGCCCGCGCCATTGACCCGGGCGGTCAACTGCCCGGCCGCGTCCCGCTCATAGGACACCGTACGACCGCTGAAGTCGGTCTCCGCCACCAGACGCCCGGCCGGGTCGTACTCATACGACCAGGTCAGCCCTTGGGGGTTGGTAACGGACGTCAGCCGCCGCTCCGTGTCATACGCGAACCGATAGTCCGCCCCATCGGGATCCGTACGGGAGGCGGGCAGGTCAAAATGAGTGTGCGTATGCACGGTGGTATTGCCCGCCAAGTCGGTGTGGGAGAGGAGATTCCCCTCCCCGTCCCAGACCCAGGACTCCCGGCTGCCATCGGGCAGTTCACGCCATTTCGGCTTGCCCTCGGTCGTCCAGCCCATACGGGTGGTGTGGCCCAGCGGATTGGTGACCTCCACCACGCGGCCGAAGAGGTCACGGCGAATGGCGGAGGTATGGCCCAGCGCATCGGTGAGGGAAACCGGCAGCCCCGCCGCGTCACAGCCGATGTGCTGCGTATTACCGAGCTCATCCGTAACGGACACCGGATGGCCGGAATCGTCATAGGCGTAACGGGTTTCGGCCCCCGTCGGGTCGGTGGTCGAAAGGAGGTTGCCCGCCGTGTCGTAGCTGTGACGCCACACCGCGCCACCGGGCTCGGTCACCTCCACTGGCAGATTGAGGGCGTTGTAGACGGCCCGGCTGGTTGACCCATCGGGGAGGGTGACGGTGGTGAGATTCCCGGACTCGTCATAGGAGTAACGGGTGGTACGCCCCAGCGGATCGGTGACGGCCAGCCGGTGCCGGCCGGTGGCGTCCCATTCGGTGCGGGTGGTATGCCCCAACGGATCTGTGACCGCGACCACTTGCCGATCCGAGTTGTACTGGTAGACCGTCCGCCTGCCCAGCGAGTCCGTGACCGTGGTGGTGCGCGCCTGCTCGTCATAGGCGAGCACACCCGACAGAAACCCGTCCGAACCCTCCGTACGCACCACACGTCCGCGCTCGTCATAGACATACGCATAGGAGGTGCCATTGCGGTCGGTCCAGGAGGTGATACGACCCCGGCCGTCATACTCGAAGCTCAGCGGCTTCCCACTGGAGTTGATGACCTCCGCGAGGTTGCCCGCCTCGTCATATCCATAACGGACGAGGACCGTCCCACCGCTATCCGTACCCCCCGCGGGTGCATAGCGGCTCCGTTCCCCCGGAAGCAGACGCAGGGCGGTGATACGCGGACCCTGGGTGTCAATGGCGATGCGGTAGCCACCGGAGTGCTGAATCGCGGTCGGGACACCGGCCGGAGTGCGCTCGATCTCCATGCGATGGCCATTGCGGTCCGTTATGGACTCCAGCAGAAGCTCGACGATCTCCTGGCCGGGGGAGTGCGCGGAACGGGCGAAGGTACGGGTCAGCCCGGTCGCCGGATCGGTGACGGTCATCACGCCACCAATGCGGCCGTCCCAGGTCAATGGCGCCGGCACCCCATGCTCCGGCAGCACCGGACCATCCGCCGATGGCACCGGATAACACAGCAGCTTGCCGTCGCCCGCCGCGAACACCACACCGTTGGCGTCCAGTTGAAGACGCTCGTCCAGCGTGGACGCCCAGGTCGGACCGAACCAGCCTCCCGCCCGGTACGAGGACAGAAAGGTACGCCCCAGAACCAGCGGCAGCCGCCCGGCGAGGCTGACATCCGTCTGCGTCAGGAACATCGCCCCGGTGGCGACATCGATCGGGTCCCGGTCGCAGGTGAGCGACTCGGTGTCCCGCGCCGAGGCCGGTACATCCTCCCCCTGGGGCCGGACGGCCTGCATGGGAGGCTTCTCCACCTCCAGCAGATTCGTCTTGCCGGCCTTGCCCAATGACCCCAGATCGCCCAGATCACCCAGACCACCCGGCAGCCGGGACAATGAGGGCATCAGCCCATCGAGCGCCAGGGCCCTCAGACCCCCCGCCTCCACAACGGCCTTCGCCCCGGCCCCCGCACCGCCGAGCAGCCCGCCGCTGATCATGCCGTCCTTCGCCGAGGAGCTGAGCTCATCCAGGCTGAAGTGGTCCTGCAGCCCCGCGGCGATCTGCAGGGGCTGGGCGACCGCGGCATCCACGGCCACCGACTCCACCCCGCCGAAGACGGCCGAGGCAATGGCCGTACCGAGCACCTCGGCCGCTGCCTCCGACACCACCAGGCCCATCCCGCCGGCCAGCGAGATCACCTCGGCGGCCACACCCGCGGCGGCCCCGGACAGGGCGCCGCCGGTCGCGATGGCCAGCGCGATCGCGGCGCCCAGCACGGCGATGTCGATCGCGATCCGCTTCTCGATCTGATGGATGGCGTGGTCGATGGCATCGGCGTATTTGTCGAGCGCCTTGGCCATGTGCCGCGCCGCCTCGGCCACATCGTCCAGCCAGCCCTTGCCCTGCCCGCCGTGATACTGCCGCCAGAACTTGGCGTAGGCGTCGATTCCCTCGCCCTTGTTGTGGTGGATCAGCGCGGCCGACTTGCCGTCCACCGGTTTGATCACATCGTCCACGGCCCCGGCGAAGGTACGCCAAGCGTCCGCCGCCTTACGGCACTTGTGGGGATCGCCCTCGGGCCACCACATGCCCATATGCTTGGCGAGCCAGTGACAGCAGTCCCTGATGCTGGGGAGACCGAACACCGCGGCCCCCTACTTCCGCTGGTCCGAGGCCGGCTTGGTCGCCTTCTTGAACACGCCCGCGATGGCGTGGTCATTGCCGGCGTGCCCCTCGCCCATGGTGACCATGGCCTCGGAGATGCTCTCCAGGCCCTGCACAAGAATGCCGACCGCTTTGTCGATCGAGGTCTTGGCGGGCCCATAGCTGTCGTGGAACTTCTTCCCCGGATCGTCATGACCCCAGGGCGAACCCAGGTCGTCCAGCGCCTTCTTGAGCGTTGCGGCCGCATTGTGAAGCGCGGTGCTCTGCTCATGAAAGGTCGGCGCGGACGCCTTCAGATCGGCCTCGAATATGCGCAGATTCGCCTCACTGCTGCCGTTATCACCCACGGCTACCTGCCCCCGTTGATCTTTGGAACTTGTGCCGGGTGACCCTACCTCGTTGGCTCAGGGGTGGGCGGATGGCAGTGATACCTGGGCCGGGCCTATGACTTGGCGGCGGTGCTCCTCCCTTGCCGCGGCCGGCCGAGCCCGTCCGTTCCGGTCAGGAAACCGCACCGATCCGGGCCCGCAGCCCTTCCGCAAACGCGCGGGCCGCCACCAGATCGGCACCGTTGGGCCGGTCCTTCCTGATCCCGCCGACCAGCTTGAACGGCAGCCAGGTGTCCCAGCCCCGGCAGGAGAAGGCGTCGTCCACCTGGAAGCCCTTCTGCTCAAGAAGCCGCACCAGGGGACGGGTGAAGGGCCGGACCGGCAGCTCCGGCAGCCCGCTGGTGGCGAAGACAAACGCCCTGCCCCATTCCCGCTCCGGCAGCGCCCCGACGAACTGCCGCAGCCGAGGATGGAACTTCCCGGTGAAGATCCCCGACCCGAACCCCACCAGGTCGCACCCGGCAAGCTCCGCCAAATCGACCTCTTCGGGAGCGACCACCCGGGCCTCCAGCACCTGGCCCATAACGTCGGCGACCCTCTTGGTGTTGCCGTGGGACACCGAGGCACACACGAGCATGACCTTCATAACCAGCTCCCTTCCCTATGTCAGCTGCCGTGTGGTCGCTTGGACCTCACACCTGGACGACGGGGGCGGCGCCGTGGGGTGTGACATCAAGGGAGTGTGACGACAGTCACAGGCAAATGGCTGCAGGTGGCAATACTGGATTCCCGTGACGGCCGTCGAGCCGACTGATGCAGTCACATCACCCGGGACGTGAGCAAAAGCTGGGCGCAGACATCTGCCGACGGTCTCGCGACGGAAAGGAGCGGCCTGCTCGCGATGCTCCCCCTGAGGTCACATGCATCTCAACTGAGTGTATATTTGCCCTGGTTGAATATTTAGTTGATGGATCCAACCATGAAGCTGACCCGAGTAGCTCTCGTGGGCTCAGGTCCTCTCATTGCTCTGGCCCTTTGTCGGGCGGATCCCCTGTGCGCAAGGCCGACGAGGCGAGGATGAGTAGGAAGTGCACGCCATCCGGGGGCGGCAAGCGCTAGGCAGTTTCGTTTGGATCAGTCGGTCGTTGGTCCGGGTGTGCCGTTAACAGATGCGCAGTGGGCGCGGATTGAGCCGTTGCTCCCGGACCGGACACCGCAGCGTGGTGGTCGCTGGCGGGATCACCGGGAAATGATCGACGCGATCTCCTTCAAGTTCCAGACCGGGACGCAGTGGGTCCACCTGCCGGAGAAGTACGGCAACTGGAGAGGTGTCTACAACCGGCTGCGGATGTGGGCCCTCGACGGCACCTGGCAGCGGGTTTTCACCACGCTGATGGCCCAGGCCGATGCCGATGAGGACCTGGCCTGGGCCGTGTCGGTGGACTCCACGATCGTGCGTGCTCACCAGCACGCGGCCGGAGCCCGCAAAAAGGGGCCCCGGCCGGCGAACCGGCCGACCACGCCATCGGTCGGTCCCGGGGCGGACTGACCACCAAGATCCACCTCGCGGCCGATGCCCGCTGCCGGCCCCTCGCCTTCGTCCTCACCGCCGGCCAGGCTGGTGATGCACCTGCCTTCACCGCCGTCATGGCCCGCCTGCGCGTTCCCCGACGACGTGGTCGTCCGCGCACCAGGCCGGACATGGTCCTGGCGGACAGGGCCTACTCGTCCCGCGCGATCCGCGACCACCTGCGCAAGCGCGGCATCCGAGCGGTCATCCCGGTCCCGGCGGACCAGCGGGGCCACCGGCTTCGACGCGGCAGCCGGGGCGGCAGGCCACCGGCCTTCGACCGCGAGACCTACAGGCTGCGCAACACCGTCGAACGGTGCATCAACCGCCTGAAGCAGTGGCGAGGGATCGCGACCCGCTACGAGAAGACCGCCACCATCTACATGGCCGGACTTCACATCGCGGGCATCTTCCTTTGGTCAGCACGATGATCCAAACGAAAGGCCCTAGTCATCTCAGAGCGGTTTCTCCATTGTTCCCACTATTCAAGGCAGATTTATCCGGCATGCCTCTACCTATGTATCGCCGTGGTCCCGTCCTGCGTCTGTTCGCCCCTGCGGTGACGACAGCCCTGCTGACGGGCTTGATGACCACAATCTCCGCCGCCACTGGTGCCAGCACCGCAAGCGCGGCGAGTTCCGTAACCGACAACCCGAACTGGAAGGTGCCGCGGCTGGCGGTGATGCCCATGGGTGACTCCATCACCCGAGGCGTCGGCAGCTCCACCGGAGCCGGCTACCGCACCGAACTTCGTGACCAACTTGCCTCGCACACCGACGACCTGCACTTCGTGGGTACGGGGCGGCCGGCGGGGTCCCCGGGCCTCGACCACGAAGGGCACCCCGGCTGGCGGATCGACGAGCTCTCCGACAATGTCGAGAGATGGCTGGCGTCCGCCCACCCCAATGTGGTGCTCCTCCACATCGGTACCAATGACATGGACCAGAACTACGCCCCGGATGCGGCCCCCGAACGGCTCGGCGGGCTGATTGACCAGATCACCACCGCCGCCCCCGGTGTCACGGTGCTTGTCTCCTCCGTGGTCCCGTCCAAAGACCCGCAAGTGGAAAAGCGGGTCGAGAAGTTCAACCTCGCGGTGCCGCAAATCGTCGCCGAGCGCCGGAACAAGGGACGTGCCGTCGGGTACGTTGACATGGGCGACGTCACCACGGCAGACCTCGCCGACCGGCTCCACCCCAGTGACAGCGGTTACGTCAAGATGGCTCGCGCCTTCTTCCGTGGTGTGTCCCAGGCGGCTACCGACGGCTGGATCCACCCGAACGTCGATGTGAAGCCCGCACCGCCCTATCGGACGCCCGTGGGTGACTACAACGTCGACATCAACGGCGACGGCAAGGCGGATTTCCTCTCGGTGGACAAGAAGGGCGCCGTCCACGCCTGGCTCAATAACGGCGGTGACAGCCACGGCGGTTGGCCGAATTACGGTTGGATCGCCACCGGCACCGGCGCCCCTGCCGACAAGGTGCGCTTTGCCGACATCAACGGCGACGGCAAGGCCGACTATCTCGTCCTGGATGACGATGGCGGCATTCAGGTCTGGCTCAACAACGGCGGAGACGGACACGGCGGATGGACCAACTACGGTCGCATCGCCACCGGGGCAAAGGCACCTGCCAGTAAGGTGCGCTTCGCGGACATCAACGGCGACGGCAAGGCCGACTATCTCGTCCTCGACGACAGCGGCGCCGTCCACGCCTGGCTGAACAATGGCACCAGCACCTGGACCGATTACGGCCAGATAGCCACCGGCACGGGTGCTCAGGGGAACAAGGTCCGTTTCGCCGATATCGACGGTGACGGCAAGGCCGACTACCTCATCGTTGACGACAACGGTGCAGTCCACGCCTGGCTGAACAAGGGCGGTGATGGCCACGGCGGCTGGGCCGACCGCGGTCAGATCGCCACCGGCACCGGTGCCCCCGGCAGCTGTGTCCGCTTCGCCGACATCGACGGCGACGGCAAGGCCGACTACCTGGTGGTGGAGGACAACGGCCCCATCTACGCCTGGCTCAACAACGGGGGTGACGGCCACGGCGGATGGACCAACCGCGGCCAGATAGCCAACGGCCTCGCGGGACCGGGCGACAGGGTGCATATGTAAAGGGATTTGGCGTAAATGCGATGTGGCCGGGGCAATGACCCCGGCCACATTTATGTCACCAGCTGCGTTACATATGGACCTTGTACCCGGCTGCCGCCCCGGTGGCGATCTTGCCGTAATCGGCCCAACCGCCGTGGCCGTCACCGCCCTTGTTCAGGAAGGCACGCACAGCACCCTTGTCATCGACAAGCAGGTAGTCGGCCTTGCCGTCGCCGTTGATGTCGGCAAAGCGGACCTGGTCCGGAGTGACGCCGGCGGTCCCGGTGGCGATCAGACCGGCGTCCTTCCAACCGCCGTGGCCGTCACCGCCGTTGTTGATCCAGGCGTGTACGGAGCCGTTGTCGCCCACGACCAGGTAGTCGGCCTTGCCGTCGCCGTTGATGTCGGCAAAGCGCACCCGGTCCGGGGTACCACCGGGAGCGCCAGTGGCGATCACCCCGTAATCGGTCCAGCCGCCATGCCCGTCACCACCCTTGTTGATGTAGGCGTGGATCGAGCCGTCCTTCCCGACGATCAGGTAGTCGGCCTTGCCGTCGCCGTTGATGTCGGCAAAGCGGACTTGGTCGGGAGTGACGCCGGTGATTCCGGTGGCGATGACACCGGCGTCCTTCCAACCGCCGTGGCCGTCACCGCCGTTGTTGATCCAGGCGTGTACGGAGCCGTTGTCGCCCACGACCAGGTAGTCGGCCTTGCCGTCGCCGTTGATGTCGGCAAAACGCACCCGGTCCGGGGTACCACCGGGAGCGCCAGTGGCGATCACCCCGTAATCGGTCCAGCCGCCATGCCCGTCGCCACCCTTGTTGATGTAGGCGTGCACAGAACCGTTGTCATCGACGGTAACGTAGTCGGCCTTGCCGTCACCGTTGATGTCGACGCGATAGTCACCGAGGGGGACCTTGGGGGCCACGGGTGCCACGCGCTTGGATACCCAGTCCGCAATGTCATCGACTCGGGTATCAACGGCGCCCTTTCGGCTCTCGCTCTCGTTGCCGAGACAGCCCCCTTGCCAGGAGCGGCTGTTGACTGCAACGAGCTCATAGCTCCCGCCGATGTCACGGAAGGCCGGCCCGCCGGTGTCGCCCTGGCAGACGACGGCATCGTCCGACTTGCCGGCCAGCTCGATCGTGCCGTCCTGAACTGTGCCGACGCTGAACTTCGCATAGTGCAAGTTGTTCGGAACCCATTCGTCCTTGGTACGGCCGAATCCGGCGACCCAGATGTCCTCGCCGATGAGCGGGGCATTGACTCCGAGCTTGACGGGCGCAATGCCCGTTACGGGCTTGGCCAGCTTTGCCAGGACGAGGTCGCGGTCATCGCGAGGCACGAGTTCCACGACATCTACAACCGTGCCGGTGTCCCTGGTCAGGTCGGCACGCCCAATGGTCGCCGTAGTCCTGAACTTCGGGGCACCGGCCGGGACCTTGGTGCTCTGCACCGGATTTTCGGCGAAGCAGCTGGCGGCGGTCACCAGCCACTGCGGACCTACCAGGGCAGCCGAGCAGCCACGCAGGCCACCGTTCCCGGTATCGATGTCGAGCTTGGCAGCGAAGGGGTACGAGCCGTCCTTCGCGGTGGAACCCACCACAGCGTGTGCCGTGCCGGTGGACATCATGGCCGCCGCAGCGGAGGCAGTGAGCAGCCCCGCGGCCAGGGCCGCGCGTGTACGTCGCGAAGACATATGAAGTCGTCCTTGTCGGGGTTGAGTTTGAAGATGTGGCGTCCGAGAACCCGGGGAGGTCACTTGCGCGGAGTGGGGTCGTTGTGCGGCTGGATCGTTTCCAGGTCGGAGAGCCGGCCGACGATGTTGTAGCTGTGCGGATGGTTGAAGATCCGGATCTCTTCCAGACTGGCCTTCAGCTTGTGGCGCATCCATCGGCCCAGCGGTCGCTCGATCCAGCGGTGTACGAGCCACGAAGTAATCGAGAGCGCGATGAGCAGAATGGCCAGGATCACATAGGGATGGAGCCGGTGTTCCATATGCCGGATGAAGATCCAGCCGATGTCCTCATGGAGAAGGTAGAGCGGGTAGGTCAGAGCACCTGCGGTGGGAAGCCAACGCCAGCTGATGTTGTTGGTGAATCCGGCAGCGACTGCTCCCATGACTGCGAAGATGAGCGCAAGCAGCACCAGGGCGGGCCACAGGGGCGCCTTGAGTCCCGAGTAGTACTGATTCGACCTGTGGGCAGTGATCAGGAAATGCTGTCCGATCAGGAAACAACCACCGACGATGGCCCACAACAATGCGTTCGACTTAAACCGGTAGATGAGGTAGAGCGCAATGCCGGCGATGAAGTACCAGCAGTTCTCCGGCATGATGACGGTCCTGAGCAGGCCGTTGCCCAACTTGGCGGCAAAGAGCCCGGCGACGGCCCAACCAAGGCAGAAGATCACCAGTCGCTTATAGGTCAGTCCCTTCCTGGCCACGATGATGAAGAGAAGGTAGAAGCGTACTTCCGCCCACAAGGACCAGTAGACGCTGTCCACCCGGTCAACCCCTACCGGATCCTGGAGCATGGTCAAGTTGACGGCCAGATCGCTGAGTTTGGGCACGTCCCGCACACCGGGGAACAGCCACAGCAGTAAGGCAGCCGCAAGAACTGCGAACCAATACGCGGGATACAGCCGCGTCACCCGTGACAAGGCGAAGTCGCTGACGCTCTTTCCCCAGCAGCTCATGCATATGACAAAGCCGCTGATGAGAAAGAAGAGTTGAACGCCGAGCCAGCCGTAGTAGGCGAAGAGATGAGTGCTCGGGAAGTGGTGCTCCACCGAAGTGGTCCAGCCGGTCCCGTTGTAGGCCATGAGATGGAAAGAGACCACCATCACAGCCGCGACGAGCCGCAGCCCGTCCAGGACATAGAGCCTGGCTAAAGTCTGTCTTTCCCCTTTCCGGGTGCGATTGATTGCTCTCCGTCTGATGACGTGCATACTGGGTCCCCCCATATTTCATTTTCCTGACTCGCAGCAGGCGAGAGGAAAGACAAGTCGCGCCGACTGGTCAGGGCGGTGCGATTTCTGTGGATCAAATCAGAGCGTCAGGCTGCCAGTAAGTGCCTGCCAGGGCGGAGTCAGATCCGCATCCTGCTCCCCGGTTCGCCGACTCCTGTGGCGAATGTGCCGTAGTCGGTCCAGCCACCGTGGCCGGTGCCGCCGTTGTTCAGCCAGGCATGAACGACTCCGTTGTCCGACTTGGCGGACAGCGCGACAGTGCCGTCCTTGACCTCGCCGGTGGTGCCGGTCTGGTGGTCGGCGTCAACACGGCCAATGGTGGCGGTGGTGGTGAGCGCGGGCTTGCCGGCCGGGATCTGGATGCCCTGTGCGGGATTGTCGACGAAGCAGCTCGCCGCGGTCACGAGCCACTGCTGCCCGACGAGTGCACCTGAGCAGGACCGCTTGCCGTCGAGGGCGAGCTGGGCGGTGAAGGCGTAGGAGTCGTTCAAGGGCGTGCCGACCACGGCGTTGGCTGGTCCCCCGGTGAGCAGTCCGGCTGCGGTGACGGCCGAGAGGACTCCTGCCATCCACGCTGCGCGCGGACGTATGCCAGGCATGGTGTGGTTCTTCCTTGTGAGATGAGGGTGTGGTGCGTCAATGCGCTGCACACGAGCTGGAGTGGTGCGTGCCGGCCTTCGGCCGGGCGTCAGCTGTTGGCGCGAAGTGTGACGAGGACGGAGGCGGACTTGTCGTGCTCGTCGCCCTCACCGAAGCCTGTCCAGTTGTTCTTGGGGGCGTTGACGACAGTGTCCTTGCCGTGGGAGGTGATCGTCGCGGTGACGGCATAGTCCTGGGTCCACATGCCGTAGGCGCCCGGCAGGTTGAGGGAGAGAAAGCCCTTCTTGCCGGTGACGGCGAAGCAGAAATCCTTGCTGGTGTCGCGCGCCTTGACCGTGATGTCGTGAGCCATGGAGCAGTTGGTGAGCATGATGTGCCCGTCACCCGAGTACAGGGTGATGCCCTGGTCCTTGAGGATCTGCGCGGCGTTGGGGTACGCGAACGTTTCAACGGCGTACGGCATGTCAGCGGAGCCGGAGGCCGGTGCAGGAGCCGGCCTGGGTTGCGGCGCTGGCTGAGCCACGGCCACCGTCGCAAATCCGACACAAACGGCAATGGCCGCGAAAATACCAACAGTAGTGGATTTCCGAGCATGGAAGATGGCCATGTTCGCCTTCCAGTAGGTGGGTTGGATCAAGATGGCCCTTGAACGCAGTCAGTAAAGCACATGTAAGCTACGCGTAAGTACGCACCCATCTGCATTAAAACCAATGGGTAGTTGTGTGCTCAACATGTCGGGGGGCTGTTCAAAACTTGACGATGCATGCCTGTATGCATCGTGACGATTTCCACGCCGATGGCACACTCCTCCGGCCTCACCAACTGGCGCGCCGACTGCTGCACAGTCGGCTCCGGACCAAGAAAGAACTTGCTGCATGAAATGGCTACCGCGCTCCGGCTGTGGAGCGCTACACCGGGCCAAACGCCGACAGAGAGATTGCGGGCCAACGCTTGGTCTGCGCGGTGTCGGAGGAGCGCTGCTTTCAGCCCTTCTCCTGCCGGGGCTCCTCGGTGTCCATCCCGCCGCTGCGGACGATGACCCGGACGATGACCTGCCCCCGCTGTCGGATCGCGCGCAGATCGTCGCGCTGTGGATGCATGGCGGTGCGGGTATCAAGGCGGCGGCCGAGCAGGCCCTGCTGGGCGCGGACGAGGACGTCAAGAAGTTCTTCGCCAAGAAGGACGGCGTTCAGTTCGACGACGATTGCATTGATGTCAGCCGCATCATCAGTGTGGGCGGGCCGGGGGTGCGCAAGGCCGCGATGAAGGCCTTGGCCACCAACACCCCTGACGCCGTGCAGTCCTTCCTGCGCAACGGCTGGCAGGCGCCGCTGCGGGAGGACGAGCAGGTCAAGGTCTCGCAGATCATCTCTTCTGGTGGTCCTGGAGTCCAGAAGGCCGGTAAAACGGCTCTGGCCAGCACGGACCCCAAGGCTTTGGAGGACTTCCTCAACAGCGGCCAGTACGCGGCCCGGAGGGAGGACAACGAGGTCAGGGTCTCCCAGATCATCATGGCGGGCGGCACCAATGTGAAGGAGGCCGGCAAGGCCGCCCTCAAGGGCACGCCCGAGGACATCGTCGAGTTCCTCACCATCGGCCAGTTCGTGGCACGCAACCGCGACAAGGAACACGCCACCATCGCCCAGCTCACCGAGCAGGCGCAGCAGTTCGGTGCGCAGGCGGAGAAGGCCACCAAGGCCGCCGAGGCTGCCCGGCAGCGGGCGGTGGAGGCTGCGGCGGCGGCCAAGCAGGACGCCAAGCGCGCGGCCGAGCAGACCGCGGCGGCCCGCGATGATGCCAAGACCGCCGCGGTCAAGGCGAAGCAGGCGGCCAGTTCGGCTCTGGCCGCCGCCAATGCGGCGCAGACGGCCATTGAGGCGGCCAGCGAGGCCCAGGAGTCAGCGCGGGTGGCTGCCATGGCCGCCGCCCAGACGGCGAGCGCGGCGAACGCCGCCGCGGAGGCAGCGGCGAAGGCGTACAACGACTCGATAGCCGCGGAGCATGACGCCGGCAAGGCCGAGGAGGCGAAGAACTCCGCGAAGAGTGCCCGTCAGGCTGCGGGGCTCGCCAGGCTGTCGGCTTCGGCCGCCTTGCAGGCCGGTAACGCCTCCAAGGCGGCGGCAGCGGCAGCCAAGGCATCCCATGGTGCTGCTGCCGATGCCAACGATGCTGCCGACCAGGCCGATGCCGCGGACCAGGATGCGCGGCAGGCCGGGGACTACAACGGCGAGGCACATGCGGCCGCCGAGGAGACCCGGCGTCATGCGAAGGAGGCCGACGCCGCCGCCGATTCGGCCGAGGAACTGGCCAATGAGTCGGCTGCAGCCGCCTACGAGGCGCGGGATGCGGCCAACCGGGCAGCTGACCACGCGGACAAGGCCGCCGACGCGGCTGAGGATGCCGTCAAGCACGCCGGCGAGGCCAAGAAGGCAGCCGCCGATGCAGCCAAGAATGCCGCATCCGCCAAATCTGCTGCCGAAGCGGCCAGTTCAGCAGTAGCCACCGCCAACAAGGTCTTCAAAATTGCCCGGAAGGCCGAGGCGCAGGACCTCGCCACCCGTACCTCCGCCGCCATCGACGTCGCAAGATCCCGCGAGGCGCAGGCGGAACGGATCACCGCCGCCTCGGCCCAGGCGGCGTATGACGCCCGGGGCCTGGACGACATCGCCACCACCCTCGCTGCAGAGGCATCCAAGCCGGACGCCGACCCCAAGGCCACCGCTGCCAAGGGCCGTGAACTGGCTCTCAAGGCGATGAAGACCCGCGGCCCCTTCCTCCAGGAGGCCGCTGCCAACGCCCTGTCCGGTACCGACGCCGACGTCCTGGACTTCCTGCGCAATGGCTGGCAGAAGGCCCAGCAGGACGAAATCCGCCAGGACGTCGCCGACTTGGCCGGTCAGAGCCCTTTCCCGTCGGTTCGCACAGCGGCACAGAAGGCGCTGGGCGGCAGTGACCAGCAGATCCGCGACTTCTACACCACCGGCCAGTACACAGCCGGAATCGACGACTACAGCATCCGCACCTCCCAGCTCATCTCCGCCGGCGGACCGGGGGTGAAGGAAGCCGGCAAGAAGGCCCTGGCCACCAACGACCCCAAGACCATGGGCGCGTTCATCAACGCCGGCCAGTACGCGGCACGGCACGAGGACGAAGAGGTCAACGCCTCCCAGCTCATCTCCAGCGGTGGCCCGGAGATGCAGGCCGCCGGCAAGATCGCCCTCGCCGGCCCCGCGGACGAGCTCCACACCTTCATCCAGGTCGGCCAGTACATGGCCGAACGCAAGGACCAGCTCGCCGCCACCCACATCGCCCAGCTCCAGAACCTCCTCGACCAAGGCGCCATCATCGCCGCCAAGGCCCAGGAAAACCGCTGGATCGCCGCCAAGGCCGCAGCCGACGCCGCCAACGCCAGCACCGAAGCCCAAAAGGCCGCCTCGGAAGCGCAGAAGTCGGCAGCCCAGGCGAAGCAGTACGCCGCGGAAGCCGACAAGTCCGCTACGCAGGCGGAGAAATCCGCCGCCAAGGCAGCCAACTCCGCCAGCACAGCACGCAGCGCGGCAGACGCGGCAGATCACGACGCCGCCGACGCCGAAGAATCTGCTGCGGACTCGGACTTCTCGGCGCAGTACGCCCGGGACTCGGCAGACGAAGCCCGTATATACGCTGACGATGCCCACCGCTCTGCCCTGAAGGCGGGCAAGAGCGAAAAGGAAGCCAACCAGCTTGCCGCCGCAGCCTGGAAGGACGTGATCACAAAGCGGCAAGCCGAGCTTGACGCCGAACGCAAGAAAGCTGCCGAGCTCCGCAAGAAGCAGCGTGAACAACAGCAGAAGAAGACCTGCATCATCCCGATGAACCGGGAACTGACTCCGTGTCAGTTTGCTCCGGACCGCTACAACATCGAGATGCCGGCCATCGACCCCACCATCAACCGCATCTTCTGGAAGTACTCCGGCCTCGACGACCTCAAGGGATGCATAAAGAACCCGACCTGGGGGCAGTGCATCGGCGCCGGAGCAGCCGTCGCCATGGTCATTCCCCCCTTTGGTGCCGAGGCCGGGGGCGGGGTGGAGGCTGTTGAGGGCGTCGAGGATATAGTCAGGGCAACACGGATCGGCAAAAATGCGACCGGGACAGTCTGGGACGGAATCAAGGCCACGCAGCCTACCTACCCCGGTACCAAACTTCCGCGATCGTTCGAACTCACCGCTGGTGATACCCAGGTCTGGGTGCATGGCAACGCATCAGAACACATCGCGGAGTACCTCTCCGGAATGGCCAAGCGGGGCGCAGGCCAATTTGAGCTCGACATGGCCACTCAGGTCCAACTCACCAACCTGCAAACGGCCGTCGAGAAGGCAGGGAGGGGTGGGCTGCCTTTTGATAAGATGGTGGTCGTCGACGGCTGGGAGCTGAAATTTGGTGCACCACGGAGCCCCGGACAACTCCCCGCACTCATCCACGCCTTGCCCAGGCAATGATAGGGGAGCTCATGATCTCAGTATGTGGTTCGACCGCATGTGAAGGTGTAGTCATCGAGAGCGACCCCTGGATCCCCATGAAGGTCACCTGGACTCCCCGCCCTGACGGAAGGCCACTCTACCTCCGGATTACCGGAAGTAGCGGAGGTGAAGTGGAGATGAAGGTCGATCCCTGCACAGGTATGCTCACACAGGTGATCGTCCTGGAGGAGCCTCCACTATCTGATGCGCAGCGGCGGCTTCCCATCGCGGCCGAAGCTCAGAATCGAGCACCGAAGATCGATCTTCGCTACTGGGAAGAACAAGACCGTCTCGATGGCTCCTCATCTGAACACTTCGTGGCATCACTCTTCACGGAGCTGGCTTTTGTGCGGACACGACATCAGATCGGGATCGTGTTCTCCGGCCAAAGTCCCGCCCGATACGTATATTGCGGAGACGTAGTAGTCGCAATATCAGAGGCAGGCGAATTGGCGGAAATCGCGGTATCGTCCCAACCTTAGGTGGCTCGGAGAACGAGTCGGGCACGGTTTTTCAAGATCATGGAGTTCTCTACGTCCCCTGATCCGAGTGGAAGGCCGTGCCTGCCATCGCATCATTCTTGAACACTTCCCGCTTCGCCTGGCTCGCCGTGCTCGACGGTCCGTTGCTGCTCGTCATGGTGCTGCTGGGCCAGAGCTGACCTGGATGATAGTCATCGGCAACGGCGGCTTCCTGGGCAGCTTCACGACGCTGGTGATCCGCATGAAGGCTGGCGACGACGACCCGGGCCGTGGCGCGATGGCTTGACCCGGCGGTATGAACGAAGTCGGTCGGGTGGCCCGAGGGAAATCTCACCCTCGGGCCACAGATCCCGGCGTAACAATCTCCCGTATCGGGGCTCCTGTTGTTCTGATCACCTCATGGGCAGCGCGACTCCATCGCAGACACAACGCAGCTCGTTCGAGACTCGTCAGTGAGCTTTTTCAGTGTGGCGATTGATCGGGTGAGGATGGTGGCGCTCACAACGCACACGAGGCTCACGTGCCGTTGAGGGAGGTGTTCGAAGTCTCAACCCACCGCAGGGGGAGCCTCGTTGGTTCCCTATTCTGCCGCACTCGACTTGCCCCGCGCGCTGGTCGAGTGGGTCACGATGCTCATCGTCACCCGCGAAGGTGACCGCCGCTGCAAACTTCCGCTGCACCAACGTGCTCTGGTCGGCTGGTGTACCTGCGTCGGCATGACCTTAGCCCGGTGGAGCGGGGCATGGCTCGTCTGAGATCCTGGCGGGGCTTTCGCAAAGCCCGTTGCAGCCCGGATCTGATGTCGTCCATCGCAGCGGCCGCCCTCACCCTGAGCGACAACGCTGAAAGAGCTCAGGTGAGCTACGAGGCCGACTTCGTTGCGCCAGGGGCGCCTGGTCCGCATCAGGGGTTGCTCGTCACCTGGAACCCCGCCCCGAAGATGTTGTGCCCTGGGTCCTTCGCCTCGCGGGCCCGCAGGTCGGCGAGGATGTTGGCGGAGCTGGTGTAGTTAAAGGGGGGCCACTGGAGGGTGATGGCCTTGGTGATTCCGGCCCAGGGGCCGGTGGCCTGGAAGTTGTTGGCGGTGGAGGGCAGGTCGGTGCCGGGGACGTGCCAGATGACGGGGCCGCCGGAGTCGCCGGCCTTGTTGGGGGCCGGGGCGCGGTAGATGCCGTTGTCGTTGCTCAGGACGGTGCCGTACCAGACGCCGGTCTGGCCGGAGGTGATGATCTCGTTGTTGCCGATGGTGAGGAGTCGTTCATTGTCGAGAGCGGGGTTGAGCGCGTTGGGGCTCACCGGGCCCTGGGGGGACTTCACTTCGCCGGTCTGCTTGAGGTAGGGGCCCTGGGAGGAGAGGGTCACCTGGGGGACCAGCTCAATGACCATGTAGTCCTTGGTGACATGGCCGGTTTGCGAGCCCTCGGGGTCCTTGAAGTAGCGGACATAGCCGATGGGGCCGAAGCCGGTGTCGTTGCGGTCGTAGACGGGGGCCACGTTGTCCGGGATCTCGCGGTCGGCGTACTTCTTTTGCGGGTCGGAGAGGCAGTGGCCGGCGGATATGGCTATATGGCGCTGGTGGTCGTCGGTGCCGACGGCACCGAGAGTGCAGAAGAGGTTGGTCGTGTCGGGGCTGAAGGCTATTTGCAGGCCGTTGTAGACGCGCTTGCCTTCGGCGGGGCGGGGGGAGTGGGGTTGGGCTTGGGCGGTGGTTGCGCCCAGGGTGCCGGTGAGGGCAAGGGTCAGGGTGAGGGCGGCTAATCTCTTGAGCACGTGAAATCTCCTTGCCGGGTGGGGGACTTGGTCATTCCAACTTAGCCAGGGTTCGCTTGTTCCCGTAGGGGGGAGGGCTGAGCCTGGCCGGTTCTGACGCTTTCTTGATGCGATCGGCTTATCCATGTTCCAGGGAATCGAGCTGGGCCAGAGCATTGCGCACAACTGACTTCAGTTGCTCGTTGGTGAGGTCGCCGGGTTCTTGGAGGGACGGGTCGATCGAATAGTTTTCCAGGGCGTAGAAGACATCGGCCAGGATGTCGCCCAGGGGTTCACGCAGCCGCTCCTTCGTGGCGAGGGAGCGGTGCCGGGCGGACAGCCAAGCGGTAGCGAACTCGGATCCGTTGAAATCCCCGTAGGCAAAGGCCTCCATGAGTGCCAGCTGTTCCGCCGTGGCTGAGCCGGGGAGCACATCGCTCTTCTTTGCCCAGGCCCGCTGTCGGAGCGGGAACAGCTTTGTGGCCTCGGCCACTTCGGGCCGCTTGGAGCCGATGCGCTTGGCGTACCGCTGGAAGTTGGCGCGTGCCCGCTCCACCCCTTCCGGGAGGCTGTACTGGAGAAACTCTCCGACGCCGCCGATAACGGCGTAGCTGTGGCCGGTTACCAGTAGTGCGCCGGAGAGGTCGGGGAGGGCCACCAACAAGTTCTCGCCGGGCAAGGTGAGTTGGGTCAGCAGGAGTTCTTGGTTGGAAGCGACCTTGAGCACCGGTTCCGAGCCGTGATCGCCCGCCAGTCGTGCGGCGATGACGTGGTCGTGTCCGGTGCGGCGTGCGCCCGTGCTCAGCCGCCTGGCCAGTTGAGCATCCATGGCGGTACCGCAGCCAAGCGGTGCGGCCTCTTTCTCTCCTTCGGCCAGCCATTCAGGTCTGAACGAGCAGCCATTGAGAAGCCTGGCGGAGAGTTGTGCGCCGGTACGCGCTTCCCATTTCGGGTCTGTCATGCCAGGAATCCCTTGTCCACGATGCCGGAGAACTGCTTGTCGCTGAGGATCCACCCCGACCAGAATCTGCCGTCCGAGTGCAGCATGACCATTCTGAGGGTCTGCGGGTCGATAAAGCCCACTGCTTGTCCCTGACCGTGGTAGTTGTACCGGTAGATCTTGGTGTCACGAGCCGTCATATGCTTGCGCATCGACTCCTCGAATGCTTTGAGGGCGGCGTTGTTTCTGTTGCCCGGACTGTTCAGGAAGTCGTGTGCGTGCGCATCGTACTTCTTGGACATCGTCCTGGTACTGGAGAAGTCCGCCTTTTGTTCCCAGCCCTGTTTGGCGCAGGACGCGAGCCCCAGCGGGTCCATCCAGGTATGAGGGTTGTGGACATAGGCGAAGGGGCTGGGATCGGGGACGAGGCCCAGGGGGTCGGGTGAGGCGTAGCGCCCCGTCTCCGGGTCGTAATGCCGGTGGATGTTGTAGTGGAAACCCGTTTCAGGGTCGAAGTACTGGCCCGGGAAGCGCAGTGGCGTATAGGCCGTGCTGTCCGTGGACCAGGCCGTGGTGCCCCAGAGGGTGGCGCGGGAGTGCCAGGCGGTGGTGCCGGATTCGTCGATCAGGTGGGTGGGGGTGCCCACCAGGTCGGTGACGATGGCGAAAAAGCGCTGGTCCACCTCGTGTTGGGAGAGGGCGATGCGCTCGGTCTGGGCGATGGGACGCAGGCCGTCATGGTCCCAGGTGAGGGTGACGGGGTTGCCGGGGCCAGTGGTGGGGGTGGTGGTTTGTTCGGCGAGGGTGAAGCCGTCCCAGGTGAAGTCGGTGCGTTCGGTCAATTCGCCGTCGGCGGAGAGGCGTTGTTTGGTTGTGCGGCGGCCGAGGGGGTCGTAGTGATAGTGCCAGCGGGTGCCGTCGGGGGTGGTGACGGAGGTCAGGCGGTCCTCGGCGTCCCAGGTGTAGTGCCAGGTGTCCGGCTTGCGGGAGGGGCGGGTCCGTTGGCGGAGGATGACGCGGCCCTGGGCGTCGTGTTCATAGCGGACGCTGCCCGCGTGGGATATCCGGGCGCCGGTGTAGGCGCGGGGGCCGCGCGCTTCCGAGCCGGGGTGATGGGAGGGCCAGTCGGCTTCGGTCTGGTTGCCGGCCGGGTCATAGGCGTAGCGCTCGGTCCAGTTGGCGGCATGGACGGCGGTGAGGCGGCCGGCCCGGTCCAGGTCGAAGGCGCGGGTGCCGGTGGCTGAGTCGGTGAGGGTGGTGAGGTAGCCGTCGCGGCGGTAGGTGTGGGAGCGGTGGTGCAGGGTGCGGGTGGGGTCGGTCAGGGTGCCAGTGCTGAGGCGGCCGGTGAGGTCCCAGGTCTGGGTGAGGGTGAGGCCCTGGCCGAAGTGGCGGGCGGTTTCCCGGCCCAGGGGGTCGTGCTCCAGGGTGAAGGTGTGGCTGGAGGTGGTGAGGGAGGTTGGGCGGCCCGCGGGGTCATAGGCCCAGGTGCTCAGTGCGCCGGTGGGGGTGGTGCGGCTGGTGCGGCGGCCCAGCGGGTCGTAAGTGTGGGTGATGGTACGGCCGTTGATGGTTTCGGAGGTGAGGCGGCCCAGGGAGTCGTGGTGGCGGGTCAGAGCGGCGTCGGGGCCGGCCGCCTGGTGGAGGTTGCCGTAAGTGTCGTGGGTGTAGGTGGTGAGGACGCCGTCGGAGTCCTTGGTGGTCAGGCGGCCGAGTTGGTCGTACTGGTAGGTGATGGTCTGGCCGAGGGCATTGGTGCGGGAGGTGAGCCGGCCCGCCGGGTCATGGGTGTAGGTGAGGGTGCGGCCGTCGAAGTCGGTCTCGGAGTGCGGGCGTCCGGCTGCGTCGTAGTGGTAAGTCCAGGTCAGACCCTGGGGGTTGGTGACCTGGCGGAGGCGCAGCTCGGTGTCATGGGCGAAGGTGTAGCGGGCGCCGTCCGGGGCCGTGCGGGTGGTCGGGGTTCCGAAGGGGCCGTAGGTGGTGGCGGTGAATGCCCCCTCGGCGCTTTCGTGGACGGTCTGGTTGCCCTCGGCGTCGTAGTGCCAGCGCTCGACCGCCCCGTCGGGGTGGGTACGGCAGGCCAGTTGGCCGCTCGGGGTCCATTCGAGGATGGTGCGGTGGCCCAGGGGGTCGCGAAGTTCGGTGACGCGGCCGAAGGCGTCGCGTAGGGCGTGAGTGGTGTGGCCCAGGGGGTCGGTGATGGCGAGAGGGAGACCAGCGGGGTTGGTGTGGATGTGCTGGACGTGGCCGAGGGCATCGGTGATGGCGGTAGGGCGGCCGAAGGCGTCGTAGGTGTGGGTGGTACGAGCGCCGGTGGGGTCGGTTTCGGTGCGGAGGTTGCCCTGGGGGTCGTAGGTGTAGTGCCAGGACGCGCCGTCCGGCCCGGTGACCTCGGTGAGGAGGTGGAGTTCGTTGTAGCGGAGGCGGAGGGACGCGCCGTCGGGGCGTTCGATGCGGGTGGGGTTGCCGTGGTCGTCGAGGGTGTAGCGGGTGGTGTGGCCCAGTTCATCGGTGTGGGCGAGGAGACGGCCATAGCGGTCGGATTCGGTGAGGACGCTGTTGCCCAGTGGATCGACGGTGCGGGTGATGTGGTGGTGGCGGTCGTAGTGGTACTCGGTGCGCCCGCCGAGGGAGTCGGTGACGATGGTGCAGCGGCGCAGGGGGTGGTATTCGAAGGTGGCCGAGAGGTGGCCCTGGGGGCCGATGCCATGGATGACCCGGCCGGAGTCGTCGTAGCGGTACCCGTAGGTGAAGCCGTTGCGGTCGGTCCAGGAGGTGATCCGGTGGTGCTGGTCGTAGACGTAGTGGAAGGGCACCCCGGTGGGGTCGGTGACGGCGGTGAGCCGGCCGAGGTCGTCGTAGTCGAAGCGGCGGAGGACGGTGCCCCGGGCGTCGTCGGGTCCGTTCAGCAGCCGCAGACCGGTTGTCCGGGGTCCGGCCGGGGTGGTGGCGGTGTCAATGGCCACCCGGTAGCCGGCGGAGTGCTCGACGAGGACCGGCGCATCACCGTCGCGGTGGAAGGTGACGCGGTGGCCATTGCGGTCGGAGAGGGCGCTGAGCAGGTGGAGGGCGGGCTGGGTGGCGGCGGTGAAGTGGCGGGTCAGGCCGCGATGGGGGTCCTCGATGCGGATGGTGCCGTCGGGGTCCCAGTGCAGGGGCCAGCGGGCGCCCTCGGCGGGCAGTACGGACTGTCCGGGCTGAGCGGGATAGGGGTAGCGCAGGGTCTGGGCGTCGTCGCCGAAGTAGTGGATGCCCCGGGTGTCGAACTCCAGGCGCTGGTCGAGAGTTGAGGACCAGCCGGGACCGTACAGCCGTCCGCCGGGGTAGCCGGAGGCGTAGGCGCGGCGCAGTAACAGGGGGAGCAGGCCGGGCAGTTCGGTGTCGGTGGCGTCGGTGATCATCTGGCCGGAGACCACGTCCACCGGGTCGCCGCCGGTGCGGCAGTGCGCATTGCCGTCGGCGGCCTGGCCGATGCCGGCGGCAGCGGGCGGGGGCGGTGCGGCGGCTTCCGGGCCCGCCGCCAGTTCCGCCGGGTCGGGCACCCGGCCCCGGCCGATGCCCGCCGCGGCCGCGGCGGCCGCCGCGAGGGCCGCTCCGGCGGCGACCGCGGCCGTACCGGTGTGCGCCTGCTTGGCGCAGGGGTCGGTGGCCGGAAAGCCGGGAAGGGCGGGCGACTTGCCCGGGCCGCCGTCGTCGTAGCTGACCTGACCACAGGGCGCGGCATAGGCGGCGGAGGCCGGCAGCATCAGCCAGAGCGCGCAGAGCAGGCCGGATACCGCGGCCGAGCGCCGGATCACCTCGCGGATTCTCATGACGCCACCTGAAGGGGACGGCCGGCCGCAACGGCCGGACCGGGCTGGTGTTTGAGGGCGAGGACGCGTTGGCGCAGGGCCTGTTCATCGGGGGCGTACGGGTCGTACTCGTCCCGGCTGCGGTGCCAGCGGGCCATGCCCAGCCGCAGCTGGGCGGCGTACAGCCGGCCCAACCGCCGGTAGGCGTCCGGGCCTTGGTGGCGCAGGGCGTGCAGCCGGAGGTAGAAGCGGCGGGCCGGGCGCAGCAGTACGGGCACCTCGGCGGCGGTCACCGCACCCTGGCCGGTGGCGGCCTCGGCGCGCAGTTCCACCGCCAGTGCTTCCGCCTGGTCGCGCAACCCGCGCCGGAGCAGCAGCAGATAGAGCAGCACCAGCGGGCCTTGGAGGACCAGGAAGCTGAGCGGGGTGAGCACCAGCAGGTCCATGGTGGGGCCGGGTTGGGAGAACCAGTCCTCCTTGACCCGGCTGTAGTAGCTGATGAATACATCGTTGGCGAAGTGCGCGGCCATGGCGATGCCGAAACCGCAGGCGATGGCGGTGCGTTGGGAGCGCCGGTCGGGCAGCTGGCGGGCGACGCCGAAGCCGGCGCCTATCAGGGCGGTGAACGCCATATGGGCGGTCAGCAGCCCCAGTGACTGGCGCAGGAAGTACTGGGTGGAGGCGTCGGCGGCATGGTGTGCCGCCATGTACTGGGCGCTCTCGGTGAGGTTGAAGCCCAGGCCGGCGGCGGCGCCCAGGACGATCCCGGAGACGATGTTGTCGATATGCCTGCGCAGCAGCAGGAAGACGATGGCCACTCCGGCGCCCTTGCCCAGTTCCTCGAAGAGACCGGCGTGCAGCAGGCCGCCGGCGGTCACCCGTAGGCGGACCCGGGCCAGGTCGAGCGGCATCAGATGATCCGGGCCCGGCGCAAGGTAGTTGTAGGAGTAGTCAAGCCACCACTGGTTCATCGAGCCGCCGAAGCCGGTGCCCATCACCGCGCCCCAGCCCGCCGTGGCCAGCAGCAGCCGTACCGGGAGGCGGGAGTAGCGCTGCATCCGGTGGACCAGCCAGAGGGCGTAGGCGGTGCTGGGGAGGCAGAGCAGGATATAGGTCAGATTGTGGCTGTAGGTGTCCAGCGTCCAGATGGGATAGGGGAAGAGGAGCACCACCGCGGCGGCCGCCTGCCAGTGGGGGAGGTAACGCCCGCCCCGGCGGCCGGTGAGATAGAGGGCGAGGGCGGCCGGGAGGCTGAGCACGTAGCACCAGAAGGACACCTTGTACCAGCCGAAGGAGGGATAGGGCAATCCCTTGGGGGGCGGGTTGAGCCAGCCCACCGGGGAGTGGAAGTCCTCGTACGGCAGGTGCGGGCGCAGCAGGTCGATGACCACCTCCAGGCCGTAGAGGGCGGAGAGCACCACCGCGATCAGCAGCACTCCGCGCATCCGGGGGTCGGAGGCCGGGGGCTGCGGGGGGAGTTGGCTCATGACGATCCTCCGGGCAGGCCCGGAAGGCCGGTTGGAAGGCGGGGTGGCGAGCCGGTTGGCAGGCCGGGGGGAAGGCCGGTCGGGAGATCCGTGGGCAAGTCCGTGGGCAGGCCGGTCGGCAAGCCGGAGGGGAGGCCGGGGAGACCCGTGGGCAGGCCCGACGGCAGGCCGGGAACGCTGGGCAGCTTGGGGTCCGGCTGCGGCCCGAAGTTGACCACCGCCGCGCCCACCGCCAGCACGGCGGCCGCTGCCGCGCAGCCGAGCATCAGCCGGTAGTGCGGCGCCCGTTGGTAGCCCGGCGGTTCCGGTGGCGTGGGGAGCGTGGGGTAGTCATGGCGCGCCACCGGGGGGTGCGTGGGGTCAGTCATGGCGCGCCGCCGGGGGAAGGACGCCGAGGACCGGCTGGTCCGGCCGGTGGGAGCCGGGGAAGCCCACGGCGAGATAGTCGCCCGCCCGTACGGCGAGGAGACCATCGGCGGCACCGGCCGAGGCGAAGAACTTGGCCTGATCGGCGGTGAGCGCAGGGCCCTTGACCGCCTGGCGGGGGCCGGTGATGGTGTACCGGAAGCGCTGGTCGGCACTGCCCGCCAGGACCTCCACGCCCGATGCGCCCGATGCGCCTGATGTGCCCGATGCGCCCGAGGGGGTGGGCGCCAGTAGGGTCACCGAGGAGGCCTCCGGCAGGGAGCTGCTCCAGCGCTGATGGCCGGTGTTGAGGTCGATGGCCACCACGCCGTCGTTGTGGTCGGCGTCCGTGGAGTCGCGGCCCTTGGGGAGGTAGAGGGTGTCGCCGCCCATCAGCACATTGACCGGGGCGTAGGCGCCGCCGTAGAGAGAGGCGACACTGCCGGTGGCGACCCCGGTGGTGTCCAGGCGGCGTAGTTCGCCGGTGGCGGCGGAGACGGTGAAGAGCCGGCCCCCGGGGTCGGGTGGCCCGCAACCCACCAGGAGGTGGGTGGCGTTGGCGGTCATCATGCCGGAGATGGTTTTGGTGTTGATGGGGCCCTGGCAGTCGCTCAGCGAGCCCAGCGAGTGGGCGGCGGGTGCGTCGATGTCGCCCGGGAAGGAGAAGAGTGTGGTCTGGGAGCCGCAGTTGGCGAGGGCGTAGACCTTGTTGAGCACGGCCTGCGCATGGCCGCTGAGTTGGCAGCCGCCGGGCAGGGCCGTCCCGTCGGCGTCGGCCGACCACCGCACCCGGCCGGTCCGCGCGTCGGCGACAAGCAGGCCGCCGCTGCCGTGCTCCCGGGCCTTGGGCCCGGCGAAGGCGGCCGTCACCACGCCGTCGCCGATGGACAGCGAGGCGCCGCCGGTGAGGTCCGGGAAGCCGGTCGAGCCGCTGCCCACCAGGCTCACCGGCTGGGCCCAGCCGGGTTTTCCGGAGGCCAGGGAGATGGTCTGGAGGTGGTCGCACTTCTCGATGCCGGGATTGCTGACGAAGCTTCCATAGCTGAACGCACCCACACCGGTCGGGGCGTTGTGGCTCATATTGCACAGGATGCCGTTGTCCGGTGGTCTCCAGGACCAGAGTTGGCGTCCGGTGGCGGCGTTGTAGGCGGTCAGGCCGGAGTTGGTGCCCAGTACCACGGAGGAGGGGGTGCTCCACAGGCCCACATAGCTGCCGGTATCCGCCTTGGTGAGTGACCAGGTGAATCCTCCCGTCCGGTGGTTGGGGGCGCCGCCGGGGCGGGTGGCGCCGGACGGTGCGGAGCCGTCGGAGGAGCCAGCGGAGTCGGTGCTCCAGTAGGTAAGGCCGAGGGCGAGGCCCAGGATCGCGGCCAGCACCCCGGCGAGCAGAGCGGTGGGCCCGCGCCACCCCCGTATACGGCTGCCCGGCGGGGGAGTCGGGGGATAGGGGGGAGGGGGCGGGGCCGCCGGTTGGCCCAGGCGCTGGAGCAGTTGTGGGGCGGTGGGACGGGCGGCGGGATGCGGGGCAAGGCAGTCGAGGACCAGGGCGCGCAGGGCCGGGTCGGGGATCTCCGGCGGGTGAGGGGCGGTGTGGGGCAGGCCGGTTGCCGCGAAGTGCAGAACGGTGCCCAGGGCGTGGATGTCGTCGGCGGGGGCGATGCCGGTGACCAGGACTGTGGGAGGGGCGAGTTGGGGGCCGGCCGGGGTCATCAGGATCCGGGACGGTATGCAGCCGCCATGGGCGCTCCCGGTGGCGTGCAGCGGGGCCAGCGCGGTGACCAGCCGTACCGCCAACTGCCGCAGGGCGTCGGGCGGTAGTGGGCCATGGCGGGCGATCAGCTGGTCCAGCGCCTCGTCGCCTGGTGACATCGTTAACCCTTCTCACAACAGTGCCGAACTGCCCCCGGGGTAGCCGTCGTTACTATAGAAAAACGAAGTGCCGACTATCAATGGCTGACGGGGACCGGCGGTCCGGACGTCCGGAACTCGACGTTTGAGCTCACGGACGAGCGGCCGGGCCGGGCTCCAGGTTGACGCTCCCGCTCGCCGGATCACACCCGGAACGCTCGGGGAGGGGCCAAGCGGAATCGCTTCTTCGGACCGGGGTGCGAGGGCCGCGGCGGTGCCGGCGGCACTGATGAACGAGCGGGAAAAGTAAGGGCGAAATCCCTTGCAAGGTAAGCCAGTTGGGATTTTGCCGTTGTCTCCGATCGTGCTGACAATTCCCCCTCGCCCTCGTAGTTTCGCTGCGTGACTTTTTCTTCGCGCCCCATCGGGCGCCGTGGACTCATGGGGGCGGCCGCCGCGCTCGGCGCCGGGGCGCTGACCGGGGGGGACGGCCGCTCCGGCCATCGCCCGGCCCCGGCCCGCCGCCTCCCCGGATGACCTCAGCCATGACCTGGCCCGCAAAATGCTGCTGGTGGGCGAGAACGGCGAGGACCTCAAGCTCCGCTATCTGGAGATCCTGATCGACCACGGACTGCCCAAGGCCGCGAAGACAGCAAAGCCCAAGCACATTCTGGTGGTTGGCGCCGGTATCGCCGGAATGGCCGCCGCGCTGCTGCTGAAGGAGGCCGGGCACCGGGTCACCGTTCTGGAGGCCAACGGCAACCGGGCGGGCGGCCGTATCAAGACCTTCAAGGGGGTGTTCGCCGATAAGTCGCTGCACGCCGAGGCGGGCGCCATGCGGCTGCCCGACTTCCACCCCATGGTGCTGGCGCTGGCCGACAAACTGAAGCTGAAGCGGCGCCTGTTCTACTACGCGGATGTGGCGCCCGGCGCCCGGCCCAGCGGCCAGGTGCCGCCGGTCGTCTACAAGTCGTTCAACGGGCAGACCTGGACCAATGGCCAGGCGACCGCGTTCCGCCCGCCGGAGGGAACGGCGCGCACCTTTATCCATGTCAATGGCAGCCGGGTGACACGCGGTGCGTACGCCGCCTCGCCGGCCGCCGTCAACCGGTCCTTCGGCAGCCCGGTCACCAGCACCATGGCCGCCGCGCTGGACAAGGCGCTGGCCCCGGTGACGGTCGCCCCGGACGGCCCCATCCAGCAGCAGATCGACGCCTGGGCCAAGGTCATCCAGGAGTATGACGACTACTCCACCCACCGCTACCTGGTGGAACGGGCCGGGTGGAGCCTGGCGGACATCCAGGCCGCGGGCACCCTGGAGAACATCACCTCACGGCTGCACTACTCACTGATCCCGACCCTGATGGACCGGTCCATCATCACGCCCACCACCAGGTTCTGGGAGCTGGAGGGCGGCACCGCGGTGCTGACCGACGCCCTGGCGGCCCGGCTCAAGGGCGATATCCGCTTCAACCGGCGGATGACCCGGATCACGCAGACCGCCGGCGGGGTGCGTATCGAGACCACCGCCGAGTCGGGGAACGAGGAGTCCTGTGACGGGGCCCCGCAAAAGCCGCGGGAGACCTTCGAGGGCGACTACGCCATTGTCACCGCGCCGTTCTCCGCGGTGCGTTTCTGTGACTTCGAGCCGGCCCTTTCCTACCCCAAGCGCCGGGCCATCGCCGAACTCCACTACGACTCGGCCACCAAGGTGCTGCTGGAGTTCAAGAACCGCTTCTGGGAAAGCGGTTCACAGGGGTTCACCGGGGGCGGCTGCGTCACGGACACCCCCAATCGCTTTGTCTATTTCCCCTCGGTGGTGGAAGGCTCACACGGCGGGGTCGTCCTGGCCTCGTACACCTGGTCCGACGAGGCCATGCGCTGGGATTCCCTGACCGACGGCGAACGCTATGCCTTCGCCCTGGACAACCTTGCCCGGATGTTCGGGCCCCGGGTCCGCGAGGAGTTCACCGGCGTGGGCGCCACCCAGTCCTGGGCCAGGGCCCGTTACGCGCTGGGCGAGGCGGCCATCTTCACCCCCGGCCAGCTGCATGAACTCCACCCGGCCACCCGCACCGTGGAGGGGCGCATTCATTTCGCCGGCGAGCACACCAGCCCCAAACCGGCCTGGATCGAGGGGGCGTTGGAAAGCGCGGTACGGGCCGGACTGGAAGTCCATCAGCGCTGAAGCGGTGGTAGGAGCCGGTGGCGGAAGCCGATGGCGGAAGCCGGTCAAAGGGAATGCCCGCACCTCGGAACCATGAAAACGGTTGCGGGGTGCGGGCAATCATTGTGCGCCACCAGGGACTCGAACCCCGGACCTGCTGATTAAGAGTCAGCCGCTCTAACCAACTGAGCTAGCGGCGCGGCAGGAATATTACCCGTTACGCCGTTCGAAGCAAATCCCGGGCCGGGCCGCCTTGGACGGCCACCGTGGGGGAGACCTTGAAGACTCCCTCGGGCAGCCGGTGCGCGTAGAACCGTTCCAGGGAGGTGTGGATTTCCAGCCAGGAGCGGATCTCCGGCTCCGAGGACGGCAGTTCGGCCAGCAGCCGGTCATAGATCCGGGCGTGGTAGGCGATGGCGTCGGTGGACGTCAGGTCCCGTGCCGTCTGGAGGTGGTGGCAGCCGGGGGCCGGGTGGTACTGGTGGGCCTCGCCGAGATGGCAGATGGTCCAGCGCTGCTCGGCCAGTTCGGAGAGATTGGCGGCCAGCACCGCCGGGGCGTCCTCGCGGAAGGCCACCTGGTCCTCGAAGACCAGTACATGCTCCAGGCCCTGTTGCCGGGCCTGGGCGATGGCCATCCGGTGGGCCAGGGCCCGTACCACGCGGGGGTCCCCGGACTCGGGCGGCACCAGGCGGCGTACCCGGTCCGCGACGCCCAGCCGGCGGAAGCGGCGGCTTGCCGCGGCCCAACCGGAGGCGTCTCCGCCGGGGTTGACGCAGACCAGGGCGTCGAAGTAGTTCAGCGGATGGTTCTTCTCGGCCAGGTAGTCGGCCAGCCAGCGCTCCACCACCTCGCCACAGGTCTCCCGGTAGTAGTCCAGCACCGGCTCCA
Organism: Streptomyces orinoci; assembly: GCF_003121295.1. Taxonomy (GTDB): domain Bacteria; phylum Actinomycetota; class Actinomycetes; order Streptomycetales; family Streptomycetaceae; genus Streptomyces; species Streptomyces orinoci. The sequence continues at coordinate 62,215 of NZ_PHNC01000012.1, forward strand.
CCGCCATTCCCACCTCCTCCCAGGCCAGCAGGTAGTTGCGGCAGCGCTCGGCGGCGTCCACCGGGTAGCCGGTGCCATGCGGCCGGGCGAAGCGGTGCGTCCAGCGCAGGAAGGGCAGGCACAGCACCCGGGCACCGGCCGCCCGGTACTTCTTGTGGATATAGCCCTCCTCGCCGCCGTGCCCGCGCATCCGCGGGTTGAAGCCCAGCCAGGCGTCCTTGCGGCAGGCGAACAGCCCCAGCCCCTGCATGCCGATCTCAAAGGGCGGCGCGTCCGGGTCCATGCCACGCGGGTCGCAGCCCCACACCCCATAGAGGTTGTTGAAGACCGGGTCCATATGGGTCTGGACGGTGCACAGGTCATCGCTGAGCACCGGCCCCTGGAGCAGGTCGCACGAGTGCGGATGGGCGTCGGCGTAGGCCAGGAAGCGGGCCAGCGCGCCGGGGACGAGCAGGACATGGCAGTCCACGCACATCACCCACTCGGTACGGGCCTCCCGGAAGATGATGTCCCGTACCGCGGTGCCCCTGGGCTGGTCCACCGGCAGATAGCGCAGGCCGGGCACGGTGCCCTCCAGGGCCCGCAGGGCCTCGGCGGCCGGACCGTGCGGGTCGTTGTCCAGCAGCAGGATCTCCACCCGGTCGGCGACCTCGGGGTGGTAGAGCCGCAGGGCCAGCGCAGTGAAGTAGGCGCCGTCGTAGTCGTCGTGCACCGCCATGCCGACCGTCAGCCGGCCGGGGGCGGCCGCTCCGGCGGAGGCGGTGACGGGGGACGCGGTGACGGCGGAGGCGGTGACGGCGGACGCGGTGATGGCGGAGGAGGTGAGCGGGAAGGTGGACACCGGTGCGGTGGGCATAGCGGATTCCCGGCTTCCTACTAGGAGGCGGACAGCCAGCCATGGAAGGCGAACCGACTGTCCAGCAGCTTCGCCGACGGGCAGGTCACCGGCCGTACCTGGTACCAGGCGTCGGAGGGGAAGAACACCAGCGAGTCATGATCGGGCTGGACGTCCCGGAAGGACTCGGCCACCTGCGGGTGCCCGTCCCGGATGGTGGTGTCATAGATCCTGGTCTGCCCGCCCAGGAAGCCGCGCGGCCGGCGGTGCAGGTGGTAGAGGAAGCTGATCCTGCGCTCGTCCCCCTCACCGGCGCTGTCCCGGCTGGGCGGCGGCTGGCCCATCGGATCCCGGCTGAGCTGGTTGTGCATGGTGAAGCCGAAGGCCACCCGGACGTTGTGCGGGGCCACCCCCAGCAGCGGCGAGACGCCCAGCATGGTCATCACCATGGGGGAGAGCCGGGCCAGCACCTCGGCCAGCACCGGGAAGCGCGCCGTCTGGTCGGCGCAGCGCCAGGACGGCGGCACCAGCATCTCCGTACCGGAGCCCTGCTCGCGGACCTCGGCCAGCAGCGCGTGGCAGGCCTCCTCCAGCAGCCGGTCGGCCGCCGCGGCGCCCAGGACGTCGTCGAACCGGCACAGCTGGGTCGCCAGCGAGACCGTGCTTCCGGCGGACGGCGGCGTGCCGTCCGGAGCGGTCTCGACCACACCGGCGCTTTCGGTCATCGGGTCACCTCCCGGGTTCGCCCCCACCGGCTGGTGGGTGAGCCCAGCGTTACCCGCTTGACTTGTCATACGAAACTCGGGTGCGCCACAGGTGTCGGGCCGCCACCCGAACAGGCCAGCCCGCCGTGCGGGCCGGTACCGGCCCGCCTACCGTGGCCTGGGGAAAGCAGAGGTCCGCAAAGCGGAAGTCCGTAAGGCACAAGTTCGCAGGCACAAGTCCGCGATGCAGTTCTTCCGCGAGGACGAAAGGCTCCGCCATGTCCGCTGCCACCCCGCAGGACCGCATAGCCGCGCTGATCGGCGCGGCCGCGCTGGCCGCCACCCTCTCGGCGACTCTCACCGGCACCGCCTGGGCCGAGGAACCCCGGCCCACTGGCCTCCACCGCAAACAGGCCCCCGACCTGGATGGCATCGGCTGCGCCGCCGGTCACGCCGCTGCCGCCTGGACGGGTGCCGACCCCACGCTGCCGAATGTGCCGGGCGCCACCCTGCCCGCGCTGCCGACCCTGCCCACACTGCCCACGCTGGAAAAGCCCGCCCCGCTGCCGACGGCGCCCGCGCTTCCGCTGCCCTCCCCCGGCGACCGGTAACGGAAATCCGGGAAATACAGCGGGGCGCGCATTCCCTTCGATGGAGAGGGGAATGCGCGCCCGTTTGTGCGCCGCCAGGGACTCGAACCCCGGACCCGCTGATTAAGAGTCAGCTGCTCTAACCAACTGAGCTAGCGGCGCGTGCGGTGAATATTACCGGCTCTCTTGTCCAAGGCAAATCGGGGTTCCGGCCGTACCGCTCCGACAGGCACAACCACCGCGCCGCTGCCATCATGGCCACAGGCGTCCGTAGTCGTCCGTCACCTTCGGCAGCAGTTCCGTTACGGAAGGGGGTCGGAGAATGACGGTGAGCTCGATTCCCCCTGAGCGAAGCGGGCCCTTTCAGCGCATCGGGCTGGCCGCGGAGCACGCCTCGCCCGAGGATCCGGAGGGTACGGAGACCAGGGTGGCGCTCACCCCGGACGGGGTGGCGGCACTGGTCCGGCATGGCCTCGCGGTGACGGTGGAGACCGGCGCCGGCCGCGCCATGGGCTTTCCGGACGCCGCCTACCGCTCGGCCGGGGCGGCCATCCAGGACCGGGACGCGCTCTACCGTCACAGTGACCTGGTCATCAAGCTCAACGGGCCCGCCCATGAGGACCTTTGGCGGATGACCCCGGGAGCGACCCTGCTGTGCATGGCCCATGTGCGCTCGGTCCCCATGCGGGCCGCGGTGGCCAATGCCCGGGGGATCAACCTCCTGGCCATGGAACTGATCGATGAGCACCCGGAAGTGCTCACCGACTCCTATGTGCGCAGCCAGCTGGCCATGCGCCGGATGCTGGACGATGTGCCTCCCGGACTGCGCTCCGCCGGTGAACTCGACGTCTGCTTCGCCGGTTTCACACCGGAGGTGTTCGGGGCGCTGCAGTATGTCGCCCGGTGCGGGCCCCGGACGCTGCATATGTCACAGCCGGGACTGCCGGGATATGTCCATCCGGTATCCGTCAGCTTCGCCCATCAGGGCCGCACCGTGGGCCAGTTCACCCTGGACGAGATCTCCTCGGAAATCGCTGCCGCGGCGATGGGCGAGTTCCGGGCCGGATATCCGGCCCGGCTGCGCGGTGACCGGAAAATCCACTGTCTGCATGAAACCGGCCGGGCCGGTGCCCTGTTCGGCATCGAACTGGCGCTGCGGAAATCCCCGGCCGTACACACCGTGCACGACATCCGGGTCTGCATTCTGGGATACGGCCGGGTGGCGTTCGGCGCGCTGGACGAATGCATGCGGCATGGCATCGCCAAGGTGGACATCCTCACCCGGCGGGACACCTGCCGTCCGGCGGTACGCCGCTATCTGCGCAACAGCGATCTCATCATCAATGGCGTGGAACTGGGCGCCGGGCGTACGGGAGTTGCTGTCGGCGGCCAGGGCGTCGCCGGTGGGCCGGGCATCAGCGGTGGGCCGGGCATCGCCGGTGGCGAGGGTGGCATCGGTCGCGAGGACGGCACCGGTGGTGAGGGCGGCGACTACATCATCACCAATGGCGATCTGATGGCCGTACTGCGCCGGGGCACCGTCATCATCGACCTGGTCGGCGGCAGTGTCACCAAACGCACGGCGGTCCAGCCGGTGGTGGACGCCACCCACCCCGGGGAGCCGCACTCGGTGCGCAATGGCGTCTATCTGGCCTCGGTGTGGGACTGGCCGGTGCTGGGCTTCCGCCAGGAGTCCGTGGAGCGGTACAGCCGGCAGATCGTCCAGGTGCTGCTGCATGACGAACGCCTGGTCAACGGACTGGGGAATGCCCCGGCCAATATCACCCGGGCGCTGGTGGCCGGGCCGGTGCTGGCCCGGGCGGTATCGCACCGCTCTTCCCAGCAGGTGGCACTGAGTGCCACACTGCGGGCGTGATCAAACGCTCGACCGATGCGGTGCGGCAGGCATGGACGGTACTCGGCGGTGATCCCGCACGAGTGACGGCAGTTGAGTACGGGGGACCGAGTGAGGTGCTGCCCTCCCGGCTGCCGGTGCGGGAACTGGCCCGGGCCACGGTGGCGGTGTGCGGCCTGGCGGCGGCGGAGCTGACGGCGGCCCGCAACGGCGGGGCCCCGCCCCGGGTGCGGGTGGACGACGGGGCGGTGGCCACCGCCTTCGTCAGCGAGCGCCAACTGCGGCTGGACGGACGGGCGCCGGTCAACTTCGCCCCGCTTTCGCGCTTCTGGCGCACCTCGGACGGCTGGGTGCGCACCCATGCCAACTACCCGCACCACCGGGCCGGGTTGCTGAACGCGCTGGGTCTGCCGGCCGCCGACGGCGACAATGATCGGGCGCTGGTCGAGCGGGTGGCCGCCGAACTGGCCCGGCGAACGGCCGAGGAGGTGCAGGAGGCGGTGTACGCGGCCGGCGGGCTGGCGGTGGCGGCCCGTACCCTCGGGCAGTGGGCGGCACATCCGCAGGGCGCGGAGGTGGCCCGGCGGCCGCTGCTCTCTCTGCAACGCACCGGCGAGGGGCCGGTACGCGCCCTGCCGGCTGCCGCCGCGCCCGCTGCCGGGCTGCGGGTCCTCGACCTCACCCGGGTGATCGCCGGTCCGGTGGCCACCCGCACTCTGGGCCTGCTGGGCGCGGATGTACTGCGGGTGGACTCGCCGGGACTGCCGGAGAGCCAGGACGCCCACAACGACACCGGCTTCGGTAAGCGTTCCACCGTGCTGGACCTGGCCCGCCGGGCCGACCGGGCCGTCTTCGAGGAACTGCTGTCCACCGCCGATGTGGTGATCACCGGCTACCGGCCCGGCGCGCTGGACCGCTATGGCCTGTCCGCCGAGGCCCTGGCCGAGCGCCGGCCCGGCCTGGTCATCGGGCAGTTGAGCGCCTGGGGCGCCTATGGCCCCTGGGGCGGGCGGCGTGGTTTCGACAGCCTGGTGCAGGTGGCCTGTGGCATCGCGGCGGCCGAGGCGGACGCCGAAGGGAACCCGGGCGCGCTGCCCGCCCAGGCGCTGGACCACGGCACCGGCTATCTGCTGGCCGCCGCCGTACTGCGGGCGGTCGCCGAACAGCACACGGCCGGCGGCACCTACCAGGCCGCACTGGCCCTGGCGCAGACCGCCCACTGGCTGCTCAACGGGGTAAGCCCGGACGAGGGTTCGGCACCGGAGCGCTACCAGCCGGAGACGTACCTGGCCGAGGCACGGGGGGAACTGGGCGTACTGCGGTACGCACTGCCACCGGTGGCCTTCGACGGCGGCCCGGCCAACTGGAGCCGGGTGCCGGACCGTTGGGGCACGGACAAGGCGGAGTGGAGCGCGCCGTAGGGGGTGCAGGGGCGTTGCATGAGGCGGCTCCGCCGCCGGGGGTTCTTGAGCGGTGTGGAGCGCCTGCGTGATGCCGTTCCGCCTCCGGGGGCTCTCAAGGGGCGCGGGGGCGCGTGCGAGATTGCGGCTAGCGCCGTGGGGGCGTGACCGGCCGGGTACGATCCGCAGTCAACGGGCGCGGCGGCCCCGTTACGCACGCGGCGTGATCAACGCGCGCCCAGGCGCGGGGTGCTTGCGGCTACCGCCGTGCGAGCGCGACCTGCCGCGTACGATCCGCAGGTAGCGGGCGCGAAAGGCGCGGGGCCGCCCGTCACGCACGTTCCACCGCCTTGGCGTGGTCAACGCGCCTTCAGACGCGGGGTGCTTGGGGCTACCGCCGCGCGGGCGTGACCAGCCGCATACGCCCCGCAGGTATCGGGCGCGAGAGGCGCGGGGCCGCCCCGTTACGGACACTCCGCCCCCTGGGCGCGATCAGCGTGCACCCAACAGGGACGCCGGGAACCGCCCGGCCGGGTCGAGCCGGCCGCAAACCAGCCGCACCCGAAACGCCTCCCCCTAACCCCCCTTGCGGTCCACGTACTCGAATACCGACCCGTCCGGGTGCCGGGCCACCAGATTCCGTCCGATCGGAGTGGGAACCGGCCCCGCGATGATCTCTGCCCCCACCGCTCGCAAATCCGCCAGCGCCTCGCCCACATCCGTCACCGCGATGGTCGCCGTGATCTTGCGCAGAATGGACAACTCCGCCTCGGGCCCGCTCATCAGGAAGAAGCAGCCGACCGCCGCCACCGCCACGCCACCCCGCTGGAAGCGCAGCGCCTCCGCACCGGTCAGCCGTTCGTAGACGGCGATCGCCGCCTCCAGATCACCCACGCAGACCCGTAGCGAAGTCCCCAGAATGTTCATGGAAACCAGGCTAGTTGACCAGCGGTACCCGGCACAGGAGTTCACCGCAGGGCACCGAGAACCAGGCGTCCGGCTGACGCCCCCACTCCCGCCATGCCTCGGCGATGCGCTCCAGGAGAGCCTGGTCCGCGTGCCCGCCCTCCAATGCCAGCCGGGCGAAGGAGGATTGCCGGACGCGATCCGCCCACAGACCGCTCCACCAGGCGCGATCGGCGGGAGTGGCGAAGCACCAGGCGCTCGCCGTGGCGGTGACCTCCGTCAGGCCCGCGCTCCGTGCCCAGGACAGCAGCCGCCGCCCCGCGTCCGGTTCCCCGCCACCCGCACGGGCGACCCGCATATACAGCCGTTGCCATTCGTCCAGGCCCGGCAGCAGCGGATACCAGTGCATGGCCGCGTAGTCGCTGTCCCGTACCGCGATCAGTCCGCCCGGTCTGCTCACCCGGCGCATCTCGCGCAGCGCGCCCACCGGGTCCCCGAGGTGCTGGAGCACCTGGTGGGCGTGGACCACATCGAAGGAGCCGTCCGGGAACCGGAGCGCCCGTACGTCCCCGGTGGTGAACTCCACGTTGTCCAGGCCGCGTTCGGCGGCCACCGCCCGCGCCCGCTCCAGGACGTCCCCGGCCGGGTCCAGCCCGGTCACCCGGCCCTGCGGAACCAGGGCCGCCAGATCGGCGGTGATGGTGCCCGGACCGCAGCCGATGTCCAGGATCCGCATGGCGGGCCGGAGTTCGGGCAGCAGATAGGCCGCCGAGTTGGCGGCGGTGCGCCAGCCGTGGGAGCGCAGCACAGACTCATGGTGGCCGTGCACATAGACCACCTCACCGGCCTCCCCGGTGCGCCCTTTCCGGGCCGTGGACGGTTCGGGCATGGTGGATTCCTCCTCCTGTGACGGCAAGCGTCCGACCCGTTCACCGTACGCGTGACTCTCAGTATGCGAGAGGGGCGTCTTGGTATCCGAGACAGGGCTTCACCCGCACGTCCGTGTCCGCCCGGCGAGCACCCGCGCGGTCTGCGAAGGTGGCGGAAAACCGGGCATGGCGCGGAGGTGCACAGGGATGCGGCAAGGCTCTCCGGCGCTACCCGCGTTCCCCGCCCCGGAACGCGGCCTGCCGGTGCTGCCCGAGCTGGCGGACCGGCTGGCCGGGACGGCGGCCCGTACCGAGCCCGAGCCGGTCGGCGGCGGCCCCCGGCTGTGCGAGGCCGCCTGCGGCTACTGGACACGGCGCGGGCTCTCCGCCCGCCCGGCGGAGGTGCTGGCCGCGCCCGGCCCCCAGGCGCTGCTGCTGGCCCTGCTCGCCTCGGCCGGCGGCGAGGTGCTGCTGACCAGGCCCTGCGCCACCTGGTACGCGCCGCTCGCCCGGCTCGCCGGGCGGCTGGCCTACCACGTGCCGGTGCCGGCCGAGTGCGGCGGCGTCCCCGACCCCTTCGCGCTGCTGGAGACCGTCCGCCGGATCCGCGCCGAAGGGGGCAGGCCGCGCTTCCTGGTGCTCTCGGTGGCGGACGACACCACCGGGACCGTCGCCCCGCCGGAGATTCTGCACGAGGTCTGCGAGGCCGCCGCGGCCGAGGAGCTGACCGTGGTCAGCGACGAGACCTGGCGCGATACCCGGCATGACCCGCACGCCACGGTGTTCGTGGGCCCGGCCGAGATGTACCGCGACCGGGTGGTGGTGCTCACCGAACTCTCCGCAACGCTGCTCCCCGCCGCCTGGCCCGCGGCCGTCGCCCTGTTCCCCCCGCCGCCGGCCGGCCGCACCCTGCGTACCCGTGCCCTGGCCGTACTCACTGCGCTGCGGGCCGAACTGCCGCCGCCGGTGGCGGTGGCGGCCGGGTACGCGCTGACCGAACCGGCCGCGGTGACGGCCCGTACCGCGGCCGCCGCCCGGCTGTACGGGGCGGTCACCGGCGCGGTGCACCGGCACACCGCCGCCGCCGGAGTACTCGGCAGGCCCCCGCAGGCCGGACCGCACTTCTACGCCGACCTGGGCGAACTGCGTGAGTCGCTGGCGGCCCGGGGCATCACCGACTCGGTGGAACTGGAGGAACGGCTGAGCACGGCGCTGGGCCACCCGGTGCCCGGCGGCCACCGCTTCGGCGACGACCCGGACGCGCTGCGGGTGCGGCTGTCGGCGCTGCCGCTGCTGGGAGCGGGTGACGACCAGCGTCTACAGGCTCTTGACGCGGCCGATCCACTGCGGTCACCGGTCGTTGGCTCGTCACTGGCCACACTGGGGGCGGTGTTCGGTGAACTCGCCACCGCGTGAGCTTGCGCCGCCAGGGCGGTTTCGGCCCGGCCCGTTTTGGTCTGGCGCGTCTTGGCTTGGGCCGCTTTGGCCTGGCGTGTCTTCGCCTGGTCCGCCTTCGTCTGGCGTGCCGCCGTACGCACCGCAGGGTACGCACCCGTACGCACCCCCGCCCGGCAAGCCGCCCCACGCACCGTCTGACCCGACGTCGATGAGCGGGCCGCCGCCGCACCGGCCCGGCCGGCCCTCGCCGAATGGAGCCTGTCGATGACCGAACAGACCGAGCGCCCTTTGGCCCAGCCCCGCCGGATCGGTGAACACCGCATCTGGCCCCGGGCGTTCACCGACCGGCTGACCTCCCCGCTGCCCGGCGTACGGGCCCTGGCCCGGCTGGCCCGTGAGGGACAGCTGCGGCCCAGCGCCGCCTCCCTGCGGGAGATCGCCGAAGTCCCGGTGGAACCCGCCCCCTTGCCCGTGGTCAACGCCGCCACCATCGCCACCACCTGGGCCGGTCACGCCAGTTGGGTGATCAGCATCGGCGGGCTGACGGTGCTCACCGACCCGGTCTGGTCCCGCAGAATCCTGGGTACCCCGGCCCGGATCACCCCGGTCGGTGTGGCCTGGGCGGATCTGCCGCGGATCGACGCCGTGGTCATCAGCCACAACCACTACGACCATCTGGACGCCCCCACCCTCAAGCGGCTGCCCCGCGACACCCATCTGCTGCTGCCCGCCGGACTCGCCCGCTGGGCACGCCGCCGACGCTTCACCAGCGTCACCGAGCTGGACTGGTGGGAGGCGGTCGAACTCCCCGGCCCGGCCGGGCCGGTGCGCTTCGACTTCGTCCCCGCCCACCACTGGAGCAAACGCACCTTCACCGACACCTGCCGCTCGCTGTGGGGCGGCTGGGTACTCACCGCGCCCAGCGGACAGCGGGTCTACTTCGCCGGGGACACCGGCTATGGCCACTGGTTCCAGCGCATCGGCGCCCGCTACCAGGGCATCGACATCGCCCTGTTGCCGATCGGCGCCTATGACCCGCGCTGGATGCTGGCCCCGGTGCACACCGACCCGGAGGAGGCCGTCCTCGCCTTCCAGGAAGTCGGCGCCCGCTATCTGGCCCCCATGCACTGGGGCACTTTCCTGCTCTCCGCCGAACCCCCGCTGGAACCCCTGCGCCGGCTGCGCCTGGCCTGGGCGGCGACCGGACGACCGCGCGACGAACTATGGGACCTCCCGGTGGGCGGCTCCCGCGTCCTGCCGCCGGTGGACGCGGAGACCTACCCCGCGACTGTTCCCTAGTTCCCCAGGGGCCGGGCCTCCAGCACATACACCCGCACCGGATACCCCAACTCCGGGTGCCTGGTGTCCCTTTCCCGCCGCATCCCCAGCTTGAGCATGATCCGCTCCGACGCGGTGTTCCCGGGCTGGTGCACACTCACCACCCGCGCCAGACCCCGCTCCCGCAAGCCGAAGTCCAGTACGGCCCGCGCCCCTTCGGTGGCCAGCCCCCGCCCCCAGTAGGGTCGCCCCAGCCGCCAGCCGATCTCCACCGCGGGCAGAATCTCCGGCAGAAACTCTGGAACGGTCAACCCGACAAAGCCGACGAACTCCTTCTCCGCCCGCAACTCCGCCGCGAACAGCCCGATCCCGCGCTCCTCCCACTCCGCCTCCCACCTCGCGATCCCGGCGGCGGTCTCCGCCCGGTCACGCACGGAACCGTCGCGGATCCAACGCATCACCTCCGGGTCGGAGTTGATCGCCGCCATCGGCTCGATGTCATCCTCGCGCCAGCGGCGCAGGGTCAGTCTGGGGGTGTTGAGAGTGATCGCCATGGGGTGATCCTGCCCAGGGGCGGGGCGTGGGGCACTTGTGTGTTCGGCATCGTGGGGCGGGCTGGGTCCGACACTGGCTGTGGGGCCGCCGGACAACGGTTTTCCGGCGGCGGTGATTCCACCTCGTCCGCAGGGAAACGGGCGGGCAGCGTGCCGGCGCTTCCTAGCCGGTACAGCTGCCCACGCGATGCGCGGGGCGGGGCTCCAGATGGGTGTGGGTATACGCGCGGCCGCTGACGGTGCACTTGTGGGACCGGGCGAAGGTCAAGAGGGCGAGGAAATCGTCCTGGCGGAGGCCGATTCGGGGGTTGACGTGGTGGAGGAGGGCGGGGGACGGGTGGTGGGCGGCCACGTAGGCGTGGTCGAGGTCGCTCTGCTCGTCGTCCACCCAGGCGAAGGGGCGGCCGTTGGCGTATCTGAGGAGTGGCTCCGTCTTCCAGTGGACGCCGTCGGGGCGTTCGCGAAGCAGGGAGTCGCCGAAGTCCACCCAGGGGAGTTGGGGGAGGCCGAGGGCTGGGCCGATCCAGTGGTTGGCCTCTTCCATCCATGTTGTGGCCCAGCAGAGTTCGAATCCAAGCCGTAGCAGGGATTGTCCGTGGTCCGGGTTGAGCCAGAGGTGCGGCGGCTGGCGTGTGCCCGGCCGCTCGCCAACTCGGAGGGTGATAAAGCCCTTTGGGCATTGTTCGGGTTGGGCTGCGTAGGGGTTGAGCGGGCCGTCCACGTCGAGGAACAGGAGGGGCTGGTGCTGAGGGGTTCTGGGGACGAGTGTGTTGCCGGTAAGGGCTCTGATGAAGGCGCGCCAGGGGGTGGTTGGAAAGATGAGGGGTGGGGTGTCGGGCTGTTTGCTGTCGCGGGTGGGGACTGTGCCGGGTATGTCTTCAGTGATTTGGAGGCAGGCGCCTCCGTCCGGATTGCTGTAGCTGGATTTGTGCCAGGTGGCGGTGCTGAGATCCGGTGCGGATATGAGGGGCACGGTAAGTGTCCTACGTGGGTGTGTGATGAGTGCTGTTGAGTCGTTGGCAGGTCATGGCTCAAGGTGGCCCACTCGTATCGCTCTCACCAAGGTTTGCCATGCGTGAGTTGGGGGCGTCAAGGATGCTTGGGCAGGTCTCTTACTGTCGCGTATAGGCACTCGTCCCGGAATGCCGTCAGCGACTTCGACGCACTCGCCTCCGTCCGGATTGCTGTAGCTGGATTTGCGCCAGGCGGCGACTTTGAGTTGGGGTGGAGTCACGGGGGTCACGGTGAGTTTCCTGTAATGCGCGCTTGATGAGCGCCGCTGAGTCGGCCGGCGAGAGGTAGCGAGGGGTGTTAGGGCTCGAGTCGTCCCAGTCGTATCGCTCTGACGAGGGCTTGCCATGCGTGAATTGAGGGCGTCAATGGTGTGTAGGTGGGGCGCTTGCTGTCACGTACAGGCACTTGTCCTTGGATGCCGTCAGCGACTTCGACGCACTGTCCCCCGTCGGGGTTGCTGTAGCTGCTTTTTCGCCACACGGCGGCGTTGAGACCGGGTTGGCAGTCGGGTATCACTGTAGATATCCTCCGCGATGTGTTTGATCAATTTGGCTGAGTCCTCGGGTGGCAGGGCCAGTGCCCGCAGCTGATCGTAAGCCGTGGCATATGGAGCGACCATCGTCTTCTCGTCGACAAGGTGCCCTTCGAAGGCGCCCTCTGTGTAAACCGCTTTGGATCCGTTGAGTAGCTCCAGCACCGTCATGGAGCCGCCCATAGAGGGATGGGGTCCGCTGGCGAATGGCAGGACCTGCAGCGTTACCCGGGGCTGGGCTCCGGCTTTGAGGAGGCTTATGAGCTGGTCCTGCATGACAGTTGCCTTGCCGCAAGGCCGCAGCAGCACAGCCTCGTCCAAGATGACCCAGTAGCGAGGGGCGGATGGACCGGTGAGGAGCGTCTGCCGATCCAAGCGCGCGGCGAGGCGGTTCTGGAGCTCCTCGTCGGTGGCCTCCAGGCCGTGCCCCAGTAGGCAACGCGCGTACTCCTTTGTTTGCAGCAGGCCTGGCACGCATGCGGCTGCGTACTCGGAGATCTCGCCGGCCTGGGCTTCCAGTTCCATGAACCGCCGGTACTTGTCTGGGAATCGCTCCCTCCGCACCATCCTCCACAGCGACTCGAAGAACCTGTCCTTTCTGAACACTCTGTCGAAGTCGCGGGAGTTGTCCAGAGTCGGCGGCGCCCCCGTCACGCGTTCGATCTGGGCGATACGGGTGTTGCTGACGTGGATGGCTGTGCCCAGTTGCTGTTGGGTCATGCCCTTGCGGAGCCGTTCCTCGCGTAGGTTCCAGCCGTAGAAGGCGGCAGCGGAGGTTGACGGGTCCAGGGTCTTGGGTGGCATCGGCCCTCCCAGGTCAACCGGTATGTGCGGTTTATGGTTCGCGGTTGTCAAGAGCCAGGGGCTGTTGAAGCTACCGGTGGAGGGGAGATCGTCGGGGCGGAAGTGGGGAAGGGCCCCACGGCGGAGGGATGGAGGGGTGGGTGCGATGACTCCTACAGCGCGTGAGATTGCCGCGCGTACGGCCCGGGAGCTGCATGACGCGTTCCGGGAGCATGGTCATGCGGTGCAGGTCGTCGCAGAGCCGGGTGCGGAGGGCGGGGAGGTGTATGTGAGCCTCTTTGGGCCGCTTCGGGTTGCGGAGGCGCGGCTGGTTGCGGAGGCGTTGCGGGCGTACCGGGCCGCGGGGCGGCGGCTGAGTGCGGAGGTGGCGGCGGTCAATGCCAGGAGCCGGCGGGGTGGGCTGGGGTGAGCGGGGGCGAGGAGCGGTCGGCGCCGCGTTGTGGGGAATGCGCGCGGATCAAAGCGGCGTACTACGCGGCGGTGCGGGAGGGCAGGCGCGCGGCGGCGGAGCGGTGGTGTGTGGTGATGGGACGGCATCTGCGGGAGGCGCACTGAGCGGTGCGTTTTCCGGGAGGGGCCGTCCGGCGGGATGGGTGGCTGGGGGAGGGGCTGGCGGATCAATCCCTCCGCGCCCCTTCGGGAGCTAACCCACCAGCCTGCGCTGCCAGTTGAGGTGTGTGACGTTGATTGAGCGAGCAGGGTCGCCGTTCCACTCGGCGGACAGGCCGGCGGATTCAAGGGCGGTCACGATCTCCTTGCCGATGGTCGCCGTCGTATGGCGGGACGCATTGAACGTGCCGTAGAAGAGGGTCAGTCCATGACCGGCCGCCGCGCTGTCCGTGCACTGCTGGTGGAAGTAGACGAAACCGCGGGCGCCGGGAGCGGCCTCGGCGGCTATTTCGGAGTGGCCGCAGTTACGGCAGCAGGTGAAGTTCTCCCGGGCGGTGATTCCCGAGGCGTTGAGAGCGGTGAAGGCTCGGGTGAGGCGTTCGGGGTCGGTCTCGCCTTGCCAGGCGGCTTGTTCGGTGACGCGCTCCAGCCATAGGCGGTCGGCCAGTTGGGCGGCCTGGGCGGGGGAGACGGGGGCGTCGTCGATGTCCGCCAGGTAGTCCTCGGCCAGTTCGGCGAGTTCGGCACGGGTGATATAGCCGGCGAGGAGTGCTTGGCGGAGGTGGTCCTCCAGCTCTTCGCGATCCTGGTCGTCGAGATCGAGCGGGGGGACGGGCGCCGGGGCCGGGCCCAGGTCAAGGCGCTGCCAGGGGAGTTGCGTTCGCCAGGCGTCTTCTCGGCGTGCCCAGCCGGCCAGGGCGGCGACTATGGGTTCGGGGTCGTCCAGCTTCACCTGAAAGTGGCGGTCGGGCCCGCCGTCGCGGTGCTCCAGGGTGTAGTCGCCTCCGGCCCGGTGCCAGACCTGGATAAAGACATGGGGCAGGTCGGGAATGGGCTGGACGACCAGGAACATGTCTCCCTGGCCGCCGATGCGGTGGACCAGCGTGGCAAGTTCCCGGGCGGTGGGCCGGACGTGCCGGTGGCCCTTCTCGGTGAGCACCGTGATCTCAAGCATATGGCTCACTCTCGCATGAGGCTCGGACATCGCCGGCCGGCCCTTGCGGCCCCGTCCGGCAACCACGGGTGGGGGCGATGACGGCTGCCGAGGATCGGCTCGGGGTGGATCCGGGGGGTATGGGGTCGGCATTGCCGGGCATCAGCGAGGTGACGGCCATCACAGTGTGTGGCGCAATGTCTGCGTATGGTGGATTCGTGCGTTTGGCGGTTATTGGTCAAACCAATCCGGACACCGAGCGTGCGGACCACCCGATTCCGCTTGATCGGCGGGTGGTGGACGAATGGCGGTGGGTGGACACGATCACGGCAGCTTTTGCGGCCGTAAGGGGCACTGCGCGGGACAAAAACCAGCGATTTTGCGCCCCGCTCTTGACCACTCACTATGTGGGCGGTCGCATACCTCTGCGACCCTGCCCGCAGGATGAGAGGCACCACAGCCCATGCAAGACACCGACGGCACCCCCGTGCGCCGTTTCGGCCTCCCCACAGCGGTCGCGCTGGTCATGGGGAACATCATCGGTGGCGGCATCTTTCTGCTGCCCGCCTCGGTCGCCCCGTACGGCACCGTCAGCCTGCTCGCCTTTGGCGTGCTGACGGTCGGGGCGATCGCCCTGGCGCTGGTTTTCGGGCGGCTTGCCGAACGGCATCCGCAGACCGGCGGACCGTATGTCTACGCGCGTGAGGCCTTCGGCGACTTCGCCGGGTTCCTCTCCGCCTGGTCGTACTGGACCATGACCTGGGTGAGCAATGCCGCCCTGGCCGTGGCCGGGGTGGGCTACTTCCATGTGCTGGCCGGAACCGCCCCGTCCAAGGGCACCGATCTGGCCATCGCGCTGGCCATGCTGTGGCTCCCGGCGCTGGCCAACCTGGCGGGTACCCGCTGGGTTGGCGCGGTGCAGATGATCTCCACGGTGCTGAAGTTCCTGCCGCTGCTGTTTGTGGCCGTGGTGGGGCTGTTCTACTTCGACCCCAAGAACCTCGGTCACTTCACCGAGGGCGGGGGCAACTGGACCGGCGGGCTGACCGCCTCGGCGGCGATCCTGCTCTACAGCTATGTGGGCGTGGAGTCCGCCGCGATGAGCGCCGGCGAGGTCCGTAACCCCGAGCGCAATGTCGGCCGGGCCAGTGTGCTGGGCACCATCGGTGCGGCGCTGGTGTACCTGCTGGGCACGGTGTCGGTGTTCGGCACGGTGCCGCACGACAAGCTGGCCAAGTCCACCGCGCCCTTCTCCGACTCCATGGATGCCATGTTCGGCGGCCACTGGGGCGGCACCCTGATCGCGGCCGCCGCGGTGATCTCCATCGTGGGCGCACTCAACGGCTGGACGCTGATGAGCGCCCAGTCCCCGTACGCGGCGGCCAAGGACGGCCTGTTCCCGGCGGCCTTCGGCCGCAAGCGGCGCGGCGTGCCCACGGTGGGTGTGCTGGCGGCCGCCGTGCTGGCCACCGGGCTGACGCTGATCAACTATGTGTCCGGCTCCGGCGGGGTCTTCAACATCCTGGTGCTGGTCACCACCTTCTCCGCGACCATCCCCTATCTGCTGGCCGCCGCGGCCCAGGTGTTCTTCCTGCTCAAGGGGCAGCGCGAGAAGGTCAACCCGGCGCGGTTGACCCGGGACATGGTGCTGGCGCTGGGCGCCTTCGCCTTCTCCTTCTGGCTGGTGGCGGGCGCCGGATATGCGGCGGTCTACCAGGGCACGCTCTTCCTCTTCGTAGGCGTGATCGTCTACGCCTGGATGGCGGCGCGGCGCCCGGCGCAGCGGCCGCAGGACGAGGCCGAGGCCGGGGCCGAGGGCGAGGCCACCGGGCCGGTGCTGGAGGCGGAGACCGTCCGCGGCTGAGCGAAAGGTTTCGGCAAGGGCGACCCGGGTGGTGGCAACCGCCCGGGTCGTCGTCGCATTACCTGGCGGGTAATCGCGCACCATGGGCGGCCGCGGGAAGGTTGGGGCATGGCCGCCGGGCCCGCGCACTCGGGCCCGGGGGGCTTCATCGGACCTTTGGAACAAGGGAGTTCAACCATGTCGCGTTACGAGACCGCCGTCGCCCGTTACTTCGAGGCCTGGAACGCCGCCGACGAGGCCGCCCGGGCCAAGGCGGTGGCCGCGGCCTGGACCGAGGACGGGTCCTACACCGACCCGCTGGCCCAGGTCAGCGGTCACCAGGCGGTGGCCGCGGTGATAGCGGGGGCCCAACAGCAGTTCCCCGGCTTTGAATTCCGGCTGAGCGGGGCCGTGGACGGCCACCATGACCTGGCGCGCTTCTCCTGGGAGCTGGTCTCGGTGGCGGACGGGTCGGCGCCGGTGGCCGGTTCGGATGTGATCACCCTGGCCGAGGACGGCCGTATCCGCTCCGTCCTCGGCTTCCTGGACCGGCTGCCTAGCGCCTGACGGTGTGCAGATATGCGGCCGTCTCCGGGTCGGCGGGGAGGAAGGTCTCCAGCGCCAGCTCGGAGACGGTCACATCCATGGGGGTGTTGAAGGTGGCGATGGCCGAGACAAAGGACAGCGTCCGGCCGTCGTGCTCGATGAGCAAGGGCAGCGCGAACGGGGCCGTACGGCCGCCCGAGGCGGAGAGCTCCTCGCCGCAGGGCTCCGGCGGCGGGTAGCCTCTGACCTCCTCGTAGACGGCGCGCAGCTCGGCCGAGCGGAGCACGGCCAGCTGCCGTTCCATCTGGTGCAGCAGATGGCCGCGCCACTCCCCGTAGTTGCGGATGCGCGGGGCCATGCCGCGGGGGTGCAGGGTTACCCGCATCGCGTTCAGCGGCGGAGTCAGCAGTTCCTCGTCCACGCCCTCCAGCAGCATGGCGACGCCCTGGTTGGCGGCCACCACCTGGTAGGTGCCGTCCACCACCAAGGCCGGGAACGGCTGGTAGGCGTGCAGCAGTTGGTCCAGTGCCGCGCGCAGCTCGTGCATCGAGGGGTCGTCAAGGGGGCGTTCGGGGTAGTGCGGGGCGTAACCCGCGGCGATCAGCAGGGCATTGCGCTCCCGGACCGGTACGTCCAGGTGGTCCGAGAGACGGAGCACCATCTCCTGGCTGGGGCGCGAGCGGCCGTTTTCGATAAAACTGATGTGCCGGGCGGAGGAGTCGGCACGCAGGGCGAGGTCCAGCTGGCTCAGGCGCCGTCTGACCCGCCATTCGCGCAGCATGGGGCCGACGGCCGGGGCGGCTGCAACAGTGGTCATGGGCTTGACCGTAACCTGTCACCGGCGCGCGCCGGGCGGCGGCCCGTGGCAGGCTTTCCTTACCGAGGTCCGCGAGTCGCTCGCGGGATGCCCGCGATGAAGGGGATGCCTTATGAGCGTCGAACCGCTCTCGCAGAAGGACGTGGAGGAGCGTCTGAAGGAGCTGCCGGGCTGGAGTACGGACGGGCTGCAGATCAGCCGCAAGTACTCCTTCGACGGACACTTCGCGGCGGC
This sequence comes from Streptomyces orinoci, assembly GCF_003121295.1. GTDB lineage: Bacteria > Actinomycetota > Actinomycetes > Streptomycetales > Streptomycetaceae > Streptomyces > Streptomyces orinoci. The sequence continues at coordinate 79,937 of NZ_PHNC01000012.1, forward strand.
GGCGATGGTGATTCATATCGCCCAGATCCAGGAGGAGTTGGGGCACCATGCCGAGGTGACCCTGGGCTACAACACGCTGGCGCTCACGGTGAACACCCATAGCGTGGGCGGCAAGGTCACCGGCCTGGATGTCGAACTCGCCCGTCGGGTGGAGGCGGTGGCGCCGGGGCACGGGGCCCGCTGAGCGGAGCCCAGGGCCCCGCCCGTGTGCTACCCCCGCGGCACACGGACGGGGCCGGCCGGCGCCGGTGGGACTCAGCCGGGCGCGGCGGTATCGGGGACCGAGGCGCGGTCCATGATCAGAACTGGTCGAACTCGTCCGGGTCCGGCCCCAGTCGGGTGCCGTTGTCCAGGACGGCGAGGGCCTTGATGTCCTCCTCGTCCAGCTGGAAGCCGAAGACATCGAAGTTCTCGCGGATCCGGGACGGCGTCACCGACTTGGGGATGGCCACATTGCCCAGCTGGAGGTGCCAGCGCAGCACGATCTGCGCCGGGGTCCGGCCATGCTTGGCGGCCAGGCGGGTCACCGTCTCGTCGTTCAGCAGCTCCCGGCCCTGGCCGAGCGGCGACCAGGCCTCGGTGACGATGCCGTGCTCGGCGTGCCGGGCGCGCAGTTCGGCCTGCTGGAGATAGGGGTGCAGTTCGATCTGGTTGACGGCCGGGACCACCGAGGTCTCGGCGATCAGCCGTTCCAGGTGCGCGGGCTGGAAGTTGGAGACTCCGATTGCCCTGGCCCGGCCGCTCTCGGCGATCTCCGCGAAGGTGCGCAGGATGGTCAGGTAGTCATCGCGCATGGCGCGCGGCCAGTGGAGCAGATACAGATCGACATAGTCCAGGCCAAGGCGGTTCAGCGAGGCGTCGAACTCCCGCAGCACGTTCTCCCGCGTCCAGGTCTCGGAGGCGGAGTTCCACAGCTTGGTGGTGACAAACAGCTCGTCACGGGGGATACCCGAGGCGGCCAGCGCCTTTCCGGTGCCCTCCTCGTTCTGGTAGACCGCGGCGGTGTCGATGCTGCGGTACCCGGCTTCGAGGGCGTCCGACACCACGGCCGTCGCCTCCTCGTCGGGAACCTGCCATACGCCGAAGCCCAGCTGCGGCATCCGCACGCCATTGTTGAGGGTGAGGGAAGGGGCCGTGCTCACAAGCAATCGATCCTTCTTCGTCTCTGGGGGTTGGTGCTTGCTTCAGCGTCAACCGGCCTTGCCACCGGGGCATTCCCGGGTCGCGGAGAAATTTTCGGGAGCTTGCCCGTGAGCTTGTCCGGGAACTCAGCTGCCGCTCCGCCGGTAGAGCGTCTCCACCTCCGTGGCATATGCCTTCTCCACCGCCTTGCGCCGCAGCTTCATGGTGGGGGTCAGCAGACCGTGCCGCTCGGTGAACCGGCCGGTGAGGATGCGGAAGGTGCGGATGGGTTCGGCGCCGGGAAACTGGGTGTTGGCCATCACCACCGCCTGCCGGATCTCGGCCTCCAGCTCCGTATCGCGCACCAGGTCGGCGGTTCCGGGCAGGCTTCTGCCGCGCATCGCCAGCCAGTGCTCCACCGCCTGGTGGTCGAGGGTGATCAGGGCGGCCAGGTAGGGGCGGCCGTTGCCGACCACCATGCAGCGATCGACCAGCGGGTGGGCGCGTACCCGGTCCTCCAGGGCGGTGGGCAGGGTGCGGGCGCCGCCTGAGGTGGTCAGCAGCTCGGACTTGCGCCCGGCGATGGTCAGATAGCCGTTCTCGTCCAGTGCGCCCAGATCGCCGGTGGCCAGCCAGCCGTCGCCCAGCGCCGCGCCGGTGGCCCGGGGGTCGTCCAGGTATCCGGTGAAGACCTGCTCGCCGCGCAGCCAGACCTCGCCGTCCTCGGCTATGCGCACGGCGGTGCCGGGCACCGGCGGGCCCACGGTGCCGAAGCGGGGCCGGGCGGGCGGGTTGGCGGTGGCCGCGGCGGCGGTCTCGGTCAGGCCATAGCCCTCGATCACGGTGATTCCGGCGGCGGCGAAGAACAGCCCCAGGCGTCGTTCCAGCGGGGCGCCGCCGCAGATGGCGTGGCGCAGCCGTCCGCCCAGCTGTCGGCGGACCGTGGCGTAGACGCTGCGGTCGAAGCGCCGGCGCTGGATGCGCAGCGCGGGGCCGGGGCCCGGTCCGGTGCCGAAGGACTGCTCCTCGCGTGCCTGGGCGTAGCGCACCGCCACCTCCACCGCCCGGTCGAACAGCGCGGCCCGGCCGCCGCGTTCGAAGTCGCGGCGGGTGGCCTGGAAGACCCGCTCGAAGAGGTACGGGACCGTACAGAGGAAGGTGGGACCGAAGGCTCGCAGTTCGCTGAAGAGGCGGTCGCCGGGCGGGAGTTGGAGGTGCCCCAGCCGTACTCCGCCGCGCAGCGCGGCGACTTGGACGGTCCGGCCGAGGATATGGGGGAGCGGCAGCAGGAGCAGAGTGGCGGCCGGCCGGCCGGGGCGGCCGAAGACCGGGCTGTAGCCCTGGACGATGTTGTCGGTGGCGGCCATGAAGTTGGCGTGGGTGAGGACACAGCCCTTGGGGCGGCCGGTGGTGCCGGGGGTGTAGACCACGGTGGCGGGGGTCCAGGGCCGCACCGCCGCCCGGCGGCGGTGCACCTCCGCATCCGGTACGCCCGCTCCGGCCGCTGTCAGCTCCCGCACCGCGCCGGCGTCCAGCTGCCACAGCCGGGCCAGCCGGGGCAGCCGGCCGATCAGCGAGCCCACGGTCATGGCATGGTCCTCGTGCTCCACCACACAGGCGGTGACCTCCGCGTCCTGCAGCGTCCAGTAGACCTGTTCGGCGGGGGAGTCGGAATACAGCGGTACGGACTGGGCGCCCACGCACCACAGGGCGAAGTCGAAGAGCGTCCACTCATAGCGGTTACGGGAGAGCAGGGCGACCCGGTCGCCGGGGGCCACCCCCTGGGCCAGCAGACCCTTGGCCAGGGCCAGTACTTCGTCCCGGAAGGCGGCCGCCGTCACCTCCTGCCACCGGCCGGCCGTCTTGCGGCCCAGGACGACGCGCTGCGGATGCTCGGCGGCTTGCTGGAACACCAGATCCGCGAGCTGGCCGGTACGCGGTGCCGGAACCAGGGGCGGGACGGTGATATGCGGCAATCTTCGCTCCTTGTGGCGGGCCGGACAGCGCACGTGACGTACCCGGCCGGACGGCCGGGTGAACCAGCGGCCGGCGGGATCCGGCTGACGCGGCGGATCGGTTGCCCGGCCGGATGGGTTGCCCTGTCGGATCGATTGACGGGCCGAATTGAAGCGCCGGGATCGGCTGACCTGGCGACCGGCTGACGCGCTGGATCGGTTGCCCGCCGGATCGGCTGAGCCGCCGGTTGGGTTGACTTGCCGGATCGTTGACTGGCTGAACTGTTGACGCGCCGGGAGGGGCGACGAGCCGACCGGCTGACGCGCCGCGAGCGGCGGACCCGGCGACCGGCTGACGCGCCGGATCGGTTCCCCGCCGGATCGGTTGACTGGCTGCACTGTTGACGTGCCGGGAGCAGGCGACGAGCCGACCGGCTGACGCGCCGCGAGCGGCCGACCCGGTGACCGGCCGGCATCCCGGGAGGGGCCGACCCGGCGACCGGCTGGCGTGCCGGACGAGGCCGAGTCGCCGACCGGCTGAGGTGCCGAAAGCGGCCGCGGAGCGTGTGGGTCAGGCCGCGCCCTGGAGACGGTCGCCGGCTGCCAGGATTGCCTGGGCCAGGGCCTCGGCGCTGCCGTGCCCGGTGCCGCCGCGAACGGGGCCGTGCAGCAGCACCACATCGATGGCGCCCAGCTCGGGCAGGCCGGCCCGGGCGGGCACCCGCTGCAGGCCGGGCGGGATCATGCCGCTGGTGTGCGCCATCACACCCAGCCCGGCGCGGGCCGCGGCCACCAGGCCGCTGAGGCTATGGCTGGTGCAGGCCACCCGCCAGGAGCGGCCGTGCCGCTCCAGCACCTCAAGGGCGCGGGCCCGGGTGACCGCGGGCGGCGGGAAGACCACCAGGGGCAGCGGCCGGTGCGCCTCCAGACGCAGCCGCTCGGCGCCGATCCACACCAGGCGGTCGCGCCACACCAGACGACCGTGCGGCCGGCCGGGGTGGCGTTTGACCAGGACCAGGTCGAAGCGGCCGGCCGCCAACTGCTCCTGGAGTGGGTCGGAGAGGTCCACCGTCAGCTCCAGGTCCACCTCGGGGTTCTCCCGGCGGAAGTCCTCCAGCACCTCCGGCAGCCGGGTCAGTACAAAGTCCTCGGAGGCGCCGAACCGCAGCCTGCCCCGGAGCCTGGTGCCCGCGAACCAGTGGGCCGCCCGCTCATTGGCCTCCAGGATGGTGCGGGCGAAGCCCAGCATGGCCTCGCCGTCCTCGGTGAGGGTGACGCTATGGGTGTCCCGGGAGAACAGCTGCCGCCCGGCCGCCTCCTCCAGCCGGCGCACCTGCTGGCTGACCGTGGACTGGCGCACCCCCAGCCGGTGCGCGGCCTGGGTGAAGCTCAGCGTCTGGGCGACGGTGAGGAAGGTACGCAGCTGCCCGGGATCGAACATGCGTCCAGGTTATCGCTGGAAGTGATAACAGTCAGCTTGTTGAACGGGGTTCCCGATGGCCCTGGGGCGGTGGAGGCTGGGGGCATGCGCCGACCAGGACTTTTCCGTGCCCTGCCCATTGATCCGTATATAGCCGCCCTGCTGGGCACCGTGCTGGTGGCGGTGATGCTGCCGGTGCGGGGCTCGGCCGCCGATGCCATGGACGGGGTGACCAAGGGCGCGGTGGCGCTGCTGTTCTTCCTCTATGGCGCCAGGCTGTCCACCCGGGAAGCGGTGGCGGGGATGCGCCACTGGCGGCTGCATCTGACCGTGCTGGCCTGCACCTTCCTGGTGTTCCCGGTACTGGGTCTCGCGGCGCGAGTGCTGGTGCCCCAGGTGCTGACCCCCCAACTGCACACCGGACTGCTCTTCCTGTGCCTGGTGCCGTCCACCGTCCAGTCGTCGATCGCCTTCACCTCCATCGCCCGGGGCAATGTGGCGGCCGCCATCTGTGCGGGCTCCTTCTCCAGCCTGGTGGGCATCGTGGTCACCCCGCTGCTGGCCGCACTGCTGCTGGGCGGCAGCGGCGGGGGCTTCTCGCTGGACTCGCTGCTGGCGATCGTGCTGCAACTGCTGGTGCCCTTCCTGGCCGGGCAGTTGGCGCGCCCCTGGGTGGGCGGCTTCCTCACCCGGCACCGCAAGGTATTGGGCCGGGTGGACCGGGGATCGGTGCTGCTGGTGGTCTATACCGCCTTCAGCGCGGGCATGGTGCGCGGAATCTGGCACCAGGTGACGCCCTGGCGGCTGCTGGCACTGTTGGGTGTGGAGACGGTGCTGCTGACGGTGATGCTGACGCTCACCGGTTATGGCTCACGCCGGATGGGCTTCGGCCGGGAGGACCGGATCGCCATCACCTTCGCCGGCTCCAAGAAGAGCCTGGCCGCCGGACTCCCCATGGCCACCGTGCTGTTCGGGGCCGAGGCCAGTCTGGCGGTGCTGCCGCTGATGCTCTTCCACCAACTCCAGCTGATGGTCTGCGCGGTACTGGCCAAACGCTATGCCCGTGAGGTGGAGGGCACGCCCTCGGCGGGCCGGCTTCGCATCGCGCGGGAGGCCGCCAACTCGCCGTCTGCCTAGGCCAGGTTGGCCCCGATCTTGGACCCGTGCCAGCGGGTGGGGTGCCGTTCCACTGGTGAGCGGCCCCATGCCCTCGGTCGCGTTTCAAGTGCGGGCCGTCTGTGGCTGGTCGCGCGCACGCGGCGGAGCCGCATGTGATACCCGCCCCGCGCCCCTTACGGGGCGCCCCGAGCGGTCGCGGCCACGCGGCGGTGCCGCACATGCGCTCCTTACGGTGCCCGCTCGTTCAATGACGCGGCGGGTCGATCCGGTCCAGGGGGAGCCAGAGCACTGCGTCCCGGCGGGCCGGCGGCTCGCCGGTGGTCCGTACCGCCGCCAACTCGCCCTCGCTCAGCGCCCTTCGGTACACCCGGACGTCCTCCAGATCCCCGGCCAGGAACGAACGGCCATCCGGCTTCTGGCCCAGATGCACCCCAAAGGTGGAGCCACGGCTCACCGAACCCGGCACATCACGGACCGCGGTGGAGACCCCGTCCAGAGTGAGCACCAGCCGCCCGCCCCCACGGCGCAGGGCGAGGTGGTGCCAGCGCCCGTCGTTGGCAGCGCCCGTGGTGGGTACGGAGGCCACGGTCGCGGTACGGACCGGGGCCGGGCCGGTGACCGCGCTCAGCAGCCCGCTGACCCGCCCCACCGCGGGCTCAGCCCGCAGCACCACTTGCGGCGCACCGCCCACCCCGCCCATCCACAGCAGCGGCTGCTCGCCCCGCAGCGCTCGATAGCGGAACCACAGTGAGGCGGTGAACTCCCCATCGCCCAGCGGCAGTGACGGCCGGAACGGCAGGCGCACCGCCCCGCTCACCCCGTCGAAGCGCAGGGCCGGGCCAAAGCGCCCCGCCACCCGGCGGACGCCACCGATCACATACGCCCCCGGAGCGCCCGGTGCCCGGTCCGGGGTGGTCGGGTCGGGGCGGTGCCGGGGACCCAGCCATGACTCGGTGAAGCGGGCGAAACGGATCTCCTGGCGGGCATCCGCCTTCCCGGCCTCATAGAGCAGCCCCACCGTGCCGGGGGCGACCACCGACATATCGGAGTAGCCGGACCAGTCGGCGGTGATCCGTCTGCCGTGCTCGGCGGCTTCCCAGCTTTGTCCCTGGTCGTAGGAGGAGCGGATGGTCATGGTGCGCCGGCGGTCGGGGTCGGCGGGCAGGGACAGCAGCCAACGGCCCGGCCGCAGGGGGAGAACCGACCCCTGCACCATGGGGGCGTAGAGATCCGGCAGGGCGCGGAAGGGCGCCGCGAACCGCTCGCCGCCGTCCAGGGCGGTGGCCTGGTCACGGTTGCCCAGGTCGGTGCCGCCCTGTTCACGGCCGTTGACATAGACCGTGCCCGTTTCCCGTTCCGCCAGGGTGAGTTCGGAGGGCTTCTGGCGGTAGGTGTCGTCCCGGGCCACCGGATAGCTGTCCACCGCGCCCAGCCGCCAGTGCGCTCCGCCGTCGTCACTGAGGGCCAGCGCGGCATGGTTGGCGGAGGTGTGCCTGCCGTCATGGCTCTCGGCGTTGACCCCGATCACCAGCCTGCCGCGGTGCTTCCCCCGGGCGAGCTGGATGCCGTGCCCGGGGCCGGTGGCATACCAGGAGTTCCAGGCGGACGGCCGGAGTTGGGAGGTCACCTCGCGGGGGCGGGACCAGCTGAGGCCGTCGTCCTGGCTGAACTGGATATGCGGGGTGCGGTCGCAGGGCACCGGGCAGCTCTGGTCGTCTTCCCGGCCCTGGTTGTAGGTGCTGGCCAGGATGATCCGGCCGGTGTGGCGGTCCACCACGGGCGCCGGATTGCCATGGGTGTCGCCATGCCCGGCGTTGACCACGCGTGGTGGGCTCCAGGTGCGGCCGCCGTCGGTGGAGCGTTTGACGACCAGGTCGATGTCGGTGGCATCACCGCAGTTGTCCTTTCTGCCTTCGGCGAAGGCGAGCAGGGTGCCTTTGGTGGTGGTGACGATGGCCGGGATGCGGTAGCAGGCATAGCGGGAGCCCGGTTCGCTTCCGGCCTTGAACAGCACCTGCTGTTCGAACTCCGGGCGGGAGGAGGGTGGTTGGTGGGTGCCGTCGGCGGCGGTGGCGTTCACCGGCTGGAGGGCCAGGGCGAGCAACAAGCCCGCCAGGGCGGTGGCGATAGGGGAGCCGGGCACACCATGGCGGTGGCCGGAACGAGGGGGCGGCGCCATGGCCCGTCCTTTGCGCGTCCAGTCACCTGGGTGATACGTGGTGACACGGGAGTGGAGTCGGGCACCGTGCGTTGCCATGCCCGGTGGGCCAACGTACGGGGCGCCCTCTCCGCTCACAAGGACCACAAGGCCAAAGCACTCCAAGGGGGTTAGGCGCATCACACGGGGCGCAGCACCACCTTGCCCCGGTTGGCGCGCGACTCGATGATCCGGTGCGCCGTTGCGGCCTCCTCCAGCGGCAACTCGGCATGAACGGATGGCCGGAGACGCCCGTCGGCGAAGAGCTCCCACAGCTGCTGCCGCCACTGCTCCAGCAGCGCGGGCCGATTGCGCGCTATCAGGGCGATCTGGAAGCCGATGGCTGATTTGGCGCCCACCAGCAGGTCGTATGCCTGGATGGTGCCGCCGCCGGAGCTGAAGAAGACCAGTCTTCCGCCGGGGGCGAGAGCGGCCAGGGCGGGGGAGAGGAGGTCGCCGCCGACGGCGTCCAGCACAATATCGACCGGCTCGCCCCAGGAAGGCTCCTGGTAGGTGACCACTTCATCCGCGCCCATGGCCTTGACGAACCCGGCCTTCTCGGGATGACCCACGGCCGCCACCACCCGGCCGGCGCCGGAGATCTTGGCGAGCTGTACGGCGAGATGGCCTACGCCGCTGGCCGCGCCCGTCACCAGCACCGACTCGCCCTCCATGGGTCTGGCCGCCTGGTAGGCGCCGAGGGCGATCAGACCGGAGCGCACCAGCGCCACGGCATCGACGGCACTGGCCGCATCGGGGATGGGAGTGGTCATGGCGGTGTGCAGCAGGGAGTAGTCCGCATAGCCGTCGCCGAAGCACAGGCCGGTGACCCGGTCGCCGAGCCGGAAGCCGGCGGTCTCGGGGCCGATGGCGACGACTTCTCCGGCCACCTCGCCGCCGAGGCTCGCGGGCAGCTCAAGGCCACCCTCGCGCACCTTGCGCACCACGGGCAGGGTGACGCCGATCGCCTCATTGCGGATCAGCAGTTCGCCCGGACCGGGCCGGGGGGTGTCGGTCTCTTCGACCTTGAGGACCTCGGGGCCGCCGTTCTGGTGATAGCGGACGCGACGCATGGCATACCTCCTTGGCTTCACGCCGGCGCCTGCCGCCGGAGTGCATGGGAGCTCCCGATCGTTGGGGCCGTTCCCTGGAGTCCGCCCCTTGGAGCCGGCTCTTCATTGGGAGTCCCAACGGTTAAGACGATACCCGACTCCGTTGGGAAGTCCAATGGTTTTCCGTAGGGGCTCCCAATGAATTTCCGGCTAGGCTTTGGCCATGACAGAAGCGGCGAAGGCGACCAAGAAGACGACTGGGACAGCGGGGACTTCGAAGACGGCCAAGACGGCCAAGACGGCCAAGGCGGCCACGACGGCCAAGGCGGCAAAGACTGCCAATGCGGCCAAGGCGGTCAAGTCGTCGTCCGAGGAGGCCGGGCAAGCGGCCGCCCTGTCCCGTATCCAGGCCCTCCCCAGCTGGCTGCTCAACCGGGCCTCGGCGCGCGGGCGGCGCCTGGTGGCCGAGGCCCTGGCGCAGGACGGCATGCGGATGCCTCACCATGCGGTGCTCTGCGCGGTCGCGGACCTGGGCCCGGTCGCCCAGGCCGAGCTGGGCCGTACCACCGGGTTCGACCCCAAGGACATGGTGGGCATCCTCAATGACCTCCAGGCGCAGCGGTTGATCACCCGCGAGCCGGACCCGGCCGACCGCCGCAAGAACGCCATCACCCTCACCGAGGAAGGCCGCCGCCGGCTGGCCCGGCTCACCAGGCTCGGTGACGAGGCCAATGAGGCCCTGCTGTCCGGGCTCACTCCGGTGGAGCGCGAGCTCTTCCTGGAACTGCTGGCCCGGATCGCCGAGGAGGCCGAGGGCGAGGGGAGTTGACGGGCGGTTGGCAGGCGGTTGACGGCGGGAGTTGACCTTTGCCGAAACCCCGGCGGCGCGTCGGCGGATCTGGTGATATGGCGTTTTGTGCGTCGGTGGCGTCGGTGAGCGCGGGGTGGGGGCACGGTTGTCTCTGGGGGTGCGGTGGATCGGTGGTGGCCTTGGGGAGTTGTGCTGGGCGCTGACGGGAGAGCTGCCCGTACCGCCGGTGCGCGACTCGGGTGAACTCGCCGCGCACGAGGGGTGGTTGGCAGGGTTCCGGGAAGATGTCGTCCTTCCGGAGCCTCGCCCGGCGCCTCCTCCCGTGTCCGTAGGCAAGCCGTGGAAGGGGAATGCGTGAACCTCCGGCAACTGCACTACACCTTCGCCCCGTCCGGCTCCCAATCCGGGCCGGATCGTTCCGCGTTACGTCCTGTGGCCGTCAGCCCCGGGGTCTGCCCGGCGGTGGAGGAGGAGGCGGGAAGGCTGCTCGCCTATGAGCCACCGCCAAACGCGCCTGGGTGGTCAAGTCCGGAGGAAGTCGCCCGATTTCCGGTCGCGTTCAGTCATCATCGGCTGTCCGACGGGAGCCGGCTGCTGTGCCGTACGGTCTGCACTGCCGGCGGCGGTGGTCATGCCCCTCGCCAGGTATACGCGCACGCCCTGCATCTTCCTCAGGACGGTCCATTGCCCGGCGGGCTGCTGCCCATCGAGGCCTGGGAGTCGCCCTCCTGGGCCGAGCGGTTGCCCAATGGCCAAGCCCCCGCGCCACTGGCCGAGCTGGTCCCGGCCCGGTGCATCGACAAGGCGGGTCTGGTGGACTTCGTGGGGAAGCGTGCGGAGCGCCTGGAGGGGTTCCTGGCGGACGTACGTACCCTCTTCCGCAGCCCGGACGCGCCCCAGTTGCTGGTCATCGAGGAGGACAGCGGGCAGGTCGCGCACTGGATCGCGGTGGCCAGTGCCGTGCTGCCGCGCGAGTTGGCCCACCGGCTGACCTTCACCACCTACACCGGCCGCCCGATGCTGGCCCGGCAGCAGATCGTGGGCACCGTCCCCACCGCGGACTTCACCTATGCCCGGGTCGCCGCCGAGCGCCGCTATCGCGTCCATGACTGCACCGGCGGGCCGTGCAGCCCCGCCCGCGGGGACGGCGACCCCTGGGCGGCGGTGGCCGCCCGGGTGCTGCTGGCCGGGCGGCCGGCTCTGTTCACCGAGGCGGCCCGGCTGCGCGCCGCCGACGACCGGGAGGCCCGGCATGACGCCGGACGGCTGGCCGCCCTGGCGCTGCGGGACGGTGTTGCGCTGGATGCCAACGGACGTACGGCTGCCGCTCGTTGGCTGGCGGAACACCCCGGGGACGGCTCGCTGCTGCGCCGGGTGGTCACCGCGCTGGCGGCCGCCGACACCGCCCGTACCGCGCAGGAGTGGGCCGCGCTGGGCCGGCTGTCCGGTCATTTCGCCCGGCTGCGGGCCCGGCCGGCGGGCATCCGGCTGGCCCGGGACCTGCGCGAGGAACTGTCCCGTACCGAGGCCGGCACACCGGTGAACCGGCTGGCCGGGCTGCTCCGGCTGGCCGGGGCGCTGGGGATGGACGAGCGGTTCGCCCCGCCTGCCCTCTGCGCCCGGCTGACCGCGGCCGCGCTGGGTGAACCGGCGGCCGACCGTGCCGCCGTCTGGACCATGACCGAGGCCCATCCGGGGCTGCGCGCCGCACTGTTGACGGCTCTGGAACACCGGGCGGCCAAGGGCGAGGTGGCGGCGGTGGCCGCCGCGGTCCCGGAGTCCGTGCCCATGGCCGGCGGGAGCGGTCACCCGCATCTGCGGCTGGCCGTTGCCCTGGCCGCCGCCCGGCGGGAGCGCGGCCCGGCCGACCGGGCCGTTCTCTTCAACACCCTGATGGTGAAGGCGGATTCGGCGCACCAACATGATCCGGATGTGCTGCGTGCGGCGTTCCACCTGGTGTGGGGTGACGCTCCGATCACGGCGGGAGAGGCGGGCCGGTTGCTGGACCGCTGGTCGGACGAGGGCCGGCTGACCGCCCTGCGGGCGGCGGGCCTTGACGAGACGTTCCTCCGCGCGGCGCTGGACAGCGCTCCCGACGACCGTGACGCCCCTCGACTGGCCGGCGCCCTGTTACGGCACGGCATGGCGCGGACCAGTACCAGGCAAGGGGCCGCGCTGCGGCTGCTGGAAGAGGCCGGGCGGCTGGAAACCGACCTGGCGGCACCGGGGTTCACCGGCCGGATGACCGTTCTGACCGCCCGGGCCCGCCCGTTGGAGCCGGGCATCGCCCGGCGGTCGGCCACCGCACTCGCCGACCGGCTGCTGCTGGGCGCGGACGGCCTGGACGAACTGCCGGCGCTGGTGCGCTCCGGCGATCCCGGCCTGCTGGCGGGCTATGCACGGCGGGCGCGCTCGCAGACCGTGGCACACCGGCTGCGCCGCGAACCGGCCCTGGCCGCCCGTTGTTTCATCGCCTGGCAGAGCCTGCCGGGCGCCGGTCCGCTCTGGGACGACACCCGTGAGCAACTGCTGGCCACGGTGCTGCGCCCGGCGGTGCGGCGGATGCGGCGGGAGAGCCTGGCCGAGCTGGAGCGCTGTCTGGGTCTGCGGGGCGGATCATGGCCGGTGCGATACCGGGACTGGAACAGGCTTGGCGTCGTGGACCGTTGGCGGGGATGGTGGGGTGCGGTGGGGGTCTTGGCGCGGCGGAGGTGCTGAGGGCTCCGGCGCTTAGGGGGTGGCAGCGGCTTCGTCGGTCCCCCTCACCCCAGAACCACCCGCTCCTCCCCCGCATACACATTCATCGACGCCCCCCGCAGAAACCCCACCAGCGTCAGCCCCGTCTCGGCCGCCAGATCAACGGCGAGCGAGGAGGGGGCCGAGACCGCTGCCAGGACCGGGATGCCCGCCATCACCGCCTTCTGCGCCAGTTCGAAGGAGGCACGGCCCGAGACCAGCAGCACCGTGCCGGACAGCGGCAGCGAACCGGACTGCAGGGCGCGGCCGATGAGCTTGTCCACCGCGTTGTGCCGGCCAACGTCCTCGCGTATGTCCAGGAGTTGGCCGTCCCGGGTGAACAGTGCGGCCGCGTGGAGTCCGCCGGTGCGGTCGAACACCCGCTGGGCGGCGCGGAGCCGGTCGGGCAGGGCGGCCAGCAGGGAGGGGGCCAGCCGCATGGGCTCCGGCCCGTCCGTCAGCGGCCAGCGGGCGGTGGTGCGTACCGCGTCCAGACTGGCCTTGCCGCACAGGCCGCAGGAGGAGGTGGTGTAGACATTGCGTTCCAGGCTGATGTCGGGCACCGGCACGCCGGGGGCGAGGCGGACGTCCACCACGTTGTAGGTGTTGGAGCCGTCCTCCGTGGCGCCCGCGCAGTAGACGATATTGGCCAGTTCGTCGTCCCGGCCCAGTACGCCCTCGCTCACCAGGAAGCCGGCCGCGAGGGCGAAGTCGTCGCCCGGGGTGCGCATGGTGATGGCCAGCGGCTTGCCGTTCAGCCGGATCTCCAGCGGCTCCTCGGCCACCAGGGTGTCCGGGCGGGCGCTCACCTCCCCGTTCCGGACGCGGATGACGCGGCGTCGTGCGGTGACCCGTCCCATTGCTGATCAGCCCCGGTTGCTGGTTGTGATGATGGACGGCCATTCTCCCGGGCGTTCTCTCCCGGCGTTCTCCCGGGCCTGGTACGGGCCCTGCCGCCGCCCACGCCCGGTAGCCGGTACGGGCCCTGCCGCCGCCCCTGGCCGGGCCGCCGCCCCGCGTGACATCGGCCTCATCCGGGGCAGGCGGTCTTCCGGCGCGCCGCCCGGTGGCTACCGTTCGGTATGTACGTGCTGTTGCCCCGCCCCGATGTGCACCGAGAGCGGAGAGACACCATGGCACCCACCCTCACCACCCTGGTCCTGCGCCCCGGCGCCGAGTGGTCCACCGCCTGGCAGCGCTGCCTGGAGGCCGCCCCGGAGGCCTTCCGGGAAGACCGGGTGCTCAACCTCTGGGGCGGCGCCTGGCGGGCGGACGGCCGTCCGCTGCCCGCCGTCACCCCCGTCGATGGCACCCCGATCCCCGGGCCGCCCCGGCTGGACCGGGGCACCGCCCGGCAGGCGGTACGGGCCGCCCTGGACCGGCATCGTGCCTGGCGGGAGGTGCCGCCGGCGGACCGCAGGGCCCGGGTGGGCGCCGCGCTGGACGGGCTGGACGAACACCGCGAGCTGCTGGCGCTGCTGCTGGTCTGGGAGATAGGCAAGCCCTGGAAGGCGGCCCGGGCCGATGTGGACCGGGCCATCGAGGGGGTGCGCTGGTATGTGGCCGGCATCGAGGGGATGCTGGCCGGGCGCGCCCCGCTGGCCGGACCGGTCTCCAACATCGCCAGCTGGAACTACCCGATGAGCGTGCTGGCGCACGCCATGCTGGTGCAGATGCTGGCCGGCAATGCGGTGATCGCCAAGACCCCGACCGATGGCGGGCTGGCCTGTCTGACCCTGGCTGCCGCCCTGATGGCCCGGGAGGGCCTGCCGGTCACCCTGGTCAGCGGCAGCGGCGGGGAGCTGTCCGAGGCGCTGGTACGGGCGCCGGAGATCGGCTGTGTCTCCTTCGTCGGCGGCCGGGACACCGGCGCCCGGGTCGCCACCGCCGTCGCCGACCTGGGCAAACGGCACATCCTCGAACAGGAGGGGCTCAACACCTGGGGCATCTGGAACTTCACCGAGTGGGAGTCGCTGGGCCCCCGGCTGCGCAAGACCTTCGAGTACGCCAAGCAGCGGTGCACCGCCTATCCGCGCTTTGTGGTGCAGCGGGCCGCCTTCGCGGACTTCCTGGCGCACTATCTGCCCGCCGTGCGCTCGGTGCGGTTCGGCCACCCGCTGGCCGTGGAGTGGCCCGCCGACGACCTGCCCGAGCTGGACTTCGGGCCGCTGATCAACGCGGCCAAGGCCAAGGAGCTCACCGACCAGGTGGCGGAGGCCATCGACCGGGGCGCCATCCCGCTGCACCAGGGGGCGCCGGACCAGGGCCGCTTCCTGCCCGGCCAGGACACCAGCGCCTATATGGCACCGGTGACCCTGCTCAACCCGCCCTCCAGCTCGCCGCTGCACCACGCCGAGCCCTTCGGCCCGGTGGACACCATCGTGCTGGTGGACACCGAGGCGGAGCTGCTGGCCGCGATGAACGCCAGCAATGGGGCCCTGGTGGCCACCCTCTCCTGTGACGATCCGGCCACCTTCCAGCGGCTGGCGCCGCAGATCCGCGCCTTCAAGGTCGGCCATGGCACACCGCGCTCCCGGGGCGACCGCGAGGAGCTCTTCGGCGGCTTCGGCGCCTCCTGGCGCGGCGCCTTTGTGGGCGGTGAGCTGCTGGTACGGGCGGTGACCCAGGGCCCGGCGGGCGAACGGCTGCCGGGGAACTTCCCCGACTACCACCTGATGCCGTGACGTTCTGACCCCATGACCCCCTGATGCCGTGACGTCCTGACCGCGCTGCCCCCTCAGGCCGCCCCCGCCGGTCCCGGGCCAGGGACGAAATCCCTGGTGAAAGGCGCTCCGAAACCTTGGTAGAGTTATCCCTGTCGCCGCGGGGAACACCCCGCCGAGACAGACACCTGGTCCGGGTGGCGGAATGGCAGACGCGCTAGCTTGAGGTGCTAGTGCCCTTTATCGGGCGTGGGGGTTCAAGTCCCCCCTCGGACACCGGAGAGGACCCCAGCTGAGCTGGGGTCCTTTTGTTTTTGGGGGCCGGTGTGACCAGCGCGCCGATGTGACCAAGCGCTCAGCCGTCATGGGACCACTGGCCCTAGGGGTATGTCCAGAGAACGGTACCTTTGTTCGAGGGCTGATGGTGTGCCCGGATTTATCCGGTCCGTTCCGGCCCTCACAGGTCCGTCCCTCCGGGGCGACCCGCAACCCTCTGTTCAGCTGCGCAAGGGCTTCTGTTGAACCAAATGATCATTGACCGCGCCACCGGTGCGCCCGGGGCCGGCCGCACCACCCGCATCGGTGTCCTGGTCACCGCACTGCTCACGGCCTGTATCGCCTTCCAGCTCAACGCCAGCATGCTCAGCCCGGCGCTGAAGAGCATCCAGGACCAGCTGGGGGCCAGCACGGCCGAGGTGGGGCTCACCCAGACCGCGTTCTTCACCTCCGCCGCGCTGTTCTCGCTGTTCCTGCCGCGGCTCGGTGATGTCATCGGGCGCCGCAAGGTGCTGGTGGGAATGCTGGCCATGATGGCCGTCGGCTGTGTGGTGGCGGCGCTGGCCACCAGTGTGCCGATGCTGTTCGTCGGCCGGGTGCTGCAGGGCGCCTCCGGGCCGACCGTTCCGCTCTGTCTGATCATGCTGCGGGTCGAGGTCACCGAGCCCAAGCGGTACGGCACCCTGCTGGGCGCGATCACCGCGGTCAATGGCGGTGTGGCCGGTGTGGACTCGCTGGCCGGCGGTTTCCTCGCCGACAAGCACGGCTTCCAGGCCGTGTTCTGGGCCATGGCAGTGGTGGCGGCCCTCGCCACCGTGATGGCCGGCACCATGACCCCGGAGAGCAAGGTCGAGGGGGCCGGGCGGATGGACTGGCCCGGTGTGGTCCTGCTGGTGGTCTCGGTCGGTTCGCTGCTGACCGCGCTGAACGAGGCCGGGAAGCTGGCCGCCGCCGACTGGGGCCTGGTCGCCGGGCTCACCGTGGTCGCCGCCGTGGCCTTCGCCCTGTTCTGGCGGACCGAGGGCCGCAGCGGCCATCCGCTGGTCGCCACCCATCACCTCAAGCAGCGCTCCACCTGGTCCATCCTGCTGACCACGGTGCTCACCATGACCGGTGTGTTCGCGGTGATGAACGGCCTGATCCCGGCCTTCGCCCAGGACGCCACGGTGGGTCTGGGCATGGGCGCCGAGCAGTCCGCCTGGTGGACGCTCACCCCCTATGCCCTGGCCGGACTGGCCATGGGCCCGGTGGCCGGCCGCCTGGCCGCGACCTTCGGGTACGGCCGGGTGCTGCGACTGGGCCTGATCGGCTCCGTGGGTTCGGTACTGCTGATGATCGTCACGCTGCCCGCGCACTCGGAACTGCTGCTGCTGGCGGGCTCCATCCTGGTGGGCATCACCTACGCGGGCGTGGCCAACATCGTGCTCAACGGTCTGGGCGTGGTGCTTTCGCCCGACGACAACCCGGGCTTCCTGCCCGGCCTGAACGCCGGTGCGTTCAACCTGGGCGCGGGCCTGAGCTTTGCGCTGCTCTACGCGGTCAACACCGCGGTGGCGCCCGCCGGTTCGAGCTCCTCGGCCGGGTACACCGCCAGCATGATCGCGGGTGTGGTCATCCTGGCGCTGGCCATCGCCACCTCCTTCCTGATCCCCAAGCCGGTGTCGGCGGAGGCGCAGGACTGAGGCGGGCTGCTGCCTGGACGATATAAGGGAACCCCGGCCCGGTGGGCCGGGGTTCCTTGCCGTAGGGGCGCCGTTCTTTCCGGCACTCCCGGAATCCTGGCCGCCGCGTTCGCGGCGCCGCCCGGCAGGGGCAAGGATGGGAGACGGCTCGACCGGCGAGCCGCGGTCCGTATCCATCGTGGGTACCGGTCGTCCGTATCCATCGTCCGTATCCATCAGGAGCAGCACTCATGATCTTCATCGCCGTGCGGTTCACCATCCGCCCCGAGTACAGCGAGGAGTGGCTCAACCGCGTCCAGGACTTCACCCGGGCCACCCGCAACGAGCCGGGCAATCTCTTCTTCGACTGGTCCCGCAGCGTGGACAACCCCCACCAGTTCGTCCTGCTGGAGGCGTTCGAGTCGGCCGAGGCCGGTGCGGAGCATGTGAACTCCGAGCACTTCAAGACCGCCATGGCCTGGATGCCGGAGCTGATCGCCACCACCCCGGAGATCATCAACGTCGAGCTGGAGCAGCGGGGTTGGTCGGCGATGGCGGAGCTCTCGCCGCGCGGCTGAGAGTTGAGGAGCACCTCCCGCTGCCCGCACAATCGGGGCAGCGACGGCTCAGCCGCCGCACCGGGGGAGGCGCCCATTTCTGGCCCAGGGGCTGCCGCTGGCCCGGGCGGAGTTGCATCTGCGGGGCCGGCTGGTCGCCCGGCACCGGATGGGGATGGCGGACACCGCCTTTCCCGGGCTGCTGCCCATTGAACAGGACGCCAGTGAGCGGCTGTTGCGGAACCGGCTGCGCCAACTCGGGCCGGACGTACGGTGGTCCACCAAAGGTGACCGGGGTACGGGCGGAGGGCGGCGGAGCCCTGGTGCGGCTGCGCGGGGTGAATGCCCTGGCCGCCGGCGCACGCACCACGGTATGCCGGGGCGGGTCCATAAAGACCATCCAGCTGCTCACCGTCCGCCGCAGCCGGGGGCATTGGCGGGGGATGGGGGCGGGCAGCGCGCCCGGCCGAAGGCGCGGTCGGTGAGCACCCGGGCCACATCCCGGTGCCGGAACAGAAACCAGGCGCCCTCGGCCCGGTGCACCGGGTCCGCCGCCCGGTAGCGCCGGTGGACCGGGTAGGGGTCGGCGGGCGGAATCTCCGAGGCCCGGAGCGGACCGGGAAGACCGGGTGAGTTCACCGGGCACCCCTTACGGTGTCGGCCAGCAGGGCGGGATCCGGCGGCAGCCGGCGGCCGCGCCAGGCCACATGCCCGTCCGGCCGTACCAGGACAAAGGGCCGGCCATAGAGCCCGGCCACCGTCCGGTCATGGCATCTTGCCGTCAGCAGCGGCACCCGGCGGTCCGCGAAGGCCGACTCAAAGCCCCCCAGCCGCTCGGAGTCGGCGAAGCACAACAGCCGGAACGCCGGGCCGAACAGATCCAGTACCGAGGTGCCGCCGCTCAGCCAGGCGTGCGGGGCCCGCCCGCCCGGCAGCGCCGCGGTGCGCCAGTCGCCATCGCTGTCCTGGGCATCCCCGATGATCACCGGCGAGGTGTAGCGGAAGCCGAAGTGCACATCGGGCGCCTCGAACTCCCGGCACACGCCACTGGCTTGGAGTCGCTGAGCCAGCCGTGCCCTGGCCCTGGCCCCCTCCGGGGTGTTCAGCACGATCTCCGGGGGCAGTTCGCGGCGCAGGGTGCGGCGCAGATGGGTGTTGGCCTCCAGCAGGCTGAGTTCGGCGACCGGGCGGCGCTCGGTGTCATAGGAGTCCAGCAGCGCCGGGCCCGCCCAGCCCGCGAGCTGGGCGGCGAGCTTCCAGCCCAGGTCGGCGGCGTCACAGATGCCGGTGTTCATGCCGAAGCCCCCGGAGGGGGAGAGGGCGTGTGCCGCGTCGCCCGCCAGCAGCACCCGGTCGTCGCGGAAGCGCTCGGCCACCCGGTGGGTGAGGTGCCAGTGGTGCTCGGTGAGGAACTCCAGCGGAGTGTCCAGGGCAACCGCGCGCCGGATCAGGGAGGCCGCTGCCTCGTCGGGAGTGGTCTCCGCCGACACCGTGAGCCGGTACAGTTCCCGCCCGTCCATGGCTCGCAAGAGAGAGCGCAGATCCGGTGGTTGGGCCAGGAAGTACACCAGCGCGCCCCGCTCGCCCATCCGCTCGCGCAGCAGCGGCGCCCGGAAGAGGATATTGCGGAACACCCGGGTGGGATGGAAGGCCGGTGCCGCTATGTCACAGCTCTTCCGTACGGCGGAGGAGGCGCCGTCGCAGCCCACCAGATAGCGGGAGCGGAACTTCAGCTGGGAGCCGTCGGTGAGGTCGGTGGCCGAGGCGGTGACCGCGTCCGGGTGCTGGATAACGGAATCCAGCCGGCAGCGCGGGCGCAGCGGCCCCTCCGGGTGCACCCCTACGGCGTGAGTGAGCAGCGGGGACAACCAGTGCTGGGGACAGACCTGTTCCGGCTCGGGGGTGTAGGGCAGCGGCGGGCGGGTGTCACAGCTGCCGAAGCGCAGCCGGTGGATCTCATGGCCGCCCAGCGCGGTGGTCCACACCACATCCAGCGGATGGTCGCCGGGCCAGCCGGCGGTGCGGATGGCATGCGCCAGGCCCCAGCGGCGGAAGAACTCCATGGAACGGGGGCCCACCGTACCGACCTTGGGGTGGGTGACCTGCCCGTCCGTCTCCTCCAGCACGATGCAGGGCACCCGGCGCCAGACGAGGTCCAGCGCCAGCGCCAGCCCCACCGGTCCGGCACCCACGATCAGTACATCCGTCTCGGCCTCGGTCGTGGAGGCCGTGGAGGCCCTGGAAGCCATGGAGCCCGTGGAGCTCATGGGGGTCCTTCCGTCCGCTGCGGTCCGTTCCGATGGCAGAAATGGAAGAAATCGGCATGGAAGGCGAGTATCTCCGCGGCCTGGCCGGGCTCCAGGGCAGCAACCGGCCGTGCAGGCCGGGCACCCGCGGCAGCCCCCGCCGGATGGCCGCGTAGAGTTCGCCGATCGACCCCCAGCCGGTGCCCGGTCCATGGCTCGCGCCGGGCGGGGCGGGCTGTTCCGTCGATGTCGGGGATGTGGAAGGGCTCCGCCATTCCCTTGAAAGAGTGCGCATGCCAAGGATCGGATGTGCCGGACATTGAAGCGTCCCCCCGTAAATGCCTGCCTATGGCCCGATTTGACCCTCAAGACATTCCATGGGTGCCCGGCGGAACGCAACCGATTTTCCAGCCATAAATCCCTGCGTAGGCGAAATACGCGGAATGCTGTCCCCTAGGGAACCCGGTACCCGTACTCCCCCAGGAGTAGGAACAACCCCGTACCCAGGAACGACGACGGAACGGGCGGGGCGCGGCATGGTGGGAGGTATGGACGACCACGCTACGGACCGCAGAGGCGAGTCGTGAGCGCACTGACGCTCTCGGTGCTGCTCTGCCTGGTGTCCGCCGTCTGTTACGCGGCCGCCGCCATAGTGCAGGAGCGCATCGCCGCCCTCCCCGGCGGCGGTGCCCGGCAGGCGCTGCGCCGCCCCGGCTGGTGGGGCGCGGTGGCGCTCACCGCCCTGGGCGCGGGCCTGCATGTTCTGGCACTGGCCTACGGTCCGTTGAGTGTGGTGCAGCCACTGGGGGCGCTGACCATAGTCTTTGCGCTGCCCATGGCCGCCTGGTTCGTCCGCCGCCCGGTCGGGGCGGCCGGCTGGCGGGGGGCCTTACTGGCCACCGCCGGGCTGGCCGGGCTGCTCACCCTGACCGGCCCGCCGCGCACCGAGCACCTCGCCGGCTCCGAGCGCCCCGCGCTCGCGCTGGCGGTGCTCGGTGCGATGGCCGGGCTGATGCTCGCCGCGCACTGGATGCGGCGCCCGGTGGTACGGGGGGTGGTGCTGGCCACCGCGGCGGGCGCCGCCTTCGGCATGGCCTCGGTGTTCACCAAGGCGGTCGCCGAGGACCTCACCGACCATCACCCCGCCGCGCTGGGGGTGAGCCTGGGCGCCATAGCGCTGCTGGCCCCCGCGGGCATGCTGATCTCCCAGGCCGCCTACCGTGGCGCCGGGCTGGCGGCCCCGCTGGCCACCCTGACCGTGGTCAACCCGGTGGTGGCGGCGGCCGTGGGCACTCTGGTGCTGGGCGAGGCCTTCCGGTACGGGCTCACCGGCGGCCTGCTGGCCTTACTGGCGGGAGCGGTGACCGCGGCCGGTGTTGTGGTGCTGACCTTCCGCGAAGCGGAACTGGCCGCCCAGGAGCCAGGCATCACCGCGGAGTTGGGCCCCGCCGCGTCGGATCCCGCCACGGGGCCGGGCCTCACCGCGGAGCAGGACCCCGCCGCGGAGTTGGGCCCCGTGCCCGTGCTGGTGTCCGTGCCCGAGCCGGATCCGGCCCTCCAGCCGGATGCCGCCCTCAGGCCGGATTCGGCCCCCGAGCCGGATTCCGCCCCCGGGCCCTGGTCCGGACCCGTCCCGCTGACCGGCCGGGAGCCGGAGGCCCGGGTGCCCAGAGCCCGGACGCGCCCCCGCCGGATGACCGTCCGCTGTGGTTCGAAGTCGCCTGAGGACCAGTCCGTTCGGGCCGTGGTGCGGGCGTGCGCCCCGCGCCACCATGGGGCTGCCGACCCCTGAGGAGGAGCGCCCATGGACTTCGACGTCGTGGTGGAAATCCCGCAAGGCAGCCGCAACAAATACGAGATGGACCATGAACGGGGCCGTATCCGCCTGGACCGGCTGCTGTTCACCTCCACCCGCTACCCCGCCGACTACGGCTATATCGAAGGCACCCTGGGCGCCGACGGGGAGCCGCTGGACGCCCTGGTGCTGGCGAGCGGTGAACCCACCTTCCCGGGTGTGGTGATCCGCTGCCGGGCGATCGGGATGTTCCGGATGCACGATGAACAGGGCGAGGACATCAAGGTGTTGTGTGTCCCTGCCGCCGACCCCCGCCAGGAACACCTGCGTGATCTGCGGCACTTGCAGCAATTCGACCGGCTGGAGATCCAGCACTTCTTCGAGGTCTACAAGGAACTGGAGCCGGGGAAGTCGGTGGACGGCGCCTGCTGGGGCGACCGTTCGGCCGCGGAGCGGGAGATCACCGTCTCCCGGGACCGCGTGGAGGGGTGACCGCCCGCACGGCCCACAGCTTGATGCGGTACAACGAGCCATGGCCAAGTACCGCGCCACCGTCCCCCTTCTCGCAGTCGCCGCCGGCTTTGCGGTACTGCAACTCTGCTACGCCGTCGTACATATGGACCTCGGCTGGGATGAGACCGTCTACCTCTCCCAGGTCGATCCCCGCCATCCCGCCGCCTACTTCAGCGCCCCCCGCTCCCGGGGCATCACCCTGCTCGTCTCCCCGCTGATCGCCGTCACCTCCTCCGTACTCACCCTGCGCATCGCCCTGGCCCTGCTCTCCGCGGCCGCCCTCTACGCCGCGTTCAAGGTGTGGGAACCCCTGCTCGGCAAGGGCCGGGTGGCCCTGGCGGCCCTGCTGTTCGCCACCCTGTGGATCACCGTGCTCAGCGGTCCGGAGGTGATGCCCAACCTCTGGCTGGCGTTCACCGCGGTGGCCGCCACCGGCTGGTTTCTGCGCGCCCGCACCGGCGCACCGGAGCGCCGCAAGGCGCTTTTCCGGCTGACCGCCACCCTCGCCGCCGCCACCCTGCTGCGTGCCCCGGACGGCGTCTGGCTGTCCTTCCCCCTGCTGGCCGCCTGTGCGCTGGCCCGGCCCTGGCGCCGTCCGGCAGCGGCCGGCGCCGTCCTCGGCGGGCTGGCGCTGGGCGGGCTCCAGTGGGCCATCGAGGCATATGTCCGCTTCGGTGGCATCCTTAAGCGGCTATCCGATTCCAGCGACACCGAGGGCGGCATGGGCCGCGCCCTGGGCGCCGGGGTGCGGGCCGCCTTCCGCAGCCTGGACGGACCCCAGCTGTGCCGCCCCTGCCATATAGCCGCGCCACCGGTGACCCATACCCTGTGGTGGCTGCTGCTGCCCGTACTCGCCCTGGCCGCCTGTGCGTTGGCCGCCCGCCGCCCGGACCGGGCCGCGATCGTCCTCCCGGTCGCCGGTGCGCTCTCCCTGGCCGTGCCCTATCTGCTGCTGCTGGACTACGCCGCCCCCCGCTTCCTGCTCCCCTGCTACGCCCTGCTCGCCCTGCCGGTCGCCGACCTCACCGTCCGCGCGGTACGGGCCATGCCGGCCCCGCGCCGGCGCTCACTGGTCGCCCTGCTGCTCTGCGCGGTGTTCGCCGGCCATCTCGCCGTACAGGTCAAGGAGTTGCGCTACAACGCCGCCGACGCCCGGGACACCGCGGTGCGTTACCGGCGCGCCGCCCGGGAGCTGAACCGCCTGGGGGTGGCGGCGCCCTGTCTGGTCACCGGGCCGCGCGCCCAGCCCATCGGCTATGAGGCGGGCTGCACCTCGGCCCAGACCATGGGCAACAACCGCTCCACCACCACCGCCGGCCTGCTCCGCGCCGCGGCCGCGGAACCCCTCGCCGTACTCTTCGACCCGGCCGACGGCTATCTGCCGCCGTACGCCCGCCACTGGCACCGGCACCCGCTGCCGGGCACCGACTGGAGCGTATATCTGCGCTGACCTCCCGGCGCCCGCCTCATCAGGCCTGCCGCAGCAGCGCGGCCACCTCGGAGTCCACATCCACCAGCCCGGCCTCCCCGCCGGCCGGTACCAGGGTGTAGGAGGCGGTCAGGAAGCCGCGCAGCTCCTCGGTGTCGATCTGCACCATGGCCACCCCCTCCTGGGCGTGGAACTCCAGCACCGTGCGCCGCGGCCCGCACGGCCACACCCGGACATCACCCCGGCCCGCCGGGGTCAGCAGCCCGCTGGCCAGCAGCTCGCGGGCGAAGGCCCACTCGACCTCGGCGCCGTCCAGCGAGGCGGCCGGCGGAAAGGAGATATGCACTGCATAAGGATCGGTACGCGCATAGCGCAGATGGGCGGGAACCGCACGGGGCCGGGCGGCCGAAGCGATAAGCCGTGCCTGAACGGCCTGGTCGATGACAGTGGACAACGCCTGCTCCCTCGCGGTTGGTTGGCTTGCGGGTGACGTCCGGGTGGTGAGTCCAAGGGCCTTCCCAGGGTGAGACGGCGGAACGACATCCGTAGTGCTTGATTCAAGAGTGAGATGCGTCACTGCCCTTGGAAAGCAAGGCAATTGTGGCTTTTCCGGAGGAACGTCAAGCAAACTCGCAAGCGGGCCAAACCTCTTGGACCGGCCCGGAGCCGCCCCGCTCACCGGGGCGGCTCCGGGCCGCTACCGCGCGGGCATGGGCTGGCGGTACTGCTCCAGCGCCGGGGCGGTCTTGGTGGCATAGAACTGGGTGATCGAATACTCGCACACCCCCGCCACCGAGAAGGGATCGCTCCTGGCGATCTCCTCGATCTTGGCCCGGTCGTCGCCCACCGCCAGGATCACCCCGCCGTCCCGGGGCTCCTTACGGCCGGAGGCGAGAAAGACGCCGGAGGCGTAGTGCGCGTCCAGCCAGGCCAGATGCTCGGGGTGCGCGGCTTCCACCCGGTCCATGGGTGCGATATAGGTCAGCTCCATCACGAACATGACCGACAGGCTAAGTCCCGGTTCCACCGGTCCCGTAACCTGCCGCGTTATGAACGACAAGTCCGACCATCTGCCGCCCGACTGGCCTACTGACGAGGCCGCGGCCCACGCGGTTCAGGACGAACTGCGCGGCCGGGTCATCCTGGACGAGCCCGGCCCCGCGCCCGGCGCACCGCTGGTCGCGGTGGGGGTGGACGTGGCCTATGACGATGAGCGGGATGTGGTCGTGGCGGCGGCCGTGGCGCTGGACGCCCGGACCCTGGAGGTGCTGGAGGAGGCCACCGCCGTGGGGCGGGTCGCCTTCCCCTATGTCCCCGGCCTGCTGGCCTTCCGGGAGATTCCCACCGTGCTGGCCGCGCTGGACCGGCTGGCGGTCACCCCAGGCCTGCTGGTCTGTGATGGCTATGGCCTGGCGCACCCCCGCCGCTTCGGACTGGCCAGCCATCTGGGCGTACTGACCGGTCTGCCGTCCATCGGCGTGGCCAAGAACCCCTTCGTCTTCCGCTACCAGGACCCCGGTCCCCGGCGCGGGGACAGCGCACCGCTGCTGGACGGTGCGGAGGAGGTGGGCCGGGCGCTGCGCACCCGCACCGGGGTCAAGCCGGTGTTTGTCTCGGTCGGGCACCGGGTGAGCCTGGACACCGCCTGTGCCCAGGTGCTGGCGCTGACCCGGGGCTACCGCCTGCCGGAGACCACCCGCGCCGCGGACTCGCTGTGCCGCCGGGCTTTGGCGGCGGAGACCGGCTCCGTCCCGCCCGGTGCCGAGTAACGGGCGGGCGGCTGGGCAGCCTACGCGCCGAAGGCGCGTGCACCCACCCCAGGAGGCAGCCGACCATGAACCCCCAACTGACCGGCATCGTGCCCCCGTTGTGCACCCCGTTCACCCGGGACGGGGAAGTGGACACCACATCCCTGGCCGCCCTGGTGGCGAGAGCCCTGGACGCCGGCGCAAGCGCCGTATTCGCCCTCGGCACCTGCGGCGAGGCGGTCTTTCTCACCGACGCCCAGCGCCGCACCGTCCTGGACACCGTGGTCCAGGCCGCGGCGGGCCGGGCCCCGGTGCTGGCCGGTGTCATCGATATGACCACTCCCCGGGTGCTGGTGCACGCCCGTGCCGCCGCCGAGGCCGGGGCGGCGGCGCTGGTGGCCACCGCGCCCTTCTACACCGGCACCCACCCCGCCGAGACCGCCGGCCACTTCCGCCGCATCCGGGGTGCGGCCGGACTCCCGCTGCTGGCCTATGACATCCCGGCCGCGGTGCACTCCGGGCTCCCGGCGGCCACCCTGCTGACGCTGGCCGAGGAGGGCGTGCTGGCCGGGCTCAAGGACAGCAGCGGCGACCTGGGCGCCCTGCGCCGGCTGCTGCTCGCCCTGCGCGAGCGCGGCCTGCAGGACACTTTCTCGGTGCTCACCGGCTCCGAACTCATCGTGGACGGTGCCCTGTTGGCCGGAGTGCAGGGCGTGGTGCCGGGGCTGGGCAATATCGACCCGGGCGGCTATGTGCGTCTTTACCGGCATGCCCGGGCGGGGCGCTGGCCGGCCGCGGCCGCCGAACAGGACCGGCTGACGGCCCTGTTCGCCCTGGTGGACGCGGGCGCCGGGACACCTCCCGGAATGAGCGGCTCCGCCTCCGCCCTGGCCGGTTACAAGACCGCCCTGCATCTGCTGGGCGTCATCGGCCACCCGGCCACCGCCACGGGCCAGGTGCTGCCGGAGCCCGCGGTGCGTACCGTACGTACCCTGCTGGCCGGGGCCGGGTTGCTCTGACAGTGCCGGGGGTTAGCGTGAGCGGCAACATGCGACCAGACCCCGGAAGGCGGCCGCCACCATGACCGATCCCCTCAAGGTCCGAGCAAGGGTCCGGGAATTCGCCCTGTCCCTGCCGGGGGCCGTGGAGGAGTTCCCCTGGCACGACCATGCCGTGGTCAAGGTCAACAAGAAGATCTTTGTCTTTCTGGGCTCGGAGGACGACACCGCCTCGGCCGGCATCAGCGTCAAGCTCAAGAATGAGGAGGCGCACGGCCACGCCCTGGCCGTCCCCGGGGCCGCCCCCACCGGTTACGGTCTGGGCCGGGCCGGCTGGGTGTCCGTCCCGCTGGCCGGTGACGGCGCCCCGGCCGAGCTGCTCTGCGACTGGGTGGAGGAGAGCTATCGGGTGGTCGCCCCCAAGCGCCTGGTCGCCCGGCTCGACGGGTGAGCCGGCAATGAGCCGTCAAAGCGGCGCGCTGTCCCGGCACTTGTGAAAACTGGAACACGTTCCTAGCATCGCTGGCATCGCGAGTGTGACAGCGGTTGTGTCATAGCGGTGTCATCACCAGCTTTGGGGGCTGCATGGCGGCAACGGAAAGCGGCCCACTGGCCGGAGTGCGCGTACTGGAACTGGCCGGCATCGGGCCCGGCCCCTTCGCCGCCATGCTGCTGGCCGACCTCGGCGCCGATGTGGTGCGGGTGGACCGCCCCGGCGGACCCGGCCTGCATATCGACCCGCGCTTCGATGTCACCAACCGCAACAAGCGCTCGGTGCTGATCGACCTCAAGGACGAGCAGGGCCCGTCCACCGTGCTGGCCCTGGCCGAGCGGGCGGACATCCTGCTGGAGGGCTACCGCCCGGGAGTCGCCGAACGCCTGGGCGTCGGCCCGGAGGACTGCCTGGCCCGCAACCCCCGCCTGGTGTACGGCAGGATGACCGGCTGGGGCCAGCACGGCCCGCTCGCCCACACCGCCGGACACGACCTCGGCTATATCGCCGTCACCGGCGCCCTGGGTCTCACCGGTGACCCCGAGGGGCCCCCGTACGCCCCCGCCAATCTGCTGGGCGACTACGCGGGAGGCTCCCTCTACCTGGTCATCGGGGTGCTGGCCGCCCTCCACCACGCCCGTACCACCGGCACCGGCCAGGTGGTGGACGCCGCCATCGTGGACGGCACCGCCCATCTGACCGCCATGCTGCACGGCATGCTGGCGGCCGGCGGCTGGCAGGACCGGCGCGGGGCCAACCTGCTGGACGGCGGCGCCCCCTTCTACGGCACCTACCGCACCGCCGACGGCCAGTACATGGCGGTGGGCGCGCTGGAGGAGCGGTTCTGGGCGGAGTTCACCGCCCGGCTGGGCATCGGGCACCTCACCGCCGCCCGTAGCGACCCGGCCCGCTGGCCGGAACTGCGCACCGCCATCGCCGAGCGCTTCGCCCGGCACACCCGCGACCACTGGACCGAGGTCTTCGCCGGCTCCGACGCCTGTGTGGCCCCGGTGCTCTCACTGCGCGAGGCCCCGCACCACCCGCACCTGGCCGAGCGCGGCACCTTCGCCGAGCACCAGGGCATCACCCAGCCCGCACCCGCCCCGCGCTTCTCCGTCACCCCCGGCGCCCTGCGCCGCCCGCCCGCCCAGCCGGGCGCCCACAACGCCGAGGTCGCCCGGGACTGGGGCGCCGGCATTCCCCAGCAGAAGGGTCAACAGCCGTGAAGCGCCAGCTTTTCAAGGCCGGGCACCACACCTTCCGGGAGACCGTCCGGACCTTCCTGGCCAAGGAGGTCACCCCGCACTACGAACAGTGGGAGCGGGACGGCATGGTTTCCCGCGACGCATGGCGTGCCGCCGGACGGCAGGGACTGCTGGGACTGGCGGTGCCCGAGGAGTACGGCGGCGGGGGCACCGACGACTTCCGCTACAGCGCCGTGCTCACCGAGGAGTTCACCCGTGCCGGGGCGCCCGGCTTCGCCATCGGGCTGCACAACGACATCGTCGGCCCCTACCTCACCACCCTGGCCACCGAGGAGCAGAAAAGGCGCTGGCTGCCCGGCTTCTGCTCCGGGGAGTGCGTGGGCGCCATAGCCATGACCGAACCCGGTGCCGGCTCCGACCTCCAGGGCATCCGCACCACCGCCGTGGCGGACGGCGACCACTGGGTGATCAATGGCGCCAAGACCTTTATCTCCAATGGAATCCTGGCCGACCTGGTGATCGTGGTGGCCAGAACCACCCCCGAGGGCGGGGCCAAGGGCCTGAGCCTGCTGGTGGTGGAGCGGGGCACCCCCGGCTTCGACCGCGGCCGCAATCTGGACAAGATTGGCCAGAAGGCCCAGGACACCGCGGAGTTGTTCTTCACCGATGTCCGGGTGCCCAAGAACAACTTGCTCGGCGAGCGCAACGGTGCCTTCGCGCATCTGATGCACCACCTGCCTCAGGAGCGGCTGTCCATCGCGGTGGCCGCCATCGCGGCCGCCGAGCATTTGCTGGAGATCACCACCGAGTATGTCA
Organism: Streptomyces orinoci; assembly: GCF_003121295.1. GTDB lineage: Bacteria > Actinomycetota > Actinomycetes > Streptomycetales > Streptomycetaceae > Streptomyces > Streptomyces orinoci. Next base: position 108,749 of record NZ_PHNC01000012.1, read on the forward strand.
AGGAGCGCGAGGCCTTCGGCCGTCCGCTGGCCCGGCTTCAGCACATCCGCTTCGAGATGGCCGAGATGGCCACCGAATGCGCCGTCACCCGTGCCTTCCTGGACCGCTGTATTGCCGACCACACCAAGGGCGAACTGGACGCGGTGCATGCCTCGATGGCCAAGTGGTGGGCGACCGAACTGCAGAAGCGGGTGGCCGACCGCTGTCTGCAACTGCACGGCGGCTATGGCTATATGACCGAGTACCGGGTCGCCAGGGCCTTCACCGACGGCCGCGTCCAGACGATCTACGGGGGCACCACCGAGATCATGAAGGAGATCATCGGCCGCTCCCTGCTCGGCTGATCCCACCCCGAACTCCCGCGAAAGGCACCCATGTGAGCACCGAAGCGTATGTCTACGAGGCCATCCGCACCCCGCGCGGGCGTGGCAAGGCCAATGGCGCCCTGCACGCCACCAAGCCCATCGACCTGGTGACCGGCCTGATCCGGGAGCTGCGCCGGCGCTTCCCCGGCCTGGATCCGGCCGCCATCGACGACATTGTGCTGGGCGTGGTCAGCCCGGTCGGCGAACAGGGCTCCGATATCGCCAGGATCGCCGCCATCGCCGCCGGACTGCCGGACACCGTGGCCGGCGTCCAGGAGAACCGCTTCTGTGCCTCCGGGCTGGAGGCCGTCAATTTGGCTGCCGCCAAGGTCCGTTCGGGCTGGGAGGACCTGGTGCTGGCGGGCGGCGTGGAGTCGATGTCCCGGGTGCCGATGGCCTCGGACGGCGGCGCCTGGTTCGGCGACCCCATGACCAACCTGGACACCGGCTTCATCCCCCAGGGCGTGGGCGCCGACCTGATCGCCACCATCGGCGGCTTCACCCGCCACGATGTGGACTCCTTCGCCGCCCGCTCCCAGGAACTGGCCGCCACCGCCTGGAAGGAGGGCCGCTTCGACCGCTCGGTGGTGCCGGTACGCGACCGCAACGGCCTGGTCGTCCTGGACCGGGACGAGCATCTGCGCCCCGGCACCACCGCCGAGTCCCTGGCCGCCCTCAAGCCCTCCTTCGCCGCCATTGGCGAGGCCGGCGGCTTTGACGCGGTGGCGCTGCAGAAGTACCACTGGATCGAGAAGATCGACCATGTCCACCACGCCGGCAACTCCTCCGGCATCGTGGACGGCGCCGCCCTGGCCGTCATCGGCAGCCGCGCGGTGGGCGAGCGCTATGGCCTCACCCCCCGGGCCCGGATCGTCTCCGCCGCCGTCTCCGGCTCCGAGCCCACCATCATGCTCACCGGGCCCGCTCCCGCCACCCGCAAGGCGCTGGCCAAGGCCGGGCTGACCATCGAGGACATCGATCTGATCGAGATCAACGAGGCCTTCGCGGCGGTGGTGCTGCGGTTCGCCGAGGAGATGGGCATCGGCCTGGAGAAGATCAACGTCAATGGCGGCGCCATCGCCCTGGGCCACCCGCTGGGCGCCACCGGGGCCATGCTGCTGGGCACCGTGATCGACGAACTGGAGCGGCAGGACAAGCGGTATGGGCTGATCACCCTGTGCGTGGGGGGCGGCATGGGCATCGCCACGGTGGTGGAACGCGTCTGAGACTCTGTGCGGCGGGATCGTCCCGCGTCGGATCGTCCACCCCCGGGTGCGGCCCGGCTCGGCACCGCCGGAGACCGCCGTCGTGGCCGAGCGCCGCTGCGGCGGGGAAAGTTCCGGGGGCTTGGGCCCCCGCCCCCGCTTACGCCCCATGCTCCTTCACCACCCCATGGAGAGCCCCGAGATGAACCAGAGCAGCAAGACCATTCGCTGGGAGCAGGACGGCGAAGGCGTCGTCACCCTGGTCCTGGACGATCCCAGCCAGTCCGCCAACACCATGAACCGCGACTTCCAGGCCTCGCTCACCGCGATCGCCGACCGCCTGGAGGCCGAGCGGAGTTCGGTACGCGGCATCATCGTCACCTCCGCCAAGAAGAGCTTCTTCGCCGGTGGCGACCTGCGCGAACTGATCGCCGTCACCCCGGAGACGGCCCAGCAGTTCCTGGATGCCTGCCAGCAGATCAAGCGGGACCTGCGCCGCATCGAGACCCTGGGCGTACCGGTGGTCGCCGCCCTCAACGGCACGGCCCTGGGCGGCGGTTACGAGATCGCCCTGGCCTGCCACCACCGCATCGCCCTGGACGCCCCCGGCACCAGGTTCGGCCTGCCCGAGGTGACCCTGGGCCTGCTGCCGGGCGGCGGTGGCGTCACCCGCACGGTACGCCTGCTGGGCATCACCGACGCCCTGCTGAAGGTGCTGCTCCAGGGGACCCAGTACGACCCCCGACGGGCCCTGGCGGCCGGACTGGTCCATGAGGTCGCCGACAGCGTGGACGAGATGCTGGCCAAGGCCCATGCCTATATCACCGCCCACCCCGAGTCCCGCCAGCCCTGGGACACCGAGGGCTACAAGATCCCCGGCGGCACCCCCGCCCACCCCAAGCTGGCCGCCAGCCTCCCCGCCTTCCCGGCCAACCTGAAAAAGCAGACCGGCGGCGCGCCCTACCCCGCCCCGCGCAATATCCTGGCGGCCGCCGTGGAGGGCGCCCTGGTGGACTTCGAGACGGCCCAGCTGATCGAGTCCCGCTACTTTGTGGAGCTGGCCGCCGGCCAGACCGCCAAGAACATGATCCAGGCGTTCTTCTTCGATCTGCAGGCCGTCAACGCGGGCCGCAGCCGCCCCGCCGGGATCGAGCCGCGCCCGGTACGCAAGGTGGCGGTACTGGGCGCCGGGATGATGGGCGCGGGCATCGCCTATGCCTGCGCCAAGGCGGGCATCGAGGTGGTCCTCAAGGATGTGTCGCTGGACAACGCCCGCAAGGGCAAGGCGTATTCGGCCCGGCTGCTCGACAAGGCACTGGCCAAGGGCCGTACCACCGAGGCCAAGCGGGAGGAGCTGCTGGCCCGGATCACCCCCACCGCCGAGCCGGCCGACCTGGCCGGCTGTGACGCGGTGATCGAGGCGGTCTTCGAGGACTCCTCCCTCAAGCAGCGGGTCTTCCAGGAGATCCAGCACCTTGTGGCCCCCGACGCCCTGCTGTGCTCCAACACCTCCACCCTGCCCATCACCCTGCTCGCCGAAGGGGTGGAGCGGCCCGCCGACTTCATCGGCCTGCACTTCTTCTCGCCGGTGGACAAGATGCCGCTGGTGGAGATCATCAAGGGGGAGCGCACCGGAGAGGAGGCGCTGGCCCGGGCCTTCGACCTGGTCCGCCGGATCCGCAAGACGCCCATCGTGGTCAATGACTCCCGGGGCTTCTTCACCTCCCGGGTCATCGGCCGGTTCATCAACGAGGGCGTGGCCATGGTGGGCGAGGGAGTGCCCGCCGCCTCGGTGGAACAGGCCGCCGCCCAGGCCGGCTACCCCGCCAAGGTGCTCTCCCTGATGGACGAGCTGACCCTCACCCTGCCGCGCCGCATCCGCGAGGAGACCCGGCGGGCGGTGGAGGCGGCCGGCGGCACCTGGACGGCGCACCCCGCCGACGCCGTCATCGACCGCATGGTGGAGGAGTTCGGCCGCACCGGCCGCAGTGGGGGCGCGGGCTTCTACGACTATGACGCCGACGGCAACCGGACCGGCCTGTGGCCGGGACTGGCCGAGCACTTCGGCAAGGGCCGGGCCGCCAACGTTCCCTTCGAGGACATCAAGGAACGGATGCTCTTCGCCGAGGCGCTGGACACCGTGCGCTGCCTGGAGGAGAAGGTCCTCACCTCGGTCGCCGACGCCAATATCGGCTCCATCCTGGGCATTGGCTTCCCCGGCTGGACGGGCGGTGCGCTGCAGTACATCAACGGGTACAAGGGCGGCCTCCCCGGGTTCATCACCCGCGCCCGGGAGCTGGCCGCCACATATGGCGAACGCTTCACCCCGCCGCCGCTGTTGCTTACCAAGGCCGAACGGGGCGAGACCTTCACGGACTGAGGGGGGCGCGCCCTCAGGGGCGCGGGGCAGCAGTGATATGCGGCTCCGCCGCGTAAGGCTGCCCGGCGCCCTGGGCGCCGGGCCAACTGCCCATATCTTGCCTGGAATCGGACACCGTACCCGCTTGATCCTTTCGGCTCCGGGCCAACCGGGTTAGATTCTCCGGGTGACGAGACACATCGCGTTCGATCGCCTTCACAACTTCCGTGATCTGGGCGGCTATCGCACCGCCGACGGCCGCTCCCTGCGCTGGCGGCGCCTCTACCGCTCGGACTCCCTGGGCAAGCTCCAGGGCCAGGACCTCAGCCGCTTCCAGGCCCTCGGCATCCGCACCGTGATCGACCTGCGCTACCCCTGGGAGATCTCGGCCCGGGGCGCGGTCCCGGTCCGGGACGGGCTCGATTACCACAACCTCAGCATCGAGCACCGCCCTTACGACCAGGCCGAGATCGACCCCGCCCTGGACCCCTGGCGCTATCTCGCCGACCGCTATGCCGAGGTGGCCTCGGACGGCGCCAAGGAGATCCGCGCCGCCCTGGAGCTCATAGCCGACCCGGACAGCGGGCCACTGGTCTTCCACTGCGCCTCCGGCAAGGACCGCACCGGCCTGATCGCGGCACTGGTGCTGTCCCTGCTGGACGTTCCCGAGGACGACATCGCCGCCGACTTCGCCCTCACCGAACTGGCCACCGAGCGGCTGCTGGCCGACTGGCAGGCCGCCAACCCCGGCCGCACCATGCGCTGGCCCGGCTACGGCCGCGCCCCGGAACAGGTGATCCGGCTCTTCCTGGCGGATCTGGCCGCCGCCCATGGATCGGTCCACGGCTACGCCACCGAAGTCCTGGGCGTGGACCATGAATTGACCGGCCGGCTCCGCGAATCCCTCCTCGCCCCGGCAGGTTCCCCGTGATCCACCCCATTGAACTGGTGATCTTCGACTGCGACGGGGTGCTGGTGGACAGCGAACCCCTGGCGGTCCGGGCCAATGTGCGTATCGGCGCCGAACTGGGCTGGCCGCTGACCGAACAGGATGTGCTGGACCTGTTCGTCGGCCGGTCCGTCGCCTCCGTGGAGGCCGAGATCTCCTCCCGGCTGGGCAATGAGGCGGCCGCCGCCTGGACCGAACGGTTCCAGGAACTCCATCAGGCAGCCGTCAATGCCGGGTTGACCGAGGTGGCGGGCATCAGCGAGGCACTGGCCGCGATCACCTTCCCCACCTGCGTCGCCTCCAGCGGCCCCCACCACAAGATGCGCCACACCCTGGGCGTCACCGGCCTCTACCCGTACTTCGAGGGCCGTATCTTCAGCGCCACCGAGGTGGAGCACGGCAAGCCGGCCCCCGACCTGTTTCTGCACGCGGCCGCCGCGATGGGCGTGGCACCGGCCGCCTGTGTGGTGGTCGAGGACAGCAAGTACGGCGTCCAGGCGGCCCGCGCCGCCGGAATGCGCGCCCTCGGCTATGCAGGCGGCCTCACTCCCGCCGAGTGGCTGGCCGGTCCGGACACGGTGGTCTTCGAGGACATGCGCAAACTTCCTGCTCTGCTGGAGGAGTTGGGATGACCAGGGCCAGTAACGCGGGCTACGGTGCCGAAGCGGACAAGCTCGCCGTGCAGTACGAGAGAGTGAGCTTCGCCCACGTCCACCGCCACACCCTGCGTGAGCAGTGCTTACCCGAACACGGCGTATCTCAACTCACCGCCCGCCTCACCAACTCGGCGATCCGTGCCTCCACCTCCTCCGTCACCTCGGTCAGGGCGAAACCGGCCGCCCACATCGTGCCCTCGTCCAGCTTCGCCTGATCGCTGAAGCCCAGTGTGGCGTAACGGGACTTGAACTTCTCCGCACTCTGGAAGAAGCAGACCACCTTGCCGTCCAGCGCATAGGCGGGCATCCCGTACCAGAGCTTCGGCGCGAGGGCCGGGGCGGTGGCCGTGACCACGGCATGGACGCGCTCGGCCATGATCCGGTCCGAGTCCCGCATTTCGGCGATCTTCGCCAGCACATCCCGCTCCGCCTGCGCCGCCTTCTCCGCGTGCGAGCCGCGGCGCGCCGCCTTCTTCAGCTCTTGGGCGTGATCCTTCAGCGCGGCCCGCTCCTCGGCCGTGAATCCCTGATGCGTGCCACCCTTGGTGCTGCTCATGGCAGATTCCCCCTTGAGGATCTCGACGTCCACAACCTTCAGAGGAAACGCTATCCGGACCCACTGACAACGGACGCTACGGCGGCGGGCTCTACCGGCCGTGGCCCTGAACGGCCTGAAGGTTCAGGCCGGTTGTGGGACGGTCAGGCCAGGTGCCGGGTGAAGAACGACCGCACCCGGGCGCGCACCGCGGGCACCGACCGGGCCGGGTCGATCGTGCCCACCAGCTTGTCGCGGCTCGCGGGGCTCATCAGTCCCGCCGCCTGCAACTGCGGTGCCAGGGCCGCGTAGTCGGTGAACACCCAGTGCCGGGCGTGCTCCAGCCGGGGAGCCCGGCGGGCGTGGCCGTGGGAGCGGGCCAGTACGGCCGCCCATGAGCGTTCATAGGGCTGGCCCTCGAAACCGTCCGTGCCCAGCAGGAGCAGCGGTCGGTCCGTCCCCTCCCGGGCCACCGGGAACAGCTCTCCGGACGGCTGGTCCAGGTAGCCCTCCAGATTGACCGCGGCCGCGATGCGCCGGTCCCGGTGCATCGCCTCGGCCACGCTGGTGCCGCCCGCGGAGTGGCCGTAGGCCCCCACCCGGCGCAGGTCCAGCGCCCGGCCGAGGTGCCGGGGCAGCGGCCGCCCGGCCGCGTCCGGGTTCCGTCCGGCGGCCAGCACCGCCAACTGGTCCAGGACAAAGCGGAGATCCGCGATCCGGGTGTCGATCAGGGTGCGGAACAGTCGCGGGTGAAGGCGGGGATCCTCCCGGATGACGGTGTCCCGGACGATCTCCCGCCCGGCCCTGGGCACCGGGAACTCGACCTCGCTGCCGTCTCCGGGGTGGTCCACGGTCACCACCACATGCCCATGGCTGGCCAGTTCCTCGGCGAGCGAGGTGCCCACCGTACGCGGGTCGGCGCCACCCGGGCTGTAGACCAGCACCGGCCGCCGTACCGGCTGGGCCGGAGCCCCGCTCGCCGAGTGCGTCGGGGTGGCGGCCCAGTCCACTCCCGAGGAGGGCAGCCCATGTATCGGGACGTCGATCTGGCGGAAGTCTCCCGCCGCCTTCGGGGTCAACTGCCGGGCGAGCGCATGGCCATGGGTGCTCAGAGCCGGGTAGTGGATGCTGACCATCACCTCTCTTACCGCGATGGCGTTCCAGGGGTCCCGCCTGCGCCGGTCCACCAGATAGAGGGTGGTGACTCCCAGCGGGTGGGGCCCGGTGGGCGGCGGGAGCCGCAGGGTGTGGCCGCCCGGCGTCCGGGCCTGTGCGGTGCCCGGCAGCAGCAGGCCGGCGGTCGCCAGGGCGGCGGAGCGGAGGAAAATCCGCCGGTCTAGGGTGAGTTCGGAAAGCGGGGAACGGGTCATGCCCTCAGGCTGCCGCCCGGCGGCGGTCCGGACGATCTTTAAGGCCCTGGCCCAAACGATGGCGCGGCACCGTCAAGGAGCGTAGTGATCCGGATCCACCTCACCGCCGCCGACCTCGCCGCCATACGGTTCGCACCGCGCCCCGCCCAGCTCCAGGAACTCCACAGCGCCCTGCTGATGCTGGGCAGCCGGGAACACCAACTGCTCTACGGCCGCTGGCGCCAGCGCCTGCTGCGCGCACTGCCCCCGGCCGCCGAACCACTGGCCGACCTGGTGCCCGGCGGGCGGGCACCCGCCTTCCTCGATGTCCTCGCCCCCACCCTGCCGGAGGGGCTGGAGGCCCTGCGGTCCCTCAGCCCGCACTTCATCCGCGCCGAGCTCAGGCGCGTCTACGCCGGTTCCCCGGCTCCGTCCTGGATCCACGGCCTCCACCAGGGCGAGGCCGCCGCCTGGCGCACCGTGGGCCACGCCCAGCGCACCGCCTTCGACACGGTGCTGGGGCCCGTCTGGCCCCTGATCCAGGACCTGCACCGCGCCGAGTTCACCCGGCATGCCCTCACCGTGGCCGAGCATGGCATCGGCACCGCGCTGAGCGGCCTGATACCCGGCTCCCGACTGACCGGCTCCGTCTGGGAGTTGGCCGCTCCCTTCGACCGCGACATCCACCTGCACGGCCGGGGCCTGCTGCTCCAGCCCACCTTCCACTGGACCGGCCATCCACTGCTCGCCGACCTGCCCGGCCGGCCCCTGGTGCTGACCTATCCCGCGGGCCCCGGCCTGCCGCTCGCCCCCGACGGGGACCCGGACCCGGAGAAGGCGCTGGCCGCCGTGCTGGGCCGGACCCGGCTGCGGCTGCTGCTCCTGCTCACCGAGGAGCACTCCACCGGCGAACTGGCCCGCCGCCTGGGCGTCAGCGACGCCACCGCCTCCGCGCACACCGCGGCCCTGCGCGGGGCGGGCCTGATCAGCACCGTCCGGGCCGGAAAGGCGGTCCGCCACCGCCGGACCGCCCTGGGCGGCCTGCTGGTCGGCCGGCTGTCCGGCCCCGGCGACCGGCCGGTCAGGCCGGCCGGTGAGGCGTGGTGACCGCCGGTCCGGCAAGCTCGACTCACCGGATGCTCAACTCACCGGCTCAGTTCACCGAAAAGCGCCGGCTGAGGAACGAGGTGACCGTCCGGACGAAGCGGAGCCGGTCGTCCAGCCAGGGATAGTGCCCGGCCCCTCGCTGCACGGCGAGTTCGGAACGGGGGAACAGCCCGGCGATGGCGGCGGCGACCCGGGGCAGCGGGCCGCCGTCCAGCTCACCGGCGAGCAGCAGCACCGGCGCGTCCAGGGTGGCGGCAATGGCCGCACGCGTCTCGGCGGGGGAGAAGGCGCCGTCGGACGCATAGACCTCCGCCGCCTCCGCGTTGCGCTGTGCGTCCGCCGAGGCGGCATGCGCCTGCGCTACCGCGTGCCAACGGCCGTAGTGGAACGGTGCGGTGGCGTGCCGGTCGGCCTCGGTCCCCGAGCCGTCCCGGACGGCCTGGTACGCCCGGTACGCCTCGGCGAACCATGGCTCGGCCGTCCGCAGTTCCACCGCCTCCCGGCGCTGCTCCTCGGTGAACTCCACGCCCAGCGCCCGCGCCCAGGCGGTGACCAGGGCCAGCGAGCCCACCCGCCAGGGATACCGGGCCGCATAGCGGATGGCCAGCTCACCGCCCGCGCAGTGGGCCAGCACATCCACCCGTGCCAGCCCCAGATGGGCACGGAGCGCCTCCACATCGGCGACCTGCCGGTCACAGCGATAGGTATCCGGATCGGCCGGCGCCCCCGACTCTCCGGTGCCCCGCAGATCGAGCAGCACCAGCCTGCGGTGCCCCGACAGCCCGCCGAGATCGCCGAGATAGGCGGAGGCACGCATGGGGCCACCGGGCAGACAGAGCAGCGGCTCGCCCTCCCCCTTGAGGTGATAGGCGAGTTGGGTCCCATCGGGGGCGGTAAAGGTCGGCATGGCGCTCTCCTCAGATCCCTGGATCCCTGGTGCCGAGAGCATCTCTCTGCCGAATGTACGGCGGGGGGTGGGGCGATGGCTGCGGTAACGGGTAACTCTTTGGTCCCGCAGGGATGTTCAGCGGCCATCGCCGGAATCGCATCGGCCCAGCCCCGTATCCTCGGTACCGACTACCCGCCACCCCGGAGGTATTTCCGATGACCGGCTCGGACGCAACGGACCAGTCCGTCGCCCAAACCGACGCGGCAGCAGCCCTGATGGAGCGTGTGGCCGGACAGCTCGGCAGCCGGGCCTCGGCGGCGGCCGTCTTCGGTGAACCCGTCACCAGCGACGGGATCACCGTCATTCCCGTCGCAGAGTTCGGCCTTGGATTCGCCGGGGAAATGGGCCCCGGAGCCGCCGGCACCGGCAACGGAAGGGGCGGAGCCGGTGCCCGTCCCCGGGGCTATATCGAGATCAAGGACGGCACCGCCACCTACAGACCCCTCCCGGCCCCATGGGCGAATGCCGTCGTGCCGCTCGCCGCCCTTCTGGCGGGAGCCCTCGTCCCCTCGCTCGTTCGCCGTCTCGCCGGGCGCCGCTGGAAGCCTTGACCGCCGCGGCGGTCAGTGCAGATACGACCCCCCGTTGAGATGCAGCACCGCCCCCGTGGCGAACTCCGCCTCCGGGGAGGTGAACCAGGCGACCGCGGAGGCGATTTCGGCGGGGTCGGCGATGCGGCCCAGGGGGTGCTGGGCGAGGACGAAGCGGGCGGTGGCGGGGTCGTCCAGGAGCGGGGCGGTGAGGTCGGTGCGGGTGAAGCCGACGGCCAGGGCGGCTACTGCGATGCGGTGCGGGCCCAGGGAGACCGCCAGGGACTGGGCCAGGGCGTGCAGGCCGGCCTTGCCGGCGCCGTAGGCGGGGACATCCGGTTCGCCCCGGTAGGCGCCACGGGAGCCGATCATGATGATGCGGCCGCCGGCCGGGCCCTCGGGGCGGTGCAGCAGATGGTTCACCACGCACCAGGTGGTGTTGGCGGCGGCCAGCAGATTGACGTTCAGATGGTCCTGCCACATCCGCTGCCACTGGGCGTAGGAGGTGGTGCCGATGGGGTGTTCACGGTAGATCCCGGAGTTGTTGACCAGGATGTCCAGGCCGCCGAGGCCGTCGATGGCCTCCTCCACGACCCGGGAGACGGTGCCGGGGTCGGTGAGGTCGCCGGTGACGGTGAGATGGCCGTCGCCGGGAAGGGAGCGGGTCACCGCCTCGCCCGCCTCGGTGTCGGTGCGGCAGTGCACCGCGACGGCCGCGCCCCGGGCCGCCAGGGCGGTGGCGATGGCGGCGCCGATGCCGGTCGGGCGGGAGGCGCCGGTGACCAGGGCCCGGGGGCGGGATTGCGTGCTCAACCTGTCTTCCTCTCATGCCGGATGGTGACGTCGCGGATGCGGGCGATGGCCCGGGGCAGGTCGGTGAAGCGGGTGGAGAGGGGCGCCGGGGTGATGCGGATGCGGTCGGGGAGGGAGTGATCGACGAAGACCCCGGCGGCGGCGAAGAGGGGGACCAGCTCGCGGGCGGCGCGGTGCTCATAGGTGAGATGGGCGCCGCGCTGGGCCGGATCGGGCGGGCCCGCCAGGCGGAAGCCATGGGGGAGCAGTTCCCGCTCGGCCAGTTCCTGGAAGAAGGCGGTCAGGGCCAGGCTTTTGGCCCGTACCCGGTCCATGCCCGCCTCGGCGAGCAGATCGAGTCCGGCGCCGATGGCGGTCAGGGAGAGGACGGGGGGACTGCCGGTGAGAAAGCGGCGGATGGTGGGGTCGGGGTCGTAGCCGGGACGCATGGCCAGTTGCTCACGGTGGCCGTACCAGCCTTGGATGGGCTGGGTGGTGAGGTCGTGCAGGGCGCGGCGGACATAGAGCAGGGCGGGCGCGCCCGGACCGGCCATCAGGTGTTTATAGGTGGAGCCGGCGGCGAAGTCGGCACCGCAGGCGTTGAGTTGGATGGGCACGGCGCCCACGGCATGGCTGAGGTCCCAGAGGATCAGAGCGCCGGCCGAGTGCACGGCCTCGGTGACCGCCGCCATGTCCAGCAGGGCCCCGGAGCGCGGGGAGACCAGGGAGAGGCAGACCACGGCGACGGTGTCGTCCAGGGCGGCGCGCAGGGTGGCGAGGTCCAGGCCCTGGTCGATATCGGTGTGGATGGTGCGCAGTTCGCCGCCGGCGTCGGCGGCGACTCCGGCCAGGACATAGCGGTCGGTGGGGAAGTTGTCGTCGTCCACCACCACGGTGGTACGGCCGGGACGGGCACGCAGCGCGGCCACGGCCAGTTTGTAGAGGTTGACGCTGGTGCAGTCACCGGCCACCACCTCGCCCGGCTCCGCCCCCAGCAGCACCTCGGCGATTCTGTCCCCCATGCGCTGGGGCAGGTCCAGCCACTGGGTGCGGGCCTGGGCCAGATTGTCGCCCCAGCCGCCGCGTACCAGCTCGTCCAGGAGGGCGGGGGTGGCGGACGGAAGGCGGCCCAGGGAGGCGCCGTTGAGGAACAGGGCGTCCTCGGGGACGGGGTGGAAGCGGTCACGGAAGGGGGCGAGGGGGTCGGCCGCGTCCAGCCGGCGGGCCCGGTCGAGTTGGGGGAGCGGATGGCTCGTTGTGGTCACAGCAGTCCCCTGGCAGTCCATAGTTCCGGGAAGAAGCGGTGTTCGCTGATGCGGCGCAGCCAGGCCACGCCCTGGGTGCCGCCGGTGCCCGGCTTGAAGCCGATCACCCGCTCCACGGTGAGCAGATGGACGGACCGCCAGCGGCACATTCCCTCGGCGATGTCCATCAGGGCCTCGGCGAGCAGGAAGAGGTGATCGGTGGGGCCGCTGTCGCGGTAGACCTCCGCCCAGGCCCGTTCCACCCGTTGGTCGGGCCGGTAGGGGCGGGAGAAGTCGCGGCGCAGGAGTTCCGGCGGGATGCCGGCGCCCCGGCGGGAGAGCAGGGCGAGGGCGGCGTCATAGAGGCTGGGGGAGTGCAGGGCCTGTTGGACGGCCTCGTTCACCTGGGGCACCTTGCGGTGCGGGCGGGCGAGTTCGGGGACCTTGTTGCCCAGGACGTACTCCACCATGCGGTACATATACGACTGGAAGCCGGAGGCCTGCCCCAAGTGGTCGCGGAAGGCGTTGAATTCGTTGGGGGAGAGGGTGCCGAGCACATCCCAGGAGGAGACCAGCAGGTCCACCACCCGGCGGGAGCGGCGCAGGGCCCAGACGGCCTGGGGGATGTCGTCGTCGTCCAACAGGCCCCGGACGCGCACCATTTCCTGGTATATCAGCTTGAAGAGGAGTTCCTTGACCTGCCCGAGGATATAGAAGGTGAGCTCGGCGGGTTCCGTGGAGCGGGGGTGCTGCAGACCGAGCAGAACGGTGATGCTCTGGTAGTCGATGTACGGGGTGCTCCGGCCGTCGAAGTCCAGCAGCGGGGCGCCGCCGGTGACCTGGGAGGTCGCGGCACGGCCGGCGTCACTGCCGAGGCCCAGGTCCGGGGGAGTGCTGGTCACTGGTCTCCTTTGTCCTGCTCCTCGCCCCAGGTCCGTTGGGCCTCGGCGAAGAGCTCGGCGAACAGCGGATCGGGCACGCTCCCGGTGCGGTAGCGCGCCCCGTAACGTGCGCGGTAGGCGGCGAACCACCCGGGGTCGGTGTGCAGGAACATCACATCGTGAAAGGCCATATGGCGCAGCGCCAGCATGGGAACGGGAGAGCGGGAGACCATGAACTCCCGGTTGCGGGCGGCGCGTTCGTCGCAGGCGGCATGGAACTGGCCCAGCATCAGGCCACGGTGGGCCAGTTCGGTCTTCATCCGGGCATGGGCCTGGTCCAGCAGCGGTAATCGGTCGTCGGCCAGCCCCGGTAACACCACTACCAGGGCGTGCAGAGTACGGTTGCGGCCCTGCCAGGCCATGGTGTCGAAGGTCTCGGTCATCCGGTGGACGATCTCCACCAGGCCGCCTGTGTCGATATCCGGGGCGACCGGCCACACCCGGGTTTCCAGGGTGCCGGCCTTGATGGCGGGTTCCACAAAGGGGCACACCGGCCCGCTTCTGCCGATGTGCTGGTGGGAACGGGTCAGATAGTCCTGGAACCACCGGCGGGCGATTTCCAGTGCGTGGGCCGGCGGTGAGTCCACCGCCGGAGCGTGGTGATGAGCCATGGCTGCTGCCACCCCCGTGTCCGTCCCCGCTCACCCGGTGGTGGCGGGGGCAAGGTCAGACTCATGGCAGGGGACGGTTCACCGGGAGGCGCTTCCGCGACAAAACGGTGATCGTGTGGGGCGGGAGGGTGTGGTGTTTGCCAGCATTCGCCCGTCGAACGGATCTTGCCGGGATATCCGGGGGATCACGGATTATGCCGCTGACAAGCGATGCTCAGGTGGTGGCCGGTAATCACCCTTGTGGGTGCTCGACAACTCCTTGAGTTGTCCTGGGTCAAGGCAACAATGAGGACACCCTTGGCTTCGCCCGCTGCCCGGAGAGTGGCCACCATGAATCTCACCCGCCGCCTGGTCCATCTCTACGCGGGGCTCGCCCTGTTCGGCTTCAGCGTGGCCCTCCAGCTCCGGGCGGCGCTGGGCCTCAGCTCCTGGGATGTCTTCCACCAGGGGGTGGCCAGACGCACCGGGCTGTCCATGGGCACGGTGGTGATCCTGGCATCGCTGGTGGTGCTGTTGCTGTGGATTCCGCTGCGGGAGCGGCCCGGTGCCGGGACGGTCTCCAATGTGCTGCTGGTGGGGCTGGGCATTGACCTCACCCTGCGCCTGCTGCCCGAGGCGCAGGCACTGGCCGTCCGGATCCCCTTGCTGCTCACCGGGATCGTCCTCAATGGACTGGCCACGGCGCTGTATATCTCGGCGCGGATGGGGCCGGGCCCGCGCGACGGTCTGATGACGGGGCTGTGCAGACGGACCGGGCGCCCGACTCGCTGGGTGCGGACGGGAATTGAGCTGGTGGTGCTGGCGGTCGGCTGGCTGCTGGGCGGGTCGTTGGGGGTGGGGACGGTGCTGTACGCGCTGGCCATCGGGCCGCTGATCCAGCTCTTCCAGAGGATGATCACCGTGCCCGGTGCGGCGGTGGCCGCCGCCGCACCGGGCAAGGAGTGAGGGACGGGTCCGGCTAGTCCACGTACAGCTTGCCCGGATGCGGGTAGTTGGATCGCAGACCCTGGAGCTCACGGATGTCATGCGGGCTGAGCTTTATGCAGCCGTTCGAGCGGTAGTCGCCGGTCCAGTGGTACGGGCCGCTGCCCTGGTTGCCGTTGGGCAGCATCTTGCTGTGGATGAACAGCTCGGTCCGCCATTTGCCGGTGTGGCACTGGTGGTTGCCGATGTCCCAGGCGATGCCGTTGACGCCGTGCGGCCCGCCGTTGTGGTGCGGGTAGTAGGTACCGATGTTGTAGGTGCCGTTGGGCAGCCAGCCCTGGCCGGTGGCGCAGGTGTCCTTGCTGCCGTTGCCGGAGCCCGCGCGCCAGGTCGCTATGGTCCAGCTGCGGACATGGTCCGGGTTGGACGCCTGGACATAGATGAACCGGAGCTGAGAGTTCAGCGGGTTGGAACCCTTCTTGAACTCCAGATAGGTGTAGTTGCCGCTTGCCGCCTGTGAGGTGGCGGCCGGTGCCGGTGCCTTCGCCGGTGCGGCCCCGGCGGCCGCCGGTGCCAGTGCGATGGCGGCGGCCGGCAGTACGGCCATCGCCGCCAGCTTGCCGCCCAGGTGCTTCTTCCGTTTCCGCAGCATAAGCATGGAACGTGCCTCCCCCGTGATCCCGAAGGTTGGTTGGGTGGTCCTGTGCCTCAGAAGCTACGGAAGGATACGCGCGGTGGCGTCCCCCTCGGGGTTGATTGCAGTGCAACATGCGCCTTAGCACCCGTAGATCTTCTCAACCCCCTGCGGTACGCGGGGCGTTGTCCGCCTCATAGGTCATGCGCAGTTCCTCGTTGAGCGAGCGCTGGAAGGCGGTCACCAGGGCCTGCACCACCAGGGGCTGCATATGGGCGGAGAGCGTCTTCATGGTCTCCACCTGTTCGGGGTCGTCCGATTCGCGCTCGCGGTAGGGCCCCCACACCTCCGTATGGAAGATCCGGGTCAGTTCACAGGCCGTGGCGCGGGCATGGTCCAGCAGGACCTCGCGGGCGGCCAGAATGGTGTCCAGGCTCATCGGGAGGTTGAGCAACCGGAGCCCCACGCCCAGCAGTCCGGGGTCGGCCCGGAAAGTGCCGTCGGGGTTGCGCGTCAGGACGTTCATGGCGGCCAGCCGCTCCAGGTCGTCCTCGCTCAGCGGGCGGCCGGCCCGGCGCTCCAGTTGGGCGAGGGTGGTCTCCTCGGGCTGGTCCGGGACCCAGGAGGCCACCACCGCACGGTGGATGGCCAGATCAAGCTCGCTGAGGTCCTCCGGGAGCCGCTGGACATAGCGCTCGATGGCGGCCAGGGTCAGGCCCTGGTGCTGGAGTTCCTCGATCAGGGCCAGCCGGGAGAGATGGCCGGGGCCGTAGTGGCCCACCCGGCGCGGGCCCAGCTCCGGTGGCGGCAGCAGGCCGCGGGTGCCATAGAAGCGGATGGTGCGTACGGTCACTCCGGCGCGGGCGGCCAGTTCGTCGATGGTGAGGCGGGGTTCGCCGTTTTCCTGGGCCATCGCTGATGCCTCGCTCCGTTCCGTTCCGCGTGCTCGCCGCCCCTAACAGTAGGAGTGTGCCAGCGGTGTTGTCCCACCGCGGCCGGGGCGGGGAAGCGGCGGGCCCGCCGTACCGGTGCGGTACGGCGGGCCGGAAACGACTCCGCGCGGAGTCAGTGGCGGTGCGATTCCTGGATCTGCTTCCAGGACTTGGGCTGGGTCGGCTTGACCGAAGCGGCCAGGCCCCGCTTGGCGCTGGGGGTGTTGTTGGCCGGAACGCCAATGCCCCACTTGGCGGCCTCGGCGGCCGAGGGCTTGGCGGTGGTGAACAGCCAGGTGTCGAAGAGCTCCTGAAGCGGCTTGCCGGAGACCTTCTCGGCATAGCGGGTGAAGTCCTGGACCGAGGCGTTGCCATAGCGGTTGGCGGACGTCCAGCCCTTGAGGATCTCGAAGAAGACCTTGTCGCCGACCTGGTTGCGCAGCGCCTGGAGGGCGATCGGGCCCCGGTCGTAGACCGCCTCGTCGAACTGCTTGTCCGCGCCCGGGTCACCGGGCTTGACCGTCCAGAAGGGGTCCTCGGCCGGGTGGAGGCTGTAGATGTAGTCGGCGAGCTGCTGGGCGGTGCCCTCGTTCTCCTTCTCCGACCACAGCCACTGGGCGTAGGAGGCGAAGCCCTCGTTGAGCCAGATGTCGCGCCAGTCCTTGACCGAGACATTGTCGCCGAACCACTGGTGGGCCAGTTCGTGCACCACCACCGAGACATTGGCGCCCTTGGCGAACTGGGCGGGGCTGTAGAACGGCCGGGTCTGGGTCTCCAGCGCGAAGTGCGTGGGGACATTGGGCACATAGCCGCCGACCGCGGTGAAGGGGTACGGGCCGAAGACCGTGCTCTCCCAGTCGATCACCTCGGAGCTGCGCTCCACGCTGGCCTTGGCCGAATCGTAGTTGTCGCCCAGGTCCTTGCTGTAGGCGTTGACCACCGGCAGGCCATTGGCGGTGGTGTCGGTGGTGATGTCGAACCTGCCCACCGCCAGGGTGGTCAGATAGGTCGCCTGCGGCTTGGTGGAGCGCCAGTTGTAGCGGGTCCAGCCCAGCTTTGAGGACTTGGCGGCGAGCACACCGTTGCTGATGGCCTGGACGTCGTCGGGCACCGAGACCGAGATGTCATAGGTGGCCTTGTCCAGCGGGTGGTCATTGCTGGGGAACCACCAGGCCGCCGACTCCGGTTCCTGGGCCGCCACCCCGCCGTCCGGGGTGTGCTGCCAGGCGGAGAAGCCGGCCACCTTCACCTGGGAGGGGACGCCGCTGTAACGGACCACAATGGTGAAGGACTTGCCCTGGGCGAGCGCGGCGGCCGGGGTGATCTCCAGTTTGTGCACCCCGGACTTGGCGAAGGCCGCCTTCTTCCCGTTGACCAGCACCTCCTTGGTGTCCAGCAGGAAGTCCAGGTCGAACCGGGAGAGGTCCTGGGTGGCGGTGGCGGTGAGGGTGGCCGTACCGTCCAACTGGTCGGTCTTCGGCTGGTACTTCAGCCGCAGGTCGTAGTGCGAGACGTGGTAGCCGCCGTTGCCGGCGTCCGGGTAGTACGAGTCGCCGATGCTCGGCGCGCCCGGCTTGGGCTCTGCGGCCGAGGCGGGAACGGCCAGCAGCAGAAAGGCGGCGGCAGCGGCGGCGCTCGGAACCAGGAGTCTATGACGCACAGGACACTCCAACTCTTCGGGGGCGGAAGATCGTTCGCTGACCGGAGCCTATGTACTCACCTCAACCACCGGAATGTCCATGGCCATTCACGTCATGCGATCGACATGCGGCCGACATGGACGGGTCCGGGGCAACAAGTCCTTGCGCCTTACCCTTCTGTTACGGGAGTTGACGCGCGTACCCTCCGCCCGTGCTGAAAGTTGCGCGGGACACCCGCATATCCTGGACAGCCCTTGTCCTGATGGCCGTTGCCGCCCTGCTGGCGGTGTTCGCCGCACCGCCGGGCATGGCGCGGGCGGCGGCGGCCGGAGGACGGGGCGGTGAGAGCAGACCCGTCTACTCCTATGACCGGGCCATCAGAGAGACGGTGTGGGTGCAGGCCCCCACCGCGGCCGGTCACCACGACCGGGTGGCCGTGGACATCATCCGGCCCCGGGAGGCGGCCGAGCGGGGCCGCAAGGTCCCGGTGATCATGGACGCCAGTCCGTACTACTCCTGCTGCGGGCGCGGCAATGAGAGCCAGAAGAAGACCTATGACGCCCAGGGCCGGCCGGTCCAGTTCCCGTTGTTCTACGACAACTACTTTGTACCGCGCGGCTATGCGGTGGCTCTGGTGGACCTCGCCGGAACCAACCGTTCCGACGGCTGTGTGGATGTCGGCGGCCGCTCCGATGTGCAGTCGGCCAAGGCGGTGATCGACTGGCTCAACGGCCGGGCGCGCGGCTATGGTTCGCGCTCCGGGGGCCGGGCGGTCAAGGCCGGCTGGACCACCGGCGCGGTGGGCATGATAGGCAAGAGCTGGGACGGCACCATCGCCAACGGGGTCGCCGCCACCGGGGTGCGGGGCCTGAAGACCATTGTGCCGATCAGCGCCATCAGCTCCTGGTACGACTACTACTTCGCCAAGGGCGCCGCGCTCTATGACGGCGGGCCCGACGAGCTGGCGGGCTATGTGGAGAGCCCGCAGGCCAAGGCCGGCTGCCAGGCCGTCCAGCGGAAGCTGGCCGAGGGGGCGCCGCGCAACGGCGACTGGACCGGGCTGTGGAGCGAGCGCGACTATGTGCGCGACGCGGTCAGGGTGCGGGCCAGCGTTTTCGCCGTGCATGGCATGCAGGACCTCAATGTGCGCACCAAGCACCTGGGGCAGTGGTGGGACGCGCTGGCCGCGCATGGGGTGCAGCGCAAGATCTGGCTGTCCCAGACCGGGCATGTGGACCCCTTCGACTACCGGCGCGGGGCCTGGGTGCCCACCCTGCACCGCTGGTTCGACCACTATCTGCTGGGCTATGACAACGGCATCGAGCATGAGCCGATGGCCGATGTGGAGCGCTCGCCCGATGTGTGGTCCACCGACCGGGTATGGCCGCCGGCCGGCACCCGGGCCACCACGCTGCGTCCGGTGGCGGGCACCGTGCCCGGGGTCGGCGGGCTGGGCGTCAAGACCGCGCCGGGCGGGGCCACGGCGGGCTTCACCGACGACCCCAAGCGCGGTGAGAGCGACTGGGCGGCCGCCATCGACCAGCCGACGCCCGACAAGGCGGCCTTCCTCACCCGCCCGCTCGGCCATGATCTGCGGCTGTCCGGCTCGTCCACGGTGACCCTGCGGGTCACGCCCTCCACCGGCTCGGCCCATCTGTCGGCGGTGCTGGTGGACCTGGGGCCCTCGGTCATCCGCAATTACGCGGCGGACGGCGAGGGGATCACCACGCTGCCGGAGAAGGAGTGCTTCGGGAGCGGCAACCCCGGTGACACCGGTTGCTTCCGGCGGACCGCGGCCGATGTCCAGCGGGTGGACCGGACCGTCTTCAGCCGGGGCTGGGCCGATCTCGGGCACTATGGGCCGGACGGCAAGGGGCGGGTGATCACGCCGGGGAAGTCCTACACGATCACGGTGGACCTGGCCGCCACGGATCATGTGGTTCCGGCGGGGCACCGGCTGGGGCTGGTGATCGCGGGCACGGACGCGGGTCTGATCGTGCCGGCCGCGAGCACTCCCCGGGTGAGTGTGGATCTGCGTCACACCTCGGCCCGGCTGCCGTTGGTGGGGGGATACCGGGCGCTGGCACGGGCCCTGGGCGGCACCGCGCCGTCCCCGAGCGCCGGCTCGCCGGGCGCGGTGGGGATTCCGCGGCTCAGCCGGCTGCCGTGACGCGGGGCGCTCCGCGGGGGTGAGGGCGCGGCCGTGGCCGGTCGCACGGTTCCCCGCGCCCCCGGCGGGGCGCCTGTCCCTGGCGAACGGCCGGTCACCCCGGCGCTGACCGGGCTCACTCGTTCCGGCGGCATCCATCCGGATGAGGGGACCGCCGAAAACAACCTGAGAAAATGGCCAACAGTTTCCCAAGCGATCAACGGGGCCGGAGTGCTTGAAAGCCGCAGTTTTTCCCTGGAGGCGCCCCTAACGGCGGAGAAACAGCGGTCGTGAGGCTCGTACAGTGTCTGTTCGATTTACAGAACGTTGGCCTCGATCTCCGAACCTAGGGGCCCGGAGCGACGTCTGTGGATCTGGACGTCCGTTGAGGGCGTCCGGATCACCAACGTCGAATTGAGGCGTACGCATGTCCCCGACCCTGTCCAGTTCCACGCCCACCCCACTGGATCCGCCAGTGGAGCGGGCGGTCTACCCCAGTGCATCGCCGCCCCGTGCGCGCACCCTGATCGACGTGCTCGACGCCAGCACGGCCGCCCACCCCGACGCGCCGGCCATCGACACCGGCAGCGAGGTGCTCAGCTACCGGCAGCTGGCGGTAGAAATCGAACAGCGCGCCGAGCGGCTGCGGAAGGCCGGTGTCGGACCCGGTGACCGGGTCGGCATCCGGGTCCCCTCCGGCACCGCGGAGCTGTACCTGTCCATCCTGGCCACCCTGCGCGCCGGTGCCGCCTATGTGCCGGTGGACGCCGATGACCCCGAGGAACGCGCCGCCACGGTGTTCCACGAGGCCGGAGTCTGTGCGGTGCTCGGCGCCGAGGGCTCCCTCACCCCGGGCGAGCAGGCCCCCTCGCATGGCGAGGCGCGGTTGCCGCTGCCCACCGATGACGCCTGGATCATCTTCACCTCCGGCTCCACCGGCAAGCCCAAGGGCGTTGCCGTCAGCCACGCCAGCGCCGCCGCCTTCGTTGACGCCGAGGCCCGCCTCTTCCTCCAGGAGGAGCCGCTGGGGCCCGGCGACCGAGTGCTGGCCGGCCTGTCGGTGGCCTTCGATGCCTCCTGCGAGGAAATGTGGCTGGCCTGGCGCTATGGCGCCTGCCTGGTGCCCGCCCCCCGCTCCCTGGTGCGGGCCGGCCATGAGCTGGGCCCCTGGCTGGTCGAGCGCGGCGTCACCGTGGTCTCCACCGTCCCCACCCTGGTCGCCCTGTGGCCCGCCGACTCCCTGGACCGGGTCCGGCTGCTGATCGTCGGCGGTGAGGCCTGCCCCGCCGAACTGGTGGAGCGCTTCGCCGTGCCCGGCCGCGAGATGTGGAACACCTACGGCCCCACCGAGACCACCGTGGTGGCCTGCGCCGCCCGGATGTTCCCCGGCGAGCCGGTGCGCATCGGCCTGCCGCTGGACGGCTGGACGCTGGCCGTGGTGGACGAGGCCGGCGAGCCGGTACCGTTCGGCGGCGAGGGCGAGCTGGTGATCGCCGGCGCCGGTGTCGCCCGCTACCTCGACCCGGTCAAGGACGCCGAACGCTTCCGCCCCAACGCGGCCCTGGGCCTGGAGCGCGTCTACCGCACCGGCGACCTGGTCAAGGCCGACCCCAAGGGCCTGGTCTTCGCCGGACGCGCCGACGACCAGATCAAGCTGGGCGGCCGCCGCATCGAGCTGGGCGAGATCGACGCCGCGCTCAGCGCCCTGCCCGGAGTGCGCGGCGCGGCCGCCGCGGTGCGCACCACCCCGGCCGGCGGCCAGCTGCTGGTCGGCTATGTGGTCACCGATGAGAAGTACGACCGTAAGGAGGCCCGGGCCCTGCTGGCCGAGCGGATGCCGGCCGCCCTGGTGCCGGTGCTGGCCGAGGTCGAGGACCTGCCCACCCGCACTTCCGGCAAGGTGGACCGCAACGCCCTGCCCTGGCCGCTGCCCAGCACCGCCGGTGACACCACGGAGCCGGGCGAGGAACTGCACGGCACCGCCGCCACCCTGGCCACCCTCTGGGAAGAGCTGCTGGGCACCCGGCCCGGCCCGGACGACGACTTTGTGGCGCTCGGCGGCAGCAGCCTGACCGCCGCCCGGATGGCCTCCGCCCTGCGTGAGAAGCACCCGGGCGTCTCGGTCGCCGGCCTCTACCGCCACACCGTGCTGCGCGACATGGCCGAGCACATCGACTCCTTGGACGACTCCCACGCGCCCAAGGCCGACAAGCACCGCCGTGTCCGCCCGGTACGCCGCCGCTCCGGCGCCGCCCAGATCCTCATCCAGCTGGGCCTGTTCGGCGTCCAGGGCCTGCGCGGCGTGACCGCCCTGGCCACCGCCGACAACATCCTCGGTCTGCTGGCGCCCCGGTCCTGGGCCCCGCACACCTCCTGGTGGCTGGTGGTCATCGGCTGGCTGCTGCTGTTCAGCGCGCCCGGCCGGTTCGCCATCGGCGCCCTGGCCGCCCGTACCCTCACCCGGAACATCACCCCCGGCAGCTACCCGCGCGGCGGCCGCGTCCACCTGCGGCTGTGGGCCGCCGAGCGCATCGTGGCCTCCTTCGGCGTGCCCTCGCTGACCGGCACCCCGTGGATGCACTGGTACGCCCGCGCCCTGGGCTGCTCCACCGGCAAGAACATCGCCCTGCACGCCATGCCCCCGGTCACCGGCCTGGCCGAGCTGGGCGACGGATGCAGCGTCGAGCCCGAGGCGGACATCGCCGGCTGGTGGCTGGACGGCGAGGTCATCCACATCGGCGCCGTCCGCATCGGCGCCAATGCCCGGGTCGGCCACCGCGCCATGGTGATGCCCGGTGCCGCCCTGGGCCCCGGTGCCGAACTCGCCCCCGGCTCCTGCCTGGACGGCGAGATCCCGGCCGGCCACACCTGGACCGGCTCACCGGCCCGGCCCGACCGCTCCTCCGCCCACCGGGACAACTGCCCGGTGCGCTCGGCCGACAGCCCGGACCACGGCTGGCCCGCCCCGCGCACCCAGCGCTCCCGCCGCTGGAACATCGCCTATGCGCTGTCCCTGGCCGGAATGCCGCTGCTGTCGCTGGTGGCCTTTGTCCCCGCGCTGATCGCCACCTACTTCCTGGTCAAGGACGCCACCTCGCTGAGCGAGGTCACCCTCCGCCTGCTGCTGGCGGTGCCGCCGCTGACCATCCTGGGCACCCTCTGCGCGATCCTGGTGCTCGCCGGGACCGTACGGATCCTCAACCGCGGCCTCGAGCCCGGCCTGCACCCGGCCGACGGCGGCGTCGCCTGGCGCGCCTGGCTGATCAGCCGGCTGCTGGACGGCGCCCGGCGCAGCCTGTTCCCCATCTACGCCAGCCTGTTCACCCCGGTGTGGATGCGGATGCTGGGCGCCAGGGTCGGCCGCCGCGCCGAGCTGTCCACCGTGCTGCCGCTGCCCTCGCTGCTCAGCGTGGACGACGGCGCCTTCCTCGCCGACGACACCCTGGTCGCCCCCTATGAGCTGCGCGGCGGCTGGGTACGGGTGGGCCACTCGCACATCGGGCGGCGTGCCTTCGTCGGCAACTCCGGCATCGTCGGACCGGACCGCACCGTCCCCGACAACAGCCTGATCGGCGTGCTCTCCGACGCCCCCGAGCACAGCGAGCCGGGCACCTCCTGGCTGGGCCGTCCGGCCATGCCGCTGCCCCGGGTGGCCACCGCCGCCGACGCCGGGCGCACCTTCGACCCGCCCAAGCGGCTGATCCTGGCCCGGGCGAGTGTGGAGTTCTGCCGGGTGCTGCCGCTGATGTGCGGCCTGGCCCTGGCCGACCTGGTCTTCCTGGGCGAGCAGCGGGCGATGGACATCGGCGGCCTGGGGCTGGCCGCCCTGGTCGGGGCGCCGCTGCTGCTGCTGGGCGGACTGGTGGCCGGACTGCTGGCCACCGTCTCCAAGTGGGTGCTGGTGGGCCGCTTCAAGGTGAGCGAGCACCCGCTGTGGTCCTCCTTCGTCTGGCGCAACGAGCTGTACGACACCTTCGTGGAATCCCTGGCCGTCCCGTGGCTGGCGGGCCCCTTCACCGGCACCCCCGTGCTCAACTGGTGGCTGCGCACCCTGGGCGTACGGATCGGCCGCGGCGTCTGGTGCGACACCTACTGGCTGCCGGAGACCGACCTCATCAGCCTTGGCGACGGGGTCAGCGTCAACCGCGGCTGTGTACTGCAGACCCACCTCTTCCACGACCGGATCATGCGTATGGACACCGTCCAGCTCGACGAGGGCGCGTCCCTCGGCCCGCACGGCATCGTGCTGCCCGGCACCTCGGTCGGCGCGCACACCGCCATCGCCCCCTCCTCGCTGGTCATGCGCGGCGAGACGGTGCCGGCCGGCACCCGGTGGGCGGGTAACCCCATCGCCGGCGAGCGGCCCGCGCCGCCCGCGCTGGTGTGTGTGGCAGGCCGGGAATGCGCGGCCTGAGCCTGCGGGCCAGGTTTCCGTGCAGCCGGCGCTCGCTGCTCACCGCGGCGGCCGTGGTCCCCTTGACCGCGGCCGCCGCGGCCGGTGACGGCGCCGCGGGGCAGCCTCCGGCCGCCGGGGGACAGCGCTACTTCCCCCGGCACGGGTCCTATGGCCACCGGACCCTGGCCTATGACCTGCGGCTGGCCTATGACCCGGACCGGGCGTGGCTGGACGGCCACGCCCGGATCCGGGCGGTCGCCAATGACACCCTGGGCCGGGTCGAGCTGGACCTGGCCCGGCTGAAGGTGGGCGAGGCCCGGGTGGACGGGGAACCGGCCGCCGTCCACCGGCGGGACGGCAAGGTGCTGCTCGGCCCGGCCCGGCCGCTGGCCGCCGGACAGCCGTTCGTCATGGACATCGCCTACGCCGGGCGTCCCAAGCCGGTCAGCACCCCCTTCGGCGGGGTCGGCTGGGACCGCACCGGGGACGACCACGACGGGACCCTGGTGGCCTCCCAGCCGGTGGGCGCGCCGTCCTGGTTCCCCTGCAACGACCGGCCCGACGACAAGGCGGCCTACACCTTCGCGGTGACCGTGCCGCGCGGGCACCACGCCCTGGCCAACGGGACCTTGCGGGAGCGGCAGGAGGTGGAGGACGGGGTGCGCTGGACCTACCACCACCCCGGGCCGATGGCCACCTATCTGGCGGCGGTGTACACCGGGCGGTTCGGGGTGGACGACCTCTCCGCGCCGGTGCCGGTGCGGATCGCCTACCCCGCGGATCTGGCCGAGGAGGCCCGGTACGACCTGGGGCGGCAGCCGGAGATGCTGCGGCTGTTCACCGGGCTCTTCGGGGAGTACCCCTTCGAGTCCTATGGCGCGGTGGTGGTGGACGCGGATCTGGCGGCGCCGGTGGAGAACCAGACGCTGTCGGTGTTCGGACGCAACCATGTGGACGGGCAGCGGAGTTGGGAGACGCTGGTGGCGCATGAGATCGCGCACCAGTGGTTCGGCAACAGCGTGGGGCTGGCGGACTGGCGGCATATCTGGCTGAACGAGGGGTTCGCCACCTATGCGGAATGGCTGTGGTCCGAGCACATCGGGGAGGACGGGGCGGAGGTTCTCGCCCGGCGGGCCTGGCTGGACCTTTCGGCGCGGCGGCAGAATCTGCGGATCGCCGACCCGGGGCGGCGGCACTTGTTTGACGACCGCGTTTATGTGCGCGGCGCTTGTGCGTTGCATGCGCTGCGGCTGGCGGTGGGGGACGAGTGCTTTTTCCGGGTGCTGCGGAGCTGGCATGCGGTGCATCGGGGTGGGTGTGCGGATACGGCCGCTTTCCTCGCGCATGCGGAGCGGGTTGTGGGGCGGCCCCTGGGGACCGTGCTTCAACCGTGGCTGTTCGAGCGGTCGTTGCCGAGGTTTGATGTCGGCTGACCGCGGGTGGGTGGGGCTCCCACCCGCGCACCACCCGTAACCCTCATCCGAGTTGGCCGAGCTCTCCCGTGGGTGGCCGGGCGCCGTTGGCGGCGCCCGGCCGGTCGGTTAGAGCAACCCCGCCCGGCGCAGGGCGTCCGCCATGGCGTCGTTGGCGGGGCGCGGGGCCTGGGTCTCGCGGGGGCGGCGCTGGCGGGGGGCCGCGCCGCGGCGCGGCGCCCGCTCCTGGCGTTCCCGGGAGGGCGAAGCCTCGTCGTCCAGGCGGAGGGTGAGGGAGATCCGCTTGCGGGGGACGTCCACCTCCAGGACCTTCACCCGCACAATGTCGCCCGGCTTCACCACATCCCGTGGGTCCTTGACGAAGTTCCTGGACATCGCCGAGACATGGACCAGGCCGTCCTGGTGGACGCCGATGTCCACAAAGGCGCCGAAGGCGGCGACATTGGTGACCACGCCCTCCAGCAGCATCCCGGGCGTGAGATCGCCGATCTTCTCCACGCCCTCCTTGAAGGTGGCGGTCCTGAAGGCCGGGCGCGGGTCACGGCCCGGCTTCTCCAGCTCGCGCAGGATGTCGGTGACCGTGGGCAGGCCGACGGAGTCGGTGACGAAGTCCTCGGGGCGCAGCGAGCGCAGCACGGCCGTGTTGCCGACCAGCGAGGCCCCGCCCGCGGCCTTGGCCATGGCCCGTACCACCGGATAGGACTCCGGGTGCACGGCCGAGGCGTCCAGCGGATCGTCCCCGCCCCGGATGCGCAGGAAGCCCGCGCACTGCTCGTATGCCTTGGGGCCCAGCCGGGAGACGTCCTTGAGCGCCTTGCGGGAGCGGAAGGGGCCGTTGGCGTCGCGGTGGGCGACGATGTTCTCGGCCAGACCGGCACCGATGCCGGACACCCGGGAAAGCAGCGGTACCGAGGCGGTGTTGACGTCCACGCCGACGCCGTTGACGCAGTCCTCGACCACCGCATCCAGCGAGCGGGACAGCTTCACCTCGGACAGGTCGTGCTGGTACTGGCCGACGCCGATCGACTTGGGGTCGATCTTGACCAGTTCGGCCAGCGGGTCCTGGAGGCGGCGGGCGATGGAGACCGCGCCGCGCAAGGACACATCCATCTCCGGCAGTTCCCGGGAGGCGTAGGCGGAGGCGGAGTACACCGAGGCACCGGCCTCGGAGACCATCACCTTGGTCAGCTTCAACTCCGGGTGGCGGGCGATCAGATCGGCGGCCAGCTTGTCCGTCTCCCGGGAGGCGGTGCCATTGCCGATGGCGATCAGCTCCACCGAGTGCTCCCGGGCCAGCCGAGCCAGGGTCGCCAGTG
Source organism: Streptomyces orinoci (assembly GCF_003121295.1). Lineage (GTDB taxonomy): Bacteria > Actinomycetota > Actinomycetes > Streptomycetales > Streptomycetaceae > Streptomyces > Streptomyces orinoci. The sequence continues at coordinate 135,765 of NZ_PHNC01000012.1, forward strand.
AGGCGTCCCACTTGTTCTGCGGGACATGCGGGTAAATGGTCTCGGTGGCGGCCACCTTGCCGGTGGCGTCCACCACCGCGACCTTCACCCCGGTACGGAAGCCCGGGTCCAGGCCCATGGTGGCGCGGGTGCCCGCCGGGGCGGCGAGCAGCAGATCGCGCAGATTGGCGGCGAAGACCCGCACCGCCTCGTCCTCGGCGGCCTGGCGCAGCCGCAGCCGCAGATCGATGCCCAGATGCACCAGGATGCGGGTGCGCCAGGCCCAACGGACCGTGTCCACGAGCCACTTGTCGGCCGGGCGGCCCCGGTCGGCGATGCCGAAGCGCCGGGCGATGGCGGCCTCGTAACCGCTGGGACCCTCGGGCGCGTCCGGACCCTCCGGCTCCAGGGTGAGGTCGAGGACCTCCTCCTTCTCACCGCGCAGCATGGCCAGCACCCGGTGCGAGGGCAGGGCGGTGAAGGGCTCGGCGAAGTCGAAGTAGTCGGCGAACTTGGCGCCGGCCTCCTCCTTGCCCTCGCGCACCTTCGCGGCCAGCCGGCCCCGGGTCCACATCCGCTCGCGCAGCTCGCCGATGAGGTCGGCGTCCTCGCCGAAGCGCTCGGTGAGGATGGCCCGGGCGCCCTCCAGGGCGGCCGCCGCGTCGGCGACGCCCTTGTCCGGGTCCGCGAAGGCCGCCGCCGCGGCGGACGGCTCCACGGTGGGGTCGGCCAGCAGCCCGTCGGCCAGCGGCTCAAGGCCGGCCTCCCGGGCGATCTGCGCCTTGGTGCGCCGCTTGGGCTTGAAGGGCAGATAGATGTCCTCCAGGCGGGCCTTGGAGTCGGCCGCGCGGATCTGCGCCTCCAGGGCCGCGTCCAGCTTGCCCTGGGAGCGCACCGACTCCAGCACGGCCGTGCGCCGCTCCTCCAGCTCCCGCAGATAGCGCAGCCGCTCCTCAAGGGTGCGCAGCTGCGCGTCGTCCAGGGCGCCGGTCGCCTCCTTGCGGTAGCGCGCGACAAACGGCACGGTGGCGCCCCCGTCGAGCAATTCGACGGCGGCCCGCACCTGCCGTTCCTGTACGCCGAGCTCCTCGGCGATCCTGCTTTCGACCGACGCTCCTGTAGCCGTCACGATCACGCTCCGCATTCTGTTCCAGCCGTGATCTGCATTGTGGCAGGTGCCGCCGACAGCGCCGAAGGAGCCGCCCGGGGGCCCGGCTCAGTTCCGGCCGGAGTGGGCGGCCGGGCCGCCGGAGCCCTTGCCGGCGGCGCCGGAGAGCAGGTCGGCGGGGAAGCCGCCGGCCTGCACCAGGGCCGCGGTGAAGCCCTTGGCCAGCTCGGTGAGCCGGGCCACCCCTGCCGCGCCCAGGTGTTCATAGGGAGCGGCGTCCAGCCGGTCGGTCTCCGCCTCCAGGTGGTCCCGCAGCGCGGTGCCCGCCTCGGTGAGCGCGCCCCGCTCGTCCAGCAGCCCGCGCTCGGTGAGCCGGCGGCGGGCGGCGGTCAGCTCCTCCTGGCTCCAACCCCGGGTGATCAGCAGCCATTTGTCCGACATGCCCTGGCCGGTGGCGGAGTGGCTGACCAGCGACTCCACCGGGTCCAGCCCGGAGGCGGCCAGCAGCGCCATATGCCCGTCGCCGCGGTGCTCGCGCAGCAGGGTGGCGGCATGCCACAGGGCCAGATGCGGGGCCCGGGGTATCGGCAGATCGGCATGTGCGGCGTACACCGGGCGGACCGCCCGCCCACAGCCCTCGGCGGCGCGCAGCGCCAGCTCGGCCGACTCGGCCAACTCAGCGGATTCCAGGGTCTTTTCGCCCGGCAGCCGGCGCAGGGTGGCGTCCACCGCGCGCAGCCGGGCGTCCAGTACCCGCTGCGGGTCGGCGGTGTCCCAGACCGCGGGCAGATGCCGGGCCACCAGCTCATGGCTGAAGTTGTGGAAGGCCGCGGTCACCACGCCCGGACCGACGCGGCCCATGGCGGCGCTGCGCGAGGCCAGATAGCCGGCCTGGAAGTCCTCGAAGCCCTTATGTTTCACATGGGGGGTGGTGTGTCGGTGGGTGTGGGTAGGTTGGCTGGTGTTGGTCTGCGGGTGGGGTGGCTGTGGGAGGGCGGTTGTGCGGTCGATCGTTGCGCCGTTCGTTGCCCCTGGGCCGGGTGGTGTTGCTATCCGTGCGCGGCTGAAGCAGCTCACGCCCGGGGATGAGAGGGTGTTGCGGCTGGCCGGTGGCCATCTGGGTGCGCTGGCCGGGCGGGATCTCAAGGCTCGCTGTGCGGCCGGTGTTGAGCACGACAGCCATCGGTGGGCGGAGCGCAAGCGGACCTGACCGGGGAGCCGTCCTCCCGCCGGGCCGGGAGCATCACCAAGGCCACCCACGACCAGTGGGCACTGTCCCGGCGCGCCCAGCTCGCCCACATCCACAGCCTCGAAGCGGGTATCCGTACCCTCACGCACCGGCTCTCCCTCGGCGTGGGTGAGAGGGGGACGAAGAGGGCTCCGGGCGGCTACCGCTCCAGGCAGGAGTGGTTCGCCAAGAGGCGGCGTCTGGGCGTGCTTGAGGACCGGCTGGCCGCTGAGCGGGCCGACCGGCAAGCCGGGCGTGTGCGCGTCACGCGCGGCAGTGCACGCCTGCTCCATACCCGGCACCACCTGGCCGCCGCGCAGCTCACCGAGGATGAGTGGCGTCGGCGCTGGGCGGCTGGGCGCCGTTTCCTCCAGGCCGACGGCGAAGGCGGTAAACCGTTCGGCAACGAGACCATCCGCGTCACCCCGGGCGGTGAGGTATCGCTCAAACTGCCCGCTCCGCCGGCGCACTTGGCCAATGCCCGGCACGGCCGGTATGTGCTCACCGGCACGGTGGCCTTCCATCACCGGGGCGAGGAGTGGGCCGACCGCGTCACCGGCAACCGGGCGGTGGCCTACCGCATCCACGAAGACACCCAGCGCCAACGCTGGTACTTCACCGCAACCTGGACCACCCCACCACTCAAGACCGTCCCACTGGCACAGGTCCGTGCCGGTGGGCTGATCGGTGTGGACACCAACGCCGACCACCTGGCCGCCTGGCGCCTCGATACCCACGGCAACCCCATGGGTGAGCCGCGCCGGTTCTTCTTCGGCCTCTCCGGCAGCGCCGCCCACCGCGATGCGCAGATCCGTCACGCCCTGACCCGCCTGGTGCACTGGGCCAGGCGGTGCGGGGTGGCCATCGCGATCGAAGACCTGGACTTCGCAGCGGACAAGACCCGGGAGAAACACGGCGGACGCAAGCGGTTCCGGAACCTGATCTCCGGCATGCCCGTGAGCAGAGTGCGCGCCCGGCTGGTCAGCATGGCCGCTGAACTCGGCATCACCATCGTCGCCGTGGACCCGGGCTACACCAGCAAGTGGGGCGCCCAGCACTGGCAACAACCCCTCACCCACAACAGCAGAAAGACCACCCGCCACGACGCGGCAGCCGTGGCCATCGCAAGACGCGCCCTGGGGCATCCGATCCGGCGACGGACGGCACCGCCCCCGCATGACCGGAGAGATCGTGCGGGGCATCGGACCGTCCAGGCCCGACCGGGCACCCCAGGGCGTGAGGAAACCCGCCCCTCCATTCCCGGACAACGGACACGATCCGCCTGCCCGGACGCGAGCGCGAAAGCGGGAGACCAGTGCGCCCAACACCGTTCGGGGCACACGGCTGAGCCCGGGCCTGGCAACAGGACCCCCTCCCGCTCAGTCACCAGGAACGGTTGAGGACGGAGAAGCATGGCCGGCTGGGGCCGGTGGCGAAAGTGGTCATATGCCGCACGGTATCGGCGAGTTGGCGGCGTGGGCAGTCCTGGAGGTTGCGGGGTGATGGGGGACGGCATCGGCCTGGGGCTCACCTTGTCCGGGCACCTGACGGACCGCACGGCGCAGTTGATCCAGTTGATAAATGAAGTGTGATCCCCAACTGCCGTACGGCGCGAGCTCGCCAGGGAAGGCCCCGGGCCGAACTGGTGGGCGTGAGTGGCGCCGCCTGCGCGGCAGGCGGTAGGACGCCCCATGAGGAGCGCGGAGCGGCAGTGATATGCGGCTCTGCTGCGTGGGCGCGAGCACCCCTCACGGCCCGCGGCCAACCGCTCAGCCCCGCCAGCCGAAGCGCGGTACCCGCCGCTCCAGGAAAGCGGCAACCCCTTCCACCGCCTCGCCACTCCGCCGCGCGCACCGCGCCCAGTGCGCCACGCGCTCGTCCGCCACTGCCCCCGCACCCGCTCCGACGAACTCCTTCGCCGCTGCCTGGGTCAGCAAAGAGCGCGACGCCAGGGTACGGGCGAACTCCGCCACCCGGCCGTCCAGTTCGGACGCGGGCCACACCTCGTCCACCAGGCCCGTCCGCAGCGCCCGCTGAGCGTCGATCAACTCGGCCGAGAACAGGAGGTACTTGGCCGTGGCGGGGCCCACCAGTCCGGCCAGCCGGCGGGTGGAGGAGGCCGGGTAGACGATGCCCAGCCGGGCCGGGGTGACGCCGAAGGAGGCGTCCTCGGCCGCGAAGCGCAGGTCAGAGGCGACCGCCAGCTGGCAGCCGCCGCCCACACAGTGCCCCCGCACCACGGCCAGCACCGGCTTGGGGAAGGCTGCCAGCGCCTCTTCCGCCTCGGCCGCCAGCCGCCGCGAGGCGTCGCCGCCGTCCTCCCTCATGCCCGAGATATCGGCACCGGCGCAGAAGGTGTCGCCCTCGCCGGTGAGCACCAGCACCCGTACCCCCGGATCGTCCGCGCAGCGCCGCAGCAGCCGGGGCAGCTCCCGCCACATCCGTTCCGTCATCGCGTTCCGCCGCGCTGGATTGGCGATACGGATGGTGGCCGTGGTGTCGCTGATGTCCAGGTGCAGTGCGGGCTGTGCGGGCTCCATGTGCCGGATGCTATCCGGGCCCGGTCCGGCCCCGCCGACGACGGGTTGCCGGAGAACCCAGTTCCGGATCGCTCGGCGAAAGGCGATCAACGCAGCCAGGAACAGTCGCGAGAGTGACTGCGGCATACGCACGCGATCAAATCACGTCGATAGCAGGCGACTTCTGGTCAGCTGCCCGGTACCGGGTTCAACCTTCCCAAGACTTCGGTTGTGCGGTGGAGCCACGGTGAGGGGTTGGTATCGGACATGGAGATCCTCGGGAGCGTTCCCCCGGAACCGGGGCAGGCCCCGCCCTGCGAACCGGCCGCCCGCCCCGGCTACCGAGCCACCTGGCGCCTCACCGCCCCCGCGCTCCCCTCCTCGGTGCCCCGGGCCCGGCACGAGGTACAGGACCTGATGGCCCGTCAGGGCGTGCCGCTGACCCGGGACCGGCTGGACGGGCTGCTGCTGATTGTCTCCGAACTGGTCACCAACGCCGTGCAGCACGCCGCCCTGCTCTCCCCCGAGGTGGCCGTGGAGGTGTCCATCGGCCCGGCCTGGATCCGGGTGGCGGTGGCCGACGACCACCCCTGCCGCCCCCGGCAGCTGGCGGCCGACGAGGAGCGGATCGGCGGCCGGGGGCTGCTGCTGGTCCAGGCCATCGTGGCGGAGGCGGGCGGCGCCTGCGACGTGGAGTGCACCCCGGGCGGCGGCAAGGTGGTCTGGGCCACGCTGCCGGTGCCCCCGCCCCGCCCGGCCCTCACCAGCCGGCCGACGCCCCGGTGACCTCCCGGATCGCCGGACGCGCGGTGTCCAGCACGGTCATGAACCAGGCCGAGAACCGCGCCCGCTCCCGCAGCTCGTCCAGCTGGGCGGGGGTGACAAAGGCGGTCTCCTCCACCTCCGCCGGATCCGGGGCCGGCGCCGCCCGCACGGTGCCCACGAACAGGTGGTTGTACTCCTGCTCCACCAGGCCGGACAGCGGGTCGGGGTGGTTGTAGCGCACCGTCCCGGCCTCGCGCAGCAGCGCGGGCGCCACGCCCAGCTCCTCGCCGGTGCGGCGGGCGGCCGCGACAAACGGCGGCTCCCCGGGATAGGGGTGGCCGCAGCAGGTGTTGGACCAGACACCGGGGGAGTGGTACTTCCCCAGCGCCCGCCGCTGCAGCAGCAGCCGCCCGGCCTCGTCGAAGAGGAAGACCGAGAAGGCGCGGTGCAGCCGGCCGGGGGCGAGGTGCGCGGAGACCTTCTCGGCCGTACCGATGGTTCTGCCGCTCTCGTCCACCAGCTCCAGCATGATCGGTTCGGTGTTGTCGGCGGAGGGGGCGGTGCTCGACTCGGTGGTGCGGCCCTCGGCTGATGTGATCGGCATTGACCATCCTCGGTGTCGGACTTCGACCTTCCAGTCTGCCGTACCCGGACTTTCCCGCCACGCCGGACGGCCGATGGAGGCTGCCCACCGCGTCAGTGGCACAACCGCGCCTCATGCGCGGCATGCCCCCCGGGCTCCAGCTGGAAGGTGCAGTGCTCCACGTCGAAATGCTCGCCCAGGCAGTCCTGGAGGTCGTGCAGCATCTTCTCGTGCCCCGCCGCGTCCAGCGCCTCCGCCTGGACCACCACATGCGCGGACAGCACCGGCATCCCGGAGGTGATCGTCCACACATGCAGGTCATGGACGTCCACCACCCCCGGCAGGGCGGTCATATGCGCCCGTACCTGGTCCAGGTCCACATTCCGCGGCGCGGCCTCCAGCAGCACGTCCAGCGCCTCCCGCAGCAGCCGCAGGGTACGCGGCACGATCATCAGGGCGATCAGCAACGAGGCCGCCGGGTCGGCCCGGGTCCAGCCGGTGGCCATGATCACCAGGGCGGAGAGGACCACCGCCAGCGAGCCCAGCGCATCCGAGAGCACCTCCAGAAACGCCCCGCGCACATTGAGGCTCTCCCGCTGGCCGCGCATCAGCAGCCCCAGGGAGATCAGATTGGCCACCACGCCCACCAGGCCGAAGGCCACCGTGAGCCCGCCGGGCACCGCGGTCGGCTCGGCGAACCGCTGGATCGCCTCCAGCAGGATGAAGCCGCCCACGCCCAGCAGCAGCAGACAGTTGAGCAGGGCCGCCAGGATCTCGGCGCGGGCATAGCCATAGGTGCGCCGCCCGCTCGCCGGGCGGTTGGCGAAGTGGATGGCCACCAGCGCCATGGAGACCCCCACCGCGTCGGTGGCCATATGCCCGGCGTCCGCCAGCAGCGCCAGCGAGCCGGTGAGCGCGCTGCCCACCACCTCCGCCACCAGCACGGTCAGGGTGATGCCCAGGGTGATCCGCAGCCGTCCCCGGTAGGCGGCCGCCGCCGTGGTGCCCGCGGCCGGCGGGGGCCCGCCATGCGCATGGCCGTGGTCATGACCTGCACCCATGCCGTCCTCCCTGGCTCGCGCCGCCGCGGCCCGGGTCGGCTACGGCCGCCCGGCGACCGCCTGCGGGCGGTGCAGGCACCAGCCCTCCCAGGCCGAGGTGACCATGCTGCGCACATCGTGCACCGGCCGCCAGCCCAGTTCCTCGCCGATCCGCCGGTTGGCGGCCACCACCCGGGCCGGATCGCCGGGGCGGCGCGGTTCCACCTCGGGCGTCAGATCACCGCGGCCGGTGACCTCGGCGATCAGATCCGCCATCTCGCGCACCGACACCCCCCGCCCGGTGCCCACATTGAGGGTGAGGTCGCCGCCGCCCGGACGTTCGGCCAGCCGGCGGGCCGCGGCCAGGTGGGCGGTGGCCAGGTCCTCGATATGGATGTAGTCACGGATGCAGGTGCCGTCCGGGGTGTCGTAGTCATCCCCGAAGATCTTCGGCCGCTCGCCGCGGGTGATCCGGTCGAACATCATCGGGATGATGTTGAACACACCGGTGTCGGCCAGCTCCGGCCGGGCCGCCCCGGCCACATTGAAATAGCGCAGACAGGCGGTGGAGATGCCGTACGCGGCCCCCGTCGCCCGCACCAGCCACTCCCCGGCCAGCTTGGTCTGCCCATAGGGGTTGATGGGGACGCAGGGCGTCTCCTCGGTGACCAGCTCCACATCCGGCATCCCGTAGACGGCCGCCGAGGAGGAGAAGACAAAACTGGGGATCCCGGCCGCCACCACGGCCTCCAGCAGCACGGTCAGGCCGTGCAGGTTCTCCCGGTAGTAGCGCAGCGGCTGCTCCACCGACTCACCGACCTGCTTCTTGGCCGCCAGATGCACCACCCCGGTCACACCCAGCTCGGCGAAGGCCCGGTCCAGCACCGGACGGTCCAGCACCGAGCCGTGCACCAGCGGCACATCCCCGGGCAGCCGGCCGGGCAGGCCGCTGGAGAGGTCGTCCAGTACGGCCACCCGCTCGCCGGCCTCCAGCATGGACCGCGCCACATGCGCTCCGATGTATCCGGCACCGCCGGTGATCAGCCAGGTCATGACGGCACCCTAGACCAGCGGGGCGGGCGGACGAGAAGTCAGCACGGCGGCGGAACTCCCGGTGCCGCCCGATCGTCCTGTCGGTGGCGGGCGGCCGCGGTGACCACCGGCTCCCGGTGATCCGATAGCCTCTGCCGACGTGCCGCACGCCTGCCCGGGACCGGGTTACCGCGTGCCAGCGCCCGCTGCCCGGACATCCCGCTGGACCGAGGCGGCCGCCGTCCGCTTCCCCAAGGAGTGAGTTCGTCTGTCGATCGCCATCCTCACCGGTTTGCCGCCCGCCGGCTCGTCCCTGGAGGGCGACCTGCGGTCCCTGGGCTTTGATGTGCGCACGGCGGCCGACGCCGCCGAGGCGGCCACCATGCTGGCGGCCGTCCCGGCCGGGGAGCGGGTGGCGCTGGTGGACCCCCGCTTTGTGGGCCACCCGCACGCACTGCGCCTGGCGCTGACCGACCCCCGCTACCCGGTGGCGGCCGTGGCGGGTGCCCTCACCGCCCGGCCGGAGGCACGCGCCGCGCTGGCCGGAGCGGCGGCCGACGGCGAGACGGCACCCGACCTGCTGGCCACCCGGCTGGAAGCGGCCGGCACCGCGGTGCACCGCCCCGAGCTGGGCGTGCTGGTCGCCGAGGTGCCGGCCGACGCCGAGGCCCGGGCCAAGGCCATGGGCAATGTGGCTGCCATCGACGACGAGGCGCTGCGGCTGCGCAGCGCGGTGAAGTCCCGCGACGGCTTCTTCACCACCTTCTGCATCAGCCCCTACTCCCGCTATCTGGCCCGCTGGTGCGCCCGCCGCGGCCTGACACCCAATCAGGTGACCACCGCCTCGCTGCTCACCGCGCTGATCGCGGCCGGCTGCGCGGCCACCGGCACCCGGCCCGGCTTCATCGCCGCCGGAGTGCTGCTGATCGCCTCCTTTGTGCTGGACTGCACCGACGGCCAGCTGGCCCGCTACTCACTGCAGTACTCCACCCTGGGCGCCTGGCTGGACGCCACCTTCGACCGCGCCAAGGAATACGCCTACTACGCGGGCCTGGCCCTGGGCGCGGCCCGCGGCGGCGACGACGTCTGGGCCCTGGCCCTGGGCGCCATGGTGCTGCAGACCTGCCGGCATGTGGTGGACTTCGCCTTCAACGAGGCCAACCACGACGCCACCGCCAACACCAGCCCCACCGCCGCCCTCTCCGGGAAGCTGGACAGCGTCGGCTGGACGGTCTGGGCCCGCCGCATGATCATCCTGCCGATCGGGGAGCGCTGGGCGCTGATAGCGGTGCTCACCGCTCTCACCACCCCCCGCATCGTCTTCCTCGTCCTGCTGGCCGGCTGCGCCTTCGCCGCCTGCTACACCACCGCCGGCCGGGTGCTGCGCTCCGTCACTCGCAAGGCCCGCCGCACCGACCGCGCCGCCCGGGCGCTGTACGACCTCTCCGACTCCGGGCCGCTGGCCGAGGGCGTACGGGCCACGCTCGGCCGGGCCGTGCCCGCCGGCCCGTACACCGCCCCGCTGCTGGCGCTGCTCGGCGCGGCCGTGCTGCTCGCCGGACCGGTCCTCGCCCACAACGGCGCCACCTGGCAGGGCATCGCCCAGGCCCTGGCCTACACCGTGCTCACCGGCCTGGCCGTTGCCCGGCCGCTCAAGGGCGCCCTGGACTGGCTTCTCCCACCGGTGCTGCGCGCCGGGGAATACTGCCTGGTCCTGGCGCTGGCCGCGCACTCTTCCGCCCCCGGTGCGCTCCCCGCCGCATTCGGCCTGGTGGCCGCGGTCGCCTACCATCACTACGACACGGTGTACCGCATCCGCGGTGGCACCGGCGCGCCCCCGCACTGGCTGGTGCGGGCGATCGGCGGGCACGAGGGACGGGTCCTGGCGGTGACCATCGCCGCCGTCCTGTGGCCGGGGCAAGGCTTCACGATCGCGCTGACGGTCCTGGCGGCCGCCATCGCGCTGGCGGTGCTCAGCGAGAGCATCCGCTTCTGGGTGTCCTCCGGGGCACCCGCAGTACACGACGAAACAGGAGAACCCGCATGATCGGCCTCGTGCTGGCAGCAGGCGCCGGACGCCGTCTGCGCCCCTACACCGACACCCTGCCCAAGGCCCTGGTGCCCGTGGACGGCGACACCACCGTCCTCGACCTCACCCTGGCCAACTTCGCGGAGGTCGGCCTGACCGAGGTCGCGATCGTCGTCGGCTACCGCAAGGAGGCCGTCTACGCCCGCCAGGCGGCGCTGGAGGAGAAGTACGGCCTCAAGCTCACCCTGATCGACAACGACAAGGCCGAGGAGTGGAACAACGCCTACTCCCTGTGGTGCGCCCGTGAGGTGCTCGGCCGCGGTGTGATCCTGGCCAACGGCGACACCGTCCACCCGGTCTCCGTCGAGCAGACTCTGCTCGCCGCCCGCGGCAACGGCCAGAAGATCATCCTCGCCCTGGACACGGTGAAGAACCTGGCCGACGAGGAGATGAAGGTCATCGTGGACGGCGACAAGGGCGTCCAGAAGATCACCAAGCTGATGGACCCGGCCACCGCCACCGGTGAGTACATCGGTGTCACCCTGATCGAGCCGGAGGCCGCCGCCGAGCTGGCCGACGCCCTCAAGGCCACCTTCGAGAAGGACCCCGACCTCTACTACGAGGACGGCTACCAGGAGCTGGTCAACCGCGGCTTCAAGATCGACACCGCGCCGATCGGCGACGTCAAGTGGGTCGAGATCGACAACCACGACGACCTCGCCAAGGGCCGGGAGATCGCGTGCCAGTACTGACGAGGCTCATCCCCTCGCCGGTCGTCGTCGATATCCGGGCCGGAGCCCTGAACGACCTGGCCGGCGTCCTCGCCGACCAGCGGATCTCCAGCTCCGGCAAGCTGGCCATCGCCATCAGCGGCGGCTCCGGGGCGGTGCTGCGCGAGCGGCTCGCCCCGGCGCTGCCCGGCGCCTCCTGGTACGAGGTGGGCGGCGGCACCCTGGACGACGCCATCCGGCTGGCCGACGCCATGAAGTCCGGCCACTACGACGCCGTGGTGGGCCTGGGCGGCGGCAAGATCATCGACTGTGCGAAGTTCGCCGCCGCGCGCATCGGCAAGCCCCTGGTCGCCGTGGCCACCAACCTCTCGCACGACGGCCTGTGCTCCCCGGTGGCCACCCTGGACAATGACGCCGGCCGCGGCTCCTATGGCGTGCCCAACCCGATCGCCGTGGTCATCGACCTCGATGTGATCCGCCAGGCACCGGTGCGCTACATCCGCTCCGGCATCGGCGACGCCATCTCCAACATCTCCTCGGTCGCCGACTGGGAGCTGTCCAACCGGGTCACCGGAGAGGCCATCGACGGACTGGCCGCCGCCATGGCCCGCCAGGCCGGCGAGGCCGTGCTGCGCCACCCCGGCGGGGTCGGCGACGACAGCTTCCTCCAGGTGCTCGCCGAGGGACTGGTGCTCACCGGCATCTCCATGTCCGTCGCCGGTGACAGCCGCCCGGCCTCCGGCGCCTGCCATGAGATCAACCACGCCTTCGACCTGCTCTACCCCAAGCGGGCCGCGCCCCATGGCGAACAGTGCGGCCTGGGTGCCGCCTTCGCGATGCACCTGCGGGGCGCCCGCGAGGAGTCCGCCCGCATGGTCGAGGTGCTGCGACGGCACCAACTCCCGGTCCTCGCCGAGGACATGGGCTTCACCGAGGACGAGTTCGTCCGCGCCGTGGAGTTCGCGCCGCAGACGCGCCCGGGGCGGTACACCATCCTGGAGCACCTCGACCTCTCCACCGACCAGATCAGGGACGCATACGCCGACTATGCAGAAACCGTCAGTCGCTGAACTCCGCCCGGTCGTCCACCCCTTGGGCGTGAAGGACCGGCGCAGCGGTGAGCACTGGGCGGGTCGCCTGTACATGCGGGAGATCTCGCTGCGGGTGGACCGGCACCTGGTGAACACCAGGGTCACGCCCAACCAGCTCACCTATCTGATGACCGTCGCCGGTGTCCTCGCGGCCCCGGCGCTGCTGGTGCCGGGGATCCCCGGCGCCGTGCTCGGCGTGGTCATGGTCCAGCTCTATCTGCTGCTGGACTGCGTCGATGGCGAGATCGCCCGCTGGAAGAAGCAGTACTCCATGTCCGGGGTGTACCTGGACCGGGTCGGCGCCTATCTGTGCGACGCCGCGGTCCTGGTCGGCCTGGGCCTGCGCGCCGCCGACCTGTGGGGCGGCGGCCGGATCAACTGGCTGTGGGCCTTCCTGGGCACCCTCGCCGCGCTCGGCGCCGTGCTGATCAAGGCCGAGACCGACCTGGTGGGCGTCGCCCGCCACCAGCAGGGCCTGCCGCCGGTCAAGGAGGCCGCGTCCGAGCCCCGCTCCTCCGGCATGGCGCTGGCCCGCAAGGCCGCCGCGGCCCTGAAGTTCCACCGGCTGATCCTGGGCATCGAGGCATCCCTGCTGATCCTGCTCCTGGCGGTCCTGGACGCCGCCCGGGGCGACCTGTTCTTCACCCGGCTCGGCACCGCCGTGCTGGCGGGTATCGCCCTGCTCCAGACGCTGCTGCACCTGGTGTCCATCCTCGTCTCCAGCAGGCTGCGATGAGCGCCCCCGCGCTGAAGGTCGGCGCCGTCGTGCTGACCATGGGCAACCGCCCCGAGGAACTGCGCGCCCTGCTGGAGTCGGTGGCCAAGCAGACCGGCGACCCCATCGAGGTCGCCGTGGTCGGCAATGGCTCCCCGCTGCCCGAGCTCAATGTGCCCGGCCTGGCCGTACGGACCGTGGAACTGCCCGAGAACGTGGGCATCCCGGCCGGCCGCAATGTGGGCATCGAGGCCTTCGGCCCGGCCGGCCGCGAGGTGGACATCCTGCTGTTCCTGGACGACGACGGGCTGCTGCCCGGCCAGGACACCGCCGAGCTGTGCCGCGCGGCCTTCGCCGACGACCCGGAACTGGGCATCATCAGCTTCCGGATCGCCGACCCCGACACCGGAGTCACCCAGCGCCGCCATGTGCCGCGGCTGCGGGCCTCCGACCCGATGCGCTCCTCCCGGGTCACCACCTTCCTGGGCGGTGCCAACGCGGTGCGCACCCGGGTCTTCGCCGAGGTCGGCGGCCTGCCGGACGAGTTCTTCTACGCCCATGAGGAGACCGACCTGGCCTGGCGGGCGCTGGACGCCGGGTGGATGATCGACTACCGCGCCGACCTGGTGCTGTACCACCCCACCACCGCCCCCAGCCGGCACGCGGTCTACCACCGCATGGTCGCCCGTAACCGGGTCTGGCTGGCCCGCCGCAACCTCCCCGCACCGCTGGTCCCCGTGTATGTGGGGGTCTGGCTGCTGCTGACGCTGGCCCGGCGGCCCTCGCTGCCGGCGCTGCGCGCCTGGTTCGGCGGTTTCAAGGAGGGCTGGACGACGCCGTGCGGTCCACGGCGTCCGATGAAGTGGCGTACCGTTTGGCGCCTGACCCGACTGGGTCGCCCGCCCGTGATCTGACAAGCTCGTGTCCGCGCCCCTTGCGGGCGCGGTCCGCGTGCTGAGAAGACGAAAGTGTCAACTGTGAGCGAGACAACGCACGACAGTGCGGTCGTGGTGAGTGCCCCGCCCTCACCCGACGGTGGCCTGTCGGCCGCCGAACTGGCCGGGAAATACGGCCTGTCGGTCAGCGGCGCCCGGCCTTCGCTGCCGGATTACGCCCGGCAGTTGTGGGCCCGGCGGCACTTCATCCTGGCCTTCTCCCGGGCCAAGCTGACCGCTCAGTACAGCCAGGCCAAGCTCGGCCAGCTCTGGCAGGTGGCCACCCCGCTGCTGAACGCGGCCGTGTACTACCTCATCTTCGGCCTGCTGATGGACAGCAAGCGCCATGTCGGTGACGGCACCCCCAAGGCGTTCATCCCCTTCCTGGTGACCGGGGTGTTTGTCTTCACCTTCACCCAGAGCTCGGCCATGGCCGGCGTCCGGGCGATCTCCGGCAACCTCGGACTGGTGCGCGCGCTGCACTTCCCGCGGGCGGCGCTGCCGGTCTCCTTCGCCCTCCAGCAGCTCCAGCAGCTGCTGTACTCCATGGTGGTGCTGCTGGCCATCGTGGTCGGCTGCGGCCATATGCCCAGGCTGTCCTGGCTGATGATCGTGCCCGTGCTGGTCTGCCAGTTCCTCTTCAACACCGGACTGGCCATGGTGCTGGCCCGCCTGGGCAGCAAAACCCCCGACCTGGCACAGCTGCTGCCCTTTATCCTGCGCACCTGGATGTATCTGTCCGGCGTGATGTATCCGCTGATCAACAACCTCAAGCGGATGCATGCCTCGTCCACGGTGGTGGACCTGGTCAGCGCCAACCCCGCCGCCGTCTATATCGACCTGATGCGTTACTGCCTCATGGGCCATATAAAGGGTGCTCCGCTGCCCCAGCATGTCTGGCTGCTGGCCATTGGCTGGGCGGTCGTCCTGGGCATCGGCGGTTTCGTCTACTTCTGGAAGGCTGAGGAGCAGTACGGCCGTGGCTGAGCAGAAGCAGAACGAGCGCATTCCCACCGTGATCGCGGACGATGTGCACATCGTCTACCGGGTGCATGGTGGCAGTACCGGGCGGGGCAGTGCCACCGCCGCCCTCAACCGCATCATCCGCCGCAAGCCGGGTGCGGGCGTCCGTGAGGTGCATGCCGTCAAGGGTGTGAGCTTCACCGCCTACCGGGGCGAGGCGATCGGTCTGATCGGCTCCAATGGGTCCGGGAAATCAACGCTGTTGAAGGCGATCGCGGGGCTGCTGCCCACCGAGCGCGGCAAGGTCTACACCGATGGCCAGCCCTCGCTGCTGGGTGTCAACGCGGCGATGATGAACGACCTCACCGGCGAGAAGAACGTCCTGCTGGGCGGTCTGGCGATGGGCATGTCCCGGGAGCAGGTCCGCGCCCGCTACCAGGAGATCGTGGACTTCTCCGGGATCAATGAGAAGGGTGACTTCATCACCCTGCCGATGCGGACGTACTCCTCGGGCATGGCGGCCCGGCTGCGGTTTTCCATCGCCGCCGCCAAGGACCATGACGTCCTGATGATCGACGAGGCGCTGGCCACCGGTGACCGGGCGTTTCAGAAGCGCTCGGAGGAACGGGTGCGCCAACTGCGCGAGCAGGCGGGCACGGTGTTCCTGGTCAGTCATAACAACCGCTCCATCAGGGATACCTGCAACCGGGTGCTGTGGCTGGAACGCGGTGAGCTGATGATGGACGGGCCCACCGAGGAAGTGGTCTCGGCCTATGAGAAGGAGACCGCCCGTTGAACCCGTACGGTCCTGCCGGGCAACCGGGATATTGACCGGACGCGTCATGTGAGCCATGGCATTGTATGGATCAAGCACGGACCTCGGGGTACACCGGATACTTGTACGGCGTACGCTGTAGCGTGCTTCGCGGTGATGCGCGGTGCCGCCCGGGTGCCCGCGCCACCGGCGACAAAGCCATGGGGGAGGGCTCAATGGGGAGCCGCCGGGCGGGGTCGCGCTGCGGCGTGTCCGAAATAGGATGTTCTGGGTCGGCAGTGTAGAAACGGAGATGTGACGGCAATGGCTACGGGAACTCTCCAGATCCGAGGCGCGCACGCCGTCTCCGGTCCGGGCAGCCCGCGATGACCGCGGGGACGGACGCGCATGAGCGCGCCGTGCTCGACAAGGCCGCGCACGAGAACTTCCCGGTGGCGCCGTTCTTTCTGCCCCGCGCCTGGCGGGACGATCTGATGGCGGTTTACGGCTACGCCCGGTTTGTCGATGACATCGGCGACGGCGATCTGCCGCACCCGGCCCGCGACGCCGAGCTGCTGGGCCTGGACCGGGAGCAGGGCCAGGACCGGCCGGCCATGCTGGACGCCTTCGAGGCCGATCTGCGCCGGGTCTTCGACCACGGCGGCACCGGCCCCCGTCACCCCCTGCTGCTCCGGCTGCGGCCCACCGTCCGCCGGTGCGCCCTGACCCCCGAGCCCTTCCTGGGCCTGATCGAGGCCAACCGGCAGGACCAGCGGGTGCGCCGCTACGACACCTACCAGGAGCTGCTCGGCTACTGCGAGCTGTCCGCCAACCCGGTCGGCCGGCTGGTGCTGGCCATCACCGGCACCGACAGCCCCGAGCGGATCCGCCGTTCGGACGCGGTCTGCACCGCGCTGCAGATCGTCGAGCATCTGCAGGACGTCGCCGAGGATCTCGCCCGGGACCGGGTGTATCTCCCGGCCGAGGACCTGCGGCGCTTCCATGTCACCGAGGCCGACCTCGCCCGCCCCACCGCCGGCGCGTCGGTGCGCGCACTGGTCGCGTACGAGGCGGAACGCGCCCGGCACCTGCTGAATGAAGGCACCCCCCTGGTGGGTAGCGTCCACGGCAGGCTGAGGCTGTTGCTCGCGGGGTTCGTGGGCGGAGGGAGAGCCGCGCTCAGAGCGGTCGCCGCCGCGGGGCATGACGTACTCCCAGGACCGCCCAAGCCCACCAAGCTCAGCTTGCTGCGCGAGGTGGGGGCGACACTGCGAAGAGAGGGGTGAGCGGGACCGTGATCGGAACGCCACACGCGTCCGCACCGGTACTCGCCGCGTACAGCTACTGCGAGGCCGTCACCGGACAGCAGGCCGGCAACTTCAGCTATGGCATCAGACTGCTGCCGACCGCCAAGCGGCGGGCGATGTCGGCCCTGTACGCCTTCTCCCGGCGCATCGACGACATCGGTGACGGGCCGCTGGACGCCTCCGCCAAGGAGCAGCGGCTGGAGGACACCCGGGCGGTGCTCGCCCGGATAAGGGACGGCGGGATCGACGAGGACGACACCGACCCGGTGGCCGTCGCGCTCGCCCACGCCGCGCGGCGCTTTCCCATTCCGCTCGGCGCGCTCGACGAACTGATCGACGGAGTCCAGATGGACGTTCGTGGTCAGACCTATGAGAGCTGGGACGACCTGGCCGACTACTGCCGCTGTGTGGCGGGCTCCATCGGCCGGCTCTCGCTGGGCGTGTTCGGCACCGTGCCCGGGGCGCGGGACACCGAACGCGCCCCCGAGTACGCCAATACACTGGGTCTGGCGCTTCAGCTCACCAACATCCTGCGCGATGTACGCGAGGACGCGGCCAACGGCCGTACCTATCTGCCCTCCGACGACCTGGCCAAGTTCGGCTGCTCGGACGGCTTCCACTCCGTCTCGCCGCCCGCCGGGTCCGACTTCACCGGGCTGGTGGCCTTCGAGGTCCGCCGGGCCCGGGCCCTGTTCGCCGAGGGCATGCGGCTGCTGCCCATGCTCGACCGGCGCAGCGGCGCCTGTGTCGCCGCCATGTCGGGCATCTACCGCAGACTGCTGGACCGTATCGCCGAGGACCCGCAGGCCGTGCTGCGCGGCCGGGTCTCGCTGCCCGGCCGGGAGAAGGCGCTGGTGGCCGTGCGCGGCCTGTCCGGATACGACGCGCGCAGCGTCCACCGGCAGACCGCCAGGGGGCGCGCTTGATGACCTGCGCCCACACCGGCGAGCGGTGTGTGAACCGGCACCGCGGGAGGAGCGCAACCCTCCACCGGGTAGACGCGTCCCTGACAGCAGCCGAGGGGGTGGCAGCATGACCGCGGAACCGGTGACCAGGCCCGATCGGCTCGATACGGACGAGGCAGGCCGCCCCCAGGGGGCGGCCGCGGTGGTGATCGGGGGCGGACTGGCCGGCATCACGGCCGCCCTCCGGCTCGCCGACGCCGGGCTGAAGGTCACTCTGCTGGAGGGCCGGCCCCGGCTGGGCGGCCTGGCCTTCTCCTTCCGGCGCGGGGAGCTGACCGTGGACAACGGGCAGCATGTCTTTCTGCGCTGCTGCACCGCCTACCGCTGGTTCCTCGACCGGATCGGCGCCACCCACCTGGCCCCGGTCCAGGACCGGCTGGATGTGCCGGTGCTGGACGTCGGCCACCCCTCCGGACGGCCCCGGCTGGGCCGGCTGCGGCGCGCCGCCCTGCCGGTGCCGCTGCACCTGGCCGCCAGCCTGGCCGGCTATCCCCATCTGTCGGCCGCCGAGCGGCTGAGCGTGGGGCGGGCCGCGCTGGCGCTGAAGAAGCTCGACCCGGCCGATCCGGCCCTGGACGGCGTGGACTTCGGCGGCTGGCTGCGCGCCCATGGTCAATCCGCCCGTACCATCGAGGCGTTGTGGGACCTGGTGGGCATCGCCACCCTCAACGCCCCTGCGGAACAAGCCTCGTTGGGGCTGGCGGCGATGGTCTTCAAGACCGGTCTGCTCACCGAGCCCGGTGCCGCCGACATCGGCTGGGCCGCCGTACCGCTGGGTGAGCTGCACGACACCCGCACCCGGGCCGTCCTCCGGCGGGCCGGGGTGCGGGTCGCCCTGCGCACCCGGGCCGAGGCGATCGCCCCGGACCCGGAGGGGGGCTGGCGGGTGACCGCACGGCATGGCACCGGTGAGAGCGAGCGGCTGCCGGCCGACACGGTGGTGCTCGCCGTGCCACAGCGCGAGGCCCATGCACTGCTCCCCGAGGGGGCGCTGGACGAGCCGGACCGGCTGCTGGAGATCGGCGCCGCGCCGATCCTCAACCTCCATGTGGTCTATGACCGCAAGGTGCTGCGCCGCCCCTTCTTCACCGCCCTGGGCAGCCCGGTGCAGTGGGTCTTCGACCGCACCGAATCCTCCGGGCTGGCCGGCGGCGGCCAGTATCTGGCCGTCTCCCAGTCGGCCGCCCAGGAGGACATCGACCGGCCGGTCGCCGAACTGCGCGAGCGCTATCTGCCCGAACTGGCCCGGCTGTTGCCCGCCGCCCGCGACGCGGTGGTACGGGACTTCTTTGTCACCCGGGAGCGTACGGCCACCTTTGCGCCCACCCCGGGCGTCGGCCGGCTGCGGCCCGGTGCCCGCACCCAGGCGGCCGGTCTGTTCCTGGCCGGAGCGTGGACCGCCACCGGCTGGCCCGCGACCATGGAGGGTGCCGTGCGCAGTGGTCTGAGCGCCGCCGACCAGGCGCTCTCCGGGCTCGGCCGGACGCCGCGAGACCTCCTGCGGGAGGCGGCATGAGACCGGGCAGCGGGCCGGACGGCCCCACCCAGCGAGCCTTCCAGGCGCGCGCTTCCGAGGCGGAGCGCGCGTGAGCACGATCACCCAAGGAGAGACCGTGACTTCGGCGATCCCAGCTTGCGACACCGAGGGCGTACACGCCCTGCTGGAGCGCGGACGGGCGCTTGCCACGCCGGTGCTGCGTGCCGCCGTGGGCAGACTCGCGGCGCCCATGGACACCACGGCCGCGTACCACTTCGGCTGGATCGACGCCGAGGGACGGCCCACCGACGGCGACAGCGGCAAGGCCGTGCGTCCCGCCCTGGCCCTGCTGTCGGCCGAGGCGGCCGGCGCCGCACCGCAGACCGGGGTGCCCGGTGCGGTGGCGGTGGAACTGGTGCACAACTTCTCGCTGTTGCACGACGACCTGATGGACGGCGACGAACAGCGGCGCCACCGCGACACGGTGTGGAAGGTGCACGGCCCCGCACAGGCCATCCTGGTCGGTGACGCGCTGTTCGCGCTGGCCAATGAGGTGCTGCTGGAGCTGGGCAGCGCGGAGGCCGCCCGGGCGACCAGGCGGCTGACCACCGCCACCCGCAAGCTGATCGACGGTCAGGCCCAGGACATCTCCTTCGAGCACCGCGAGCGGGTCACCGTCGAGGAGTGCCTGGAGATGGAGGGCAACAAGACCGGTGCCCTGCTGGCCTGCGCCTCCTCCATCGGCGCGGTGCTCGGCGGCGCCGACGACCGTACCGCCGATGCCCTGGAGAACTACGGCTACCACCTGGGGCTGGCCTTCCAGGCGGTGGACGACCTGCTGGGGATCTGGGGCGACCCGGAGGCCACCGGCAAGCAGACCTGGAGCGATCTGCGCCAGCGCAAGAAGTCGCTGCCGGTGGTGGCTGCCCTGGCGGCCGGTGGTCCGGCCTCCGAGCGGCTGGCCCGCATCCTGGCCGCCGACGCCAAGAGCGAGAGCGAGACGGCCGGCTTCGACGAGGAAGAATTCGCCACCCGCGCCGCGTTGATCGAGGAGGCGGGCGGCCGGGAGTGGACTTCCCAGGAGGCCCGCCGTCAGCACACCACCGCCATCGAGGCGCTGGACCGGGTGGACATTCCGCCGGCGGTCCGGGCGCAGCTGACGGCGCTCGCCGACTTCGTCGTCGTACGAAAGAGATGATGACTATTCACCGAACCTGATCAGCGAACCTGAAGATCGCGGTCGCCGGACGGCGCCTGGCTCGGCGCCGGCCGACGGAACCCCGAGTACGGCAGAGAAGAGACTCACTGCAATAGGGGAAGCCAATGACAGCGACGACCGACGGCACCGGGGCCACCGTCGAGGTGACGCCCCGGTCCGCCGCGGAGCGGGCCACCGCCCGCGCCACCGAGTATCTGCTCTCCCTCCAGGACGAGCAGGGCTGGTGGAAGGGCGACCTGGAGACCAATGTCACCATGGACGCCGAAGATTTGATGCTCCGTCAATTCCTGGGGATCCAGGACCCGCGGACCACCGAGGCCGCCGCCCGCTTCATCCGGGCACAGCAGCGCCCGGACGGCACCTGGGCCACCTTCCATGGCGGCCCGGGGGAGTTGTCCACCACCATCGAGGCCTATGCGGCCCTGCGGCTGGCCGGGGACGCCCCCGACGCCCCGCATATGGCCGCCGCCTCCGCCTGGGTCCGCGAACACGGCGGGATCGCCTCCGCCCGGGTCTTCACCCGCATCTGGCTGGCGCTCTTCGGCTGGTGGAAATGGGAGCACCTGCCCGAGCTGCCGCCCGAGCTGATGTTTGTGCCCACCTGGTTCCCGCTGAACATCTATGACTTCGGCTGCTGGGCCCGGCAGACCATTGTTCCGCTGACCATCGTCTCCGCGCTGCGGCCGGTACGGCCCGCGCCCTTCGCCCTGGACGAGCTGCACACCGACCCCCGCCGCCCCAACCCGCCCCGCCCGCTCGCCCCGGCGGCCGGCTGGGACGGCTTCTTCCAGCGCCTGGACAAGGCGCTGCACACCTACCGCCGGTTCGCCCTCAAGCCGCTGCGCCGGGCCGCCATCGGCTCCGCCGCCCGCTGGATCATCGAGCGGCAGGAGAACGACGGCTGCTGGGGCGGCATCCAGCCGCCGGCCGTCTACTCCGTCATCGCCCTGCACCTGCTGGGCTACGACCTGCAACACCCGGTGCTGCGGGCGGGACTTGAGTCGCTGGACCGTTTCGCCGTCTGGCGGCAGGGCGAGGACGGCCCGGTCCGGATGATCGAGGCCTGCCAGTCCCCGGTCTGGGACACCTGTCTGGCCACCATCGCACTGGCCGACGCCGGACTGCCGGCCGACCACCCGGCACTGGTCAGGGCGGCCGACTGGATGCTGGACGAGCAGATCACCCGGCCCGGCGACTGGACCGTGCGCAGACCCCAACTGGCCTCCGGCGGCTGGGCGTTCGAGTTCCACAACGACAACTACCCGGACATCGACGACACCGCCGAGGTGGTGCTGGCGCTCAAACGCGTGGCGCATCCGCGGCCGGAGCGCGTCGAGGCGGCCGTGCGGCGGGCGATGAGCTGGACCGTGGGCATGCAGTCCAGGAACGGCGCCTGGGGCGCGTTCGACGCCGACAACACCAGCCCCTTCCCCAACCGGCTGCCGTTCTGCGACTTCGGCGAGGTCATCGACCCGCCCTCGGCCGATGTCACCGCCCATGTGGTGGAGGCGCTGGCGGCACTGGGCAAACAGCACCACCCCAGGGCCCGGCGCGGCATCGAATGGCTGCTGGCCGAACAGGAGGAGAGCGGCGCCTGGTTCGGCCGCTGGGGCGTCAACTACATCTATGGGACCGGGGCGGTGGTCCCCGCGCTCACCGCCGCCGGACTGCCCGCCTCCCACCCGGCCGTCCGCCGGGCCGTCGAATGGCTGCAACGGGTGCAGAACCCGGACGGCGGCTGGGGCGAGGACCTGCGCTCCTACCGCGACCCGGAGTGGATCGGCCGCGGCGCATCCACCGCCTCCCAGACCGCCTGGGCCCTGCTGGCCCTGCTGGCGGCCGGCGAACGGGAGTCCGCCGCGGTGCGACGGGGGGTGGACTGGCTGGCCCGGACCCAGCGCGAGGACGGGTCCTGGGACGAGCCCTACTTCACCGGCACCGGCTTCCCCTGGGACTTCTCCATCAACTACCACCTCTACCGCCAGGTCTTCCCGCTGACCGCGCTGGGCCGCTACCTCAACGGCGAGCCCCTGACCGCCGGCCGCCGGGAGGGCTGATGGCCGCCGGCACGGGAACCCCCGCCCCCGCACCGCTGCTGATCGCCTGTGCGCTCGGCATCGAGCGCCTCGCCCTGCGCGGCGGCCTCGGCGGTGCGGCCGGTCCCGTGACCGTACTGCGCACCGGCATGGGCCCGCAGGCCGCGGACCGTGCCATCACCCGGGCACTGGGCGAGGGCGCGCCGCTGAGCGAGGCGGCCGTGATCGCCACCGGATTCTGCGCCGGCCTGGCCCCCGGGATGCACCCCGGGGACCTGGTCGTCGCCGATGAGACCCGCGACCGGGACGGCCGCACCGAGTGCGCCGGGGTGGAGCTGCTCGCCAAGGAACTCGCCCGCTCGGTGGGCGGCCGGGCCATCCACACCGGCCCGCTGGTCGGTTCGGACCATGTGGTCCGCGGCGCCGAGCGGGCCGCCCTGCACGCCGCGGGGGCGCTGGCGGTGGACATGGAGTCCGCCGCCACGCTCCGGAGTGCCGTGCGGGCCGGTTCACGCCCGGTTGCGGCCGTCCGGGTGGTCGTGGACGCTCCGGAACATGAACTCGTACGAATCGGGACCCTGCGCGGTGGAATATCGGCATTCCGTGTGCTGCGCACCGTCCTACCGGCTTTTTTCGAATGGCACCGTTCTTTGCTGCTCCCCAGGAGGTGAGCCAGATGGCCATGCCGCTTCGTCAGACCATCCGTGTCGGGACCTATCTGCTTGAACAGAAGCTGCGGAAGCGGGAGAAGTTCCCGCTCATCGTGGAGTTGGAACCGCTTTACGCCTGCAATCTCAAATGCGAGGGCTGCGGCAAGATCCAGCATCCCGCCGGTGTGCTCAAGCAGCGCATGCCCGTGGCGCAAGCGGTGGGTGCGGTACTGGAGTGCGGAGCGCCGATGGTCTCCATCGCCGGCGGCGAACCGTTGATGCACCCGCAAATCGACGAAATCGTCCGGCAGTTGGTGGCCAAACGTAAATACGTCTTCCTGTGCACCAATGCCGTCCTGCTGCGCAAGAAGATGGACAAGTTCACCCCCTCCCCGTATTTCGCGTTCGCCGTGCACATCGACGGCATGCGTGAGCGGCATGATGAATCGGTCGCCAAGGAGGGCGTGTTCGACGAGGCGGTGGCGGCCATCAAGGAGGCCAAGCGGCGCGGCTTCCGGGTCACCACCAACTCGACGTTCTTCAACACCGACACCCCGCAGACCATCGTCGAGGTGCTGGACTTCCTCAACGACGAACTGAAGGTGGACGAGATGATGATCTCGCCCGCCTATGCCTATGAGAAGGCCCCCGACCAGGACCACTTCCTGGGCGTGGAACAGACCCGGGAACTGTTCAAAAAGGCCTTCTCCGGCGGCAACCGGCGCCGCTGGCGGCTCAACCACAGCCCGCTCTTCCTGGACTTCCTGGAGGGCAAGGCCGACTTCCCGTGCACCGCCTGGGGAATCCCCAACTACTCGCTCTTCGGCTGGCAGCGGCCCTGCTACCTGATGAGCGACGGCTATGTGCCCACCTACCGGGAGCTGGTGGAGGACACCGACTGGGACAAGTACGGGCGGGGCAAGGATCCGCGCTGCGACAACTGCATGGCGCACTGCGGTTATGAGCCCACGGCCGTGCTGGCCACCATGGGGTCGCTGCGCGAGACCATCCGGGCCGCCGGCGAGACCATCGCCGGGAACCGGGCCCGCTGACCGCGGGCGGCAGCACCCTGCCCGTGGCCTGAGGGGTGACAGCACAATCGGGCTCGCCAAGGGCCCCGGGAACAAAGGCCGACAGAGTTAAGGAGGGGGCCGGGATGTCCTTGCTGGAGAACATCCGCAGTCCACGAGACCTGAAGGCGCTCGATACGGAGGAACTGACCGAACTCGCCGAGGAGATCCGCCACTTCCTGGTGCACGCGGTGGCCAGGACCGGCGGTCATCTGGGACCCAATCTCGGAGTGGTGGAGCTGACCATCGCCCTGCACCGCTCCTTCGACTCACCGTCCGACCGCATCCTGTGGGACACCGGGCACCAGTCCTATGTCCATAAACTGCTCACCGGGCGGCAGGACTTCTCCAAACTGCGCCGCAAGGGCGGGCTGTCCGGCTATCCCTCGCGCGCCGAGTCCGAGCACGATGTCATCGAGAACAGCCATGCCTCCACGGTGCTCGGCTGGGCGGACGGCCTGGCCAAGGCCAACCAGGTGCTGGGCCGCTGGAACGACCATGTGGTGGCCGTCATCGGCGACGGAGCGCTCACCGGCGGCATGGCCTGGGAGGCGCTCAACAACATCGCCGCCGCCCGGGACCGCCCGCTGATCATCGTGGTCAATGACAATGAGCGCTCCTACGCCCCCACCATCGGCGGCCTGGCCAACCATCTGGCCACCCTGCGCACCACCGACGGCTATGAACGCTTCCTGGCCCGCACCAAGGAAGCGGTGCAGAGCGTGCCGCTGGTCGGCAAGCCCCTTTATGAATCGCTGCACGGCGCCAAGAAGGGCTTCAAGGACGCCTTCGCCCCCCAGGGCATGTTCGAGGACCTGGGGCTGAAATACCTGGGGCCGATAGACGGGCACGACATCGCCGCCGTGGAGTCCGCGCTGCGCCGGGCCAAACGGTTCCACGGCCCCGTACTGGTGCACTGCCGCACCCAGAAGGGCCGCGGCTACCGGCCGGCCCTGGAGGACGAGGCGGACCGCTTCCACACCGTGGGCTCGATGAACCCGCTCACCTGCGAGCCGCTGGCCCCCTCCGGCGGCCGCTCCTGGACCTCGGTGTTCGGCGAGGAGCTGGTGCGCATCGGCGCCGAACGGCCGGATGTGGTGGCCATCACCGCCGCCATGCTGGACCCGGTGGGGCTCACCGGGTTCGCGCGGGCCTACCCCGACCGCGTCTGGGACGTGGGCATCGCCGAGCAGCACGCGGCCACCTCGGCCGCCGGCCTGGCCACCGGCGGACTGCACCCGGTGTTCGCGGTCTACGCCACCTTCCTCAACCGCGCCTTCGACCAGGTGCTGATGGATGTCGCCCTGCACAAGTGCGGCGTCACCTTCGTCCTCGACCGGGCCGGGGTCACCGGCCCCGACGGCCCCAGCCACAACGGCATGTGGGACATGTCCCTCCTCCAGGTGGTGCCGGGCCTGCGGATCGCCGCCCCGCGCGACGCCACCCAGCTGCGCGCCCAGCTGCGCGAGGCGGTGGAGGTGCCGGACGCGCCCACCGTGCTGCGTTACCCCAAGGAGCAGGTGGGCCCGGACATCGAGGCGGTCGGCCGGGCCGGCGGCATGGACGTACTGCGGCACCCGGCGGAGGAGAACCCGGATGTGCTTCTGGTCGCGGTCGGCACCATGGCCCAAGTGGCCCTGGACACGGCGGATTTGCTGAAGGACCGGGGCACCGGCTGCACCGTGGTGGACCCGCGCTGGGTCAAGCCGGTGGACGCGGCCCTGCCGGAGGTGGCCCGGAGCCACCGGATGGTCGCCGTGGTGGAGGACAACGTCCGTACCGGCGGGGTCGGCTGGTCCGTCGCCCAGGCGCTGCGGGTTGCGGGCGTGGACCTGCCGGTGGAGACCCTGGGCCTGCCCGAGCAGTTCCTGGCCCATGCCAAGCGCTCCGAGGTGCTGGCGGACGCGGGGCTCACCCCGGTGGAGATCGCCGGCCGGATCAGCGCCGTACTGGCCCGTACCGCCCGCCCTGCCGCGGTGGTCAAGGAGAACGCATGACCGACGGGGGCTTCGACCTGGCCCGGCTGCTGGCCGAGCGCGGTGGCGAACGCTATGAGCTGCACGCCCGCCATCTCAACCACCAGCTGCCGAGGATGCTGCGCACCATCGGCTTCGACAAGGTCTACCAGCGGGCCGAGGGCGCCTACTTCTGGGACGAGGAGGGCCGGGACTACCTCGATATGCTGGCCGGCTTCGGGGTGATGGGCCTGGGCCGGCACCATCCGGTGGTGCGCAAGGCGCTGCACGACGTCCTGGACGCCTCGCTGGCCGACCTCACCCGCTTCGACTGCCCGCCGCTGCCCGGACTGCTGGCCGAGCGGCTGCTGTCCTACACCCCGCATCTGGACCGGGTGTTCTTCGGCAACAGCGGCACCGAGGCGGTGGAGACGGCGCTGAAGTTCGCCCGCTACGCCACCGGCAGGCCCAGGGTGCTCTACTGTGTGCACGCCTTCCATGGGCTGACCACCGGCTCGCTGTCGGTCAACGGCGAGGAGGGCTTCAAGGACGGCTTCGCCCCGCTGCTGCCCGACACCGCCGTCCCGCTGGGCGATCTGGCCGCACTGGAACGGGAGTTGCGGCGCGGCGATGTGGCGGCGCTGATCGTGGAACCCATCCAGGGCAAGGGGGTGCACCAGCCGCCGCCCGGCTATCTGCGCGCCGCCCAGGAGCTGTTGCACCGGCACAAGGCGCTGCTGATCGCCGACGAGGTGCAGACCGGCCTCGGACGCACCGGGGAGTTCTTCGCCTACCAGCACGAGGCCGGGGTGGAACCCGACCTGGTGTGTGTGGCCAAGACCCTCTCCGGCGGCTATGTGCCGGTGGGGGCCACCCTGGGCAAGGACTGGATCTTCAAAAAGGTGTATTCCTCCATGGACCGGGTGCTGGTGCACTCGGCCAGCTTCGGCTCCAACGCCCAGGCCATGGCGGCCGGTCTGGCGGTGCTGGCGGTGATGGAGGACGAGGGGATCGTGGCCAACGCCCGGGCCACCGGCGAGCTGCTGCGCGGCCGGCTGGCGGCGCTGGTGGACAAGTACGAGCTGCTGCACGAGGTGCGCGGCCGGGGCCTGATGATCGGTATCGAGTTCGGCCGGCCCAAGTCCCTGGCGCTGCGCAGCCGTTGGACGATGCTCCAGGCGGCGCGCAAGGGACTGTTCGCGCAGATGGTGGTGGTGCCGCTGCTCCAGCGGCACCGCATCCTCACCCAGGTCTCGGGTGACCACCTGGAGGTCATCAAACTGATCCCGCCGCTGATCATCGGGGAGCGGGAGGTGGACCGCTTTGTGGACGCCTTCACCGCGGTGATGGACGAGGCCCATGGCGGCGGTTCGCTGATCTGGGACTTCGGCCGGAACCTGGTGAAACAGGCGGTGGCGGCCCGCTGAGGCTCAGCCGTCGAGCAGCCGCTCCCGCAGCCGCTCGACGGTGGCCGGGGCGAGCGAGAGGCCCTCGCTCAGATAGCGCTCGCTCGTCCCCCAGGTCTCCTCGATGGCCGCGAAGGCGGCGGCCAGATACTCGGCGCGGGCCTCGAACAGCGGCGAGAGCAGCTCCATCACCTCCGGGGAGGTGGCACTGTCCGACCCGCGCCGCACGGCATAGCGGCGGTGCGGGGCATTGGACTCCAGATAGTCGGCCTCGATGGCGTCCCGGGGCACCCCCAGCGCCAGCAGGGTGGCCGCGATGGACAGCCCCGCCCGGTCCTTGCCGGCCGCGCAGTGCATCAGCGCCGGCACCGCGTCCTCGGCCAGCTCGTGCAGCACCCGGCTGTGCTCGGCGGTGCGGGTGGTGACGATCAGACGGTAGGAGTCGGCCATCCGCTGGGCCGCCCGGCCCTCGGCAAGCACCTCCCGCAGCCGCTCCATGCCGCCCTCGCGGACCATCTCCCAGAACTCGCTGCCGTCCGCCGGGTCGCTCAGCGGCAGATTGACATAGCGCACTCCGGGCAGCGCCACATCCGTGCCCTCCAGCGCGATATCGGCGGCATTGCGGAAGTCGAAGACGGTGTGCAGCCCCAGCGAGGCGAGAAAGGCCGCGTCCGCCTCGGTGGCCGAGGCCAGATGCCCGCTGCGGAACAGGACGCCGGGCCGCACCCGCCGGCCGTCGGCGGCCGGCAGGCCGCCCAGATCGCGGAAGTTGCGGACTCCCGCCAGTTCCGGCTCGGCGGTGGGGACATGCGGCGTCTGAGTCACGGGCGCTCCTTGGGCTCGGCCGTCGGCGGTGGGTCGCCGATGGCGGGAAAACTGACCCTACGACACCGGTTTTACGGCGCATCGGCCCGTCCGGCAGCCCCTTGGCGGGCGTATTCCTCCGTAGGGGACCAAACCGGGGTGGGATACATCACGGCTCGTCAACCCCTGGTTACGGTGGCGTAGGTCACTTGCGAGGGTGAAAGATGTGCTGACGTGGCAGACGATTCGAATTCAATCAACAAGAGCGCGATCGGGTCGTACGCGGCAGTCGGGGACAGCTTCACCGAGGGCGTCGGGGACCCGGGTCCCGATGGCGCCTTCGTCGGCTGGGCCGACCGGCTGGCCGTACTCCTGGCCGATCAGCGGGAAGAGCACACCTTCCGGTACGCCAACCTCGCCGTCCGCGGCCGCCTGCTGGACCAGATCGTGGAGGAGCAGGTGCCAAGGGCCAAGGAGCTCGGGCCCGATCTCGTCACATTCTGCGCGGGGGGCAATGACATTCTGCGGCCGGGCTCCGACCCGGACGATGTGGCCGAGCGCTATGCGGCGGCCGTCGCCGACCTGACCTCCTCGGTCGGCACGGTGCTGCTGTGCACCGGCTTCGACACCCGGGGCATGCCGGTGCTCCGCCATCTGCGGGGGAAGATCGCGACCTATACCGCCCATGTCCGGGCCATCGCCGACCGGCATGGCTGCCCGGTGCTCGACCTGTGGTCGCTGCGCTCGGTGCAGGACCGGCGGGCCTGGAGCGAGGACCGGCTGCATCTGTCGGCCGACGGGCACACCCGGGTGGCACTGCGCGCCGCCCAGGTGCTGGGCCTCGCGGTGCCCGCCGACCCGGACCAGCCATGGCCGGCGGAGGAGGAGCGCACCCCCGCCGAGGTGCGCCGGGACAATATCCACTGGGCGCGCGAGCACTTGGTGCCCTGGATCGGCCGCCGGCTGCGCGGCGAGTCCTCCGGGGACCATGTGGAGCCCAAGCGCCCGGACCTGCTGCCGCTGTAGCGGGGCCGTACCGGACCTGCCCGCCGTACCGCGCGCCATGCGGCGGGGCCGGCCCCTCAGACCAGCCGCCCGTGCGGCAGCTCGGCCCAGACGACCCGGCCCCGGCCGGCGTCGTCGGGCCGGACCCCCCACGCCTGGGACAGCGCGCCGACCAGCAGCAGCCCGCGCCCGCTCTCCTCGTCCGCGCCGCTGCACCGCGCCCGTGGCTCAGTGGAGGCGCGCCCCTGGTCCGCCACCTCTATGCGCAAATGCGCTTCCCCGAAACGCAGTTGGCAGCTCACGTTTTCGCTGTCGGTGTGCCGCACCGCGTTGGTGAAGAGTTCAGACACCACCAACTGTGCGTCGTCGCATGCCGTTTCATCGACACCCCACTCGTGCAGCCGGGCGAGAACCTGCCGCCGCGCCTCGGCCACACAGGCGTTGAGCGCCGGAAAGTTGAAGGAGTAGAAGTGGGCGTCCTGCGGGCGCCCGGTGAGGCGGCCGCCGAGGCGCCCCAGGGAAGGTGCGTCTTGGGAGGGGACCACTCCGCAACTATGTGCGATGTGACGGACGTGTGGCAAGCTTCAGTCTGCAAATTGCAGAATCGACCGGACACTCTGTCCGCCCTACAGTCTGCATGGCACACTGCTGGCATATGACGGGAGTTGGAGGGGGTGGACAATGGGGGACGCACGGCCCACCGGGGCTCCGACCGTGCTGCGCGTCGTACTCGGCAAGCGGCTCCAGGACCTCAGGGAGAAGGCCGGGCTCTCCTTCCAGGACGCCGGCCGGGCGCTCGATGTCACCCATGCCACGGTGCGCCGGATGGAAAAGGCCGAAGTCGGCCTGAAAATCCCCTACGTCGAAAAACTCCTCCACCTCTATGGCGTGCACAACCAGACGGAGGTCGAGGGATTCCTGGCCCTCGCCCGGGAGGCCAACCGGCCCGGCTGGTGGCACCGCTTCCGCGACGTCCTGCCCGAATGGTTCAGCGCCTTTGTCAGCCTGGAGGGCGAGGCCAACGTCATCCGCGCCTATGAACCGCACTATGTCCCCGGCCTGTTGCAGACCGAGGACTACGCCCGCGCCGTACTGCGCGCCGGCCAGCCGCACGCCCCGCGGGAGGAGATCGAACGCGGGGTGGCCGTCCGCCGGGAACGCCAGCACCTGCTCACCCGGGACAACGCCCCGCTGCTGTGGGTGGTGATGGACGAGACCGTACTGCGCCGGCCCATCGGCGGCCCGGAAGTGATGCGCGCCCAGATCTCCCGGCTCATCGAGGCCACCGAACTGCCCCAGGTGCGGCTCCAGATCATGCCCTTTGCCTCCGGTCCGCATCCGGCCATGTACGGACCGTTCCATATCTTCCGGTTCCCCATCGACGAACTCCCGGACATCGCCTACGCCGAAAACCTCATCGGCGCCTCGTACTTCGACCAGCGCGAGGATGTCTCGGCCTTTCTCGAAGCGCTGGACCGGATGTGCGCGCAGGCCGCGCCGGCACACACCACCAAGGCATTCCTGGGTGGCATTCGTAAGGAGATCTGAACCTATGGATCTGGACCATATATACAACGGCATGCCCGCCGCCGACCTGGGCACGGAGGGCTGGCACAAGCCGTGGAGCGGCGGCAACGGGGGCAGCTGCGTCGAGGCCATGCGGCTCATGGACGGGCGGGTGGCGCTGCGCCAGTCAACCGATCCGGAGGGTCCGGCACTGATCTACACGCGTCACGAGATGGAAACCTTTATCCGCGGGGCCAAGGAAGGGCAGGCCGACTTCCTGCTCGCCGGTTCCGGTGTGGCCGACTGAACAACGGCCGTGACAACGCAGGGGGAAAGCCGAGTGAACCAAGAGGACTTGACCGGCCGGGGATTCACGGCGCAGGAGATAGACACCAGCAGACCGCACCCGGCCCGGATGTACGACTACTATCTGGGCGGCCGGGACAATTACGAGGTGGACCGCCAGGCGGCGGAGAGCGTCATCCGGCTCGTCCCCGACGCCCGCCCCAGTGCCCGTGCCAACCGGGCCTTTATGCACCGCGCGGTCCGCGAGGTGGTACGGCGCGGAGTGCGGCAGATCATCGACATCGGCACCGGCATCCCCACCTCGCCCAACACCCATGAGGTGGCAAGGGAGTCGGCGCCGGACGCCAGGGTGGTCTATATCGACAACGACCCCATCGTGGCCACCCACGCGGGCGCCAAGCTCACCAACACCCCCGGCACCGGCTTTGTGCTGGCCGATGTCCGCGAGCCGGAGGCGATCCTGGCCCACCCGGTGGTGCGGGAGCTGATCGACTTCGATCAGCCGGTGGCCCTGCTGCTGGTGGCCGTACTGCACTTCATCAAGGACGAGGAGGACCCGGCCGGCATCCTGGCCACCCTCGGCCAGGCCCTGCCGGCCGGCAGCTGTCTGGTGCTCACCCATGGTACGGGCGACTTCCACCAGCACATCGAGGGCGATGCGGCCGACTTCTACAAGAACGCCACCGCCCAGCTGAGGGTGCGCAGCTTCGCCGAGTTCGTCCCCTTCTTCGACGGGTACGAGCTGCTCGAACCGGGCGTGGTCCAGGCGCCGTTGTGGCGGCCGGAGGGAGAGCCGCCCACGACGGAGGAGCTGGCCAGGGTGGCCTTCTACGCGGGGGTGGGGGTCAAGGAGTAAATGCGGGCCGCCCCCTACCGCGTCAGCGAACGGGCCTGCGCGCCCACCCGCCGGACGCTCAGGCCCAGCGCCAGGGCGGCGGCCACTGCCGGCTGGACCACCGCCGGGGTCAGCGACGCCTGCGGCGAGACCACGCTCTGCCACAGCAGCGGCCCGGCCACGATGGTGCACAGCAGGGTGGGAGCCGTGTACCAGATGAGGAAGGGCAGCACCGCGTACCAGTCCAGCGAGCCATACAGCAGGTCGTAACGCATCCCGCCGCGGTAGGCCGTCATCAGCGCGGCCCCCACCGCGGCGGGCGCCCCCACCGTGGAGACCAGCGCCCACAACTGCCAGTCGGCGCCCGGCAGTCCGGCCAGCCGGGCAGTGGCCCAGGCGACGGCCGGCCCCAGCACACAGAGCACGGCGGTGGGTACCGCGAAGTGGCTCAGGGGCACCGTCCGCGGGGCGAAGGGCAGCAGCCGGGTGCGGGTGAGGTTGTCGGTGTCCTGCCGGGCACCCTCGCTCAGTGCCGAGGCCGCCAGATACAGGGGCATCACCAGGACCCAGCCGAACAGCGCCGCCTGTGGAGCGCTCACCGCCGCATGGTGCGGGGAGTTCCCCCACTGCCGCATCAGATGCAGCAGCAGCACACCGGCCGCCGGCCACACCACGGCCGCCGCCGTACGAGCCGGCCGGTGCAGCAGCGCCACCGCGTCCCGCCATGGCAGCACCAGCCAGGCACCGCCCGCCGGAACGCCCGGCGAGAAGCGTGCCCGGCCCCGTCCGGCCCGGGCCACCGTCTGTGCCACCAGGGCGATTCCACGTATGCCCAACAGCGCCGCGCCCTGCCCGGCCCGCGAGCCGTGCCGGGCCCGGGTGGCGAGCTCCGCCGCCGGCAGGGACCCCAGCAGCCCGGCGGCGTACCCCAGCAGTGCCGCCCCGGTGCCCGCGGTCAGGGCCGGCACGGTGCCGGACGCGGCCGGGGCGCCCACGGCCCGCCCCGCCGCCGGCGCGATGCGCAGCACACCGGCCGCCACGACCAGCACGGCGACCAGGGTGAGCAGCGACTGCCACAGCCCGGACAGCCGGGGGCGCCCGGAGCGGTCGCGCCGGGCGCGGCGCGCCTCGCTCAGCGCCTCGGCGCCGGCGGCGGTCAGCTCCAGGCCCGCCTCCGGCGGCCCCGGCGCGGCGAACCGCGAACTCCGGCCGATCCGGGCCGAATTGCCGTGCATTACCGCCACGGCGCCGCCTCCTCACCCAGCACGGCCGCAGGCCCGCCCTGGGCCGCACAGCGGCCCGAGGCCAGCAGCATCACCTGGTCGGCGACCGTCTCCACCAGCGCCCGTTCATGGGAGACCAGGACGATGCCGGTGCCCGCCCGTTTGGTCTCCCGCAGCACCTCGGCCAGCCGCTCCCTGGCGCGGGCGTCCAGGCGCTGCTCCGGCTCGTCCAGCAACAGCAGGCGGGCCGGGCGCACCAGGGCGGCGCTCAGCAGCAGGGCCTGGCGCTGCCCCGCGGAGAGGGTGTCGGGAAAGGCGCCATGACGGGCAGCCAGCTCCAGATGGTTGAGCACGGTGGCGGCGGCCCCGGCCGCCCGGCGGCCCAGACCATGGGCGGCGGCGACCATCCGGATGTGCTCGGCCACCGTCAGATCGGGGAAGCGCTCCCCGCCGTCCATGGCCACGGCCACATCGCGGCGGAATCCGGGATCCTGCTCACGCACCGGTGCGCCGTCGAAGAGCCCCCTGCCCTCGTCGGCCGTCTGCCGTCCGGCCGGCGCCCGCAGCAGGGTTGACTTTCCCGAGCCGTTGGCGCCGACCAGGGCGATACAACGGCCGGGATCCACCCGCACCTTGCTTTTCTGCGAATCGGGTACGGAGCGGAACCAGTGTTGCGCATAGGGTGGTTGCAGGCTGTGGGAGGGGACCGGCAGCAGCCAGGAGCTTTCTCACCCCGCCCGTACCCCCTCCGAGCACGCACGGGCGCATGGCGCAAACCCCCGATCCCGGAAGTGAATTTCCGCGCCGGATGTCCTAATGTTCGTTTGGGTGACGACCGGTCACGCCGGGCGAGGAGGGGGCAGTGAGCGGGGTAGTGATCTATCTGCCGCCGGGAGTCGGCGACCACGGGGAGGAGCCCGACGGCGGGGTGACCCTGCGGCTCGGCGCGGGGGAGACGGCCCGGTTCGGGCGCGGCTCCGCGACAACCCCGGTGGAACTCCGGCTGATTGACGCGGCCATCTCCCGGCTGGCGGGGGAGATCCGGGTGACCGAGGACCACTGGCAGCTGAGCAACCACAGTACGACACAGAGCTATCTGGTGGAGAACCCGGAAGGTGCGGGGGAGTACCTCAGGGTGCCGCCCCGGCGGGCCGGAGCGCCCATCCCCTTCGAGTTCTCCCGTGTGGTGCTGCCCACCCGCCGGGACACCACGGTGGCCTTCCAGGTGTTCGCGCCCGACCACCTCTATATGGATCCGGACGCGGTGGGCGGCCATCGCGGGACCCGCACCGTGACGGCCTACTCCCTGGACGAGACGGCCATTTACTTCCTGGTGCTGGTCGCGCTCTGCGAACCCAGGCTGCGTGACGAGTCACCGCTGGCGGTGCCGACCACCCCGCAGATTGTCGAGCGGCTGCGGGCCCACCCCGCCTGCGCCCGGCTGACCGCCCGCGCGGTCAGCTCGCATATCGACTACCTCGCCGAGGAGAAGATGCGGATCAGCGCCCCGGACGAGTACGGGCCCGCCCGGGGCGGCCGGCGCAACGGCAAGCGGGAATCGATCGTCGGACTCGCCCTGCGCTTCGGGCTCGTCAGGGAGGAACACCTCACCCTGCTGCCGCCCCGGACCGGAGGAGGCCATGGTGTCCATACCGGCCGACACCTCGGATGACGACCGTACCGATGTGCTCCCGCCCGGCTACCGCCTGGGCCGCTGGGAGGTCACCGGCCAGATCGGCTCCGGCGGCTGGGCAACGGTCTACGCCGGGCGCCCGGTTGACGGAACAGACGCCGGAGAAGGGGAAGAGGTCGCGCTCAAGATCCTGCCGACCGCCGGGCTCGGCCCCAGCCAGGCCCGCAAGGTGGCGGACACCGCGCGCCGGGAGGTGGAACTCGGCCGCCGCACCGGCCACCCCAGGCTGATCCGCCTGCTGGAGTCGCTGGTGCTCAGCGACCCCCGATACCCCTTGCTGGACGGCGCCATTGTGCTGGTGATGGAACGGGCCGCGGACAGTCTGCGGACGCTGCTGGCCGCCGGGGTGAGTGAGGACGAGGCCGCCGGGCTGTTCACCGGAATCTGCGAGGGGCTGGCTCATCTGCACCGCAGCGGGTGGGTGCACGGGGACCTCAAACCGGACAACGTCCTGGTCATGGCCGATGGTTCGGTCAGGCTCTCCGACTTCGGGCTGGCCACCGAACTCACCGGCACCCATGGCACCCACGGCTATGCACCCCCGATGGGCACCCTGGACTATCTGCCGCCCGAGCGCTGGAAGGCCCCGCTGGGCGAACACGGCGTAAAGGTCCGGCCCAGCGCCGACATCTGGGCCCTGGGCATCATGATTCATGAAGCCTTCGCCCATGGCGCCGCCCCCTTCCCCGGCGCCACCCCGGCCGCCCGAGGCGCCGCCGTCCAGGAGTACGCCGAGGGGCGCGCCCCGCTGCGCCTGTCCGGCGAACTCCCCCCGTTCTGGCGTGAGCTGGCCGCAGACTGCCTGGCCCCCACCCATGCCGAGCGCGGCGCCCACACCGCCGAGAGCCTGCTGGCCCGTATCAACGGCCGGCCGGACGGCACCGCGTCGGCGGCCGGTGCCGCAATCCGCCGCCGGAGATGGCTGGTTCGTTCCACGGTGCTGGCCGCCGCGGGCTGCGGGGCGGCCGCCGCCATCTGGTCGTACGCCCTGCCCGGCAACGCACATGACCACCCGGCCGCAGTGGGCTCCACCGGCAGCGCCTCCCAGTCGGCGGGCAGCATCCGGGTGTTCAACATCGAGCAGAGCTGCCGGCAGCGCAACGACCGCAGTCCGCAGTGCAGTCTGGGCCTGGCCATCGACCCCCTGCAGCCCTACACCATCGACAATGTGGTGCCCACCCGGGTCTGGCACGGCGATGTCCTGCCCGTGGACTGCCGGCTGCCCAAGGGCATTCCCATCATCGACGAGGCCGGCACCGAGTCCGCGCAGTGGTTCCGGGTCCGGCTGCCGGAGGGTTCCAGGCGGACCACGGCCTGGCTGCCGGCCGTCCGTACCCAGGACCGTCCCGCGGTCCCCGAGTGCCCCCGCCCCACGCCCCTGAGGTGAGACGGGCCGCCCGCCACCGCCCCGGAACGTTCCGGATGTCCCGGCCGCCGCCCGCGCGGCTACTTTTCGGGCCGTCCAACGTCATTCCCGGATGAAGGAGCGGTGGCGTGCCTGGCCCAGCCGCACGACGCGGAAGATGCGGAAGACTGAGAACGATGACCCTGCTGGCCATGGCGGCCGTGTCCGCCCTGGCCCAGCCCGCCTGGGCGCAGCCCGCCGGCCGGATACCCGGCCCCCTGGGCCACAAGGCACCGGCCACGGCCAAGGCCACCGCGGACTGCTACATCCCCCCCGGACCGGGACATCGCGGTGACCCGCAAGGTCTATGAGGTCGGCCAGCGCCGCAATGTCTCCGACAAGGTGATGCCGGCCGGCTTCGAGACCGGCTGGATCGAATCCCGGATGAACAACCTGGACTGCGGCGACCGCGACTCCCTCGGCGTCTTCCAGCAACGGCCCTCCCAGGGCTGGGGAACCCGCGAGCAGATCCTCGACGTGGACTACGCGGCCAATAAGTTCTTCGAGGTCGCCCAGCAGATGGAGCCGGGGATGGAGGGCAGCACCGCGGGACAGCTCGCCCAGGCCGTCCAGCGCTCCGCCTACCCCCTGAAGTACGACCAGGTGGAGGGCACCGCCCGGGAGCAGCGGGAGGAGGCCCGGCAGCCCTACGGCACCATCGGCGCCAAGTACGACAGCCTGGGCGGCCGCGGTGGGGTACTGGGCCCGCCGGTCCGGGCCGAGGAGGACTCCTCGCTGGGCGGCCGCTTCCAGCTCTTCCAGAACGGGATCATCATCTGGCACCCGGATACGGCCTTCGCCGTCTACGGCGACATCCTGGCCAAGTTCTGGGCCACCGACGCCGAACGGCACTGGGGCTTCCCGACCATGGACGAGGCCGGCGCGGCGGCGGCACCGGATGGCACCAAGGGCCGCTACCAGGTCTTCGAGCGGGGGCTGTTCCTGTGGTCGCCGCAGACCGGCGCCCATCCCCTGCAGGGCGCGGTCTATGACGCGTTCCAGGGCGCGGGCCGCGAGAAGGCACTGGGCTACCCGCTCACCGACGAGACCGACGAGCCCGGCGGCAGCAAGGCCCAGCGCTTCCAGAACGTCACCATCCACTGGACCGCCGCCAAGGGCACCTGGATCACCAAGAACTGAACTCGCATCAGGAGGATGTGTGTTGAGCGAGAACCGTCCCAGCCGCAGGAGCATGCTGAAGGCCGCCGGCGGACTCTCCGCGGCGATGGCCCTGGGCGCCGGAGGTGTGCTGGGCTCGGCGTCCTCGGCGAGCGCCGCCGACGACGGCTTCGGGCTGCGCATCGTGGAACGCGGCGAGAGCGATCCCCGTATGTGGTACTACCGGTTCAGCACGCCCGAGATCGGCTGGAACCCGGCCGTCAATGTGCTGCTGCCCGACGACTACCACACCAGCGGGCGCACCTATCCGGTGCTCTATCTCTTCCACGGCGGCGGCACCGACCAGGACTTCATCACCTTCGACCGGCTGGGCATCCGGGACTGGACCGCCGGCAAGCCGATCATTGTGGTGATGCCGGACGGCGGGCACGCGGGCTGGTACTCCAACCCCGTCACCTCCAACGTCGGCCCCCGAAACTGGGAGAGCTTCCATATCAACCAGCTGATCCCCTGGATCGACGCCAACTTCCGGACCTTCGCCGAGTACGACGGCCGTGCCGTCTCCGGGTTCTCCATGGGCGGCTTCGGCGCGCTGAAGTACGCGGCCAAGTACTACGGCCACTTCGCCTCGGTGAGCGCCCACTCCGGCCCGGCCAGCCTGCGCGGCACGGTCGCCGGAATCCCCGGCGCGGTGGTCCACTGGGCCAATGCCTCCTCCGCGGCCATCGAGCTGGGGGGCGGGACGGTCTATGGCGTGCCCTGGGATGAGAACCGCGTCAATATGGACAACCCCTGCCAGCGGCTGGACAGTTACCGCAACAAGCGGCTCTTTATGGTCGCGGGGACCAGTCCCGAGCCGATCAACTGGTTCGACACCATGAACGAGGTCGGTGTGCTGCAGACCCAGCGCGAGTTCCGCGGCCTGCTGGACCGGGCCGGGATCCCCTTTGAATGGCATGAGGTGCCGGGCGGGCACTTCGTCCGGCCGGATCTGTTCCAGAACGATCTGGATGGGATCATCGACCGCCTGCGCAAGGCGTAGGCGGGCTGTGCGGAGGGGTGCCGGGCCGGGCCGGCCCGGCACCCGTTCACCGATTCCGGTTGCGCAGCGCGGACTTGACCGCATAGGCCACCGGCGGAACGCACAGCATAAAGAGCCAGTCGCCGGTGGCGGCGGTCAGGCCCACGGCGGCCGCCCCGCCCAGCGGGAGGACGGCCCGGCGCAACCGCTCCCCGGTGGTCGGGGCCGTACCCTCCGGTACCGCAACCTCACTCCCGCTCGACGGCTGCCCGAACGGCCGGGGCTCCGGCAGGTCACCGAAGACGGCCAGCACCTCGTCCCGGGTCACCGCGGACTGGACGGCCGCGAGCCGTTCGCCGTATTCGTCGATGGTCAGCCGGCCGGCTCTGCTGTGTTCGGTCAGGGCCTCCGTGGCCTGCTCACGCTCTTGATGACCGATGCGGATGCCGGTTGCGGGGAGCCGGGAGTCGGTGGAATCGCTCACGGAGTTGATCATATTCGGCCTGCGGCTCTCCTCCCGAACATAATGGAACGGATGAATGAAGGGCTGTTCCCCCGGCAGGAGGCGGAGATCGCACCCGGTGCCGTCCATGTGCCGGACTGGCTCGACCTCGGCGCCCAGCGCGAGCTGCTCACCGCCTGCCGGGAGTGGGCGCGGCCGCCGGCCGGCCTGCGGACGGTGCGGATGCCCGGCGGGGGCGCCATGTCGGTGCGGCAGGTGTGCCTGGGGTGGTACTGTGTAACCGCATGATGCTGACCCACCGGCCTGGCCTGTCCCGACGAGCCGTGCCTGTCTCGGAGCCGTAGAACCCGGCGTCTACCCGCCGCGATGGCTGGGCCATCAGAACCACACGACCAGTACCGAGGTCGTAACGGCCCGCAAAGGAAACCGGCGGGCCGCCATAAAACATCGAGGCCGGGATCGATCAGTCCAGGATCGTCTCCTGAGACTCCTCGGATTCCGGATCACCTTCCTCCGACACATAGATCTCCATGGTCCTGCGTCGGAAGTTCTCTACGTCGGTCAGAATGCCGACCAGCAGTTTGTGCAATTCATCTAGCTGGTCCACCGGGACGATCGGGGTATGGCCCCCGACTTCCGGCTCCAGGGTGTGCAGATGGTCGAGGGCGTCCCGGGCGCCTTGCACCCCGAGGTAGAGGGCCTTACGGTGGGCGGCGGCGCGCTGGCTGGGAGGCACCGGAGTGTCTTCGCTCTGGGGAGCCGTCACTGGGACAACGGGCAGAGCACCCTCAGCCCACTGATCAGCGCCGTACTGGAACAGTGTCGTCACTGGGTTCATGGTGACGGGCGTCTCGCCGGGAGAGGCGCTGGTGGAGGCGCCGCCGTCTGCTGTCGCCGTCTCACCGTTCGACGAGGGCGCGGCCGGCCCTGGGACTGTACGGATGACCGCCGAGAGTGGCACGGCCTTCGCCGCGCGGTTCGGGTCTGAGGCCGCGACGACATCCCACTCGTACAGCCGCACTGGCACACCGTCGGCGTCACGGGCGATGCGGTCTGGGGCGTCGAGATCGACCTTGAAGTACACGTAGGGCGGCTCTGCGGAAGCGGCTGATTCCTTGCCGGTGAGGCTCTGCTTCGGCACGGAATTCTGCGGCAAATCGTCGCTGCGGAACGTGTTGGCTGCCAACGCGAGGGTCCACAGACCGAGTTCGTTCGCTGGCGATGAGAGCCCTTCGATGACCTTGTTCACGTCCGAGCGGAAGGGGACGCCGCCCTTCTCTCTTTTGGCGCCCAGCGACGAGCCGACGTTCCTGGTCAGGAGCTTGTCGGCGATCAGTGCGACACCGCCGGCCACAGCCAGGGTACGGCGTGCGTCGTCGTCGCCGTTCATCGCCGGTGCGATCAGCTTGGTGAAGTCGTCGGTGGGGCGTGGAGTCCAGCCCTGGGTGACGTCGTTCGACAGCACGCCACCGTTGTTCCACGCGTTGCGTGCCTGCTTGGTGACGAGTTTCTTCTTCGCCCGCCAAGGCAGATCGATGATCGGCCCGAGCAACTCGCCGAATCCCTTCATACTCATCCGCTGGCCGCCCTTGATGGCCTTGGCTTGGTCCTTGAGAAGTTCCAGGAGATCCGGCTGCGTTAGGGCGCTAACCAAGTAGACGGCACGCCACAGGGCCGTTCCGGTAGGGGCCGAATCGCGTCCGAATACCTGCGGA
The DNA here is from genome assembly GCF_003121295.1 of Streptomyces orinoci. GTDB lineage: Bacteria > Actinomycetota > Actinomycetes > Streptomycetales > Streptomycetaceae > Streptomyces > Streptomyces orinoci. The sequence goes on from NZ_PHNC01000012.1 coordinate 176,417, forward strand.
AGCTTGGCCACGGGAATGCGTCCGACGGCAAGGCCATAAACCGCCTGGAGATCGGCCGTGTTCCAGCGTGGGTCGCCCTGCTGGATGATTCGCTTCAGGGCTCGGGTGATGACCTCGACGTTCTGAGCTGCGGCGTCCCACTGCTTGAACTCGACGTGTACTGAGGCCAGTACGGAACGGATGGCGTCGTCGAAGATGTCCTCGGGAGACAGCACCTGGCCGTCGTGTCCATCAACCCCGACGGCGATCTGTGCCGGAACGACGTAGGACTGGGCGATCTGAGCAGCCCGAAGGCCTGGCGTCGCTCCCTTCATCTCGTCATCGAACTCCTTCCGTAGTCCCTGCCACCACCGCGCCCGGCTGGCAGCCAGCTGCTGGCCGAGATCAGGACCGGCAGTCGTCCCTGCCGCAAAAGCGCTGCCGAGTAGTGCGTCGGTGGCCAGGTCGGCCACCTCCGAGGGTTCGACGCCATGCCCGGCCAGTACCGCCCAGGCGCTGGCGAGCCGGGTAATGCCGTCACGAACGACGAGAACGGGGAACGGCTTCGTACCGTCCTCGAAGGCAATCTCGGCAGGATGGGTAATCAGGTTGCGGCTGACGGAGCGTGTGAGAATGGAGGCCGCATAGTTGTTGAGCGAGAGCGTCGCGTGGATGGTCTGCCACACGTGGTTCCGTAGGTGAGTGAGGTTCTCATAGCGGTACTGCAAGATCGCACTGGGACGGCCCTCATGAGTTATCCCGTGCACCTGTGGGTCGGCTACCTCTGAGACCTCCATACTGGTACGAGGCTGGGGGCCGGGAAACAGTTCGCTCAGCAGGACCCGGGTGACGACGGAGTGCAGCGTCGCCCCCTCGACGTTTTCGACGGTCAGGAGACCCGAGAGCTCATCCGATGTCGGCCGGAGCTGAACTGCCAGTGCTTCGGGTTTAGTCGTGGCGCGCGCCAAGATGCCCCACGCAGTGTCCGGCAGCCAGGTGCTTGTATTGGCCCGACCAGCCGCAGTCACCGCCGCGATATTGCTGTCCGTTGAGTCGGAAGGTAGGCGGGGCGAAATGTTAGTTACCCGGACCATGTCCGCCCCCCAGGGGACGTCAATGGAAAGGACTGCGGGTGTGTCGGTGGTCATGGGTATGGATCTCCAATGTGGTTCGGAGTGGTTTGCTGCGATTGCGAGTTACGTGAACTCGCTGTACGGATTACTGCGTCAAAGGTTTTGACCGAAACCGCCCTGTCTGCCCAGGATAATTCAGATGGAAGTCGGGTTGACCTGTAGCTCACATTTGGGTAGAACCGGTGTTGGTAAGCGGTGTAAACCTCGGGTTTTGTGGGTGCCAGAAACAGCAGACCTCGGTTGCCGGGTAGAGAAGAGCCGTCAATGCAGGCGATTCCGAGGCAGGGGATCAAAGTTCGAACTGTGCGTCATGAGGTGGTACCAGGTGCCACGGGCTGGTATGCATGGAGGGCAAGCCGCCGAGGATCATCCGACGAGCGATGTAAACAACTAGTTGAGAACGCCTTGTTTGGCCTGCTGGGGAGTGCCGCTTGGCTATGCGGGCAATGAGCTGCTTTGTGAGCTTAACTAGTCTTGCGGCGAGCTGTTCGCTTACCGGTAACGGCACCCACGCAATCTTGGAGTTGGCGACCTTTATGTGCGTGGCATATCGTCCTCGTGGCCAGCCCATTGAGTACGGTGTGGGCCTTGCCGCAGGGATGCGTAATCGGCCATCTAAGGGGGAGATCCACTTATATCGACTTCTCGGGATTCCCCTACGTGTCGGTTCAGGTGCGCACATCTTCCCAAGCCTATAGCCGTCTGGAGGCACCGACGATGAAGGGGGGATCCTCACACGGATGGGTTATTTCTTCGGTATTGCTCATCCAGGGCTCCTGGGCAGTGCCATTGCCTCCGAGGCAAGGATGATGGGACGCCGCTGGCGTGATATCGGCGCTCGCTTGGCATCACCGTATACATGAGCCACAGCCACGTGTGGTCGCTTTCTGGCCTGCACTCATCCTGGGCGCAGTATATACGTCCGATGCTGTACGCACCGCGCAGGAGTCAAACGCGTCATTTCTACGCTCAGCTCAAGTCGCCCTTTGCTCGCGGGTAGTTGGCGAAGATCTGAGGGAGAGGGCTTAGCCCGAGCTTGTCCAGATGTGCCAGGGCGGCGGCGACGGCTGCGACTTCGCCAAGGACACTGTCGCGCTGGATGATCCAAACAAACTCGTTCTCTGATGTCGGTAATATGCGAGGAAGGGTGGTTAGTCCGATTCGTTCGAACTCATCGCTAATCTTCGCGCACAACTCGGAGCTGAGTCTGGCTCGTTCCGGTGCTGCGTGCTTCTTGATGAAGCGCATAGACAAGCGCTTGATGCCGTGATCGACCTCGACGGCGTGCCTGATAATTGTGAAGTCCATAACTTAGTAATTTACTGAAATAGTAACTGAGTTGGGAAGGGTGGAGCCCGGACCCGCTTCAGGGGAGAGGTGGATCTGAGGCGTCGGCGGTGTAGTCAAGCGGCTGAAGATCGCAACACATCGCTCATGTCGACGCGCCCTCGTGCGCCTGGTGGTTGCTGCCCTTCCATATGGTCAAGGGTGGTAACCAAAGAGGAAGGCCGCCCGTCAATCGGGTGGGCGCTCTTGAAGGTTGCAGAAGATCACAACCCATGTGCACCGGAATCAGGTGTTTGCGCAACCGCAGATTGGTGCGACGCCGCTCACCGGCGACGTTTCCCAGCAGTAGGGGTCAGCTGCGAACATGGGAGCGATGGAAGACGGATTGTTCCCGCGCGACCGAGCGGAGATCGCCCCCGGCGCCGTTCACGTTCCGGACTGGCTCGATCTCGACGCCCAGCGCGAACTGCTCGCGGCCTGTCGGGAGTGGGCACGGCCACCGGCGGGGCTGCGGACGGTGCGTACGCCCGGCGGGGGCGCCATGTCAGTACGGCAGGTTTGCTTGGGCTGGCATTGGGCCGTGGTGCCCCGCTGCCCGAACTGCGGGAAATCGGTACGGGAAAATCCGCAGTGCCCCGGGTGGCACTGGTATCCGTACGGCTATGCCCGCACCGTGGTGGACGGTGACGGCGCCCCCGTCAAACCCTTCCCGCCACGGCTGGACCGGCTGGCCCGGGATGCGGTGGCCCGGGCGTACGGCCGGCCCGCGGGGGCGGAGGCGTATGACATCGCGCTGGTCAACTTCTATGACGCCGACGCCAGGATGGGACTGCACCGGGACAGCGACGAACGGTCGGACGCCCCGGTGGTCTCGCTCAGCCTGGGAGACTCCGGGATCTTCCGGTTCGGCAACACCGAGGGACGCCACCGCCCTTGGACGGATCTGGAACTGCGCAGCGGCGACCTGATCGTCTTCGGGGGACCCTCCCGGCTCGCCTATCACGGGGTGACCCGGATCATCCCCGGCACCGCACCCGCCGGGCTGGGGCTCACCGGGCGGCTGAACATCACCCTGCGGGTCAGCGGACTGGCGCCCGGGCCCTGAGCTGCGGCTCCCGAAAACCGGATGCGGGACAGCGGCGGCGGGCGGCACAGTGGGACACCGCCGGCCGCCGGTCCGGCCGTCCGGGCCGCGACGGGGGTGGGCCCGGAACGGCGGGCGCCGGCCGGCGGCGGATAATGGGAGGACCTGCCTTCTCGCCTCCTGGAGGTGCCGTGTCCGGCTTCCGCTCGCTCAGCTCCCCGCTAGACGCCCTGCGCCCGGCCGCGTTCGGCGCCGATCCGGCCGGGGAGCGGCTGGCCCGGATCAGACGGTCGCCCAACTTCGCGGACGGGGTGTTCGTCAACCCGATGGCCGCCGCCCGGAAGCCCTCCGGCTCGATGCTGAAGTATCTGCCCACCTACTTCCGCAAGGAGGAGCGCGCCCGGCGCACCCCCGGCCACCCCATCCCGGTCCACCCGACCACCGTGGCCGATCTGGCCGTTCCCGCCGTCTCCGGGCTCCGGCTCACCTGGATGGGACACTCCAGCGTGCTCGCCGAGATCGACGGCCACCGGGTGCTCTTCGACCCGGTCTGGTCCGAGCGCTGCTCACCCTTCGGCTTCGCCGGTCCCCGGCGCCTGCACCCGGTGCCGGTCCCGCTGGCCGAGGTGGGACGGGTGGACGCGGTGATCATCTCGCATGACCACTACGACCACTTGGACATGCCGACCGTCCGCGCCCTGGCCCGCCTGGGCACGGCCTTTGTGGTGCCGCTGGGCGTGGGGGCACACCTGGAGCACTGGGGCGTACGCCCGGCCCTGATCACCGAGCTGGACTGGCATGAGTCCACCACCGTAGGCGAGTTGACGCTCACCGCCACCCCGGCCCGGCACTTCTGCGGCCGGGCGCTGCGCAATGTCCAGCACACCCTGTGGGCCTCCTGGGTGGTCGCCGGTCCCGAGCACCGGATCTTCCACAGCGGGGACACCGGATACTTCCCCGGCTTCGCCGGAATCGGGGCGCAGTACGGGCCGTTCGACGCCACCATGGTGCAGGTCGGGGCGTATTCGGAGTTCTGGCCCGACATTCATATGACCCCGGAGGAGGGCATCCGGGCCCATCTGGACCTGGGTGGCGGGCTGATGATGCCCATCCACTGGGGGACCTTTGTGCTGGCGCCCCATCCCTGGGCGGACCCGGCCGAGTTGAGCGTGGCCGCCGCCCGGGAGGCCGGGACGCGGTGTGCGGTACCGCGCCCCGGGCAGCCCTTTGAACCGGCCGAAGGACTGGAGCCGGACTACTGGTGGGCCCCGCCGGGCTCGGGCGCGGAGCCGGTGCCCGTACCGGCCCCGCCGCTGCCCGTCCCGGCGGCCTGAGAAATCAGCCGTGTTCGTGCTCGCAGCAGGAGTCCCGCCGCAACTGCCGCCCCACGTCCAGCCATTCGCCATGCGCGGGCCGGGCGTGCGGCGTCTCCTGGTAGGCGCCCACCAACTCGCCCTGGGCGAAGGGCACTCCGCCGCGTAGCACCGACTCCGTCCGCAGCAGCGAGTCGAAGTCGGTGAACGGATCCCCGTCCACCACCGTGAGATCCGCCAGTTTGCCGGGCTCCAGGGTGCCCAGATCCCGGTCGGCGCCAAAGACCCGGGCCGGGATCAGCGTGGCCGTACGCAGCGCCTCGGCCGCCGACAGCCCATAGCGGTGCAGCGCCCGCAGGCCGATATGCAGCGAGAGCCCCACCGGCACCAAGGGGGCGTCGGTGCCCAGGGCCACCAGTCCGCCGCCGGACAGGATCCGCCGGTAGACCTCGATCTCGGTGCGCAGGGTGGCCAGTTGGTCGTCGGTCGGCGGGGTCCCGGCCGCCTTGCGCACCAGGTCCCGGTCCCAGGGCGGCATCAGCCGGGTCACCCGGGGATCCTCGGCCAGCCCGGGGTCGGCGCCCAGCAGCGGGACGGAGGTGAAGATGGTGGCGATCATATGGAAGCCGTCGCCGGTGTAGATCTCCGTCAGATCCTGGTAGGAGTGACCGGTGGCGCTGGTGGCATGCCCGAACTCCAGCCGCTGGGTGGCCTGGAGATGGGTGGTCAGGTCCTGCCCCAGCTGGATGCCCGGCGAGCAGAGATGGCTGCCGGAGCGCACCCCCAGCCGCTGGTGGGCGAACCGGGCCGCCTCCGCCATCAGCCAGCCGGGCGCCCGCACATAGGTCTTGACGAAGTCCCAGTCCAGCGGCTCGGCCCGGGACAGCGAGCGGCGCAGCCCCTCCTCGGTGCGGTGGGCGCGGCCCATGCTGTACGCCACCCTGGCCCCGTCCAGCAGCTCGCCGCAGGTCAGCAGGCGCGGACCGGCCAGCGCCCCGGCGGCCACCGCCTCCCGGATCCGGGCCTGCTCATAGGCGGGACCGCCCAGGGACACCGCGGTGGTGATGCCATAGGCCAGCTGCAGCGCGGTCTGCCGCCCGCCGTAGGTGCTCTGCCAGGGATGGGTGTGGGCATCCCACAGGCCCGGGATCACGGTGCGCCGGGAGGCGTCCACGGTGTGCGCCGCGCCGCGCCGGGCCCGGTGCGGTTCCACGGCCGAGATCCGTCCGCCCCGCACCAGGATGTCCACGTCCTCGCGGACGGCGGTGCCGGTGCCGTCCCAGAACCGCCCGGCGTGCACCACGGTGTCCGGCGGAGTGGGGCGGCGGTAGTCCAGGGCGACGGGGATGGTGCGGGTGCTGCCGTCCGCCACCGTCAGCAGCCGCAGCCGCCCGGCCGACAGATACAGCAGCCGGCGGGAGTCGGCGGACCAGGAGGGATGGTCGGCGGCCTCCTCGGTCAGCCGGCGCGGGGCGCCCTCGGGGGTGCCGTCCGGCCGTACCGGAAGCAGCCAGAGCGCCGATTCGCTGATCACCGCCATGGAGCGGCCGTCCGGCGACCACACCGGGCCGGAGTCGAAGCGGTCGGAGACCGAGGCGTGCGGGGCCAGCGCATGCAGCCGGAAGGCGCCGCTCGCGGCGTCCACCACCCGGATCAGGTTGTAGCCCTCGCGGAAGCGCTGGTTGAGGCGGTTGCGGTCGCAGTAGGCGATAAAGCGGCCATCGGGCGACCAGCTGGGCCTGCCGGGCAGGCCGCCGCCGCCCATGGGGGCGGTCAGCAGCCGCTCGGTGCCGCTGTCCAGCTCGCGGACGATCAGGTTTCCGCTCATGTCCAGGCAGGCCAGCCGCTTGCCGTCCGGTGACAGCGCCGGGCTGACCCGGCCGCCGTCCGCCAGGACGCTCTCCCGGCCGGAGGCCAGCTCACGGCGGCGTACCGCCAGCAGGCCGTCACGGTCGTCGGCCCAGATCAGCGCCTTGCCATCGGGGGTCCAGGAGGGGCCCAGCAGATAGTGCGCGGCATCGGCCGTGACCACCCGGCGCGGTGCCCGGCCGCCCGAAGTGTCCGCCACCCACAGCGAGTTGAGCGCGGCGAAGGCCACCTGACGGGCATCGGGCGACAGCACCGGCAGATGCACCGAGCGCACCTTGCGCACACCCTCGCCCGCCAGGTCGTACCGCTTGACCCGGTAGCGCGGCCGGTCCAGCGGCAGGGCGGCCTTGAACGGCACGGTGGCGCTGACGTCCGCGCGCCCGGCCGCCACCCGGAGGACGGTGAACTGCCCGTCCACGGTCAGCAGCAGCTCGTCCCTCGACACCCAGCGCGGCGGAACCGGCTCCAGATCCCCCTTCACCGGCACCACGGCCCCGTCCACCACCAGGGTGCAGGAGGCGGTGGGGGCGGGGGTGGTCCGCAGACAGGCCAGCCGGCCGGCCGCCGAGACGGCGGGCGTCATCACCGAGACCTGGCCGGGGTCGGAGTGCTCGGTGCGCACCCGGCCCTTGCCGTCCGCGGGCACCGAGGCGATGGTGCGCGCCACCAGCGCGCCGCCCTCCAGATGCCCGCGGACGAACAGCAGCCGCTGCCCGTCCGGGGACCACACCGGGTCGAAGTCCTCCCAGGCGCCGTCCTGTTGGGGGCCGTCCTGCCCGGGCAGCCCGGTGACCCGGGTGAGCGCGCCGGTGCGTACGTCCACCACCCACACCCGGTACGGGCTGCCCTGCACCGGGTCGCCGCCGCGCTCGGAGGCGAAGGCGATCCGGGTGCCGTCCGGCGACCAGGAGGGCCCCCGGTCGTCCCAGGGCCCGTCGGTCAGCTGCCGCAGCCCCGAGCCGTCGGGCCGCAGCGTCCAGATATGGAACCCGCCGCCCCGGTAGGCGCAGACCGCCAGCAGGCGGCCGTCGGGGGAGTGCACCGGGCGGGTGGGCTCCAGATCCGCGGGGGTGATGGCCCGCGCCTGGCCGCCCTTGCGGGGGACGGACCACAGGACGTTCTGCACCTCGGCGATCAGCCGGTCACCGGCGGGCGAGAGGGTGGCTGCGCCATTGGTGGCCCCGGTGAAGGACAGCACGGTCCGGTGCGCTTGCCCGGCATCCCCGGCATCCCCCGCTTCCGCGGCCTCGGCCACCGCCGGCAGCGTCCCGGACAGCCCGGTCACCGCGGCGGTGCCGGCGGTGGCCTGCAGGAAGTGGCGTCTGGAGAGCGGGGAGGGTTCGAAGACGGCCAACTGTCCTCCTGCGCTGCGGGAGTTGTGTCAACTCCGGGTCTTGAGTCATCCGGTTCCGGATCACCTCGCGGAGGATCGATCGTCGCATGAAGATCCGGTAGCGGGTCAATACCACGGGAGTTGGGCCGGTCGGTCCAACTCCATTGGCAGGATGGGTAATCGGCGGGCAGAGTGGCCGATTTCGGGCGGGATGGGAGTGAGGGTGAGGGTGGGGCTCGCGGGTGGGTTTTGGTTGGTGGGCGTGGGCTGACCTGCGGGGTGGGGGCGGCGCCGGTGGTGGGTGCGGCGGGCCGGGACCGGTCAGGGCCGCCGGGCCGGTCCCGCCCCGCGGCCGGTGAGTGACCTGCGGCACACCTCTGGGGCGGGCCTGCCCGGGCAACCCGTACACCGGCACCCCGCGGGGTGGGGTATTGTTCTCTTGCGCGGTCGGCGCGGGCGAAAGTCCGGGCCGGACAAGCACCGGGACGTGGCGCAGTTTGGTAGCGCACTTGACTGGGGGTCAAGGGGTCGTGGGTTCAAATCCCGCCGTCCCGACCAGCGTTTTCGCAGGTCGGAGGCCGTTCTCGCAGGATGCGGGGGCGGCCTTTCTGATGTTGCGGCGGCTTGTGGTCGCAGGGTGGTCGCACGTGCTCACGGCTGTTGGGACGGTTCTGGGGTAGTTCGTGGTGTGGGTGGGCTGTCTGGTGATGGTCATCTGGTTGTGCAGCTGGGGGATGTGGTCGCAGGGCGGTCGCGGTGCTGGGATCGGTCGTGGGGGAGTGGTCGGCCGGTCGGCCTGGGTGAGGATTTTGTCGATAACGTCGACGGCTTCGCGGGCTGCCTGGGTGGTGAGGTGGCTGTAGATATTCGCCGTGGTGGAGAGAGTCGAGTGGCGCAGGGTCTTGGAGACCACCGTCAGGGGGACGCCGGCGGTGATGGAGATCGTGGCGGCCAGGTGCCGCAGGTCGTGGAGCGTGGTGCGGGAGACGCCGGCTTCGCGGCTCAGCAGGTGGAACCGGTTGAGGGCGTACTCCGGGTGGATCGGTCGGCCGTCGGGCCGGTGGAAGACGAAGTCGCCCTCGAGACCGTCGGTGGTAGACGGGCACCTCTCCTGCATGCGGTGGCGGAGGGCGGCGGCGACGCGGCTTGAGATGGCGACCCAGTTCCTGCTGTTCCTGGTCTTGGGTGTGGTGATCATCAGGCGGTTGTTGTCGATCGCGGAGAGCGTGGTGTGTATGTAGAGGACACGGTTGTCCAGGTGGACGTCCTCCCAGCGCAGCGCGAGCGCTTCTCCCTTGCGGATGCCGGTCCCGATGAGGACTTCGACGAGGTCGGCCATGAGCGGGTCCGCGGCGTTGCAGTACCGCAGGAAGCTGACGGCCTCGTCGATGGTCCAGATGTGGCGTTCGGCGGCGGCTGGGCGGGGGATGATCGTAGGCCGTGCAGGGTTGTGGTCAAGCCGGTGGTGACGGACGGCCTCGCCCAGCGCGCTCGACAGCGTGGCGAGGATGCGGTGGACGGTGACCGGACCCCGTCCACGCGAGAGCTGGGCCCGGACGAAGGCGGCGATATGCCTGTAGCCGAGGTCGTCGAGCTTGATCTTCCCCAGCGCGGGGACGAGATCGTGTCGATGTAGGCGCGGTAGCGGACCGTGGTCGTCGGCTTGAGGGTCATGGCCTTGGCCTGCAGCCAAACGGCCAGGTAGTCCGCGACCGTCTGGTTCGGATCGGCCAGAAGACCCGCGTCCGCGGTCTTGATCAGCCGCCGCAGGGCCTGTGCGGCCGTGTCCCGGTCGGGGAAGCCGCCGCGCCGGACGGTGTGGCGCCCGGGAGCGCACTGAGGGATGTCGACGGCGAACGTCCAGGCACCGTGATCAGGGTCGGCCAGGAGCAGTGGACAGCGTGATCCGAGCTGTTTATGCAGGTGGTCCCGGCAGCCGCAGCGCCGGTAGACGCGCCCCCGAGAGGTAGGGGAGGGCATGGTGATCGCTTCCAAAGGTTGCGCATTGAACTGCTACACCAGTGTCGATCCGGGCGTGGCGGTCCCGCGATCGCATGCGACCACATCGACGTCAGCGCGGCTCTGATCTGCTGTGATCCCTTGGCGGGGCGCAAGCGCGTTCGACTGCGTCCCGGGTGCTGAAGTCCCTGCTGCGGCCTGGGGTGGGCGATGTCGGATATTGGCAGTGCCGCGGGGGGATGGTGAGACCTGCTCGCAGAACGTGATCAGTTGGCGTCCGGGTGTTGGAGTCCGTCCGGGAGTGCTTTGTCTGTTGTTGTTCTTTGACGGACGCCAGCGCGGTGGCGGGGGCCGACGCCCTCGCCGTCCTCGCGCTGCGTTGGGCCATCCACCGCGAGGACGGAGTATGGCCGCAGCGTGTACCTCCACGACGCCCTTCAGCTCAGTCCACCTGGAACGATGCCAGCGCGTCCTCGGCCTCACACCCGACGGGGCTCGCGAGCTGCCGCGCGCCAGGGCGGCGGGCCAGCACACGCTGTACACACCGCATCCGAGGAACGGGGCGAGTAGCTGCTCGGCCTCAGCGCCGAGCAGCACGCCGCCGGCCTGGCCCTTACCGAGCTCGCCGACGACGAGCCGACGGAGGGCGCTCAGTGAGGTTCGCGCCATTCATCCACTGCCTACATTGTGGCCTCGTCGGCATCCCGTCCGAGGAGCGCCGTCGGCGGGTGGCCGGGATGGCGCAGGCCCGCCGTGCGGGCTTGTACCAGGGACGGAGGGGGTGATGACCACGGGCATTAAGCAGCACCGAGGTGGTCGTTGACGCTGAGCTTGCCCCTGCCCAGCCCGTCGGCGGGGCGGCGGAGGCTTACGACCCGGCGGCGGCTGCGGTGCTCGCCGTGCTCGAGCACGGTACCGACGAGCACATCGAGGCCGTGCGTCCGCGCAGGACGAAGATCTCCTACGCCCGCGACTGAGCGCTGTGGACGGAGTTCCACGGCTGGCTCGCCGAGCGCACCGGCACCGAGCTGCCGCTTACCGCCATCACCAAGGGCACGATGGTGGCGTTCGTGACGTGGCTGGACCAGGTGAAGGAGGCCGCGCCCAACTCGATCGACCGCCGGATCACCAGGGTGGCCGGCACCGCCCGGCGGTCTCCGTGCAACGTGACCGTGCCCAAGGATGCCGCGCTCGCTGTTCAGCAGCTGGCCAAGCGGTTTCGCGCGCAAGGCAGAGGGGCCGGACGCGCCGGGGCGGGGCGCCCGGAAGAAGTGCCCCGCCCCGGCGCGTCTGTGCTCAGCTGAGGGCCGTGAAATCGCCCCAGCCGCCCGTGCCGACAGGGAACGGATCGCCGTGATCGCGAATGGTGATCTTCGGGTAAAAGAGGAGCCCGGCGGTGTTGTCGGTGGTGGTGGCCCAGAGGTCCGGGACACCGTCGTTGTCGGCGTCGCCTCCGGAGGCGATCAGGGGGCGGTTAGCCGCGGTCCAGCTCCGGCCGAACTGGAGGCGCGTGCTCCCGTCGCCCAGGCCCTCACCGGCCGGCCCGCTTCCCGGGTACACATAGATCTCACCCGAGCTGCGCCGACGGGACACCAGGTCGACGCGGCCGTCACCGGTGACGTCCCCGGGGGCGATCACGTCGAAGTCGGTCCAGCCGCCGTCACCGATGAGGACCGGGTCCGTCTCGTCGAGGTACCAGCTGCTGGAGCCGTAGTAGAGCCAGAGGTGATCGCCCTCCTTGACCAGCAGGTCGGGGAAGGAGGGGATGTCGGGTGTGCCGTCGTTGTCGAGGTCGGTGGGGCCGTCAATGTCACCGATGGCCACAATCTGCTGAGCCTTGTCCCAGTGGTTGTTGGCCGGGTCGTACACGCGAAGCTCCTGGCTCCCCATCGGGCAGCCCTGCGGCTGTCCGTCGACGACCTCGACGGTCTTGGTACAGGCGTAGCCGAGGCCGTTGTTGGGGTGGACGAACAGCTTCTTGGTGCCGTCGCTCTGGGGCCGTGCGGAGATGAGGTCCTCGTAGCCGTCACCGGTCCAGTCGCCGCGGTGGGTGATCAGGGCGCCGGTGAAGTTCTCGTTGCTGACCACCGCCGCCGGGCCGACCCCTCCCGTGCCGTTTCCGGCGTACAGGCGCAGATCGCCGTTGGTGCGGATGCCGTACATGTCGGCGTTGCCGTCGCCGTTGAGGTCCCCGGGTTTGTCGGCGATCTTGGGGCTGTTGGCGTAGAAGAAGTAGATCTGGATGTCCGAGGGGTTGCCGGCCTTGTCGAGGCTGCGGGTGTAGAGCTTGTGCACGCCGACGGACATGGGGGTCACCTTGACGGAGACGGACCCTCCCGGTGAGGCGGCGGCGGCCGTACGTCGGGTGCTGTCCCAGTCGTTCCAGTACTCGTACTTCGTCACGTCGCGGACTCCCCCGGAAGAGATGGTGAAGGAGCCGGGGGTGCGGGCCGTTCCCGTGGCGGCCGGCCAGCCGTCACCTCCGTCGGGGTACTCCTTGGAGGTGACGACGGGCAGGGCGCTGGGGCGCGAGGTGTCGATGGTGAAGCGGCAAGGCTCACCGGGTGCCCAGGGGGAGACGGCGGTGCCGTCGTCGGCACGCACTTGCCACTGGTGGACGGCGCCGTCCTTGAGGACGGACTTGGGCACGGTGACCCGGGCGACGTTGCCGCTGGTGACGGAGATGGTCTGGCTGAAGATCGCTGGATCGCCGTCCTTGATCCACATGTTGAACCGCGCCTTGACGGTTCCCCCGTCCGGGTCGGAGACCTTGGCGTACAGCTGGACGTCGCTGTTTCCGATGACGGAGGGCTGCTTGGCACGGCATTCCGTGGCGGGGCTCGTGCCGTAGTCGGTCGGGGTGTTGGGCGGGGTGGTGTATTCGGTCGACAGCACCGCGGACTTGGCGTCGAACTTCTTCCAGCTGTAGACGGATGTCTCCGTGGCGGCGCGCAGGCCGAGCGTCCAGTTGGTCCAGTGCGAGGCGGCGGCTTCCTTGGTCCCCGACGTCACGTCGAAGGCGAGGTTGCCCGCGGGACAACTGGTGCTGCCCGCCCAGCCCTTGGTGTCACTGGTGGTAGCCACCTTGCGGGTCCAGTTGGGCTGGTTGTTCCAGGTGGTGCGGGAACTGATGCTGCCCGTGTCCCACAGCTGGGTCTCCCGCTCCTCGCAGGACCAGGACCAGGTGTTTTTGATCCGGAACGTGGACTTGATGATCCGCTTGTCGGTGTCCCAGAGGTTCTTGGTGTTGAGCTGGAAGAAGGAGCGGCCCAGCCCGTCGGTCTCGTTCTCGTAGCCGATGCGGGCGGTGGACGTGCCCTTCGTGCCGTCGCGGTCGATCCACCCGGCGCCGTTGTAGAAGGCGCTGTTGGCGTACTTCTTGTAGACGAGGGCCCAGGCCTGGCGGGCGCCGTCGACGTACGGGTCGATGAACACCGGGTAAGTGGTGTCCTTGCCCGTCAGCAGCCCCGCGTCCGGAGTGATCTTGAGGTTGGACGGTGTCACCGCCACCTTCATCTCCGAGGTCCTGGCACCCTGTCCCGGCTGGAACTCGTCATCGGCCGGGGCCGGGGCCGCGGCGGTGCGCGCCAGGGGAGCGCTGCGGGAGGCCCGCTGCGCGGCATCGGCGTTCTGGGCCGGTCCGGAGCTGTCCCACATCCTCGGGGTCGGCCCCGAGAAGACCACCTGCCCGGCCGGGTTGACGCCCGTGAGGTTGCCGTACTGGTCGACGGAGACCTTCACCCCGTCGGCGGACATGCCGTACTGGATGGCCTTGAGCGCCGGGTCTGCGGCCGCCCGGGGCGACTTGACCACCAGGAGCTGCCCGAAGCCGGTCGCGCTCGCCCGCACCTTCAGGTCCACGTCCGGGAGCACCTCGGGATAGGTGACCGTGTTGCCGGAGACCTGCGCCTTCGGCAGTGCCTTCGGCCAGGACAGCGACACGCGCCGGCCGTCGCGCTCGATGGTGGCCAGCGGGCCGTCGCCGCCCGGGGAGAAGGACATCCTCACCGGGGTCGCGGCCGGGCTGATGCGGCCGTCCTCGGCCGGGGCCAGCGCGGTGTCGATGTCCACCAGCGCGCGGTTCTTCTTCACCCGCTGGGGGAGGGCGTAGCGCTCCTCGGTGAAGGTGCCCGAGGGATTGGCGAAGACGGACGACGTCTCGGTCCGCCGGGGTACGACCTCGACCGGCTTCCCGCTGCTCTCCGCCTCCTTGAGCGCGGCTCCGTCCGCCTTCGCCACCGCCGCGGCGGAAGGCGCCGGTGTGCTGCCGACATCGGGAACCGGCGCGGCGGCGGCCCCGGGCAGGGAAATGCCATTGACGATGAAAAGAAGCGAACAGGCGAGAAGAGCGCATGGAATGCCTCTTCTGTGTGCGCCCAGCCTTGTTGGCATGGGAAATGCCCTCCGGTTTGTCTCCATGAATTGCGAGGGCACCGTAAAGGCAGGCCCAAGGGACTGGCAAAACACATGATGTCACAGGTGATCACGGTCTGGCCAAGGGCTTCGTTTATCTGCGCATTATGTCCTGAAATATCGGGGGTGATATCGGTTAAATCGCCCAACCTGCAGGCAGGGCGCTCCACTGTTCGGGGGATGCCGGTCACGCAGCGTGATACGTTTTGCGTCACCTTTACGTAATCAACTTGGGGTTTTGGTAAATGCCTGCCTTTATGAGGTTCTCGTCGAGGGGGCGCCCGGAAGGCGCTCCCTTGAGATACTCGACAAGTCGAATAACCGCTGCGCTGACGGCTACGGTGACCATTGCCGGGCTGCTCTCCTACGATTCGTTTCTGACCCGGGGAACGACTCCCGGGGCCCAGCGGATCAAACCCGTTCCCGTCTCGGAGGTGAAGGCCAGACCGGACCGGACCCCGGATCAGGCGGCGCGGAACGCGTGGCACGAGGCCCCGTCCGCGGCATGGCCGAAGGCCGGTGGCGCCACTGTCGCGCTCCCGTCGGCCGCAGGGGCGTCGGGTCCGAAGAAGGCACGGGCCGGTTCCCTGCCCGTGGAGATCGCGTCCTCCCGCACCGCCGACAAGGCGGGCCCGGGCAAGGTGCGCGTCGAGACGCTGGACCGCAAGGCCGCGGAGCGCGCCGGTGTCGACGGCGTGCTGCTCAAGGTGACGGGCCAGGGCAAGGCCTCGGCCGACAGCGCCGTCGACGTCAAGGTGGACTACTCGGCCTTCCGGAACGCCTACGGCGGTGACTGGGCGTCCCGGCTCACCCTCGTGCAGCTGCCCGACTGCGCGCTGACGGATCCCAAGGACGCCGCATGCCACCGCGGTAGGCCCCTTCCTTCGGCGAGTAACGACTCCGCGAAGGGCGCGCTGAAGGCGACCGTTCCGCTGCGGCGCACCGCCAGGTCCGCGGCCTTCGCCCCCGTACTGCTGGCGGCGACCGCCGATGCCTCCGGTGCCTCCGGGGCCGCAGGAGACTGGAAGGCTACTTCGCTCTCTCCTTCCGGCAGTTGGCAGTCGGGCAGTTCCGGTGGTGGCTTCGGGTGGAGCTACCCGATCGTCCTGCCCGAGGTCCCGGGCGGACACGGGCCGGAGCTCGCACTCTCCTACTCGTCCCAGGCCGTCGATGGCCGCACCGCGGCCACCAACAACCAGGCCAACTGGGTGGGCGACGGCTGGAGCATGGCCGACAGCTTCGTGGAACGGCGCTACAAGCCGTGCATCGACGACATGAAGGATGGCAACAACAAGGCCAAGAACGGTGACCTCTGTTGGGGCACTGACAACGCCGTGCTGTCCCTCAACGGCTCCACGACCGAGCTTGTCAAGGACGACAAGAGCGGCGAGTGGAAGCTGAGGCAGGACAACGGCACCAAGATCGAGCGCCTGAACTCGGCCGACCGGGGCAACGGCGACAACGACGGTGAGTACTGGCATCTGACCACTCCGGACGGGACCCAGTACTACTTCGGCTACAACCGTCTTCCCGGCTGGTCCTCCGGCAAGGCCGAGACCCACTCCACCTGGACCGTTCCCGTGCACGGCAACCACAAGGGCGAGCCGTGCCACAAGGACGCCTTCGGGGACTCGTCCTGCAACCAGGCCTGGCGGTGGAACCTCGACTACGTCGTGACTCCCGGTTCGGACGCCATGGCGTACTACTACACGGCCGAGACCAACCGCTACGCGCGCAACGCCAGCTCGACCACGGGCAAGGGAACGGTCACCGAGTACGTCCGCGGCGGATACCTGAACCGCATCGACTACGGCCTGCGCTCGGACAACATCTACGGCACCAACGCCGCGGCCGCGCGGGTGACCTTCACCGAGGCGGAACGCTGTCTGCCGGACTCGAAGTTCGCCTGTGCCGAGGACAAGTTCACCAAGGACAACGCCAAGTACTGGCCCGATGTGCCCTTTGACCGGTACTGCAAGTCCGGCGACGAGTGCAAGGAACAGTACTCGCCGAGCTTCTGGACCCGTAAGCGTCTCGCGAAGATCACCACGGAGTCGCTGATTGACGGTGCCTACAAGACGGCCGACACCTGGGAGCTCAAGCACCAGTTCCCGAGCAGCGGCGACGGCAGCAGCCCGGCCCTGTGGTTGTCGGCGATCTCCCACACCGGCCACGTCGGCGGCAAGGAAACGACGCTGCCGGACGTCACCTTCAAGGGAATCCAGCTGCCCAACCGCGTGGAGAAGGCCGTCGACGCGGTGCCCCCGCTCGTGCGGTACCGGGTCTCCGCCGTGCAGACGGAGACCGGCGGCACCATCGGCGTCACCTACTCGGAACCGGAGTGCAAGGCCGGCGACCTGCCGGACGAGGCGCACAACGCGCGCCGTTGCCACCCCGTCTACTGGGTGCCCCAGGACTCCCCGGCTGCCGACTACAAGCCGGTCAAGGACTGGTTCCACACCTACGTGGTCACGCAGGTCCGTGAGTCGGACAACACCGGCGGCGCCCCTGACAAGCAGGTCGAGTACACCTACCTTGACGGTCCGGCCTGGGAGAAGAGCCAGGACGAGCTGACGAAGCCCGAGCACCGTGCCTATAGCGAGTTCCGGGGCTACGGCCGGGTGCAGACCCGAGCCGGTGCCGGCACGGACCGGCGCACGCTCACCGAGTCCCGCTATTTCCGGGGCCTGAACGGCGCCCAGGTCGCCGACAGCGAGGGCAACAAGGCCGACGACCACCCGGCATTCGCCGGAATGGTCCGCGAGTCGGCCACGTACGACGGCGACGGCGGCAAGCTGCTGTCCGCCAAGGTGTACGAGCCCTGGCGCAAGGGGCCGACCGCCACCCATGCCCGCGAGGGCCTTCCTGACCTCACCGCTCAGGTGTCCGGGGTCCAGGCCGAGAGCAGCCGGACGGCCGTCGGCGACGGCTGGCGGCGCACGAGGACCGAGCGGACCTTCGACGACTACGGCATGCCCCTGACGGAGACCGACTTCGGCGACACGGCGAAGACGGGCGACGAGACGTGCGCGACGACGACATACGCGCGCAACGGCAAGAACCCCATCCTCAACGCCGTCGCCACGCAGCGCGTCCTGTCGGTGCCCTGCGGCAAGGAGGCGAGCCTCCCCGGCGACCTAATATCGGAGAAGCGCTCCTACTACGACGGCTCCAGCACACTGGGCGAACTGCCGGATTCGGGCCGGGGACTCGTGACCCGGACGGATGAGCAGGACGCCAAGGGAACAGGGTTCGTCACGACCGGCACCGTCACCTACGACCAGTACGGCCGGGCCCTGACGGTGACCGACGCACTCAACAACAAGTCCACCACCGCGTACACGCCGGCAACCGGCGCGTCTCCCACCAAAATCACCGTCACCAACGCGCTGGGACACACGTCCAGCACGGAATTCGCTCTCGGCCACAGCGTGGTCACGGCCCAGACCGACGCCAACGGCAAGAGAGTCGAAGCCGAGTACGACGGCCTCGCCCGTCTGACGAAGGTGTGGAAGCCCGGCCACCCCAAGTCGGCCTTCCCCAAGAGCCCCACGTTCGAATACGACTACCAGATCCGCCGCGACGGCCCCACCGTCGTCACCTCGAAGACGCTGGAGCACAACGGCTCCTACCGGACCGACTACGCCCTCTACGACGGTCTCCTGCGCTCCCGCCAGACCCAGACGGCGTCCGCGACGGGCACCGGCAGGGTCATCGCGGAGACGATCTACGACACACGCGGTCTCACGTGGAAGACGTACGGCTCCTACTATGCCGACGGCGACCCCTCCGGCACCCTGGTCACCAGTGACGACTCCAAGGTGCCCAACGTCACGGAGAACCTCTACGACGGGGCGGGACGCGTCACCGACACGATCTCCCGGAAGTACGGGGACGAGACGAAGCGCACCCGGACGATCCACGAGGGCGACCGCACCACGGTGATCCCGCCCAAGGGCGGCACGGCCACCACGACCGTCACCGACGCCCTGGGCCGCCAGACGGAACTGATCCAGTACACGAACGACGAGCGCACGGCCTCGCAGTCCACGCGCTACTCGTACAACGCCAAGGGGCAGCGGGAGAAGGTCACCGACCCCGAGGGCAGTACGTGGACCTACCGTTACGACGCCCGAGGCCGGGAAGTGCAGGCCGACGACCCCGACAAGGGCCTGAGCACCACCGCGTACGACGCTCTGGACCGCCCCGTGGCGCTGACGGACGCGAAGAACGCCACGCTCACCACGGTGTACGACGTCCTGGGCCGCAAGACACAGCTCAAGCAGAACGGCACGGTCCTGAGCGAGTGGGTCTACGACACCGTCGCCAAGGGCCAGTTGACGTCGGCCAGCCGGATCATCGGCGGCAAGAAGTACACCTTCGAGACGACCGCCTTCGACGACTGGTACAACCCCACCGCCGACAAGGTCACCATCCCCGACAGCGAAGGGGGCCTCGCGGGCACCTACGAGTGGACCCGCGGCTACAACGCCAACAACGGACTCCCCGAGTGGGTGCGCCAGCCTGCCATCGGGGGTCTCGCCGCCGAGCGTGTCACCACCAACTACGACGACTCCAAGCCGTACGACCTGCCCCTGCGCACGACGGTGAGCGGGGCCACGCTGGTCGCCGACACGAAGTACGACGCCTTCAGCCGTCCGCTCCGCAGGGAGCTCGGCACCCAGGGCAAGCGGCTGTGGGAGACCAAGGAGTACGACGAGCACACCGGTGACCTGACGCACACCACGACGGAGCAGGAGTCCGGCCCGTCGGGTCCGGGGCGCCTGGACGACGTCCGGTACACCTACGACGCGGCGGGCAACATGACCCGCCTGACCACCGTCACCGGCCAGGGAGAGGCCGCGGTCACCGACACGCAGTGCTTCGTCACCGACTCCCTGCGGCGGATCACCCACGCGTGGACCGCCACCGACGCCTGCGCGGCCAAGCCGGAAGGCGGCAGCCGTCCGAAGGTCGGCGGCCCCGATGCCTACTGGCACTCCTACACCTATGACGCGGTGGGCAGCCGGCAGACCGAGACACTGCACGACGCCGGCGGGGACACCTCGAAGGACGTGCAGCGGGCCTATGCCTACCCGGCCAAGGACGCGAGGCAGCGCCGGGCCTTGACATCTGTAACCACGTCACGAGGGGAACAGGCCGCGCCGGAGCGCTCGGACGACTTCGTCTATGACGCCGTGGGCAACACTGTCCTGCGCCGGACCGACGGGAAGGAGCAGGTCCTCGACTGGGATACCGAAGGCCATCTCACCAAGGTCACGGAGGGCGGACGGACCACCAGCTACGTCTACGACGCGGGCGGTGCCCGGCTCATCCGCAAGGACGCCGAGGGCAGCACCCTCTACCTGCCCGGCGGCAATGAGCTCCTGCTGAAGCCCGACGGCACCACGAAGGTCGGAACGCGGTACTACACCCACAGTGGCGAGACCACCGCCGTACGGACGGCGGGCAAGCTCAGCTACGTCTTCTCGGACCACCACAACACCGGCACCACCGCCGTCGACGCCGCCACCCAGATGGTGAACCGCCGCAAGCTGACCATCTTCGGCGCCCAGCGCGGCGCGGCCGCCACGGCATGGCCCGGCGACCGTGGATTCATCGGCGGCACGAAGGACAACTCCACAGGGCTCACCCACCTCGGGGCCCGCGAATACGATCCGGCGACCGCCCGGTTCATCAGCGTCGACCCGCTGATGGACGTCAGCGATCCGCAGCAGCTGCACGGGTACAGCTACGGCAACAACAACCCGCTGCTGTACAGCGACCCGGACGGGAAGTGGTGGGGCCTATGGGCAATGTTCGAGCTCGTCAACCAGGCCCTCGAGATCTTCCAGGAGGCCTACGCTCCCCGGGCCGTCCGGCCTCACGCGTCCAATCAGAAGCTGAACAACTACCTGGGCAACATCTATGCGCGGGACCAGGCCAAAAATGTCTACGGGAACGGCAAGGTCGGCTCCGCCATCAAGTACGAGCTCCGGAACGGCCACCGGCTCGTGTCTGATGGGATGGAGAAGGATCAATGGCACGTACAGAAGGGGTGGGCCGTCCTTTCCGGCCTTTCCGAGTTGATCGACGGGGACCGTGCGGCCCGTGAAGGAGCGAAGGGCAAAAACGCGGTCCGGCTCTCGGACGAGGATCTGGCGACAGCGAAGCGAGAGGCGCAGGAGCTATGGGAGGCGTTGAATTCCAGGGATGTCACGGGGAATGTGGCGAAGGACTTCAAGGGTAAGCCCCAGCTGGAGAAGGAAATGAGGGGGAACCGGGACAAGGTGGTCAAATCTGCTGGTATGCAGGATGTCACCGGCCAGAGCTTCGAGCGCAATAAGTACAATGGCCGCCCGGAGCCGGTGGGGGAGCCCACGAAGATGCGGGGGTTCGCACGCGCCTTTGGCGTCGTGGGCGGCGTGGCTCAAGTGGGCGGCTATGCGCGGGACGTGCAGCGGCACGGTTTCCAGCAGGCGACGAAGGATCTGATCAAGAACTTGGTCGATCCGTTCGGGCTGGCGAAGAGAGTCAACACGCCCCACGACTCAGGATGTCCGTGCTAGAAGGAAGAAGCAACTCAGTGATCGTCACTTCCTACACTCAGATCCCGGCGCTCCTGGCCGACTTCGTGCCCGAGGTGGCGGGTCTGATCGAGGAAGAGGCCGACATGCCCCTCCACGAGGCGGTCCGTGACGAAGATTTCGCGCTCGGCTACTTCAACCTCCTCGGGAACGTGCTGTCCTACCCTCTGCTGATGCCGCAGCTGCGTGCGGAGGATCCGGACCGTGATCTCGTCGCGCGCTGTTTCGCCTTCGTCGAGAAGCTGATGGAGAGCCCGGAGGAGGGGATCCGATCGGCTGCGCACTTCCAGTGTCTGGAGCCGCTTCTCGATGCGAAGGGTCTCCTGGAGACAGCGCTTCCATTCATGGGGGAGCGGACGAGGTCGGACGCCGCGAAAATGGTGCAGTTCTACGCCGTCGAAGTGGACGACGATACGCGTAGGCAGCTGGGGCTGTAGCTCTGCTGCATTCCGATGAAAAAGAGGGGCAGGAGCCGTCGAACGGCTCCTGCCCCTCAGCGCATTCAGGGCCCGAAGGCCCCGCACCTCAGGTTATCCGCAAGCCAGTAAGAAGTCCGGCCTGTCCTCCAGCCGCGACAAGTTGCGCCCTGTCAGCTGCTCACTGACAACTGCCCCCCACCCGGGCGGGAGCCCACGGCGCCTTCACTATGGTCTGTCGGCCGCCACTCGAGGAGCGTGACCTCACAGAGTTCCTGACCGACGAACAGTTCGAGGCGTTCATCGCGGTGAGACCACTGCGGCGTGAACTCGACCTCCTCCCACCCGGTGATAGTTGCTGCGGTGTCGACCGTGTCCCAGCCGATCGAGAGTTCGTCGAGCTTCCAGTGGCACACCTCCACCTGGGTGCCGTTGAAGTCCAGCACCACCGGGCAATCGGCAGCAAAGGCGCGTCGGATGCATCATGTGGCCGGCCCGCCGAAGACGCGCTGATAACAGGCCCGATGCGCCTCGGTCAGTGAAGAGCAGAATGAACTGCGGCAACAGCGGGAGTGAATGCTTCTCGGCTCAGTCGGCGAGACTTCCGAGTGGCTGCCGTTCGTGGTGACGCCGTTCAGACAGCCCTCCTCAGGCGCCGCCCGCCGGGAAAGTCAAGTTGATGACGTGCGCTGAACTGGACTCAGATTGGGACCAGTTTGGGACCACACACCACGCACGCCATTGAACGGCGCCCCTTTTACCCCACATTAAGAAGCCCTCTTTCGGGGGTTTTGTCCAGTTCTGATTGGCCGTCAGCTTAACTGGGGGTCAAGGGGTCGTGGGTTCAAATCCCGCCGTCCCGACCAGCGTTTTCGCAGGTCGGAGGCCGTTCTCGCAGGATGCGGGGGCGGCCTTTCTGATGTTGTGTTGGCTTGTGGTCGCAGGGTGGTCGTAGGGCGGTCGCGGTGCCGGGATCGGCCGCGGGGGAGTGGGCGATCGGTCGGCCTGGGTGAGGGTTTTGTCGATAACGTCAACGGCTTCGCGGGCGGCCTGGGCGGTCAGGTGGCTGTAGATGTTCGCGGTCGTCTACAGCGTCGAGTGGCGCAGCGTCTTCGACACCACGGTGAGCGGGACGTCGGCGTTGATCGAGATCGTGGCCGACAGGTGCCGGAGATCGTGAATCGTCGTGCGGGAGACACTGGTTTCGCGGCACAGCAGATGGAAGCGGTTGAGGACGTACTGCGGGTGCAGCGGTTGACCATCACGGCGGTGGAAGGCGAAATCACCCTCGAGCCTCTCGATGGCCGACGGGCGCCGATCGCTTCTGCGGCAACGCAAGACAGCGGCGACGCGGCTGGAGATCGCGACCCAGTTGCTGCTGGTACGGGTCTTGGGCGTGGTGATCACAAGGCGGCTGTTGTCGATCGCGGACAGCCTGGCGCGTATATACGCGCATATAGAGGACACGTTCGTCGGGGCGGACGTCGTCCCAGCGCAGAGCGAGAGCTTCGCCCTTTCGGAGGCCGGTTCCGATGAAGACCTCGACGAGGTCGGCCATGAGCGGATCGGCCGTGTGGCAGTACCGCAGGAAGGCGGCAGTCTCCTCGAGTGTCCAGACATGACGCTCGGCGGCGGCCGGGCGGGGGATGATCGTGGGCCGTGCGGGATTGTGGTCGAGCCGGTGGTGCCGGACGGCCTCGCCCAGCGCGCTGGAGAGCGTGGCGAGGATGCGGTGGACGGTGACCGGACCCCGGCCGCGCGCGAACTGGGCGCGTACGAAGGCGGCGATGTGGCCGTAGCCGAGGTCGTCGAGCTTGATCTTCCCGAGCGCGGGATGAGGTCGTCGACGACGTATGCGTGGTAGCGCACCACTGTCGTCGGCTTCAGAGTCATGGCCTTGGCCTGGAGCCAAGCGGTCAGGTAGCCGGCGACCGTCTGGTTCGGGTCGGCGAGGAAACCGCCGGCGCTGTTGGCCATCCGCCGCAGCGCCTGAGCGGCCTCCTCCCGGGTGGAGAAGCCGCCGCGGCGGATGGTGCGTCGACGGGTGGGGAAGGGGAGATCGACGGCGAACGTCCAGGTCCCGTGATCGGGATCGGTGAGGAGTCGTGGGTAGCGTGATCCGAGCTGTTGGTGCAGGTGGTCCTTGGCAGCCGCAGCGCCGGTAGATGCGCCCCCGAGAGGTGGCGGAGCGCATGGTGATCGCTTCCAAAGGTTGCGCATTGAACTGCTACACCCAGTTGTCGATCCTGGGGCAGCGGTTCCTGCGACCACTCTTGGTCTTCTGGCCGGCGAGGCGTTCTGTGTTCGTGCAGTGGGTGGATCCCTCTGGCTGGGCGATGTGGGGGTACGCCGGCCAGGCAGGGCTCGAGGGTGTGCGCCTCCCATAAACGTGCACAGGTGCGCACTCCAGCCCTACGATGTCGGGATGGGTGTAAGCGCGGAGATGGCAGATGCACACTCTTCGCAGCAGCGGGGTGGCGGCGAGCGGCTGGATGTCGCCGCGTCGGTGCTGGCTCTGCTTGCCGATCGCACGCGCCTTGCGCTGATGGAGCGGCTCGGCCGGGGTGAGGCCGACGTCACGACCCTGACCGAGGCCACGGGTGCGGCGCGGACTTCCGTGAGTCAGCACCTGGCGAAGCTTCGCCTGGCCGGTCTGGTCGTTGCCCGCAAGGACGGCCGTCGCGTGGTCTACTCCCTGCGTCACGGGCATCTGCGACGCCTGGTCGGCGAGGCCCTGAACGTCGCCGATCACCAGATTGGGTCGCTGCCGCCTCACGACTGACTCCCAGTCCCTCCCGTTCGGTGTGAGCATCCGGGACCGGTCCGGAATCAATATGTGAATACGTACGCACATGATGTTTATGATGGGTGCGTCATTCCGTGCTGACGGGGACGGGGCCCATGCTGTCTGTGCTGCGCAACCGCACCTACCGCCACCTGTTCACCGCCCAGGTCGCCGCCTTGACCGGGACGGGTCTTGCGACGGTGGCGCTGTCGCTGCTTGCGTACGACGTCGCCGGGGATCATGCGTCGGCGGTGCTGGGCACCGCGCTGGCGATCAAGATGGTTGCCTACGTCGCCATCGCGCCGGTCGTGGGTGCGCTGGCCGGGCGAATACCGCGGCGGGTGCTGATGGTCGTGATGGACCTGACCCGGGCCGGCGTCGCGCTCGCCCTGCCGTTCGTCACCCAGGTCTGGCAGATCTACGTGACGGTCTTCCTCCTGCAGGCGGCCTCCGCCGCTTTCACGCCGACCTTCCAGGCGACCATCCCCGAGGTGCTGCCGGAGGAGCGCGACTACACGCAGGCGTTGTCGATGTCCCGCCTCGCCTACGACCTGGAGAGCCTTTTCAGCCCGGCGCTCGCGGTCGGCCTGCTGACCCTGGTCTCCTACAACTGGCTGTTCGCAGGCACCGTGGTCGGCTTCCTTGCCTCCGCTGCACTGGTCGTCTCTGTCGTCCTGCCCAAGCCCACGCCCGTAGAGCGGATGGGCAGCGTCTACGCCAAGGCAGCCTTCGGCTCGCGCCTGTTCTGGGCCACACCGCGGTTGCGGGCCCTGCTTGCGCTCGACCTCGCTGTCGCCGCGGCCGGAGCAATCGTCTACGTCAATACCGTCGTCATCGTCCGCGACCATTTCCACCAGCCCGCCGGTGCGGTGTCACTGGCGCTGGGTGCCTTTGGGGCCGGCTCCATGCTCACCGCCCTCGCCCTTCCCCGCGTACTCACCAAAGTCAGCGACCGTGTGGTCATGCTCTTCGCCGCGTTCGCACTGCCCGCGGTGCTGGTCGCTGCCGCCGCAGTGACCGCCACTGACCCGGGCGCCTGGTCCTGGGCAGCACTGCTCGTGATCTGGGCTCTGATCGGTGCTGCCTCCTCCGCCGTCCTGACCCCGGGCGGACGGGTCATCCGCCGCTCCGCTGGCGACGCGGACCTACCTGCCGCCTTCGCCGCCCAGTTCTCCCTCTCCCACAGCTGCTGGCTGCTGACCTATCCCCTTGCCGGATGGCTCGCCGTAGGCGCCGGGCTGCCCGTCACTGCCATGGTGCTCGGCGCCATCTCACTGGCCGCCATACTCGGGGCGGTTGTGCTGTGGCCGGCCCACGACCCCGGGCGGCTCGACCACGTTCACACCGACCTCCCGGTCGGCCACCCTCACCTCGTCGACGCACGCCACACCGCAGGCGGCTGGCGCCACGGTCACCACTACGTCATCGACCAGCACCACTACACCTGGCCCCGCCCCGACGGACAGCTCCGCCACCGGGCGGCGGCCGGCCACTACCGGCTGTTTCCCGGCGCGTGAGGCAGTCCGTGCGCCCTCCGCAGCTGCACGATCCGCCCGGTTGCCGTCGGCGCATGGGCAGGTGGTACCGCTCCTCCTTGCTCGTGGGCCTTGTCAGCCAGGAGAGAGGCCACTTCGGGCGGGAGGACGAGGTGCTGTCCGATCCACGGGGCGTCATTGCCGTGGAAGGCGAGCACCCAGGCTGACACCAGGCGGTGTACAGCTCGCTCGGGCTGGGGGCGCCGGGGCAGCGTCTCCTGTGTGAACCATTTACGGTTCGGGGTGGCCGGCCGGAGGAGCGGCCACAGGGGTGCTTCCGGTGTGCAGGTGCCAGCGGAGATCACGCACTCTGGGTTCGCGTGCAAGCTGGGCGACCAGTCGTTCCAGGGCGGAGGTGGCGGGGCCGTCCGAGGTGAGCGTCAACTGCACGAGCACGTTGACGTTGTCGTCCGGCTCGACGGTGTGCAAGCTGTTCAGACGTACGCCGGTTCCCGCGAAGGCGAGAACGCACAAGGCCCGCACTTTGCCCTCGACGCGACGGTCGCACACCGCCTGGAGCGTGCACTGTGCCGTCACAGGATGCACGGAAGTCGTCGGGCGTCGGAAGAGCGGCGAGTGTTCACTGCCTGGGCGAGGCGGGTCGGATATGGGGGTTCCATGTCCGGAGTGCAGCGGACGTGCACGGCTGCCAGGACGGTTGGGTCGGTGGCCGAAGGCGGGGTGCGTGCCGCCGGGATGACGCGGGGCATGGTGCAGCGGCGGATGCGGACGAT
>NZ_PHNC01000013.1 GCF_003121295.1 Streptomyces orinoci
CTACGAGGCGCTGCCCGGCTATGAGGAGGTGGGCCGGCGCCGGGTGATGCTCGGCTGCTGGGGCGCCTGGCAGGACTACGAGGTGTGCGACTACCGCTACCAGACCATGGGCGACTGGGGCCGTTCGATGTTCGTCACCCCCGGGATCATCGTGGACGGCAAGCTGGTCACCAATGACCTGGTGGAGATCAACCTGGGTCTGCGGGTACTGCTGGGCAGTTCCTTCTACGAGGACTGGCGGGAGGAGGAACCCTTTGTCACCCATGACCCGCTGGGCAACCCGGTGGACATCCGCCACCCCTGGAACCAGACCACCCTCCCGGCTCCGCAGAAGCGCGACTTCAACGGCAACTACAGCTGGGTGATGAGCCCCCGCTGGTTCGACCGGGCCAGTGGGGGCCATCTCGCCCTGGACACCGGCGGCGGCCCGCTGGCCCGGCTGTGGTCCACCGCGCTCAACGGCCTGGTGGACACCCCTTATGTCAAGGCCACCGGGCAGAGCGTGCGGATCTCGCTCCCCAGGAGCGAGAAGCTCCCCGAGACCACCCTGGAGTGGAAGATCCCCCGGTGGAGCAACACCATCGAACGCGACCGGGCCCGCGCCTACTTCGTCGCCTACTCCGCGGCGATGGCCTTCACCTTCCTGGAACGGGCGATGTCCATGGTGCGGGCCGGTGACACCAAGGTGTTCACCGACTTCGAGGTGCCCGAGGAGGCCATTGGCTGCGGCTTCCACGAGGCGGTGCGCGGCGTGCTCTCCCACCATCTGGTGATCAAGGACCGGAAGATCGCCAACTACCACCCCTATCCGCCGACTCCCTGGAACGCCAGCCCGCGGGACAGCTATGGCACCCCGGGCCCGTACGAGGACGCGGTCCAGGGCCAGCCCATCTTCGAGGAGAACGGGCCGGAGGACTTCAAGGGCGTGGACATCATGCGCACCGTGCGCAGCTTCGACCCCTGTCTGCCATGCGGGGTGCATATGTACCTCGGCAAGGGCAACGTCCTGCAGAAGGTCCACTCGCCGGTCTATGGGGCGGCGGCTCATGGCTGACCGACTGGACGACCAGGACATCGGCCGGCGGCTGGCCCGGGTCGATGACCTGCTGGAACGTGTTGAGGGGGCGCCAGGCCCCACCGCCGGGGCCGCGCTGGAGGCCGTGCGCCTGCTCACCGAGGTCTATGGCGAGGCACTGGCCCGGGTGCTGGACGCGGCCGGCCCCTCGCTCGGCGGGCGGCTGGCCGAGGACGAGCTGATCGGCCATCTGCTGGTGCTGCACGGCCTCCATCCGGACGGCGTCGAACGGCGGGTCACCCGGGCCCTGGACGGTCTGCGCCCGGCCCTCCGGGAGCACGGCGGGGAGGTCGAACTGGCCGGGGTGGCCGAGGGGGTGGCCACGGTGCGGCTGACCGCCGAAGGCTGCCGCTCCACCGCCGCGGCCCTGGAGCAGGCGGTACGCGAGGCCGTACTGGCCATCGCCCCGGAGCTGTCCGAGGTGCGGCGGCTGCCGGACGCCGCCGGGCCGCCCGCCTTTGTACCGCTGAGCGCGCTGGCCCGGCCGGCGGCCGCCACCGGAGGCCCGGGATGACCACCGGCGCCCTGGCCCGCCTCGTCCGGCATGGCGCCCGTCAACGGCGCGCCACCGGTGAGCGCTGTGACTTGTGTGATGCCCCGACGGAGCCCGGGCACCGGCATCTGTACGCCACCGCGCGGGAGGAAGTGCTGTGCGCCTGCCGGGCGTGCGCCCTGCTCTTCACCCAGGACGGCGCCGGGCGCGACAGCTACCTGCTGATCCCCCGCCGGCGGGTTCGGCTGGACCCGGTGTCCACCCGCGAACTGGGCGTACCGGTGGGGCTGGCCTTCTTCGTGCCCCGGACGGAGGGCGGGGCCATGGCCCACTACCCCAGCCCGGCCGGGGCCACCCGCTGGCAGGTGGACCCGGCCGCCTGGCAAGCCACCGTGGACCGTCACCCGGCGCTGGGCAGCCTCACCGCCGAGGTGGAGGCGCTGCTGGTGGACACCGCCTGGAGCCACCGCCACCACTGGATCGTGCCCCTCGACGACTGCTTCCGGCTGGTGGCCCTGGTCCGCCGGGAGTGGACCGGGCTCTCCGGCGGCAGCCGGGTGTGGCCCGCGGTGGACCGTTTCTTCACCGAACTCGGGGAACTCGGGGAACGGGCCGAACGGGCCGAACAGCCTGTTCCGGGCCGCTGACCGGCGCCGAAGCCCGGCGCCCCACCGGAAAGGAGACCGCTATGGGACGCATCAGAACCGGAAAGCCGGCCGTCAAACCGGACACTCCCACCCATGTACGCGGCATGCGCCAGGGCAACAAGGGCCCCTACAAGCGCCAGACCGGCCATCACGAGGACGGCACCGCGGATGCCCGGCGTTCCACCGGCATCCACTGGAAGAAGCACGACGCCATCATGAAGATCATGCCCAAGCTGCCGCCGGGCTGAGCGGCGATCCGGCTGAGCGGTGGTCCGACCGACAAGGAGCATGTCCCCATGGCCAGACGATTGCTGATCATCCAGGCCGTAGTGGCCGGAGCGGCCACCCTGGGCATCCTGATCAAGGAGTTCCCGGGGATCATCCGGGAGATCCGCCTCTGGCGGATGGCCGGGGTGCACATCGGTTCCCGCCATCCCCGCTGAGGGCTGTCTGCCGGTTCATGGCCGGCCGCCGGGTGCCCCGTAAGGGGCGCGGGCGGCTGCGTCATACGGCTGCGCCGCACGGGCCGTTGGCCGGCCGGACGCGTCGTCAGTCCATGCGACGACGGGCGCGCCCGGTCAGCCGGTCCCGGATCCGGTCCAGCAGGCCCAGTCCCGGCGACACCGCCTTGGTGACCGGGGCGAGATCGGGAATGCCGGGCCGGGGCCGGGTGGGGACCAGTCGCCGACTCCGGCGCACCTTCTCCCCCAGTTCCGCCAGGACCTCGGTGGGACAGCGGGCACCGAGCCGGGGGAACAGCCGCTGCTCCTGCTCCAGCACATGGGTGGTGACCTGGGCCACCAGCAGCGGGAGCAGCCGGGCGAACTCCTCGTCGCCCGGCTCCAGTTCCTCCAGCTCGCGCAGGATCCGCTCCACCCGGTCGTGATCGGCCAGCTCCCGCTCCACCCAGCCCGCCCCGTCCGGGAGGTGGTCGCGCACGGCCGGGTAGAGGTGCTCCTTCTCGACCGCCGAGTGGGCCACCAGCTCCATGGTCACCCGCTCCACCAGTTCCCCTCGTTCGGCGCTGCCCGGCGGCGCCGCGCGGATGCGGTCGAAGAGCCGCTGGACCACCCGGTGGTCGGCGGTGAGCTCGGTGATGAGGTCGGCGTTGGGTGGCACGTGGGGTTCCTCCGGTGCGTCCTGCGTCCCGTAAGGGTTGCCCCTTGGCACCGCCGCCATGGCGGCCCTGACGAGTGCTTGGGCCGAGTGGAGCAGCCGGACGGTAGGCCCGGCAGCGCCCGGGTAGCAGCTAGCGGGGCCGCGGGAAAGGAAGCACGCTGCATGCTGTTGCGCAGGCGGAAGGCCCGGATCCGGTCCGGTGCCCGGCAGGCCGCCCATACCGGCTATCTCGTACTTGAACGACGGGCACCGGTCTCGGAGCTGGCGCGCCAACTGCTCCGGAAGGCCTTTCCGGACCACTGGTCGTTCCTGCTGGGCGAGATCGCGCTCTACAGCTTTCTGCTGCTCGTGCTCACCGGCAGCTTTCTGACCTTCTTCTTCACCCCCGCCATGACCGAGGGCGTCTACCAGGGCCGCTATGCCGGGCTGCGCGGGCTGCTGGTCACCGATGCCTACTCATCGACGCTGCACATCAGCTTCGATGTCCGTGGTGGCCTGCTGATCCGTCAGATGCACCACTGGGCGGCGCTGATCTTTGTCGCCGCGGCGGGGGTGCATATGCTGCGCATCTTCTTCACCGGGGCCTTCCGCCGCCCGCGCGAGCTCAACTGGATGATCGGGGTGACGCTCTTTATGCTCGCCCTGCTGGAGGGGTTCTGCGGCTACTCCCTCCCGGACGACCTGCTCTCGGGGACCGGGCTGCGCACCGCCAACACCATTGTGATGTCGATTCCGGTGGCCGGCACCTATCTGAGTTTTCTGCTGTGGGGGGCTTCCTTCCCCGGCCATCTCATCATCGCCCGGCTCTATATCGTCCATGTGCTGTTCGTCCCGGGGCTGTTGCTGGCGCTGATCGGTGCCCATCTGGTGATGGTCGTCTACCTCAAGCACACCCAGTGGCCGGATCAGGGCAGGACCAACCGGAATGTGGTGGGCATGCCGATGGTCCCCCAGTTCGCCATCCGCTCCACCGGCCTGTGTCTGACGGTGTTCGGCGTGACCACGCTGCTCGGCGCCCTGGCCCAGATCAACCCCATCTGGAACTTCGGCCCCTACCGTGCCGACCAGGCGTCCACCGGCGCTCAGCCCGACTGGTATGTGGGCTTCCTGGAGGGCGCCCTGCGGCTGATGCCGCCCTGGCAGAACGCGGTGGCCGGGCACACCCTGATGTGGAACGTCTTCATCCCCGCGGTCCTGCTGCCGGCCCTGCTGTTCCTGGTGCTCTATCTGTATCCGGCGCTGGAGAAGTGGGTCACCGGGGACCTGATGGAGCATCATCTGTGCGACCGGCCGCGGGACCGGCCCACTCGCACCGCGCTGGGGGCCGCCGCTGTGGTCTGCTACGCGGTGCTGCTGGCGGCGGCCGGCAATGATGTGGCGGCGTATATCTTCCGGGTCTCGGTGGAGAGCCTGACCTGGATCTACCGGATCGCCCTGGTCATCGGCCCGGTGATCGCCTTCCTGATCACCAAACGGGCCTGCCTGGCGCTCCAGGCCCATGACCGCCAGTTGCTGGAGGAGGGCGAGGAGACCGGTCTGGTCAGCCAGAACGCCTACGGTGCCTTCAGCGAGGGCAACCGGTCGCTGGACGCCCGGCACCGCTACCGGCTGCTGGTACGGGACATCCCGCTGCCGCTGCCGGACCCGGGGAAGCGCGCGCCCCGGCGGCACCGGCTCAGGGCGGCCCTGAGCAACTGGTTCTACCGCGACCGGGTGGATATGCCGACCACCGCCGAGCAGCGTCTGCAGATCACCGGCAGGACGATGACCCCGCTTCCGGAGGCCGAGCGGGAGTAGCCGGCCGGCGCCGGGCCTCAGGCCTCCACATCGGGGAACTGGAAGACCATGCCGAAGACCCCGGCGAGCATGATGCCGCAGCCGATGATGAACAGCCAGAGCCCATAGACGATGCCGACGGCCATCAGCGCCGCGCCGACAGCGGTCACCGGCGGATACGCGCTGTGCGGCGGGAAGAAGTCCAGCAGCCCGGCCCGCTCCCGGATCTCGGAATCCCCCACGTCCTCCGGTCTGCGGCCCTTGCGCCGGTAGTTCATGGCGCAGAAGAAGGAGATGACCGAGGACATCACCAGGGAGACGGTGAGCGCCGCCACTCCGGCCGGCTCACGGGCGAACCAGATATAGGACACATCGGTGATCAGGAAGAACCCGGCCACCCCCGCGAAAAGCATGGCCTCATGTTTCATGTGCCCTTTCCTCCCGCGGTGTCCGGTGTCGGTTGCACTCCACCGCCCCTCCCCGGCAGGGCCGGAATCTCCGGGTGGTTGAGGTCGAAGGCGGGCGAGTCGGAGCGAATGCGGGGCAGCGCCAGGAAGTTGTGCCGGGGCGGCGGGCAGGAGGTCGCCCACTCCAGCGAGCGCCCATAGCCCCAGGGGTCGTTCACTTCGACCTTCCGGCCGGACGCCGCCGTCTTCCAGACGTTGTAGAGGAAGGGCAGGGTGGACAGACCGAGCAGAAAGGAGCCGATGGACGAGACGGTGTTCAGCGTGGTGAATCCGTCCGCCGCCAGGTAGTCGGCATACCGGCGGGGCATGCCCATTTCTCCGAGCCAGTGCTGGACCAGGAAGGTGGCCTGGAATCCCACGAAGAGCGTCCAGAAATGGATCTTTCCCAGCCGCTCGTCCAGCATCTTGCCGGTGATTTTGGGCCACCAGAAGTAGAAGCCGCCGAACATGGCGAAGACGATGGTGCCGAACAGCACATAGTGCAGATGGGCCACGATGAAGTACGAGTCGGTGAGATGGAAGTCCAGCGGCGGCGAGGCGATGATGACGCCGCTGAGGCCGCCGAGCAGGAAGGTGACCAGAAAGCCCACCGCCCAGACCATGGGCGTCTCGAATGAGAGGCTTCCCTTCCACATGGTGCCGATCCAGTTGAAGAACTTGATTCCGGTCGGCACCGCGATGAGGAACGACAGAAAGGAGAAGAAGGGCAGCAGGACGGCGCCGGTGGCGAACATGTGATGGGCCCATACGGTGGCCGACAGCATGGTGATGGAAATGGTGGCCCCCACCATCCCGGCATAGCCGAACAACGGTTTACGGCTGAACACCGGGATGATCTCGGACACCACTCCGAAGAACGGCAGGGCGACGATATAGACCTCGGGGTGGCCGAAGAACCAGAACAGATGCTGCCAGAGCAGCGCTCCCCCGTCGGCGGCCTCGAAGACCCGCGACCCGAACTTGCGCCCGGCCTCCAGCACCAGCAGGGCCGCGGTGAGCACCGGGAACGCCAGCAGCACCAGGATGGAGGTGAAAAGCACGTTCCAGGTGAAGATGGGCATGCGGAACATCGTCATTCCGGGCGCACGCAGGCAGAGGATGGTGGCGATGAAGTTCACCGCCCCCAGGGTGGTGCTCAGCCCCGCCAGCACCAGCCCCATCGCCCATAGATCGCCGCCCGCGCCGGGCGAGTACACCGGACCGTTCAACGGGGCGTAGGCGAACCACCCGAAGGCGGCCGGACCGCCGGGCACCACCAGTCCGGACAGCACGATCAGTCCGCCCAGCAGAAACAGCCAGTACGTCAGCGCGTTCAGCCGGGGAAAGGCGACATCGGGGGCGCCGATCTGCAGCGGCATGATGGCGTTGGCCAGTCCGGTGAAGGTCGGGGTGGCGAAGAGCAGCAGCATGACGGTGCCATGCAGGGTGAAGAGCTGGTTGTACTGCGTGGTGCTGAGGAATTGCAGTCCGGGGCGGGCCAGCTCGGCGCGCATCAATATGGCCATGACGCCGCCGGCCAGAAAGTAGCCGAAGGAGGTGACCAGATACATATTGCCGATCGTCTTGTGATCGGTGGTGGTCACATAGTCCCTGATCTTGCGGCCCAGCCGGACCCGGGGATTCTCGGAGGCATCCAGCGGCTCGCGCTGTCGTTGCTCGTCCAACTGCGACATGCGCCCTCCGAAGCGCTGGTGTGACGACGAAGATTCCGCCAGATCATGGCGCCTGCTCTGTAGCCACGACACCGGTCCGGCAAACCTCGGTGACCGAGCGGGTGAGGGCCGGGGCCGGTGTTCACTTTCCCAGGGCCATCCGGACGGCCTCCCGGGTCCGGTCGGCGATCGCCGCGAAGGATCCCAGCAGCAGGTTTCCGGGCGCCGAGGTCATCCCCGGATGCGGGCGAGTGGGTGCCACCATTTCGGCCGTGCGCAGTGCCTTGGCCATCAGCTGCATCCGGGCCGGATCGGCCTGTTCACGAATCCGGGGGAATTCGTGTTCCTCCTCCGCCTGGGCGTGCGCCAGGATGTCGTCGTACAGCTCGGTGAAGCGGGACTCGAAGTCCTCGGCTGCCACGCCTCCCCGCTCGAGTTCGCTCAGTACCCGCTTGGCCACCTCCTCCTCGCGCACCAGGTCGGCCGTCACCTTCTCACCGCCGTCCACGGTGCGGCGGACATAGGGGTGCACGATTTCCTCCTCGGCGGTCTCATGCACGGCCAGCAGATGCACAAAGCGGCGGAACGCCTTTTCCCGGGCTTTCCCGGTCTGCGCCAGGACCGCCTCCATACGACGGCGGATCTCCTGGTGCTGCTGCTGCAACAGGATCACCACGTCATTGCTGTCCGGGTCCTGTCCGACGGTGTTGTGCATGGTCATCGCTGTGCCTCTCCCGGCGCTGACGTAACCGTCATTTCCGCTGACGGTAATCGCGGTACGGCCGTGAACCGCTGCATCCCCGCCCGCCCTCGGCGCGTCCGGCCATATGGCGCTCGTCCCGCAACGCCGGGAGGGGCCCGCATGCTCCCGGGAGGCGGGAAGGCGGTCCGCCGGGCGGGCAGAATCCGCCCGGCCGCCAACTGTCCGGTGACACCGTCCACTTACGGTGTCCGTAACAGCCAGGGGATTCCGGCACCACCACCGGTCGCGTTGATCCAGGAGACATGGTGCAGCGCTTGGGAATCATCGGTGTGGGCGAAATCGGCCGCGCCTTGGTGCACGGACTGTGTGACGGCGCCGGGGAAGCGCCGGAGATCTTCCTCTCTCCCCGTGGGGCCCGTACGGTCGCCGAGCCGGCCGGGCGCTACCCGAATGTACGGGTGTGCGCGGACAACCAGGAGGTGACGGACCGCTCCGAGGCGGTGGTGCTCGCCGTCCGCCCGCAGCACCGTACCGAGGCCCTCACCGGTCTCCGGGTTGACAGCGCCGGCGTGGTGGTCAGCCTGATGGCCGGCGTCGGCATCGACGAGCTGCGCCAACTGCTGCCCACCGACGCCCCGTTGATACGCGCCATCCCCTTGCCGACCGTGCGCGAGCGCCGGTCCGTCACCGTCACCTGCCCCTCGCACCCGGTGGCGGACGCTCTTTTCGACCGTCTGGGTGGAGCGCTGCCCGTCGCGGATGAAGCGGGCTTCAATGTCTGCTCCGCGCTGACGGGCACCCTGACCACCCATTACTCCTACCTGGCCACACTCGCCGCCTGGGCCGGACGGCAGGGCATTCCCCCCGAGGACGCGGACCGCTCTATCCGCAGCCTTTTCCAGGGAGTTGGGCGCTCCCTGGGGGACGAAAGCCGTTCACTGCGGCAGCTGGCGGCCGGCCATGAGACGCCGGGGGGACTCAACGAACGCATCCGCACCACTTGGTTCGACTTGGCCAACTCCGGCGCTCTGGAGAAGGCACTTGACGAACTCCTCTCCGGTCTCGCCCAGTTACCGGGCGGCGCCGCAGCGGTCGCCGGACCGCGGTCACATATCCCAGGTGACCGGGAGGCTCTTCACCCCGTAGATGTCCGCGGTCTCCGGGCGCAGCGCTACTTCTTCGGCCGGGACGGCCAGCCGCAGCGTGGGGAAGCGGTCGAGCAGCGCGCGGAGCGCCACTCGCATCTCCACGCGGGCCAGTTGCTGGCCCAGGCACAGGTGGACGCCGTGCCCGAAGGCCAGGTGCCCGCCGTCCTGCCTGCGGAGGTCGAGCACATGGGGATCGGCGAAGCGCTCGGGGTCGCGGTTGGCGGTGTTGTAGGAGAGCACCACCGTCGTGCCCGCCTTGATGGTCTGGCCGCCCAGCTCGACGTCCTCCAGCGCCGTCCGCATAAACGTCTTGGCGACGCTCAGATACCGCAGCAGCTCCTCCACGGCCCGGTCGGTGAGGGCGGGATCGGCACGCAGCGCGGCCAGTTGTGCCGGGTTGCGCAGCAGGGCGAAGGTACCCAGCGCGAGCGTGTTCGCGGTGGTGTCGAGCCCGGCCACCAGGAGGATCAGGCTGACCCCCTGCAGCTCCTCGTCGGTCAGATCGCTGTCCATGAGGTCGCTGAGCAGATCGTCGGTGGGGTTGGCGCGCTTGGCGGCCACCAGTTCCGCGAGGTAGCGCTGGGTGGCGGTGTAGGCCGCTATCAGCTCTTCATCGCTTGTCTCCCCGCCGAGGAAGGAGTCGATCTGCTCCTGGAAGGAGCCCCGGTCCTCGTACGGCACCCCGAGCAGCTCGCAGATGACGATGGTGGGAATGGGCTTGGCGAAGGCGGTGACCAGGTCCGCCGGCGGTCCGTCCTTCGCCATGGCGTCCAGGCAGTCGGCGGTGACCTGCTCGATGCGCTCGGTGAGCAGCCGCATGCGCCGTCCGGTGAACTTGCTCACCAGCGGTTTCCGGTAACGGCCGTGCTGTGGCTCGTCCATGAGCAGGAATTCGCCCGGCGGCGCCGGAGGAACCTCGAAGTCGCCCACATTCAGGAGTTCCTTGCGCGAGCTGAATCGCGAGTCGGCCAGGACCGACCTGACGAGGTCATAGCCGGTGATCAGCCAGCCGGGCTTTCCGCCGGGGTGGGTGTAGCGGCTGATGGGACCGTGCCGGCGGGCGTCGATCAGCTCGGCCGGCGGGTCGAAGGGGCAGCCGGGCTGACGCGTCGTCGGCAGCGTCTGGACGGTGTGGAGGGACTCACCCATGGTCATTCCTTGTCTCGCGATAGTGCGCGTTTTGCGATGACGGAAAGCTACGTTGCATTCAGCGAATGGTCAACCCATCAGTAAGGCTTAACGCAGGTGAGCCACGGTAACTTGATGCAATGACAGTGGAATCGAATGCAACGCGTCGTTGCAATGAATGTCGCCGAAGGCAATGCCCGGGCGGCCCGCCGGGCCTCAGACGGTCAGCACCGCCACGCCCGTGACGCGGTCGGCCGCCAGGTCGGCCAGGGCGTGGTCCGCCTCCTCCATCGGGTACGGACACACCTGGACCACCGGGCGGAACCGGGACACCTCGGCCAGGTAACCGCGGCCGTCGGCACGGGTGTTGGATGTCACGCTGCGCAGGTTCCTTTCCTGGAAGAGGTGTTGCGCATACGACAGCGAGGGAATGTCGGTGAGGTGGATCCCGGCCACCGACAGCGTGCCGCCGCGGTCGAGTGCCGCCAGCGCGACCGGCACCAGGTCGCCCACCGGTGCGAAGAGGATCGCCGCGTCGAGCGGCTCGGAAGGTGCGTCATAGGCGCCGCGGGCCGATGCGGCGCCGAGTTCCAGGGCCAGTTGACGGGCGGCCGCGGAGCGGGTCAGGACATGGACGGTGGCGCCCCGGAAGATGGCCAGTTGCGCGGTCAGATGCGCCGAGGCGCCGAAACCGTAGATGCCGAGCCTGCCGCCGGGCGGCAACTCGGCACGTTCCAGGGCCCGGTAGCCGATGATGCCCGCACACAGCAGCGGTGCCAGTTCCGCGTCCGTGGGGCCCTCCGGCAGGCGGTAGACGTAGCGGGCGTCCACCACCGTGTGCGCGGCATAGCCGCCGTGGATGTCCCAGCCGGTGTAGCGGGACCGGGGGCACAGGTTCTCGCGGCCCGAGCGGCAGTAGCGGCACGCCTCACAGGTGCCGGCCAGCCAGGCGGCTCCGACCCGGTCCCCCGGGGCGAACCCTCCGGCGGCGGGCCCGGCCGCCCGTACCCGGCCCACGATCTCGTGTCCGGGGGTGCAGTGCGGCACCCGCGGTGGCAGGTCGCCCTCGGCGAGGTGCAGGTCGGTACGGCACACCCCGCACGCGGCCACCTCCACCAGCAGGTCCATGGGCCCCACCGGTGGCAGGGGACGCCGCACTCGGCGCAGTGGCCGGGCGGCGATGGGCGCGGGATGGTCCACGACCCAGGCCATGGTGACGGTGGGCAGCGACCCGGTCCCGGGAGCGCCGGTGCTCATATCTCCACCGTGCGCCCGTGATGTCAGGGGCGGCAAGGTCCGTGCCGGTCCGGCTGCCCCGGGGCCGCGGATGGGGTGACCGTACGGGCGTTGCGGCGCCGCCGGGCACCAGCGCGCGACCCGCACCAGTGCGCCGCCCGCCCCGTGCTCACACCCGCTCGCAGCTGCGTCTGACTTGCAACTACGAAATCCCCGCGCCTACCGTGTGCCATTGTTTACGCACGAGGAAGGGGCCTCGATGGTCGCCACTGTCACCGCCAGCCAGGAGATACGTCCCTCCGGCTGGCGGCGGATATCGGGAGCGATGACCGGTGCCGAGTGGCGCCGTATGGGCGGGATGGCCGCCTTCATTCTGGCCCTGCACCTCGTGGGCTGGTTCACCCTGGTGGCGATCGTGGCGCCGCACCACTACAGCCTGGGCACCAAGTCCTTCGGCATCGGCATCGGCGTCACCGCCTACACCCTCGGCATGCGGCACGCCTTTGACGCCGACCACATCGCGGCCATCGACAACACCACCCGCAAGCTGATGCACGAGGGCAAGCGTCCGCTGTCGGTGGGCTTCTGGTTCTCCCTGGGCCACTCCAGTGTCGTCTTCGCGCTGTCGCTGCTGCTCTCGCTGGGGATCAAGGCCCTGGCCGGGCCCGTCAAGGACGACAACTCCCGGCTCCACCAGATCACCGGCTGGATCGGCACCACCGTTTCCGGTGCCTTCCTGTATCTGATCGCCATCTTCAACCTGGTGATCCTGGCCGGGATCTGGAAGGTCTTCCGGCAGATGCGGGCCGGTCACTTCGACGAGGACGCGCTGGAGGAGCAGCTCAACAACCGGGGGCTGATGAACCGGCTGCTGGGCCGGGTGATGAAGTCGATCACCAAGCCATGGCAGATGTACCCGCTGGGCCTGCTCTTCGGCCTCGGCTTCGACACCGCCACCGAGGTCGCCCTGCTCGTCCTGGCCGGCTCGGGTGCCGCCTCCGGTCTGCCCTGGTACGCGATTCTCTGCCTGCCGGTGCTGTTCGCGGCCGGGATGTCGCTGCTGGACACCATCGACGGGTCCTTTATGAACTTCGCCTATGGCTGGGCCTTCTCCAAGCCGGTGCGCAAGGTCTACTACAACCTCACCATCACCGCCCTGTCGGTGGCCGTGGCGCTGATCATCGGCACCGTGGAGCTGCTGGGCCTGCTCGCCGACAAGCTCCACCTCCATGGGGCGTTCTGGGACTGGATCGGCGGGCTCGACCTCAATGTCGTCGGCTTTGTGATCGTCGGGCTGTTCTTCGCCACCTGGGTCATCGCGCTGGTGACCTGGAAGGTGGCCCGTATCGAGGAGAAGTGGTCGGCGAACGTCCAGCCGGGTGCGGCGTCCGGGGACTGACGGTTCCCCCGGCCCGCCCGCCGCGCGGCCGGTTCTCAAAGCCGCGGCACCCGCCGCCGTGCCACCCGCATGATGTCCTCGGGCGTGACCGTGCCGGCCAGCCGGCCGTCCTCGTCCAGGGCCAGGATCAGCAGCCGGCCCGCCACGGCCGTTCGTTGCAGGACGTCCACCAGCAGGTCGTCCGGGGCGGCCAGGGCGCACTGCTCCAGCGGTACGGCCAGCTCGCGAACGCGTACCGAGGCCCGGCGGGCGGCCGGGACCAGCAGCAGCCGGTTCTGTTCGACGACCCCGCTGGGGCGGCCCTCGAAGTCCAGCAGGGCGATCACCGGCTGCCCGGTCCGGGCGGGCACCGTGTCCAGGAAGTCCGCCACCGAGTGCCAGTCGGGTGCCGTCGGCGGCGGTACCGTCATCGCCTCGGCCACCCGCACCCCGGCCAGCGCCGCCAGCACCTCGGCCTGGCGCATCTCGGCCGTGGCGGAGACCGCGAGGAAGCCGCCGACCAGCATCAGCCACAGGCCCGAGCCCACGCCATGGACGGTCTGGTACCAGCCCAGGAGCATCAGCAGCAGCCCGGCGGCCTGTCCGCAGCGGCCGGCCGCCCGCTGGGCGCGGGTGCGGTCGCCGCCGCGCCACCAGATCAGCGACTGCAGGATCCGTCCGCCGTCCAGCGGGGCGGCCGGCAGCAGGTTGAACACCGCAAGCAGCACATTGGCCCCGCCGGCCCAGAGCAGCACCACGGCGGGCACCGCCCAGTGCAGCAGATGCCCGGTGGCGAAGCCGGCGGCGATGCCCAGTCCGCCCACGGCCAGGCTGGTCAGCGGTCCGGCCACCGCCACCAGGAACTGGGTGCGCGGGGCGGCGGCCTGGCCCAGCCGGGTCACCCCGCCCAGCCCCCAGACCGTGATGTCCATGACGGGGATCCCGGAGCGGCGGGCGGTGAGCGCGTGCGCCGCCTCGTGCAGCAGCAGACTCGCCGTCAGCAGCACCGCTCCCAGCAGCCCGGCCGTGGCATAGACCAGGGCGGACCGCCCCGGTACCGAGGCGGGCAGCGTCCCCCGGGCCAGGCCGGTGCCCAGGAAGAGGACCAGTACCGGAGCGCTCCAGTGGATCCGCAGCGGTATGCCGAAGAGCCTTCCCAGCGAGATGGAACCGCCCATGTGCTCTCGCCCCACTCCGCGCGGGCAGCGCCGGGACCCGGCCCTGCCGTCGGCCTTTCCGCTATCCATCATCCGCCCGTCGGCAAGGGCACAGCCGGTCGAAACTATCCCGTATCGGTATGCACCAAGCCGCCAGCCCAGACCGGGGCATTACCCACCGGAGGGCGTCCCATAGGGTCGAGCGGTGATCGAACGTCGAAAAGGGGCAGCTGCCCGGAAATTCTCGCTGCGTCCGGCCTACCCGCGCCCGGGGCGGTCGGGCTTCGCCCGATGGGTGCCGTCCTGGCGCCAGACGCTGGGCCTCTTCGGCTGCTGTGTCACGCTCGTCACCGGGGTGCTGGTGGTGATGTACATACGCACCGACATACCCGCCGACCTCAACTCCTTCGCCACCCAGCAGGACAACGTCTACTACTGGGCCGATGGCACCGAAATGGCCCGTACCGGCGAGGTCAACCGGCAGGACACCCCGCTGGCCCGGGTGCCGGAGCAGGTCCGCTGGGCCGCGCTGGCGGCGGAGAACGAGACCTTCTACTCGGACAGCGGCGTCTCGCCCAGCGGGATGATCCGGGCCCTCGGCAAAATGATCACAGGCGGCAGCACCCAGGGTGGTTCCACCATCACCCAGCAGTATGTGAAGAACGCCTACCTCAGCCAGCAGCAGACCATCTCCCGCAAGCTCAGCGAGATGTTCATCGCGATCAAGCTGGACAACAGGCTCAGCAAGGACGAGATCCTGGAGCGCTATCTCAACACCAGCTGGTACGGCCGGGGCACCTATGGCATCCAGCGCGCCGCCCACGCCTACTACGGCAAGGACGTCTCCCAGCTCAACGCCAGTGAGGGCGCGTTCCTCGCCGCGCTGCTCAAGGGCGCGGCCATGTACGACCCGGCGCTGGGCGCCAGGAACCACGAACGCGCCGTGGAGCGCTGGAAGTGGGTCCTGGACCGGATGGTGGCCAGTGGGAAGCTCTCCAAGGAGGAACGGGCCCGGTACACCCGCTTCCCCGAGCCCAAGGCACCGCCCCGGCCCACCGGGCTGACCGGCCAGACCGGTTATCTGGTGGAGACGGCCCGTGCCTATGTCAGCGCCCATTCCGAGGTCTCCCCCAAGGAGTTCGACCGTGGCGGCTACCAGATCCGCACCACCTTCGACCGGCGGCGGACCCAGGCCCTGACCAAGGCGGTGACCGCGGTACGGGCCGGACTCAAGCCCCAACAGCGGCCGGCCGACCGCGATATACGCATCGGCGCCGCCTCGGTGAGCACCGATGGCCGCATCCTGGCCCTCTACGGCGGTCCGGGCTATCTGGAGCAGGGCTTCAACGACGCCAACTCCTCGGTGGTGCCCGCCGGCAGCGCCTTCACGCCCTTTGTCTATGCCGCGGCCCTCAGCGAGGGCGTCCAGCGGGAACGTGACAAGCCCAGGACGCCGGTGACCCCGGCCACGCTCTACAACGGCGACGACCGGATCAGCGTGCTCACTCCGGAGGGGCCGTACTGGGACCGCTCGGGGAAGATCGTCAAGGCGTCCAACGACGGCGGGAAGTCCTGGGGCAGGGTCACCCTGAAGCAGGCGGTGGCCCAGTCGGTCAACACCGCCATGATGCAGCTGGGCATGGATGTGGGCCTGGACAAGGTCGGCGAAGTGGGCGTACGGACCGGGCTGCTGGAGGACAGCCTGGGCGACAAGCTGCCCTCCTTCTCACTGGGGACGGCCACGCCCAGCGCGATCCGTATGGCCGACGCCTATGCCACCTTCGCGGCCGGGGGACGGCACACCGAGCCGTACTCGGTCGGCAGGCTCACCCGCAATGGGGCGGACATTCCGGTGGAACGGCCGCAGGCGAAGCGGGTGTTGTCCGCCCCGGTGGCGGGCGCGGTGGACGACGCCCTGCGGGAGGCGGTCAGCCGTGGTACGGCCGGCGCGGCCCGGGCCGCCGGTCCGGGGGCGGCCGGCAAGACGGGTACCGCCCAGGACAACACCTCGGCCTGGTTCGTGGGTTACCGTGACCGGCTCTCCACGGCCGTCTCGCTGGCCCGTATCGACCCCAGGAGCCAGGAGCTCCAGCCGCTGGACGGTCTGGGCGGCGCCCCCAAGGGCAAGGCGGGCAGCGACTTGCCCCTGGACATCTGGACCCGCTATATGACTGCGCGGTAAGCGAACGCGCACAACGGCCGTACGGCGCCGGGCATTTGTGCCCGGCGCCGTCTGCGCTATTTCACCAGCTTCGCCCAGTCCGGGGACTGCGCCGGGTCCAGCTTGCGCAGCCGCTCCAGCACTTGGGGGTCCTGGGCGTCCAGCCAGTCGGCGAGCTGCTTGAAGGACACACAGCGCACCCCGTCCCGTTTGCACACCGACTTCACCACGTCCTCGACGGCCTTCATATAGATGCCGCCGTTCCAGTCCTCGAAGTGGTTGCCTATGAACAGCGGTGCCCGGCTGCCGTTGTAGACACGTTCAAAGCCGTTGAGATATCCGTCCCGGGTGAGTTTCCGCCACTGCGCGTACTTCGCGGGATCGCCCTTGGTGTTGTCACCGGACTGGTTGTAGAGGAAGTTGAAGTCCATGGACAGGACCTGCTTCTCGCTCTGCGGGTAAGGCAGCAGCTGCAGCGGGAAGTTCCAGATTCCCTTGATTTTCGAGGGCCAGAGCTGGAAGTCGCCGGGGGAACTGGCGTCATAGCGCCAGCCGAAGGACTTCGCCGCGGTCAGCAGGTTCTTCTGGCCCTCCAGGCAGGGCGCCCGGCCGCCGGCCAGTTCCTTGGTGTAGTCGAAGGGCAGCGGCGGCAGGTCCTGGTAGCCGGTGTTGGTCTTCCAGTGCTCCACAAAGGAATAGGCCTGCTTTATCTCGCTGGTCCACTCGGCCGGGCTCCAGTCGCCGCCGCCCTTGCGTCCGCAGAAGTGGCCGTTGAAGTGCGTGCCTATCTCATCGCCGTCCAGCCAGGCGGCGCGGACCTGTTCCAGGGTGTCCCTGATGTGCTGGTCGGTGGCATAGGAGATCGCCGACTCACCCGGTTTGTGCTGCGGCGGCCGGTACATCTTCGCCTTGGACCTGGGCAGCAGATAGGTGCCGGTGAGGAAGAACGTCATCCTGGCG
This sequence comes from Streptomyces orinoci, assembly GCF_003121295.1. Classification (GTDB taxonomy): domain Bacteria; phylum Actinomycetota; class Actinomycetes; order Streptomycetales; family Streptomycetaceae; genus Streptomyces; species Streptomyces orinoci. Next base: position 17,101 of record NZ_PHNC01000013.1, read on the forward strand.
TTGTTCTCCTTGGCCACCTCGCGGAAGTGCGAGAAGAGGTGGTCGTCGCCCTCCAGGGCGCCGTCCCAGGAGAACACCACAAACTGCGGAGGCTTCTGTCCGGGTTTGAGCTTTTCCGGCTTGGGCTGGTGGGGCTGCGGCCCGGTGTCGGACATCGAACCATCGCCCAGCACCCGGACCTTGCCGTCCCAGGTCGCCGTGGGCGAAGGACCGGCCGTGGCGGTGGGCTTCCCGGCGGGCGCGGCGGTGGACGGGGCGGCGGCCTTCCGTCCCTCGTCCTTGCCGTCGCAGCCCGGCAGGCCGGCCATCAACGCGGCCACGGTGGCCAGAGCAGCCGCACCTCGCACGGTCCTCTTCGACAACTTCGTACCCCCTGGCACCAAAGCACATATTCCGGCTCAAGTATCACAGGGCAGGTCAGGGCGTCCGCAGCCAGGTTCCGCGCGGGCCCGACTGCCGTGCGGGCCTTGGCGAGTTGGCGGGGGCCCCGCCCCGGAGAGGCGGGACGGGGCGGGATCGCTCAGGTGCGGTAGGCGTAGTAGTCCGCGTCCGGGTACGAGGCCAGGATGCTGAGCAGCGACTTCCGGTAGGTGTTGGTGGAGTGGTAGGTCAGGTAGGGAACGCCCCACCTGCTCTTATAGGTGGTGATCATGGAGTGGTCCTTGGACCCGTCACCGTCGAAGTCCATCTGCAGGATGTCGCCGACCTCCAGCTGGAACACATTCGGCAGGTGGGTGACCCGCTTGGAGTTCTGCGCGTACCAGGACCATTCATTGGCCCCGACCCAGGAGTGGGACTGGCTGGAGGAGCTGTACCACCACTTGCGGTAGTCCGCGGCCGGGCCGGTTTCCGGCTTCCAGCCACCGGCCTTGAGGGCCTGGCTGATGAAGTTGGTGCAGTCACCGCCTTCCTCGTTGAACTGCCGGTAGGCGGGGTTGTAGTTCCGCCAGTACTTCTCCGCGTAGGCGGCCATGGCCGAGTAGTTGAGGCCGGTCCGCCGCTTGGGTATGGAGGGGGCACCCCAGGAGGTGTCGGAGGGCTTGGCGGCGGGGGTCGGGCCTATGCCCTCCCGGGCCGGCGCCTTGGGCGGCGCCGGGGCGTTGACCGCCACCGCGCCGTTGTCGGCGGACTTGATCCCGGTCAGCTCCCACTTGCCGTGGCCGGTGGCGGTGAAGCTCACCTCGTGGCGGGCCTTGAAGCCGGTGCCGGAGGGCTCGTCACCGTGGATCTTCTTGTAGGCCAGCGTGGTGCTCTCGGTGACCCGGACCGTGGCCTTCTTGCCCTTGACCCGGACCTGGTCCACGGCGACCCGGGTGTCGCCGGAGGTGTACGCCTCACCCAGCGCGGCGAGCCGCTTCTTGCGCGCCTGCAGCGTGGCCAGCGCGCTCTTCTCGCTCCGGGTGACGCCGGCCGACAGGTGCACCGTCCGGTCACCGGAGGGCACCACGCGCTTGGCCGCGGTGCCGTCCAGCAGCGCCGCCGTGCGCTTGGCCAGCAGCACATCGGTGGCCCGGGCGAAGGACGCGGCCGTCGCCTGGTCCACGCCGGCGGGCCGGGCGGCCGCATTCGCCGCGGTGGCGGGCACCACCACGGCCGCCGTGGCGATGGACAGCACCACGCCCACCGCCGATTTGACTGTCGTTCGTCTCAAGGAAAACTCCTCTTCTTCCTACGGTCCCTCCGGACCGGGTGAGGAATCTTCGCACGCCGTCGGAAACCGGCCAGAGCCGGGCCGCTTTCCGGAGAACGGAACAAAACCCCCGCGCTTGGGGGTTGGCGATGCGTCATAACGAAAGGTGCCGCCGGGCAGGGCGGTCCGCCCGCCCTCCGGTTGGCGGTGTGGGCGTTGGAGCGGACGGGCCGGGGGATAACCATTCCTCATGTTCGCAACGGCGGTGTACGACCGGTTTCCGGAATTGGCTCCCTTCGTCCATGCCGCGCGGGCCCGGCGCCCCTCCGACGGGACCTGGTGCGAGGCGTGGACGGTACGCGATGTGGTGATCCATCAGACGGGCAACGCCGAGGAACTGGCCCGGGTGCTCCGGGCGCATCTGGCGGGCGAGCCGGTGGAGACCCGGGGGTTCGACCGGGAGCTGCCCTACCGGGCCCTGTCCGACTCCGAGTTGTGGCCGGTCTTCGCCAGGCGCTGTGCGGAGCTCGCCGAGGTCTCCGCCACGGCGGAACGGGAGCTGGCGCCGGAGACCGAGGTGCGCTGGACCGGCCGTACGGTCACCGTCCCCTTCTTCGCGGAGCATCTGCGCGAGGAACTGGTGCTGCACCGCTGGGACCTCACCGGCGACGACCAAACGGCCCTGCGGTCGCTGGGCGAGCCCTGGATGACCCGGCACAGCGTGACCGATGTGGGCCGGCCGCTGCTGCGCCGGGGCCTGGACGGGCTGGGCCTGCGGCCCGGGGAACGCGTCGAGGGCCGGCTGCGCACCCCCGGCACCGAGGACATCCTGGTGACCGCGGAGGCCGGCGGCGGCACCGGCATCACCTTCGCCCCCGCGGAGGGCCCGGCCACCGTGGAGAGCGACGCGGCCGCCCGGGTGCTGCTGCTGTGGGGACGGCGCCCGGCGAACCCGGCCCGCTGGCACAGTGACGCCGGGCCGGAGGCCCTGCGCCGGCTGCGCGGCCTGCTCGGCGGCTACTGACCGCCGCTCCTCATCCGACTCCGCGCGGGCGGAACTGGATGCTGATCCTGGGCCCCACCGGTTTGCCGGTCTTGGGCACACAGTGGTCCCAGGTGCGCTGGCAGGTGCCGCCCATGACCAGCAGATCGCCGTGTCCGACCGGCCGGCGGATGCTGGGCCCGCCGCCGCGCGGGCGGAGCATCAGCGGGCGGGGCGCGCCGATGGAGAGGATGGCGACCATGGTGTTCTCCTTCTCGCCCCGGCCGATGCGGTCGCCGTGCCAGGCCACGCTGTCCCGGCCGTCGCGGTAGAAGCACAGGCCCAGGGTGCGGAAGGGTTCGCCCAGCTCGGCGGCGTAGTGGTCGCTCAAGGCCGAGCGGGCCTCGGCCAGCACGGGGTGCGGGAGCTCGTCGTCCTCGCCGTAGTGGGCGAGCAGCCGGGGGACCCGGACCTCGTTGTCGTACATATGCCGGCGCTCGGCTCGCCAGGGCACCGTTTGCGCCAGCGTCTCGAACAGCAGGTCCGAGCCGGCCAGCCAGCCGGGCAGCACATCGATCCAGGCCCCGTGGGCCAGCGTGGTACGGCGCGCCTCGGCCAGCGGCCGACGCAGTCCTATGTCGTCCGCCAGATCGAAGAGCGAGCCCTGGAGCTGGAGCACCATGCTCCTACCGTACGACATAAATAGAACGTTTGAACGGTTAGGGGGTTGTCAGGAGACGCCCCCGCCCCGCTCCACCGGCAGATGGCGCGGCCCGCGCAGCACCGGGCTGCGCCGGTACTCGGGCGGGTCGGCGAGCAGCCGCCAGGAGCCCAGCCGGCGCAGCAGGACGGTGAGCGCGATCTGGGTTTCCAGCCGGGCGAGCGGGGCGCCGAAGCAGCTGTGGACGCCGCTGCCGAAGCCCAGGTGCTGGTTGTCCTCCCGGTCGGGCCGGAAGCGGTCGGGCTCGGGGAAGCGCAGCGGGTCGCGGTTGCCGGAGGCCAGCACCAGGATCAGGGGCGCGCCCTTGGGCACGGTGACCCCGGCCACCTCGATATCGGCCAGCGGGGTGCGCTGGGGCAGGAACTGCACGGGCGGTTCGAAGCGCAGCAGCTCCTCCACCGCACGGGGCATCAACTCCGGGTCGTCGCACAGGCGTTGCAGCGCCTCGGGATGGCGGCCCAGGGTGAGCACCCCATTGGTGATCAGGTTGACGGTGGTCTCATGGCCGGCGATCAGCAGCAGGGTGGCGGTGCTCATCAGTTCACCGTCGGTCAGCCGGCCGTCCGGCCCGTCCTCGTTGGCCAGTTGGGAGAGCAGGTCGCCGGTGGGCCTCTCGCGCCGGGTCCGGGCCAGTTCGCCCAGGTAGACGCCCATGGCCTGGCGGGCCTGGAGTGCCGTACGCCGGCGTTCGGCGGGTTCCTCCTCGGGGCTGAAGTCCAGCCCGGCCACCACGGCGTCCGCCCACTCATGGACCTGGGGCACGTCTTCGCCCGGCACGCCCAGCAGTCGGCAGATGACGGCGACCGGCAGCGGGAAGGCGAAGTCGTCCACGATGTCGATGTGCTGCTTCTCCCCCAGCCCCCGGGCGAGGTCCTCGGCGATGGCGGTGATGTCCTGGCGCAGCGCGTCGATCCGGCCGGGGGTGTGGGGCGGGCCGAACCGCCGCATGGCCAGCCGCCGGAGCCGGTCGTGCTCGGGGTCGTCCAGGGCGATGAAGGATCGGGGTGCCGCCGGGTCCTCTCCGGCCAGCAGCTCCTCCGCGTCGTCGCGGTTACGAACGTCGGAGCTGACCCGGGGGTCGTGCAGCAGCGCGGTGATCTCGTCATAGGTGCCCACCAGAAAGGCGCCGTCCTCCTGGCGTGCCACTCCGTGCTCCCGGAGCTCGGCGTAGAGCGGGTAGGGGTCGGGACGGTTGGCGTAGTCGGTGATGCGCCGGAAGAGGGTGTCGGTGGACATCGGCGGCCTCCTGGGGCGGTACGGGTCAGCCGGCCGGCCGGAGCAGGGTCAGCCGCCAGTCGGGCAGGTGGCCGGTGAGGGCGACGGTGGGGCCGTGGGAGAGCACCCGGGGGTCGGGGACGTCGGAGGGGACGGGCTCCTGGCCGGCGAGGTGGTCGGCGGCGCCGGGGCCGGGCGGGAAGGGAGCGGCGGTCTCGATCAAGTGCCGGTAGTGCTCCAGCCATTTGGCGCGGTCTACGGTGACCGCGGCGGTGATGCGGCCGCGGTAGCCGTAGACGGCCACCAGGCGGCGTTCCCCGGGACTGCCCTGGGCCAGGATCACCTGGTCGGAGAAGGTGGGCACGCCGACCGACTTGATGTTGAGGCCGAACTGGCTGGACCAGAAGGAGGGCACCGCCAGGTGGGGCCGCCGCCGCGGCCCGGGGCTGACCATATTGTGGGCGGCCACCTCGGCCTGGGCGATGGCATTGCCCCAGTGCTCCAGGGCGATCAGCTGGTATTCGAAGAGCGGGTGCGGGAAGCGGGCCACGTCCCCGGCCACGAAGACATCGTCGGTGACGATGCCGTACATGGTGAAGACCCGGCAGCCCGCGTCACAGGCCACGCCCCGGGGTCCGGCGGCCAGGCCGGAGTCGGCCAGCCATTCGGTGTTGCGGACCGCGCCCAGGCAGACCACGGCCACCTCGGCGTCGATCCGGCTGCCGTCGGAGAGCTCGGCTCCACTGAGACGGCCGTTCCGGCCCAGCAGGGCGGTGACCGTGACCCCGCAGCGCAGGTCCACCCCGTGGGCGCGCTGGAGCCGGATGGCCCAGGCACCGACGGTGCCGCCCAGGGCGCCGATCAGCGGTGCCCGGCCGCGTTCGACAACCGTGACGTCCAGTCCGCGCTCCCGGCAGGCGGAGGCGATCTCCGAGCCGGTGAACCCGGCGCCGACCACCAGCACCCGGTGGGGCCGGGCGTCCAGCAACCGGGCCAGCCGTGCGGCGTCCTGGCTGGTGCGCAGCGTCAACACGCCGTCCAGCGCCGCCTCTTCGGGGTTGGGCCAGGGCCGGGCGCGGGTGCCGGTGGCGATCAGCAGCCGGTCGTAGGGCAGTTGCTCGCCGTCGGCGAGCAGCAGGCGCCGGGCCTCGGGGTCCAGCCCGGTGGCGCGGACGCCGAGCCGCCAGTGGGCGTCCAGGGAGCGGCGGCCCGGCAGTCCGCAGTCCTCGGCACCGGCCCGTCCCAGGAGCACCGCCTTGGACAACGGCGGCCGGTCGTAGGGCAGTTCGGGCTCCTCGCCGACCAGGGTGAGGGAGCCGGTGAAGCCCTTTTCGCGCAGGGTTTCGGCGGCGCGCAGCCCGGCCAGCGAGGCGCCGACGATGACGATCCGGCCGTCCTTGAGGTCAAAGCTCACCGGCACCCGCCTGTTCGCCCGCCGTGATGGCCTGGACCGGGCAGGCGGCCACCGCCTGCAGCACCCGCTCACGCTGGTCGTTGGGGACGGCCGGGGTGTAGAGCAGGGCCTCCTCGCCATGCAGTTCGAAGACCCGGGGCGCCAGGAAGGCGCACTGGGCGTAGCCCTGGCAGCGGTTGAGGTCCACCACGACCCTCATGCCCGGTCACTCCTCCCGCCGCGGGTTACGGTCGCTCCCTTCCTAGCGCCTGCCGGGCGCCGGCGCGGGCGGGGCTGGGCCAAGCGGGGCGCGGACCCGGTGGCGGGACCCGGATGGCGGTGGCCGGCGGGCGCTCCGGACGCGGGCGCCCCATTCTGGCGGCACCAGTGCGTCCGCCGTCGATCCGGAGCCCTCCCGTGTGCCCCATGCCGCTCCCCCGCCTGCCGGTGCGCCGCCGTCCCTGGCGGCGGGCGGCCGTGCTGGCGCTGCTGGCGGCGCTGCCGGCGGGCGGCTGCGGCGGCTTGGGTACGGGCGGGACGGAGCGCAGCTCCGGTGCGGCGGCGGCGATGACCGTCCCCCTGACCTATCTCCCGGCCGGGAGCGTGGGCGGCAAGCTGGGCGAGCCCCGGCTGCAGGCCGCCGTCCGGGTGGGGTCGCAGCAGCTCAATGTGCTGGTGGACACCGGCTCCACCGGGCTGAGGGTGCTGGCCTCGGCGGTGGGCAGGGGCAATGCAACCCCCACCGGTGCCGGCGGCAGCATCAGCTTTCTCAGCGGGCTGCGGGTCAGCGGGCGGGAGGCCCAGGCCAAGGTGGGGCTGGCCGGTGCCGGCACCTGGGAGGAGACGCTGTTGCTGGTGGACTCGCTCGGCTGCACCGCCGAGGTGCCCGACTGCGAGGCGGCGCACGGCAAGGCGCCCGAGGAGTTCGGTGGTGTCTTCGACGGCATCCTGGGCATCGGCCTGGCCGAACGCGACCAGGGCGTCCGGGGCTGCTGCGCCAATCCCCTCCAGGCTCCGACCCACAATGGCTCCTTTGTGGTCCACTTCGACCAGCGCCGTCCCCGACTGCTGCTCAATCCCGACCGGAAGAGCCTTGACCGGTTCAGCATGGTGAGCCTGCGGCAGTCGGTCACCAGGGCGCCGGCCCCGGGTGCCTCCCCGACCGCGTTCACCGTCTGGGATCCCACCCCCATAACGGGCTGTCTGTCCGTGACTTCGGTGCTGGACACGCAGTGCGCTCCGATGGTCTTCGACACCGGCACCCCGACCCTGTCCCTCCAGGCTCCCCGGCTCCCCGGACCCGCGGCAGGGCAGCTGGTCGAGGGGGACATCGTCAACACCTTCGGCCGCCGGCTCACCCTGTCGGTGCCCGGCGCCCACTGGAGCTGGACCTACCGGATGCCACCGAGGGACGCCCTGGACCAGCCGCTGAACGCCCTGGACACCCCGCTGCTGAGCTATGGGCGGCAGCCGCATCCGCTGATCCTGGCCGGGCTGCCCGCCTTCGCCAAGGTCGATGTGCTGTACGACCTGGGAGGCGGCCGCATGGGGCTGGCGCCGCGCTGAGCGGGGCCATGGGCGTCCCCTTGGCCCCGGAGCGGAGGCGCTGACGCCGCGTACCCCGGACGCCCCGTCAGCGACGCGGAACGGCTACCCGGCCCCCGGCGGATCGAGGACCGCGGCCGCCAGGTGGTCCCGGAACCACCCATGCCCCGGATCGCTCGCGTTACGGGGGTGCCAGGCCATCCCGAAGTCCAGCGGTGCCACCTCCAGCGGCAGGGGGAAGGTACGCAGCCCCAGCGCGGAGATGGTGCCGGGGAGCCAGTCGGCCAGGGCGAGGGCGACCAGGTCCGTATTGCGGGCGAGAATCATCGCTCCGGTGTGGCTGGGCACCACCACCGCGACCCGGCGCCGCAGCCCCAGCTCCGCGAGCGCGTCGTCAATGGGCCCGAAGCGCTTGCCCAGCCGGGATATGCCGATGTGGTCGGCCGCGGCGAACCGGCGGGCGTCGATGGGCCCGTCGAAGAGGGGGTGACCGCTGCGCGCGACCCCGACCAGCGTCTTCCGCGTAAGCGGCCGGGTAAGGATCTCCGGGTCCAGATGTCCCAGGACGCCCAGTTCGACGTCCACCCAGCCCTGCCGCAGCGCGGGGCCGCCCTCCAGCGCCTCCGGCAGGAAGACCACGTCCACCCGCGGGGCCTCCGCGTGGATCCGGTCGCTCAGGGTCCCGGCCAGGCCCGACACCAGCAGATCGGTGGCCTGCACGGTAAAGGTGCGGTGGAGCCGGGCGGCGTCGAAACCGGCCCCGGGCCGCAGGAGGTTGTCGCAACCGCGCAGCAACGCGCCCACCTCCTCCCGGAGTTCCTGGGCGCGGGGGGTCGGGACCATGCCCTGGCCCGCACGGACCAGCAGCGGATCGCCGACCGCGCGGCGGAGCCGGGCCAGCATACGGCTGGCCGCCGCGGGTGAGGTGCCAAGCCGCTCGGCGGCGCGGGTCACGCTGTTCTCCTGGAGCAGGGCGTCCAGGGCCCTGAGCAGGTTGAGATCCACTCCACCCTCCTGAACTGCATTTTTGCGGCTGACGCAATAACTTGCTGCCAATCTTTGCATTGTTGGCGGGGTCCCCTCCCGGCGAGAGTGGAGTGGTCCGCGAAACCGCGTGCACCCGATGTCCCATCCGCCCAAGTGCAAGGAGCCCTCCATGCAGCAGTCCCCCCGCGCCGGCCGGGAAGGCGATGTGCTGGCCGTCGTCGCGCAGAAGGGCGCGACGGTCTCGTTCTTCGACGCCGCCTCCGACCGGCACCTCGGGAGCGTCCAAGTCCTGGCCGAGCCCCATGAGTTGTGCTTCGACCCCACCCAGCGGCTGCTGTGGTGCACCTCGACGTACCACTCGGGCTACTACCACGCCAACAGCGGCCGGCGCACCCAGCTGACCGTTGTGGACCCCGACACCCGCCGCATCGTCGAGGTCATCGACCTCGCCCCGGAACACGGTCCGCACGGGCTGGCCCTGGACACCGCCCGCGGCCGGCTGTACGTCAGTGTGGAGGGCTCGGCCGGCCGGCCGGGCGGTGTGGTGGTGATCGACACCGCGACCCGGCGGCCCCTGGGCAGGATCGACACCGACGCGCCCGGCCCGCACTGGTTCGCCATCGATGCGGCGGGGAGGCGGGGTTACGCCACCAACAAGGAGGCTCCGTTTGTCTCGGTCGTCGATCTCGAACGGGGAGTCCTCACCGCGAAGGCGGAGGTGCCGGGCAGCGAGGGGCTGGCCGTCTCCGCCGACGGTGCCCGGGTCTTCGTCGCCGCGCCCTACGCCTCCTTCGCCGCCACCGCCGGACAGCGGCCGGCCACGGGCATCCGGGTCATCGACGCCAGGACGGCGTCGGTGACCGGGATCCTGCCCACCGGCAGCATCGTCTTCCCGGTGCATCTGACGTCAACGGGCAAGCTGCTGGCGGGAGAAGTGCGCATGGAGCCCGACCCGGAGTCCCGGCTGGGGCGCCATGCGCCGGGCCGCCTCACCGTGTTCGACGCCGGCACCCACCAGCGGCTGGGCGAGCTGGAGGTGGGGCTCTTCCCGCTGACCATCACCGCCTCCCCCGACGGCCGGCTCGCCTATGTGTCCTGTGCCACCTCGTCCACCGTGGAGATCGTGGACCTGGAGACGCTCCAGGGCCTGGCCCGGCTGGACCTGTCCGGGACCGGCGGCTCCCTGGCACATGGCCTGGCCTATATCCCCCGCCCGGCATAGGGCGTTGACGGCCCGATCGGTGCCGCGCCCGGGCAGGCGCGGCACCCGCTGCCCGAAAGCCATCACCCCCCAACAGACCTGAACGGTAGGGCATGTTGACTTCCGTAGGTATCCGCCCAAGGATGCGCATGGGCACCAGCCGCCCCGCCCGCCCTTGTGCCCGGTGACCACGCTCCCTCGCCCTCCAAGGAGAGTCGCATGGACAGGCGCCGCTTTCTGACCCTCAGTGCGCTGACCCCGGCGGCGGCCGTACTCGCCACCGGGGACCCGGCCTTCGCCATGCCCGAGGGGGACGGACGCTCCCGCCCCGCGGGGCGGCACCGGTTCGGATTCGCCGCGGACGGCAGCGCCTTTCTGCTGGACGGCAAGCCCTTCCAGATCCGCAGCGGGGAGCTGCACCCGGCACGTATCCCGGTCCAGTACTGGCGGCACCGGATCCGGATGGCCAAGGCCATGGGCATCAACACCATCGCCCTGTACATCATGTGGAACCACATCGAAGAGCGGCCGGGCGTCTTCGACTTCCGCACCGACCGCCGCGACATAGCGCGCTTCATCCGGCTCTGCCAGGCCGAAGGCATGTGGGTGTTACTGCGCCCGGGTCCCTATGTATGCGCCGAATGGGACCTGGGCGGCATCCCGCCGTATCTGCTGCGTCATCCGGACATCCGGCTGCGGGTGGGCTCGGCCGCCGATCCGCGCTATATGGCCGCCGTCACCCGCTACTACCGGCAACTGGTGCCCCGGATCAGGCCATTGATGGCCGCCCATGGCGGCCCCGTACTGATGGTCCAGATCGAGAACGAGTACGGCTCCTACGGCAAGGACCACGCCTATCTGGAAGAACTGCGCCAACTGTGGATCGACGGCGGGGTACCGGGCCCGTTCTACACCCAGGACGGCCTATGGCAGGTGGAGATCAACCACACCAATGTGCCCGGCGGCGCCATCGGTCTCAGCGGCGGCGACGCCGGCGCAATCGCCGCCGCGCGCACCGCGTTCCCGGCTGCACCGGTGCTGGCCGGTGAAGTCTATCCCGGCTGGCTCACTCACTGGGGAGAGCCAGGATTCCAGGGACAGGACACCGATCTCTCCGCCACCCTGCGTGCGTTTATGGAGGGCGGCCTGTCATTCAACCTCTATATGATCCATGGCGGAACCAACTTCGGTTTCTTCGCCGGTGCCAACGCCAATGATCAGTCGGGCGATTACCAGGCCGACATCACCAGCTATGACTACTGCGCCCCCATCACCGAACAGGGCGTGGCCACGGCCCGCTACACCGCCTACCGCGACCTGATAGCGCGCTATCTGCCCTCGCCCCCGCCCAAGGTCCCGGCCCCCGTCCCCACCCTCGCCCGGGCCGGCCACCGCGCCCTGCTGCCAAGGCCCTTCGCCTCGGTATGGGACAACCTGCCCGCGCCGCTGCCCGGCGACCGTACGGTGGAGCCGCGGCCCATGGAAACCTACGGCCAGAACTCGGGATTCATCCTCTACCGCAAAACCCTCTCCGGTTTCACCGGCGGAACCCTGGACATCGCCTGGGTGCACGACTACGCCACCGTCTTCGTCAACGGCGCCTATCAGGGCGGATTTTCCCGCCAGAACATTCCGCCCGCACTGGCCGAGCGGCTCCGGGTCACCAATAACGACCGGCCCCTCCCCCTGCGTACCCCGGCGGCCGCGGAGGACGCACGGCTGGACATCTTTGTCGAAGGCATGGGACGCACCAACTACGGCCATGCGATGGTCGATCGCAAGGGCATTCTGGAATCGGTCCGGCTGACCGGCACCGGAGCGCCGTCCGGCCCGCTGACCGGCTGGGAGGTGTTTCTGCTGCCCATGGACGAGCGATATGTGCGCTCGCTGCGTCATCGCATCACCGACCCGGGCCGGCCCGGACTCTTCTTCCGCTGCGATCTCACCTTGAAGCGGACCGGCGACACCTATCTGGATATGTCGGGGTGGAGCAAGGGAGTTGTCTGGGTCAACGGCCATAACCTGGGGCGTTATTGGGAGATCGGCCCACAGCACCGGCTCTACTGTCCCGCGCCCTGGCTGCGCCGTGGCCGCAATGAGATCCTTATCTTCGATCATCACCGGACCCGGGCCGAGCCCATCTCCTTCGCCGACACTCTGGGCTGAGATACCCGGTGCCGCCCGCCGCGGCCGGGCCGCACCACCGGCTTCTCCGGTACGCGCCCAGGCCGCCGCGCCGCCTAACCCGTCCCCTCCGCGGTCAGCGGCCGCGCCACGTCCTCCAGCGAGCGGCGCTCGGCCGGCACCGCCAGCAGCGCGGCGACCACTCCCGCGGCCGTCATCAGCGCGGCACCGATCGCGAAGGCGAGCACCGTGTCGGCCACCACCCCGGAGCCGGTCAGCCGGGAGAACAGCAGCGGCCCGCTGATGCCGCCCACGGCCGTGCCCACGGCGTAGAAGAAGGCGATCGCCAGCGCCCTGGTCTCCATGGGAAAGACCTCGCTCACCGTCAGATACGCACTGCTCGCCCCGGCCGAGGCGAAGAACAGCACCACACACCAACAGCCGGTGAGAGTGGTGGCGTTGAGCGAGCCACGGCCGAACAGCCAGGCGGTGGCGAACAGCAGCAGGCCGCTGAGCAGATAGGTGCCGCTGATCATCACCCGGCGGCCGAGGGTGTCGAAGAGACGGCCCAGCAGCAGCGGGCCCAGGAAGTTGCCGAAGGCGATCACGGCGAAGTAGTAGCCGGTATGCCCCGAGGGCACCGAGAAGAAGTGATTGAGGATGGCGCCGTAGCCGAAGGTGATGGCGTTGTAGAGGAAGGCCTGCCCGACGAAGAGGGCCAGCCCCAGTGCGGCCCGGCGCGGATAGGACCGGAAGACCGTGCGGGCGATGGTCACAAAGCCGATGCTGCGCCGCTGGTGGATGGTGATGGGATGGTCCACCGGCGCCGGCTGTTGGCCGGTCTGTGCGGCCACCTTCCGCTCGATGGAGGCCACCAGTTGCTCCGCCTCCTCGCCCCGGCCATGGATGAACAGCCAGCGCGGCGACTCGGGCACATTGCGCCGTACCAGCAGGATCACCAGCCCCAGCAGCACACCCAGACCGAAGGTCAGCCGCCATCCCACATCGGCGGGGAGCAGGGAGGTGTTCAGCATGGCGACGGAGAGCAGTGAGCCGCCCACGGCGCCGATCCAGAAGCTGCCGTTGACGATCAGATCGACGCGGCCCCGGTAGTCGGCCGGGATCAGTTCGTCGATGGCGGAGTTGATGGCCGCGTACTCACCGCCGATGCCGCACCCGGTCAGAAAGCGGAACAGGAAGAACCACCAGGGCTGGAAGGACAGACCGGTCAGGGCGGTGGCGGTCAGATAGAGCGCCAGAGTGAGCAGAAAGAGTCGCTTACGGCCGAAACGGTCGGTCAGCCAGCCGAAGAACAGCGCACCCACGCAGGCGCCCGCCACATAGAGCGCGGCGGCGGTCCCGGTGACCTGGGCGCTGCTGATGTGCAGACCGCTGCCGGGGTGGGACAGCCGGGAAGCGATATTGCCCACCACGGTCACTTCCAGACCGTCCAGGATCCACACGGTGCCCAGCCCCAGGACCACCGTCCAGTGCCAGCGCGACCAGGGCAGCCGGTCCAGTCTGGCGGGAACGGAGGTACGTATGGTGCCCGGCTGGTCGGAGCACTGAACGGCCATGCCCTGATGCCTCCCAGCTGCTTCTTGGCCGGGGCCCCATGCCCTGGCGGACGTTCCCACGGGTGCCCAGGGCGGCTTTGCACATGCATGGTCATGCGTAGGGCGGCGGCTCCGGCTGGGTACCGGGGCCGCCGCCCTGAGGGAGCGCTTCTTTAGTAAGCGGAGTTGACGTTGTCCATGGAGCCATAGGTCTTGGCCGCGTAGTTGCAGGACGCCACGATGTTGGCCACCGGGTCCCAGATGTTCCAGGACGTGCCGTCCACGTGGAAGGCCTTGAAGGTGGGGTCGATGATCTGCAGCAGACCCTTGGACGGGATACCGGCCTGGGCGTTGACGTCCCAGTCGTTGATCGACTGGGGGTTGCCGCTCGACTCACGCATGATGTTGCGCTTGATGCCGTCGTAGGAGCCGGGGATGCCCTTGGCGTGCATGATGTCCAGCGCCTGGCTGATCCAGCCGTCCAGGTTGTCCGCGTACGCCTTGGGGGCCGGAGCGGCCGGGGCAGCCGGGGCGGCGGCGATGGGCTTGCGGGCCTCGGAGCGGCCGGCGGCGGCCTTGGCGGCGTGCGCCTTCTCGGCGGCCTTGGCCTTCTCGGCGGCCTTGGCGTCGGCCTGCTTCTTGGCGGCGGTGGCCTTGACCGTGGCGGCCTGGGCCTTGGCCTGGGCGGCGGCGGTGTCCGACAGCTGGGTCAGCTCGGCCTGGCCCGCACCGGAGAAGGTCTGCGCATTCCACGCGACCGGCTTGACCGAGGAGGACTCGGCGGCCGAAGCGGTGCCCGCCACGCCCAGGGCGAGAGCGGCGGCACCAGCGGTGGCAATACCGGCGGCGGCGAACTTGTGGGCCTTGGTCAGGTGGGTATAGCCAGAACGCATAAGTGAGCTGAACCTTCCAGTGGGGGGAATCTGCCGCAGCGGCCCTCATCGGCGCGAAAGAAGCGCCGCGTCTCGATCCGACGGCGCCCTGCGACCCGACCAGTCTTAGCGACGCAAAAACCCCCTGGCAAAGGGTGTGACCTACGAAAGAACCCCATGCAGAGGGCACACCACTTCCGCCAATTCGCCATTCCACGCGTTCGGTTATCACGAAAGAGGCTCGTAAGTGACGTGGGTCTCATGGGCGGGCTCACACTCCACACCCCCCGATCTCACCCACCGCCCAACAACCGCTACAGATTTCAGCCTTTGCGGGTGGCCCACGCCTCGGCGTGGAACCCCGGGTCCACCCGGTCCACCATGAACCCCGCATCGGCGATGGCACCGGCGAACTTCTCGGCGTCCCGGACGGTGTACCAGCGCCTGCCGTCCGGCCCCTCGAGCCAGCCCATACGGCCGGAGGACTTCAGGCAGGCATACAGCTTGCCGCCGGGGCAGGGCACCGCAGCGAACCGGCGAAACACTGGACCCGGTCCAACATTTTTTCGGCCTGGCGCAGCTGTCCGCAGCACCACGGGTGCGGCACCGGAACCGTCCGGGGGCGGGGACGGCGTAACCGTACCCCGCCCCACCGAGGTCCTGATCATGGGAGGGTGATCGCCATCAGGGGCAGGGTTCGCCCGGGTATCGAACCCGAGGGGGTGCTGCCGATGAGCGTGGCCCCCATGGCCCGGTAGAAGGGCTCGGCATGGGGGTCCGCGTCAATGGTGAGGCGGGTGAAACCGTGGTCCGCGGCGGTGGTGGTGGCGTGCTCGAACAGGCGCCGGCCAACGCCCTTGCCAATGGCGTGCGGTTCCACAAAGAGCATGCTCAGGATTCCCGACGGCGGGCTCCCCTGCACGGTGACAAAGCCCTGGATCCGGCCGTCCTGCTCGGCCACCGCGGTTGCTTCGACTTCATCTGCCGAGAGGGTCAGTTCATCTCGGCAGGCGGCGATGAACGCCTCGTCATAGCCCCAGTACGCCTTGGAGCGAAGCGCCAGTTCGCTCAGCATTCCGGCTTCATCTGTCCGCGCGGCCCTGATGAGCACGCTCGCCTCCCTTGATTCTCCTGCTTTCGCGGTCTCTGGCTCCGGCAGGAATTCTGGCCTCAACGCGGCGATCGGACCAGGGAATTACGCTTTCTCACCGCCGCGGCAGCAGTGCGGCCGCGGCCAGCGCCATGGCCGCGAGCAGGCCGCCGGCCAGCAGCAGACTCTCCCGCATCCCGGACGCGAAGTCCCCCGCCAGCAGCGCGCCGAAGACGGCGATGCTCAGCGCTCCGCCCGTCTGGCGGCTGGTGTTGAGCAGTGCCGCCGCCGTGCCGGCCCGCTCGGCCGGGACGCTTTCCAGCATCAGGGAGGTCAGCGCCGGCACGGCCAGGGAGCCGCCGATGCCCAGCGGGATCATCAGCAGGGCGGTCGCCCAGGCGGGCGTCGCGGTGCCGACGGCCAGCAGTCCGCCACAGCCCAGCGCGGAGGTCAGCAGGCCCAGGACGACCACCGTCCGGGCACCGAAGCGGGAAACCGCCCTGGGCGAAAGGTAGTTGAAGACAGCGGTGACCAAGGCCATGGGCACAAACATCTTCCCGGCCGAGAGCGCGGACTGTCCGCGCTGCCCCTGGAAGCAGAGGCTCAGTACGAACACCACGCCGTAGAAGGCGGCGTTGAGGGCGAAGCCCGCGATGACCGGCACGGTGACGCCCCGGTTGCGGAACAGTGCCAGGGGCAGCATCGGCGCCCGCCGCCGTGATTCGACGGCCACAAAACCGGCCCCCGACAGCACGGCGACCGCGGCCATGACCGACACGGTGCCGGTGAGCCCGCGGTGTCCGCCCTCGATCACCGCGAAGGTCAGCGCGGCCAGCGCCAGTACGGCCGTCAGCTGCCCCGGCAGGTCGAACCCGGCACGGTGGCGCGGGGAGCGCGCCGCCCGCAGCAGAAGCAGCAGACCGGCGGCTCCGGCCGGTGCGTTGAGGCAGAAGACGGCGCGCCAGGTCCATTCCGTGGTGAGCAGCCCGCCCAGGAGAGGGCCCACCGCGATGGCCACCGCGCCGCCGACCGTCCATAGGGCGATGCCGCGCGCCCGCGCCGCCGGTTCGGGGAAGGCCTGGCGGATCAGCGCCAGCGAGGCGGGCATCATCACCGCTGCCGCACTCCCCTGCACCACCCGCGCCGCCGTCAGCGCCTCCAGCGTCGGCGCCGCCCCGCAGGCCAGCGAGGCGAGGGTGAACACGCCCAGTCCCCAGCCGTAGGCGCGCCGGGCGCCCACCGCGTCGGAAAGCGAACCGGCGGAGAGCATCAGCGCCGCGAACATCAAGGTGTAGCTGTCGGCGACCCATTGCAGCCCGGACATCGAGCCGCCGAGTTCCTTGCCCACGGCGGGCAGCGCGATGGTCACCCCCGAGACATCAACCGTGATCACAAAGAAGCCGAGGACGGCGGCGGCCAGCGCCGCGGCGGCGGAGCCCCGGCGCTCCTGCGTACCCCGGCTCTCCGCCCTGTCCTCGGCTTCCCCACGCGTCCCGGATCGCGTCAGGCTCATTGTGCTCCGCTCCTTGCCGTTGCCGGTCCCATCGGTTACGGAGTGCAGCCTGCTCGGCGCGGGCGTTGCCCGGCAGACCGGGCCGCGCCGGGGAGCAGCGTTCCTGGACCCGGTACGGCCTCCCTGCGCTCCCGGCCCTTTGTGACAATGGCCGGATGAGCGAAGGTACGGAACTGGGCCGCTTTCTCCGGGCCCGGCGCCAGCAGGTCCGCCCGGAGGATGTGGGCCTGCCCGCCGGAACGGGCATCCGCCGCACTCCGGGGCTGCGCCGCGAGGAGCTGGCCACCCTGGCCGGGGTCAGCGTCGATTACTACGCACGGCTGGAACGCGGCCGCGAGACCCGGCCCTCACCGGCCGTGGTCAACGCGCTCGGCGAGGTGCTGCGGCTCTCCCCCGATGAACTCAAGCGGCTGCACGAGCTGGTGGCGCTCGCCGCGGGCCATGTACCGGCGCCCTGCGCCGGACCGTCGCGTACGGTGCGGGATTCGGTGCGCCTGCTGCTGGAGACGCTGCGCCCGGCACCGGCGTATGTGGTCAGCCGCACCAATGACCTGCTGGCCACCAATCGGCCCGGCCTGCGCCTGTTCCCCGGCATCACGGACTGGCCGGAGGAGCGCCGCAATGCCACCCGCTATATGTTCCTGCACCCCATGGGCCGCAAGCTCTACCGCGACTGGGAGCAGCTGGCGGCACACAGCGCCGCCCATCTGCGGGCCATCGCCGGTGCCGACCCGGATATGCCGGAGCTGGCGCAGCTTGTCGGCGAACTGGTGGTGAAGAGCCCGGAGTTCGCCCGGCTGTGGGAACGGTACGACGTACGGGCGCGTGGTGGCGGCCAGAAGCACTTCCAGCACCCGGAGGTCGGCTCGATGCGTCTCGACTTCGAGGTGATGGCGATCTTCCACACGGACGGCCAGCGCCTGGTCACCTACCAGGCGCCGCCCGGTACACCGGACCATGACGCGATGCTGCTCCTGGACATGGCCAGTCCCGAGGACGCGGCGCTGCCCGAGGCGGCACCTCGATAGGCCGGTCCCGGCGCCCGTCGGCTAAAGGATCACCAGTGTCGAGGGGCCGTCGATCATCTCGACCCCCTTCTCGGTGGCGCAGTCCAGCGCGTTGAGCGTGAGCTGCGCCCCGGGGGAACTCACCGTGTGCCCCTGGTACTTGCCCTTGATCACGGTGCCCTCCACCAGGGACAGCACCTCGCCGCCCGCCACCGGGACCAGGGGCTGTGGCTTGTAGAGCACCGTGCTGTGCTCGCCGGAGTTCCAGGTGATCATCTCCACCGCGGTGGTGGCCAGAGACCGGCAGCCGGCCTCCCCCGCACCCTTGATCACGGACTTGGCCCACTTGACCGCGGGATCGGCCCCCGCGCAGGTGTAGTGCGCGGTGCCATGGAGCTTGGAGTGCCTGGTCCGCAACGACAGTCCCGGGGAGAAACGGATGGCGGCGCTGCCCGCGCAGACCAGCGTGGAGCCGGATCCGCCCCCGGGGTGACCCGGTTGAGCCGCGGCGGGGTACACCGCGGGCCCTGCCGCCAGAGCCGCCGCGACGGCCATACAGCCCCAAGCCCTGCGCCAAGTACGCTTCAAAGTACGCCCTTTCCCCATGGGAACCGAACCGGTCGATCCGCATCGTGCCAAGTCCGGTGGCGCCTTCCGCGGGGGATCGGCGGAGAACTCCCCGGGAGGGGACGGCAGATCGCAGCATCCCAGGGGTCACACGGCGCGCGGGACCTCAAGTGCGCCCCGAAAACTACCGTTTGGCCCGGATAAGGTCCGGGTCAGATGGTGGGTGCGGCATTCGCCCGGCCTTGCGTTCCGGTGAGCACGGCCAGGAGGCGGGCGGCCAGCGGGCGGGCCGAGGCGGGGTTCTGGCCGGTGAGCAGGCCGCGGTCCTGGACCAGGTGTTCCCGCCAGGGCCCCGGGCCCGGCCGGAAGTCGGCGCCCCGGGCGGTCAGGGCCTGCTGGGCGGTCCAGGGCAGGGTGTCCAGCAGGCCCACGTCCTTCTCCTCCTGGTCGGTGAAGGAGGTCATCCGGTAGCCGGTGAACGGCCAGTCACCGGCGGGCGTCCGGCAGGAGAGCAGGGCGGCCGGACCGTGGCAGACGGCGGCGATGGGACGGCCGGCGCGCTGGGTCTCCTCCAGGACGCGGCCGCAGTGCGGGTCGGACCACAGGTCGGCCATCGGCGCGTATCCACCGGGGATGAAGACCGCGTCCTGGACCGGGCCCTTGATGGCGTGCAGGGGAACCGGCTGGGCCAGCAGCCCTTGCAGGGCGGCGACTTCGCGGCGCAGGGTGTCGCAGCGGTCCGGGGGCAGGGCGGCCCCTTCCGGGGTGAACCCGGCGGGATCCGGTACGGCGGGCCGTCCGCCCGGAGTCGCAAGGGTGATATGTGCCCCGGCGGCGGCGAACTCCTTCAGCGGTTCGATGACTTCCTCGGGCCAGAAGCCGGTCGTCCGGCAACTTCCGTCGGTGAGCGGCAGTTGGGTGGCGGCGGACAGGATCATCAGGATGCGGGGCATGGCAGGGCTTTCCTCTCGCATTTCGGGTCGCGGGCCCGGGGCATGCCCGCCCCGGGCCCGGCCGGTCAGTTCGCCGCGTCCTCGACGGCTTCCTCGGCGTACAGGCCGAGGGCCCTCAGCAGGGGGAACTCATCGGCCGAGAACAGCACCGCCTGCTGGGTGGAGCTGCGGTTGGCGTGGGAGTGCGCTGCCCAGGAGGGGACACAGAAGGTGTCCCCCGCCGACCACTCGAAGCCGGTGCCGTCGATGACGGTGGTGCCGCGGCCCTGGGCCGCGACATAGACCACGGAGCCGGTGTGCCGGTGGGCCGTCGTCCGCTCGCCGCCCTGGAGGAGTTGCAGCCGGCAGCCGGTGGTGGGGGTTACCGGGCCGCCGGTGGCCGGGTTGGCGTATTCCAGGACCACCCCGTCATAGGGGTCGTGGTGCCCGGCCCGGGCGGCGGCATCCAGGGCTTCCCGGCACTTCTCCCAGGGGTAGGCGTACAGCGGTGACGCCTGGTGCCCGCGGCGGGTGTCGGGCAGCAGGAGGCCGCCCCAGGAGGCGAGGGTGTCGCGGCGTGGGGTGGAGGTCAAATGGGTTCCCTGGGGGTGGAGTTCAAAGAAGGTGGCGCCCAGGGTGTTCACCAGGGGGTCGTTGGTGAGGTCCTGCCAGATGACCAGTCCGTCGTCGGCGTCATTGCCGTGCTCGTGCCACCGGCGGCCGGGAGTGATCACCACATCGCCCGCGCCGACGGATATGCGGTCGCCGTCCACAGCGGTCCAGCCGCCCCGGCCCTCATGGACAAAGCGGATGGCCGAGGCCGCGTGCCGGTGGCAGGTCATGGCCTCATGCGGCTTGAGCGCCTGGAGGCCGGAGTAGAGGTGGCCGCAGGCGGCCTCATAGGAGCGGTGCCCCGGATTGAGGTGGGTGATCACGCGCAGCGCTGCGGCGTCGCCCTTGACGAACTCGGCGGCCTCCAGCACAAAGGGGCGCAGATCGGCATAGCGCCAGAGGCAGGGCATGGACCGGGGCGCCGGGGTCCAGGGCAGGTCGTCATTGACCGCCGACCAGCGGCCTACGGCGGAGAAGGCGGCGAGGCGGCCGGCGAAGGTGTCCGGGCCGGCGGGATGCGCGGTGGCCGTCATAGGGACTTCCCCTCCTCGGCCGCGGCCGCGGTGAGCTCCGCCCACAGGGCGTCCACGTCCTCGGCCAGGGTGTGGATATTGCCGATGGAGACGCGGATGACATAGCCGGCGTCCACCACCGTGTGGGAGACATAGGACCGGCGTCCGGCGTTGACTCTGTGGTGGATGCGCCGGTTGAGGTCGTCGGTCTCCTGGGGGCTCAGGCCCTCCGGGGCGTAGCGCAGGCAGACCAGGGGGAAGGGCGTACGGGGGTTGGTGATCTGCCAGTGCGGGGTGTTCCCGGCGGCGGCCCGCAGCCGGCCGGCGAGCCCGGCCGCCGCGTCGAGCCGGCCGGCGATCCCCCGGACGCCGAAGGACTTGATCAGCCACCACAGTTTGAGGGCGCGGAACTGACGCCCCAGCTGCAGCGAGTAGTTCATGAAATCCACGCTGCCGTCCTCGTGCCGGGTGGTCAGATACTCGGGCACCAGCCGGAAGGTGTTGGTCAGCGCGTCCCGGTGCCGGGTCAGCAGGGCGCTGGCCTCCATGGGGCACAGCAGCACCTTGTGCGGGTTGGCCACCAGGGAGTCGGCGAGGGAGAGGTCCGGCAGATGCGGCCGGATCCGGTCGGCCAGGCGCCAGAAGCCGCCATAGGCCGCGTCCACATGGAGCCAGAGGGCATGCCGGTCACAGATCTCGGCGATGGCCGGTACCGGGTCGATGCCGCCGGTGGAGGTGGTGCCCACATTGGCGACCACGGCCAGCGGCCGGTGGCCGGCGCGGAGGTCCTGGCGGACCCGGGCCGCCAACTCGACGGGGTCCAGGGCACCTTCGCGGCCCGTGGGGATACGGACCACATGGTCCAGCCCGATGCCCAGGGTGATGGCGGCCTTGTCCAGGCTGCTGTGGGTCTGGTCGGAGGCGTAGACGCGCAGGGTGGGGCCGCCCGCCATGCCGGTGCGGCGGACATCGAAGCCGCCGAGGCGCTCCCGGGCCGCGGCCAGCGCATACAAGGTGGCCAGGGAGGCGCCGTCCACCAGCACCGCGTCCCCGTCACCGGGGTAGGCCAGCATCTCGCAGAGCCAGCGCAGCACGGTGCTTTCCACGGCGGCGGCCGCCGGGGCCGCGTCCCAGAGCATCACATTGACATTCAGCGCGGCGGTGGCCGCCTCGGCGAGGATCGCCGGGCCGCTGGAGCTGTTGGCGAAGTAGGCGTGAAATCGCGGGTGGTTCCACAGGGTCAGGTGGGGGCGCACCTCGTCCCAGGTCCGGTCGAGGATCTCGGTGAAGTCCTGGGGCTGCTCGGGCAGCGGTTCGTCGAAGAGTTCGCGGATCTCCTTGGCCGGCCGGTCGGTGGTGACGGGCTGGGAGCGCAGGGTCTCGAAGTGTTCACGCAGCCGGGTCAGCAACAGCCGCCCGTACTCTTCCAGTTGCTCCGGGGTCCAGTCCCCCACGGCGGAGACGGCCGGCTCAGTGGTGGTCATGCTCGACCTCCACGGGCAGTTCCACGGCGTAGCGGATCTCCCGGGGGCGGGTGCAGTAGGCGGCTATCAGCGGCCGGACGATGGGCTCTTCGGTGGTCAGCAGGTCGGCGTGGTCCTCGGCACTGCGCCAGGGGTAGACCCAGGTGACGATGCGGGGGTCGCGGTGGTCCTGGAGGAAGGTGGCGTGTCCGCTCCATCCCGGGTGGTGATGGGCGTTCTCGCCCAGGGCGTCATCGATGATCTGCATGGTGCGGGTGGCCTGCTGGGCGGCCTCGTCGGTCAGATACCAGGTTTCCACGATGGTGAAGGACACCAAAGTCTCCTAGGGTGCGGGGCGTTCAGCCGCGGGTGGTGTCGAAGTGCTGCTGGAGCAGGGAGGTTCCGCCGGGGACGAATTTCTCGCAGATGAGCTTGTGGTGGGCGCGGTTGCGCGACTGTTCCTGCCATAGCCGCCGGGCGGCCTGGCATACCTCGGCGGGGGCCGAGCCGTCGCGGGCGGCCTGCTTCAGGGGCCCGCGGACGGACTTCAGCAGGCCGAGCATCCGCTCATGGTCGGTGTTGAACTTGCCCGAGAATCCCGGGCTGACCCAGGGGGGTTCCATTGCCGGGCGCAGCAGGCCCGTATAGGTCTCCTTGGGGAAGTCCGAGGCATAGCGCATGGAGGCCGTGGAGGCGCGGTAGAGCCGGGTGAGGATGTCCAGCAGCCGCCGGCAGGCGGGCCAGTTCTCCTGCTCCAGGGCGGTGCGCAGGGCGATGAGGTGGGTGTTCATCACGGTCAGATGGAGGTGGAACACATGGTGTCCCAGCTTCCACCTGCGTATGGCGGTTTCCTGGTCGGCGGACAGGGCCATGAGTCGCTCCTGGTGAGTCGGTTGGTGGGTGGCCGGCTCGGACAGGTGCCGCCGGCGCGGTGCCCGGGCGGGGGCGCGAGGGAACCGGCTTGGGCGCGGTGGGAGTTGGTCAATGATCGGTGGTGAGCGTCAGGGCGTGCTGGAGCAGCAGGTTCATGCCGTCCAGCAGGTCGGCGCGTTCGGCCTCGTCGAGGCTGGTGCCGGGCAGGTCGTCGGCGACCTTGCGGGTCACCGCGAGGGTCTGGGCGGCCCAGGCGGTGTCGGAGATCTCACCGTGGTGGATGCGGAAGAAGCCGTCGTACTCCTCGGGTCCGCTGACCTCTCCGGGGGCCTGTCCAGTGCGGGGCAGGCTGACCGGGGCGATGAGGCCGTGGTCGTCGGGCGGCGGTTGGTTCATCTGCTTCCTCTCTGCTTCCTCTCTGCGGGCTTGTTGCGAGCTTTCTGCGGCCTTGCCGCGGGCGGCCGTTGGGTCCCTTTCCGTCCTTGCCCGGGGCCGGACGGACGTCAGGCGCGGACGGCCCTTGGTGAGCGATTGTTGATCCACACGGCGCAGATGACCAGGGCGCAACCGCTCAACTGGGCGTAGGTGGGCGTCTCATGGAGGATGACCAGGGCGAACCCGATCGCCATCACGGGCTGGAGCAGCAGCAGCGCCGCCGAGGTGTTGGGCGGCAGCATCGGGCCGCCCTTGCTGATCAGCAGCCAGGCGGCGACCTGGCCGAGCAGCGCCAGGGCGACGATCCAGCCCCAGGAGGCGGCCGGGATGGCCAGTGGCAGTCCGGTGGTCAGCAGGCTGATGACACCCGAGGCGACGGCGGCCGCGGCCGTGGAGACACAGACCGGGCTGACCACATGACACGGTGAGCTGCGGCCGCAGCGCCGGGTGAGATAGAGGTATACGGCGTAGGCGCTGCCCGCGCCGATGCCCAGTACCGTGCCGCGCACCGGATGCCCGTGGTGGGCGCCGGAGTTGAGGACCCCGCCGGCCAGCGCGATGCCGGCCAGCATCAGCGGGCAGGACCACAGAAAGCGGCGGGGGACGGCGGTGCCGTCCAACACCCTTGCCAGCAGCGGGAAGACAATGACCTGGACGTTGATCAGGACGGTGGCGACGGCCGCGCCGATGTCCAGGATGCTCAGTGTCCACATCACATAGTCGGCGCCCAGGAAGACACCGGCGGTCACCGCGTACCGGTTGAGGGAGCGGGACATGCCGCCATGGCGGCGGGTCTCATGGACAAGCATCGGGATGAGCGGCACCAGGGCGATGGCGCAGCGCAGAAAGGCTGCCGTGCCCGCGTTGACGTCGGCGAGCTTGACGAACACCGCGGAGGCGGACAGGCAGGCGGCACCGCCGATGATCAGGGCGGTGGCGGTGGTCCGGTCGGCCCGTTTCCGGGCGTCCGCGGCCAGGACGGGGGCGGAGGTCTGGGAGGCGGCATTCACACACCGCAGCCTTCCCGCACTCAACCCACAGCACTACTTATTGTTTCTTCGCTGAACTCAGTAGCCTGGCTACATGTTGTCGTGGGAGAGGCTCAGGGTGTTCGCGGCCGTCGCCCGGCATGGCTCGGTCCACGCGGCAGCCGAGACCCTGCATGTGACGGCCTCCGCCGTATCGCAGCATCTGCGCAGGCTGGAGCGGGAGTCGGGCTGCAAGCTGGTGGAGCGGGACGGCCGGGGCATCAGACTCACCCATGCCGGACGGGTACTGGCCGCCTCCGCCCAGCGGATGGACACAGTGGCCGCCCAGGCGGGCACGGACCTGGCGGCGATCAGCGGGCTGGTGGCGGGCCCGCTGCGGGTGGGGGCCGTCGCCTCCGCGCTGCGCGCCCTGCTCCCGGAAACCCTGCTGGCCCTGACGAGCCGTTATCCCCGGCTGGTTCCGGAAGTGCTCGACGGCGAAACCGCCGAGCTGCTGCCGGGGTTGCGGGCCGGGCGGCTGGACGCGGTGGTGATGGAGAGCTGGACCCACGCCCCGGCCGCCATCCCGCCGGCCATCCGCACCCAGGCCCTGGTCCATGAGCCCGCGATGCTCGCCGTGCATGAGGCCCATCCGCTGGCCCGGCTCGGTGAGGTCCCGCTGAGCGGCCTGGACGACCTGGTGTGGGCCTGCTGCCCGGAGGGCAGCGACGCCCACCGGGCCCTGGTGCAACTGCTGCGCCGGCACTCGGGTGCGGAGGTACGGGTCCGCTACCGGGTGGCCGACTACAGCACCCAGCTACGGCTGGTGGCGGCGGGCGTCACCGCCGCGCTGGTGCCGCGCATGGCGATACCCCAGGCGCACCCGGGCGTCCGGCTGATCCCCTGCCGGCCCGCGGTCACCCGCACCGTCTGTGTTGCCACCGCGGAACCGGCCGAGACCCCGGCGGTGCACGCCTTTGTCGCCGAGATGATCCGCACCGCCCGGCGCCTGGTGCCTGCGGACTGACCGGATCCTCAGGGCACTTGGGCGATGCCGCCGTCCACCCGAAGGTCGATGCCGTTGATATAGCCGGCCAGCGGGCTGGCCAGAAAGGCCACCGCGGCCGCGATGTCCTCGGCGGTGCCCAGCCGGCCGGCCGGGTTGGGCGCGTACTCGTTCACCAGCCGCGGCTCCAGATCCGACCACCGGGTGGACCGGCCCTCGTCCGCCGCCTCCTGCCGGAACATCGCCCGCATTCCCTCGGTGGCGATCACGCCGGGGCTCACCGAGTTGACGGTGATGCCGGTGCCGGCCAGATGCCGGGCCAGCGAGGTGGTCATATTGACGACGGCGGCCTTGGCCGCCGAGTACTCCACCATATGGGGCAGGGGGGTGGTCGCCGCCCGGCTTCCCACATTGACCACCCGTCCCCAGCCGCGCTCGCGCATGCCCGGCAGCACTGCCCGGATCATGCGGACCCCGGGCAGCACATTGCCGCTCATGGCCGCGAGCCAGGCCGAAGGCTCCGCGGTCTCCCAGGTGTTCTCGGCGAAGGGGCCGGCGTTGTTCACCAGGATGTCGGCCCCCCAGTCCCGGGCTTGACCGGCGACCCGCTCCGCGGCCGCCTCGTCCGTCACATCCCCCAGCACCACCTCCACCGTGCCCCCGGCCTCCCGCAGCTCCCGGGCCACTTCCCCGGCCCGCTCCCGGTCACGGCCATGGACCAGCACCGCACACCCCTCGTCCACCAGCCGCCGGGCGATCGCCGCCCCGATCCCCTTGCTGCTCGCGGTCACCATGGCACGCCGTTGCTTCAGCTCGAGATCCATACGACCGAGGCTAACGCGGGCCCGGTGCCCGGGTGTTACCCCTCCCCCGCCCACCGGACCTCCCCCGTCCCCAGCCCGACCGCCACCCTGGCCCGCATGGGCCCGTCTCCCCGCCGGGCGAGCACCACCAGTTCCTCCACCACCGCCGGCCGCGCGCCCAGCCGGGCCGCGCACTCCGCGGCCAGTGGACGGGGGGCCTGGGTGCGGCCCAGCGACAGATGCGGGGTGAAGCGCCCGCCGCAGAGCGGGAAGCGCAGGGCCAGTGCCCGGTGGAGCCGGGCCCATGGGGCCGGGCCCGCCGCGGCCGGGTCGAGCCAGATCGTGGCGTAGTGCCGATGCCGGAAATAGCGCACACCGGCCAGCCGTACGGCGAATGCCGCGCTCTCCGCCGCCGCGGCGGAGAGCAGCGGTACGGCCCGTGTGAACTCCTCCTCCGGGACAAAGCCGAACAGCAGGTTCACATGCGGCGGCCACCGCCGCACCTGCGGATCGTGCTCCCAGCGGATCTCCTGGATCGCGGGCCAGAGCTCCTGCGGCGGCAGCCAGGCCACGGCCGTCCGGGGCGTCGGCGCCACCTCCAGCGCGTCCACCGGTTCGGCGCCGCCGGGAATCCGGTTGTCGTCCACACCGCCATGGTCCGGGCCGTGCCCCCATGGCGGGAGGCGGCGCGCGGCAGCCGTCAGGGCGAGGTCGCGTAGCGGGTGCCCACATTGCCGGCGTGCCATTCATGGTTGCCGGTCATCCAGTTGTGCAGACCGGTCACAAAGCGGGCGGTGAGCGGATTGGTGACGGACAGGGCGGCGGCCTGTTCCTCGAAGCGGTGGACGATCTCGTTGTGCACCTCGACCGCCTTCTGGAAGGCCTCCTCGATGGAGCACTCCTCCTCGGCGGCGATCACCGTGGGCAGGCTGTAGTGGAAGCGGCCGCTGGC
Organism: Streptomyces orinoci; assembly: GCF_003121295.1. GTDB lineage: Bacteria > Actinomycetota > Actinomycetes > Streptomycetales > Streptomycetaceae > Streptomyces > Streptomyces orinoci. The sequence continues at coordinate 44,060 of NZ_PHNC01000013.1, forward strand.
CTGCTCCTTGCGCAGCGAGTAGAGGTCATTGCAGATGGTCGAGGCATTGGAGGACAGGGCGACGGCCCGCTGTACGCCGGGGTCCGCGAAGAGCTGGGCGGGCAGTTCATAGCCGCCGATGGAGTCGGTGAGGGTCAGGCAGGGGCGGAAGCTGTTGAACTGCCGCTGGACCAGGTACTCCCAGACGGCCGGGGTGCGCTGCCGGCTGATGCAGTCGCCCTCGGCGTTGTATCCGAGGTAGAGGTTGGCGATGTCGTGCCGGAAGCGGTGCGCCTGGGCCGGAGTTGCCAGGGCGTAGAAGTAGTCCATGGCCGACCGCATGGAGCGCAGGGCGGGATGGGCCTCGATCCCGGCCCGCCAGTCCGCCTCATAGCGCGGGGTGTTGTGGGCGGGGTCGATCGCCGACTGGGCGACGATCAGTACCGCGCCGCGCCGGTCCGCACTGCCGCCGTACTCCGCTTCGCAGAAGTAGTCGTCCACGGCGTTCTCGCCGATCAGCAGCCGGGCGGCGGCCATCAGATGGTCGATTCCGGGGGCGTCCGGGTGGCAGAGGACCACCGACCGCCCCGCGTCGAATCCGACCAGGGCCTCCCGGAGATCGGTGTCCGGGTAGAGGCCCACTTCCTGCTCGGCCCACTGGACGAGCCGGTCATTGATCTCGTCCGCCAGCGCACGGTCGTCGCGTACCGCGGGCGGGCAGTAGAGCCCCTCGATCCGCTGCGAGGCCGGCCGGGGCCCCGGCTCGGGGAGGGCCGCGAGCGGTGGTGACTGGGCGTCAGGTGCAGGGACCGGTACGGGCTCCGGTTCCATGGCCGGAGTGAAGCGCAGGGATTTCGTTCCCAGCCCGGTCGGCCCGGACAACAGCCGGGAGAGGGACGGGGACGAGCCAACGGGACCCGTCGGTTCATCGGTCGTGCCGGGGATTGGCGCCTTCATCCGCAACTCCGTCCAAGGGGGCTCGACTTGGCTCAGTCCTCGCCGAAGGGATAGCACGCGCCCAGGAACCGGCACAAGGTCGTACACCCCTCGTCCGGGCCCTGACGTGCGGGATCGCCATTCTCCCAACATGCCGGGCACTGAGGCCGGTTCGTCGGATTCCAGCCGTCCTCGGCGGCCATGGCATCCCCTACACGGATGACGGCCGGACCCTCTGAGCACGCCATCCGGACTCCGCGGCCGGTGTCCTGAAATCACGGCGTACATTTGGCCGCCCTCGCCCAACATCGTTGGGCACTGGTTGACTTGGGGCCCGCGGCTCCCGCGGCAGCCCGGCCCCCCATGGGAGCACCGCGCCGACATACGATCCCCGAATCCTCCGGAAGGGAACCGTAATGACGACTGCAACAACGCCGGAACAGCCGGGGCAGGACGAGGGAAACGCGGGCCGGGAGCAGTTGAGCCTCGGTGTGGCGGCCGCCCGTAATCTGGCGACCACCACCAAGACCGTTCCCCAGATGCAGGGCATCAGCTCCCGCTGGCTGCTGCGGATGCTGCCCTGGGTGGAGGTCAAGGGCGGTACCTACCGGGTCAACCGGCGTCTGTCCTATACGGTCGGCGACGGACGGGTGACCTTTGTCCAGGAGGGGGCCGCGGTCAGGGTGGTACCGGCGGAGCTGGGCGAACTGCCCCTCCTGCGCGGGTTCGAGGACCCGGAGGTGCTGCGGTCGCTGGCCGAGCGGATGGAGCAGCGGGAGTACGGGCCGGGCCAGTTGCTCGCGCAGGCCGGCCAGCCGGCGGACCAGGTCGTGCTGATCGCCCATGGCAAGGTCGAGAAGGTCGGCACCGGGAAGTACGGGGGCGAGTCGCGGCTGGGAGTGCTGGCCGACGGCGGGTTCTTCGGCGGCCAGGCGGTGTCCGAGGAGCCCGGCGACTGGGAGTTCACCGCGCGGGCGGTGACGGCGTGCACGGTGCTGCTGCTGTCCCGGTCGGCTTACCAGGAGGTGGCCGGGCGGAGCGAGCGGCTGCGGGAGCATGTCCGGCGCCGCGAGGCCGAGGGGGAGCTTCCCCGGAACAAGCGCGGTGAGGCCGATATCGCCCTGGCCTCCGGCCACAGCGGCGAGCCCGTCCTCCCGGGCACCTTCGTCGATTACGAACTCCAGCCGCGTGAGTACGAGTTGAGCGTGGCGCAGACCGTACTGCGGGTGCACACCCGGGTCGCCGACCTCTACAACGACCCCATGGACCAGGTGGAGCAGCAGCTGCGGCTGACCATCGAGGCGCTGCGCGAGCGCCAGGAGTACGAGCTGGTCAACAACCGGGAGTTCGGGCTGTTGCACAACGCCGACCACGGCCAGCGCATCTCCACCCTCACCGGCCCGCCCACCCCTGACGACTTCGATGAGCTGCTGAGCATGCGCCGCCAGACCAGGGCGTTCTTCGCCCATCCCAAGGCGATCGCCGCCTTCGGCCGGGAGTGCAACAAGCGCGGCCTGTACTTCGGTGACGCGGATGTCAACGGACACCGCCTCCCCGCCTGGCGCGGGGTGCCCATCTTCCCGCTGGGCAAGCTGCCGGTCTCCGCGGAAGGCACCACCTCGATCCTGGCGATGCGCACCGGTGAGGACATCGAGGGTGTGGTCGGGCTGCGGCAGACCGGCATCCCGGACGAGTACCAGCCGGGCCTCAATGTACGTTTTATGGGCATCAACGACCAGGCCGTCATCTCCTACCTGGTCAGCACCTACTACTCGGCGGCCGTGCTGGTCCCCGACGCGCTCGGCGTCCTGGAGAACGTCGAGATCGCCCGTACCGCCGACGCCTGAGCCGGTCCGTATTCCGCCGGCGGCCCCCTGCCGGCCGCCCACCAGCCGCCCACCGCGCCGAGCGTCCCCTCCGCACACCCTCAACGCCCTGGAAGCACCGGCATGTCGTAAGGAGCACCCACCATGACCATCACTCCGGATGCCCCCGCCCAGGTCCTGCGCACCGCCTACCAGAAGGCGGTCGCCGACTACTGGAACAGCGAGAAGGACCCCGTCAATCTGCGCCTCGGCGATGTGGACGGCCTCTACCACCACCATTACGGGATCGGCGACTACGACCCCTCGGTCCTGGAAGGCCCGGAGGAAACCCGCGAGGCGCGCATCATCGAGGAGCTGCACCGCCTGGAATCCGCCCAGGCCGATGTCCTCCTGGACCACCTCGGCCCCATCGAACCCGGACACCGCCTGCTGGACGCCGGCTGCGGCCGGGGCGGCACCAGCATCATGGCCAACGCCCGCTTCGGCTGCCAGGTGGACGGCGTGTCCATCTCCGAGTCCCAGGTGGAGTTCGCCAACGCCCAGGCCCGCAAGCGGGGTGTGGACGACAAGGTGCGCTACCACTTCCGCAATATGCTGGACACCGGCCTGCCCACCGGCGCCCTGCAGGGCATCTGGAACAACGAATCCACCATGTATGTGGACCTGTTCGAGCTCTTCGCCGAATACTCCCGGCTGCTGGCCCATGGTGGCCGCTATGTCGTCATCACCGGCTGCTACAACGATGTCACCGGCGGCCGCTCCAAGGCCGTCAGCCGCATCGACGAGCACTACACCTGCAACATCCATCCGCGCAGTGCCTACTTCAAGGCCATGGCGGCCAACGGCCTGGTGCCCATCAACGTCGTGGACCTGACGGCCCCCACCATCCCGTACTGGGAACTGCGCGCCCGCTCCTCGGTCGCCACCGGCATCGAGGAGCCCTTCCTGACCGCCTACCGCGAGGGCAGCTTCCACTATCTGCTGATCGCCGCGGACCGCATCTGAACGGTCTCCCGCATCCTCGCCCCGGCCGGCGGCGGACGAACACCACCGTCGGCCGGGGCAATGGGCTGCAACGCGGGCCAAGTGCGTGTGGGCAAGCCCGATTGGGCTCCTCCCACGCCTCTGTGCGTGACGTTCAGCTTGTTCTTTATCTACCAAGATCTGCCAGGTTTGCCTATGGCTTTGAGGGTCTCGGGGCGTTTGACGGTTTTGCCGACGTCGTAGCGGGTGGCGGGTCGCCGGTTCTTCGAGCCGAGGGGGCGTCCGGGCCCGGTGCCGGTCGGTTGAGGAGCACGGGCCGGGCAGAGCAGGTGCGCGCGGATGTTCCTGAACCCGCGGCGGACCCGGGCCGGGGTGAGGCTGTCGGGCTTGGCCGGCTTCTCCCAGGGCCGGCGCAGATCGGTGGCCAGCGGCCGGGCGAGACGAAGTTGGGTGTGGGCGACGACCAGGAGCCAGGTCCAGCGGTCCGCCGCCTCGGGAGCACGAAGCTTCGGGGTGGTCCAGCCGAGCGTCTGCTTCCCGAAACGGAACGTGTGCTCCAGATCGAATCTCCTGAGGAACACCTGCCACCACAGGTCCACGTCCGCCGGGGCGGCGCCGGTCTTCGAGGACCACATCCAGCCAGGCCGAACGGTGGGCCAGTCTCGGGTGGACCCGGTCCCACGCCTGGGCTTCGGCCTTTCCCTAGTTCACCGTGTCGGTGGTCGTGATGATCGCCGGTTCGGGCCAAGTCTCGGGCTTGGCGAAGCGGAACTCCGGCCCGTGCTTGGGCGGCCGACCGTTGACGCCGTGCATCCTCCGTGGTTTCGGCAAACGCATCACCCGGTCGCTGCGGATCCGCCCGACCAACTCGACAGGGAGATCCCGCAGCACCCAGGCCAGACGGGTGACGTCGTAGCCGGCGTCCATGACGATCGTGATGGCCGGGTCGCCGGGCGTCCACTGGCCCGCCTCGATGAGCCGTTCGGCCCCTGCCCTCAGCTGGGCGGCGGTGGCCGCGGTCGCGTCATCCTCGGGCCCGAGGCGGACCACGTCCAGGATCCCGGTGTCCGACCTCAGCCACGGCGACACATCCACCGCCAGCACCAGGCGACCACCATCAAAGCGCGGCAAAGGCATGTCGGCCAGCACGGACCGCAACCTGTCGACGTCGATCCGGCCGTGGTTGAGGGCTCCGTACAACGCTCCGTGCCCACGACGATGCTCGGGCACCAGCGTCAGGTCCACCGGCGAGACCACCGGCCCATCGACGCACAGCAGCGCGTCCGTAAGCTCGAACAGTTCGTCACGCCGGGCGCTCAGACACTCGTAGAACTCGCCCCGGAAGCGTGACACCTCCGCGAACGCTTCCCTCCGGACAGCACCAGCCAGCAGACTCACCCTCACCGCCTTCGTCGTAGTCACGTGCACCTTGGTCGGAGCACATGATCAGACGAAGGCCGCCCCAGTGTCCGGCGAATGCCCAGGTGAGCGACCCAGTGCGAGACGTCGTTCGATGCCGGATGCCACAGCGATCCAAACATGCCGAGGCGAGTACGACCCACCGGACTCAACAGCGCGTCCCTCGACTCACCAGTCGATCTCTCCGTCCTCGTCTACGGAGGGATGGGCGACGGAGTCGAGCCAGTCGGTCCGATCGTGGTGTTCCATGGCCTCGGCCACCTCGTGGAGCCAGGTTCCAAGGCTCGGCCACCCCAGGAAGCAGGCATAGTCGGCATGCGGTGCGCGACCGAGATGGTCACGCCACAAGCCCGTGCCCGCGTCGATGAAGTGCTCATCGCCGTCGCCACCAGCGAAGGGGATCCACTGCGTTCCCCACCAAGGGGTCTCCTGCTCGTCCGGATCGTCCTCGCCCTCCCAGATCTCCATACGCCTCTGTCTCACGTCGGCGATTGCATCCGTGGAGTACAGCGGGCCGCACGGCAAGATGCCGAGATAGGACGAATCCCCGTCGTGGCACAGCAGCGACGCGCGCAGATCGGCGGGCAGACGTACGCCCAACGCGACTTCAAGCTGGTCGACGTCATCCGGTGAAGCCGGAGGAGCAAGCTCTGCGAGTCGAGAGGGCGCGTGCCGGGCCAGCCATGTGTCGATGCGCCGCCAGGAGACGGCAACGGGCGGAATCACCGGCGTGATGCCGATCAGAGGCGGCTCAATCATGAGCCAAAGCATCTCACCCGGGTTCAGCAGCAGGCTGAGAGGTGCAGGTCAAAGGCACGGCTCACGTGCTTGGGCGGGCTGGAAGATAAAAAGCAAGTTCAGTGCGTGTCCCACAGCGGCGGTGAACGTTGATGCCGCATGACGGTGAGCCGTCCCCGACCTGCCGGGTCGTCGGGTGGAAAGCCGGTGTCAGCGATGACGAAGACGGCCCTGACAAGGAGCCGGTGAGGACGGAGTAGAGGCTGGACCAGTCGCAGATCGACCGCGCGGTGCAGTGGTGAGGTGGGCTTCGGGTCGAACTGCGCGAGGCGATGGCGTCGCTGCCGAGGGGGTGACCGATAGGGCCATGGAGCCGGCCACCCCTGTCAGGCGCCACCGGCAGCGCGCAGCACCTGGGCGTTGGTGAGCTCCCGGTAGGCCGGGCAGCGGGCGAGCAGTTGGTCATGGGTTGGTCTTGTCGAGGTGCCCGTGCACCGTCGGCCGGGGGACGCCGAACATGTCGGCGATCTGTTGGACAGTCTTCTCCCGCTCGTCATAGAGCCGTTGAGCGAGCGCGGCCTGGCCCGCGGTGCGCCTCGGCCGGCGCCCGCCCGGCCCCGGCCCCGCGCCGAGGCGAGCCTGTCGTTGGTGTTCGCCACGATCAGTTCGCGATGGAGCCCGGCGAGCACGGACAGCATCCCGAACATCGCCCGGTCCTCCATGGTGGAGGTGTCGATGCCCTGCTCGATCGTGCAGCCCGATGCCGCGCTCGCGCAGGTCGGCGCCCAGGGTCACCAGGTTCAGGACGACCCGAGGAGCCATCGACGGGGGCAAGGCTCGGGACGGTGCGAGTGGATGGGCTATTGCGCGCCGTGCGGGGGGTGGTGGTGCTCGGTCAGGACGGCGAGAAGGCGGGTGAGTTCGTCCTGCTGGTCGGGGGTGAGGGGGGCTAGGAGTTCGCGCTGGGCGTCGGTGATGAGCGTATCGAGGCGCTCCAGGCGGTGGCGGCCGGTGGGGGTGAGGGTGATGACGTTGCGGCGGCGGTCGGCGGGGTCGGGTTCGCGGCGGATGCATTCAGCGTCGGCGAGCTCGTTGAGGACGGCGACCATGTCGCTGCGGTAGATGCCGGTGCGACGACTCAGTTCGGCCTGGCTGGCGGCGCCGGCCTCGGCGAGTGCGACCAGCACGGCGAAGTGCCACTTGTGAGCACCTTCGGCGGCCAGGCGCTCGCTGACGAGCCGGTCGGCGGCGAGCGCGGCCCCGGCGAGCAGGCGGCTGGGGATGGTACGCAGCCGGGCCGGGGTGGGGTTGGGGGTCGGGCTCATGGGTGATCCTCCGCCTCTTGTGTTAGTTCCACTAACAGTCTACTTTCATTAGCGCTACGAACGTTTGGACTTCTAACGAATCCCTGGAGTGAAAACCATGATCAAGCCGTTCCGCATCGACATACCCCAGGCCGACCTCGACGACCTGACCGACCGCCTCTCCCGCACCCGCTGGCCGGACGAGGTCGCCGACGCCGGATGGGACTACGGCTTCCCACTGGCGCGGCTCAGGGAGCTTGCCGAGTACTGGCGCACCGGCTACGACTGGCGTGCGCATGAGGCCAAGCTCAATGAGCTTCCGCACTTCACCACCGAGATCGACGGCCAGAACATCCACTTCGTCCACGTCCGGTCTGCGAAGCCGGACGCGCTCGCGCTGATCCTCACCCACGGCTGGCCCGGTTCGTTCCTGGAGTTCCTCGACGTGATCGAGCCGCTGTCGCGCGACTTCCACCTGGTGATTCCGTCCATCCCGGGTTACGGCTTCTCCGGGCCGACTCACCAGCGCGGCTGGGACATCGTCCGCGTCGCGCGGGCCTGGGCCGAGCTGATGCGCCGCCTCGGCTACGAGCGCTACGGCGCGCAGGGCGGCGACTTCGGCACGGGCATCTCCCTGGCGCTCGGCGCGGTGGCACCCGAGCAGGTCGTCGGGGTCCACGTCAACTACCTGCCGACCCGGCCGGACCCGGATGCCGACATCGAACTGTCAGAGACGGATGAAGCCCGGCTGGACAAGGTCAGGCAGCTGATGACGAATCGCCCGCCGTACCAGGCCCTGCAGGCCACCACCCCGCAGACCCTCGGCTACGCCCTGACCGACTCGCCGGTCGGCCAGCTGGTCTGGATCGCTGAGCGTTTCGCACAGTGGACCGACCCTGGCTCGACAATCAGCGACGAGCGGATGCTCACCAACATCTCGCTGTACTGGCTGACCGCCACCGCCGCTTCCTCGGCGCGGCTGCACCGCGAGACTCCGCGGCGGATCGAGCCGTGCCCGGTACCGGTGGGTGTGGCGGTGTTCGCGCACGACATCACGCAGTCGGTGCGACCGCTGGCCGAGCGGCTGTACGACATCAGGCACTGGTCGGAGTTCGAGCGCGGCGGCCACTTCGCCGCGATGGAGATGCCGGAGCTGCTCGCCCAGGACGTCCGGGACTTCTTCCTCACCCGCATCAAGCACGATCAGCAGGTCGCCACCCGCTGAGAGGCACTGCCAGCCGCGAACTGCCGGGCACCTTGGAGCTTCGCGGCCAACAGGCCGTTCGCCCTCACCGAGTCCAGCTGCACCGTCGCGCTCTTGCCCCGACACGGTCAATGGCGACAGCCCCCTTCTCGAACCGCTCCAGCTCCTCCGCCGAGACCGGATCCCGGTACTCACGCAGATCCCGCACCACCGCCAGCGCCGCCAACCCGCGCCTCCTCGCCTTCGACCGGACCGCAGATCGGTCGCAAGCGCTGAGAACGCTTAAGGAATCCCGAAGTTGCGTCACAGGGCAACTGAGACGCACGGGGCCGGGGCGGCGTTCGTCTACGGCGTTTCCGTAACGCCGTCGCGCGACGCCGCCGGAGCGCGACAAGCCCGCACCCGGCACCTCGGTGAACAGAACAACGCCGACTTCGCCATCCCCGATGGCAGCGGATCAGAGCGCTCCCGGCAAGACCGCGGCCCAGCCCTGCCCGACGCCACGACCAGCAGCATCCGCCACCGTCACCCCGCCGAGCACGGGTTCTCCAACACGCACCAGGAGAAGGTCCCCTGCCCGGGGGTGCCGCAGGCAGGGGAAGGAGAGCACGTTTGCCCCGCTAGGAGACGGTCAGTTCGGCAATGCCCGTACGGGACTTGGCAGCGCTCGCGCTGTGGAGCATCACGCGTACATATCGCGCGGACACCGCCCCACCGTGCGGGGCCTCGTGCCAGTGCCGGCCGTCCGGAGAGAGCTGGATCCGGTATGAGACAGGGGCGGGGCCGCTCCAGACGGGGGCGGCCTTGGTGACGCGTACGGTCCTGCCCAGGTCGGTGGTCAGTTCGCCGTCGGGACCGGCGGGGACCCAGGCCGTGGCGGGATTGCCGTCCACGGCGGCGGCCGCGTACATGCCGGGGTCCTCGGAGGAGGCGGTGGCGGCGGTGCAGCGGGCCAGGTTGCCGGTGGGGGTGAGGTCGGGGCGGCGGGTTTCGAGGACGGCCGGGGCCGCCTTGGTGAGGACGCGTTGGCCCTGCGGGGTGTCCAGGGTCATGGGCGCGCCGCCGGTGAGCCGCACGGTGGTGTGCCGGGGGCCGATCCCGATGTCATAGGTACGGCCCTGCCAGTGCAGGCCGTGCAGGGTGACGCCCTGGGCGAGCTGCGGGGGCAGGGTGGGGTCGAGGTGGAGCCGGTCCTGGCGCATGCGCATGCCGGTCAGACCGTTGGTGAAGATCTGCAGGAAGCCGCCCTTGCCGGTGAGGAAGTCCTGGGCCGGCGAGCCGGACAGCGGGTCATCGGCACCCGCCTTGGTGCCGCGGGCCTCCGAGAACTCGGCGAAGGGGCCGCGGACGAACGGCCTTACGGCGCGCTGGAGATAGGTGTAGGCGGAGCAGCCCGGTACACCCGTGGCTGCGGCGTCGATGGCGTGGACGGAGTCGGTCATGGCGGGGCCGTCGGGGTCGGTGCGCTGGGCGTAGTAGTCCAGGGTGTGCTCCGCGGCGTCCTGTGGCATCGGCCACTCCAGGGGGTACATCAGCAGCACCGTGTCGGCCTGTTTGATCCTGCTGCCCCGGTAGCCGTCGTACTGCAGGAAGACCTTGCGCTGGGCGTCGTAGGGGATGCGGATCCGGTCCGCGATCGCGGTCCACTCCCCCGGTGCGCGCTCGCCCAGCAGTTGGGCGGCGTGGGCGGCGTTGCGCAGGGCGGTGACGGCTCCGGCGTTGGTGAAGACCGCGTCATTGACGCCATTGCTGTACTCATCGGGGCCGGCGGTGTCCTTGATGGAGTAGCTGCCGTCGGTGTCGCGGCTGACCCTTCCGGCCCAGAACTGCGCTATGCCCTTCATCACCGGCCAGCCGTGCTCCCGCAGCCAGTTGGTGTCGCCGGTGGCGAGGTAGTACTGCCAGACGGCCAGGGAGATGTCCGACTGGAGGTGTATCTGGGTGCGGCAGTGGGGCGGGTCCACACTGTGGCACTCCTGGGCCAGATCGCCCTTGCTACCGCTGTTCCATGGGTAGAAGAGCCCCGGGTAGCCGAGCTTGCGGGCGTTCTCGCGGGCTCCGGCGAGGGTGCGGTAGCGGTACTCGACCACGGTCTTGGCGAGTTGGGGTGCGGTGGCCAGCAGGGCCGGGTACATCCAGGTCTCGGCATCCCAGAACACCAGGCCCGCGTAGTTGTCACTGGTCAGTCCGGTCGGGGCGATGCTGTTGGCGGCGCCCTCCCGGGTGTTGGCGAGCAGCCCGTACTGCGCGGAGCGTATCCATTCCTGCAGTTGGCGCTGCCCCGGCACCTCGATGTCCGATCGCCACAGCCGGGCCCAGGCGGCGGTGTGGGCGCGCAGCAGGGCGTCCCAGCCGCGCCGGGCGGCGCGCAGTGAGGCGGTGGTGGCGTCCTGGCGTGGCGCGCGCGAGGTCAGGGCGGTGTCCACGCCTATGTACTTGGTGAGTTGGTAGGCATGGCCCTTGCGAACGGGGAAGCTGAGGGACTGTTTGGCACTCAAGTCTCTGGCAACGCCGGCGCGTTGGTCGCTGGATGCGTGGACGCCCTCTCCGGGCCGCAGGGTTGAGGCCACGGCACCGTCGGTGCCGGTGCCGTCCGTGCGGAAGGCCACATCCATGGTCCGGCCGTCGCGGCCGGTGCCCTTGGTGCGGTCGCCGCCGGCGCTCTGGTGGATACGCCGGGCGCCACGGCCGTCCAGCAGATCGGTGACGGTGGCTTCGCCGTTCCAGCGCGGGGTCATGCTCAGCCGTACGGCGCCGGTGTGCGGGTCGTCGCGGTCGGCGAGCACCTCATAGACCAGGTCGGTCTTGCGGCCGTCGGCGGCGGTCCAGGTCAGGGAGGTCCGGACGAGGCCGCAGTGCAGGAAGAGGGTCTGGTGGTATCCGGATATTCGGCCCGGTTTTGTCAAAGAGTTGAAAGTATCGGGGTGTTCGCCACCGGTGCCGACGGTGAGACCGGTCCAGGTCGGCAGGGCGGCGGCGGCCTGCCGGTCCCCAGCGGTCTGCTTGTTGTGGGCGTAGAGCCCGGAGACAAAGGAGCCGTCATAGGCCGGGGTGTAGAGCGGCCAGCCGGTCTTGCCCCCGCCGGCGTAGTAGCCCGCGCCATTGGGCGGTACACGCTGTCCCAGGTAGCCGTTGCCGACATAGGCGTGGTGGATGTCGTCGCTGTTGATACGGGTGCTGTCCAGGGTCCAGCCGTCGCCCGTGCGGCACTCCCCGGAGGGGGCGGCGGGGGTGAAAGGACGGGCGGCGGAGGGTGGTTGCGGCACTTGCGCGGCGGCCGCGGGGGGTACCGCGGCGATGAGTACGCCTGCGAGCAGCAGTGCGCAAAGACGGGCAGGACGCGGCCGCGCGCCGGGAGAGTACGTCATTGTTCTCCGTGGTCTTGATCTCTTCCAAGAGTCCCGCGACCTTAAATTGATGAACGCACAACGTCAATAGGCGTAGTTGTCCGTATGATTCTTGAAGTCATGGGTAGGACTGGCGAGATCCCGGCGCGCTCACTGCGCGTGGCACTCACCGGAATTCGTTGCGTCAGGGAAGGTCAGGACCCTCGGCCCGGTGGACGGGCGGCCGGGGCGGGAGGCGGAGTTCGGCCAGGGCGCCGCCGTCGGGGGCGTTGGTGAAGTGCAGGGTGGCGCCCAGGACTTGGGCCTGTCCGGTGGCAATGGTCAGGCCCAGGCCATGACCGGTCCGTCTGCCGCTCTCCGAGCCGCCCGACTGGCTGCGGAACCGTTGCGGGCCCTGGTCCAGGAGGTAGGCCGGGTAGCCCTCGCCATGGTCCCGTACGGTGATGACCTCGGCGTCCACGGTGACCACCACGGGCGGGCGGCCGTGCTTATGGGCGTTGGTGACCAGGTTGCCCAGTACGCGTTCGAGTCTGCGCCGGTCGGTTTCCACCTCGGCGTCCCGGACCACCCGTACTTCGGTGTCGGTGCCGGTGGCCCGTACCGCCCGCTCGGCCAGCGGTCCCAGCCGGTGGGTGCCGAGGTCGGCCCGTTCCACCTGGGCGTCCAGCCGGGAGATCTCCAGCAGGTCCTCGGTCAGCCGGACCAGGGTGCGGACCCGGTCGCGTACCAGCTCGGTGGGGCGGCCGGGCGGCAGCAGTTCGGCCGCGGCGTGCAGTCCGGCGAGGGGCGTGCGCAGCTCATGGGCCACATCGGCGGTGAAGCGCTGTTCGCTGTGGAGCCTGGCCTGCAGGGCGGCGGCCATCGCATCCAGGGCGGCCGCCACGGCGGCGGCCTCGTCCTGGGCGCCGCCGGGACGCCTGGCACGCGGGTCGTTGACCCGGGCGTCCAGGTCGCCGGTGCTGATCCGCCGTGCCACCCGGGCGGTGCGGTGCAGCCGGCGGGTGATCCGGGAGACCGAGGCCAGTCCAATCAGCAGGGTGACGCCGATCGCGGCACCGGCGGAGCCGATGATGGCCTCGTCCAACCCGCGCAGGCCGGCCGCCTGTTGGCTGTAGTCCAGCTGTACCGCCAGCACCCTGCCGCCGGTCACGGGCGTGGCGGCCCACATCACGGGATGCCCTTGATGGTCGCCGAGCTGGGTCCCGCGCTCATGCCGTCCGGCCGCCAACTCCCGCAGCGGCGCGGGCAGATCCGGCGGGTCCACCGCCGCGTCCGCGCCGAGGGGCTGCCCGGCCACATACGCGGTCACGGTGCGGTCCAGCTCCGCCAGGGCCGCGCCGCGCATCCGGTACTGCGTCTGCCGGTCCACCAGGACATGCACCAGCACACCGAGCACCACGGCCAGCAGGCAGCACATCACGGTGATGAACACCGCGGTCTTCCAATAGAGGGTCGCCGTCCAGGCGGGCAGGCGCCAGGGCGGGGACGGCCGGCGGGGGCTCACGGCATACGACCCGGGGAGGCGGCGGGCGACGGAGAGTGCCAGTCGTACTCGGTGGACTGCAGCACCATGACCTGCCCGTCCCATGCGTAGACGGAGCGGATCTCGTACCCGGGCGTCTCGGTGGGCTCGCGCATGATCAGTTTGTCGTCGGCCACCTCCACCGACTTGGGCGTCCCGGCGGCGTCCAGGATCCGGTGCACCACACCGTTCCTGACCGTGTAGACCCAGATGGCCAGGGTGTGTCCGGTGCCCTCGACGCCCGCGATCAGCTCGTCCTTCCCGTCACCGGTCAGGTCGTGGTACTCCGCGGCCCGCACCGGGCAGGGCTCGCGGGTGTCGTTACAGGCGCGGATCCGGTTCTCGGTGCCCTTGTCGAAGGCCGGTGCCCCGCGCCGGGCGTCCAGGTCGCGCTGGGCCCGGACGACGGAGAGCACGGGCACCTTGTGGATGTCCCCGGCCGGGACCCGGGGCAGCGCGGGCAGCGGCATGGGCGTGTTGTCCCCGCCCGGAGCCGGGGAGGGCGGCGGGGCGGGCGGGCGGTCCGGCCACAGCCGCACCGGGCCGGAGACGGCCGGGGTGCGCCCGGCGCTCTGTGGCGTTCCGGTATCGGCGCACCCGGCCAGCAGCACCGCCGTGCCCGCCGTCACCACCGCCAGAACCGCCGCCCGCAGCACGGCGGGGCGCGGGCGCGGGCCGTGGGCCGCGGGCAGGGCGCGGGACGGCGCGGGGCTGGGCGGTGCTGGGTGGGACATGTTCTCCGCGTCGCGTTACGGCGGTCAGACGGCCCGCCCACCGTAACCCATACCGCCACGAAACCGGTGCGGGGCTGCCGCCGGAGCGGGCCGGTGAGCCCGGCCTCAGCTCTTCGCTCCGGGACCCGTCACTCCGGATCGTCCCGGATGACCGGCCCGGCCCCGCCGCCGCTACCTTCCACCCGTCGGTGCACTCCTCCAACCGAAGACAGCGGAACGGAGCAGAACTATGCGCGGCATGCGAACGCTCCTGCTGGGCGGGGTCCTTGTCATCGTTTCCCTCGGCCCGGCGCCCGGCGCCCTGGCCCTGGGCCACGGTGCCGCCCCCGCGCCCAAGGCCACCGCGAGCCCGGCGGGTGCCCAGGACGCCGTCCAGACCTTCAGAAACCAGGCCACCGGCCGCTGTATGGACGATACGGACAACGGGTTCCGCACCTGGAGCTGCAATGGCAGCAACCCGCAGAAGTGGTCCGTCCACGTCTGGAACGACGGCACCCGCCAGCTGCGGAACGTCAACACCGGCCGCTGTATCGAGGACACCGACAACGGCTTCCGCACCGTGGGCAGTTGCAGCTCGGCTCCGGAGCAGAGCTGGTGGGTCAAGGTCTGGGACGACGGCACCGTCCGCTTCCAGAACCAGTCCACCCTGCGGTGCATCGACGACAGCTCCCAGGGTTTCCGCACCTGGGCCTGCAACGACAGCCAGTACCAGAGCTGGTCCTGAGGCCAGGCCGCAAAGCGCCCTGCTTCAACGGCTGTTCCGGAGCTGTTCCGGATCACCTTCACCACCCACACCAGACGAGGGGCAGCCATGAGACGTCCATTGCTCCGGCGTGCGATGGGGGCGCTCACGCTGACCCTGGCGGCCATCGCCACCACACTCTCCGCCGCACCGGCGGCGACCGCCTCGGACGAGGACGGGCCGATCGGGCGCGGCGAGGTGATGGACCGCGCCTGGTCATGGGTCGCCGAACAGGTGCCGTATGCCAATGTCGGCTGCTACCGCAACCAGTTCGGCTGCTACCGCCCGGACTGCTCGGGCTTTGTCTCGATGGCCTGGCATCTGAGCCAGTCCCTGGACACCCTGCACCTGTGGAACGTCACCGCCGACATTCCGGCGGACGATCTGCAGCCCGGGGACGCCCTGTTGCGGGACTCCGGCGGCTGGCACCATGTGGCGCTGTTCGTCCGGTGGGCGGACGACGCCCATACCCAGCCGGTGGTGCGCGAGGAGTACGACGACGGTCATGTGGCCGAGGAACGGGCCTGGGGCAATGGGCTCCGTGGCTTCTCCCCCCGCCGCTACAACCGGCTGGACGACCTGATGCCCTATGGCTCGATCGGGGCGAAGTACAACGGCATGGGCGGCCCGGGCGGTGTGCTGGGCCCGCCGGTCAGGGGCGAGCGCGACTCCATGATGGGCGGCCGCTTCCAGCAGTTCCAAAGCGGGATCATCATCTGGCACCCGGATGCGGCCTTCGCGGTCCATGGCGACATCCTCGGCGAGTTCTGGGCCACGGACGCGGAACGGGCCTGGGGCTTTCCGACCATGGACGAGGCCGACGCGGCCCTGGCACCCGACGGGACGCGGGGCCGGTACCAGTTCTTCGAACGGGGGCTGATCCTATGGTCGAAGCCGACGGGTGCGCATATGGTGCACGGCGAGATCTACCAGGCGTTCCACAATGCCGGGCATGAGCATGCGGTGGGCTATCCCCTGACGGACGAGGTGGACGAGGCGGGCGGCGGCAGGGCCCAGAGGTTCCAGAAGGTCACCATTCACTGGAACCCGTCCAGGGGGACCTGGACCACCCCCAACTGAGGGCCCGCCCTCCGAAGTGGGCCCGGTTTCCGCACTCTTGGCCGTGTGAAAGGTGCGGAAACCCGGCCCGCCATGCCGGAGCTCACAGGGGGGCGGCTCAGCGCCATGGGTCGAGGGCGTGCTTGCCATGGGTGCGGCCCGACTGGAGTTCCCCGAGCACGGCCGGGCCTTCGGCCAGGGGGTGGACCTGGGGAGTGCCGGGCGGGTAAACGCCGCTGGTGATCAGGGTGTTGAGCTCGGCGAGCAAGGACTGGTAGAGGTCCGGGGCCGCGGTCGCCAGTGCGCCGATGTGCAGGCCCTTGACCTGGACCTGGTGGGTGAAGACCAGGTCGTGGGTGGTCAGGGCGGCGTCGCCGGAAGCGGCGCCGAAGACGACGATGCGTCCGGTGAAGGGTTTGGTGACCGCCAGGCTGACCTGGAAGGTGGCTTGGCCCACGGATTCCAGGACCAGGTCAACGCCGCCGGTCAGGCGCTTGATCTCCTCGGAAAGACCGGGCCGGGCGCTGTCCAGGACCACATCGGCGCCCAGCGCTTTGACGGTTCCGTGCTTGGCCGGGGAGGCCGTGGCGATCACCCGCGCGCCATAGTGACGCGCGAGGCGGACGGCGGCCTGCCCCACGCCGCCGGCCGCGGCATGGATGAGCACCGCTTCACCGGCCCGTATCCCGCCCAGTGGCCTCAATGCCGCCAGTGCGGTTGCCCAGTTGAGGACCAGGCCGAGGGCTTCCGCGTCCTGCCAGCCGGCGGGGACGGGCAGCACTCCAGCCGCCGGCATCGTCATGTACTGCGCGAAGGCGCCCGGGCCCGCTCCCACGACATGGGTGCCGACCGCGAGCGGATTTGCGACCTCCGGGCCGACGGCCACGATCTCACCGGCCGCTTCAAAGCCCGCAATATAGGGCGCCGTTGGTCCTCCTCCATAGGTGCCGAGGGTCTGCATCACATCGGCGAAGTTGACTCCCGCGGCGCCGACCCGGATCAGGTATTCGCCGGGTCCCGGGACGGGGCGGCGGTGACCGGTCGTCAGGGTCAGGTCGCGGGGCCCGTGGTGGGAGTGCTGGACCAGGGCTCGCATGGTGTTCTCGGTGCGGTGGCTGTGGTGCTGCTCGTTGATCTCCATGTCCGGCACCGTATGAGCTTCACGCCGGTGTCAAGGTCAAGCGGTGGCCGGTGACTTTGGGGGCCGGGCCTCCAGCAGGAAGGCGTCGAGGGCCGAGCGCTGGGCGCTGAGCTCGGCGATACGGGCGGCCAGCCGGTCGCGGTAGTCACGCACCTCGTGCAGGAACTCCGCGCATACCGTGCCCGGTTCGCCGTCCGGGGCGTCGGTGAGGTGGGGCAGGACCTCCCTGATCAGCCGCACCGGGAGCCCGGATTCCAGCAGTGAGCGGATGACCAGGACCCGGTCGATGGTCGAGGTGCAGTAGTCGCGGTACCCATTGCCGGAACGGCCGGGGACTATCAGGCCCTCGTCCTCGTAGTAGCGCAGGGATCTGGCACTGACGCCGCTGGCCTTGGACGCTTCGCTGATCTTCATACCCGGGGGCAACGTCCGGGCCCGCCACGGTGTTCCGGCCGACGACGAGATGAAAATGAAAACCAATTGCGTGTACGGTGTGCTCCATGGCCCGTAACGAACTGCGCCCCATCATCAAGCTCAGGTCCACCGCCGGAACCGGCTACACCTATGTGACCCGCAAGAACCGCCGCAATGACCCGGAGCGGCTGACGCTGCGTAAGTACGACCCGGTGGCCGGACGCCATGTCGAGTTCCGAGAGGAGCGCTGACCGCGATGAGGCGACTCCCCGTGGCGCTGATCGGCGGTCTGTGCGCCGACGCGCGGCGGGCGGCGGTGCGGGAGGTCCTGCGGACCGTGCCCGGCACCATCGTCCTGCACCACGACCTGTCCGGCGCCGCCCATGGCTTGGCGCACCGCACCGTCCGCGACCGGCTGGGCACCCTGGACAGCGGCGACACCCCGCTGGTCAACGACTGCGCCTGCTGCGCCCTGCGCGCGGACCTGGTGCCCGAACTGCTGCGGCTGGCCTCGGCCGGAACCCACCGGCTGGCCGTGGTGGAACTCTGGGACTCGGTGGAACCCCAGATCATGGCCTCGGTGATCGCCGCCGAGCAGCAGGCGCTGCGCCTGACCGGGGTGGCCACCGCCGTGGACCCCGCCCTGGTGCCGGCCTGTCTGTCCAATGGCGACGACCTCACCGAGGCCGGCCTGGCCGCGGCCCCCACCGACCGGCGCACCGTGGCCGATACCTTCGCCCGGCAGATCGAATACCCCACAGTCGTGGCCCTGGCCGGGGGCGAGACCGAGGCGGACGGGGCCGCCCTCGCCCTGCTCCGCCAGCTCACCCCGGCGGCACGGCTGTCGCGGGTCGGCGAGGGATCCCTGGGCCCGGCCCTGCTGGCCGGGTTCGACCCGGCCGCGGCGGCCGCCCGGCAGCACCCCTCCTGCGCGCTGCTGCCGCAGAACGCCGATGAACACGGGGTGACCACCCTGGCCTGGCGCGCGGACCGGCCCTTCCATCCACAGCGGCTGCGCTCGGCCCTGGAGGACCTGGCTCGTGCGGCCGCCCGCAGCCGGGGCCGGTTCTGGCTCGCCGACCGGCCCGACACCCTGCTGTCCTGGGAGGCGGCGGGCGGCGCGCTCTGTGTGGAGCCCGCCGGGCCCTGGCTGGCCGCGCTGCCGGACGCCGCCTGGGACCTGGTCCCGCCGGAACGCCGGCTGGCCGCCTCCCTGGACTGGCACCCCCGCCATGGCGACCGCTGCCAGCGCCTTGTCTTCACCTCCCCCGGCCTGGACCGCCAGGGGCTGGCCGAGCTGCTGGGCTCCTGTCTGCTCACCGACGCCGAGTACGCGGCCGGCCGCACCGCCTGGGAGCAACTACCGCACAGCTTCGATGAGTTCCTCGACCGCGTTTCCCGAAACCCGTCCTGAGACCCGTCCTCAGACCCGCCCTCAGACCCGCCCTCAGCCCCGTCCCCGGCGGCGGGCCGCCGGGTCGCGGGCGTCACTCGTCAGCAGGAACAGCGGATCTCACGGGCCATTAAGAACGCCCGTGCGATGGCCCTGCCGCCTTACGCCACTCGCCGAGGGAGATGCCCCTTTCGCACGCCCCGGAGTGCGCGTGCGGGCCGCAGCCCGGAGCCTGGCCATATGGACAAACAGCAACCGCCGGTCGTCGTGCACCCGCTGGTGGACGGAAAACGGCTGGTGAAGATCCATGACCAGTCGGTGGGCAAGGCCCGCGGTCTGGACGATCTGGTGGAGTTCCTGCGCCGCGCTGGGCTGGAGGATGTGGATGTTGACAACCCATCGATCATCGAATGGCGGGGCGGCGGCAGCGGGGTGTGGCCGGCATGAGACACCGGGATTCCCGCTGACCGCCGGCGCCATGTCCTTCTCCCCCGTGCGCCTGCCCGGCGCCCTACCGGATCTCCGGCCCATGCTGGCCACCCCCGGCCCGCTGCCGGTGGACACCGAGGCCGACTGGGGCTTCGAGGTCAAATGGGACGGCGCCCGGTGCATCCTCAACGCACCGGGCGACGGCACTCTGCGGATCCTCAACCGGGGCGGCCACGAGGTGACCGGAACCTATCCCGAACTGGGGGCGCTGGGCGAGCAGTTGCGCGGCAGACCGGCCGTCCTCGACGGTGAGGTGGTGGTCCTGGACGAAGGCGGACGGCCGGACTTCGGCCTGCTCCAGCAGCGGGTGGGTATCTTCAACCCGCGCCGCACCGCCCATCTGGCGATGAAGTACCCCGCCCATCTGATGCTCTTCGATGTGATGTTCCTGGACGGTGAGTCGCTGCTGACCGTTCCCTACCGGGAGCGCCGGGCCGTGCTGTCCGGGCTGGACCTCAACGGCCGGAACTGGTCCACCCCGGCACATCTGGAAGGGCACGCCCGGCAGGCCTGGGATGCCACCCTGCGCCATGGCTTCGAGGGCGTGGTCTGCAAGGAGCTGTCCTCCCTCTATATCCCCGGCGTGGTCTCGCCCCGCTGGCGGAAGGTCAAGCACCTGCTCACCCTGGAAGTGCTCATCGGTGGGTGGACGGAGGGCCGGGGCGCGCTCGCCGGTCTGCCCGGCGCGATCCTGGCGGGCATCCCGGAGGCCAACGGCCTGCGGTACGTCGGAGCGGTGGGCACCGGGTTCTCCGACGAGGAACGCCGCCTGCTGGGCAGCTATCTGGCCGCTCTGCCCCGGGCCGACTCCCCCTTCGCCTCCCCGGTGGGCGCCTCGGACGCGCACTGGGTGGAACCCCGGCTGGTCGCCGAGATCAGCTACACCGGCTGGACCACCGGCCGCCAGATGCGCAACGCGGTCTGGAACCGGCTCCGCCCCGACCTCACCCTCCCCGGCTGACCGGCCCCCCGCGCCCGGCACCATGGCGCGGGCGGGCTACCCCCGCCCCCGGTCGCGCGGGTGCTCGGCCGGCGGGCGTACGCCGGCCAGGTGCCGTCCGCGGCCTGGTGCGGGCTCCCTAGCGGTCGGGGAGCGGACGCGGTTGCGGCACCGGGTCCTCGCCGAACACCCATGGCGCCAGCACCACCAGCCAGCCGTCCGGGTCCTCGAACAGGGCGGCGCCATGCTCGGGCCAGTAAGGATTGGCCGCCTTCACCTGCCGGTGGCCCCGCTGCTCCAGCCGCCGCACCACCACATCGCGCGCCTGAGCGCCCCTGAGATAGAGCACCAGTTGGTTCTCCGGGTGTGGTTCGGGAACGGTGGGCGGCTGCCCATGCTGGGTGATCTCCATTTGCACCGGGGTGCCCGGCAGTCCGAACACCACCCCGTCATAGCCGGCGTGGCCCCGCCAGGCGGCGAGCACGGGCAGACCCAGGTCGTCCCGGTAGAAGGCGAGAATCTCCTCGTAGTTGGCGGTCGGCCGGGCGAACCGCACGGCTCCCACGGCGAGATGCTCCGGCCAGTTGTCGGTATCGGTCATGCGCTCACGCTCTCATCCCCGCACCGATCTTGTTCATCGGCCCGGAGCGGGATCGTCATCCGTCTTTGGACCTACCCCGGCACCCTCTTGCCGCGGCCCGCTGCCGGGCTACGGTGGGGGCGGTACGGTGCTGAGCGAGGCACAGGTGGTGTCTGTGGTACCGGGAGGTCGGCGTGACGACGATGGTGCGCATGTCCGAGCTGCTGGTGGCGGTCGAGCGCGGGCAGTTTGCCCTGTGTGACGAGAACGCCCCCTTCAGTGACCGGACTTGGGCGCTTCCGGCGCTTGCGGGGCGGCAGCTCGCGGTCAATGACAGCGGGCTGACGGTGGCCAGCACCGTCGCCATGCATGACGCCGGTCTGCGGCTGGAGTTGTGGGACGGGCCACCGCCGCCGGAGCCGGCGGGCACGCCCCTGGGCGAGTGCGTGCTGGACGTACCCTCCGGTGCCGTGACGGCCTGGGCGGTGCCGCACGGCCCGGCGGGCGAGCCGATGGAACTGCTCGAACCGGGACCGTATGGCGTCCGCCTCTACCGGCACGGCGGCGGCCCGGCGGCCCGCGCCCGGCAGGAGGCCTCGGATCCGCCGCTGTTCACGGGGCTGGAACGGTATGTCGTCCAGCTGTGGCGGGTGGCGGGCTGAGCATCTGCCCCATCGGGCCGCCTTCTGGGCAGGCCGGCCCCGAGTACGCCTTGTCCGTCCGTACCGGCCGGCGCCCTACACCGGGCGACGGCCGTACACCCGCACCGTGAGCAGCGCGCAGACCAGATAGAGGGCGAGGAAGGCCGCATAGGCGCCAGTGCCGTCGCCGGTGTCCAGGAAGGACTGGCGAAAGGCGAGGTTGATCAGGACGCCGCCGAGGGCGCCCACCGCGCCCGCCAGGCCGATCAGAGAGTTGGTGCGGCGGCGTTCCGCGGCCTCGGTGGTGTGCGGGTCGGCGCCCGCGCGGACGGCGGCCAGGGTCCGGGCGCGCTGTACGGCGGGGATCATGCGGTAGGTGGAGCCGTTGCCGATGCCGCTGAGGACGAACAGGGCGAGGAATCCGGTGAAGTAGAGCGGCAGCCAGCGCAGTTGGGCGGCAGCCAGGATCAGGCCGGTGGCAGCCGCCATGGCGGCGAAGGCGCGGGCCGTCACCCGGGCTCCGCCGACGCGGTCCGCCCAGGCGCCGCCCAGCGGCCGGGCCAGTGAGCCCAGCAGCGGGCCGAGGAAGCTCAGGCAGGCCACCTTGACGGGGGTGTCGAAGTGGTCGTGGAACTGCACCTGGAGGACCTGGCCGAAGGCGAAGGAGAAGCCGATGAACGAGCCGAAGGTGCCCAGGTAGAGCAGGCACAGCAGCCAGGTGTGCCCCTCGCCGGTCACTTCCCGCAGATGCGGGCGTTCGCCGCGGGTGGGCAGGTTGTCCATGTACCGGGCCGCCAGCGCGGTGGCGAGCGCGATCAGCGGGAGGTAACACAGCGGCAGCAGCCTGGGGTGGCCGGCGCCCGCGGTGGCCAGCACCAGCAGACCGGCCAGCTGGACGGCGGGTACGCCCAGGTTGCCGCCGCCGGCGTTGATGCCCAGTACCCGGCCCTTGAGGTGCTGGGGGTAGAAGAGGTTGATATTGGCCATGGAGGAGGCGAAGTTGCCGCCGCCGACTCCGGCCACGGATGCGGTGAGCAGCAGGGTGGTGTAGGAGACGCCGGGCCGCAGCACAATGGCCATCAGGAGGGTGGGCAGCAGCAGGAGGGCTCCGCTGATGACCGTCCAGTTCCGTCCGCCGAAGCGGGCGACGGCCCGGGTGTAGGGCAGGCGCAGCAGGGCGCCCAGGGCGGTGGGTACGGCGGTGAGGGTGAACTTCCCGGCGGGGTCGATGCCGTACTCGGGGCCGAGGAAGAGCACCAGCACCGACCACATGCTCCACACCGAGAAGCCGATGTGCTCGGTGAGGACGGACAGCCACAGGTTGCGCCGGGCGGTGCGGGCGCCGGTGGCGGCCCAGAACTCCGGGTCCTCGGGCCGCCATTCGGGCAGGGTACGGGCCCGGTGCGGCGGGGCGGCCCGGCGGACGCGTACCGGCCAGGTGCGCAGGGCCGCGGCGGTCCCGTCATCCGGGTCCTCGTCCAGGCAGGTGCCGGTGCGCAGGTCGTAGGTCTGTTTGTACATGGGGGAGGTGACCACGGGGGTGCCCTCGCGGCTGCCGGTGATGCCCCGGGAGATCACACAGGCGCCGCTGACCGGGTCCTGGTTGGCCAGGGCGTAGAGCGCTCCGTTGCGGTCGCGGAAGAGGGCGATCTGTTCTCCGGCGACCAGGGCGGCCACGCCCCGGCCGGGGGTGAGGTCGCCGTAGCGGCAGACGGGGGTCCATGAGGTGCCGTGGCCGATCTCGACCAGGGCGTCGGGGGTGGTGTTCATCGGGCACCTGCCGGGATGGCGGGGCGGATCTGGCCGCGTTCGGGGAGGAAGCGCACCGAGGGGTCCGGTGTTCCGGGGGCGTTGACAAAGGAGACAAAGCGCCGCAGGCGTTCTGGATCGTCCAGGGTGGCGGCCCATTCGTCCTGGTATCCGGCGATATGGCGGGCGAGTTGGGCGTCGAGTTCCCCGGCGATGCCCAGCGAGTCGTCGATGATCACGGCGCGGAGGTGGTCCAGGCCGCCCTCCAGGCGTTCCAGCCAGGGGGCGGTGCGTTCCAGCCGGTCGGCGGTGCGGATGTAGAACATCAGGAAGCGGTCGATGGTGCGGATCAGGGTGGACCGGTCGGCGTCGGTCAGCAGCAGGTCGGCGTGGCGGGGGGTGGTGCCGCCATTGCCGCCGACATAGAGGTTCCAGCCCTTGGCGGTGGCGATGACTCCGAAGTCCTTGCTCTGGGCCTCGGCGCATTCCCGGGCGCAGCCGGAGACCGCCGCCTTGATCTTGTGGGGGGCGCGCAGTCCCCGGTAGCGCAGTTCCAGTTCGATGGCCAGGGCGGTGGAGTCCTGGACGCCATAGCGGCACCAGGTCTGTCCCACACAGGACTTCACGGTGCGCAGGGATTTGCCGTAGGCGTGTCCGGACTCGAATCCGGCGTCCACCAGGCGGCGCCAGATGGCGGGCAGCTGGTCCACGGTGGCGCCGAAGAGGTCGATCCGCTGGCCGCCGGTGATCTTTGTATAGAGGCCGAAGTCGCGGGCGATGGCGCCGATGGTGATCAGGCCGTCGGGGGTGATCTCGCCGCCCGGGATGCGTGGGACCACCGAATAGGAGCCATTGCGCTGGAGGTTGGCCAGGAAGTGGTCGTTGGTGTCCTGGAGGGCGGCCTGTTCGCCGTCCAGGATGTAAGGGCTGTCGCCGAGCCCGGCCAGGATGGAGGCGACCACGGGCTTGCACACCGCGCAGCCCTCCCCGGTGCCGTGTTCGGCGATGAGCCTGCTGAAGGTGGTGATGCTCTTCACCCGGATGATCTCGTAGAGTTCGGCCCTGCTGAGGGCGAAGTGTTCGCAGAGTCCCCGGGGTTCCTGGGCACCGGATTCGCGGACGATGGTGTCGATGAGCTTTTCACAGCTTCCGCAGCCGGTACCGGCCTTGGTGCACTTCTTCACCGCCGCGACGGTGGCGCAGCCGCCCTCGGTGACGGCGGTGCGGATGACGGACTTGCTGACGTTGTGGCAGGAGCAGACCACCGCGTCGTCGGGCAGCGCACCGGCCCCGGCAGGGGCGTCCGGGGCGGGCAGCAGCAGGGTTTCGGCGGGTACGGGCAGTGGTTTGCCGTTGCCGGCGAGCGGGCGCAGGGTGGCGTAGGCGCTGGTGTCGCCGACCAGGACGCCGCCGAGCAGGGCCCCTTGGGCGTCCACGGTCAGTTTCTGGTGGATGCCGGCCCTGCTGTTGGTGTAGGTGACCTCCAGGGCGCCTTCGGTGGTGCCATGGGCGTCGCCGAAGCTGGCCACCTCCACGCCCAGCAGCTTGAGCTGGGCGGCCGCGTCAAAGCCAGTGAACTCTCCGTCTTCGCCCGCCAGTTGGCGGGCCACCGCCTCGGCCATGGCATAGGCCGGGGCGACCAGGCCGTGCACCCGGCCGTCGGCGGTGCGGGCGCATTCGCCGATCGCCCAGATATGGGGGTCCTCGGTGCGGCAGGCGGTGTCCACGATGATGCCGCCGCGTTCGCCGACGGGCAGGCCGCAGTCCCGGGCCAGTTGGTCCTGGGGCCGGACGCCCGCCGAGAAGACCACCAGGTCGGTGGGGAAGCCGGTGCCGTCGGAGAGGGTCATGGCGCGCACCGTGCCGTCCGGGCCGGTGTCGATCCGCTCGGCGGCGGCGCCGGTGTGCACGATGACGCCCCGCTCCTCGATCTTGCGGCGCAGCAGGGCGCCCCCGGCCTCGTCCACCTGGAGGGCCATCAGACGGGGGGCGTACTCCACCACATGGGTGGTCAGTCCCATCGCCTGGAGCGCTCCGGCGGCCTCCAGGCCGAGCAGTCCGCCGCCCACCACGGCGCCGGTGGTGGCCCCTTGGGCGCGGGAGCGGATGGCGGCGACATCCTCGATGGTGCGGTAGACATGGCAGCCCTCGGCGTCATGTCCGGGCACCGGCGGGACAAAGGGGTAGGAGCCGGTGGCCAGTACCAGGGCCGCATAGGGAAGTTGTGCCCCGGAGGCGGTGGTGACGGTCCTGGCGTCGCGGTCGATGGCCGAGGCGGCCTCGCCCAGGCGCAGTTCGATGCCGTGTTCCTCGAGGAAGCCGGGCGGGCAGAGGGAGAGTTCGCCGGCCTCGGTGCCATTGAACAGCGAGGTGAGGTGGACCCGGTCATAGGCGGGGCGGGGTTCGGCGGCCAGTACGGTCACCTGCCAGCGGCGGGCCGCCTCGGGCCGCTGGTGAAGGGCTTCCAGCAGGCGCTGACCGGCCATGCCATGACCGATCAGGACCAGGCGGGGCCGCCGGCGCGGGTCGGTGTTCGGTGTGGTCATGCGCTGGCTCCTTGGGGCATGAGCAGGTGCAAGGGGTCGGCGGACAGGGGTTCTTGACGGCGCCAGAGGTGGATGAGGTCGGCGGCGGCGGTGACATCGCCGAGGAGTACGCCGCCGCGCAGGCGGTCGGCGCCGAGGACGAGTCGTTTGCAGGTGCCCCGGGTGGGGTCGGCGAAGTGCAGGACGTCATGGTCGGCCGCCGGGTCGGCGGCGGGGTCGCCGAAGGCGGCGAGGTGGAGGTCCGCCGTAGTCAGCCGGAGCACTCCGGGGGCACCGGTGCAGCCGGCCGGCGGGCCGGTGCCGGACAGCCGGGCCGCGAGGGCGTCGGCCTGTTCCCAGGCGGGCATGGCCAGTCCGTGCACCGTGCCCCGGTGTTCGGCGCAGTCGCCGATGGCATGGACATTGGGGGCGGAGGTGGCCAGCCGGTCGTCCACCACGATGCCATGCCGCACCGCCAGCCCGGCCGCGCGGGCCAGGCCGGTACGGGGGCGTACTCCGCAGGCCAGCACCACCAGATCGGTCTCCAGCCGCTGTCCGTCGGCCAGTTGGACGGCGGTGACGCGGCCGGTGCCGTGCAGGGCGGCGGGGCGGGCGCCGAGACGGGTGAGCACGCCCAGGCCCCGGAGGTGATGGTGCAGCACCCGTGCCGAGTCGGGGTCGAGGTGCCGTTCCATCAACCAGTCGGCGCCGTGCACCAGTTGGGTGTGGGTGCCCTTGGCGGCCAGGGCCTGGGCGAGGCTGACGCCCAGGACGCCGCCGCCGATGACCACGGCGCGGGTGGCCCGGGCGGCGTCCTCGGCCAGGCGGCGGCAGTCGGCGAGGGTGCGCAGGGTGTGCACTCCGGCGGCGGGCGGGGTCCCGTCCAGCGGTGGCCGGACCGGTGCGGCGCCGGTGGCCAGGACCAGGGTGTCGTAGCGCTCCGTCGAGCCGTCGGCCAGCCGCAGGGTGCCCGCGCCGGGGTCGAGCGCGATGACCTCGGTGCCGGTGCGCAGCTGGGCGTCCCCGTAGGGGAGGCCGATGGCCTCGGCGTCATGGTCTCCGGTGAGGACCCCGGTGAGCAGGGTGCGGTTGTAGGGGGCCTGTGCTTCCGCCCCGTAGAGGGTCACCCGCATGGCGCCCGCCGGGGTGCGTGCCAGCAGTTGCTGGGCGAAGCGGGCGGCGGCCATCCCGGCGCCCACCACGGCCACCCGTCGCGTGCTCATGGCCGCACCGCCTCGGTGGTCTTCTCCAGCCGTACCGCGCAGACCTTGAACTCCGGCATCTTGGACTGGGGGTCAAGGGCGGGGTTGGTCAGCGAGTTGGCCCGGCCGGGCCCGGCCCAGTGGAAGGGCATAAAGACGGTGTCGGAGCGGATGCCCGGGGTGATCCTGGCGGGGGCCACGGCCCGGCCGCGCCGGCTGACCACCGCCAGCACCTCCCCTTCTTCTACCTCGAGTTGGCGGGCCAGCCGGGGGTGGAGTTCGACGAAGGGTCCGGGGGCGGCGGTGTTGAGCTCGGCCACCCGCCGGGTCTGGGCGCCGCTCTGGTACTGGGCGGTGACCCGGCCGGTGGTCAGATGCAGCGGATAGTCGGCGTCGGTGGGCTCGGCGGGCGGCCGGTGGCTGACCCCGGCGAAGCGGGCCCGGCCGTCGGGGGTGGCGAAGCGGTCCAGGAACAGCCGGGGGGTGCCGGGGTGGGCGGCGTCGGGGCAGGGCCAGAAGACGCCCTGCTCGGCGCGGATCCGGTCGTAGTCGATCCCTGCATAGTCGGCCGGGCCGCCCGCCGAGGCACGTCCCAGCTCCTCGAAGACCTCGGCCGGTTCTTCGGAGAAGCCCCGCCGGACGCCCAGCCGGGCGGCCAGTTCCCTGAGGATGTACAGATCGGTGCGCACGCCCTCGGGCGGGGCCAGGGCCGCCTCACGGAGGATCACCCTGCCCTCCAGATTGGTCAGGGTGCCGGTCTCCTCGGCCCACTGGGCGCAGGGCAGCACCACATCGGCCAGCGCGGCGGTCTCGGAGAGCACCACATCGCTGACGGCCAGGAAGTCCAGCGCGCCCAGGCGCTCGGTGATATGGGCGGCGCGGGGTGCGGAGACCACCGGGTTGGAGCCCATCACCAGCAGGGCGCGTATGCCGTCGGCGGTGCCGGCGCCGTCGAGCATCTCATAGGCGGACAGGCCCGGTCCGGGCAGGGAGCGGGGGTCCACTCCCCATACTTCCGCCACCCGGGCGCGGGCCCGGGGGTCGGTGAGCGAGCGGTAGCCGGGCAACTGGTCGGCCTTCTGGCCGTGTTCACGGCCGCCCTGGCCATTGCCCTGGCCGGTGAGACAGCCATAGCCGCTGCCCGGCCGTCCGGCCTTGCCGGTGGCCAGGCAGAGGTTGATCCAGGCGCGGACGGTGTCGGTGCCCTTGCTGTGCTGTTCGCTGCCGCGGGCGGTGAGCACCATTCCGGCGGGGGCGGCGGCGAAGGCCCGGGCGGCCTGCCGCAGTTGGGGCACCGGCACTCCGGTGATCTCCTCCACCCGCTCCGGCCAGTGCGCCATGGCCGCGGCCCGGGCCTGCTGGAAGCCGGTGGTGCGGGTGTCGATGAACTCCCGGTCCACCAGCCCTTCGGCGATCACGATATGCAACAGGCCCAGGGCGAGCGCCAGATCGGTGCCCGGCACCGGGCGCAGATGCAGATCGGCCTGGTCGGCGGTGCGGGTGCGGCGCGGGTCCACCACGATCAGCCGGCCGCCGTTCTCCCGCATACGGGTGAAGTAGCGCAGCGCGGGCGGCATGGTCTCGGCCGGATTGCCGCCGGCCAGGATCACACAGCCGGTGGTGGCGATGTCCGCCAGCGGGAAGGGCAGTCCCCGGTCGAGGCCGAAGGCGGCCCGGTGGGCGGTGGCCGCCGCCGACATACAGAACCGCCCGTTGTAGTCGATATTGGGGGTGCGCAGCACGGCGCGGGCGAACTTGCCCAGCAGATAGGCCTTTTCATTGGTCAGTCCCCCGCCGCCGAACACTCCATTGGCGGCCGGGCCGTGGCGGGCGGCGGTCTCCCGCAGGCCGTCCGCCACCCGGTCCAGGGCCCGTTCCCAGGAGGTCTCCACCAGCTCCCCGCCGCGCCTCGGGCGGATCAGCGGCGCGGTCAGCCGGGCGGAGCGGGCCAGTACGGCGGCGGCCGTGCGGCCCTTTCCGCACAGTGCCCCCTCGTTGACTGGGAACGAGGGGCGGGCGCCGACCTCCACCGGGGGCGCGCCGGGGACGGCATCGGCCACCGGGTGCAGCCGCATACCGCACTGCAGTGCGCAGTACGGACAGTGAGTGTCGGTCGCGTTCATGGCCCTCAGTCTGGGTGCCCCCGGTTTCGCCGTCGGGTCGGCTCCGTTGCGGCCACGGCACGAAACCCTCTCCGGCCGGGGATGGCGGGGTGATGTCCCGGTTACTGATCCGTAACAAGCTCTGGCCGTCACTGACCTGGCGCTGACATGGGCGCAACGCCCCGGCAACACGGCCGGGAGAGCCTGCCGTTATGCACGATTCCCCCCACCAGGCCCGGTCGCTGACCGGGTTCACCGTCGCGGTGACCGCGGACCGCCGCCGCGAGGAGATGACGGCCCTGCTGGAACGGCGGGGCGCCGAGGTGCTCCAGGCCCCGGCCCTGCGGATGCTGCCGCTGGGCGATGACACCGCGCTGCGCCGGGCCACCGAGAGCTGTCTGGCCGCACCCCTGGACTATGTGATCGCCACCACGGGGGTGGGCTGGCGCGGCTGGATGAGCGCCGCCGAGGGCTGGGGGGCGGCGGAGGCACTGCTGGCCGTCTGCCGCTCGGCCACCGTGGTCAGCCGGGGCCCCAAGGCCACCGGCGCGGTACGGGCCAGCGGCCTGGCGGAGTCCTTCTCCCCCGCCACCGAGGCCACCGCCGAACTGCTCTCCTGGCTGCTCACCCGGGACCTGCGCGGCCGCCGGGTGGCGGTGCAGGAACACGGGGCGCCGCTGGAGGGGCTGGTGGCCGCGCTACGCGAGCGCGGCGCCCAGGTGGTGGAGGTGCCGGTCTACCGGTGGGCGCCGCCGGAGGACCCGCAGGCGCTGGAGCGCCTGGTCCGGGCGACGGTCCGCCGCGAGGTGCACGCCCTCACCTTCACCAGCGCCCCGGCCGCGGTGGCCGTCCTGGAGGCCGCCGCCGCCATCGGCTGCCGGGAGCGGCTGCTGCGGGCGGCCCGTGCCGAGGTGCCGGTCTGCTGTGTCGGCCCGCTGTGCGCCCAGCCCTGGCGGGAGGCCGGAGTGGCGGTGCACTGTCCCGAGCGGGGCCGGCTGGGCTCTCTGGTCCGCGCCGTGGAGCAGGTGCTCTCCCGGCATGGCCGCCATGAACTGCTGCCCGTTCCGGGCGAGTTGGTGCTCCAGGGCCATGCCCTGCTGCGCCGGGGCGGTCCGGTGGCGCTGTCCCCGCAGCAGGCCGGGGTGCTGCGGGCGCTGGCCGAGCGGCCCGGCCGGGTGCTCAGCCGGGCCGAACTGCTGCGCAGTGCCTGGCCGGAGGGCGGGGCCGACGGGCATGCGGTGGAGGTGTCCATTGCCCGGCTGCGCAAGGCGCTGGGCCCGCAGGCCGGGCTGATCCGTACGGTGCCCAAGCGCGGCTACTGTCTGGCGGGCCGGTGAGCGCCGGGGAGCCGCCGGTGCTGCTGGCGGCTGTGCATGGCACTCGCGATCCGGCGGGCATGGCGCAACTGCACCGGCTGCTGGGCCTGGTACGCCGACAGCGGCCCCAACTCACGGTGACCCACGGCTGTTTGGGCCCGGCCGCGCCCACGCTGGCGGAGGCGCTGGCCCGGGCATCCGGTCCGGTGGTCGTGGTGCCGGTGCTGCTCGGGCCGGGCTATCACCTGCGGGTGGACATTCCCGGGGTGCTCCGCCGCGCCGGGCGCCCCCATGTCCGTACCGCCCGCGCGCTGGGGCCGGACCCGCTGCTGGCCGAGGCCCTGGCCGGCCGGCTGCACCAGGCGGGCCTGCGCTCCCCGGACCCGGCGACGGGCGTGGTGCTGGCCGCGGCCGGCTCCACCGACCCGGCGGCCGCCCCGGCCACCCGCCGGCTGGCCCGGCTGCTCGGCGCCCGTCTGGGCACCCCGGTGAGCACCGCCTTCCTCGGCGGCCCCGCGCCCCGACCCGCCGAGGCGGTCAGCCGGCTGCGCCGGGCAGGCCGGGAACGGGTGGCGCTCGCGCCCTGTCTGCTGGCCCCCGGCGACTTCGCCCGCCGCGCCGCCGGCTGCGGTGCCGATATCACCGGCGCGCCGCTGGGCGCTCATCCGGCCGTGGCCCGGCTGATCCTGCGCCGCTATGACGAGGCCCTCGCCTGCCCGGAATCCGGCCGTGGACCCCTCCCTGAATTGATCATTCGATGACAACTTCGTGAATTCGCTCGCCGGGCGCCGTCCCGCTTCGTAGCCTTGGCTCATGCCCGCCATCCCCACCGCCCAACAGCCATGCCCTGAGGAGATCAACCGCCGTATCCGGGACTTCCTCACCGCGCGCCGGGGGCGGGCCCTGACCCTCACCGAGCGCAGGGTGTACGAGCGGCTGCGCTCCGACTGGCTGGCCGCCCGGCGGCTGCCCTGGCGCCGCGGGCGGGCCGAACGATGAGCAACGGCGAGCGGCCGAAGGGGAGTTGACAGGGCCGCCGTACGCGGCCGTGTTCCACAGCGCGAAGCGTGGAACACCCGCGAACGGCGGCCGTATCAAGGGGGCCAAGCGCCAGGGCCCGGAAGCGGGGGCTAGGAAACCGCCGCCTGCTCGCCCTCGCTCTCCAGGGCGGGCGCCTCCGCCTGGGCCGGGACGACCTGCAGCAGCGCCGTGTCCGCGTCCATCGCCAGGGTGACACCCGAGGGCAGCGGCACATCCTTGGCCCGCACCGTGTGCCCGGCGTCCAGGCCCTCCACCGAGATGGTCACCGACTCGGGGATATGGGTGGCCTCGGCCTCCACCTGCAGGGCGTCCTGCAGGTGCTCCAGGATGTTGCCGCCGGGGGCCAGCGCGCCCTCGGTGTGGACCGGCAGGTCCACGGTGACCCGCTCACCCTTGCGCACGGCCAGGAAGTCGGTGTGGATCAGGAAGCCCTTCAGCGGGTCACGCTGCACCGCCTTGGGGATGACCAGCTCCCGCTTGCCCTCGATGTCCAGGTTGATCAGGACGTTGGGGGTCTTCAGGGCCATCATCAGCGCATGGCCGTCCACCGTCACATGCTTGGGCTCGGCGCCATGACTGTAGATCACGCCCGGGACCCGGTTCTCCCGGCGGGTACGGCGCGCGGCGCCCTTGCCGAAATCGGTCCGCACGGTGGCGGCCAGCTTAACCTCAGCCATTCCTGCTCTCCTCAGTACTGCTCGTGGGGCACGATTGGACGGCCGTCAGCCTAACCACTGACTCCGTTTGGGTACCAATGCCCAGCGAAGCCGGGAGGTATTGATCATGTGTGCTACCGGACCACGGGCCAGGCCTTGATCTCGTACCAGTCGCCATAGGTCTGCCATCGCAGCGGCGGCCGGAGGTCGAAGTTGCCCTGCTCCAGGAAGACCCGCTGCTCGGTGTCCACCCTGCTGGTCTCCCCGTGCACCGTCTCGTTCTTGATGGCGGTCCGGCGGGCGTCCAGGAAGGCGCTGAGGTAGGCGCGTTCATCACCGCACCGGTTGGAGCACTTGGCCTTCTTCATGGCGGTGGCGCGGATGGCGCGCAGCCCATTGCGGTCATTGCCGTTGCCGTGCATCACCACGGCGTCGAAGTAGATGAACTGGCCCAGCGGACGCAGCCCGTCCGCCTTGGCCATCCGCACCGCCGGGTCGAAGTAGACCCGGTCGCGCTCCTCTTCCTGGGCGGCCTGGAACTCCCGGTCCTTTGCCGCCTGTTTCCAGGCGCGGACGAAGGGCTCGCCCAGCCCCTCATGGGAGGCGGTGCCATTGACCTTGCGCAGGGCGGGCAGGAAGGGGGCCAGGGGGTTGACGGGCTTGCGGCGGGTGTAACGGTCCACCACCTCCAGCATGTCCCCGGTGCCGGAGCAGAAGCCGATGATGCCTCCGGTGTAGCCCTGGCCGTCCCCGATGTCCTTGATGAACTGGTACTGGCTGCGCCAGTCCAGGGTGGAGTTCTCGGCGCTGGCCACCAGTTCCATGGCCACTTCCTTCAGCCGTGGTTCGTCCAGGCCGGCCGGCGGCGGCTGTGCGGCGGCGGGCGAGGGGTGGTACGCGGCGAGGGTGATGACGGCGAAGGCGACGGCGGTGTGTCTCAGCGCCCGGCGGATGTCCATGGGTCACTCCGGTCTTCCCTGTGCACCCCCCAAGGTCTGGGCCGCCGTCATAACACGAAAAAAGCCTTGATTTAGGGACAACACACGGTTCAGAGCAGTCCGGCGCGGGCGGCCTGGATGCCCGCCTGGAAGCGGGTACGGGCGCCCAGCGAGTCCATCAGCTCCCGCACCCGGCGCTGCACGGTGCGGGGCGAGACCCCCAGTTGGCGGGCGATGCTGTCATCGGTGAAGCCGGCGCAGAGCAGGGTGAGCAGTTCGGTGTGCCGGCTGCCGGGGGTGCACTCCGCGGCCCGGGGGCCGGGGATCCGTACGGCCCGGTTCCAGTACGCCTCGAAGGTGCCGGCCAGCGCGTCCAGCAGCGAGGAGGCCCGTACCAGCATGGCGCCATGCAGTTCGGAGCCGGTGCACAGCGGCAGCATGGCCCAGCTGTCGTCCACCACGGCCAGTTTGCAGGGGAGTTCGGGCAGCACCCGGGCCTGTTCCCCGGCACCGGTGAACTCGCGGATCTCCGCCAGCCGTCCGGGGGCGCTGACCGATCCGGCCTCATAGACCACCCGGACGCGGACCCCGCGGTCCAGCAGTCCCAGCTCCAACCCGGGGTCGGCGCGCACCAGATGGGGCGGCTTGTCGAAGAGCAGCACCCGGTGCCGGGCACCGGCCAGCATCCGCCGCCAGTGCCCGGCGATGACCGCCGGGCCGGTGACCACCTCCACCAGTTCGGCGGCGGCCGGCCGCCGGGCGGTGCGGTGCGTACGCATCAACTCGCCGATCCGGCCCCGCAGTCGGCACAGCTCGGCCTCCCGGCGCAGCAGCAGTGCCTGGACCGCCAGATCGGGGGCGATGGCCGCCCAGCGCGCGGGCGGCTCCGCCAGCCGGTGGAGCAGTCCCCGGCCGGTGAGGGAACGCAGCAGTTCCCCGGCGCGCTCGGCGGGCAGGGCCAGTTCGGCGGCCACGGCGGCGACGGTGCTCTCCGGGGCGGCCAACACGCTCAGATAGGCGGCCTCCTCGGCCTCCGGGACGCCGAGGGCTTCCAGGAGCCCGGTGGGGCGGGGGTCACGGGGAGCCACCTCGCCATCATGACATGTTCCCGCCATATCGGGTTCCGGCCGTGCGCGGCCCATTGAGGGCCCTTGGCGGCGGGCCGACCATGAGCCCCGGTCGATCGGCCACCACCCCCCACACCAAGGAGCGTGCCCCATGGGCATATCCGGCCGCCTTCCGCGGCACATCGGCAGATCCCTTGTCAGACCCATCGGCGGCTCCAGAACCGCCCGCGCCACCGCCACCGCGCTCCTGCTGGCCGGGGCGCTGGCGCCGATAGGCGCCGGCACCGCGAGCGCGCACACCTTCGGCCCGCACTCGGCCGGCATCAAGGACAGCAACTGGGGCGGCTATGTGGCCCAGGGTTCCTTCTCCAAGGTCACCGGCTCCTGGGTCGAACCCCATGCCACCTGCAATTCGAGCAATGACCTCTTCGCCCCGTGGGTGGGGCTGGACGGCTATGGCTCACAGACCGTGGAGCAGACCGGTGTGCAGACCGACTGCTCCAGCGGCAGCCCGGTGCTCTCCGCCTGGTACGAGATGTATCCGGCCGCGCCGGTGTACTGGAACGACCCGGTCTCGGAGGGCGATCACTTCACCGCCTCCGTGGTCTCCCAGGGCAATGGCGCCTACACCCTGACCCTCACCGATGACACCCAGGGCTGGACGGAGACCACCGAGCAGTCCCTCGACGGCCGGAACGCCAGCGTCGAGGCGGTCATCGAGTCCCCGACCCAGAGCTATCCCTCCTTCGACCGGCTGGACTTCTCCAATGTCACGGTGGACGGGCAGCCCCTGGACGCGGTCGGCCCGCAGCCGCTGACCAGCGGCGGCTACTCCCCAGGAGCGCTGCAGGGCGGTTCCTTCACCATGACGCCGGGCGGCCCGCAGCCCCACACACCGCACAACGCCAGGCCGCCAAGGGTCCGTTCCTGACCGGCGGACGACGTTAGCCGGGCGGATGGCCGGGGTAGGGAGCGCGAGGTTGATCTTGACCGTGCTCCCCCGAGGGGCACCCCACCACCAAAGGAGTCATCCGTGTTACCTCGCGCCATCCGCCTCGGTCTGGCCGCCGTCACGGCCCTCGGCCTCTCGGCCGCCGTCGCTCCGGCCGCCTCCGCGGCACCGTCCGCCGACTGCCGGAAGGGCGACTTCTGCCTGTTCAGCGGCGCCCATCAGACCGGGGAGGTGCTCTACCGGCTGCCGGTGAGGGTGACCCGGACCGGTTTCACCTTCCCGGACGTGGACGCCCTCCAGCCGCCCGTCACTCCGCGCTCGGCACACAACCCGCTGCCGGACTCCTTCGGCTGTGTGGTCCGGCTCAATGACAAGCCGCACTTCGCCGGTTCCGAGCAGGAGATCGACGGCTTCGGCGACCGGGAGCTGACCGGCGCCCCGGTGGGTTCGATCACGGTGGACTGCGGCTGAGCGCGGGGCGGTTGCGGCGGGACGTCACCAACGCCCCGCCGCGACCAGCCAAGTTGACGCCCCTTCAGCGGGCGGCCTGCGAGGCGGCCGCCTGGGGGTGGAGATCGGCCAGGGTGAGCCGGTGTACGGGCTCCTCAGGCAGGGCGATACGGCCCGCCACGCCCAGGTCCGCCCGGATGTGCAGCAGTTCGCCGGGGAGCAGCGGGCGCCAGCCGGGATGGTCGTCCATTCGCTCACTGGCGATCACCACCGAGGGGAACCGGGCCAGTTGGCCGGAGTGCACCCGCATCCGTCCCCCGGTGCCGCTGTGGTCCAGGTGCCGGTCGCCGTGCCGGCCGCCCGCCGGACGCTGGAGCACATGGAGTTCATGGGTGTCCGGGTAGCGCAGGGCCCAGAGCTCGTCCCGGGTGGCGATGATCAGGTTGAGGGCAAAGACGGGCAGGTTACGGGCGATCCAGCGGGCCGCCTGTTCGATGCCGGCCGCCATATCGCCGCCGTGCGCGGCGGTTTCCCGGGTGATCAGGGCGAAGAACCGCTCGGAGTCGGTGTCGCCCTGTACCAGGGACCGGTCGGGGCCCAGGTGGGCGTCGAGCCGGTCCAGCCCCTCGATGACCCCGTTGTGCGCGAACAGCCTGCCGTCCTGCTCGAAGGGATGAGTGTTGCGGTTGTCCAGGCCGCCGGTGGAGGCATAGCGGACATGGGCCAGAAAGGTGGTGGACTCCACCTGCCTGGCCTCCTCGGCGAAGGCGCGGTCCTGGTAGGCGGCGATGGCGGACTTATGGACGCGCGGCGCGCCGTCGGGGCCGAACCAGCCCAGCCCGGTCCCGTCCGGGTCGCGCAGGCTCTGCCGGCGCAGGCTGTCGGGGGCCTCCAGCAGCCAGAAGGTGGCCAGGGTGCGGTGCGGGCTGCTGCTCAGGGCGAATAGGCGGCACATCAGGTGCTCCCCTCCTTGGGTGGGGGTCGGCGGGCATGGGCCCACGGGCCTCTCGTTGGGCGGTGGGGCGGGGCTTGGCAAGGGCGGGACGCGCCGGAGCGGGTACGCACAAAGCCCCCGTGCCGCGGGAGGAACCGCGGCCCGGGGGCCCGTCAAGGCGCCCAAAAACCTTGGGGCTTGGGGCGCCAAGGACTTGGGCGCTCAGGACTTGGGGCGCTTGACCCAGCCCTTCTTCACCAGTTCGTCGCAGTGCCACTTGGCGTGGGCCGCGCTCTCCCCGTTGTTCTTGGCGGCCTTGATGCAGTCCGCGTACGGGAAGGGCGGCTGGTCGCCGCCCACCCGCGGTGTGCGGGGGGAGGCGGCGGACGCCGCGGAAGCGCCCAGGCCGCCGACCGCGAACACCGCCGCGGCCAGCGCGATGGTCAACCGACGCACAGCTTCTCCTTTCCACCCTCCGGAGCCCGGTGCTCCGGACGCGTCCGGGCCCGAACGGGCCCGTCACCGCTCAACGAGCCCGGCCGCCCCAGGCGCCTGCTTGTCACCCGGACGGCGGCGTGCGTCTGCGCGCCGGGAGGGCCGGTGACAGGCTGTGGTTATGCCGAACTCTGTGTATTTCCGCTGTTCCCGGCCCAGGGAATGGGAGCGGTGAGGATATCCGGCGGCGTTCTCGCCGCGGGAACCGCGCTGGCCGTCGCGGCGGCCGCCGGGGCCTGTGCCCCTCAGGCGGCCCGGTCGGCCGGACCGGCGGACCCGGCCCTGCCGGCCGTCCAGGTCACCGACCACACCTATACGGTCCCCCAGCCGCTGGCCCCCGCCGCCCCCGGCACTCCGATAGCCGTCTCCGCGCAGGGGCCGGCCCCTCAGCTGGGCAACGCCCGCCGCTGGACCGTCCTTTACCACTCGACCGCTTCCCGGGGCACCGACACCGCCGTCAGCGGCACCCTGCTGCTGCCCAATGGCACGCCGCCGCACGGAGGTTGGCCGGTGGTCTCCTGGGCGCATGGCACCACGGGGGTGGCCGACAAGTGCGCGCCCTCGCACACCGCCAATCTGGGCTACAACGCCTACGCCCAGGAGCTGCGCGCCCTGTTGGGGGCCGGTTACGCGGTGGCGGCCACCGACTACGCGGGGCTGGGCACCCCGGGGATGCACACCTATCTGGTGGGGCCGGACGAGGGCAACGCCGTGGTGGACATCGTCACCGCCGCCCGCCGGCTGCTGCCCGGACTGGCCCCGACCTGGTTCGCCATCGGGCACTCCCAGGGCGGGCAGGCGGCCCTGTTCGCCGCCAACTCGGCACGGCGGGCGCCGGATCTGCGCTTCGGCGGTGCGGTGGCCCTCGCCCCGGCCAGCCATCTGGAGACCATGCTGCCGGGGGTGATCGCCTCCCATGAGTCCAGCGAACTGTCCTTCGCGCTCTACTCCTTGGCGGGGCTGAGTGCCACCGACCCCTCGGTGGATCTGCGCCGGATGCTGGGGCCGGTGGCCGGCCGGACCGCCGCCCGGGTGCTGGGTGAGTGCCTCAAGAGCAGCTATGGCGTGCTCAAGGGGGTCTCCACCGAGCAGACCCTGCCGCTCAGCCCCGACCAGCTCCGGGAACTGGGCGCCAAGATGGGCGCCTACGGCGATCCGGACCGGACGGCCGTCAAGAGCCCGGTCCTGGTCGTCCAGGGCGGCGCCGACCAGGACGTACCGCCGCAGTGGACCGCCGAGGTGGTCGGCCATCTACGGGCGCTGGGCTCGCCCTCGGTGACGGACCGCACCTATCCCGGCGCCGATCATGACCAGGTGCTGGGCCAGTCCATCTGTGACCTGCTGGCCTTTATGGCCGAGCACGGCGGACGCCCGGTGGGCGGCTGCGCCCCGTACCACACGGACCTCGGCCTGGGCCATGAGAGCCTGCTCCGGCACCGGACTCCGCGCGGCACACTGGCCGTTCAGCGGCCGGGGACGATGACCTTCCTGCCCGCGTCGCTCAGGGGGACCGGGACCGAGTGAACGGCGACACCGCGCTGCTGCCGTCCGTCCAGCGGCTTCTGGACGGCGTTGACGCTCAGCGAGACGCCCTGGCCGCCGGTGAAAGTGCCCGCGGCAAAGGCGTTGACGCCGCTGGCGGTGACCTCGTAGCCGGCGGTGTCCACGATGCCGTGCGCCCGGCAGTCCCGGAAGACCTCCTCGATGGGGATGAACCACAGCCAGTGGTAGTCCCCGTCGTGGTTGAGGTCCACCTTCTCCTCGAACCAGATGGCCACATGGCCGCGGAGGGCGACGGTGGCGGTCCAGTCGATGTCGTACTTCTGGGTGCCCACCACCAGCGTCGCCTCGACCAGCGACTTGGCGGGGATCTTCAGCGGGAGATCCACGCTCCAGTTCTGGGTCTCCTTGTGCGAGAACTCCTGGGTCGAGGACAGGGTGGCCTCGATGGAGGTGGTCTCGCTGACCTTGGCCACCGCGGGGATCTCCGCGGAGACCTCCACCGTCACACCGATCTTCAGCGACTCGGTCACCGAGATCCGCAGGTCCTGCTCGGTGGTGCGGCTCTGTTTATAGGTGACCAGCTGCTCCACCTCGGTGCCGTTGCGGTAGTTGGTGGCGACCGAGTTCACCTGCCCGGGAACGGGAGAGGGGGCGTTGGGGTCATAGGTGATTCCGCTGTAGGTGGTGCTCACCTGGTATTGGTGGTAGGCGGCCAGGGCGCCCTGTCTGCCGTAGTCGGTGGAGGCGGTGAAGCGGCAGCCCCTGGATCCGGGGAATCTCTCCCGGGCCATCCACCGTCCCCACTCGTCGGTTATCTCCTGCAACGGGCGGGCGGCCGGCCGGGCCTTGGCGGAGTTCTGCCGGGCGGGGGCCGCGGCCGCGGGGCCGGCGGTCATCAGGGACACCGGGACGGCGGCGGCCACTCCCAGGGAAGGGGCGAGGGTCAGCACCCGCCGTCTGGAGACATAACTCATGGAATTCCATTCCTCCTTGCGATGGGGGGAATCACTTGGCGGCAAGCCAATCGGCAATTGCCAGGGAATCCCAGGGACTTTGGTCCCGATGTTCCCAACTCGGCCGATTCCGTTCAACGTTGCACGATTGCCTCTGCCGGCCGGGAGTGGCGGAGGCGGCGGAACCAGCCTTCCCTTTTTGACATGACCACGGCATCATGCCCGCAAGCCATCCCCCCCACGGAAGGTCTTCCCATGTCCCGCAAACTGGTGGCACTGGCCGCCGGAGCGACCGCCATGGCCGCCGCCGCAGTGCTCCCCGTGGCGCCGTCCGCCCTGGCCGGAGCCAACGCCCCGCACAGCGCGGTCGGACACAGCGCGGTCAGACACAGCGAGCAGCGCACCGTCATCGTCTACCGGGTGCCCACCCGGCACCCCCAGGAAGACGCCCAGAAGCTGGCCAAGGCCGGATACGACCTGCTGGAACGCCGGCAGGGCAACAACCTGTTCGTCCTGGGCGGC
Organism: Streptomyces orinoci; assembly: GCF_003121295.1. Classification (GTDB taxonomy): domain Bacteria; phylum Actinomycetota; class Actinomycetes; order Streptomycetales; family Streptomycetaceae; genus Streptomyces; species Streptomyces orinoci. Next base: position 83,857 of record NZ_PHNC01000013.1, read on the forward strand.
CCGGACACCGCGGCCGGGCTGCGCCGCCTGGGCTTCCGCCCGACCGTGGTCTCCACCACCGTCAAGCCGCTCCCCCACCCGGCGAAGGCCGCCGCCGCGGCCCAGAGCGACACCTACTACGGCGGCTACCACACCCCGGAGGCCCACAACGCCCATCTGGACCAGGTCGCCGCCCAGCACCCGGACCTGGCCAGCGTGGTCACCTACGGTCAGTCCTGGCTCAAACAGCATGGGTCCGGGGGCCATGACCTCAAGGCCATCTGTCTGACCAAGCGCCAGAACGGGGACTGCGCGCTCAACCCCGGCTCGGCCAAGCCGCGGTTCTTCCTGATGAGCCAGATCCACGCCCGGGAGATCACCACCGGCGAGATCTCCTGGCGCTGGATCGACGAACTGACCCAGAAGTACGGCAGCGACCCGGAGATCACCAAGCTGATGGACACCACCGAGATGTGGGTGGTGCCCATCGCCAACCCGGACGGGGTGGACATCGTCGCCCAGGGCGGCGACAACCCCATCTGGCAGCGGAAGAACGCCGATGACTCCAACGGCGGCTCCTGCGGCCTGTCCGGGCAGATCGGGGTGGACCTCAACCGCAACGCGGGCACCCACTGGGGCGGCCTGGGCACCTCCGACCAGCCCTGCAGCGAGATCTATCTGGGCCCGGCCGCGGACTCCGAGGTGGAGAACTCCGCCCTGGAGGGGTTGTTCCGGCAGCTGTACCCGGCCGTACGCACCGGCACCGGCGATGGCGACCCGGCACCGCTCGACGCCCGCGGCGACATGATCACCCTGCACAGCGACGCCAGCATGGTCCTCTTCCCCTGGGCCTCCGACCACACCGTGCACACCGGGAACGACGCCCAGCTGCGCGCCATGGCCGGGCAGCTGGGGTCCATCACCGGCTACCAGTCCGGGCAGGCGGGCGAGATCCTCTACGACGCCTCCGGCGGCACCGACGACTGGACCTACGACAAGCTGGGCCTGGCCAGCTTCACCATCGAGGTGGGCGACAGCGACGGACGCGGCTGTGACGGCTTCACCCCCGCCTACTCCTGCCAGGACGGCTACTTCTGGCCCAAGCTGGAACCGGCCCTGAGGTATGCCGCCCAGCATGCCGCGGCGCCGTACCAGACCTCGGCCAACTCAACGGGGCACCGGCGCTGAACCGGCCCATTTCTTATGGCGGTCCGTACTGACGGGCCGCCATAAGGCGTTCCAGGGAAGGCCCCAAGACGTTACTTCTGGTAAGTCATCGCACAGTGATTGGCCATCCACTTTGCGCGATTTGAACTGCCGAGTCCAAAATAACGATCTTGTCAAGCAAAGCTGTGCGGGGCCGTGGAATTGGCTTAGACCTTCTCTCGACGGCCGTTTCAACTCCCTTGCCGTACAAGTGAATTGACACCACTCACAAAAACCCGGGGAACTTTGTTCAAGCTTTGGCTTTCATCGGGCGAGGAATATCCGATTTGACGCCCTCTCAGCTCTGGCACACTTCCGACACCCAATCCCCCACAACAAACGAGGTGTTGGTTTGTCCAGACGCAGAAGAGCGGCCCAACGGCCCCGGAAAAGACGCGCGATACTCGCCGCCGCCGTCGCGGTCACCGCGGGGGCGGTCATCGGCGGGGCCGCCCTGACCGGGGTCTTCGGCAGCGATGACCACGCCCAGCCGAGGGTCACCGCACAGGCGGCGGCCACCGCGCCGGCGGCACAGCCCGAGCACGACGAGGCCCCCAAGCCGGTGACCCGGATACCCAGCGACGACCGGCCGCACGGCATGGTCTATGCGGGTCTGCGGACGGCACCCAAGGGCGACCACTGCGCGGGTGTGCTGGAGACCACCGACGGCCGCTGCACCCATGGGCCGGACAAGCCGCCCCGGGGCGTGGACATCAAGAAGAACACCCCGCCGGCCGTCAAGGCCAAGGCCCCGGCCGCCGACCCCAGCCGGCCGGACACCGCCCAGCCGTCCACCGGACAGCAGGGGGCCGGTACGGTGGCCGCGCTCGACGCCAAGCAGGCCAAGAAGCACGGCAAGAGCGCCCCCGCGCCCGCGACCCCCAAGGGCGGCACCGGAAAGGCGGCCTCCCCCCGCGAGGAGACCGTGCCCTGTGACGGCGACGGCTCCACCGGCAACCGGGTGCAGGTGCTCTATGTCCACGGCCCCGGCAACGACCGGTACGCCGAGTATCTGGCGTCCTTCCGCAAGTGGGCCGCCGATGTGGACACCATCTACTACGCCAGCGCCCAGGAGACCGGCGGCGTCCGGCACGTCCGCTTTGTCACCGGAGCGGACTGCACCCCCTCGGTGCTCAATGTGGAGCTGCCCGACTCGGCGCTGGCCGAGTTCAGCGCCACCAACTCGGCCCTGGCGGCCAAGGGCTTCGACCGCCGGGACCGCAAGTACATGATCTTCGCCGATGCCAATGTCTACTGCGGCATCGGCACCTTCAACGGCGACGAGCGGCCCGGACAGGACAACCAGAGCAACTTCGGCCCGTCCTACGGCCGGACCGACAACGGCTGCTGGAGCGGCTCCACCGCCGCCCATGAACTGGGGCACAACCTGGGCGCCGTCAACAACAGCGCCCCGCACAGCAGCAAGGCGGCGCACTGCACCGACGAGTGGGACATCATGTGCTACTCGGACGCGCCCTACTACCCGCAGATGCACATCGCCTGCCCGGACCGGTCGCACGACGACCGCCTGGACTGCAACCACGACGACTACTACAACACCAGTCCGGAGCGCGGCAGTTACCTGGACACCCACTGGAACGTGGCCAACAACCAGTTCCTGATGACCGGCAACGGCACCAAGCCCGACCCGGACCCCAACCCGACGCCCACCCCCACACCCAACCCGACGCCCACGCCCACCAAGGGCACCGGCGACGCCCCGGTCCCGGTGCTGGGCGAGCTGACCTCGGACTCGGCGGTGCTGAGCTGGCCGGCCGTGCCCTCCGCCGACTGGTACCGCCTGGTGCTCAACGGCAACCACCTGGGCTGGGTGAAGAGCAACTCCGTCCGCGTCTACAACCTGCAGCCGGACACCGACTACACCCTGGCCGTGGCGGTCCGCGACACCTCCGGCCATGACACCGACCCCGGCCAGGCGGTGTCCTTCCACACCCCGGCCGCCGGCGCGGCCGTCAAGCCCGGCACCCACTACCTGCTCACCAACGGCGAGGCCGGAATGGCGGCCGAGATCTACGGCGGCAAGACCGCGGACGGCACCGTCGCCGTCGGCTCCCAGCCCAACGGCTACGCCGGCCAGCAGTGGGTGTTCGACGACACCGGCAACGGCTATGTGCACATCCGCTCCGTGGCGACCAACGAGTGCCTCCAGCTGGGCGGGGACGCCGCCGAGGGCCAGTGGGTGGCCCAGCAGCCCTGCAACGGCAGCATCGCCTCGCAGTGGAAGCTGGCCAAGACGGCCAATGGCGTGCAGGTGACGGCCCGGGACAGCTCCCTGGTGCTGGGCGTCAGCGACCGCCCGTACTACGGCGCCTGGCTGCTGGAGCTGCAGAAGCCCAACGGCCCCGGCCACCACACCTGGACCGTGCAGAAGGCCGGCTGATCCCCTCACCGCAAGCGGGGGCCGCTCAACGCGGCCCCCGCCCTACCCCGGAGCCAACCGCCCATGTCCAACCGCCGCTTCACCGCGACGGCCCTGCTCGCCACCGCCCTGCTCGCCCTGGGACCGGCGACCACGGCCCATGCCCATGGCGACACCATTCGCCTCGCCCCCCTCCAGGTCACCGCCGGCCACCCCAGCACCGTCGCGGTCTGGGACAACGACGGCGACCCGGTGGACGAGAAGATCGCCGGCACCCTCAGCGCCACCTCGGCCGACGGCACCACCGTGGGCCCCTGGCGGCTGGTGCCGGTCCCCGGCGCCAAGCCCGGCAGCCTCACCACCAAGGAGGCGCTGCCGGCGGGCCGTTGGACCATCACCGCGGAGACCGCCTTCCCCGCGCTGGGCCGGGTCCAGGGACAGGCCGAGGTGACCACCGCCTCCCTGTCCTCCCCCACCCCCGCCCCGGCACGGACCGAGCAGCCCTCCGCCGGCCAGGACACCGGCTCCGGATCCGGCTCCACCACCACCGTGGTCGCACTCACCGCGGCCGCGGTGGTGGCGGCCGGGCTCGCGGGCTTCTGGCTGCTGCGCCGGCGCGCCCGCAGAAGCTGAACCCCACCGCAACACCATGGCTCCCGCACATCGGCCGGAGCCCTCACCCCCCAAGGAATCCCATGCTCAGACTCCGCATGCTCCGCCGCGGAAAGGCACTGGTCTCCGCAATGACCACGGTGCTGGCCGGCGGACTGCTGCTCGGCTCGGGCACCGCCGCCCACGCCGCGTCCACCGGAACCGTCATCGGCGGCCAGGGCAACTACCGGACCATCAACCAGCGTTCACTGCCCTCGCTGTCCTCCAGTGTCACCGGCACCTCACTGCCCGGCGACCGGATACCGATGATCTGCCGCACCACCGGTGACACGGTGGAGAACAACAACCGCTGGATCTGGTCCGGCGCCTACTACATCGCCGACACCTTCATCCAGGAGGACACCGGCTCCCTGCCCACCTGTGCCTCAACCCGGCCCACCAGCTGGTCCACCCTGGGCATCGGCATGCAGAAGCAGGTCCAGGACGAGTGGTGCTGGGACGCCTCCGGCCTGACCATCGCCAACTACTGGGGCTACACCAACTACAACCAGTACGACTTCTGCCGCCTGGCCGCCCAGAACGGCAATGTGGACTGCAACGACCAGCCGGCCACCCTGGACGACATGGCCAACGGCCTGTCCAACATGGGCTTCCGCAACAGCGGTTACGACCTCTACCGCAACGCCACCTTCAACGAGACCAGCCAGGAGATCGCCGGCGGACGGCCGTTCGCGGTGCGCATCGGCTGGAACAGCGGTGGCGGCCATATGAACGTGATCTACGGCTATGACAGCTCCAGCGGAATGATCGCGGTGGGCGACCCCTGGCCCAGCACCCAGACCTACACCTGGTGGAACTACTCCACCTACTCCGGAAACAACTCCTTCCGGTGGACCCACTCGCGCCTCGGCATCCACAGCTAGGAGACCACCACCATGCAGCAGAAGCACTTCCGCCACACCGCCGTTCTGGCCGCGGCCGTCCTCGCCGCCCTGTGCGCCGCCGCCCCGGCCCAGGCCGCCGACGCCCCCTCGGCGCCGGGCGCCGCGGACTACAACGCCGCCCAGAAGGTGCTGAGTTCAAGCCGGGTCCAGGACACCGTCTCCCGGTTCCTGACCGCCGCCGAACAGCACACCGCCCCCGCCGGGGCCGACGGCGGCACCTCCCTGGCGCCCGCCGTCAAGGCACCCGCCAAGGCTCCCGGCTTCCAACTGCGGCAGCCGGTACCGTACTTCGAGCTCTCCCCGGAGTTCGTCGCCGCCAAGGCCCGTCCCACCGCCGCCCAGGCACTGCGGGTGTCCTATCTGGCCTCCCGGGTCGCCGCCTCCGACGGCCACCAGGCCGCGGTGCTGCTCGCCCCGCAAGGCGGCACACACAACTGGCAGCTGGCGGGCATCCAGGACGGCGGCGGCGATCTGTCCTTCGCCGAACAGGGCACGGCCAAGGCCCATGCCTTTACCTTCACCGAGCCGCAGATCCACGCCTGGTACCGGCTCACCGCGGGCGGCTCGGTTGAGCCCCTCAACAAGGAGGCCGCCGCCGGCCTGCACGGCAGGCACCAGGTGACCCTCGCCGCCTACCAGCAGCTGGTCAACAAGCGCTACGGGGACAAGCTGCCCGGCTCCCGCTATGACCGCAAGGGCTACACCGGCGGCTACGCCCTGGCCGGGGACGACCAGGCGGCGCCCACGGCCGCCGCTCCGGCCTCCCCGGCCGGCCCGGCGTCCTGGCGCCCCGCCGCCTACGGCGCCGCCGCCCTGATGACCGCCGGCACGGCCGGAGCCCTGCTGCGCCGCCGGCGCCGGAACGCCATGTAAAGGGGCGCCCCGCAAGGGCGCCCCACAGGGGCGCGGGGAACTGCGCGACCAGCCACCCACGGCCCGCACTCACCCGCGCCCCCGCCCCACCCCTACGATCCATGGGTGACCCGAAACGGGGGCGAACGCCGGGGTGCACGCGCCCGGAAGCCGTCAACGGCTTCCGGGCCGCGCCGCGGACGCCCGCCGACGCCCGGACCCGGGACAGCCGACCTGAGGAGACTTCCCATGGAGCCCGAGGAACTGCACCGCAGATTCGCGGAGTTGACGACCGCTCACCTTGCCGACGCGTGCCTTCGCGCCCGCGTTCCCGTGCGCTGTGCGCCGATGCGCCCCGTGCTGCCGGGCGGCCGGCTGGCCGGCCGGGTGTGTCCGGCCCGTCATGCCGGCAGCGTTGACGTCTTTCTGGAGGCGTACCGGGACGCCTCCCCCGGCGATGTCCTGGTCGTGGACAACGGAGGACGGCTGGACGAGGCCTGTGTGGGCGACCTCGCCGTCCTGGAGGCCCGGGCCGCCGGGCTGGCCGGAGTGGTGATCTGGGGGCTGCACCGCGACACCGCCGAGGTACAGGCCATCGGTCTGCCGGTCTTCAGCCTGGGCGCCCTGCCCACCGGCCCCCAGCGGCTCGGCCCCCGCCCGGCCGGTGCCCTGGAGTCGGCCGGGGTCGGCGAGTGGACGGTGACCCGCGCCGATCTGGTGCTGGCCGACGAGGACGGCGTCCTCTTCCTCCCGGCCGACCGGGCCGGGGAGCTGTTCGCCCTGGCCGAGACCATCCGCGACACCGAGCGGCGGCAGGCGGACCTGATCCGCTCCGGGGTCACGCTGCGTGATCAGCTCCGCTTCGAGGACTTCCTCGACCGGCGCCGCCATACCCCCTCGCTGACCTTCCGTGACTACCTCCGGTCCATCGGCGGCGCCATCGAGGAGTAGCAAATCGCCGGTGTCCGGCCCGCCGAACATCCGGTCCTCGTAACAGGCCAGCGCGAGCAGTGCCCCCAGCAGCAGCGGAGGCATCAGGAGGGCGACCAAGACCATCGGGACTCCTTACCGGGAAGGGCCGTCCCCAGGGCGCGTTACCGTCCGCGGCCTCGGGAAACCCCTGGCTCAGCCGAGATCCTTGACCACGTGCTCCGCCGCCGCGGCCTCCGCCCCGGCCGGATCCAGCTCGCTCAGCGAGAGCAGGTCGGTGTCATCGCTGAGGTAGCCCTCCCACTGCTCCGCCAGCCGCTCCTGCTGCTCGCGGGGCAGCCGCTGGACGGTGTCCCGGTGGGCCGGGGAAAGGGCGTGGAGAAAGCGCGAGACGGGATCGGTCTGCATGGTCTTCCCTCATGGTCCGCGCGACGGCGCGCCTGGTCGTGGTGGGTCCCTGGTCGTCGTGGGTCCCTGGCATGGGGTCCCCCGCATCGGTGGGTCCCTGGCATTTCTTCCAGCCGCCACCCCGGCCGGACACCCCCGGACCCGCCCGCGTGACCCGAATGGCTCAAGCCGCGTCGGTACGGGGAAAGACCGACTGGTCCAGCACAATGCCGATGCCCACCGCCACCGGGATGGCGATCAGTGCCCCGATGATGCCCAGCAGTGCCCCGCCGATCACCACGGCCACCACCGTCACAATGGGGTGCACATCGACCGCGAAGCGCATCGCCTTGGGCATGATCAGGTAGTCCTCGGCCAGCCGGAAGAAGATATAGAACCCGGCCGTGCCCAGGGCGATGACAAAGGAGACGGACAGCGCCACCAGGCTGACCACCACTCCCCCGATGGTCGAGCCGACCACCGGCACCATGTCCATCAGGGCCACAAAGACCCCCAGGGCGGCCGGATAGGGCACATCCAGGGCCGCGCACCAGGCGAAGGTGGCCAGGCCCGCGATGACCGAGGTGGCCGCGTTGCCCAGCATGTAGCGGCCGACCCGGACCAGGATCGCCTCGGTGAGCTCCACCGCCCGTGCCCGCTTGCTTCCCGGGATGAACCGGTAGGCGAAGGCCTTCAGCTGCTCCATGCCCACCATGAAGTACACGGTCAGCACCACCACCAGGACGGTGCTGAACACGGCGTTGATCACCACATGGCCGGCCCCCAGCAGCCCGCCGACCACGGCGGTGCCCGCGCTGGAGCTCAGCTGCCGGCGGCCCTTGGAGATCAGGTGGTAGCGGTCCTCCAGCCGGCCCAGGAAGGAGTGGTGGTCATGCAGCTGTTTGAGCCACTTGGGCACCGCCTCGATCAGCGCCCCGACCTCGCCGGTCACCGGCGGGATGACCAGGGCGAGGAACCCGGCCAGCAGTCCCAGCAGCGCGATCACCACCAGGGCGACCGCCCGGCCCCGGCCCAGCCGGGCCCGTCCCAGCCGCGTCCGGGCCAGCCAGGCCACCGCCGGCTCCAGGCTGATCGCCACAAACAGCGCCAGCAGCAGCAGGGTCAGCACACTGCCGATCCGCAGCACCGTCTGCACGGCCACATAGGCCAGCGTGGCCCCCAGCCCCAGGGTGAAGCCGGCGGCGAACCAGGAGGTGGTGGGACGGACCGGCCGCGCCGGGCCACGGTGTGGATCCGGGGCCCCGCCGGGGAGACCGTCAGCGCCTCCCGGCCCCTTGCTCGACAGCATCTCGCCCTCTCCGGCCGGTCTGCCACCAGCGACGATTTCCCTTGGGACAGCTCTTCTGGACAGCTCTTCCTACCCGGACGGGGCACCGGCGCACCGCCGGGCCGCGCAAGACCACCTACAGGGGCGAGCAAGCGGCCCCGGCCGAGCTGTTGCATCGGGGAGCGATCAGGGAACATAGTGAAAGGGGAACAATTCCACGAAAACCGGAGGATATCCCATGATCATCCTCGGAGTGATCCTCCTCATCATCGGATTCGTAACCGGCATCTCCATCCTGTGGACCATCGGCATCATCCTGCTGGTCATCGGCGCGATCCTCTGGCTGCTGGGCGCCCTCGGGCACGCGGTCGGCGGACGGCGGCACTACTATTGACCAACGCCACCGGAGGAGTTCACCGGCTCGTCAACTCGCCCTTGTCAACTCGCCTACGTGCAACGGGGGCTGAGCGGAAGACGCTCGGCCCCCGAGCCCGGCCGCCGCCAACGCCCGGGCGGCAAGGGGCACTTGACGACGGCCTGGACGGCCTCAGAATTCACGGTCAGTGACCGCCGGGCACCGGCTCCAGGACGTCATGTCCCGGCGCACCGGCCCGTCCCGGAGTTCCACCCTGGGGTCCACCTGGTCGCGCACCCACTTCTCGGGGCTGGGCTGGTATTCGCCGACGAGCGGCATGACGGCTCCGCCTCTTCGTCGATGAAGCGCCTCGGCGGCCATTGTCACCCACTCCTCGGCTCCGCGCCCGGCATACCGCATGGATACTCTCTTGCCTGCTACTCCTGATATTCAGGGCAAGTCATCGGCAGGCAGGGGAACTTAACTCATGGTGAGATCCGGGCGGGCGCGTATCACGGCGGCGCTGGCCGCCGTACTGACCCTGGTGGCCACCGGTCCGGCGCGGGCGTCGGCCGGCGGTGGACCGCCTGCACCGGACACCGCGGCGGTAAGGACCGCCCTGCGGCAGGTGCTCTCGGCCGGAGCGCCGGGCGCCTTCGCAGTGATCGACGACCATGGCGGGTCCACGGAGGTGCGCCGGTCGCTGGCGGTGGGGCAGGCCGACCTCAAGGGCACCGGCATGAACGCCGGCTGGCGGTTCCGGGTGGGCAGCAACAGCAAGATGTTCGCCTCGGTGCTGGTGATGCGCCTGGCCGAGCGGGGCCTTATCGACCTGGACAAGCCGCTGCGCGGCTATCTCCCCGCCGGGACGCTGCCCGCGGACTGGGACATCACCGCGCGCCAGGTGATGGAGCACCGGGCGGGCGTCTACGACCACACCGACGACCTGCTGGAGCAGCCCGGCGAGGAGACCACCGCCGCCTTCGAAAAGCGCATCCGCGACAGCGTCTATGACCCCAGGGACCTGGTGGCCCTTTCGGTGAAGCACGGTACGCAGTATCCGGCCGGCACCAAGTACGCCTATTCCAACACCGACTTCGTGCTGATGGGCCTGGCGGTGGAGCACCTCACCGGACGTCCCTACGCCGAGGTGCTGCGGGAGCAGATCCTCCAGCCGCTCGGGCTGCGTGAGACCTCGTTCGTGGTGCCGGAGAAGAAGATCGCCGGGGCGCATATCACCGGCTATCTCACCAATGACGACCGCACCAAGCCCTTGCTGGACTCCACCGAGCAGACGGCCTCCTGGATCTGGAGCGCCGGGGCGGTGATCTCCTCCGCCGCCGACCTGGACCGTTTCCTCACCCATCTGCTGGCCGGCGGCTCCGGCGGGCTGGTCTCGGACGCCTCGCTGCGTCAGATGACGGCCGTACTGCCCACCCCCACCGCCAACATCGGCTATGGCCTGGGCATCAGGGAGATCGCCCTGTCCTGCGGCAAGGTGCTCGGTCATGGCGGGATCGTCCAGGGCTACCAGACCCAGTCCTTCGCCCTGCGGGACGGCCGGCGGACGGTGGTGGTCTTCGCCAACGCCTCCAACAACGGTGCCGTCACCCAGGCGTTGATGAATGTCCTGGAGCCCGCCTTCTGCGGCACCGCGCACCAGGGGCGCAGGGTGCCGGTGGCGCAGGAGGAAAGGCGCGCGGGTCAGGAGTCCACCCGCACACACTCGATCCGGTAATCGCCGGTGGCCGGGTCCACCGTCACCCCATGGGTCTCGCTACCGAAGCCGGGAAAGGCCCGGTCGAACGCCTCCAGAGCGCCCAGGTACCGCAGCAGTGGGCCGTCCGCCGCACCGGTGGTCTCCCCCGGCATCAGCACCGGGATCCCCGGCGGGGTGACGGTCCCCATGGCGGCGGCCACACGTCCGGCCGCGTCCGCGATCCTGACGCGTTCCGTGCCCTCGCGGATCAGCCGCTGGTAGCACCAGCGAGGCGTGGTCACCGCCTCTGGCAGTTCCCGGAAGGCGGTGTCCAGCAGGGTGACCAGATTCGTCCGCCGCAGCTGCTGGTGCATCTCCTGGCACAGGGCCCGCAGGGTGAGTCCCGTATAGCGCTGGGGGTGGCGGGCCGGCAGGCCGGGCAGTACGCGTTCCAGTGGCGCGTCCTGGTCGTAGAGAGCCTTGAAGTCCATCAGGGCGTCCAGCAGGGTGCCCCACTTGCCCTTGGCGATGCCCATGGAGAAAAGGATCAGTGCGGAGTGGCCGTCGGTCTTCTCCACCATGATGTTGCGGCCGGCCAGATAGACGGTCAACACCCTTGCGGGTACGGCTGGTTGCTCCTGCCGGCCGCCGGTGGCGCTGACGCCCGGGCAGGTGAGGGTGACCTTGACCGGGTCGAGCAGACAGTAGCCGGGGTCGAGTCCGGGGAAGCCGTGGCAGTCGGCGTCCGGGTCCAGCTGCCGGCAGGACGGCTGGGTGCGCAGCAGTTCCATCGGCGCGTCGGCGAAGGGGTGTTGTTCCCCGGTGGCCGGGTCGGTGACGGTCTCCGGCTGCCAGACCCCGAAGAACCAGGCGGGCCGGTCGCCCGGCGTAGAAGTGAGCCGAGTTCCTCCACGGAGATCGACAGGTCGCTGCGCAGCAGCCGTTCGCCGAAGTGGTCGAAGAAGGCGCGTCCCACCGGTGACTTGAGGAAGGCGACGCCGCCGGAGTGGGCCGGGGTGTGCCAGGAGTATTCATGGGTGTCGTGGAACCGGCTGAGCGCCTTGAAGAACGGTGGGAGGACGGCCTCCCGGTAGGCCCGGGCCTCGCTGACGGTCCGTCCGGCGATAAAGGCGGGGGTGTCCTCCAGCGGCCAGATATAGCCGGTCACGGTTTCGGCGACCCACAGGGGCAGGCGGTCCAGGTCCTGGTCGGCGGCGTCGGTCATCACCAGCAGGGCGGGCAGGTCCTTGAAGCGGCGGCCGATCTGGCGCAGTACGGCCGCGCCACCGGGTTCGCCGGGGCCGCCGCCGGGCGCGGGGGTCAGGTACCAGGCCACCACGGCGGCCGCGAGCCCGGCCTCGGTGCGCAGCACCGCCTGGGGCTCGCCCGCGCTGCGGGCCCGGCGTACTTCCAGGCCCTGGGCCTCCACCTCGCGCTGGATCCGCTGGAACTGCTCCGCCGCGGATTCCTGGCCGCCGCCAGGGTCCCCGTCGAGGGCGAATAGGACGGTTCCGGTTCCATTGGCCATGACGTCCCCCGTTTGCCGCATCATCCGGCCGTCGTCAGCCAGTGTTGCCGCCGGGGGCCGCGCTGGTCAGCGGAGTGCGGTCCAAACCACCCTACGGGGGGGATCGGCGCCCCCGTGCCGAATAAACCTCGCCGAAAGGGGCACTCGGCCCGCGGGACATCTGCACCCGCATCTGCAGCTCTCATCCCGGGAGTCACCATGGCCGATACCACCCCCTCCCAGGCCGAAGGGGAGCGCGAGGACGACGAGGAACAGCGCAAGCACCCGATGACGCCGCACACCACGCCCTCCCAGGCGGAGGGTGAACGGGACGAGGAGGAGAACAACTCCGCCCGGGAGAAGCCGGCTTGATGAGCACGGACGGCGGGGGTCACCGGCCCGGGGCCTGGTCCCGGTTCGCCGCCTCGCCGTTTCTGCCGGCCACCGTGCTGGTGCTGCTTGTGGCGGCGGCGGCCGGGCTGTTCGCCGGTTCGTACACCTACGCCATGGCCAACCCGACCCCGCACCGCATTCCCGTCGCCGTCACCGGTGTGCCCATCTCCCAGGCCAAGCGGACGGAGTTCGTCCGGGGCATGGAGCACGCCCTGGGCACCTCGCTGAAGCTGCACTCCTATGGAAGCTATCCGCAGGCCCGGGACGCGGTGGAGGAACAGAAGGTCTACGCCATCCTGCTGCCGCGCCCCCAGGGCGCCCAGCTGGATGTGTCCGGGGCCTCCGGCGCCACGGTGGCCCAGCTGCTGGCCGAGACCGCGCCCCGGGTGGGCCGGGCCATCGGGGTGCCGGTCACGGTGCGGGACGTCAACCCGCTGCAACGGGGCGACCCGCGCGGTCTGGCGCTGTTCTACATCACCCTGGCGGCGGTGATCCTGGGCTTTATCGGCGCCGTCCAGCTCAGCGTGAACGCCCGTGCCCTCAACCCGGCCGAGCGCGTCGCCTTCACCGTGGCCTACTCCCTGCTGGGCGGCTTCGCCATCGGCGCGATCGTGGACTGGGGGCTGGGGGCGCTGCGCCTGCCGTTCCTGGAGTCCTGGGGGATCCTGGCGCTGACCATGTTCACCAGCGGCATGGTCTTCACCATGTTCAACACCGTCTTCGGCCGCTGGGCCATGCTGCCGACCTGGGGCCTGATGGTGATCCTGGGCAACCCCTCCTCCGGCGGCGCGGTCTCCTGGCCCCTGCTGCCCTCTCCCCTGGGCACCATCGGCCGCTGGCTGCCGCCGGGCGCCTCGGTCAACGCCCAGCACACCGCGGTCTACTTCCGCGGCCACCAGCATGTCTTCCCCTTCGCGGTGCTGGCGGTGTGGGCGGCGGTGTCCACCACCGTCTTCTGGGTCTGGCGCCACCGCCACCCGGGCGGCCGCCGCGAACTGGCTGTCCCGGAGGGGGAGGGCTGATTTCCCGCGAGGGCCTGAGGGGCGAGCGGAAATCGTGAAACGATCAGTGGGTGGTCCCTGAAGAACAACACCCCGTACGGCTCGGAGACATGCGCGACGAGGTCATCTCGGCCGTCCGGTCGCTGGCCGACCGCGAGCACCAGCAGCGGGTCTGGGTCGAGCGGCGGTTCCCGCACCCCGGCTACTTCGACGACTTCTCGCTCAGCCTGAACATTCTGGATGATGCGACGGTCCTTGACCGCCCTCACAAGGCCGTTGGGTTCACCTTGAGGTCCGGGCACGAGGCGGAGGCGATGGCGCGGCTTGCCGAGCGTCTCGATGAGGTCCTCCGGGCAGTCGGTCGTCAAGAGCCCGATGCCGCGTTCCTGGCGTCCCCGCTGTGGGCTCAGGTGGTCAGCGCGGCCAACGACGCACTCCACACCCTGACTTGCTGACCGAACATTTCCCGGGCGGCGGGCCGGCGCGGCGGCGGACCTCTCGCATGCCGTTGCGATCTTCCGGGTTCTGTGATCCATTCGACGTAGTGCACCCGCGGGTTTCCCGGGTCTCCGGGCGCCGTCCGGGTGCGGGCAGTGTCCCGTGCTGGCGAGTCGCAAGCGTGCAGCGACGCCGGAGGTGGGCGGCATGTCTGACCCCCCAGAACCGCAGGGCCGCGAGGACGGTGATGAGCAGCTTCTGCAGGATCTGCTCCGCGAGGTTCATCTGACCGCGCCCTACCAGCTTCCCGCGGTGTTCAACCGCTGCGCGGAAGCGCTCGGTATGCGTACGGCCATCATCTATCTCGCCGATCTCCAGCAGCGGCTGCTGATACCGCTGGACCACGGGGACGAACCGCTGCCGGTTGACTCGGGTGATGCCGGCTGGGCATATCGCACCATCTCGCTGCGGGTGCACGAGTGCGAGGACGGCCTGATCGTCTGGGTGCCGCTGGTGGACGGCGCCGAGCGGCTGGGAGTGCTGGGAGTGCACGCCGATGCGGTGGACGGAGCACGGCTTCGGCGGTGCCGGATCCTGGCGGCGGTGCTGGCGATGGTGGTCACCTCAAAACGGGCCTACAGCGACTGGTTCGTCGGGCACACCCGGACCGCGAAGATGGCACTTTCCGCCGAGATGCTGCGGGCATTCCTGCCGCCGCGGACCATCGGCAGGACCGGGGTGATCTCCACCGCGGTCCTGGAACCGGCCTACCAGGTCAGCGGTGACGCCTTCGATCACTCCCTGACCAAGAACATCCTGCATGCGAGCATCTTCGATGCCATGGGGCACGACCTGGCCGCGGGGCTGACCACCTCCGTGGTGATGGCCGGCTGCCGCAACGCCCGCCGTTCCGGTGCCGGCCTGCTGTCGATGGTGGAGGCTGTGGACGAAGCCCTCGCCCATTGGGTGCCCGACCATTTCTGCACCGGTCTGCTGTGCCGGCTCGATGTCGATACCGGCATCCTGCAGTGGTGCAACTGCGGCCATCCTCCGCCCCTGTTGATCCGCGGCGGGCAGGTGCTGGACCGGGCTCTGGAACGCGCCCCCGAGCCACCGATGGGCCTGCCGTTCCTGCTCGGCACCAGCACTCGCGAGATGCACGAGACAGTGCTGGTGCCGGGCGACCGGGTACTGCTGTACACCGACGGGATCACCGAGGCCCGGAGCGCGGCCGGGGAGGAGTACGGCCTCGACCGGTTCACCGACTTCATCATCCGCTCCACCGCGGCCGATGAGGCACCGGCCGAGACGCTGCGGTTGCTTGTCCACGCCTTCCTCGACCACCAGCGGAACCGCCTGAACGACGACGCCACCATGCTGCTGGTCGAGTGGTGTCCGGAGAGCCGGTGACCTCTTGGCCGGGCCCGGGCGGCGGCGGAACGGTCAGCTGAAGTCCAGGCCGCCCGTGCGGGAGCGCTTGAGCTCGAAGAAGTTGGGGTGCCCGGCCAGCAGCCGCACTCCGTC
The DNA here is from genome assembly GCF_003121295.1 of Streptomyces orinoci. Taxonomy (GTDB): domain Bacteria; phylum Actinomycetota; class Actinomycetes; order Streptomycetales; family Streptomycetaceae; genus Streptomyces; species Streptomyces orinoci. The sequence continues at coordinate 99,352 of NZ_PHNC01000013.1, forward strand.
GAAGACCCGCAGGGCTTCCTCGCCCCGGGGAATGGCGGTCAGTACGGGGCCGAAGAAGGCCACGCCATCGATATGGATGGTGGGGGTGCCGACCTCTTCACCGACCGCGTCCATGCCCTCGTGGTGGCTCTTGCGCAGTTCCTCGTCGTATTCGGTGCTGTGGGCCGCGTCCGCCAGCGACGCGGGCAGCCCGGTCTCGGCCAGGGCCTCGGCGAGGAGCGCGTCGCTCACCTCGCGGTCCGCGTTGTGCAGGCGGGTGCCCAGCGAGGTGTAGAGGTCGCGCAGTACCTCCTCGCCGTGCTCGCGGGCGGCGGCGATGCATACGCGCACCGGGCCCCAGCCCACGTCGAGCAGCCGGCGGTAGCGCTCGGGGAGGTCCTCGCGGCCCTCGTTGAGTACGGACAGGCTCATCACACGGAAGCGGAGGTCGAGCTCGCGGTGGCGTTCCACCTCCAGGATCCAGCGGGAGGTGATCCAGGCGAAGGGGCAGATGGGATCGAAGTAGAAATCGACTCGGTGTGTCACACCCCGAGGTTATGGGCGGGGTGCGCGGGGCGTCCGGGCCATTTGGCCACCAAGATCGTGGGCTACTTGGCCGGGCCCGGTGACACCCGCCGAGGTTCCGTCCGGGCCCTTCCATGTCCGGACAGGCCGTCCGGGCCCGATGTCGGACCCCGCTGGCAGACTCCGGACCATGAGATGGGCGGTGACGGACGAGGGCGAGGAGGGCGTCCTGCTGTGCCCGCTGGACGCCGGGGGGCGGCCCGCGGGGCCGGTGGAGCGTGCGGCGAGTCTGGCCGAGGCGGTGCGCGAGCGGCCGCGGGTGACGCGCTGGGTGTGGCGGTCCACGGCGCGGGTGTACGGGCGCCTGCTGGCCGCCGGGGTGCAGGTGGCGCGCTGCTATGACGTGGAGGCGGCGGAGGCGCTGCTCATCGGACATGAGGAGGGCCAGGCGGGGCAGCCGCGCTCGCTGGCGGCCGCGTGGGCGCGGCTGCACGGGCTGCCGGTGCCGGCCGATCCCCCGCCGGCCGCGCCCGGCTCCCAGCCGTCCCTGTTCGACCCCGGCCCGGCGCCGCTGCCGCCGGGCACCGATCCGCTGGGGGCGCTGCTGGAGGTGTACGCGGGCCAGCAGGCCCGGATCGGGCGGGCGGAGCATCCGGAGCGCCTGCGGCTGCTGGTCGCGGCGGAGTCGGCGGGCACCCTGGTGGCGGCCGAGATGAGCCGGGCGGGGGTGCCCTGGCGGGCCGATGTGCACCGGGCGCTGCTCACCGAGCTGCTGGGCGAGCGCTATCCGGGCGGCCAGGAGACCCGGCGGCTGGCCGAGCTGGCCGAGGAGGTGTCGCGGGCCTTCGGCGAGGGGGTGCGGGTACGGCCGGATCTGCCCGCCGATGTGGTGCGGGCCTTCGCCCGGCAGGGCATCCGGCTGTCCTCGACCCGGGCCTGGGAGCTGCGGGGCGTGGACCACCCTGCGGTGCCCGCGCTGCTGGAGTACAAGCGGCTCTACCGCCTGCATACCGCGCATGGCTGGTCCTGGCTGCAGTCCTGGGTGCGTGAGGGCCGCTTCCGGCCGGTCTTCCTGCCCGGCGGCGCGGTCACCGGCCGGTGGACCACCAATGGCGGCGGGGCGCTGCAGATTCCCCGGGTGATCCGCCGGGCGGTGGTGGCCGATCCGGGGTGGCGGCTGGTGGTCGCCGACGCCGACCAGATCGAGCCCCGGGTGCTGGCCGCGATCTCACGGGATCCCGGGCTGATGGAGGTGGCGGGCAGTGGCCGGGATCTTTATGCGGACCTGGCCGAGCGGGCCTTCGCCGGGGACCGGGAGCGGGCCAAGCTGGCCATGCTGGGCGCGATCTACGGCCAGACCTCCGGTGACGGGCTGAAGCACCTGGCCGGTCTGCGGCGCCGCTTCCCGCGGGCGGTGGAGCTGGTGGACGAGGCGGCGCGGGCGGGCGAGGAGGGGCGGCTGGTGCGCACCTGGCTGGGCCGTACCAGCCCGCCCGCGTCCACCGCGCCGGCCGGCGGTGAGGAAGCGGGGCTGCCGCAGGAGGAGCCGGTGTACGGCAGTACGCCCGGTACCCGGGCGCGGGGCCGGTTCACCCGCAACTTCGTGGTCCAGGGCAGTGCGGCGGACTGGGCGCTGATGGTGCTGGCCATGGTGCGGCAGGAGCTCGCCGGGCTGCGGGCGGAGCTGGTGTTCTTCCAGCACGACGAGCTGATGGTGCACTGCCCGGAGGAGGAGGCGCCCGCGGTGGTGGAGGCCATCCGCACGGCCGGGGACCGGGCCGGGGCGCTGGCTTTCGGGCCGACCCCGGTGCGGTTTCCGTTCACCGTGGGGGTGGTGGGGTGCTATGCGGATGCGAAGGGGTAGTTTGCCGCGTTTCCGGGTGCGGGCCGTTGCGGAGCCGGTGATGCGCCCTTACGCGCAGGGCGGCGGCATCCGGCTGTGTGCCGGGTGCCGCCGCCCTGCGCGTGCGGGTTGAGGGTGGCTGGTCGCGCAGTTCCCCGCGCCCCTCAACGGGCGCTCTTAGTAAGCGGAGTTGACGTTGTCCATGGAGCCATAGGTCTTGGCCGCGTAGTTGCAGGACGCCACGATGTTGGCCACCGGGTCCCAGATGTTCCACGAGGTGCCGTCCACATGGAACGCCTTGAAGGTGGGGTCGATGATCTGCAGCAGACCCTTGGACGGGATACCGGCCTGGGCATTGACATCCCAGTCGTTGATCGCCTGCGGGTTGCCGCTCGACTCACGCATGATGTTGCGCTTGATGCCGTCGTAGGAGCCGGGGATGCCCTTGGCGTGCATGATGTCCAGCGCCTGGCTGATCCAGCCGTCCAGGTTGTCCGCGTAGGACTTCGGCGCGACGCGGACCGGCTTGCGGGCCTCGGAGCGGCCGGCGGCGGCGCCCTTGGCGCGGTCCCGGCCGGCCTCGGCGGCGGCCTTCTTCTTGGTGTCCGCCTCGGTCTTGGCCTTGGCGGCGGCATCGGTGGCGTGCCGGGTCAGCGTGCTCTGGTCCACGGTGGCCGGCGCCTTGGCGTTCCAGGCGACCGGCTTGATGCCGACCGACTGCGTCTGGGCGGCGGCGTTGCCGGTGACGGTGAACACCAGGGCGGCGGCACCGGTGGCGGCGAGGCCGACCGCGGAGAGCTTGTGGAACGTGGTCAGGCGGCTATAGCCAGAGTGGTTGGAGCGCATAGGCGAGCTGAACCTCTTCCGCTGGGGGACATTCGGGCCGCGAAAGCGGCGCCGCGTCTGTGCGACGGCGCCGTGCGACCCGGACATTGTTAGCGGCGGAAAATCCGGCCGGCAAAGGTGTGACGTACGACGGACTTTCGTGCTCAGGGCGGGCCAACAGCCCCGTGCCGGGCCGCCATGGGTTCGCTGAGCACTAGACGGTTTCGTAAGTGATCCAGCTCCTATGGGCGGCCTCACAGCGCATGGCCCGTTCGTATACGGAGCGCGAGCGTGCGCTACATCCGGAGCTCACCCGCCAAGAGCCGGGCCAACCACCGGAATCCCGCCCTCCGGCACCGAAATCCGGACATCCCTCCACCCGGCCCGCCCCGCCGTCCGAACCCCAGCAGCAACATCAACACCACTGGTCGCGGTCAGCGCTGTTTGATCACCGGATGCCGCTCATTTACCGCCCGGCCGCTCGTAGTTGTTCGCAATGCGAACATAACTGACCGAAAATATCCGCCCGTTTTTGACTGAACGGGGCGCCCTGACCAAATGTCTGGCAAATGTTGTCAATGACGCCTGGCGGCAGCGGTCCATTACGGAACGGTGACTTCCGCCTGCTGCTGGCCGGTGCCACCGCCGGTCAGCTCGGCGCCCAGGTGACCGTGGTGGCGCTGCCCCTGGTCGCGGTGGTCGAACTGCATGCCTCGGCCCTGCAGACCGGGGTGCTCACGGCCGCCGAGACGGCCGCCTTTCTGCTGGTCGGCCTGCCCGCCGGGGCCTGGGTGGACCGGATGCGCCGGCTGCCGGTGCTCATCCGGGCGGACACGGTACGGGCCGTGGCCATGGCCGGCCTGCCGCTGGCCGCCTGGTCCGGCACCCTGACCATGGCCCAGCTCTATCTGGTGGCCCTGGTCACCGGAGTGGCCACCGTCTTCTTCGATGTGGCGCACCAGAGTTATCTGCCCGCCCTGCTGCCCCGGGAGCAACTGGTCAGCGGCAATGGCGCCCTGGAGACGGTGCGCTCCTCCGCCCAGGTGGCCGGGCCGGGGCTGGGCGGCGGCCTGGTGCAGGCGGTGGGGGCGCCGTTCGCGCTGGTGGCGGATGCCCTGGGCTATCTGCTGTCCGCCCTGTTCCTGCGCCGTATCCGCACCCCGGAGGCCGCGCCGGTGGCGCCCGCCGCCGGGGCCTCGCTGCGGGCCCAGGTCGCCGAGGGGCTGGCGTTTGTCTTCGGCAACCCGGTGCTGCGGATGATCGCCTGTGCCACGGCGGTGGCCAACTTCTTCAACGCCATGCTGCTGGCGGTGCAAACCGTCTTCCTGGTACGGGTGTTGGGCCTGCCGCCGGGTGTGCTGGGGCTGATGATGTCCGCCTCGGCGGTGGGCGGGCTGGCCGGGGCGCTGAGCGCCGGCGCGCTGGCCCGGGCGCTGGGCCGGGCCCGGGTCATCTGGCTCTCGACCGTGGTCACCGGGCCGTTCGCGCTGCTGTGGCCGCTGGCCGGGCATGGCGCCGCCGCCCTGTGGTACGCCCTGGCCTCGGCGGTGGTCTTCTTCGGCGCCGTGGTCTACAACGTCGCCCAGGTGAGCTTCCGCCAAATGCTCTGCCCGGACGCCCTGTTGGGCCGGATGAACGCCACCTTGCGCTTTATGGTCTGGGGCACCATGCCCTTCGGCGCCCTGGCCGGCGGGGCCATCGCCTCGGCCGCCGGGGCGCGTTCCGCGGTCTGGGTGTGCGCCGCCGGGTTCCTGCTGGTTCCGGTGCCCCTGCTGCTGTCCCCGCTGCGGCGGCTGCGCGATCTGCCCGAGCCGGCCGCCGTCCTGCGCCCCGAGGCGGGCTGATCCCCGCCCGGGTGCGACACGCCCCCGTCCTTCCCCATACAGCCGCACCCGACCGGTGCGCGGGAGGTCCCAGTGCAGTCCCCGTCCAGTCACAGCATCACCGCGTCCTATCTGGCCGGCTACCGCCGTATCGCCGAACAGGCCGCGGATCCGGGCCAGTTGCTCCCGGTCACCGGCGCCCAGCGGCGTTTTCTGCTGGCCCGGCGCCTGGATCCGGGCCAGCGCCCCGCCCTGGTGCCGCTGTTCTTCGCCTTCCCGCGGGGTGCGCTGGACCTGGCGCGGCTGCGCGCCGCCGCCGGTCATCTGGCCGCCCTGCACCCGGCGCTGCGTACCGTGCCGGAGGTGCCGCGGGGTGTGCCGGTGCAGCGGATCGGCACCGCCGGGGGCTGGTTGCGGCGGGTCACCGCGGGTCCCGGCGAGCGGGCCGGGCAGGCGCTGCTGCGCGAGCTGGACGCCTGGTCCGCCGAGGGCCCGCCGCTGCGGCTGTGGCTGGCGGCCGACGGCGAACGGGAGGTCCTCGCCCTGGTGCTGGACCATGGTTCCTGCGACGAGCACTCGCTGGGCCTGGTCACCGACGGCCTGGCCGCCGCCTATGCCAACGGCCTGGGCCCGGCCGAGGTCCCGTCATGGCGGGCGGAGCAGGAGCTGGCCGCCTACCGGGAGGCGGTGCACCTCCAGCTCACCGCCGAACAGCGGGCCTCCGCCCCCGGGTTCCTGGCCTACTGGGGCAAGCGGCTGTCCGTCCTCGCCCCTCCCCCGCCGCCCCCGCCGTCCGGCTCCGGTCAGGACACCGGCTCCTTCCGGCACCGGCTGCCGCTGCCGCCGGGCGGCGCCCGGACGGTGGCCTTCCCCGCCCTGCTGGACGCCTGCACCCGGGCCGTCCGCCGACTGCACGGCGGCCGGCGGGTGCCGGCGCTGGGCTACCCCTGGGGCGGCCGCCCGGCCGGTGCGCCACCGGTGCTGGGCTGCTTTCTCAACACCGTGGTCCACCCCGCCGGCGACGAGGGCCCCGAGGAGCGCACCGCCGCCTGGTGGGACGACCTGGACCATGCCGACACCCCCTTCGACCAGGTCGTCCATGCCGCCCGGTGCGCCGGTGCGCCCTGGTCCGGCGGGCTGGACGGCCTGCTCACCTTCGAGGACCTGCACCGCCGCCCGCCGCTGCGGCTGGGCGAGGCGGTGGGCGAAGAGATCTTCTTCGACGCCCGCCCGCTGCCGGCGCCCCTGGCGGTGTCCGTCTCCTATGGCACCGATCTGCTGGTCCGGATGGCCTGGCGGCGCACCGTGCTGCCCGCCGGACCGGCCGAGGAAGCCTTCACCACCCTTATCGATGCCCTTGCCGCGTCGGTGAGTTGACCACCTGTCATGGCGCACCGCCCGCCCGACCGGCGTCCGGTGCACCGGCTGCGAGACCAAGCGACCGGAAAGGTTGACCATGTTCGGACTCTCCACATCCCAGGAGATCGTCTGGCTGCACGAGCAGATGCAGCCCGGCAGCCGCGCCTACAACTTCACCGCCACCATGGACCTGCGTGGCGAGCTCGACCAGGACGCCCTGCGGGCCGCGCTGGGTGCCGCCCTGGAGCGGCACCCGGGGCTGCGCCTGGAACTGGTGGACGCCCAGGGGGCGTTGCCCGGCCAGCGGGTGCGGGAAGGGTGTCCGCCACGCCTGCGCACCGTGGACCTGAGCGGGCAGGAGGATGCCGAGGACACCTTTCGGCGGCTGCTGCGCACCGAGGCGGAGACCCCGCTGGATGTCCATCAGGCCCCGCTGCTGCGCTGGACCCTGGTGCGACTGGGCGAGCGGCACCACCGGCTGATCCATGTGGAGCACCATCTGGTGCACGACGGGCACTCCTTCGCCATTCTGCTGCGGGACGTCTTCGGCGAGTACCGCTCGCGGGTGCTGGGCGAGCCGCTCCAACTGCCCGCGGCGCCCTCGTACCAGGAGCACATCGCGGCCGCCCAGGGCCCGGGCCGGGCCCAACGGCAGGCGGCGAGCCTGGAGTTCTGGCGTGATCAGCTGGCGGGGGCCGCCTTCGATCTGCCGCTGCCCGGACTGACCCGCCCCGGCGCCCGGCGCCGGCACGCCGGCGGCCAGCTGCGCCAGGCCATCGACGCGGAGCTGGCCGAGCGGCTGCGCGCACACAGCCGGGCCCAGGGCCATACCCCGTTCTCCACCCTGCTGGCGCTCTTCGCCGAGTTGCTGCGCCGCCACAGCGGCCGGACCGATCTGGTCATCGGCACCGCGGTGGGCAACCGGCCGCAGGGCTTCGAGGAGACCGTCGGGATGTTCGTCAACACCATTCCGCTGCGTCTGCGGCTGGACGCCGAGGCCCCGGCGCGGGAGGTGGCGGACGAGGTCACCGATGGCCTGATCCGTGCGCTGCCGCACCAGGAGGTGCCGGTCCAGGTGCTCACCCGGGAGCTGGGGCTGCACACCTCCGGCGCGGACAACCCGCTGTTCAGCGTGATGTTCAGCGCCCATGACGCGGCACTGCCGGAGATCGTGGTGCCGGGGCTGGAGGTGTCGCTGTTCGAGGGCTTCAACACCGGCACCACCCGCTTCGATCTGGACCTGGTGCTGATGCCGGACGACCGCCGGATGGTCGGCCCCCGGCAGGGTCCCGCCGGGATGACCCTGGTGTGGGACTACGACCGGGATCTGTTCGACGAGGCCACCGCGGCCCTGCTGGCCGAGCGCTTCCTGGCCCTGGTCCGGGCGTATCTGGACGCGCCCGAGGCCCCGATGGCCGCGCTGGCCCCCCAGCCGGCCGCCGCCCCCGCGCCGCTGGCCGCCGTGGACGGTACGGTGCTGGACCCGCTGTCCCGTCATGACGCCGGCCGGCTCGCCCTGCTCAGCGGCGCCCGGCAGCTCACCTATGGCGAACTCTACGGCATGGTCCAGGAGTTGGCGGGCCGGCTGAGCGGGGCCGGGGTGCGGCGCGGGCAGCCGGTGGCCGTGGTGCTGCCGCGCGGTACGCACAGTGTGACGGCGCTGCTGGCCTGTCTGCGGCTGGGCGCGGTGTACTGCCCGCTGTCGCCCAACGACCCGGCGGACCGGCTGCGGACGCTGCTGGAGCGGCTGCGCCCGGCGCTGGTGCTCACCGACCGGGAGAGCGCTCTCTCGCTGCCCGCCGAGGGGCTGCCGTTGGCGCTGCTGGACGGTCCGGCCTTCCCGGCCGCCGAGGACGCCGAGTGCCTGGCGGACGCCGCCTATGTGATCCACACCTCGGGCTCCACCGGCCTGCCCAAGGCGGTGCTGGTGGGGCGGGAGGCGCTGGCCCGGCATGCCACCGCCATGGCGGCGCGGTTCGCACTGTCCCCGGCCGACCGGGTGCTGCTGTTCGCCCAGCCCTCCTTCGATGTGGCACTGGAGGAGGTGCTGCCCTCGCTGCTGGCCGGCTGCGCCCTGGTGCTGCCGCAGCGGGAGGTGCCCACCGGGCCGGAGCTGGTCGCGGTGCTGGCCTCCCGCCCGGTGACCGTGGCCAATCTGCCGACCAGTTATCTGCTGGCGGTACGCGGGGAGTTGACCGAGGCGCTGCGCGAGGGGATGTGGCAGCCCAGGCTGCTGGTCCTCGGCGGTGAGCGGCTGCCCGCCGCGGCGCTGCGCGAGCTGCTGGCGGCCACGGACGCCACCGTGCTCAACGCCTATGGCGTGACCGAGGCGGCCATCACCTCCACCGTCCATGAGGTGTCCCGCGAGCCCGACGGGGCGGCCGAGGTGCCGCTGGGCCTTCCGCTGCCAGGGGTGGGCGTCCATGTGCTGGACGACCGGCTGCGTCCGCTGCCCGGCGGGGCGGTGGGCCAACTGGCCATCTCCGGCGGGGGGCTGGCCGAGGGCTACCTCGGTGATGAGCGGGCGACGACGGCCACCGCCGAGCGGTTTGTCACCGTACCGGCGCTGGGCGATGAGCGTGTCTATCTCACCGGCGACCTGGGCTACCGGGACGAGCATGGGCTCGTCCACTTCCTGGGCCGCCAGGACAACCAGGTCAAACTGCGCGGCTACCGGATCGAGCTGGAGGAGATCGAGGCGGCGGCCTCGGCCGAACTGGGCGGCCGTTCCTGCGCGGTGGTGCTGAGCCGGCTGCCCGCCGGTCCCTGTCTGGTGGGCTTCCTGGACGGCGGCGCGGAGGTGGACCAGCCGCTGCTGCACAAGGCGCTCTCCGCCCGGCTGCCCGCCGCCCTGGTGCCCTCGCACTGGATCCGGCTGGACCGGATGCCGCTGCTGCCCGGCGGTAAGCCCGACCGCACCGCGCTGGCCCGGCTCGCCGCCGAGCACCGGCCCGAGGAGGAGGGCGCGGTACGGGACGGTGAAGTCCCCGACCCCGCCGTGGAGTTGCTCAGCGAGGGCTGGCGCGAGGTGCTGGGCCATGACCGCTTCTCGCCCTCCTCGCACTTCTTCCAGGTCGGCGGGCACTCCCTGCTGGCCGCCCAGCTGGCCGCCTGGCTGGAGCCCCGGCTGGGCAGCCGCCCGCCGCTGCGGGTGCTCTTCCAGCACCCGGTGCTGGCCGAGCAGGCGAGTGCGGTCATGGCGGCGGTCCGGGCGGTCCCGGAGGAGGCCCGATGAACACCGGCCCCTCCTCGGTCCTGGAGACCGAGCACCGGGAGATCGTGGACGCCTTCGAGTCCTTCATCCGCCGGGAGCTGGTGCCGCTGTCCGCCGAACTCCCGGAGTCGGGGGACCTGCCGCCCGCCGAGCTACGCGCATATGTCCGCAAGCGCTCCGCCCGGCTGGGCTTCTACGCGGCCGACCACCCGGAGGAACTGGGCGGCGCCGATATGCCGTTCACCGCCGTGGTGCTGCTGCATCACGCGGCCGGCCGCAGCGGCTGCCCGCTGGCCCCCTATGCCCTGGCCGGCTCGGACGGGCCGAGCCCCCTGCTGCGCCAGGGCACCGAGGAGCAGATCAAGCGGTATCTGCTGCCGCTGGTCCGGGGCGAGGCCACCCGCTGTCTGGCGCTCACCGAGCCCAACGCGGGCTCGGACGCCTTCCAGTTGACCACCACCGCCCGGCGCGAGGCGGACGGCAGCTGGCTGCTCTCCGGCCGCAAGACCTTTGTCAGCAATGCCGGGCACGCCGACTTCGCGCTGGTGGTGGCCCAGGCCGAGGGCGGGCCCACCGCCTTTGTGCTGGAGATGGACCACCCCCGGCTGCGCATCGGCCAGCGCTACCAGGGCATGTCCGGCGAGGAGTTGTACGAGCTGGTGCTGGATGAGGTGCGGCTGCCCGCGGAGGCGGTCATCGGCGGCGAGGCAGGGATCGGCGCGGCACTGGGCCATGGCATCGACAGCCTCTCCCGGGGCCGGCTGGTGGTGGCCGCCATGTGCAATGGCATCGCCGAGTACGCGCTGCGGCTGGGCGTGGAGTACGCCCGGGAGCGGCGGGCCTTCGGGCAGCGGATCGGCGCGTACCAGCACATCCAGGAGCATCTGGTGAGCAGCCGGGCGGAGGTGGAGGCCGCCAAGCTGCTCACCCTGGCCTGCGCCCGGCTGGTGGACCGGGGGACGGAGGCGCCGGAGAACGCGGCGCTGGCCAAGCTGACCGCCTCGGAGACCGCGGTGCGGGTGGTGGACCGGGCGCTGCGGGTGCATGGGGCGACCGGCTGGGTGCGCGGCCATCCCCTGGAGTTCCTCTACCGCTATGTCCGGATGATGACGATCATCGAGGGGACCTCGGAGATCCAGAAGGTGATCGTCGCCCGGGCCATGGGCCTGGGCTGAGCGGTTCGCTCTTTCCTCATGCGACGCACCCCGATTCATGGAGTTCGAGGAATCATGACCACTGCATCGATCGTTCACGGTCCTGCCCTGGACCCCGTCGGCTGGGACGATGTCCTGGCCCGTTATACCCACCAGGTCGCCCGCGACCCATCCGCCCCCGCCGTCGAGGACGGCGAACTGTCCTGGTCCTACGGCGAGTTGGATGCGCTGGCCGATGCCACCGCCGAGGCGCTGCGGGATGCGGTGCGCCCCGGGGAGCTGGTCGGTGTGTGCCTGGACCGCTCGGTGGCCCTGGTGGCCACGGCGGTGGCACTGGCCCGGCTGGGCGCCGTCTATCTGCCGCTGGGCCCGCGCCCCGGTGAACGGCGGCTGGCCACGGTCACCGGCCGGCTGAAGGTGAGCTGTCTGATCGGCGCGCCCGAGGTGCTGCCCGCGGCCTACCGCCCTCGGGGCGGGCCGCTGCCACTGCCCGCCGCCGGGGCCAACGCGGGCACCGCCCCGGTCGCCGCCTTCCCGGCGGCCGCCCCGGACGCCGCCGACCGGGCCAAGGCACCGGAGGGCACCTTCTACGCGGTGCTCACCTCCGGCTCGACCGGGGAGCCCAAGGCGGTGGCGGTCTCCGGCACCGCGCTGGCCGCCCGGCTGCGCTGGTACGCCGAGCGCACCGGGCTCGGCCCCGGCGACCGGCACAGCCTGCTGGTGGGAGTCTCCTTCGACCCGCACCTGATGGAACTGTGGGCCACGCTGACCTGCGGTGGCACCCTCGCCGTCGCCCCGGACGAGGTCCGCTGGGACCCGGACGTCCTCACCGGCTGGTGGCACCACGCCGGGGTGACCACGGCCATTGCGCCCACCCCGCTGGCCGAACTGGTGCTGGAGCGCCCCTGGCCGCGCGGTCTGCCGCTGCGGCACCTCCAGATCGGCGGCGACCGGCTGCGCCGCCGCCCCTCCCCCGAGGTCACCGCGGCCGTGGACAACGCCTATGGGCCCGCCGAGGCCACCGTCCTGGTCACCGCCCAGCCGCTGGCGGACACGGACCCGGCGGGTCTGCCGCCCATCGGCCTCCCGGTCTCCGGGGTGACGGTGTGTGTCACCGACGCGGACGGCCGGGTGGTGCCGCGCGGCACCGAGGGCGAACTCCGCGTGGGCGGCGCCGGGTTGGCGTTGGGCTACCTGGACCCGGAGCTGACCGCCCGGCGCTTTGTGGCTCCTCCCCCGGAGCTGACCGGCATCGACTGCGTCTACCGCACCGGGGACCGGGTGCGGATGCGGGCGGACGGGGTGCTGGAGTTTCTGGGCCGCCTGGACGACCAGGTGAAGATCCGCGGAGTGCGGATCGAACCGGCGGAGGTGGAGGCGGCCTTCGAGCATGACCCCCGGGTGCGGCGCGCCGCGGTGGCCGTGGACTCCTCCACTGGCGGCGCCCGGCTGATCGCCTTCATCCGCCCCGCCGCCCCGGCCCCGTCCGCGGACGCACTCCTCACCGCCGCCCGCGACTGGCTCCCGGAGCAGGCCGTACCGGCCGCCGTCCGCTTTGTTGCGGACTTCCCTCTGGACGCCAACGGCAAGGTGGACCGGGCGGCCCTGCTGGCCGGGCACGCCGGAACGGCGGCGGGCGCCCAACAGGGCGCCGCTGCCCCGCCGCAGGCCCTCGGCGCCCATGACTCCGCAGACGCCGAACTTGCGGGCAACATGGCGCCGGAGAGCCGGCGGACCCCGGACACCGAAGAGCTGGTCCTCGGCCAGTGCCGCCGCCTGCTGGGCCGCCCCGATCTGGGCCCGGACGACAACTTCCTCGCCTCCGGCGGCGATTCGCTGACCGCCGCCCGGCTGCTGACCGCACTGGAGGAGGCATCCGGCGTCCGGCTGCGGGCCCCGGAAGTGCTGCGCCAACCCGACCTCCGGTCCCTGGCCGCCCTGCTGGACTCCCGCGCACCGGGCGACAGGGCCGGCTCCGTCACGGCCGCGAACCCCGGTGCGATCGTCTCCCCGGGCGAGGACGCCGCCACGGCCGCGACCACCGGCCCAAGTTCCGCCGACGGCCCGGCAAAGATCGTCGCTCCGGGCGAAAGCAGTGACCCCAATGAGCGCACTGGCTCGACCGCGACTACCGGCAGGAGGAAAGCCGTCGATGCGAGCGAAGCCACCGGTCAATTCATGACCGACGGCCTGGGCCGAGCCACCGCCCCGACCCTGGCCCACGCCAAAGCCGACGCCCGGCCCAAGCCCGGCAACCAGCCGGAACCCGAGAACCAACCCGCCCCCGGGGTCCTGGCACAAGTGCTGCGGCATGCCGCCGTCACCCCCGCCGCGCTGGCCGTGTTCGATGGCGAGCAGGCCCTCACCTACCGCGAACTGACCGAAGCGGCCGGACAGTTGGCGGTGGCGCTGCGGGTCCGAGGCGTAGCACCCGGCACCGCCGTCGGACTGCTGCTCCCGCACTCGCCCGCCCTAATCGTGGCTCAGCTGGCCGTCTGGTGGGCCGGGGGCCACTACGTTCCGCTGGACGCCGCCTATCCGCGGCCCCGTACCGAGGCCATGCTGGCCGACGCGGGCGTCACCCTGACCGTGGGCGAGAAGGACGCCCTGGAGGCACTGGGCATACCCCCGGCCCGGGCTCTGGCCGTCTCCGCCGCGGGAGTGGCGCAGGACGGTCCGTACCTCGCCGAGGCGCTCCCGGCGATCCCCGCCTATGATCCGCGGGCCCTGGCCTATGTGATGTTCACCTCCGGTTCCACGGGACGGCCGAAGGCCGTTGGCATCACTCATCAGGGCGTGGCCGGTCTCACCATCGACCCGGACTATCTGACGCTCGGCCCGCGCGACCGGGTGCTCTTCCACTCCCCGCTCACCTTCGACGCCGCCCCCTTCGAGTGCTGGGCCGCGCTGGCCAATGGGGCCGCCGTGGTGATCTCCACCGCCGACCGGCGGTCGCTGGACAGCCTGGCGCGGGACATCGAACGGCTGGGCGCCACCACGGCCGTGTTCACCACCGCCCTCTTCCACACCCTGGCGGCCCGCTCCTCCGCCGTGTTCGCCGTGCTGCGTACGGTGATCGTGGGCGGCGAGGCGCTGTCCGCCCGGCATGCCCGCGCGGTGCTGCGGGAGCACCCCTGGCTGGAGCTGATCAACGGCTATGGCCCGGCCGAGGCCACCACCTTCGCCACCTGTCACCGGGTCACCGATGCCGACTGTGACGCCCCGCCGCCCATCGGCCGCCCGGTCGCCGGGGCCAGTGCCCATGTGCTGGACGAGCACGGGGAGCAGCTGCCGCCGGGCACCCGGGGCGAACTCTGCCTGGGCGGCGGCAGGTTGGCCACGGGTTACCTCAACCAGCCGGAGCTGACCGCCGAGCGGTTCTTCGAACACCCCACCCTGGGCCGCCTCTACCGCACCGGCGACCTGGCCTCGGCCCGTCCGGACGGAGTGCTGGACTTCCACGGCCGGCTGGACGACCAGATCAAGGTGCGGGGCTTCCGTATCGAACCCGGTGAGATCGAGCACGCCCTGCGCACCCATCCCGGTGTGGCGGACGCCGCGGTCACGGTGCTGCCGCCGGATGCCCGGCTGACCGCCTTTGTGGTCCCGGCCGAGGGCACCCGGCCCATCGCCGCCGGGCTGCGCGAGCACCTGGCCGGGCGGCTGCCCGCCCATCTGCTGCCCGGCGCCTGGTCGTTCACCGAGCGCCTGCCGCTGACCGCCAATGGCAAGGTGGACCGCGCGGCCCTGGCCGGACTCCCGCTGGACGAAGCGACGTCGAGCGCCCCGTCGAGCGCCCCGGCGGCCGGACTCACCCCGATCCAGCAGGTGGTGGCCGAAGCCTGGGGCCGGGCCCTTCAGTGCGAGGTCGATGACCCGGAGGCCGATTTCCTGGCCCTGGGCGGGCATTCGCTGCTGGCGCTCGGGGTGGTGGACGACCTCCGCGAGGACCTGGGCGTGGAGCTCACCCTGGCCGCATTCTTCTCGGCACCCACCGTGGCCGGACAGGCCACGCTGATCGAGCGGGAGCTGCTGGGCGCGGAGGAGGAGCGATGAGCACGGCCCCGGACACCGCCCGTCAGGAGGCCCTGCTGGCCCGGGCGCGCGGCCGCCGCAACTGCGCCCCGGCCGCCGCGCCCGCCGCCGATGGCCCGGCACCGCTCTCCCATGCCCAGCACCGGATGTGGCTGATGGACCGGCTGGGCCAGGATGGCGCGCTCTACAATGTGCCCTTCGCCACCCGTCTGCGCGGCGCCTTCCAACCCGAGGCACTGGCCGAGGCGTTGACCGGGCTGGTGGGCCGTCATACGGCCCTGCGCACCCGCTATCCGGTGCGCGACGGCGAGCCGTACCAGGATGTCCTCCCGCCGGTGCGGATCCCGGTGCGGACCGTCCGGGCGGCGCCCGAGGACGCTCCCCGGCTGCTGCGCGAGGAGGCGCAACGCCCCTTCGACCTGGCCGCCGGGCCCCTGCCGCGCGCCCTGCACCTGCGGCACTCGGCCGAGGAGCACACCGTTCTGCTGACCTTCCATCACATCGCCATCGACGGCGGATCGCTGGACCTGGTGGCCGCCGAACTGGCGGACCGGTATGCGGCGGCGCCGGCCGGCGGTGAGCCGGAGCCGGAGCAACCGGCCCCGCGCTACGCCGACTTCGCCCGCGCGGAGCGCGCTGGCTCGGCCGGCCTGGAGGCCGGGCTGGCGTACTGGTGCCGGCACCTGGCCGGTGCACGCCCGTTGGCGCTGCCCGGCCGTCCGGGCGGCAAACGGGGCGAGGGGCGGGTGATCGGCGCGGCGCTGCCGCCGGGCACGGTGGAGGGCCTGCGGGCGGCCGGACGGGCCCACCGGGCCACCCTGTTCACCGTGGCCCTGGCCGCCGCCTTCGCCGCGCTGCGGTCCGTCACCGGCGAGGAGGATCTGGTCATCGGCTGCGCCAGCAGCCACCGCGATCGGGCCGCCTGGCGCGAGCTGGTCGGCCTGTGCGTCAACACCCTGCCGCTGCGGCCGGATCTGTCCGGGGCCCGGGACTTCGCCACCGTGCTGGACCGGGTACGGGACGAGCTGCTGACCGCCCAGCGCCACCGGCAGGTCCCCTTCGACCTGATCGTGGAGCGGCTGGGCGCGGCCGCCCGGGACGCGGCGGGCAACCCGCTGGTGGGCGTCACCGCCGATGTGCTGCCCGAACCGGTGTGTCTGCGGCTGCCGGGCATGGCGTGTGAACCGGTGGAAGTCTCGCTGGGCACCGCCAAGTTCGGGCTGGGTCTGTTTGTGGAGACGGTGCCGGAGCCCCGCTGTCTGGTGCAGTACGACCCGGCGCGGCTGGATGAGGCGGCGGCCCGCGAACTGCTCTCCGCCTTCGCCGCGGTGCTTGTCTCGGCGGCCGGGGATCCGGCGCGGGCGCTGCCCGCCATGGCCGGTTCGCCGGCCGGCAACGCTCTGGCCGGCACCGCTCTCACCGGCGAGGCCCTGGCCGGTACCGCCCCGGCCGCCGCCGGGCAGGACGCCCGAGAGCAGAACACCCCGGGGCAGGAAGGCGCCTCGGCCGGTGCGACGGCCGCTGTGATCGAGGTTTTCGCCGGGCTGCTGGGCCAACGCCCCGGTCCCGAGGGGGACTTCTTTCTGCTGGGCGGGCACTCGCTGCTGGCGGTGCGGGTGGCGGACCGGCTGCGGGAGCGTTTCGGGGCACCGCTGACCGGCCTGGACGTACTGGAACACCGCACCCCGCGCGCCCTGGCGGCCCTGCTGGAGGAGCGGGTACGCCGCCGCTCCGCGGCCCGCGCCGCCCGCCCCGCCCCGGCCGCCCGGGCGGGCACTGTCCTGGTCACCGGGGGCACCGGCGGGGTGGGCGCCTTTGTGCTGCGGGAGCTGGCCGCCCTCGGCCGTCCGGTGCGGGCGCTGGCCCGGCCGGAGTCGGCGCATCTGGTGGCCGGGGACGGGGTGGAGGTGGCCGAGGGGGACCTGGCCGATCCGGACAGCCTGCGCGCGGCCGTCCGGGGCGTGGACTTTGTCATCCACGCCGCCTGCACCTTCACCTCTCCGGAGGTGGATACGGCGGCGATGCGGACCCTGCTGGAGGGCCGGCGGCGCGGCTCCTTTGTCTTCGTCAGCAGTGTGGACGCCTATGGCCGGCCGTCGGTGGCCGAGGTGGGCGAAGGGGCGCCGTCCGAGGAGCCGTTGTCCTCCTACGGCCGGGCCAAGCTGGAGTGCGAGCGGATGCTGCTGGAGGCGATGGGCGCCGGGGACGGGGCGAGCGTGGTGCGGGCCCCCATTGTCTGGGGCCCGCACGACCGGCTGCGTGACCAGCTGCGCTGGGGCGCCACCGGGGCGCTCTACCAGGCCGCGCTGGCCGGGGATCCGGTGGTGCTGCCACCGGCGGGCGCCCTGCCGCCGTCCGGCGAGGACTGGTCCGGCGCCCCCTGGGTGCACGCCGCCGCACTGGCGAGGGTCCTGGTGCACTGCCTGCAGCGGCCGGCAGGCGGGGTGGTCAACGCCATTGGCGGGCATGTGGGCTGGGCGGAGTTCGCCGCCGAGCTCATCCGCCTGCTGGACAGCCCCAGCGAGATCCGGCCCTCGCCCGAGGCGGCCCCGGGGCTGCTGCACCGACACCGCTACCGGGCCGAGGCCCTGGCCGAGCTGCTGGTGCCGCGCCCGGGCGAGGACTGGCGGTCCGCCATCGCCGCGATGCTGCGCGGCTGAACCGGCAACGGGCGTACACCGGAGGGGACTTGAGCCCAGTCCGGGGTACGCCCGTTGTTGCGGTCACTCCTTGGGCAGGCTGGCCAGGAAGTCCAGCAGCGCGGAGTTGACCTCCTCGGGCCGTTCCTGCTGGGTCCAGTGGCCGCAGCCGGGCAGCACCAGGCTGCGGTGCAGGCCCGGCAGCACACCGGGCAGTGCGGGCAGCAGCTCGTCCATGCCGGGGAAGGCCATCACCAGGTCACGGTCACCGACCACATAGAGGGCGGGAAGGTCGATGACGCGGCCGTCGAAGGGCGCCATCAGCTCCCAGTTGCGGTCGATATTGCGGTACCAGTTGAGGCCGCCGGTGAACGCCTTGTCCCCATGGCGGGCGTACTCCTCGGTGAAGACCGCGATGTCCGCCTCGGTCAGCCAGCTAGGCAGCCGCTCGGGTTCCGGCAGGGTGGCCAGGGTGGCTCCGCCTTCGGACACCACGCCCACCGGGCTGGGGTTGTCGCCGGAGGCGGCGGTCAGCAGACGGCGGAAGCTGGCGGCGGGGTCGGCGGCGAACTCGGCGTCGGCGACGCCGGGTTGCTGGAAGTGGATCTGGTAGAAGCCGTCGCCCAGCTTCCGGCGCATCTCGGTCAGCGGGGGCAGGGTGCCGCGCGGGGACGGCGGAACGCTCAGCCCGGCCACCCCGCGCACCAGGTCCGGGCGCAGCAGGGCGGTGCTCCAGGCAACCGGCGCGCCCCAGTCATGGCCGACCACCACCGCCTGCCGGGCGCCCAGTGCGTGGATCAGGCCGACCACATCGCCGGTGAGGTGCAGCATGGTGTAGGCGTCGATCCGGTCGGGCTGCTCGCTGCGGGCGTAGCCGCGCTGGTCGGGTGCGACCACCCGGTATCCGGCCTCTGCCAGCGGCCCGAACTGGTGCCGCCAGGAGTACCAGCACTCGGGAAAGCCGTGCAGCAGCAGGACCAGCGGGCCCTCACCCTGTTCGGCGATATGCAGTCCGACGCCGTTCACCTCGATATGGCGGTGGCTGACCGCACTGGTCATGAGTACCTCCTGGCGCTGTTGGGCTCCGAGTCGTACCCCTCACACCCTAGGGCCGCCGAAACACCGGGGTAACAGCGCCCGGCTACCGTCGCGCCGGAAGGGAGCACCGATGCAGCAGAGCACCACCGGTACCGCCATGGTCCGTCCCGCGGACGTCGGCGATATCGAGCAACTCACCAGTCTCTACAACCACTATGTGATCCACACTCCGGTCACCTTCGATATTGAACCGGTAGGAATCGATCAGCGCCGGGCCTGGCTGGCGGCTCATCCCGGCACCGGGCGGCACCGGATCCTGGTCGCCGAGGAGGCGGGCACGCTGGTCGGCTATGCCTCCAGCGGCCCGTTCAAGGAGCGGCAGGCGTATGAGACTTCGGTGGAGACCAGCGTCTATCTGCTGCCCGGTCACACCGGGCGGGGGCTGGGCGGTCTGCTGTACTCGGCGCTCTTCGAGGCCCTGGCCGCCGAGGACGTCCACCGGGCCTACGCCGGGATCACCCAGCCCAATGAGGCGTCCATGCGGCTGCATCAGCGCTTTGGCTTCCGGCCGGCGGGCCTGCTGGGGCAGGTGGGACGGAAGTTTGGCACCTTCTGGGATGTGGCCTGGCTGGAGAAGCGGCTGGGGTAGCGGGCGGGCCCGATCCCGGCGGCGCCGTAAACCCTGACCCCGGCGGCGCTGTAAAGGGCGTGCGTCTCCTGTGGCCCCTGAGGCACCCTGGGGGCATGGACCAGGCACGAATCGTCCGGGTGTCGAAGTACCTCAGCCGGCATCTGCGGCACCGGCCCGACCGCATAGGCATCCGGCTGGACCCCCAGGGCTGGGTCGGGGTGGACACCCTGCTGGCGGCCGCCGCCGCGCATGGCTTTCCCATGGAACGCCAGGAGCTGGAGCAGGTGGTGGCCACCAACGACAAGCGGCGGTTCGCCATCGAAGGGGGCAGGATCCGGGCCAGCCAGGGGCACGCGGTGCCCGTCGATCTGGACCTGCCGGCCGCCGTGCCGCCCGCCTTCCTCTATCACGGCACGGCGGTCGGCCGGGTCGCCGCCATCCGCGCCGAGGGGCTGCGGCCGATGGACCGCCATCATGTCCATCTCTCCGCCGAGCGGGAGACCGCGGTACGGGTCGGCGCGCGGCGCGGCAAGCCGGTGGTGCTCTCGGTGAACGCGGGGGCGATGCATGCCGCCGGGTATGTGTTCCTGCTCAGCGCCAACGGGGTGTGGCTGGTGGACGAAGTCCCGCCGCGCTTCCTGTGTTTCCCCGGCTGAGCGTGTCCCCGCGCGGCGCCCGTGCCGCGTTGGCGCGCCGTCGGCGGGCGTCGTGCGCCCCATGGGTCGCCGGGTAACTCCCTTCCGCGCGGGGGTAGGAGAGGGCGAGCCCTCAGGCGGCGGTCTCGGACTCTTCTGACGGAAAGGCCGACGGCGCGTGACACAGCCCTTTGAGCTGCCCGACTTCTATATGCCGTATCCCGCTCGTCTCAACCCCTGCCTGGAGGAGGCCAGAACGCACTCCAGGGCCTGGGCCCGCTCCATGGGCATGCTGGAAGGCTCCGGGATCTGGGAGCAGCGCGATCTGGACGCCCATGACTATGCGTTGCTGTGCTCCTATACCCATCCCGACGCCCCCGGGCCCAAGTTGTCGCTGGTCACCGACTGGTATGTCTGGGTGTTCTTCTTCGACGACCACTTCCTTGAGGTGTTCAAGCGCTCCCAGGACCGCGAGGGGGCCAAGGAGTATCTGGACCGGCTGGCGGTCTTTATGCCGATGGATCTGGCCGCGGGCTTTCCGGAACCGGCCAATCCGGTGGAGGCGGGGCTGGCGGACCTATGGGCCCGCACGGTTCCCGCCATGTCCCTTTGCTGGCGGGCGCGTTTCGCGGAGAGCACCCGCAATCTGCTCAATGAGTCGCTCTGGGAGCTCTCCAATATCAATGCCCACCGGATTCCCAACCCCGTCGAGTACATCGAGATGCGCCGCAAGGTGGGCGGGGCGCCCTGGTCGGCGGGGCTGGTGGAGTACGCGGCGGGCGCCGAGGTGCCGCCGGCGGTCAGCGGCACCCGGCCGCTACGGGTGCTCCGGGACACCTTCGCCGACGGGGTGCATCTGCGCAACGACCTGTTCTCCTACCAGCGGGAGACCGAGGAGGAGGGCGAACTGGCCAATGGCGTCCTGGTCCTGGAGACCTTCCTGGGCTGCACCACCCAGGAGGCCGCCGACGCCGTCAATGACCTGCTGACCTCCCGGCTCCAGCAGTTCGAGAACACGGCGGTGACCGAACTGCCGCCGCTGTGCGCGGAGTCCGGCCTGGATCCCAGGTCCGGCGCGGATCTTCTGGCCTATGTGAAGGGCCTTCAGGACTGGCAGTCCGGCGGCCATGAGTGGCATCTGCGCTCCAGCCGTTATATGAACTCCCGGGCCACGCCCACGACTTCGTCCGTGCTGTCCTCCGTGCTGTCCTCCTTCCTGCCCGGCGGCCCCGGCCTGTCGGCCGCCGATGTCCGGCCGACCGCCGGCAACACCGGTGCGGCACGGGTGCGTAACGTCACCCATGTCCCCCACCAACGGGTGGGCCCCTCCCGGCTGCCGGACTTCCCCATGCCCTTTGCCCTGACGCTCAGTCCGCATCTGGCGAGCGCCCGGCGCCACACCGCCCAGTGGGCCGACCGTATGGGGATGCTCCGGCCGGTGCCCGGTGAACCGCGCCTCTGGGACGGGGAGAAGCTGGCCGCCTTCGACGTCCCGCTGTGCGCGGCGGGGATGCACCCGGACGCCACCGCGGAGCAGCTGGACCTCGACTCCCAGTGGATGGCCTGGGGGACCTATGGGGATGACTACTTCCCCGCGGTCTTCGGCCGGCGCCGTGATCTGGCCGGGGCCCGGGTGTGCACCGAGCGGCTGGCGGCGCTGATGCCGCTGGGGGCCGGCCCGCCGCCGGTGCTGCCGGCCAATGCCCTGGAGCGCGGCCTGGCCGATCTCTGGGCCCGGACCGCGCCGCCGATGGGCGGCGAGGCCCGGCTGGCCTTCCGCACCTCGGTGGTGGAGATGCTGGAGAGCTGGTGCTGGGAGCTGGCCAACCAGGTCCAGCACCGCGTTCCGGACCCGGTGGACTATATCGAGATGCGCCGCAGGACCTTCGGCACCGGGCTCACCATGAGCCTGTGCCGCCTGGGCCATGGCCACCGGGTGCCGCCGGAGATCCACCGCAGCGGCCCGCTGCGGTCCCTGGAGAACGCGGCCGCCGACTACGCCTGTCTGGTCAATGACGTCTTCTCCTACCAGAAGGAGATCGAGTTCGACGGCGAGTTCCACAATGGCGTGCTGGTGGTGCGGAACTTCTTCGGCTGCGACTACCCCACTGCCCTGGGCATCGTCCATGATCTGATGACCTCCCGGATGCACCAGTTCCAGCATGTGGCGGCCCGGGAACTCCCCCGGCTCTACGAGGACTTGGGCCTGCCGGAGGAGGGCCGGGCCGTCATGGACGGCTATGTGGCGGACCTGCGCAACTGGCTGTCCGGCATTCTCAACTGGCACCGTGAATGCCGCCGTTACCGTGAGGAGGAGCTGCGCCGCCCGGTGGGCGTGCCCCGGCGCCCGGGCGGCCCCTCGGGGCCGGGGGCCCCGGCGTGGTACGCGGGGGCGTCCCGCGGCTGACGGCACACCGGCGGGGCCTCCCGGCGGTCAGAACTCGTCGCTGGTGAAGGGCAGATACTCGGTGCGCAGCGCCTCGTCCAGGGCCCGTACCGAGTCCGCGGTGTGCTCGGTGAGCAGGCCGGCCCGCAGCAGGTGGACGGGGCGTACGCCGCCCAGATAGCAGGCGGCCAGGTCGCGGACGTCCAGGGTGAGGTCGGGGCGGTCCTCGGTGGGGGTGCAGGCGGTACCGGAGGGGCCGGAGGTGAGGCGGAAGGTGCGCTGGTTGGCGGGGAGGGTGGCGTCCTGGACGTCCAGGGCCAGGTCCACCGGCCGGGCGTAGCGGCGGGCGGCCAGGGCGGCGGGGACGTCCACCAGGCGCAGCCAGAGGGCGGGGTAGGTGCCGGTGACCTGGACCTGGTCGTTGTCGGTGGCCATCAGCAGCAGCGGGTCGTCGGCGGGGCGGGACCAGGCGCGTACCTTTCCGGTCAGATCGATGCCGGCCAGGTAGCTCCACAGGGCGGCGGCGACCGGGGCGGTGTCGGCCTCCAGTTCATGGAGGTGGACCAGGCCGGGGGTGCCGGCCTCGTCGTCACCGGCGCGGGTGCGGTAGACGGCGTAGCCGGCGGGCGGGTTTCCGCCCAGGGTGACGATCCGGGGCGGGCCCAGCTCGTCGTCGTCCTCGTCCTCCTCGGACAGGATCTGTTCGCGCCACCAGTAGCCGTCCCGGGCGTGGCGTCCGGCCCGCAGGGCGCGTCCGGCCTCGTAGCGGGGGCCGAGGACGGCGGGGGCCTCCTTGGGGTCCAGCAGCCGCAGCGGGCGGTCGTCGGGGCTGATGCGCAGGGCGAGCGGGCGCCGGGAGTCGATCTCCACACTGGACAGGTGGGTGGCGGCGCCGAAGCCGAAGCGGCCGTAGATGGCGGTCTCGGAGGCCCAGAGGGCGGCCAGCGGCTGTCCGGCGGCGGCGCAGCGCCGCCACTGTTCCTGGAGCATCCCGGAGAGCACTCCGCGGCGGCGGTGGGTGGGGGCGACCGAGACATAGGTCAGTCCGGCGCAGGGCAGTTGGCCGCCGGGGATGGACAGATCCAGGGGGAGCGCGCCGAGGAATCCCACCAGGTGGTCGTCCTCATAGGCGCCGGTGCGCTCGCACCGGCGGAGGAACTCGCGCTCGCCGGGACGCTCGTCCTCCTCGTGGAAGACCAGGTAGGCGTGGTCCAGGACGCGGTCGATCCGGGATTTGGGAACCTCACGGAATCGCACAGTGCTCATCGCCCGGATGCTAAGCGCTCCGCCGGGCGTCCGGTACCCGTTTACCGGTGCGTCGCGGCTGCGGTTGGCCGCTCCGTTTTCGCTTCGGCGGGAGGTTTTCTACGGTGGAGGGGTGAGGGAGACCGGGTCCGCGGCCGCGGTGGGTGTACGGGCCCCCCGTGCTACTGAGCAGTAGCGGGGAGGCCGACGTACCGGGAAGCGAGGACACAGGCGCATATCTGCCACAGGGAGAGGTCATGGCAGAGGCAACGGCGACCGCGGGATCCTCCGGGCCGTACGCGGGCGCGCCCACCGGGCCGCCGGTGCGGGCGCTGGTGGAGTTCTTCGAACAGTCCTGTGACCGTCATCCGGAGGCCGTCGCGGTGGTCTGCGGGGGGCAACGGACCGGGTACCGGGAACTGGACCGGCGCGCCAACCGGGTGGCTCATCTGCTGCGCGGACTCGGCGTGGCCGAGGGCGACCGGGTGGGGATTCTGCTGGAGCGTTCGCCGGACGCCTATGCCGCCCTGCTGGGGGTGGGCAAGGCGGGCGCGGCCTATGTGCCGCTCGATGTCTCCTTCCCCGGTGAGCGGCTGGCGTTCATTGCGCGGGACGCGCGGCTGCGCTGCCTGGTGACCGTCTCGGGGCTGGGTGAGCGGACGGCCGGACTGCCCTGTCCAGTGCTGGAACTCGACCGGGAGGAGGGCCGGCTGGCCCGGCAGCCGGAGCACCGGCCGGGAGTGCGGGTGGACCCCGCCTCGCTGTGCTACATCGTCTACACCTCCGGAACCACCGGCCGTCCCAAGGGAGTTGCCGTCTCCCAGGCCAATATCGTCAACTTTCTGCGGGTGGTGGCGCCGGTCTACCGGGTGGGCCCCCAGGACCGGGTCTACCAGGGGCTGTCGCTCGCCTTCGACTTCGCGGTGGAGGAGATCTGGCCCGCCTGGATGGCGGGCGCCACCCTGGTGGCGGGCACCGAGGAGGGCCGCCGGGCCGGCTCGGGGCTGGCGGAGTTCCTGGCCGCCCAGGGCGTGACCGTGCTGTGCTGTGTGCCCACCCTGCTGGCCACCCTGGACGCCGAACTGCCCGCCCTGCGCACCCTGTTGGTCAGCGGCGAGCCCTGTCCCGCCGGTCTGGTGCGCCGCTGGTCGCGGCCGGGGCGGCGGATCCTCAACGCCTACGGTCCCACCGAGGCCACGGTCACCGCCACCTGTGCCGAACTGGCGCCGCACCGGCCGGTGACCATTGGCACCCCGCTGCCCACCTACCGGGTGTACATCCTGGACGACGGGCTGCGTACGGTCGGCCGGGGCACCAGCGGTGAGATCTGCATCGGCGGCCCCGGGGTGGCGCTGGGCTATGTCAACCGGCCCTCGCTGACCGCCGAGCGCTTTATCCCCAATCCGGTGGTCCGGGACCGGGCGGACGCCCCGCGTGTCTACCGCACCGGTGACCGGGGCCGGTACAGCGTCACCGGGGAGCTGGAATATCTGGGCCGGGTGGATACCCAGGTCAAGCTGCGCGGCTACCGCATTGAACTCGCCGAGATCGAGGCGGTGTTGCGGGAGGACGAGGCGGTGGAGAACGCGGTGGTCACCCCGCTGACCGAGGACGGGGTGCCGCGGGCCCTGGCCGGTTACCTCACCCTGACCGACCGCGCGGCGGACCAGGAGGAGCTGCGGCGACGGCTGCATGCCCGGCTGCGCGGGCGGCTCCCGGCGTACATGATCCCCTCCTATCTGGAAGTGCTCCCCGCCTTCCCGCTGCTGGCGGCCGACAAGGTGGACCGGGCGGCGCTGCCCGCCCCCTCCTCGCCGCCGCTGGGCCGGGGCACCCGGCCGCGCGCCGCCCCCGGCACCCCGCTGGAGCGCCGGCTGGCCGGGCTGTGGCAGGAGGTGCTGGGCGGGGCGGAACTGTCGGTGGAGGACGACTTCTTCTGTGACCTGGGCGGGCACTCCATGACCGCCGCCCGGCTGATCTCCCGGCTGCGTACCGAGCCCGGGCTGCGGGAGGTGGCCATGGGCGACCTCTACGCCCATCCCACCGTCCGTGAGCTGGCCGCCTTTGTGGAGGCGGCGGGCCGGAGCGCCGCACCGCGGGCACCGGAGCCGCAACTCCACTCCACCGCCCGGGTGATGGCCTGCGGGGTGGCCCAACTGGCCGCGCTGTACGCCTGGTTGCTTCCGGTGGGTCTGGCGGGCGTGGTGCTGCTGTACCGGCTGTTCGCCTCCTGGCACCTTCCGGTGCGGCCGCCGGCCGCGGGCAGTGCCCTGGAGTGGGTGGTCCGGCTGCCCTGGCCCGCGCTGGCCGGGGTGGAGGCGGCCTGGCTGCTGCTGACCCTGCTGGTGCTGCCGCTGCTGGGCGGGCGGCTGCTGATGGCGGGGGTACGGCCGGGCAGCTACCCGCTGTGGGGCGCGACCTATCTGCGGTTCTGGCTGCACGGCAAGGTGCTGCTGCTCTCCCCGCTGGCGCTGCTGGGCGGTTCGCCGCTGCTGCCGCCCTGTCTGCGGCTGCTGGGCGCCCGGATCGGCCCGGGCTGTCATCTGTCCGCCCCGCTCTATCCGGCCTCGCTGGTCCGGATCGGCGCCGGGACCAGTGTGGGCTATGGGGCCCGGGTCCAGCCGTATGCGGTGGCGGGCGGACGGCTGCGGCTGGGCACGGTGCGCATCGGCTCCGGCTGCTTTGTGGGCACCAACAGTGTGCTGCTGCCCGGCGCCGTGCTGGAGGACGGCGCCTCGGTGGGCGAGCAGTCGCTGGTCCCCCAGGACCGGGTGGTGCCGGCCGGTGAGCACTGGGCCGGTTCCCCGGCGGTGCGCCAGGACGGCCGTCCACCGCTGCTGGAGCATCTGGCGGCCGAGCCGGACGAGGGGCGCTGGCCGCTGCCGGTGCTGCTGGGTTACGCGGCCGGGGCGCTGCTGTTGCTGCTGCTCCCCCTGGCGGTGACCGCGGGCACCGTGGCGCTGGTGGCCTGGACGGCCTGGCGCCATGACTTCGCCTGGGGCTGCCTGGCGGCGGCGATGGCCGGGCCGCTGGCGGTGGCCGCGGTCTGTGCGCTGGTGCTGGCCGTCAAACGCGCCGTACTGCCCGCCGCCCGGCCCGGCATCCACCGGGAGCGCGGCGGCTTCGGGGTGCGCAAGTGGCTGAGTGACGGCCTGCTGGCCCAGAGCCTGACCCTCACCCACGCCCTGTACTCCACCCTCTACCTGGTGCCCTTCCTGCGTGCCCTGGGCGCCCGTACCGGCCGCTGGTCGGAGGTGGCCACGGTCAGCTTTGTGGACCCGGACATGCTGGTGGTGGGCGAGCAGAGCTTCCTGGCCGACATCAGCGTGCTGGGCCCGGCCGTCTACCACCGGGGCCGGATCGCGCTGGCCCCGGCCGAGACCGGGCGGCGCAGCTTTGTGGGCAACGGGGCCCTGGTCCCGGGCTCCGGGCGGCTGGGGCCGGGCAGCCTGCTGGGGGTGCACTCGGTGGCCCCGGCCGAGCCGCTGGCCCCGGAGACCACCTGGCTGGGCTCCCCGGCGATCTTCCTGCCGCACCGGGAGGAGAGCCGGAAGTTCCCGGCCAGGCTGACCTATGACCCCGCCCCCGGGCTGATCGCCGCCCGGCTGGCCATCGAGTACTTCCGGATCACTCTGCCCTTTACCGTCGCGGCGCTGTGCAGCCTGGGCACCCTCTACGGCTGTGTCCAACTGGCCGATGTCTTCACGCCGTTGGCGCTGTTCCTGCTCGGCCCGGCCCTGCTGCTGGCCACCGGTGCGGCCTGCACCCTGTTCACGGTGGTGCTCAAGTGGCTGGTGATCGGCCGCTACCGGCCGCGTACCGAACCGCTGTGGAGCGTCTGGGTACGGCGCACCGAGCTGATCACCGGCCTCTACGAGAACCTGGTGGTGCCGGTGCTGCTGAACCTGCTCACCGGAACGCCGTGGATCGCCTGGCCGCTGCGCCTGTTCGGCGCCCGCATCGGGCGGCGGGTGTGGCTGGCCACCACCTTCCTCACCGAGTTCGACCTGGTGGAGGTGGGCGATGACGCGGCGGTCGGGGAGGTCACCTCGCTGCAGACGCACTTGTTCGAGGACCGGGTGATGAAGATGTCCCGGGTGCGGGTGGCGCCGGGCGCCTCGGCCGGCAGCCGCTGTGTGGTCCTCTATGACGCCACGGTGGGCGCCGGGGCCCGGCTGGAGGCGCTTTCGCTGGTGATGAAGGGTGAGGCGCTGCCGGAGGGTACCCGGTGGGAGGGGATTCCGGCCCGACCCCAGGGAGGCAAGCCATGACCACCATCGCCCAGGCCCGGCCGTGGACCGGCCCGCATGTCGCGGGCGAGCTGCCCGGCCCGCACTCGGCCGAGCTGCTGGCCCGGCAGGAGCGGCGGGAGTCCGCTGCCCGTACCTACCCCAGGCATCTGCCCATCGCACTGGCCGAGGGCCGGGGCAGCTTTGTCAGGGATGTGGACGGCAATGTGTTCATCGACTTCCTGATGGGTGCCGGGGTGCTGGCGCTGGGCCACAACCATCCGGAGCTGGTGGCGGCCGCCCAGCGGCAACTGGGCCTGCTCACCCATGGCCTGGACTTCCCCACCCCGGCCAAGGACGAGTTCACCGCCGCCCAGCTGTCCATGCTGCCGGGTGATCTGGGCCGGCGGATGAAGGTCCACTTCTGCGGGCCGACCGGGGCGAACGCGGTGGAGGCGGCCGTCAAGCTGTGCAAGACCGCCACCGGGCGGGGCGAGGTGATCTCCTTCCAGGGCGGCTTCCATGGCAGCACCCACGCCGCCATGGCGCTCAGCGGGCTGGTGGCCGCCAAGGAGCCGGTGCGCGGCACCATGCCGGGGGTGCACTTCTTCCCCTACTGCTCGCCCAGCCGCTGCCCCGACGGGCCGGTACCCGGCACCTGCACCCGCGACTGCGCCGGGCAGCTGGAGCGGGCGCTGACCGACCCCCTGGGCGGGATCGCGCCCCCCGCCGCGGTCCTGCTGGAGCTGGTGCAGGGCGAGGGCGGAGTGGTCCCGGCCCGCCCGGCGTTCGTCCGGCGGCTGCGGGCGGTGACCCGGGCCCTGGACATCCCGCTGATCGTGGACGAGGTGCAGACCGGCGGCGGCCGGACCGGCAGCTGGTTCGCCTTCGAGCGGTACGGCATCGAGCCGGATGTCATCGTGGCCTCCAAGGCGCTCAGCGGCCTGGGCCTGCCGGTGGCCCTGATCCTCTACGACGCCCGGCTGGACACCTGGGCGCCGGGCGCCCATATCGGCACCTTCCGCGGCAACCAGCTCGCCTTCGCGGCGGGCACCGAGACGGTACGGATCGTCCGGCGGGACGGGGTGCTGGAGAACGTCCGGCGGCGCGGGGAGCAGATCGCGGACCGGCTGGCGCGGCTGGCCGGCCTGCCCTGGGTGCGCGAGGTGCGCGGCCAGGGCCTGATGTGGGGCGTGGAGATGACGGACGCCGGCGGCCGCCCGGCGGGCGGGATCGCAGCCGCGGTGCAGTCCTCGGCGCTGCGCCGGGGCCTGATCCTGGAGCGGGGCGGCCGGGACGACCGGGTGGTGCGCCTGCTGCCGCCGCTGAACGTCGGCGCGGATGTCGTCGAGGACGCCTGTGCCATTCTGCTGCGGGCCGTCGCCGAGTGCGGCCCGGACAGCCGTGAACCATCCGCCTCCGGCCCTCACCGGCCGGGGACATGAGACCGGCCGCCCCTGCGGCGGCCCCGGGAGAAGGCCCGACCGATGGCTCTCATCGTCCAGAAATACGGCGGTTCCTCGGTACGCAGTACCGAGCGGATCAAGCAGGTCGCCGAGCAGCTCGCGGCCACCCGCCGGGCCGGGCACGACCTGGTGGTGGTGGTCTCCGCGATGGGCGACACCACCGACCAGCTGCTGGGCCTGGCCCGGGAGGTGGCGCCGGTTCCCGCCCGGCGGGAACTGGATCTGCTGCTGGCCACCGGCGAGTGCGTCTCCAGCACCCTGACCGCGATGGCCCTGAACTCCCTGGGCGCACCGGCCCGTTCGCTCAGCGGGCCGCAGGCGGGGGTGCTGACCACCGCGGCGCACGGGCGGGCCCGGATCACCGGTGTGGAGCCGCGGCGGGTCCGCGAGGGGCTCGAGCGCGGGGAGATCGTTCTGGTGACGGGCTTCCAGGGGCTCAACCGGGAGACCCAGGAGCTCACCACGCTGGGCCGGGGCGGATCCGACACCACGGCCGTCGCCCTGGCGGCGGCGCTGCGGGCGGAGGTCTGTGAGATCTGTACCGATGTGGACGGGGTGCACACCGCCGATCCCCATCTGGTGCCCGCGGCACGGCCGTTGCCGTCGCTGACCTACGAGACCATGCAGGAGC
This sequence comes from Streptomyces orinoci, assembly GCF_003121295.1. Lineage (GTDB taxonomy): Bacteria > Actinomycetota > Actinomycetes > Streptomycetales > Streptomycetaceae > Streptomyces > Streptomyces orinoci. The sequence continues at coordinate 129,009 of NZ_PHNC01000013.1, forward strand.
TGTCCGACGGCGGAGCCCGGGTGCTGGCGCCACGCAGCGTGGCCTATGCCCGCCGGTACCGGGTGCCGGTACATGTCCGCTCGTCCTTCGCCAGTGAGGGCGGCACGGCGGTCTCGGCCGCGGTGGCGGGCGGGCCGGTGGGCCGCCGGGAGCTGGTCGGGCTGGCCCATGACCCGTCCCATGTCAGGCTGACCGTGACCGGGCTGCCCAGCCGGCCGGGGATCACGGCCCGGCTGTTCCGGGTGCTGGCGGAGGCCGGGGCGGAGATCGACGTCGCGGCGCACGCGGCGCTGCCGTCGCCCAACGGCCAGTGCGGCGACCTCACTTTGGTCCTGCCGGAGGCCGACGCCACGGCCGCGCTGGCCGCGCTGCGGGCGCACCGGGCGGAGGTCGGCTACCAGGATCTGGAGTACGGCGACGCGGTGGGCACGGTGTCGCTGGTGGGCTGCGGGATGGACGCGGCGGTGCTGGCCGTCTTCTGCGAGACGCTGGCCCGTACCGGGGTGGACTTCCGCACCCTGTCGGCCACCCCGACCCGGATCCGCGCACTCTGCGGCTCGGGCGACCTGCCGCGGGCGTTGCGCGCCCTGCACCGCGCGTACGCCCTCGGCGCCGACTCCCAAGCGCCGCTTCCGGCCCACCAAGTCCCCATCCCTTGCGGCAAGGCCGCCCCATAACGGCGCCTCACCACCCACGGCCCGCAGCCGACCGACGACGGTTCGCCCCACCAGGGGCGCGGGGAACTGCGCGAGCAACCACCCACGGCCCGCGGCCGAACAGCCAGGGGCGTCGGCAGACGCCGTTTCGTCGCCGGGTGCGGCCCGGTGGTCGCGTTGTGCCCACCCTCCCCCAGCCTCCGGCCGGGGGCGCCCCCATCGCCCTGCGGAACGCCTGCCCACAACGCGGCGCCCCCAGGGGCGCGGGGAACTGCGCGAACGGCCACGGACGGCCCGCACCGGAAGATGCACCCCTACGCGGCCCCAGGGTCAAAGATAACCCCCGTCAGCGGCGCATGACAGCTCCACCCCAGCGACTCATAAAGCGCGCGCCCCTCCACCGTGGCGCCCAACACCCCCACCACCGCCCCGCTTTCCGCCGCCGCGGAGGCCAGCGTCCGTATCACGACCCCACCCAGCCCCCGGCGCCGATGCTCCGGAGCGGTCTCCACCTGATCGACCACCGCCTCAACACATCCCCGCCGCACCGCAATCTGCCCCCGCGCGGCAAACGCACCGTCCGATGCGACAACGACAACACGGGTGACCCCGCACCGAGTCCACCGGCGCAGCCGGTACCCGTCCGGAACATCGACCGCACCCCGCCGCAGCGGCGCCGACATCAGGAAGCCGGGGCTGTCGAAGACCCAACCGGGGCTGAGCCAGGGCCGGATGACCTCCGGCTCCACAAAGGTCTTCAGCCAGGTATGCCGCGCCGTGATACTCCCGGTCAGCTTGCGGATGAGCGGCTCGTCGGCCTCGGGCAGCACATGCCGCCTGACCTGCCCCGGAACCCCGACCTCCACCGTGTAGCCCCACCCCTCCTCGACGAGGGGCGCGGCACCCCGGGAGACGATCCACCCCTCCACCCAGGAACGCACCATGGCAGCATGCATCACAACCCCCGTCCGTAACAGCCACGTTGGCCGAATGAGTATTACACACCCCCTCCCGGGCGGCATCGCTCTCGATGCGCCGCGCCCGGCTCCTCTACGCTCGGGCTACACCTGGGGATGGGGGTGGACCGATGACCGGAGACCATGACGGGGTGGTCGTCTACTGGCGGCCCGGCTGTACCTACTGCCTCAAGTTGCGGGTGACCCTACGGCTGACCCGGCTGCGTTACACCAAGGTGAACATCTGGCGGGACCATGAGGCCGCCGCCTTCGTCCGCTCCATCGCGGGCGGCAATGAGACCGTGCCCACCGTGACCGTGGCCGGAAAGGCCATGGTGAACCCCTCCAAGCGGCAGCTGCTGACCGCGGTCGGCATGTACGCCCCGCACCTGCTGCCCAAGTCCCGCAGCACGCCCGTCCATAAGCGGGCCGAGCCGTAAGCGGGCCGAGCCTTCATAAAGAGTTCAACAAACGCACCCAATGCACGGAGCAGGCGATTTGGATTTCTCTTGCCGCATGCTGGATGATGTGAACACACGTCAGGTGCCGACGCCGACGCGACCGAACTCGCGGTACGCGCGCACCCGTTGCGTATTCCTTCAGCAATCACCGGCAGCAGCGGGGACGATCCCCCGCTGGCCGAATTCAGCTAGGCAAAGGCCGAATGTCCGTCCATCAACTATCGGACCTCATACGTCATGCCCGTCACAACTCTCCTTTCTATGAGGCGCTCTACGCAGACCTGCCACCGCGGGTGGAGCGCCTCACCGATCTCCCGGTAGTCGACCAGAAGGAATTCTGGGCGGCCAACACGCTGCACGACAACCGCGTTCTGACCGGACCGCTCAGCGAATCCGTCGTTTTCAAGACAGGCGGTACCACCGGTTACCCCAAGTTCTCCTGCTATACCCGCGAGGAATGGCGGGAGTTCACCGCTGTTTTCGGCCAGGGGCTGGTGGAGGCCGGGCTGAAGCCGGGCCACCGGGTCGCCGACCTCTTCTATGCCGGCGAGCTCTACGCCAGCTTCCTCTTCCTGCTGGACTCGCTGGCCCAGGCCCCGGTGGACAATGTACGGCTGCCCATCGGCGGCGCCGCGCCACTGGAGTCCACCGTCCCCACCCTGCGGGAGTTCGCCGCCCAGGTGGTGGCGGGCACCCCCACCACCCTGTGCCGGCTGGCTGAGCATCTGATCGCCACCGGCGAGCGGTTGCCCGCCGTGGAGCTGCTGTTCTTCGCCGGGGAGGCCCTGTTCGCCGACCAACGGCGGCTGCTGGCCACCGCATTCCCCAACGCCCAGGCGCGCTCGGTCGGTTACGCCAGCGTGGACGCCGGGCTGCTGGGCCGCGCCGTACCGGGCCCCGATCCCCGGGTGCACCGGGTGTTCTCCCCGCAGACCATGGTGGAGATCCTGGACGAGACCACCGGCGCCCCCATCACCGAGCCGGGGCGGCCCGGACGCGTGGTGGTGACCAGCCTCTTCCGCCGGCTGATGCCCGTCATCCGCTACCCCGCGGGCGACCGCGCCGAGTGGACCGACCACGACAACGGCCTGTTCCGCATCCTCGGCCGGGCCGAGGAGGGCGTACGGGTCGGACCGGTCTCCCTCTACACCCAGGACGCGCTGGCCGCCATCGCCGCCGCCGACACCGAGGGCCGGGTCATCGGTACCCAGCTGGTGGTGCGCCGCCGGGACGGCCGCGACCAGCTGGTGCTGCGGCTGGCCACCACCGCGGGCGAGGACGATCCGGCGTCCCTGGAGATGCTGGAGAAGGCTGTTCTCACCGAACTCGACCTGGCCCGGCCCCTGTACGCGGACAGCGTCCGTTCCGGCTTTGTCCACCCGATGGCCGTGGAGTGGGTGCGCCATGGTGATCTGGCCGTCAACTCCCGTACCGGAAAGCTCATTCGCGTCCTGGACGAGAGGCCGACCGCGTGACCCCCTCCCCTCGCACCCCGCTGGTGCTGCGCAACCGGGCCTTCGGCGCCGTCTGGCTGGGCCAGGTGCTCACCCAGGCAGCGGTACGGATGTTCCAGGTGGGCGTGGCCTGGTGGCTGGTGGCCTATGCGGTGGACGGCGGACGCGGCCTGGCCTCCGGGCTGTTCATGGCCGTCAGCACGCTGCCCGCCGTGGCCCTGGCCCCGCTGGTGGCCCGGGCGATCGCCCGCTTCGCGCACCGCTCGCTGCTGCGCGGTGCGGCCGCCGCGGCCGGTGCGGCGATGGCCGCGCTCGCCGCCTGGTCGTACGCCGGTGATCTGCCGGTGGCCGCCGCCTATGCCGCCACCCTGGCGCTGTCCACCTGCCAGTCCTTCTTCGACCCCTGTCTGACCACCTCGGTGCCCGAGCTGGTGGACGACCGGGACATCGAGGCCGCCACCGGCTTCGAGCTGTCCACCCAGTCCCTGGCCGGGCTGGGCGGCGCCTTCCTCGGCGCCCTGATCGTGGACCGGGCCGGGATCACCGGACTGGCCATCGGCTGTGCGACGGCCTATCTGTGCGCCGCCGCCCTGATCACCGCCGTACGGTTCCATGGCGCACCGGCGTCCGGCGAGGACGGCGGCGGGGAGCCGGAGCGGCGCACCCTGCGCTCGATCCTGGCCGGGCTGCCGTTTGTCACCCGGATCCTGGCCTGCTTCACCGCCGCGAACCTCTTCACCACCGCCGTCTTTGTGGTCATCCCGCTCTACACCAAGTCGGTGCTGGGGGACGGCGGAAGCACCGTCTCGCTGCTGGAGGGCTCGCTGGGCGCGGGCACCCTGATCGGCTCGTTCACCGGCGCCAAGGTGGCCGCCGAACGCCGCCCCACCGCCGTCGGCGCCTGCTGCCTGGCGGCGATGGCGGCCGCCCTGGCCGCGCCCGGACTGGTCACCGGACGCTGGGTGTTCGCCGGCGGCCTGCTGGTGGCCGGCTGGTGCGTGGGCGCCATCGGGGTGCGCTTTGTGGCCCTCTTCCAGCGCCTGGTGCCCGCCGCCGACAAGCCCGGCTTCTTCGCCGTGATGCAGGCCGTGCTGGGCGCCACCTTCCCGGTCGCCTCCCTGCTGTTCGGGGTGCTGGGCGACCATTTCTCCGCCCGGACCCTGTGCCTGGTCCAGGCGGCCGGTCTGGTGCCCGCCGCCTGTGTCCTGGCGCTGCTGCGCGCCCCGGACGACCAGGCCACCGAGTGCGCGGCCGGACCGGCCGCCGCCCAACCCGTGGGAGCAGAGCGTTGAACGCCGTCATCGAGCGGGCCGGCGCGGCCGATGTCGCCGAGCTGCGCCAGCTCTACTACGCCGTCTACGGCCCGCACTACCCGGTCGCCCGCTACACCGACCCGGCCCAGATGGCCGCCTTCGCCGCCAGTCCCGACACCCTCTGGCTGACCGCCCGCTGCGGGCGCACCGGCGCCCTGGTGGGGTCGGCGGCCATCCAGGGCGAACCGGGCAGCCGGCTGGGCCGGCTGGAGGGCCTGGCGGTGCACCCCGAGCACCGCGCCTCCGGCCTGGCGGGCACCCTCACCGAGGAGCTGTGCGAGCGCACCCTGGGCGAGGGCCGGCTGGACTCGGTCTATGCCACCGTCCGCACGGTGAGCACCGGCCCCCAGCGGGTGGTCTCCCGCCATGGCTTCCGCCCCATGGGCATCATGCCCAACACGGTGGAGTGCGGCGGCCGGGAGAACCTGGCGCTCTACGCGCGTTACTCGGCGGGGGTGCTCCAGCGGCGGATCCCGGTACCGGAGGTGCCCGCCCCGCTCCGGCCGCTGCTGCGCACCGTGGAGCGCACCCTGGGCCTGGACTACGGGACCACCCGGTACACGGCTCCGGCGCCCGCCCCGGCCCCGCCCGCCGGGTCCGCAGCCCTGGAGGTGATCGAGGCCCCCGGCTTCGTCCGCCGCCGCTTCACCGATCGATTCCCCGACAGCGCCCGGTGGTTCTATCCGCTGCACACCCCCAACACCCTGCTGCTCTCCGAGGACGGCCGGATCGAGGTCTATGCCTGCGTCAGCCGCGCCGGAAGCTATGGCGCCCTGGTGGCCGGCCACCCGGAGCCGGCCGAGGCGGCCGGCTGGCTGGAACCGGTCACCCGGACCCTCTTCCGGGCCGGTGTGGGCTATCTGGAGGCGCTGCTGCCGCTGGCCCGGCACGACCTGCTCTCCGCCTTCCTCGCCCAGGGCTATATCCCCAGCGCCCTCTACCCGGCGATGCGGCCGGACGGCGAGGGCTTCCAGGACTATGTGGTGATGTCCCGCACCGCCGAGCAGATCGACTTCCGCGCCCTGGTGGTGGAGGAGCCGCTGCGGCCGTATCTGGACGCCTATGCGTCGGCCTGGGCGTCAACGTACCTGCCTTCTCTTGAGGTTGTCTCATGAACCCCCATCTGGCTCCCGTCACCGTTCCCGACCCGGGCCTGCTGCCCCGGGTGCAGGAACTGTGCGATCTGGCCGACCCCTATGCCCACGGCCCGGCCGTGGACGAGCTGTTCGAGGCCGCCATGGCCGAGATCGACGCCTGGCACGCCGAGCGCTCGCCCTTCTTCCGCAGCCTGCGCGAGCGCACCCCGGCCGGCCAACGGCCGCTGGTGCATGCCAACTTCTTCAAGCGCCATGAGGTGCTGTCCATCCCGCGCGAGTCGGTGCATCTGCATCTGACCTCCTCCGGCACCACCGGCCAGAAGTCCCAGATGTTCTTCGACGAGTGGACCATCCGCTCGGCACAGCGCATGGTGGCCCGTATCTTCGAGCGCAATGGCTGGATCACCCCCGGGCAGGACGCCAACTATCTGCTCTACAGCTATGAACCGGCGGCCGGGCTGAAGCTGGGCACCTCCTTCACCGACAACTATCTCTGTGACTTCGCCCCGGTGCGCCAGGTCGCCTACGCCCTGCGGCACACCGGCAACGGGCATGACTTCGACCCCTTCGGCTGTGTGGAAGCGCTGCGGCGCTTCGCCGAGGACGACGCCCCGGTGCGCATCCTGGGCTTTCCGGCCTTTCTCTGGTTCACCCTGGAGCGGATGCGGGCCATGGGTGTGGAGCCGCTGCGGCTGCCGGAGGGTTCGCTGGTCGTCCTGGGCGGCGGCTGGAAGGGCCACACCGACCGGCAGATCGGCAAGGACGAGCTCTACGCCCGGGTGACGGAGCAACTGGGCATTCCCTCCGACCGGATCCGCGACACCTTCGGCTCGGTCGAGCACTGTGTGCCCTACACCGAGTGCGAGCGGCACCACCTCCATGTCCCGGTGTGGTCGCGGGTGTTCATCCGCTCCACCCGCACCCTGGAGGAACTCCCCTACGGGGAACGGGGCTATCTGCATCTGGTCTCCCCGTACATCACCTCCGTTCCGGCGCAGAGCGTGCTGATGGGCGACCTGGCCTCGCGCCGGCCCGGCGCCGAGTGCGGCTGCGGTCTGGAGACCGACTGGTTCACCATCCATGGCCGGGCCGGGGTGAGCCGCAACCGCAGCTGTGCGGTGGCCGCCGCCGAACTGATGAAGGGAATGTCCTGAAGCCGTGTTCGCCAACACCCAACCCCACTACTGGCAGGGCTCGTTCATCGGTGACGAGGAGGCCGGGCGGCGCCTGGCCGAGCTGCCCGGGCTCGTCGGACAGGCCCTGGCCACCCCGCTGGAGACCGAGACCGTACTGGCCGCCTGCGACCGGCTGGCCACCGCGCTGAGCGACCCCGCGCACCCCACCCACACCGCGCTCGCCGCCCAGGTGCCCGCGGGCGAGGATGCCACCGCCCTGCTGGCCGAACTGGGGGCCTTCCTCAGCCGGGCCGAACTCACCCGCAAGCTCCGCCGGGAGCTGGGCTCCACCGCGCCCCAGCGGCTCAGCCGCCCGGACGCCAGGGAGACCGTCTACGAGGCCTGGGCCCCGGTCGGCCTGGTCGCCCATATCGCCCCCGGCAACGCCGCCACGGTGGCGCCCCTCAGCCTGGTCGAGGGACTGCTCTCCGGAAATGTCAACATCCTCAAGACCAGCAGCTCCGACGGCCTGCTGGCCCAGCATCTGCTGGCCGCGCTCGCCGAGGCGGACCCCTCGGGAGCCATCGCCGAGCGGGTGATCGTGCTGCGCTTCTCCTCCGCCCGCCAGGACTGGCTGCGGCTGATGTGCGCCCCCGCCGACGCGGTGGCGGTCTGGGGCGGCGAGGCCGCGGTGGAGGGCATCGCCGCCCATGTGCCGCCGGGCTGCCGGCTGGTGGAGTGGGGACACAAGATCTCCTTCGCCTATCTCACCGCGGAGGCCTGGGAGGAGGAGGCCACCCTCACCGCCCTGGCCGCCGATATCTGCCTGCTGGAACAGCAGGCCTGCTCCAGCCCCCAGGTGGTCTATCTGGACACCGAGGACGAGGAGCGGCTCTTCGCCTTCGCCGGGCGGCTGGCCCGGGCGCTGGCCCAGGTTCCGCCCGCGGCCGGCCAGGAGCTGGACCTGGCCGAGGAGGCCGAGCTCAGCACCACCGAGCTGCTGGCCCGGCTGGAGGAACACCTGGGCCTGACCCGGGTGTTCGCCGCCGAGGACGGCTCCTGGCGGGTGATGGCCGACACCCGCTCCGCGCTCACCGCCTCACCCCTGCACCGCAGCGTCTGGGTCAAGCCGCTGCCGCGCAAGCACGTCCTGGCCACCCTGCGCCCCATGCGCCGCTATCTGCAGACGGCCGCCATCGGCGGCAGCCGGGCGGACATCGCCGAGCTCTCCCGCACCGTGCTGGCGGCCGGCGTCACCCGGGTCACCCCGCTCGGCGAGATGCTGGCCAGTTACCCGGGTGAACCGCATGACGGCGTCTATGCCCTGCAGCGCTACAGCCGCCGGGTGGCCGTCCGCGCCGATGCCCGTTTCAATACCACGGCCTGCCTGGACGACCTGGTGAGCGTCCCCCGATTCCCGCCGCCCACGGGCGGGTTGCTGGACAAGGCGGCCGTCCAGGAGCTCAACCGGCAGCTGGACCGGGCCGATGCCGAGCTGTATGTCCGCAGCGGCGGCAGCACCGGCACCCCCGCCCTGTCGCTGTACACCTGGGAGGACTATGACACCCAGATGCACGCGGCCGCCCGGGGCCTGCTGGCCGCGGGCTACGACCCGGCCGCCGACCGCACCGCCAACCTCTTCTACTGCGGCGGGATGTACGGCAGCTTCTTCAGCTTCTTCTCCATCCTGGAGCGGCTGGGCGGTGTCCAGATACCGATGGCCGCGAGCCCGGACCACCGGGCCGTGGCCGAGGCCCTGGCCGCCCATGAGGTGGACACCCTCTTCGGCATGCCCTCCTACCTCTGGCAACTGCTCCACGACCAGCGGGAGTTGCTGCTCTCCTACGGCGGGCTGCGCAAGATCTACTACGGCGGGGAGCACTTCACCGCCGAGCAGCGCCGCACCCTGACCGAGACCTTCGGCATCGAGGTGGTGCACTCCATCACCTATGGCAGCGCCGACCTGGGCCCGCTGGGCTACCAGTGCGCCGAGTCCACCGGCAGCGTGCACCATCTGCACGCCGATCTGCACACCCTGGAGATCCTGGAACCGGATGCCGACCGCCCGGTCCGGCCCGGGGAGACCGGCCGCCTGGTGTTCACCACCCGGGCCCGGCGCGGCCAGCGCCTGGACCGCTATGTCATCGGCGACCTGGGCCGCGCCCTGCCCGGACCCTGCCCCTGCGGCAACCTGGCCCCGCGCTTCGAGCTGCTGGGCAGGGTGGGCGATGTGGTGCGGGTGGCGACGTACTTCCTCAACTACCGCCGCTTCACCGCCATCGCCGAGGAACACTGCCGCTACAGCGGGGAGTTGCAGCTGCTGCTGGGCCATGACGGCAGCCGGGAGCTGCTGACCGTCCGGATGGAGCCCACGGACACCGAGGCGGCGCGGGCCGCGTTCCTCGCCCACTACCCGGAGCTGCGCTCGGCGGTGACGGAGCAGCTGCTGGAGTTCCGGGTGGAGCGGTCGGGGCGGGACGGGTTCCTGCGGACCGCTTCCAGCGGCAAGTTGCGGACGGTGGTGGACGAGCGGGTGTGAGCGGTGCCCCGGCGGGGAGGGGGCATTGCGGGGTGCGGGTGCGCTGTGGCTGGTCGCGCCCACGCGGCGGAGCCGCATGACGCAGCTGCCCCGCGCCCCTTACGGGGCACCGGCATTGGCCGAATCCGGATCCCCTTCCCGCCGGGGCGCGACATGATCAAGGGTGACGCTTCGGACCTCACCCATACCCCGGAGGAGCACCGTGCCCCGTCCCGCGCATATCGCGATCGTCTCCATCCCCGCCTTCGGTCATGTCTATCCCGCCCTCGCCCTGGTCCAAGAGCTGGTTGCCCGTGGGCACCGGGTCAGTTATGTCAACGCCCCCTGGATAGCGCCGGTCATCGAGCCGACCGGCGCGGACTTCATCCCTTACGACACGGTGGTGTCACTGGACCCCAAGGCCATGCTCGCGGACCGGGTCGCCGCGATGAATCTGTTCCTGACGGATGCCATACGGCAACTCCCCCAGCTGCACGCGGCCTTCGCGGAGGACCGGCCCGATGTGGTGCTGTACGACCATGGCAGCTTCGGCGCCCGGGTGCTGGCCGAACAGCTGGGCATACCGGCTGTTCAGCTGGCGGCCAGCTATGTCCCCTGGAAGGGCGCCGTGGAGGACGGGGTGCCCGTCTTCGGCATCCTGCCGCCGATGCCCGGCGCCGAGGAATACTACGAGCGGTTCGCCAAGTGGCTCCAGGACAGCGGCATCACCGCCGAGGACGGCGGCGCGCCCGACCCCAGGGAGTTCGTCACCCGGGCCGGGCGCGTCCTGTCCATGGCCGCGCCGGTGATGCAGCCGCACCCGGACCGGGTGGACCAGGAGCTGGTCACCCATGTCGGCCCCTGCCTCGGTGACCGTTCCGCGCAGGGGAGTTGGCAGCGGCCCGCCCAGGCGGAGAAGCTTCTGCTGGTCTCCTTCGGCTCGGTCTTCACCGACCGGCCGGACTTCTACCGGGAGTGCCTGCTCGCCTTCGGCGGCCTGCCGGGCTGGCATGTGGTGCTCCAGACCGGCAAGCTGGTGGACCGGGCCGCGCTCGGCCGGATTCCGGACAACATCGAAGTGCACTCCTGGGTGCCGCAGTTGGCCGTGCTGGAGCAGGCGGACGCCTTTGTCACCCATGGCGGCATGGGTGGCGTCAACGAGGGGCTCTACTGCGGGGTTCCCATGATCGCCGTACCGCAGGCGGCCGACCAGTTCATCAACGCCGACAGACTGGCCGAACTCGGCGTGGGTCGGCGCATCGACACCGAGGAGGCCACCGCGGAGCGGCTGCGCACCGCGCTGCTGGAGCTCACCGCCGATCCCCGGGTCGCCGAGCGGCTGGCCGGCATCCGCCGGGAGCTGCGCCAACTGGGCGGCACGGCGCGGGCCGCCGACCTGGTGGAGGCGTACCTCCCCGGACACCGCTGAGCCGCGGCCGGGACGTCAGCCGTCGGGGTTGGCCTCCAGGCAGGTCAACTCGATGTCGTCGATGACCGCTTCATGGGTCTTGCCGGTGAGCATGGCCACATTCTCGATGCCCACCGCCATCCAGCCGGTGAGACTCATCACCAGCACCCGCAGCCCGTCCGGGCCGTGCCTGGCCAGCACCTCGTCGGCCACATACAGGGCTTCCTCCGGCACCCGCTCGGCGGGTTCGAGGCCCACCACCGTGCGCATCAGACCGATCGTGACCCGGGAGATCTCCGGTGCGATCGCCCTGAGCCGCCGGTCCTCTTCCTCGTCCACGCCGTTCTCCCTGTCACCGGTTGTGTGGGCAGCACGCTAGGGCAGGCGGTGGGGGCGGGGCGGTGGTTGCCCGGTATTGACCACCATCGGTCGGGTGCGGTGTTGACAACCTGACGGGCGTCAACTACCGGGCGAACCGGGCGGTTTACCGCCAAGCGGGGGTGGCGTTTAGCTTTTTCGTGGGGATTCACCCGGCTTGGACGGCCCGTTCCTCCGTCACGGGGTAGGCAAGCGCCATGCCCGAACCCCTCCCCGTCCCCCGGCCCACGGTCTCCGTACGCCGCCGGTGGGCCGCCACGGTCACCGCCTGCCTGGGGCTGTTCCTGCTCGGGCTGGACCTCACCGTGCTCAATGTGGCCGTGCCCGAGCTGCGTGACGATCTCAACGCCTCGATGCGGCAGACGGAATGGATCGTGGACGCCTATTCGCTGGTGCTGGGCGGAACCGTGCTGTCGGTGGGCGCGGTCACCGACCGGCTGGGACGGCGGCGGGCCTTTGTCGGCGGTCTCTGCGGCTGCGGCGTGGCCTCGGTGTTCGGCGCGCTGGCCGGTGCCCCTGGGCAGGTGATCGCGGCACGGGCCGGGATGGGGGCGGGGGCCGCGCTGCTGATGCCCGCCACCTTGTCCATCATCACCGGGCTGTTCCCGGAGCCCGGCCCGCGGGCCCGGGCCATCGCGCTGTGGGCCGCCGTCGGCGGTCTGGGCGGTGCCTGCGGGCCGTTGACCGGCGGCTGGCTGGTCACCCACTTCTCCTGGCGGGCGGCGTTCTGGGTCAATGTCCCCTGTGCCCTCACGGCCGTGGTGCTGGCACTCTGGCTGGTGCCGGCCACCCGGCGCGCCCGGGGCGGGCGGCTGGACCTGCCCGGGGCAGCGCTCTCGGCCGCCGGTCTGCTGGCACTGGTCTGGGGGATCATCGAAAGCCCCAGCCGGGGCTGGACCAGTCCGCTGGTGCTCGCCGTGTTCTCGCTGGCAGCCCTGCTGCTGGCGGCCTTCGCCGAGCGCGAGCGCCGGGCCCGGGCCCCCATGCTCCCGCTGGAGCTGCTGGGGCACCCCAGGGTCAGCGTGGCCGCCGGTGCGCTGGCGCTGATGTCCTTCGCCCTGTTCGGGGCGCTGTTTGTGGTCACCCTCTATCTCCAGGGGGTGCTCGGCTATTCGCCGTGGCAGGCCGGGATCCGTACCCTGCCCTTGCCCGGAGCGCTGAGCGCGGGGGCCCTGCTGGCCACCTGGCCGGCCCCCCGCCGGGGCGAGAAGACCACCCTGCTGCTGGGACTGGGCGTGGTGGTGGCCGGTTTTGTGATCCTGGCCGGCACCCGGACCGGCTCCGGGTACGGGCGGCTGGCCGCCTTCCAGGCGGTCGCGGGGCTGGGCGCCGGGCTGATGGCGCCCACCGCCACCGCCGCGGTGCTGGACGCGGTGCCGCTCAGCCGGCCCGGTCTTGGCTCTGCCATCAATGACGCCACCCGGCAGGTGGGGTCCACGCTGGGGGTGGCGGTCCAGGGTTCGGTGCTGGCCGCCGCGTACACCGGGCGGATGAACGACGCCCTGGCCCGGGCCCATGCCCCGGCGGCCCTGTCCCCGGCCGCCGACAATGTGCTGGCCGCCAACACCGCGGCCAGCCATCTCCCGCCGGCGGCAAGCCAGTTGCTGCTGCACAGCGCGGAGAACGCCTTTGTCACCGGCCTGACCCGCACGGCCGTGGTGGCCGGGCTGGTGACGCTGGCCGCCGCGGCGGTCACCTGGCGCTGGCTGCCCGCGCCCGGCAGGGCGACGGCCGCCGGTGAGCCGATCGCCTCCCCATGACCCGCCCGGCTCCCCGCGGTCTGGTACGGCCATTAAGGTGAGGTGATCATTCCGCAAGAAAGGCCATGGCACCCACGGTGACCGAATCCCGTCCGCACACCCTGTTCTCCTTCGGCACCCTGCTGGACCCCCGGGTCCAGACCGCGCTTTTCGGCCGGCCCGTGCCCAGTTCGCCGGCGTCCCTGGCCGGCCATGCCACCCGGCCCCTGACCATCACCGACCCGTCCGTGATCGCCACCAGCGGCCAGGAGGTGCATCTGACCCTGGAGCGCCGGATCGGCTCCACGGTCGAGGGCGGTGTACTGCACCTCACCGACCGCGAACTCGCGGCCGCCGACGACTACGAGGTGGACGACTATGTCCGGCGGCGGGTGCTGCTCTCCTCCGGGGAGAGCGCCTGGGCCTATCTGGACGCCCGGCCGCTGCGCCCGGCGGCGCGCATGGTGATAGCCGGCGACAGCATCGCCTATGGCCGCTGCGATCCGCGGGGCGGCTGGGCGGCCCGGCTGGCGGCCGGGCATATCGCCCGCAATGAGGCCGAGCACCGGGTGTTCAACCTCGCCATCCCCGGCAGCACCCTGACCGATGTCAGGGAACAGACGCCCGCGCTGCTCGGCCCCCGCCACCCGGACACCATCCTGCTGGCCGCCGGAATCAACGACTCCGCCGTGCCGCTCGCCGCTCCGGATCCCGCCCAGGACGGGCTGAGCTGTCTCGGGGACAACCTCGCCGCGCTGGCCGCCATGGCCCTGAGCCACAATGCGCGCCTGGTCGTCGCCGGACCGGCCTGGCTGGACGAGACCCGCACCGGCGACTACGAGGGCCTGTGCTTCACCCGGGACCGGGCGCTGGCCCTGCGCGAGTCGATGCGCACCTGGTGCGCGGAGCACCACATCGACTACCTGGACCTGTGGGAGCCGCTGCGCGACCGCGCCGACCTGCTCGTGGACGGGCTGCACCCCGACGCCGAGGGACACCGGCTGCTGCACGGCCACCTGGAGGCCATCGGCCGCTGAGCACGCCGCCGCGGGCCACGCCCTTACCGGAGGCGGGTGATGGCCAGCATGGCCATATCGTCGTCCCGTGGCCCGCCGGTCCACTGCCCCACATCGCTCACCAGCGCCGCCACCACCTCCTCCGGCCGCCGGAACGGACCCCGCCCGGCGATCCGGACCGCCGGATCGTAGAAGGTTCCGGAGCGGTTACGGGCCTCGGTCACCCCGTCGGTGACCAGCAGCAGCGTGGCGCCGGCCGGGAACGGCCAGTCCTTGGGCTCCGCCTGGGGCACTCCCAGGACGCTCATGGCCAGCGGGAGGCCGGGCTCGCCGGGGTCCAGCGGGGTGACCCGGCCGCCCTCCAGGAGGTAGGGGAAGGGGTGGCCGCAGTTGAGCAGCCGCACCCGGTCCCCGTCCGGGGTGATCTCGCCGAGTACGGCCGTGACAAAGCCCTCCAGCCGGACGTCCTCCTCCCGCCGGGCGGCCTCCCTCAGCAGGGCCCGTTCCAGGTGCCCGGCCAGGCCGGCCAGGCCGGGCACCGTGTCCGCCGCCTCGCGGAAGGTCCCCAGCAGCACCGAGACCACCCCTACCGCGCCCAGCCCCTTGCCCCGGACATCCGCGATCAGCAGCCGCGTGCCGTAGGGGGTCTCCTGTACGGCATAGGCGTCGCCGCCGATCAGGGTCTCGATCTGGGCAGCCTTGTAGACGGCGGCTACGGCCAGCGGGCCGACGGCCGAGGGCGGTGCGGGCAGTACCGCGCGCTGGGCGGCCTCCGCCACGGACCGCATCGCCTCCAGCCGCCGCCCATGGGCGGCGATCACCCGGTTGACGCCCAGGCCGACCAGGGCGGTGAACACCGCGTTGGCCAGGCTGAGGGTGCCGGCCGGATGCCCGAAATAGCCGTCGTTGATGGTCAGTGCCAGCTCGGCCAGCACAATGGCGGCCGCGGTGGCGAGGGTGTACCCCAGCGAGAACAGCGCCCCGGCCACCACCACGGCGGCCGCCAGCATGGGATCTCCCCAGTACTCCCGGGGGGAGAGGACGTTCCACAGGGTCCCGCCCAGGACCAGCAGGGCGGGTGCGGACAAGGCGTACCGGGGCCACTCCGTGGAGGAAGCATCCATCCGCGCCCCGATCCCGATCGACCGACTTACGCCCGGAAAGCGATCATATGCACCGTCCTGCCCGGCTCGCGAGGGCTCATTCGGCGCCGGACAATTGCAGTGGCAAGGGGATTCTCCGCGAGCGCGGCCGACGGCCCACCGAGGAGGAGAGCCCCGGGGGAAGGCCCCGGCGAGGGCGGCGGCCCGCGGACCGAGTGCGGCGGGCCAGTGACCGACGAGCGACTCCGGAACGGGCAAGTGCTATGCGAGCGACGCTGATCTACGGTGCCGGGGACATCCGGGTGGAGGACGTCCCCTATCCGCGGGTGCAGGACCCCACCGACGCGGTGGTGCGGGTGGTGCGTTCCTGTATTTGCGGAAGTGATCTATGGCCCTATGGGTCCCGGCCGGCCACCGAGCAGGGCGACCGCATCGGCCATGAGTTTCTGGGCGTGGTGGAGGAGACCGGCCCGGAGGTGTCCCGGGTGCGGCCCGGTGACCTGGTGGTCGCCCCCCTCGCCTATGCGGACAACACCTGTGTGTTCTGCCGCGAGGGCCTGCACACCTCCTGCCCGCGCGGCGGGTTCTGGGGCGCCGACGGTGTGGACGGCGGCCAGGGCGAGGCGGTACGGGCGCCCCTGGCCGACGGCACCCTGGTGAAGCTGCCGGTCGGCGAGGACTCGGAGCTGCTGCCCTCGCTGCTCACCCTGTCCGATGTGTTCTGCACCGGCCATCACTGCGCGGTCACCGCCGGAGTGGATATGCGCACCACGGTGACGGTCATCGGGGACGGCGCCGTCGGACTGTGCGCGGTGCTGGCCGCCCGGCGGCTGGGCGCCGAACGGATCGTGCTGATGGGGCGCCACCGGCAACGCACCGCGCTGGGCCGCGAGTTCGGGGCCACCGATGTCGTCCCGGAACGCGGTGCCGAAGGCGTCGCCCGGGCAAGGGAGTTGACCGGCGGTGAAGGCACCCACACGGTACTGGAGTGCGTCGGCACCAGGCCCGCCCCGGAGATGGCCTTCGGTGCGGTACGGGACGGCGGCACGGTCAGCCGGGTCGGGGTCCCGCAGTACGAGGAGGGGCCCATCGGACCGGAGATGTTCCGGCGCAATCTCACCCTCACCGGCGGCGTGGCACCGGCCCGCGGCTATATCGAGGAGCTGCTGCCGGACGTTCTGGACGGTGTCATCGAGCCCGGCCGGGTCTTCGACCGCACGGTGGGACTCGATGAAGTCCCCGACGGCTACCGGGCGATGGCCGCCCGCGAGGCGCTCAAGGTGCTGATTGCGCCTTAGGGCGCCCCATGAGAGGCGCGGGGCTCGCCGTGTCGCCCCACTCAAACGCAATTCGAACGGGAGTATCATTCCGGCCGTGGCTGAAACGTATGACTTCCCCGCCGACCTGCGCGCTGCCCAGCAGGAGCTCCACCGGGTCAACGCCGAGCTGGCCGCGCTGCTGCGTGCCCTGCCCTGGTCGGTGGAGCCGCATCCCGGGTGGCGGGATCCCGCCGACAAATGGCATCCCACCGAGCGGCCGGCCAGTCCCGGATGGACCGAGGAGGAGCGGCGGCAGGTGGCCGAGCTGCGGGCCAGGGCCCTGGAGCTGAGCATCGAGGTGTCCTGTCATTCCTGGTGGGCCACGCTGTCCGGGGAGACCACCATCGCCGCCCGCATGGCCCTGAAGCACCTCGGGGAGCAGGAGCCCGCGGACTGATCCGGCGGCGAGTCTGCGAAGGTTGATCACCAGCCCTCTGGTTGACCGCCAACCAGAGGGCTGACCGCAAACCCATTCGCAGCGAGAGGCTCCACCCGTGCCAGGCACCCCCTCCACCGCGCCGGAATCGTCCGTACTGGTCGTGGACGACGACCCCGAGGTACGGGCGGCCGTGGTCGATGGTCTGTCCATCGAGGGCTACACCGTGCGCGCCGCCGCCGACGGCCTGCAGGCCCTGTCCGCGGTCGCCGCGGATCCGCCCGCGGCGATCGTGCTCGATCTGGCCATGCCGGTCCTGGACGGCCTGGCCGTCTGCCGGCGGCTGCGGGAGGTCGGGAACCGTACGCCGGTTCTGGTGCTCACCGCCCGTGACGCGGTGTCCGACCGGGTCGCCGGCCTGGACGCGGGCGCGGACGACTATCTGGTCAAGCCCTTCGCCCTGGACGAGCTGCTGGCCAGGGTGCGGGCCCTGCTGCGGCGCGCGGCGCCCGCCGAACCGGAGAGCGAGCTGCTGTCCTTCGCCGATCTGCGCATGGATCCGCGTACCCGCACCGGTGAACGGGGCGGTGTGGCGCTGGAGTTCACCCGCACCGAGTGCACCCTGCTGGAACTGTTCCTGCGCCACCCGGGGCAGGTGCTGCCCCGGGAGATGATCCAGGAGCGGGTCTGGGGCGCCGACTTCGGCCCGGAGTCCAACTCCCTTGCCGTGTACGTGGGTTATCTGCGCCGGAAGCTGGAGAGCGGCGGGGGAGGCCGGCTGCTGCACACCGTGCACGGCATCGGCTACCGGCTGGCGGAGCGGTGAGCCCCCGGGCCCACGGGCCGCTGGCCCGGCTGCCGCTGCGCGGGCGGCTCGCCCTGATCACCTCGGCGGCCATGGCCGTGGTGGCGCTGGGCGCGCTGGCCGCCGCCTATGTGGTCATCCGCTATGAGCTGGGCCGCCAGCTGGACCTCCAGCTCAAACAGCAGGCCGGATTGGCCGCCCAGCAGAGCTGGGGCCATAGGACCGGGGTGCTCTACGGGGAGTGCGACTGGCTGGTCTCCCCCGCCTGTGCGCAGATCGTCCCGGCCGATCCGGCCGCGCCGGGCCAGCGCGGGCTGGTGCTGCCGGTCACCGGGGCCACCCGGAAGGTGGCGGCGGGCACCCTGGGCCCGTACTACAGCGATATCGACCTGCGGGGCCACGCCATGCGGATGTACACCGCCCCGCTGCGGGAACACCGTGCCCTGCAGGTGGCGATCCGCTCGGACACCGTGGACCAGGGCGTGGAGCAGGCCGGGCTGCTGCTGGGGGCGGTCGGCGGCGGCGGGGTGCTGCTGGCGGCCGGGCTGGGCTATTTCGCCTCCCGCGCCTCGCTGCGCCCGGTGACCCGGCTCACCGCCACCGCCGAGCGCATCGCCGCCACCCGCGACCCGGCGCACCGTATTGAGCTGCCGCCCCATGAGACGCGCCGCCAGGACGAGATCACCAGCCTGGCGGCCAGCTTCAACACCATGCTGGGCGAGCTGGAGGAGTCGGTGGCCGCCCAGCGCCGGCTGGTGGCGGACGCCTCCCATGAGCTGCGCACTCCGCTCACCGCCCTGCGCACCAATGTGGAACTGCTGGCCCGCGCCGAGCGGTTGTCGCCGGAGCAGCGCGAACGGGCGTCCGGGGCGCTGGGCCGTCAGCTGCGCGAGGTGACGGGGCTGGTCAACGATCTGATCGAGCTGGCGAGGGACGAGGAGCCGCGGCAGCTGGTGGAACCGGTGCGGCTGGGCCCGCTGGCCGAGCGCTGTGTGACGGACGCCCGCGGGCACTGGCCCGAGGCGGTGTTCAGCTGTGCGGTGGCGGCGGAGGTCACGGTGCCCGGGGTACCGGCCCGGCTGGCCCGGCTGCTGTCCAATCTGCTGGACAACGCGGCCAAGTTCAGCCCGCCCGGTGCGCCGGTGGAGGTCCGTCTGGTCCGGGAGGAGGGCTACGCCGAACTGAGTGTCCGTGACCACGGCCCGGGGATCTCCGAGCAGGACCTGCCCTATGTCTTCGACCGCTTCTACCGCTCCCACCAGGCCCGTGCCCTGCCCGGATCCGGCCTGGGGCTGGCCATGGCGCGGCAGATCGCCCGGGCGCACGGCGCGGAACTGACCGCGGAACGGGCGGAGCCGGGCGGGGCGCGCTTCCGGCTGCGTTTCCGACTGCCGGACGAGGGCTGAGGGATTGTCCGGATCCCGGCTGTGAAGAAAGCGTGAAGGGCGCACACAATGCCCGTCCCGAGCCCTCTCCAGTGAGGATCCGCCATGCGCTTCTCCCAGCTCGCTTCGCTGGCCGGCGCGGCCGCCCTGGCCGCCACCGCGCTCCTGGCCGCGCCGGCCGGCGCCGCCCCCGCCCAGCCCGCCGGTCCGGGCACTCATGCCGGGCTGACCTGGGGCAAGATGGCCGACGGCCCCGACGGCACGGTCCAGGTGGGGACCGGAAACAGCGGCAACCCCTACCAGGGCGACACCCCGGCCTCCGCCGTGCTGCCGGTGCTCTGTCTGAATGTGGACGGCAGCCCCGTCCCCGACGGGATCACCCCCGGCTTCTACGCCGGCTGGGCCCAGGGCACGGTGGCCGCCAGCAGACCCGTACGCGGCTCCCGGCTCAACAGCCTCACCGCGGCGAACAGTGTCTGCCAGGCGCAGTTCGGGGCGGGCTGGCGGATCGCCGAGTTCCATGACGGCCACTTCGGGCCCGACCTCGCCTCCACCGGCGGCTGGTCGTTCTGGGCCTACGGTGATCTGCCCGCCGGTACCCGGATGTGGACCTATATCAACGACCAGCGCGCCAATCCCTGGGACTGACCGCTGCCGCCGATCCGGCCGGGCCGGGACCCGTCTCCCCCGGCCGGACCCGGGAGTTGGGCCAGGGGCCACGAGCCGCGGGCGGATTCTTAAACACCTCTTAGAACCGCCCCATATCACTTACCCATGCACACCAGTACCCGGAGCTCATCCCACGCAGGAACATCCCGCGGCCGGCGCACCGTCCTGGTTCTCGCCATCGCCACCGCCCTGGCGGCCACCACCGTGGAGGCCGCCATCGGCGCGGCGTCCTCCGCCGGCGGCTCCGCCGCCGCTGTCACGGAGGTAAGGATCCATGACGGCCGGGTGGACATCCCGGTGCGCGGCGGCACCGCCACCATCGATCCCGCCACCCTGAAGGCCGAGGCCCGCACCGGCGACGGCCGCACCCTGCTGCTGTCCGCCCCGGCGGAGCGGTCCCCCGGCAAGCCCACCCGGCCGGACCGCACCGCCGACGGCGCCACCTGGTCGTACCCGGGCGGGCTGACGGCCAGGGCCCGCGCCGAGCACGGCCGGCTGCTGGTCACCTTCACCGCCACCGGCGGCAACTCCTCATTGCGGTGGCCGGTGACCGCCACCGGTCCGGACGCCGGGGCGATCCAGTTCCCCCGGGGCGAAGGGCTGTCCATCCCGGTCGCCGACAAGTTCTGGAACTCCGCCGACGGCGCTCTGGTGGGCGAGGAGCAGGACCTCAGCTCCGCGCTGTCCATGCCGGTCTGGGGATACTCGCGGCAGTCGGGGCAGCAGGGTGTCAGCTATATCACCCCCACCGATATCGGCTCCTCGCTGACCTTCACCTCCCAGGGCGGGCGGCTGCGGGCCACGGCTGCTCATGAGTTCGCCAGGGGAAAAGGCACCCAGGAGTACACCGTGGCCTTCTCCCTCACCGACGGCTCCCCGGTGGCCCCGGCCGTTGACTACCGCAACTGGCTCTCCGAGCACGGGCAGTTGGGCAGTCTGAGCGAGAAGATCCGCAAGAACCCGGAGACCGCCCGGCTGCTGGGCGCCTTCCACGCCTACGCCTGGGGCGGGGCGCGCAAGGCCGATGAGGTCAAGCGCCTGAAGCGGCTGGGGGTTTCCCGGCTCTGGCTCGGCTATGACGCCGATGACACGCCCATGAAGAGCGCGGACGTCAAGGCGGCCAAGGACGCCGGATATCTGGTGGGTCCATATGACTCCTACGCCAACGGGCAGGAGAAGTCGGCCGACACCCCGCCCAACTCCCGCTGGCCCGACGGTGTCTACCCGCAGTTCTGTGTACGGCGGGCCGACGGCACCCCGCAGCCCGGCTTCCACAAGAAGGGCTGCTACCTCAGCTCCCAGGCGTTCGAGCAGGCCGAGCCGGCCAAACGCTATCTGGCCGGCCGCTCCCGCTCGCTGGTGGCCAACGGCGCCAACAGCTACTTCCTGGATGTGGACGCGGCCGGCGAACTCTTCCGGGACTTCGACGACAAACACCCGATGACCATGGCCCAGGACCGCGCCAACCGGCTGGCCCGGATGAAGCGCCTGGCGGACGGCACCTACGACCCCTCGGCGAAGCAGCGCAACCCGCTGGTGCTGGGTTCGGAGGCCGCGGTCTCCTGGGCCAATGAGGTGCTGGCCTACGACCATGGTTCGGGCACTCCGGTGGACGGCCGGCTGTGGGCCATGGAGACCGGCCACTTCGACACCAGGGCCGACGAACCCAAGGACGACGACGCCTGGGGCGGTTACTCCCCCGCCGGGGCCCCGACCACCTTCTTCAAGCCGGTGCGCGTCGATGACTTCAAGCCGGAGCACCGGGCGCGGGTGGCGGCCGCCCTCAAGGCCATGTACGACCCGGCGTACCGGGTGCCGCTGTATGAAACGGCCCTGCACGGCTCGCTGGTGAACGCCGAGCGCTGGGAGCTGCCCTTCAACAAGCTCCCGGACCAGAAGCGGAACCGGGCGTTGCTGGCGATGCTCTACAACACCCCGCTGAACTTTGTGCTCAGCGACAAGGACCCGCGCAATGAGAAGAACCTGAGCGAACTGGCCGCGCTCCAGAAGCACTTCGCCCCGCTGCACCAGGCGGCGGGCACCCAGCGGCTGACCTCCTTCCGCTGGCTGACCGGCGACCACACGGTCCAGCAGACCGTCTTCGGCGACGGCACACTGACCGTCACCGCCAACTTCGGCACCCAGGCCCGCAATGGGCTGCCGGGCGGCTGTGTGGACGCCAGGCTGAAGGGACAGGCCAGGGCCCAGCGGATGTGCCCCAGCCAGGTGATCTCCTGACGGTGGCGCCATGGGGGCCTCGCGGTGACCGCGGGGCCCTTCTGCCATGGGCGGGCAGGCACAGGGCCGGGCGGTGTTGACAGGTGCACGTCGGATATTACGCTGCCCCGGATGAAAGGAAGACAGCACATCCCCTGGCACCGGACGACCTCCTGGCTCGCCGCCCTCGCGCTGACCGTCGCCGGCCTCGCGGCGACGGGGGCCCGTACGGCCGTCGCGGCACCGGCCCCGGGAGCACCCGGGGCCGCCTCGCACTGGAACGAGCCCCGGGTGGACGGCTTCGCGGACGCCCTCTCGCCCGGCTCCAAGGTCTGGTACACCCTGGGCGACGGCCAGTTGGCGAACGTCTTCCACCCCAGACCCGACAGCCCGGCCACCTTCGGGCTGAAGTTCCTGGTCACCGATGGCACCGGTTTCACCGACGACGAGGTGACCGCCACCCGGCACACCATCGCGCTCGCCGACCCGGGCGCCCTGGAGTGGCGGCAGACCAACACCGCGAACAGCGGCCGCTACCGCCTCACCAAGACCTATGTGGCCGACCCCGCCCGCTCGGTGGTGCTGGTCAGGACGACCTTCAGCAATCTCTCCGGCAACCCGCTGTCGCTCTACGCCCACTACAGCCCGGCCCTGGGCAACCAGGGGATGGGCAACACCGGGGCCACCGACGACGGTTCGGGCGCGCTGGCCGCGTCCAATGGCCCGGAGGCCAGCGCCCTGGCCGCCTCCACCGGCTTCAGCGCCACCTCCACCGGCTATGCGGGCACTCCAGGCGACGGCGAGCGGCAGCTGGCCACCGGCCACGCCCTGAGCACCGACCGGCAGAGCGCCGAGACGCCCGGGCATATCACCCAGACCGCCCGTATCCCGGTGGCCGAGCACGGCTCCACCACCTTCACCCTGGCGCTGGGCTTCAACTCCAGCCGCCAGGCGGCAGTTTCGGACACCCTGGCCTCGCTGCGCGCCGGATTCGCCGGCGCGGAGGCGTCCTTCCGGGCCGGCTGGCACTCCTGGCTGTCCCGGCTGCACGCGCCGCCCTCCTCGGTGAGCGGGGACGCCCGGCTGCGCGAGCAGTACCAGGTGTCGCTGATGGAACTGAAGGCGGACGAGGACAAGACCTACCGCGGCGGCTTCGTGGCCGCACCGGTGACGCCCTGGGGCGCGGGGGTGAGCGCCGACGCCCGTGGGGCCCATGGCTACCACCTGGTGTGGACCAGGGACGAATACCAGATGGCCACGGCCCTGCTGGCGGCCGGTGACACCGCCGACGCCAATGACGCGCTGGACTACATCCTCGCCCATGAGGTGACCGCCGAGGGTTCCGTCAAACAGAACTCCTGGCTGGACGGCACCCAGGAGTGGGGCGGCACCCAGGAGGACCAGGTGGCCTTCCCGCTGATCCTGGCCTGGCAGCTGGGGCGCAAGGACGCCGCCACCTGGGCCGCGCTGCGGCCGCTGGCCGAGCACATCACCGCTCATGGCCCGGCCACCGGCCAGGAGCGCTGGGAGGAGAACGGCGGCTACTCCCCCTCCACCATGGCCGCCGAGGTGGCCGGGCTGGTCTGCGCGGCGGACCTGGCCCGGGCCAACGGGGCCAGCGCGGCGGCCGACGGCTACCTCGCCAGGGCGGACGCCATGCGGGTGGCGGTGGACGCCACCGCCTACACCACCACCGGCCCGCTCGGCAGCGGCTCGTACTATCTGCGGATCTCACCCCATGGCGACCCGGACGCCGCGGACACCGTCAATGTCGCCAATGGCGGCGGCAGTTGGGACCAGCGGGCCCTGGTGGACCAGGGGTTCCTGGAGCTGACCCGGCTGGGCGTCAAACCGGCGTCCTCCCCGCGCATCGCCGCCTCCCTGGCGGTGGTGGACGCCACCATCCGCACCACCGTGCCCGGCCAGGGCGAGTACTGGGGACGCTACAACCACGACGGCTATGGCGAGACCGCCGACGGCGGCGACTACACCGGCAGCGGCCTGGGGCGCCCCTGGCCCGTACTCGGCGGTGAGCGCGGCGAGTTCGCGGTACAGCGCGGAGACCTCGACGGCGCCCGGCGGATGCTCTTGGCCATGGCCGCCGCCGCCAATGACGGCCGGCAGATCTCCGAGCAGATCTGGACCGGCCCGGGACAACGTGGCTTCACCCAGGGCCGTCCGGACAACTCGGCAACCCCGCTGATGTGGGCCATGGCCCAGTACGTCCGGCTGGCCATCGACATCTCCGCCGGCCGCACCGTGGAGACCCCGGCGGTGGTCGCCCAGCGGTACGCCGGTGACAGCCCGCCCGGCAAGGTGGAGGCGGCCTTCCATGAGACGGCCGCCACCCAGTGGGGGCAGAACGTCTATGTGGTGGGCTCGGTGCCCGAGCTGGGTGCCTGGGACCCGGCGCGGGCGGTGCCGCTGTCCCCGGCCGCCTATCCCCGGTGGAGTGCCACGGTGGCCCTGCCCGCCTCGGCCACCGTCGAGTACAAGTATCTGAAGAAGAACCCCGATGGCTCCGTCAGCTGGGAGAGCGATCCCAACCGGCGCCTGGACACGGGGGTTTCGGGCCCGCTCACGGTGACGGACACCTGGCGCTGAATCAGGGGTCGGTCCAGGGCCCGTTGAGCCGTACCGCGCACTCCAGCAGCAGTGCATGGACGAAGGCCTGCGGCAGATTGCCGCGCAACTGCCGCAGGCCCACGTCGTATTCCTCGGCGAACAGCCCGGCCGGGCCGCATGCGGAGCGGTTGCGCTCGAACCAGCGGAAGGCCGCCACCTCCCGGCCCTGCTGATGCTCGGCCAGCGCCACCACAAAGCCGCACAGCAGAAACGCCCCCTCGGCCTCCCGCAGCGGACGGTCGTCATGGCGGTAGCGGTAGGCGTAGTAGTCCTCGGTGAGTTCGGCGGTGTAGGCGCGCAGGGTGGCCACGGTACGGGGGTCGTCGGCGGGCAGCGCGCCGCGCAGCGGGGGCAGCAGCAGGGCGCCGTCCAGGCCGGGGTCGTCCGGGGCGCGCTGCCAGCGGCCGGAGGGATGCAGGCTGTGCGCGGAGGCGTCGGCGACCAGGGCGTCGGCCAGGGCGGTCCAGCGGACACTGCGGTCGGCGGGGGCGCCCGCCCGGGCCAGGGCCCGCAGCCCGGCGGCACAGATCAGCCGGCTGTGGGTCCAGTGGCGCGGGGTGAGTTCCCAGATGCCGGCATCGGGCTGGTGCCGCCGCCGGGCGATGGCCTCCACCGCCACATCGGCGGCCTTCGCCGCGTCCGGGTCCAGCCGGTCCGCCCGGGCCGCGGCCGCCAGCAGCAGCAGGGCCTCGCCGAAGGCGTCCAGCTGGAACTGCTCGCTGACCCGGTTGCCCACCAGGTCGAAGCCGCCGGGGTAACCGGGCAGGTCCAGCGGGCGCGGCGGCGGGATACGGCGGCCGTCCACCGTGTAGGCGGGGGCCAGCCGGGGCCCGTCGTCCAGCAGCCGGGCGGTGACAAAGCGCACCGTGCCGTCCAGCAGCAGATGGTCCCCGGCCCGGGCGGCGGCCTGGCCCGCATAGCAGGTGTCCCTGATCCACACATAGCGGTAGTCGTAGTTGCGGCCCTCCTCGGCCCGCTCGGGCAGGCTGGTGGTGGCGGCCGCCACCATGCCGCCCGCGGTGCCGGTCAGTCCGCGCAGCACCGTGTACGCCTGGCGGGCGTCCCGGGGGGCGATGGTGTCCGCCAGTCCGGGACAGGACTGCCGCCAGGCGCCGGCGGTCTGCCGCCAGCAGTCCCCGGCGTCCGGCGGGGCCGGGGGCAGCTGCCGGTCACTGATCTCCAGCACCAGGTCATGGCAGCCGCCGGGCTCCACGGTCAGGTCCAGGACCAGCCGGTGGCCGTCCGGGCGGGCCCTGGCCCCGCCGGTCCAGCGCAGATACAGCTCGCCCGCCCGGGCCGTCCACACCCCGTCCGGCTCCCGGTGCGCCTGCCGCAGCCGGCGGCTGCCGAAGCCGGGCCGGGGATCCAGCAGCACGGTCAGCCGGGCCGGGGCACGGCGGGCGGTCACCTGGCGCAGCAGCACCGCCCGGTGCGGGTCGCCGGGGAAGGCCAGGGCGTCCCGGCACTCCACGATGCCCTCTTCGGTGACCCAGCGGCTGCGCCAGATCAGCGAGCCCTCCTCGTAGTAGCCGCCCCAGACCCAGCGGCCCGCCGGGGTGACCGCGTAGACGCCGCTGCCGCCGACGAGGGTGGCGAAGAGGGCGTCCGAGTCCCAGCGGGGGGCGCACATCCAGGCCAGTTCCCCGCCCGGGCCGACGATGACGCCGCGCTCGCCGTCGGCGAGCAGCGCGTACTGGCGCAGCGGGTGGGGCGGGAACGCGCCGGAGAGCGGTGCGGGCATCGCCTGGTCCTTATGTTCTTCGCGTCGTCGGGGTGTGGGTTCCGGGGTGTTCAGCCGGTGCGGCCGAAGGGGCTGTCGTCCAGGTTGGCGAGCAGGTCGGCGGGGTCGCGGTAGATGGCCACCGCCCCGGCCTCCCGCAGCTCGGCCCGGCCGATGCCGCCGGAGAGCAGGGCCACGCACTCCACTCCGGCCCGTCCGGCGGCCTGGACGTCCCAGACGGTGTCGCCGACGAACACCGCCCGCTCCGGGCCGGTCCCCGCCTGGTCCAGGGCCTGCTGGACCGCGTCCGGGGCGGGCTTGCCGGACCGGACGTCATCGGCGCTGGTGGCGGCGTGGATGGCTGGGTCGGCGTCGATGGCCCGGCGCAGGGCGGCCAGTTCGCTGCCCTGGGCGGAGGTGGCCAGCACCACCCGCCAGCCCCGGCCGGCGAGGGTGCGCAGCAGCTCCGGGGCGCCGTCGAGGACGGGCAGCCGGTCGAACCAGGTGGCGTAGAGGGTCTTGTGGGCGGCGCTGAGGGCGGCGTCCTGCTCGCGGTCGCGGTCCGCGGGGAGCAGGCGGTCCAGCAGCCGGTCGGAGCTCATGCCCACGGTGTGGTGGATATCGGTCATGGCCACCCGGTGGCCCGCCTGGTGCAGCGCCTCCCACCAGCTGACGGCGTGCAGGTAGTTGGTGTCCACCAGGGTGCCGTCCACATCGAAGACGGCCGCGCGGGGGGTGTCGTTCGGGTTCACGCCTTGCGCCTCCGGGCCGGGGGTTTTGCCGCCGGGTTCCCCGCCTGGGGACGGGCAAACGGCGGCCGGGGCCGAACGAAGGAACCAGGTGCCCGGCCCGGGAATTCTCCCGCCGCCCCGGGGAACCCGTCCCCGCATGGTGAACCCTTCCGGCACTCCCGCCCCGGCGGGCGCTTCCGAGTCCTACTGGATGTCCACCTCCGAGGCCACCGCCTATCCCCCGCTGTCCGCCGAGGCGCGCCCCGAGGCGGATGTGGTGGTGATCGGCGGCGGGGTCGCCGGGCTGAGCACGGCCTGGGAGCTGGCACGCGCCGGCCGCTCGGTGGTGCTGCTGGAGGCGGACCGGATCGCCGCCGGGGTCAGCGGCCACACCACCGCCAAGGTGACCGCCCTGCACACCCTGGTCTACGCGGATCTGCGGCGTACCCGTGGTCCGGAGGGCGCGCGGCTGTACGCCCGGTCCCAGCAGGAGGCGGTGGAGCGGGTCCGCGAGGTGGCGGAGCTGCTTCAGGTGGACTGTGAGCTGGAGCGGCGGCCGGCCCTGACCTATGTGACCGAGGCGGCGGGCCGGGCGGCGGTGCGGGAGGAGGCCAATGCCGCCGCCCAGGCGGGGCTGCCGGCCTCCTATGTGGTGGAGACCGGGCTGCCGTTTGCGGTGCAGGGGGCGGTGCGGGTGGAGGACCAGGCGCAGTTCCATCCGCGCAAATATCTGCTGGCGCTGGCCCGGGATGTGGTGGCACGGGGCGGCGCGGTGTACGAGCACACCCGGGTCACCGGGCTGAGCGAGGGCGAGCCGTGCCAGGTGACGGCGGAGAACGGGGCCCAGGTCACCGCCCGGGACGTGGTGGTGGCCACCCACTATCCGGTCTTCGACCGGGCGCTGCTGTTCGCCCGGCTCTCCCCGCGCCGGGAGCTGGTGGTGGCCGCCCCGATCGACGCCGCCCGGGATCCGCAGGGCATGTTCATCACCAAGGAGAGCGGCACCCGCTCGGTGCGCACCGCGCCCTGGGCGGAGGGCAAGCGGCTGCTGATCGTGACCGGGGAGCACTTTCTGCCGGGCACGGCCGATGTGGAGGAGCGGTTCGGGCGGCTGGCGGGCTGGGCCCGGGAGCACTTCCCCGGCATCGAGATCCGCTACCGCTGGGCCACCCAGGACATCGACTCCACCGACACGGTGCCGCTGGTGGGACCGTTCCATCCACGTGCCCGGCACACCTATGTGGCCACCGGCTTCGGCGGCTGGGGCATCAGTGGCGGGGTGATGGCGGGCCGGCTGCTGGCCGAACTGATCGCCGGTCACCGACCGCCGTGGGCGGACCTCTACGATCCCCGGCGGATGTGGAGCACGCTGCGGGAGGCGCCCGCGTTCCTGGAGCACCAGGCTTCGGTGGTACGGCACTTCGTGGGCGACCGGCTGCGGCCCGCCCCGGTGGACTCCCTGGCGGAGCTCGCCCCCGGTTCGGGGGCGGTGCTGCGGGTGGGCGGCCGGCGCTGCGCCGTCTACCGCGACGAGGACGGCATGGCGCACGCAGTCTCGGCGCGCTGTACCCATATGGGCTGTCTGGTGTCCTTCAATGCGGCGGAACGGGCCTGGGAGTGCCCCTGCCATGGCTCCAGGTTCGCCCCGGACGGCTCGGTGCTCCAGGGTCCTGCGGTACGGCCGCTGGAACCGCGCACGCTGGACGAGGGGTGAGCGGGGGCGCCGACTGCCGCGCCCTGGACGGCCCGCAGCCGGGCGCCCCCGCCTGCCGGAGTCCGGTCAGCCGCCTGCCGGAGTCCGGTCAGCGGACGAACTTCCAGGTGATGCCGTTGACCACCCCCCGGTCCAGCGGCGCCAGGCTCGCGAAGGCTGGCCGGCTGAGATCCAAGTGGGTGGGGTCACAGGAGGGGCACTTGTCCTTGACCGGCACTCTGATGGTCCTGCCGTTGTAGCTGACCTCCACCGATAAGCCCTGGCACAGCGGGTCGTTGTTGGGGTTGGGGGAGGTCCACCAGGCCGCCGGCACGGCGACCAGGTTCTGGGAGGTGGCGTCGATGGGGGTGCCGCAGGCGCCGTACCCCTTGTCGGTGTAGTAGGTCATCTTGCCGGTCATCGGCCGGCCCACCGGGATGTCGGCGGCGGCCGGGCCCGCGCCGAGGGCGATGCCGGTGGCGGCGGCCACCAGGACGGTGGCCGCATATCGTGCGGGCCGCAATGCGGGCATGTTCTCTCCTTGTTCAGGGATTGTTCCGGGCAGGGTCGCATTGCCGGTGGGGCAAAGAACGCCGTCAGCACGGATACGGGACGGCGCACCGGCACAAGAAGCCAGGAATAATGCGGCAGTTCATTGGCTCGCATCGGCTTCCGGCATATGCATGGCATGCCCAACGAGCCTTCCGCAACCCCCTGCGGCGACAGATGTCCTGAAGTCATTGACGGATGAAGTAAGTTGGGCCGAATACCGCGGTCGCTGTTGACAGCAAACCCGCCGGAGCTATTCACTTCGCGAGGGTGACGGGACCCCGGCAAAGCCGCGGCTGTCCTGATGCGCCGTCAGCGTGACTCGACTACCAATCCCCGGGAGCCGTAGTGAGAAGAAATCGCATCGCCGCCCTGCTGCTGGCCTTACTGGCCTTCACCGGCATGTCCGCTCTCGCCCCCGCCGCCTCGGCGGCGACCGGTGCCGGTGTCTGTGACAGCGCGTCCAACTGGACCGCGGGCAAGTGGTATCCGGCGGGCACGGTCGTCCGGTACTCCGATGGGCGGTTCTATGTGGCCACCCACGACAATCCCGGCTATGACCCGGTCATCAGCACCTGGTACTGGAGCCCCTACACCTGCCAGGGCGGCGGCGACCCGCAGCCGGGCGGCTTCCCGGTCAGCGAGGCGCAGTTCCAGCAGATGTTCCCCAACCGGAACTCCTTCTACAGCTACCAGGGCCTGCTCGCCGCGCTGAGCGCCTACCCGGGCTTCGCCGGTACCGGAAGCGCCGAGACCAGGAAGCAGGAGGCCGCCGCCTTCCTGGCCAATGTGGCCCATGAGACCGGCGGGCTGGTGTACGTGGTGGAGCAGAACACCGCCAACTACCCGCACTACTGTGACCGGAACCAGCCCTATGGCTGCCCGGCCGGCCAGTCCGCCTACTACGGCCGCGGCCCCCTCCAGCTCAGCTGGAACTTCAACTACAAGGCGGCGGGCGACGCCCTGGGCATCGACCTGCTGCACAATCCCTATCTGGTGCAGAACGACGCGGCCGTCTCCTGGAAGACCGCCCTGTGGTACTGGGACACCCAGCGCGGACCCGGCACCATGACGCCGCACGAGGCCATGGTCAACGGCCGCGGATTCGGCGAGACCATCCGCAGTATCAATGGCTCGCTGGAATGCAATGGCGGCAATCCCGGCCAGGTCCAGAGCCGGGTGGCCAACTACCAGCGCTTCACCGGGATCCTCGGCGTGGCACCGGGCGGCAACCTCTACTGCTGACCCGGGAGCCGCCCTTGAATTCAGCCGTTGAATCAAGCGGTAATTCCCGAATCCAGCGGTCATTCCCGCTCCCCCGGGCGGGAGAGGTCACCGGCCGGGTTTCGGTGCCGCACCCCGGGTCACTCGTACCCGAAGGGCCCGCACCAGGCGGGAGGAGTTTCCCGGGAGGACCACCCATGGATCACACGCAGGCGCCACTGCTGGAAGCGCTCGCGGACTACCACCGCAAAGGCCGGCTGCCGTTCACCCCGCCCGGGCACAAACAGGCGCGCGGCGCGGATCCGGAGGCCCGCCGGGTGCTGGGCGAGGCGGTGTTCCTCTCCGATGTGCTGGCCTCGGGCGGGCTGGACGACCGCCGCGCCCGGGGCCAGGTGCTGTTGCGCGCCGAGCGGCTGATGGCGGACGCGGTGCACGCGGAACACACCTTCTTCACCACCTGCGGCAGTTCCCTGTCGGTCAAGGCGGCCATGCTCACGGCGGCCAGCCCGCATCAGAAGCTGCTGGTGGGGCGGGACGCCCATAAGTCGGTGGTGTCGGGACTGATCCTCGCCGGGATCATTCCGGTCTGGGTGGAGCCGCAGTGGGACGCCGAGCGGCATCTGGCCCATCCGCCGTCCGCGGAGTCCTTCGAGCGGGCCTTCCAGGCCCATCCCGACGCCCGGGGCGCCCTGGTCACCAGCCCTACGCCATACGGCTCCTGTGCCGAGCTGGCCGCCATCGCCGAGGTGTGCCACCGGCGTTCGCTGCCGCTGGTGGTGGACGAGGCCTGGGGAGCGCATCTGCCCTTCCATCCGGCGCTGCCCGCCTGGGCCATGGACGCCGGCGCGGATGTCTGTGTCACCAGCATCCATAAGATGGGCAGCGGCCTGGAACAGGGCTCGGTGTTCCATCTCCAGGGCGATCTGCTGGACGCCGCCTCCCTGAAGTCACGCGCCGATCTGCTGGGCACCACCAGTCCCTCGGTGCCCATCCTGGCCGGAATCGACGCCTGGCGGCGGCAGATGATGCTGGACGGCCGTGAACTGCTGGAGCACGCACTGGAGTTGGCGGACAAGGTGCGGTCGGAGATCGGGCGCATCGACGGCCTGCGCGTCCACGGCCGCTCCGACTTCACCGGCCCCGGCCGGGCCGCCGACCTCGACCCGCTGCCGGTGGTCATCGACCTGGCGGAGCTGGGCCTGACGGGCTACCGGGCCGCCGACTGGCTGCGCGAGCGGCACGGTATGGATGTGCACCTGGCCGACCACCGGCGGATCAGCGCCCAGCTCACCCATGCCGACGACCGGGAGACCGCCAAGGCGCTGCTCACCGCCCTGCGCGAACTGGTCGCCGTGGCAGCGGAGTTGGGCCCCACGCCCATGGTGACCGTACCGGACCCGGACCGGCTGCGCCTGGAGCAGGTACGCCCGCCCAGGGACGCCTTCTTCGGCGCGGTGGAGGATGTGCCGGTCGAGGAGGCGGCCGGGCGGATCGTGGCGGAGATGCTCACTCCCTATCCGCCGGGCATCCCCACGGCGCTGCCGGGTGAGCGGCTCACGGAGCCGGTGCTGGAGTATTTGCGCTCCGGGATCGAGGCGGGCATGTACGTGCCGGATGCGGCGGATCCTGGGCTGCGGACGGTGCGGGTTTGCACATCGTAGGGGGTGCGATTGGCGCGTTTTCGGGTGCGGGTGCTTTGTGGCTGGTCGCGCCCACGCGGCGGAGCCGCATATGAACACGGCTCGCGCCCCTGAGGGGGTGCCCCCCACCGTTTTCGCGCGGACTTCGGGGGAACCCGGGTGAGACGGGCAGCACCGGACGGGAGGTGGGGCGCATGCGGGCGCTGACATGGCATGGGAAGCGGGACGTCCGGGTGGACACCGTGGCCGATCCCCGGGTGGAGGAGCCCACGGATGTGATCGTGCGGATCACCTCCACCGGCATCTGCGGATCGGATCTGCACCTCTATGAGATCCTCGGCCCCTTTATGACGCCGGGGGACATCCTGGGGCATGAGCCGATGGGCATCGTGGAGGAGACCGGTCCCGAGGTCACCGCCCTCGCTCCGGGTGACCGGGTGGTGGTGCCCTTCAATATCTCCTGCGGCACCTGCGCCATGTGCGGGCAGGGGCTGCAGTCGCAGTGTGAGACCACCCAGGTCCGCTCGCAGGGCAAGGGAGCCGCGCTGTTCGGCTACAGCAAGCTCTATGGCTCGGTGCCGGGCGGCCAGGCGGAGTTTCTCCGGGTGCCCTTTGGCAACACCCTGCCGGTGAAGGTGCCGCACGGGCCGCCCGACGAGCGGTTCCTCTATCTCTCCGATGTACTGCCCACCGCCTGGCAGGCAGTGGAGTACGCGGCCGTTCCGCCGGGCGGCAGCCTGGCCGTCCTGGGGCTGGGGCCGATCGGCGACATGGCCGCCAGGATCGCGCTGCACCGCGGGGCGCAGCGGGTGATCGGGGTGGACCTGGTGCCCGAGCGGCTGTCCCGGGCCCAGGCGCGGGGGGTGACCACCCTGGATCTGCGGCAGCATGACGGCGCGGATGTGCTGGTGGAGGCCCTGCGGGAGCTGACCGACGGCCGGGGGCCGGATGCGGTGATCGACGCGGTGGGGATGGAGGCGCATGGTTCGGCGGTGGCCCAGACCGGCCAGCGGCTGGTGGGTCTGCTGCCGGATGCCTGGGCGGAGAAGCTGATGACCACCGCCGGGGTGGACCGGCTGGCGGCGCTGCACACCGCGGTGAAGGCGGTGCGCCGGGGCGGCACGGTCTCCGTGGTGGGCGTCTATGGCGGGATGGCCGATCCGCTGCCGATGATGGTGATGTTCGACAAACAGCTTCAGCTGCGGATGGGCCAGGCCAATGTCCGGCGCTGGGTGGACGACATTCTTCCGCTGCTCACCGATGCCGATCCGCTGGGCGTGGAGGGCTTTGCCACCCATGTGCTGCCGCTGGAGGACGGGCCGAAGGCGTATGAGACCTTCCAGCGGAAGCAGGACGGCATGGTCAAGACGCTGCTGCGGCCCTGAGCCGGACGGCTTCCACGGCCCGCGGTGACGAGCGAGGTCCCGCCGCGGCCGACGGGCCTCGGCGGGACCGGTGGGACCGGTGGGACCGGTGGGACGGTGCGGGGCCCCTGGGAGCCCCGCTCAGTGTCCGTGCTTCTTCTTGGTGTGCTTGGGGTGCCGGACCTTCTCCACCGCGTCTTGGATGTCGCCCTTGATGCGCTGGACACGCCCCTCGGTCTGCGTCCGCTTGTCGCCGGTGAGGTGGCCGGCCGCTTCCTTCAGCCGCCCCTTGGTCTGCTCGGCCTTTGCCTTGGCCCTGTTCTTGGTGCTCATGCCACGGCACTCCCTTTCCAACGGAGGTGATGGGAACGTCCCCTCCGCGCCGAGTCTCACCCGCCCCCGTGGTGTACGCACCTCCCGCGGGTCCGAACGGGCAGGCGGTTTCCCTCCGGTGACAGGGGGAACTCGGGCCGCATGGTGCGAATCGGCTACACGATGATGTGCGAACAGGCCGGTCCCCGGGACCTGGTCTCCCATGTGGTGGGCGCGGAGCAGGCGGGCTTCGACTTCTCGGTCATCTCCGACCACTACTTTCCCTGGCTGGCCTCGCAGGGGCACTCCCCCAACGCCTGGGCGGTGCTGGGCGCGGCGGCGCAGGCCACCTCGCGTATTCCGCTGATGACCTATGTGACCTGTCCGACCGTCCGTTACCACCCCGCCCTGGTGGCCCAGCAGGCCGCCACGGTGCAGCTGCTCTCCCAGGGCCGGTTCCGGCTGGGTCTGGGTTCCGGGGAGAACCTCAATGAGCACGTGGTGGGCGGCGGTTGGCCCTCGGTGGCGGTGCGGCACGAGATGCTTCAGGAGGCGGTCGGGATCATCCGGGCGCTCTTCGAGGGCCGTACGGTCACCCATCACGGCCCGCACTACGACGTGGAGCACGCCAAGCTGTGGGACCCGCCGGAGCCGGTGCCGCCGATCGGTATCGCGGTGTCCGGGGAGCTGTCCTGCCGACTGGCCGGTGAGCTGGCCGATCTGGTGATCGCCACCGAGCCCGGCCGGGAGCTGGTGGAGGCGTTCGACCGGTACGGCGGGGCGGGCAAGCCCCGGGTCGGACAGCTGCCGGTGTGCTACGACCCGGACCGGGACGCGGCCATCGCCCGGGCCCATGACCAGTTCCGCTGGTTCGGGCTGGGCTGGCCGGTCAACTCCGAGCTGCCCCATGACCTCGCCTTCGCCTCCGCCTCGCAGTTCGTCACCCGGGACGATGTGGCCCAGGCGATTCCCTGCGGATCGGATGTGGGGGCTTTTGTGGAGGCCGTACGGCCCTATGCGGACGCCGGTTTCACCGAGGTGGCGCTGGTCCAGGTCGGCGGGGACCATCAACTGCCCTTCCTGAAGTGGGCCGCCGGCGAACTGCTGCCCGCGCTGCGGGAGTTGTGAATCGCGTGCTGCTGCTGCGGGCGCCGGGTGTCTATCCGCCGCAGGCGGACTCCTTTCTGCTGCGGCAGGCGCTGCTCAGGGAGCGGCTGCCGCCCGGTGCCCGGGTGCTGGACATCGGCAGTGGCACCGGCACGCTGGCCATCAGCGCGGCCCGTGGCGGCGCGGCACAGGTGGTGGCGGTGGACGCCTCGCTGGGCGCGGTGCTCAGCACCCGGGTCAACGCACTGCTCGCCGGGGTGCGGGTGACCGTCCGCCGCGGCGATCTGCTGGCGCCGGTGGCCGGGCGGCGTTTCCATCTGGTGCTGGCCAACCCGCCGTATGTTCCGGCCCCCGGCCGGCGGGGCAGCCGCACGGTTGACGCGGGTTATGACGGCCGTGCCGTGCTGGACCGGCTGGCGGTGCAGGTGCCGCCCGCGCTGCTGCCCGGCGGGGTGCTGCTGCTGGTGCAGTCGGCGCTCAGCGGGGTGTCCGCGACGGTGCGGGCCCTGACGGCGGGCGGTCTGGAGACCGAGGTCACCGACCGGCGGCTGGTGCCCTTCGGGCCGGTACTGCGCGGCCGCAGCGACTGGCTGCGCCGGCGCGGCCTGCTCCAGGACGGCCAGGACAAGGAGGAACTGGTGGTGATCCGTGCCCGGCGGCCCGGCTGAGCGCCCCGCCACGAGGGTCCGGCGGGACCCCGGCGGGCCGCTGCTGATCGAAGGCCCGGTGGAGGTGGAGCTGCCGGACGGCAGTCTGGTGCGCTCCGACCGTCCGGTGGTGGCACTGTGTATGTGCGGGCGCAGCGGCATTCCGCCCTGGTGCGACACCAGTCATCGGGGCCGCCGGGCATGACCGCGCCAAGGCCGGGTACCTGTGACGCTCGTGGTACCGAAGGGACCTGGGAGACGGCGATGCGACCTCCGCAGCCACGCGGGGAGATCTCCGCGGCGCTGATCGGCGCTCTGACGACAACGTCACCCGGCGAGGGCCCGCTGCCCGCCGCCGGGGCGGCGGACCCCTATGGAGACGATCTCCAACTGGCCCTCTATCTCTGCTATGAACTGCACTACCGGGGTGTGGCGGGGGTGTCCGACGACTGGGAATGGGACCCCCGACTGCTGCGGCTGCGCGGCGAGTTGGAGAAGCTCTTCCTGACCGCGCTGCGTGCGGATGTGCCCACCGGCGCCGGGGCGGCGGCCGCGCTGGAGGAGCTGGTGCTGGAGCCCCGGGACGGCCGGGGGGTGAGCCATTTCCTGTGCGGGAGCGGGGAGTTGTGGCAGCTGCGCGAGTACGCCGCCCATCGCTCCCTCTACCAGCTCAAGGAGGCCGACCCGCATGCCTGGATGATCCCCCGGCTGACCGGGCGGGCCAAGGCGGCCCTGGTGGCGGTGGAGTACGACGAGTTCGGGGCGGGCCGCGCCGAGCGGGTGCATGCCCGGCTGTTCGCCGATCTGATGCGGGACCTGGGCCTGGACGACACCTATGGCCGCTATCTGGACGCGGCGCCGGCGAGCACCCTGGCCACCGTCAACCTGATGTCCCTGTTCGGCCTGCACCGGGCCCTGCGCGGCGCGCTGGCCGGGCACTTCGCCACCGTGGAAAGCCTGTCCCCGCCCGCCTCCCGGCGGCTGGTGAGAGCCATGGAACGGCTGGACGCGGGCCCGGCGGCGGTGCGCTTCTACGCCGAGCATGTGGAGGCGGACGCCGTCCATGAACAGCTGGTCCGCCATGATGTGGTCGGCGACCTGCTGCGCCGGGAGCCGGGGCTGGCCGGTGATGTGGAATTCGGCATCGCCGCCACCCGCCGGCTGGACGAGCGCTTCGAGGCGGACCTGCTCGCCGCCTGGCAGGCGCGGAGATCGTCCCTGCTGATCCCCCTGACCGATTGATACCGCCGGCTGCTGACCTGCCCAAACGCCGCGCACTGGCATCTATGGGCGACATCTGGTCACCTGGAATGAGGTGGCCGTAATCCGCCCGGTGCGGTGCGCCCGGCGCGATCGGCTCGGCCCGTTGAAGGAGGAGCCCATATGACCACAGCCACCCGCACCGACACCGGAACCCTGCGCGATCTGCTGGATGCGCCGGGCCCCTTCGTATCGGTCTACTTCGACCTCGAAGTACGTCCCCAGCGAACCGAGGAGGCCGAGGCGCGCTGGCGCGACCTGGCCGGCCGGCTGGCCCGCGAGGGCGTGGACCAGCGCACCCTTGACGCCCTTACCACGCGGGTGCTGGACGCGCTGCCCGGCACCGGGACGCTGGCCCTGTTCGCCACCAACGACGGCGAGATACGGCACACCGTGGAGCTGCCCGGCGCGGCACGCGGGGATATCGCCGAGTTCTCGCCGGTGCCGCATCTGCTGCCGCTGCTGGAGTGGCGCCAGGACCACCCCGCCCGGGTGGTGGCGGTGGTGGACCGTACCGGGGCCGATCTGCTGCTCTACCCGGAGGGTTCCACCGAGCCCGAGCGGCGCCTGGTCCAGGGGCCGGACGACGAGATCGTCCGCAGCCAGCCGGGCGGCATGTCGCAGATGCGCTACCAGCACCGTGCGGAGGACTCCTGGGAGCACAACGCCACCCGGGTCGCCGAGGCGCTGGGCACCGCGCTCAGTGAGACCTCGGCCCGGCTGCTGCTGCTGGCCGGGGATGTCCGGGCCCGCCAGTACCTCACCAAGCACCTGCCGCAGTGGGTCCGGCGCGATGTCACCATCGGCCAGGTCAGCGGCAGCCGAAGCGAGGACGGCTCGGCGGAGGAACGCACCGCCCAGGTGGAGGCGGAGGCCGCCCGTGCCGGGCACGCCCGGACCGAGGGACTGCTGCGCCTGCTGGAACAGGAGCGCTCCCCCGGCGGCCATGCGGTGATGGGCGTGAATGAGACCCTGGAGGCCCTGTCGGTGGGCCGGCTGCGGATCCTGGCCGTCACCGATGACCCCCAGGACCAGCGCACCGCCTGGTTCGGCCCCTCCCCCACCGATGTCCGGGAACGCCGCGAGGACCTGCCGGAGGGCGGCGGTCCGGAGGCCCATGAGGGACGGCTGGCGGATGTGGCGGTCCGGGCCGCCCTGCTGACCGGCGCGGACGTCCGGGTCCTGGAACCGGACCTGTCCCCGACCCCGGCACAGGGCACGGCCGGGCTGTGCCGCTACTCCTACTCCTGAGGACGGGCTCCCGGGCCGGGGCGGACCATCCGGTCCGCCCCGGCCCGGTGTGTGAACGGGCGGGCGCGCTCAAGTCCCCCTCCCCGGCCCGGCGTTGGGCCGCTTGTGCTGGACTGGCCCGATGGAAGCCATCTGGACAAGCGCCGTCGCCGTGCTGGGCACCCTGCTGGGTGCCGTGGTCACCCACGCCTTCCAGCGCCTCGCCGCCCGCCGCACCGAGCGGTTCACCCGCTCCGAGGCGCTCCGCCAGGAGCGCATAGCCGCCTATGGGGCGTTCGCCGGGGCGCTGGAGGACTACCGCCATGGGCAGACGGCGCGCTGGTACCGCGCGCAGGAGGATCCACGGGGGCCTTCGTTCACAGCGGCCCGGGACGAGGCCCACCGGCTGCGCACGGCGGCCCGGCAGGCGCTTTACCGGGTACGGCTGCTCACCGACGACCAGGAGGTGGTACGGGCCGCGGAGCGGGCCTACCGGTGCGTCTGGGAGGTGTCCAACGCGGTGGACCAGGCGGACCGGGACGCCCGCGACGCGGATGCGCGGGAGGCGATCGAGGGGTTTGTGACCGGGGCGGGACCGCTGGTTCGCTGAGCCCCCCGGCCCGAGGTGCGGCGCGAGGGTTCGGCCCCGCCGGCGCCGCAACGGGGCTCGCCACCGCCCTAGTTGGCGTGCTGGGCGATGAGCGCGCCCCTGAGCGCCCGCTCCCGGTAGGCGCAGAAGACCTTGGCCGGGTCGGTGTAGTAGTGCCAGGGCAGGGCGCCGACAAAGCCGTCCACCTGGCGGAACTGCTCCAGGGCCGCCGCATGGCTGCCCTGTCTGGTCAGGCAGTAGGCGAGCAGGTGGCGGGCCTCGGCGAGGCCCGGATGGCCAGGGTCCGCCGCGGCGAGGTCCCGCAGTGCGGTCTCGGTCAGTGTTCTCATCTCGGGCCATCCATAGGCCTTGTCGGGCGCGTCGGAGTTGTGCTCGAACCAGCTGATGATCGGCAGCATGGTCAGCAGGCTGCCGGGCGGTGCCACGGCCGCGGCCCGGGCGGCGAAGTCCTGGGCAAGTTCGGCGGAGCCGCGCCACTTGGCGCACCAGTACTGGAGCGCGCTGCGGTGGGCCGCGTAGTGGTAGGGGGCGCGGGCGGTGACCTCGGCCCACAGCTGCCGCATCGCCTCGTGCGGGGCGCCGAGCCCCTTGTGGAGCGGGATCTGCGCGATATAGGGGGTGGGGTCGTCCGGCGGAGCCAGCGCCTGGGCGCGGGCGAAGTCCTGGCGGGCCTCGCCCAGCAGCCGGTGGAAGCCGGCGAACTGTTCGCGGGTGGTGCCGGCGGCCCTGGCCGAGCCGCGGATCTCCCAGGCGAGACTCACCTTCGCGGCCGCGTGGACCACGGCCGCGGCCGGGTCCTCCGGGCAGGCCGCCTGCCAGGCGCGCAGCCAGGAGTCCTCCTTGGCTGCCTGCCCGGCCAGGGCATCGACCAGATGGCTCCGGCGTTCCCAGTCGGTGCCGGCCATGGCCAGTGCCCGGGCGGCGGGCTGCCAGTCGCCCTGGGCGGCCGCGGTGAGCACGGCCTCGGTCGAGGGGTCGGCGAAGGCCCGGTCGGTCCGCTGCCGCTCCGGCGGCAACAGGTCCGCGCCGGCCCGGACGGCGAGGGTGGCGGCTCTGGCCGCCCGCCGCTTGTTGCGCAGCCAGAAGATCAGCATCAGCACAAGGATGGTGAAGGGGATGACCGCGGTCATGGGTAAAGAGGTCTCCGATGGTCCGGTCGGTTCCGGGGCGGGCGGGTCAGTGCGCGAGAAGGGTGCGCAGGGGGGTGGTGTCCGGGGTGTCGGCGGTGGCCGCCCGTACCGCTGCCGCCAGGGCTTCCTCCAGGGCGTCCGGGTCCGGCCAGGCGCTGCTCGCGGGCAGCGTCAGGCGGGCCCGGTCGGACCAGGACAGCTGCCAGCGGGCGCCGTGGTGCTCCACCAGGGCCAGCTGGGCCAGCCGCCGCGTCCCCCGCCTCCAGGGCCGGCCGGAGGAATTCCCGGGCCGCCCGGCCGGTCGCCCGGGCCGCCTCCGGCGACTTGGGGAGCCGGTCCGCGACGAGCCAGAGCTGTCCCGCGTCGGCGGCGTCCAGCAGGGCCGCCAGCTCCGCCGGGGCACTGTCCGCCGGGGCGGTGTCCACCGCCATCCCGGCCGCCGCCAGGGCGGACCTCAGCGGTTGTGCCGCCTCCTGGGCCTGTGCGTACATCGCCCGGTGCACCAACTCCTGCCAGGTCACTCGCTCCAGGGCGAGTGCCTC
This sequence comes from Streptomyces orinoci, assembly GCF_003121295.1. Taxonomy (GTDB): domain Bacteria; phylum Actinomycetota; class Actinomycetes; order Streptomycetales; family Streptomycetaceae; genus Streptomyces; species Streptomyces orinoci. The sequence goes on from NZ_PHNC01000013.1 coordinate 169,378, forward strand.
GGGGGTGAGCACGGCGGATTCGACTTCCGCCAGCACCCGTTCGGTGTCCCGGAGCAGGGCCAGCGCCGGCCTGGCACCGTCCGCAGTGCGGCCGTCGTCCGGCAGGGCCTCGATGAGCCGGACCCGCTCGGCCACCGGCGGGTGCGAGTCATACGGGGTCGCCTCGGCCGGCGGCAGGGTGGTGTGCAGCTCCGCCAGGTTCATACGGCGCCGGGGATCGGCGAGCAGATGGCGCAGCCCGCCGAAGACCTCGCCGCGCGGCGGGAGAAGGCCCGCCGAGACGCCCATGGTGGCGTAGCTGTTGAGGTAGAAGTCCTGGACCGCGTCGAGAACAGCGGTCCGCCGCAGCGCCGATGCGGTGGCGTCGCGGCCCGCGACCTTGGCCGCGATCAGGTCGGCGGCCAGTTCCTGCTGCCGGCCCACACTGCTGGTGGCCCGCAGATAGAACCGTGCGTAGACCTGGAACGGCCTGGCCATCAGCCGGTAACCCAGGCCGGCGTTCTTGGTGCTGATGCGCCTGGGCCTGCGGCCCTTGCGCAGCGCCTTGGCGGCCGCCTGCTCCTGCCGGGAGCGCTCCTTGCCGATCCGCTGCTCCTCGCGCTCCTTGAACGCCTCGACGGTCCGTCCCACACAGTCGCGGCCCCGCCGGGTGATGCCGGCGAGCCGGGTGTCGGAATTGCCGTAGTGGCCGAGCTCATGGGCGATCACCGAGTGCAGCTGGGGCTCCGTCAGACCGGCCAGCAGCGGCACCCCGAGGAAGAGGCGGCGCCGCCCCGGAACGAGGCCCAGCAGCCGGGCGTCCTCGGCGACCGCGGCGTTCACCTCTCCGGTCAGCAGAATCTCATCCGGCGCCCGGGTACCGGACTGCTCGGCCAACCCCCGTACGGTGCGCCAGAGTTCGGGCTGTCCCGCCTCGGTGACGGGCAGCCCGGGCACCGTGTCGCCCCCGCCGGTGCCGAAGGTGAAGACGCCCCGCAGAATCGGAAAGCCCAACAGAGCCAGGACCACGGTCAGTTTGATCGAGGCCAGGTGCACTCCCCGGGTCCAGACCGCGATATCGATGCCCACGAGGGCGCCGAGAATGACCAGGGCGAGCAGATAGAAACCGGCCAGCAGCAGAATCGCGCGCAGCGCGCGCAGGCATGCGCCCACAGGGCAGAGTCCCCCCATGACTTTGCAAAGAGATCGTGAACGGAGGACATGGTATGCGCCATTCGAACGCCGCTGCGATCGTTTTCACCCAAGGATGAAAAGCGGGGTCCGGTCGCGGCCGCGCAATTCACTCGCCCGCACCGGCGGCCGGCGAGGAGAATGCTCCGGCCCGGCCATCGCCCCGAGGAGCTTCACCATGACCAGCACCGGTCCCCGCCACGCCCACGCCTGTCTGGACGGCCTGGTGATGGGCGATGCCTTCGGCGACAGCTGGTTCACGCGCTCCGAGGAGAACCCCGGCGAGCAGTGGGCCGCGCGGCAACCGCGTCCGGGGCCCTGGCCATGGACGGACGACTCCGCCATGGCCTGTGTGCTGTTCGCCCATCTGACGGTCCATGGGGAGGTTCAACCCGGCCTCTTGGCAAGGGAGTTCGCCGCCGAATACGCCCGCGACCCGGGTCGCAAGTACGGCCCGTCGATGCACGGGGTGCTGCGCGAGATCGGCGGGGGCGGCGACTGGCGGGCGGTGACCGCCGCACAGTTCGGCGGGCAGGGCTCGTACGGCAATGGCGCCGCGATGCGGGTGGCCCCGCTGGGTGCCTGGTTCCACGGCGATCCGACGGCCGCCGGCGAGCAGGCCCGGCTGTCCGCGCTCACCACACATGCGCATCCTGAAGCGGTCGCGGGCGCCGTGGCAGTGGCCACCGCCGCGGCCCTGGCGGCCGCCGGGGAGGGCCGGGAGGCCCCGCCGCGCTCCGAGTTCCTGCGGGAGGTCGCCGACCGGGTGCCGCAAAGCGACGTCCGCTCGGGGATCCTGGTGGCCGCGCGCCTCCCGGAGCACACCTCGGTCCGCCATGCGGCGTCCGTGCTGGGCTCCGGTGCGCTGATCTCGGCCCCGGACACGGTCCCGTTCGCCCTGTGGTCGGCCGCCGGGCACCTGGACGACCTGCACGAGGCGCTGTGGCAGACCGTCGCCGGGTGGGGCGACCGCGACACCACCTGCGCGATCGCCGGAGGCATCGTCGCGGCCCGCACCGGCACCGACGGCATTCCCCCGGCCTGGCACCGGACCCGCGAGGCCCTCCCCGCCTGGAGCCGCTGGGCGCCGACGCGGCGGGGCCATGTCACGAACAGCCGCCGGGGCACCGGCACGGGATGAGGGTCCGGGCCGCACACGCATTCAGCCGGCCAGCCCGGCCTCCCACTTGCGCCGCCGCAGGACATATTCGCTGAAGAGATGGCGGCTCCGGTCCAGCAGCTCGCCTACCTCCGCGTCTCCGCGCGGTACCTCCGCCGACGGACGCCAGCGCTGCACTGACTGCCCGGCCCAGGTGCGCAGTTTCACATCCGGGTCGTCCAGCAGCCCGACCGCCGCCCGCAGCGCCACTACGCCGCCGCGGGCGTTGAGCAGCCGGAAAGCGGCGATCCGGACGTGCCGTGGCCACTTGAGGTCGGTATGCCCCAGCAGCCAGTCGGCGGGGAGGTCCGGTGCCGAGGGCAGCAGAGCGAGGGCGGTCTGGCGTACCACGCCTGGGGACGGGTCCTCCAGCAGCGGCCGCAGCCGTTCGGTGTCCGTGAGGTCAAGTGCCCGCAGGCCGGCCACCGCCTGGGCCCGCACGCCGGGCACCGGGTGCGCCAGCAGCGGCCGGAGGAGCTCACCGTCCGTGCGCTCCCCGCACTCGGCCAGTCCGATGACGGCACCGGGCGGCAGGTCCGGCCCGGCTGCCGTGCAGCGCTCCCGGTACCAGCCCGCCGGGTGGCCGCCGAGCTGTCGTACCACATACCGGGCGCAAGCGCGCACCAGTGCGGACCGGTCGGTGAGGAAGGACTGGGCCTGCCGCGCCCGCCCGGCCCGCCGCAGGACAGTGACGCCCGCCGCACGGGTGCGCGGGTTCCGCGCGGTCAGCAGGGGCGTGAGCACCTCGTCCGGTACATCCTTGTCCACGTCCTCCCCCGGCCGAGCGGCCAGCGCCGCCGTGACACACAGGTCCTGGACCACGGTGTCCCCGTCCCGCGCGGCCGCACGGGCGAGTTGGACGGGGCCGAGGAGCCGCTGCTCGACGGCCAGCCGGTAGGTGAACCGCCGGACGGCGCGGTCGGGGTCGGCAAGGAGTGCGCTGAGCCGTCCCAGGGGTGCCGGGCGCAGGACCGCTCCGAGCAGACCGACGCCGAAGGCGCCTCGGTCGCGGCGGCCCACGCTCAGGATCAGCGGCGCCAGGGCGATGGCCGCCTCCAGGTCCAGGGCCTCGCGCAGCAGTTCCCGGGCGCGCTCGCGTACGGGCTCGGCCCAGTCGGCGGCGCGGATCACTACCAGCGGCAGCAGGCCGGGGTACCGGGCCGAGGAACGCACCGCCTTCTCACGGATCCGACCGTCGCCGTGGCACAAGGCCAGCGCGAGCCGGGACTCGGCCGGGTGCGCCGGGTCCACGGACGGAGGCTCCGGCAGCAGTCGCAGCCCGTACCGCCAGGCCGCCTCCCGCACCCCTTGGTCGAGGGCCAGCCAGTCGCCGGGGCCGCCGGCACCCACTGCCTCCCGCAGTGCCACGCCCTCCGCCAGGCGCATTGCCGCCGCTATCCCGCTCCTGGTGTCCTCACGCATTGCTGTCCCGCTCCGTTTCCTGCCCTGGTGTCCGTCCGATCCTAGGGGGCCGGATTGCTGCCGGTCGTGAGGATTTCCGGCAGGCGACTTCCTGCGCGAAGGTGGCGGTCGGGGTCATCGGTGCGGAGCGCACCGGGCGCCGTGACCGGCGCTCGTGCCGTGCGGTGCCGCGCGGCCCGTGCAACGACTCTTGGCAGTAGGTGACTTGGTGCCGTCGTCCCTGTTTCTGCGGGCAGTGCGCCGCCCGGCAGCGGACCGGCCCTTGACTCCGCGCGAAACCCAACCGGCAAGCCCCAACGCTCAGTTGAGCAACCCCGGCCGCCGCGGGAAGCGGTGCCGTTCCAGTGCCGCGGCCAGTGCGTCCGCGACATCGGCCGGTTCCGCGGTGCCATTGCCGCTGAAGACTCCGTAGGAGGGGGCGGATTCGCCCAGGACCACATCCTCCGGCAGCTTGGCCTCGGTCAGCAGCCGGGTGCCCTCGCCGAAGACGGCCAGTGGCTTGCCGTGCCGGTACGCCTCCTCCACAAAGCGCACCGCCGCGGGGTCGGCGGAGAGTTCGCCGACCGCCTCCTTGCCGTCCGGGACGACGACCGCGTCATAGAGGACGGAGGCCATGGTGGGCAGGGCCCGGTCCACCTCCAGCCCATTGCCGTCCGCGGCGCGCAGCCTGCCCGCCTTGGCGGCCAGTACCTCCACAATGGCGCCCTGGTCGGTCAACCGCTCGCGAAGTGCGGTGACTTGGGAAGCGTCGGTGCCGTCGGCGGCCAGTACGGCGACCTTGCGGGTGCGGATGCCCCCGGTGCCGGTGAGGTTCTCCTGGCTGAGGGCGGGTGAGGCGGCGGTGGTGATGCCCTCGGCCGCCGCCGGGGCGGGCAGGCCCAGGCCGTCCGCGACCTGGGCCGCCAGTTCGCCGTTGACCTGGGCCAGGTTGCCGACCATGCGCTCGCGCACCGGCACCGACTCCACCTTGCCCAGCTCGAAGCGGAACGCCTCCACGATATGGCGCTGTTCCCAGTCGGACATGCTGTTCCAGAACAGCGCGGCCTGGCTGTAGTGGTCCTGGAAGCTCTCGCTGCGCACCCGGATCTTCTCGCCGTCCACCCGCTGGGCGTAGTGCCGGAACACCCCCGCGCCGCCGCCGGCCCCGGCGTGCGCGGGGCAGCCGCCGCCCAGGGAGTTGGGGAAGTAGTTGGTGCCGGGGTGGATGACCTGCTGGCCGAAGCCGTCGCGGTGGTTGTGGTTGACGTCCGCGAGGGGCCGGTTGACCGGCAGCTGGCTGAAGTTGGGGCCGCCCAGCCGGATCAGCTGGGTGTCCAGATAGGAGAAGTTGCGCCCCTGGAGCAGCGGGTCGTTGGTGAAGTCGATGCCGGGCACCACATTGGCGGTGTGGAAGGCGACCTGTTCGGTCTCGGCGAAGAAGTTCTGCGGGTTGCGGTTGAGGACCAGGCGGCCGATGGGCCGTACCGGCACCTGCTCCTCAGGGATGATCTTCGTGGCGTCCAGCAGGTCGAAGTCGAAGGAGAACTCGTCCTCCTCGGGCACCAGCTGGACGCCCAGCTCCCACTCCGGGTACTCCCCGGCTTCGATGGCCTCCCACAGGTCGCGGCGGTTGAAGTCGGGGTCGCGTCCGGCGGCGATCTGGGCCTCGTCCCAGACCAGGGAGTTGACGCCCAGCTTGGGCTTCCAGTGGAATTTCACAAAGGTGCCGCGTCCCTCGGCGGTGACAAACCGGAAGGTGTGCACCCCGAAGCCCTGCATCATCCGGAAGCTGCGCGGGATGGCCCGGTCGGACATCAGCCACATCAGCATATGGGTGCTCTCCGGCTGCAGGGAGCAGAAGTCCCAGAAGGTGTCGTGCGCGGAGGCGCCGGTGGGCATCTCATTGTGCGGTTCCATTTTCACCGCGTGTACGAAGTCCGGGAATTTGATGGCGTCCTGGATGAAGAACACCGGCATATTGTTGCCGACCAGGTCGTAATTGCCTTCCCGGGTATAGAACTTGGTGGCGAAGCCTCGGACATCGCGCACCGTGTCCGCGGAGCCGCGCGGGCCCTGTACGGTGGAGAAGCGGACGAACACCGGTGTCCGGCGGCCCGCTTCGGCGAGAAAGTCGGCGCAGGTGTACTCGCCCAGCGGCTCATAGTTCTCGAAGTAGCCATAGGCGCCCGCGCCGCGAGCGTGCACCACCCGCTCCGGGATCCGCTCATGGTCGAAGTGAGTGATCTTCTCCCGGTTGTGGAAGTCCTCCAGCAGGGTGGGCCCCCGGGTCCCGGCGCGCAGCGCGTTGTCGGTGTCGTCCACCCGCACACCCTGGTCGGTGGTGAGCGCGTCATGCCGGGGCGCGGCACGGAACTGTGCCAGTTGCTGGTCCTTGGCGTCCTGGGGTCCGGCGGTGCCCCGGCCTGCTGACTCGGATTGAGCGGACACGCGTGCACTTCCTTCCGTGTCGGGGTCACGGTTCTGTCGGGCGTCGGCACGGTGCCGCTCGCCTTCCCAGGCTCACCCGGCTTCCCGGCGCGGGCAATCCGAAACCGCCGGGCCGGGGTGGGCCGAAGCGCCTCGACTGGAGTAATGGCCGGGAGTGTGCGAGCCTGCTTCTGAGTCGTTCCGGCCACGGACGGTCAAGAGGGCATCCGCCCCGCACGTTCCAAACAGCCGGTGCCGCGGCGCCAAGAGCGCGAGTTACGGCGGCCGAAACTCCATTGAAACTCCATCACGACGCGATATGCGCGATAAGCGCGATATGACGGGCCAACCGCCTCCGGTGGGCCGGCTGTCTCCGGTATGCCAACCGCCTCCGGTGAGGCCCGCGCGCTTTTGTCCCCGGCGGCCGCCTTCCGGCCCGTCAGCCGAAGGAGTGTGATCATGGACGAACGACGCTGGACCCGTGCGGTGGTCACCGGTGGGGCCGGATTCGTCGGATCCCACCTGTGCGAGCGGCTGCTGGGCGAGGGCATCGAGGTGTGGTGCGTGGACAACCTGGTCACCGGCGCCCGCGCCAATATCGCCCATCTGGAGGGCGATCCGGGCTTCACCTTCCTCGAGGCCGATGTCTCCCGGGACGACAGCCTGGCCGCCATACCCGGGCGGGTGGGGCTGGTGCTCCATCTGGCCTGCCCGGCCTCCCCCGCCGACTATCTGCGGCTGCCCATCCAGACCCTGGAGGCGGGCAGCAGCGGCACCCATAACGCCCTGGAGCTGGCCCGCCGGGACGGGGCGCGGTTTCTGCTGGCCTCCACCTCGGAGGTGTACGGGGACCCGCTCGAGCACCCGCAGCGCGAGGGGTACTGGGGCAATGTCAACCCCATCGGGCCGCGCAGCGTCTACGACGAGTCCAAGCGGTATGCGGAGGCGCTGGTCACCGCCTACCGGCGCACCCATGGCACGGACACCGCGATTGTGCGGATCTTCAATACCTATGGCCCGCGGATGCGGGCGGGCGACGGCCGGGCAGTGCCCACCTTTATCCGGCAGGCGCTGGACGGTGAGCCGCTGACGGTGGCGGGGGACGGCAGCCAGACCCGTTCGCTGACCTATGTGGACGACACGGTGGACGGCATCCTGGCGCTGGCCGCCAGCGGCCGCCCCGGCCCGGTCAACATCGGCAGCTCCGATGAGACCACCATGCTCGAACTGGCCCGGCACATCGTGGACTTGACCGGTTCGGCGTCCACCATCGAGTTTGTGGACCGCCCGGCGGACGACCCGGCCAAGCGCCGCCCCGACACCACGGCCGCGCGCCGGGAACTGGGCTGGCGGCCGCGCTTCGAGTGCACGGAGGGCCTCAAACGGACGGTGGAGTGGTTCGCCCGGTCCGCCCGGGTGTGAAGCAACTGCCGTAAGGGCGAGCGGAGTTCCTCCGGAGTTTCCCTTACACCCCCGACGCCACGGAGCACGCCATGCGCATCCTCGGTATCAACGCCCTCTTCCACGACCCGGCCGCCGCACTGGTCGTTGACGGACGGATCGTCGCGGCCGCCGAGGAGGAGCGGTTCTCCCGGCGCAAGCACGGCAAGCGCCCGGTGCCCTTCGCCGCCTGGGAGCTGCCCGTACAGGCGGCCGCCTGGTGTCTGGAGCACGCCGGGCTGAGCCCGGGCGAACTGGACGCGGTGGGCTACTCCTACGACCCGGCGCTCTCCCGCCCCGCGGAGGCCATGGGCCTGGAGGACCCCTGGGACAGCCTGCGCCAGACCTATGCCCGGGAGGCCCCGTACTTCCTGGCCGACGCCCTGCCGGGACTGGCGCCGGAGAAGGTGAGGTTTGTCCCGCACCATGTGGCGCACGCGGCCTCCGCCGGACTGGCCGCGCCCCATCCGGACAGCGCGGTGCTGGTGCTGGACGGGCGCGGGGAGTGCGCCTCCCACCTGGCCGGGCGCTATACCGGCGGTGCCCTGGAGGTGCTGCGCACCCAGGAGCTGCCGCAGTCGCTGGGGCTGGTCTACGAGGAGCTGACCGCCCATCTGGGCTTTCTGCGCAGCAGTGACGAGTACAAGGTGATGGCCCTGGCCGCCTATGGCAAACCGCGCTTCCTGCCCGAGCTGCGGGAGCGGATGCACGCCACCGGGGACGGCGGTTTCCAGGCGCACGCGGTGGACTGGAGCGCGCTCACCGAGCCGCGCGCCCCTGGCCAGGAATGGACCCAGGACCATGCCGACCTGGCCGCCAGCACCCAGGCGTGTCTGGAGGAGCTGCTGCTGGACCTGGTGCGCTGGCTGTACGGCCGCACCGGCGCCCGGGCACTGGCCCTGGCCGGCGGGGTGGCGCTCAACTGTGTGGCCAACTCGCGGATCGCCACCGAGGGCCCGTTCCGCAAGGTGTGGGTGCAGCCGGCCGCCGGTGACGCCGGGACCGCGCTGGGCGCGGCGCTGCATCTGGCGGCGGACCGCGGGGAGCCGGCCGCGCCGATGGAGGGCGCGGACCTGGGCCGGGGCTGGTCGGAGGAGGAGCTGCGGGGCTGGCTGGAGCGGGCCCGTATCCCCTATGAGGAGCCGCCGGACATCGCCGAGGCGGTGGCCGCGGAGCTGGCCCGGGACGGCATTGTGGCCTGGTTCCAGGGGCGCAGCGAGTACGGGCCCAGGGCGCTGGGACACCGCTCGCTGCTGGCCCACCCCGGCCGGGCGGAGAACCTTGAGCGGCTCAACCATGTCAAGGGCCGGGAGGAGTTCCGGCCGGTGGCGCCGATGGTGCTGGCCGACCGGGCGGCGGAGATCTTCGAGGGGCCGCTGCCCAGCCCGTATATGCTCTTCGTCCACGATGTGGTGCGCTCCTGGCGGGACCGGATCCCGGCCGTGGTGCATGTGGACGGCACCGCCCGCATCCAGACCGTGGACCCGGCGCGGGAGCCCCTGGTGGCCCGGATGCTCACCGGGTTCGAGAAGCGCACCGGGCTGCCGGTGGTGGTCAACACCAGCCTGAACACGGCGGGCCGGCCCATGGTGGACGATCCCCGGGACGCCCTGGAGTGCTTCGGTTCCGCGCCGGTGGATCTGCTGGCCATCGGGCCGTTCGCCGTGCGGCGCGGCCGGGCCTTCGCGGCGGGCGGCCGGGCGGCCGCGGAGGAGGCGACATGAACTCCGGTTCCTGGCCCGCCTATTCGGTGGTGATCCCCACCCTGGGCCGGCCCTGTCTGGCGGCCTGTCTGGACGCGCTGGCGCTGTCGGCCGGCCCGGCGCCGGAGCGGGTGGTGCTGGTGGACGACCGTCCCGGCCCCCGGCACAGCCGGCCGCCGCTGCCGCTGCCCGCGCTGGGTGAACTGCGCGGCCGGGCCCGGGTGTTGTGCAGCTCGGGGCGCGGTCCGGCGGCGGCCCGCAACACCGGGTGGCGGGCGGTGCACACCCCCTGGGTGGTGTTCCTGGACGACGATGTGCAGGTTGGCCCGGCCTGGCGGACCCGGCTGGTGCACGATCTGGCGCAGGCCGCCCCGGATGTGGACGGGGTGCAGGGCGTCATCGAGGTGCCGCTGCCCGGGGACCGGGCGCCCACCGACTGGGAGCGCAATACCGCCGGACTGGCCGGGGCCCGCTGGGCGACGGCCGATATGGCCTACCGCACGGCGGTGTTGCAGGCGGTGGGCGGTTTCGACGAGCGCTTCCCGCGGGCCTTCCGGGAGGACGCCGATCTGGCGCTGCGGGTGCTGGCGGCCGGGCGGCGTCTGGAGCGCGGGCGGCGCACCACCCGGCATCCGGTGCGTCCGGCCGGCCGCTGGGTCTCGCTGCGCCACCAGGCGGGCAACGCCGATGACGCGCTGATGCTGCGGCTGCACGGCGCCGACTGGTGGCACCGGGCGGGCGCGCCGCGCGGCCGGCTGTCCCGGCACGCGGCGGTGACCGCGGCCGGGGCGGCGGCGGTGGTGCTGGCGCTGGCCGGCCGCCGGGGCGCGGGGCTGGCGGCCGCGGCGGGCTGGGCGCTGGGTACCGCGGAGTTCGCCTGGGCGCGGATCGCGCCGGGGCCGCGTACCAGGTCGGAAGTGACGGCGATGCTGGCCACCAGTGCGGTGATCCCGCCGCTGGCCGTGGGGCACCGGCTGCGCGGCGCCTGGCGGCACCGGACGGCCGCGCCGCTGCCGGCCGGGCCACGGGGCGGGGGTGCGCCATGAGCGGCGGTACGGGCCTGCCGGAGGCGGTGCTGTTCGACCGGGACGGCACCCTGGTGCGGGATGTGCCCTACAACGGTGACCCGGGGCGGGTCCGGCCGCTGCCCGGGGCCCGGCGGGCGCTGGCACTGCTGCGGGAGCGCGGGGTGCGGGTGGGGGTGGTCACCAACCAGTCCGGGGTGGCGCGCGGGCTGCTGAGCATGGCCCAGGTGGCCCGGGTCAACGCGCGGGTGGAGCAGCTGCTGGGCCCGTTCGATGTATGGGCGGTGTGCCCGCACGGTCCGGCGGACGGCTGTGGCTGCCGCAAGCCCGCGCCGGGCCTGATCCTGCGCGCCGCCCGGGAGTTGGGGGTGCGCTGTGCGGACTGTGTGGTGGTCGGGGACATCGGCGGCGATCTGGCGGCCGCCTCGGCCGCCGGGGCGCGCGGGGTGCTGGTGCCCACCGCGGTCACCCGGCCCGAGGAGGTGGCGCGGGCCGAGTGCCGGGCGCCCGATCTGCCGGCCGCGGTGCGCCTGCTGCTTGAGGAAGGGGGTGGGTGGCGATGAGGGCTCTGGTGGCCCGGCTGGACAGCTTCGGCGATGTGCTGCTGGCCGGTCCGGCGGTCCGGGCGGTGGCCGCGCGGGCGGAGCACACCGTCCTGCTGTGCGGGCCGCGCGGCGCTCCGGCGGCCCGGATGCTGCCCGGGGTGGACCAGGTGATGGTGTGGGACGCGCCCTGGGCGGGCTTCCAGCCGCCCGCCGTGGACCGTACGGACGTGGACCGGTTCGTCGATGACATCGCCCGACTGCGGGTGGATACGGGCCTGTTGCTCACCTCCTTCCACCAAAGCCCGCTGCCGCTGGCCCTGTTGCTGCGGCTGGCCGGAGTCCCGCGGCTGGCGGCGGACTGTGCCGACTATCCCGGTGCGCTGCTGGACGTACGGCACCGGCGTGCCCCGCGCGCTCATGAGGTGCGGGCCGCGCTGGATCTGGCCGAGGCGGCCGGATTCCCGCTGCCGGAAGGCGATGACGGCCGGCCGGCGGTGACCGAGCCGCCCGCCCCGGGCGCCCTGGTGGGCGAGGACGGCTATGTGGTGGTGCACCCGGGCGCCGCGGTGCCGGCCCGGCGCTGGGGCACGGAGCGGTGCACGGCGGCGGTCCGGGAACTGGTGCGCGCCGGCTACCGGGTGGTGGTCACCGGGGCGCCGGAGGAGCGGGAGCTGACCGCGGCGGTGGCCCGGGGCGGCGCGCTGGACCTGGGCGGGCGTACCGGCCCGGCCGAGCTGGCCGGGGTGCTGGCCCATGCGGCCGCGGTGGTGGTGGGCAATACCGGGCCGGCCCATCTGGCGGCGGCGGTGGGCACTCCGGTGGTCTCGCTGTTCGCCCCGGTGGTGCCGGCCGAGCGGTGGGCCCCGTACGGGGTGCCGCATGTGCTGCTGGGGGACGAGCGGGCGCCGTGCGCGGGCAGCCGGGCCCGGGTCTGCCCGGTGCCCGGCCACCCCTGCCTGAACGGGGTGTCCCCGGAGGATGTGCTGGCCGCGGTGGAGAAGCTGACCGGGCGGACGCCCGGCCTGGACCCCGGACCGGAGCGGATGGAGCGGACGGAGCGGACGTCATGAGGATCCTGCTGTGGCATGTGCACGGTTCATGGACGACGGCGTTCGTCCAGGGCCGGCACAGCTATCTGGTGCCGGTGACGGCGGACCGGGGCCCGGACGGGCTGGGCCGGGCCGCCACCTTCGACTGGCCGGAGTCGGTACGGGAGGTGCCGCCGGAGGAGCTGCGCGACACCGGGATCGATCTGCTGGTGCTTCAGCGGCCGCATGAACTGGAGCTGGCGCGCCGCTGGCTGGGACGGCGGCCGGGCGTGGATGTGCCGACGGTGTACCTCGAACACAACGCGCCCGGCGGCCCCGTACCGGACACCCGTCATCCGGCCGCGGACCGGCCGGAGTTGACGGTGGTCCATGTCACCCACTTCAACCGGCTGATGTGGGACTGCGGTTCGACGCCGACGGCGGTGATCGAGCATGGCATCGTCGATCCGGGTCCGCTGTGGACCGGGCGGCTGAAGCGGGCGGCGGTGGTGGTCAACGAGCCGCTGCGGCGCGGCCGTACCACCGGCACCGATCTGCTGCCCTACTTCGCCGGGGCGGCGCCGCTGGATGTGTTCGGGATGCGCACCGAGGGCGTCGCCGAGCGCCTGGGCCTCCCGCCGGAGCGCTGCCGCAGCCGCGAACTGGTCCAGGACGAGCTGCACTTGGCGCTGGCCGAGCGGCGGGTCTATCTGCATCCGGTGCGCTGGACCTCGCTGGGGCTGTCCCTGCTGGAGGCCATGCACCTGGGGATGCCGGTGGTGGCGCTGGCGACCACCGAGGTGTGCGAGGCGGTGCCGCCGGGAGCCGGGGTGGTCTCCAACCGGCTGGAGGTGCTGCATGACGCGGTACGCGGCTTCCTCGCCGAGCCGGATCTGGCACGGGAGACCGGCCGGGCGGCCAGGGCCGCGGCCCTGGCCCGCTATGGACTGCCCAGGTTCCTGGACGACTGGGACCGGCTGATCAAGGAGGTGACCCGATGAGGATCGCCATGGTTTCCGAACACGCCAGTCCGCTGGCCGCGTTGGGCGGTCCCGACGCGGGGGGCCAGAACGTCTATGTGGCCCGGCTGGCGGAGCTGCTGGCCGGCCGGGGCCACCGGGTGACGGTCTACACCCGCCGGGACGATCCCGCGCTGCCGGACCGGGTGCCGCTGCCCTCGGGCGCGGTGGTGGAGCATGTGCGCGCCGGCCCGCCGCGGGCGCTGCCCAAGGACGAACTGCTGCCGTTCATGCCGGGGTTCGGGGCGCATCTGGCGCGGGCCTGGGAGCGCGAGGACCCCGATGTGGTGCACGCCCACTTCTGGATGTCGGGGCTGGCCTCGCTGCTGGGGGCGCGTGATCTGGGGGTGCCGGTGGTGCAGACCTATCACGCCCTGGGCACCGTCAAGCAGCGGCACCAGGGGGCGGCGGACACCAGCCCGCCGGAACGCCTGGGCATCGAGCGGAACATCGGCGCCAGTTGCGCCCGGATCCTGGCCACCTGCTCGGACGAGGTGCGGGAGCTGGGCCGGATGGGCATCGCCCCGGAGCGCTGTTCGGTGGTGCCCTGCGGGGTGGACACCGAGCTCTTCTCGGCCCGGGGCCGGATCGCCCTGAGCCCGCCGCGCCGGGCCCGGCACCGGCTGCTGACCGTGGGCCGGCTGGTGCCGCGCAAGGGCGTGGACCTGGCGCTGCGCGCACTGCGCCGGATCCCGGACGCCGAACTGCTGGTGGCGGGCGGCCCGCCGCGTGACGGACTGGCCCGGGACGGCGAGGCGATGCGGCTGCTGGCCCTGGCCCGGCAGCTGCGGGTGGCCGACCGGCTGGTGCTGCTGGGCTGTGTGCCGCACCAGGAGATGCCGGCGCTGATCCGCAGCGCCGATGTGGTGCTGTGCACCCCGGCCTATGAGCCGTTCGGCATCGTTCCGCTGGAGGCGATGGCCTGCGGCGTACCGGTGGTGGCCACCGATGTGGGCGGGCACCGGGACACCGTGGCCCACGGCCGCACCGGTCTGCTGGTGCCGCCGGGCCGCCCGGCGCCGCTGGCCGAGGCGATCCGCCGGCTCCTGGACTCGCCCGAGCGGCTGGCGGCCTGCGGCCGGGCCGGGCGGGAACGGGCGGTGACCCGGTTCGCCTGGCCGAAGGTGGCGGGCGGTGTGGAACGCGTCTACGACCGGGCCGCCGCCCTGCGCCCCATAGCGTCAGGAGTCCCGCGATGACCGTGACCCGTACCACCCCTCGTACCGCGGCCGGCACCGACCACTGCGACCGGCTGCTGGCGGCACTGCGGACCTTCCGGGCCGAGCAGGTGGCCACCGCCCAGCGCTGGGGCGCCCAGCTGGCGGCCACCCTGTCCGCCGGCGGGCGGCTGCTGGCGGCGGGCAACGGCGGCAGCGCGGCCCAGGCCCAGCATCTGACGGCCGAGCTGGTGGGGCGCTACCGCGAGGACCGGGCCCCGTTCTCGGCCATCGCCCTGCACGCCGACACCTCCAGCTGCACCGCCATCGTCAATGACTACGGGCCGGACGAGCTGTTCGCCCGTCAGGTACGGGCCCACGCCCGGCCCGGCGATGTGCTGATCCTGCTGTCCACCAGCGGGGCCAGCCGCAATCTGCTGGCCGCGGCAGCCGCGGGCCGGGCGGCGGCGGCCGATGTCTGGTCGCTGACCGGGCCGGCGCCCAACCCGCTGGCCGAGGCGGGCGACCGGCGGCTGTGCGTGGCGGCGGACAGCACCGCCAACGTCCAGGAGCTGCACCTGGTGGCGGTGCATCTGATGTGCGCCGCCTTCGACGCGGCCCTGGACACCCTGCCCTGACCGAAAGGGGTCGTTATGAGCACCGGGACACCACTGCTGGTCGTCGGTGACGCCCTGCTCGACCGGGATCTGGTCGGCACCGCGGAACGGCTGGCGCCGGACGCGCCCGTCCCGGTGCTGGACGGCTGCCAGGAGTGGCTGCGCCCGGGCGGCGCGGCGCTGGCCGCCTGGCTGGCCGCCCGGGCGGGCCGTTCGGTGACCCTGCTGGCGCCGCTGGGCGAGGACCCGGCCAGCCGCCGGGTCAGAGCGCTGCTGGAACCGCTGGTGACGGTGGTGCCGCTGCCGCTGGACGGCCCGCTGGTGGAGAAGACCAGGGTGCTGGCGGACGGCCGCCCGGTGGTCCGGCTGGACCGGGGCACCGGGCGGGCCGGCCCGGCCACCGACCGGGCCCGCCGGCTGCTGGACCAGGCGCCCGCGGTGCTGGTGGCCGACTACGCCCGGGGCGCCGCCGAGGTGCTGCGGGCGGAGCTGGCCGCGCTGGCCCCGCACACCGCGCTGGTCTGGGACCCGCACCCGCGCGGCCTGCCGCCGGTGCCCGGCGCCCGGCTGGCGACCCCCACCTATGAGGAGGCCCGCGGCTTCGCCGGGGACGGTGTGCCGGAGGGCGAGTCGCTGGGCGCGGTGGCCCGTACCGCGGCGGACCTGGTGCGCCGCTGGCGGGCGGTATGGGTGGCGATCACCCTGGGCGGCCGGGGCGCGCTGCTCTCCCAGGGGGAGGGCCCCATGCTGGTTCCGGCCGCGGCCCGGCACAGCGGTGACACCTGTGGCGCCGGTGACTGCTTCGCGGCGACCGCCGCCGGGCTGCTGGGCGACGGCGCCCTGCCGGCCGAAGCGGTGCAGGGCGCGGTGGCCGCGGCCACCCGCTATGTCGCCGAGGGCGGCGCCCGGGCGGTGGCGCCCGGTCCGGAGCCCACCGGGGCGCCGGACCACCGCGGCGAGGCGGACGGCCTGAAGCTGGCGGGCCGGGTGAGGGCCGCGGGTGGCACGGTGGTCGCCGCGGGCGGCTGCTTCGACCTGCTGCACGCCGGCCATGTCAGCCTGCTCCAGCAGGCCCGGGGCATCGGCGACTGCCTGATCGTCTGCCTGAACTCCGACGCCTCGGTACGCCGCCGCAAGGGCGCCGGCCGGCCCATCAATCCGCTGCCCGACCGGATCAGAGTGCTCCAGGCCCTCCAGTGTGTGGACGCGGTGGCGGTGTTCGACGAGGACACCCCCCAGCGGCTGCTGTCCCGGCTCCGCCCGCACATCTGGGTCAAGGGCGGCGACTACGCGGTGGAACAGCTGCCGGAAGCGGCCCAGCTGGCGGAGTGGGGCGGGCAGGCGGTACTGCTGCCCTACCTGGACGGCCGCTCCAGCACCACATTGGCCACCCGCGCGGCCCGCACGGTGGGGGCCCGGCGATGAGGGGCCCGGTTTACGGCGGGCGGGTGGATGCCGTTCGCCCCGGAGCGGCGGGCCCGCCCGACGGGCCGCGACTGCTGGTTCTGCGGGCCCTGGGCCTGGGCGACCTCCTCACCGGCGTACCGGCCCTGCGCGCCCTGCGCCGGGCGTACCCGGAGCACCGGCTCATCCTGGCGGCGCCCGCCGACCTGGCCCAGGCCGCCGCCGCCACGGACGCGGTGGACACCCTCCTCCCCACCTCCGCACCGGGCCGCGCCGTACCGGAAACCCTCCCCTGGACCGGCCCGCCCCCCGACATCGCCGTGGACCTGCATGGCAACGGCCCGCCCAGCCACCGCCTCCTGCAACAACTGCGCCCGCGCCGGCTGCTGGCCTTCGCCCACCCCGGCACACCGGACATCGACGGCCCGCCCTGGCGCCCGGACGAACACGAACGGCAGCGCTGGTGCCGGCTGCTGGGCCACTACGGCATCGCGGCCGACCCCGGCGACTTTGTGCTGCGCCGCCCTGCCGCGCTCTCCCCCGCGCCCGGCGCCACCGTGCTGCACCCCGGCGCCGGCTCCCCGGCCCGCCGCTGGCCCGCCGACCGCTTCGCCGCGCTGGCCCGGCTGCTGCTGGCCCGCGGCCACCGGGTGGTGGTGACCGGCGGCCCGGGCGAGGAGGCGCTGGTGCGGCGGGTGGCCGTACCCGGCACCCGCGCCCTGTCCGGCGGACTGCCCTTCGGCGCGCTGTCCGCCCTGGTCGCCGAGGCCCGGGCGGTGATCAGCGGCGACACCGGCCCGGCCCATCTGGCGGTGGCCTTCGGTACGCCCAGCGTCACCCTGTTCGGGCCGGTCGCCCCCGCCCTGTGGGGGCCGCCGCCCGACCCCCGGCACGCGGCACTATGGCATCGGGGGCCGCCCGGCGATCCGCACGGCGCCGCACCCGACCCATTGCTGCTGCGCATCCGCCCGGAAGAGGTCCTGGCGGCCCTGGAGACCGTCTGACCGGCCACGCAACCAGAAGGAAGGTGGCGTCATGAGCGGCGCGAATCCCGATCCGGACCCGGTCCGCACTCCGGGCCTGGAGCCCGGCGGCGGGGTACCGCCGGGCGAGACCCCGCCCGGCGAGTCCAGCATGTCCGGCGCGGGCCCCCAGGAGACCTACAACCCCGCCCGCGGCTGGGCCAAGGGCCCGATCCTGGCGATCGGCGCCCTGGTGGTCATCCTGGTGATCACCATGATCATCTGGGCAGCCATAGTCTGACGGCACCGC
>NZ_PHNC01000014.1 GCF_003121295.1 Streptomyces orinoci
CTCCATGTCGATGAAGCGCACCGGCTTGCCCTCCTCGCCCAGTTCCGCCCGCAGCAGTTCCAGGTTGGCCGCCGGCACGGCCACCGCCACCGGTTCCCCGGCGGCCAGTCCGGCCCGGATGAACGACACATTGCCCGCCAGGTATTCGCCCTGGTCCCGGTAGAACAGCGCGGGGTGGACAAAAGGGTCGGGGTGGTGGGCCGTCGGGTTGCTCACAGTGTCACCTCGATCGCCGGCAGGTCGGACCAGAACGCTTCCAGGGCACGCCGCATCGAGGGCGGTGGCCGGTCCACGATCAGGCGCCGGCCGCTGCCCAGACGCTGGGCGGTGAACGCCAGCGCCGCGGTCCCGGCGACATCGACAAAGGTCACCAGGGACAGCTCCAGATAGACCCGCCCAGGGCGGCCCGGCAGGGTGGCCAGGGCGCCCTCCCAGGCCACCCGGGTCGGCAGGCTCACCTCTCCCGACAGGCCCAGCCCGGCCCGTTCGCAGAGCGGCCAGACGTCCAGTGCGGCGCGGTAGGGCGGCCACCCCGTGAGATCGGTCATATGCACCCCCAAGCTGGGTCGTCGGGGCCAGTATTACCCAGCCCCGCCACCCGGGGAGTTCTGATGGTCAGGCGGCGGACAGGCGTTGTGGCCGTGTCCGGCGCAACAGCCGGCGTTCCTTCTCGCTGGTGCCGCCCCACACTCCGTACTCCTGGCCGCTCTCCAGCGCCCAGCGCAGGCACCGTTCGCGCACCGGGCAGCCGCGGCAGACCGATTTGGCCTGTTCGGTCTGCTGCACGGCCGGGCCGCAGGTGCCCACGGGGAAGAAG
Source organism: Streptomyces orinoci (assembly GCF_003121295.1). Classification (GTDB taxonomy): domain Bacteria; phylum Actinomycetota; class Actinomycetes; order Streptomycetales; family Streptomycetaceae; genus Streptomyces; species Streptomyces orinoci. The sequence continues at coordinate 818 of NZ_PHNC01000014.1, forward strand.
AGGTCGGGGTCCTCGTTCCGGCAGGCGGCGTACTGTCGCCAGTTCACTGGTTAACTCATCCCTTTCGCTCTCGACTCCCGGTTACGCCTCGCCCGGGGCGGCGGAAATATCCCTGTTTCCGCGGGGATTGGGCAGCGAGAAACGCACCTGGTAGCCGGCGGGCTCCAGTGGACCGGCGCTGAAGGTGCCGCCGTAGACGGTGACCCGCTCCCGCATCCCGATCAGGCCATGGCCGCCGCCGGGCACCGGCTCCGGGGTGCTGCCCGGCTCGCCCCCGTCGTCGCGCACCGTGATGAGGACCGACTCGGCGGAGTAGTCCAGGCTGATCTCCACCCTGGCCTGCCCGGCGTGCTTGAGCACATTGGTCAGTGCCTCCTGGACGATCCGGTAGGCGCAGAGATCGGCGCCGGGCGGCAGCGGGCGGCTGGGGCCGGTGGTGCGGGTGTGCACCGTCAGACCGGCGATGGTCATCCGCTCCACCAGCTCGGGCAGTTGGTCCAGACCGGGGGAGGTGTCAGGGCCGGGTGTGCCGGCGTCCTGGGCGTCCTCCCGGGAGATCCGCAGGAGTTGCAGCAGCCCGCGCATCTCCTCCAGGGTCTGGGAGGCGGTGCTGGTGACGGTGTCCAGCGCCGCGCGGGCGGTCCGTGGATCGGAGTCGAAGACATAACTGGCCAGCGAGCCCTGGACGGAGAGCACCGACAGATGGTGGGCGACCACATCGTGCAGCTCCCGGGCGATGCGCATCCGCTCCTCGGTCACCGCGTGGCGGGCCCGGGCCGCCTGCTCCACCTGGAGCCGGCGGGTCAGTTCGGCCAGCCGGACGGCCCGTTCCTGGCTCTGCCGGACGGTGTGCCCAAAGGTCCAGGCCAGCCCGACCACCAACAGCGTCTCGGCGGTGGCCACTTGGACGGAGACCGCGCGGGCGCACACCACGCTGTACTCCACGGCGGCCAGCGCGGGCACGGCCGCCAATGCCGAAGTGCGCAGCGGCCGCACGGCGGCCAGGCTGAAGAAGGCCAGCACCGTGCCCCAGACGCTGACCGAGGGCTGGTATCCGGCGGCGGTGTAGGCCGTCAGCCCGGCCGCACAGCACAGCAGGGCCGTCCAGGGCGTTCGGCGGCGCAGGGCCAGCGGCAGATTGGCCAGCCCGGTCAGGGCGATGGCCCGGGTGTCGAACCGGGGCCAGCCCGCGGGGTGGTACTGGCGGGCGAAGGAGACGGCGACCGCCGTCAGCGACACCGCCATCGCCATATCGATGACCGTCCTCAGCGCGGGGGTCCTGCCGATCTGCATCCGCGCAGTGTACGAGCGGGCCGTACGGGCCTCGGTGCGGCGTCTGCCGATGAGTGTCGCCGGTTGGCTGCGGGCCGGCTGTGGCTGGTGGCGCAGTTCCCCGCGCCCCTGTGGGGCCTCAGCGCAGCGGGAGTTCGGCCCAGATGATCTTTCCTTCGGCGGTGTAGCGGGTGCCCCAGCGGTCGGCGAGCTGGGCGACCAGGAACAGTCCCCGGCCGCCCTCGTCCTCGGCGGCGGCGTGCCGCAGATGGGGCGAGGTGCTGCTGGTGTCGGCCACCTCGCAGATCAGACAGCGGTCGCGCAGCAGACGGACCCCGATCGGGCCGGAGGCATGGCGGATGGCGTTGGTGATCAGCTCGCTGAGGATCAGCTCGGTGGTGAACACCGCCTCCATCAGCTCCCATTGGGTCAGCCGCTCGGTGACCTCGGCGCGGGCCCGGCCAACCACGGCCGGATCGGCGGGCAGTTCCCATTCGGCGATCCGGTCGCCCGCCAGCCGCCGGGTACGCGCCACCAGCAGGGCGATGTCATCGGTCTGCCGGGCCGGCAGCAGTTCCCCCAGCACCGCATCGCAGATCTCCTGGGGCGAGCGGCCGGGCTGCCGGAGGGTCTCGGTCAGCATCAACAGCCCGGTGTCGATGTCCCGTTCCCGGTCCTCCACCAGCCCGTCGGTGTAGAGCACCAGGCTGCTGTCCTCCGGCACGGTGAGCTCCATCGCCTCGAAGGGCAGTCCGCCCAGTCCCAGCGGGGGACCGGCGGGCAGTTCGGGGAACTCCACGGTGCCGTCCGGGCGTACCAGCGCCGGAAGCATATGGCCGGCCCGGGCCATGGCGCAGTTGCCGGTGGTGGGATCGTAGATGGCGTAGAGACAGGTGGCGCCGGCCACCGGCGGCTCCTCGCTGAGGCCCGCCGCCTCCAGGTCGATCCGGGCCACCAACTCGTCCAGGTGACCCAGCAGTTCATCCGGCGGCAGGTCCAGGCTGGAGAAGTTCTGCACCGCGGTGCGCAGCCGGCCCATGGTGGCGGCGGCATGCAGCCCATGGCCCACCACATCACCCACCACCAGCGCCACCCGGGCCCCGGGCAGCGGAATGACGTCGAACCAGTCGCCGCCCACCCCGGCCTGCGCGGGCAGATAACGGTGGGCGATGTCCAGCGCGCTCTGCTCGGGCAGGTCGCGGGGCAGCAGACTGTGCTGAAGGGTCACCGCCAGGGCGTGTTCCCGGGTGAAGCGGCGGGCGTTGTCGATGCACACCGCGGCCCGGGCGGCCAGCTCCTCGGCCAGCGACAGATCGTCCTCCTCGAAGGGCGGACTGTCCTGGGTGCGCCAGAAGTTGGCGATGCCCATCAGCACCCCGCGGGCCCGCAGCGGCACCGTGATCATCGAGTGGAAGCCGTAATCCAGCACCGCCTGGGTGCGCTCCGGGTCCTGGGTGCGCCAGCCCTGGTCGGCGCCCAGATCGGGCACCAGCACCGGGCGCCCGCTGACAAAGCCGGTGGCCTGGGGAGTGGGAGCGGCGAAGGTCACCAGATCGCCCGCCGGGTAGAGCGGGTGGTCGTCCCGGGGGCCGGTGAGCGCCACCCGGCGCAGCACCGCCTGGCGGCCGCGCATCCCCATGCCCGCCCCCGGCTCCTCCCCGCGCAGCACCGGCTCCGCCAGATCGACGGTGGCGTAGTCGGTGAAGCCGGGCGAGGCCACCTGGGTGAGTTCCCAGGCGGTCTGCTCGATGTCCAGGGTGGTGCCGATGATCACGCTGGCCTCGTACAGCAGCCGCAGCCGGCCGCGGGCCGTCTCGGCCTTGCCGGCCAGGGCCCGCAGCTCGGTGGAGTCCCGCAGGGTGGCCACGCTGCCGGCCGGGCCGCCCCGGCGCTCGATGGGCCGGTTGTTGACCGCCAGCAGCCGCTCGCCGACCGGGATCACCTCGTCACTGGCCATCCGGTGGGAGGCCAGCAGCTCGGTCATCCTCGGGTCCAGGCCCAGCTCGGCGACCGGGCGGCCCTCGGCGTCCGGCTCCAGCCCCAGCAGCCGGCGCCCCTCGTCGTTGACCAGCAGCACCTTCCCGTCGCCGCCCATGATCAGCACGCCTTCGCGGACCGCGTGCAGCACCGCGTCATGGTGTTCGTACATCCGGGTCATCTCGGCCGGGCCCAGGCCATGGGTCTGCCGCCGCAGCCGCCTGCTCACCAGCGCGGTGCCGGCGGTGGCCAGCAGCAGCGCGGCCACCCCGGCGGCCAGCACCACCGGCAGCTGACGGTCGAAGGCGCTGCTGACGGCACTGACCTTGATCCCGGCCGAGACCAGGGCGGCCACCCGGCCGTGCGGATCGCTCTCCGGGTCGGTGACCGGCACGATGGCCTGCACTTCCTCACCAAGCGGCCCCTGGACGGTCTCCACGGTGATCCGGCCCTGCTGGGACGGCCCGATGGTGCCGATGAAGTGCTTGCCGATCCGCTGCGGTATGGGGTGGGTGTAGCGGATGCCGTCCTTGCTCATCACCACGATGAAGTCCACCCCGCCCTGCTTGCGGGCGGCCTCGGTGAGCGGCTGCAGAACGGCGGTGGGGTTGGGGCCGCGCAGCACGGCCAGCAGGCCGGGGGAGTGGGCGTAGGCTTCGGCGGCGGCCAGCGAGCGGCTGCGCGCCGCCGAGAAGCGGTCGCTGCGGGCCTGCAGCAGCAGCGCGGCCACCGCGGCCACCACCAGCAGCAGCACGATCAGCACCTGGAGCACAAACATCTGACCGGCGACGCTGCGGACGCTTCTCACCCACCGCACACGCCGCCGCGACGCCGGCTCCTCTGAGCCTGGGCGCCCCTGTGGCCGCTCACGCCGCCCGGCCGGGCGCCGACCGTCGAACCAGCGACCCCAGGCTCCGCGGGAGCGGCCCCGGATTCGGGCCATAACCCATGTCTACCCCGGCCCCCTCTCCGGCGCGAACGAAGCGCAGCAGGCGGGGCACGCGCTCCATGCCGGGCGGCCCGCTCACTACGGCCGGTAGACCACCAGCGCCCGGCGGTCCTTGGCCAGCCACACCGAACCCGGCGCCGGGGCTATCTCCCCGTCGAACGCCAGAGGCGTGCCCGGAGCGATGCCGTCCACGCTCAGCCGGTGCGTCCGATAGGCCCGCAGCACCGGCGAGTGCTTGAGCATCCCGGTGAGGGCGGCGGCCAGCAGCCGGGTCCGGGCCAGCCGCCCGGCCAGGATCAGCCGTACGTCCAGCTGCCCGTCCGCCAGATCGTGCCGCCGCACCGGGGTGGGGCCCAGCCCCCGATAGGCGCAGTTGCCGGCGAACAGCGCCCACAGCCGCCGGCGCCGGCCGTTGACCCGCAGCTCCACCGGCGTCCCGGTACGCAGCACCCGCACCGCGGCCGCCACCCCGGCCGGCCAGGCGCCGAACCGCGGCGCCCAGCGCTCCCGGATCCGCACCAGCTCCGGATAGGCGCCTATGCCGAAGGTGTTGACGAAATGCCCCTCATGACGCGCCCCCGGCCGCCGGCCGTCACCGCTGAAGCGGCCCACATCCACGGCGGCCGCCCGGCCCGCCCGCACCGCGCGGGCGGCGTCCGCCACCGAATGGACGCCCAGGTCATGGGCGAAGTGGTTATAGGTGCCACCGGGCAGCACCGCCAGCGGCAGCCGGTGCCGCAGGGCCACGCCCACGGCGGCGTTGACGGTGCCGTCCCCGCCGTACACCCCCAGCGCACCGCCCAGCCCGGCGGCCCGTACCGCGGCCTCCTCCAGGACGTCGGCGAGCGAGTCCCCCGGCCCGCAGGCCACCACCTCGGCCGCCGGAAGCTCCTTGAGCACCTCGGCTCCCGGGGCGGCGCGCGGCGAAGTCCGCTGTCCCGAGCCGCCGTTGGCCACCACCACCAGGCCCCGGCCGTCCGGCAGCGCGGGGGCCCCGGCGGACGGCCGGGCGGGCGCGGCGGACGGGGACAGGGCGGGCGCCAGGCCGCGCACCGCGAAGGCGGCCCCCACCCCGAGCGCGGCCCCGGCCAGCACATCGCCCGGGTAGTGCACCCCGGTGTAGACCCGGGAGAAGCACACCGAGGCGGCCAGCGGGGCCAGCGCCAGCCCCCAGCCCGGCCGCTCCAGCGCCACCCCGGTGGCGAAGGCGGCCGCCGAGGCGGCGTGGCCGGAGGGGAAGGAGGTGGTGAACGGCTGCCGGGACAGCCGGCGGATCACCGGCACCGCGTCCAGCACCGGCCGGCCGCGCCGCACCGTCCGCTTGCCCAGGGTGTTCACCGTGGCCGACGCCACCGCCAGCGAGGCCACCCCGCGCAGCGCCGCCCGCCCGGCACGCGGCCCGCCCAGCAGGGCGGCGCCGCCGGCCACCCCCAGCCACAGCAGCCCGTGGTCGGCGCCACGGGACAGCCTCGGCAGCACCCGGTCGCCGCCCGGCCAGTGCCGGGCGGCGACCTTGTCGAACAGGGAACGGTCCCAGGAACTCAGCTTCTCGCGCATGGCGGCACGGCTACCCGGACCGCCCGTCCGGATGCCCGGTTTGCGGCGGGCCGGGCCGGGTACCCGGCGGCGGTGACCAGAAGCCGCAAACGCACCCGCGAACCACAGGTCGTCGTTGTGACAGGGGCGAGCGGCGGGGTGGGCCGCGCCATCGCCCGCGCCTTCGCCGAGCGCGGGGACCGCCTCGCCCTGCTGGCCCGGGGCAGCACCGGACTGGCCGCCGCCGCCAAGGACGTGGAACAGGCCGGCGGCCGGGCGCTGACCCTGGTGGTGGACATGGCCGACGCCGCGGCCGTACGCGAGGCGGCCAACCGGGTGGAGGAGGAGTACGGCCCGGTGGACGTCTGGGTGAACAACGCCTTCACCACCGTCTTCGCGCCCTTTGTGGAAATCGATCCGGAGGAGTTCCGCCGGGTCACCGAGGTGACCTATCTGGGATATGTGCATGGCACCCAGGCGGCGCTGTCCAGGATGTTCCCCCGCGACCACGGCACCATCGTCCAGGTCGGCTCGGCACTGGCCTACCGCGGTATTCCCCTGCAAAGCGCCTACTGCGGGGCCAAGCACGCCATCCAGGGCATGAACGAGTCCCTGCGCTGTGAACTGCTGCACCAGCGCAGCAAGGTGCGCACCACCATGGTCCAGCTGCCGGGCCTGAACACCCCTCAGTTCAGCTGGTCGTTGTCCCGGATGCCGCACCGGCCGCAGCCGGTCCCCCCGGTCTACCAGCCGGAGATCGCCGCCCGTGCGGTGCTGTGGGCCGCCGACCACCCCCGGCGCCGGGAGTGGTGGGTGGGCGGCAGCACCACCGCCACCCTGCTGGCCAACGCCGTGGTCCCGGGCCTGCTGGACCGCTATCTGGCCAGGACCGCCTTCGCCTCCCAGCAGACCGGGGAACCCACTGACGAGGACGCCCCGGTCAACCTGTGGAGCCCGCTGGACGGGGAGGGCGGGCACGACTACGGAGCCCATGGCGCCTTCGACGACCGGGCCGTCGGCCGCAGCCCCCAGCAGTGGTTCTCCCACCACCGGGACGCCCTGGCCCTGGCCACCGCCGGCGCGGGTGCCCTGGCCCTGGCCCTGGCCCGCCGCAAGGCGGCCCGGTGAGCGCCGCACGGGACGCGGAGCAGCACCGCCGCACGGTGGCGGCGCTGCTGCGCACGCATGGCCGTACCTATGCCGAGGAGGCGGGCATCCGGCTGCGGGACACCCCGCAGCCGCTCTACCAACTCCTGGTGCTCTCCCATCTGTTGAGCGCCCGCATCCGGGCCTCGGTGGCGGTGGCGGCGGCCCGCTGCCTGTTCGCGGCGGGCATGAAGGACGCCCGGAAGATGGCCGCGGCCGACTGGCAGCAGCGGGTGGACGCACTCGGCGAGGGCGGCTACCGCCGCTATGACGAGCGCACCGCCACCCAACTCGGCGACGGCGCCGAACTGTTGCTGGACCGCTATGGCGGCGATGTGCGGCGGATGCGGGAGCGGGCGGAAGGTGATGCGGGGCGGCTGTCCGCACTGCTGCGGGAGCTGCCGGGCATCGGCCCGGCGGGCGCGGACATCTTCCTGCGCGAGGTGCAGGGGGTCTGGCCGGAGGTGTTCCCCCGGATTGACGGCAAGGCCCTCCAGGGGGCGGAACGGCTGGGGCTGCCGGGGGATCCGGCGGCGCTGGCGAAGCTGGTGAAAAGGGAACAGGCTGCGGCGTTTGCGGCGGCGTTGGTGCGGGCTGCGCTTGACAAGGAGGTGGCGGAGGAGGTTGGGGTGTAGGCGCGGGTTGTGGGTGGTTGCTCGCGCAGCGGGGCGCCCGCTAGGGGCGCGGGGAACTGCGCGACCAGCCCAAGGCGGCCCGCACCAGGAACGCTCCATCGCCCCGCGCGGCGGTCACCGTCACTCCGCCCGCTCCCGCACCACCTCCGTGGCTCGCTTGTCCTGGCGCAAGCCCAGAAAGCGTGGATGGCGCAGTCGGCCCTCCCGCGTCCACTCGGTGAAGCCGGTCTCGGCGACCAGTTCCGGGCGTACCCAGTGCGCACCCCGCTCCCGGACCGGATCGTCGAACGGCGAGTGCTCGCAGCGCAGTTCGTCCAGCCGCCGCCGCAGTGACCGCAGCGTGGCGGTGTCGAAGCCGGTGCCCACCTTGCCCGCGTAGCGCAGCCGCCCGCCCTGGTAGTAGCCCAGCAGCAGGGCCCCGAACCCGGTGCGGCTGCCCGCCGGTTCGGTGAAACCGCCGATCACCAGCTCCTGGCCGAGGCCGCATTTGAGCTTGAGCCAGTTCGGCGAACGGCCGTGCACATAGCGGGCGTCGGCACGTTTGGCGATCAGCCCCTCCCAGCCCCGGCCGCAGGCCTCCGCCAGCAGCCGCTCGGCGTCCCCGGTGCGGTGCGGGGTGAAACGCAGCGGGGTGCGGAAGTCAACCGCCTTGCGCAGTACGGACTTACGGTCGCGCAGCGGCAGGGCGGTGGTGTCATGGCCGTCCAGGCGGAGCAGGTCGAACAGGTAGTAGACCACTGTGATCCCGCTGTTGCGGGCCAGCACCGGGCTGGTGAGCTGCATCCGCCGCTGCAGCCGCTCGAAGTCGGTGCGGCCGCGGTGCAGGGCGACCACCTCCCCGTCCAGGGTGAAGTCCATAAAGGGCTGGGCGTCCAGCGCGTCCACCAGCTCCGGATAGGTGCGGTTCAGCGGCTGCCCGCTGCGTGAGCGCAGCCGCACCTCGCCCTGGCGGCGGGCGGCCAGCACCCGCACCCCGTCCAGCTTCCGCTCGAAGAGCCAGCCCGGCTCGAAGGACCGGCGGTCGCTGAGCACCGCCAGCATCGGCGTGCGGAAGTCCTCGTCCATGGTCAGCGGTGGTCCGCCGCCTGGGCGGCCACCTGGCCCAGGGTGCGGCGGGTACGGACCGAGCGGGCCCGCCGGGGGTCGGGGGCCCCGCGGGCGGCGGCGTACCGGTCCCGGCGCTTGACCAGCATCCACGCCTCGTCGCGGCCCTCGCGCATCCGGGTCAGCGAGTAACCCCCGCGCAGTTTGCCGCCGTCCAGCCAGAAGGAGGCATGGCCGTTGCGCAGCGCCTCGCCCATGGGGATCTCGCGGCCGGCGCGGTCGGTGGTCAGCGCCCGGTAGGTGCCCTCATCCCAGATGATCACCGTGCCGCCGCCGTACTCGCCCTCGGCGATCACGCCCTCGAAGTGCCGGTACTCCAGCGGATGGTCCTCGGTGGGCACCGCCAGGCGCTTGTCCCCCGGGTCGCCGGAGGGGCCCTTGGGCACCGCCCAGGACTTCAGCACCCCCTCCGCCTCCAGCCGGAAGTCGAAGTGCATGGTCCTGGCGTCATGGATCTGCACCACGAAGACCGGCCGCTCACCACGGCGCGCGGCCCGCTCACCGCTGGGTTCCGGGGTACGGGAGAAGTCGCGTTTGCGGCGGTACTCCGCCAGCGCGGGCCGGGTGCGGGCCATGGATTCCTCCCTCCTGGCGGGGATTCCTCGCTCCGGCCCGGCGGACGCCCGGGGCGGAGCGGGAAAACCGGGTACCCGTATCGCGGCCGGGCAACCCTCCCCGGCCGGGCGGCGGCGGGACCGTACGCGGAAGGGACGGGCGATGGCGTCGAGCGGAACGGGGCCGGAGACCGGCGGCACCGGCCGGCAGCGGCACGGGCGGGACGAGAGCCCCGAGGAACGGGCCGACCGGCGCTGGAACGACCTGATCCAGGAGGTGCGGGTGGCCCAGACCGGGGTGCAGATCCTCTTCGGCTTTCTGATGACCGTCGCCTTCACCCCGGTCTTCGCCAGGCTGGGGCACACCGAGAAGACCATCTATGTGGTGACCGTGGTGCTGGGCGCGGCCACCACCGGTGCCCTGGTGGGGCCGGTCTCCTTCCACCGGCTGGTGACCGGGCACCGGCTCAAGCCGCAGACCGTTCTCTGGGCCTCCCGGCTGACCCTGATGGGCGTGGTACTGCTGCTGGCCACCATGGTCTCGGTGCTGCTGCTGGTCCTGCGGGTGGCGCTGCGCGGCCCGGCGGTCCCCTGGGTGGTGGCGGGAGTGGCCGCCTGGTTCCTGGGCTGCTGGTTCGGGCTGCCGCTGTGGACCCGGCACCACTACGGACGGCGGAAGTGAGCGGCCGCCCGGTTTCCCGGCGGCAGTGCCGGATACCCGTCCGGCGTGAAAATCGACAAGGTCACCGCGACCGCCTACCGCATTCCCACCGACGCCCCGGAGGCCGACGGCACCCTCGCCTGGGACGCCACCACCCTGGTGGTGGCCGAGGCCCGCTGCGCCGACGCCACCGGCCTGGGCTGGACCTATGCCCCGGCCGAGGCGGCCGCGGCGGTCAACGGCATGCTGGCCAAGGTGGTCACCGGACGCGAGGTGCTGGATGTCCCCGGGGCGAACGAGGCGATGGCCCGGGCGGTCCGCAACGCCGGGCGACCGGGGCTGATGGGCTGCGCCCTGTCGGCGGTGGACATCGCGCTGTGGGACCTCAAGGCCCGGCTGCTGCGACTGCCCCTGGTGCGGCTGATCGGGGCGGTCACCGAGGAGGTGCCGGTCTATGGGTCGGGCGGCTTCACCACCTATCACGACACCCGGATGGCAGCCCAGCTCACCGGCTGGACCAGGGGACACGGCATCCCCCGCGTCAAGATCAAGATTGGCGAGTCCTGGGGACGGGCGGTCTCCCGCGACCTGGACCGGGTGCGGCACGCCCGGGAGACCATCGGGCCGGAGGTGGCACTGTATGTGGACGCCAACGGCGCCTATTCGCGCAAGCAGGCGGTCCGGGTCGGGGAGGTGCTCGCCGAGCTGGGGGTGCGGTGGTTCGAGGAGCCGGTGTCCTCCGACGACCTGGAGGGGCTGCGGGTGGTGCGCGACAACTGCGCCTGCGATGTGGCCGCCGGGGAGTACGGCTATGACCTGGCCTACTTCGCGCGGCTGGCGCCGGTGGTGGACTGCCTTCAGGCGGACGCCACCCGGTGCGGGGGAGTGACCGGCTGGCTGCGGGCGGCCGCGGTGGCCCATGCCCATGGCCTGGAGATCTCCGGCCACTGTGCCCCGCACGCCCATGCCCATATGGCCGCCTGTGTGCCCAACCTCCGGCACCTGGAGTGGTTCCACGACCATGTGCGGATCGAGTCCGCCTACTTCAGCGGGGCGCTGGACCCGGCCGGCGGGGTGCTACGGCCGGGGGCCACGGAGGAGCCGGGGCATGGGATGCGCTTTGACCACGACAAGGCCGCGGAGTTCCGGGTGGGGCAGGGGTGACGGCCGGGCCGGGACGGCCCCAGGACCCGGAGGGCGCCTGGAGCTCCGGGTCCTGGGGCCGGGACGGTCCCGGCGTCAGGGCTGGTCCCTGGCGTCAGGACTGGGCCAGCAGCCCCTGGCGCAGCCGCCCCAGGGTCCGGCTGAGCAGGCGGGAGACATGCATCTGGGAGACGCCCAGCTCCGCCCCGATCTCGGTCTGTGTCATCTCCGCGCCGAACCGCAGCCGCAGCAGCTTCTTCTCCCGCTCGTCCAGTTCACCCATCAGATGCTGCAGGACATGCAGGTTCTCCACCTTCTCCAGGCCGTCGTCCATGGTGCCGATCCGGTCGGCCCAGGGCCGGGTGCTGTCATGGGTGCGCGGGGTGTCGTCCGCGGGCGCGTCGATGGAGCAGGCGGTGTAGCCGTTGCAGGCGATCTGGGCCTCCAGGACCTCCTCCTCGGAGAGGTCCAGCACCCCGGCCAGCTCCCGGACGGTGGGTGCCCGCCCCAGCCGGCCGGCCAGCTCGTCATTGGCCTTGGCCAGTTCGACCCGCAACTCCTGCAGCCGGCGCGGCACATGGACGGCCCAGCTGGTGTCCCGGAAGAACCGCTTGATCTCCCCGGTGATGTAGGGGATGGCGAAGGTGGTGAATTCGACCTCGCGGGTGAGGTCGAAGCGGTCGATGGACTTGATGAGCCCGATGGTGCCGACCTGGACGATGTCCTCCATCTGTTCGGACCGGCCGCGGAACCGGCCGGCCACAAAGCGCACCAGGGAGAGGTTCATCTCGATGAGGGTGTTGCGGACGTACTGGTACTCACGCGTGCCCTCCTCGAGAACCGTGAGCCGGTCCAGGAAGAGCTTGGTCAAAGCGCGGGCGTCCTGCGGGCTGACACTGCCGGGATCCTCGATGCGCGGCAGTTCGGTGGTGCCGCGGTCGACCTTGGCGCTGGCCACTATGATGACCTCCTTCGCTGCGGTTCCCCGTGATGCGGCTTCTGCCCGGCATCCCGGTGGACAATCCGCACCGGCGGGGGTTTTCGGCCGTTGTCCGGTCACAGGTGCCAGCTGGCGGTGTGCTGGGCGGCGGCCAGTGCGGTGAGCAGCAGCAGGTCGGCGGCGCCCAGCACAATCCCAAGTACCGCCCGGAAGCTGCGTGTTGTGCCCTTGGACAGGGCCACGGTGCCCAGTATCAGGGCCGCCGGGCCGAACACCAGATTGCCCACCACCAGCCCGATCAGCCCCATCACAAACGAGATGACGGCCATGAAGTCCGCGTCGCGGTAGCGGGTTTGTGTGAAGGAACGCATGGCTGGTCTCCTCCTTACCGGTTCCGCTGACGGGTGTGACGCTCCCGCACCGCGAACAGCAGCAGCCAGAGGCCGACGCCCGCGGCACACAGCAGGGTCAGCGAGGCCGGGAGATGCGCCGCGGTCCCGGAGAAGACGCCGAGCAGAAAGAGGGCCAGAACCAGGAAGAACATGGGAACGTCCTCTCTCAATGGTGCGGGCCCGGCCGGAATCCGATGGATCCGGCCAGGCCCGGGTAATGGGAAACAGTCGTTTGTCCGGCCGTCACCACCTATACCAGCGGCCGCGTCCGCCGTCCGCCCCTGTCATACGGACCAGGAAGCCCAGCAGCCAGATCACCAGCACGGCCACGGCCACCCACCACAGGAGCTTCACGGCGAATCCGGCGCCGAAAAGGATCAGAGCGAGAAGCAGAACGAGAAGCAGTGGACCCATGTCAGTCAACCTCCTGTCCAGTCGCTTGCCCGGTGAATTCCCGTTTATTCCCGCGGACTTAGTTGTTTGGAGGTGAAGCAGGGGGGCACCCGAAGAGCGGCCGTAACACGACAGCCGTCGAGAGGAGCAAGTGACGATGAGTGCCGGTGAGAAGGCCAAGGCGAAGGCGGAGCAGGCCAAGGGCGCGGTCAAGCACGCCGCGGGCCGGGCCGTGGGCAATGAGCGCAAGACCGCAGAGGGCCGGGGCGAGAAGGCCAAGGGTGATCTGCGCGGCGCCAAGGAGAAGGCCAAGGACGCCTTTCGGGACTGAGGGCCGTTACTGAGGCCGCAAGGGCCGTACGGCAAAGGGCCGGGACCCCGGAAAAGGGGCCCCGGCCCTCTCCTGTGACACCCGGCCGCCGGTCCGTGCCATGGCCGGCGGCCGGTGTCATTCGGCCTCCGCCGGGGCCGGGGGAGCGGCGCCGGTCCGGGCGAGGGCGGCCGATGCCCGGAACGGGAAAGCGGAATAAGGCGGAAAGTGGTGGCCGCCCATTTGGTCAGCCGCAGTCCCCTCGCGTATTCCCGGAGTTCCGCTGCGTGGTTGGCGAGACGACCTCAGGGGACGGACGGCTCCACATTGGTGGTGTCCAGCGCCGGCCGCAGGGCGCGGGCCAGCTTGACGGCGTCGTCCACCGCCCAGAAGTGGGTGAAGAACAGCCGGGGTTGGTCCGTCAGACCATGGTTGTGCAGCTCCACCAGCTCGATTCCGCCCCGGCGCAGCGCCGCCAGGGCGTCCGGCACCTCCTCGGCGGTCATCGCGAAGTCGCCGCTGAGCGCGGCCCTTCCGCCGCCCAGCGGCTGGAAGTTGAGGGCCGTGGTGGCCCCCAGCCCCGGAGGCAGCTCGCGGCCCATGTCGGTGATGGTCTCCCGCCGGTTGAAGGTGCAGCTGTGGACCCCGCCACTGCTGACCCCCTTGGTGCCCAGGGCCTCCGCTATCCCGTCGGTGTCCAGGTCAACGCTCTCCGCTGCATGAGCGGCGCCCGGCGGCGGAGTGGCGGTATGCCTGAGGGCGGTGCGCAGTCCGCGGGCCAGGGCGGCCGGGTCGTCCCCATGGGCGTGGGCGTGGGTCCACCAGACCTCGGGGGAGTGGGCGGGCAGATGCTTATGGATGGCGGTCTGGGTGAATCCCTCGGCCCGCAGGGCGTCGGTCAGTTTCGGCAACTCGCCCTCGGTGGCCACCAGATCGCCCATCACCAGGGTGCTGCCGTCCTCGTAGTGGACAAAGGACACATGCGACCCCAGCGCCAACGCCGGGCTGACCCTGACCCCACGGCAGCACACCCGCAAGTCATCGCGCGGAAAGGGCACATGGAAGTAGAGCCCGCGCAGCATCTGCCCGTCCCGGGCCAGGGTGTCGGTGACCTCGTCCCAGTGCTCGGCGGTGGTGGACACCGGCCGGACCGGGTCCGGGCAGTTCAGGGGACGTCCTCGGGTGACCGGGGCCCGGGCCCGGGCGGCTACGCCGCCGGCCGGCACCGGGGCCAGCAGGGGCGCCAGCGCGGCCGCGGCCACCACCACCCGTCGCCGGTTGACCAGGGCGTGTGCTCGCTCCATGCCGCTTGAGTTCCCCCTCGCGGAGCCCGTTAACAGCCCGGCCCTTGATCCTTTGCCGGGCGCCCCGGTCAGCGGTGCGGGACGACGGGCGCGCAAAACCTAGGCAGCCGCCGCCGCGGGCAGCAGATGGCCGAGGAACCAGTCCCGGGCGAGCCCGGAGACCGCCTCCAGCGCACCCGGCTCCTCAAACAGATGCGTGGCCCCCGGCACGACCTCCAGCCGGTGCTCGCAGCGCAGGCGCGCCGCCGCCTGCCGGTTGAGGTCCAGCACCGTCTCGTCCTGTCCGCCGACGATCAGCAGGGTGGGCGAGCCGACATCCGGGAGCCGGTCCATGGCCAGGTCGGGGCGCCCGCCCCGGGAGACCACGGCCGCGATTTCGCCGGTGTGCGTCTCCGCGGCGGCCCACAGCGCGGCCGCGGCACCCGTGCTGGCGCCGAAGTAGCAGACGGGCACGGCCTCCTTGCGCAGCCAGACGGTCACCTCGGCCAGCCGGCGGGCCAGCGGCTCCACGGCGAAGACATTCGCCCGGTCCGCGGCCTCCGCCGGAGTGAGCAGATCGAACAGCAGGGTGCCCAGCCCGGCGTGGTTGAGCGCCTCGGCCACCGCGCGGTTGCGCGGACTGTGCCGGCTGCTCCCGCTGCCATGGGCGAAGGCCACCACCCCGACGGCACCGGCGGGCATGGTCAGCTCGCCCCGCAGGGCCACCGTACGGTCGTCCACCGCCACCTCCACCGGGGCGGTGGAGTGGATATGGGTGGCGGGCGCGGTGCCACCGGCATTGCGCCGGAGCAACTCGACGACCTCCTCGTCCTCGGTCTGGGAGAAGTCCCGGTACCACTCGCCGACCGCCGAGAACAGCGCCGGGGTGGACAGGCAGATCAGCTCGTCCACCTCGTGCCGCAGCTCCTCGGCCGCGTCCGGCGAGGCCACCGGCACCGCCAGCACCACCCGGGCGGCGCCCTGCGCCCGGGCCACCCGGCAGGCCGCGGAGGCGGTGGATCCGGTGGCCACCCCGTCATCCACCACCACCGCGGTGCGGCCCTCAAGGGACAGCCGGGGCCGTCCGCCGCGGAACCGTTCGGCCTGCCGCCGCAGCTGGGCCTCCTCGCCGCGCTGGACCTCGGCCAGGTCGTGCTCGTTCACCCGGCTCATCCGCATGATGTCATCGCGCACCACCCGTACGCCGCCCTCACCGAGGGCGCCGAAGCCCAGCTCACGGTGGTAGGGCACGCCCAGCTTGCGGACGATGATCACATCCAGTGGGGCGTCCAGCTCCCGGGCCACCTCATAGGCCACCGGCACGCCGCCGCGTGGCAGGCCCAGCACCACCGGATGTTCTCCGCGCAGGTGCGTCACCCGCTGGGCGAGGCGGCGGCCCGCATCCGCTCTGTCGTCGAATCGCATGATGCACCTCCCCGCCCTTCCAGTATTCGGCCGCCGCGGCGACGGGCCAAGTTCAGCCTCCGTCCCCGTTGAGGGCGGCCCGTACCCGCCCCGCCACCTGCCCGGCCTCCTCCTCGGAGGCATAGCGGCCGCGCGGCCAGAAGAAGCCGCGCAGCCCGTCCCGGGGATTGCGGGGCACCACATGCACATGCAGATGGGGCACCGACTGGCTGACCCGGTTGTTGGCGGCCACCAAGCTGCCCGCGGCGGCCATGCCGCGCTCCACCGCCCCGGTGATCCGCCGGATCCGTTCGAAGAACGGGCCGACCTGGGCGGCGGGCAGATCGGTGAGGGTGGCGGTGTGCCGCCGGGGCACCACCAGCACATGCCCGGGAAACAGCGGGCGGGCGTCCAGGAAGGCCACCGCGGTGTTGTCCTCGAACACCAGATGGGCCGGGGCGGCACCGGTCACGATCGCGCAGAAGGCGCAGTTCGGGTCGGTCATGATGAGCCTCTCCGGTTCTCGGGGCAGGGATCGTCCCATGCCCGTACTCATCGGAACCTCCGGATGGCAGTACCCGGACTGGCGTGGCGTCCTCTACCCCGAGGGCTGCCCGCAGCGGCTGTGGCTGGAGGAGTACGCCCGGCACTTTGTGACCCTGGAGAACAACAACGCCTTCTACCGGCTGCCCTCGCCGGAGACCTTCGCCGCCTGGCGCGAGCGCACTCCGCCCGGGTTTGTGATGGCGGTCAAGGCCAGCCGCTTCCTGACCCATATCAAGCGGCTGCGGGAGCCGGAGGAACCGGTGGAGCGGCTGCTGCGGCACGCGGCCGGGCTGGGGGAGCGGCTGGGGCCGGTGCTGCTCCAGCTGCCGCCCACCCTCAAGGTCTCGCCCGGGCTGCTGGACACCGCGCTGGCCTGCTTCCCGGCCGGGATCCGGGTGGCGGTGGAGCCACGGCACGAGTCCTGGTGGACCCGGGAGGTGCGGCAGGTGCTGGAGCACCGGGGCGCGGCGCTGTGCTGGGCGGACCATGGCTCGCGCCCGGTGACCCCGCTGTGGCGGACGGCGCCCTGGGGCTATCTGCGCTTCCACGCCGGCCGGGCCCGGCCCTGGCCGCGCTACGGCCGTACGGCGCTGGCCAGTTGGGCGGGGCGGATCGCCGATGCCTGGCCGGACGGGGCGCAGGTGTACGCGTACTTCAACAACGATCCCGGCGGGGCCGCGGTCCATGACGCCCGGGTGTTCGCCGGGCTGGTACGAGGGCTGGGACGGACGGTCCCGGAGCCGCCCGGCAAGGACTGAATACCTGTCCCGAATGTCCCGAAAAAAACGGCCAGTTCACGTACAACCGTTCGGTGTCATCTGATGTCTTACCGGCGTGACGACTACACAGAGGATCAGAACGCGGCTGGCCGTGCTGCTCGCGGCCGCGGGGCTGGCGGTGCCGCTGGCCCTGGCGAGCGGCGGTTCCGCACAGGCCGCCACCGACTCCCACCACAAGTGCCCCACCAATAAGGGGCGTATCGCCTGCGTGGATCTCACCCGGCAGATCAGCTGGATCCAGGACGGCAAGCGGATCACCTATGGACCGGTCCATATACGCTCCGGCCGCAAGGGATTTGTCACCCGGACCGGGCTGAAGCGCATCTATCTGCGCGACAAGGACCATATGTCCACGCTGTACGACGTCCGCATGCCCTACAGCCAGTTCTTCGACGGCGGGGAGGCGTTCCACGCCATCGCCGGCAGCGTCTACTCGCCGCCCGGCTCCCATGGCTGCGTCAATATGCGGGTCAGGGACGCCAAGGCGTACTGGCAGCGGTTGCGCACCGGTGACGCGGTCTTCATCTACGGCCGCAAGCCGGGCACCTGAGCCGGTTCTCGCGGGGGCCGCCGCCCCCGCGAGGGAAAGGGCCGCGGCCTCAGTAGAGATTCCTGGCGTAGTCGGGGCCGTAGTAGCGCTCCAGTTCCTCCAGCGAATCCTCCGGGCGCTCCATGGCCTGGGCGATACGGGCCCGGGAAGGCACCGCCTCCGGGTTCCAGGTCTCCTGCCGCCACAGCTCGGACCGCAGAAACGCCTTGGAGCAGTGGTAGAACACCTCCTCCACTTCCACCAGCAGGGCGACCCGGGGCCGGTGGCCGCGGACCGTCATCCGGTCGAAGAACGGGGCGTCGCTCAGCAGCCGCGCCCGGCCGTTGATGCGCAGGGTGTCGGAACGGCCCGGCACCAGATAGATCAGGCCCACATGCGGGTTGCTCAGCACATTGTGGAAGCCGTCCGCCCGCCGGTTGCCCGGCCGTTCGGGCAGCACAATGGTCCGGTCGTCCAGGACCAGGGTGAACCCGGCGGGGTCGCCCTTGGGGGAGACATCGCAACTGCCGTCCGCGGCCGAGGTGGCCACCAGGCAGAACGGCGAGTGGGCCAGCCACTGCCGGTCGATCTCACTGAGGCACGGGCGTTCCTTGTGCGCCACCCGGGGCAGCGGCTCGCCGAGCAGCGCGCGCAGCTCCGCCGGGTCCGTTATCTCCGTCAACTCGCTTGTTTCCACGCCGGCTTCCCTTTCCGCTGGGGGATCAGTGGCCGCGGGCCAGCCACTCCCCGAGGTGCGGCGCTTCCGCGCCGATGGTGGTGGACTCCCCATGCCCCGTGTGCACCGTGGTGTGCGGCGGGAGGGCCAGCAGCCGCTCCCGGATGGAGGCGATGATGGTGGGGAAGTCGGAGAAGGACCGTCCGGTGGCGCCCGGACCGCCCTGGAAGAGGGTGTCCCCGGTGAACACCGCGTCCAGCGCGGGAGCGTACAGACAGACGGCGCCCGGGGCATGGCCCGGGGTGTGCAGCACGGTCAGCTCCATGCCGGCCACCCGCAGCACCTGGCCGTCCGACAGCTCGCCGTCCGGCCCCCGGTCCGGATGGGTCAGCCGCCACAGCGGCAGATCGGCGGGGTGCAACAGCACGGGCGCACCGGTCAGTTCGGCCAGTGCGGGCGCGGCGTCGATATGGTCGTCATGGGCGTGGGTGCACACAATGGCCACCACTCGCCGGCCGCCCACCGCTTCCGCGATGGCCTCGGCGTCATGGGCGGCGTCCACCACCAGCACCTCGTGCTCGTCGCCGACCAGCCAGACATTGTTGTCCACCTCCCAGACCCCGCCGTCCAGCGAGAAGGTGCCCGAGGTGACCAGGTGCCCAATGGCGGCCGGCATCAGAAGACCACCACCGAGCGCAGCACATCACCGCGGTGCATCCGCTCGAACGCGGCCTCCACCTCGGTCAGTTCGATGGTCTCGGAGACAAAGGAGCCCAGGTCCAGCCGGCCCTGCAAATGCAGGTCGATCAGCATCGGGAAGTCCCGGGAGGGCAGACAGTCCCCGTACCAGGAGGACTTCAGCGCACCGCCGCGCCCGAAGACATCCAGCAGCGGCAGTTCCAGCTTCATCTCCGGGGTGGGTACCCCGACCAGGACCACGGTGCCGGCCAGGTCACGGGCGTAGAAGGCCTGCCGGTAGGTCTCCGGGCGGCCCACCGCCTCGATGACCACATCGGCGCCGAAACCGCCGGTCAGTTCGCGGATGGCCTCGACCGGGTCGGTGTCCCGGGAGTTGACGGTGTGGGTGGCGCCCAGCTTCTGCGCGGTCCCGAGCTTGCGGTCGTCGATGTCCACCGCGATGATCCGGGCCGCACCGGCCAGCCGGGACCCGGCGATGGCGGCGTCGCCGACCCCGCCGCAGCCGATCACCGCCACCGAGTCGCCCCGGCTCACCCCGCCGGTGTTGATGGCGGCACCGATGCCCGCCATCACCCCGCAGCCCAGCAGCCCGGCCACGGCGGGCGAGACCCGGGGATCGACCTTGGTGCACTGTCCGGCGGCGACCAGGGTCTTCTCCGCGAAGGCGCCGATGCCCAGGGCGGGGGAGAGCTCCCGGCCGTCGGTGAGCGTCATCTTCTGCCGGGCGTTATGGGTGTTGAAGCAGTACTGCGGACGGCCGCGCAGACAGGCCCGGCACTGGCCGCACACCGCCCGCCAGTTGAGGATCACAAAGTCACCGGGCGCCACCTCGGTGACCCCCTCGCCGACCGCCTCCACCACGCCGGAGGCCTCATGGCCGAGCAGGAAGGGGAAGTCATCGCTGATGCCGCCCTGCTTGTAGTGCAGATCGGTGTGACAGACGCCGCACGCCTGGATCCGCACCACGGCCTCGCCGGGTCCGGGGTCCGGCACCACGATGGTCTCCACCCGGACCGGCTCGTCACGGCCCGGTGCGATCACCCCACGGACTTCCTGCGCCACGGTCAGGCCCCTTTCTGGTCTTTCCCGATCAGGTCTTCCTTGATCGTCTATGGGGCCACTCTCGCATGACCGTGCACGGCTTTCGACCGGGAGACCCGGTGTCAGGGATTCGGGCCCGCCTCCGAGGGGTCGCCCGGGCATGGGCGTTACGGGCTCTCGACCCAGCCGTGGTGGGTGGCCAGGCGGAGCAGGCGCTGGCGGGTCTGGAGGATGTGCTCGGCGGTCATGCCGGGCGCCGAGCCCAGCAGGGCCTCGGTGACCTCGTCCAGGAACTCCTTGGCGGACAGGACATCGCAGTCGCCGTCCTCCCCGCCGCTGCCGGTGGCGTAGCCGCCCGGCTGGGGGGAGACGGAGCGCGGAGCCGCGGCCCGGTCCAGCAGCCGGACCTGGGAGGCCTTGAGCCCCCGGTCGCCCTCCTCCACCAGGAACTCCACCAGAGCGCCCGGCACAATCAGGCGCTTGTCCGCGTCCACGTCGTTGACGTGCATAAAGACATCCTCGCCACCGGTGTCCGGCGCGACGAACCCATAACCGCGGAACTCATCGAAGCGAATTATCTTACCCGTGACCACAGACACTTCCCCACCTACACCACGAGACAGCACCGGTCTGATCCACAGACCCGAGGGGACCCTATCCACTGCCCGGGTGTTGCACAATCCCCGCCGGGGCGGCGGGGATTGCGGGTGACAGGGTCAAGTCCCCGGTTCCAGAAGCACTTTGCCCTTGGTGCGGCGTCCGGCCATGGCGCGGTGCACCGCCGCGGCCTCGGACAGCGGAGCTACCCGGTCCAGGTGCGGGGCGAGCCGCCCGTCCCGTACCAGGGCGAAGAGCCGCTCCACGGTGGCGGTGAACACCGCCCGGTCATCGACCACTTGCTGCATCCACAGCGCGTGCAGCCCCAGGGACCGCTCGGTCAGCTCCGCCAGGGCGGGAGTGGTGGGTTCCTGGCCCCGGTGCCCGTAGTAGACCAGCCGTCCGAAGGGCGCCAGGGCCGCCAGCACCGGCCGCAGACCGGGCCCGCCCAGCGAGTCCAGGTAGAGGCCGACGCCGCCGGGCACCACCCGGGTCACCTCCTCGGGGGAGGCGATGGCGTGCCGGGCTCCGGCCTTGCGCACCAACTCCCGTTTCTCCTCGGTGGAGGCGATGCCGACCACGGTGGACGCGCCCAGGGCGAGGGCGAGTTGGACCGCCAGATGCCCCACCCCGCCCGCCGCGGCGGACACCGCCACACTCTCGCCCGGTGCCAGCCGGCCCACCGTGACCAGGGCCGCATGGGCGGTGCAGCCCTGTTCCAGCAGGGCGGCCGCGGTGCGGTCGTCGATGTCCTCCGGCAGCTCCACGCTGTAGGCGGCCCGGACCGCGGCCACCTGGGCGTAGCCGCCGCCGGTGCGCAGCAGCGCGGCCACCCGCCGCCCGTCGCCCCGGCGGCGGCCGACCACCTCGGCGCCGGGCACCGCGGGCAGCGCGGGCGGCCGGTAACTGCCTTGCCGCACATGGAGATCCGCGTAGTTGACGCCGGCCAGGGTGACATCCACCAGGAACTCGCCCTCGCCGGGGACGGGTTCGGGGATGTCCCGGACCCGCAGCACCTCGGGGCCGCCGAAGCGGTCCATCACCACGGCTCGCATCCGGCTCAGCCTCCCAGGTAGTCCTCGGGCGCGGACCCCTCGCGCACGGTGTCCAGGGTGAAGCAGTGCAGTCCGCCGCCGAAGAGCCGGCGGTGCCGGTGGCGGACCGGCACCACGGTCAGCCGGTGGCGCTCCAGGGCCTGCATCAGCTCCGGGCAGGCGGAGTTGACCAGTACGGTGTCCGGGGAGACGGACAGCACATTGAGGTCGATATAGCGGCTGGTGAGCACCAGGTCATCGTCGTCATAGACGGGGAACTGGTTGTCCCGGGGCTCCGGCGGGAAGATCATGTCCCAGCTCTGGAGCCGCTTGGGCAGCCGGTCGGCGATCTGCGGGGAGCGCACCAGCAGCAGCCCGGGGCGCAGCGCCAGTACGGTGCTGTCCAGATGGTCGGTGGCCAGGGCGTCCAGGCGGTGCAGACGCAGCCGTCCGGCCAGATGGCGCTCCAGCCACTCATAGCCCAGGGCGTGGTTGGCGGTGGAGACGTTGACCAGGACGTCCCGGCCCAGCCTCAGGCACTGGGCACCGTCGATCATCATCTCCAGCCCCACGTCATAGGGCGAGGGCCGGGGATCGACGATGGGTTCCAGCAGTTCGCCGGGCGGGCTGTCCTCGGTGATCCGGGAGATGTCGAAGGAGGCGTCGGTCATCAGCGGCCGGGGCATCACGCTCCAGCGGGCGCCGCGCCGGAAGTACTCGGCGAAGACCGGTTTGAGGAACTGGGTCTCGAAGTAGCGGGCGCGCACCTGGGGCGCGGTCTCGATGATCTCGTCGCCGAAGATGATGCAGTTGTCGCGGACATTGAGGGCGGGGATCACTCCCGCGGTGAAGGTGGGGGTACGGACCTCCCGGGTGCCCGGGTCCAGGCGGGCGGGCCGGTGCACGGTGATGCCCAGGGAGGTGAGGATCTCGGCCATCTGCTCGACGTCCTCGTTGAGTTCCTCGAGGTAGCGCCGTTTGATGGGGCTGCGGCCCTTGGCGCCGTCCTGGCCCGGTGGCAGATGGCGCGGGTAGTACATCTGGTCGTAGGGCATCTCGGGGTGGAAGAACAGGTCGAAGGAGAGCTCGCGTTCATGGCAGGAGTAGTTCTCCGCCGATCCCAGGATCACTTCACGCAGCGGGGACCAGCCGTCATAGCTGTTGAGGCGCATGGGAGCCTTTCACCTGTCGCGGATGGGGAGTTGGGTGACGGATCCGTTGGCGCGGGTCAGGTCCGTACCCCGGTGGCCAGCGCGGCCAGGGTGCGCTGGATGTCCCGGGCGGTGTCCGGGTCCTCGGCGATCACACAGTGGGTGACCGTGCCATTGGCCGGGGTGTGGTCGCCGGTCAGCAGGGTGCCGGTGCCGGTGGCCGGGTCAAAGTCCAGACCGGCCGCGGTCAGGCGGTCCCGGGCGGCGCGGAAGGAGGGTGCGGGCAGGCCGCCGTCCTCGGCGAGGACCCGCCGGCCGTGGGCGCCCCGGCCCAGCAGCCGGGTGCCGATGACGGTGTGCAGATGGGTGGAGCCGGTGAGCCGGCCATTGGCCTCGGTGAAGAGCAGCTCTCCGGCGGGGGTGCGGATGGCGTCCGGGCTGATATTGCCCCGGTAGCCCATCGCCTGGTAGACGGCGCACAACCGCCGGGCGTCGGCCACCAGTTGGCGGTGCTGGGGCGGGGTGAGCACCAGGGCCGGGGTGATTTCCCCGGTGACGGTGGGGTCCATCAGCATCTCGCCGGTGCCCAGCAGGGAGATGGCCTTGGATCCGATGTCGAACTCGGCGTAGACGGCGGTGGATTCGGGGTGGTAGCGCTCGACGACCAGGCGATTGCGGTGGCCGTTGGAGAGTACGGGCCACCGCTCGCCGAGCAGGGCCTCGATGTCCGGGCCGGTGGGCAGCACCAGGACCTCGCTCGCGCCCAGCGGCCGGATGCCGGGGCGCGGAGCGACGATGAGATTGCCCTGCCCGCCGGCCGCGAACTCCCTTTTGAGCATGGCGCAGTGGCCCTCGCCGAGCAGCGCCGTGACAGCCGCCACCGCCTCGGCCTCGGTGTTCGCCACCGTGCCGGGGGCGAGGGGGATGCCGGTGCCCGCGGCGATGGCCCGGAAGGCGGCCTTGCTGTTGACCAGGGCGGCACCGCCCTGGGCGTGGAAGGCATGGCCGGGCAGCGCCGCCGCGCAACCCAGGTCCTGGGCGAGCCGGGCCACCGCCGGTTCCGCGCACACCGGCAGCACCCGCCGCACCACCCGCCCGGCCAGGGTACGGTGCAGCGCGGCCCGGAAGCCGGGCCCGGCCAGCCGGTCCGGGGAGAGGATGCCCGCGCCATGGCGGCCCGGCGGGGGGACCAGCATGGTGAGGGTGGCGCGCCGGGTGCCGGTACGGGCGGTGACGTATTCGGTGAAATCCTCGCCCGGCGCGGTGGGCAGCACCAGTACATCACCGTCCCGGGCCCACCACAGCAGACGGTGGGCGGCGCAGGCGGCGGCCCGGCGCTCGGCGGGTGAAGGAACCGCCGGGTCGCCCACCATCTCCCGGGTACGGGTGTTGCCGATGAGCAGGGTCGTCATTCGCTCCCCTTCCGCCCGGCGGGTTCCGCGCCGGGACGGTCGCGGCAGGGCACCAGGAAGCTCCGTTCGAAGACGATCACCACATCGCCCTTGGCGGTGGTGCCGGTGGTCCGGCAGGAGACGATGCCCTCGCCCGGCCTGCTCCTGGAGGGGCGTTTGCCGAGGATCTCGGTCTCCGAATAGAGGGTGTCACCGACGAACACCGGGTGCGGCAGCCGGATGTTGCCCCAGCCGAGGTTGGCCAGGGTCCGGCCGCTGGTGCTGCGGGCGGTCATGCCGCCGACGATGCTCAGGGTCACCAGGCTGGACACCAGCGGGCGGCCCCAGGGGGTGCTCTCGCAGTAGGCGTGGTCGATGTGCAGCGGGGCGTCGTTCATGGACAGCATGCTCATCAGCACGTTGTCCATCTCGGTGACGGTCCGTCCGGGGCGGTGCTCGATCACCTCGCCGACGGTGAAGTCCTCGTAGTGGAAACCGACCACTTCGCGGAACCGCTGGGGCCCGATGCGTTCATAGCCGCTGGGCGGCACGTCGTCTCCTCTCGACTGGATTCAGCGGTCAACTGGCTTCAGCAGGGGGTGAGTTCGCGGATATGACCGATGAACTCGTCGAGCTTCTCCCGGGGGAGGTCGGAGCGGATCATGATGCGCAGCCCGGCCTCGCCCTTGGGGACGATGGGGAAGAAGACGGCGGAGCAGTAGAAGCCGCGCCGGTACATCTCCTCGGAGAGCTTGACCGCCGCCTGGGGTTCGCCCACCGTGATGCGCCGTACCGGCAGTCCGTTGCCCGCGAAGACGGTGGGGTAGCTGCGGTCGAAGTGCTCGATGTTCTCCCGCAACCGCTGCTGGAGTACGGCCAGTTCGCCGGAGCGGTGCAGGGCGGCACTGGCCAGCGAGGCACCCACCAGCGGCAGGGACATGTTCTGTGACCAGCCCACCGGTCCGGCATGGCGGTGCAGGAACTCGAACAGGGCCCGGCTGCCCAGCATGGCGATCCCGCCGCCGGTGCCGAAACCCTTGCCCAGACTGGAGACGATCACCGTCAGCTCGTTGGACTCCAGCCGGGACCGGACAAAGCCCTGGCCCCGCTCGCCCATGATGGACAGCGAGTGGGAGTCGTCGATGTAGAGGAACAGGCCGTAGCGGTCCTGGAGTTCGCGCAGTCCGTCCAGGGCCGCGGCGCCGCCCATGGAGTAGGCACCGTCGGCGACATAGGTGACCCTGGGATAGCGGCGGCAGATGTCCTCCAGCTGGTCCAGGTCATTGTGGCCGCAGGTGAGCACCAGGGACTCATCGGCGCAGATGGGTTTGACATAGGACATACAGAAGTGGCAGAAGCGGTCGAAGACCATCACCCTGGGCTCGCCGTCGCCCAGGTGCCCGGAGGCGATCAGCGGCAGGATGCCGGCGGTCAGCGCGGTACAGGAGGCGCCGGGCAGCACATGGGCGCCGAAGAGCTCGCCCAGTTCCTCCTCCAGCCGGGCCAGCAGCCGGTGGCGGATCCGGGTGGTGGCCACCACCAGCCAGGTGGCCCGGGCTTCCTGGAGCGCGTCAATGGCACCCTGGATGATCGCCGGGTGGTGGTTGAGGCCCAGATAGGCGCAGGAGCACATATTGACGAACTCATGGCCGCTGTCCGGGTCCACCAGCCGGTTGTTGGCGTCCGGGGTGTCCGCCCGGATGCCGATCAGTCCGGCCTGGGCGGCGCCCTGCCAGGCGGGGTCCGCGGCCCGGAGCATGGTGGCGCTATTGCGGTAGTGGTGCGGACCTGCGATGTCAAGTGGGGGATTTCCGGCCATCATTCCCTCTCCTGCGATGCGGGGCTGGAGTGCACGGTCTGCGGACGGCACTCGGTCTGCGGACGGCATCCGGTTTGCGGATGGCACTCGTCCGGCTCCTCGCCGAATTCCTCGACGAGCTTCCGGGACGCCTCGAAGAACGGCATGCCGACCATGGCGCCGTCCACCACGGTGATGTCCCGGCCGTTGCGCCGGCCCGCCTCGACGATCTTCCGGGCCCGGGCCAGGGTGTGGTCGTCGGGGGAGAACGCCCGGTTGATCACCGGGACTTGGCGCGGGTGGACCGCGATCTTCCCGCTGAATCCCAGGTCCTTGGCGAGCGCGGCCTCGCAGGCCAGGGCGCCTTCGTCGAAGACCTCGAACAGCGGCGAGTCCATCACCTCGATGCCCGCCGCGCGAGCGCTGTTGACCAGCCGGGACCGGGCGTAGGACAGCGTCTCCCAGGACAGCCGGGCGCCGGTGGCCAGCACATAGTCCGCCGAGCCGAAGACCAGGGCGCGCAGCCGGGGCGAGGCGGTGGCGATGGCGGGCGCGTCCTGGAGGCCGCGCGGGGTCTCCAGCACCGCGAAGAACTCGGTGTCCGGGCAGGAGGGGCGGAGCACCTCCTCCACGATCTCGATATCGCGCCGGGACTCCACCATGGGCACCAGCACCACATCCGGTTTGACCGGATAGCCGCGCAGGGCCAGCAGATCCCGCAGCCCCTCCGCCTGGCTGACGGCGTTGATCCGCACCGCACAGCGCACCCCCCGGGCCGAGGGCGCGGAGAAGAAGGCTTCGGCCCGCTGTCTGGCCTCCTCCTTCCGCGCCGGCGGAACGGAGTCCTCCAGATCGACCATGGCAATGTCCGCCCCGGACCGGTGACCGGCGAGGTACCGGCCGACGGCGGTGGCGGGAGTGGATAACAGGGACCGGCAGTACCGCGTGTACTTCATTGCTGTTCTCCGACCGGGTGCGGCACATGGGCAAGACAGCGGGTGCCGTCCGTTGATCGGCCCCCCGCCGTTCCATGCCTACCGCAACCGCGTTGTTCGGGACCGGTGCCTGCGGCTCGAACAACCAACTGCAACCAACGCCGAACAATCGAAAATGAACGGTCTTGATGGTCATATCTCACGGTGTTCTTCGCTGAAACGACGGAATTTATGGTGCTGTTGACCGTTCCGCAGTGGATAGCGTGCTGATCCGCCCATTGCCACGGGGAGGAAGGCGGGTCAAGTGCCACGAAGAGAGCGGCCATTGGACGAGGGGGACGCCCCCCTGCTGAGATTCGCCGCCGATCTGCGGCTGCTGCGGCAGCGGGCCGGGAGCCCCACCTACCGCCAACTCGCCCTGCGCGCCCACTCCTCGGCCGCCAGCCTCTCCGTGGCCGCCGGCGGCCGTAAACTGCCCACCCTCGCGGTGACCAGCGCCTATGTCCGCGCCTGCGGCGGCGATGTCAAGGAGTGGGAGGCCCGCTGGCACACGGTGGCCGCCTCCCTGACCGGCCCCGGCGGCAGCCACCACCCGCCCTACCCGGGCGCCGCCCCCTACCAAGTCACCGACTCCGGCCGCTACTTCGGCCGGGAACGCCTGGTGGAGGAGGTCTGCGGACGCCTGCGCGCCGAGCGGGTGGCCGTGGTGACCGGCCCCTCCGGCTGCGGCAAGACCTCCCTGCTCAACGCGGGCCCGCTGGCCCGGCTGCGGGCCGCCGACCCCGCACCGGCCGTACTGAGCTGCACCCCCGGCCCCCAACCCGGGCGCACCCTCACCCGCTGCCTGGCACACCTCGCCCGCGAACGGCCCCCCGGCGGACCCCGGCCGCTGCTGGTGGTGGACCAGCTGGAACAACTGCGCACCCACTGCCCGCACCCCGCCGAAGCCCGGCGGTTCCTCGACGCCCTCTGGCAGGCCGCCCGCCCCGGCACCGCGCCCTGCCGCCTGCTGCTGGCGGTACGCTCCGACGCCCTCCCGTACTTCACCGGCCACCCCCTGCTGGCCCAACCGCTGACCATGGCACCGATGACCCCCGAGGAACTCCACCGGGCCATCGTGGAACCCGCCGCCCGCGCCGACTGCACCGTGGAGGACCGGCTGCTCGCGGTGCTGATCGCCGGGGCCGCCGGACAGCCCGGGGCGCTGCCCCTGCTCTCCCGCGCCCTGCTGGCCACCTGGCGCGCCCGCACCGGCACCCTGCTGACCCTGGCCCGGTTCCGGGAGACCGGCGGCATCGAGCGGACCCTGGCGGAGGCCGCCGAGAGCGCCTTCACCGCCCTGCCCGGCGCCGGGCGGGAACGCGCCCGGCAGGTGCTGCTGCGCCTGGTCGATCCCGGCGGTCCGGGCGGGGTACCGCGCCCGGTGCCGCGCGGCACCCTGGACGACGACCCCGGCACCGCGGCCGTGCTCGAACACCTCGCCGCCGCCCGGGTGCTGACCCTGGACGGGGACCGGGTCGCCCTGGCGCATGGCGCGGCCCAGCACGCCTGGCCCCGGCTGGCCAGGTGGACCGCCGAGGACCCCGAGGGCCTGCGCCGCAGGCAGGCCCTGACTGAGGCGGCCGCCGCCTGGCGGGCCGCCGGGCGCGACCCCGCGCTGCTCTACCGGGGGCGGCGGCTGGCCGAGGCCCGGCGGCCGGGTCCGCCGGACGACCGGCTGACGGCGGCCGAGCGGGACTTTCTGGCCGCCGGGGCACGGGCGCAGAGCGCTCGCCGCCGCCGGGAGGCGGACCGGCGGGCCCGGCTGCGGGGGCAGCGGCGGCTGATCGCGCTGCTGGCCACCTTGGTGACCACCCTGGCCCTGGTGGTCGCGGCCACCGCCCCGCTGGCCGTGCGGTAGCGGGGCGGTGGCGGCCCCGAAGGGACCCGGCCAAGTGATCCGTTAGCTCAGGTCTTGATCGGGAACACGAGTGGCGTGGTCGAGATCGTCAAACCCCTGACCGACCTGGCACGCCGTGGCAGAGAACCGGTGGTGGCGCAGACGGTGCGCTCCACCGCGGCGGCGGTGATCTCCTATGTGGTGGCCCTGAACCTCAGCCGGGAACCGGCCCCGCTGACCGCCCCGCTGACCGCACTGCTGGTCGTCCAGGTGACCCTCTACTCCACCCTCACCACCGGCATCCGCCGGGTGAACTCGGTGGTGGCCGGAGTCCTGATCGCCATTGGCTTCAGCGTCCTGGTGGGCCTGACCTGGTGGAGCCTGGGCCTGATCATCTTCGCCTCGCTGGTGATCGGGCACTTCGTCCGGGTGGATGAATTCGTCCCCGAGGTGGCCATCAGCGCCATGCTGGTGCTGGGCGTCACCCGGGTGGCGGAGACCGCCTGGGACCGGGTGCTGGAGACGCTGATCGGCGCCGGAGTGGGCCTGCTGTTCAATGTGCTGCTGGTGCCGCCGGTCTGGGTGGAGCCCGCCGGCCAGGCCATCGAGGAGATGGCCCGCCGGATGCGCCGGCTGCTGGAGCATATGGCCACGGCCGTGGGACGGCACATCCCGGTGGAGGAGGCCGCCGCCCGGCTGCACGAGGCCCGGCGCCTGGACCATGATGTGGCCCAGGTGGACGCCTCGCTGCGGCAGGCCGAGGACAGCCTGCGGTTCAACCCCCGGGTCAAGGAGGGGCTGCTGTCCCGGATCGTGCTGCGTACCGGCCTGGACGCGCTGGAGATCTCCGCCGTGGTGCTGCGGGTGATGAGCCGCACCCTGACCGACCTGGCCAAGGAACGGCCCGACGAACCGCTCTTCCCGCCCGATGTGGCGGACGCCCTGAAGGACGTCCTGGGCCATCTGGCCCGTGCGGTGGAGAGCTTCGCGGTGCTGATCACCACCCAGGTCAGTGCGAATGCCGAGGCGGCGGAGAACCGGCTGGCCGAGGACCTGGCCGCGGCCCGGACCAGCCGGGAGCACGCCGCCGCGCTGCTGCTGTCCCGGGTCCGGGAAGACTCGGAACAGTGGCAGTTGCAGGGAGCACTGCTGGCCGAGATGGACCGGGTGCTGGCCGAACTCGACGTGGAGCAGCGCTCCGCGCGGCTGTGGGAGGAACTGGACCGGCGTTCAAGGGAATTGCGCGAGCGCTATCCCAAACTGGACCGGCTGCGGCGGCTGCTGACCGGGGGGCGGATCTGAGGCCGCCCCCTGCCCGAGCCGCCTACCCGATGGGCACCCGGTCCCGGCCGTGGTGGCGGCTGATGTTCTTCTCCAGCAGGGCCAGGCACTCGGCCACGCCCACACTGGCGGAGGTGAACTCCGGCAGCCGGCCCTCGTCCTGTTTGAGCCGGGCCAGCGCCGCGTCCATCGCCGTCTGGGCGGCGAACAGGCAAGGAGTGCTGTAGATGGCCACATCCACACCGAGCTCCGAGAGCTCCGGCAGCGACAGCCGGGGGGACTTGCCGCCCGCGATCTGGTTGAACAACAGCGGCTTGTCGCCGATGACATCGCGCACCTTGCGGATCCAGTCCACGCTGCGCACCCCGTCCACCAGCACCACATCCGCGTCGGTGGCCGCCAGCGCCTTGGCCCGGCGCAGGATCTCCGCCTCCTCGGTGGCGTCGGTACGGGCCACCACCACCAGGTCGCGCCGGGAGTCCAGCACCATCTGGAGCTTCTCCAGATACTCCCCCAGCGGCAGCACCTGCTTGCCGTCCACATGGCCGCAGCGGCGCGGGCGCTTCTGGTCCTCCAGGATCACCCCCGACGCCCCGATGGATTCCAGGAGTTGCACCGTGTGGCAGGCAGTCTCCGGGTCCACATAGCCGTCGTCGATGTCCACCAGCAGATGCTGCTGGGGGAAGGCCAGGCGTAACCGCTGGACGAAGGCCACGATGTCGGGCCAGGCGATGAATCCGATGTCCGGCAGCCCGTAGTAGGAGGCGGCGAAGCCGAAGCCGGAGACGAACATGCCGTCGTAGTGCCGGGCCGCCACCGAGGCTGAGAACATATCGAAGACACCGATGAGCGGAGTGGTGCCCTCGGCGGCGATGGCCGCGCGTAGCCGATTGGGGTGGTTCACGGTACCCTCCGGAGTTGGGTTGTTGTTTACGCGCCGGGCCGACCGATGCCGCCAAGCCGGGGACCGCCCGGGCGTGTGCCTGACCGGGAGCCGGGGTGTCCCGCCGTCAACGGGGCACCCCGGCTCTGCTGTTGGAGTGTTCTTCGCTTGTGCCGGCACCGGGACTCTGCCGTATTGCCGGGGTGAAGTACCCCCAACAAAGGCCCATGTTCACATGAACTCTGCCACTTGAACTCTGCCGGTCATCGGTGACCGACGTTAGTCAAGAGATGGTCATGGGGCAATATCGGGAAGGCAAACTCCCCTGGACATGGGCGATTTCGCGCCGACTCGGGCAGCGGCCGGTTCAACCCTGCGGAGGGTGCGCCGAGTTAACCGCGCAGCGGCACCTTGGGGGCCACCGCGGTGACATGGAGCTCGCCGAAGTCCACCAGGTCGTTCAGCGGTATCACCCGGTGACTGGTCGAACCGGGCGGCGTCACCTGCAGATACGAGGTCTCATGGGCCTCGGTGCCGGTGTGGGTCCAGGCCACCACGGCCTGCGCGGTCGCGCCGGGACGCAGCCGCACCACCTTGTTGCCCGGGTCGTCCGCGTACCAGGTAGTGCCCCGCACGGTGCGGCTGGGCAGTGTCCGGTGGCCGCCGTTCTCCAGCCCCAGGCCCGGGTAACCACGCAGCGCGCAGGCGTGGTTGCCGGTGTTCTTGAACTCCAGGACGCCGCCCGCGTGGTTCATCCCCCCGCCCAGCCGGCCGGCGAACCTGATCCCCAGGTCCGGGGTGTGGCAGGTGGGCACCGTAGAGCCGGACGGGGCCGCCTGGGCCAGTCCGGCAGCGGCGGTGAGGGTGAGAACGGCACCGGCGGCCGCGGCGCCCAGGCGCCGCGCTGAACGCATGGTCATAACTGCTCCTTTCACTGAAGTCCTCCGGTGAGGGGGACGGTGGCATGTGGCCCGCCGTTCCCTTCCGGGCCATCTGCCCGTCTACCCCCGGCCATCTCCGGGAACGCCCCTATGGGTGACCCGATTTGAACGCAGGGGTCCCCCCGGCACCGGCCGGCGCGGTAGGCTGCCCGCCCCTTGCGCAGACACGGGGGTCGCTGATGTCCCTTCGGCAGGTAACCGGCGTACGTTTCCAGCTCCTTGCCCTGGCCCTGGCCTGTGTCCTGGTACCGGGCCTCGCCCTGCCCGCCGCCGCGGGCGGCGGACAGCGCCCGTCCCCGCCGGACACCGAACTGGCCGACCAGCTGGCGGCCCGGGTGACGGTCGCGGGCGCCTGGCCCCACCTGGCGGCGCTCCAGCGCGCCGCCGACGCCCACCAGGGCGTACGCGCCGCCGGCACCCCCGGCTATCTGGCATCCGCCCGCTATGTGACCGAGCGGCTGCGCCGGGCCGGCTACCGGGTACGGCTCCAGCCCTTCTCGTTCCCCGACTCGGCGCCGGTGGCCGAGACCGCCCGCCGGCTCTCCCCGGCCCCGCGCACCCTGCACCCGCTGCTCGCCCGCTACAGCGCCTCGCTGCCCGACGGCGGCTGGACCGGACTGCTGGCACTGCCCCCGCAGGGCGGCACCGCCGCCTACGGCTGTGAGCCGGACGACTACGCGCACGGCGACTTCCGCGGCCGGGCCGTGCTGCTGCGCTATGGCCGGTGCGATGTGGCGGCCAAGCTCCGGCTGGCCGCGGCGGCCGGAGCGAGCGCGGTACTGCTCAATGTCGATCAGCAGCCGGCCGCGATGAACATCCGCTCCGGAGTACGTCCGCCGTCCGCCGCCGTGCTGCCCGTGGCCACCCTGCCGCGCGGTGAGAGCGAGCAGCTGATCGCGGACGCGGCCCGGGGGCCGGTGCGGCTCGCCCTGGACCTGCGCGGCCGCGCCTTCACCAACCACACCTTCAATGTGCTGGCCGACACTCCCACCGGGCACCCCGGCCATACGGTGGTGGTCGGCGCCCACCTGGACAGCGCCACCGAAGGTCCCGGCATCAATGACAACGGCAGCAGCGTGGCCATGACCTTGGAAACCGCGCTGCAACTGGCGCCTTTCGCCAAGGAGATCCGCAACCGGGTGCGCTTCGCCTTCTGGGGAGCGGAGGAGGAGGGCCTCTATGGCTCCACCTACTACGTCTCCCGGCTGACCGACGAGGAACGCCGCCGGACCTCGCTCAACCTCAACTTCGAGACCATCGCCTCACCCAACTTCGCGCGCCTGGTCTACCACGGCTCCGGGCCGGTGCCACCGGGCACCGGCACCGTGGAGCAGGTTCTGCTGGACCGCTTCGCCGCCCGCGGGCTGCCCACCGCGCCCCTGGAGTTCGACGGACGCTCCGACTTCGTCCCCTTTATCGCCGCCGGAATCCCGGCCGGGGGCGGCTCCTCCGGCTACAATCAGGTCAAGTCCCCCGAGTGGCAGCGGCTGTTCGGCGGCCAGGCCGGACGGATCGCCGACCCCTGCTACCACCAGCGATGCGATGCCCTGGAGCACCTCGACCGCACCATCCTGGGACAGCTGGGCGACGCCCTGGCCTGGGCCACCGGCCGGTTCGCGGTGGACACCGCCGATGTGGAACGCGGCCGGCTCACCTGATCCAACGAGCCACCATGGTCGTCTTGTTGAGCAGATACTCCAGCGGTCCCCGGGTGAAGAACCGCGACCACAGCAGGGCGAAACCGGTGGCGGCCGCCAGGAAGCCCAGCAGCGTCCAGAGCGAGGAGCCGGGCACCTCATGGATGCCCAGGGCCCAGATGCCCGCGATATTGAGCACATAGGCGGTCAGTGACATCCGGCCCACCGCTGTCACCGGATGCAGCAGCCATGACAGCCGGGGCAGCGCATCGGTGACCAGCAGACACAGGGCCAGCACGGCGACCGCCACCCCGGTGCTGCCCACGATGGAGAGCGTGGTCTCGCTGTGCGGGGAGGCCGCCAGCAGCCAGCCGGCCTGGTCGCCGGGCGGGAAACCGCCCGTGTCCGACCACCAGGCGGAGTGCGGCGGCCCCGGGTGCCCGGCGGCCGCCAGCAGGCGCAGCGCCACCCAGGAGGTGCCGTACCCCGCCACCGTCAGCACGGCCCCGGTGACCGCCAGCCGGGTCCGTACCACCGTCGAGGACAGATCCAGCCGGGCCACCGCCATTCCGGCCAGCACAAAGGGCATCCAGGTCAGCACCGGATAACTGCCGGTGAAGAACAGGTCCACAAAGCCGTCGGTGCCGCTGATCCGGGCCAAGGGGTCGTGGTGGGCGGCCCGTTCGGCCCAGCTGCCGTCGTCGATGGACGCCTGCACCGCGTAGAGCACCTGGGGCAGCACCAGGGCGCCGAGGGCCGCCAGCGCGGCCAGCGCCCGGGCCTTCAGCCGGTACAGCGGCAGGGCCAGCACAAAGTACAGGCCGTAGTAGGCCAGGATCACCTCGACCTGGGTGCCGGTCATGGTCAGCGCGGTGCCCACGGCGAGCAGCACGGCCGAGCGGATCAGCACCCGGCCGACCGCCTGCCGGCCGGCCCGGCCCGTCCTGGGCAGCGGCCGGCCGGTCAGCAGGATCAGGGAGAACCCCGCCAGCAGGGCAAACAGCGCGGAGGCCCGGCCATGGGTCAGCTCCATCAGCAGGCGGGACCGCCCTCCGTCGCCCGGATCCGGGCCGACATGGGCGGCGTACATCCCGAAGACGGCTAGCCCGCGGGCCAGATCAACTCCGGCCAGCCGGGCGGCGGGTGCGTTCCGGGTGGGGGCCGGCGGTATGGAGAGGGCGGTTGTCCGGTCCGCCGGGGAGAGACTGTGCATGCGTCCAGCCTCGGCTGGTGGCTGACCCCGGCGGGGGTATTTCCCCGTAATTTGTAGCGGTGTTGGGTATCTGACGGTCAGTCGGTGCAGGGCGCCCCAATAGGGGCGCGGGGAACTGCGCGACCAGCCACCGACGGCCCGCACGTAATTCTAGGCAGGTACTTTCTCTGCGGGTTCGTTGCGGCTGGTCGCGCAGTTCCCSGCGCCCCTGGTGGGGCGCCCCAAGCCGAACGCCTCGTGCAACGACCGTACCGCGGACGGTACTTGCCCCGAGTGGCACAGGACCGAGATCCGGGTCTCGGCGGTGGAGATGGCCGCGATGTTCACCCCCGCCGCGGACAGCGTCTCACAGCACATGGCGATCACCCCGGAGTGGGTACGCATCCCGGAGCCGATCAGGGACACCTTGCCGATCTCCTCGTCGTAGCCCAAGTCCCGGTAGCCGATGGCCCGTCGGCTCGCGCGCAGGGCGGCCAGCGCCGCCGGGCCGTCGCTGCCCGGCAGTACCAGGGTGAGGTCGCCGCCCTGCCCGCCGCCGCCCCGGCCCGCGTGGTGTACGGCGGTGTCCAGGTCCACCCGGGCCTCGGCCAGGGTGCGGAACACCCCGGCCATGGCGGCGGCACCGCCGGGCACCCCGGTCACCGTGAGCCGGGCGCCGGACAGATCATGGGCGACACCGGTCACCCGGGGCTGCTCCGCACCCACCGCCTCCGCGTCAGCGCAGATCACCGTGCCGGGGCCGGTGCCGAAGGAGGAGCTGACGCGCACCGTGACCCCGTGCCGCCGGGCGTAGTGCACACTGCGCTGGGCCAGCACCCGCGCCCCGGCGGCGGCCATCTCCTGCATGGCCTCATAGGTGAGCCGGGGCAGCCGCCGGGCGTTCGGCACCAGCCGGGGGTCGGCGGTGTACACCCCGTCCACATCGGTGTAGATCTCGCACACATCGGCCTTGAGCGCCGCGGCCAGTGCGATGGCCGTGGTGTCCGAGCCGCCCCGGCCCAGGGTGGTGATCTCTCCGGAGTCCCGGCAGACGCCCTGGAATCCGGCCACCAGTACCACCGCCCCGCGGTCCAGGGCCTGCCGGATCCGTCCGGGCGTCACCTGAAGGATCCGGGCCCTGCCATGGGCGCCGTCGGTGATCACCCCCGCCTGTTCGCCGGAGAGCGAGCAGGACTCGGCGCCCAGGGCGTGTACGGCCATCGCGGTCAGCGCGCCCGAGATGGGCTCCCCGGCCGTGAGCAGCATGTCCAGCTCCCGGCGCGGTGCCAGCGGGGCCACGTCCCCGGCCAGTTGGAGCAGTTCATCGGTGGTGTCCCCCATGGCGGAGACCACCACCACGACATCGTGGCCCTCCGCGCGGGTGGCGACGATGCGCTCGGCGACCTTTTTGATCCGCTCGGTACTGCACACCGAGGAGCCGCCGTACTTCTGGACGATGAGAGCCATCGCTGAGCCTCCCCCAACGGCCGCCCGGGGCGGCCGAGTTCGATGAATGGTGACGCGTTCAGATCCGGGCGACGGCGGCGGCGATGGACTCGTCCAGGATCGAGCAGGCGGTGTCCACCACCTCCTCGGTCACATTCAGCGGCGGCAGCAGCCGCACCACGGCGTCCTGCCGGCCGCCGAGTTCCACGATCAGGCCCCGCCGCAGGGCCTGGGCCTGCACCTCCGCGGCCAGGCGGGCGGCGGGTGCCCCGGTGTCCGGGTCCGCCAGCTCCACTCCCCACAGCAGCCCCCGGCCGCGCACCTCGCGCACCCAGTGGCAGCCGGCCGCCTCCGCCAGGCGCCGCCGGATCTGCTCACCCCGGGCCCGGACATTGCCCAGCACATCCTCCTCGCGGATGATGCGCACCGCCTCCACTCCGGCGGCGAAGGCCAGTTGGTTGCCGCGGAAGGTGCCGATATGGGCGCCCGGTGCCCAGGTGTCCAGCCGGCGGTCGTAGAGGATCAGGGCCACCGGGGCGCCGATGCCGCTGAGCGCCTTGGAGGCCACGATCACATCGGGTTCGATGCCGTACTGCTCAAAGGCGAACCAGCTGCCGGTGCGCCCGCAGCCGGTCTGCACCTCGTCCACGATCAGCGGGATGCCCAGCTCGGCGGTCAGCTTCCGCACCCGCCGGACGAACTCGCCATGGGCCGGTATCACCCCGCCCTCGCCCTGCACCACCTCCATCAGCACCGCCGCGGGCAGGGGTATCCCTCCGTTGGGGTCCCGCAGGGAACGTTCCAGCAGTGTCACGCAGTTGACGGCGCAGCCGTCGGGGGTGAGGCCCACCGGGCAGCGGCCGCAGGAGGAGTAGGGGAAGAAGTGGACGCCGGGCATTCCATGGGCCACCGGCCGTTTCTGGGCCAGCAGCCCGCTGACCGCCATGGCGGCATGGGTGCTGCCATGGAAGCCGCCCTGGAAGGAGACGATCTCCCCGCGCCCGGTGGCCGTCTTGCACAGTTTGATCGCCGCTTCCACCGCGTTGGCTCCCGTGGGACCGCAGAAGTGCACCTTCATACGGTCCCGCAAGGGCGCCGGGAGCATGGAGAGTTGGGCTTCGGTGAAGGCATCCTTGACCGGAGTGGGAAAGTCCAGCCCATGGGTGAGCCGGCCGAGCTGCTCGGTGACGGCCCGTACCAGCGCCGGATGGTTGTGGCCCAGGGACAGCACCCCGGCACCGGACAGGAAGTCGATAAAGACATTGCCGTCCACATCGCTGACGAAGCTGCCGGAGCCCTCGGCCAGGGCGACCGGCAGATGCCGGGGGTAGCTGCGGGCGTTGGACTCGTACCGCTCCTGGCGGGCGAGCAGCTCGGCCGAGCGCGGCCCGGGGAGTTCCCCGGCCACCCGTGGGGCGGTGAAGTTCTGCGGAGGTGCGAGCGAGGTCATACGGTCTCCTGACGGGGCAGCGGGATCGGTCAGCAGGGGCGGGAGGGGATGCCGCGCCAGCGGGTGCCCTCCGGCAGCCGCTCGCCCTTCATCACCAGCGACAGCGCGTCAACACCGGTGCCCGCGCCGACCGTTGCGTCATAGAGGACGACGGAGCGGGCGCCCACAGATGCGCCCGGGCCGATCCGGGTGAAGGACATCTTCATCACCCGGTCCTCGAACAGATGGGTCTGCACCGAGGTGAACTCCCCGACGGCCGCGTCGTCCCCGATCTCCACCAGGTCGAACTCGGTGAGATAGGTGGTGGCCAGCCACACCCGGCGGCCGATGCGGGCGCCGAACAGGCGCAGTACGGGGCAGACCCAGGGCGATCCGGTGAGCAGATTGACCAGGGAGGGCACCACCAGGTTCTCGAACAGGCCGGTGATCAGCTCGGT
The DNA here is from genome assembly GCF_003121295.1 of Streptomyces orinoci. Taxonomy (GTDB): domain Bacteria; phylum Actinomycetota; class Actinomycetes; order Streptomycetales; family Streptomycetaceae; genus Streptomyces; species Streptomyces orinoci. The sequence continues at coordinate 38,839 of NZ_PHNC01000014.1, forward strand.
ACGCCGTACCCAGACGCTCCACAGCGGTTCGGTACGCGGCCGGTAGCGGCCGATCACCAGCCATTTGAGCGCCGCGGTGGCCAGGGTGGCGGCCACCCCGGTGCCCAGCAGCAGGGCCGGGCCGAGCAGGAAGAGGGTCAACGGCGGGCAGCCCCGGGCCAGTTGGAGGGAGACCCAGAGCGCACCCAGCGCGCTGAGCGCGCCAATGGTGGCCGGCAGGGTGATACGGAAGTACTCGATGGCCAGCCGGGCGGCGATCAGGCCGCGGGTGGGCCGGTAGGTGTACTTCTCCGGGAACCGCGGGCTCTCCTCGCGGCGCGGCAGGAACAGCGCGGGGGAGCCCAGCCAGGTGGTCTCCGGCCCCGCCGGCCTGGACGGGGCCACCGAGTGCACCCCCAGCAGGCTGTGGTCGCCCATCCGGCAGGAACCGGGCACCAGCGCGCCATTGCCCACAAAGCTCAGCCTGCCCACCTCGGCCGGGGCCAGGGCGATCCGCCCCTGGTGGAAGACGGCCGGTCCCACCACGCTGACATCGGCGACAAAGCTGCGTTCGCCGATGACCAGCATGTCCGGATCGACAAAGCTGACCGTGGCCACCTCCGACCAGCGGCCGGTGCGGGCGCCCAGGGCGCGCAGGAAGGGCACCAGATAGAGGGTGGAGTACAGGGCGTGGGTGACGGTCAGGCTGAGCGCCATCATGGCGTCGGCGATCCATTTGCGGACCCCGAAGGCGCCGCGTTCCGGGTGGATTCCGGCCCGCGCGGAGGGCATTACGGATCGTTTGACGGCCAGCACCAGCAGGCAGACGGTCAGTACGGTCAGTGGTCCGGCCGCGGCGGCGGCCAGGCCGGCCCAGGCGGCGCCGTACTGCCAGGCGGCATAGGCCACCAGGGCGGATCCGCCTATGGCGATGGCCGGTGGCAGCATGGCGAGCAGCAGGGCGGCCAGGGCGTAGGCGGCCAGCACGGGCGGCCGCCAGGGGCGGTGGTCGGCCTGGTCCGCCATGTCCTGGAGCAGGTGCGGGCGGGCGTCCTGGCGGGTGGCGGGCGATCCGGCCCAGTGTTCGCCGGCGGGCACCGTGTGGCCGGCCGGCACCAGGGACTGCTCGCCCAGGGTGGCCCCGTCGCCCAGTGAAGCCCCGGGCAGCACCACGGAGTTGGTGCCCACCGCACAGCCGGAGCCGATCTCCACGGTGCCCAGCCGAAGCCAGCCGTCCTGTACCGAGTGCGGCTGGAGGCGGGCGCCGTAGCCGATGCTGCTGTGGTCGCCGATCCTCAGCAGCGAGGGCGCGGTGGGTACGGAGGACAGATGGCAGCCGCGGCCGATCCTGGCCCCCAGCAGCCGCAGAAAGGGCGGCAGCAGCGGGGAACCGGCCAGCCGGTCGGCCGGGGTGAGCGCCAGCACCTTGCCATGCAGCCAGAACCGCAGATAGGTCACGCCCCACAGCGGATACCAGCCCGGTTTCACCCCCGCCATCAGCAGCCGGCCGCCCAGCACCGGCAGCACCAGGGCGCTGACCAGCAGCCAGCCCATATCCAGCGCCGCGAAGGAGGCCGGCGGCAGATCCACCAGGGCGGCGGGCACGCTGCCCGCGGCCGGGGCGCGCACCGGCAGGTGCCAGGCCGCGCACAGCCGGTACAGCAGCAGTACCGCCGGCAGGCTGATCAGCAGCAACCAGGCGTAGAGGCCGATGAGCTGGGCCAGTCCGCAGGCCCACACCCGGGCGCTGGAGTGCTTCCTGGGCGGCGGCGCGGCCGGGTCCGGCCCTTGCTCCCCGGCGGTGGACGCCTCGATATGGGCGGCCAGGGAGCGGATGGTGGGGTGGGCGTAGAGGTCGCCCATGGCCACCCCGCGCAGCTGGGGACGCTGCCGCAGCCGGGAGATCAGCCGGGCGGCGGCCATGGAGTGGCCGCCCAGGTCACAGAAGAAGTCGTCCTCGGCCGAGATCCGCTCGCCGCCGAGGATCTCCCGCCACTCGGCGGCCAGTTGCTCCTCCAGCTCCGTGGCGGGGGCGGCGTGGGGACGGGCGCGGCGGGTGAGCGGCGGCGAGGTGGGGGCGGGCAGCGCGGCCCGGTCCACCTTGTCGGCGGCCAGCATCGGGAACTCCGGGAGGATCTCCACAAAGGCCGGGATCATATAGGCGGGCAGCCGGCGCCGGAGGGTGCCGTGCAGCCGTTCCCGCAGAGCCTCCGGCGGCTCGGCGGGGGCCCGGGGGTCCAGGGTCACATAGCCGGTCAAGTCCTGGACCACACCGTCCCGTTCCAGTGGAACGACCACGGCGTTCTCGATGGCCGGGTCCTCCCGGATCAGCTGCTCGATCTCGGCCGGCTCGATGCGGTATCCGCGGATCTTCACCTGGGTGTCCACCCGGCCCAGGTACTCGATCTCCCCGCCGGGGGTCAGCCGGCCGCGGTCACCGGTGCGGTAGATCCGCGGGACCTCGGCTCTGTCGCTCTCCACCGGGTTGGCGATGAACCGTTCCGCCGTGAGCTCGGGCCGGTTGACATAGCCGATGGCCACGCCCGGCCCGCCCACGCAGATCTCACCGCTCTCGCCCTCGGGGACCGGGCGCAGCCGCTCGTCGAGGATATAGACGCGGTAGGTGGGCAGCGGGGTGCCGATGGTGACCGGCCGGTGCGGGGAGAGTTCGCCGCAGGTGGCGGTGACCGTCGCCTCGGTGGGGCCATAGGCGTTGAGGATGCGCCGGCCCGGCCGGTGCCAGCGCCGCACCAGGTCCGGCGGGCAGGCCTCGCCGCTGACCAACAGGCTGCGCAGCGAGGGCACTTCGGACTCGAGCGTCATCAGCAGGGTGGGTACGCAGCACAGCACGGTGACGGCGTGCTGGATGAGGAAGGCGGTGAGCCCGTGCCCGACCCGGCGGCCGTCGGTGGGCCCGGCCACCAGGGTGGCACCTGCCATCCAGGCCGGCCAGATCTCCTCGATGGCGAAGTCGAAGGCGAGGGACAGCCCTTGATAGACCCGGTCCTGCCGGTCCACCCGGTAGATGGGGGCCACCACGCGCAGGAAGTTGACAATATTGGCGTGCGAGACGGCCACGCCCTTGGGGCGGCCGGTGGTGCCCGAGGTGTAGATCACATAGCTCATGGCGGAGGGGTCGATCTCCACTCCGGGGCGGTGGTCCGGCTGCCGGGCCAACTGCTGGCGCAGCCGGTCGAGTTCGAGCACTTCGCAGGGCAGCCCCGAGGTGCGGTCGCGCAGCCGGGAGCAGGTCACCAGGGAGTGCAGTCCGGCGTCCCGGGCGATAAAGGCCAGCCGGCCGGCGGGAAACGAGGGGTCCAGCGGTACATACACCGCACCCGCCTTGATCACGCCCAGCAGGGCCACATAGGTCTCCACCGAGCGTTCCAGGAGGATGCCCACCGGTGTTCCCGGCCGCACCCCGTGTCCGGCCAGCAGATGCGCCAGCCGGTTGGCCCGGCGGTCGAGTTCGGCGTAGCCGATCCGCTCGGACTCACAGATCACCGCGGTGGCCTCGGGGTAGCGGTCACAGGCCCGCTCGAAGAACTGGGGCAGGGCGCGCACCGGTGGCTGCTCGTATACCGGATCCGGATTCCGGCCCTCCGTTGGAGGCCCGGGATCCGCTTCGGCCGGCCCATGCCGGACGGGGGACCTGGTGTCTGCCATAGGTGTCTCCTTTACGGCGGATCCTCCGGTGGATCCGCGAGGATTCAGGAATATTTCGTCTTTCTGTTCGCCTTGGGGACCGGTATTGTTCAGGGACCGTCCAGGGTGTGCCGGTCCGGCCCCCGTCCGGGGCTGACGGATGAACAGGGCGTGAGTCGTATGGCGGAATTCAATGGGGCGCGACGGGTTCCGGGAGTCCGCCGGAGGCGCCCGCGAGGCTCTTGGCCGGGCCTGCCACGTCCGGTTTCGTATGGCGGGTGCCCTTGAGAGGGTCAGTTCACACGGGCCGGAATCATGGCGCGCTTCGGTCCACGGTGACCCTTCATGCGTCCATACACATCCTTGAAAGTCACGTGTTGAAGCGAATTGAAAACTAGGTTGGCGGCGGTTACCCGAACAGCGGGATATGCGCCAACGTAGTTCGGCTCAATTGCCCCGTGTCTATGCCACGCCAGGTAATGGCCCGGCGGGGCGCGGTACCCCGCATTCTCCCGCGCGGCGGTATCGGCACGGCCTCTGAGCAGCCTCTGTATGCCGCCGGAAGCGGGGGTTCCATCGGGAGCGCCAACTACTCCGGGTGACCGGCGTGGGCGAAAGCCGGTCCCTTGCCGGGCGCGACATCCGGCTCATTTGCGTCAATGGCGCCCGAGAGCGGGCAAAGACTCCCTCTGCGTTCTCTCTTGGGTTCCCCGGTTGGGGCCGCGCACGGCGGAAGCCGGCGCGTTTCCGGGCGCGGCTCGTCCGTGTGCGGGAGCGCCCCCCGGCGCTAACCCTTCGGCAGCGGGGTCAGGCGCAGACGGACTTCCAGTTCGTGTTCGCCCGGCACCGTGCCGCGCTCCTCGACACCGAAGGCGGCGGCCAGCTCCTCGATCACCTGGTGCACCGGATCGGCCGCCCCGAAGAGCCCCGCGTCCACCGGCTCCCGCAGCTCGACCCGGATGCCCGTGCTTCTCCTGCGGCCCCGGGTATCGACGACCGTGCACCAGACCAGCGGGTGACCCGCGCCGCCCGTGGCCTGCGGCCGGGCCGGGATCACCTCCGCGCCCTGCGGAAACGGGGTCCGCAGCGCATCGATGACCGCCTGGGCCGTCTCCTCGGCGCAGCCGGTCAGATGGACGCTGACATGGTCCGGGCTCTCCGGGGTGCTCGTCACCGCCGCTCCTTTGCCGTCAGGTCTGTCTCCCGATGCCGTCAGGACTGTTCTCCCGACCGTACGCGCCCTCCTCCCGCCGCGCACGCCGGGCGGTCCGGGCACCGTACCGGCCATGACGCCGCCGCCCCGGGGGCATCCTGGAAGTGCGCGGTTACGCCGAACAGCGCAGGCCGGACCCGTTCGGCCCTGCCGACCACCCCCGGCATCCCCGATGCTGGTGGCCAGGGCACGCGGCGTCGCCGCCGCCCAGGAAAGAGAGCGGTTCAGTGATCACACGAGTTCGCCTGCCGCACCGGCACCTGTCGCCACCGGTCCGGCCCGGCCCGCCGGGCGGACCGCCGCAGGGACAGCCCCAGCAGCCCTCGCCCGGCTGGGGACGCTGGGTGCTGGCGCTCGTCCTGATGACCTTTGTGATCATTCTGCTGCTCGCCCGCGGCTTCTCCGGCCCCACCCGGCACCAGGAGACCTACAGCGACTTCGTCGGCAAGGTGAACACCGGCCAGGTGCGCACCGTGGAGATCAGCGACAAGGGCACCGTCACCGGCACCCTCAAGGACGGCACCCAGTTCACCACCCAGATCCCCACCGCCCTGGGCACCGGCCCGCTGGAACAGCAGCTGCAGTCCCAGCACGTCCAGATCAGCGCCACCTCCAGCGGCGGCGGCAGCACCTGGCTGTCCGTGCTGCTGGCCTTCCTCCCGCTGCTGCTGCTCGGCGGGTTCTTCCTGTGGAGCGCGCGCCGGGCGGCCGGCTCGCTCACCGGCGGCATCAGCACCATCGGCCGCTCCCGGGCCAAGATCATCGAGGCCGAGCGGCCCACCACCGGCTTTGCCGACATCGCCGGCTATGAGGGCGTCAAACAGGAGATCGGCGAGGTGGTGGACTTCCTGCGCCATCCCGAGCGGTATGCCAGGGCGGGCGCCAAGGGACCCCGTGGCGTGATCATGGTCGGGCCGCCCGGCACCGGCAAGACACTGATCGCCCGGGCCGTGGCCGGGGAGGCCGATGTGCCCTTCCTGTCGGTGACCGGCTCGGCGTTTGTGGAGATGTTCGTGGGCGTCGGCGCCTCCCGGGTGCGCGACCTGTTCGACGAGGCCCGCAAACGCGCCCCCTCGATCATCTTCATCGACGAGATCGACGCGGTAGGCGGCCGCCGTGGCGGCGGCACCCGGCTGGGCGGCAATGACGAGCGCGAGCAGACCCTCAACCAGCTGCTGGCCGAGATGGACGGCTTCGACCAGGGCAGCGGCATTGTGGTGCTGGCCGCCACCAACCGCCCCGACGCGCTCGACCCCGCCCTGCTGCGCCCCGGCCGCTTCGACCGCCAGGTGACCGTCCCGCTGCCCAACCAGGCCGAGCGGGCCGCCATCCTGTCCGTCCACTCGCGGGGCAAGACCCTGGACCCGGCGGTCGATCTGGACGCGGTGGCCCGGGCCACCCCCGGCTTCTCCGGCGCCGACCTGGCCAACCTGGTCAATGAGGCGGCCATCAACGCGGTACGGGCCGACCGGGCCACCATCCGGCCGCAGGACCTGGACACCGCCCGGGACCGGGTGCTGCTCGGCCGCCGGGAGACCTCCAACGCCCTGCTGCCGGAGGAGAAGCGCTCGGTCGCCGTGCATGAGTCCGGGCACGCCCTGGTGGCCGCCCTCTGTGAGCACGCCGACCCGGTGGCCAAGGTGACCATCCTGCCCGCCGGGGTGTCGCTGGGCGTCACCGAGCAACTGCCCGAGGCCGAGCGGCACCTGTACAGCGAGGGCTACCTCACCGACCTGCTGGCGGTGCGGCTGGGCGGGCGGGCCGCCGAGCTGGTGGTCTTCGGGGAGGGCTCCACCGGGGCCGCCAACGACCTGGCCGGGGCCACCCAGCTGGCCACCCGGATGGTCCGCGAGTTCGGCCTCTCGCCCAAGCTGGGCCCCATCGGCTACGCCCTGGCCGGCCAGCCCTTCCTGGGCGAGAACCCGGACGAACTCCAGCACCGGCCCTACTCGGAGCAGACCCAGCGGGTGGTGGACGAGGAGGTCGCCCGGCTGGTGCGGCAGGCCGAGGACCGGGCGCTGGAGATACTGCGCGGGCACCGGAGGGCGCTGGACCGGCTGGCCGATCTGCTGGTGGCCAGCGAGACCGTGGACGGCGCGGTGGTGCTGGAGGTCCTGCGCAACGAGGAGCGGCCCGGGGAGGGGCCGGAGCCGCGGCCCGAGCGGCCGGCGGACCCGGCCGTCTGACGGACGTCCCGTTCCCCCGGGGCGGTTCCGTACTTTGCCGGTTCTTAACCCGGGGCAATCTTCTTTCTGTTGACGAGCCGTCAAAGACAACTCCGAGATTGACACGGCCAGTTGGTCTAGTCCACTTTGGTACCGCGCGAGTTCCCACGAGGGACGGGGTGGCCATGAGGCCTCGGGGAACGGTGGCGCGGGCCGGCTGCCCTTTCGCCCGGCGCCGGTGCGCACGCAAGGAACTTCAGTTGTGGAGCAGCTATGCCGACGCCCGACCCCTTTCTTTATCGAGCCGCCTCGGATATCCCCTACTTCAGCCCGGACGGCGAGAGCTATCTCGCCCCTGCCCCGCTGCGGGACCTGGCGAAGACCCGCCCGCTGAGAGTCCTCTCCGAGGAGGACTTCGCCTTCTGGCAGACCTATGGCTATGTGGTGGTGAAGCAGGCGATCCCCGCCACGGCCGCCCGGCGGCTGCTGGACTTCGCCTGGGAGTTCCAGGGCATGGACCCCGGACGCCCGGAAACCTGGTACCAGGAACGCGAGTTCCGCTCCGAACTGGACCGGGACCTTTATGTCTACGGCTTTGTGGAGGCGTACCACCACCAGCTGATCTGGGACAGCCGCCAGAACCAGCGGGTCTATGACGCCTTTGTCGATGTCTGGGACTGCGAAGAGCTCTGGGTGACCCTGGACCGGCTCAATCTCAACCCGCCCAACACCGGAAACCGGGACCGGGCCCTGATCGAGCGCACCGAGAAGGGTTTTGACATCGAACTCCACTGGGATGTCGATACCACCCTGGAAGTGCCGCCGCAGCGGGTCCAGGGAATCATCGCCCTCACCGACAGCACCCCCGAAGAGGGCGGATTCCAGTGCTGCCCCGAACTGTTCCGCGACTTCGACCGCTGGAAGGCCGCCCAGCCGGCCGGCCGCGACCCGGTCCGGCCCGGCATCGACCGCACCGAAATGCCGGTCGTCCGGCCCCGGCTGGCCGCCGGAGACCTGCTGATTTTCAATGGCCTGCTGGCCCATGGCGTGGCACCCAACACCTCGGAAAACGGGGTGCGGGCCGTGCAGTATCTGTCGATGATGCCCGCCCTGGAATCCCATGCGGAATTGCGCCGTTCCCGGGTCGATTCCTGGCGCACCCTCAGCACACCCGACTGGAACGCCACACTGCTGGGCGACGCCGTCAAGCATGAATCCCTGCGCTACGGCCCGGCGGAACTCAATGAACTGGGCGCCCGACTGCTCGGATCGTCCTCCTGGACCGAGCGGGACCGGCACAACGGGGAAGAGATATGCGCCGCATCTGCCTGACCCTGCCCACCAACCGGCCCTGCTCCGAGACCATCGTGGCCGTCGCCGGGGAAGCCGCCTACGCCGCCGGGCACTTCGGCGCCGAAGTGCATCTGCTGATCCTCGACTCCTGCCCGGCCGAGGTGTACGCCGAACACGCCCGGACCGTACGCGGCCTGCCCCAGGACCCCCGCATCGTGGTGCACCACCTGGACGAGGCCCGGCAGCGGGACTTCCTGCGCCGGGTGACAGCCCAGGCCGGTGCCGGCGACTCCGGCAGACTGCTGGAGCTGATGCTCCCGGACCGCCTCTCCTATGGCGCCTGCACCAACCGCGCCTTTCTGATCGCCCGGGCCCTGGGCTGCGAGTCCGTACACCGCAGGGACTCCGACAGCCGCTACCAGACCGCTGACGGAGGCCCGGCCTTCCCCGTCCACCATGAACTCACCGCCCTGGGCCGCCGCGCCGGCGATGTCGCCCGCGAGGTGACCCGGACGGCGCTGGACGCCGAGCACCACCACAAGCCGGTCGCCATGGCCGGCAGCTCCTTCATCGGCGAACTCTCCGTGGACATCGAGGAGATACTCCGCCTCGACCCCGGCATCTACCACCAGGTGGTCAGCCTCTGGGCACCCATGGACTGGCCGGAGGAGCGCAAGCGCCAACTGGTCGGGGAATCCTTCCGCGGCGCCGGCACCGAGGCGTTCCTGCGCGATGACTCCACCCTCACCCTGGTGGACCCCATGCGCGTGGACATGTGCAATATCGCCTTTCATGGCGTCCATGAACAGGTGCCGCTGCCGCCCGCCACCGACACCATAGGCAGCGACTACTTCCTGATCCACCTGGTCCATGACGCCGCACTGCCCGGTGTGCTGCACAACCGCAATATCGTCAACTACTACACCGGCGAACGCCGCACCGACGCCGGGTTCCTCGCCTACCAGCTGCGGTTCGTCAAATTCCTGCTCTCCATGCGCTACTTCAACTTCATCTACGACCGGATGGCCGAGGCGGGCGGCGCACTGCTCGACGACCGGGGCCGGGTACGCCCCGCGGCCATCGCCGGATTCGCCCGGGAGAGCACCCGGCTCGACCGTACCGAGAACATCCTCCGGCTGGACGTCCTGGACACCGCCTACCGCAAACTGGGCGGCCGCTACGCCCGGTTCGCCGGTCATCTGGCCGGTCAGCGTGAACGCCTCCTGGACGAGGCACAGCAGGACATCGAGGACTTCGCCCTGCTGACCGACGCCTGGGAAGCCCTGATGCGCACCGCCGGACGCACCGCCCTCAACTCACCGCCGGGGCAGCCCGGATGAGCACCCTGATCACCCACCGCTCTTCACGGCTGCACACCGCGCTGGCGGCCGCCACCGAGGACCGGATCGTCTACGACCTGTCCTCGATAGCCGACCGCTACCGGCGGCTGCGCCATGAACTGCCCGAGGCCGCCATCCGGTTCGCCCTGAAGTCCTGCCCGGTGGACGAGGTGATCGGCTGCCTGGTGCGGCTGGGCGCCGGAATCGACGCCGCCGGCCCCCAGGAGCTCCGCCAGGCCCTGCGGGCCGGGGCACCGGCCGGCCGTACCCACTACGGCAACACCATCAAGTCCGACCGTGATATCGCCGCCGCCCACCGCCTGGGCATCAGGGACTTCGCCACCGACAGCCTGGAGGACACGGCGGCCATCGCGGCCCACGCCCCCGGCGCCCGGGTCTTCTGCCGGCTGGCCACCAGCGGGGAGGGAGCGCTCTGGGGCCTGAGCCGGAAATTCGGCTGCCCGCCCGCACAGGCCGTACAAGTCCTGCGCACGGCAGGCCGGCTGGGGCTGGTCCCGGCCGGTGTGTCGGTGCATGTGGGCTCCCAGCAGATGACGGCGGACGCCTGGCTCGCCGCCTTCGACAGCCTGGCGGAGACGCTGACCGCCCTGGGCCGGGCGGGAATCACCCTGGACCACGTCAATCTCGGCGGCGGGCTGCCCGCGCTGGGCTACCTCGGCCCACAGGGCCTCCCCCTGGACCCGCCACTGGACAAGATCTTCGCCGTGATCCGGGAAGGCATGCTCCGGCTGCGCCGGATCCACGGCGGACACCTGCGGTTCCTGATGGAACCGGGGCGCCATCTGGTCGCCGACAGCGGAGCGGTACGGGCCCATGTGGTCCGGCTGGCCCGGCGCCCCGAGCCCGACGGCGAACCGCGCTACTGGCTCTATCTGAGCTGCGGCAGGTTCAACGGCCTCTATGAGATGGACACCCTGCGCTACCCGCTGGTCTTCCCCACCCACCCCAACGCCGAGTATGTCCCGGCCCTGCTGGCCGGACCCACCTGCGACAGCGACGACGCCCACGCCGGCGGCCGCGTTCCGGTACCGGTGCCCAGGGACCTGGCCTCCGGTGATCCGGTCTGGGTGATGTCCAGCGGCGCCTACGCCACCAGCTATCTCACCCGGGGCTTCAATGGATTCGCCCCGCTGCCCTGCCACTTGACGGGCGGCGAGAGCGATGACTGACCCGGTGCGCATACGCCCCGTCGCCGAGACCGACTGGGACGGCATCGCGGCACTGGAGGCCGGCGCCTACACCCCGCTCGGCCTGACCGAGGGACCGGCCGCGCTGCGCGCCAAGGCCGCCGTCTCGCCCGGCACTTGTTTTGTCCTGCACACCGGCCACCGGCTGGCCGGCTATCTGCTGGCCCTGCCCTACCCGGCCTTCCGGTACCCCGGTCTGGCGGAGGAGGAGGAACCCGCCGCCACCGCCCGTACCGCCGGCGGCAACCTCCATCTGCACGACCTGGTGATCGCCCCCGGCCTGCGGCGCCGGGGAATGGCCCAGCGCCTGCTGACGCGCCTCGGCGCCACCGCCCGCTCGGCCGGCTATCGGCGGATCTCCCTGGTCGCCGTCGGCGACAGCCAACGGTTCTGGTCGGCACGGGGGTTTGCCGCCCACCCGGGGATCGTCGCCCCCGGAAGCTATGGCGCCGGTGCCGTGTATATGTCCAAAAGGGTGCCCATGGCGCCCCTCGAAGTGAGCTGATGCGCGTGTTCCGTCCGCATGACCCCTTCCACCGCGGCCAGTTGGCGATCGCCGCACTGTTCTGCTCGCTGGGCTTCCAGTACGCCACCTGGGCCTCGCGCATCCCCGCCCTGAAGTCGCAACTCGGCCTGAGCACCGGCGAGGTGGGACTGCTGCTGATGGCCGCCGGCATCGGGGCGACGGTCTCCTTCCCCCTGGTCGCGGTGCTGATGAGACGGCTGGGCTCCAGACGCCTGGCACTGCTGTCGGCCCTCGCCCTGACCCTGCTGCTCCTGGCACTGGCGGCAGCACCCGACTACCCCACCGCCCTGCTGGTGGTCCTCACCGACGGAGTCTTCGTCGGCTGTCTCAACACCGCGATGAACGCCCAGGGAGCGGCCCTGGAGGCCCGGCACGGGCGCAATGCCATGGCCAGACTCCACGCCACCTTCAGCGGCGGCTCCCTGCTGGCGGCGCTCCTGGCCTCCGCGGCCACCGCCGTCACCTCCTCGATGGCGGCCCACTTCGGCGCGGCCGCCCTGGTGCTGCTCCTGCTGGGCGCCGGGGCGCGCGCCGGACTGCTCAGGGAGGACGGCCCGGCCGGGGAGCCGCGGGAGAACAAGAGCCGCACCCGCTGGACCCTGCCCTCCCGGGTGACCTGGTGGATGTGCTGCGCCATGGCCTTCGGCACGGTGACCGAGGGCGCCATGAACGACTGGACCAGCCTCTATATGAAGGACGTCGCCAAGGCCTCGGCGGAACTGGCACCCCTGGGCATTGCGGTGGTCTCGGGAATGATGGTGCTCGCCCGGCTCTTCGCGGACCGCTGGCGCGGCCGCTGGGGCGATGGGCGGGTGGTGGTGCTGGGCAGCACCCTGGCCGGTCTGGGGCTGGCCTTCGCCCTGGTGAGCGGAGGAGTGCTGCCGGCGCTGCTCGGATTCGCCTGCGTCGGCCTGGGCATCGCCGCGGTGACCCCCTGCGTCTATGTGGCCGCGGCCCGGCAGGGCTCCGGCGAACTGGCCCTGGTCGCCGCCATGGGCACCACCGGACTGCTGGCCGGGCCGCCGTTCATCGGCTTTGTGGCCAATGCGAGTGGGATGGTGTGGGGGTTGGGGGTGGTGGCCGTGGCGGCGCTGGCGGTGTCCCTGTGCGGTACGCGGATTCGCTGGGCGGGGTGAGGAGTTCCTTTGCGGGCGGTGTGGGTGGCCCGTTGTAGCCCGGCCCCGAAGCGTTGCGCTCCGGGGCCGGGGCATGCTGGGTCGGTTGTGCGGGTGCGGGCCGTCCTGGGCCGGTCGCGCAGTTCCCCGCGCCCCTGACGGGGCCCGTCAGGGGCGCCCCGCCTACAGCTCCCAGCCGTACATGGGCGAGGTCCGCGGCTCCGGCGCCGCACCCATCGCCGCCACATCGCGCTCCGCCGTCCCCAGCAGCTGCTCACCCAGATCGCGCAGCGCCCGTCCGGCGGCATACTCATCGCCGATCGCCGGGACGTCCTTGTCGCCCGGCGAACGATGAGCCGTGCCATGACCCCGGAAGCACGCGGCACCGGTGTCCAGAGTCGCGTCCGCCTTGGTGATGGAGCCGTCCTCGGTCAGGTCCACCCGGACCTTCCACTCGGTTTCGTGGTGCATGGTTCACCCCTCGGTGTCAGGGGATCCGGTCCCTTTTCGTCTATTCTGCGCGCCCTGGCTTGTGCGGTGCGCGTGCGGGAGAGGTCTACTGGAAGTCCAGCAGGTGGAAGTCCAGCGGGCTTCAGCGAGCCGAGGAACGGGAGCTGCCGTGCCGGCGGATGCCGCAACCCTCCCCGCCAGACCGGCCGGGATGTTCGACCGGGAGACCGAATGGGACGCCCTGGTGCGCTTCACCGGCGACCCGGCGCCCGGCCCCGCCCTGGGCGTGGTCTCCGGCCGCCGCAGGCAGGGCAAGTCCTTCCTGCTGGAGGCCCTCACCCGGGCCACCGGGGGCTTCTACTACGACGTCCAGGAGATGGTCGAGGCCGAGTCCCTGCACCGCCTGGCCGACCGCTACGCCGCCTACACCGGCGGCCCCGCGCCGCACTGGACCGGCTGGCAGCAGGCGATCGACGCACTGCTGGCCCTCGGCGACGGCCGGCCGCGCACCGTGGTCATCGACGACTTTCCGCATCTGGTCCGGCAGAGCCCCGTACTGCCCTCGGTACTGCACCAGACCGCGCTCCGGCTGGGCGGCGAGCACTCCGCCAACCGGCTGCGCCTCCTGGTCAGCGGACCCACCACCACCGTGCTGCGCCGCCTCTTCCACGGCCCGGCGCCGCTGCATGGACTGGTCCGGCTGGAACTGGAGGTCAAACCCTTCGGCTTCCGCCGCGCCGCCCGGTTCTGGGGCATCGAGGACCCCCGTCTCGCCGTCCAGACGCACACCGTGGTCGGCGGCACCCCCGCCTACCGCCGGGACTACGTCTGTGACGATGCCCCGGCCGGCCCGGACGACTTCGACGCCTGGGTCTGCCGCACCGCCCTCAACCCCCGGGTGCCGCTGTTCTGGGAGTCCCGCCGGCTGCTGGAGGAGGAGACCGACCACGCCGACCGGGTGCTCTGCCACTCGGTGCTGGCCGCCATCGCCACCGGCCGGACCACCCGGGGCGAGATCGCCGAGTCGCTGGCGCTGGGCTCGGTGCCCGCCGTCAGCCGTGCCCTGGCCCTGCTCCAGGACTGCGAACTGCTCGTCCCGGAGCCGGACGCCTTCCGCCAGGGCCTGAACCACTATGGGATCACCGAGCCGCTGCTGGCCTTCGAGCACGCCATCGCCTGGCCGCACCACTCCGCCCTGGAACACGAGTCCGCCCCGGAACACCAGGACCGGGCGGCCCTCTGGCAGCGCCTGCGCCCCGTCTTCGACACCGCGCTGGCCGCCCCGCACTTCGCCCGGCTGTGCCGGCAGTGGGCCCTGGACCACGCCGCCCCGGACACCTTCGGCGCCCGCCCCGCCTCGGCCGCCGCCGGCGAGGACGCCCAGGTGGTGCTGCGCGGCACCGTGGACGGCCGCCCCGGGGTGCTGCTCTCGGTGGGCCGTACCAACTGGACAGACCCCATGGACACCGGGGACCTGGACCGGCTCCGCCGGCTGCTGGACCGGCTCGCCGCGGAGGGCGAGGACACCCGCGCCGCCCGCCCCGCCTGCTACGGGGCCGCCGGGTTCACACCCGGACTGCGCGCGGCGGAAGCGGCCGGAGAAGTGGTCCTGGTGGACCCCGAACGCCTGTACAACGGCGAATGAGGCAGGTGAACGAACCACGGTGAACCGGCCGGATCCCGCCCGTTTGCCCCGGCCCCGCCGGGTGGAGGTATTCCGTTATGAGCGAGGAGAACGCGACACAGGCGGCAGACGTGGCCCGCGACTACTACAACACCCGTGATGTGGACGGCTTCTACGCCAGGATCTGGGGCGGCGAGGACATCCACACCGGGATCTACGACCACCACCGGGAAGCCGTCGGCCTGGCCTCCCGGCGCACCGTGGAGCGGATCGCCGACCTGGTCGCCGACGACCTCGGCCCCGGCCGCAGCCTGCTGGACCTGGGCGCGGGCTATGGCGGGGCGGCCCGCTACCTGGCCCGCCGCTTCGGCTGCCGGATCACGGCGCTCAACATCAGCCGGCTGCAGAACGAACGGCACCGCGCGCTCAACGCCGAGCAGGGCTTCGCCGGTCTGATCGAGGTCGTCACCGGCTCCTTCGATGACATCCCGGCGGCGGACGGGCAGTTCGATGTGGTGTGGTCCCAGGAGGCCCTGTGCCACAGCGGCGACCGGGCGCTGACCCTGGGCGAGGCGGTACGCGTCCTCGCCCCCGGCGGCCGGCTGGTCTTCACCGATTTGATGGCGGCCGAGGGCGCCCGCCCCGCCGCCCTGCGCCCGCTGTGCGACCGCCTCAGGGTCAAGGACCTGGCCACCGCGGGCTTTTACCGCGAGCGGCTCACCGGCCTGGGCCTGACCGAGGTGCGCTTCGAGGACCTCGGCGCACACCTGCCCGTGCACTATCGGCGTCTGACCGAGGAACTGGAGCTGACCGGCCCGGAGTTGACCGGCGTCATCAGCGAGGAATACCTCAACTCCCTGCGGGAGAACCTCCCGTTGTGGGCGAAAGCCTGCGATGACGGTCTGCTCTCCTGGGGCATCTTCCACGCCCGTAAGCCCTGAGCGCCATGGCCGTCTTCCGGATCGAGTGCGACAGTCCGCTGCCCGCCGCCGATGCCTGGGGCCGGCTCACCAGCTGGCCGGCCCAGGCCGCCCATGTGCCGTTCACCCGGATCACGGTGTGCACCCCGCCGCCGCCCGGAGTGGGCACCCGCTTTGTGGCCCGTACCGGCCGCCGGCCCCTGGCCTTCGACGATCCCATGGTGGTGACCCACTGGCAGCCGCCCTCCGGCACCCGGCCGGGCCGCTGCCGGGTGGAGAAGCGGGGGAGGGCGCTGACCGGCTGGGCGGAGATCGAGGTCTACCGCAACGGCCCAGGCTGCCGGGTGATATGGCGGGAGGAGGTACGGATCGTCCGGGCCCCGCGGCTGCTCGACCGCTGCGCCGCGGCGGCGGGACGGCTGGTCTTCGGCCGTATGGTCAGACGGCTCGTGGACGCGAAAAGCCCGCGCACGCTCAGGACACCGATGTCCCGATCAGCCGCCCCACACCGAAGGTGACGCCTGCCGCCAGTGCCCCTACCAGCACCTGGCGGGCAGCCGACCGCA
Organism: Streptomyces orinoci; assembly: GCF_003121295.1. Taxonomy (GTDB): domain Bacteria; phylum Actinomycetota; class Actinomycetes; order Streptomycetales; family Streptomycetaceae; genus Streptomyces; species Streptomyces orinoci. The sequence goes on from NZ_PHNC01000014.1 coordinate 54,883, forward strand.
GCGGAGAACGCCCGTTGAGCACCCCGATCCCCGCCCCCACGGCGGCCAGCGCCAGGACGAAGAGCGACACCGCGGCGGCGAAGGCGGCCGTACCGGAGGCGAAAAGGTACGGCAGGATGACGACCAGCGCCCCCAGCGCAAAGGTCAGCATGCTGGAGCCGGCCGCCGACCAGGGGGAGCCCAGCGCATTGGGGTCCAGGCCCAGTTCCTCCCGGGCCAGGGTGTCCAGAGCCACCGTCCGGTCGGCCATGATGGTGTCGGCGATCCGCCGCGCCTCCTGCTTGCTGAGCCCCTTCGCCCGGTAGAGCAGCACCAGTTCCTGGCGCTCGGACTCCGGGTCCTCCTCCAGCTCCTGGCTCTCCAGGCTGATCTCCCGCTGGTACATCTCGCGCTGGCCCGACATGGAGACATACTCGCCCGCCGCCATGGAGAACGCACCGGCCAGCAGCCCCGCCGTACCGGCCAGCACAATGGCGCCGCGCGAGGAACCGGACCCGGCGATGCCCATCACCAGGGCGGTGTTGGACACCAGCCCGTCGCTGACCCCGAAGACCGCGGCCCGCAGGGCGCCCGAGCGGTCGCCCCGGTGCCAGGGCTCGGCGCGGGTGATGCCGTCCCGGGCTTCGCCCTCGGTGAGCCGGGAGAGGGTACGGGCATGTCCGCGCTCCTCCTCCGCCATCTCGGGGGCGGCGTCCGGCTCGGCGTCATAGGTGCCGGCGTCGGACTTCTCCGAGCGCTCCACCAGCGGCAGCACCGCCGCCGTGGACCAGTGGTCGGCCACCAGGCCCAGCAGGCGGGTACGCAGCGGAGTGGCACCCGGCGGGGGAATCTCCGCCCCGGCGGCCCTCAGCCGCTCCTCCCAGTGCGCGGCATGGCGGCGTTCCACCGCGGCGAGCTCCAGCAGCACTTCCTGGCGCTCGCCGGTCTCCGACCGGGCCAGCCGCTCATAGAGCTCCGCCGCCTCACGCTCACTGCGCAGCAGCTCCCGCCAGCGGCGGAGCCGGGAGGGGGTGGGCTGTTCACTGCTCGGCTCGGGCATGGTCAGACGGTAACGGGGGAGGCCCCGCCAGGGGCGCGAGGAACTGCGCGGGCAGCCACGAACGGCCCGCACGCAAAACCCGACCGGAGGTGCGCTTACCTGACCCCCGCCAACCCGGGTCGCCCATGAGTGGCGAGGCAGACCACCGCCGGCAGCGGCGCTGCTGCTCCCGGGCGAGGCGGACTCGGCCACCCGGGCGGCCACCGCGTCCGCACCGCCCGTACGGGCGGCCCCGTCGATGCCATGGCGCCCGGTGACCGCGGACGGGGGCTGGTGACCGGTCGGGCCGGTTCCGGGCCGGCCCTTCACCGCCGCCACGCACCGGTGCAAGCCTCACCCTTGACGTGATCCATTCCCCGCAGCGGGGTGCGGGGTTGACCGTCCCGCCTCGGCCGGGATTGCCGTGTCATCGCCAAGTCGCCCGCCGGGCAAGCCGGTTGTGCGGGGCACCGGCTCCCAGATCAGCTCGGACTCCAGTGGGCCCGGGTAGCGCAGAAAGGCCCTGTGTTTCACGGCCAGCGCGGCGAGTTGGGAGCCATGACAGAGCACGGCGGCGCGCTTGACGGCCCACTCCTCCCGGTCCAGCCGGATGTTGTGAACCGGCCGCAGACCGTATCCCGCCCGCAGATCCCGGTAGGCCCGCCCATGGACCTCGGCCCGCGCCAGCGCCGCCTCCGCCCCGTCCGTCCCCCACTCCGCCAGTGCGCCCGAGTAGGGCAGGTCCGCATAGACCAACGGCAGCCGCCGCCCGGCGGCGGCGAGCGCGGCCAAGGCCTGGTCCCTGACGGCCTGATGGTCCCGCTGGTCCGTCCCCATCGGCACCAGCACCTCGGCCGCCGGGTCCAGCCCCGCCAGAAACTCCTCCAGCGCCACCAGCCGCGCCCCCGGCGCATAGGGACCGTCCGGATGGCGCAGTGCGACCTGCTCCGCGCCCAACAGCTCACAGGACCGGGCGTCTTCGGCCATCCGCACCGCATATGCCTCGGCTCCGGAGGCGAAGCCGCAGGCCGCGTCCCAGGAGGAAACCCCCGCAGGGCCGGCGGGCGGGCCACCGTGCACGGTCACAATGGTCTTGGGACGGTCGAGGCGACTGAGGTAGCCGCCCAGGGAGAGAGCGGCGTCATCGAAGTGGGGGGATATGACCACGAGGGGGGAGTCGGTTGTCAAGGCTGCTCCTGCTCAGGGGAGTTGGGGATGACGTCGGCGTTCAACGGCCCGGCGGCTGACGGATTGTGTACGCGGGGCGGTCGGTTGGCTTCACCAACCGCACATATGGATGACGGTACTTGGGGATTTTTTGTACGGTCGGGCCACGCTGCCCGTTACGGTTCGTCATATTGGTCTATCGCCGCGTTGGCCCGGTAGCGTCCTGGAGGTCTTCACTTCCCCGCTCGCTTCCAGATCCGGAGGGATCCATGCCTCCTGGCCATGCACTCACCCGCAACGGTGGCCTCCTTGAACTCACGGTGGACCTCCGGCCGGGCCTGTTCCTGGCGCTCCCGGTGGTGGTCCTGGTGCTCATCTGCCAAGCCGCTCCCGGCGCCGGCCCGGCCGGGACCTTACTGGCCCTGCTGCCCCTGCTGAGGAGCGACCGGGCCTTTCTGCGGTACCGGCTGCTGCGCGCCATATGAGGACGGGCCGGCCGCCGGGCCGGCGCCTTGTCACCGGTCACCACCGCAGGAACATCCGGAAAGGGTCAGCCATGACAAACGGCGCGGACGGCACGGCGGTCTGCCTCAATCCCCAGTGCTCAAATCCGGTCACCCCCTCCGCCGGCTCCGGGCGGCCGCGCAAATACTGCAGCACCCGCTGCCGCAGAGCCTTCTACCGGACCGGCGCGGGGCGTCCCACACCGGCCCGGGAGCGCCATGACGGCCATGTCCACCAGCTCCTGGACGAACTGCTGGAGAAGATCGACCGATTGCATATCTTCGCCCACGCCGACCGCACCGAGCTGACCGAACCCTCCCTGCTGCGCTGGCACTCACTGGCCCTGCTCCGGGGAGCGGAGGACATCCGCAAGGACCTCCAGGACCTGGACGCGGCCATCGTCCAGCAGGCCCGCGACCGCGGAGTACGGGTGGTGGAGATCGCCGAGGCGCGCAATGTCAGCCCGGACAAGGTCCGCAGGGACTGGCCGGAGGGCGGCATCGACCGCCGGATGCGGCAGCGTCCGGCCCGCTCGCGCCTGCCGCGCCGCTCCACCGCCGCCCTGGAGCAGGCCGGCCGGCACTGCACCTTCCTGCCCGGCCAGTACCTGCCCGGTGAGTCGCCGGCGGCACCGCCGGAGTCCGGGCATGACGCCTCCGAAGGGCCGCCGGGCGCACGGCCGGTGGCTCCGGCGGCCTGACCCGGCGGCACGGCGGAACCCCGGCGGCGCACCGGGCCGCGTTCGCCGGCCGGATTCCGCCCGATGGCCCCCGATGACCTTGGCCTGATCTTTGCCATCCGGTCGCAACCCAATGGTCCAGGCCGCCGTGTCCATGATTGTTGATGGAACGTCTGACCGAGTGACCTAGGGGAAACGAGAGCATGGGGCGCATTGAGCGCAGTATTGGGGCCGCGCTGCTGGCCGGTGCGGTGCTGACGGGCGTCAGCGGCTGTGGTGGCCATGCCTCGGCCTCGTCCGACGCCAAGGCGGCGTCCAAGGCCACCGCGGGCGCCCACCCTTCGGCCAAGCCGTCGCCGACCCACCCGGCCGGCCCGGCGATGCCGCTGGAGTCCATCGCCCCGGAGGACGGCGCCACGGTGGGGGTGGCCATGCCCATCTCCATTGAGTTCAGCCATGCGGTGGCCTCCTCGGCCCGGGCCGAGATCGAACGGCATCTGAAGGTCACCACCTCCACCCCGCTCACCGGCGCCTGGCACTGGTTCGCCGACGACGACGGCCAGTACACCCGGGTGGACTGGCGGCCGGAGAAGATGTGGCCCTCGGGCACCAAGGTGACGCTCAACGCCGACCTGGACGGGGTGGGGGACGGCAACGGCCGCTATGGCACCCGCACTTACCGCCACTCCTTCACCATCGGCCCCGACTTCGAGGCCAAGGTGGACGTTCCCGGCCACTCCATGAAGGTCACCCGCAATGGCTCCGTGGTGCGCACCATACCGATCGACGCCGGCAGCGCGGACTTCCCCTCCTGGGACGGCACCATGGCGGTGATGGACAAGGAGCGCGAGGTGCGCATGACCTCGTGCAGCGTCGGCATCGCCTGTGACAAGAGCAACCCCAACTTCTATGACACCACCCTGCCTTGGGACGTCCAGCTCACCACCTCGGGGACCTATATCCACTACTCCACGGGCGACCCCGACCCGGGCAGCGGTGAGGGCTCCCATGGCTGTGTCCATCTGTCCTGGAACGACGCCGAGTGGTTCTACGGCCAGGTGAAGCAGGGCGATCCCGTCACCATCACCGGCTCGCCGCGCGGCGCCGTCCACGGGGACAACGGCTATGGCGCCTTCACCCTGAGCTGGTCCCAGTGGCTCCAGGGCAGCGCCACCGGGGCGCAGCGGACCAGCGCCGGCTGAGGCCCGGGCGGCCGCCCCGTTCAGGGGCGGCAGCTCACACGCACCCGGGCCCAGGAGTTGTTGCCATAGCCCCGGGGATTCCAGACGGTGGCCGGGGACTCCGGCTGTACGGCGCCGGTGGAGTCCCAGGCCCGGGCCAGGAGTTCCACCCGGCCCGGCGGCAGCGTGAGCGTGCTGCGCCAGTGCTGCCAGGCCCAGGGGCTGAGCGGCGGGTCCAACTCGGCCTGGGTCCAGGTCCGGCCCCGGTCCGCGGAGACGTCCACCCGGGTCACCGCCCGGTCGTCCCCGGCCAGGGCATAGCCGGTGATCTCGGTGGGACCGCTGGGCAGTTGGTCGTCCCGCCCCGGGCGCAGGATGGCGCAGTGCAGGGCGAGCGGCCCCAGGATCAGACCGGCGTCCGGCCCCGCCGCCCGGGGGTCGGCCTCCGGCGGCAGGATGCTGTACTCGCCATGGAAGTGGTTGTCCGACACCTCCGCCCGTGCGGTCACCCGGCGGAGCCATTTGACGCTGCGGGCGCCGATCCAGCCCGGCACCACCACCCGCAGCGGGGCGCCATGCGCGGCGGGCAGCGGCCGGTCGTTCATCCCCCAGGCCAGCAGCACCTCGGCGGACAGCGCCTTGGCCACCGGCACCGAGCCGCCGAAGGGCTGGGGCGGGTCGGTGCGCGAGGTCAAGTCCCCGCCGGTGAAGGCGATATGGGCCGCCTCCGTTCGCAGCCCGGCCGCCGCCAGTACATCCGCCAGGCGCACCCCGGACCAGCGGGCGGTGGAGACGGCCGCGGGACCCCAGGGAACCTGACCCGGTATATCGCGGTATGCCATGAGCTCGCCGCGCCGGTTGCCGGCGCACTGCAGGGTCGCCGTGACCCGGTGCTCGGCGAAGCGGTTCCGCAGCTCGTCCAGCGACAGCTCAAGGGGGTGCTCCACCAGGCCGTCCACCCGCAGACGCCAGCCGGTGGCGGCGATCCGGGGAATGGGGCCGTGGTTGCGGCTGTAGAAGGTGTCCACCGGGGTGAGGTGACCGGTCAGGGCGCCGGGGGGTGGTTCGGCGTTGTACGGCTCGGTCTGATGGACCAGCATGTCATCTCGCTTGTGCCAGTTGCCCATGGGGCGACTGTTCCCTGGTTCCCGCTCGGTGGGTACGCCTGATCCGGTCGAATCGGGTATGGAGGTCCACTTCCCGCACCCGCCGACCCCCTGGCTCAGCGGTGTCCGGCCCGTTCCCGCCGGCGCCGGCAGAAGCGGCGGGCCAGCAGAACGGCGATGACCACCGCCAGGGCGCCGAGCAGATACAGCTCATAGCGCTGAATGGCCGGGTAGATGGTCTCCAGGTGCTGCCCGGCGAAGTAGCCCAGGGTGACCCAGGCACCCACCCAGAGGGCCGCGCCCAGGGCGTTGAAGGCGAGGAAGCGGCGCCAGGGCATCTCGCTGAGTCCGGCGATGATGCCGTTCACCTGCCGCAGGCCCTCGATGAACCGGGCGACTGTGACGACCTTGCCGCCATGCCGGGCAAAGAACGCCTGGGCCTTGGCCAGACGTTCCTCGGTGAGCATGACATAGCGTCCATAGCGGACGACCAGCCGGTGGCCTCCATACCGGCCGATGGCATAGCCCACATTGTCCCCGGCGACGGCGGCCAGAAAGGCGATCACCGCGACGGCCACGATATTCAGGCGCCCGGCACCGGCGTAGACGGCGGCCGCGGTCATCACCGTCTCGCCCGGCACCGGCACCCCGAAGTCCTCGATGAACACCAGCACGGCGACGGCCAGATACCCCCAGTGGTCCAGGAGCGGGGCCAGATCACTGAGCACACCCGGCAGCGGAGGCGGAGCCATGGGGTCGGTCCTCCTCTGGTCAGGGAGCGGGCTGTGGGTCGGTCGTCGGCATCACCCACACACCTACCACCCCATGGTGATCCCTGACCCGGTGGGTCACCGGGTACGACGCCCGGAGCCGTCAGACGGCGGGAGCGCCCGGCACCCGGCGTTGGCCGCCGTTGCGGTCCTGCCAGAAGCGGTAGACCTCGACCGCTGCCTCGCGCGGCTCGTACCGCATGGGCAGCCGGCGCTGATCCCAGTCCTTGGCGAACTCCTCGTAGAAGGTGCCGAGTTCGAAGTACTTGCGGTCGTCCACATAGTGCGGCTCGTATGCCTCGCGGGTGGTGAGGAAGACGACCTCGTCCGGTGAGCAGTAGTAGAGCGAACCGAGGCACATGGGGCAGGGGTGGGCCAGGACGTAGATGGTGGTCCCGGTCAGGTGCTCGGTGCCCAGCCTGGTGCAGGCCGCGCGGATGGCGAGGATCTCCGCGTGGGCGGTGGGGTCATTGGTCTGGGCGACCTGGTTGGCACTCTCGGCGAGGATTTCGCCGTCCTTGACGATGACGGTCGCGAAGGGGCGGCCGCCCTCGGCGACGTTCTGGCGGGCGAGGTCGATGGTGCGCTGGACGAAGTCCATGGTGAAGCCTCCGGGGAAGAGCGGGCGGGAGCCCGCCCGGCGGGCGGTGCCGGGCGGGCCGGGGAGGTCAGAACGGCTTGGTCGGCAGGTACTTGCCATCCAGGGTGATCACGGCGCGCTCGCCGCCCTCGGGGTCGGCGACCTTCTTGACATCCAGCTTGAAGTTGATCGCGGAGATGATGCCGTCACCGAACTGCTCATGGACCAGGGCCTTGAGGGTGGTGCCGTAGACCTGGAGCATCTCGTAGAAGCGGTAAATGGTCGGGTCGGTGGGGATGCCGCCGGGGATGGAGCCGCGGGTCGGGATGGCCTGCAGCAGCGTCGCCGCGTCATCGTCCAGGCCGAGCAGCTCGGCGACGGCCTTGGCGGACCGCTCCGGCAGGGCGTGCTGGCCGAGGATGGCGGCGGTGGTGAAGGCCACCGACAGGCCGGAGGCATCGGCGATCTGCTGCCAGGAGAGATCCTTGCGCGTCTTGGCCTCGACAGCGGCGTTGGCCAGGGCCTGACGGGCGGTGGGGTCGAACTGGGCGTGCACCATGAGAGGGGCTCCTTGTCTGAGGGGGGCCGGTCCGCGGGAATGCGGCATCGGCAGGTTTCTTGCGGGGATGGCGGTCCGGCTCCTGCTGTGGGCCGGACTGTTTCGGTCAGGCAGCGAGGGCGGTGCCCGTGCCGGTGACATCGAGTGCTTCGACGCGTCCGGTGGGGATGTCGAAGACCCACCCGTGGAGCGTGACCTTCTTCTGGGCCAGCGCCCTGGCGACCGAGGGATGGGTGGCCAGATTCGCCAGCTGGGCCAGCACGTTCTGCCGTACCGGCGTGTCCACTCCGCCCCGGCCGGCGCGGGCCCGGGAGCCGTCCGCGTGCCGCAGCCAGTCGGCGACGGCCGGGGCGGCGGACAGGTCGTGGTCCTGGGCGAGGGCGGTCATCGCGCCACAGGCCGAGTGCCCGCAGATCACGATGGAGCGCACGCCCAGCGCGGCGAGGGCGTACTCGATGCTCGCCGCCACTCCGTCCGCTCCGGGGGCGTAGGCGGGCACCAGATTGCCCGCGGTGCGGATCACAAACAGCTCACCCGGTTCGCTCCCGGTGATCAGCTCCGGGACCACCCGGGCGTCCGAGCAGCTGATGAACAGTGTGTGCGGGGCGTGGTGCGCGGCCAGCTGGGTGAAGAGCTCCTCCTTGGCCGGGAAGACGTCCCGCTGGAAACGCGCGACGCCCTGGGCGAGGTCTCGCATGGGTCACTCCCTTCGATGGCTGCCGATCCATCCGGCTCGGCGAGATCCACCTTGCATGACCTGGAGATATAGCGTCCAAGACGTAGTGGGCATGGAAGCTATTGCTCTCATCTATAGCCAAGGCCATGGCCCTGGAACTGCGTCATCTCCGCTATCTGCTCGCCGCCGCCGAGCAGGGCAACTTCACCCGCGCGGCCGGGGAGCTGCACACCGCCTGCCTCGTCGGCCCGCTTGTCGCCGAACTCCATGCCCGTCGCCCCGGGCTGACGCTGAATGTGCGGGAGACGACGCAGGACCGCATGGAAACCGGCCTGCCGGCCGACGACTTGGGCCTCGGCAGCGCCTTCGCCGGCGCTCATCCGCCCGAATGGGTCCGCGCATCACCGTGGAGGCCAACTCCATCCAGGCCCGCACCGAGATCGTCCAGCGCACCTCGCCGGCCACTGTGCTGCCCGGCGCGATCACCGACGATCACCCTCATCTGGTGCCGGTTTCTCTCGGCCCGGCGCTGCCGGCTCGTACCGTTACGCTTCTCAGTCGCGCCGATGCCTACCGGAGTGCCGCTGCCCGGGCGTTTGTCCGCGTGGTACGTGAGGTGGCGGACTCGCGTGGTTATGCGGCGCCGTGCGGCGACGGCTGTGTCGCGCCTGACCGCTCGTGAACCATGCCAACACCGTGCTGCCGCCGCCGCGTTGTGATTCGGGTACGGGGCAGAATCCGGCCTGCCCGCCGCAGCCGGTCAGCCGACCTTCAGCAGCAGCTTGCCCGTGCTGCGGCGGCTGCCCAGCAGGCGGTGTGCCTCGGCGGCCTCGGCGAGGGGGAATTCGGCGGTGACGGGCAGGCGTACCGTGCCGTCGGCCACCAAGGCGAAGGAGCGCTGGGCGAGTTCGCGCAGGGCCTCCGGCGCCGTCCGCGCCAGCAGCAGTATGGAGAACGCGGAGACCGAGCGGCCCAGCGGGGACAGCTCCGCCGCGTCCACCTGCCAGGGCTCCTCGCCACCGGCGTTGCCGAAGGAGACCAGGCGGCCGAACGGGGCCAGAGCGTCCAGGCCGCGCTGGAGCGTCCGTCCGCCCACCGGGTCGAGCACCAGATCGACGCCGCGTCCCCCGGTGGCGCGGCGAACCTCCTCGGTGAAGCCGGCGGGGTCGGTGAACACCCGGTCGTAGCCGTGCTCCAGAGCGTGGGCGGCCTTGTCGGGCGAGGACACCACTCCGTACACCGCCTTCGCCCCGGCCGCCCGGGCCACCTGTCCGACGGCCGTACCGACACCGCCCGCCGCGCCCTGCACCAGCACGCTCTCACCGGCCCGCAGCCGCCCGGCCTCGTGCACCAGGGCATGGGCGGTGGGCAGGACGGTCGGCAGGGTGGCGGCGGTGCGCAGGTCCATGCCGTGGGGGAGGGGGAACACGCTGTGCGCGTCGGCCACCACGACCTCCGCATAGCCGCCGCCGGGGAGGAACGCCGCCACCTCCTGGCCCACTTGAAGGCCCGTCACATTCTCGCCCAGGGCCCGGATGCGGCCGGAGACGTCCAGTCCGGGGCGGAAGGGCAGGGACGGCACCCGGTAGCCCTCGGCCCGGGCCTTGAGGTCGGCGAAGTTCACCCCGGCATAGGCGACTTCGATGCCGACCTGGCCCGGTCCGGGCACGGGTGCCCCGGCCTCGGCCACTTCAAGGACCTCGGGACCGCCGTACCGGCGGAACTCGATGACGCGCATAACAGCACACACCTCTCGGCAAGCGTTCCAGGTGTTCGATGAATGGCGAACACCGAGACTGTATGGTTGCGATCGAACACTCGGCAAGGGGGTTGAGACATGGCGGAGGAGTCCTGCCACCGGGTGGCGCCCGTGCACACCCATCCGGAACAGGTGCCGGTACGGACCGCGCTGGCCGCGCTGGCCGACCCGGTACGGCTGCTGATCGTACGGGAGTTGGCCGGTTCCCCCGACTGGACGCGGGCCTGCGGCAGCTTCCGGGTGCCGGTGCGCAAGGCGGCCCTCAGCCACCACTTCCAGGTGCTCCGCTCGGCCGGGCTGGTCGAGCAGCGGGATGAGGGGGCCAAGCGCCTCAACCGGCTCCGGCGCGAGGAATTCGAGGCCCGTTTCCCCGGGTTGCTCGATCTGGTGCTGAGGGAAGACGACTGAGCAGGCCGGGTCCCCGAGGGCTCACCACTCCAACACCAGCCGCCCGTCCGCCTCTTCGGTCACCGTGGTGCCAAGTGCCGCACAGGCGTGGCTGAAACGATGGCGGATCCAGGCATGGTCGGCCTCGTCGGCCAGGGTGGTGCGGCAGTAGTCCAGATACAGCGGCACCGCCTCCAGCCGGACCGGGCGGGCCTGCTCCAAGGTGACCAGGAAGAGCAGGCCCAGATCATTGCGCAGCCGGGGATCGACGGCGTAGTCGTCGATGAAGTCGCCCATGTCATAGAGGACCCGGTCGCCCACCCCGTGGAAGACATGTGCCGAGTGCCCGGCGACCAGGGTCACCCCCTTGCCGCGCAGGATGGCGGCGCTGTCCCTTACATAGGCCGGCGGGCGGGAGGTCATATTGGGGCCCCAGTGCGGGGTGAGCAGCACCGCGTCCGCTGTGGCGGCCGCCCGGGAGACGGTGTCCAGCAGCCAGGACGGGACGCCATGGCGGAGGTCGGCGAAGGCCACTCCGGGGCGGTCCTCAGTGGCGGCGAAGTCCTCGGGGTGGTCGGTGGCGCCGATTACCGCCAGGCGCAGGCCGTCCGCCTCCAGCACGGCGAACTCGCGGGCCGTGTCCACGTTCCGGCCCGCGCCCACGGTGTGGATGCCCGCGGCGGGCAGCAGGCTCAGGGTGTCGGCGAGGGCGTCATAGCCATAGTCCAGGGCGTGGTTGTTGGCCAGGGTCACACAGTCCACGCCCAGGTCCGCCAGGACGCGGGCGGCGCTCGGCGGGGCACGGAAGAAGAAGGGCTTGCCCGGGGCCGGCCAGCGGGCGCCCCGGGCGGAGACACAGCACTCCAGATTGAGAATGCGCAGGTCCGCCCCGGCCAGCAGGTCGCGTACCTGCCGGCTGAGCAGGGTCTGCGCCTCGGGAGCCTCGGCCAGCCGCTCGGCGACGCCCCGGCCCAGCATGGTGTCACCGGCCAGGGCCACGGTGACGGCCATATCCGGAATACCTCCGTCCGATCCGGCTGCTTCCAGTCTCGGATTCCCGGGGCGGGCGGGGCAAGTGCCCCGGAGCGGCCTATGGCCGTCCGCAGAATTCCGCGTCCACTACTGCGCCCGGACTGCCCGCACGGTCGGTGTTGAAGTTGAGCGCCATGAAGTGGCGGCCGTCCTCGGTGGACGCCGCCTGGCTGAGCGAGCCATGCAGGCCGCCGTCATGCCCCCACATCTCCTCGCCGCAGGAGAGCCGCTTGCGGATCAGCCCCAGGCCGTAGTGCTCGCCGGGGAACTCATGCTCCGCCGGGACCGTGGTCTTCATCGCCGCCGGCTGCGCCGGGGGCAGCAGCTCCCCGCCGAGCAGGGCGGCGAGGAAGCGGTCGAGGTCGGCGGAGCTGGAGATCATCTCGCCGGCGGAGCCGGCCCAGGAGGGATTGAACTCGGTGACGTCATAGGCTCTGGCCGCCGGCCCGCCGCCGAACCGGGTGTAGGCGCGGGCGGGGGGCCGGGCAGCCGGGGGCCGGTACCGGGCAGGGAGGTGGAGCGCAGCCCCAGGCGCCGGATGATCCGCCGGTCGGCGGGCGGTCAGCAGCGCTCCGGGCGTCAGCGCGGCCGAGACCACCAGGGCGGTTAAGGAGCGGCAGAGGGTATCTGGCTTCATGGTCGCTCTCCTTGGGATATGCCGGTGCCGCCCCCGAGGGCGGGTTTCACAGGAGAGGGCCCCCGGGGCGGGCGAAAGGCTGATCACCAAGGCGCTCAGTGGTGCCGCCGGAAGCAACACCGCACGCACAGGGCCGGTGGCCACCATGGTCACCGGCCGCCCGTATTTCCCCGGATATACGCGATCAACTCCCGTGCCGCAAAAGACAATTCCTTTTCAGGTCGAGTTGCAGTTCGAGTACCGGCCGGGGTTGACACTTCCGTCGTCCGATTCTCAGAATGAAGTCCGGGTACATTGCAACCAACCGTCGTACGACGGCGGTGGGTTTCCGGATACGGGGGTTCCGGAGCGTGGGTGATACCGCACGTGTTTCTCTTGTTTCCATGCCTTGGAACAGTGTGACGCGACCGTCGATCCAAGTAGGAACGCTGCGTTCGGTCGCCGAAGGCGAAGGCTGGACCGTCAATCCGCACTATGCCTACCTGAGTTTCTATGCGCTGGGGCAGCGAATGCTCGGGCTCGGCCCGGACGACTGGGCGGACGCCTATGAGCTGGTGTCCGAGAAGCTCTACCATCTCTCCGCCGGAGACTGGGTGTTCACCCGGCGCCAAGGCGATTCCCGCTCCCGCGCGGAGTATTTCGCACTGCTGCGGGCCAAGCGCGTGGACGAGGCGTCCATTTCCCTTATCGACCGGCTGCGGGACGTGGCCGAGCGGCATGTGGCGGAAACCACGGCCGAACTGCTGTCCGCGGCGCCGGAGGTCATCGGCTTCACCACCATGTTCAGCCAGAACGGTCCGACGCTGGCGGTGGCCGAGCGGCTGCGGGAGGAGGGGTTCACCGGGACCATTGTGCTGGGCGGCAGCAACTGTGAAGGCCCCATGGGGCGCGCCCTGCTGGCCAATTTCCCGGCGGTGGACGCGGTGGTGGACGGGCCGGGGGAGGAGGCGTTCACCACGCTGCTGCGGCAGGTCGCGGCCGGGAAACCGCTGGTCTCCCAGGGACGGCTGATCACACGCCGGGAGGCACCGGAGGCCGGCCGACGGCTGCCGCCCGGACCCCGGCTGAACGTACCCACCCCCAACTACGACGGATATTTCGAGCAGTTGCGCAATGCGGGCCTCGGCGAGCTGGAACCCAGGGTCAGCCTGCCGGTGGAGTTCTCCCGGGGCTGCTGGTGGGGACAGCGCACCCACTGCACCTTCTGCGGGCTCAACGGTTCCACCATGCGCTACCGCAGCAAGCCGCCGGAGAGCGTGGCGGCGGAACTGTCGGCGCTGATGAGCCGTTACGGGGTGCTGGACTTCTTCGCGGTGGACAACATCCTCGACCTGGACTACCTGGAGAGCGCCCTGCCGCCGGTGGCCCGGCTGGGCACCGACCACTCACTGTTCTTCGAGGTCAAGGCCAATATGGAATGGGCCGACATCCGGCTGCTGCGCCGGGCCGGAGTACGCTCCGTCCAGCCCGGCATCGAAAGCCTCAGCACCGAGGGCCTGCGGTTTCTGAAGAAGGGCACCACCGCCTATCAGAATGTGCGGTTCCTGCTGGGCTGCGCCGAGTTCGGTGTGCAGGCCGACTGGAACATCCTCACCGGATATCCGGGCGAGACCCCGGCCTCGATCACCGCCCAGAGCGATCTCATCGCCTCGGTCTCCCATCTGCGGCCCCCGCATATCACCCTCGTCCGCTTCGACCGGTTCAGCCCCTACGTGGAATCACCGGAGAGCTTTGGACTCACCCTGTCCCGGCCCTTTCCCGGCTATCGGCACGCCTATCCGGCCATGTCCGGCGAGGACCTGTGGGACATCGCCTACCACTTCGAGGGCGAGTTCACCGATGACCCCCGTAATCCGGAGCTCAGGCGCCGCCTGGCGGCCCGGGTACGGCTGTGGCGCACCCACCATCCGGCCGCCCGCTTCAGCTATCGGCTGGGCTTTGAACGGGTGAGGCTGGACGACCGGCGCCCCGGGCTTCCCGAGCGGCACACCACCCTCGCCGGCGACGACGCCCGGCTGTTCCGGGCGTGCATCGGCGGAACCAGGTTCCGGGACCTCAAGGCCCAGGGCTGGGACGGTCCCCGCTGGGAGTCCGCCTGGGAAACCCTGCGGTCCTGGCAGCGCCGCCGCTGGGTCCTGATCGAGGGAACCAAGGCCATCGCCCTGGCGGTTCGCCGGCAGCCGTCGGCACACCGCTCCGTACCAGCGGAAGGCACCGTCCGGCGCGCCCGGATGCCCCTGCCGCTGACCGTGGCCGACCGGGAGAGAAAGGGGTGAACGCATCCGCGTCCAGTGGGTCATGACAGCAAGTGGTACAGGCACGGTTCGTAAAGACCAACCACCTTGACAGACAAAGGAGATTGCGATGGGTCCGCTCGTCGTATTCGACTGCATGACGGCCGATTTCCTCAACGACGACCCCAACAACGCCGAACTGAGCGAACTGGAGCTCAAGGAACTGGAGTCGTGGGGCCTGTGGTCCGATGACTCCGAGGCGGCCAAGGACGCCAGGGCCTGAGCGGTAACGGCACCTGAGAACCGGGAACGCGGGCAGATGGCTCAGACACCGGCGGTCCGATGCGCCCTGCGGGGGGCCTGCTACCGCTCCTACCCATCGAGCCGGACGGTGACCGTCCGGTGCACCCTGGTCGCCGCCTCGGGCGGAGCACAGGCCGATGGGTACGGGACGGGCGAAACCATGGCCCTCGCCCGGCGCAAGGCCCTGTCCGAGGCGGTGGAGCGCCTGCTGGCCTGCAGCCCGTTCGCCCTCTCCGCCCGGCCCCCGGTGGCCCGGGCGGGCTCCGGTGCGGTGCGCTCCCCGCTGTCCGGCGGGGTGCGCACCATCCCCGGGGGGTGCCGGATGCGCTGGTACCACTCGCTGACCGGCGAGGCCACCGAGCCGGTGCCGATGTACTGGTCCTCCCCCTGGGTCGCCGACCTGGAACTGCGGTCGGCGGTGCTGGCACCGGGGCAGGCGCGCCTGTCCAGCACGGTCGGCTGGGCGGTGGCCCCGGACCCGGCCCTGGCACTGCGCCGAGCGCTCTTCGAACTCACCGAGCTGCTGAACTACGGAGCGTTTCTCTACCGGAGCCTGACCGGTCCGCGCCCGGCGGAAGCGGCCGGCGAAGGGGCAGGCGAAGGGGGCGGGGAAACGGTCGGCGAAGGGGCGGGCGCCGAGCTCATCCCCATCGCCTTCGCCACCCGCACACCCACCGTGCTGGCCCTGGCCCGGCACCCCGGCAGGGTCATGCCCGCCACCGGTCTGGGCTCCGCGCCCACCACCGCCGAGGCCACCGACCGCGCCCTGCTGGAACTGGCCCAGGCCGAGGCGCTATGGCGCGCCAACCGGAGCGCCGGTGCCGACGAACGGCTCTTCGTCCGGCGATTCGACCGCTGGCCGCTGCTCAGACGCTGTGTGACGCTGCACCTCGCCCCTGCCGCGGCCGAGGTGCCGCCGGGCTCCGTCCCCCGCCCGTCCCCGCTGCCCGAGCTCACCGCGCGGTCCATCGCCGTCTGGGCCGACCACGGCGCCATCGACCTGTCCGGCCCCGGCATCCGTGCGGAGCGTCTGCACTTCGCGCATGTGGTGTCCCGGCCACAGCCCCTGCTGGGACTCGTCCGCTCCGGCGTCCCGGTCTTCGACACCAAGGAAGTGAGGAAGGTCCTTGACCGAGCACGCCTATCCGCTGACCACCCACTCGCCGACCACCCACCCGCTGACTCCCCTCCCGCCGGACGCCACCGCGCACAAGGACGTCCCGCCGGAACGTGAGACCCCCCTCGGGGACGCCCTGGCCGCCATCGGCGACTGGCTGGCCGGTGAGCGGCTGACCCCCGACATCCGCCGCTACGGTCCCGAGGACACCCCCACCTATGAGGTGCGGCTCAAGGACGCGGACGGGCGCCTGTGCTCGCGCAGTTCGGGCAAGGGGCTGGGGCAGCGCAGCCTGGCCAGCGCCCTGTTCGAGAGCGCCGAGCACTACCACCTGGACTGGCGCCGGGACGCGCACGCCGCCGACGCCGCCTTCCTGCCCGGCGCCGAGATCGCCCGCCGGGCCACCGCACGGAACTCCGCGCTGCTCAAGCGCCTGGGCGGCATCCTGCCCGAAGCGCCGGTGCTCACCCGTGCCTACCGTCCGGTGGCCGAAGCCGCCGGGCAGGCGGCGGCCGGGGCCGCCGAGCCGCACCTGCATCCGGTGTTCCTGCGGGACGGGGGCTACCGCAACTGGCCGCACCCCTTGGACAACGGCGCCTTCCGGCCGCTGTGGCACTACACCTCCAGCGCCGGGCACGCGGCCGGCAGCACCCTCTGCGAGGCACTGGTGCACGCCCTGGGCGAGTTGGTGGAGCGGGATGCCTGGTCCTGCCAGCTGGCCAGGTGCTACTTCGGGGCGGACGGCACGGGCGCACTGCGGGTCGTCGAGCGCGAGGGGCTGCCCGGCGAACTGGGTGAACTCACCGGGCAGGTGGAGGAGTTGACCGGCTCCACGGTACTGATCGCCTCGATCGTCTGCGATACCCGAGTCCCCGCCTATGTGGTGTGCGACGCCGTACGCCACGAGGAAGTACGGGCCATCGGCAGCGGCGCCTCCCCGGTGCCCGGCTATGCGCTGCAACGGGCCCTGCTGGAATACCTCCAGGTGCGCACCATGCTCCGGCACGGCCCGGTGGATCAGGAACGCGAGGCCCGGCAGATCGTCACCGCTCTGGCCCGCTACCCCCGCCATCTGGCCGCCGCCCGCTTTGACATCCATCAACTGCCTCAGGAACCCTGTCCGTTCGAGACGGCGGAGGGGCTGCCGGCCACCGCGCCGCCCGAATGGCTGCTGAGCCATCTGGTGGAGCGGCTGCGCGGCATCGGTGTGGAGGCCCACTACCGGGTGCTCACCCGGCCCGGCTCCATTGTGGTGGTGGATGTGGTCGCCCCCGGACTGGAGATGCTGGACAAGGCGCGCTCCGGATACCCGGTGCTGCCCACCGGGCGGCTGGCCGGGGCGCTGCCCCCGCGGGGGAGTGACCGGCGATGAGGCTCGTCCTGGTGGCACCGCCGTGGAACAGCCTGTACCGGCCCTCGATCCAGATCGCCACCCTGGCTGCGGCCGGCGGGCAAACCACCTGTGAATACGCCTACTTGGACTGGTGCGAGTTCGCCATCCAGGCGCTGGACTGGGACCCCGCCCGGTTCGTCCCCGTCTATGACACCATCGGCGAGGAACTGTACGGCCTCGGCGTGGGGGACTGGATCTTCGGGGGAGCGCTGCCGCCCGCCGAGGGCACCGAGGAGAGCGCGGTACGCGCGGAGTACGCGGCCTTCCTCCGCGGTCGCGGGGTGGCCGCCGAGCTGGTGAGCTGTGTGCTGGCCCTGCGCGAGGCGGCGGTGCGGTTCACGGCCGCCTTCGCGGACCAGCTGGTGGCCACCGGCGCCCGGGGCTTTGGATTCACCACCTCCTTCAGCCAGTTGGTCCCCGCCCTCGCCCTGGCCAGGGCGGTCAAGGAGCGGGCCCCCGACCGTTATGTGTTCCTGGGCGGCGCCAACTGCGACCGCCCCATGGGCGAGGCGGTGATGCGGGCCCACCCCTTTGTGGACGCGGTGGTCCAGGGAGAGGGCGAGGCGGCCATGGCGGCGCTGGAAGCCGCGGCGGACCCGGGCGAACTGGGCCCGGCACCGGGCCTGGTCCGGCGGGACGGCGAGAAGCCGGTGACCTGCCCGCCGGTGAACCAGACCCTGGACGCCGCCCCGGTGCCCCGCTACGACGCCTACTTCGACCGGCTGCGCCGCCTGTCCTGGCGCGGGCTGATCGAGCCCGAGGTGGCGCTGCCCTTCCAGATGTCCCGGGGCTGCTGGTGGGGCGAGAAGCTGCAGTGCACCTTCTGCGGTGAGAACGGCAGCGCGATGCCCTACCGCAGCCGCCCGGGGCGCCAACTCCTGGAAACCGTACGCACCTTGACCGAGCGGCATGGCGTCTTCGACACCTATGCGGTGGACACCATCCTGGCCAGGGACGACAACGGGCTGGCCGAACTGGCCGCGGCCGAGGTCGATATCACCACCTTCTTCGAGGTCAAGGCCAACCTGGGCGCCAAGGAGCTGGGGGTGCTGCGGTCGGCGGGGGTGACCATGGTGCAGCCGGGCATCGAAAGCCTCAGCAGCGGTGCGCTCAAGCTGCTGCGCAAGGGCGCCACCGGCTTTCACAATCTGCGCTTTCTGGTGCTGTGCCGGGAGCTGGGCATCGACGCCCAGTGGAACCTGCTGTCCGCCATGCCCGGCGAGACACCGGCCATGCTCCAGGAGCAGCTGAGGCTCATCCCCTTCATCACCCATCTGGCGCCGCCGTCCACGGTCAGCAAGGTCCGGGTGGACCGCTACAGCCCGTATTTCGAGCGGCCCGGGGAGTTCGGCATCCAGCTCACCGGCCCCGAGGAGAAATACCGCTTCATCCACCCCGGTACGGGCGTGGACCGGGCGGCACTGGCCTATTCCTTCGCTCACCGCGAGACGGCGGAACAGGCCGACCCTGCGGAACTGACCGGGCTGCGCCGCCGGCTGGGCGCCCGGGTGGGGCTGTGGAAGAAGCTGCACGGCCAGTCCCGGCTGGACTACCGGTTCGGCCCGGACCTGACGGTCGTCCAGGATCTGCGCCCCCAGGTGGGGGTGGGGCGGCGGGTACTGCGGGGCTGGGAAAGCGAGTTGTTCCGTTCACTGATCCATGGCGGGCGGGTGAGCCGGGCGCTGGAGCGGACGGGAGAGCCAAGGGCCGCCGGGACGCTGGAGGAATGGGCCGCGGCCGGCTGGGTCCATCTGGAGGGCCCGCGCGGGCTGGTGCTGGCCGTGCGCGACAGCAGGTTCGACGAACTGGGCCGGGCGGCCGAGCTGGGAGGCCGTGATGCGGGCTGACACCCTGGACCCCTTTACGGTGGTCTCCGCCGACGGCGCCCTGCTGCGGGGCTTTCGCCGCCCAGGGCCGGGCCCTACGGCCGTCCTGGTGCACGGCGTCGCCATGGACACCGGGGTGTGGCTGGAATCGGGATTTCTCGGGGAACTGGCCGGAATGGAAGTGCTCGCCCTGGACCTGCGCGGACGGGGCGGGAGCGAGCGCGTCGGCAGCGCCCGGCGGCACGCGGTGGAGCACTGTGTGGCGGATGTCCGGGCCGTGCTGGACGCCTTTCCCCGCGAGCGGTACAGCCTCTTCGGGCTCTACTTCGGCGGCCGGATCGCCCTGCTGACCGCCGCCGCCGACGCCAGGGTGGCGCGGGCCGTCTCCTTCTGCGCCCACGCCGAGGAAGTCGCCCTGCCCGAGGAGGCGGTGGAGGCCGAGGCCGCCGCCATCGAGGGGCCCGGCGGCCGGGCCTATCTGCGCGACCACTTCACGGCGGCCGGAGCGCCGCGCTGGATGACCGACGCCTGCGAACGGGCCGACCTCCCCGAACTGGCCGCGGCCACCAGGGGGTTGAGGTACGGCTCCGGACAGGCCGTACCGCCCTGCCGCCCCGGCCAGGAACTGGTCCTGGTCACCGCGGACCAGGATCCCGGCCTGGCGGACTTCCGGGCCGGTGAACGGCGGCTGGGCGCCCGGCTCCATCTGGTGGGGGCGCCCTCGCGGATCCGCGCCGCCCACCGGCTGGCCGAGGCGGCCGGACAGCTGGCCGGGGTGCCGGAGGAGGCCGGATGACCGGGCTGGAGGACGCCCTGTGGAGCTATCGCACCGGCCTGCTGCCCGCGGGCGATCCACTGGTCACCGTCCTGGAGGAACTGGCCGGGCGGCGCCGGGACCATCTGCTGCCCGCGGTAGGGCTGGTCGATGTGCGCACCGGCCGGGTGGCGCGGCCCTGTGATCTGGAGGTGGCCGACGGCCGGATCGTCAAACGGGGGCCCGCGGCGGCCTGCCGGTGGTACGCCCTGCCGGGCCTGGTGGACGCGCACGCCCATGTGTCCTCGGCCGCCGACCAGGCCGGGCTGCTGGTGTACGGGGTGACCGGCTACCGCCAGATGTGGGGCGAGCCCGCACACCGCTATGCGGCCGGGGTCCACCGGGCCCGGCACGCCGTACTGCCCCGGCCATGGGTGGCGAGCGGGGTGGTGGACGGGCCGGGCTCCCGGGTGCCCGCCGCGGTCACCGTGGTGGACGGGCCGCGTGCGGTGCGGCATGTGGTCAACGAGGCCCTCGCCTTCGGCTTCGACGGGATCAAGATCTATGACGATCTGGCGGAGCCGGAGTTCACCGCTCTCATCGGGGCCGCGCGGCGGGTCGGCCTGCCGGTCGTCGGGCATGTCCCGGAGCGGGTGCCGCTGGCGGTGGCGCTGCGGGAGATGTGGTCCACCGAGCATCTGTACGGCCTGGTGCCCAATGTCTTCCGGCTGCCCCCGGCGGCCAGGTGGCCCGCCCTCGCCAAGGCCCTGGACCGGCGCGAGACCCAACTGGACACGCTGGCAAAGCAGTTCGCAGGGTGCTGGGTATGCCCGACCCTGACCGCCTGGCGGGCCCGTACCGGGGAGCGGCGGTACACCCGCCCCTCGGCGGCGGCGCTGCGGACGGCGGCCGGCGGGCGCCGCCGGGCCTGGGGCGCCGCCGCCCGGGAAGCGCTGGGCACCACCGAGGCGGTGGCGCGGGAGCGCGGTGAACTGGTGGACCGGCTGGGCCGGTTGGTACGGGTGCTCGCCGAGAACGGGGCGCGGCTGCTGGTGGGCACCGACTGCGGAAACCCCTTTGTGGTCGCCGGGCCCTCCTTCCACAAGGAACTGGCCGAGCTGTCCCGGGCGGGGCTCGGCCTGGCCGCCATCCTCACCGCGGCCACCACGGCGGCCCATCAGGCCCTGCGCCCGGACGAGCGGGACCCGGCGGACCTGGTCCTCTACCGGCGGCTGCCGGCCGAGGTGGCGGACCTGGCCCGTCCGGACGCGGTGCTGGTGGACGGTGTCCTGCTGGACGGCGCCGACCTGGACCGGCTGTGGGCCCTGCGGCTGGCGGACGCCGGACTGGAACCGGCCGACTGGCCCCGGGGCCGGCTCGATGCGGTGGTGGCCGGTGCGCCACCCAAGAGGGAGGTAACCAGTGCGAGCTGATCCCAGGACCGACACCGACCCGGTACGGCCGGTGGACTTCGACTTCTTCAACGCCCCCGAGGAATACCGGCGGGCGGCCGCCGAGCACGCCCGGGACGGCGTGTTCCGCAGTGAACACGGCGGCGGATTCTGGGTGTTGACAACCTACACCGGAATCTGCCGGGCCTTCCGCAACGAGGCGGACTTCACCGTCGGCCGGGTCAGCGCCGCCGAGGGGGCCGACGCCGAGCGGTGGATCCCGCTGACCGTGGACGGCCCCGAACACACCGAGTGGCGACGGCTGCTGGCGTCCTGGTTCACCCCCCAGCGGGTGCGGGAGATGACGCCATGGATCCGCCAGAACGCCCGCCGCCGGATCGCCGCACTGCGCAAGGACGGCGAGGCGTCCTTCTCCGAGGACTTCGCCCGGCCCTATGTCCTGGAGAACCTGATGACGGCCGTGGGCTGGCCGCTGTCCGGCCTGGACCGGCTGCTGGCCATCGACCGGGCGATGATCGCGGCCCGTGCCGAGCCCGACCCGCGCGAAGCCTTCCTCGCCGAGCCGGGCCTGCCCGCCCTGGAGGCGTACGCCCGCGAACAGATCGCCCGTCGCCGTGACAAACCGGCCCAGGACCTGGTCACCGCCACCTTCGACTGGAAGGTGGGCGGCCGCCCGGTCACCGACGAGGACCGCACCTCACTGCTGTGCGTCCTCTTCCTGGCGGGCATCGACTCCACCGTCAACCACCTGGCCAACGCGGTACAGCACCTGGCCTGCCATCCGGAGGACCGGCGCCGCTTCAGCGCCGACGAGGCCGTACGCCCGGCGGCCGTGGAGGAGTTCCTGAGGGCCTTCTCCTGTATGTATCCCGGCCGGATGACGGCCCGCGAGGGAGCCTGCCCGGTGACCGGGCGCGGCGAGACGGTGCTGCTGCCGCTGGCCCTGGCCAACCACGACCCGGATGTCTTCCCCGACCCCGGCCGGGTGGACTTCGAGCGGGAGCACAATCCGCATATCGCCTTTGGCACCGGCCCCCACCAGTGCCTGGGCGCCGCCCTGGCCCGCGCCCAGATCCTCACCGCCCTGGAGGAGTGGCACGCCCTGATCCCCCGCTACTCCCTGCCGCCGGAACAGGACTCCACCGCGCCGCCGTTCCTGCGCAACTCCTATGATCTCAGGCTGATTTGGTGAGGATCCCGTGACAGACACCGGCCGGGTGGCCCTTGTGTCCATGCCGTGGAACAACGTCGCACGGCCGTCGATCCAGGTCGGCACCCTGCGCTCGGTCGCCGAGGCCGAGGGCTGGCGGGCCGAACCCCACTACGCCTATCTGTACTTCTACGCCCTGGCCCGGCGGATTCTGGGCCTGGCCGCGGAGGACTGGGACGCGGCCTATGAGCTGGTCTCCGAACGCCTCTACCACTTCTCCGCCGGCGACTGGATCTTCACCTGCCGCCGGGGCACCGCCACCGAGCGCGCCGGCTATCTGGACCTGCTGCGCTCCCGGGGCGTCGGCGAGGAGGCCGTCGGCCTGGTCGATGCCCTGGGGGCGGTGGCCGAGCGCCATGTCACCGAGACCACCGCCGCGTTGCTCCGCCCGGCGCCGGAGGTCATCGGCTTCACCACCACCTTCAGCCAGAACGGTCCGACGCTGGCGGTGGCCGAGCGGCTGCGGGAGGAGGGGTTCACCGGGACCATTGTGCTGGGCGGCAGCAATTGTGAAGGGCCCATGGGGCGCGCCCTGCTGGCCAACTTCCCGGCGGTGGACGCGGTGGTGGACGGGCCGGGGGAGGAGGCGTTCACCACGCTGCTGCGGCAGGTCGCGGCCGGGAAACCGCTGGTCTCCCAGGGCCGTCTGATCACCCGGGACGCCGGCCCGGCAATGGGCGGCCGGCTGCCGCCCGGCCCCCGGCTGAACATACCCACCCCCAACTACGACGGTTTCTTCGAGCAGTTGCGGGACTCCGGGCTGGCGGAGCTGGAGCCCGCGGTGACCCTGCCGGTGGAGTTCTCCCGGGGCTGCTGGTGGGGACAGCGCACCCACTGCACCTTCTGCGGGCTCAACGGTTCCACCATGCGCTACCGCAGCAAGCCGCCGGAGAGCGTGGCGGCCGAACTGTCAAAGCTCATGACCCGCTATGGGGTGCTGGACTTCTTCGCGGTGGACAACATCCTCGACCTGGACTACCTGGAGAGCGCCCTGCCGCCGGTGGCCCGGCTGGGCACCGACCACTCACTGTTCTTCGAGGTCAAGGCCAATATGGAATGGGCCGACATCCGGCTGCTGCGCCGGGCCGGAGTACGCTCCGTCCAGCCCGGCATCGAAAGCCTCAGCACCGAGGCGCTGCGGGCGCTGAAGAAGGGCGCCACCGCCTTCCAGAACCTGCGGTTCCTGCTGGGCTGCGCCGAGTTCGGCGTCCGGGCCGGCTGGAACATCCTCACCGGATTCCCCGGGGAGACCCCGGCCTCGATCACCGCCCAGACCGATCTGATCACCTCCCTCACCCACCTGGAACCACCGGACACCGACATCCTGCCGGTGCACTTCGACCGCTTCAGCCCTTACACCCAGTCCCCCGAGTCCTATGGCCTGCGCCTGCGGCGGCCGCTGCCCGGATACCGGTTCGCCTACCCGAAGCTGCCGGAGCGGGATCTATGGGATATCGCCTATCACTTCGAGGGCGAGTTCACCGACGACCCCCGCAACCCCGGGCTGCGGCAACGCCTGGCCGCCCGGGTCAACTTCTGGCGCACCCGGCATCAACAGGCCCGGTTCGGCTACCGGTTGGGCTTCGACAGCGTGCTGCTCAGCGACCGCCGCCCGGACCTCCCGGCCCGGGACACCCGGCTGACCGGAGACCGGGCCCGGCTGTTCCGCGCCCTCATCGGCGGGACACGGCTGCGCGACCTGTGGGCCCTGGGCTGGGACAAAGGAGAACTGGAGACCGTACTCGAGGAGTGGCGGCGGCGCCGGTGGGTGTACACCGAGGGAACCAAGGTGATCGCCCTGGCCGTCCGCCAACAGCCCTCGGCACACCGCTCGCCCCCGGCCCGGAACGCCCCCGGACGCCCTCGAACGCATTTCCCCATCTCCCCTGAGCGGCGCGGGATATGAGGGCACGCCGCCCGTCCCGCCCGGCATGAGTGGAAAGACGACATCGGTGTCTGTTATCCCTGTGACCGTGACCAAGGTGCCTCCCCCGAGCAGCAACCCCACGGCGGACGAGACGGGGCGGGCCGCCCCCGAGGATCATCCGCCCTCCTGCGGCGACCTGGTGGGCGCCCTCGCCGAACCCGACCGGTGCGCCGCCTTCGCCGCACTGGTCCTCGGCGCCCGCTCCGTCAAGGAGGTCGCCGAGGCCGCCCGCCTCAAACCACCGGCCGCCGCGGGAGCCCTGCAACGCCTCACCGACAGCGGACTGGTCACCCTCACCGATGCCCGGGCCCACACCTATGAGGTCACCAAGAATGTCTTCCGCAAGGCCATCCGCACCGAGGAACGAGTGGCCGGCAAGGAGGGCGGCGACGGCGCCGGAGCGTACTTCCGCCGGGGCCGGCTGCGCGCCATTCCCGGCGACGACGCCGTGCGCGCCCGGGTCCTGAGGGTGGTGGCCGACTCCTTCCGGCCGGGCGAGACCTACTCCGAGGCCAAGGTCAACGCACTGTGCGGGGAGTGGCTGGACGACTGGGTGAGCCTGCGCCGCGCCCTGATCGACGAGGGGCTGCTGCGCCGGGATGCCACCGGCACCCGCTATGAGCGCGTCTGAGCCATGGTCCGGATAGCGGCCGTCCGGCCGAGGGCCCATTGGCCGGCCGATGTGGTGGCCCGGCCCTGGCACTCGGCCGCGGCGGTGAGCGCCTTCTGCCGGCGGCGCGGCTTTCTGGCCCGTCCCGGCCAGGTGGTGGCCGAGCCCTCGGCCGACGGCCGCTCGGTCACCCTCAACATCGGCCTGGGACCGGCCGGTTCGGCGACCATGGCCGCCTTCCGCGCGGCGGCCGCCGCCGCGGTCCGCAACGCCGGCCCGGCCCGCACCCTCCGGCTGGACCTGGCGCTGGCGGACGACAGCGCGCTGCCCGCCGCCGACCGGGCCCGGGCGGTGACCGAGGGCGCCGCGCTGGCCGCCTACCGCTATGACGCCCACCGCTCCGGCCGGACGCCGGGCCCGCTGACCGAGCTGGCCGTGGTCACCGACCAGGACGCCGCCGTCGCCGAGGCCCTGGCCGTCTGCGCGGGCACCTGCCTGGCCAGGGACCTGGTCAACTGCCCGGCCGGCGAACTCGGCCCGGAGGAGTTCGCCCACCGGATCCGGGCCCTGGCCGGGGAACGGGGCCTGGAGTGCACCGTCCATGAGGAGGCCGGCCTGACCCGGCTGGGCCTCGGCGGACTGCTGGCCGTCGGCGCCGGCTCGGCACGCCCGCCCCGGCTGGTGGAAGTGGACTACCGGCCCCCGGACGCCACCGGGCCGGTGATCGGGCTGATCGGCAAGGGCATCACCTTCGACTCCGGCGGACTGTGCCTCAAACCGGCCGCCGCGATGCGTTCGATGAAGGCCGACATGGGCGGGGCGGCGGCGGTGGCCGGTGCCCTGGCCGCCCTGCCCCGGCTGGGGCTGCCGCTACGGGTGCGCGGCTATCTGCCGCTGGCCGAGAACATGCCCGGCGGCCGGGCGCTGCGGGTGGGGGACGTGGTGCGCCAGGCCGACGGCACCACCACCGAGATCGTGGACACCGACAACGAGGGCCGGGTGGTGCTGGCCGATGTGCTGGCCCATGCCTGCCGCCCCGGCCCCGGCCGTTGCACCGTGCTGATCGATGTGGCCACGCTGACCGCCGCGGTCTCCCATGCCCTGGGCACCCGGGCCGGGGCACTGTTCACCGATGACGAGGCCCTGGCCGCCCTGGTGCTGGGCGCGGCGCGGCGGGCGGGGGAGACGCTGTGCCGGCTGCCCCTGCTGGCGGGCGAGTCACGGTGGCTCCGCTCGGCGGTGGCCGACCGGGCCAATGGCTCCCACCGCCCCGGTGACGCGGTCCAAGCCGCCCTGTTTCTACGGGAGTTCGTGGCCAAGGGAACGCCCTGGGCACATCTGGACATTTCCTCGGCCGCCTTCAATGAGGAGGGCCCCTATGACGAGACGCCCTGCGGCGGAACCGGGTTCGGGGTGCGCACGCTGGCCGAGACGCTGCGACTTCTGGCCCCGGAGCCGGGACCAACCGGTGCGAAACCAACCGGTGGCGGATCGGGTTAGAGCACGGCGTGAGCGGTTCTGATGCGGAGTTCGGTTCGGCGGCGTCGGCGGACGACCGGCTGGATGGGAAGAAGATGAGCGAGGCACAAGGGCGGCCATCGCACCTGGACGAGCAACCCGAGGGGCGCGCACCGGCCGGTCCGCGCCCCAGGATCGGCAGGCCGTTCTGGCTGCTGTGGACCGCCGCCACGCTGTCCACCCTGGGAGACGGCATCCGCTATGTGGCCTTCCCGCTGCTCGCCGCCCGGGTCACCAGGGACCCGGAGGCGGTCTCCCTGGTGTTTGTGGCCGGATATCTGCCCTGGCCGCTGTTCGGGCTGCCGGCCGGCGCGGTGGCCGACCGGGTGGACCGCCGGCGGCTGATGTGGACCGTGGACCTGGCCCGGGGTGTGCTCACCGGCGGCTTCGCCTTCCTGCTGACCCTCCAGGACGCCCCGGTGGCGGCCCTGGCGGCGGTCTCCTTCAGCCTGGGAGTGGCCGAGACCTTCTTCGAGAACGCGGCCGGCGCCATCATCCCCATGCTGGTGCAGAAGGAGGCGCTGGAGCGCGCCAACGCCTGGCTGTACTCGGCCCAGACGGTGATGGCCACCCTGGTGGGGGCGCCCGTGGGGGCGGCGCTGTTCGGCCTGGCGCACGCCGCCCCGGTCGCCGCCGACGCGGCGAGCTTCCTGGTGGCCACCGCGCTGATCTTTGCGCTGCGCGGCTCCTTCGGGGTACGAGCCAAGGCCGCGCCCACCACCGTGCGGCAGGACATCGCCGAGGGACTGCGCTGGCTGTGGCGTCACCGGCTGCTGCGCACCCTGTGCGCAATGGTCGCGGTGACCAATGGCACCCTGGCCGCCGCCGAGGCCGTACTGGTCCTCTACGCCCTCCAGGTGCTGCACCTGGGCGGCATCGGCTACGGCCTGATGCTCGCCGCGCTGGCCGGCGGCGGAATCCTGGGCTCCGCCCTGGCGCCGCGGGCGCGCCGCCGCCTGGGTGTGCGGATCCCGCTGATCGGCTCCATGGTGGCGCAGGCGGCGGGGTTCATCTGCGCCGGGCTGACCTCCTCGGTACCCGTGGCCGTGGGGGTCCTCGCCCTGGTCGGCGCGGGGGGTGCGGTGTGGAACGTACTGGCCGCCTCGCTGCGCCAGCGGCTGGTCCCGGCGGACATGCTGGGCCGGGTGACCAGCAGTTACCGCACCGTCGCCCTGGCCGCCATGCCGGTGGGCGCCGCCCTGGCCGGAGTGCTGGCCGACGCCTTCGGCCTGCACGCCCCCTTCCTGCTCAGCGGTGTCCTGCTGGCACTGGCCACCGCGGTGGCCTGGCCCTGGGTGCGCAGCCCGCGGCTGGCGGAGGAGTGAGCGGTACCGCCTGCCGGGCCCAAAACGCATGGGGTTAGCATGTGAGCGCCGCCTAGCTCGAAAGAGATGCACCTGTGACTGTCAACGAGGACACGTTCACCAACTGGAAGAACCGCGAGGAGATCGCGGAGTCGATGATCCCGATCATCGGGAAGCTGCACCGGGAGCGAGACGTCACCGTCCTGCTCCACAGCCGCTCCCTGGTGAACAAGTCGGTGGTCAGCATCCTCAAGACCCACCGCTTCGCCCGGCAGATCGCCGGTGAGGAGCTCTCGGTCACCGAGACGATGCCCTTCCTCCAGGCCCTCACCGCACTCGACCTGGGCCCGTCCCAGATCGACATCGGCATGCTCGCCGCCATGTACAAGGCCGACGACCGCGGCCTGCCGGTGGCGGAGTTCACCGCCGCGGCCGTGGCCGGCGCCACGGGTGCCAACAAGATCGAGCGCTGTGCGCCGCGCGATGTCGTCCTCTACGGATTCGGCCGGATCGGCCGCCTGCTGGCCCGGCTGCTCATAGAGAAGGCCGGGTCCGGCAACGGCCTGCGGCTCCGCGCCATCGTGGTCCGCCAGGGCAAGGGCCAGGACCTGGTCAAGCGCGCCTCCCTGCTGCGCCGTGACTCCATCCACGGTCAGTTCCAGGGCACCATCACCGTGGACGAGGCCAACAACAAGATCATCGCCAATGGCAACGAGATCACGGTGATCTACTCCGACGACCCCACCTCGGTGGACTACACGGAGTACGGGATCAAGGACGCCATCCTTATCGACAACACCGGCAAGTGGCGCGACCGCGAGGGCCTGTCCCAGCACCTGCGCCCCGGCATCGCCAAGGTCGTACTGACCGCGCCGGGCAAGGGCGACGTCCCCAATGTCGTCCATGGCGTCAACCACGACATGATCAAGCCGGACGAGACGGTCATCTCCTGCGCGTCCTGCACCACCAATGCCATCGTCCCGCCGCTGAAGGCGATGGCGGACGAGTACGGCGTACTGCGCGGCCATGTGGAGACCGTCCACTCGTTCACCAACGACCAGAATCTGCTGGACAATTACCACAGCTCCGACCGTCGCGGCCGCTCCGCGCCGCTGAACATGGTCATCACCGAGACCGGCGCCGCCTCCGCCGTCGCCAAGGCGCTGCCCGACCTCAAGGCGCCCATCACCGGCAGCTCCATCCGGGTGCCGGTGCCGGATGTCTCCATTGCCATCCTCAGCCTGCGGCTCGGTCGCGAGACCACCCGCGAGGAGGTCCTGGACTATCTGCGCAATGTCTCGCTGACCTCGCCGCTCAAGCGCCAGATCGACTTCATCAGCGCCCCCGACGCGGTCTCCAGCGACTTCATCGGCTCCCGCCACGCCTCGATCGTGGACGCCGGGGCCACCAAGGTGGACGGCGACAACGCCATCCTCTACCTCTGGTACGACAACGAGTTCGGCTACTCCTGCCAGGTCATCCGGGTCGTCCAGCATGTCTCCGGGGTGGAGTACCCGACCTTCCCGGTGCCGGTGGCCTGATCCCGGCCTCCCCGGTGGCGGGGCGGCGGCCGCCCGCCCTCCCGCCGCCGGCGGCGCTCCCCGCGGCCCGGCGGTATAACGGGAGGTAAGGGCCCCATCCGCCGCTCCGTATGGGAGGGGGCGCGATGAAACACGAGCTCACCGCCCCGCCGCCGGCCGCCGCCGGCTATCTGCCCATCGAGGACCACGGGATCATCGGCGATCTGCACACCGTGGCCCTGGTGGGCGTGGACGGCACCATCGACTGGTGCTGTCTGCCCCGCTTCGACTCGCCCTCGGTGTTCGGCGGGCTGCTGGACGCCCGTCGCGGCGGGTCCTTCTCGGTCTCGGTACGGGATGTCGAGCGCACCAAGCAGATGTATATGCCCGACTCCAATGTGCTGCTGACCCGCTTCCTGGCCGAACACGCGGTGGCCGAGCTCTATGACTTCATGGTCCCCGACCACCCGGCCTCCGCCGCCGGAGCCGCCCGGCAGATCATCCGCCAGATGCGGGTGCTGCGCGGACGGGCCACGGTGGACGTACGCTGCCGCCCCGCCTTCGACTACGGGCGCACCCCGCATACGGTGACCGTACTGCCGGACGCCGGCGCCCTGTTCGGCAGTACGGCCGGCTCGCTGGCGCTGCGCTCCTCGGTGCCGCTGAGCACGGACGGCGAGGCGGCCGCTGCCACCGTCACCCTGGAACCCGGGCAGACCCTGGAGCTCTCCGCCCAGTGGGAGGGCGAGCCCGGACGCATTGAATTCGGCGAGGCCAACCGGCTGTTGGACCGTACCCTGAGCTACTGGGACGGCTGGCTGCGGCAGTCCAAGTACAGCGGCCGCTACCGCGAGGTGGTCGAACGCTCCGCGCTGGTGCTGAAGTTGCTGGTGTACCAGCCCACCGGCGCCCTGGTGGCGGCGCCCACCACCTCGCTGCCGGAGTCCTTCCAGGGCGGCCGCAACTGGGACTACCGCTACACCTGGATCCGGGACGCCGCCTTCACCCTCTACGCCCTGATGCGGCTGGGATTCACCGAGGAGGCCGCCGCCTTTATCGACTGGCTGCACCAGCGCTGTGTGGAGGTCCCGCCCGGCTCCGGACTCCAGGTGCTCTATGGCATCGACGGCCGCTCCGAACTGCCCGAGACGGTGCTGGAGCATCTGGAGGGCTACCGGGGCGCCAAACCGGTGCGGGTGGGCAACGCAGCCGTCCTGCAGACCCAACTGGACATCCATGGCGAGCTGATGGACTCGGTGTATCTGTACAACAAATATGGCGAACCCATCTCCTATGAGCTGTGGGAGGCGCTGACCCGTCAGCTGGAGTGGCTGGAGAAGCACTGGGAGGACCCGGACGACGGCATCTGGGAGACCCGTGGCGGGCCCCGGCGCTTCACCTACTCCGCCCTGATGACCTGGGTGGCCTTTGAACGGGCCATGCGCATCGCCCGCCACCGGGGCATGCCCGCCCCGGTGGAGCGCTGGCGCGACACCGCCGCCGAGGCCTATCACTATGTCCAGGACGCCTGCTGGGTACCGGAGCTGGGCGCCTACACACAGAGCGCCGACAGCTCCGTACTGGACGCCTCACTGCTGGTCATGCCGCTGGTGAAGTTCGCCGGGCCCAAGGACCCCCGGTTCCTGTCCACGGTGCGCGGCATGGAACGGCAACTGGTCAGCGACAGCCTGGTCTACCGCTACCGGAGCGAGGGCTTTGACGGACTGCCCGGCGGGGAGGGCACCTTCAACCTGTGTTCCTTCTGGTATGTGGAGGCGCTGGCCCGGGCGGGCCGGGTGGGCGAGGCCCGCTATGTCTTCGAGAAGATGATTACGCACGCCAACCACCTGGGGCTCTATGCGGAGGAGATCGGCCCGGCCGGTGAGTCGCTGGGCAACTTCCCGCAGGCGTTCACCCATCTCGCACTGATCAGCGCCGCCACCAACCTGGACCGGGCGGTCGGCACCCACCGCGGCCCCATCGCCCGCCGCTGCGGCAGCAGTTGAGCCCGATGGGCGCCCGCCCCTAATCCCGTCCGCACAGCGCGTCGTCCGCCAGTTGGCGAGCCGCGCCATTGAGCTTGACCAGATCCGGCATGCTCCCCGCGCTGGTGATGGACACCGCCACCGTGCGCCGGCCGTCCGCGGTGACACCGGTGCGGGTGTACGAGCCCAGGCCGTCCCCCTCGTGGTGCCAGTAACCGCCGCCGCAGGACAGCGGTGTCCAGCGCAGCCCCAGACCGTAGCCGCCGCTGGGCCACTCCGCCAGGTCCTCGGGATCGTCGGTGCGCACCACCGTGCGCTGCATTTCCGCCAGTTGGGCCTTGGGCAGCAGCCGCCCGGTCAGCAGGGCGCGGAAGAAGGTGTTCAGATCACCGGTGGTGCTCACCACCCCGGAGTCGGCGGTGTGCTGCACACTGTGCTCGGTGAAGTCCACCGTTCCCGCGGGGGTGTTGACGGTCACGGCCGCATGCGGGCCGGGCAGGAACGGGTTGGTGCCCGGCACAAAGGTGTGGCGCAGACCCAGCGGCGCGATGATGCGGTGCTCCACCTGCTCCCGCCAGCCGAGGCCGCCCGCCTTCTCCGCGATCATCCCGGCCAGCAGATAGTTGGTGTTGGAGTACGCCCAGCGCGGGTGCCGGTGGTCGGGGACGAACAGCGGAGGGTGCCGCAGCGCCAGCGCCACCCACTGCCCGGCGGGGGTGGCGTCATTGCGGATCTTCTCGAAGTCCCCGGTCTTGGCCTTGGTCACCTCGGGATCCCTGACGTAGTCGAACAGCCCGCTGGTGTGTTGCAGCAGATCGCGCACGGTGATCCGGGAACCGTCATTGCCATGGCCGCGCACCAGGCCGGGCAGCCATCTCTCCACCGTGTCGTCCAGGGACAGCCGGCCCTCGGCCGCCAGCTGCAGGACGACGACCGCGACAAAGGTCTTGCTGGTGCTGGCGGTACGGAACTGGGCGTCCCAGGGCACTCCGGCCCCGGTACGGGAGCGGGCGGTGCCCTTCTCGGTCCGGGTCTCGGCCAGCACCTCCACCGCTCCGCCCGCCGCCCGCACCGCGCGGACGTCCGCATCCAGAACCCGGCTGTGGCCGCCGTCCGGGCTCCCGGCCGGCCGGGCCTGCGCCACCCCCGAGGCGACCGCGGCCAGGGTCAGGGCCGCCGCCCCGATCCGGCCGGTCCTCGCCCATCGCCCCGCTCGTCCCTGCGTGCTCATCGTCTCTCCCCTGGCTTGTGCCCGATGCGGCGGGATCCGTCCCCGCGGCCAAGAGCCAATCACCGCCGGGAGCTTGGAACCATGGGCCCAGGGCCACCTCAGCATGGTGGTGACAGCACCACCATGGAGTCCTTGGCAAGCGGTATCTTTGCCAATGCATTACCAAACGCACCGCCAATTCCCTGGAAATGAAAGACCGGTGACCAGCCATGGACGCCAACGCCACCACCCAGCCCGCCCCATCAGCGGCCGCCCCCGGTCTCGGCGCGGCCATCGCCAGGGCCGCCGCCCTGGCCCGGCCCGCCGCGGCGGCCGCCGATGCCCGGGCGCGGCTGGACGCGGCCGTGGTGGCAGCCGTCACCGAGGCCGGATTCGCCCGGCACTTCGTCCCCCGCCGCTGGGGCGGCACCGAAGGCACCTTCACCGAACTCCTCGATGCCGCGGCCCAGTTGGGCGAGAGCTGCCCGTCCACCGCCTGGTGCGCCACCCTCTGGGCCTGGCACGGCAGATTCGCCGCCGTACTGCCCGAGCGGGGACAGCGTGAACTATGGGCCCGGGGCCCCGACACCCGGATAGCGGCCACCGTGGTGCCCCCGGCCGGCCAGGCCGGGAAAGTGCCCGGAGGCTGGCGGGTGACCGGCCGCTGGCGGTTCGCCAGCGGAGTGGATCACGCCGACTGGCTGCTGGTCAGCACCCCCGACCCGCGCGGGGCCCAGCACGGCCCCCTGGTGCTGGCCCTGCCACGCCAGCAGGCCAGGATTGCCGCCCCCTGGAACGGCGTGGGGCTGCGCGGCACCGGCAGCCATGACATCGCCCTGGACGGAGCCGAGGTGCCCGAGCACCGGGCCTTCTCACTGCCCCTGCTGCTGCGCGGCGATATGCGCCCCGGCCGGGCCCGCTGCCATGCGGTGCCCCCGGAGCTGGCCGCCGGGCAGCTGATGTGCGCCCCGGCGCTGGGCGCCGCCCGCCGGGCGCTGGCGGTGTGGACCGGCCAGGCCACGGCCAGGGCGGCCGAGGGCCCGGCCGCCCTGGCCATGCCCATATGGGAGGCACTGGCCCGCGCCACCGCCGAGCTGGACGCGGCCGCACTGCTGCTGCGCCAGGGCACCCGCCGCGCCGACCGGGAGACGGTGGTCACCCCCGAGCTCACCGCCCGTGCCCGCTGCGAGGCCGCCCTGGCCGCCGAGATGATCACCACCGCGGTGGAGCGGCTGTTCAGAACGGGCGGCACCCATGCCGGCGACGCCTCCGGTGAACTCCAGCGCGCCTGGCGGGATGTGCACACCGCCACCGCGCACGCGGCCCTGCGGCTGGGGCCCGCCGCCCAGGACTATGGGCTTGCGGTCGCCGGGCGCGCCAAGGCGGCGGGAGAACCGGCCATGGGCTGACGTGCGTTGACGGCCGGTGGGCGGGGTAGCAGGCGGGGGGTGACAGCCACTGATCGAGTGATTCGCCCCAGGCGCGGGCACGGGCCGGGCGATCCAGGGAAAGGGGAACAACCGTGACCTCCCTCGGCCTGCCTTCCACGATCCAAGCCTGCCTGTTCGACCTGGACGGCGTCCTGACCAGCACGGCCACCGTGCACGCCGCCGCGTGGAAGGAGACCTTCGACGCCTTCCTCGCCCGCCGGGAAGGGCCCGGCTTCCAGCCCTTCGACCCGGTCACCGACTACGACCTCTATGTCGATGGAATGCCCAGGGCCGATGGGGTGCGCTCCTTCCTCGGCTCCCGCGGCATCCGGCTCCCCGAGGGCAGCGAGGACGACCCTCCGGAGCTGGACACCGTGCAGGGTCTGGGCAACCGCAAGAACGCCCTGGTCCTGCGGAAGATCAAGGAAGTGGGGGTGCGGGCCTTCCCCGGCTCGGTGCGCTATGTGAAGGCGGTACGGGAGGCCGGGCTGCGCCGGGCCGTGGTGTCCTCCAGCGCCAACTGCCAGGCGGTGCTCGCCGCGGCGGGCATCGAGGACCTCTTCGAGGTACGCATCGACGGAGTGGTCGCCGCCGAACGGCACCTGCCGGGCAAACCGCACCCCGACACCTTCCTGGCCGCCGCCGAGGCCCTGGGCACCGGCCCGCACCAGGCCGCGGTCTTCGAGGACGCACTGGCCGGGATGGAAGCCGGCCGCGCCGGGGACTTCGGCTATGTGGTCGGAGTGGACCGGGTCGGCCAGGCCGACGCGCTGCGCAAACACGGCGCCGATGCCGTGGTCACCGATCTCGCCCAACTCCTGGGAGAATCCGCATGATTACCCATCCCGCCTATGTGGTCGAGCCCTGGTGCCTGCGCGAGCGGGAGCTCAACCTCGATGTGCTCTCCCAGAGCGAGTCGGTCTTCGCCCTCGCCAACGGCCATGTCGGCTGGCGCGGCAACCTGGACGAGGGCGAGCCGCACGGTCTGCCCGGCACTTACCTCAACGGTGTCTTCGAGTTCCGCCCGCTGCCCTACGCCGAGGCCGGCTACGGCTATCCGGAGTCCGGCCAGACGGTCATCAATGTCACCAACGGCAAACTGATCCGGCTGCTGGTCGATGACGAGCCCTTCGATCTGCGCTACGGCCGGCTGCACCGGCATGAGCGGGTCCTGGACTTCCGCACCGGACTGCTGCACCGCATGGCCGAGTGGACCTCGCCCAGCGGCCGCAGCGTCCGGGTGCGCTCCACCCGGCTGGTCTCCTTCACCCAGCGCGCCATCGCCGCCATCGCCTATGAGGTGGAGCCGCTGGACGGCGATGTCCGGATCGTCATCCAGTCCGAGCTGGTGGCCAATGAGCAACTGCCCGACCACGGCGGCGATCCCCGCACCGCCGCCCAGCTGAAGGACCCGCTGCTGCCCGAGCAGCACGCCGCCCAGGGCTCCCGCATCCGGCTGCTGCACTGCACCGCCCGCAGCAAGCTCAAGGTGGCGGTGTCGGCCGACCATGTGGTGGACGGCCCGCCGAAGACCGAGACCTCCGCCGAGTCCGTGGACGACCTCAGCCGGCTGACCATCACCTCGCGCCTCACCTCCGGCCAGCGGCTGCGGGTGGAGAAGTTCGTCGCCCACGGCTGGTCCGCGGTGCGCTCGGTGCCGGCCGTGCACGACCAGGTGGATGCCGCCCTGGCCGGTGCCACCAGCACCGGCTGGGCGGGGCTGCTGGCCGAACAGCGGCAGTTCCTCGACGAATTCTGGGCCCGCGCCGATGTGGAGGTGGACGGCGACGCGGAGATCCAGCAGGCGGTGCGCTTCGCCCTCTTCCATGTTCTGCAGGCCGGCGCCCGGGGAGAGGCCCGGGCCCTGCCTGCCAAGGGCCTGACCGGTCCGGGCTATGACGGCCACTGCTTCTGGGACACCGAGTCCTTTGTCCTGCCCGTCCTCACCTATACCGCGCCCCAGGCGGTGGAGCAGGCCCTGCGCTGGCGCCACAGCACCATGCCCGCCGCCCAGGAACGCGCCCGCCAACTCGGCCTGAAGGGCGCCGCGTTCCCCTGGCGCACCATCAACGGCGATGAGTGCTCCGCCTATTGGCCGGCCGGCACGGCGGCCTTCCATGTCAACGCCGATATCGCCGACGCCGTGGTGCGCTATGTCGGCGCCACCGCGGATGACACCTTCGAGCGGGAGGTCGGACTGCCGCTGCTGGTGGAAACCGCCCGGCTGTGGCGTTCCCTGGGCCACCACGACCACCATGGCGACTTCCATATCGACGGGGTCACCGGCCCGGATGAGTACAGCGCCATCTCGGATGACAACCTCTATACCAACCTGATGGCCCAGCACAATCTGCGCGCCGCGGCCGCCGCCGTGGAGCGGCACCCCGAAGTGGCCAGTGCGCTGGGAGTGGACGACGAGGAGACCGCCGCCTGGCGGGACGCGGCCCTGCGGATAAACCTGCCCTACAACGCCGAACTCGGGGTGCATGAACAGTCCGCGGGCTTCACCGGGCACCAGGTGTGGGACTTCGCCCGCACCAATGACGATCAGTATCCGCTGATGCTCAACTTCCCCTACTTCGACCTCTACCGCAAACAGGTCGTCAAACAGGCGGACCTGGTCCTGGCCATGGTGCTGCGCGGGGATGCCTTCACCCTGGAACAGAAGGCGCGCAACTTCGCCTACTACGAGCAGCTGACCGTCCGCGACTCCTCACTGTCCGCCTGCACCCAGGCGACCATGGCGGCCGAGGTGGGCCATCTGCGGCTGGCCTACGACTACTTGGGCGAAGCCGCCATGATGGACCTGTTCGACCTGGAGGGGAACACCCGCGACGGCCTTCATATCGCCTCCCTGGCCGGCAGCTGGTTCGCCCTGGTGATGGGCTTCGGCGGAATGCGCGACCATGACGGCGGGGTGGTGGCCTTCGCCCCCCGCCTGCCGGAACAACTGGGCCGTCTCGCCTTCACCGTGCAGATCCGGGACCGGCGGCTGCGGGTGGAGATCACCGGCACCACCGCCACCTACACCCTGCTGGAGGGTGCCGACCTGGAAATCCGGCACTGTGGTGAGCAATTGACCGTCTCCACCGCGGCCCCCGAGTCCCGGGAGGTTCCCGAGCTGGCCGCCGGCCCCGTGCCCGAACAGCCTCCCGGCCGCAGCCCCGCCCGCCGCCGCGCCACCAGGCGGGAGGAGGCCGAGAGCGGGCATGTCGCCCATGGCTGAGCGCGGCTACCGCGGCCCGGAAGGGGTCCCGGAGGAGGTTCCCGGGGAAGTGAGGAAGGCGCCGATCTTCCGTGCCACGGCCTCGGGCTCGTCCAGCATGGACAGCACATAGGCCCCCGGCACTTCGGCATAGCGCCCGGCGGGCAGCAGTTCGGCCAGCCGTCGCCCATGTGCGGGCGGCATCACCCGGTTGTCCGGCGACCACAGCACCAGCGCCTCCCCGGTGAAGCGCCGCAACGCCTCGGTGTCCTGGATGAGTTGGCGCTTGTCCAGCCGGCCGTGACAGTAGGCGGTCATATCGCGCCGGACGCCGGGGATGCGCAGAAAGGGGTCCGTCCAGCGCCGCACCAGCGCATCCGGGAGGGGCCGCCGGGCCATCAGGCCGAACAGCACCGGCAGCCGGCGCAGCGCCCCGATCCGCAACTGGCGTACCGCGAACCCCAGTCCACCGGGCACCCGGACGGCCACCGTCAGCATCCTGCCCGGCAGGCCCGGAGGGAAGTTGTCAAAGGCCTCGCAGGGGAGAATCACCTGCCGGGCGACCCGCTGGTCCCAGCCATGGGCGGTGAGGAACAGCGCCCCGCCCCAGTCGCTGTGCACCAGGGTGATCTCCTCCAGTCCGAGCGCCTCCAGGAAGTCGGCGACCAGCCGCACCTGCCCGCGCAGGGAGAGATCGGCGCCCGTCCGCATCGGCCGCCGGTGTGCTCCCAGGGGCAGCACCGGGCGGACGTATCTGAACTCCCGGGGGAGCAGCGGCATTACCCGGTCCCACACGGTGTGGTCCATCAACAGTCCGTGCAACAGCACCACCGGCGGGCCCGAGCCCTCGTCCTGGTACTCGATGACCCCGGCCGGTAGCTCGATCGTCCGCACGGCTGCCTCCCTTGGAGATCGCTGCCAACTCCCGCGGACCATCATCGCATTGGGCCGTCGAAGGCACGTGCGCCGGCGGCCCCTCGCCGGGCCTTCCGCCGTCCGGTGGGTGCCCATACCCTGGAACCAATTCCGGCATACAAGGGGGAATCATGGCGAACGAGGCGATGGTGCCCATGCCTTCCAAGGACAGCCCCGTCCGGAGCGGCAGCCCGGACTCCGCGGTGGACCGGGTGGCCAACTTCTATGGCGCCTATATCGACGCCGTCTCCGGCGGCACCGGTTCGCTGGCCGGCCGGTTGCGGTCCGCCTGTCTCACCCAGGACCTCCAACGGCGGCTCGCCGTCTGGGAGGAGGCCAACCACGCCGATGGCGTGCTGCGGGCCCAGGATGTGCCCACACACTGGGAGGTGTTCTATGACAACTCCGCCACCGGCCACCTCTTCACCAGAGTCGTCCTCACCTGGGGCACGGGGCCGGACGCCACCCGGACCACCCTGGATGTACAGAGCGATCTGCCCACCAAACTGATCTCCGATCTCCAGGGGCCTGGCAATTGAAGCCCAAAGGGCGTTTTTGCCTTTCGATAAGGAAGTGTTTAGGGTTTTTGCCCTAGCACGACCTCTCAGAGAAAGGCCCCCTCGGGATGCCCTTCGCGCTGCCGCGCCGACCCAAGAGCCGCCTTCGCCGGATGAGCGCACCCATCCCATCCGGCGCGGGCGCCGTTGACTGCCTGGTCCTGGACCCCGTGCAACTGCCCCTGCACCGGGCGGAGGTGTCCATCCGGGACGGCAATGACATCGAGGTCGTCCATGCGCAGACCGACCCGCATGGCAGGTTCGCGGCCACCCTGGCACCCGGCGACTACACCGCCGTGGTGACGGCGGAGGGGTTCCAGCCGGTTCGCCGGCCCTTCGAGTGCACCTCCGAGGCCCGTACCGCCCTGCGGCCCATCGGCCTGGACCCGGCCCCGCCCCCGGCCACTCCCACACCGGGCCGCTGGCGCATCGACCCCGACCACACCGCCGTGCGCTTTATCGCCCGGCATATCGGACTGGCCGAAGTACACGGCCGCTTCAACCGTTTTGAGGGGCAGCTGTGGATCGCCGAGCGGCTGGAGCAGTCACGGCTGGAGGTGTCCATCGAGACGGCCAGCATTGACACCGGAGTCGCCATGCGCGATGAACACCTGCGCTCTCCCGAGTTCCTGGATGCCGCCCGCTACCCCCATATGCGGTTCTTCAGTGAGCGCTTCGTCCACCGCGGCGGCTCCCGGTGGAGCGTCCAGGGCGTCCTCGAACTGCACGGCGTCAACCGGAATGTCTCCTTGGACGCCCGGTACCTGGGCATGGGCACGGGCGTCATGGGCGAGACCCGCACCGCCTGTTCGGCCAGTACGGAGCTGCACCGCGAGGACTTCACCCTCAACTGGCGCTCGATGCTGCAGCGTGGCATCGCGATGATCGGCGCCACCATCAAGGTGGAGCTGGACATCCAGGCGGTGCCGGAGATTGCCCAGCCGACCGGGGGCGGCACACCCGCGCGCTGACACCGCACTCGCCGACCGGGCCGCCGGGGGTCGCTGGGGCTGCCGCAGATTGCGGAGTGGATGTGGGACGCCGCCCCGCGCTCCCCCGAGCGGGCTCCCCGGCGGGCTAGTCCGCCAGGGCCTTGCCGACCCGGCGGGAGACCGTGAACTCATAGAGATCCAGCACGCCCGGCGGCTCGGCCAGGCCGGGGCCGCCGGAGCGTACCCAGGCGGCGATGTCGGCGAGCGCCGCGTCATCGTTGACCAGGCCCAGCCACACCGGCCTGCCGCCGGCCGCCCGGCCGGCGGCGGAGGGCTGGATCACCATCACATTGGCCTGGTCACAGACGTCCAGGCAGTCCGAGGCGCGTACCGGGGCGGCCCCGGCAAGGGCCGTACGGAGCCGCTGGATCTGCCCGGCGTGATCCACGCCGGGCACCTTGCGAGGGTCACCGCAGCAGCAGCCGCGGCACACGGTTATCCGGCACGGGGCGGGTGACTGGTTGCTGGTCATCCGGGCGATCATACGCAAGGCCCGTTTCAGCGGACCTCGACGGTCACCTTCCAGGACTGGACGAGCTGCGGGCAGCGGTGTCCCGGGCTGGTCACCACGCAGCGGCGGTGGGCGGTGATGTCGCTCCGCCCGGTGTGGGCGGACCGGAAGTGGGCGACGGCGTCACCATTCCCCAAGACCCTGCCGTCGAGCCGCTGGAGCACCGAGGGCGAGGAAGCCGTGGGTTTGTCCCACACCCACTTGACGCCCTTCCCCGGGACCGTGGTGAGGTGGACGCTCAACCGGTCGCCGGAATGGGCATGGACGGTGTGTCCATTGTCGTTGTTGGACAGGGTTACGGTGTCGCGCACGGCCGCGTCGGCCTCCGGGGCGGCCGCCGGAATGGCGAAGGCGGCGACGAGGGCCGTGGCGGCGAGCAGGGTCCTGCCGAGCATATGCGGTTCTCCCCTGGGACTTATGACCTTTGGGACTTATGGCCTCGTGGCGCCAGAGTAGGAGAAGCCGGAGGAGTGAGCGGGCCGGTGCCGGTGACGTTCACACGAATGGGAGAACCCGCCCGGAAACGGCGACGGCTGGGGCTCGCGGTCGGCAACCTCCGTGCCGGGGGCCATGGTTCAGGTCCTGTTTGTCCAGGAATGTCGCCAGTTCGGCTCGTCATGGTGGGCATTGCTGCCCATCGTGGGTGCGGGCGGGCTGCACAACTACCGGTTGCGCCTGCACGCCGGGTACGGGCCCATGGTGTGGCCGCCCGCGCCGCTTCCGGGATGCCCCCGGCTAATTGATGGTGTACGTGCTGCCGAACACGGTGACGGTGAAGGGGCCGTCCAGGTTGTAGTTGCCGGTCCGGGCGATGCGGCGGACGGCCTCCACCCGGTCCACCGACTTGCGCCATTCATCGGCGGTGTCCGGATTGGCGGGGTTGTTGAGGTCGTCCTTGCGGACGTCGAAGAAGGCGTCCAGCCAGGCGCTCTCGCCGGCCGAGGACGGGGAGCCGGCCTTGGCGTTGGTGCGGCTGATCAGGGCGGGCAGGGCGTCGTACTCCGAACCGTTGCCGTGCTGGATGGAGGCGTCATAGAGCTCGGCGCGGGCGAGGGCGGTGTTCAGGCCGAGCTGATCCGCGTCCCGCATCGCCGGGTTGAAGTAGCGGGCATCCACCTGGGCGTCCTGCACCTGGCGGAAGACCGGGTCGGCGGCGGCCGCCTTCCAGGCGGCTATGTAGTCGGCCTCGGGCAGACCGCTGGTGTCACCGCTGCCCGTGTCCGCCAGGCGCCGCAGCTCGGGGATGAACCGGGCCAGCGGATTGTCGGGGACCCGGTCGGTGTAGGCCTGGACCACCTGAAGGGCATCGCCGTCATTGGTGGTGAAGCCGGCCCGGCCGGCGGTGACCCCGCGGCCGTCATGGATGTTCTCGGCGTAGTCGTACTGGATCTCGGTGGTGCCGTTCTCGAAGACGCTGATCAACTGGTCGGCCCGGACGCGCTGTTCGGGGGTGAGGCCGTCGGCGGTCGCGGCGGAGGCGGGGGAGCCGAGGGAGAGGGCGAGAGCGGTGGTGAGGGCTGTTCCCGCGAGGGCGAGGCGGCGGGAGGGCAGGGAAGTGCGCATGGGGGTCTCCTGACCAAGGGGTGAAGGCGGCGGGGCGTCCATTTCCGCGCAGGCGGGGAGCCGGCCCGGGAGGTCAGTTAGGCAGCTTTCCTAACGGTCCAAGAAGCTACGCGCTCCGGCCGGGCCGGTCAATGGCCGGTAAACATCAATCAACTGCCCCTCCAGCCACACTGGTTGGGCTGTGCGGCCCTCGAGCACGGAAGTCCGGGTCGGACCGTTGACAGCCCGTCGGGCCGGCCCTTACCTTCCCGTTCAAACAACTGGAAACTTTCCTAAGAGTTCAGGCGGCGGTTCAACCGCGGCACCGGGGGACGGAGATCAGCACATGGCCACCACCAGAATCCCCTTGCCCGGCACCCCCAGCCTGCTGCGCGCCATCAATGACCGTGCCGCCCTTGAGCTGCTGCTCGCCAACGGTCCGCTCTCCCGCACCCAGATAGGCACCCTGACCGGACTCTCCAAGCCGACCGCCTCCCAGCTGCTGGCCCGGCTGGAGGCGGCCGGGCTGGTGGTCGCGGTCGGCACCACGGCCGGCGGACCCGGGCCCAACGCCCAGCTCTACCAGGTCAATCCGGCCGCCGGATATGTCGCGGGGCTCGATGTGACCAGTACCGAAGTCCGGGTGGCGGTGGCCGACATCACCGGCACCACCCTGGCCGAGCAACGGGTGCCGACCAAGGGCTGGAGCGCCGCCGCCACCGTCACCAAGGTCGCCGAGGCCGTCGCCGGGACGGTACGGCGGGCCGGGCTCGCCCAGGGCGCGCTGCGCGAGGTGGTCCTGGGCATCGGGGGCGCGCTGGACCCGGCCACCGGCCGGCTGCGGTATGCGGCGCACCTGCCGGGCTGGCACTCTCCCAGGCTGGTGGCCGAGTTGGAGGACGCGATCGGCGCACCGGTGTCCATCGAGAACGATGTCAATCTGGCCGCCGTCGCGGAACAGGCCCAGGGTGCCGCCCAGGGCTGCGAGGATTTTGTACTGCTGTGGGCCGGCGAGGGCATAGGCGCCGCGATCGTGATCGCGGGCCGGCTGCACCGCGGTTTCACCGGGGGAGCGGGCGAGGTCGGCTATATGCCGCTGCCCGGTGCGCCGGTCCCGCGGGGAGTCCGCCGGAAGAACTCCGGCGGTTTTCAGGAACTCGCCGGTTCCCCGGCCGTGCTGGCCCTGGCGCGGCAGTACGGCCTGGGCGCCCGGACCGCCGAACGGGCCGTCGCCAAGGCCCTTCGGACGCCGGGCGCGGGCGAGGAGTTCCTGGCCGTACTCGCCGGACGGCTGGCGCTCGGGCTGGCCTCCATTGTCTCCGTGGTGGACCCCGAACTGCTGGTGCTCGCCGGTGAGTTGCCCGGCGCCGGCGGAGAGCGGCTGCGCCAACTGATCCAGGGCGCGCTGCAGGAGCTGGTGATGCCCCGGCCCGAGGTGCGTTCCAGCACCGTGCCCGGCTTCCCCGTCCTCCAGGGGGCGCTGCAGCGTGCCCTGGTCACCGCCAGGGACGCCGTCTTCTCCACTCATTGATCCCCCCATGAACGCCGGCCCGCGGGGCACCAGCGAACGGGCCGTGCCTCCTGCCCCCCACCCCCCGGGAGCCCTGAGATGTCCAGCAGAACGCTCCGTACGCTCGCCGTCCTCGCCGTTGTCCTCGCCACTGCCTGCACCGGCCAGAACTCCGCCGGCGGCAATGACGATTCGGCCCCCGGCAAGGAGGTCACCATCACCTTCTGGCACGGCTGGAGCCAGGACAATGAGGTCAAGGCCATCAATGACCAGGTGGCCGCCTTCCACCGGCGCCATCCGAATATCCATGTCAAGGTGGTCGGCAATATCGCCGACGACAAGAGCGAACAGGCGCTGCGGGCCGGCGGACCGGACGCGCCGGATGTGATCTCCTCCTTCACCACCGACAATGTGGGCAAGTTCTGTTCCTCCCGGGTCTGGACCGACCTCGATCCGCTGCTGAAGAAGGACGGGATCGACCCCGGCAGGACCTTTCCGGCCGTGATGCTCGCCTACAGCCGCTTCCAGGACAGCCAGTGCGCACTGCCGCTGCTCGGTGACGCCTATGGGCTCTACTACAACAAGACCGCCTTCAAAGCCGCCGGGATCAGCACGCCGCCCAGGACCCTCAGCGAGTTCGATGCGGATGCGGTGAAACTGACCGTGCCCGGTGGCGACGGCTACCGGCAGCTCGGCTTTATGCCCGATTACCACGGCTATGAGACCTCGCCCGCGCACTACCTGGGGCAGTACGGTGCCACGTACTTCACCAAGGACGGCAAGTCCGATATCGCCACCGACCCCAAGGTGGCGGCAATGTTCGGCTGGCAGAAGAACCTCATTGCCAGGCTGGGGGGTTTCCGGAAGCTGGAGAAGTTCCGGGCCGGATTCGGGGACGAGTACAGCGCCAAGAACCCCTTCGAGACCGGGCAGGTGGCCATGGCCCTGGACGGTGAGTGGCGTACCGCCTCGCTCGCCAGGGACAAGGTGGGTTTCGACTGGGCCACCGCGCCCTTCCCGGTGCCGGACGACCAGGCCGCCTCCTATGGCCGGGGCTACCAGACCGGGACCGTCATCGGCATCGCCGCCTCCAGCCGCAAACGGACCGCCGCCTGGGAGCTGGTGAAGTACCTGACCAGCGATACGGACGCGGTGGTGGGCCTCGCCAACGCCCTGCACAATGTGCCGAGCACCAAGGCCGCGCTCAACTCGCCCGAGCTGGCCGCCGGTCCGGAATTCCGGACGTTTATCGGCATCGCCGGGAACCCGCACTCCTCGACCACCCCGCCCAGTC
The DNA here is from genome assembly GCF_003121295.1 of Streptomyces orinoci. GTDB lineage: Bacteria > Actinomycetota > Actinomycetes > Streptomycetales > Streptomycetaceae > Streptomyces > Streptomyces orinoci. The sequence goes on from NZ_PHNC01000014.1 coordinate 99,217, forward strand.
CCAACGGTGGCGCCTACCAGATCTCCCTGCAGGACTTCGGCTATGACTTCGAGGCCGGGAGAAAGACCGATCTCCAGGCGGGCCTGGCGGCCACCGCCAAGGAGATCGACGCGGCGATCGACCAGGCGAAGTGAGGCCCGCGATGGCGCTGTTGCGCTCCCCGGCGCCGGCGGCGCTGCGCAGGAAGCACCGCCGGGAGGCACTTCGCACCCTGGCCTTTCTCGCTCCCTGGCTGATCGGCTTCGGAACCTTCTTCGCCTACCCATTGCTCTCCACCGTCTACTTCTCCTTCATGAAGTACGACGGGTTTACGGCCCCGGTTTTCACCGGGCTGAAGAACTGGGACTATGTCCTTACCAAGTACCCGTTCTTCTGGCAGGGGCTGGGCAATACCCTGTGGCTGGTCCTGGTGATGGTCTCGCTGCGGGTGGTATTCGGCCTGGGCATCGGGCTGCTGGTCACCAAGGTCAGGACCGGTGCGGGGTTTTTCCGCAGTGTGTTCTATCTGCCGTACCTGGCGCCGCCGGTGGCCGCCACCATGGCCTTCGCCTTTCTGCTCAACCCGGGCACCGGGCCGGTCAATCATCTGCTGGGCGGCCTCGGTCTGCCGCGGCCCGGCTGGTTCACCGACCCCGACTGGTCCAAGCCCGCGCTGACCATGCTCGCGCTCTGGGGCATCGGCGACCTGATGGTGATCTTCATGGCCGCGCTGCTGGACGTCCCCAGGGCGCAGTACGAGGCGGCCGAACTGGACGGCGCCGGCCCCTGGCAGCGGTTCCGGTACGTCACCTTGCCGAATATCTCGCCCATTGTGATGTTCGCGGTGGTCACCGGAGTGATCCAGACCATGCAGTTCTATACCCAGGCGATGGTGGCCGGGAAGGTCGCCAGCGGAGTGATCGGCGGCTCCGGCCAGCCCTTTGAGCCCGGCTATCCGCATGGCTCCACCTGGACCCTGCCGCAGATGGTCTACAGCCTGGGCTTCCAGCGCTTCGACACCGGGTCGGCCTGTGTGGTCGCGGTGATCCTGTTCATCATTTCCATGGCCTTCACCTCGCTGCTGCTGCGGCGCAAGTCGGCCTTCCTGTCGGGGGAATGAGCGATGACCACGACTTCCGCCCTTTCGGTGCCCCTCCCGGCGCGCTCCGCGCAAGCCCGGGTGGCCCGCCGGAAGGCAGTGCTGAGCTGGGTGGGGATTCACTCGCTGGCCATCGCCGCCGCGCTGTTCTTCCTGCTGCCCTTTGTCTTTGTCTTCCTCACCTCGGTGATGTCCGACCGGCAGGCGCTCACTTCCCAGCTCTGGCCGGCCGAGTGGCACTGGGGCAACTACGCCAGGGTCTGGCACACCCCCGGCTTCCTCACCTGGTGGCGCAACACCCTGCTCTACGCCGCGGCCGGCACCGCGCTGACCCTGCTCTCCAGCCTCCCCGTCGCCTACGCCCTGGCCAAGTTCCGCTTCCGGGGCAGAAATACGGCGCTGATGGCCGTGATATCGATGATGATGCTGCCACCGCAGGTCACCGTGATCCCGATGTATCTGGTGTGGGCCAAGCAGTTCCATCTGACCGGCACCCTCTGGCCGTTGATCATCCCCATGGCCTTTGGTGACGCCTTCTCCATCTTTCTGCTGCGGCAGTTCCTGATGACCATCCCCGGTGAATATCTGGAAGCGGCCCGGATGGACGGCTGCGGCGAACTGAGAACGCTGCTCAAGGTCGTACTGCCGATGGCCAGACCGGCCATCGCGGCCGTCGCGCTGTTCCAGTTCTTCTACTGTTGGAACGACTACTTCGGCCCACAGATCTACGCCAGCGAGAACCCCGGCGCCTGGACGCTCAGTTACGGCCTGGAGTCCTTCAAAGGCGCCCACCACACCGACTGGAACCTCACCATGGCCGCCACCCTGCTGGTGATGGCCCCGGTGATCACCATCTTCTTCTTCGCCCAGAAGGCCTTCATCGAAGGCGTGACACTGACAGGGGTCAAGGGCTGATGACTGCACTGAAACTGGCCATCGTCGGCGGTGGCTCCACCTATACACCGGAACTCATCGACGGCTTCGCACGCCTGCGGGACACCCTCCCGGTCGGCGAACTGGTACTGATCGACCCGGCCGCCGAACGGCTGGAGCTCATCGCCGCCCTCGCCCGCCGGATCTTCGCCAAACAGGGCCACCCGGCCACCGTCACCACCACCGCCTCGGTCACGGACGGCGCCCGGGACGCGGACGCGGTCCTGCTCCAACTGCGGGTCGGCGGCCAGGCGGCGCGCAACGAGGACGAGACCTGGCCACTGGCATGCGGCTGCATCGGACAGGAGACCACCGGCGCCGGCGGGCTCGCCAAGGCGCTGCGCACCGTCCCGGTCGTCCTGGGCATCGCCGAGGAGGTACGCCGGGTCAGCCCGGACGCCTGGATCGTGGACTTCACCAACCCCGTCGGCATCGTCACCCGCGCCCTGCTGTCCGCCGGGCACCGGGCCGTCGGCCTGTGCAATGTGGCCATCGGCTTCCAGCGGAAGTTCGCCGCACACCTGGGCGTCCAACCCGAGCTGATCCGGCTGGACCATGTCGGCCTCAACCATCTCACCTGGGAACGCGGGGTCACCCTGCTCGACGCCCCCGGCGGTACGGCCGGCCGCGAGGTACTGCCCGAGCTGCTGGCCCGCTTCGGGGAGCGGATCGCGGCCGATCTGCGTCTGCCACCGGGGCTGCTCCGGCGGCTGGGTGTCGTCCCCTCCTACTATCTGCGCTACTTCTACCAGCACGACATCGTGCTGGAGGAACTCAGGGCCAAAGGCTCCCGTGCCTCCGAAGTGGCCGCCATCGAGGCGGAGTTGCTGAGGATGTACGCCGATCCGGAGCTCGACACCAAGCCCGGACTCCTCGGCAAGCGCGGCGGTGCCTTCTACTCGGAGGCCGCCGTACAGCTGATCGCCGCCCTGCTCGGCACGGGGAACGGCGCCGGGAGTGGCACCGGCGTGCAGGTGGTCAACGCCCGTAACGACGGTGTGCTGCCCTTCCTGCCCGATGACGCGGTCATCGAAGTACCCGCCGAGGTGGGCTCCGCCGGGGTCCGTCCATTGCCGCAGCGCCCCGTGGAGCCGCTGTACGCCGGACTGATCGCCCATGTCACCGCCTATGAGCAACTCGCCCTGGACGCGGCCATCATGGGCGGACGCAACCGGGTGCACGACGCACTGCTCGCCCATCCGCTGGTCGGCCAGCTGGACCTCGCCGAGCGGCTGACGGACCGGTTGATCGCCCATAACCGTGCCCATCTGAGCTGGGCGTGAGCCGGTGAAACCGGACCGCGAGCAGGTCCCCGGCGTCCTCGCCATCGACGCCGGGAACAGCAAGACCGATGTGGCCCTGATCGCGCTCGACGGCACCGTCCTGGGCACTGCCCGGGGCGGCGGATTCCGGCCGCGGCCCGATGGGGCCGACGAGGCCGTCGAGGGCCTGACCCCGCTGGTTGCCGCGGCCGCGGCACGGGCCGGCCGCACCCTCGGGCAGGTGCTCACCACCCGGGTCAGCGCCTGCCTGGCCAATGCCGATCTCCCGGTGGAGGAACGGCGGTTGCAGGCCGCCATCACGGCCCGGCCGTGGGGGCTGACCGCCGGTGTCACCAACGACACCTTCGGCCTGCTACGGGCCGGCACCGACGGACCGTACGGCGTCGCGGTGGTCTGCGGCGCCGGAATCAACTGCGCCGGTCTGCTGCCGGACGGCCGTACCGCCCGGTTCCCCGCCCTTGGCAAGCTGACCGGTGACTGGGGCGGTGGCCGGGGGCTCGCGGCCGAAGCCATGTGGCACGCCGCCCGGGCCGAGGACGGACGCGACGGGCCCACCGCCCTCTCCGCCGCCATCGGTGCGCACTTCGGGCTGCCCGGGGCCAACGCCGTGGCGGAGGCGATGCACTTGGGCCGGTTGTCCGAGGAGCGGCTGCATGAGCTCGTCCCCGTGCTCTTCGCCACCGCGGAGTCCGGCGACCCTGCGGCCCTTCACCTCATCGACCGCCAGGCCGACGAGATCACCCGCCTCGCGGTGGTGGCCCTGCGGCGGCTGGGACTGTTGGAGGAACCGGTACCGCTGATCCTCGGCGGCGGTGTACTGGCGGCCCGCCGGCCGGTGCTGACCGACAACCTGATGGCCCGGCTCGCCCTGGCCGCGCCCCTGGCCACACCCCGGATCGTCACCGCGCCCCCGGTCCTCGGTGCCGCACTTCTCGGCCTTGACCACCTGGGCGCGGCCCCGGCCGCCCACCGGCGGCTCCGCGCGGCGTACCCGACCGGCGACGAAGCGGATCCGCCGGTTTCGGCCGGCCCGGCACCGAGCACTCCGGCCATCGCACCGTCCGCTCAGCCGCCCCTCAACGGGCCTGCGACTGCGCCCCCTTGGGCCGCGTCCGGCGCAGCACGCCCGCATGGGGCGTGCACACCGCCGGCGGGACCCTGATGTGGCGTACGGATGGCGTCCGGTACTCCGCGCCCGGGCGTTCCCGGTCGGGGAACCAGCCGATGTACGCGGGTGAACCCCCGGCTGCCGGGGTGAGGCTCCCGGCGCGGGGCCTGCCCGGACCTCGGCACGGGGAAGCTCCCGGTGTGTCGTGGTACGGGTCCGCCCGTTCCGGGGTCCGCCGCCCATCCTGGCATTCCGGCGGCTCGCTCCCGGGCGGGCCCTTATAGGGGTCTTCCTCGGCGGACGGCGAATAACATGACGGAACGGCCCCGGCGGGCAGTGGCTGCCCGCGCGGAACGGCCGCAGGGGCGTTAGGAGTTGGCAATGAGCACGGGCTTCTCTCTGACCCGGACCACCCGTCCGGTGCCCGAAGCCGAGCGGGCGGCGATCCTCGCCGAGCCGGGTTTCGGCCGGTATTTCACCGACCATATGGCCTCGGCGGTATGGACGGCCGCCGACGGCTGGCAGGACCGCAGGATCAGGCCGCTGGAGCCCTTCACCCTGCACCCCAGTGCCGCCGTCCTGCACTATGCACAGGAGATCTTCGAGGGCCTGAAGGCCTACCGCCACGCCGATGGCAGCGTCTGGCTGTTCCGCCCGGAGGCCAACGCCCGGCGCTTCGCCCGTTCCGCCCGGCGGCTGGCCCTCCCCGAGCTGCCGGAAGAGGACTTCCTGGCCGGCGTGATGGAGCTGGTCCGCGCCGATGAGCCCTGGGTCCCCGCCGCGGGCGGCGAGGAGAGCCTGTATCTGCGGCCCTTTATGTTCGCCTCGGAGGCGTTCCTGGGGGTGCGTCCGGCCGCCGAGGTGACCTATGCGGTCATCGCCGGCCCGGCCGGCCCCTACTTCCCCTCCGGGGTCACCGGGGTCACCCTCTGGGTGACCACCCGCTACACCCGGGCGGCCAGGGGCGGCACCGGGGCGGCCAAGTGCGGGGGCAACTACGCGGGCAGCCTGGCCGCCCAGATCGAGGCCGCGGAACAGGGCTGTGACCAGGTGATGTACCTGGACAGCGAGGGCGAGGGCAAGCTGGAGGAGTCCGGCACGATGAATCTCTGCCTGGTCACCTCCGACGGCAGGCTTCTCACCCCCGAGCTCGGCACCATCCTGGAAGGCGTCACCCGGGACACCATCCTGGCCCTGGCCCCCGGCCTGGGCCTGACCCCCGAGGAGCGGACGGTCACCCTGGAGGAACTGCGCTCCGGCGCCGCGGACGGCACCATCACCGAGGTCTTCGCCGCGGGTACGGCCGCCGTGGTCACCCCGATCACCGGCTTCAAGGGCGAGGGCTATGAGTTCACCATCGGCGACGGCAGCCCGGGGGAGCAGACCATGGCCATCCGCCGGACCGTACTGGACCTCCAGTACGGGCGCGCGGAGGACAAACACGGGTGGCTGCGACGAGTGCTCTGAGGTAACCTGCCGCTTGCCTGGGCTGCGTTCCCCCGGAGTACCGTTCCCGGCATGGCAGTTGATCAAGAACTTGTGGACGCGGCGACAGAGCTGGCGCGTGCTCGCTTCCCCGGCCAGGACTGGTGCGGGGCCGCCGCGCTGCGGCTGGACGATGGGACGATCCTCACCAGCACGGCGCCGGAGGTGCCCAACAACGCGGTCCGCCTGTGTCATGAGACCGGCGCCATCTGCGAAGCCTTCAAGCTGGGGCGGCGGGTGGTGGCATCGGTGTGCGTGACCGCCGCCGACGGCGGTCGCGGGTACTGGATCCTGGCCCCCTGCGGCGTCTGCCAGGAGCGGCTCTTCGCCCACGGCCCCGATGTGGAGGTCGCGGTGCCCGAGCCCGCCGACCCGCGCCGCTGGCGCACCCTGCGGCTGCGGGACGTCCAGCCCCACTGGTTCGCACGGGTCTTCCCGGAAGACGTCTGGCCCTACACGGCCGACGACCCCCAACCGCCGTGCTGAGCAGGCTGGTTGCTGCTCAGCCGGTGGATCCGGAACGCTGGTGCCAGGACTCCAGCACCGTCAGATCCTCCTCGGTGAGCCGGAGGGCGCCGGCGGCCACGTTCTCGGTCAGGTGGTCCGGGTCGCCGGTGCCGGGGATGGCCAGGACATGCGGACCGCGGTGCAGTGTCCAGGCCACCCGGACCTGTGCCGCGCTCACCCCATGGGCGCGGGCCACGGAGAGCACCTCCGGGCTCTCCTCGGCACCGCTCACCCCCGCCTCGCGGCCCTTGGCGGAGATTGAGTAGAAGGGGACAAAAGCGACGCCCTGTTCACCGCAGGTGCGGACAAACCCGTCCTGCTCCGGGCGCACCCCGAGGCCGTAGAGGTTCTGTACACAGACCACCGGTGCGATGGCCTGGGCCTCGGCGAGATGGTGCGGCTGGACATTGGAGATGCCGAGGTGGCGGATGAGCCCGGCCTGGCGCAGTTCGGCCAGGGCCTCGAAGCGCTCGGCGAGGGAAGCGTCGCCGAGGATACGGAGGTTGACCAGGTCCAGGTGGTCGCGGCCCAGCTGCCGCAGGTTCTCCTCCACCTGGCCGCGCAGCTGCGCCGGGGTGGCGTGGTCCGTCCATTGTCCCGAAGCGTCCCGCCCCGGACCCACCTTGGTGGCGATCACCAGGTCCTCCGGGTAGGGGGCCAGGGCGCGATTGATCAGCTCATTGGCGGAGCGCAGCGAGGAGAAGTAGAAGGCGGCGGTGTCGATGTGGTTGACACCGAGCTCAACGGCCCGGCGCAGTACGCCGATAGCCCGGTCGCGGTCGCTGGGCATGGCGCCGGGGGCGAAGGCCGGCCCGTGCTGCGGCAGGCGCATGGCGCCGAAACCAAGGCGGTTGACCGTCAGGTCGCCCAGTCGCCAAGTGCCGGATGCCGCCGCGTTGATCGTTTGTGAGGTCATATGGGCATGCTGGCCCCGGGATAAGGTGATCGCCATTGATTAAGCGGCAGCCGAATCCTCGGGGGACGAACTGGTGGAACTCGCCTTCTCGGCGGGCGATCTGGCACGGGTCCGGTTCGCGGTGTCCCCCATGTGGGAAGTGGGCGCCAGCTTCCGGCTGCTGGCCTCCGGCCGCCCGCACCCGGTGCACCGGCGCTGGATCGGCCAGGTGCGGCCGAGGATCGCCGCCGCCGGGCTGGACCGGGGCTGGCTCGCCGAGCTGATCCCGCCCTCGGGCTATGTGCCCGATTTCCTCAACCCCGCCCCGGCGGGCCCCGCTCCCACACTGGAGGCCGAGCTGGCGGTCATCGTGGCCACTCCGGCGGAGCGGGTACGTGCCGATCTGGACCACCTGGAGCGTCACCGGGGAGTCCGGGGTGCCCGGCTGCGATCGCTCCACGCCGATCCACCGGCCCGGCTCGGGCGGGTCGCGGAGGAGATCGAGACCTATTGGGAGCTGGCCCTGGCCCCGTACTGGGCAAGGATCCGCGCCGTGCTGGACGCGGAGGTGTTCCAGCGGGCCCGGCAGGTCGCCGAGCATGGCGCGGGCCGCCTGCTCAATGACGTACATCCCTCGGTGAGTTGGGACGACAACGCGCTGCGGCTGGCACACCGGAAACAGCCACTGCCCCGGCGGACCCCGGGGGCGGGGCTGCTGCTGATTCCCTCCGCCTTCAAGGGGCCGGGGCTCTCCACCCGGGTGGCCCCGCCGGATCCGCCGCAACTGGCCTATGCGGCAAGGGGGGCGGGCGCGTTGTGGGAAACGCGTCCGGACGGGGGTGCGGAGGCTCTCGCGGTGGTGCTCGGGCGTTCCCGGACCCTGCTGCTGGGCGAGCTGGAGAGCCCGGCTTCCACCACCGAGCTGGCGCGGCGCACGGGGCTCTCCGCCGCGGGGGTGTCCCAGCAGCTGACCGCGCTACGGGACGCGGGCCTGGTCAGTGCCCATCGTGCCGGGCGGTCGGTGCTTTACGCCCGCACCTCGGTCGCTGATGCGCTGCTGGCGGCTGCCCCGTAAGGGGCGCGGGGCCGGTACTTATGCGGCTCCGCCGCGTGGGCGCGACCAGCCACACACAATCCCGCACCTGACATCTGACCGCAGTTCTCACGGCGCTCGGACCGCTCCAGCCCGATGCCATGGCCGCACGCCCTGACGGGGCGCCGGAGGAGCTACCCTGGTGCGTAAGTGGCTGCTGGGAGGGAAGTGGCCCTGGGCAAGGGGGCGTTGAGATGTCCACAAGGCTTGCCGGTGTGGTGATCCAGGCCGTGGACGTACCGGCGCTGGCCGGGTTCTGGGCGCAAGCCCTGCGATGGCCGGTCGCCGAGGAACGTGGCGTAACGATCCTGCGCTCCGGGGAGGCTGACGGCCCGGCGCTGCTGCTGGTGCCCGCCGACCGGCCCAAGGCCGGGAAGAACCGGGTGCACCTGGATCTGGCCGGCGGCCCCGCCGAGGTGCGCCGACTGCTCGGACTGGGCGCGGTGCGCGTGGACATCGGGCAGCGCGGAGTGCCCTGGGAGGTGCTCGCCGACCCCGAGGGCAATGAACTCTGCGTACTGCCCAGGGCGGAGGAGGACGGCCGCCCGGTGCAGATCTGCCAGGACGCCGCGGACCCCGCCGCCCAGGGCGCCTTCTGGGCGGCGGCAGCCGGATGGCACATCGTGGCGGAGGGCGCCTGGGGCGTCAGACTGCGCGCCCCCTCCGGATGCGGACCGGAACTGGTGATGGGGCCGCCGGTGGCCGCCAAGGCGGAGCCCAGCCGGCTGTATCCACTGCTGGAATGCCCGCCCGGCGCCGGCCCGCACCGCCTGCTGGAACTGGGCGCGATGCGGCCGGACGCCGGACGAACCGGAGGGGTGCCATGGGAGACCTTCACCGATCCCGAGGGGAATGAGTTCGGCCTCCTCGGGTGAGGTGATGGCACCGGTCACAACACCGGGTAGACCAGGGTGTCTTCGATGCCCAGCCGGGACAGCCCGGTATTGCGGTAGATGGTGGTCTCGCCGTCCGACCAGCGCACCATGAGGTCGGTGGTCAGGCCGGTGGAGGCGAAGTTGCCGGTGGTGATGGCCGAGGCATGGGTCCAGGTGGGGTTCTTGTCCGCCATGCGGTTCTCGGTGCCCAGGCCCGAGGTGGTGATGCCATGGTAGGTGTCGAGCTCACCGTCCACCCAGCGGACGAACAGGTCCCACTTCTGGTAGCCCGAATACTGTCCGGCCGTGAGCAAAGTGGCGTCCTTCCAGGTGCTGTTGGGCTTCAGCAGCTGGTGCTCCTGGCCGAACCCGCCCTGCCCGGTATTGGTGTAGAGAGTGACCTCGCCGTCCACCCAGCGCACCATGAGGTCGGTGACATAGGTGTCGGCGACAAACCGGCCCGCCGCGATCTGGGTGGCGTTCTTCCACACCGAGCCGGGGGCCGCCAGCCGGATGCCGTCCCAGTTGACGCCCCGGCTGCCCACATCCGGATAGAGGGTGACCTCGCCGTCCGACCAACGCACCAGCAGATCGAACTGGTTGGAGCCGGCGAAGTCCCCGGCGGTGATGGTCTCGGCATGGGTCCAGGTGCCATTGTGCGCCACCAGCTGCCGCTCACCGCTGAAGTCGTCGTCCCCGTCTCCGGTGTAGAGGGTGACCTCGCCGTCCGTCCACACCACCAGCAGCCCGTCCCGGCCGGTGCCGGAGAAGTCACCGGAGGCCATCAGCCTGGCGTGCTTCCAGGTGTCATAGGTGCCGATGGAATAGGGCAGCTGCGGCTGCTGGTACGGGTCGGGGCGCGAGACGCTGCCGTGCTGGGCGTCCTCGTAGAGGCGGAAGAACCAGTCCTGGTGCAGCGGGCTGTAGGTCAGCCGGTTGTAGAGCGGATTGCTGTCCGGGACATTGGGTCCGCCGCCGTTGAAGCCGCCGACATTGCCGATGATCTCGCCCGTCCCCTTGTCCTCATCGACCCTGGAGAACCAGGGCCCGCCCGAGACGCCACCCCACATACCGGCGCAGTCCACCCGCATCTGGTAGTAGTGCGGCAGTGCTCCGGTGCGGGTGTAGCAACGCACCGGGGTGTCCGAGCTGTTGTGTTTGACGGACGGGTAACCGACCACCGTGACAGCGTTCTTGGCGCCCGGCGTCCGGGCCAGGGTGCTGCCCCCGACCACGTCCTGGACCTTGCGGCCGTCCTCGTTGGGGCCCAGCCGGGCGAAGGAGAAGTCCAGATCCGACTCTTTGCCCGTGCTGTTCGCGGTGTACCGGGGATCCTTGAACCACTTGTCGGCCAGGACCGGGAACACCCCGTAGGGCTGCCGGTCCAGGGACTTGGAGCCGTCGTAGCGCGGGATGAAGGCGGCCCTGGCGCCGTTGACACAGTGGCCGGCGGACAGGATCAGGTCATGACCGGCGCTGCGCACCACGCTCGCCGAGCAGAAGTGGTGCTTCTCGCCGCTGCTCACCAGGAAGAGCACGCCCACGGACTTCAGTCCGGGGAAGTGCACGGAGCTGTCGTGGATCAGATCGGGGTGGGCGTGGGGCGGCGCGGCCGCGGGTCTGGGCGGCGCGCTGCGGCCACCCAGCGGAGTGGCGGAATCGATGCGCTGGGGGGTCCAGTAGCGGATGGCGTCCCGGGCGGACCAGTTGCCGGGCCGGGGCGCGGGTGAGGGACCGGCTGCGTTCGCGGCGGCCGCGCCCAGCGGCAGCATCAGGCCGCATACGGAGGCGAGGATCAGGCCGCGGATACGAGATATGCGCAAGTGAACTCCCTTCCCTGGACGGGGCGGTGGGTCTGCGCCTTGTCGCACGCACGATAGACGTCGCACGCACGATAGACCTCGCCAACGGGAGCGGACAGCCCTGGCGTCCCCCCGCGCGGTGCGGACTCCGCGGCCCGGGCAGGCATCTGCTGCCCGGGCCGTGGACCCGGAGAACCGGAAGGGCCGTAAGCGGACCCTTACGCCACCCGCTCCGCGCGCTCGATGAGCACGTCGTCCTTGGGAACGTCCTGGTGGAAGCCGCGCGAGCCGGTGGGCACGGCCTTGATGGAGTCAACGACCTCCCTGCCCTCGACGACCTCGCCGAAGACCGCGTAGCCCCAGCCGCTGGGGGACTTGGAGCTGAAGTTGAGGAAGTCGTTGTCGCTGACGTTGATGAAGAACTGCGCGGTCGCCGAGTGCGGGTCGTTGGTACGGGCCATGGCGACGCTGTAGGCGGTGTTCTTCAGACCGTTGTCCGCCTCGTTCTCGACGGGCGCGTTGGTCTTCTTCTGGTCCATGCCGGGGGTGAAGCCGCCGCCCTGGACCATAAAGCCGGGGATGACCCGGTGGAAGATGGTGCCGTTGTAGTGGCCTGCGTCGACATAGGAGAGGAAGTTCGCGACGGTCTTGGGCGCCTTCTCCTCGTTGAGCGCCAGCACGATGTCACCGTGGTTGGTGCTCAGCCGGACCTTGGCCATGAAGTGCTCCGTGTGTGTGCGAGTGCGCGAATCCGCGCGTTTGGACATAAGTGATCACGAGTCTTTCACATGCGGGCGGGCCGTCGCCTGTTATCGGGGCGGGATGTTCCAGCCGGTGATCACCGGACGGGTGTGTTCCGTGCCCAGCGTGGAGAGCGTGGCGGTGTCCAGCCGGTACAGGCCGCCGTCCCGGGGCGGCTGCCCCAGCCGGCGGGCGGTGAGGACGCGCAGCACATGCCCATGGGCGAACAGGGCCACATCGCCCCCGGTCCGCTCCAGCGCGGCGATGGCCCTGGCCAGCACCTGGTCACAGCGCTTCCCGACCTGGGCCAGGGTCTCTCCGGGACGCTCGGGGCCGTCGGTCGGTACGCCGTCCCGCCAGAGGTCCCAGCCGGGCCGGTCCCGCTGGATCCCCTCGGTGGTCAGGCCCTCGTAGGCGCCGTAGTCCCACTCCAGCAGGCCCGGCTCCAGGGTGACGCCCTTGCCGCGCGGCAGGCTCAACTCGGCGGTGCGTACGGCGCGTTGCAAGGGACTGCACAGGACATGGGTGATCCGCCGGGCGGCCAGCGGCCGGGCCAGCGCCAGGGCCTGCCGCTCGCCCTCCGGGGTGAGCGGCAGGTCGGTACGGCCGGTATGGCGGCCGTCGCGGCTCCATTCCGTTTCGCCGTGGCGGATCAGCAGCAGTTCGCCCATGGGGCCGTCACCGCCCCTCCGGCAGATACGGCCGGCATGGACACGGTCACTCCCTCCCGGCCGCGGACTCGGTCTTCTCTCAGTACACGACGCCGCACGGGGGGCCGCATCCCGCGGCTGCCGGGATCAGGCCCGGTTCACCGGCTGCCGGTTCACCGACTGGGCGGCGAAGTAGACGGCCTGCTCCTCGTCGCCGAACTGGGTGGCCTGGAGGTTGGGGCCGATCAGCCAGCCCTGGATGCCGATGATCTGGCCGGGGTCGTCATAGCGGGAGAAGGCCCCGGTCTGGACGCCCTCCCCGGTCGCCGGGTCGAAGTTCTGCAGCCAGGGGCCGCCGCTGCTGCCCGGGGCCATCGCACCGGTGATCACATCGTTGTAGTAGACCGGATCGGACCAGGCGTCGCCTTCGGCGTACATCAGGGTGCGGCCGTCGTAGTCGCGCTGGAGAGGCGCGGCCACCTTGTTCTGGGCGTGTGAGTAGTAGTTGCGCTCATTGCTCGTCGGATAGCCGAACAGCACGGAGTGCTGGGCCCGCGGCTGGTTGAAGGCGATCTTCTGCCCGCCGGTGACCTCGGCGATCGGCCGCGGGTCGTCCGGGTTGGCCACCAGCAGGGCCGCCATGTCGCCGCCCGCCGCCCAGTCACCGTTGTGCGCCCAGGTGTCGGTGGTCCACTCGCGGGTCACGCCCCAGACCCCGTAGGGGGCGACGTCCTTGCCCGGGAGGGCAGTGCTGTCGGTGTGACGGGCCAGGCCCGCACCGTTGAACCCGGGGATGAAGACCATGTTGTCCACGAAGAGATTGGGGCCCACCACCGGGAGGTGATAGCCCACACAGTGGCCGGCGGTGATCACCACGCTCTTGTTGGCGCTGGTCACCACATCGCCGGAGCAGGCGCTCAGCTCGGTCGCACCGGTGTCCAGGTTCTTGTACTCCATGAGGAGCTTGCCGGCGGTGCGCCCGATCAGGCCCTGCCGCACCGGCCAGGGCTTGCTGTACGCGTCCCAGCCGCCGGAGGGCGCGACCGCGTCGTGGTCCTCGTTGTTGAGCGCGGCCTTGGCCATTTTGGAGAGGTTCCAGAAGCCCACCTCGTCCTTGAGCTTCTGCTGGTAGTCCGGCCCGCCTGGGACCAGGGCGGGCATCTCGACCACGGAGTTGTCGGCGTGTGCCGGGGCCGCCGTGGTGAGCAGGGCGGCCACCAGCGCCAGCACGGCGACCACGGCCGCACTGATCCGTCTTGCTCCGGAGTGCGGGAAGGGTATTGCGTCAGCGGTCATATGGCTTTCCCCTCAAGGAAGTTGGTGGATACGGTGGGTGCCGGGCGGGTGTCAGGACGAGGCGAACGCCGCCTCCAGGCGCGGGATGTAGTCCACCAGGTCCTGGGCCCAGCAGTCATAGGTGTGGCCGCCCTGGCAGCCCTGGCCCCAGCCGGAGCCGTCGCCGTAGTCCACGAAGTGGTAGGGGAACTTCAGGGCGTCCAGCCGGTCCTTGGCGTGATGGGCCGCGGACTGCACCCAGAACTCGGGCTCGGCGGGGTTGCCGGCGCCATTGCCGGTGTAGATGGCGATGCCCATGCCGGCCAGCACGTCCATATGCGTGGAGGGATCGGCCTCGTTCCAGCGCCAGTCGGCGTTGAACACCGGGTAGGGCGAGCCGAAGACGGCGTCACTGGACACCGTGGGGCCGAAGTCGAGCGCACAGTCGCCACGGGAGCTCGAACCGCACAGCGGGGCACCGATGTTGGTGAGGGTGGCGACCACGGCACCGCGGATGACCGCCTCGTCCATGGAGAGGTCGTCGGCACCGGAGAAGGTGGCCACCTGGCTGAAGAGGCCGGGGTGGCGCTGGGCGTAGTGCAGGGCGCCGAAGCCGCCCATGGAGATGCCGCCGACCGCCCGGCCCTGCTTGGTCCCCAGGGTGCGCAGATTGGCGTCGATAAACGGGATCACCTGGTTGATATGGAAGTTCTCCCAGTTCTGCGCGCCCGCGGCGGTGTCCTGGTCAAGCCAGTTGGTGTACCAGCCGCGCCGGCCGCCGTCCGGGATCACAGTGATCATCGACTTGGCCGCGGTGAGCGCCGGATAGGCCAGGTTGGGGTTGGCCGGGTCGTCCGAGGCGCCGTGCAGCAGATAGAACACCGGATAGCGCTTGGCGGGGCCGGCCGCGTAGTCCTGGGGCAGCAGGATCCGGATGTGGTGCTCCCCGGCGACCTCGGGGGTGGTCACCGTGACCACGAAGTTGGTCGCCGTGCCGGTGACCGGGCGGGTCTGGGTGAGCCCGAAGCCATCGGTGAACCCCGGCGGCGCCGGGGCGTCGGCGTGCGCGGCGGGCGCGCCGAACATCAGCAGGGCGGTGGCCACCGCGGCGAACAGTGCCTTCGCACACGACAGCCGGAGGGACGGGGCGGATCTCATCAGTGGTCCTCGGTCCTCGAAGTGGGCTGGATGCCATGGGGTGGATGCCGTGTCCTGGGACCGGTGGTTCCGCTTGACCGGCACGGCACATCCAAGGCGCTGCCGTCCTCCGGCGCCATAGGGATCGGTGGCTCAGTTGCGCCATTGGCGCAGGTGAGCCGGGTGCGCGATAGTCTGCGGGGACCAAGTGACCGGACATCAGTGCGACCAGGGGGGCGTCGTGCACAACGGACTGGATGTGCTGGATCCCGACTCCAGACGCGGCCGGATCTACCGGCTGCTGATCAGCCATCCCGGTGCGCCGGCCCGGCTGCTGGCCGCGCAGGCCGGGCTCAGCGAGGCCGTGGTGCTGGCGGTGCTGGAGGAACTCGCCGCCGAGGGCATCGCGGTGACCACCGGTCCCGAGCCCCGGTGCTGGGAGGCGTTATCACCCCTGCAGGTGGTGGAGACGCTGCTGCAGCGCGAGGCCGCCCGGCAGGCCGAACTCCGGCGCACCGGCGCCGAGCTGGAACGGCTCTACCGCTTCGCCCGGCGGGACGCCGGCCACTATGGCGCACTGGAGGTGGTCCAGGGCAACGCCCAGGTCCTCACGGTCGTCCGGCGGCTCCAGACCGCCGCGCGCCGGCAGGTCAGGGTCATCGATATGCCCCCGTACTCCGGCCCGCCGGATCACTACCCGGTCCAGGAGACGCTGCAGCGCGAGCGGATGGCCGCCGGGGTGGTCTACCGGGTGATCTATCACGGCTCCGCCTTCGACGATCCGATCGCGGGCCCCAATATGGCGCGCATGATCGAGGCCGGGGAGCAGGCCCGGACCCTGCATGAGCCGCCCATGAAGCTGGCCCTGGGCGATGACGACCTGGCCGTGATCACCCTCGCCGCCGACGACCGGCCCGGCGCCATCGCCCTGCTGATCCATCCCTCCAGCCTGTTCCGGGCGCTGTCCAATGTCTTCGAAACCCTGTGGAACCTGGCCGTACCGGCCTCGGCGGCCGGTGTGGACACCCGGATCGACGCCCGGGACCGCCAGATCCTCACCCTGATGGCCAGCGGCGCCACCGACGACGCCATCGCCCGGCGGCTGGGCCTGGGCCGGCGCACCGTGGTCCGGCGGGTCTCCGCCCTGGTGTCCGGGCTGGGTGCCACCACCCGCTTCCAGGCGGGGGTACAGGCCGCGCGGCGCGGCTGGCTGTGAGCGGACATAGACCGCCGGGGCGCCTCACCCGTTCTCCGGACGCCGGCGTGCCGGGCCGGCGGGAGCGGCATCTACTGATGCCGGGGCCGGTCGCCGATCACCGGAGGGTCAGTGTCCGTTCCGGACGAGCCACAGCCCAGTGCGCCGGCCTGGGGCAGGCTGGGGGCCCTGGGCGAGTGGTGTGCCCGCCACTTCCCGGTGGTGCTGGCCGGATGGCTGCTGGTGCTGGGCGGGGTGGCGGGGCTGAGCCGGGCGTTCGGCGGGTCCTTCTCCGATGACTTCACCCTGCCCGGGGTGCAGTCGGTACGGGCGATCGGGGTGCTCCGGGCCCACGATCCGGCC
The DNA here is from genome assembly GCF_003121295.1 of Streptomyces orinoci. Classification (GTDB taxonomy): domain Bacteria; phylum Actinomycetota; class Actinomycetes; order Streptomycetales; family Streptomycetaceae; genus Streptomyces; species Streptomyces orinoci. The sequence continues at coordinate 115,637 of NZ_PHNC01000014.1, forward strand.
GCCGGCGGCTACAGCGCCCCGGTGGTACTGCACGATGCCGGGCATCCGCTGACCACCGTCGCCGGCCGGATCAACCGGGCGGCCGCCCAACTGCGCCGGCTGCCGCATGTCCTGGCCGTCCAGAACCCCCTGCCCCCGCCATCCGCCGCCGCGGTGCCACCGCCGCCGCCGACCCCCGCCCGGCGGGCCCTGTCGCCGCTCTCCCCGGACGGCCGGACCGGCTACCTCACCATCCGCTTCGACAGCACGCCCCTGCTGCTCGGCCAGGACTATCTGCGGGGGATCGACCGGGCCGTGGCACCGCTGCTGGCGGCCGGCGTACAGGTGGAGTACGGCGGGCCGCTGGGCGAACTGGCCCGGCCCCTGCCCAACGACCGGGTGAGCGAACTCATCGGCATTGGCGCGGCCGTGGTGGTGCTGCTGGCCGGGTTCGGCAGCGTGGTGGCGGCCGTCCTGCCGCTGCTCACCGCGCTCTTCGGAGTGGTCACCGGGCTGGCCTGCCTGGGCCTGCTGGCCGCCGCCTTCACCTTCTCCACCGTCTCCCCGACCCTGGCCACCATGATCGGCCTCGGGGTGGGCATCGACTACGCCCTCTTCCTGATCACCCGGCACCGCCAGCACCTCATCGACGGCCTGGACCCGGTGGCCGCCGCCGGCCGGGCCATGGCCACCAGCGGCCGGGCCGTGGTGGTCTCCGGCTGTACGGTCATCGTGGCGCTGGCCGGACTCTGGGTCAGCGGCATCTCCCTGGTCGGCAAGCTGGGCACCGCCGCCGCCCTCACCGTCATCACCGCGGTGCTCACCGCCCTCACTCTGGTCCCCGCCCTGCTCGGCCTGGCGGGCCGGCGGATCGACCGGCTCCGGGTGCGGACCCCGGTGGCCGAGGCCGACCCCCGGGGCGCCGCGCCCCGGCACACCGGCCGGCACCGCTACGCCCGGCGCGTCCAGCGCCGCCCCTGGGCCTTCCTGGCCGGCGGCCTGGCCGCCACGGCCGTACTGGCCGTACCGCTGTTCTCCATCCAGCTCGGGCACATCGGCGACGGCGCCGACCCCACCGGCTTCACCGACCGCCGTGCCTACGACCTGATCTCCACCGCCTTCGGCCCCGGCGCCAACGGTCCGCTGACCATCGTCATCGACCAGAGCACGGTGCCCGCCTCCCGGCGGCCGGCCCTGGCCAAGCACGCCCAGCACACCCTGGCCCACCTGCCCGGCACCGTCACCACCACCGCGCTGCGGCCCACCCCCGACGGCAAGGTCCTCACCGCCACCACCATCGCCACCACCGCCCCGCAGGACGCGGCCACCACCCGCCTGGTCAACCGCCTCCGGGACACCGTGCTGCCCAAGGCCGTGGCGGGCACCTCCGCCCATGGCTATGTCACCGGCACCACCGCCGTGCAGGTGGACTTCGTCGATATGGTCGCCGGCCGGCTGCCGCTGATCATCGGGGTGGTGGTCGCCCTGGCCTTCCTGATCATCCTGGCCGTGTTCCGCGGTCTGCTGGTGGCCCTCAAGGCAGCGGTGCTCAATGTGGTGTCCATCGCCGCCTCCTATGGCGTGATCGTCGCCGTCTTCCAGTGGGGCTGGGGCAGTGGTGCCCTGGGAGTCAGCCAACCGGTGCCCATCGAGAGCTTTGTGCCGATGATGATGTTCGCCATCGTCTTCGGGCTGAGCATGGACTACGAGATCTTCCTTCTCACCCGGGTCCATGAGTCCTGGCTGCGCACGGGCGATACACCCGAGAGTGTCGCCCGCGCCCTGGAGACCACGGCGCGGGTCATCACCTGCGCCGCGCTCATCATGACCAGCGTCTTCGCCGCCTTTGTCAACAGCCCGGTGATCGTGGTGAAAATGCTGGCCGTCGGACTGGCGGTCAGCGTCCTCATCGACGCCACGCTGATCCGCCTGGTGCTGGTGCCGGCGACCATGACCCTGCTGGACCGGGCGAACTGGTGGCTTCCGGGGTGGCTGGACCGTGCATTGCCGCGGCTGCGGCGTTTGTGAGGGTCTCCTGACTGCGGTTTCGTTCCCTGTGCGGGCCTTCTTGGGCCGGTCGCGCAGTTCCCCGCGCCCCTAATGGGGCCCCAGCCGTGGGAAGAGCGGGGCTGCCGGGGGCAGCACACCCTGGACCGGGGTGCACTGGCGGGCCAGACTGGCGGCGGCCGAGGGGAGGAAGGGGCGGAGTTCACCGGCGAGGAGACGGCAGGCACCGGTCAACGCCACCAGTACCGCGTCCAGTTGACCGTCGTCACCATCCCGGGCCAGCTCCCAGGGGCGGGTCCGCTCGATACAGCGATTGGTCTCTTCCACCACCGACCACAGGGCGGTCGTGGCCGCCCGGAAGTCATAGGCGGCCAGGGCGCTTTGGACGCGGCCGGGCACCAGCCGGCAGACCTCGGCCAGCGGCTCGGTACCGGGAGCGCGGCCCGGGACGGCGCCGGGCAGCCGGCCCGCACGATAGCGGTGCGCCATCGACACCACCCGGTGGGCCAGATTGCCCAGGCCGCCCGCGAGTTCGGCATCCGCCCGGGCCACCAGCCGGTCCCGGGTGAAGTCCGTGTCACCGATGCGCGGCACTTCTCGCAGCAGCCACCAACGCACCGCGTCCGTACCGTAGTCGGCGACCAGCCCGGCCGGATCCACCGTGGTACCGGCCGACTTGCTGATCTTCCGGCCGTCCACCGTGAGGTAGTCATGGACCAGGATCTCGGTGGGCAGCGGCAGCCCGGCGGACAGCAGCATGGCCGGCCAATAGACCGCGTGGAAGCGCAGAGCTCCCTTGCCGACCAGATGGATCCGCCGCCCGTCACCCGCCCACCAGGTGCCGAAGTCCGGGCCGGAGGTGCCATAGCCGAGGCTGGTGATGTAGTTGCCCAGGGCGTCCCACCAGACATAGACGACCTGGTCCGCGTCGCCGGGCACCGGAATGCCCCAGCCGCGGGCCCGGGTCCGGGAGCGGGAGACGGAGAAGTCGCGCAGCCCGCCGGCGATCAGGGCCAGCACCTCGTTGCGGCGCTGCTCCGGCTGGATGCGCAGCCGTCCGCCGGCGATCAGGTCGTGGAGGGCATCGGCGTAACGGGACAGCCGGAAGAACCAGTTCTCCTCGGCCACTCGCTGTGGCTCGGTGCCGTGTTCGGGGCAGCGGCCGTCGAGCAGGTCCGCCGTGTCGTAGAACTGCTCGCAGCCCACACAGTAGAGCCCCTGGTAGTGGGCGCGGTAGAAGTCACCGGCGGCCCGGCAGCGCTGCCAGAGACGCTCCACGCCGGCCCGGTGGCGTGGGTCGCGGCTGGTGCGGATGAAGTCGTCGAAGGACAGTCCCAGCGGTTCGCCGAGGGCCGCGAACGCGGCGGCATTACGGTCCACCAGCTCTGCCACACCGATGCCCGCCGCCTCGGCGGCCAGTACGTTCTTCAGCGAGTTGTCATCGGTGCCGGTGAGCAACCGGACCTCCTCGCCCGCTCGGCGGCGGTGCCGGGCCAGCACATCCGCCTGGACGAGTTCCAGGGCGAAGCCCAGATGGGGACGGGCGTTGACATAGGGGATGGTGGTGGTGATGTAGCTGCGTGGGATGGTCATGGGAGCCTCCTCCAGCGAGCCGGGGCTCCGCCCGGCGCACGCGGAAGAGGCCCCGTCCCGGGGCCTCGGATGGTCAAGCGTCCGTGTCAGCAGCCCCGTTGACGAGGCATCATCGAGCGCTGGGGTACGGACGCGGAGTTCATGTGCCGGACGCTAGCGGGCCACCGGGGGCCCGGGCAAGCCCATTGGTGCGCCTACCGTGGGCGGCCGCGGCGCAGTTGAACAGTCAGGCCCCGCCGACCACCCGCCGGGCCAGCACCGCCCCGGGGCTGCTCTCCAGCAGTGCGTCCGCCAGGGCCTGCCCCGCCGCGTCCAGCGCGGCGTCGTCCAGCGGAGCCAGTGCGTCCAGGATGAAAACGGCCCGGGTGGTGTCATGGGTGAGCCGGGTGCGCGTGCACTGGCGCCAGTTCCAGCGGCGGCAGGTCACACCCCGGTCGTCCCGCCACACCACCTCGCCCGGCGGGCAGTGCTCGATGGCCGGCTCGCCGGCCGCCGTGGTCTCGAAGACCTCCTCGCCGGTGGTGCGCACCAGCCGGGCCGGACCGGCGTAGTGGTCCAGGTCCTCGCCGCCCAGCGGCAGCACATGGGCCACCGAGATCGCGTTGTAGATGTCGGTGAGCCGGTCCACCCGCGGCAGCCCGGCCTCCGCCCGGCGCAGCAGGGCCTCGGCGCTGGGCCGGGTGCGCTGCGGCTTGGCGCCGAAGGCGCGGAAGGCGTCCCGCCAGGCGGCCAGATGCGGATGCTCCTCCACGGGGGTGTGGGCGAGCCAGGCCCGCGCGGTCTCCTCGGCCGCGGCCAGCAGCCGCTCGCTGGTCCGGTCGCTCGGCCCGGGGCGCAGCCCTTCGGCCGCTATCACCAGGGCGCGGTAGTCCGGGCGCAGCTGATGCACCGCGGGGTCGATGGCCACGGTGTCCAGCCAGGCTTTGAGGTCGGTGGTCTCGGCCATGAGCCCTCCAGGCGCAATATTGTGTACCGGATAGTGCTGTGTACCGTACCAGGCGAGGGAAAAAGACGGGCATCGCCGGCTCGGCGCGGCCAGACTGCGGGCATGCCGAACATCAACCCGCCCCATATCCGACCGGTCCGGGACGAGGAGCTGCCCCTGCTGCGGGAGATCGAGCGAGCGGCGGGCGAGCGCTTCCGCGAGATAGGGATGCCGGAGGTCGCCGACGACGAGCCGCCCGCGCTCTCCGTGCTCGCCCGCCACCAGCGGCAGGGGCTGGCCTGGGTCGCCACCGACGCCTCCGGCACACCGGTCGGCTATCTCCTGTCCTCCTTCGCGGCGGGCGAACCGCATCTGGACCAGGTCTCGGTGCTCCCCGCCAACTCCGGCCAGGGCATCGGCCGTTCACTGATCGACCGGCTCGCCGAGCGCTCCGCCGCGCGGGGCGCCACGGTGCTGACCCTGACCACCTTCGCCGAAGTCCCCTGGAACGCGCCCTACTACCTGCGCTGTGGCTTCGAGGTGATGGCCGAGGAGGAGCTCAACGGCGCATTGCGCGCCATACGGGAAAGGGAGGCCGCCCAGGGCCTGGACCGCTGGCCGCGGGTGTGTATGCGCCGTCCCCTCAGGGGAGTTCAGACCAGGCCGAATACATCGATGTCCTCGGCCAGGGGCTGATACCGGCCGGGATCGGTGGTGAAGACGGTCCAGCCGGAGGGCACCGCGATGGCGGCGGTGTGGGCCAGCGCCGGGTCGTCCAGACCGTACCGGCGCATCATCGCCCCCGCGGCCTCCACGGCCGGCAGGTCCAGCGGGCGGATCAGTACCGAGGGGCCGCAGCGGGCCAGCAGCAGTTCCAGCGCGGAGCGCGCCCGGCCCGGCTTCTCCCGCTCGGCCAGCACCAGTTCGCTCTGCGGCACATTGACGGTGACCGCGTGCCAGCTCCAGCGGTCGGTGAGCACCTCGTGCTCGATGCGGTAGCCGGTGCACAGGTCGGAGAGGAACCCGGCGTCCAGGACGACCCCGGTCACACCGTCAGGGCTCATGCGGCGCTGCTCCGGCGGGTGGCGATGTACTGCTCCAGGGACAGCCTGGTCCGCTGGTTGGTGGCGTCATCGGCCCACTGCCGGGCCAGCGTCATCCGGTCCTCGTCCAGCCCGAAGTCCTGGCGCAGCCGTTCATCGCTCTCGCGGTGTCTGCGGTCACGGTCGATCTGACCGGCGAGCGTTCTGGTGACGAAGGCCGACACGGACTCGATGACATTGGCGTCCTTCATCCCGCGCAGCTGCTCGGCGAGCTCCCTCGGCACGGTGATGCTGATCCGCTCGTAGTCGGGGGTCTTCTCTTCGCCCATGGCCGAAATATTACTGGACGGGACCCGGGTAATACCCGGCTTCCTTGCGGCTCGGCGGGGCCCGCCGCGGCGCCCGGCGCCCACACCCGGCGGACACCGGCCGGGCGCGCCCTCCCGCCGGCCGCAACCCGGATATCGATAACCGTATTCAGAAAAAGCCTTACCGAAAACCGTCTCCATTGCAGCCTTTGCCGATTCCTTGAATATGCGCTTCACTTCCCTGGATGTCACGGGCGAGTTCCCAGGGGGTATTCATGCGGCAAAGGCGAGACCGGCACGGTGCGGGCGGTCATCACCATGAGCACGGTCACGGCAATGACCACGGCCACGGCCATGGTCACAGCCATGGGGTGGCCGAGGACGCGGACCGGCGCTGGCTGAGCATCGCCCTGGCGCTCATCCTCGGATATATGGCGGTGGAAATCGTTGTCGCCTTTGCCGCGCATTCCCTGGCCCTGTTGTCGGACGCGGCCCATATGCTGTCCGACGCCGGTTCCATCGTGCTGGCCCTGGTGGCCATGAAACTGGCCGCCCGGCCCGCCCGGGGCGAATACACCTATGGCTTGAAACGAGCCGAAATCCTCTCCGCCCAGGCGAACGGCCTGACCCTGCTGCTGCTGTCGGTCTGGCTGGCCTATGAGTCCGTACAGCGCCTGCTGAGCCCGCCGGAGGTCGGCGGCCGGCTGGTGCTGGTCACCGCGCTCAGCGGGGTGGTGGTCAACATCCTGGCGGCCTGGTGCATGTCCCGGGCCAACCGCTCCTCGCTCAATGTGGAGGGCGCCTTCCAGCACATCCTCACCGACCTCTATGGCTTTGCCGCCACCGCGGTCGCCGGAGCCGTGGTGATGGTCACCGGCTTCGCCCGGGCCGACGCCATCGCCACCCTGGTGGTGGTGGCCCTGATGGTCAGGTCCGGACTCGCCCTGGTGCGCGCGGCCGGGCGGATCTTCCTGGAAGCGGCACCGGCCGGGGTGCAGCCGGACGCCATCGGCGACCGGATGGCCGGACAGGCGGGCGTGGTGGAGGTGCACGACCTGCATATCTGGGAGATCACCTCGGGTGAGCCGGTGCTCTCCGCCCATGTGCTGGTCGAGCCCGGCGGCGACTGCCACGCGGTACGCCAGGCCGTCCAGGACACCCTGCGCCGGGAGTACGGCATCACCCATGCCACCCTCCAGGTGGACCATGCCGCCGAGGCGCTGGCCGGGGTCGGCTCCGCTCCCGGCCAGGGCGGCCCGCACTGCGAACAGCCGCATGGCACCGTCCACCACCGGGGGCCGCACAACCACTGACCCGGGCCGGACGGCAGTAGGCTCGCGCCCATGACGGCCACCGGTGAACCCGACTCCGCCCTGGTGCTGGGCGCCGCGGGCGGAGTGGGACGGGCCTGCGCGGCCCGCTTCGCCGCCGACGGGGCACGAGTCGTCGGCGTGGACCTGAACCCGTCCCTGCGCCAACTGCCGCACTGCCTACCGGTGATCGGGGACGCCACCGACGAACGGACCCTCGCCCGCGCCTTCGACGCCGCGCCCGGCGGCGCGCCCCGGGTCCTGGTGCACGCCCTCCTCGGCGAGGACCGGGCACCGCTGACCGGACTCACCGCGGACCGGCTGCGCACCGTACTGGACGTCAGCCTGGTCTCCGCCTGGCAGGCCGCCGCCGAGTTCACCCGCCGCCGTGCCGGGCGGCCCGGTGCCGTGGTCCTCATCGGCTCGGTGCACGCCCAGGGCGCCATGCCGGGCATGGGCGCCTATGCCATGGCCAAGGCGGGCCTGGGCGCGCTGGCCCGCGCCGCCGCCGTGGAATGGGGACCGCTGGGCATCCGCTGCAATCTCCTCAACCCCGGCTTTGTGGCCGTGCCCCGCACACAGGCGCACTCCCGCAGCGAGGCCGGGCGGCGGCAGATCCGGCGCTCCTATCCGCTGCAACGCCCTTGCCGGGCGGAGGAGATCGCGGAGGTGGTGGCCTTCCTCGCCGGGCCGGGGGCCTCCTATGTCAATGGGGCCAGCCTGCCGGTGGACGGCGGGATGCTGGCCGTGCTGCCGGAGAGCGAGGTGGGCACCGCCCTTTGAGGGCGCTGTTTCGGGGGTGTGGTGTTTCGGTGCGGGCCGTGTGTGGCTGGTCGCGCAGTTCCCCGCGCCCCTATGGGGCGCCCCCCTTTGTAGGAACCGCACAGGTCCGTCTCGGCAGTCCTGCACGATTTCGGTCGTCCGGGCCGGGCGGAGATCGGTGAGGATGAGCGAGTGCCCCAGCCACTGAACCCCGCGGACCCCGACTTCGCGCGCAACCCCTACCCGTACTACGCCCGGCTGCGCGCCCAGGGCCCGGCGGCCCGGGTGGAACTGGCCAACGGCAGTCATGCCTGGCTGGTCACCGGATACCGGCAGGCACGCGAGGTGCTGGCCGACCCCAGGTTCTCCAATGTGCCGCCACGGGGCGCGGGGCGCCCCAAGCCCGACTCCGCGGCGCAGCGGGCCAGAGGACTGCTGGCCCGCCATATGCTCAACACCGACGCCCCGGACCACACCCGGCTGCGCCGCCTGACGGTGGCCGCCTTCACCCCGCGCCGGATGGACGCCCTGCGCCCGCGCATCGAGCGGCTGACGGCCGGACTGCTGGACCGGCTCACCGGCCGCCTCGCCCAGGACGGCACCGCCGACCTGGTGGACGCCTTCGCCTTTCCGCTGCCGGTGCTGGTGATCGGTGAGGTGCTGGGCGTACCGGAGGCCGACCGGGACGCCCTGCGCGAGTGGACCTACCGGGTCGGCTCGCCCGCCGACGCGCTGGAACCGGGCGCCGTGGACGACGCCTGGCAGCGGCTCCACGCCTACTTCGCCGGACTGATCGGGGACAAGCGCCGCGCTCCGGGCGAGGACCTGTTCAGCGCCCTGGTCCAGGACGTACCGGAAGGCGGCCTGGACGACGGCGAGTTGCTGGCCATGGCCTTTCTGCTGCTGTTCGCCGGCTATGAGACCACCATGAATCTGCTCGCCTCGGCCGCCCTGCTGCTGCTCACCCACCCCGGCCAGGCGGAACTGGCCCGGCGGGGCGGGGACGGGCACTGGACCGCCGTGGTGGAGGAGGCGCTGCGGCACGCCAGTCCGCTGGAGGGAACCACCTGGCGGCGCACGGTGGAACCGGTGGACCTGGGCGGCGGGGTGGAGATACCCGCCGGAGCCTCGGTCCTGGTGGTGCTCGCCGCGGCCAACCGCGACCCGGAGTGGTTCACCGAACCGGACGCCTTCCGGCCCGAGCGCTATCTGGGCGGCCCGGAGAAGGCGGCGCCCCACGCGGCCTTCGGGCATGGCCCGCACTTCTGCCTGGGGGCCCGGCTGGCCCGGCTGGAGGCGGCGGTCGCCCTGCCGATGCTGTTCGACCGGCTGCCGGATCTCGCCCTGGCCGCGCCGCCGCGACAACTGCCCTACCGGCCCGGCCTCTTGGTCCGTGGCCCGCGCCGACTCCCGGTCCGCCGCGGCCCGTTGACCCTCCCCCAGGGGCGGGCCACAGCATCGGCGTCGTGAGGAAGGACCACCCCGCGGGCCCGCTGCCGACGCCTGCCGCCGGACCGGATCCGGACCGTCTGCGAACCGGCCGATGTACCGGCCCCCCGGCAGGGCGATTAGGGTTGGCGGAATGACGACCCGTGCCTTCGACGCCGCCGTGACCGCCCTGAGTGAGGACTCCTGGCTGCCCACGGCCGAAGAGACCGCGCTGGGCAGGGAGTTCTTCGCCCGCCGGGAGATGGTGGCGCCAAGGGTGCTGCCCGGCATGCCGGAGTGCCGGGAGGCGACGGGCTGGGTCTCGCAGCATGTGCTGTGGCTGGAAGACGTCGCCCGCCTCACCCATGGGCTGCTGGAGCCCTGGCGGGCCTATCTGCCGGGCAGTCATATGGTGGCCCTGCTGGAGGGCTATGCCGACCAGGCCCGCGCGGCCGCCCCGCTGGCCGCCCGGCTGACCCGGGCCTGGCAGACGGAGCGGCCCGACCCCTGCTCCTACCAGGAGGCGGTGTGGTGGGAGGAGTGGCAGCTGCCCGAGGAGGAGCGGCAGCAGATCGACGCCCTGACCCACCGCCTGATCCGGGTGGGCGCGATGGTGGTGGTGGCGGTGGAACGCGGCGAGGCGGCATGCGCCCGGTAAGGGGCGTGCCGGACGGGCCGACCCGGACCCGTCCGGCCACCCATGGCCCGCAGCCGGCCGGGCGCTACCGCCGCAGCGGCCCCTCACAAGTAAGGGGCGCCGTGCCCGCCGTGCCATCGGACCAGATCTCGACCTTGCCGAAGTAACAGTTCATATCGGCAAGGTTGTTCACCGTGTCCTCGGTCCGCTTGAGGATATAGGTGTCCACGGTCCGCGACATGTCCGCGAACACCACATCCGGGTCATCGGAGTTGACCAGACTCGCGGTGATCCGCCCGGTGCAGATGAACCGCGGCCGGCTCCGGTCCTCATTGCCGGCGCACACCGGCGTCATCCCGGTGGCCTTGGCGAAGGCGGTGCGGATCTGCTTGGGGGTGGACAGTGCCAGCCTGGCCTGGGGGGTGAAGGAGGTGGACGGTACATACAGCCGGTCCACGTCCGCGATCTGCTTGTCCAGGAAGCTGTCGTAGTCCGCCTGCAGCTGGGTGTCCGACCCCAGCCGGGTGCGCCAGGCGTCGAAGCCCTTGGGGTCGTCGGCCCGCTGATAGCCGTACATCTCCCGGAGCAGCGAGGGATGCTGGTCCCAGAGGAACTCGAAGAACGTGCCGGCGTAGTTGTAGAAGCGGAAGCCGCTGTCATAGGTGGCGTGCAGCAGCTCATTGACGGTCATCCGCGGGCCGCCGTTGGCGGTGTCCGCGATGATGCCCTGGACCAGGGACTTGCGCACCCTGACGCCATCGGAGCGGGTGCCGCCGTCGAAGAACTCCGCGGTGCCCTCGTCCATCGCGGTCACCAGGTCCCCGGTGTACCAGCGGGCGTCGCCGAACATGCCGGGCACCGCCCAGCGGCCGTTGAGGTAGTGGGTGTACTCGTGCCGGAAGAGTTCTTCCAGGGTGAGGGTGGAGTCCTGGGGGACCCGGCGCTGATAGGTGTAGAAGGTGGCCCCGTCCTCGATATAGATCCCGCCGTTGTTGGTGCTCAGCCCGGTCAGCAGCGTCTGGAAGGTCTCGTACTCCGCCCGTGAGGCGTAGAGGTGGATATGCAGTGTGGTGTTGGGGTCCCCGGCCAGCGGGGCGTCGGTGCCCAGCACCCGGAAGAACTGGGTCTTGACCTGCTTGCTCGCGTAGTACAGCTGGTCCACCGTCGCCTGGTCCAGCGAGGTACGGACCACTATGGCGCCCTTGTCATAGGTGTAGGTGTGGGTGAACAGCCGGTTCTCGATCTGCGGCTTGCACACCTGGTACGGGGCACAGGCGTTGTAGTAGATGAGCCAGGAGGCCACCGAGGCCCAAGGGACGCTCATCTCACCGAAGTTGCTCTTTGCCGTGGCCAGCAGACCGCCGAGGTCGCTCACCACCGAGGAGCGCAGCGCGTCGATCTGGCCGAAGCGCCCGTACTCGCCGATGGCGTCGCGCGCCACCCAGGCGTTGGCGGTGTCCTTCAGATGCCGGTAGCCGGCGAAGACCTTGAAGGCGGCCCGGTAGGCGGGGTCGTCGGTGGCCGCCTGGCGGAAGGCGGTGTCATTGTTGCCCGGGTAGACACCGAGGTAGTTGACGCTCAGTGCGGCCAGCACCGCGCCTCCCCAGCTGGGGTCGGCGGCCGTCCGGGCGTCCGGGGCCATGGTGGCCAGCACCCTTTTGACCAGGGGGAGTTGATACTGCCGCAGGCCCGCTGCGCTGCCCGCGTACAGGGCCTCGCGCAGTGAATAGGCGTTCTCCCGGGTGGGGTCGAAGGTGTGCCCGGCGGCACCGAAGGCGGCGATGGCATCGCGTACGGCGCCCAGCGTGGCGGGGTTGTCCAGGCCCGCCTCGGGGTGGGAGAAGGCCTGGTAGGCCACCGCGTGCAGATAGGTGAGCAGTTCATAGAGGTGGCCGGCGTCGGTGCCGTCATGGGACGGGGCCAGGGTGACGACCCGGTGTGCCACAGCCTGGATATGGGCCGAGGACATCACCGGGGCCAGCCGGGCGTCCCAGGTCCACAGCACATCGCGCAGACAGGAGTCGGCGGTGACCTCGGGGTCGGTGAGGAAGTCGGCGAACCGCTCGGGGCTCAGTGAGCTGATGGCGTCCAGGGTGCAGGGCACGGTTCCGTGCAGTGCCGGGCGTCCCTTGGTGTTCTTCGCGGGTCTTGGACGGCCGGCGGCCTCGCCGGGTATTCGGCCCTGGGGGAGGGAACCGCCGCCGGGCACCGGCGTCAGCCGGTCGTTCTTCGGCGGCCGGGCGAGGCGGTCAACCCGGTCCTGGGGGGTGCCGCCGGCGGCGGGCGCCGGGCGGACGGACGGCCCCGGGGCGGGGGTGGGACGAACCGGCGCGGCCTGCGCGGCCTGGACCACCGGCAGCGTCAGACAAGCGGCCAATGCGCCGGCCAGCAGCCCTTTGCGCATGGTACGCAGCGAATGCACGGGCGTACTCCTTGGGGGGGTTGACGTTGAGTCAGTGGAGCGCCTGTAACGTAGTAGTGTGACATTGTACTGACAACCCGTTCGCCCGGGCTTTGCCCAGCCTTCACCCGCACCCGGCAAGTCCCCTGCTGCTGCCCGGACTTCGGCATCCGGGGTGACATGCCGCCGATGGCCTAATGGCGCCGCCGGGCCGTACGGCCGGGTCAGGCTGGACGCCCTGATCATCATCATCCGGCGTCGGCCACGAGGACCAGAAGAGCTCCCCTCCGCGAAGGCCCCGATGCTGTTGACCCCGCCGGGAGTGACAGGTGAACCAGCGACACCGCCCTAGCTTCGGCAAGCCCGGCAACAACCACGCGGTGCGGCTGAGCAGCACCGGACTTCAGGTGCCCGCCCCACCGGCCTGGATGCGCTGGCTGCCGGCCGCCCTGGTGGCGTTCATCCTGCTGCTCGAACCGGTGACCCCGGTCGAGTGGCCGGTGAGCTTTCTGCTGATCGCCCTGCCCGTGGTGGCCGCGTTCAGTTTCGGCCCGCTCAGCGTGGCCGCCATCACCGTCTTCGCCGTGGCCTTCGAGGCCGTCCTGGCCGGCACCCCCTGCTGCGCCGGCCGCAACGCCCATGACCTCTGGGAACGCCACTATGTCGGCGCGTATCTCTGCACCACCCTGGTGGGCGCCCTGGGCACCGCACTGGCCGCCCACCGGAAGCGGCAGGAAGTCCACCTGGTGCATGCCAACTCGGTGGCCGAGGCACTGATGCGCACCCTGCTCCGGCCGGTGCCGCCCCGGGTCGGCCAGGTGCTGGCGGCCGGCCTCTACCGCCCCGCCGAGGAAGGCACCATGGTCGGCGGCGACCTCTTCGACATCCGCGCCACCGAGCAGGGGGTACGGGCCGTCATCGGCGATGTCCGGGGCAAGGGACTGCGGGCCGTCCGCACCGTCGCCGACCTGCTCGGCAGCTTCCGCCAGGCCGCCCATGCCGCCGGGGAACTGCCGGGAGTCGCCGCCGAGATGGAACGCTGCGTCGCCCGCGAGGCCGAGGAGACCCCGGACACCGAACTGTTTGTCACCGCCCTGCTGGTCGAGTACGACCCCGGCCGGAATCAGCTGCGGATCATCAACCATGGCCATATCGAGCCGGTACTGCTCTCCGGCGGCGAGGTACGGGTCCTCACCGGCCCGCCCGCGCTGCCGCTCGGCCTGGGCACCCTGGCCCGGCAGAACCCCGTCGCCTACACCCACCCCTTCGCCCCCGGTGACATCCTCCTGCTGTGCACCGACGGCCTGATCGAGGCCCGGGACGCGGACGGCGTCTTCTACCCCTTCCTGGACCGCCTCCGCGACCGCTTCGGCGACCACCCCGCCGGGTGCCCGGCGGAGGTCATCGACTTCCTGGACACCGACCTGCCCCGGCACGCCCATGTCCTCCACGACGACGTCGCCATCCTGGCCCTCGCCCCGGTGGGCGCCGGGGCCCGCCCGGCATAGCGGCGTTCGGTGATGGGCCCGGCCCATAGGGTGGGGCCATGCCTTTCGATCACAACGATCACTATCACCGCCTGCTGTTGCGCCGGTTGCCCAAGGAGTGCCGTACCGCGCTGGATGTCGGCTGTGGAACCGGCCGGTTCGCACGGCGGCTTGCCGCTCTGGGCGTTGAGGTCGAGGCCATCGACCCCTGCGCGGAGGTCATCGCGGCGGCCGGAGGCGGCCGGAACCCGCGATTCCGGCAGGCGGACATCACCGAGGTCCAACTGCCCAAGGCGCACTACGACTTCATTTCCTGCCTGGCCAGCATCCATCACCTGCCCTTCGGCACGGTCGCCGCGCTGCGGGAGGCGCTCGCGCCCGGGGGAGTGCTGGTCATTCTGGGGTGTTACCCGGAGCGGACACCGCTGGACTGGGCATGGAGCCTGGCGGCCGTGCCGGTGAACGCCCTGGCCCGGCTCGCCGTCGCGGCGCGGGACCGGATCCGGCCCGGTGCGCCGGACGCCCGGGTGCGGGTCAAGGCGCCGGTGGCGGCGCCCGGCATGTCCCTGGAGGAGGTCCGCCGGGAGGCCGCCGTGCTGCTGCCCGGATACGGCATACGCAGACTGCTGTTCTGGCGCTATCTGCTGGTCTTCCGCAAGGACTCCTGACCGGACTCCGGGGCCGCCGGGTCAGCCGGCCGGGATCTCCGTCAGGGCGGAGCGGGTCGGCTGGAGTTCGAAGAGCTCGTACGACGCCGCGCCGCTGCTGATGAAGGGGTCCTCGGCCAGAATGGCCTCCAGTTCCTCCCGGCCGACTCCCCGGGCGACAAAGGCCCCTCCGGTGCGGGGCCGCCGACGGGCGGCCAGGATGAAGGTGCCCTTGGCGAAGTGGCGGTCCACATGGGCGTAGTGGGCCTCGAGCAGGGCGTCGATGTGGTCCAGCGGGACCTGATAGGTGAGCAGTACGAAGAACATGGCCCGAGTTCACCAGCGGGACGGCCGGGCCGTCCACGACCGGTTTCCTCAGGGGCGTTAGGCGCTGCCTAACGGCTCAGCGGGTCGGGTCCAGCGGGCCGAGCGCCGGGCCGTGGTCGCGTACCGGCTCCGCACGGGTGCCGGGCAGGTCCTCCCGCACATGGTTGGGGGAGCCGTCCCCGACGGGCAGCCCCATGGCCTGGGCGATCTCCGCGCGCAGCCTGGGCAGTTGCTTGTACAGCGCGTTGCCGGGGCACTCGGTGGCGAGGGTGGTGCCGGGCTGGTTGAGATCCCGGTGGCCGACGACCGCGGTCATCGGTGCCAGCCGGTAGCGCAGGCACAGCCAGGCACAGGTCGCCACCAGGGTGCGCCACTGGGCCTCGGGCGGGAGTTCGGTGATGTATGTTCCCTCGTTCTCGATTCCGATGCTTGCGGTGTTCCAGTTGGCGACCTGCGCCCCGATGACCTGATGTCCGTGCCGGATCGCCTCGGCCGAGCGATATCTGCCCTCCATCAGGAACCCGCCACGGCTGATGGTCAGTTGCTGGCCGATGTCGTTCCAGCCATTGTGGTGCATGTGGTCGTACTGGCAGGTGCGGGAGAGCTCGAAGGCGTGCTCCAGCGAATAGTCGGTGCTGTTGGGATAGTCCATGTGATGGACCACGATCAAGGCCGGCCCGAAGGGCTCCACTCTGACACCGCCTGGGTCCTCCGGCGGAACGGCCTTCCACTGCTCGCGGGTGTAGAGCCTGGGCCGGGGGACGGGACAGCGGACGGAGGGTTTCGCCGCCGCGTGCGCCGGCGGCGCTGAAAGGATGTTCGCGGTCACCATGGCGGCTGAGCCGGCCAGTGCCCCGCTCAGCAGATTACGGCGCCTCACCTTGGACTTCTCGGACTTTTCGGTCATGGCTCAACGGTCCCTTCGTGAGCGGTACTCCCGGTGGTGGCGCCGACTGTAAGCCTGGTAGCGGAGGTTCCGGCAGCCCCGGCGAGCGAAAGAGCGTTCAAAGCCGCCGCTCGTCCGGCCGTCACTCACACCGGCGATGAGCCGCATCGGCCCGCCGGGCGCGGGGCAGTGAGAGGGGCGATGACAACGACCCGATACCACAGAGGGGTTGAGGTGGAGCGATGAGGACTGCCAGGTTGATGACGATGGTGCTGGCGGCGGTGGTGGCGCTGAGCGCCGCGCCACTGGCGGCGGCCAAGCCGGGGCCCCGGCATCTGACCCTGTCCAACAAGGACAACAGACAGACCGTGGTGGTGCACACGGGCGATGAGATCGATGTCCGGCTCTCGGGGGAGCGGAAGGAGAACTCCGACTGGCTGTGGAGCGCGCCCAGCTCGGCCAATGGCGCCGTACTCCACCGGCATTCCACCGGCCGCGCGGCCGGTGCCGACACGGTCGCGGTCTTCCACGCCCACTCGGACGGCACCACCACCCTGGACTCCGAGCTGCGTTGTGTCTCCCGTAAGAGCGGCTACAGCTGTTCGCGAGTGGCCGTGCCCTGGGAGGTCACGGTGACGGTGAAGACCCGGAAGAAAAAGTAGGGGCTTCCCGGCCGCGGGGACGGCTCCGCGGGGCGCGGCGCCGGAGTGGGCGCGCCATACCGGCGCCCCGCGCGCCGCTCCGGACTCCCAGGAGCCCCGCGCGGCATCGTGACCCTACAACTGCCGCCTCGTTCCCGGGACATGACCAGAGTCCACGGAACCTGCCGTCGTCTCCTCGCCGCTCTTCTCTGCCCCTTGGCCCTGGTGGTGGGCGGCACCACCACCTCCGCGTATGCCCAGCCGGTGCCGGCGGAGGCCCGGAACGGGGTCTCCTATGCCGCGCTGGGCGACTCGGTGTCCTCGGGGCAGGGGGCGGGGAGCTATGACCCGTCCAGTCCCCAGTGCCTGCGCAGTGCGCGGGCGTACCCGGCGCTCTGGGCCGCCCGGCACCACCCGGACCGGTTCCTGTTCGCCGCCTGCTCGGGGGCGACCACCTCCGACGTGATCAACAAGCAGCTCCCCGGGGTCAAGCAGGGGGTAACGCTGGTGAGCATCACGGCCGGCGTCAATGACATCGGCCTCCGGGATGTCCTGACCGCCTGCACACTGGGCGGCGATCAAATTTGCCTGGACCATGTCGCCCGGGCCCGGACGGCCGTCGAGAGGACGCTGCCCGCACGGCTGGACGCCGTCTACCGGGCGATCAGGGAGAGGGCACCACGGGCCAGGGTGGTGGTACTGGGCATCCCCCGGCCGTTCACCCAAGACGGCTGCCCAATGGGGCTGATGACCGGGCGGAGCGAGCGGGCGCTCAATGAGGCGGCGGTACGGGTCAACGCGGTGACCCGGGAGCGGGCCCTGGCCCATGGGCTGGCCTTCGGTGATGTGGTGCCCGCCTTCACGGGGCATGAGATCTGTTCCGGGCACCCATGGATCGGCGGGCTGTCGCTGCTTCACCCGGACGGTGCCTATCACCCCAACGAGGCGGGGCAGCACGGGGGTTATCTGCCGGTGCTGGACGCGGTGGCGGGGCAGTAGGGCTCGGTGCGGGGGCTTTTTCTCACCCTCGCCGGCGGTTGTCCTCCGAGACGGCCGAGGATCGCAATGGTGGCCGCGAGGGGTTCCGGGAGCCAGGCCAGAGCCAGCCGCAGCCGGGGTGGCGCCTCGGCCAGGGGGCGCCAGACCAGGCCTTCCGCGGTGGCGGATTCCGGGCGGAGCGCCACCACCCGCTCGCCGCCGCCGAGTTCGGCCTGGACGATCGAGCGCCGGGCTGGGGCGATACGCAGCCGCGGTACCCAGCCGCCGGTATGGCAGGCGGCCAGCACCATATCGTGGTACCCGGGAGCGAACTCACGGCTGAACCACAGGAGTTCCTCCCCGCCCAGGTCGCTCCAGGAGAGGCGGGCGGCAGCGGTGAGGGGATGGCCGGCGGAGAGGAGCACGCCCAGGGGCTCGTCCAGTACCACCAGGGTGTGCAGACCCTCGGTGTCGGCGGGCAGGGTGACCAGCGCCAGATCGGCCTCCGCCCGCCGTATCCGGGCCAGTTGCCCGGCCGTGGCGGCCACGTCCAGGGTGAGCGCGGAGCCGGTGGTACGTGCCGCCGAGTACAGGCGGTGCAGCAGATCCGATGGGGTGCCGGGGGCCACCAGGGCGCGCAGCGGGGGGCGTTCGGCGGCGGCCGCGCGGACGGTGCGCAGGGCGCGGCCGGCGGCGTCGAGCACCGCGCGGGCCTCGGGGAGCAGGGCCCGCCCGGCGCGGGTGAGGGTCATCCCGGCCTGGGTGCGGTGGAACAGCGGGGCGCCGGCCTCCCGTTCCAGGGCCTTGATCTGCTGGCTGAGCGAGGGAGAGCTGAGCCGCAGCCGCCGGGCCGCCCGGGTGAGGTTGGCTTCCTCGGCCACCGCGCAGAAGTAGCGCAGCTGACGCAATTCCATGGGGCGCCTTCCCTTGGCGGCACTCCGCCAGGCCGGTTCGGTGTGATTGCGGGTGTGGGTCGTGGCCGGCCGGCCGTGTCCACGCGGCGGAGCCGGATATCGGGCAACCGCCCTGCGCCGGTCAGGGAGCGCCCTGGCGATGCGCGTGGACCAGCATGGCCAGATGGCGCCCCGCCAGGAGCAACGGCTCCTCGCTGCGCAGGACTTGGGCGGTGGTCTCGGCGCCCTCCAGGGTGTTGATGACCGTTATCGCCAGGGCACGGGCGTCCTCCTCGGCCAGCCCGGCGGTGCGCAGCTTCTCCGCGACCAGCTCGCTCCAGTGCCCAAAGGCCGCTCCACAGGCCCGCTGGATATCGGCCGAAGTGCCCAGGGTCTCCAGCGCGGTTGCGGTGACCGGGCAGCCCTCGGCCCAGCCGGACTCGCGCAGGGCTGCGGCCAGCAGCCGGGTGCAGCCGGCGATGGCCTCGGCCGGGTCGTCCTCGGCGGCCAGACCCTCCCGCAGCAGTTCCGCGAACTCCTGGTCCCCGTGCTGGATGGCGGCGACCGCCAGCTCCTGCTTGCCGCCAGGGAAGAAGTGGTAGACGGAGCCCAGAGTGGCCCCGGCCTCGCGGGCGATCTGCTTGATGCCGGTGCCCTCATAGCCCTGGCGCTGGAGCAGCCGTGCCGTGGTCCGCACGATCCGTTCCCGGGTGCCCAGGGCGGCCGCCTGTTGGTCTGTGGTGCGCATCCCCGGAGACTATCGGATAGAGCGCTCGTTCTAGATCTGTGCTAGGTTCCCGATCGCCAGATAGAGCGCTCGTTCTAGAGCGCCCCAAGGGGATGACAAAGCGGAGGGGAAGTCATGGGCAAGCAGGCGGTAACCGTCATCGGACTGGGCCCGATGGGGCAGGCGATGGCGGCCGCGTTCCTGTCCGGGGGACATCCGGTGACGGTCTGGAACCGGACGGCAAGCAAGGCGGAGGCACTGGCCGCCCAGGGGGCGGTGGTGGCCTCCTCGGCGGAAGAGGCGCTGGCCGCCCAGGAGTTGGTGGTGCTGAGCCTGACCGACTATGACGCGATGTACGCCATCCTGGAGCCGGCGGCACCCGCCCTGGCCGGGCGGGTGCTGGTCAACCTCAGCTCGGACACCCCCGAGCGGGCCCGGGCGGCCGCCGCCTGGGCGGCGGGGCACGGGGCCGAGCACCTCACCGGCGGGGTGCAGGTGCCGCCGGCGCTCATCGGCAAGCCCGGGGCGGCCACGTACTACAGCGGTCCCCGGGAGGTCTTCGACGCACACCGGGAGACCCTTGAGGTGCTGACCGAAGCCGACTTCCGGGGCACCGATCCGGGCCTGGCGGCCATGTACTACCAGGCCCTGATGACCACCTTCTGGACCGGGATGCTCGGCTGTCTGCAGACCCTCGCCCTGGCCCGCGCCCATGGCGTCACCGCCACCGAGATGCTGCCCCAGGTGTCCAAGGCGATGACGCTGCTCCCGGGCATCCTGGGGAGCTACGCCTCGCATATCGACGCCGGACGGCACCCGGGGGACGACGCCCGGCTGTCGATGGGCGCTGCGAGCATGCAGCACGTTCTGCACACCAACCGGGACGCCGGGCTGGACACCACGCTGCTCTCGGCGGTGGATGAGATCTTCCGGCGGGGCATGGCGCGCGGCCTCGCCGAGAACAGCTTCTCCAGCCTGGTGGAGGTGCTCAACAACCCCGCCGAATAAGGGCGTTCAGGCCGCGGCCGCCTCCGCCCGGAGGTCCTCCTCCGAGGCGCCCAGCCGCCAGTAGCCGGTGAAGTTGACGCTGCGCCGGTCGAAGCCGCGCTCGCCGACCAGATGGCGGCGCAGCGCCCGCACCGTGCCGGACTCGCCCGCGATCCAGGCGTAGGGCCGGCCGCCGGGCAGTTCGGCGGCCCGTACCGCGTCCAGCAGCCGGCCGCCGCCGCGCGGGATCCAGGTGATCTCGGCATCGGCCTCGGTGCCGAGGTCCTGGATGTCCCCGGCGTGCGGGACCTCGATCCAGACCTTGGCCCTGGTGCCCGCGGGCAGCCAGGAGAGGATTCCGGCGGCGGCGGGCAGGGCCGTCTCGTCGGCGGTCAGCAGCACCCAGTCGGTGCCCAGCGGCGGGCGGAAGCCCACGCTCTTGTTGTCCTCCACCGCCGGGCCCAGCAGCTTGACCCGGTCGCCGGGCCGGGCCCCGGCGGCCCAGCGGGCGGCCGGACCGGCCGGGGTGCGGCCGGCCGGCGCCCCAGTGCCGTGCAGCGCGAAGTCCACATCGAGCTCGGCCAGTTCACGGCGCTGGCGGCGCACCGTGTAGGAGCGCATCACCCCGCGTACCGAGGGGTCCATGGCCCGCCAGCGGGCGAACCAGCCGTCGCCCGCCTCGGTGGGCACCACCGGGGCCGGCTGGCCCGGATGCGGCAGGAAGAGGGAGAAGCTCTGGTCCCTGCCGCCGCCGGCGAAGTCCGCCAGCTGTTCTCCGGCGAAGGTGATCCGGACCATGGAGGGGCCCAGGCGCTCCCGGCGCGCCACCTGGGCGTCGAAGAAACGGAACGGGCTGACGGCGGTGGTCATCACGGCTTCTCCTTCCGGAACCTGTGGGATCAGTGGAGCTTCTTGGCGCCCTGTACGGCCTTGGCCAGGTTCTCCAGCAGCGGGGCGGAGCCCGCCCAGCTGAAGCGGGGCACCGACTGCCAGGGGGTGATCTGGCCGGCCTTGACCGCGGGCAGCGCGGACCAGGCGGGCTTGGCGGAGAGGTCCTTGGGCTGCAGGGCGGTGCCACGGCTGTCCAGCAGGATCAGATCGGCCGGGTACTTGTCGGCGTTCTCCCAGCTGAGGCCCTCGAAGTAGCCGCTCTTGTCCAGCTTTTCGGGGACCACGAACTCCACGCCCAGCTCACGGAAGTACAACAGGTCCGTATTCACCTTGGGGTTGGAGACATAGAAGAGGTCAGGGCTGCCGGAAGCGGCCATCACCTTCAGCCCGCCATTGGCCTTGGCGGCCTTGCGCAGGGTCTCGGCGGCCGCCTCGAAACGGGACTTGGCCTCGGTGACCTTCCTGGCCTTGAGGTCGGCGCCCAGGGACGCGGCGAGTTCGGCATAGCGCCTGATGGGCTCGGTCATCGGGACCCGGGCGGTGGTGATGGCCACGCTGGGCGCCAGGTCCAGGATCTTCTTCTTGCTCTCATCGGGCACGTACCACAGCGCGTCCGGCTCATACATGTGCGTCACCAGCAGCTCGGGGCGCAGGGCGGCGTACTTCTCGATGCTGAACTCGCCCCAGACATTGCCCAGGATCTCGACCTTGTCCACGTCCAGCTCGCCGGCCTGCGGGTCGGGCTTGCCGTTCTTGAGCCTGGTCTCGCCGAAGACGCCGACCAGCTGCTGGTCAAGGCCGAAGTCATGCAGGGCGGCGGCGGTGCCGGTGAAGGCGACCACGCGCTGCGGTACGGACTTGGCGGTCACCTGCTTCCTGCGGTCGTCGGTGAAGGACCAGGGGCCGCCCCTGGACTCGCCCTTGGCGCCGTCCTTGCCGCCCGAGCCGCTGCCCCCGCAGGCGGTGATCAGGGCGCCCAGGCCGAGTACGCCGCCCGCGGCGAACAGCGAACGGCGGGAGAGGTGAGGGGTTGCGGCATATGGCATGGCAGTGACTCTCGTAGCAAAGGGGTGCCCTAGGGCCTTCGATCTTGGTTAGGTTAACCTAACCTAAAACCACGCCTTGTGGCCAGGGGCGCCCACGGTGCCCCGGCCCCTACCGGAGTCCGAACGTGACCATCAGCAACTCGCCCCAGGCCACCGGGGTTTCGGCCGCTCCGCCGGGCCCCCGGCCGCGACCGCCCGGCGGGCGCGACGCGGCCCGCGCCCTCGGACTGCTCGCCGCCCTGCTCCTGCTGCTCGCCGTGCTGGCGCTGAGCATCGCGGTCGGCGCCAGACAGCTCTCACTGGCCGAGGTGTGGCGGGGGCTGACCGACCCGGACGCGGCCTCCTACCTCCAGGTGCACCGGATGCGGCTGCCCCGCACCCTGCTCGGCCTGCTGGCCGGGGCCGCCCTGGGGCTGGCCGGCGGGGTGATGCAGGCGCTCACCCGCAACCCGCTGGCCGACCCCGGACTGCTGGGCATCAACGCGGGCGCCTCCGCCACGGTGTCCTCGGCGGTCGCCTTCCTGGGCGTCACCTCCTACACCGGCCAGGTCTGGTTCGCCTTCCTGGGCGCCGGAGCGGTCTCGGTGCTGGTCTACGCGGTCGGCGGCGGCCGCGGCGCCACCCCGGCCCGGCTGGCACTGGCCGGGGCCGCGCTCAACGCCACCCTCTACTCCTACGTCAACGCCGTGATGCTGATCGACACCAACTCCCTGGAACGGATGCGGTTCTGGACGGTCGGCTCACTGGCCGGTGCCGACCCGGCCACGGTCACCCGCCTCACCCCCTTTGTCCTGACCGGCCTGTTGCTCACCCTGGCCCTGGCCCGTCCGCTCAACGCCCTGGCCCTGGGCGACGATTCGGCCCGAGCCCTGGGCGCCCGGCCGGCCCGGACAAGGGCCGCGGGCCTGGTGGCGGTCACCCTGCTGTGCGGCGCGGCCACCGCCGCCTGCGGCCCCATCGTCTTCGTCGGCCTGATCGTCCCGCACCTGGTCCGCGCCCTGACCGGCCCGGACCTGCGCTGGCTGCTGCCGTACTGCGCGGTGCTCGCCCCCGTGCTGCTGCTGGGCGCCGACGTCCTCGGCCGGGTCCTGGGCCGCCCCGGCGAACTCCAGGTGGGCATCGTCACCGCGGTCCTGGGCGGACCGCTCTTCCTGTACTTCGTCCGGCGGCGGAAGGCGGTACGCGCATGAGCACCCGGACCGGGACGAAGACCATACGCACCGGCGGCATCTCGCTGCGCTGCCGGCCCCGTTCACTGGCCGCCGGAGCCGCCTGCCTGCTGTTCGCCCTGGTGATGGCCGTGGTCTGCCTGGGCAGCGGCGACTACACCATGAGCCCCGGCCAGGTGCTGCGCACCCTGCTGGGCCAGGGCGCCCCCGCGGACGACTTCATCGTCAATGAACTGCGCCTGCCCCGGGTGGTCACCGCCCTGCTGGTGGGCGCCGCGCTGGCCCTGGCCGGGGCACTGTTCCAGTCCCTGGTACGCAATCCGCTGGGCAGCCCGGACGTACTGGGCTTCACCCAGGGCGCCGCCACCGGCGCCCTGCTGGTGGTGGTCGCCGGCGGCGGCAGCCTCGCCCTGGCCGGGGGAGCGGTGGCCGGCGGCGTCACCACCGGCCTGCTGATCTACGCTCTGGCCCGCCGCGACGGCCTGCACGGCTACCGGCTGGTCCTGACCGGCATCGGCGTCGCCGCCATCCTCACCGGCGTCAACGGTTATCTGCTCACCCGCACCAAACTCACCGACGCCGCCCGGGTGGTGCTCTGGCTCACCGGCAGCCTGGACGGCCGCGGCTGGGAGAACGCCACCCCGCTGCTGATCGTCCTGGCGGTCCTGGTGCCGGTGGTGCTGCTGGGCTGTGAACGGCCGCTGCGAATGCTGGAGATGGGCGATGACGCCGCCCACGCCCTGGGCATCCGGGTCGAACGGCTGCGGATGGTGCTGCTGCTGGCGGCCGTCCTCCTGGCCGCCTTCGCCTCCGCCGCCGCCGGGCCGGTGAACTTTGTGGCCCTTACCGCCCCCCAGCTGGCCCGCCGGCTGGCCAAGGCGCCCGGCCCCAATCTGCTGCCCTCGATGTGCCTGGGCGCGGCCCTGCTGGTCAGCTGCGACTGGCTGGCCCAACGGCTGGTCGGCGGGCATCAGTTGCCGGTGGGTGTGATCACCGGAGTGCTGGGCGGCGGCTATCTGGTGTGGCTGCTGGCCGTCCAGCGCAAGGCGGGACGGATATGACCGAGATCAGTGAAGCGACGGACGGAGTACGGGACATGGCACAGGGCGCGGCACGGCTGACCGGCCACGGGCTGACCCTCGCCTATGACCGGCGCACCATCGCCGAGGGGCTGGACGTCGCCATTCCGGACCGTTCCTTCACGGTCATCGTCGGCCCCAACGGCTGTGGCAAATCCACCCTGTTGCGGGCCCTGGCCCGGATGCTCAAGCCGGCCGCCGGAACGGTCCTGCTCGACGGCCAGGACATCGCCCGCCTCCCCGGCAAACAGGTGGCCCGCACCCTGGGCCTGCTGCCGCAGTCCTCGGTCGCCCCCGACGGCATCACCGTTGCCGACCTGGTGGCCCGCGGCCGCTACCCGCACCAGAGCCTGCTGCGGCAGTGGTCACGGGAGGACGAGCGCATCGTCACCGAATCCATGGCCGCCACAGGCGTCGCCGAACTGGCCGACCGGCCGGTGGACGAACTCTCCGGCGGCCAGCGCCAACGCGTCTGGATCGCCATGGCCCTGGCCCAGCAGACCCCCCTGCTGCTGCTCGACGAGCCCACCACCTATCTGGACATCGCCCACCAGCTGGAAATCCTCGACCTGTGCGCCCGCCTCCACCGGGAGGAGGGCCGCACCCTGGTCGCCGTCCTGCACGACCTCAACCAGGCCGCGCGCTATGCCACCCATCTGATCGCCATGCGCGACGGACGTGTGCTCGCCGAGGGCACACCGGCGGAGGTGGTGACCGCCGAGCGGGTCGAAGAGATCTTCCGGCTGCCCTGCCGGGTGATCGACGACCCGGAGACGGGCACACCGCTGGTGGTACCGGCGGCGGTGCGGAGCCGGGTGGTGGTGGGGTAGGGCGCCCCGCCGGTGCGGTGCCGCCGCGTGCCCACGCGGCGGAACCGCATCTCCAACAGCGGCCGTCCCGCTGCCCCTTGTGGACGGGCCCCCGGACCCGGCATGACGTCCTCCCGGCCGGTCAGCCCGGCGCGGCGCCGGCCGGAAGGTACCGTCACGCCATGTCCAAGACCGAAATAGACCTGCTGACCGCCGAGTTCTTCGGCGCCTTCGACAACCGGGGCGGCAAGGCCGCCGATGTGGCGCGAATCCAGAGGCTGATGCTGCCGGGCGGCGTGATCGTCAACACCCGTCCGGCACTCACCGTTTACACCGTGGAGGATTTCATCGAGCCCCGCCGGCAGCTGCTGAGTGACGGCCGGCTGACCGAGTTCGCCGAGTGGGAAATCGCCGAACGAACCGAGATCGCGGGCGATATCGCCTCGCGGTTCAGCGAGTACCGCAAGTCGGGGATTCTCAACGGTGAGCCCTTCGAGGGCGGCGGCACCAAGAACCTGCAGTTCGTCCGGACTCCGGACGGCTGGCGGATCGCGGCGGTCGCCTGGTACGACCAGGACTGAGGCGGGCCGGCCACGCGATATTCATTGGTGTCTCCTGG
Organism: Streptomyces orinoci; assembly: GCF_003121295.1. Taxonomy (GTDB): domain Bacteria; phylum Actinomycetota; class Actinomycetes; order Streptomycetales; family Streptomycetaceae; genus Streptomyces; species Streptomyces orinoci. The sequence continues at coordinate 141,216 of NZ_PHNC01000014.1, forward strand.
CGTGGCCGTGTTTTCTTGGGCGGGTGCCGGATCTTCCGGCGCCCACTCATCCGCGTGCCAAGAGAGATCCCATGCATTCAACTCACGCCCCACGAATCGCCATTGTCGGTGCCGGCCTCGGCGGCCTTGCCTGTGCCCGGGTCCTGCAGCTCCATGGCCGGCCGGTCACCGTCTTTGAACGTGAGGCTTCGACCGGTGCCCGCCCCCAAGGCGGCAGCCTCGACATACATGCCGGCACCGGGCAGCTGGCACTGCGTGCGGCGGGTCTGCTCGACCGGTTCCGCGCCCTCGCCCGCCCGGAGAGCCAGGAGTGGCGCCTGCTCGACCCCGCCACCGCCGCCGTCCTGCCGGTCGCGGGGCCGCCCGCCCACGATGACGACAGCCCGGAGATCGACCGCGGTCAGCTGCGCGGACTGCTCCTGGAGTCCCTCGCCGAGGGAACCGTCCGGTGGGACCGCGCCGTGGCCGGTGTCACGCCCCTGGAAAACGGCACCTGGCGGCTCCTGTTCGACGATGGGAGCACCGAGGAGGCCGATCTGGTGATCGGTGCGGACGGTGCCTGGTCGCGCATCCGCCCGGCGGTCTCGGACGCCACGCCCGGCTACAGCGGGGTCACCTTTATCGAGACCGGCCTCGACGACTGCGACACCCGCCATCCCGCCCTTGCCCGCCTGGTCGGCAACGGCACCATGCTGGCGAGCGCCGGCAGCAAGGCGCTGCTGGCCCAGCGCAACAGCGAGGGCCGGATCCGCGTCTATATCGCCTTCCGCGCCCCGCAGAACTGGCATCTGGCCGCCCGGGTGCCACTCGATGACACGGCGGCCGTCCGCGCGCATCTGCTGAGCATGTTCGAGGGCTGGGACGAGAGTCTGCTCGACCTCATACGACACAACGACGGCGGATTCATCGACCGCCGCGTGTTCGTGCTGCCCGCTCCGCACACCTGGGAGCACGTCCCCGGCATCACGCTGCTGGGCGACGCCGCGCATCTGATGCCCCCCGTGGGGCTCGGTGCGAACCTCGCCATGCTCGACGGTGCGGACCTCGCCCAGGCCCTGCTCAACGAATCCACCGTCGATGACGCCATACGCGCCTATGAAAGCCTGATGCTGCCCCGCTCGGCCCGGGCCGCCCAGGACTGCGCCAAACTGCTCGACGAGCTCGTCCCGCCGGAAGGCTCCTGAGCGACGCAATGGCCACCGTGCGATGGGAATTCGCGCTGCCGTGGGGGCGGTGAACGGGGTCAGGACGAGGGCGTCGGTCCCTCCATCTGGTCGCTGATCCACTTCATGGGGCCGCTCATATTCGCGCCGTAGGTGGCGCCATTGTGTGTGCCGCCGGGTATCTCCCACAGCTTGGTGTGGACCGGGCCATGGCCGTAGGTCTTGATGAATTTCTTGGCGTCGGTCATGGTCGCCGCGTTCTCCCTGGTGCCGACCTGGAAGGCGAGATAGACATCCGGCCCGTTGGCGGCCGCCAGTTGCTTGGCCAGGATTTCCGGGTTGTTCTCCCGCATCTCCTTCAAGTGGCCTCGCCACAGCGGGGAGTCGGGCACGATGTCCGGTCCGTTGGCGATCGCGGCCTTGAATTTGTCCGGGTGCTTGAGCACCGACTTCAGGCTGGCGAAGCCTCCGGTGGAGGAGCCCATATAGGCCCAGCCGTCACGGGATTTCAGGGTGCGGAAGTTGGCCTTCATCAGGTCGGGGACGTCCTCCGTCAGCCAGGTGCCCATCTTCGGCTGGCCGGGGATGTCGCTGCCGTCCCAGTAGATGCCCTTGTCGTCGGGGCCGGGGTTGAGGACCGGCATGGCCAGCAGGAAGGGCTTGCCGATGCCCTGCTGGTACCACTTGGAGACGGCTTCCTGGAGGGAGAAGCCGCCGGGCTTGCCCATCCAGTAGTTGCTGTTGTAGCCGGGGCCACCGGGCAGGGCGATCATGACGGGGAAGCCGCTGGCGGCGAACTTGGGGTCGTCGGTGTACTCCTTGGGCGCCCAGACCCACACCTTGCCCTTGTAGCCGGACTTCTTGCCGTCCAGGGTGACGACGCTGATATGGGTCCCGTCGTCCATGGTGTTGACGTTCTTGAACTCGGCTTTGGGGCCGGTCGGCAGCAGGGTCTTGGAGTCGCCGGGGTCGGCCGCCTTCCCCGGCTTGGCGCTGTCCGCCTGGTCGTAGCTGACCGGATCGCCCTTGTCGGTGAAGGGCGGAATCTCGAAGTAGCTCATCACCGGCCAGGCGGCCAGCCCCAGCACGGCCAGGGACATCACCCCGATCAGCCATCGCTTGGCACGGGACGCCCGCTGGCGCCCCCGGGACTGGTACCCGGCGGGTGGGTTCGGGTTCGGCATCACATGGCTCCGGCTGGTGCGGTCGGTATCTATACCTACGGATGACCGGCCGGGGCCGGAGGTTGCCCGCCGCGAGGGGTCACCGGGGCGTTGTCACCAAACGCTCACACGTCGCGGCGGGCTGCTCCGGTGCCGTCTTGCGGTCCGCTTACTGCGTGGTGCAGCCCGGCGCGGTGATGATGGCGAGCTCTGCCGACGGCGGTGCAAGCCGGGCGAATTGGCAATTTTGGCCTTGCGGGGGCGCTTCAGCCACGAGTCACCTGATCTCCCGAGACTCCGGTCCCACTTTCAGCTGCGCGATCGGCTGGGGCAGCACCATCGGCAAGGTCGTCGTCGAGGTTGCTGATTTCGGTCCTACTCATACGCCCACGCTCGGCCGGTCTGCCGGTACTCCTCCACGGGGATCGGGTCGATCCCGGTTCGCATGCGGGCGGTGTACAGCAGGCCGTCGAGGTGGTCGATCTCATGGTGGATGAGACGGGCGAGACCGCGTTCGTACACCGTGGTCACTATCTCGCCGGTCAAACCCATGGTCGCCACCGTGATCTTCAAGGGGCGGGGTACGAGGCCGCGGACGTCGAAGAAGCTCAGGCAGCCCTCGTACTGCTCATCCAACTCGCCGGAGTGGTTGATGACCCGTGGGTTGAGCAGGATGATGGCGGGGGCGTCGCCGGGCGGCTGGACGACAGTGGCAGCGCGTGCGATGCCGATCTGTGGGGCGGCGATGCCCATGCCCTTGGCGAAGGGGTGTACCTGGCTGATCCGTTCCATCGCGGCGAACAGTTCGTCGGTGATGCGCTCGGCCTCGTCGCGCTCGGCGGGCAGTTCGAAGGAGCGGGCCGGTTCGGCGAGGAGGCCGGCGCCGTGCTGGATGACTCCGAGGTCGCGCATTCGCTGGCTGGGCCGCACGTCAATCACCTGAACTCCCTTGATCCGTATCGGGTTCGGGCCGCGCCCGAAACCGCCATTCCAGACGGTACCGAGCATGCAGGGCGGTCATGGAGGTCTCGGTGCCCCATACGACGCGGTCGAGGGCGGCGGGGAAGGCGAGTTGGACTTCCAGTAGCTCGGTGTAGGCGTATTCGATCCACACGGACTCGCCGGGGTGGAGCGTGAAGCGGCCCTGCTCGTTGTCGAACAGCAGCCAGACCTCCTTGAAGGCGTCGCGGTCATGCTTGGCCTCCCAGCGCATCGTCTCGCCCCGACAGGTGGCCGCCGGCGCAAGTTCGTCCCAGGCCAACGGGTGTGCCCTGGGTGTTCCGCAGGCGTCGGCGCATGGTGAGCCGGTACTTGCTGCCGTCGTACTTGAGCCGCGCTGCGTCGTGCTCCACGACGAGGGCCGATCCGGTCGAATACGGCTGCTCGGGGCGGCGCTGGACAGGTGGTGACGTCGCCGGCCGCCGGGTGCGGGCCCTGGCTGGTTCGTAATCGCGCCATCGCCGCCAGATCGCCTTGCCGGCGTTCAGTGCCTCGTCGGCGAGCCGGAGAACTCCTCGCTGGGCTTGTGGCGGCCGGACTCCACTTGGCTGACGTAGGAGGGGGCGAATCCCATGGCCAGGGCTAACGCCCGCTTGGACATGCCGCGTTCCGTTCGCGTCGCCGGCCTTGCCGCCTGCGGAGCGTACCGCACCAAATCACCCTCATCGCCCGCTGCCTGGCCGAGGCGGCTGCGCTGCGGTGTGCCCGGCGTCTGGAGCCCGTCGCCGAGGCGGTGGTGATCCTGACCGCGAGCGAGGCCTGCATGAGGCCGCCGCTCTCCTCTGGCACGGGACACCCGCTGGCGCCCCCGGACCGGTAGTCGGCGGGTGGGTACTTACGGGTGGACCGAGTGGGCCGGAGGTTCCCCGCCGCGAGGGATTAATCGGCGTTGTCACGCAATGCTCACACATCGCGGCGGGGAGCGCCGTGGCTATAGGGCTTGACGGGAGGAGTTGGCGATTCTGACCTTGGCGCTCAGCACCTCGTCGAATGTCGCCGGGCGCACCTCCGCCGGCTTGGCGTCCCACTCCAACCCGCCCTGTAGCGGGCGCAGTTGGATGAGCGCCTCCACATGGTCCATTACTTCCCCGATCGCATCACGAGCCGTGTCCACCACAAACGACCCACGCACGGGGACCTGCCGGGCACTCACCCGCTCACCTCCTGGTTGGCCATGCTCCCGGGCCGGTGACCGCACCTTTTGCGGGAGCCCTGTGTGTCCGGTCCACCATTGCGGGCACGAGCTGTTCGGAGCCATCCATAGGTCCTATAGGGAGGCCCTATATTGGGCGCATGGGGGATGACTCTCGGACCCTGTGGGCCCATCCACGTCTGGTCTCGGCACTGGCCCGTGACGACTGGGCGGCCGTCTTCCGTCTTTTCCGCCGGCTTGAGGGAGTCAGTCAGGCCAAGCTGGGCGAGCGGGTCGGTCTTGCGCAGTCCGATGTGTCCGATATCGAGCGAGGCACGCGCCGGGTTACGTCCGTGGAGGTCCGGCGGCGGATCACTGAGGGGCTGTGCGTTCCGCCGGAGCTGCTGACCGGTGGTGCCCGTCCGCATTCCGGCCCGGTGGCCGGCCTGGCACTGCCGCAAATGGCCCCGGACGGCGATCTGCTGGCACGAGTGACCAGCGTGGTCAAGGGTTCAACCCGGGCGGATGCCCCGACCCTGGACTGGCTGGACCGTCTGCTGGCGGAGCACCGCCGAGCGGAGGATCTCATCGGTTCCCGGCCACTGGTCGATGTCATGCGCGAGCAATTGCGGACCGTCATGGATCTGCACCCGGATGCCGGGGGTCCGCTCGCGGACCGAGTGGTCCGGCTGGCTGCCGAGCACGCTCAGTTCCTGGCCTGGATGGCACAGGATCAGGGAGAGGCGGGCGCCGCTGTGGCGTGGTACGACCGGTCCCATGAGTGGGCCTTGGAGGCCGGTGACGCGAATATGGCGTCCACCACGCTGAGTATGAAGGCACATCTGGCCTGGTCCGGGGGCCGTGGCACCCGTTGTATCCGGCTGGCCGAGGCGGCCAGGTGGTCGGCGCCCGGGGTATCGCGGGGTGTTCAGGGCATGGCGGCGCAAATGGCGGCGCGCGGATATGCGTTGAACGGGGACGGGAACGGCGCGCGGCGGCTGCTGGACGAAGCACGGGAACTGATCGCCGCGGCGGCCGGGCGGCCCGAGGACGAGCCGCCGTGGATGTACTTCTACGGTGAGACCTGGTTCACCCTGCAACGCGGAATGGCCGAACTGCATTTGGGCGACTGGCAGCGGGCGATCGGGAATCTCACCACCGGGCTCGGTGAACTGCCCGATGATTTCCGGCGCGACAAGACCTGGTATCGCGCCTGCCTGGCGCACGCGCTGTCCGGTGCGGGCGAGACGTCCGAGGCACTGAAAGCCGCGCTGGACTGCCTGCCGGACGCTTCGGCCATTGGCCGTCCGCATTCCTGGGGAGAACTGCACAAGACCGCCGGGGTACTTATGCGCAAAGGAGCGAAAGAGGGCCGGGAACTGCTGGGAGCTCTGAGGGAGTTCGACTGACTGGTCGGCGCCAGGGGGCGGACGGACCGGAACGCCGGACGGGGCGTGCGGCCGCGTCCGGCGTTGGGGTCGGGTCGGCTACCCCCGTGCCGCCCGTCGCAGCAGACCTGCCGTCAGCCAGCCGCCCAGCAACAGTGCGGCGGCGCCGACCAGTTGGCCGGACTGGACGCCGGAGGCGAAGGCTGCGGTGACCCGGCCGCGGGTGGCGGAGGAGGCCGCGGAGAGGGTGTCCGGGAGGGAGCCGTGGCTGGTGAGGCCCTCGGGGAGGAGGGCGGCGAAGCGGGAGCCCAGGACTGCGCCGAGGACGGCGACGCCCAGGCCGTAACCGCATTCGCCCAGCGTGCCGTTGACGCCCGCGCCCACGCCCGCCTTGGCGGGCGGGATGGCGGACATGATGGCGTTGTGCATGGTGGGCATGGCCACGGCGATGCCGATGCCCATCAGGACCAGACCGGTGAGCATCCCGGCGTAGTGGTGTGAACCCAGCAGGGCGACCGCGGCCAGGCCGAGGCCGAGGACGGTCATGCCGGAGGCGATGGTGAGGGGGGTGCCCAGGCGGGCCGAGGTCCGGGCGCCGAGGGGGGTGAGGTTGACCAGGAGGACGGTCAGCGCCAGGGGAGCGGTGCGCAGGCCGGCGGCCATCGGGCCGTAGCCGAAGACGAATTGAAGGTGCTGGGTGAGCAGGAACATCGAGCCGCCCAGGCCGAAGGCGACCAGGATGCCGCCGGTGACCGCGCCGGTGAAGCGGCGGTCGCGGAAGAAGGACATGTCCAGCATGGGGTGCGGGACATGGTGTTCCCAGGCGACAAAGGCGGTGAGGCCGGCCAGGCCGAGGAGGGCGGGGAGCAGGACCCGGCCGGAGAGCCAGCCGTGGTCCGGGCCGGAGATGATGGCATAGACCAGGGCGCTCATACCGATGGTGGAGAGCAGCGCGCCAAGGAGGTCGGGCCGGGTACCGTCCTGGGTTTTCGACTCGGGGACAAAGGCGACGGCGGCGGCCAGGCCCAGCAGGGCGACCGGGACGTTGACCAGGAAGATGGCGCCCCACCAGAAGCGGGCCAGCAGCGCGCCGCCGATCAGCGGGCCGGCCGCGGCGCCGATGGAGTTGACGGTGGCCCAGATGCCGATCGCCCGGGGACGTTCGGCATCGTCGAAGACCTGGACCACCACGGCCAGGGTGGTGGTGGTCAGCAGGGCGCCGCCGACGCCCATTCCGGCCCGGGCGGCGATCAGCTGGCCGGGGGAGTGGGCGAAAGCGGCGGCTATGGAGCCCAGTCCGAAGACGGCCAGTCCGGCCAGCAGCATCAGCTTGCGGCCATAGCGGTCGGCGGCATTGCCCGCGGCGAGCAGCAGCCCGGCCTGGACCAGGGAGTAGGCGTTGATCATCCATTGGATGTCGGCGGTGCCGGCGCCCAGTTCCCTGGTGAGGGAGGGGATGGCCACGCCCAGGACGGTGTTGTCCAGCAGCACCGTGAGCTGGGCCAGGCAGATCACCGCCAGGATCAGCCACCGGGTGCGGTGGGCGGTGGGGCCGGGCTCGGTGGCGTGGGCGGCCACGGCTGGCATAGGGACTCCAGAGGGGAAACGGAGCAGGACCGGCCCCGCCAGGGGCGGCGGGACCGGTCGGCGCGGGGGCGGGCTGTCAGGAACGCGGGGCGAAGCGGGCGATCGGGTTCTTGAGGGTGCCGGCGAACTGCAGGGCGGCGGAGGGGTCGGTCAGATCGACCATCTGCCGGTTGTTGCGCAGCTGGAGCCGGTTGAGGCAGGAGAGGGCGAATTCCTCGGTGAAGAGGTCGTACTCGCCGAAGCGGCCGGCCAGTTGGGGATTGCCGCGCTGGTAGTCGGCGATGCACTCGGCCACCGTGGACCAGAAGACGTCCTCGCTCAGGGTGCCGTCGGTGGCGAGGGTGGCGGCGAGGAAGCGGAAGAAGCAGTCGAAGACGTCCGTGAAGACGGACAGCACCTTCTCCTCGGGCGGGATCGCGGCGCGAATGCGCTCCACCTCCGGCGGAAGCTCCGCGTCCGGGTTCATGACCACGATCTCCTCGGCCAGGTCCTTGAAGACCATCCGTACCGGGGCGCCGTCCTCCAGAACCATGATGACGTTCTCGCCGTGCGGCATAAAGGCCAGATCGTAGGCGTAGAGGCAGTGCACCAGGGGGGTGAGGTAGGCGTCCAGGTAGCGGCGCAGCCACACCTCGGGGGCCAGACCGGACTGCTGGATGAGCGCGGCGGCGAAGGAGCCCCCGTCACGGTCCATATGGAGCAGGGAGGCCATGGTGGCCAGGCTCTGGCCGGGCTCCAGCAGTGCCACCGGGCTCTCCCGCCACAGCGCCGCCAGCATCTTGCGGTACGGGGAGCCCTTGGCGGTGGCGGCCTCGTACTGCCGGTGGTGGTAGCCGATGGCGGCCCGCTCCCGGATGATGGCCAGACCGGTGCGCTTGAGCACCTCGTCGGCGTCGATCAGGCGGGCCAGCCAGTCGTTGATGGCGGGGGTGGCCTTCATGTACTCGGCCGAAAGCCCGCGCATAAAGCCCATGTTGAGCACCGAGAGGGCGGTCTTGACATAGTGCTTCTCGGGGGCGCTGGTGTTGAAGAAGGTGCGGATGGACTGCTGGGCGAGGTAGGCGTCCTCGCCGTGTCCCAGGAAGACCAGGTCGCGGCGGGCCACTTCACCGGCGAAGGTCACCGCGAGCTTGTTCCACCACTGCCAGGGGTGGGCCGGGATCAGCAGATAGTCGTCCAGGTCCAGCCCCAGGCCGGTCATGGTGGCCCGGAACCGCTCCAGGACGGCGGGGCCCAGCTCGGCGTGGATCAGTTCCCGGTAGTCCAGGCCGGCCGAGCCGGAGAAGGTGGCCAGTTCCCGGCGGGCGGCCAGCCAGACCAGCTGGACGGGCGAGGCGGCCTCGGGGGCGTAGGCATGGTACTCGGCCGCGTCGAAGCCCAGGCGCCCGTTGTTGGCGACAAAGCAGGGGTGGCCCTCGGTCATCCCGGTCTCGATGGCCTGGAAGCCGGAGCGGGCCAGTTCGGCGGAACTCACCGGCGGGGCCGACAACTTGAAGGCCGAGCCGGCCAGGGTGCTGGAGATCTCCTCCAGATAGACCGGCAGGATCTCATCGCTCAGGCCCAGGGCGCCGCGCAGTTCGGTGATCAGATCGACGGCGTCCAGCGGGAGGGCCGCACCGTCCCGGTGGCGGGTGATGCTCTCGGGATCGATCTGCCAGTGGTCCAGGGCGAACAGCCGGGCCGCGAAGCGGTAGACCACCGAGCCGTCGTCGCTGTGGACGGCATAGCGGCCGTCGGGCAGGGGCTGGGGAGTCAGCAGGCGCTCATGGGAGAACTCGGCCAGAGCCTTACGCACCAGCAAACGGTTGGCGCGCGCCCAGAGTTCGGGGGTGAGGTGGGCGACCGGGTCGCCGGGGGTGGTGCTGGGGGGCATGGGATTTCCGTGGTTGCGGGCGGCCAGGAACTGTTCGCGGGTGCAGATGCTCAGCAGGGCGTCCTTCTCCGGTTTGGCGACGGTGCCCACCGCCTGGAAGCCAACGGCCGCGTTCAGGGCGTGCACCTTGGTGTTGCGTATATCGGGCTCCACCACCACCCGGCGGGTGGCCGGATCGGCGAAGAGCAGTTCCATCACGGTGGTGATCACGGCCAGGGTGAAGCCATGCAGCGGGGTGTCGGTGGGGGCGCACAGAAAGTGCATCCCCACATCGCCGGGCCGGGCGGGGTAGAGGCCGACCAGCTCCACCCTGGCCGGGTCATAGCGCTCCACCAGGAAGGCCGGGCGGCCGTTGTGCAGGCCGAGGAAGGCCTCGTGATGGGCATGGGCGTCGATATCGCGGTAGGCGCGTTCGACGTCGGCCACCGTGGCGTCCTGCATCATCCAGAACGCGGACTTGGGGTGGGTGACCCAGGAGTGCAGCAGCGGAGCGTCGGCCTCCGGGTCCAGCGGACGGACGGAGAACTCGCCCAGCCGGTCGTCGGTACGGGTGAGTGCGGTGATCATGCGGACTTCGCCTCCCGGGCGGCGCCGGGCACCCCGAACTCCTGGAAGGCGATGGACTTCTCCACCGGATAGACCTCGCGGCCCAGCATCTCCTTGATGATCCAGGAGTTGCGGTAGGCACCCATGCCCAGGTCGGGGGAGGTGATGCTGTGCGCGTGCACCGCCGCGTTCTGCAGGAAGACCCCATTGCCGGTGACGTCCACGCTGTAGTTGCGGGCCACCTCGAAGCGGCCCTTGCCGTCCCAGCGCAGCCGGTCATGGACCGGCGCCAGGAACTCCGGCACCTGGTAGCGGTAGCCGGTGGCCAGCACCAGGCCCTGGGTGTCCAGCGAGAACGCGGCCTGCTGCTCCTCATGGCGCAGCTCCAGGGTGTAGGTGGCGCTGCCGGTGTCATAACGGGCGCCGGTGAGCGCGGTGTTGGTCAGCAGCCGGGTCGGGGCCGGGCCCCGGCGGTTCTTGATGTAGAGCAGATCGAAAATGTCGTTGATGAGCTCGGAGTTGATGCCCTTGTATAGGTTCTTCTGCGTGTCCACCAGGCGGTCCCGGGTGGCGGGAGGCAGGGCGTGGAAGTAGTCCACATACTCCGGAGAGGTCATCTCCAGGGTGAGCTTGGTGTATTCCAGCGGGAAGAAGCGGGGGGAGCGGGTTACCCAGGTGAGCTGGTAGCCATGGGCGTCGATGTCCTGGAGGAGGTCGTAGTAGATCTCCGCCGCGCTCTGCCCGCTGCCCACGATGGTGATGCTCCGCTTGGCCTGGAGCGCGGACTTGTGCTCCAGATAACGGGAGTTGTGGATCAGGTCGCCGCCCAGGTCACGGCAGGTGTCCGGGATATACGCGGGGGTGCCGGTGCCCAGCACCAGACGCCGGGTACGGAAGGTACGGCGCTCACCGGTGGCGGTGAGCTCGGCGTGCACGGTGTAGAGCCGCTCCGCCTCGTCGTACTCGACCAGGGTGACCCGGTGCCCGAAGCGCACGCTGGTCAGCTGCTCGGCCGCCCAGCGGCAGTAGTCGCTGTACTCGGCACGCAGCGGATAGAAGCTCTCGCGTATATAGAAGGAGTACAGCCGCCCGTTCTGCTTGAGGTAGTTGAGGAAGGAGTAGGGCGAGGTGGGGTCGGCCAGGGTGACCAGGTCGGACATAAACGGCGTCTGGAGGGTGCTGTGTTCCAGCAGCATGCCGGGGTGCCAGTCGAAGGCGGCCCGGTCGTCCAGGAAGAGGCCGTTGAGTTCGGCGATCGGCTCGGTCAGACAGGCCAGACCCAGATTGAAGGGACCCAGGCCGATGGCGATGAAGTCATGCGGGGCTGCGGCGGACACGGTTGTCTTCCCAGTCTGTGTGAGGAGTTGAACGTCGGAAGGCGCGCTGTGAAGGGGCGCGGCGAAATGCCCTACGCGGCCCGCTCGCTGAGGAACCGCTCCGCGTGCCCCGCGATCAGATCCAGCACCTCGGCGATGTCGTCCGGTGTGGTCTGCGGGTTGAGCAGGGTGAACTTCAGATACTGACGGC
>NZ_PHNC01000015.1 GCF_003121295.1 Streptomyces orinoci
CGCGGCGTTCCCGCCCTGCCAGCGGTAGCGCTCCCCGTCGAACTCCCAGCGTTGCACGCCCGATTCGTCCTGGTAGGGAGTGGCGCAGTGCTTGAGCTCCCACTGGAGGTAGAGCGGCAGCCAGGGCTGCCGCCAGACCCGGGTGTACTCGGGCCAGGGGCCCTCGGACCGGCCGTCCGGGTCGGCGAGGATGGCGTGCAGCGCGGTGCGGCCGGTGCTGCCGTCGCCCGTCGCGGTGGTGCGTACCGCCTGGTCGAGCAGGGCGAACTCGGCCAGCAGCGGGGTGAGTACGGTCGGCAGGCCGTCGGCGTTGGGCGGCAGCGAGGGGGAGGAGGGGCGCTCCGTCCACCGGTCGTTGATCTTCACCCGGGTCAGCAGCCGGGACGGCAGGCGCAGCGGCAGCGGGTCGTCCTCGTCGCGGCCCAGCGGGGGCGTCACCGAGTGGCCGCTGAGGGCGAGCACCGGGTCGGCGGGGCGGTAGTAGCTCCGCTGCGGGGAGCGCTTCAGCTCCAACTCCGGTGCCAGGCCCATGCGCTGGGCGTAGGCGTCGATGGCGGCCTGGACTTCTTCGGGGGTGGTGCCGTGCGGGACGTCCGGCACGGCCGCAAGGGCCTCCCGCGCCGTCGCCACCTGGGACTCGGCCCGGGCAATCTCGCGGTCCCACTCCGCCGGGTCGAAGGCGTAGTCGTGCGGGCGGCGGTTCTCGGGCAGGTTGCGCAGCCACCACAGGGACCACAGCCGCCACTGGGCGTCGTCCAGTTGGCGCAGGGCGCGGTCATAGGCGTCCTGGTCGCGGTTGAGCCGGGCCACCCAGGAGGGCTGGGCGGGCGGCGGCTGCTGCGCATCGGCGCCGTCCTGCGGCCGGTTGACCACCTGCCAGGCCGCGCCGCCGTCATGGGCGCTGAACCAGGACCGCCGGGTGATGTCGTCCAGCGGCAAGCGCCGGTCGGGGTCGTCCAGTTCGTCCGGGCTGCCGGTGAACAGGGCGCGGACCAGGTCGCCGGTGCGGGCGGAGCCGGTGCGGTGGGCGGTGAGCGCGGCCACCGCGTCGGCGGTGCTGTGGCCCACCGCGACGGTGACACTGTCGCCGTCCGGCCGGTCGGACGGCAGATGCCCGCCCTCGCGGTCCCAGGTGACGCCCAGTACGGTGCCCGCGTAGCGGGTACGGGCCACCGTGTCCGGCATGTCCGGGGGCGCGGCCCAGCCCAGGGCGGCCAGCACATCGGCGGCGCGCGCCGGGTCGGCCTCCGGCGGCAGCAGGCCCTCGATGCCGGCGGCGGTGCGGAGGATATCGGCGTCGTCGCTGCTGTACCAGCCGAGCACCAGATAGCTGACGGTGCACGGCGGCGGGTAGTTCTCGTTCTCCTTGAGATCGGCGAGGGTGTCGCGGAAGGAGAAGACGTTCTCGTGGTACGGCGCGAAGGCGGCGAAGGCGGGCAGGCCGCTGCCGATGGCGGTCAGAAACGGCGGCCGGGCCGCGGCTTCCTCCCAGGGGCCTTCGGTGAGCGGGTGGACCCGGCCGATCCAGGCGGCGCGCGGCGCGTCCGGGTCCACAAACGGTGTGGTGGCCACGTCCGTGTCGCTGTCGGCGGTCTCCAGGTAGTCGCTGTGCACCAGGAAGCCGGCCGTGCGCAACCGGCCGCGTACCTCGGCGTAGCGGACCACCAGCCACCGGTTGGGCACCAGCGGGAACCGTGACTCCCCGGTGCGCTGGTCGATGACCCCGGTGGCCAGGGCCTCCGGGAGCTGCCACTGGATGTGGATGCCCTCCCCGGGCCGGCCCTCGGAGTATTCGATGCCCGGTTCGGCGTGGTAGCGGTGGCGATCACTGAAGGTCCGGGCGAACCGCGGCCGCCAGCGCCGGAAGCTGTCGTGGTTGGCCACCGCGTAGTTGGCGACAAGGGCGTGCACCTCGATGGGCACGATCAGATCGGTGTCGGTCATCGGGTGTTCTCCTGGTGATCCGCCGCGGCTCGCACGGTGAGGCGCTGTTCGACGGGGGCGTTGACGAGTTGGAGGGCGAAGCCGCCCGGGGTGAGGTCGGTGAGGTCCGGGTCGAGCGCCCTGGCGAGAGCAGGGACCAGGCCGCCCTCGCCGCGCAGGGCGAGCACATCGGGGGTGCCGTCGGGCCGGGGGCGCAGATGGTGGTCGAAGAGGCTGCCGCCGTCGGCCGGGTAGGTACGGCCCAGCGGGAAGCCCAGCGGGTCACCGGGGTTGATGTCGCGCAGGTTGACCACGCCATTGCCGTGCCGGTCGGTGTCGATACCGAAGTGCAGGCCCTGGCCCGGTTCGCGGATCACCACCTCGTCCGGGACGGCATCGAGCAGCACCAGCACGGTGTCCGGGGCCATATGGTCGCGGCGCAGCTCGGCGACCGGCGAGCCCCCGGCGCTGGCCCAGAGGTCGAACACCGGGTAGGCGTGGGCGAATTCGGAGCGCATCAGCAGTCCGGCCGCCGGGCGTACCGCGCCCGTACGGGCACCGTCCACCGCCGCGGTGAGCGCGAAGTCCACGGCGGCGTCCAGCGAGGTGTGCACTCCCACATCGCGGGCGCCCGCCTCCAGTGCGCCGAGCCAGGCCGCATCGACCCGGAAAAGCCGCAGCGACTCCGGTGGCAGCATCCGGGCGTCCGGCACCAGGTAGGCGAACGGCACTCGGCGCAACAGCCGCAGGCCGTCCAGCCAGTCCGGCAGGGTACGGACCTGCCGGGCCGCGGCGGCGCGCAGGGCGGCCTGCCGGGGAGTGGAGGCCAGCAGGGCGCGGGCCTCGGTGCGGGCCATGCGGGTGCGGGGCTCGGGCGGCGGCGGGTCCGACTCCCTGGAACGGCCGCGGGGCTGGGCCAGGGCGTCCAGCAGTTCCCGGGCGAAGCCCGGGTCCGCCAGCTCCCGCAGGGCGGTGCCGCGCGGATCGGCCGGGTCGTCGGCGGAGGCCAGCCGGGGGTCGGCGGCCGTGGCCATGGTGCGGGTGGCGGTGTTGGCCAGCTCCCGGCGAGCGCGGGTGATCTCCTCGGCGTAGTCGGGGTCGGAGAGGGCCAGGGTGCGCCCCAGCGTCCACGCGGCGGCGTAGGAAACATCGAAGAGCCCGTGCTCGGGATCGTAGATCAGCGCGTGGTCCGCGGTGGTCCTGGGCTCGTCGCGGATGAAGTCCCGGGTGGGCGCGGCGGTGACCGGGGTGAACGGGCCCCGGTACCAGCCATAGGTCGTCTCGCCGGAGAGCAGCCGGTAGGGCACGGGCACATAGCCCAGCTCCAGGCGGCGCCGCGCATAGCTTGCGGCCTCGTCCGTACTGTCACTCACCGCGGGCGAGGTCAGCCGGAGCACCAGATTTTCCGGGTCCTCGTGGGCCGGTGCCACCAGATTGCCCAGCAGAGCCGAGGCATTGACCCGGCCGTCGGGGTCGCTGGTGAAGCTCCAGGAGTGCAGCACACACAGCCGCACCGCCTGTGTGCCGGCCGGCAGCGACCCGGGGGCGAGCCGCCCCTCGAATCCCTCCAGGGACACCAAGTGAGCGGACCAGGAGCCCGGTTCGCGCGGCAACCGGTTGGCGGCGACGACCGCGTACTGGCCCTCGGCGACCACCTCGCCGTTGTCCCGCTGCTGCGGCGCGGTGGTGACATCACGGACGTGGGCGAGGTAGTTCAGCTCCTCCTCGCGCGGCACGACGGCCGTGAAGAGCCCGGCCGGGACGTCGAGGGTCTGGCAGCGGGTCGCCTCTATCTCCGGGGTGATCCCGTCATCGCTCAGCAGCGGGCCGAGGATGCCCGGGCCCGGCCGGCGCAGCTCGGCCACGGTGCGGGTGGCCGTGGCGCCCAAGCCCTCGGGATCGTCCGGCAGTTCACCGGCCCGCACCACCAGCACCGCCAGCCAGGGCGCCCGGTCCGGCGCCCGCCGGGCGCGCAGCTCCCGTTCCCACGGCAGGATCGAGCGGTTGAGGGTGATATGCGGCAGGACGCGGGAGTAGTCGCCGCTGCCGCCGGGCGGCGGGTAGGTGGCATGCACCGAGGAGGGGTCGAGAACGAACCGCACGGCGCGGATCTCGAATCGCTGCTCGGCCGGTGCGATGGGCGAATCGGCGTCCAGGCGGCTGCCGTTGTGGGTCAGGTGCTGCTCGGTGCGGATGGTGTAGACGCCGGCGGTGGCCACCGGGCGGCGGTAGTCGTGGAAGGCGACCCGCAGGTCGTCGGCCGCGCTCATGGTCGGCTCACCTCTCGGCTGTGGTGGTCATGGGCGGATGGGTGAACAGGGCATGGGCGCGCTCGGCGAAGCCGGACACCGGGCCGTCGGGGCCCGGGGCGAGGCCCATGGCGGCCAGTGCCGAGTGAACGCCGGCCCGGGCGCGGACCGTTGATGCGGCGGCGATGCCCCGGTCCGGATCGGTGAGCACGGCGATGCTCTGCGGGTCCGGCTCGGACGGCGGCCCGGCGGGCGTATCGTCCCGCAGTCCGATGGGGGCGTACGGCAGCCCGTCCGCCGCCAGCGCCTCGGCACGCACCGGGCCCAGACTGTGCCCCAGTTGGAGCGGCGGCACCCGGAACTCGATGCCGGAGAGACAGCCGGTCAGCAGGCCGTCCTCGTCCAGCGCGTCCCCGGGACGGGACAGCGGACGCCCCCACAGGGCACGTGGCAGGTCCTGGGTGAGCGGGGTGACGGTCCATCCCGTGGTGTCGTATGTGGTGTCGAACCGGCGGATGGTGACGTGCTGTTCGGAGACGACGCCGCTCAGCCGCATCGGGCGGACGTCGATGGTCTCCCGGCCCTGAGTCTCGGCCAGCACCCGGCCGTTGAGCAGCAGCCGCACCGCCGGGACAGCGGACTCGGTACGTATGGCGAAGCCGTCGGCCGAGGCCAGCACCGGCTCGTCGGCTGCCGTGCGGGCCGCGCTCTCCGCCGGATCGACGTCCACCAGCAGTCCGGCCAGCGGGGTCACCGACAGCGGGGCGGGCAACTGGGTCCGGAACTCCGGCCAGTCCACCTCGGGTGCGGCCTGCCGTCCCGAGCCGATGTGCAGGGTGAAGGTGATGAACCAGACCTTCACCAGCGCCCGGCCGCCGATGGGCGGGCCCCACAACTCCAGGGAGACGCCCACCTCCAGCGAGACCCGGACCCGGACAAAGGCCACCTTCACCGTCGCCGCGACGCCGATGCTCTGGCCCATGGTCAGCTCGAAGGCGAAGGGCTTCCACTGCACCAGCACATCGAGCCAGGCGGTGAACCATGCCTGCAACTGGATGCCATGGGACTGGTCGTAGGAGGCGGACAGCTCGCCGCCCGCCATAAACGCCCGGTCGGTCAGCGCCGCGTACACCTGCCCGCGGATGGTCACCGGGCCGCGTGCCCACCGCCAGCCGACGCGTGCCGGGCGGGGGTAGTAGTCGGGGATGTCGAAGCGGGGGTGGTAGCCGCCGATGGTGAACACAAAGCCCTTGCCGCCGCCGGAGGCGGTGCGGTCCCGGCCCCACAGACGCAGGGAGAGGCCGCCGGTCAGCTCGGCGGCCGGGTCGATCACATAGGAGCCGGGCGCCAGGGCCGCGTCCATGGCGAACAGATCCTGGTCGGCGTGGTAGGCGATGGCCAGGTCCACGATGATCCGGGCGAGCGGGTGCGTATTGGTGGCCCGGCCGCGCGGCAGATCCAGCGTTGTCCGGCCGGTCAGCAGCACCTGCCAGGTCTCGCCGCCCTCGACCAGCAGCAGCGCACGGGCCCGCAGGAACTCCAGGACGCTTCCACGCCGCCCGCGCCCCAGTACTGGCCCTCGCGCGGAGTGACCCAGCCGCCCGGACCGGCCAGCCGCTCCAGCACCTCCTCCGGTGTGGTGCCGGTTTCGGTGCCGGCCAGCCGCTGCACCAGCGGGAACTCGCCGACCTCGGCGATGGACGGCGGGCGCACGGTGGAATTGACGCCGAAGCCCAGCGAGATGGCGATCACCCGGAACTGCGGCGGGCCGAACAGGCCCTTGTCGCCCCCGGAGATCTCGCCGAACAGGAACATCGACGACCAGCCGGCCTCGGCCTTGGCATAGGAGCCGGCGGCGGTCAGGGCGAAGAAGCCGGTCTCCAGGGCGACCAGGCCGTTGTACTGCTCCGTTATCCCCGGCGCCACATCGGAGCCGGTGCGGCGCTCCAGCAGGCCGCCGAGTCTGAGCGGGGGCTTGTTCAGCTCGACGCCGGCGCCGCGCAGGACCGGGGCGACGCGCAGTTCACCGTCGATGCCCAGGCCGAGTCCGAGGAGGATCAGCCGCACGGGGCCGACGGTCAGTTCGGCGTCCAGGGCGACGAATATCCGGCCCTGGGCGGAGCCCAGCCGGATCCGGCCGAGGCGTACCGGGCCGAAGACCAGGCCCAGTTCGCGTACGGCGCCGCCATCGGGGGAAGCGGCGGTGCGCGCGGGCGGGGGAGCGGCGCCGGTGACGACCGTGCCGCTGCCGCCCGTGGTGAGGGGCAGGACGAGCGGGTCCAGACGCTCCCCGGCCACGGTCAGTCCGACCTGGACGGCCATTCCCGGTACGGCGGCGGTGCCGGTGGCAAACCGGGGGAGCCGCTGGGGTTCGTTCGGATCGGCCTGGTCCAGTTCGGAGTTGAGCGCCGCGGCCCGCTCCGGCGTCCAGCCGGAGGGGGCGCTGGTGAAGGTGAGGGCGTCCAGCACCAGGTCGGAGCCGGCCGGGATGGCCTCGCCGACCAGGGGCAGTTGGGAGGCCCGGGCGTCCAGGGCGACCCGGGCCGCGACCGCCATGCCGGGCTGTCCGGCGGCGGTGGCGAAGACCCAGCCGGTGTGCTCGGTGACGGCCGTCAGCAGCAGTCGCCCGCTGCCGCTGTGGTACCGCAGGGTGAGCGCGGTCAGCTCGGGCCGCAAGATCTCCGGGAGATCGGGGAGTTCGACGCCCAGCGCCGAGGCGAGGTCGGTGAGCCCGATGCCCGGCTGGGCGGACCAGGTCCCGGTCACGGTGGCCCCGGAGCCGTCCTCCTGGTAGTCCACGGCAAAGCGCAGCACACGCGGCCCGGGGTCCTGCTCACCGGTCAGCGTGCGCCGGGCGTACGCCTCCTCCGCGTCCGCTTCGGAGTCGGGGAGGGTGATGTCCAGCACGCCGGTGATGGAACGGTCGTAACCGCTGCCGGACTCACGGCGATTGAGCTGGGTGTCCAGGGTGAGTACGGCGTCCGCCGTGCCCATCGGGAAGGCCAGCGCCCCGCCCAGCTCGAACCGCCGACCGTTGCCGTCGAAGCCGACGGTGAGTGACAGCAGCTCCAAGTCCTCCAGGAGGGAGGGAGGTTCGGCGTCAAAGGCCGCGAACAGCTCGCGGGCCGTCAGATGCGAGGCGATACCGCCGAAGGTCCAATTGCCGCCCTCGTAGGCGGCACGGAGCAGTACCTTGCCGTCGCCCAGCTCCCATATGGCTTCAAGCGAGCCCTGCCACCCGGTCGGGCCGCCGATCAGCAGCGAGAGCGCGAGGTCGGTGGTGACGACCGGTTCCACCGGCCGCCAGGTGCCCGCCAGCGCCAGATCCATGCCGAAGGCGGGTGCGCCGTCACCGGCCGTGGTCTCGAACCGCAGATCACGCACGGACAGCGCGTCTGCGGGCAGCCCCGCCCCCGGGAACCACCGCTCCAGCACTGGGGTCAGGGGCACCGGATCGACCAGCTGGGCGATCACCCTGCATTGCGGCAGCACCACCTCGGCACTGAGCTCCACCTGTTCGGCGACTGTGAAGAAGCCGCTGATCAGCGCCTGGACGGCAAAGCCGCCGGGGGCCAGGGTCACCGCGAACTCGGCCGCCGGATCGGAAATCTCGAAGTACCCCGGAAAGACCGACCAGGTGGCGTCCAGCTCCACCCGGATCCACGCCGACAGCAACCGGCCCGGCCGGCCACCGTCGCCCGGCGCGAAGGTCACCGACAGGCCGCCGATGGCCAGTTGGCCACTGCCGAACTCCGGCGGCAGCGAGAACCGTCCCGGTTCCAGTCCGGGGATCAGCGAGGCCAGATCGTCGAGACCGCGCAAGGGGACCGGCTCGAACTCGCCGGAGAGACACCAGGCGCTGTCCTCGTACGGCGGATCGAAGCCCGTGACATAGGCCAACGCCTCATCGTCCGCCCCGGCCCCGGGAAAGGACCGGGACGCGCCCAGGCCCACCCGGGGGAGCACAGCGCCGTCCGCCGCCGGTGTGGCGTCCAGGAGCAGATGCAGCGCGGTGAAGCCGAAGGTGCGCAGGACCGCCGGGTCGATGTCCAGGTGCTCCGGGGGCACGGTCCAGTCCGGAAGCTCCGCGTCGATCCGGATCCCGGCCACGAACTCCTCGTTGTCGTCGGCGAGGAAGGAGACCAGCACGGTGACGGCCATGGCAAGATGCCGCAGCCGCAGCTCTCCGACGACCGCCAGCTCGGAGGGGAAGGGTTCGCAGGCGGACAGCGTCAGTGTGGCGCCGTCCAGATGGTCGTGGAACAGGGTCTCCGCGGCGGGTATGCCCAACTCCTCGGCGGTGAGCCGGAACACGCTGCCGGCGCTTGCGGCCAGTTGCTCCCGCAGGGCCGCGATGGCCAGTGTCATACGACTTTCTCCGCTCACTTGTAGCCGAGCTTGTAGGTGTTGGGGCCGTCCGCGTCGATGGTCAAATGCCAGTCCACGCCCTTCGCGAAGCCGGTCTCGCGCTCATCGTCGGGCGGCAGCTGGCACATATTGGTGGCCAGGCCGGCGATGGCCTTCTCCGTCCGGAATCGCTCGTCCACCCGGCGGGGCAGGTCGCCGTCCTCGTCGGCGAAGTACGCGACCTTGGGCGCCGATCGCGGCTTCGCGGGCGCGGGGAGCGGCGGTTTGAAGCCCTTGCGCTGCTCCAGCACATGCTCCAGGTGGCTGAAACTGGGCATTCCGGTGCCATGGCGCCCAAAGGTTTTCGTGCCGGCGCTGATCAGCAGCCCGTCCGGGGTGAGACGTGCCAGCCATTCATCCGAGGTGGAGGTGGTGCTGCCGTGGTGCCCCATCTTCAGCCAGGTGTTGCCCGTGCGGCGGAGCCCGGGGGCGGCGTCCCCCAGGTTCTCCAGGATGCTCTTCTCGACATCGCGGCCGGCGTCCGCCGTCAGGAAGACCCGCTGCCGGGCGCCGGATGGGTTCCGTCCGGCCAGCATCAGCACGATCGAGCCACGGTTGCTGTTGTATTCCGCGGCACGCCTGTGCCTGGTCCCGGCCATCGCGGTATGGGGGCTGTCCAGGCGCTCCACCGGCAGGGGCCAGCGGTGGGAACGGGCGGCGGCGAAGGGGGCCTTGCGCTTCCGGGGACGTCCCCGGCTCGCCGCGGTATTGGCGGCGAGCACATAGAGCTCCGCCGGGTTCGTGCCCGGCCCGCTGAGCAGCAGCCGTGGCGCGGTGGGCGACGGCTCGGTGACCGGGGCGCCGGACCGCCAGGGCGGCGGGGCGCTCGAATAGGACCGCCAGTTCTCCAGAATGTCGGCTATGGAGACGCCGCCGTCCAGGTCGTTTCGGTAGTGCCCCAACTCGCCGCTGAACCGGACCTGTTTGATGGTGTAGCGGAGCTTGTTCTTGTCATTCAGCAACACCTTGGGCAACAGGTTGTAGTGATCCCTGTCGGGGTGTGTCAGGACCAGGCAGTCAAGGACATTGGGGTTCTTCATGCGCCCCAGATACTGGGCGAGCTTGGCGCCCACCCGCTTGGCGTGATCCGCCTCGCCACGGCGCAGCGGGGGCTGCTTGCTCTGGCTCCCGCAGTCGATGAGAACGGCCTTCTCGCCAACTCCTGATCCCCGTAGAAGATCAGAAGGGTGCAGTCTCCCTGGCCCACATTGAAAAAGATCACTTCAGTTGAGAAAGCGGTGGGCGTAGTGCCCCCAAGGGCAGAACCGGACACCAACGAAACCCCCTGAAAGAGAACCAGCCATGGCCGCGCGCGGCGCTGCGGACGGTGGCCGGCCGGGGACCGGATGACCGCTCCCCAACTCCATGACCTCGCTCGTCACATGGGGGAACCGGCCGGTCACGGAGGATTGGCGCGAGGCGAGCACAATGTAGCCGCGACTTGATCATGTAACAACACAGGGCGACGCGGTACTAACCGAAAGGTGATCAAGCGGCGGCCGCGGCACTGTCGGACGGCTGTTCGCCGCGCCTTGCGGGACGGCAGGCGGGGAGGGCGGGGTCGGCGCCAAGAGTGGCTGGAAATGGCCGTGGTGAGGGTCATGGCAGCGCCCAACGAATAGCGCAACGAGGGTGCCTGGCACCCGGAACCGTCGCTACTGGAATGGCGTCCACCTGGGCATGCAAGATCGCTACCTCTACTTGGCCCGCCATGGTGAGGCGACTCCCGACGAACGCGCGCTCACCGAGGCCGGGCAACGGCAGGCCGAGTTGCTGGGCAGGCGCCTGCGTGGAGTGCCGCTGACGGCCGTCCACCATGGCCCGCTGCCCCGCGCGGCGCAGACCGCCCGGCTGATCGCGGAACAACTGGGCACGGTGCCGCTGCGCGAGTGCGAGGCGGCCGGGGACTACATCCCGTACGTCCCGGAACGCGGGGAGCTCCCCCCGGACATCGCCGAGGCCATGCTGCCCCGCCTCGCCTCGGTGCCGGCCGGGGAACGTGCACGCGGCGCGGAGCTGGCCCGTCAGGCGCTCACGGACTTCACCGGGCCGGAGGAACACGGGGATCGGCCCCGTCACGAACTCGTCGTCACCCATGCCTTCCTCGTCGCCTGGCTGGTCCGCGCCGCCATGGGTGCCCCGGCCTGGCGCTGGATGGGACTCAACCATGGCAACGCGGCGCTCACGGTGATCCGTTACGCTCCGGCCCGGCCCGCGGCCGTGCTGGTCTACAACGACGTCGGTCATCTTCCGGACGACCTGCGCTGGACCGGGTTCCCGCCCGAATTGCGGACGCCGTGACGGTCTGCGACCGGGAGCACCGGCCGACGCCTGCCCGGTGCGCATCGCTCTCACCAGCCAGGGAGCGCCCTGTTTGCCGGGGCCGACGTCACCCGCCGCGCGGTGCTCGATCTTGCAAGAGACGGTGGTCGGGGAGAAGCGCCCCCTGGGCCGGGCGCCCTCGGCCGGTTAGCGCGGCGAGAGCTTCCGTTCGCCGGCCCGGATACCGCGGAGTGTCCAGAGCCCGTACAGAGCCAGCAGGGGTTTGCCGAGCAGCCACTCGCCAGGACGGTAGTCATCCGCACGCACCAGCCGCTCGGCAAGATCGGGGCGCTGGCGCCGCAAATAGGCGCGGGCCTTGAGGGCATGAGCCGGTTGTGAGGCGATCTTGATGCGGTCCACGTCTTCGAGCAGCGGGATCACGTTTATGACGTTCTCCCATGTGGTCCTGCTTCGGTCTTCGAGGAGCACTTCGCCGTCCCACCGGAGCACCGACCTCGCATAGTCGGCCAGCAACTCCGCTTCCGCGACGCCCTTGCCGGTGGCACCGCCGCTGAAGATCAGGCGGGTGTCCCGCGCATGGTCGCCGGTGATGGAACGGATACCGGCCCGGACGCGCCAGCGGTTGATGAAGTTCGCCGCCGGTTGGGGGTTGCGGAAACCCAGTACCACCACGGCCTCGGAAGGGCCCTCCCGGTTTCCCACGAGAGCTTGGGACCAACGCCAGTTCAACCATTCACCCCAGACCAGGGCGGCGGCCGCGGCCACTGCCAGTCGTGTCCCTCGTTGCATACGGCGACTCTAGAGCACCTGATATCCGGCGGCAGAGGCACCAGTTGCAGGGCGGGTGCCGGATGCGGCGAGAGCCTGCCAGTGGTCATCGTCATCATGGAGTCATGACCAAGACCAACCCCCACCTGACCACCGGCAGTATCTGGCGGCTTCACCACGGCAACCAGGAGATTGCCCGGCTGACCGTGACCGGCGCCGATATGCCCTGGACGCACGCCGAAATCGAGACGCTTGCCGGCTTCGAGGAGTTCCGTGCCCTCTTCATCGAGCACGAGCGGGCTGTCGATGAGGAGGACTGGGAGCAGGCCGAAGACTGCTGCGCCCGAATCAGCGGCGCGCTCATCATGACGTTTCCGGACGGCAGCCCGGTCGCTGAGTTCCTGCTGCGCATTCGCAACGACGGTACCGCCGCCTGGCGTTGGGACGACGAACCTTGCGGAACGGTCGGCCAATGACGCGCGGGCTTCGCTGCTTCTGGGAGGAAGCGGCCGTCTGGTTCCATGTCGAGCTGGACACCGATGGAGTGGATGGTCGCCCAGTTCGACACCGGTGTCTCCCGGTACCAATGGCTCACCCGGAGCCTGTTCGTCGGCGAAGGCCGGCTGGCCGGCCCGCGCACCATCGGATACCGGATCCACCGCTTGGATTGAACCGGGGCCACCCGTCGCCGTCAGTTGTGTTGCAAACAGCGCTTGAGCTCGTCGAGTTGGTAGAAGTGGCTGCCCTTGGCGATGGGGTGGCAGGAGGGTTTGAAGGCGGTTTCCTTTTCGTTGTAGAGCATCCGGACCAGGTAGGTGGCTGATCTGCCACTGGAGTTGTCACCGGCGCCCTTGGCATAGAGGTCCCATTGGATGTTCGCGGCCATCGGTGCGACATGGGCGCCGCGCCAGGGGTTGTTTGCGTATGAGTACGGCCGGCCGGGTTCGGCCTGCTTGGTGCTGCCGGGCAACCGCATCAAGGCGGCGAGCGGTTCGATTTCCTCGGCATGGGTGAAGCGCAGCACCGCGCCCTTGTCGCTGGTGCCATTGGCCCTGGCTTCGGCCTGGGCGAGAAGGTCGTCGAGGAGGACGCCGGCCAGTTTGTAGGTGATGGCGCGGCCGCGGAAGGCGGGGCCCTTTTCGTAGAAGTCCTCGGCGTCGTCGAGGTAGGCGAACCACTTGGCGTCGGCAGGGGTGAGGAAGGGGCCGAGATCGGCATCGGGCGCTTCAAGGCGCAGGTCGGGGGCGGCGCTGTAGAGCGCGTACAGGGACTGGGCGAAGGAGATCTGTTCGTCGGAGGAGAGGGAGCTGGTGAAGTCGCCGGTGAAGAGGCGGGTCACCACATGGTGGGCCGCTTGGGCGGTGCGCGGTCGGCCGTTGATCTCATGGAGCACGGCGGCCAGTTGGGGGTCGTGGGCCAGGTAGTCCCGGTAGTCGGCGTTCTGCGGCTGTTTGTGACTCCTCCCCCTTGTGAACGAGGGGGCTTCTCGCTATGCCGGGTTGGCGTCGCGACGGACCAGCCCGGCCCGTAGAACGTTGATCGCACCCACTGTGTCCGCGTGCGCCTGGTGGCCGCAGCTCTGACAGTGAAACTTCTCCTGGGTGGGCCGGTTCTCCTTGGCGGTGTGCCCGCATCCAGGGCATCGCCGGGAGGTGTTGCGGGGGTCCACTGCCATCACTTCCCGTCCGGCGCATTCTGCCTTGGCGGTGAGGATCGTCAGGAACACCCCCCAGCCGACGTCAGCGATCGAGCGGTTGAGCCCGGCCTTGGCTGCGGCCCCGTTGGGCAGGAAGCTGCCCGGCTGTTGGGGGTCCGGCTTGGGATCCGGGGTCTTGCTCATGTTGCGGATCTTGAGGTCTTCGTGCGCGATGAAGTCGTTGTTGCGCACGTACTCAAGAGCGGTCTTGTGCGCGTGGTCCAGACGCTGACGGCGCACCTTGCGATGCAGCCGGGCGAGCGTCTGCACGGCCTTGCGGCGTCGGTTCGAGCCCCGCTTGCAGCGGGAGAGTGCCTGTTGTGCGGCTTCGAGCCTCGCGGCGGCCTTCGCCCCGTGGCGCGGGTTGGCAACGAATGCGCCGTCGGAGTCGGCGAGGAAGTTCGCGATGCCCATGTCGAGGCCGACCACTGCGCCGGTGGGCGGGAGAGGTCCGGGCGCGGCCTGGCCGACGGTCAGGATGACGTACCAGCGTCGCCCCTCGCGCTTTACCGAGATCGTCTTGACCTTGCCGGCCACGGGCCGGTGCTGGTGCACCTTGACGTGGCCGACGCCTTGGAGGCGGACGCGGGTGACGGGGTCGTGCGGGGTGGAGTCCCAGCGGCATCCGTCGCCATCCTTGGGGAAGTCCACGGTGTCGAACCTCTTGGCCGACCGGAACCGTGGATAGCCGGGCTCGTCTCCTGCCTTCACGCGGCGGAAGAATGCGGCGAACGCCTTGTCGAGACGGCGCAGGGTTGCCTGCTGCGAGGAGAACGACCACCGGCCCTGACGCTCCGGGTCAAACGCCCGGATGTCCTTGAGCTGGGCGGACTGCTGCCCGTACCGGACGGTGGTCTTCGAGGCGTGCCGGTAGGCGTCCCGGCGTTCCTGCAACGCCCCGTTGTACAGCGAGCAGTGATCACGCAGCATCTCGCCGAGCGCGGCTTGCTGGCCCACGGTGGGCCGCAGGAGGAACTTGTACGCACGGATCACCCGGCCCACCCCCCTTCCTGGCCGGCTTCCAGGATCCTACTACACTTGGCGTATGTCACCGCGCTGGGAACCAAACCCCGATGTACGCACCGGTCGTCACGTCACTTATAGCCTTCACGCCCACTTGGTGTTCATCACCAAGTACCGGCGCGGCGTCTTCGACGACGCGATGCTGAAGCGCTGCGAAGAGATCATGCGGGAGGTGTGCGGAAGCTTCGAGGCGGAGCTACGCGAGTTCAACGGCGAAGCCGATCATGTCCACCTGCTCGTGCGCTACCCGCCGAAGATCGCCCTGTCCAAGCTGATCAACAGCCTCAAGGGCGTCAGCTCTCGTTACCTGCGAGCCGAGTACGCCGGCCGCATCAACCGCATCGGGATGGGCTCGGTGTTCTGGTCCCGCTCCTACTTCGCAGGCTCGTGCGGCGGTGCACCGCTCACCGTGATCCGTCAGTACATAGAGCAGCAAAAACGTCCGCTCTAAGGTGCAGGCTAAAGCGGTCTTAGGATGCGTTTCCCTCCCCGGCTGAAGCCGGGGATACCCACGCAAGATCAGGGAGGGAAGTAGAGAAGGTCTTTGTCGGTGACCGGTTTTTGGATCAGGGCAGCGAGTGCCGGGTCGGCGGCGGCCAGGCCGCCGGTGAAGGCGCGGGCGCTGGCGACGGTACGGTCCACTCCCGAGGTTTCGACCGTAATGGGCCGGTGCTGGGCGGCGATTGCGCGGAAGAGCGAGGGCAGCCGCCGCGCCATGCGCTGTGCCGTCTGCCGGTGTTCCTGTGCGCCGAGTGCGGAGAGGTTGCCGTACCCCAGGGTGGAGGCGGCGCTGAGCAGTGAGCGGACCCGGGGTGCCAGCCTTCTTCCGAGCCCGGTGAGGGCGTGGTGTTCTTGTCCGCGTCGCAGCAGCGCGAGCACGGTCTCGCCGTCGTCGCCGTCGGTCATGGCGCGGGATCCATGGCGGGCCACATGTTCGGTGAAGACCGGGATGTATCCCTGGGGGGCGTGCTGGTAGCGGGCCGGGTTTTCCTGGGGTGTGTAGGGGGTTTTGGTCCCGTAGAAGCCCTGGTGGGTGTGCGAAGTGTGCTGTCGGGCCTGCGCGGAGGAGGGTGCTGCGGTGGCTGCCAGGGGCAGGGACAAGGCGATGGCGGCGGCAAGGGGAGCGGTGCGTTTCACGGCGGTCCTCCTGGGTGAGGTCATGGCGGGACGGCGGGAGAGGTGGCGCATGGCACGGTCGTGCCGACGGGCGAACTGTGGCTGACGGTGTGAGGTGGGAGGAGTGAGCGGTGGGTGAACAGGTGAGTGTCCGGGCTGTTCGATCCGATCTGCCGCTATGAGCCGGGCGGCTCTTTGCCGGAGAGGGTGGCGACGCCCAACCCTCTGTAATGACCGGACAGTTCGAGGGCCCGTTGAGCGAGCCACTGGTCATGGACGGCGCTGGGGGGACGTAGCAGTGAGCGCTCAAGCAGTGCCTCGGCGCGGGTCAGGCGTTTGCGTACCGCGGATGCCGAGAGGGACAGCGCTTGGGCTGTCGGGCCGATACGGCCGTTGAGGCGCAGCCAGAGGGTGAGCGTCTGCTCGACGCAGTCCGGTACGCCGGGCGTCCGCAAGGGGCGGAACTGCCGTTCCGCCCAGGCCAGGACACCGGGCAGGGTGAGCAGTTCGTCCAGGGTGGGCGCCGGGCCGTCCCCCCGTGGGATGTCCGCGGTGCCGGCATGGAGGGCGAGTGCCAGGGCTGCCTGGTCGGCGAGTTGATCCAGGTCGAGTCCCAGCAGGCCGCTGACGAGGGCCATCCGGGACATCAGGGTATTGCGGTGGATCTTCAGATGGGCCGTGGCGCGGGTGGAGAAGTGGAGCCAGGACGCGGCGGTGGCCAGCAGGTCCGCGCTGTCCGGGTCCTGGGCCCGTCTGCTGCGGTGGGCGTGCAGCGGCGCGAGGAAGGTACCGGCCCAGGCCGCCGCGGGCGGGCCGATGGTGAGTGCCAGATCGGGATGGCCCGCGAAGGACGCCTGCCGTTGGGCGCGGTGGCGTGCGGTGGCCAGGGCGTGAAAGGCCTGGGCGTAGCCGGTGGCGGTGTCGCGCAGCGGTACGGCCTCGCTCACCCCGATCCAGCAGGTATCCGCCATGGAAGGGGGCCATTTCCACGCCGGGGCGGGGTCGGTGTCCGTGCCCGGGGCGGCGGGCGCGAGCACCATCAGATGGTCGAGATAGACGGGGCATGGCACAATCCACGCGCCCTCGGCCACTTCCGCTATCGCCTGCGCCACCGCGCTGCGCACCGCGGCCGGACCCTCGACGACATACACCCGTGCCACATCGGGCAGTTGGGGCCGCAGGGCCCCGGCGACCTGGCGCGCGGCGGCGGTATGGCCGTTCATCAGCAGGTGCAGAACGGCCTCCCGGGTCCGGGCGTCGGCGATCCGCAGCCGGCGCTGCCGGCGGCGGAGGTCCTCGGCCCGCCGGCACAGACTCAGCCCCGAGGTGGCATCCGCGAGCAGCAGCGGCAGTTCGGGCGGCACCGGGCGGGGCAGCACGGCGGCGAGCAGGAGCGCGGCGAGGTCCGGCGAGCCGTCCAGGGGCAGGATGACGCAGGCGAGGTCCTCCTGGTCGATGGCCAGGGACTTCAGGCCCCGTGCGGTGATCTCCCGCACCCCGCGCCGTACCAGAGTGCGCCCGGCCTCGCCGAGGGGCGGCGAAGGGGCCGAGGCCGCGGCGCCCGAGCGGTTCACCAGCAGGACGGTGGCCCCGCTACGGGCGGCCAGCCAGCGCAGCAGGGAGGCGGTGCCGCCCTGGCGGGCGGCGCGCTGCATGGCCAGCACATCGTCGGCCCGCCGGACCCGCCCGGCCGCCGTCGCGGTGCCCGCTCGCTGTTGGTCGGCGTGCATGCGCTCCCCTCGGAGAGGCAGCTCAACTCCCTGTGGAGCGGAGGCTATCGGGGCCCGAGCCGGGTGAACAGCGGTCTCACTGTGCAGTTCCGCACCGGAGGGGCTCCTTCACCGTGCAAGGAGATACCTCGCACCGCCGGCGGCCGCCCTAGCTTGTGGTGTGCCGCCGGACACCGGGCCGGGGCGCCGCGGGGGAGAGACCTGGCCCGGTACGGCAGCGAGAGGAGAGATGACCATGCACCTCGGACGTGCGCTGCGCACTACGGCCCTGGCCGCCGCCCTGGCGGTCCCGGGCGCCATCGTGGCCGGCGCGCCGGCCGCCCAGGCCACCGCGAGAAGCTGCCACTGGGCGGACAAGGGCGACAGCGGAGTGGTGAGGGTTCAGGACGGCAATGGGAGCCAGCTGACCGCCGGGCGGATCCATCAGCAGTTCGACTACTGCGGGAACAGCCGGGCCCGCTTTGTGTGGGACGGCTGGTTCCGCACCCACGCTCATCCCGGCATCACCGGTGCCTGGGTGCAGGTCCTCGACCTGGGCGACGACGGCCGGGGCCGCGACTCCGGGGAGTACGGCTCCCTGAGCGGCCCCGAGGTCACCACCAACCCCATCTCGGTGCACAGTTGGGGCGACAATGAGTGGTACGGGGTGGCCAATATGAGGATCACCCACGGCAATGGGTCCACGGCCCGGTGCACCGCCTACAGCAGCACCTGGGACTACCACTACGGTCGCCCGACGGAGGGCGCCCAGCCGGGAACCTGCGGCTACTGATGCGGGCGCGGTCCGGCATCCGCGCCAACGCCCGGCCGCTGCCCGGCGGTCCGCCCGTAACCGGTGTCAACCCGGCTCGTCGGGGCGGCAGTTGGGCGACGAACGCGAGGGCGAGCGACAGAACGCCTGTTTAAGGAGTTCCATCCGGCCGGGTGACTTGCCGTTTCCTCGGCTTGTCCGGTGTTCATCAATCCTTTTATGAGTGGGGATGCGTTCCTGGCGGGCCCGGCCGACCGGGCCGTGGCGGTGGTGGGAGCCGCGTGCAGGCTTCCCGGCGGCATCGAGGATCTCGCCGGGCTCTGGGCGGCCCTGAGCGAGGGCCGGGATCTGGTGGGGGAGGTGCCGCCGGACCGGTTCGTGGTGGAACGGTTCGTCGATCCGGCCGCACCACGGCCGGGCAAGAGCTACACCGCCGCCGGCGGATTCCTCACGGACATCGCGGGCTTCGACGCCGAGTACTTCGGCATCGCACCCAAGGAAGCCGCCCAAATGGACCCGCAGCAAAGGCTGTTGCTGGAGCTGGCGGCCGAGGCCATGGACGACGCCGCCATGCCGCCGGAGTCGCTGGCCGGCACCGACACCGCCGTGTTCGTGGGGATCTCGGACAGCCCCTACGGGGCGCTGCAGATGCTCACCGGGCGCCTCGGCAGCCCGTACACCCTCTCCGGAGCGGCGCTGTCGATCGCGGCGAACCGGATCTCGCATGTGTTCGACCTGCGGGGGCCGAGCATGGCGGTGGACACCGCCTGCTCCTCCGCCCTGGTCGCGCTGGTCGAGGCATGCCGGACGCTGCTGGCCGGGGTCAGCCGCACCGCGCTGGCGGGCGGCGCCAACCTCCTGCTGAACCCCTATCACTTCATCGGCTTCTCCCAGGCGTCCATGCTCTCCCCGTCCGGGCGCTGCCGGTCGTTCTCGGCCGGCGCCGACGGCTTTGTACGGGCCGAGGGCGGGGGACTGGTCCTGCTCAAACGGCTGGCGGACGCGGTGGCCGACGGGGACCGGATACATGCCGTGATCACCGGGGCAGCCGCCAACTGCGACGGCCGGACACCGGGAATCTCGCTGCCACGGCTGGAGAGCCAGGAGGCCCTGCTGCGCGGCGCCTATGGGCAGGCCGGGGTGTCACCGGACGACCTCGTCTACCTGGAGGCACACGGCACCGGCACCCCGGCCGGCGACCCGGTGGAATGCGCGGCGATCGGACGTGCGCTGGCGACCCGGCGCGGTGAGGACGCGGGTGCCCTGCCGATCGGCTCGGTCAAGTCCAACCTGGGCCATCTGGAGCCCGCTTCCGGCATGCCGGGGCTCTTCAAGGCCCTCCTGGTGCTGCGCCACGGCATCGTCCCGCCCACCCTGCATTTGACGGAGCCCAACCCGCATATCGACTTCGAGGGGCTGCGCCTGACCGTCCCCACCGCGGCACGGCCCGTCAAGGTGGGGCCCAGGAGTGTGGTGGGGGTCAACTCCTTCGGCTTCGGCGGCGCCAACGCCCACCTCATCCTGGCGGCGCCGCCCCCGGCGCCCCGGCCGGTACCGCCGCCGGTGGCCGAGTGGCCGGTGCCGGTCGCCGCCCGGACGCCCGCGGCGCTGGCCGAGGCCGCCCGCAGGCTGGCCGAACGCCTGGACCGGACGGCGCCCGAGGACCTCCACGATGTGTCGTTCACCGCCTGGCGGCGCGGCGGCGGCCACCCGCACCGGGCCGCCGTGCTGGCCCGTACCCCCGCCGCCGCGGCGGAACGGCTGCGCCGGATCGCCGCGGGCGAACCGGGCCCGGCCGCGGCGGCCGCCCGCCGGGTGGAGCATGGGCGCACCGTCTTCGTCTTCTCCGGCAATGGCTCCCAGTGGGCGGGCATGGGCGCCGATCTGATGCGCCTGGAGCCGGACTTCCACCGCGCCGTGCGGGAGGCGGACGCGCACCTCGCCCCCTTGCTGGGCTGGTCGGTCGGGGACGAACTGGCCTCACCACCGGCGGACGACGCCGGCCGGGAGCGCCTGGCACGGACCGAGATCGCCCAGCCACTGCTCTTCGCGGTGCAGTGCGGCATCGTCGCCTGGCTGCGCGGCCGGGGCGTCGTCCCGGCCGCGGTGGCCGGGCACAGCGTCGGGGAGATCACCGCCGCCCATGTCGCCGGGGCCCTGAGCCTTCAGGACGCGGCCCGGGTGGTGGCCGCCCGCGCCCGGGCCCAGGCGGGCACCGCCGGCAGCGGCGGTATGTCCGCCGTCACGCTGCCCCGGCAGCGCCTCGACGAACTCCTGGCGCGCTTCCCAAAGTTGGAACTGGCCTGCGTCAACACCGAACGGGACCTGACCGTTACCGGTCCGCGGGCCGATCTGGCCTCTCTGGAAAGGGAATTGGCCGCCCAGGGCACCGACTGCTCCCCGCTCGGCCTCGACCACGCCTTCCACAGCCGGGCGATGGACCCCGTACAGCAGCCGCTGCGGGCCGCCCTGGAGGGACTGCGGCCGCTCCCGCCGCAGATCCCCATGGTGTCCACGGTGACCGGCGAACCGGTCACCGGACCGGAGCTGGACGCCGGCCACTGGTGGCGCAACATCCGCGAGCCGGTCCTTTTCGCCCCGGCCATCCGGCACCTGCTCGCCGAGGGGTACGACATCTTCGCTGACCTCGGCCCGCACCCGGTCCTCCGGCCCTATCTGCGGCGGCTCACCCAACAGGCCACCACCCCGGTCGCCGTGGTGCCCACCCTGGCCAGAGAGAGCACCGGACCCGGCGCGCTGCGCACCGCCCTGGCCCAGCTGATCGCGGCCGGAGCCGCCATCGACGGACCCGCCCTCTTCCCCCGCCCCGGCAGGGTGGTGGACCTTCCCGCCTATCCATGGCAGCGCACCCGCCACTGGAACGGCACGCCGGCCGCTTGGACCGGCGGCATCGCCGACGGCCGCTATGACCATCCGCTGCTGGGCGAGCGGCTGCCGCTGCACCTGCCGGCCTGGCAGGGCAGGATCGAGCCGGTGCTGGTGCCCTGGCTCGCGGACCACCGCATCCGCGGTTCGATGATCATGCCCATCACCGGATACCTGGAGATGATGCTGGCCGCCGGTGCCCGGGTGTCCGAGGCGCCGGGTGAGGTGCTCGACCTGGACCCCTGGGTACTGGTGGTGCCCCGGGACGACCCCGGCCGGGTGCTCCTGCAGACGATGCTCTCCCCGGACGACGGGATCGTCACCGTGGGGGCCCTCGAGGCCCTGTCCGGGCAGCCCCGCACCCATGCCCGGGCCCGGGTCCGGCGGCTGCTGCGCACCCGCCCCGAGGCGGTGGACCTGGCAGCGGTGCGGCAGCGCTGCCCCGGCGAGCTGGACGCCGAGGCGTTCTACACCGCGATCGCGCGCCTGGGGCTGGAATACGGGCCCAGGCTGCGGCTGGTCCGCGAGGTACGGACGGGACCGGGCGAGGTGCTGGCCGCCTACCGCAACCCCTGGCCGGACGAGGCCCTGCAGGCCCATCCGGCGGTGCTCGACGCCGCCCTGCACACGGCGGTCGCCCTCCGCCTGGACCTGCTGGAGGACGGCGAGTGCTATCTGCCGTCGCATCTCGACGCCGTCCGGGTCTGGCAGCCACCGGCCGACGAAGGGGTGCTGTATCTGCGGGAGCGCGGACGGACCGAGGACGGATACCGCTGGGACACTTTGATCATGGCGCCGGACGGCACGGTCACGGCCGAGCTGGAGGGCTGCCTGGTGCGGCGCATGGGCAACGGCGCCCGGACCCCGCTGCGGCACTACGCCGAGACCATGCGGGCGGCACCACGGCCCGGCGACACGCCCGGACCCTGCCCCTTCCCGGCCCCGGAGGCGGTCCTCGACGGAGCCCGCCCGAGGATCACACTCCTCACCGAGGCATGGCAGCCACGGCGGCAGGCCCGGGTCCGGCGCCGCCTCGCCCATGCCTCGGCCCGGGTCTTCCACGCCGTACTGCGCCGCCTCCTGCCGGGCACCGGGGACATCACCGTGGACGGCGTGCTGGCCGCCGGGGTCCTGCCGCGCCACCGGCGCCTGGTCGGGGAGATGCTGCGGCTGACGGAGGCCGAGGGCCTGCTGCAACCGGTGGCCGGTGGCGGCCGGCGCCTGGCGGAGCAGGACGAGGAACCGCTGGAGGAACATCTGGCCCGGCTGGTCCGGGACTTCCCCGCCTGGGCAGCCGAGACCGCCTTCACCCTGCGCACTCCCGAGGCCCATCTGGACCTGCTGCTGGGCCGGGCGGACCCGGCGGAGGAACCGTTCTCCGCCCACCGCCTGGAACAGCTGGAGCGCCGCTATGACACCGGCGTCCACCTGCGCCACCACAACCGCGTGGTCCAGGCGCTGGTGGCGGAATCGGTACGGCACTGGCCCGCCGGCCGGCCGCTGCGGGTACTCGAGATCGGAGCCGGAACGGGCGGCACCACGGCGGCCGTTCTGCCGGTACTGCCACCCGAGCGCACCCGCTATCTCCTCACCGATGTCTCCCCCCGCTTCCTCACCCGCGCCGAATCCCGCTTCGCCGGCTATGACTTCATCGAACACCGCACCTTCGACCTGGATCTGGACCCCGCCGCCCAAGGGCTGCCCCCGGCCGGCTTCGACCTGGTCATCGCCGCCAACTCCCTGCACTGGGCACGGGACTTGCGGCTCGGCCTGCGGCGCGTCGCCTCCCTGCTGGCACCCGGTGGTCTCCTGATCGCGGTGGAGGACCATGCGCTGGACCTGCTGGTGCCGGTCTTCGGCCACACCGAGGGCTTCCTCGCCCCGGCCGACCGGCCGCTGCGCACCGAGGCGCTGATCCTGCCCGCCGACCGGTGGCCGCCCCTGCTGGAGGAGTGCGGTTTCACCGGCGTCCAGCGCATCGGCGACGGCACCCGCAACACTCCGGACAGCACCTCGGTGCTGCTGGCCGCGGCCCCCGCGGCCCCGGCCGCCGCCCCGCCCCCGCCACGGATGCCGGAGGAAGCCGGAGCCACGGTGTGGGTGGTGGCCGGCGAGCCGGCGGGCGAGCATCCGGCACCGGCGGCACTGCCCGCCGCGGTGGCTGCCGCACTCACCGAGAGGGGCGCGCCGGTCCGTCTCGCCGACGGCCCGCTGACCGAACCCGGCTGCTGGCAGCGCCTGCTGGCCGGGGACGCAGCGGCCCTCACCGTGCTGCTCTGCCTCGGTGACGGCACCGTCACCGCACCCGGTGAGCCACGGCGGGAGCTGGAAGCCGCCACCCGCCGGGCGGCGGCGCTGCGGGCACTGGCCACGGTCTGCGAGCGGCTGCCCGAACCGGTACGGGTGACGCTGTGGCTGGTCAGCCGCCCCAGCGGCGCGCTGCCCGCCCCCGAGCGGCCACTGGCCCCGGTCGATGCCGCGGCCTGGGGAGTGGCCCGTACCCTCGCCCATGAGCACATGAGGATCGCCGTCCGCCGGCTCTCCCTGGAACGGACCGACGACCCTGCCGCGGACGCCCGCCGCCTCCTGGACGAACTCCTCACGCCCAGCGAGGAGGACGAGAGCCGCGAGGAGGACGAGATCTGCCTCACCGCCGAGGGCCGGTTCGTCCCCCGGATCACCGACGTCACCAGCACACCACAGGGCATCACCGACAGCCGTGCGGTGGCCGGTTATGCCCTGCGGGTCACCGACCCCGGACTGAGCTACCGGCTGGCCTGGCAGGAGACCCCGCCGCCCGCCGAACCCGCCCCCGGCCAGGTGGTCATCGCCGTCCGGGCGGCGGGCCTGAACTACCGGGAGCTGATGCAGGCCGTCGGCCTCCTGCCCGAAGAGCCCCAGGACGAGCTGCTGCCGCGCGGACCGGGCATGGAGTGCGCCGGCATCGTCACCGCAGTGGGCCCCGGGGTCGGTTCGGTACGGGCCGGGGACCGGGTGCTGGCCCTCGCCCCGGCCTCGCTCGCCTCACACGCCACCACCGTCGAACACGCCGTGCTGCCGCTGCCCGCCGGGATGTCGTTCACCGAGGGCGCCACCCTGCCGGTGGTCTTCCTCACCGTCCACTACGGCCTGGGCCACCTCGCCCGGCTCGCCGCCGGCGAGACCGTGCTGGTCCACGGTGGCGCCGGAGGCATTGGGCTGGCGGCCCTGCAGTATGCCCGGCGCCGCGGCGCCCGGGTCGTCGCCACGGCCGGAAACCCGGCCAAACGCGACCTTCTGCGCATGATCGGTGTGGCACAGGTACTGGACTCGCGCAACCCGGACTTCGCCGAGAAGGTCCGCGAACTGACCGGTGGACGGGGCGTGGACGTCGTCCTCAACTCCCTGGCCGGCGAGGCGATTTCCCGCGGCCTTGAGGCGCTGGGCCCCGGCGGGCGCTTTGTGGAACTGGGCAAGCGCGACATCCACCAGAACAAACCGCTGGCCCTGGGGCCGTTCCGCCGCAACATCACCTTCCATGGGGTGGACCTCACCCAGCTGCTGCACCAACCCGGCCCGGCCGCCGCCCTGTTCGCGGAGGTCGCCGCCCTCATCCGTACCGGGCGCTACCGGCCGCTGCCGCACACCGTCTACCCGGCGGGGCGGGTGGCCGAGGCGTATCAGCTGATGCAGCACTCGCGGCACACCGGCAAGGTGGTCATCGCCCTCGACCCGCTGGACGAACCGCTGCCCGTGGTACGCCGCCGTACGCCGCCCGCCCCCGACCCCGCCGCCACCTATCTGGTCACCGGGGGCCTGACCGGGCTGGGCGCCGCCACCGCGCTCCGGCTCGCCGAGCGCGGGGCCCGGCACTTCGCCCTGGTCAGCCGCAGGGGCGCCGGGACCCCCGAGGCCCCGGACCTCCTCGCCGGTCTCGCCCGCCTCGGGGCCATGGCGCAGGTGCACGCCGCGGACATCACCGACCCCGAGGCGGTGCGGCGGATCCTGGACAGCGCGGCCGCCGCGGGCCACCCGGTGCGCGGCGTCGTCCACTCCGCCATGCTGCTCGACGACGCCCCGCTCACCGAACTGACCGACGAGCGCTTCACCGCCGTCCTCGCCCCCAAACTCGCCGGCGCGGCCGCGCTCCACACGGCCTGCCAAGGGCTGGACGCCGATACCTTCCTGCTCTGCTCATCGGCCACCGCGACCCTGGGCAATATCGCCCAGGCCCCCTATGTGGCCGGCAATCTCTACCTCCAGGCCCTCGCCCGCAACCGGCGGGCCGCGGGACTGCCGGCCCTCGCCCCGGGCCTCGGTGTCATCGGCGACACCGGCTGGATCGCCCGCGCGGGCCTTGTCCCCACCCTCGCCCGGTCCGGCATCGAACCCCTCACCGTACGGGAGGCGCTCGGGGTGCTGGAGGACGCCCTTGTCGCCGACTGCCCGGCCATGGCCGGCCGCGTCGTCTGGGGCCCCCTCGCCCGCTTCCTCCCCCGGCTTCGCAGCCCGCGCCTGACCGCCCTGCTGCCCGTGCTCCTCGACACGGAGGGGCAGACGCCGGAGGACGTCCTCCGGGAGCTCTCCGCCCTGCCGCCCGAGGAGGCCAGGCAGCGCATCGCCGACGGCATCGCCGAAGTCGTCGGCGGCGTCCTGCAGTTGCCGGCCGGACAGCTCGACCACCACCGCCGCCTCGACGCCTATGGCCTCGACTCCCTGATGGCCGCCGAGCTGCTGATCACCGTGCGGCAGCAGTTCGATATCGACCTGCCGCCCATGGAGATCTTCCGTAGTAACGGCACCATCAGTGACATCGCCCGCATCGTCCATCTCCGCCTGGGGCTCATGGCAGATGCCCAGGAGGCCCTGGACGATCAGCGATAAGACACCGGCGCCCAAAGCCGGCGCCCAACCTCGGCGTACGCGGCCGCCGACCGCCGGGACTTCCTCCGCGTCAGGGCGGCGTCAGGGAAGTGGCGTGCCGCTTGCGCCCGGACCGGGGGCTTCGTTGGATGGTGCCCGTGAACAGCCACCTCCGCCATGACGACCGGCCGCCGCATACGGCGCTGCCCGGCTTCATACGCGGTGCGCGGAACGCGCGCTGAGCGCTCCGCCGTTCACCAACACCCCGGCCGCGCCTGCCACCACCAGGCAGCCGCTATCGCCCGGAACAGCGGCTCCCGGCCCCCAACGGGCCTTCCGCTGAGGCCACTTCACATTTTCACGCTCGCACAGCAGCTCCGCACGATGGCGGACCGCCGCTGCCTTTGCCCTTCCCGGAGTGGATTTCCATGCCTTCATCTGTCTCGCCCGCCCCCAGGACCGTACTGGTCACCGGTGCCACCTCCGGCATCGGCTGGGAGACCGCCCGGCTGCTGGCCGGACGGGGCGATACGGTCATTCTGCACGCCCCGGACCAGGCATCCGGTGACCAGGCCAGGGCCCGCCTGGTGGCGGCCGGGGCCAATGCCTCGCAACTGCGCCTCGTCGTGGCCGACTTCGCGCGGCTGGACGAGGTGCGCGCCATGGCCGCCCGTATCGCCGACCAGCACCCCGTCCTCGACGTCCTGGTCAACAACGCGGCCCTGGCCGCTCCCGAGCGGCGCACCATGACCACCGACGGCAATGAACTCTCCCTCCAGGTCAACTTCCTGGCCGCCTACCTCCTCACCCATGAGCTGGCCGGCCCGCTCAGCGCCCGGCCCGGCAGCCGGGTGGTGAACGTCTCCTCCTCGATGCACCGCACTGCGTCCATCTCCTGGAACGACCCGCATCGCGCCAAGCGCTACTCCCGGCTCGCCGCCTACGCCCAGTCGCAGCTCGCGCTGACCATCTTCGCCCGCGAACAGGCCCCCTGGACCTCGGTCAGCGTCCACCCCGGAGTGTGCGACACCGGCCTGCTGCCGCTGTACGCGCATGAGGGCGACTCCGCGGTGCAGGGCGCCGAGCGCGTGGTCCGGCTCTGCGATCCGGCCACCGAGCTCGTCCCCGGCGCCTACTACGACCGTACGGCCCTTTCCCCGGCGGCTCCGGTCGCCCTGGAGGACCGCACGGTGCGCCGCCTGTGCAAGCTCGCCGACCAGCTGGTCGCCGCCAAGTAACGGCCTGTGCTTGACGTTTGACGTCCGGGGCGGCCCCCGGCCGGAACCTGGTAAGTCAGGAGGCCGCCCTTCCCCCGCCGACCCGACAGCCCAGCGGGCCATCGTGGCTTTTTCGACGAAGGCGCGCAGCAGCCATGCGGACATGCGTCCGGATGCTCGTCGGGATCTCCCGGCGGCCCCTCAGGGCCTCCCGTCAATGGGCCGGCCGCCGCTTCCTTCCGGCGGTGGGTTTATGACGGCTCTGGCGGAACCGGAATCCATCTGAGCGGTTAAGCGTACGAACGCCAAGGCTGAGCTCCTGCCCCAGCCGGCACCCCCCAAAAAAGAGAACCAGGAGAACCATGTTCCAGCGCGTCAGCACGCCTGCCCTCGGGTTGGTCCTCGCCTCGACCGCCGTGCTCGGTCTGGCCCTCCCGGCCGGTGCCGACGACGGGCGTCGCCACGGCGACGGCGACCACGGCGCCGGAGGACACCACGTCGGACGCCTGGTCGCGCCCGACGAATGCAGCGCCGGCAACATCTGCTTCTGGTCCGAACGCGGCTTCCGCGGTCAGAAGACCGTCTACAAGTCGGCCCTCGTGGAATGCACCCGCATCGTCAAGCCCTCCGCGGGTGACCCCGCACGGCTGATGACCGCCCGCTCGGTGAAGAACCGCACCGACCGCACCGTCGTCATCGGCTACAACGACCCGCTGTGCCTGATCCCCAGCAGCATCACCCTCTCCCAGACCCCCCTCCACCTCGCCCCGCTGTCGGACAACGCCGACCTCGGTTCGGGCATCCGCTACATCCGTTCCACCTGACCGGCAGCGGGTACGCGCCGCCGCGTTTCGCTCCTTGACGCGCACCTCTCCGGGCACGGACGGCTGTTCGCCCGGTCCTTCCGCCGGAGAATCTGCAATGGCTGCCGACGGGTTCGGATCGGCGACGGGCCACTGGCTGTGGCGCAGCTCTTCAGGGCGCTGCCCGAAGGACGGCTTCACATGGCAGGAGCCGCGGGCTCTTGCCCATCTCCCGGCGGACCCGCCCCGCCGCCGCCTACCGGCCCTCGGACCCGGGAGCGAAAACGCCCACTGACACCCGCCGATGCGGCGGCCTACCGGCCCGCCCCCGTGCGGGCGCGGCGCCAGGCCGTATCGGCGAGCAGGCGCAGGCCGTTGAGGCCGACGATGACGGTGGAGCCTTCGTGGCCGGCCACGCCGAGGGGGAGGGGCAGGGTGCCGAGGAGATCCCAGACGACCAGGCCGGTGATGAACACCGAGGCGATGACGAGGTTCTGGACCACCAGACGGCGGGCGCGGCGGGAGAGAGCGACGACGGCGGGGATGGTGGCCGGTTCGTCACGGACGACAACGGCGTCGGCGGTCTCCAGGGCCAGATCGGAGCCCGCGCGGCCCATGGCGATACCGGTATGGGCCGCGGCCAGGGCGGGGGCGTCATTGACGCCGTCGCCCACCATCAGCACCTTCCGGCCCGCCCGGGCCATCTCCCGCACCGCGGCGACCTTGTCCTGCGGCAGGAGCCCGGCGCGGACGTCGCCGATGCCGGCCTCTTCCGCGAGGCGGGTGGCGGCGCGGATGTTGTCACCGGTGACCAGGACGGGCGGGGCGCCCGTCAGCGCGGCGAGTTCGGTGACCGCGGCGGCGGCCTCGTCGCGCAGCCGGTCGGCGATGCCCAGCACGCCGGCCGGGGCGCCGTTCACCTCGATCAGCACCGCGGTACGGCCCGCCCGCTCCAGCTCCGCCGCGAGGCCGGCGGCCGGATGCTCCTCGCGGCCGTTCAGCAACCGCGCGGGGCTGCCCACCGCCACGGCCTTGCCCTCGACGGTGGCGGTCACGCCGATGCCGGGGGCGGAGGCGAAGTCCGTCACCAGGGGAATGGCCAGGCCGCGGGTACGGGCGGCATCCACGACGGCGCGGGCCAGTGGGTGCTCGCTGGGGTGCTCGGCGGCGGATGCGAGGGTCAACAGCGCGTCCTCGTCCAGACCGGAGGCGGGCAGCGGGCGGATGTCCGTGACACGGGGGGTGCCCTCGGTGAGGGTGCCCGTCTTGTCCAGGGCCACGGCGTCGATCTGCCCCAGCCGTTCCATCACCACGGCCGACTTCACCAGCACACCATGGCGCCCGGCGTTGGCGATGGCGGACAGCAGCGGGGGCATGGTGGCCAGCACCACCGCGCAGGGCGAGGCGACGATCATAAAGGTCATCGCCCGCAGCAGCGTCGGCTGCAAGGCGGCACCGAAGAACAGTGGCAGCGCGAACAGGGCCACGGTGGCGGCCACCATGCCCATCGAATACCG
Organism: Streptomyces orinoci; assembly: GCF_003121295.1. Classification (GTDB taxonomy): domain Bacteria; phylum Actinomycetota; class Actinomycetes; order Streptomycetales; family Streptomycetaceae; genus Streptomyces; species Streptomyces orinoci. The sequence goes on from NZ_PHNC01000015.1 coordinate 29,212, forward strand.
CTGTTCGACCTTCTCGATGAACAGCTGGGTCGGGGCCTTGGTCCGGGACGCTTCCTCCACCATGGCCACAATGCGGGCGATCACCGAGTCCGAGGGGTCCCGCTCGGCCTTCACCCGCAAGGCGCCGGTCCCATTGAGGGTTCCGGCGAAGACCTCGTCCCCGGCCTCCTTCATCACCGGCAATGGCTCGCCGGTGATGGTGGACTGGTCCACCTCGCTCGCGCCGTCCACCACCCGCCCGTCCGCGCCGATGCGCTCGCCGGGCCGGACGAGAACGATGTCACCGACCCTCAGACCGGAGCTCGGCACGGTCTCCTCGCCGCCGTCGTCCATGAGGCGGGTCGCCGTGGCGGGAGCGAGGTCGAGCAGCCCGCGCACCGAGTCGGCCGTGCGTGCCGTGGCGATCGCCTCCAGGGCGCCGGAGGTGGCGAAGATGACGATCAGCAGCGCACCGTCCAGCACCTGCCCGATCGCCGCCGCGCCGATCGCCGCGACGACCATCAGCAAGTCCACGTCCAGGGTCTTCTCGCGCAGGGCCTGAAGGCCCGCCCAGCCGGGTTCCCAGCCGCCGCAGACATAGGTCAGCGCATACAGCGGGCCCCATGCCCAGGCCGGTGCGCCGGTCAGCTGGAGCGGCAGCGTGACCAGGAACAGCAGCAGGGCGGCGGCCGCCCACCGCGTTTCGGGCAGGTCGAAGATCCGGGTGCGGTGGCGGGGCGCCACCGGGCCGGGGGAGGAGCCGGTCACCGGGGACGTGGGGGTCCCCCCGGCCGGAGGCTGGGGGAGGGTGAGGGTGGAGGTCATCGCGGCGGTGATCCTTTTCGGACGCGCGGAAGGGAGAGCGGGCCACCAGAATACAGGAACACATGAACATCGATTCATCCATTCATCCGGGCCGGTACGATGAACCCATGGGTCATGGAGCCGCTCCCGCGAACAACGCCGTCCCGCGTGCCCGCCTGGACGCGGCCGGCGCCGCCAAGGTGGCCACCACCCTCCAGGCGCTGGCCACCCCCTCCCGCCTGCTGATCCTCGCCCGGCTGCGGGAAGGGCCCCTGCCCGCCACGGAGTTGGCCGCCGAGGTCGGCATGGAACAGTCCGCCTGCTCCCACCAGCTGCGCCTGCTGCGCAACCTGGGCCTGGTCACCGGCACCCGCAAGGGCCGTTCCGTGGTCTACGCCCTCTACGACAACCATGTCGCCGAACTTCTCGACCAGGCGCTCTATCACGTGGAACACCTCCGGCTCGGCCTCAGCGACGCACCTGCGGAGGCGGACGCCGCAGCCCCTTAGAGGGTGCCTGGATGGCCTCTTGGCAGGACAAAGCAGCGATGAGTTGAGCTTCGGCCTTGGCTCGCTGTGCACTTTGCAACCAGCGGGAGGAAGTCGCTGTGCAAAGGTGATCCGCACACTTTGATCGTTACGTCATATGGTCCATCTGGCGGCGTTACCGCGTCGCCCACAGGGGGCCTAGCAGCACTTGATACGGGGGCTAGGCATGACCAGAAGAGGGGACGATCACTATGAAGAAGACGTTCGCCAAGGGCGCCGCGGTGGCTGCGGCCGTTGCAGCCCTCGGGCTGGGGCTGGCCGGCACCGCCAGCGCCAATGTGACCGCCAGCAGCGAATGCAGCACCGGTAGCAACACCCTGTGCACCAGCGGCTCCATCCCCGCCGGTCCCAGCAACCAGGTCTGCTATTCCGGTGTGCACACAAGCATCGCGTGGGGCCGTGCCGAGGTCTGGGACGCGGACACCGGCGTGATGGTCGGCTCGGTCGCGACCAACTTCAATCAGGTCAAGCGGCAGTGCATCGGCGGTCTCTACGGCCAGCACTACTACCTGAAGGGGACCGGCGACCACTTCGCCGGCCAGATCTGGAATTACTGATCAAGAGCATCCGGTTCCACTCCGATCGCGGGATCGTGGCGCCGGCGGACCGCAGCCTGTGACCTTGAGCCACCCCGCGGGTGCTGACCCTGGGAACCCGGCCACTGTCTGTGGGCGGATTCGCCAGGGTCACGTGCCGTGCCGACGATCCAGGAGTCCACGGAACGCCGACCAGCGTCCTTGGGGACCGCCGACAGCCGCCTGGTCACCTGACGGGTGATCAACAGGCTCGATGTGAACACTTAAACCAGCCAGCATGATCACTTGCGATGCATGCGCACCGTTTACCTGACCAGGGGGCATCTTGAACATCAAGCGCATAGCCAAGCGCGCGGGCGTCGCGGCGGCAGTAGCTCCCCTATTGCTTGCCGTCACCGCCGGCAGCGCCCATGCCGACGGCACGGTTACTTGGTCAATGAACTACTACCCTGGCTATCTGTCCGACGTCAGGGGCGGCCACGACATCACGACGTACGCGGACACGTCCAAGATTCCCATGGCGCATGTCTGGTATGACATCCAGAACAGCGACGGGAGTTGGAACGAGGTCAACGCGAACACCGGCTGGTGCCTGACCTCGTACGACACCCAGGTGTACACCGAGCCGTGCAACAGCGCAAAGGACGGCACCAACTGGTACCAGCGCTGGTACGAGATCAAGACCGACGCCGGCTGGAAGCTGCAGAGCCGCATGAGCGGTTACACCCTCGACGGGGGCGCCGACCCAACAACCAACAACGTCTACGCCAACCCCAAGGACTACGGCAACTCTTTCCAGCGCTGGAACTGAACCTGTGCGAGCTGGCGCCATTGCCGGCTGAGGTGGCGTAGCGCCGCACCGCACAACTGACCGCGGGAATGGACACGACTGCCCGACGGGCCGACTCCCACATGGGAGCCGGCCCGGTCCGACTCGCGCGGCAGCCTTCGATGGACGAAGCCTCCCGCTGGCGGGTTAGGAGCCTGTGGCGGTCAGCTGGCCTTCGCGGGTTCCCGGCGCGCGCCCGCGTTGAGAGCTCGTTTTCTCCTGGTGTTTCATCCTGAGATTTGCGGTTGGCGGGGCTTTGCGGGGTCACGCCAGGAGATGGTGGCTTCGCCGGTGAGGCGGCGGGCCATGAGGTCGGTCATCGCAAGAACGAGGGCGATGCGATGCGGTGGGTGCGGGGCCAGGAGCGAGGCTGGGCAGCGCAGGAGCGGTTCGGGTTAGCGGTTCTTGAAGCGCAACCCGGTTCGCCCCATGGGCAGTTGGTGGGCCATGTGGTCCTCAAGGAGGTAGGCCTCGACACAGTCCTGCCTGCGGCGCCGCCCTTCTTTCCCGCGAGGGGCATCTGCACATACGGCACAGGGATGCCTGAGATCCACTCCGTAAGGCTGCTCAAGCCGCGGGGACCTCGGGGCGTTCGGCAAGGTGGCCGTTCTCGAAGTGGGCCCCGGCGCGGACCAAGGCGACGAGGTGGGGCGCAGTGATCGCGCGCCAGCGGGCCTGGGCGGATTCGGCGAGCTTGAAAACCATCGCGAGTGCGGCGGCCGGGCTGCCCGCACCGCGGGGTGACTTTGGTCCGGAGCGTGACCACAGGCCCATCGCACCGTCTCCGACGACCAGCTCCCGGCCACGCATGCCGCGCCGCCGGCAGTCATGCAACAGGTCGGCCCAGGACTCGGCGGACTCCCGCAGGCCCTCGTCCAGACGGACCTTGGGGTGCACGCCGTCCGCCCACACGTAGACGTAGTCGCTCTCGGAGAGATCGCGCTGCTGGAACGCGGCATGGTCGTCCTGCCACTGCTTCGTGAGCCGGTTCACGGTGGCTGGCGACAGCCCGGCGGACGTGCCGAGGAACTGCTCCAGCGCGGGTACGGAGCCCCCGGCTGACAGGCCGTGCAGATACAGCAGCGGCAGCACCTCCGATACTTTCGGCGACTTGCGGCACCACGGTGGCAGGATCTTCGAGGAGAACCGCTTCCTCTCCCCCGTCTTATCGTCAACGCGTTTGTCGTCCACTCGAGGAGCGCGGACCTCGACCGGGCCAGCCGCAGTGGTGACAGCGCGCGGCCGGTGGTGACCGTTACGGACCACCAGACGGCGCCCCTGATCGTCCTGCTCGGCAGCCAACTCGGCTATGTACTGGTTGACTTCGGCTTCCAGCGCGGCTGCGAGCATCCGCCGAGCGCCTTCGCGCACGATGTCATCCAGCAGCGAGCCGGTCTCGGTGGTGCCGTCATCGGTGACTACGCCGAGCACGGGAGTGCCTTCCCGGCCCGCGCTGCGAACGCGGGCCTACTCGGTGACCATCACAGGATCATTCGGGAAGGTACGCCCTTCGCGTCCCGCCCCGAGGACCGATCCACAAGTCCCGAGCATCGCTCGGCCCCGCCACCGGCGGGGCCGTTTTCGCTGTCCGTGCTCGCCTGACTCCAGGGCGAACTGATCGTGATGAACAGCGCTGACCCACTGTTTCTGGGTTCGGAAATACGCACTTGGCGGGAGCGCCAGTCGCATGGCGGAGGCCTCCACCGTGCCTGTCCGCCCCGGACGGTACCGGTACTGAGCGGCCGGTGAGGCCCGAACTGCGCCACCTGGCCCAGGCGATCGACGAGCACATTCAAGCGGACCGGCTGGCAGCCGGCCCATACCGGTCAGGAACTGACCGATACACCCCAGGAGTTGGAGCGGATGCTCACGGCCGCGCTGCACCGTCACCAGCCGGAGATCCGGCGGACCTTCCGCTCCGCAATCGGCGGCGACCCCTTCGCCGGGAACGGACATGTCGCCCGGATCCAGGTGGCGGTGGAAGACGCGGCGGACGGCGGCAAGTTCTCCTTCGGGGCCACCTCCAGCGAGGAGGTCTGGGACCTGCGCCACCAGGGCGCCCGGCCGCCCGGCTTCGAGCCGGGCATGCGCTTCACCAGGATCGCGCCGCATGACCGGGCTTCCCGGGACGAGCGGGACACCGTCCGGATCCACTTCGGGCGGTGACCGGCTCGGCCCTGGCCTGGGCTCCGCCCTCATCCGCCCATCAGGAGCCGGGATCAGTGATCTGTACCGGCTGGGAAGACGGCTACTCCAGCCCCAGCCTGGGCCTCGTCCCACAGCCGATCCGCATCCACGCCCGTGCCCACTACTTCTGCTCCGGGCGGCCGGGGGAGGACATTGTCACCGGCACCTTCGAGGGCTTCGCCCCGGCCGCGTCCTGTATCGCCACCGACAAACCTCGTCCGGCTGGACGGCGAAGTGACCCAAGGCCGCGGCAAGGGCCGGCAGGCGCACCGCAGCCTTGCGACGGTGGCCGACGGTGCCATGACCGAGTGCTTGACGCACACAGGCGTCCATCACGCTCCGGGCGGCGTGCAGTTGGAGATCGGCACCGGGTGACGAGACCGGCAGCGGCCCGGTGATCGAGCCGCACCGCCGCCGGATCGCTCAATCGCTCATGCCCACAGCGCCTCGGCCAGCGCATTGCCGGTGAACGCCGCGCCGAGACCCGCGACCAGGCTGCCGAGGGCATAGGCCGCGGCGAAGAACCGCGCGCCGTCCTCGGCCAGCCGCAGGGTTTCGTAGGAGAAGGTCGAGTACGTGGTCAGCGCCCCGCACAGCCCCGTGCCGATGAGCAACTGCAGCTGCGAGGAGGCGGCTCCGGCCGCCACCGCGCCGGTGAGCAGGCCGAGGATCAGACAGCCGGTCACATTGACAATGAACGTCCCCCAGGGGAAGACGGTGTCATGCCGCTTCTGTACGGCCCGGTCGGCCAGATAGCGGGCGGGGGCGCCGACCATGGCGCCTATGACGACAAGCAGCCAGGTCACGCCTCGGGCTCCTTCCGCTGTCGCTCGCGGCCGGTGTACCGGTGGACCTCGACCTCGTCGAGCATGACCAGGCCCTCGCCGACGAGCTCGTCCAGCTGGGGCAGAAAGCCCCGGACGCGCTCCGCGGTGTCCACGATCACGATCGCCACCGGGAGGTCCTCGCTCAGTGACAGCAGCCGGGTGGTGTGGATCAGTGAGGAGGCGCCGAACCCCTCGATGCCCTTGAACACACTCGCTCCCGCCAGCCCCGCGGCGTGGGCGCGGTGGACGATCTCGGTGAACAGCGGCCGGTGATGCCAGCGGTCGTTCTCCCCGACGAAGATCGTCAGTCGTAGTGCGCTGCCGTTCAGCCTGGTCATCGCGTCCTCCACCGGATGAAGCGCCGGGTGAGCGCGGCCGCCGTCCACACCGCCGTCAGGGCACAGACCATGGTCAGTGCCAGGTAGGCCAGAGCGGTCGCGGCGTGGCCGCTTTGCACCAGACGCTGGATGTCCACCGCATAGGTCGAGAAGGTGGTGAAACCGCCCAGGATCCCGGTGCCGAAGAAGGGGCGCACCAGCCGGTGTGCCGCCCACACCTCGGTGATCACGACCATGAACACGCCGATGACCGCGCAGCCGGCCACATTGATCACAAAGGTCGTCCAGGGAAAGGCGCCGGCCGGCGTCGGCCACAGCAGGGACATTCCATAACGGGCGGCGGCTCCCGCCGCACCGCCGACGGATACGGCGCATACCACCGGCCACTGCTCCCGGCGGGCCCGCCGGCGGTGCTCCGCTGGCGGCAGCCCGATATCCGGATCGACGCGCTCCTGAACGGCCCGTGCCCGAGGCGCTCCCATAAAACACTTCTCCCACTCGCCGGCACCCTCGCTGGGTACGCATGATCGCAAGCAGGGACCGTTGGCGGCCAAATCGCCGCGGTTCGGGTACGGCGGGCCCCACCGCCGCGCGGCCACCCGCAGGTCACCGCAGAGAGCCAGGGTACGCCAATGACGCCCCAGGGCGTGCGGCGATGCACCGGGGCGCCAGGGCGCGCACCGGGGTGCGGAATGACGGTGGTGCTCTTGGACGTCCGTGGCACCCGGTGCGATCCGGGATGGCCGGGGGTAGTCAAGTGGCGTTGTAAGCAAGGTGGTTCGGGCCTGCGAAGGGATACGACTGGTGATCGGTAAGCGTGGTGTTGCGGGGATCGCCCTGTCCTCCCTGACCCTGCTGGCGGCAGCCGTCGGCGGAGTACCGGCGGCCCAGGCCCATGACCGGACCGCCCTGGAGTGCGCGGGCCAGGAGAACATCACCTACGGCCCGGGACTGGGCCTGTCCTCCGCCGGGTCGGCGAGGGTCACCGTGGACGGGACGTACCACTGCACGGACGCCGCCGGCCGCGGCGCCACCGCCAGGTACCACACCGTGGGGGAGACCGGGAGCGGCTGCCTGCTCTTCGCATGGAACCGGTCCAAGGAGGTCCTGCACTTCGCGGACGGTGCCACCACGGTCATCACCTATCGGTCAGGGCCCTCGGTCCGGGTGGCCGGCGTCAATGCCGCGCTGCTCAGGGGAACGGTGACCGGCGGGCGCGGCAAGGGCGCGGCGGCCGAGAAGGTGATCGAGACGGTGCCGGGCAGCCTGCCGACCGAGTGTGTGCTCGGCGCGGGAATCCGGCACACCACGGGGCTGACCCGGTTGAGCATCCGGCCCTGACCCTGAGGGGACGCTGCCGTACCGGCTCGGCGGGCCGGCCGCCGGACACGCTCCTGGTACCACTGGCCATCCGGCACTCTCAGGGCCGCCGCAGCGCCCAGCTGCTGGTCTCTCCCGGGCGGATGGTCAGGGTGCGGTCCGGCAGTACGACGCGGATTGCGGATTCCTCGGAGTCCGGGACGCTGATCGTCAGCTGGTCACCGCTCAGGCGCACACCGATTCCCCAGTGCCGTTGATAGCGGATGGTGAAACCGCACTCGGAGAGTTCAGGGAGTTCCACCGGGTCGAGCCAGAGGGCGTCCTCACGCGTCTCCAGCCCGGTCAGACCGCGCTGGACCAGGTCCAGGGTGCCGGCCATGGCGCCGAGGTGAATGCCCTCGGCGGTGGTGCCGCGCTGGACGTCGGCGACGTCCTCGGTCAGCGCCTCGCGGCAGTAGCGCCAGGCGTCGGCGCGGCGGGCCCGGGCCAGCACCCAGCCGTGGACCAGGCCGCTGAGGGTGGAGCCATGGCTGGTACGGGCCAGGTAGTAGTCCACCGTGCGCTGCCAGAGGTCATCGGTGAGCCGGTAGTCCAACCGCCGGAAAATTGCCGCGAGTTCGGCGGGCGAGAAGAGATAGCCGAGCATCAGGACATCGGCCTGTTTGGACGCCTGGTAGCGGTTGACCGAGTCGCCCTCCGCCTCCAGGATGCGGTCCAGCCGCCGGATCTCGCCGTACCGTGCGCGGTAGGCCGCCCAGTCCAGCTCGGCCAGCTCCCCATAGCCGTCGAACTGACTGATGACGCCCCGGTGGAAGGGCACCCGCAGACGCCTGGACACCTCCTCCCAGCGCGGGAGTTCGGTGGCGTCCAGGATGCCGCGTTCGAAGAGCTCCTGGCGGCGCCGCGGCGGCAGGCCGCGTACCAGCTCCAGGGCCCGGGTGAGGACCCAGGCGGCGGTGACATTGGTGTAGGCGTTGTCGTCGATGCCCGGACGTCCGGTGCCGGGGTAGGCGTCGTGGTACTCGTCGGGTCCGACGATGCCGCGGATGCGGTAGCGGCCGCTCGCCGGGTCGAGTACGGCGCCACCAGCCCAGAACCGGGCGATCGACAGCAGCATCTCCGCGCCCTTGGTGTGCAGATAGCCGGTGTCACCGGTGGCCTGGCAGTACTGCCAGACGTTGTAGGCGATGGCCGAGTTGACATGGTGCTGGAGACGGGAGTGGTCGGGCACCCAGCGGCCGGAGACGGGGTTGAGGTGCAGCGTCTGGGTCTCGTCCCGGCCGTCGCTGCCGCTCTGCCAGGGATAGCGCGCCCCGGCCCGGCCCTCCCGGCGGGCGGCCGCCAGCGCCCTGGGCAGGCGGCGGTGCCGGTAGTCCAGCAGGGCCCGGGACACCTCGGGGAAGTGCAGGTTCAGATAGGGCAGGACGAAGAGTTCGTCCCAGAAGACATGGCCCCGGTACGCCTCGCCGTGCAGCCCGCGGGCCGGAACCCCGACGTCCAGGTCCGCGGTGTGCGGGGAGAGCGTCTGCAGGACATGGAACAGGTGCAGGCGCAGTACGCGGCCGGCCTCGCCCGGTACATACAGGTCCGCTCGGCGCCACAACTGCTGCCAGACGGCGGTGTGGGAGCGCAGCAGGGCCGGGAAGTCCGGTGCCGCGGCGGCCCGTTCGACGGCCGCGGTGAAGGGATCGCTGATAGCCCGGTCATGGGAGGTGTGCAGGGCGACGGTCTTGTCCACGGTGACGGAACGCCCTGGAACGAGGGTGAGTTGGAGCAGGTGGGCGGCGCGGTGGCCGGAGGCTTCCCTGGTGATGGACGGTGCCGGGGAGCCGGACACGGTGGTGCGCTGGGCCAGGCCGATACCGGTGCCGGAACCCCTGGTGCGGCAGCGCAGCCAGACCAGCTCCGGGTCGCTCGTACCCGCCTGGAAGCCGGTGAGATGGCGGCGGTCCAGGGGCCGGTAGCGCGGCACATTGGCATTGACGACATCGCCGTCCAGGGCGGACTCGACGTCGATGCGTCCCGTCCAGCCCTCCGCGGTGAAGACGGTGCGCAGGGCCGCGAGGTGCGGATCCGCCATATGGACCAGCCGTTGCTGCTCGACCCTCAGCACCCGTCCGCCGGCCGCCCGGCAGCGCAGGGTCCGGCCGAGGGTGCCCTGCCGCAGGCGCAGCACCAGCCGGTGCTCCAGTACCTCGGTTTCTTCCATGGTGATCCACGGGCCGGGCGCGGCGTCGGCGGCCGGCAGGCGGAAGCGCAGCGGCAGCCAGTTGGGGAGATTGACGATGTCCTCGTTCTCCACCTGGCGCCCGGCCACGGTGGAGACCAGGCGGTCATAGCATCCGGCGGCGTAGGTGCCGGGGTAGTGGCCCTGCCCGGCCCGGCTCTCGGGAGCGGCCCCCCGGGTGGCGAAGTAGCCGTTGCCCAGCGTGCACAGCGCTTCGCGCAGTCCCTCGGTGGCAGGGTCATAGCCGGTGTACTCCCAGGTCCACTCCGGCATGGTCGGCCTCGCTTCCGTTCAATCGGGCTCAAGGAGAACAGATGCGGCCGGGATACGGAGTCCTGTGCCACCCCGCCGGGCGTGTGATCGTGGAAGCCGCAGCCCCGGGAGAGGAGTGAGCCATGACGGTCCGCGGGCGCATCGTGGTCATCGGGGTCGGCAATGAGTTCCGCCGGGATGACGGGGTGGGCCCGGTGGTCATCGCCCGGCTGCGGGAGGGGGCGTTGCCGGCCGGTACGGTGCCGGCCGTGAGCGATGGCGACCCCGGCCGGCTGATGGGGCTGTGGGAGAACGCGGGACTGGCGGTGGTCGTGGACGCCGCCCGTGCACACCCGGGGTGTCCGGGCCGGGTGCACCGCCTGGAACCGGCGGCGGGGCGGGTGTTGGCGCGGCGGAGTGCGGCCGGCTCGCATGGGCTCGGCCTCGCGGAGGCCATGGAGCTGTCGCGGGCGCTCGGGCGGGCGCCCGGACGTCTGGTCGTCTACGCGGTCGAGGGGGCGGATACCTCGTTGGGGGTGGGGCTGACGGAGGGGGTCGCGGCGGCGGTGGAAGCGGTGGTGGGGCGTATCCATGAGGAGATCGCGCGGCACTTCGGCGCCGGAGACGCCCGGATCCCGGCGCGGTAAGGCCATGGGCCCAGCGCGGCGCCTTGTGGCCGCGGATACGGCCGTGCGTGGTGAGCTGCGCCCGGTGGGGTGGTTCCGTGCGGGCGCCATGACTGGTCGCGCCCACGCCGCGGGGCGCCCTCGCGTCCCATGGGGCGCAACCCGCACGGAGCGACAGCGGGCCCGACCCGCCAAGTGGCTCAACTCCCCGCCCGCCCGGAGTGCGGGGCGTCGGCGGCATGGCCACGCTGGGAGGGCGGCCGGCGCGGGCCGGTTCCGGTGCCGCCACGGCGCAAGGCGACCATGGACAGGAGAATCGCATGCCCTCCGCGACCACCACGCGGGACCCCGCACCCCCGGCCTGCGTCCTGGACCGCCAGGGACTGGACGCCCTGGTTCAGGCCCTGCGGGCCCGGGGCCGTACGGTGATCGGGCCCACCCACCGCGGTGGGGCCATTGTGCTGGAGGAACTCCGCTCCGCCGCCGAGCTGCCCTATGGCTGGGGCGTGGAGCTGGACGGCGGCCACTACCGGGTGGTGCGCCGGGAGGACGAGGCCGCCTTCGCCCACAGCGCCGGACCGCAGTCCTGGAAGAACTATCTGCTGCCCGAGCGGGTACGGCAGTGGACCGCCGACCGGGCGCCGGACGGCGAGCTGACCGTACGGCAGGAGCGGCATCCACCCGCCTCCTACGCCTTCCTGGGCGTACGGCCCTGCGATCTGAGGGCCATCGCCATCCAGGACCGTGTGCTGCTCGGCGGCTGGCACCGTGACGACGCCTATCAGGCCCGGCGCAACGGGGCCTTCCTGATCGCCGTGGAGTGCACCGAGCCGGGCGCCACCTGTTTCTGTGTCTCCATGGGCACCGGCCCGGCGGCCGGACCCGGCTATGACATCGCGCTGACCGAGGTGCTGGACGAGACCGGACACCGCTTCCTGGCCCGGGCCGGAACCGCCGAAGGGGCCGAAGTGCTGGCCGGGTTGCCGCAGCGCGATGCCGACGCGGCCACCCGGACCGCGGCGGCGGAAGCGGTGGAGTCGGCGGCCGGACGCATGGGCCGCAGCATGCCACCGGTGGACCTGCACACCCTGATGGCCTCCAGCCTGGAAGCCGAGCGCTGGGACGAGGTGGCGTCCCGCTGCCTGACCTGCGGCAACTGCACCATGGCCTGCCCCACCTGCTTCTGCACCACCACCGAGGACATCACCGACCTCACCGGCGACCACGCCGAGCGCTGGAGCCGCTGGGAGTCCTGCTACGACCTGGACTTCTCCCATCTGCCCGGCGGACCGGTCCGGCAGTCCGGCCGCAGCCGCTACCGGCAGTGGCTCACCCACAAACTGGGCACCTGGTGGGACCAGTTCGGCAGCTCCGGCTGTGTGGGCTGCGGCCGCTGCATCGTGTGGTGCCCGGTGGCCATCGACATCACCGAGGAAGCGCACGCCCTGCACCAGGAGCAGCTGGCCCGCCGGGCGGCGGGGGAGGGGACGCCATGATGGGCCACGGCGGGCTGTTCGCCGCGCTGCCCGAGGGGCGGCGGGAGGCGCTGCTGGCCATCGCCCGCGAGGTCAAATACCCGGTGGGCAGCCGGATTTTCGAGGAAGGCGGCCGAGCGGACCGGTTCTGGGTCGTCAACACCGGGACGGTCGCCCTCGATCTGCATGTGCCCGGGCGCCGCGCGGCCGTCATCGACACCGTCGGCCCCGGTGAACTGCTGGGCTGGTCCTGGCTGTTCCCGCCCCACCACTGGCACCTGGGCGCCCAGGCCACCGGCGAGGTCGGCGCCTGGGAGTTCGGCGCCGATTCCGTCCGCGCCCTGTGCGCCCGGGACCCGGAACTGGACCACGCCCTGCTGATGTATGTCTCGGAGACCATCGGCAAACGGCTGCGCTCCGCCCGTACCCGGCTGCTCGACCTGTACGGACCGGCCGGCAGCGGGCAACTGCGATGACGGACCCGCCCGTTCCCTACCGGGTGCTGGACACCCGCCCAGAGACCGCCGACACCGTCACCTTCCGCCTGGCCCCGGCCGGACGGGCGCTGCCGCCCTTCGCCCCGGGACAGTTCGCGATGCTCTACGCCTTCGGCGTCGGCGAGGCACCGGTGTCGGTGGCCGGAATCCTCCCGGACAGCGGCCTGATGCACACCGTCCGCGCGGTCGGCGCGGTCTCCCGGGCGCTGCACCGGCTGCGGTCCGGCGATGTGGTCGGAGTGCGCGGGCCCTTCGGCACCGGCTGGGACCTGCCCCTGGCCGCCGGGGACGATCTGCTGGTGGTCGCGGGCGGCATCGGCCTGGCCCCGCTGCGCCCGCTGGTGCAGGCGGTACTGGCCGCACCGCAGGGGTACGGGCGGCTGAACGTCCTGGTCGGCGCCCGCAGCCCGGACGATCTGCTCTACCGCGAGGAACTGGGCGGCTGGGCCCTGCCCTACTGCGGCGTCACCGTGGACCGGGCCGGCGCCGGCTGGCCGGGCCGGGTGGGGCTGGTCACCGCGCTGCTGGACCAGGCCCGGTTCTCGCCCGCCGAGACCACCGCCTTCATCTGCGGCCCGGAGGTGATGATCCGTGCCACCGCCCGGGAGCTGCTGCACCGCGGCGTCCTGCCGCAGCGGATCCTGATCTCCCTGGAACGCAATATGCACTGCGCCACCGGGCACTGCGGCCACTGCCAGCTGGGACCGCTGCTGCTGTGCCGCGACGGCCCGGTGGTCGGCTATGACCGCGCCGAACACCTGCTGACCGTACGGGAGTTGTGATGACCACCCAGGCGCGCCCACGGCTGGCGGTCTTCAAGTTCGCCTCCTGCGACGGCTGTCAGCTCACCCTGCTCGACTGCGAGGACGAACTGCTGCCGCTGGCCGGAGAGGTGGACATCGCCTACTTCCTGGAGGCGTCCAGCGCGGTGGAGCCCGGCCCCTACGATCTGGCGCTGGTGGACGGATCGATCACCACCGCCGAGGACGCCGAGCGCATCCGCCATATCCGCGCCGAGTCCCGCCATCTGGTGAGCATCGGCGCCTGTGCCACGGCCGGCGGGGTGCAGGCGCTGCGCAACTTCGCGGATGTGGCGGAGTTCCGTGACATCGTCTACGCCCGGCCCGAATACATCGAGACCCTGGCCACCTCCACCCCGATCGCCGCCCATGTGCCCGTGGACCTGGAGCTCCAGGGCTGCCCCATCGACCGCGGACAGCTGCTGGAGGTGATCACCGCCTTCCTGGCCGGACGGAAACCCGACATCCCCCGGCACAGCGTCTGCTTTGCCTGCAAGCGGCGCGGAACGCCATGTGTGACGGTCGCCCATGGCACCCCCTGCCTGGGGCCGGTCACCCACGCCGGATGCGGCGCCCTCTGCCCGTCCTACGGCCGTGGCTGCTACGGCTGTTTCGGCCCGTCGGGCTCGGTGAACATGCCCGCGATGATCCCGCTGCTGCGCAGCGACGGACTGAGCGACCAGGATGTGCTGCGACTGCTGCACACCTTCAACGTCGCAGCCTTCGCCGAACTGGAGACCACCGAGGAGGCGCCGCACCGCTGGGCCCGGCCGGAGGGGGAGCGGTCGTGAACCGGGTGCTGCGGGTCGGCGCGCTCGCCCGGGTCGAGGGCGAGGGAGCGCTCCACCTCACCATCGACGACGGCACGGTCACCGCGGCCCGGCTGCGGATCTTCGAACCCCCGCGCTTCTTCGAGGCCTTCCTGCGCGGGCGCCGGCACACCGAGCCGCCCGACCTCACCTCCCGGGTCTGCGGCATCTGCCCGGTCGCCTACCAGATGAGCGCCTGCCGGGCCGTGGAGGACGCCTGCGGTGTCACCGTGGACGGCCAACTGGCCGCGCTGCGGCGCCTGTTGTACTGCGGCGAATGGATCGAGAGCCAGACCCTGCACATCCATCTGCTGCACGCCCCCGACTTCCTCGGCCAGGACAGCGCCATCCAGCTCGCCCGGGAGCACCGCGCCGCCGTCGAGCGCGGCCTGCGGATCAAGCAGGCCGGAAACGCCATCGTCGAGCTGCTGGGCGGGCGTTCCATCCATCCCGTCAACATCCGGGTCGGCGGCTTCCACCGCGTCCCCGGACGCGCCGAACTGCGGGCGCTGGCCGAGCGCTTGCGCCCGGCCCGCGATGACGCGCTCGCGGCCCTGCGCTGGGTGGCGGGCTTCGACTTCCCCGAGGCCGAGTGCCAGGCCGACCTGTTCGCCCTGGCGGAGCCCGACTGCTACGCCATCGACGGGGGCACCCCCACCGTGCTGCCCTACGGGCAGGAGCGGCGGGCCTTCCCGTTGCGCGACTTCACCGCTCATGTGGTGGAGGAGCAGGTGCCCTACTCCCACGCGCTGCACGCCCGGCTCGACGGCCGCCGGCACCTGTGCGGCTCGCTGGCCCGCTATGCCATCAGCGGCCATCTGCTGCCCGCCCCGGTACGCCAGGCCGCGCGGGAAGCGGGCCTGGACGGGGAGTGCCGCAACCCCTACCGCAGCATTGTGATCCGGGCCGTGGAGGTCCTCTATGCGCTGGAAGAGGCCCTGCGCCTGATCGACGACTATGACCCGCCGCCCCGCCCGGCCGTGGACGTACCGCCGCGGGCCGGCACCGGCCATGGCGCCACTGAGGCCCCGCGCGGCATGCTCTACCACCGCTATGCCCTGGACGCGGACGGCATCGTCACCGACGCCCGCCTGATCCCGCCCACCTCACAGAACCAGGGCGCCATCGAGGACGACCTGCGCCGGATCGTGCAGCACCGGCTCACCGGCTCGGAGGCCACCGACACCGAACTGACCCGGCTCGCCGAACGCGCCATCCGCAACCACGATCCCTGCATCTCCTGCTCGGCCCACTTCCTCGACCTGACCGTGGAACGGGGTCCGGGGGGCTAGTTGCCGGCCCAGGCGTTCCGCTTGCCACGGCGGCCAAGTGGGCCGGCGGGCTCCCCCACGCGCGCGGGCGAGGGATCGTGGAAGTGAGGAGAATCCCGCACACGGAGGTGACGGGCGATGCTCTTCTGGATGGGCCACGGCGGCTGGAGCTGGTTCGCCATGTCGGTCAGCATGATCCTCTTCTGGGTGCTGCTGATCCTCGGCGCCGTCCTGCTCTTCAGCGCCCTCGGCCGCCTGCGCGAACACCCTCGTCCACACGCCCCATGGCATGCTCCGCCTGCGCCCGGCCCCGAGCAGATCCTGGGCGAGCGCTTCGCCCGCGGGGAGATCGATGAGGAAGAGTACCGGCGCCGCCTGGCCGTACTGCGCTCCTCGGGCCCGTCCGGACCGGGGCCGCAGCCTTGACCGGCTCCGGCGTCAGGACCTACCCGGCGCTCCCGCCCGTGGCGCCGAGCCGGGAGCCGCCGTTCTCGGCTGCGGTGACAGCCGGGCGGGACCATGGGAGGAGGGGAGCACATACGGCAAGGAGGTGCGCCATGGCCGAGACATCGCCGGCCCGGCGCCGGTCAGGGCTGCCGGAGCTGATGGAGTGGCTCGGGTCGGGGTTCCCCGACTGGCCGGGGGCCTGGGGGGCGCGGGAATCCCATGTGATCCCGATCGAGGTGACGGACGACGGCGAGCGGTATGTGCTGCGCGCCGAGCTGCCCGGCATGGACCCGGAGAAGGACATCGAGATCACGGTCGAAGGGGACACCCTGACCGTCCGGGCCGAGCACACCGAAACCAAGGAGGACAAGCGGCACTCGGAGTTCCGTTATGGCTCCTTCCAGCGTTCCGTCCGGTTGCCGTTCCCCATCCCGGAGGACGGACCCGCCGCCGAGTACCGCGATGGAATCCTCACGGTGACCGTTCCAAGGGCGGCCAGGGAGGAGCGGGCCACCCGCACCGTCCAGGTCCGGCGCGCCGGGTAGCCGGCCGAGTGGGTCATCATCCGGACCGAACAGCGGGCCCGCAATCGAGCCCTGCGGCTGCCGTGCCGCGCGAGGCCCGGCAGCCCGCCGTGGTGCGGTGGGCCCGACGGCGGTTCCGCGGACCGCATCCGGGTGGCCGGTGACCACCGCCTACGCGCATGAGCAGCGCGCCCTGGCTTTCCCCGGGGGCACATGCTGAGCGGGCGCTGCGGATGCCCGCGGCTCACCGCCGGGCGGCGTCGCCCCGCCCGCCCGGCCATCAGCCGGAGACCAGGCGCTGCCGGATCTGCCCGCGCACGCGCTCGGCGAGCGCGGTGAGCCGGGCGGAGAGCCCCGCCCGCGGGGCCGTCGGTGCCTCGATGCGCCGTGACTCCGGCGGCAGTTCGGCGAGGTCGGCCAGGAGCCGCTGCCGGGCGGTGCCCAGCGGGGCGCGCTCCGCCGTACGCCTGCCGTCCGTCATCACCGTCTTCAGCAGCGGGACGCTCCCGGCCGGCGGCCGTTCCACCGCCAGCCCGATGACGTCCGTACAACCGGGCCGCCGGAAGACCTGCTTGCGGCCCGGCGCCGTCGCCTTGGCCGAGGAGAGCTTCATCACCGGGCGGCCGTCGTACTCGACCAGTTTGTAGGCGGAGTCCAGATAGGGGGCGTCCGCCGAGGTGCCGACCCGGGTGCCGACCGCGTAGACGTCGATGGGCGCCTTGGCACGGACCAGCCGCTGCACCGCGAACTCGTCCAGACTGCCGCTGGCCACGATCCGTACCTCGGAAAGCCCGGCCGCGTCCAGGATGGAGCGGGCCTGGAAGGCCAGAACTCCCAGGTCGCCGCTGTCCAGCCGGACGGCGCAGCCCGGGCCGAGCCCCAGCGAACGCAGCACGCGGGCGGCCGTGGCCACGCCGCTCCGGGTGTCATAGGTGTCCACCAGGTAGGTCACCGGGCCGGGGTGGGAGCGGGCGAAGGCGCGGAACGCCGCCTCCTCGGTCTCGAAGGCTTCGACATAGGAATGGGCCATGGTGCCGACCGCGGGAATGCCTTCGGCGTGGGCCGCCGCCACATTGCTCGTCCCGGCGAGCCCGGCGATCGCACTCAGCCGGGCGGCGTCATAGGCGGCGCCCGGCCCGTGCGTACGGCGCAGGGCGAAGTCCACCACCGGGTGGCCGTCGGCGGCCAGTACGCACCGGGCGTACTTGGAGGCGACGGCGGTCTGGTGGCTGACCCGGTTGAGGATGTAGCTCTCCACCAGCTGCGCCTGTGGCAGCGGCGCGGTGACCTCCAGCAGAGGTTCGCCGGCCAGCACCACCCGCCCCTCCGGTACCGCCCGGACCTCCCCGGTGAACTCAAGGCCCAGCAGCGGTGCCAGCTCCCCGGCCGGCCGCCCCAGCACCGAGGCGAAGACCTCCACGTCCTGCTGGGTCACCCGGTAGCGGTGCAGGTAGTCCAGGACCGGCTCCAGCCCCGCGGCCACCAGGAAGCCCCGGTCCGGCGGCAGGTCGCGGACGAACAGACTGAAGGTCGCCGGGCGGGTCATGCCCTCGCGCAGATAGGACAGGGCCATGGTGACCTCGTAGAGGTCGGTGGTCATGGCGTCGGACACGGGCCGCACCTCCCCGTCCCGCGGGGTCGCGCCGGTCCTGGGGCGCCCCGGTGACCGGCTGCTCGCCGAGGTATGCGTGCATGGAGAATTTTCCCTCGCCGGGCGCGGCATGTCGCGCCGAGCGGTCGTCCGCCGTCGTCGGCGCCGGACCGATGCCCTGCTCGGGGGCCGGGGGCCGGTCCGCACGGGAACGGGGCCGCCCGGCCCTGGCGGAAGGACCCGTGGCGTGGTGTGCTGGAAGTGGCGGGAGGGACCCCGCGAGGCGCGGGGCAGCGGCGTCAGGCCGTGCACCGCGCAATCAGGATCCGCGAGAAGCGGATGGGGCCCTTCCCGTCCAGCTGCCACCCCGCGCGGCGCTGCCCTCGTCCGGGGCATCTGACCCGAACGGCACTCCGGCCGTGCGTGCCCCTCCGCCTGCCGCGAGGATCGGCATGGTCCCGCGATCCCCGGTGAGGGCAACGGAGGTGGCGCGTGGTGCGACCGGTGTCCGTGGGCATCGACGGCTCCGCCGAGAGCCTGGCCGCTGCCGCCTGGGCGGGCCAGGAGGCGGCGCGGCGCGGCCTGCCGCTGCATCTGGTGTACGCCCTTGAGTGGCGGACCAGCAATCTGCAGTTCTCACCGGGGGCCTCCGCCCAGCGTGAATGGGTGGAGAGCCGGATCGAGGTGGCGCAGGAAGAGCTCAGCGAGACGCATCCGGAACTGGAGGTCGGTGTGCGGCGGCCGGCCGGTCCGCCGGCCAAGGCGCTTATCGACATCGCCGGGGAGTCGGAGGAGCTGGTGCTGGGCTCGCGCGGCCTCGGAGTACTGGAGGGCTTCCTGCTGGGGACGGTGAGCCTCACCGTGATCGCTCACGCCTCCCGGCCGGTGGTGGCGGTCCGTGAGGCCGGGACGGGCGACGGCCCGGTAGTGGTGGGACTGGGCCATGAAGGGCCGTACGGTCCGCTGCTGGACTTCGCCTTCCAGGCCGCCGCCGGCCGGGGCACCGGGGTGCAGGCGGTCGGAGCCGAACCCACCGCGCCGGCCGCGAAGGAGCGTGAGCCCTTGGCCCGGACGCTCGGTCCGTGGCGGGAGCGGTGGCCGCAGGTCGAGGTGGAGGAGCGGCTGCCTACCGGGCCCGCGGTGCGCCAACTGGTGGCCGAGGCCACGGATGCCGCCCTGCTGGTGGTGGGCCGCCGGGTGCGCAGGCCCGCCCTTGGCGTGCGGCTCGGGCCGGTGGCCCATGGCGTCCTCCACCACGCCCCGTGCCCGGTCGCGGTGGTCCCGCACGGCTGAGCGGCCCAGGCACCTCCGGTCCATGGGCCACGCACACAAGGGGCACGGGGCGGCCGTGCCACGCCGTCGGCCGTCGGCTAATCCTCGGTGACCAGAACCTCCCGCACCGGCCGGCGCGGTGTCCTCGGCCCCTTGGGGCCGTACCCCAGGCGCAGCATCATCTGGACATAACCCGCGCCGGAGGACGGATCGCGCAGTGGCCAGCGCAGATCGGGCCACTCCAGGGCCTCGGTGGAGAAGGAGGTGGCCAGGCCCTCCAAGGTGGCCAGCAGCAGGACGCGCTCCATGGCCTGGCCCGCGCACAGCCAGTCCCGCGGCCCGTCGCCGTCGGTGCTCAGCAGCGCCAGATGGGGCTCGTCCTCGAAGGCGGTCGAGCCGAAGCCGGCGGTGGGACGGCCGCCCGAGAAGTCGCGCACGGGCGCCCTGCCGCCGCGTTTGCGCGGCCCAAAGGCATAGTCCGGTACGCCGTCGGTGGCGGTATCGGCCTCGGCGGCCCCGATCCGGGTCCAGCGGGCCAGGTCCGCGTCCCGGTCGCGGTCGGTGAGGTCCCGGGCCCCGGCCTCCTCCGCGAGTTCCTCGATCCAGCGCAGATGCCAGGCGGAAGGAAAGTCCAGCATGGCCCCTTCCCGGCGCGCGGCCTCGATCAGGGCGGCCCGCAGATTGGGCCGGATCTCCGTGGGGGCGAAGGGGTACCGGCTGGTATGCCGCTCGTGGACCGCCGGATACAGCAGGGCCAAGGCCACATCACCACCGGTCGGGGCGGTGAGCCGCACGGTCGCCAGCAGGGTGCTGTCCTGCGGGTCCGGCAGGAGCGCCACCTGCGGATGACAGCCGGCGTCGGCGGCCGCGACACGCAGGTTGAACAGTGCCGCACCGCACCCCAGGTGCAGCGCGCGGGCATCGGGGTCGGCATGCGGTATGACCCGCCCGAAGTCGGCATACAGCCGGAAGGTGCCGTTGCCCCGCGAATAGCGGAACCGCCAGGGCTGCGCATTGTGCATGGAGGGGGCGGCGGTGGCGTCACGCACCAGCTCCGCCACGCGGGTTTCGTTCAATGTCGGAGGCGCGTTCACCGCAGGCTCCTCTCCGGAGACGCCGGGCCCGGCCGCCGGGCTTCTTCCAGGCTCCGGCGGCCCGCCAGGTCCGGGCAGCGGCCGGGTGTCCCGGGAAGAGGGCCGATCGGCTCAATGCCCGATTCCGCCCAGGCTGCCATGCTAGTAAATGCGGGCAATCCCGGCGATCGAGAGGAACGCCACCATGCTGCAGCATCGAACGGTCGGGGAACTCATGACCCGGAGGGTGGTCCAGGTCCGGCCGGATACCCCGTTCAAGGAAATCGTCAGAGAGCTCGCCGAGAACGATGTCACCGCCGTACCCGTGGTGACGCACGACGGGCGGGTGATCGGCGTGGTGTCCGAGGCGGATCTGATGCGCAAGTCCGCCGACCAGCCCGACCCCTTCGGCCGCGTCCCGGTCCCCAACCTTGAGGAGTGGGAGCGCGCCAAGGCGGAGGGCGCCCGCGCGGAGGAGCTGATGTCCGCGCCCCCGGTGTGTGCCCGGCCGGAGTGGAATGTGGTGGAAACCGCCCGTCTGATGGCCGTCCAGGGCGTCAAGCGCCTCCCGGTGGTCGATGAGACGGACCAGCTGGTCGGCATCATCAGCCGCGCCGACGTCCTCCGTGTCTTCCTGCGCGAGGACGCGGCCATCCGCGCGGAGATCGACCACGATCTGCTGGAGCGCACCCTGGGCCTGGCCCCCTCGGCGGTCACGGCCGAGGTGTCGGAAGGGCAGGTGGTGCTCACCGGAACGGTCGAAGCACGCAGCATGATCCCGGTCATCGAGCGGCTCTGCCGCTCCGTGGACGGCGTGGTCTCGGTCAGGCAGCGCCTGGACTACCGGAGCGACGACACCGGCGGACGCTTCCCCGCCCCCTGAACACCGGCGACACCAGGAGGTCATCGCCATGGACGAGAGCGCTCCCATCACGGTCGGACTCGACGGCTCCGCCGAGAGTCTGGCAGCCGCCCACTGGGCGGCGGACGAGGCCGCCCGGCGCGGTCTGGGGCTGTGCCTGCTGCACGCCTGGATCATGATGACGCCCGAACCGGCCGAAAGCCTGTCCCATACCGACCCCAACTACTGGGCGAAGCGCATCATCAGCGCCGCCCGGACCGAGATCCAGCAGCGTCACCCCGATCTGCCGATCACCGAGGAACTGGTCGCCGAGCGGCCGGATGCCGCCCTGCTGGCGGCGGCGGAGGACGCCGCCATGATCGTCCTGGGCTCACGCGGCCTGCACCGCCTGGAGAGCTTCTTCCTCGGCGACGTCAGCCTCCAGCTCGCCGGCCGCGCCGAGTCGCCGGTGGTCCTGGTACGGGTGGCCGACGGCGAGCGGCGGCACGACGATGCTCCGCCGGGCCCCGTGGTGGTGGGAATCAGCCTCAACGGCCCCTGCGACGACCTGCTGGAGTTCGCCTTCGCCGGCGCGGCCGCCCGCCGGGCGCCGCTGCATATCGTCCATGGACGCTCGCTGCCGGTCCAGGCGTACGCGCCCTGGGGCATCGACCCCGATGTCGCCCAGGCGGTCTCCGGCGACGCCGCCCGAGAGCTGTCCGAAGCCCTGGAACCCTGGCGCACCCTGCACCCCGAGGTCTCCGTGACCCAGACCGTCCGGCTGGGCAGCCCGGCCCGTGCGGTGCTGAGCACGGCGGAGGGCGCCGGGCTGCTGGTCGTCGGACGGCGCAGGCACCACGCGGCTCTCACCCCGCGCCTGGGCAATGTCGCACAGGCATGTGTGCACCATGCGCCCTGCCCGGTCGCCGTCGTCCCGCACAACTGAGCCGGAGCCCCGGATGAACCAGCGCACCGTCAGCGATGTGATGACCCGGACGGTCGTCGCGGTCAGCCGCGACGCCTCCTTCAAGGAGATCGCCAAGGCGCTCGCCGACTGGCACGTCAGCGCGGTGCCGGTGCTGGCGGAGGACGGCCGCGTCATCGGAGTGGTCTCGGAGGCCGACCTGCTGCCGAAGGAGGAGTTCAAGGACCGCGACCCCTCCCGGCTGGAACAGCTCCAGTACCTGGACGACCTGGCCAAGGCCGGCGGGGCGACCGCGGAGGGCCTGATGAGCGCCCCCGCGGTCACCGTCCACAGCCATGCCACCCTGGCGGAGGCCGCCCGGGCGATGGCCCGCACGGGCGTCAAACGGCTGCCTGTGGTCACTGCGGAAGGCACGCTGACCGGCATCGTCAGCCG
The DNA here is from genome assembly GCF_003121295.1 of Streptomyces orinoci. Lineage (GTDB taxonomy): Bacteria > Actinomycetota > Actinomycetes > Streptomycetales > Streptomycetaceae > Streptomyces > Streptomyces orinoci. The sequence continues at coordinate 51,645 of NZ_PHNC01000015.1, forward strand.
TGCCGACCTGCTCAAGGTCTATCTGCGCGAGGACGCCGACATCGCCCGGGAGGTCCGCGAGGCCATCGCACCGCTGTTCCGCAACCAACAGCCGGCCCTGCACGTCCAGGTGGCCGAAGGCGTCGTCACCCTCTCCGGTTCACTGGCCGACACCGCGCTGGTCCCGGTGCTGGCCCGGCTGGCCCGTGCCGTGGAGGGCGTCGTCAACGTCGAACTACAGCTCAGCGCACCCGCCGGCGGGACGGGCCGGGCACGGCCGCCGGTCACCGGCCCACGGGCCTGACGTCCGGCCGGCGGCCGTCCAGCGCTGGCACGACACCGCCCGCTCTGCTCCCCTGGGAAGCAGCGGCCGGCCGGAGTCCCGGACCCGGTCGGCGAGAAGCAGCGGCGGCCAGCGAACGAAGGAATGGCACGTGCAGGGCGAAGGCACGTCATCACCATCACCGTCACCGTCCTCGCCGGAGGAACCGGCGAGCACGTCGCCCACGGCCGACACCATGGCCACCCGTGCGTCGCTGCGCCGGCGGCAGCTGGGCCTGAGCCGGGAGCAACTCGCCGGACGAGCCGGTATGTCGGTGGCCTATCTGCGCCAACTGGAGAAATTCAGCGGCGACTTCGACCCTGCCGCACTGATGCGTCTGGCCGCCGCCCTGGAGATGCCCTACGAGGAACTGGTCGCCGGCCGCGAGGACGCTCCGCCCGGCCAGCGGACGGCGGCGGCCCGCCCCATGCTGATGCGGCTGTCGAAACAGGAGTGCTGGGAACGGCTGGGCACCCATGGGATCGGCCGCCTGGGCCTGTCGGCGGACAGCGGCCCCCTGGTGCTCCCGGTCAACTACCTGGTCGATGCCCATACCCTCGTCTACCGCACGGACCCGGACGGCGCGGCGGCGGTGGCCGCGGGCGAGCGACTGGCCCTGGAAACCGACCACCTCGATGAGCGGATGAGCAACGGCTGGAGCGTCCTGGTGACCGGAACCGCGGACCGCATCACCGATCCGGACGCGGTACGCGCACTCATGGAGCGGCCGGGCGCCCAGCCGTGGGCGGGCGGGGCCCGGGAGCTGTGGATCCGCATCGTCCCGAGCGAGGTGAGCGGCCGCAGGATCCGGGTTGGGTGACCGCTCGATGGCGGCGCGTAGGCGATCCGCAGTGCGTCCGGCACGAGGTTGAAGAGCGGTGGCCGGCCCCGCCGACGCACCACGCACATCGGCGCAGTAGCGTCCGGTCTCCGGTGGGCCTGCGTACCCATGGGCCGCCGTCACCGAAAAGCCCGGCGGCGGCCCAGGCCCGGTCCGGGTCCCGCTCGACCATGAAGAGTCCGGCGTCCGCCGGAGCCCGGAGCGCAGTCAGGGCAGTGCCCACGCCGAATCCGGTATTGCTCTCCGCGATCCGTGCTCGCCCAGCGCCAGGGTGGCGGGCAACCGGCCGAGCGGACGTTCAAAGCCAGCTCACCCGGGCCTGGGCCGGCTGATCGTCCGTCGCCCCGGCGGGCGGGAGCGCCAGTTCTCCACGCGATACACCGTCCAGCAGCCTGCGCACCGCGTCCATGATTTCCGGCACCGCACCGGCTACCCGGGCCGGGTCGTCCGGGCCGACCTCATGACCGGCGATGCCGGCCTCCGCCAGCAGGGAACGGAAATCCGTCAGCCGCTCGCCCACCCATGTCAATGGATCGGCCGACAAGGCCTCCGCAAAGACCCGCTCCCCGGGATCCCAGCCGTGGAAGCGCGGATGGTGGTGAGCGCGGTTCAGGCTGCCGACCGGCCCCGACACCGACTCCAGCAGATCCGCTCGCCAGACCGGCCGGTCAACGACGATGGGCCGGGCGGCATAGATCGACCCCCTCAGCGGGCCCCGTTCCAGCAGACGGACTTCCAGGCGCACCCCCCGTTCCGGCCCCTCCTGCCCCGGAATCGGATCCGGGTCAATGAAGTACAAATCGCCCGCGACCACTCCAATGCGTTCGAAGCCGAAGGCATAGAGCATGGACCCTCCCGGTGTATGGCCATTGGACTGCCGGATCGCAATCGCGAAGCATCCCTACCCGCGGCCGCCGGCCTCCGAACTGCCTGCCGTCGGGAGACGGGCAGAACGCCCGACCCAGCCCTTGCCGGGACGGTTCGCCACAGCGAAGCAGCGATAACCCTCCTACATACTCCAGTCCGGTTTCGTGATCAGTATGGTGTTGCCCTCCCCGAGGCCCCAACGCCAGGTCGGATTCCCGCCAGCTTCTGGCGCTGGTGCCAGCAATGCTCATCGTCATGAACCGACTTGAAGGAAACGTAGCGTTGATCACGGGCGGCAGCCGGGGCATCGGTGCCGCTGTTGCATTGCGGCTGGCCGAAGAGGGCGCTGACGTCGTCCTGACCTATGAGAACAGCGCGGAACGCGCCACCGAGGTGGTGGAGCAGATCAAGGCCAGAGGGCGCCGGGCACTGGCCATCCAGGCCGACAGCGCCATCCCTGAGGCGCTCACCGCCGCGGTGGACGAGGCCGCCGCGATGTTCGGCAGACTCGACATCCTGGTCAACAACGCCGGGGTTTTCCTCGTTGGCCCACTGGAAGACCTGGGGCCGGCAGAGATCGATCGCACTCTGGCGGTGAACGTCCGGGCGCCGTTCGCAGCGTCCCAGGCGGCAGTGCGTCATATGGGCCAGGGCGGCCGCATCATCAGTATCGGCAGCAATGTCGCCGAGCGTGCGGTCTTCCCAGGACTGGCGCTGTACTCGATGAGCAAGACGGCTCTGGTCGGGATGACGAAGGGCCTGGCCCGAGAACTCGGTCCCCGTGGAGTCACCGTCAACCTGGTGCATCCCGGCCCCACCGACACAGACAGCAACCCCGCTGACGGGCCGAATGCCGAGGTGATCGCCGGCTTCACGGCTGTGGGCCGCTATGCGGAAACGGCCGAGATCGCGGCCACCGTCGCCCACCTGGCAAGCGCCGACGGCTCGTACATCACGGGCGCCTCGATCCATATCGACGGCGGCTTCACCGCCTGACACGCGAGCTCGACGTCGCGACCATGCTGAGGCTCCGCCCGTAAGAAGGACGGCCACCGCGTGATCATCCGGGGGTTTTGTGGACTCCTGAAGATCATGCGGTGGCCGCAGGCCATACCGTAGACCCTGACCGCTGGCAGGCGATGCTCGACCAGGTCATGGCCCGAATCGCGGGCGGGTTCAGACGAGTTGAGCCCCGGGCCGCGGCCCGCGCTTACCTGCTCGGGCTGCTGTCGGGCGTCGAACGGAAGAGCTGCTGGCAGCTGGCCGAGCAGACGGGCCTCGCGCGGCCCGGGCCGATGCAGCGCCTGCTGCGCTTCGCCCGTTGGGACGCCGAGGGCAGTACACCGGCACCGCGGGGCGGATCGAGAACGCGCAGATCGGCGTGTTTCTCGCCCTGGCCACCAGCCGGGGACGGGCCCTGATCGACCGGCGGCTCTACCTCCCGGAACACTCCTGGTCCAATGATCCCGAACGCCGTGACACGGCCGGGATACCGAAACGGTGCAGTTCCCCAACAGCGGCACAGCGCCGGAATCGGCGCGAAAGGGCCGCGCTACTACGACTGGGCGTGGATCCACACCAGCACCAGCCGCCGGCACCTGCTCATCCGACGCAACCGCTCCACCGGCGAACTCGCCTTCTACCTGACTGGAGTACTAACCCCCCTTCCGCTTGCGCCAGGTGTGGGTGTCCCGTGGTTCGACGTACGGCTCGGCGCCGGGCGGGCGTCCGCCCAGTACGGCGCGTTCGCGGGCCAGCTCGGCGTCGAACTCAAGGCCCAGCAGAATGGCCAGGTTGGTGATCCATAGCCACACCAGGAAGACGATCACCGCGGCGAGGCTGCCATAAGTCTTGTTGTACGAGCCGAAGTTCGCCACATACACCGCGAACCCGGCCGAGGCGGCCAGCCAGATGAGCAGGGCGAGCGCACTGCCCGGGGTGACCCAGCTGAAGCCACGGCCCCGCACATTGGGGGCGGCCCAGTAGAGCACGGCGATCATGATGATGACCAGGAAGACCAGCACGGGCCACTTCACAACTGCCCATACGGAGACCGCCGTATCACTCACCCCGAGTGCGGAACCCGCGCGACGGGCCAGGCTGCCGGAGAACACCACGATCAGCGCGCTGATGCAGGCCAGAACCATCATGACGATGGTCAGCGCGAGCCGCAGCGGGGTGAGCTTCCACACCGGGCGCCCCTCGCGCAGGTCGTAGACGGCGTTGGCGGCCCGGATAAAGGCCGCGATATAACCGGAGGCCGACCACAGCGCCCCCAGCAGCCCCACCACCGCCAGGACCGATCCGATGCCGGCGCCGCCCTGCAACTGGCGGACGGCGTTGGTCAGTACCTGCCGTGCGGCCCCCGGCGCCAGGTGCCGGAGATTGTCCAGCACCCGGTCGGTGGTGGATTTCCCGGCGATGCCCAGCAGGGAGACCAGCACCAGCAGGGCGGGGAAGAGGGACAGAACCCCGTAATAGGTCAGCGCCGCGGCCCGGTCCGGCAACTCGTCATTACGGAACTCGGTAACCGTGCGCCGCAGCACAGCTCCCCATGACCGCATCGGCACACCGGCCGGTGTATCCGGAGCCTTCCGCTGCTCCCGCGGCCCGGGACCTCCGCCCCTGTCACTCCGCCGCTCCCCGGCGGAACGCCGGTACGGCCGCCACTTCCGGCTTCCCGCCATGCCGACCGGGTAACCGATTCCGTGCCGGGCAAACCAGCACGCACGCCCAGTCAATCGGCGCCCTACCGGCATCCCGCCTGTACTTGGACGTTCCGGCCACCGACTGGTGGGCCTAGGACGACCGCCGTGGGCGCCCGAAGACGGCACAGCTGCGGGCGCCTGTTCCTGCGGCCGGCGCGGCGAACCCCGGTCCCTGGGCGTGCCCGAGCGGGAGGCCGGCCCGCTGCCGGCTGGGCCTCGCCGCGAACCCACTGGGGGAGCACCCTGGGAGAGCCCCCTCCCTACAGTGCGGGGTTGACCCTCGTACTGCCTCGCTGGTTTGACGACGCGGCCGCCTTGCGGGCGTAGCTTCCATGCCTGGCACAACGCACTCAAGGACCGACTCACAAGGGGGAGTAGCCGTGGCCAAAACAAACCTCGTCCGCGCACTGGCAATGGGCGCATCGGCCATTGCCCATGGCGGCCACCGGTGCGGCAGTTGACGCTTCGTCTGCCAACGCGGCGGACCGGGCACCAGCGGCGCCCGCATCGCCTGCCAGGTCAACTTCCACGGCAGGGTGGGGTACAAGATGGCTCCTGCGCCCCGCGAACTTGCCACGATGGAGCAGTGGCCGGCCGCGAATCCACCTCCGCGCTCGCCCGGCAGATTGACACCGGGCGTGCCGAAGACCTCCCACTCATGCGGCGCGAGAAGGCTGCATCCTTGCGTATGGCCGCCTATGCCCTGTGCGCCGAACGCGAATTGCGCGAGCAGATCGCCGCCCAGGCCGCGGAGCGACACCACATCGGGCAGTGGGCGCGCCGACCAGCAGCGGCGGTTCCCCCGGCCCGGTGCACCGAGGCCGGCCATCACCTTCGTCAGGGCACTGAGCACACACTGCATCCTGATCGGGCACCCCGCCGACGGCCGTGACGCCCAGGGTGGTGGGCCCAGCGCGGCACACTCCCGCGCCTGCGGGACGGGCCAGTGGCGCTGAGCCGGTAGCGGGCCGCGTTGCTTCGTCAGGTCCTCGGCTGGCGCGGTCCGGAGGCCGGCGAGGTCGGGCAGGGGTCACCCTGGCAGACTTCGCCGCATGGGATTGTTCAAGCGAGTCGGCAAACCGGATAACGCCCCGCAGAGCCCTGACCTGGAGGGGCTGAGCACGCTGCTCCTGCAGGGTGAGGACATGATCGACCAGTTGGCCAACGCGCACATGTCCTGGGGGCTCGGCTCGGCGGACCGATGGGACCTTGATCAGCGGACCGGCGTCATCACCTGGACTTTCCCGGACAAGACCGCTACCGCTCCAGCACAGATCCTCGGTAGCTGGAGCCCCTCGTCGTCCTCGTGGCAATGGGCATGGGCCAATGCGACCATCCTGCCTGAGATGAGCCGCGACTCCCGCGCCGTCAGCGACTGGGCTGAAGCCAACGGCCACCCCGGTCTCGCTAAGCCGACGATCGAAGCCGACGAGCAAATGGCAGGCGTCATCGCGGCCTTGTCGGTCCGGATCACCAAAGCCACGGGCTTCTATCGCGGGACCGGCGCCAAGGCGGTCGCCATCATCACGTTCGGGCCGGTCACGCTGACCACGCAGGACGGCAGCACATCGACGTTCAAAATCAATATCGACTGACGGGTTAAAGAATCCGGGAGAGGGCCGTCAGATCTTGGGCGGGACGAGGACGGCTGGCAGGCGCCCGAGCAGGAGTGGAACGCGAGCGTAGAGGCGGAACAGGGGGCACCGCGGCCTGAGCCCGGCCCTCGCGGCGCAGTCACTGGTGCGCGGGGCTCTATGGAATATGCGGCTCGGCCGCGTGCACGCGCCCGGCCCTGTACAGCCCGCACCTGGAATCGCCCCCCGCGCCCAATGCGCCCCAATTGCCTGACCCCGCCGGTATGGTCACCGCATGCGTCCTGCCCGAATACCCCTGACCGCTCTGGCCGTTGGCGCCCTTGCCCTGGGCTGCGGCCGCGCCGCGAACCCCGCACCGTACGATGACGACGGCGAATCCTTCTACGTCCAAGCCGTGAATGAGGCGGTGCCTCGCGGTGGTGACATCGAGTTCCATGCAAATATCCCGAGCGGGATGGGCAAGCCTCGCCAGGTCGTCTTCAAGACACCGGCGCTGCCCCATGAGTATCCGGTCGGCCGGAAGGATTTCGGCTCGTCCAAGGACGACGACACAAGCGTGGACGTGCTGGCGCATCTGCCATGCACCATCAGGCCCGGCTCCTATCCGGTGACCATCCGGACCAGCGGCCTCAAACGGCAGGCCACCCCAGGCCAGTTCACGGTGACCTCCGATATCGCACCCCGCTGCAAGGACCGGACGGGCTCGGACACCGAACGCCTCGCCTCCGGCGCGTCCGTGGAACTTTCCCGGACGCCGCCCCAGGATCCGCAGCGCGGCGCCGAGGTGGCCTTCACCGTCAAAGCCGATGTACCCACCCAGTGGCACAACGACAGCCTCGTCCTGCGCTCACCCGCCTTCGTCAGACCGGTGCGCCGCGGGATGCGCGACTTCCAGCTCGAACCCGCCGGGAGCGCGTTCTGGGCACAGGTGAACTGCGATACCAGGCCAGGCACTTACCCCGTGGAGGTGGTACGCGGCGACGGCCACGGCAATCCCCTGGCCGCGACCGCATTCACGGTGCCGGAGCGGATGGACCAGGTCCAACGCCAATCCTGCGCCGGGCCGCAGCGAAACCACGCCATCGGCGAACACCCCAGTGAATACGAACCGACCGTCGATCCCGCCCCGCGCAAAGGCCACGGCCCGGGTACCGCTGCCATGACCGGCATCGCAAGCGCCGCCCTGCTCGCCGCGGCGGGCGGCGCCTTTCTGGTCTTCAGGCGCCGCCGCCGCGGGTGACTAGGACACCGTCTTTTGGCGGCCGCATGGCGTTAAGCCGGCATGGCGAGGCTTGCCGAGTACCTGATTCCGGACGGTCTATGGGAGTGGTTCCGCCGAGTTGTGCCGCCGACGGTCGTGCAGCGGCCGCAGGGTGGTGGCCGTCGGCGTCCGGCGATCGGGAGGTGTTGGCGGCGACCGTATTCATCGCTATGTCCGGCTGCACCTGCGCCGGCTTCCCCCGGTCTTGGAGCCCATTGGAGGAACGGCCGGCCTCAGCGAACGGCGGCCGGGGCCATGAGGGCACCCGACACCCGGGTTTGATCCTGAGAGGCAAGGGCGAACGTGTTGGCAGGGTTGCGGTAGGAGTGCGCGCCGTCGTCCACACGGACACCGTTTGCCACCGTCCAGTTGGACGGCCCTGTCGGGCCCTGGTCTTCCAGAAGGGCGGTTGCGAGTTCATCGGGGGACTCGGCGAGGGTGAGTGCGCTGAGGGCAGCCGCAAGGCGATGCACCCCGCTGCCGGAAATAGCGGCGTCTCCCAAGGCTGGAAACAGCAGCAGAAGCCTGCTGTGGGAGTGGGGGGTACTGCCGCCGGGCAGGCCGTTGTCGGCCGCGGCCAGCAACTCCGGCCAGGCCAGCCCAGGCCCCATGAAGTGCCCGTCGTCCCTGGCCAGCAGAAGAGCCTCTTCCCAACAGGGATGGTGGAGGAAGTATTCAACGCCAGGGTCGTCCGTGTGCAGGCGGTATACGACGTGCAGGCGATGCCCGGCGGCCAGCGGTACGGTGAAGACGGGCCACTCCATCCGCTCCGTCAGCTCATGGTGGAACGCCTCGGCTGCCTCGTAGTCTGCCCCGAAGAGCAACCGTGCCGTGTCCTCGCTCCGGGCGCACGACGACAGATGACCAGCCCAGAAGAGCGGCTCTTCCAGCAGTTCCGGCCGGTGGGCAAGGGGACGGCCATCGTATTGGGGGATCTCAATCACGGGGACCATCATGCCGCCCGGCCAGCCCGCGGCCAGCACGAGTTGACGCTGGACCGAGCGCCGCAGTGATGCCGCTGGCGATGCCGGAAACCGCTGTAAGAAGACGTTGCCTTTCCGGTCTTGATAGATGCGCTTCAAACGGAAGTCTCGGCGAGTCGCCGAACATGTCGCAGGAGACAAGCACTGCGTGCCCGATCCCTGCGACGCTGTCGTACACGAGCAGCTGAACGAGGGCCCCCGGTGTCGATGCCAACGGGTATGGCGTCGTGCCGCTGGGGGCGGTCGAGGAACTCGGGCACCAGCCGCGCCGCACAGGGCAGCCACAGGTCGGCGTCGGGGCGCATCGGGTTCCGGTGCGCCCCGAGTGGCAACTTCAGTGCCAGGCACCGGTGATCGGCGGCCAGATCGGCGATCCATTCGTCGCACAGTGTGGCGTCCATCACCAGCCCGTGCAGCAGCATCAGGACAGGGCTGTCGCCAGAAGCCTTCCTCCGCCTCGCCTGCCGCCCCATCACCCTCAGAAAGATCAACTCATTCTGTCAGACGCTGTAAGACGGGCCGATGGGGGCTCTCCCCAGGGACCCCCGAGTTCCAGTGGGCTCCGCCTGACGTGCGGTGGGCGCCGGCCATGCCCACCGCCGTCATTTGCTCAGGCGTCGCCCACTCTGGGCTGCCTTGGTGCGGCGCTCAGCAGGCGGTTGATGCCGCCCGGCCGTTCCTTGGCCGCCGGGCCTCCGCCGACCTTTGTGGCCGGCGCGCCCGCGGGCAGTCCTTGGCCGGCCGCGCTGGTGGAGCAGATGCCGAGCAGATAGGTGTGCCCGGCCTGCAGGTTCGCCAGGTGGGCCGTGCGGCCGGTGACATGCATGACCTGCATCCAGCTCCCGGGTACGGAGCTGTCCGCGTAGAGGACGTCATAACCGTTGACGGTGTCGCTGTAGTCACCGGTCGGTGCATCCCAGCTCAGGTCGATGGAGTTCGGGCCGGAGCTCACCGCGATGTTCCTCGGCGGGTTGGGCAGCTTGGAGTTGGCGACCGCCGAGGCCGACGGTGAGGGAGCGCTGGCAGCGATATCCCCTCGTGCGGTCTGCACCATGAACTCGTAAGTGTGCCCATTTTGAAGCCAGTTGACGAGATGGCTGTCCGCCGCGATGGTGTACGGCGTCTTGACCCACTCCCCGTTGGCGGTGACATCACGCTGCCAGAACACATAGCCGCCGGCCCCGTAGACGTGTTCCCAGGAGACATCGATCCCGCCGTCCGTGGTCCTCGCGGTGACCCACGACGGCGGCGAGAGCGACTTGCGGATATCGGTGGTGGGGAGCGGCATGCTCAGCTTGCCGACCCCTACGGACTTGAGCGCCTCCGCGAACTGGGCGGCGATGCGGAACTCGCCGCGTTCATTGGGGTGCAGCCCGTCGTAGCTGTCGACGGCCGCGTCGTACGCCCTGGCGATGTCGACCAGCCGGACCGGCGACCGCGCAGTGTCCAGCGAGGACAGCAGCGAGCCAAGGCCGTTGTCGTAGTCGCTGATGAGTCCGGGCAGGTCCGGCCGGTTGCCCAGCGGGGTTCGCTGCACGACGTTGGCCACCAGGATGGTGATGTCCGGATTGGCCCGGCGCGCCTCGCTGATGATGGTGCTCATGTCCTTGCCGAGACCACTGGGACCGGAGACAAACCACCCGAGGTCGTTGAAGCCGAGTTCGAGGAGCAGGTAGTCCGGGTGGTAGGCGTTGACCGTGTCATAGGCGGTCGATTTCGCCTGGGCGGCTTGCCAGCCCCATTGGGCGTCGTGGTTGCTGTTGAAGAGCATGCGCCCGTGATATCCACCGTCGAAGACGGGGCCACGACTGGTGGATTCCTTACGGGGAATGGTGGTGGTGCCGATATGCGGACCGACGAAGTCGACGCCGAGGCCCTGCCGCCTGAGGTGGTCCCACAGCCGGTAGCGCCAGGTGTAGTCGTCCTCCATGCCCTGGCTGATCGAGTCGCCCATCACCATGAGGTGTTTGCTGCCGGGGGCCGGGCTGTCCCCGCACTGTGAGGCCCGCTCGTCGCCGGTCATGGGGCGCGCCTTCCAGGTCGTCACCCCGGCGTCGTCGGGAATCGGCCCCGTGCCCTTGAAGTCCGTCACATACCAGATGTAATGACCCCAGTGCTTGGAGCCGTAGTGCAGTTCGTACTCACCGCCGGCGGATTGGAGCGCGGTCGAGTGGTACACCATGCCGACCTGGCCGGCGGGCACGGTGAGATCGGTCTCGTTGGTGACCGTCTTCTGCCATGCCCACTCATGGGAATAGGTCGTTTTGAACGAGACCTCGAACTTCTCCAGGAAGTCCATACCGGCGGTGACACTGATCTCGGTGGAGACGGAGTTCGACCCCGACTGGGTGTCGCTCCAGGTGAGTTTCTGGATCTGGTCCTTGCTGCTGCAGTTGAAGGCGCGGGTGACCTCGTGCTGCCCGGTGTAGCTGGTGGTGCGGTCATTGGCCGGGTGGAAGTCACAGCTGTCGGTGGCCTTGCCGCAGTCCTGGAGGAGCTGGGCGTTGGTCGGCACTTCGGCATAGCTGTACTGGACCGACCTGGTCCGGTCGTTCATGGCATCGCCGATGTAGTCGTGCGCTCCGACGTCCCAGCCGACCGAATCCCCCTTCGAGTTGGGCTCGGAGAAGTGCTTCTCCTGGCAGGTGCCGAAGGTTTTGAAGGAGGTGATGGTGTTGTCCCAGCCGCTGGGAAACTCACCGTAGTAGTGCTTCGAGTTGCTCTCGGTGCACCCGGAATCATCGTAGATGGTGAGGCTTTCGCCACCGAAGTCCCGGTCCTTGTACTCGGTGGAGAGAATCACCGAATTGTTGGCGGTCACCGACGCCCGGTCCATCTCCGCCAGGAACGCGGCGTCGGTGACCGCCGCATGGGCGTTGATCGGGGCGTCCTTGATCCGACCCGCCGAGACGGCGGTGATCGCCTCGCGATAGGTCTTGTAGCAACGGAGCCCGGCCCCCGATATATGGGCCGTGCATGCCGCACCGCCGCGCGGTGGCTTCCGCGCGGCGACGGGTGCCGACGCGGTCGTCGCACAGGGCGTGCCGTCGATCGATGTCGCCTGGCCCGCCTGGCCGTTGGGCCGCGCCGTGGCCGGTGACGGCTGCCCCGTACATACGACGCTGCCCCTGGCAGACCCCTTCGCGGCCTGGTGAATTGTCGCGGAAGCGGGGGCGGGCAGCGCTGCGCCGCCGACGATGAGTGCCCCGGTCAGGGCGGCAACGAATAGCCGTCTGCTACGGGGGCCGGGCAACCGCCGTAAACCGGGACTTCTGCTGCATGCCATGAACTGATCCTTTGGGAGAGTCGACGCAATGAAATTGCCTGTGGCATGCAGTCTGTCGGTTTCAACACGGGGGTGGAAGAGGAGATTTACAGCCCCTGACAGAATGAGTTGATCTGCCTGAGGGTGATGAGGCGGCAGGCGAAGCGGAGGAAGGCTTCGTGGGCGTCGGCTTGTCGTTCCCAGCGGATGCGGAGGCGTTTGAAGCCGTGGAGCCAGGCCAGGGTTCGACGGGGCCCTGCTGGAGCGGGAGGTCAGGGGCCTGGCCATCGTCCAGCAGGCTGGAGCCAGGGTCTGCCGGGTCGCCGGGCGCCTGGGCGGGGTGCTGTTCGCCGAGCCCGTTGATGGGCCGACGTTGGGCGACCTGCTGGCCAAGAACCTGCAACAGAGCGGCGAGTTGATGAACCCGCGCGGTGGTCGAGCTCGCCGGGCGCCAGCGGCCCCATGTCGCCCGTGCCGTTGATGAGGTGGCCATCATCTGACCCCTTGCCAACAGGCCGTCAAGTGGATGCGCGCGCTACCCAGGCCAGCACTATCGGGCCGCCGAGCTGGGCGCGAGCTCGGATGCGCCAGGCGCACCGTGTGGAAAATCAAGGCAGGCAACAAACCTGGCCGTGGCGGCCGCAGCGGCCAGCCATCCGCCCGTGCCTCCCTCGATTGGTGAGCCGGAAGAGCCTTCGGAGGGGAAACCATCGATCCGGGCGAGTTCAAAGGGGCCGACGAGACCGGGTACCCACGGCGTCCGGCCTGCGGCTGCTGAGCACTCCGTTCGCCAAGCGTCGCGGGAGGATCCGCCCGGCTGCCCTCGGGTGAGTGGCTGTGGGGCCATTAATGCCGGCTACCTGGCCGGGGGCTCCGCTTATGCTCGGCCTGTGCAGCCGCTTTCCCACAGCAGTAATCCATTGATCACGGCGTTCCCAGCGGAGCTCGCAAGCGATGCCGAGGCAGTCCTGGCGGTGATCCCTGACTCTCGGCTTCAGCCGCATGCCTCGTTCTCAGTTGTTGTAGAAGGCCAGCAGGTCTTGGTCCCCGGACGCCTCTGCAACGACGAACCGCCAACTGACGTGGTGGCGTCGCTTTCGTCGCGCCAACGGCAGCTGCTGCACTGCCTGTACTCAAGGCACTGCGACGGGGTGGTCAGACAGCGCCATCTGGAGGAGGTCGTTGGTTCCACGGATCCCTGGGTCGTCCCCTTCGTCGTGCAGCTGGCCGGCGAGTACGTCTTGGAAATCCTGGTCGTCATCTGCGATGAGCTCCGTGATCTCGCCACGCCCGGCACCTGCGGCAACCTCGCTTACGGGCAGTTCATCGTGGACAACCCGGCCTACTTCGCGAGCATTCAACGGCGGGTCGTGAGCTACTGGAACTGCTACTACCGCGGGAGCTACGCGAGCTTTCGGGGCTACCCTGGGTGCACTCTTCTTGACCTCCTACGGTCTGCTGCCTCCGACAGAGCAGGGCATTCCTGGCCCAGCCTCGCTCCAGCCGCCACCAGGGTGGACGGTTACTGCTAGGCCCCGGCCGGGCAAGGCCGCCTGGCCGGTCAAGCCGGATCGGCGAGGGGCCGTCTCGACTCTCGCCGGCTCTTGCCCGGCAGCCGGCCTGGCGCCCGATCAGTGCCTGGGCCTTGGGCGAACGGCTCCGCAAGCCCGGCATCCGACTCCCGGCGACCCGCTCAACTGCCCCATTCCAGCTCGCTACCGGGTTGTCCGCCGCGATCCTCGCCCGCGCCTCGGCATCCGTATCAACGTTGCCGGCCGTCAAGTGGCAGCCAGCCGCCGCGGGAGACCAGGCGCCTATGCACCAAAGATCAGCCGCCGCTCAGCTCCGCTCACCAACGCCATCGCTCACGACACAGAACAGGGCACCGATGCCTGCCCCGAACCTCTCAACCAACTGGCTCACCACCTGGCAACGAGAGATCAACGCCATGCTTGAGCAGACCCTCGCCCGCTTCGAGACCGTCTACGGCTACCCGCCCGGTGGCAACAAGGTTGTCGTCGCCGACCAGCAAAGCCGGGCTGCGGCCGCGCGGCTGCAAGGCGCCGCCGTCCCCGCTGCCCTGGTCGCCTTCTACTCCTCGATCGCCGAATTGCAACTGCCCGACATCGATCACGGATACTTCATCCACTCGCCTGACCTGGTGCTCGACCACCTGACCGAATATGGACGGGTTCGCCTCACCGACCACCGCACCGGCATCGTTTTCGGCAGCGACGGCGGCGGCATCCTCTTCGCTCTTGATCAGACCGAGCAGGTTCACCGATCCACTACAGCGTCATGGTCCGACGACTTCGAGCCGGCAGCCCCGTCCCTGACCCAGTTCCTCGAACAGCTCCACCGGGCCGTCGCCGACTTCACGGACGACACCAAGCCTCACCCGGCTACCGAAAACATCTGACCGACCACGCTCATGGCCGTCGTCCATGAGGCATTGCGGGAGTTGCCGTACCCGGCTCCACCGTTGAAGCGTCCAGCCGTCCAGGCATTCGATGTCGTCGGGTGAGGCGAGGGGCTTGGCCAGCGGTCGGGTGTTCTCCTCGAAAATCTCCTCAGCGCGGCGGTAGGAGAGCCGGGCCCGGCCGGTCTCCGGGCACACGTCGGGCGTCGGTGTTCCGGCCGGGGCCTTGCGGTCGGTGAGGAACAGCGGGCTGTGGGTGCGGCGGGTGATGAGGCGAGGCAGCAGCTGGGGCGGTGCCGGACTGCCAGTGAATCCACTCGGTCGCGCGGCCCTTGGCGGTGACCCTCCCGCGCTTTTCCTGCGGGTAGAGGTCTTCCCTCATTGAGCACAGCAACTCGTCGGCCCGGGCGACGGACTTGTAGAGCATCTTCCACTGCGTCTTCTCCCGCAGTGCGACGTCGAGGCGCCAGAGAGCGGTGGTCTGGTTTTCCACGAGAGCCTTGGTACGGTCGGGCGGTGCCGGCCGCCGCTCGATGCCGACCGTGGGATCGTGCTCGATCCAGCCCTGGCGCTGCCACCAGCCGATCGCCTTGCGGGCGATGGACAGCTCCCGGTTGACGGTGCCGGCGTCCGTCTCGTCCGCCCGCGTCGCCGCCAGCTCGGCGAGCACCTCCGGCAGCGCGGGGTCGTCGATCGCAGTGACGGGGAAGACGCGCGGCTTCGTGCCTCGGTGGGCGGTCCGGTTGGCGCCGGTGCGCCGACGAGCATTCAGCCCCAGGTCGTCAACGAGTTCCGGTAGATCCGGGCGGAGGACTTCGCGATGCCCGCGCCGGTGAGGTACCGCTCGACCGTCGTGGTGTACGACGACGGCGGGGTGGACAGGGGCACGACCCGAGTGTGCGGCAACCGAAGTGCGCCTCCGCTCCCGCCTTCGGTCGCCGGTTCGATCGTCACGCTGCCCCATCCTTCCGGCACTGCCGCAGTAAATCCGGCATTTACTGCGGCAGTTGCGAACGCGTCTCCGGGATCGAGCATCCGCCCCGAACGCGGTTCTGCTGTGCGGACTTGAAGGGACGGTCAGTGTCCGACGCCGGGCAGGCCCGGCGCCAGCATGCTTACCTGGGTCATGCCCCCAGGTCCTCCGTCACGGGCAAGCACTCGGCGAGCAGGGCGACGACGCCGCGCGAGGTTGGGCCCGCACCCTTTAGCGGACGTACCTGCCACTACCCTGAATCCACATCCCGTGCCCGCGTCCCATGGGGGAGCACAGCCGTGTTCAAGACGAAGCAGGCTTTCCTGCTCCTTTCCGTCGCCGTGCTGCCGTGGCTGCTCGCCTGTCTGCTGACCCTGGGCTGGGCCTGGCTGGGCGGTGGCCGCGATGTTGTGACGCAGAATGCGCGGACCCTCTTCCTCAGCCGCCAGGCCCTCGTCCCGCTACTCCAACTCCTCGGATCCGCCGGGCTGATCGCGGTATTCGGACGCAGGTACCGGCTGCGGGCCGCTCAATGGCCGCTGGCCGGCGGCCTCTTCGCGTCGCTGGCCTTTCTCCTGGTGGCGGTGGTCAGTTCGACCTGGGGTGATGGTTTCGCCTTCGGACTGATGGCCCTCTGGTCCCTGCTGTCGGGGTACGTGGCCCTGGTCTTTGTCTTCGGTGCTTACGCCTGGCGCAGGATGTTCCATTGAAAAATTGAATTAGGCGCCTCCGGGGCCGGACCCGGAGGCGCCTAATTCACGGTGCGATCTAGCTGAACTTGCCGTAGTAGCCGGTCAGATCGGCCTCCGGGCAGGTGGCGGAGCCGATCAGGCAGAGCGCGTTGGCGTAGGAGCGGGTGTAGACATTGGTGACCCGCCCGCCGTCGTAAATGTAGATGTAGTGGTTCGGCATCAGCCGGTGGGTGCCCGAGCGGATCTCCCAGTTTCCGCTCGTGGTCAGGTGCATCTGGATGGCACCGTCAATGGCGCCCTTGACGCCGCCCAGCCCGTTGCAGAAGGGGTTGGTGGCGTGCGTGACCAGGCGCACATCCACATAGTTGGAGCCGGAACCCATCTTCTTCGCCACCATGTACTTGTCGGTGGCGGTCTTGGTGGCGACCAGCCTTCCGGTCTTCTTCACATACACATGGCTCGGGTGGACGTTCTTGTAGCCGTCCACGGAACCACGCCGCCAGTTGATGACCGCATTGAGAGACGTGCGGTAATTGGGGTTCCGCCAGTCGAAGCTGGAGTGTCCGTCACCGGCGAACTGGAACCCCCGCCCATAGTCACATCCGGCGAGCGGCGCGTCGATCCGGCTCTGCGGTATGAAGGTGTTCCAGGTGACGGTGGTGGTGCCGGCGACGCTCGCCGCGCCCGCCCGCGCAAGGGCGTTTTTGCGCATGGCGGCAATGTCGGACTCGCCCTTGCCGGGCGCCGGCACGGTGACCCGCATGCCCCAGGTGTGGGCCTTGGAGTGGTCCCCGGCCAGCTCCGGGACGATGCGGTACTGGTAGGTCGCGCCCCGGGCGATGGCCGTGTCGCGGAAGCCGGACACGCCGGGCGCCAGGGTCGCGATGGCCCGGTCGTCGCGGACCACCGTGTACCGGGCGCCCTTGGCGTACGCCTTCCAGGAAATGTCGACGAAGGACGGGTTCGCCGCGGTGATGATCCCCTCGTCGGCCATGGAACTGTCCACGACCGCCGTCTGCCCGGACGGGGAGGTCCGGACGCCGAACCCCTGCGTCTTCAGGGCCTTGGCCCCGGCAGTGTCCGCGCTGAGGCCGGTGATGTCACGGTAGCCGGCCGCGGCGAGGCCGAACGACGGCTTGGGACCAGGGTTGTGGTCGGAAGGCGCGGCCGAGGCGTTGGTGATGGTGCCCGCCACCAGAACGGCCGGAAGCGCGGCCAGAGTCAGCAGGCGAGGTATGGAACGGAACGTGGACATGCGAAAATTGACCCCCGTTTGTCTGATTGCTGCCGATACGGCTCCGCGGCATCTTGAGCCACTCGCGGAACGAGGATGACCTTAGCCGGAATCGGGCTCGAACGACATGGGTCAATGGAGCGGTTGTTCCCCCTGGCCGCAGGCCGGAGAGCCAGGACGAAGCGGCACCTCCGCACCCCGGAGACGAGCGGCCGGGCAACTGAACCGCATGGACGGCCGAAGGCTCCGGTGCCGGCGATTTGGGCCAGGCCCACGGATGGCGGCAGAGGGGCGGTCGAGCCGCGGTGGCCCGGTATCAATGGTGCCCGGTCGCGGTGGCCGGCTGCCGGAATGCGCAAACCCGGCGTTCATGGATTAGGTTGTGCCGGGAAGGGCGTGAACGGGTGGTTGCTCAGACAGGGCAGGCGCCGCTGACGGCAGAGCCGCAGACGCCGGAGCCCCGCGGCATCGGCTCGGTGATCGTGGACTGGATCACCACCACCGACCACAAGAAGATCGGCACCGTGTACATGGTGACGTCCTTCGGCTTCTTCGCCCTCGGCGGGCTGCTGGCCCTGGCGATGCGGGCCGAACTCGCCCGGCCGGGCCTGCAGATCATGTCGACCGAGCAGTTCAACCAGGCGTTCACCATGCATGGCGTGATCATGCTGCTGATGTTCGCCATCGCGCTGCTCGCCGGGTTCGCCTGCCGGCGCCGGTGTCGTCTCCTGCTACGTCGAAGACCGGCTGTCGGCGGCGTGCCGCGACTGGCAGCGGGTGCAACTGCGCTGCCTGGAACTGCGGGCCGAGTACGTCGCCCGATACCAGGCCCTGCGGCGACGCCTGCTCTGCACGACCATCGCGGCCGCACTGGCACTGGCCACCGCCCTCTGGCTCCTCGAAGCGCTCACTCTCCGCTGAGCCGGTACATGGACTCGCGGCCATCGCGCGAGGCGGTGGCCGTTCCCCGTTCCCCGCCGGAAGCCAGCCGGTGCCATTGATGGCCGCATCCATTGGCGCAGTACCGAGCCCGGCGCCGTGCGTCCGCAATACTCAAGACCGCGACCAGCAGCCGGAAGGCCTTGGTACGCTCATGGACGGGCTCCAACCCGGCGATCTTTCCCAGCTGATGCCCGATCCCTCCGCGCATGATCAGTACGGCCGGGGTGTGCGTCGGCCGGATCCCGGACCGGCGGATGGCCTCCGGGCCGTCATCGCTGACGGCCCGCGCCTGCACACAGAACTGGGCGAGTTCCCGCAGCGCAAGGGACTGTTCGTCATCTGCAAGACCCTCGAACCAGTCCAGGCCCTCCGAAAGCGGACGCAAACCCTGCGCCAGCTCATTCAACATCCTCGCGCGTTCTCGCATCAGCCCCGCCTCCATGGTCGCCCGGACCGGCAGCCCAACTCGCCGCGTTCCCGGAGCCGGACCCGGAAAGCGAGTCACGCAAAATATCAGCGCATCAGCAGCAGCCGTGTGTGCGGTACCAGTTTCCGGTTAACGCTGGTGCTCTGCACAAAGATGGTGAAGTCGTCGTTGTGGTCCGGCCGGACGCGGACTTCCGCGTCCGGCAGGCCGAGCAGGCTTCGGGCCTGAGGCCCCGTATAGATGCGGTCCGTCTTCCTTTCCAGCACCGCTATCTGCTTCCGGGCCTGGATCTTCTCCGACTTGCTCAGCTGGTAGAACGCACCGCCGGTGCGGTAGGTGTGCCCGGATTCGATGACCCACTCGCGGATCGCCACTGCACGGGCCACCGGTATCAGCTCGTACTCCGACGGATCCACCGGGCTGAGCCCGGCCGCCCTGATGGTGTCCTTGTTGACCGCCTCCGCACCCGTGGAGAACACCGTGCGGGAACCTCGGATGCCCTGGGAGCGGCCGATCATGAACTTCTCGGTCGCCTGCTGGATGACGTGCCCGGCCTCCTCCAGCCCCTGAGTGCTTGTGGCATCCCAGACGGCGATATTGTCCTTCGGGAAACCGCATCGCATGGCCTCGCGCTTGCCCATCTGATCCGGCACAAGGACGGCCAGCGTCCAGTTGTCCTCCTGGGACTCGATCAACTTGCTGACGGCCTCGACCATTTCACGCGGATCCCCGGTAGGAGAGTCCGGGCAGCGATGACTCGCGTTCTCCTGCCCATCGGTCAGAACGAACGTCAGGAAACTGTGATCGCCGTACAGTTGGGCCGTCTGCGCCATCTCCCGTTGCGACTTCAGCGTTGCCGCCAGCAGGGCCGTCATGCCACCGGCCCGGTACAGCTGCTCCAGGGACGGCATGCGCAGCACGTCCTTGTCATAGATGACGCACTCCGCCTGGTCGGCGAAGACGTACACCGTCACCCTGGTCTCCTGGTCCAACTCCGCCGATCGGCGGGCGAGATAAGCAATCTGCTGGTCGGCGACTTCGACGACCTTGCGGCTCAGATGCGCCATGGATGAGCTGGCATCCAGCACCAGAGCAACGTGATTGATGTAGTTCTGCTTTCCGGGCATGACCGTTCCCCCTCGTTCCGGCTCGATGCTTCAACCCTCTCACCCACCACTGACAATCGGTCTTGCCTCCCGAGCCTCCGGGCCAGAGCCGGAGATCTCTGGCCGGCGTTCACCGAGTGAGGCGGACGGTAACGCCGTACTCCCCGCAGTGAGGCAAGACCCCCGGTCAGAGCCGCGTCACCTTGGCATCCAATGACGGCCAGGGGAGTCCGGGGGAGGGGATGGGCACCCCTCACCAACAACCCCCCATGCTCACTGTGCCGTTCGGTCTTCGACGATCAGCATGGCGACCAGGACGAGGACCAGACCGAGGAACTGGGCCAAGGCATTGGCCCAGGTGCCCAGCGGAACCGTGCCCAGTACCGCCGCGGCGGCCGCGATCCGGTGGCGCCGGGGCCGGATGCCCAGACTCGCACGGAAGGCGACGTTTCCCGCCAGGAACAGCGCCACGCCTCCGGCCAGTGCCACCGCCGGTGCCGGTGGCAGATGGTGGGCCAGCTGACCGATGGATTTCTTCACCCCGGCGGCCAGGATCGCCACGCCCAGCAGCATGGGGATGAAGCTGTAGTAGTAGGCCGTCAGCCCCATCCGGAACCGGTCGGCGCCGCTGGCGCGATGCAGGGCGGCCTCGGCCGCCGCCTCGTCGCGGACGAAGTACGTCCACCACAGTGCGGCGGCCAGCGCCAGCGCCAGGGCGGCGTCGGTGAGCAGCGACCAGTCCAGTGGTGTGGCCGACGCACCGGCGCCGATGGCGACCACCGACTCGCCGAAGGCGATGAGCAGCAGCAGGCCGTGACGTTCCACGAAGTGCGCCGGTTCCAGAGCACCGAGGTTCTCGCTGACGCGGGCCCGGCCTCCCGTGTAGTCGCCGGTGATGCGGTGGGAGATCAGCGGAGTGACGTTCTGCAGTACGACCGCTGCCAGCCACAGCCCGTCGGCGGCCGGGCCCCCTCCCGCCCACCCGGCGACGGTGACACAGCCGGCCGCCGCCGTATTGGTCAACGCGAAGCTCAGTACGTACTGCCGGTGGATCAGCGCGTACAGCACGCTGTGCACCACGTTGACGGACAAGAACCCCAGCCCGAACGCCACACCGTCCGGACCGAAGACATTCGGCACGGCCAGGGCGCAGGTGAGGAAGCCGCACATGGCGGCAACCAGCAGCACCCGCCGAGCCGTTGTCTCCGGCGGCACCTGGTTGGTCAGGTAGGCGTAGCCGCCGTACATCCAGAACAGCACCGCGAAGATCAGCAGGACTCGTCCGGCCCGGGCCCACGACAGGTCGTCAACGAGCAGCACGGTCAGCTGGGTGATGGTGAAGACGAAGACCAGGTCGAAGAAGCACTCCAGGGTGGACACCCGGCGGGCCGCCACCATCCCCGTACCCCACGCCGGATCACCGGCGGTGGGTGTGGCGGCCGGCCGCTCCTCCGGAACGTATGACTGCTCGGACACGTGGGCCCGTCAGTCCAGGGTGTGGCTGCGCACGGCCTCGTCGCCGCGGCTGTGCAGCGCGGTGAAGGTGAGGCCGGAGGCCTGCCAGCCGTCGGCGGTCCGCCGGAACGGGATCTCGTAGGTGCCCCACACTTCCCACATCCCGCCGCCCAGGTCGGCGCTGAGGACGTTGTAGGCGTAGCCCTTCACATGGACGTCGGCCCGGTCGCCTTCGATGCGTACCCGGTAGTGGCTGACGAGGTGAAAGCTCTGCTTCTTGGCATGCAGCCCCACCCGCCAGCCGTCAACCAGCTGCACATTGGTGATCTGCGCCGGCTCACCCCCGGCCAGGCTGGTGAAGTCAACCCGCACCTCAGGGGTGAACAGCCGCTCAACGGCGTCCCAGTCCTTGGCATCGACCGTGTCGAAGATGGCGTCAACGGCCTCGATGACGGCGATTCGGTCGGCCGGTATGGACAGCTCACTCATGCGAACTCCTATGTCAGGCGGGTGACTTCCGCCCCTCTTCATACCTCATGCTTGGTCACTCATGACACGGATTCGATCAAGGTATGTGCGCAGGGCGTCAGTTGCGGTCATGACGCCCTCGCTTCTACGCAGACGGTTCCGGGATCCAGGACCAGTACGTTCATCGACAGCCGACGGCTGCAGGCGGACAGGGCAGCCCCTCGCGTGGAGTGCGCCGGATATGGCCCGCTCCCGGAATGGGCGGGAGGCGGTGGGCGGCCAGTGTGGCGTCTTCCCGGCCTTGGCCGCGAGGGGGCGGGCCGGGGTGCGTGAACGCGTGCGAGCGGGTGTGCGTGGCGCGGAGGCCGTGGGGCCTGGTGGCTGCCGTTTATACCGTCTCTTCCTTGCGGGGTCCGGGCAGGGGCGGGTTGTACTGGGCGGCCTGGAGTTGGTACAGCTCCCGGTAGCGGCCTTTGTCGAGGGCCATCAGTTCGGTGTGGGTGCCGGATTCCACGAGCCGGCCGTCGTGGAGCACGTGGATCAGGTCTGCGGTGGCGGTGGCGGCGAGCCGGTGGGTGATGAGCAGGACGGTGGTGGTGCCGTCGTCGGTGAACGACCGCAGGGAGTCGAACATGTCGATTTCGGCCTTGGGGTCGAGGGCGGCGGTGGGTTCGTCCACGATCAGCAGGTCCCGCCGGCGGTAGACGGCTCGTGCGATTCCGATGCGCTGCCATTGGCCGCCTGACAGGCGTACGCCCCGCTCGAAGCCTTTGAGCGCGATGGAGTCCCAGGCGTGCGGCAGTTCTTCCACCACCTGGCGGATTCCGGCCTGCTCGGCGGCTGCCTCGATTTTTTCCTGGTGCATGGGGCGGGCGGGGTCGCCGATGTGGATGTTGGCGCGTACGGTCATCGGCCAGCTGCCGACGTCCTGGGGGAGCAGGGCGACCTTGTCGAAGACGCTGTTGCGGTCGGCGTCATGGATCTCGACCCGGTTGTGGAAGACCTTGCCGCTGGTCGGCAGGTAGAGGCCGGCCACCAGATGGGCCAGTGTGGTCTTGCCGGAGCCGTTCTCCCCGACCAGGGCGACGACTTTGCCCTGGGGGATGGTCAGGGAGACGCCGCGCAGGGCGTCGCGGGTGGCCCCCGGGTAGCGGAAGGTCACGTCCGCGAGGACGACATCGACGCCCGCACCCTTGACTGTGGCGCCGTTGTCGGGGATGGCGTGGCGGGCGCCGAGCTTGATGGAGTTGTCCATGTCCGTCAGATACAGCGATTCCTCGCACATGTGGTTGAGCTGGGTGACGATCTGGTTGAGGTATCCGGTGGCGTTGCGGATGGCGAGAACGGCCGTTCCGGCGGCGGCCAGAGGCATGCCGCCGCTGGTGAGCAGCCACCACAGCAGTGCGTAGGCGGTGATGCGGGCGGTGCCGGACATGGCCGCTGCGGTGAGTTCCGTTTTCGCTTCGGCGCCGGCCAGGCGGGCCTTTTCCGCTGCCGCAGTGCGGCCCATGTCCTCCTGGGCGCGGATGAGCAGCCGGCCGGCGCCGTGGACACGCAGTTCCGGGGTGGCGTCGGCGCGGGTGATCGGGTAGAGCAGCACATCGGTGGCGCGGCGGTGGTCGATCCAGGCGTGCTGGGAGGCGTAGGCGCGGCGCATCACCACCACCGCGCCCCACCAGCGGGGTGCGGCGATCAGGGCGAGGGCGGCCGGTAGCAGCGGGTGGAGGCAGGCCAGGACCGTGGCGGCGGCTGCCAGGCTCATCAATCCGCTGATGATCCATACCGAGTTGGACAGCATGCGCCGTACGGAGTCGGTGCCGTACTGGCCGAGGGCGAGCTGGCGGTGGATGTCCTTGTCCTCCATGGCGGCCATCTCCACGCGCGTCATCATGGTGTAGTACGCGGTCCGGCAGGAGAGTTCGATCTTCGGGTAGAGGCGGCCTTCGACCTTGACGATCAGGCATCCCAGCAGCACGGAGCCGGCTGAGGAGGCGCCGCCGGCCAGGAGCGCCGGCAGCGACTCGCGCAGCTTTTCCGGTGTCGGGCCGCTGGCGAAGAGGTGCACCAGGACCTGGTTGGTGGCCACCAGCAGGAAGGCGGACATGGCGCCGGAGACCAGTTGGGCCGCCGCCAGCACCACCAGGGCCCGGGGGTCCTCGCGCCAGGCGGTGCGGCCGATCATCGCGAGCATGGCCGGGAACTGGCGGGCCATGGCCCAAAAGCTCATCCGCAGCAGCGGGTTCTCGTACTGAGCCCATGCCTTGTCATGCCGCAGTGCGCCGGAGAACAGCAACTTCTCGCTCTGCGACAGGGGAGCATGCGCCTTCTTCGTCACCGGGGTTCTCCCTTCACCGGTCCTGGGCGGGTTCATGATGCCCCCCAACCGCCTGCCGTGGGTGGTGTGTTGGCCAGAGGGGCGGTGGGCGGTGATCGGGGCTGTGCCCCCCGACGGCTACGGTCAACGGCGGCGGGCAGGGTGTGGCAGGTTCTCGGGTTGTACGCGGGCGGTGCGCGTGTCCGCGGCGTCTACGGTCTGCTGCCGCATCCGTCTGTCATCGATGATGGTCGGCCGGCCATGGCGGGGTTGCTGTGACGGGGAGGGTTCCGGTGGTTGAAGGGCTGTATCCCGGACGGGGGTGGGCCGTGGTTCCTGGGGTGCGGGGGAGTATTGACCGGGTGTGTAAGGGCTTTGGGCCTGCTGTGGACCGTTGTGGAGCCGGAGTCGTAGGGCGAGGGTGTGCTGGTTTGTGGCCTGGTTTTTGGTAGTGGGCACTGGGCTGCGGCGAGCGCCCGGTAGGCCCCCGCCCCGCGGGGCTGTTTTCGCATGGGTTTCAAAGGCATTCCCGCGCTGTGGCGTCTTGGCTTCGAAGGCAACTCGCGGTGAAGCCTGTTCATGGCTGCCTTTTCGTCAGGGAACGTCACCGTATGAGCTGCCCGTGCCGTGATCAGTCCATACACGCGTCCCTACGCGTCTGCGGTGCATGGGAGCGCGGCAAGGTGCAGTCAGCACGGCAGCCACCACCACGGCCCTTGACCATTCCAGCAACCCCAGACCTCGATAGACCCTCAAACCGCCCGGCTCCGCCCCCGCCCGATGACTGGCCTGGTATCAGCTGCCGTCGCTGGCGAATCCGGGCCCTGCTACTGGAAGTTGGGCACGGTGTGCCGCCAACTGCCCTGCAGGGTTTCCTTTTACGTCGCTCACCTGGGAGGGGGCACAGCCTCACGGCAGGCATTTCATGTGCGATCACCCGGAGACCGTCAGTGCCCAGGAGTTTGCCGCCCCGGTCGCCGCCATCAGCGCGCTCTGCGTCTGCTGTCGCGGGGAATGGCCCAGGCCAGGGGCCAAGGGCTCCGGGAGAGGCCTTTCACGGGCGGGGCAGGGCCGATCCGTGAACTGCTGACGACATTCCCGGAGCGTGCCCACGCGCCCGTACGGGCGCTGCGGGGAACTGAGCCTGCGCGTGGTGGGCCGGCCTCGTGTGCACCTGGCAGGCCGGGACCCCCTCCTGGTGGGATCAACTGGCCGGTGAGCTCGGCGAACCGGGCGCAGCATGCACGCACCAACCGGCAAGTCACGCCCTCCTCATCCCGGGGGGCCGGTCACCTTGCCGATCTGGTGACGTTTACGGCGCAGTCAGGCGGCGTCGTCTGGTTGGGCCGAACCAAGACCGGCGACGTGGCCGCGATCGTCGTCACCAGTGGCATGGCCGGCGCCAAAGCGTGACATAGCTGCTGCCTCGCCCGGCCAGCGCGGGGACAGCCCCATGCTCATCCCACTCATGCAGGCCCTGCGCCTTGCCCGGACCGGTGCCGGACGCCTGCGCACCCGCCCGGAGCGGGCCCGCGGTGACACGACGTACTCCAGCCCTGCCAACCAACCGCGCGTACCTGCGGCAACGCGGTATCAAGGCGACGATCCCGGAGCCGGACGACCAGAAGGCCCACCGCCTTCGACGTGCATGGCCGGCGGCCGTCCCGGCCAGCCGGCCTCGATCGGCGCCCTGCCGCTGACCGTGGCCCGGGACGCGGGCTGCCATGCCGCCTACCTGCTCGGACTGGCCATGCGGCGGATCGCGATCTCTACCCGGCGAGGCCAATACAGACGCCCGCGACAGCCCGCGTCATCCCAGACGCCGCCCGCACTATGCCCCACACCCTGCGCGCCCTCGACCTCGCCGACGAGACCGCCGCCCAGCTCACGATGCTCGTCGGCTTCGACCAGGACCTGGCCGGTGGGCCACCCGCACCGGCAACAGGCTGCCGGGGCCTGCTCCCCGGTTCCCCCTCCCTTGAACGCGTTCTGGGCCCTCGCCTGGACCACGAGGCCGTGACCTTGCTGCTGGATCGGTTCGGTTTTCCGCAGGCCCTGCGCAAGGCCGGACGACGTCAGCTGGTGAACCTCCTGCGGCCCAAAGGCCCGTGCATGGCCGGACGCCTGGTGGACGACATCTCCGACGCGTTCGACGAGCAGGCAGTCGTCACCCCCCGGCACCAGCACGCTCGACGTGATCGTGCCGTCGCTGGCGCGGTCGCTGGCCGCTGTCCACGAGCAACGCCGGGCCCTGGAAGCCAAGATCGGCGAACTGCTGGACCGCCGCCCGTCTCACCTCTTATGCCTGCCTTGCCCCGGCGGCGAAGTCCTCCGGGCCCTCCATGCGCGGCGAACACGCATCACGGACCGGAGACCGGCAGCCCCAACGGGCCGTGTTCCTCTCCGCTTTCGCCGCCCTGCACGACCGCGCCTCGCGCACCTGCGACGGCCGATGCCGGGCGACGGCATCTTCTGCGGGCCCCGCCTGCCCGGGACAGCCGTCGCATGGCCGGCTCAGGCTTGACGAAGGACATGGAGGCGGCCCCGCGCTGACTCCAAAACGGAAGCAATGGCTTCGCCATATCTTCTGGGCCGTGACCGGAAGGGAAGCTTCCTTGCGCACAGTTGATCTAGTGTCCTTCGTGTTCACCGATCATTCGCAGCACGGGGGATTCCTATGTTGACCACCAAGAAGCGTGTGCTGTCTGCTTTTTCCGCGGTTGCCGCACTCGGCGCGCTCGGCCTGGCGGCGCCGCAGGCGCAGGCAGCCGAGACGATCCACTTCAGCCCGAAGGCGAGTGCCGCCACCCGCGCGATTGCCAAGGCGGACATCAAGGCCGTGGCTCGTACCAGCAACGTCTGCGGCTCGGGCTGGAACCTCTACAACGCCGAGCAGCTGCCCGACAACCGTCGTTTTGGCACTCTGTTCACCTACATCAGGGACTCGGGCGGCGGCAGTGACACGCCCACCTGCGCAATCTTCGACAACAACACGGGCTCGAAGAAGTACATGAAGGTCAAGCTCTGCTCCAACTACACGGACACCCCGTGTAAGTCGGACGAGGGCTGGTTCAGCGAGTACGCGGGCCCCGTCTACCAGGACAGGGGCGGCTGCGGTGACGTCTACGCCATCATGAAGGACTCGGCGGGCCATGTGCTCGTCGATGCCAGGCGGACCGCGACCTCCTGCGACTGACGCAGTGGGACGGCAGCGGGCCTGCACCGGGGGTCGCAGGCCCGCTCTGCCGTTTCACCAACTCTCCTGCCAGGCTCCGCCCTGGTCAGCTGATGAAGGACTGGGGGCCGAAGCGGCCCCGTAGCACGAAACCGGCCAGGACGATAGAGACCGGATCCACCACCATGAGCTTGGTCTCGTGACACCGGATTCATGTGGCCGCCGCGCCAGCACCGTCCCCGACGCCCGCTGCCCGGCAGCGGTCACGCGGGGCGGTTCGGGCGGGTGGAGTCCTGGCGGCGAAGATCAGCTGCTCGATTAACCCCTGGATGGGTCAGGACAAGCCCGTCGGCCTGCTGTTCGCCCTGGCGCAGTGGGAGGGTCTCCGCGACCGCTACCGCGTCCACACGGTTGAGGAGCTCGAACCTGTCCCGAACTGCCGGACATGGTCTACGCGGCCAATGGCGCCACGGTTCGTCGGCGGCCGGGTTCTCGGCGCCCGCTTCGCTCGCCCCGGGCGCGTGGCCGATGCTGCCGGTGCACCTGAAGTGGTTTTGGGTCCACGGGTACGCCCGAGGTGCACAAGCCGGAGCACATCGACGAGGGCGACTTCGCCCGGGCCGTGCTGAAGGCGGCTCCTCCCCGACGCACTGATCGCGGTCGGGGAAGACGCGGCAGCACCCGGCCTCAACGCGGTCAGCGACGGCCGCCATGTGCTGCTGCCCCAGGCCGCGGTGGGGCTCTTCGAGCCGCTGCACAAGCGGGGCTCCGAGCCGGTCGGCATGGATCTGGGCGAGCTGCTGAAGGGGGCGGCAGTGCGAAGTGCTGGACGCAGGAGCTGCGTTGACAGCAGGGGCCGCTGCCACGCGGTGGCCCCATCAGTGCCGGCCGCATTCGTCCCGGGGGGCGAGGAACGTCATGGCGCACACCGCGATCGCGGCAGCCAGGCAGGCCCATCCGATCAGGCTCACCAGGCGCTCGGCAGCGCCTCCGGTCATGGAGTACCGGGTCCCGATGGCGGCGATCAGGCACAGTGGCAGGGACGCGATCAGCGCACCCCACCACTTGTCCCGGGCCAGAGCCCAGGTGCCCCACAGGCTCACCAGGCCGAGAAAGCCGAAGGCGAGGACGAGGAGGATCCCGAACAACCATCCGTAGTAGACGGATCCGACGACCAGGCAACCGAACAGGGAGGTGGAGACACACGCCGTGATCGCCGCATAACGCAGGCGGTTGCGCCGGGAGAGTATCCAGCTCCCCATCAGGCCCGCGAACGCGGCCGGAAGAATTCCGATGGTGGAGGCGAGCGCCACCTGCCCCGTGGGCAGGCCGGCCGGCAGGGTCACCGCGAGCGGGAACAGCAACGGCACAACGGCCGCGGTCAGGCCACGGGCGGAGAAATAGGACAGGACCATGCTGAGCTGGGACACCCCGGCTCCTCTCCATAGTCGCGCGAGGGCCGCTGCCCCGCGCCGAACGCGGGACAGCGGCCTTGTGCTCGTTGTGCCAAGTCAGCCGATCAGGGCGTGTACGTCCTGTCGTAGAACTGCTTGTTGTCACAGTACTGGCCGAACTTCGGCCGCTCGTTGGGGTCCGCGAGCAAGGGGATGGCCGTGATGTTCCACGGGTTTCCGCCACTGCCACGGGCCGCGGTGTCGCACTTGTCGTACGCGTTGGGCCCGCCGTCCGGCAGACCTGAGAACTTGCGGAAGTCGCCCTTGCGGACCGGCCCGGAGGACGGGTTGCCCGCGTTGTCGATCGCCTTGCCGTCCTCGAAGAGGTAGAGGTCCGGCATATAGCTTTGGTAGACGAGCCCATCCGACGGGTTGGAGTCGGAGTTGGATGCCGTCTGGGTCGACTTCAGCTTGCCGTTCGCGCAGAAGGCGAGGCTCACGTTCTGCCAGATGGGCGGGGCAGCGTTGAACAGCGATCCGTCGACACCGAGCGAACCGCCGAGAGCGTTCGGAGGGTTGAAGAACATGCTCTTGATGTCACCCGCCAGGGTGGCGACTTCCTGGGGCATATGCCCGGAGTCGGCCGCCGCCTTCACCGCTTTGCTCCATGCGGCCGCCGAGTCCTGGACACTCTTCTGCGCGACCAACGGCCGGTAGCCGATGGTGCCACCGCTGATCGAACGCGTCTCGAGGCAGTCTCCCCCGGGGGTGATCCGGGGTCCGGTCACATTGGGGATGTATGCCTGGCCGGGCGTGCTGCCATTGGCGAGACCGTCCACGTGCGTGCGGTTTCCGCTGTATACGTTGGCGTCCATCTCGTCGTAGGCCAGGTTCGGCGGCGCGATGCCGTAATCCTGCTGGAGCGCCTTCATAAACGTGAGCATGAAGCCCGGCAGATGGGTGCTGCCGGTCCGGGCTCGCACCGAGACGTCCTCGGAGCCGGGCACGACCTTTCCGTCGTCACCTATCAGGTATGCGGCGTCGATATGCGTCTTGATTTTGTGCTTGGTGTCGTCGGTGAAGGAGTTGTCCGGGTCGATGGTGTCGCCCGGCCGCGGCACGGCGTAGCCCATCCACTCGGCCTCCGAGTGGCCGGCCGGGTGGTTGGTGGGCGAGTCGCCGGCGGCGACCACTTCGTCGTACCAGTCCTTCGCCGCCGCGTAGGTGTTGTGACCGACACAGGAAGGGCCCGGCGGACCGGTCGGGCACTCACCGACGTCCGTGATACCGCGGGTGTAGCTGTTGTTTCCCGTCCAGTCGGGACCGCCATGGCTGCGCTCGACGGCCCAGTTCTTCAGCGTGGTCATGGTCCGCAACGGCGTCTTGAAGAACCACGGGGTGTCAGTGCCGAGGTCCTGGTTCTCGTCGAAGATCGCCACTGCGTCGAATGTGTGGTGCTCGTACTTGCCGTTCACCGGCACGAAGGCAAGCGCGTCGTATGCGACGTCCAGGTCACCGGAGGTGGAGTCGCTGGTGACGTTGGAGAGGGAGACCTTGGCGTTGGAACCGAGCTGGAAGTAGCCGACGGTCACCCAGTCGTTGTTGGCCTTCGACTGGTCGATGATCTTCTCACGGACCTTGCCGTTCGCGGTCGTGACCTCGTAGTGCGCGCTCTTGGTGGTGTGCGAGGGGTACGGGATGAACGCCTGGATCTTGTAGACATGATCGCTGAGCTTGGGCGTCCAGGTGCCGTTGGTCGTCAGGTAGTTGTCCCAGTCGTTGGGCTGACGCGCGTGGGAGAACCAGTAGTGGCCGCCGAAACCGCCACCTATCTGGTGGAGGTCCTCCTTGGCCTCGTAGTGGTTCTCGTCGTCCTTGCCGAACTGCCAGGAGAACGAACCGTTGCTGGACCAGTTGCGGGAGGCGCAGCGGTTCTGCGGTGCGTCGTCGGGTTCGTCGTCCACAAGGACGGTGCCGTTGGGCAGCGCGCCGGAGTCGCAGGGGCCGAGCTTCGGGTGAGCGTCACCCGGCTCTCCACGGAGCGTCTTGTAGGTGAGGTACTCGTTGCCGCACTGCCGGCCCTGGGAGGAGGGGTCCATGGGGTTCGGCGCGGCGCCGCAGTTCTGCCAGGTGGTGTCGTGGTGGAACCAGTGGGTGTTGTAGCAGGCGACGGTGTGGCACACCGGGGGATTGACCGGGTCGCAGCCGTTGCTGCTGTCGCAGAACGTGCCGAGCGGCGGCTTGATCGCGGCCGAGCGGAACGAGGGCGTCCGCCACCATGCGGCCGAGAATCCGTGCGTATTGCCCTTGTTGATGTTGCCGTTGTCGTCCCACGAGTGGCCGGCGTCGATGGGATACGCGCCCCAGCCCATCACCTTCTCCTCGTAGGACCAGTTCTGCGGCTTGGCGGCATCCGCGTAGTGGTTGTTGTCGAGGAACGGGTTGCGGTCGGCAGGGTACTTGGGGTTGGCAGGGTTGTTGGCCCACCCCAGCCCCCAGGCGTCCGGCAGATCCGGGTTGCTGCCCTGCACATTGAGGCCCGCGTTGTAGTCCCAGACGGCGGCGAACCAGTTCTCCGGATGGGACGGGTCATCGTCGTTCAGCTTGATCTGCGTGCTACCGCTGTGCAGTTCGTTCCACTTGTCCTGGAGGATTCGCACGGAGTAGGCGATGCCGGTGGCGTAGTCCACGGCGACGGCGCGCTGCTGGTCCGGCGGCAGGAGCACCTCGTGCTCCTTGGGGTGCCCGGCGATGCGCATGCCGTCGGTGGCCTGACCGATGCCGTAACCACAGTCGGCATGATCCCAGTTGATCTTCCAGATGCGCTTGGGGTCATAGCCGGTCTGGCTGGGGTAGATGGAAGTGCCGTAGAAGTTGCCGATCAGCGGGTTGCCGTATTCGCCCGGCTCGGCGTGCGAGCTGGCCTGCCACAGGTTGGACTCCTGGGCCAGGATGCCCAGCAGGACCTGTGCCGGGACCCGGCCGCCCTTGCCGGTCACGAGGTCGTGCGGCGGGAACATGCCCTGCGGCGTCCAGGATGCCAGGCCCGAGTTGTGCCAGTTGGAGGGCCGGTTGGCGTATCCGGAGGTCAACTGGCCACGGATGGCCATATCGGCCGCCCACTCCACCTGGTTGGGGGTGGGCTGGTAGACCTGCGTGTTGACGTCATTGCGCGCAACGGAGCAGTAACGGTCGTCATCAACGGGGTTGGTGGAGGGGTCGCCTGACGCGTCGGCCGCCTTGGCCCCGGACACGGCCAGCGCCTTCTTGACGGTGCTCTTGCCGCCCGCGATGAACGGCAGCAGCGGGGACGGCTTACCACCCGTGCTGGCCTGCGCCGGGGTCTGCTCCGTCGCGACGGCGAAGGCCAAGTCCTTCTTGGTATTGGTCGCCGTGGCCTTGATCTCCACCGGCTCCGCGACGGAAGTCCTGGCGCGCTCCAAGGGGTTGGCGACCTTGTCCGCGAGGTGGTGCGGGGTGGCCTGGGCGATGGCCAGCTTGCCGTCCGTGGACAGCTCCGCCTGCGCCGGCGCCTGCGTCACCCGGCGCACCGTCGAGGGCATTTCCTCGTCGGACTCCTTCGACTGCCCGGTGACGAACACCTTGCCGTACGCACCCTGCGCCAGGCCGACCTGGCCGAGCTTCCCGGAGGCCAGCGTCTTGACCTTCTTGCCCTCCAGGTGCTGGACGTTGACCTTGCCGCCCTTGGCCGGCTCCAGGAACGCCACGTTCCCGTCGGCGTCCGGGTGCAGCCGCATCGCCGTACCGTGGGTCGCGGTCACCACATCGGCTTTGCCGGAAGGATTCACCTTGATCAGGTGCGACCCGGCAGCGGCGATCACATCCCGGCCCACCGGAACCGCCGACGTCGCCTGACCATCGACCGTACCCGTGGAGACGATCTTGCCGGTGGCGGCGTCAATGGTCTGCAGCTGCGTCTGCTCGCTCTTGCCATCGGTGTTGGCCTGCGTGACCACTGCCGTCTCCCCCGCACCGCAACCGGGGTTGAAGTACGCGAGGCTTGCGTTCAGCGGCAGCTTGGTCACCTTGCCGGATCCCAGATCCACCACCGCCGTGAACGCACCACGGTCAAACAGATACTCACGGTTGGTGAATGCCCTCGGGGCATACACCACCACGGCACGCTTGCCCGAACCGGTCACACAGGCGTTGCCGATCCACTGATCGGTCTCCAGCCCCGGCTCCGACAGCGTCGCCGCTGTCCGCCACGTATAACCGGCGTTGGCATCGGCCACCAGCACATGGAAACCCGTGGCATCACCAGCAGTCGTCCACGCCCGGTCGTTCGACTTCTTCCAGCCCTTGCCCAGGGCCTTGCCCCGGTCCTTGGGCGCCACCATATTGGGTCCGCCCGGGCCGGGCGCCGGGGTCCGGACGCCGGCGGCGCCCGCCTGCCCGGCCCAGGCCATGGTGCCCTGCAACAGCCCGGCGACCGTGGCCACGGCAGCCGCCGTCACCACAGTCACCCGCGCTCTGCGGGCTCGCTTGCGAAGTCTCAAGGAGATCTCCGAGTTTCGTAGGACCACACGCCGCTGACTACGGCGTGTGATGGTCCGTCAAGGCGATGTCGGAGACAGCGAGTCGCCCACGACGGTCCGGTAAGGAGGTCAGCCCATCGGTCGGATTCCATGCGCGAGCGCGGCGCTCACTGCCATGGAAGACCTCAAAAAATGCATGGCAAACCCCTCCCCGTTGCTGGTCCGTTCGTTACGAACCAGCAGGTATGCCAACAGCATTGGGCTGATCGTGAGGGACCCTATGCACCCTTCCTGAACCCCGGCAAGCAAGTTGATCAAGTCCCCCGGCAGCCAACTTGACCTTTTGTGGGACTACTTGGCGATCCATTTGGTCAGCGAGCCCGCAAAAGCGGACGAGTTACTCGCACCGACGGTGCGGAATCAACGCAACCGGTATTGAGTGCTCCATATGTGCTCGATTCGTTAATAAAAAGCCCAGGGCATGCAGAAGCGGACCGCCGGATTCACCGACGGTCCGCTGTCAGGCCTGTCGCGACTCCCCGCTACCAGGCGTTGCCCCGGTCCGTGTCCCGCGCCTCGCGGTAGAGCTGGTCATGACGCTTCGTGACCGGTTCCCTGCCGGCCCCCGCTCGGGGGTGCACAGCTCCAACAGGACCAGGCTCTTGTGCAGTTGCCGCCGCGGTGTACTGCACTCCTGCACTCTGGCAGGCAGCCGGCGACGAAGCGGAAAGGCCTACGGCGCGGGCCGTAGGAATCCCCCTCGTCACGAGGGGAGGAAGCAGGAGAAGACCCCTCCGCCTGGGGGATGGTCAACGGCGACGGGGCAGCCCTCAGTGCTCCGGTTGCAGTTCGCTATTGCCGCTGGTCAGAGGCTTGTTTTCGAGTGTATCCAGCTGACTCGCCGTTGTTCTTGATCAGGACTGGGGTGTGGGCTGGCCGGCAGGACTCCTGATTCGCAGTCCCCGCCGTCGCTGCCGGTGCCGACGCTCCCGGTGGGAGCCGAGAGATCGGTGGTGGCCTCCGGGGCGCGGGAGCGGGCCTTGACGCGGTCTGTGGTGGTGCGCCGTCTTCTCGCGCTGGATGAGGCAGGGACGCTTCAGACGGTGCATGTCCGGATCGCTGCCCAGATGGCGGGGGTCAATGTGCGGACGATGTGGCGTTGGCTGGCGGTGGCGAAGGAGTCGGGCCGGGTGGGGACCCGCACCGCGGCGGGCTGGGTTCGCGTTCACGGATGCGTTGTGGGCCCGGCTGGGGGAGTTGGGCGGGAACGTGAAGGCGTTGCACGCTGGATGACCGAGCACGCCGATCAGGTGCTTTCCTCTCTGGGCCGGGACCGGCTGCCGTCGTTGACGACGCTGCATGAGGCGGTGCACTGACAAATCCGTTGATGATCACTAGGAGGAGTGCTACTCCGACGCTCTCGCGGAGGCCGAACAGGCCTGGGCCGACGACGCGTTCGCCCTGGAAGCGCGGCACGACGACCAGCGCGAAGACCCTCTGCTGATCGCCCTCGGCAACGCCCGCGAGGCCGCGACATGTACAGCCGACCGAAGCGTCCGTTGGCCTTGACCAGGACGGTCATCCGCAGCTCGTGGTCGCCGGTGCTGCCTGGGGCCCAGCCGAGGTGCATGACTGTGTGTACGGTCTTGTTCGCCAGTTCCCGAGCGGATTCGTCGCGGAGCTCGTAGACGGCTTTGAGGGGCATGGCGTCTTCGTCCCATCCGCGCGGAGCGTCGCGGAGGTCCGCGGGCAGGCGGTCGCGAAACGAGGCAACCCGTGACCCGATACTCTCGGACGGGGCGTCCCAACCCAGCAACGCGCCGAACCTCCATCGTGCCGCGAACAGGAGCCTTGCCAGTGCGGGCTGGTTCCTGATGCCGCCGGCAGCGCGGATGGCCTCGGCCACCACAGGGAAGTCGTCGGGGCCGGCTCCGGGTGTGCGAAAGCGCCAGACATCCTCTACCGAGAAGTCCTCGGTGATTTCGTGGATGCGCCAGGGTTGCTCAGTGAAGGCGGCGGTGGCGAGTCGTGCCATGGCGCCCGCAGCACTCGGCGTGCGGTCCGGTGGGTCAGGACGGGCGCGAGCGGCACCCGGCGTGCGTTGCTCGGAGCGCTCGCGCCCCGCGCCGCGGAACTCGGCGTCGAGCTGGTGCCCGTGGCCCTCGGCGACCTCGCCCTGCCGTTCCTCGACAAGGAGGAGCACCCGTCGGCCGGCGCGTACCGGCACGAGCACACCCGGCGCTGGAGTGCGATCGCGGACGCCGCGGACGGCTTCATCGTGGTGACCCCGGAGTGCAACCACGGGATGCCGGCGGTGCTGATGAACGCGCTCGACCACCTCTACCGGGAGTGGGCCTGGAAACCGGTCGGCTTCGTCAGCTACGGCAACACCTCCGCCGGTACCCGGGCCGTCCAGCACGCGAGGCAGGTCATGGCCACGCTGCGCATGGTCCCGCTCGGCGCCACGGTCGCGATACGCCTCGGCGACTCGGGGGAGGACGGCCGGGTCCGCCCCGCCCCGGCACTCACCTCGGCGGCTCACGGGATCCCCGACGAGCTGGCCCGGGTGGCCCACGCCCTGCGCCGCCTGCACGAGGCCGGCCAGCCCGGAACGCCGCCCGGCCCCCGCGACCGGCTCGTACCTGCGGCCCCTGACCCCGGAGGACGCGCCCGAGGCCACTGTGCTGCAGCGCTGCTGCTGGGTGGACGAGACCCTCGCCAACGACACCCTGGACGTCCCCGCCCTGCACGAGTCGCCGCAGCAGGTCCGCGACTGGCTCGCCGCCTGGCACACCACCGGACTCCGGCGCAACGGCCGCTTCCCGGGCATGGTCCGGGCCCGGCGCGTGGGCACCGACTGGCACGTCGGCCGTCTTTGCGTCGCCGCCGACCTGCGCGGCCAGGGCCTGGGCCGCTGGCTGCTCCGCACAGCCGAATCCGCCGCCGCCCCGGACTGCACCAGCGCCGTCCTGTTCACCGGCGCCCGCACCACGGCCAACCTCGCGCTCTACGGGAGCGAGGGCTACCGGCCCGTCCCCCACGACGAACCCGAAGGCGTCACCCGCCTCGTCAAGACCCTCCGGCCCTGATCCCGTCCCTCAGTCGTCCCCGCCCTTCTCCCGCCGAGGCGGCGCAGTGAGTGCAGCCGTGCCGGGCGTGGCCGCTTCGGTGGTGCTCAATCAGCCCGTTCGGAATCAGGTCCCGGGACCAGCCGATCGCACACCACGCAGCCCAAGGACGAACGGGATGCGCCTCCCCCTACGATCGGTGAATGACCACCGGGGATCGGCCGTGTCCGCAGTGTGCGAAGCCGCCGAGGAGCAGCTACGGGACGGGCAGCTCCCGTCCCGGCCGAGCCTTCGTGCTGCGAGGCGGCCTCCAGCACCCCCCGGTACGCGCCCACCGCCATGTGGTGGGCGCAGCGGTGGCCGACCGGATCGTTCAAGCTGTAAGGAGTTCCTGTGTCGTTTCTGATGCGCGCGCCGAGAGAGTGCGCCTCATGGACCTGGGATCTCGAAGGCGTTCGTGAGGCGGGCCTGGAGTCGGTGCTGGCGGTCGCGGCGCAGATGTCCGGTGTGCTGCGCAGGCACGGCCTGCTGGAACCGGGCGCCCTCGAATGGCACTGGTTCCAGGTCGGCAAGGGCGGTCTCGGCATCCACAGCCGGCTCAGCCTCGTGTCGCGTTCGCTGGAGGAGCCGACGCTGGCGGAGGAGATGCGGGCCTGCCGGCCGGCCGGCCATGCGCAGGCGGAGATGGGCGCGATCACCGTGTTCGGGGACGGCGAGTGGATCGACGTGGGCGGCCGCCGCCGCAGGGAGTACCGGCTGGTGGAACTCATGGTGTCGCCCGGCAACCTGGGTCCGTACGCAGAGCTGTCCGTCCACCACGACGTCTGGGGCAAGTACGACTTCCACGGCCGGCCGCATCCGGCCGTCCA
The DNA here is from genome assembly GCF_003121295.1 of Streptomyces orinoci. Taxonomy (GTDB): domain Bacteria; phylum Actinomycetota; class Actinomycetes; order Streptomycetales; family Streptomycetaceae; genus Streptomyces; species Streptomyces orinoci. The sequence goes on from NZ_PHNC01000015.1 coordinate 88,501, forward strand.
TGCGAACAACGCGCCCCGGCTCGCGGCCGCGCTCCAGGAGCTTAACGGGCTGCTCGGCGTCGAGGCCGAACCCGGCGAACGGACCTACTTCGGTGTGGCCGAGGGGTACGGTCTCGAGGCCCCGGAGCTGATCGACGGGGTCGGGCCGGACCTCACCGACGGAATCGGGGAGATCGTGACGTCCGGCATCCCCGACACGTGGTGTCCCAAGAGCCTGCCCCGGGACCGGAAGGCGGCCGACCGGCTCGGCGCCTGGGCGGCGGCCCCGGGCCACGAGGCGCTGGAGGCCGTCGACCTCGACCTGCGCGGGGCCGACCTGTCGGGCGGGGACTTCACCGGAGCGTGGTTCACCGACGCCGTACTCACGGGCCTCTCGCTGGCCGGCGCCGAGCTCTGGCGCGCCCACCTGGAGAAGGCGGACCTGGACTTCGCGAACCTCGCCGGCGCCAGCCTGGTGAAGGCCACGCTGGACCAGGCCACGCTGCGCTCCGCCTGCCTGGACGACGCCGACCTGATCTCGGCCTCCCTGGCAGAGGTCAACGCCGCCCCGCGCGACGTTGCGCCGCGCCGACCTCACCAACGCCACCCTCCTCCAGGCCGACCTGCGCGGCGCCGACCTCTCCGGCGCCACCACGGCGAACACCTCGTTCACCGTCCTCGTCGACGATCGCACCGTGCTCCGCGGCCTGACCGGCACCCTCTTCGGCCCCGTCACCATCGTCACCGGCGGCACCGAGCAGGAACTCGACGGCCTCGCCCTCCAGCGCTGGCTCGCCAAGCGCGGCGCCGAGGTCGAGGTCCTCAGCGGCTTCATCTACTACGCCCGGTTCGACGAATCGAGTACGAGCTCCCGGGAGAATCCCTACGGGATCGTGCGCCGCAGCACAGTCGACGGCATCGACGTCGACGAGGCCTTCACCCGCAACCTGCGCTGGGAGTCCACCGAGTACCTGCGCCTCTACTACCTCGGGCACAACGACGATGACCACGCCGAGATCATCAGGGCCGAGGCCGACGCCTTCATCAAGCGCGTCACGCGGACCCTGACGACACCGCAGGCCCGGGCAGTGGTCGAGCGCCTCACCGCCGTCGACTGGCGGGACGACGACATTGCCTTCACCCATGCCACGTCGCGCTCGCGCCTGTTCCGCGAGCACCTGCGCCGCTCGGCACTCTGGACGAAGGTCTACCAGCCCGCCGGTGAGTGGCCCGTCGTCGACCTGGCCGCGGCCGTCGCCCCCACGGTCCAGGTGGACGCGGAACTCGCCGCACGGCTCGATGCGTTCCTGGAGGCCAACCTCGCAGACGTGCGGGCGAAGGCGCTGTGCCGCGCCGCGCTGGACTGGGCCACCCTGCTCGACACGACAACGGTCTCGCTGCCCGAACTCCCCGACCCCTATGAGCCGCTGCTCCTGATGCTGGAGCGAGGCGGCTGGTGCGGCCTGGTCGTCGAAAACCGGGTCGCCGACTTCGCGGCCGTGCGCGTTCCCTTCGGGACATGGCAAGACCACCTGAGCACGGAACCGATCATCCAGTTCGGCCGGTCCGGGCTCGGCACCAGCGACTGAGCACTGCTTCCCCGGGCGCACACCCGGCGCCGGGTGTCTACGCCGGGAACTCGCCCAGCCAGCCGCCGGAGAGAAGGTACTTCGGGATGTAGGGCGACTCCACGTCGACCGGGAACTCCCGGTCGAACGCCAGGCACGCCATTGCGAGCGGCCCCAGCGCGAGCGCACCGTCCGGCTTGGCAGCCCATTCCTCCGCCGACCAGTACGACTTGTGGAGGTCGAGCGCCTCGCCGAGGGCCGGGGCGAACTCCTCCTCACGCTCCCGCACGACCAGGTAGAAGAGGTGGATCGGCGGGTACATCAGCCCGTCCAGCACGCCGGGCGGGGTCACGGCGGCGGCCTCGGGGCTCGCGTCCGCGATCGTGGCGATGAGCTTGTCGACCAAGCCGGGCCGACGCAGCTGGTAGGTCTGCTGGACGTCGATCCAGTGGTAGACGTACTCGTCGTACACACCGTCCGGGGAGCGCAGCCGGTCCAGCGGGATCTCGCACAGCTGCGTCATCCGCTCCCGTTCACGGCAGACGAGGGCCAGCCAGAAGGCGGACAGCCAGTGGTCTGCGTCTGCGTACGGCTGCGGGCCGACCGCCGGGACGGCGCGGGGCCGGCCATTGATGAAGCACTCGACCGTGCCCTCGCTCGCGCCGGTCACGGCGAACAGCGCCGAGCCGAGCTGCATCGCCGTAACCGCAGCCTTCCAGGTCTCCAGCCGGGCCCCCTCCGGGTCGGCCGCGCAGTGGGCCTGGAGCGCGAGGAGGGCGGTGCTGAACGCAAAGTCGATCATGCTGGAGGACTCTTCGAGCCCGTCGACGCGTCGGTTCACCCGCTCGCTCAGCCGGGCGGCGAACGCCTGCCCATCCGGCCGGGGCTGAAGGTGGCGGGCAACGGTCACAGTCACAGGAGGGTCCCCTCGGTCATGTCGATTCGTCAGCAGCAGTACCGCGCCGGCCTTCCCTGGAAGCACGCGCGGACGGGCGGGCTCGTGCCCTCAGAGGTGCACGACCTGCCCGGAAGTGTCCTGCCAGCCCCAGTTGACGGGGGCGTACTGCTTCTTGAGCGCGAGGCGCCCGGAGCCGTAGGCCCTGAGAGCTGCTTCGACGGCGGCCGGCAGGGTCTCAAGGTCCTGCGGCACCGGGACGCGCAGCTGCAGGCGCTGCTTGCGATGGAGGAGGATCTGGCCAGCCGGGGTGCATTCCATCAGCTCGAAATTCCCGTTCCTCATCCCGTGGACGGCCCGCACATCGGGATGCTCCCCCTGGCAAAGGCCCGGCCCGCCGCCGACACCTACCGGGCGGTTCATCGACAGGAGCTTCCAGCCATCGGGACCGTGATGGCCCTGGCGCCCGCCGGCCCAGGCCGCACGCTGTCCACCGCCTGCCGGGGGTGGCCGCCGACCTGAGCGATGCGGTCCTGTTCGGCGGCGCAATGTCCACGCCGCAGACGCGCGTGAAGATCGCCGGGGTTCCCCGCGCACTCACGGCGGACGGCTGGCGGCGGCCCTGGTGGTGGCCTGCATCGCCGTCGCCCGGTGGCGCTGACCCGTTCGCGCCCTTTGGTCAGGCGTAGTAGGCGTCGATCGGCGCCCGGGCCTCCTCGAACAGGTCCGGGCCGTCCTGCGCGACCACCGGCCAGTCCCCGGCGGCCGGGTGCAGCTCCACCAGCTGCTCGGTCGCCAGCGCGTACACCACCCGGCCGAGACCGGAGCGGACCAGGGCGCCGGCGCACATGCCGCACGGCTGGCAGCTGGTGTACATGGTGGTGCGGGCGGCCGTCGCCGGGTCGAGCTCGCGGGCGGCCCAGCGGGCGAGCTTCAGCTCGGGGTGGGCGGTGATGTCGTTGTCGCGGCGCACCGTGTTGTGGTCCTCGGCCAGCACGGTGCCGTCGGGCCCGGCGAGCAGCGAGCCGAACGGCGCGTCGCCGAGGGTGACGGCGCGGGTGGCCAGGCCGATGGCGCGGCGCAGCAGGGCCTGGTCGGCGGTGGTGATCACGGTCGGGTCCTCCAGTGGGCGGCGACAGCGGCGAGGTCCCGCCAGGCCGGCTGCGGCCGGCGGGTCTCCTCGGGGTCGCCGTGGTAGGGGTCGAAGACGACGGAGTCCGCGCCGAGCGCCCGCAGTTGCTCGAGGTCGGCGAGGACCTGCTCCAGCGTGCCGACCCCGGCGGGCCGGTCGGGGTCGGTAATCGGCGCATCGGTCAGCCGCAGCGCGATCCGGGGCGCGAAACCGGGCAGCCGGTGCTCCGCCAGCACGCCGCTCATCGCACCGAGCGTCAGCCGCAGCGGATGCCAGGCGTCGCCGAACTCGGCGGCGCGCCGCAGTGCCGCCGCGCTGCTGCCGCCGATCCAGACCGGGATCCGCTCGTACCCGGTGGGCAGCGCCTCGCGCAGCACGCCCAGATACTCGTCGGTGAGCCGCCCGCGTGCGCCGAACGGCACGCCGAGCGCGTCGTACTCCCGCCGGGCCCAGCCGACGCCCACCCCGAGGACGAACCGGCCGCCGCTCAGCTGCTGCAGGTTGGCGGCCATCCGGGCCACCGCCAGCGGGTGCCGGTACGGCAGCACCAGGACGGTGGTGCCCAGCCGCACCCGGGTGGTCAGGCCGGCCAGCCAAGAGAGCGTGGTGAAGGGTTCGTAGAACGGCTCAGGGTAGCGCTCGGCCACATCCGGCGTGATCACCAGGTGGTCGGAGACCATCAGCAGGTCGAATCCGAGCCCCTCGGTGACCCGCGCCCAGTCGCGCAGTACGCCCGGATCGGTGCCGGGTCCGAAGTTCGGTACGTTCACGCCCAGTTGCATGGTTTGAGGCTATCCCGGTGATCACGGCCAGAGGAACATGATCTTCCCGGCATGAGCGTCGTTCCGCCGTGGATCTGCCGGTAGTCTCGCGTCATGACCGTGAATATTGCGACCCTCGACGATACCGACTGGGCCATCATCGCCCAGTTGCAGCAGGAGGCCCGGATCTCGTTGAGCGAGCTGGGCCGGCGGGTGAGCCTCAGCGCCTCGGCCACCACCGAGCGGGTGCGCGCGCTGGAGTCGCTGGGCGTGATCACCGGCTATTACGCGTCGGTGGACCTGGCGAAGGTCGGTTACCCAGTGCTGGCACTGGTGCGGCTGAAGTACCCCGGAAACCGCCACCAGCCGCTGCACCGGCTGCTCGCCGAGCGGCGCGAGATCCTGGAGTGCCTGCGCACCACCGGCGACGACTGCTACACCCTCAAGGTGGCGGCGACGTCGATGGAGCACCTGGAGGTGCTGATGGACGAGCTGGCCGGCCTGGGCAGCACCACCACCAGCGTGGTGTACCGGCAGACGCTCCCGTTCCGGGGTCCGCAGCGGCCATGAGCCGCCGTCAGGCGCCGGATGGCCTTCGCATGCTGCGGCCGGCGTACGGGGTCGAACCGATCAGGCGATCCGTCAGTTCGCCGTAGCGGCGGACGATCGCAGCGAGACAATCAACACTGCCACCAGCGAGAGCGCCCCATTACGTCCTCACGCCAGCTCCATGACCTGCGACTTCAGGTTGGAAACAGCTCATGGGGATGGCGGCCGGGGAAATGTGACTCGTGTAGCGCCAGGAGCCCGAGCTGTTGGTCAGACCTCAAGTCGGACGCGGGCTCAGCCCATCCATCACCGGGCGGAAGAGATGTTCCCGGCGCTCGGCAAGCGTCGGGGCCTGGCCGGCGATTCAGCTGAGGGTGTTGGCCAGTGCGAACAGGTCCATGGGCGCCACGTCCGGCCGGATCCTCCCTGTTCCCTGGGCCGCCTCGAGCAGCCGGCCACCGGCCCGGCGTATCGCCAGGCAGCCGTGGTGCAGTGGCGATTGTGGGTCGTTCAGCGTGGCCATCAGGGTTGCCGGCAGGCCCTGGTAGGCACCGGCGCCGAGTGAACTCGTAGAGCCATTCACCCAGTGCCTGCTCGGGCGGCGCCGTGGCGGCGAGTGCGTCCGCCCGTTCGAGGAGGTGACCCGTCCCGACCCCGGCCCGGCCGGGTGCTGGTGCGTGTCCACGTGGCTGGTGTCAACCCGCCGGACTGGTACGCGCGACGAGGCTTCGAGAGAACGGCGGGTACCTGGTTCACGATGACGTGCGCAGACACGTGTCCCTTCTTGAGCGCGAAATCGTCCAGGCCCAGGGCCCGCGGCGCGACCCCGACGCGCCGGTAGATGGGTCTTCGCATTCCGTCCTGCGCGCTTTTGGGCCGGGAGGCGGGGGGCAGGGCGGCGATGCGGAGGTGAGCCTATTCGGGGTGCCATGACGCAGCCATGACGACCAGTGGGGGGTCGGCGGACGAGCCGATGAGTCGGGGGCTGGCGAGCCCGGGGACCGGTCCCGCGTGCCCAGGGGCAACCGGTCCCAGACACAAGGAGCGGGACACCAGGCATTGAAATGAGGAGGTGGGTGATGGCGGAGAAACCTGGGGCCGCGTTGGGAACCGGGACAGGCTTTCGGGCCGCCGATATGCAGGGGCGGGTGTTGGTCCGAAGGCGCCGATCCAGGCCAACCAGCGGTGGCACATCGAGCGCACCCACGCCTGGCAGAACGCCTTCCACCGGCTCGCCCGCTGCGACGAAGCCGAACTGCGGTCATCAACGCCTACTTTGACCTCGCCGACACCACCACCACCATCACCACCATCGTCCGTAGCCTGATCCGCCCGGCGTGGACGACCCACCGCCCATGAGCACACTCTTATCTGACCGCCGCTCGGTTGCTGATGCCGGTGCTGTGGTGCTCTTGGGCGGCAAGGATCTGATCGGCGTGATCGATCGCCCACTGGCCGAGGGCGGCCAGTGGTCCGTCAGAGAGGCTGCTGCCCAACTCGGACAGCTCGTACGCCACGGCGCGGTCGCCCGGCGTGCTGATCCGTACGATCAGGCCGTTGGCGTGCAGCCGGCGCAGAGTCTGGGTGAGGACCTTGTCGCTGACGCCGGCGATCACGCCCAGAAGGTCGATTCGGCGGCGCCTGCCCGCCCGCAGCGACATCAGCACCACCGGGTCCCAGGTGTGGGCTATCAGCTCGGCGGCCAGGCGCACCGCACAGTCGGCGGCGAAGGGTTCGCAGTGGTCGTTCACGCGTCTCTTCCTACCGGATGCGGGCCTACCGATCGGTAGGCCCAAGGTCCCTACCGTAACGAGGTGTCAGGCGTTCGAGGATTGGGAGAGCAACGTGCGAATCGGAATTCTGGGCACCGGCGTGATGGCCACGGCACTGGCGGAGGCGTGGGTGCGACGTGGACACCACGCCCTCGTCGGAGGCCGTTCACGCGACAAGGCCCGGGCGATCGCCGAGCGGCTCGGCGACGCGGTCGAGGCGGTCGCCCCTGCGCAGGTGGCCAAGGCGAGCGACGCCGTGGTGGTCGCGGTGGCGTGGGAGGGGATCGACCATGTGCTCGCTCTCGCCGGAGCCGACGAGGGGTCACTGGCCGGCAAGGCCGTGATCGACTGCACCAACGCAGTGGACTACGCCGACGGCCTGCTCAAGCTGCCCACCGGGTCGGCGGTAGAACACATCGCCAAGCGGGCTGTGGGCTGCCACGTGGTCAAGGCGCTGCACCTCTTCGCGGGGACGAGCTGGCTGGCGCCGACGCAGACAGGACAGCCAAAGCGAACCGTGGCGATGTGCGGCGACGACGCTGCGGCGCTCGACATCGCCGCCGAGCTGATCCACGACCTCGGTGGCGTGCCCGCCGTGATAGGCGGGCTCGAGCACGCGCGGCAGCTTGAAGATGTGGCAGGGTTCGTCATGCGGCTGGTCGCCGCGGGCCACAACCCCGTCACCGCCGTGCCCGTCGTCGACCGGTCACAGGACTGACGACAGCGCTTAGTCTAAGAGTCGGCGACCCGGTCTGCGGCGGCGTCCCGTAAGGGGCGCCGCCGCAGCCGTGTCCGCTACCATTCGCCGCGTCCGCCGACCAGCCCCTCTCCCACCCGCGTCCGCGCGTAGAGCACCACCCGCCCGGTCCGGTGCGCGCTCACCAGACCCGCCGCGCGCAGGGCCGTCAGATGCTGGGAAACGCCGCCGGGCGACAGGCCGGTACGGCGGGCCAGTTCGGTGGTGGAGGCGGGAGTGCCCAGTTCGGCGAGGAGCCGGGCGCGGCTGCGGCCGAGGACACCGGCCAGGGCGTCGGAGCAGGGCTGGTCCCGGCGCTGCCACAGGGTGCCGATACCACGGGGCGCGTAGCGCAGGGTCGGCTGCCACTCCTCGCTGCCGAGTGTGGAGAAGACGCGGGGCCAGACAAAGGCCGAGGGGACGAGCAGCAGTCCACGACCGTCCAGACGACGGGTGCCGTGTATACAGCGGCCGGTCAGCCGCAAGGTGTCGGTATCCCAGGAGAGTTGGGGGTCCAGGTCCTCGAAGAGCAGTGCGGCACCGCCTTCCGCGAAGCGTCTGGCCCGGTGCAGGGTGTCGCCCTCCGACAGGGACAGTACGCGTGGCCAGTACGGGGCGAGGGCCACCTCCCAGTACGCGGCAGTCACCTCGGCCAGCCGGGCCAGGCCGCGTTCCCCTTCCTCGCGCAGCGCGGCAACCGCCGGCTGGGCCTCGGCGATCGTCGTGGTCAGTTCCTGCGGCGGTGTGGCGCGCAGCACCGCCAGTTCCACTTCGAGCGAGGGCTGGGGAGTGGTGGGCGGCGGCACCAGAAAGCCCGGAACGCCGCCCGGCACGGGGAGCAGCCGGGCCAGCGGCGAGAGGTCCAGCCCGGCGGCGGCGATCCGGGGACGCACCTGCTCGGCCCAGCAGTTGTGGGTGCCCTGGGCGTCCGCTCCCTTCAACACACGTGCGCCGGCCACCACTTCCCACAACGGGGACACGGCGAACCGGGTACGGGCCACGTCCTCCGCCGAGAACTCCACCGCCAGCGGACCGCCCCGCCCAGGAGACCGCTGCTTGTGCATCACCATTCAGCACAGGCTAAATCATTGGGTAAGGGCGCCGGCGTTCGGCAGCGTGCCGGTCATGTCCTGCGAAAACCCTTGGCGGAGCCCTGACTTCCGCACCCTCTTCACGGCCACCGTGCTCAGCCAGCTGGGCACCAATGCCGGCTATGTCGCCGTACCGCTGATCGCGGTGTCCACGCTCGACGCGAGCCCCGGCCAGGTCGGGCTGCTGGCCACCCTGAGCACCGCCGCCTTCCTGCTGGTCGGCCTACCCGCCGGGGCCTGGGTGGACCGGATGCGACAGCGCCGGCTGCTGATAGCCGCGGACCTGACGCGGGCCGTCCTCTTCGCCTCGGTGCCGGTGGCCTCGGCACTGGGCGTGCTGTCCCTTGGGCAGCTGTTCGTGGTGGTCCTGCTGGCCGGCTGTGCCACCGTGTTCTTCGATGTGGGCTCGCAGAGTGTGCTGCCCCAACTGGTCGGCCGGGACGGGCTGATCCGGGCGAACTCGGCCGTGGTGACCCTTCAGGCGGCGGGCAATGTGACCGGCCGGGGCGCGGGCGGTGCACTGGTACAACTGCTCACGGCGCCGACCGCCGTCGCCGGTACGGCAGTTCTCCACCTGGCGTCGGCGCTGCGGCTCATCGGCATCCGGCATGACCCGCTGCCCGGCCCCGGCCCGCGCGCCGGGCAGCGGCCGGTACGCCTGAGCACCCAGATCGCCGAGGGGCTCCGACATGTACTGGGCAGCAGCGAACTGCGCGCCCTAGCGTTCTCCGCCTCCCTCACCAACCTCGGTTCGCAGATCATCAACACCCTGCTCCCGGTCTTGTTCGCCCGGGAACTCGGGCTGCCCGCAGGCGCGCTGGGCCTCTACTGGGCCGTCGGTGGCGTCGGCATGTTCCTCGGCGCCCGGTGCGCCGCCCCCTGGGCCCGGCGCTGGGGATACGGGCATGCGCTGGGGCTGGCCGGTCTCCTGGTGGCACCGGCGGCGCTGGTCATTCCGCTTGTCGACCGCGGCCCCTGGCTCTGGCTTGCCGGGGCGGGCTGGCTACTGGCCACACTCAGGACGGGCGTCAACAATGTGCTGGGTGTCACCCTTCGTCAGCGGCTGACCCCCGGTCCGCTCCTGGGCCGCATGAACGCGACCTTCCGTTTCATGCTCACCGGCGCGCTCGCCGTGGGCTCCGCCGTGGCCGGTCTGCTCGGTGAGTTCGTCGGAGTGCGTATGGCGCTCTGGACGGGCGCCTGTTGTCTGGCGCTCTCCTTCCTGCCCGTCGTCCTCTCCCCGGTCCGCACCCGGCGGGAGCTGCCGGCGCAGGCGGTTGTGCGCACGGCCGTGGCCACGGCGGAGGGCCGGGCGGACGGCCGTGGTGCGCCGGGGCGGTAGGGCGCTGGTCGTGTCCCTTATGGGGGGCCTTTATCAGACACCGATCACCGGGAAGGAGCGTGCGGGCAGGCGCACGCCCGCCTGCTTGAGGGCCTCAACGGTGCTTTCCAGGTCGCTCAGATGCGCTTCCAGCGCATCGGCCTCCGCGTTCCCCGGGCGGGCCCGCAGGGCCAGGCTTGTCACCGACTGCCGGATGCGCGGCATGGGGCCGCTCCATGGCGGGTCAAAGCTCCACGGTACGGGGCCGGTTCGTCCATGGGCGGTCAGCCAGTCGCCGATCCGTGCGTCCACCCAGCCGTGGAGTTTCCAGAAGACCGGGTTGACATGGGACGAGTAGAAGTCGGCGAGCCAGTTGTAAGCGGGGTGGTCCCATCGGGGATCGACGTCAAAGGGGTCGCCGTCCGGGCGGTACGCCGGCATCGGAGCCGCCCAGCGCAGATGCATCCGGTTGTGGATGGTGAACTCGATGCTCGCTCCCAGGCGTCCGAGTGTCATACCGCGCAGCGCGGAGGGATCGGTGAACTCGGCCTGCCAGCGCCGGATTTGATGGAATGACGCCGCGCTCTTGGCGCTGTTCACGGCCTCGGTGGTGCCCGGGTCATCCGGAATGCCGAAGGGCGGCGGGACCGGGTATGCACTGTCTCCGGGCGCCGGGACGCTCTGCCATCCCTCCACGCGGGGATAACGGGGGTCCCCCAACTGGGCAAGGATCGCATTGACATCAGCGATTATCTGCCGGTGCATAGAGAGGAAGTCCTCACCCGACCCGTTGTCGAGCTCGGGTCGGGGAGAATCCCCGCCCGTGAGGGCCGGCCGGGGCGGGTCCCAGCCATGGTCGCGGAACACCTGCCGCTGGTCGGGGGAGAAATTGGCCCACTCGTTGCGTGCGGTGTGCCACAGCATGTGATGCATACGCATCGCCCGGGCGGCCATGGCGTCGGTCACCGGTCGGGGCAGATAGGTCATGGCGCGCTCCTGGGGTGTTGTGCTTCGCACCCGTGCTTCCCCATCGGCCGGCGCGTCAACGGCCTGTGCTTCCGCACTCCCCGGTCGGATCCCGAGCGCCGGGCGGCTGCTGTACTCCTACGCTGCCCGACTGGCCTTCGCCAAGTGGCGCAAATCCCCTGCGCCGCCTGCCCAGGAGCGCGGCAAGCCCGGCTCAGCGAAGCCCCCAAGCGGCTGGCTAAGCATCCGGACGCCCGCGCCGGAGCCCTGCACCGCATGAACCTTCTCGACTACACCCCGCCCCCCGCCGAACCCCGCCCCGCAGCCGACACGGCGAGCACCCCCGGAGCGGCCTGGTATACGGCACTTGGCGCCGCGCCAAGTGGACGGAGAGAACACGCATCGGAATCCGGGACGAAAACGGCAATCTCGTCGGACCGGTCTGCAAGGAAGGCGCGATCGAGGGCGTGACCTATACCCGCGGCTCCGTGTTCCGCCCCCGCACCCGCGTATGCCCCGACCTTCCGCTACGCCCCGACACCCGCACGGTGTATTAGCTGCGCCACACAGACGTGCATGTCGGCGGGTGGGGTTGTCGTGGGTGTCGAGGTGTTGTGCCGGGGGGTTGGTGGGGTTGTCGTGGCCGGTGGGTGGTTTGTTGTTGTCTCTTGGCTTGTGCTGGCTGGTGTCGAGGTTGTGTTGTTGGTCACGGGTTGGGTTGTTGAAGTTGTCCGGTCTTGGTGGGGGGGTGTTGTGCGGGTCGGGCGTGACTGCCGGTGTCGTGTGCCGGGGTGTTGGTGGTTGCTGGTGGTTCGTCGTGTTCAGTCCGTTTGGCATGGTCTGAGCGGTGGGCTGAGTGCGGGGTGTGCCGGGCTCCGCTGGAGCGGTGGTGGTCTGTTCTGCGGGCGGTGGCCGGAGGGACTGCTCAGGTTCCGGGGTGCTGTTGGGGGTGCCGGGTATGGCTGCCGTCACTGCTGTGTTGGTGGCCGGTTCCGCTTGTCCGCTCGTGGCCGGGTGGCGGGGAGTTGTCCGGCTGCGCATGTGACAGGGGTTGTCGCACTGGTTGGTCAGTGCCCATCGGTGGCCTGGGGTGGTTCGTTCGTCATGCCGGTGGGGGTGATCCGGCTGTGATCTTGGGGTCCGGTGCCAGGTTGCTCGCTGTCCCGGGGTGGTCCTTAGTTGGTGCGGTCGGACCAGCCGGAGGGGAGGTCGCCGGGGGCGACGGAGATGATCTCGTCATTGTCCTGGCCGGCGTTTTCGAAGAGGGTGATCTTGGCGAACTCGGGGACGACGTACAGCGGGTAGGTGGGGCCGGCGTCCCGGTGGGCGTGCATCTGGTCGAGGTGGTCGTTCTGGAACAGCACGGTGCGTTCGCCATGGGTCTTGACCCAGTCGGGGAAGAAGATGACCCCGTGCAGGACGCGCTCGCCGGGGATGATGTTGACCACGACCGATGTGCCGGTCGGTTCGTTCCAGGAGACCTTGTAGACGCCCCGGGTGAGCATGACCAGGTCGACCTCCTGGTCCTTGACCCAGCGGCCGCCGACATGGCCGCTGTGGATGCGGTAGTCGATGGTGTGGTCGTTCTTCACGTACATCTCGTACTGCCAGCCGTTGGCGTAGGTGTAGATGAGGCGGTGGCCGACGATGCCGGACAGGTCCTGCGGGGGGAACGGGGTTGGCGACGGTGGTCCGGTGCGTGGCGTCGGAGGTCATCTGCGGTGCCCTTCTGCTCGGTCGCCGGTTCGACGGCGCAGTTCATTTTTGCAACAAAACTATTTTGTCACAAAATGAACTGTCGGGCAAAATGACTTCATGGACACCGCATCCGAGCTCAGCCGGCTGCTCGGGCCGCTACGCCGGGCCGTGCTCCGGGCGACCCGCAGCCGCCGAGGGGCTTCCCGACCTGCCCCGAGGCCCAGATCGAGCTCCTGCGCGCACTCGCCGCCGACGACCGCTCAGCCGCAAGCCGCCGCCCGCCGGATCGGCGTCGCAACCTCCACGGTCAGCAACCTCCGTCAAAAGCATGAAGGCAGCGGGCCTGGTGAACCGCGAGCCCGCACCGGGCGACCAGCGCGCGGCCGTCCTCACCGCCTCCCCCGCCGCCCTCGAACTGCTCGACCGCTACGACCGCACCAGTTCGGCCGCATTGGCCCCACGCCATCGGCGAGTTGCCCGCGAACGACCGCGACACCCTCACCGCCTCGCTCCCCGTCCTCGCCCGGCTCCTCACCGCACTGGAATCACACACACCAAAGCCCTGACTCCTGCGGGCCGCCGGCACCGTCGCCGTGCCGGCACGGTCCCCGCCTCGGGTA
>NZ_PHNC01000016.1 GCF_003121295.1 Streptomyces orinoci
CTGGGAGGCGTTCGAACGTGCCCGGATCAACCCGCAGACCCTGCGCGGCACCGCGGCCGGCGTCTTCGTCGGCGCCAGCGCCCAGGGCTACGGCGCCGACGCCGACGACAGCGGCGACGGCTCCGAGGGCTACTTCCTCACCGGCAGCCAGACCTCGGTGATCTCCGGCCGGGTCTCCTACACCCTGGGCCTGGAGGGCCCGGCGGTCACCGTGGACACCGCCTGCTCCTCCTCGCTGGTCGCCCTGCACCTGGCCGTACAGTCGCTGCGCAACGGCGAGTGCGAACTGGCCCTGGCCGGCGGTGTGGCCGTGATGGCCACTCCCGGCGCCTTCGTCGAGTTCTCCCGCCAGCGCGGCCTGGCCGCGGACGGACGCTGCAAGGCCTTCTCCGCCACCGCGGACGGCACCGGCTGGGGCGAAGGCGTCGGCCTCGTCCTGCTGGAACGGCTCTCCGACGCCCAGCGCAATGGACACCAGGTCCTCGGCCTGGTCCGCGGCTCAGCGGTCAACCAGGACGGCGCCAGCAACGGCCTGAGCGCCCCCAACGGCCCGTCCCAGCAGCGCGTCATCCGCCAGGCCCTGGCCACCGCCGGGCTGACCGCCGACGAGATCGACGCCGTGGAGGCACACGGCACCGGCACCCGCCTCGGCGACCCCATCGAGGCCCAGGCACTGCTCGCCACCTACGGCCAGGAACACCCCGCCGACCGGCCCCTGTGGCTGGGCGCCGTCAAGTCCAACCTCGGCCACACCCAGGCAGCCTCCGGCATCGCCGGCGTGATCAAGATGGTGCAGGCCATGCGGCATGGCATCCTGCCGCGCACCCTGCATGTGGATGAGCCCACCCCCGAGGTGGACTGGTCCACGGGCGCCGTGCGACTGCTGACCGAGGCCCGCGACTGGCCGGACACCGGCCGCCCCCGCCGCTCGGCCGTCTCCTCCTTCGGGGTCAGCGGCACCAATGTCCACACCATTCTCGAACAGGCACCGCCCACCCCCGCCGAGCAGACCCCGGCGGACGCGCCCGCCCCGGGCCGCACCGGCACCGCCCTGCCCTGGGTGATCTCCGCCCGCTCCGAGACCGCCCTGCGGCAACAGGCCGCGCGACTGGCCGAGTTCCTCCAGGACCGCCCCGGCCTCGACCCCCAGGACATCGCCTACTCGCTGGCCGTCACCCGCTCCTGCTTCGAGCATCGGGCCGTCGTCACCGGCACCGGCCGGGAGGAAGTGCTCGCCGCGCTCACGGCGTTGGCCAACGGCAAGCCGGCCGCCAACGCCACCCTGGGCACGGTCTCCCCGCTGGGCGCCGCCCCCCTGGCCCTGCTGTTCACCGGCCAGGGCAGCCAACGGCCCGGCATGGGACGCGAACTCTACGAAACCCACCCCTCCTTCGCGGCCGCCTTCGACGAGGTCTGCGCCCACCTGGACGTCCACCTCGAACGCCCGCTGCATGAGGTGGTGTTCGGCAGCGAGCACCGTGGGCAGCTGGATGAGACGGCGTTTACTCAGGCGGCGTTGTTCGCGCTTGAGGTGGCGTTGTTCCGGTTGGTGGAGTCGTGGGGGGTGCGGCCGGACTTCCTGATCGGGCACTCGGTCGGGGAGATCGTCGCGGCTCATGTTGCCGGTGTGCTGTCGCTTGAGGATGCGGCGACGCTGGTGGCGGCTCGTGGGCGGTTGATGCAGGCTCTGCCGGCCGGTGGTGCCATGGCGGCCGTGGAGGCCACCGAGGCCGAGGTGGCGGAGTGGATTGCCGGGCGTGAGGCTGAGGTCGCGATCGCGGCGGTCAACGGCCCGTCGTCCGTGGTGGTTTCGGGCGACGAGGCGGCGGTTGAGGCGGTTGTCGCGCAGGCCCAGGAGCTGGGCCGGCGGGTACGCCGTCTGACCGTCAGCCATGCGTTCCATTCCCCCCGTATGGAGCCGATGCTGGAGGACTTCCGCGCGGTGCTCACCGGGCTGTCCTTCAACGCGCCGCAGATCCCGGTGGTTTCGAATGTCACCGGCACCCTGGCCACGGCCGACGAATTGTGCTCGCCGGACTACTGGGTGCGTCATGTCCGCCAGGCGGTCCGTTTCGCCGATGGCATGACCTACCTGTCCGGTCAGGGTGTTGGCAAGTTTCTGGAGCTGGGTCCGGACGGGATTCTCTCCGGCATGGGCCAGCAGTGCGTCAGCGACGACGCGGTATTCGCGTCCGTCCTGCGCAAGGACCGCCCGGAGGCCCAGACCCTCACCACGGCCATCGGCACCATGCACGCCCATGGCACCGACCTCGACTGGGAGGGCATCTTCGCGGGCCGCGCCGCCAAACGCGTGGACCTGCCCACCTATGCCTTCCAGCACCAGCGCTTCTGGCTGAACTCCGCGACGCCCACCGGAGACGTCAACCGCCTCGGCCAGTCCGCCACCGACCACCCGCTGCTGGGGGCGGCCATCTGGCTCCCGGAGTCCGACGGCCTGGTACTCACCGGATGGGTCTCCGCCCAGACGCACTCCTGGATCGCCGACCACACGGTGCTGGGCACCGTGCTCGTCCCGGGCACCGGACTGGTCGAGCTGGCCATTCACGCCGGCGACCGGGTCGGCTGCGCCACCGTTGACGAACTCACCCTGCAAAGCCCGCTCGTCCTCCCCGAACAGGGCGGACTCGCGCTGCGCGTCACCGTCGAGGCCATCGATGCCACCGGACGCCGCCCCGTGGCCATCCACTCCCGGCCGGACGACGCGGCCCCCGACGCCCCCTGGACCCGGCACGCCACCGGCTTCCTCCAGCAGGACGCCCCGGCCCCCTCGTTCGACCTGTCCGTCTGGCCGCCGCAGGGCGCCCAGCCGGTGGCCATTGACACCGCCTATGACCAGCTGGCCGCCGCCGGATTCGGCTATGGACCGGTCTTCCAGGGCATGAAGTCCGCCTGGCGACTGGGTGATGAGATATTCGCCGAGGTCGCCCTCCCCGAGGGCACCGCCACCGATGGCTTCGGCCTGCACCCGGCCCTCTTCGACGCCGCCCTGCACGCGGCCTCCCTGGCCGGGACCGAGGCCATCGACACCGGTCTGCCCTTCGCATGGACCGGGGTCACCCTCCACGCCACCGGGGCCTCCGCCCTGCGGGTGCGGCTCTCCTCCGGCCCGGCCGGCGGCCTGTCCATCGCCCTGGCCGACGGCACCGGCGCGCCGGTGGCCTCGGCCGAATCCCTGGTGTTCCGGCCGGTCACCGCCGAGCAGCTGACCGCCGGCGGCACAACCGACACGGACTCCCTGTTCCGCGTCGAGTGGACCCCGCTGCCCACCCCGGTCACCGGTACCGACACCGCCACCTGGGCGGTGCTCGGCGGGGACGACCATCTGCCGGCCGAACTCGACGGGGCCGCCCGCTACCCGGACCTCGCGGCACTGGCCACCGCACTGGACGCGGCCGCCCCCACGCCGAGGCTGGTCATCGCCCCGCTCACCGCTCCGGCGGACGGCACCCAGGACACCGCCGCCCAGGCCCACTCCGCCGCCCGGCACGCCCTCGCCATGGTGCGCGACTTCCTCGCCGACGAGCGGCTGCTCGACGCCCGCCTGGTCTTTCTGACCAGCGGCGCCATCGCCACCCGGGCCGGCGAGGACGTCCCCGGTCTGGCGCACGCCACCGTATGGGGCCTGGTGCGCTCCGCCCAGGCGGAGAACCCGGACCGTTTCCTGCTGCTCGACATGGAACCGGGGAACCCGGCCGGCCTGGGCCGCGCCCTCGCCGCGGCCACCGGCTCCGGAGAACCCGAACTCGCCCTGCGCGCCGGTGAATTGAAGGCGCCGCGCCTGGCACGGGCGCACGCCCCCGCCGACCCGGCGAGCCAGACCTTCACCGCCGGTGACGGCACGGTGCTGGTCACCGGCGGCACCGGTGCCCTGGGCGCGCTCGTCGCCCGCCATCTGGTGACCCGGCACGGCGTAACGAACCTGCTCCTGACCAGCCGCCGCGGACTCCAGGCCGAAGGCGCCCGCGAGCTGGCCGCCGAGCTGTCCGGACTCGGCGCCGAGGTGGAGATTGCCGCCTGCGATGTCTCCGACCGCGACGCCCTGGCCGTGCTGCTGGCGGACCGCCCCCTGACCGCGGTCGTCCACATCGCCGGCGTCATCGACGACGGCGTCATCGCCTCCCTCACTCCCGAGCGCCTGGCGGCCGTACTGCGCCCCAAGGTGGACGCTGCCTGGCACCTCCACCAACTGACTCGCGACCGCGAACTGTCCGCCTTCGTCCTGTTCTCCTCGGCCGCCGGCGTCCTTGGCGGCCCCGGCCAGGGCAACTACGCAGCGGCCAATGTCTTCCTGGACGCCCTCGCCGCACACCGGCGCGCCCACGGCCTGGCCGCCACCTCGCTGGCCTGGGGCCTCTGGGAGCAGAACGGTGGCATGACCGCCGAACTGGCCGACACCGACGTCAACCGGATGAACCGGGCCGGCATCGAAGGACTGCCGGCCGAGCAGGGCCTGGCCCTGTTCGACGCCGGATCGGCGGCGGACGAGGCCCTGCTGGTGCCCATGCGGTTCGACCTCGCCGAGGCACGTGCCCGCGCCATCACGACCGGGGTGCCGCCGCTGCTGCGCGCACTCGTCCGCGTCCCGGCACGCCGCACCGCACGCTCCGGCGATGCGCCTTCCGGTGCCCTGGGCCAGCGGCTCGCCGGCCTCCCCGAGGCCGAACGGCACCCGGCCGTACTCGAGTTGGTCCGCACCCATGTCGCGGCGGTACTCGGCCACGGCGGACCGGAGGCCATCGAACCGGGATGGGCGTTCAAGGAACTGGGCTTCGACTCGCTGACCGCCGTCGAACTGCGCAACCAGCTCTCCACGGCGGTGGGACTGCGCCTGCCCGCCACCCTGGTCTTCGACTACCCGACGCCTTTGGTGCTGACGGACTTCCTGCTGGCCGAGGCCCTGGGCGCGGTCACCACCGCGGGCGCCGCGCCGGCCTCCCCGGCCGCCTCGCGCGCCGATGACGAACCCATCGCCATCGTGGGCATGGCCTGCCGCTACCCCGGCGGGGTCACCTCACCCGAGGACCTCTGGCGCCTGCTGGTCAACGGTGAGGACGCGGTCTCCGTCTTCCCGGCCGACCGTGGCTGGGCACCGGAAGACCAGTTTGTGGACGACTACCAGCTCAAGGGTGGATTCCTCTACGACGCCGCCGAGTTCGACCCCGCCTTCTTCGGGATCTCGCCGCGTGAGGCGCTGGCGATGGACCCGCAGCAGCGGCTGCTGTTGGAGGCGTCCTGGGAGGCGCTGGAGTCGGCGGGCATCGACCCGGCATCCCTGCGGGGCAGCCAGACCGGTGTCTTCGCGGGCGTGATGTACCACAACTACGCGGCCCGCCTGACCGAGGTGCCCGACGAGGTCGGCGGCTTCCTCGGCACCGGAAACTCCAGCAGTGTGGTCTCCGGCCGGGTCTCCTACACCTTTGGCTTCGAGGGCCCCGCGGTGACCGTGGACACGGCGTGTTCCTCGTCGCTGGTCGCCCTGCATCTGGCCGGACAGGCGCTGCGTCGGGGCGAGTGCTCGCTGGCCCTGGCCGGCGGCGTCACGGTCATGCCGACGCCCGACACCTTTATCGACTTCGCCATCCAGGGCGGACTCGCCCGCGACGGCCGCTGCAAGCCCTTCGCGGCCGCGGCGGACGGCACAGGCTGGTCCGAGGGAGTCGGCATCCTGCTGGTCGAGCGGCTGTCCGACGCGCTGCGCAATGGACACCGGGTGCTGGGCGTGGTGCGGGGTACGGCCATCAACCAGGACGGCGCCAGCAATGGCCTGACCGCCCCGAACGGCCCCTCGCAGCAGCGTGTTATCCGCAGGGCGCTGGCCGAGGCCGGTCTGTCGGCGGCGGACGTGGACGCGGTGGAGGCACATGGCACGGGCACCACCCTCGGCGACCCGATCGAGGCCCAGGCGTTGCTGGCCACATATGGCCAGGAGCGGCCGGAGGAGCGGCCGTTGTGGCTCGGTGCCATCAAGTCCAACCTGGGTCACACCCAGGCGGCCGCCGGCGTGGCCGGTGTGATCAAGATGGTGCTGGCGATGCGGCACGGTGTGCTCCCGAAGACGCTGCATCTGGATGAGCCCACTCCGCATGTGGACTGGTCGGCGGGTGCGGTGGAGTTGCTGGCCGAGACGCGGGAGTGGCCGGAGGTGGGTCGTCCGCGGCGGGCCGCGGTGTCCTCGTTCGGTATCAGTGGCACCAATGCGCATGTGGTGCTGGAGCAGGCGCCGGAGGCGGCTATTACCGCTGCCGAGCCGGTTGTTGGTGCGGCTCCGGTGGCGTGGGTGGTGTCGGCGAAGTCGGAGGCGGGGGTTCGTTCCCAGGCTGAGCGGCTGCTGGCGTTCCTGGAGGAGCGTGCCGGCCTGTCGCCGGTGGATCTGGGCTACTCGCTGGCGGTGGCACGGTCGCGGTTCGAGCACCGGGCCGTGGTCGTCGGCGCTGAGCGGGACGAACTGATCGCCGGGGTGCGCGCCTTGGCGTCCGGCGAGGTGTCGAGTGCCGTGGTCGGCGGCAGCGTGGCGCGTGGCCGGCTGGCGTTGTTGTTCACCGGGCAGGGCAGTCAGCGGGCCGGTATGGGCCGTGAGCTGTATGAGACCTTCCCGGTCTTCGCGGATGCGTTCAACGAGGTCTGCGCTCACCTGGACGAGCAGTTGGACCGTTCACTGAAGGACGTTGTCTTCGGGGATGGGTCGTCTCTGTTGGATCAGACGGCGTTTACTCAGGCGGCGTTGTTCGCTCTGGAAGTTGCTCTGTTCCGGTTGGTGGAGTCGTGGGGGGTGCGGCCGGACTTCCTGATCGGTCACTCGGTAGGCGAGATCGTCGCCGCGCATGTGTCGGGTGTGCTGTCGCTTGAGGATGCGGCAACCCTCGTCGCGGCCCGTGGCCGGTTGATGCAGGCCCTGCCGACCGGTGGTGCCATGGCAGCCGTCGAGGCCACCGAAGCCGAGGTCGCGGGATGGATTGCCGGCCGTGAGGCTGAGATCGCGATCGCGGGGGTCAATGGCCCCTCCTCGGTGGTGGTTTCCGGTGGTGAGGCGGCTGTTGAGGCGGTTGTCGCCCAGGGGCAGGAGCTGGGCCGGCGAGTACGCCGCCTGACCGTCAGCCATGCGTTCCACTCGCCGCGTATGGAGCCGATGCTGGAGGACTTCCGCAGCGCCATCGCGGAGCTGTCCTTCAACGCCCCGCAGACCCCGGTGGTTTCGAATGTCACCGGCACGCTGGCTACCGCCGAGGAGCTGTGCTCGCCGGACTACTGGGTGCGCCACGTCCGCCAGGCGGTCCGTTTCGCCGATGGCATGGCCTACCTATCCGGTCAGGGAGTTGACAAGTTCCTGGAGCTGGGCCCGGACGGGATCCTCTCCGGCATGGGCCAGCAGTCCGTATCCGAGGGCGCGGTGTTCGCGTCTGTCCTGCGCAAGGACCGGCCGGAGGCTCAGACCCTCACTACGGCCATCGGCACGATGCACGCCCATGGCACCGACCTTGACTGGGAAGGTGTGTTCGCCGGCCGCGCCGCCAAGCGTGTGGAACTGCCCACCTACGCCTTCCAGCACCAGCACTTCTGGCTGGAAGGCGGCAAGGCCGCCGGTGACGCGTCCGGCCTCGGCCAGACGGTGACCGGACACCCGCTGCTCGGCGCGGTCGTGACCGTCCCCGCAACGGACACCGTGGTACTGACCGGCAGGCTCTCCACCGTCACCCACCCGTGGCTTGCCGACCACGCGGTGGCGGGCACGGTCATCCTGCCCGGAACCGCCCTGGTGGAGCTGGCGGTTCATGCCGGTGACCAGGTGGGCTGCGACACCGTCGAGGAGTTGACGCTCCAGGCCCCGTTGGTCCTGCCGGAACGCGGTGGCGTCGCGGTACGGGTGACGGTCGAGGCCGAGGAACAGACCGGCCGGCACCGGATCGCTGTCTACTCCCGGCCGGCCGACGCCGAGCCGGACGCTGCCTGGACCGTCCACGCCACCGGTGCGCTCGTCAACGCCCCTGCCGCACCCGCTCTTTCCGGGCCGGCCGCCTGGCCGCCGCAGGGCGCCGACCCGATCGCCATCGACGGCTTCTATGAGGGGATGGCGGAGGCCGGGCTGTCCTATGGACCCGTTTTCCAGGGCCTGAAGTCGGCCTGGCGACTGGGCGATGAGGTGTTCGCCGAGGTGACCCTCCCCGAGGGCACCGCCACGGACGGCTATGGTCTGCACCCCGCCCTGTTCGACGCTGCCCTGCACGCCATTGCCCTGGGCGGCTATGTCACCGACCCCGACCATGCTCATCTGCCGTTCTCCTGGAACGAGGTGGCTCTGCACGCCACCGGTGCGACCGAACTCCGGGTGCGGGTGATGCCTGCGGGCACCGACGCCGTGTCCCTGGAGATCGCCGATGGAGCCGGTGCGCCGGTCGCCACAGTCGGTGCGCTGATCGTCCGGCCGGCCTCCGACGAGGCGGCCTCCGCACGGATCGGCCACCGGGAGTCGGCCTTCCAGGTGGACTGGACCGCCCTGTCGCTGCCGGATGCCGAGCCGGGCCCGTTCTCCGTCCTGAACAGCCCCTCCGAGCTGGAACAGGCGGTAGGGGCGGAGGCCGTCTTTGTGCCGCTGGCGGCCGAGTTCCCCGCCTCCGAGCCGGTCTCCCGGATACACCGGGCTGTTCACCTCGCCCTGGAATGGGTGCAGGTTTTCACCGCGGACGAGCGATTCGCCGATGCCCGACTGGTGTTCGTCACCAAGGGCGCCATGGCCACCGAGGCCGGTGAGGGAATCAGCGACCCGGTGCACTCCTCGGTATGGGGCCTGGTGCGCTCGGCGCAGTCCGAGTACCCGGACCGTTTCGTCCTGGTGGACACCGACGGAGACGGGCCGCTGGACGCCAAGAGACTGTGGCCGCTGGTTGTGTCCGGCGAGCCGGAGTTGGCCGTCCGCGGTGGTGTGGTGCGGGTGCCGCGTCTGGCGCGTGCTGCCCTTGCCGAGGGTGGCAACCCGTTTGCTGCCGGTGAGGGCACGGTGCTGGTGACGGGCGGTACGGGTGCCCTGGGCGCCCTGGTGGCCCGCCACTTGGTGGCCGAACACGGGGTGCGCAGCCTGTTGTTGACCAGCCGCCGTGGGATGGAGGCCCAGGGCGCCACCGAGTTGGTGGCGGAGCTGTCGGAGCAGGGTGTCCAGGTGGAGGTCGCCGCCTGCGACGTGGCCGACCGGGACGCGCTCTCAGCGCTGTTGGCGGGCCGTTCCCTGTCGGCAGTGGTGCACACCGCCGGGGTGCTGGACGACGCGACCATTGGCTCGCTGACCCCGGAGCGGCTGGACGCGGTGCTGCGCCCCAAGGCGGACGCCGCCTGGCATCTGCACGAGCTGACCCGCGACCGGGAACTCTCCGCCTTCGTCCTGTTCTCCTCGGCCGCCGGCGTCCTGGGCAGCCCGGGGCAGGGCAACTATGCCGCGGCCAACGCCTCGCTCGACGCCCTCGCCCTGTACCGGCGTTCGCTCGGCCTGCCCGCTGTCTCCCTTGCCTGGGGCGCCTGGGCGAGCGTCGGCGGCATGGCAGGTGAGCTCGGCGAGACCAATGAGGCGCGGATGAACCGCGCGGGCATCGCCGGTCTGTCGGCCGCCGAGGGCCTGTCGCTCTTCGACCTCGGATGCTCCGCCGAGCAGGCGCTGCTGGTGCCGATGCGCATCGACCTGGCCGGAATCCGGGCCGCGGCGGCGACGGCTGGTGTACCGCCGCTGCTGCGCGGACTCGTCCGCACCCCCCTGCGGCGTACCGCGCGTGCCACGACCATGGAGACCAGCGCCCTGGCACAGCGGCTCTCCGGCCTGACGGCCGAAGCCCGTCTGGGTGCGCTGCTGGAGATCGTCCGTACGCATGTGGCGTCCGTGCTCGGCCATGCCGGACCAGAGGCGATCGAGCCGGAGGCGGTCTTCAAGGAGCTGGGCTTCGACTCGCTGACCGCCGTCGAACTGCGCAACCAGCTCGCGGCCGCCACCGGTCTGCGCCTGCCTGCCACTCTGGTCTTCGACTACCCGAGCTCCACCGCGGTCGCGGAGTACCTGCTTGCCGAGGTGCTCGGGACCCAGCCGGAGGCCGGCGCCCCGGCGATGATGCGGCGCGCGGCGGATGACGATCCGGTCGTCATCGTGGGTATGGCCTGCCGCTACCCCGGCGGTGTCAACTCTCCCGACGACCTCTGGCGACTGCTCATGGCCGGTGGCGACGCCATCTCCGCCTTCCCGGCCGACCGCGGCTGGGACCTGGAGGGCATCTTCACCCCGGATCCGGACCGTCCGGAGGTCTCGTACCTCCCCGAGGGCGGATTCCTCCACGGGGCGGGCGACTTCGACCCGGTGTTCTTCGGGATCTCGCCGCGTGAGGCGCTGGCGATGGACCCGCAGCAGCGGTTGCTGCTGGAGGCGTCCTGGGAGGCGCTGGAGTCGGCGGGTATTGACCCGTCGTCGCTGCGGGGAAGCCAGACCGGTGTCTTCGCGGGCGTGATGTACCACAACTACGCCTCCCGTCTGACCGAAGTCCCCGAAGAACTGGCCGGCTTCCTCGGCAACGGCAGCGCCAGCAGTGTGGTCTCCGGCCGGGTTTCCTACACCTTTGGCTTCGAGGGCCCCGCGGTGACCGTGGACACGGCGTGTTCCTCGTCGCTGGTCGCTCTGCAACTGGCCGCCCAGGCACTACAGCGGGGCGACTGCTCCCTGGCCCTGGTCGGCGGTGTGACGGTGATGCCGACGCCCGACACCTTCGCCAACTTCTCACTTCAGCGCGGTCTGGCCGTCGATGGCCGCTGCAAGCCCTTCGCGGCTGCCGCGGATGGCACGGGCTGGTCCGAGGGTGTGGGCATGCTGCTGGTGGAGCGGCTGTCGGATGCCCGGCGCAACGGGCACCAAGTGCTGGCAGTGGTGCGGGGTACGGCGGTCAATCAGGACGGTGCCAGCAACGGTCTGACCGCGCCGAATGGTCCTTCGCAGCAGCGTGTTATCCGCAGGGCGCTGGCCGAGGCCGGTCTGTCGGCGGCGGATGTGGACGCCGTGGAGGCGCACGGTACGGGTACGCGGCTGGGTGACCCGATCGAGGCGCAGGCGTTGCTGGCCACGTATGGCCAGGGGCGGTCGGAGGAACAGCCGTTGTGGCTGGGTTCGATCAAGTCCAACCTGGGTCACACTCAGGCGGCTGCGGGTGTGGCCGGTGTGATCAAGATGGTGCTGGCGATGCGGCACGGCATCATGCCGAAGACGTTGCATGTGGATGCGCCGTCGCCTGAGGTGGACTGGTCGGCGGGTGCGGTGGAGTTGCTGACCGAGGCGCGGGAGTGGCCGGAGGTGGGTCGTCCGCGGCGGGCCGCGGTGTCCTCGTTCGGTATCAGTGGCACCAATGCGCATGTGGTGCTGGAGCAGGCGCCGGAGGCGGCTGTTGCTGCTGTGGAGCCGGTGGTTGACACGGTGTTGCCGTGGGTGGTGTCGGCGAAGTCGGAGGCGGGTGTTCGCTCTCAGGCGGAGCGGCTGGTGGCGTTCCTGGAGGAGCGTGCCGGCCTGTCGCCGGTGGATGTGGGCTACTCGTTGGCGGTTGCGCGGTCGCGGTTCGAGCACCGGGCGGTGGTCGTTGGTGCGGATCGTGACGAACTGCTCGCGGGTGTCCGGGCGTTGGCGGCCGGTGAGATATCTGGTGCTGTGACCATGGGCAGTGCGTCGCGTTCGAAGCTGGCGTTGTTGTTCACGGGGCAGGGCAGTCAGCGGGCCGGTATGGGCCGTGAGCTGTATGAGACCTTCCCGGTCTTCGCTGCCGCCTTCAACGAGATCTGCGCTCACCTGGACGAGCGGCTGGGTCGTTCGCTGAAGGATGTCGTCTTCGGCGATGAGCCCTCTCTGCTGGATCAGACAGCGTTTACTCAGGCGGCGTTGTTCGCTCTGGAAGTTGCTCTGTTCCGGTTGGTGGAATCGTGGGGAGTGCGGCCGGACTTCCTGATCGGCCACTCGGTAGGCGAGATCGTCGCCGCGCATGTGTCGGGTGTGCTGTCGCTTGAGGATGCGGCAACCCTCGTCGCGGCCCGTGGCCGCTTGATGCAGGCCCTGCCGACCGGTGGTGCCATGGCAGCCGTCGAGGCCACCGAAGCCGAGGTCGCCGAGTGGATCGCCGGTCGCGAGGCTGAGGTTGCGATCGCGGCGGTCAACGGGCCGTCGTCCGTGGTGGTTTCGGGTGACGAGGATGCGGTTGAGGCGGTTGTCGCGCAGGCCCAGGAGCTGGGCCGGCGGGTGCGTCGCCTGACGGTGAGCCATGCGTTCCATTCGCCGCGTATGGAGCCGATGCTGGAGGACTTCCGTAGCGCTATCGCGGAGCTGTCCTTCAACGCTCCCTCGATCCCGGTGGTTTCGAATGTGACCGGCACCCTGGCTACGGCCGAGGAGCTGTGCTCGCCGGACTACTGGGTGCGTCATGTCCGTCAGGCGGTCCGTTTTGCCGATGGCATGACGTACCTGTCGGGTCAGGGCGTGGCCAGGTTCCTGGAGCTGGGTCCGGACGGGATTCTCTCCGGCATGGGCCAGCAGTCCGTATCCGAGGGCGCGGTGTTCGCGTCCGTCCTGCGCAAGGACCGGCCGGAGGCTCAGACCTTCACCACGGCCATCGGCACGATGCACGCCCATGGCACCGACCTCGACTGGGACGGTGTGTTCGCGGGCCGAGCCGCCAAGCGCGTTGCCCTGCCCACCTACGCCTTCCAGCACCAGCGTTACTGGCTGGAGGCATCCGCCTCCGCCGGTGATGTGACCAGCTTGGGTCTGGGGTCTGCCGGTCATGCCCTGCTGGGTGCGGCGGTGGAGCTTCCGGACAGTGGTGGGGTCGTTCTCACCGGGCGTCTGTCCGTCCAGGCCCAGCCATGGCTGGCCGAGCACGCGGTGATGGGTTCGGTCTTGCTGCCGGGCACCGGCCTGGTGGAGCTGGCGATTCACGCCGGCGACCAGGTGGGTTGCGGCTACCTGGAGGAGCTGATGCTCCAGGCGCCGCTCGTGCTGCCCGAGCACGGGGGACGTGCCGTGCGGGTCACTGTGGAGACCGAGGAAGGGACCGACCGAGGCCGCGTCGTCATCCACTCCCGCGCGGAGAGTCCTGACGAGCCGTGGACGCTGCATGCTGTCGGCGTGCTCACTGCCACGTCGGCGGCAACGGGGACCGACCTCACGGTCTGGCCGCCGGAGGGGGCCGAAGAGCTAGAGATCGGCGAGACCTTCTATGCCGGTCTCGCCGAGGCGGGGCTTTCGTATGGCCCGGTGTTCCAGGGCCTCAAGTCGGCCTGGCGGCTTGGCGATGAGGTCTTCGCGGAGGTGGCCCTGCCCGAGGACACGTCCATCGAGGGCTTCGCTCTGCACCCGGCCCTCCTTGACGCCGCGCTGCACGCCGTCTCCCTCGGCGAGTTCGTGGATCAGAACCAGGCTCACCTGCCCTTCTCCTGGAACGGCGTGACGTTGTACGCCACGGGCGCGTCGGCGCTGCGGGTCCGCCTGACCAAGGCCGGTGAACGCAATGCCGTGGCGCTTACGGTCGCGGATGCGAGCGGGGCGGCGGTCGCGCACGTCGATTCGCTGGTGCTGCGTCCGGCTGCGCCCGGGGAGACCTCCGAGGGCTCCGGTTGGGTCGGCGACTCCCTGTTCCGGGTGGATTGGGCCACCATGGCTATCCCAACGGTGACTCCGGGCACCTCCGCCGTCCTCTCCGGCGCGTTCGACCTGAACCAAGCGGTTGGGGCGGAGGTGATCTACGTACCGCTGCTGTCGGCCCATGGCACACAGTCGTTGGCGGACGAGGCTCATCATGCGGTTGGCCGGGTGCTCGGTCTGGTGCAGCGGTTCCTTGATGATGAGCGGTTTGCCGGTTCGCGTTTGGTGTTTGTGACGCGGGGTGCGGTGGCTGTTGGTGCTGATGGGGGCGTGCTGGATCTGGTGCATGCTCCGGTATGGGGTTTGGTGCGTTCGGCGCAGGCGGAGAATCCGGACCGGTTTGTGCTGGTGGACAGCGATGAGGAGCTGGATTTCGCTGGCTTGTGGCCGTTGGCGGTGTGCGGTGAGCCGGAGTTGGCGGTGCGTGACGGGGTGGTGCGGGTGCCGCGTCTGGCGCATGCTGTGGTTGCCGGGGATGGTCGTGGGTTTGTTGCCGGTGAGGGCACGGTGTTGGTGACGGGTGGTACGGGTGCGCTGGGCGCCCTGGTGGCTCGTCATCTGGTGGTTGAACACGGTGTGCGGAGTCTGTTGTTGACCAGCCGTCGTGGTTTGGAGGCTTCGGGTGCTGCCGAGTTGGTGGCGGAGTTGTCGGGGCTGGGTGCTGGGGTGGAGGTTGTGGCGTGTGATGTGGCTGACCGGGGTGCGGTTGCGTCGCTGTTGGAGGGGCGTGTTGTCTCGGCGGTGGTGCATACCGCGGGTGTGCTGGACGATGCGACGATTGGTTCGCTGACTTCTGAGCGGTTGGATGCGGTGTTGCGTCCGAAGGTGGATGCGGCCTGGCATCTGCATGAGTTGACTCAGGATCAGGATCTGTCGGCGTTTGTGCTGTTCTCTTCGGCTGCCGGTGTGATGGGTAATCCGGGTCAGGCCAACTATGCGGCGGGGAACGCTTTCCTGGATGCTTTGGCTGCGTATCGGCGGGCGTGTGGGTTGGTGGGTGTGTCGTTGGCGTGGGGTGCGTGGGCGGAGTCGGGTGGGATGGCTGGTTCGCTGGGTGAGGCGGACCGGGAGCGTCTGGCGCGTGCTGGGGCTTCGGGGCTTGGTGATGCGGAGGGTCTGGCGTTGTTCGACGCGGCCGGCTCCGGCGAGCACGCACTGCTGGTGCCGATGCGGTTGGATCTGGCCGGGATCCGGTCGAGGGCTGCGACGGCCGGGGTGCCGCCGCTGCTGCGTGGGCTGGTCCGTGTCCCCACCCGCCGCACCACCGCCCAGGCGGCCGGTGCGACGGCAGGAGCGATGGCTCAGCGTCTGGCCGGACTTGGCAAGGAAGACCAGCGCACTTTCCTGCTCGGGCTTGTGCGGACCCATGTCGCCGCTGTCCTGGGATTCGAGGACGGTGAAACCATCGAGGCCGAGCGCGCCTTCAAGGAGATGGGTTTCGACTCGCTCACCGCGGTCGAGCTGCGCAACCAGCTCGGTAAGGCGGTCGATCTGCGGCTGCCGACGACCTTGGTGTTCGACTACCCCAACTCCATGGCGGTGGCGGACTATCTGCTGGACGAGATCGTTGGGACCGGCCCCGCCGATGCCCAGCCCGTGGCGACCGTCACCGTGACGGATGATGAGCCGATCGCGATTGTGGGTATGGCGTGCCGTTATCCGGGTGGGGTGAACTCTCCGGAGGATCTGTGGCGGTTGGTGCTGGCGGGGGATGATGCCATTTCCGCTTTCCCGACGGATCGTGGTTGGGATCTGGAGGGCATGTTCGATGATGATCCGGATGTCGCGGGTTCGTCGTATGTGCGGGAGGGCGGTTTCCTGTATGACGCGGCGGACTTCGATCCGGCGTTCTTCGGGATCTCGCCGCGTGAGGCGTTGGCGATGGACCCGCAGCAGCGGTTGCTGCTGGAGGCGTCCTGGGAGGCCCTGGAGTCGGCGGGTATCGATCCGTCGTCGCTGCGGGGCAGCCAGACCGGTGTCTTCGCGGGCGTGATGTACCACAACTACGCCTCCCGCCTCTCCGCCGTACCGGAGGAGGTCGAAGGCTTCCTGGGCACCGGTACCTCGGGCAGCGTTGCCTCGGGCCGGGTTTCCTACACCTTTGGGTTCGAGGGGCCGGCGGTGACGGTGGATACCGCTTGTTCGTCGTCGCTGGTCGCCTTGCATCTGGCGGGGCAGGCGCTGCGCCGGGGTGAGTGCTCGCTGGCGCTTGCTGGTGGTGTGACGGTGATGCCGACGCCGGATACCTTCCTGAGCTTCTCCCGTCAGCGCGGTCTCGCGTCGAATGGGCGTTGTAAGGCCTTCGCCGCCGCGGCGGATGGCACGGGGTGGTCCGAGGGTGTGGGCATGCTGCTGGTGGAGCGGCTGTCGGACGCGGTGCGCAAGGGGCACCGGGTGCTGGGCGTGGTGCGGGGTACGGCCGTCAACCAGGACGGTGCCAGCAACGGTCTGACGGCGCCCAATGGTCCTTCACAGCAGCGCGTCATCCGCCAGGCACTGGCCACGGCCAAGCTGTCGACGAACGACGTCGATTTGCTGGAGGCGCATGGCACGGGTACGCGGCTGGGTGACCCGATCGAGGCGCAGGCGCTGCTGGCGACCTATGGGCAAGGACGGTCGGAGGAACAGCCGTTGTGGCTGGGTTCGATCAAGTCCAACCTGGGTCACACCCAGGCGGCTGCGGGTGTGGCCGGTGTGATCAAGATGGTTCAGGCCATGCGGCACGGCATCATGCCGAAGACGCTGCATGTCGATGCGCCGACTCCTGAGGTGGACTGGTCAGCGGGTGCGGTGGAGTTGCTGACCGAGACGCGGGAATGGCCGGAGGCGGGTCGTCCGCGGCGGGCCGCGGTGTCCTCGTTCGGTATCAGTGGCACCAATGCGCATGTGGTGCTGGAGCAAGCCCCGGAGGCGGCTGTTGCTGCTGCGGAGCCAGTGGTTGACACGGTGCTGCCGTGGGTGCTGTCGGCGAAGTCGGAGGCGGGGGTCCGGGCCCAGGCGGAGCGGCTGCTGGCGTTCCTGGACGGGCGTTCTGACCTGTCACCGATCGACATCGGTTATTCGCTTGCGGTCGCGCGGTCGCGGTTCGAGCACCGGGCGGTGGTCGTTGGCGCGGTCCGGGACGA
This sequence comes from Streptomyces orinoci, assembly GCF_003121295.1. Classification (GTDB taxonomy): domain Bacteria; phylum Actinomycetota; class Actinomycetes; order Streptomycetales; family Streptomycetaceae; genus Streptomyces; species Streptomyces orinoci. The sequence goes on from NZ_PHNC01000016.1 coordinate 16,786, forward strand.
ACTGCTGGCGGGCGTCCGGGCGTTGGCGTCCGGTGAGGTGTCTGGTGCTGTGGTTGCCGGTGGTGCGTCGCGTTCGAAGCTGGCGTTGCTGTTCACGGGGCAGGGCAGTCAGCGGGCCGGTATGGGCCGTGAGCTGTATGAGACCTTCCCGGTCTTCGCGGCCGCCTTCAACGAGATCTGCGCTCACCTGGACGAGCGGCTGGGTCGTTCGCTGAAGGATGTCGTCTTCGGCGATGAGCCCTCTCTGCTGGATCAGACAGCGTTTACTCAGGCGGCCCTGTTCGCTCTGGAAGTTGCTCTGTTCCGGTTGGTGGAATCGTGGGGGATGCGGCCGGACTTCCTGATCGGTCACTCAGTCGGGGAGATCGTCGCCGCGCATGTTGCCGGTGTGCTGTCGCTTGCCGATGCGGCGACGCTGGTGGCGGCTCGTGGGCGGTTGATGCAGGCGCTGCCGACCGGTGGTGCCATGGCGGCCGTGGAGGCCACCGAGGCCGAGGTCGCCGAGTGGATCGCCGGCCGTGAGGCTGAGGTTGCGATCGCGGCGGTCAACGGCCCTTCGTCCGTAGTGGTTTCGGGTGACGAGGCAGCGGTTGAGCCGGTTGTCGCGCAGGCCCAGGAGCTGGGCCGGCGGGTGCGTCGCCTGACCGTCAGCCATGCGTTCCATTCCCCCCGTATGGAGCCGATGCTGGAGGACTTCCGCGCGGTGCTCACCGGGCTGTCCTTCAACACGCCGCAGATTCCGGTGGTTTCGAATGTCACCGGCACGCTGGCCACGGCCGAGGAGCTGTGCTCGCCGGACTACTGGGTGCGTCATGTCCGTCAGGCGGTCCGTTTCGCCGATGGCATGGCCTACCTCTCCGGTCAGGGCGTAGCCAAGTTCCTGGAGCTGGGCCCGGACGGCATCCTCTCCGGCATGGGCCAGCAGTCCGTGCCCGAGGACTCGGTGTTCGCCTCCGTCCTGCGCAAGGACCGCCCGGAGGCCCAGACCCTCACCACCGCTCTCGGCACCATGCACGCCCACGGCACCGACCTCAACTGGGAAGGCGTCTTCGCCGGCCGCGCCGCCAAGCGCGTTGAACTGCCCACCTACGCCTTCCAGCACCAGCGCTACTGGCTCGAAGCCCCCGCATCCGCGGGTGACGCGGTCAGCCTGGGGCTGGGCATCTCGGCCCATGCCCTGCTGGGCGCGGCGGTTGAGCTCCCGGACACGGGCGGAGCGGTTCTCACCGGACGTCTGTCCGTCCAGGCCCAGCCGTGGCTGGCCGATCACGCGGTGATGGGTTCGGTGATCCTGCCGGGCACCGGCCTGGTGGAGTTGGCCGTTCACGCCGGTGACCAGGTCGGTTGCGGCACGCTGGACGAGCTGACGCTCCAGGCACCGCTTGTCCTCCCCGAGCGCGGCGGCGTCATGCTCCGTGTGACCGTGGACGGCGCGGACGAGGACAGCCGTTCCCATGTGCGGATCTACTCCCGCCACGAGACGGCATCGCGTGAAGAGGCATGGACCCTGCATGCCTCCGGCGTACTGTCCGCCGACGGCAACGCGGCCATCGCCGACCTGACGGTCTGGCCGCCGAACGGCGCGGAGCGCATAGAGCTGTCCGGCCACTACGAGACCATGGCGGAGGCCGGTCTCTCCTACGGCCCTGTGTTCCAAGGGCTGAAGTCGGCCTGGCGGCTTGGCGATGAGGTCTTCGCGGAGGTGGCCCTGCCCGAGGACACGTCCCTCGAGGGCTTCGCTCTGCACCCGGCACTCCTTGACGCCGCTTTGCATGCCATCTCCCTCGGCGAGTACATCACCGGTTCCGCGCAGGTCCACCTGCCCTTCTCCTGGAGCGGGGTGACCCTGCACGCGACGGGCGCCTCGGCGCTGCGGGTCCGGGTGTCCCCGGCAGAAGGGCAGGCGGTCTCCATCGCGGTCGCGGACGCGGCCGGTGCTCCGGTTGCCCAGGTCGACTCATTGGTCCTGCGGCCCGTCGATGCCGGTCAGCTGGCGCTGCCCGGTGGCGATGACGCCTCGAACTCACTGTTCCGGCTGGACTGGACCGAGTTGGACGAGTCCTCGCTTGTAAAGCACCCGACCTATGCCGTGCTCGGAGACATGACCGGTGCCGACTACGCGGACCTGGAGGCCCTCGGCGCGGCGCTCGCCTCCGGGAGCGAGATGCCCGGTGTCGTTCTGGTGCCCATGGTGTCGGCCGCTGAGAGCACGGAAACCGTGAGCAGCGCCCACCAGGCGGCCCAGCGGTCGCTCACGCTGATGCGGCACTGGCTGAACGAGCAGCGGTTCGCCGACTCGCGTCTGGTCTTTGTGACCGGGGGCGCGGTGGCCGCCGGCCCGGGGGACGACATCCGGGACCTGGCGCACGCCCCCGTTTGGGGTCTGGTCCGCTCGGCCCAGTCGGAAAATCCGGAGCAGTTCGTTCTCCTGGACGTTCACAGCGCCGATACGCTCTCCGACCCCGCTCGACTGGCGGCCCTGGCGGCCACTGGTGAGCCGGAGTTGGCGGTGCGTGGTGGTGTGGTGCGGGTGCCGCGTTTGGTGCGTGCTGCGGTTGCCGGGGACGGTCGTGGGTTTGTTGCCGGTGAAGGAACTGTGCTGGTGACGGGTGGTACGGGTGCCCTGGGTGCTTTGGTGGCTCGTCATCTGGTGGCTGAACACGGTGTGCGGAGCTTGCTGTTGACCAGTCGCCGTGGTTTGGAGGCTTCGGGTGCTGCCGAGTTGGTGGCGGAGTTGTCGGGGCTGGGTGCTGGGGTGGAGGTTGTGGCGTGTGATGTGGCTGACCGGGGTGCGGTTGCGTCGCTGTTGGAGGGGCGTGTTGTCTCGGCGGTGGTGCATACCGCGGGTGTGCTGGACGATGCGACGATTGGTTCGCTGACTTCTGAGCGGTTGGATGCGGTGTTGCGTCCGAAGGTGGATGCGGCCTGGCATCTGCATGAGTTGACTCAGGATCAGGATCTGTCGGCGTTTGTGCTGTTCTCTTCGGCTGCCGGTGTGATGGGTAATCCGGGTCAGGCAAACTATGCGGCGGGGAACGCTTTCCTGGATGCTTTGGCTGCGTATCGGCGGGCGTGTGGGTTGGTGGGTGTGTCGTTGGCGTGGGGTGCGTGGGCGGAGTCGGGTGGGATGGCTGGTTCGCTGGGTGAGGCGGACCGGGAGCGTCTGGCGCGTGCCGGGGCCTCGGGGCTTGGTGATGCGGAGGGTCTGGCGTTGTTCGACGCGGCCGGCGCCGGCGAGCACGCACTCCTCGTACCGATGCGGTTGGATCTGGCCGGGATCCGGTCGAGAGCTGCGACGGCCGGGGTGCCGCCGCTGCTGCGTGGGCTGGTCCGTGTCCCCACCCGCCGCACCACCGCGCAGAGCGCGGCGGTGGAGACGCGTTCGCTGGCCGACCGGCTGACCGGTCTGCCGGCCGATGAGCGCCAAGCCGTTCTCCTCGACCTGGTCCGTACTCAGACGGCTTCCGTGCTGGGCTTCTCCGGCCCCGAGGCCATCGAGCCCAAGCGCGGGTTCCTGGAGCTCGGCATTGACTCGCTCACTGCCGTCGAACTCCGGAACCAGCTGGGCAAGGCGGCCGATCTACGGCTGTCGGCGACCTTGATCTTCGACTACCCGACTCCCGCGGCCGTGGCCGACCACCTGGCCGAGGAACTGGGCCAAGGTTCGGCGCCCAGCTCTCACTCCGTGTACAGCGAGATCGACAAGTTGGAGCAGTTGCTCTCGGCCCTCGCTGACGACGAGACCGAGCGGGCCGGCATCACGGCGCGGCTCAGGGCGGTGATGTCCAAGTGGACCGATGCCGAGACCCGTTCCTCGCAAACGCTGGCCGATGACGAGCTGGCCTCGGCAACCGCCGATGAGTTGTTCAACCTTCTCGATGACGAACTCGGTCAGGCGTAACCCGTAAGTCGTAGTCCTCACAGTGGAGTTATCTCAGTGTCGAACGAAGAAAAGCTGGTTGACTACCTCAAGCGGGCGACAGCTGACCTGCGCGAGACCCGCCGCCGCCTCCGCGAGGCGGAGGGCAAGTGGCAGGAGCCGATAGCCATCATCGGCATGAGCTGCCGCTACCCCGGCGGGGTCAGCTCGCCCGAGGAGCTGTGGCGGCTGCTCATGGACGGCCGGGACGGGATCTCCGAGGTACCGGCCGACCGTGACTGGGACCTGGAGAACCTTGCCGTTCCGGGTGATGAGGGAGAGGGCGGGACACGTCTTCCCCAGGGCGGATTCCTGGAAGGGGCCGGTCACTTCGACCCCACCTTCTTCCGGATCTCGCCACGAGAGGCGCTGGCCACCGACCCGCAGCAGCGGTTGCTGCTGGAGGCGTCCTGGGAGGCCCTGGAGTCGGCGGGCATCACCCCAGAGACGCTGCGGGGCAGCAAGACCGGCGTTTTCGCCGGTCTGATGAACAACACCGACTACACGCCTGCCCTGGACGCGATACCGGAGGGTGTGGAGGGCTTCCTCGGTACGGGCAGCTCCGGCAGCGTGGCCTCCGGACGAGTCGCCTACACCCTGGGACTGGAGGGGCCGGCCGTCACCGTTGACACCGCCTGCTCCTCATCCCTGGTGGCGCTGCACCTCGCTGCGCTGGCGCTGCGCAACGGTGACTGCACCCTCGCACTCGCCGGTGGCGCCACCGTGATGGCAACCCCCGGCACCTACCTGGAGTTCAGCCGTCAACGAGGACTGGCGGCGGACGGCCGGTGCAAGTCCTTCGCCAATGCGGCGGACGGCACCGGGTTCTCCGAAGGCGTCGGCATGCTGCTGGTGGAGCGGCTGTCGGACGCGCTGCGCCACGGTCACCCGGTCCTGGCCGTAGTGCGTGGTACGGCCGTCAACCAGGACGGCGCGAGCAGCGGGCTCACGGCCCCCAACGGGCCCTCCCAGCAGCGGGTGATCCGCCAGGCCCTGACCAACGCCGGCCTGTCCACGGCGGATGTGGACGTGGTGGAGGCGCATGGTACGGGTACGCGGCTGGGTGACCCGATCGAGGCGCAGGCGCTGCTGGCCACCTATGGGCGAGGCCGGGACAAGGACCAGCCGCTGTGGCTGGGTTCGATCAAGTCCAACCTGGGCCACACCCAGGCGGCCGCCGGCGTGGCCGGTGTGATCAAGATGGTGCTGGCCCTGCGGCAGGGGGTCATCCCCAAGACGCTGCATGTTGACCAGCCCACCTCGGAAGTGGACTGGTCGGCCGGCGCGGTGGAACTGCTGACGGAGGCGAAGGAATGGCCGGAGCTCGAGCGTCCGCGCCGGGCCGCGGTCTCGTCCTTCGGCATCAGCGGCACCAATGCGCATGTAGTGCTCGAACAGGCTCCCGCGGAGGAGCACACGCGGGAAGAACCGTCGGTCTCCGGGGCCGCGACCCCCTGGGTGGTTTCCGCCAGGACCGAGGCAGGTTTGCGGGCACAGGCGGAGCGCCTGCTCACCAGGGTGAGCGAGCGGCCCGAGCTGTCGCCCGTCGATGTGGGCTACTCGCTCGCCGTGACCCGTTCCCGCTTCGAGCACCGGGCGGTCCTTACCGGGGCTTCCCGGGACGAACTGCTGGCTGGACTGCGGGCCGTGGCCGAGGGGCAGGTCGTCTCATCCGCGGTGACCGGTTACGCGGAACCGGGCAAGCTGGCGTTGTTGTTCACGGGGCAGGGCAGTCAGCGGGCCGGTATGGGCCGTGAGCTGTATGAGACCTTCCCGGTGTTCGCGGCCGCGTTTGACGAGGTGTGCGTTCACCTTGATGAGCGGCTGGGCCGTTCGCTGAAGGATGTCGTCTTCGGCGATGAGTCCTCCCTGGACCAAACCGCGTTTACTCAGGCGGCGTTGTTCGCTCTGGAAGTTGCTCTGTTCCGGTTGGTGGAGTCGTGGGGGGTGCGGCCGGACTTCCTGATCGGTCACTCGGTCGGCGAGATCGTTGCCGCGCATGTGTCGGGTGTGCTGTCGCTTGAGGATGCGGCGACGCTGGTCGCGGCCCGTGGCAGTTTGATGCAGGCCCTGCCGGCGGGCGGTGCCATGGCGGCCGTTGAGGCTGCTGAGGACGAGGCGGCTGGATGGGTTGCCGGGCACGAGACTGAGGTTGCGATCGCAGCGGTCAACGGCCCGTCGTCCATAGTGGTTTCCGGGGACGAGGCCGCGGTTGAACAGGTGATGGAGCAGGCCCGTGCGGCGGGCCGGCGGGTGCGTCGCCTGACGGTGAGCCATGCGTTCCACTCACCGCGGATGGAGCCGATGCTGGAGGACTTCCGGGCGGTGCTCACCGGGCTGTCCTTCAACGCGCCGTCGATCCCCCTGGTCTCCAACGTCACCGGGACGTTGGCCACCGCTGAGGAGCTGTGCTCGCCGGACTACTGGGTGCGTCATGTCCGCCAGGCGGTGCGTTTCGGCGATGGCATGGCCTGCTTGTCAGGCCAGGGCGTGGAGCGTTTCCTGGAGCTGGGTCCGGATGGGGTGCTGACCGGCATGGGGCAGCAGTGTGTGCCCGCAGGCGCGGTCTTCGCCGCCGCCCTCCGCAAGGACCGTTCCGAGTCTCAGGCGCTCACCATGGCCGTGGGTACCCTGCACGCCCATGGTGTGGACCTCGACTGGGAGGCTGTGTTCGCCGGCCGCGCCGCCAAGCGCGTTGAACTGCCCACCTACGCCTTCCAACGTGAGAACTACTGGCTTCAGTCGTCAGCCGAGACGCCTGGTGATGTGCACACCCTGGGACTCGGCTCCGCCAATCACCCACTGCTGGGCGCGGCGGTTGAACTGCCTGAATCTCAAGACCTCGTGCTGACCGGGCGTTTGTCGCGTCAATCTCATCCGTGGCTCGGTGACCACGAGGTGATGGGTGCGGTCTTTGTGCCGGGGACTGCTTTGGTTGATATGGCGGTTCATGCTGGTGATCAGGTGGGTTGTGACTGTGTTGAGGAGTTGACGCTTCAGGCGCCGCTTGTTGTTCCTGCGCGTGGTGGGGTTGCGGTGCGGGTGTCGGTGGGTGCGGTGGATGAGTCGGGGCGTTGTCGTGTCGCGATTTATTCGCGGGTGGGTGTGGAGCCGGATGCGTCGTGGGTGTTGCATGCCAGTGGTGTGCTGGCCCGTGGTGCGGGTGGCGATGTGGGTGGTGATCTGGGGGTGTGGCCGCCGGAGGGTGCTGAGCCGGTGGTGGTGGAGGGGTTGTATGACGGTCTTGCGGAGGCGGGGTTGTCGTATGGCCCGGTGTTCCAAGGGCTGAGGTCGGCCTGGCGGCTGGGTGATGAGGTCTTTGCGGAGGTGGCGCTGCCTGAGGGCACATCCGCGGAGGGTTTTGGTCTGCATCCTGCGTTGCTTGATTCGGCGCTGCATGCGGTGGCGTTGGGCGGGTTTGTGGAGGAGGCGGATCGTGCGCATCTGCCGTTCTCCTGGAGCGGGGTGTCGCTTTATGCGACCGGTGCGCGGGAATTGCGGGTGCGGGTGGCCAAGGCCGGTACCAGCGCGGTGTCTTTGAGCATTGCGGATTCCAGTGGTGCACGGGTGGCGTCCGTGGAGTCCCTGATGCTCCGGCCCCTCGACCCCGAACGATTCGCCGACGCGAACCGGGGAGTTGGCGAGAGTCTGTTCCAGATTTCATGGAGCGATATAAGCCGTCCCACCGGTGAGCCGGGCTCCTGGGCGGTACTCAACGGGGACCTCTCACTGGACCTCCCCGAAATTCCCGAAGTCATTTTCGCCCCGCTGATGGAGCAGCGCACTGAGACGGACCCGGTTTCCCGGGCTCATCATGCGGTTGGCCGGGTGCTGGGTCTGGTGCAGCGGTTCCTTGATGATGAGCGGTTTGCCGGTTCGCGTTTGGTGTTTGTGACGCGGGGTGCGGTGGCTGTTGGTGTTGATGGGGGTGTGCTGGATCTGGTGCATGCTCCGGTGTGGGGTTTGGTGCGTTCGGCGCAGGCGGAGAATCCGGATCGGTTTGTGCTGGTGGACAGCGATGAGGAGCTGGATTTCGCTGGTTTGTGGCCGTTTGCGGTGTGCGGTGAGCCGGAGTTGGCTCTTCGCGACGGGGTGGTGCGGGTGCCGCGTCTGGTGCGTGCTGCGGTTGCCGGGGACGGTCGTGGGTTTGTTGCCGGTGAGGGCACGGTGTTGGTGACGGGTGGTACGGGTGCCCTGGGCGCCCTGGTGGCCCGTCATCTGGTGGTCGAACACGGTGTGCGGAGCTTGCTGTTGACGAGCCGCCGTGGTCTGGAGGCCCGTGGTGCTGCCGAGTTGGTGGCGGAGCTGTCTGAGCTTGGTGCCCGGGTGGAGGTTGTGGCGTGTGATGTGGCTGACCGGGGTGCGGTTGCGTCGCTGTTGGAGGGGCGTGTTGTCTCGGCGGTGGTGCATACCGCGGGTGTGCTGGACGATGCGACGATTGGTTCGCTGACTTCTGAGCGGTTGGATGCGGTGTTGCGTCCGAAGGTGGATGCGGCCTGGCATCTGCATGAGTTGACTCAGGATCAGGATCTGTCGGCGTTTGTGCTGTTTTCTTCGGCTGCCGGTGTGATGGGTAATCCGGGTCAGGGCAACTATGCGGCGGGTAATGCCTTCTTGGATGCTTTGGCTGCGTATCGGCGGGCGTGTGGGCTGGTGGGTGTGTCGTTGGCGTGGGGTGCGTGGGCGGAGTCGGGTGGGATGGCTGGTTCGCTGGGTGAGGCGGACCGGGAGCGTCTGGCGCGTGCCGGGGCCTCGGGGCTTGGTGATGCGGAGGGTCTGGCGTTGTTCGACGCGGTCGGCGCCGGCGAGCACGCACTGCTGGTGCCGATGCGGTTGGATCTGGCCGGGATCCGGTCGAGGGCTGCGACGGCCGGGGTGCCGCCGCTGCTGCGCGGTCTGGTCCGTGTCCCCACCCGCCGCACCACCGCCCAGGCGGCGTTGAGTGAACGTGGGAGTTGGGCGAACCGCGTTGCCGCAATGCCTGCGGATCAGCGTCGGGCCGCCGCCCTGGAACTTGTCCGAAGCCGCGTCGCCGCGGTGCTCGCATTCCCGAATGCCGATGCGGTGGAGCCCAAGAAGGCTTTCACGGAATTCGGCTTCGACTCCCTGACGGCGGTCGAGTTCCGCAACCAGCTTGCGTTGGCCACCGGTTTGCGGTTGCCGGCCACCCTTCTCTTCGACTACCCCAACTCCGCTTCCGTGGCCGAATATCTGGTCTCGGAGATTACCGGTGCGGAGGACCGGGCCGTCGTCGTGGCATCCGCGGGCTCTCATCCCGATGACGAGCCGATCGCGATTGTGGGTATGGCGTGCCGTTATCCGGGTGGGGTGAACTCCCCGGAGGATCTGTGGCGGTTGGTGCTGGCGGGGGATGATGCCATTTCCGCTTTCCCGACGGATCGTGGCTGGGATCTGGAGGGCATGTTCGACGATGATCCGGATGTCGCGGGTTCGTCGTATGTGCGGGAGGGCGGTTTCCTGTATGACGCGGCGGACTTCGATCCGGCGTTCTTCGGGATCTCGCCGCGTGAGGCGTTGGCGATGGACCCGCAGCAGCGGCTGTTGCTGGAGGCGTCCTGGGAGGCGCTGGAGTCGGCGGGTATCGATCCGTCGTCCCTGCGGGGCAGCCAGACCGGTGTCTTCGCGGGCGTGATGTACCACAACTACGCCTCCCGCCTCTCCGCCGTACCTGATGAAGTCGAAGGCTTCCTTGGTACCGGCAACACCGGCAGCGTGGCGTCCGGCCGGGTTTCCTACACCTTTGGGTTCGAGGGGCCGGCGGTGACGGTGGACACGGCGTGTTCGTCGTCGCTGGTCGCCCTGCATCTGGCCGGGCAGGCGCTGCGTCAGGGTGAGTGCTCGCTGGCCCTGGCCGGCGGCGTCACGGTCATGCCGACACCCGACACCTTCCTGAGCTTCTCCCGCCAGCGCGGCCTTGCCTTTGACGGACGTTGCAAGGCCTTCGCCGCCGCGGCGGATGGCACGGGATGGTCCGAGGGTGTGGGCATGCTGCTGGTGGAGCGGCTGTCGGACGCCGTCCGCAATGGGCACCGGGTGCTGGGTGTGGTGCGGGGTACGGCCGTCAACCAGGACGGCGCCAGCAACGGCCTGACGGCGCCGAATGGCCCGTCCCAGCAGAGGGTTATCCGCCAGGCGCTGGCCCAAGCCGGTGTTGCCGCAGCGGATGTGGACGTGCTGGAGGCGCATGGCACGGGTACGCGGCTGGGTGACCCGATCGAGGCGCAGGCGTTGCTGGCGACCTATGGGCAAGGACGGTCGGAGGAGCGGCCGTTGTGGCTGGGTTCGATCAAGTCCAACCTGGGTCACACCCAGGCGGCTGCTGGTGTGGCCGGTGTGATCAAGATGGTTCAGGCCATGCGGCACGGCATCATGCCGAAGACGTTGCATGTGGATGCGCCGTCGCCTGAGGTGGACTGGTCGGCGGGTGCGGTGGAGTTGCTGACGGAGGCCAGGGAGTGGCCGGAGGTGGGTCGTCCGCGGCGGGCCGCGGTGTCCTCGTTCGGTATCAGTGGGACCAATGCGCATGTGGTGCTGGAGCAGGCGCCGGAGGCGGCTGTTGAGGTGGCTGAGCCGGTTGTCGGCACGGTGTTGCCGTGGGTGGTGTCGGCGAAGTCGGAGGCGGGGGTCCGGGCTCAGGCTGAGCGGCTGGTGGCGTTCCTTGAGGAGCGTGCCGGCCTGTCGCCGGTGGATGTGGGTTATTCGCTTGCGGTTGCGCGGTCGCGGTTCGAGCACCGGGCGGTGGTCGTTGGTGCGGATCGTGACGAACTCCTCGCGGGTGTGAGGGCTTTGGCGGCCGGTGAGGCGTCGGGGGCCGTGGTTTCCGGCAGCGCTGTTTCCGGTGCCAGGCTGGCGTTGTTGTTCACGGGGCAGGGCAGTCAGCGGGCCGGTATGGGCCGTGAGCTGTATGAGACCTTCCCGGTCTTCGCGGATACGTTCAACGAGGTCTGCGCTCACCTCGATGAGCGGCTCGGCCGTTCGCTGAAGGATGTTGTCTTCGGGGATGGGTCGTCTCTGTTGGATCAGACGGCGTTTACTCAGGCGGCGTTGTTCGCTCTGGAAGTCGCTCTGTTCCGGTTGGTGGAGTCGTGGGGGGTGCGGCCGGACTTCCTGATCGGTCACTCGGTCGGTGAGATCGTCGCCGCGCATGTTGCCGGTGTGCTGTCACTTGAGGATGCGGCGACGCTGGTCGCGGCCCGTGGCCGGTTGATGCAGGAGCTGCCGGCCGGTGGTGCCATGGCTGCTGTCGAGGCCACCGAGGCCGAGGTCGCCGGGTGGATCGCCGGCCGTGAGGCGGAGGTCGCGATCGCGGCGGTCAACGGCCCATCGTCCGTGGTCGTTTCGGGTGACGACGATGCGGTTGAGGCGGTTGTCGCCCAGGGGCAGGAGCTGGGCCGGCGGGTACGCCGCCTGACCGTCAGCCATGCGTTCCATTCCTCCCGGATGGAGCCGATGCTGGAGGACTTCCGCAACGCCATCGCGAAGCTGTCTTTCAACGCCCCGCAGACCCCTGTCGTTTCAAATGTCACCGGCACCCTGGCCACCGCCGAGGAGCTGTGCTCGCCCGACTACTGGGTGCGTCATGTCCGCCAGGCGGTCCGCTTCGCCGATGGCATGACGTACCTGTCCGGTCAGGGTGTTGGCAGGTTCCTGGAGTTGGGCCCGGACGGGATTCTCTCCGGCATGGGCCAGGCGTGCGTCAGCGACGACGCGGTGTTCGCCTCCGTCCTGCGCAAGGACCGCCCCGAGGCCCAGACCCTCACCACCGCTCTCGGCACGATGCACGCCCACGGCACCGACCTCGACTGGGAGGGCATCTTCGCGGGCCGCGCCGCCAAGCGCGTTGAACTGCCCACCTACGCCTTCCAGCACCAGCGCTACTGGCTCGAAGCCCCCTTGACCGCCAATGACGCCAATGGCCTTGGCCAGACCGTCACCGGGCATGCCCTCGTGGGCGCCGCCGTCGAACTGCCCAACTCTGAGGAGGTTGTGCTGACGGGGCGCCTCTCGCGTCACACCCACGCCTGGCTGGGGGACCACGCGATCGCTGACACGGTCCTCCTTCCCGGTACCGCTTTGGTTGATATGGCGGTTCATGCTGGTGATCAGGTGGGTTGTGACTGTGTTGAGGAGTTGACGCTTCAGGCGCCGCTTGTTGTTCCTGCGCGTGGTGGGGTTGCGGTGCGGGTGTCGGTGGGTGCGGTGGATGAGTCGGGGCGTTGTCGTGTCGCGATTTATTCGCGGGTGGGTGTGGAGTCGGATGCGTCGTGGGTGTTGCATGCCAGTGGTGTGCTGGCCCGTGGTGCGGGTGGCGGTGTGGGTGGTGATCTGGGGGTGTGGCCGCCGGAGGGTGCTGAGCCGGTGGTGGTGGAGGGGTTGTATGACGGTCTTGCGGAGGCGGGGTTGTCGTATGGCCCGGTGTTCCGGGGGCTGAGGTCGGCCTGGCGGCTTGGTGATGAGGTCTTTGCGGAGGTGGCGTTGCCTGAGGGCACGTTCGCGGAGGGCTTTGGTCTGCATCCTGCGTTGCTTGATTCGGCGCTGCATGCGGTGGCGTTGGGCGGGTTTGTGGAGGAGGCGGATCGTGCGCATCTGCCGTTCTCCTGGAGCGGGGTGTCGCTTTATGCGACCGGTGCGCGGGAATTGCGGGTGCGGGTGGCCAAGGCCGGTACCAGCGCGGTGTCTTTGAGCATCGCGGATTCCAGTGGTGCACGGGTGGCGTCCGTGGATTCCCTGATGCTCCGGCCCCTCGACCCCGAACGATTCGCCGACGCCGATGAGTCGCCCACGTCCGATGCTCTGTTCCATGTGGAGTGGGCACAGTTGCCCGTGGCCGAGGCCGGTTCGTCGCCGATTTCGTGGGGCGTTCTCGGTACGGATCCGTTCAACCTCGACTCCCTGCTGAAGGAGGCAGGGACGGAGACCGCATACTTCGCCGACCTCGGTGAACTCGGTGCGGCGGAGGAGGTCCCGGACGTGGTCCTGGTTTCCCTCGGCGGTTCACCTCTGACCACCCCGGCGCCGGACCTGCCCGCCCAGTCGGCATCCTCGGCCCGCCAGGCCCTCGAACTGGTCCAGGAGTGGCTGAAGGACGACCGGTTTGCCGGATCCCGCCTGGTCTTTGTGACGCGGGGGGCTGTGTCCACGGGGCTGGAGGACACTGTTCAGGATCTCGCCCATGCCCCGGTGTGGGGTCTGGTCCGCTCGGCGCAGGCGGAGAACCCCGGCTGCTTTGTCCTGCTCGACCTTCCGGAGCAGGAGCGGCAGGAGCAAGTCGATCTGCGCGGCCTTCTGGCGTCCGACGAACCACAACTGGCTCTCCGTGACGGGGTGGTGCGGGTGCCGCGTCTGGTGCGTGCTGCGGTTGCCGGGGACGGTCGTGGGTTTGTTGCCGGTGAGGGCACGGTGTTGGTGACGGGTGGTACGGGTGCCCTGGGCGCCCTGGTGGCCCGTCATCTGGTGGTCGAACACGGTGTGCGGAGCTTGCTGTTGACGAGCCGCCGTGGTCTGGAGGCCCGTGGTGCTGCCGAGTTGGTGGCGGAGCTGTCTGAGCTTGGTGCCCGGGTGGAGGTTGTGGCGTGTGATGTGGCTGACCGGGGTGCGGTTGCGTCGCTGTTGGAGGGGCGTGTTGTCTCGGCGGTGGTGCATACCGCGGGTGTGCTGGACGATGCGACGATTGGTTCGCTGACTTCTGAGCGGTTGGATGCGGTGTTGCGTCCGAAGGTGGATGCGGCCTGGCATCTGCATGAGTTGACTCAGGATCAGGATCTGTCGGCGTTTGTGCTGTTTTCTTCGGCTGCCGGTGTGATGGGTAATCCGGGTCAGGGCAACTATGCGGCGGGTAATGCCTTCTTGGATGCTTTGGCTGCGTATCGGCGGGCGTGTGGGTTGGTGGGTGTTTCGTTGGCGTGGGGTGCGTGGGCGGAGTCCGGTGGGATGGCTGGTTCGCTGGGTGTGGCGGACCGGGAGCGTCTGGCGCGTGCTGGGGCTTCGGGGCTTGGTGATGCGGAGGGTCTGGCGTTGTTCGACGCGGCCGGCTCCGGCGAGCACGCACTGCTGGTGCCGATGCGGTTGGATCTGGCCGGGATCCGGTCGAGGGCTGCGACGGCCGGGGTGCCGCCGCTGCTGCGTGGGCTGGTCCGTGTCCCCACCCGGCGTACCACCGCGCAGAGCGCGGCGGTGGAGACGCGTTCGCTGGCCGACCGGCTGACCGGTCTGCCGGCCGATGAGCGCCAAGCCGTTCTCCTCGACCTGGTCCGTACGCATGTCGCGGCCGTCCTTGGATTCACCGACGCGGAAGCCATTGAGCCGCAACGGGCGTTCCGGGAGGTGGGCTTCGACTCGTTGACCGCGGTGGAGTTCCGCAACCAGCTCGGGGCGGCCACCGGTCTGCGGCTGCCCGCGACCGTGGTGTTCGACTACCCCAACCCGGCGGAGGTTGCGGAGTACCTCTCCAACTCGCTTCCCGGCGGCGGTGCGAAGGCGTCCGGCGCGGACGGTGGCTCTGCGGGCTCGGTGCTCGACGAGCTGGAGGCACTGGAGGGGAGGCTCGACGGCCTGGCGGCCGACGCGGCCGAAAAGGCTAGGATCGCCGCCAAGTTGGAGTCATTGCTGGCCCGGTGGACGGACACCCGGAGCGAGGGCCGCGCGGACACGGCGGAGCAGGAGGCCGCCGATGTGACCGATGTGATCGAAAACGCCACCGACGATGAGATGTTCGAGTTCATCGGCCGGGAATTCGGAATTTCCTGAAACCGGCTTCCCGACTGCCTAGGAGTTAGAGACCAGCGATGTCCAACGAGGAAAAGCTCCGCCGTTTTCTGAAGCAGGTCACGGCCGATCTGCATGAGACCCGTCAGCGTTTGCGGGAAACCGAGTCCAACGCCCGTGAGCCCATTGCGATCGTCGGTATGAGCTGTCGTTTCCCCGGCGGGGTGGGGTCCCCCGACGAGCTGTGGGAAATGGTGCGCGACGGGCGCGAGGGCATCTCGGAATTTCCCGACGACCGCGGCTGGGAGGCGTCCGACCTGGATGGTTCCACCACCCGGCACGGTGGATTCCTCAAAGGCGCGGGGGAGTTCGATCCGGCGTTCTTCGGGATCTCGCCGCGTGAGGCGCTGGCGATGGACCCGCAGCAGCGGCTGCTGCTGGAGGCATCCTGGGAGGCGTTTGAAAGCGCCGGGGTGGATCCCGCCGGGCTGCGCGGCAGCCGCACCGGGGTATTCGCCGGGCTGATGAACAACACCGACTATCTCGCCCAGGGTCCCGATATTCCGGAGGGCGTGGAGAGCTTCCTGGCGATCGGCACCTCCGGGTCCGTGGCCTCCGGACGGATCGCCTATACCTTCGGCCTGGTGGGACCGGCCATGACGGTGGACACGGCCTGCTCGTCCTCGTTGGTCACGCTGCATCTGGCCGTGCAGGCGCTGCGCCGGGGCGAGTGCTCGCTGGCCCTGGCCGGCGGTGCCACCGTGATGTGCGCCCCCGGGTCGTTTGTCGCGGTCAGCAAGCAGCAAGGGCTGTCGGCGGACGGCCGGTGCAAGGCGTTCTCCGACTCGGCCGACGGCGCCGGCTTCTCCGAGGGTGCCGGCATGCTGCTGCTGGAGCGGCTGTCGGACGCGCGGCGCAACGGCCGCCGGATCCTGGCGGTGGTGCGCGGCTCGGCGGTCAACCAGGACGGGGCGTCCAATGGACTGAGCGCCCCCAACGGCCCGTCCCAGCAGCGAGTGATCCTGGAAGCACTGGCGGACGCCCGGCTGGCCCCTGAGCAGATCGACGCGGTGGAGGCCCATGGCACGGGAACCGCGCTGGGCGACCCGATCGAGGCCCAGGCGCTGATGGCCACCTACGGCAAGGGCCGGGACGCCCAACGCCCGCTGTGGCTGGGCTCGTTCAAGTCCAATGTGGGCCACACCCAGGCGGCGGCCGGGGTGGGCGGCGTCATCAAGACCGTCCAGGCCCTGCGCCACGGCCGATTGCCGAGGACCCTGCATGTGGACAAGGTCTCCACCAAGATCGACTGGGAGGGCGGCGGGGTAGCGGTGCTCACCGAGGCCCGGCCCTGGCCGGAGACCGGTGAGCCGCGCCGGGCGGGCGTCTCCTCCTTCGGTGTCAGTGGCACCAATGCGCACATCATCCTGGAGCAGGCGCCCGAGGCCGGTGCGGAGGAACCTTCCGGCACGGAGCCCGGCACCGAGACCGGCGCGGAGTCCGGGGCGGACAACGCCGGGCCGGACAACGCCGGTGCGGCGCCGCTGGATTCGGAACTGGCCACCCTGCTGCTGTCCGCCCCCTCCGAGCAGGGGCTGCGCGGCCAGGCCGAGCGGCTGCGGGCCCACCTCGTGGACCACCCGGACCTGAGGCTGTCGGATGTGGCGCACTCCCTGCTGACCACGCGCGCCATCTTCGACCACCGGGCCGCCGTGGTCGTCCCGGAGGGCGACCGCGACGCCGCCCTGGGCGGGCTCACCGCCCTGGCGGAAGGGGAGTTGGTGACCGGCACCACCCGGGCCGTGGCCCGGCCCGACCGCAAGGTGGTGTTCGTCTTCCCCGGGCAGGGCTCCCAGTGGCTGGGCATGGCTCGTGAACTCCTCGACAGCTCACCGGTGTTCGCGGACCAGGTGGCCGCCTGTGACGCCGCGTTCGCCGAGTTCACCGGCTGGTCGGTGGCCGACGCGCTCCGCGGCGCCGAGGGCGCGCCGCCCGCCGACCGGCTGGATGTGCTTCAGCCCATGCTGTTCACCACCATGGTGTCGCTGGCCGCGCTTTGGCGCTCCTGCGGCGTCGAGCCGGCCGCCGTGGTCGGCCACTCCCAGGGCGAGATCGCCGCCGCCCATGTGGCCGGGGCGCTGACCCTGAAGGACGCGGCGCGGATCGTGGGGCTGCGCAGCAAGGCGCTGCTGACCCTGATGGGGCAGGGCGCCATGGCCTCGGTGCTCGCCCCCGTGGAGGAGATCCGCCGGCGGGTGGCGGCCTGGGACGAGCGGCTGTCGGTGGCCGTGGTCAACGGTCCCGGCGCGTGTGTGGTCGCCGGGCAGCCGGAGGCCGTGGAGGAGTTCGTCGCAGCGCTTCAGGCCGAGGACATCCGGGTGCGCCGCATCCCCGGGGCCAACGCGGCCGGGCACTCCGCCCAGGTGGAGGCGGTGCGCGAGCAGGTGCTCGCCGACCTGGAGCCGGTCAGACCGCTGGCCGCCACGGTGCCGCTGTACTCCACCGTCACCGGGGAGCTGCTGGACACCACCACCATGGACGCCCGGTACTGGTACCGGAATATGCGGCAGACGGTGGAGTTCGACCGGGCGGTGCGCTCCCTGCTTGCCGCCGGACACCAGATGTTCATCGAGATCAGCCCGCACCCGGTGCTGACCGTGCCGCTGGAGGGGGTGCTGGAGGACGCCCGTTCCACGGCTGTCGCCCTGCCCACCCTGCGCCGCGACGAGGGCGGCGCGCGCCGCTTCCTGACCGCCGTGGCCACCGCGTACGCCCATGGCGCCCGGCCCGACTGGAGCCTGCTCATACCGGGCGGGAAGCGGGTGGAGCTGCCCACCTACGCCTTCCAACGAGAGCGTTACTGGCTGGAACCGGGCGCCCTGCCGGGCGATGTGGCGGGCGCGGGACTGACACCGGCCGGGCATCCGCTGCTGTCCGCGGTCATCGATTCGGCCGACTCCGGGGCGCTGCTGTTCTCCGGGCGGCTCTCCCTGCGCAGTCATCCCTGGCTGGCCGACCATGCCGCGCTGGGCACCGTACTGCTGCCCGGTACCGCCTTTGTGGAGCTCGCCCTGCAGGCGGGGGAGCGGGCGGGCTGCGCCGGCCTGGAGGAGCTGACGTTCGAGGCGCCGCTGATCCTGCCCGAGCACGGCGGGGTCGCGGTGCAGCTCACGGTTGGCGCGCCGGACGAATCGGGCCGTCGGCCGGTGGCCGTCTATTCCCGGCCGGATGAGGAGGAGGGGGAGTGGACGCGCAATGCCGGCGGTTTCCTCGCCCCGCAGGCGGCGGCGGATGCCGGCGGCCTTGCGGGGGTGTGGCCGCCGCAGGGCTGTGAGCCGGTGGCGGCGGACGGTCTCTATGAGGCCTTCGCCGCCTCCGGCATCGGCTATGGCCCGGCCTTCCAGGGGCTGCGCCGGGTGTGGCGCCGCGGCGAGGAGATCTACGCCGAGGTGGAGCTGCCGGACGAACACCGGGCGACGGCCGGGGAGTTCGGAGTGCACCCGGCCCTGCTGGACTCGGCCATGCACGCGGTGGGCGTCGGGGCCTCGCTCGGTATGGACAGCGGTGAGGCGGGCGAAGGGTTCTGGGTGCCCTTCTCCTGGCGCGGGGTCGGCCTGCACGCGGTCGGCGCCTCCCGGCTGCGGGTGCGCTTCGCCCCCGTCGAGGGCGAGGAAGCGCTCTCCCTTGAGGCGGCGGACGAGCAGGGCAGACCGGTGGTCTCGGCCCAAGCGCTGGTGGTACGGCGGATCGCGGCGGACAAGCTGAGCGCTGCCGGCGGCCGTCACCATGAGGCGCTGTTCCAGGTCGAATGGACGCCGCTGGCGCTGCCCTCACCCGGCCGGGGCGCCACCGCCGTCGTCGGCGATGGTCTGGACGTCCCCGGTTCGCCGGCCTACCCGGACCTGGCCGCACTGGCCTCGTACCTGGACGGCGGCGGGGATGTGCCCGCGGTGGTGTTCGCGCCGCTGGGGATGGCCGAGCCGGACGGCGCACCGGTGACCGAGGGGGCCCACCGGGCCGCCCGGCAGGCGCTGGAACTGGTACGGCACTGGCTGGCGGACGAGCGCCTGGACCGGTCGCGGCTGGTGGTCGTCACCCGCCATGCGGTGGCCACCGGCCCGGCGGAGGACGTCCCCGGTCTCACCCACGCCCCCGTATGGGGCCTGCTGCGCTCGGCGGCCTCGGAACACCCCGGCCGGTTCCAGCTGATCGACCTCGACGGCGCGCAGGACGCCGCGGCGGCCCTGCCGGCGGCCGCGGCCAGTGACGAACTGGAGATCGCGCTGCGCTCGGGCCGGGCCCTGGCGCCGCGGCTGGCCCGGGTGCCGGTGAGCGCCGACGCGGCGGAGGAAGACCAGGCGCCTGTCCTGGACGCCTCGGGCACCGTCCTGATCACCGGGGGCACCGGCACGCTGGGCGCGCTCCTCGCCCGCCACCTGGTCACCCGGCATGGAGTGCGCCGGCTGCTGCTCACCAGCCGGCGCGGCATGGCGGCCCCCGAGGCGTCCGCCCTCGCCGGAGAACTGGAGGCGCTGGGCGCGCGGGTGACCATTGCCGCCTGCGACACCGCCGATCGCGGGCAACTGGCCACGCTGCTGGCGGGTATCCCGGAGGACCGGCCGCTGACCGCGGTCATCCACAGCGCCGGAGTGCTGGACGACGGCGTGATCGAGACCCAGACGCCCGAGCGGCTGGCCACGGTGCTGCGCCCCAAGGTGGACGCGGCCTGGCTGCTGCACGAGCTGACCCGGGACCTGGGGCTGTCGGCCTTTGTGGTGTTCTCCTCGGCCGCCGGGGTGCTGGGCAACCCGGGCCAGGCCAACTACGCGGCGGCCAACGCCTTCCTGGACGCCCTCGCCCACCACCGGCGCGCCCAGGGCCTGCCCGCGCACGCGATGGCCTGGGGCCTGTGGCTGGACAGCCTGGCCCGCATCGGCGAGACCAATGGCGAGGAGGCGGCGGCGCGCACCGCCGGGCGCATCCCCGGCCTCACCGCCGAGGAAGGGCTGGCCCGCTTCGACACCGTGCTGTCGGGGGACGGCACGCTGCTGCTGCCGATGAAGCTGGATCTGTCCGCGGCGCGCGGCCAGAGCGTGCCCCCGCTGCTGCGCGGGCTGGTCAAGGCGGCCCCGCGGCGGGCGGCGGCGGGCGGCGGGGAGGCAGAGGGGTCGCTGCTGCGGCGCTTCACCGAGGCGGCGGAGGCCGAACGGCCGGGCGTGGTGCTGGAGTTCGTCCGCCACCAGGCGGCGCTGATCCTGGGTTATGGTGACGCCGAGGCCGTCTCGCCCACCCGTCGTTTTCTGGAGCTGGGCTTCGACTCGCTGGGCGCGGTGGAGCTGCGCAACCGTCTCGGTGCCGCGGCCGGAGTGCGGCTGACCGCCACCGTGGTGTTCGAGAACCCCACGCCCGAGGCACTGGCCGCCCATCTCGCCCAGCGGATGGCCGCGTTGGGGGAGGGCACCGGGGACGAGCCGGAGCCGGCCGCCGGGCCGGCCGGCGGCGGGCGGGAGAGCCTGATCACCGCCATGGCACGGCAGGCCGCGGAGAGCGGGCGGATGCAGGAGTTCGTCCATCTGCTCACCGCGGTCACCGAGTTCCGCCCGTCCTTCGAGGAACCGGGGCAGTTGCGCGGCGAGTTGGACCTCGTACGACTGGCGAAGGGCGAGACCGGGCCGGAGCTGGTGTGTGTTCCCTCCATCCTGCCGATGTCGGGGCCGCACGAGTATGCGCGGTTCGCCGCGGCTCTGCGGGGTGTGCGGGATGTGTCGGTGCTGCCGGCGCCCGGCTTCCTGCCGGGTGAACCGCTGCCCGCGAGCATCGGGGCGCTGGCCCGGGCGCATGCCGAGGCGCTGCTGGCCCATGTCGGGGAGCGGCCGTTTGTGCTGGCCGCGCATTCCTCCGGCGGAATGCTCGTCCACTCCCTGACCTCGCTGCTGGAAGAACGCGGCCAGGCCCCGGAGGCACTGGTGCTGATCGACCCCTATCCGCTGAGCGACCAGGCACTGACCGGTGTACAGACCCGGGTCGAAGGGGTCCGGGACGAGCAGGGAGCGGCCGGCTTCGGTGCCGTGGACGAGACCAGGCTGACCGCAATGACCGGCTACTTCCGGCTGTTCCGGGACTGGCGGCCGCGGCCGGTGGCCACCGGGACGCTGCTGGTGCGGGCCACCGAGCCGCTGGCCGCCTGGCGCGGCACGGACGACTGGCGGTCGGTGTGGCCGCTGGAGCACAGCATCGCCGACGCGCCGGGTGACCACTTCTCGATGATGGAGGATCACGCGGCGGGCACCGCCCAGGTGGTGCACCAGTGGCTGCTCGACCGGTGACCCCGCCCCGGTAGGGGTGGGCAGGGGGGTGGACGTCCGGTGGAAAAGTCCACCCCTCTTCTCAACCCAAGGGGCCAGGACATGTCCCGGCCGCGCACCTAAAGTCAACGTCTGTACAAACGGATTGGGAGGTGCGCGGTGAGCAGCGGAATGCGCGACGCGCTGACACTGGCCGGGATTCTGATTGCGATCGTGCTCTTCACTCAGGTGGGGCGGCACCGATTCAATCTCTTCAAATTGCTGCTGCCCATGGGGCTGGTGGTGTTCTTCGCCTGGAGCATGCTGAAGGACCTGAAGTTCACCACGCCGAACATGACGGTGGCCGGAACCGGTGTGGGCATCGGCGTGGTGATCGGTATCGGCCTGCTCTACACCATGAAGGTGGAAAAGGACCAGGCCACCGGAAAGACCTATACCCGGGCCGGACTTCCTTATCTGGCCATCTGGCTGACTGTTCTGGTGGCCCGGCTGGCGTTTATCTGGTCCCTGGAGAACATCACCTCCTTCGGCCATGACTTCGGTGTCTGGGCGTACAAGCACCACATAGACGCCGATGGTGTGGCGGCCTTCTTCGTGCTGATGGCCATGGCGATGGTGTTCGTCCGTACTCTGGGTGTCGCGGTGCAGTGGCTACGGGGCCCGAAGGTGGGGCGGGTAGGGGTTGCCGGTGAATCCGGCCGCCGGGTAAATGTTTCCAAGTAATTCCGGCACAGCGGAAACGGCTTACGGCGGAAGTGGATTGACGATGCGGGTATTCTGTACGGTGACCGGCACCCAGGGGCACGCCAATGAAGTGCTGCCGCTGGCAACGGCGTTGGCCGAGGCCGGCCACGAGGTGATGGTGACGGCACCGGAACACCTGGCGAGTGTTTTCGAGGGCGCCCCTGTACGGGTCGATCCCGTGATGCCGGGAATCTTCGAGGTGATGCAGGCCATCTTCTCGCTCGGCGACGAGCGCCGGAAGAACAATCCGGACGAGGAAGTCGTGGTCGACAACCGGCTCCAGATGATCCTCTGGGGCGGCGGTCCGCACATCACCAGCACCTTCCGCACGATCCTGCCCATCGCCAAGGAATTCCGCCCCGATCTGGTGCTGCGGGACGGCGGGGAGCTGACCGGCGTCCTGGTCGCCGAGGCGCTCGGCATTCCCCATGTCTCCTGCCCGTCCGGCCCCACCAATGTCACCGACCCGGCCGGCCTGCTGCCGTTCCTCAACGAGCGGCGCCAGGAGGTGGGTCTGGTCCCGCAGAGCGACCCTTGGTCCATCTACCCCTACGGCCGCATCGACTGCGTCCCCTCCTCGCACTCCTTCACCCAGTACGAGGTGCCCGAGGCGGTGGCCTACCGCCAGCCCGCCACCCTCAAGGACACCGAGGGGCTGCCGCCGCGGCTGGCCGAACTCCCCGGTGACCGCCCGCTGGTGGTCGCCTCGGTGGGCAGCGCCCTGCCCACCGTGATGAACCTCAAGGCCATGGGCATCAACCCGCCCGAGGGCATGCTGGAGCCCGCGCACACCCTGCGCGCCATCATCGAGGGGCTGTCGAGCCTGGACTGCCACGCGGTGGTGGGCACCGCCGGCATCGCCGTGGAGGACGTCACCCCCGGGGACAATGTCATCGTGATGGACTGGCTGCCGCAGATGCTGCTGCTCCAGGCGGCGCAGCTGTTCGTCAGCCACGGCGGATACAACAGCGTGCGCGAGGCGGTGCGCCAGGGAGTGCCCATGGTGGCCCTGCCGCAGTTCGGCGACCACCACCACAACGCCGAGCGGCTCGCCGCGTTGGACCTGGGCGTGCACTGTACGGACGTCACCGCCGAGGGCGTGGCCGCGGCCTGCCACCGGGTGCTGACCGAGGAGCGGTTCACCACCGGCATCCGCGAAGCGCACCGCCGGATGCTGGGCCTGCCGGGCATCGAGGCCATGGTCTCCTACCTGGAGTCGGTGGTGGCCAAGCACGCATCCTGACCAGTGATGCGCAGGGCCCTCTCAAGACCCGCTGCCGGTGCCCCCGTTCGGCAGCGTGGCGGAAGCGGGCGCCGGTATTCCCCCGGCCGACGCCCGCTCCTCCGTCGCTTTCCGGTAACCGCCCTGTGTTCAGGCGGTGTCGGCGACGTCCAGGTCGAGACGGCCCGACAGATCCTGACGCCGGGTCACCTTCACCTTGCGGTACACCCGGGTCAGATGCTGCTCGACCGTGCTGACCGTGATGTAGAGCTTCGCGGCGATCTCCCGGTTGGTGTGGCCGCGCGCGGCCAGCGACGCCACCCGCCGCTCGGCGGCGGTCAGTTCAGCGCCCTGGGCAGCGGCTCTGGCGGCCGCCGGCGGCCGGCCCGCCGCGGCGGCGGAGTCACGGGATGCCGGTGGCTGAAGCGAGTGGTAAAGCCCTTCCGCGCCGCACCGGTCGGCCGTGCGCAGCGCCTGCCGCACCAGCAGCCAGCCCTTGCCCTGGTCACCTTGCCGTTTGTAGACCTCGCCCAGATCGGCCAGGATCCGCGCCGTCTCGTACAGATCACCGGACTCACGGATCTCCGCCAGGGCTTTTTCCAGGATCTCCCGGCGGCGCTCCGGCTGGTGGGCCGCGGCCAGCACCCGCAGCGCCTTGCCCCGGGCCCTGCGCCCGCCGGCCACCGGACGGGCCAGTTCCGCGGCGGCGAAGCGGGAGGCGTCCTGCGGGGAACCCGACTGCAGCAGTGCCTCCGCCGCACCCGCCCGCCAGGGCAGCAGCGCCGCCAGGTCCATCCGCCACCGGCGCATCAGCTCGTCGCACTCCATGAAGTCCGCCAGCGCCGCGTGCGCCCGCCCCGTGGCCAGCTGGTGCCGGGCGCGGGCGTGCAGAAAGTGCAGTGCATACCGGGTGCGGTACATCGCCTGCGGCACCGGATGGGCCAGCAGCGCCATGGACGCCTCCCGGTGCCGTCCCTGGCCCGTCCGCGCCTCGACCAGCACCGAAAGCGGCAGGCCGATGGCCACCCCCCAGCCATGCGGCGGCAGCAGCTCCAGGGCGGAGCAGGCGGCGTTGGCCGCCGCGTCCAGCCGTCCCCGGCGCAGCGCCGTCAGGCCCTTGACGGCCGTCACCACGGCCCGGCAGGCCGGTGAGCCAAGGTGTTCCGGCTGGGAGAGCAGCCGCTCGCACCAGTGCGCGGCCTGTTCCGGCCGGTCGGTGCAGACCAGCGCCATCAGCGCCGCCTCCACCACTTCCACCGCGCTCGGATCGGCCGGGCCGAGGGCCTCCAGCGCCCGTTCCGCGTCCGCCTGCACACCCTGGCCGCCGGCCGGGGACAGGGCGGCCGCCAGCGCGGCCAGGGCCGGCAGCCTGGGATCGGCCGGGCGGACCGCCGCGGGCACGGCCACCGAGGCCGACGCCGGGCACACTCCCGGATAGGTGACCGCCAACAGCCTCTCGGCAAAGGCGAGTTCACTGCGGATCGGGTCTCCTCCGGGCGAGCGGCCGGCGGCGTCACGGGCAGTGGCCATGACCCGGGCCGCCTCCTCGAGATGGCCATGACGCAGCAGCTGGGGCGCCAGCCGCAGCGCGCTCTCCGCCGGCAGCAGCCCGTTGCCCGCCGGGGAGGCCAGCGCACGCAACTGGGCAGCCGCCTCACCGGGGTTGAGCCAGCCGGCGATCTGGGCCCGGCGGGCTGTGAGCTGCAGCCGTTCCCCCTCCCGGCTGCGGTCCTCGGCAGCCTTCAGAAACCGCCTGGCCAGTTCGGCCTGGCCGCGTTCCAGCGCCAGCTCGGCCGCCGTCGCCAGGGTGCGGCAGATCCACCGCGGCCGCCGGCCCGGTGGCGGATCGGCGTCCAGCAGCTGCGCCGCCACCACCACCGGGTCCGCACCGGTCCGGTGCAGCAGTCCGGCCGCCCGGCGGCGCAGCCGGTGCCGCTCGGGCACGGGCAGTGCCTCCAGCACGGCGGTACGCACCGCCGGGTGGCGGAAGGCGGTGTCCTCGGTGATCCCGGCCCCCTCCAGCGCGGCCAGGGCCCCGCGCACCCTGCCCGGCCGCAGGCCCAGCAGCTCGGCCAGCAGCGGCACCGTGGCCTCCTTGCCGAGCACGGCGAGGCCATGCGCGGTCTTGACCGCATCCCGGCCGCTGCGCCGCACCCCGTCCAGCGCGGCCTGCTGGAACGGTTCCCCGGCCGCCGTCTCGCCGGGTGCGCCGCCCGGCTCGCCGAGGAAGGCCATGGCCAGCCGCGGTGAGCCGCCGGTGCGCGCATGCACCTCGGGAGCGCGGCGCACCGACCCGGGGATCTTGCGCTCGGACAGCAGCCGGCCGACCCCCAGGACGCTCAGCGGGCGCAGCGTCAGGCGCATGTCATCCGCCAGTTCCAGCAGGCGGGTGAGCGCCAGGGACGCGGGAAGGACGCCGGGGGTGTGCGTGACCAGCAGGGACATCCGGCCGGTGAGGTCCTGGCGCACCGCGTGCAGCAGGCACTGTACGGAGCGGGGGTCGGCGAAGTGGATGTCGTCCACGGCCAGCAGGACCGGGCCGTTGCCCGCCGTCCGGGACAGCGCGCGTTTCACCGCGATGCGCGCCCGCAGCGGGCCGCAGTGGACCAGACGCAGTTCGGGCAGCAGCTGGTCCACCACCCCGTAGGGGAGGCCCCGTTCGGCGGGTGAGGCGAGGGCGGACAGCACGGTGATGCCCTGCGCCTCGGCATCCTCGATGGCGTCGCGCAGCAGAGCGGATTTGCCCGAGCCGGCCGGGCCGCCGATGACACCGACCGCGGAATGGGCCCGGTCCGGGCGCTGCCGGCCCCGGCCGGTGAAAAGCCGGAGCCGGGTCACCTCTCCACCGCGTTCGATCAGTGAGTTCATGGGTCCTTCCGTCCGTGGTGCGCGGGACCGGACGCCGCCGGCGCGGCGCGGCGGCGCGGGAGGGGGCAACGGCGGCCCCCAAGAGAAGCTGACGATGCATCAACTGTGGGCCTTCACCGGTAAGCAGCGGTGAAGATCATGTGAACCGGGCGTAAAACGCCGTCAGCCCCCGCCCACCCCGGCGGTCGGCCGGCCCTCCCGGTAGCCGTTGCGACCCGGCCGCGCGGCCAGCGATTTGGCCAGGTCGCGGCGCCGCTGGACGTTCAATTTCCGGTAGATCCGGGTCAGATGCTGTTCCACGGTGCTGACGGTGACATAAAGCCGGGCGGCGATCTGACGGTTGGTGTGGCCATGGGCGGCCAGCATCGCCACCCGGCTTTCCGCCTCGGTGAGTTCCTCCGCCGCCTTCGGCATCACGGCTTCGGTGGCCGCGGCCTCCGGTTCGCTGTCCATATGCCCGGGCATCAGTTGCCGGCACAGCGGTTCGGCCTCGCAGATCCTGGCCATGTGCCAGGCCCGGCGCGCCAGCGAGCGCGCCTCGTGGATGTCGCCCAGCTCCTGGTGGGCCCGGCCCAGTTCGCCGAGGGCCAGCGCCAGCTGGATCCGGTCGCCGCCGTCTTCCAGC
Source organism: Streptomyces orinoci (assembly GCF_003121295.1). Taxonomy (GTDB): domain Bacteria; phylum Actinomycetota; class Actinomycetes; order Streptomycetales; family Streptomycetaceae; genus Streptomyces; species Streptomyces orinoci. The sequence continues at coordinate 43,194 of NZ_PHNC01000016.1, forward strand.
AGGGCGATGGCCTGCTGCAGCGGCTCGATGCGGGCGCGGCCCTCCCGGACGCTGCCCAGCAGGCGCAGCGTGCCGGCCCGGGCCCGGTGCGGACTGATGCGCAGCTGTTCCTCCACCAGCTGTGCCGCCTTGGCCTGGTTGCCCAGGGCCAGCCAGGCGTTCGCCGCCTCCAGCCGCCACGGCACCAGCTCGGGCACGTCCATGTCCCAGCGCCCCATGCTCTCGCCGCAGGCCAGGAACTCCTCCAGCGCGGCGTGCAGCCGGCCGGTGGCCATGAACCACTGGCCCCTGGCCCGCCGGAAGTGCAGGCCCGGCAGGGTCTGCAGATGCGCTTGGGAGCCGCTGTGCTGGAGCAGCCGCATGGCGTCCTCGTAGCGGCCCCGGCCGGTGTACGCCTGGATCAGTGTGGCCAGCGGGTAGTACGCGGTCAGCCCCCAGCCCGCCAGGGGCAGCAGGGCCAGCGCCGACTCGATGTACCGCTGGGCGCCGGGCAGATCGCCCTGGCGCAGGGCGATCTCGCCCCGGACCGCGGTCAGCGCCGCCTGCCAGGCGGGCGCACTGTGGCCCGTGCACTCGCCGAGCAGGCGCTCGCACCAGTGCTGGGCCACATCGGTACGTCCGGCGTACACCAGCGACCACAACGCGTAGACCAGCGGCTGCAGATAGCCGTCGCCGAGGCAGTAGCGCTGCAGCAGCCGGACCGCCTGCCGCGCGGCCTCCTCGGCGCCCGGACCGGACAGGGCGGTGAGCACGGCCGAGGCGGCGTGCAGATGGGCGACGTCCAGGGTGCCGCCGAGCGGTTCATCCGCCGGCGCGGCCACCGGCTGCGGCATGGGCCGCCGGCGCAGACCGGGGTTGACCATGCCCATCCAGCGGTGGCAGGCGGTGATCGCGGCACGGGTGCGCGGCTGGTCGGCGGCGCCGGAGCGCTCCAGGGAGTCCAGCAGGTCCATCGCCTGGTCCTGGCGCTTGGCCCAGGCCAGATAGGTCATGCACAGCACCAGGTCGTCCGGCGGCAGCCCGCCCGCGGCCAGCCGCGGCAGCAGGGCGGACAGCTGGCCCTCGGCCGTGGTGGGGTCGTTCTGCCACAGCAAGTTCATCAGCCTGGTGCGCAGCCGGGCGTTGGTGCGCGGATCCTCGCAGGCGTCGGCGGCCCGCGCCAGGCAGCGGCGGGCGAACTCGGCGTCGTCCATGGCCAGCGCGTAGTCGGCCGCCTCCTGGAGAGCCTGGAGCGCCCAGGGGGCGGATATGGTCCGGGAGTTCAGCAGATGCCGGGCCACCTCAATGGCGATGGCGCCATCCTGGTGCAGCAACTCGGCGGCCCTGCCGTGCAGTTCGGCCAGCAGCGGGCCGGGCGCCGCGTGCAGGACGGCCGATACGGCGGCGGGGTCGCGGAATGTGCCCTGAGTCAGCAGCCCGCCGCGGTCCAGGTCGCGCAGCCCCTGCTCGACCACCGTGACGGACAGCCCGAGCAGCCGGGCGAGCAGGGACGGCGTCGCGGACTCACCGAGAGCGGCCAGGCCGCGCGCGATGACCGGGGCGGTGGGGCCCATGCGGTGCAGGCTCTCCTGCACCGCATGGGCATAGCTCTCGCCGCGCCGCAGCGGCGTCCCGGCCGGCGGGATGCCGTCCGTCTGGTCCTCCAGCAGGGCCCGCAGCAGCAAGGGGTTGCCGCCGGTGGCGGCATGGGTCTCGGCGGCCAGCTGGGCTGTCGGGGGCGCCCCCAGCCGCTCGGTCAGCAGCCGCTGCACCGCCTCCTCGCTCAATGGCGCTAACCGCAGCTGGTGGCAGTGCGGTTGACGGCCGAGCTCGGCGCGCAGCCCCAGCTGGTCGTGGTGCGGGCGGCCCGGCTGGGTCAGCACCATCAGTACCCTGGCCCGCCGGGCGCGCCGGGCCAGGTGCAGCAGGAACTGCAAGGACGCGCCGTCCCCGAAGTGCACATCGTCCACGGCCACCACCACCGGGCGGCCGCGCGCCGCCTCGAGCACGGTGCCGGTCAGCCCAGGCAGCAGGGCCAGTTGCTGTTCGGTGGTGGTGGCCGGGGCCTCGTCCAGCAGCCCAAGGGCCCGGGCGGCCCAGCCGGCGGAAGGGGGCGCGCTCTCCAGGAGTTTGCGCACCAGGCCAAAGGTCCATCCGCTTTCGGTGGCAGAGCCGGTCGCGTCCAGCAGCAACGCGTCGTCCGCCGCCGCCCGGTCGGTGAATCTCGCCAGGAGCGTGGTCTTGCCGCTCCCTCCGGCCCCGCTGATCAGGACGACCTGGCCCTGTCCCTGCCGTGCGCTGCCGTACCACTGCGTGAGTACGGACAGCCCCCGCTCATGTTCGTAAGAGTACGCAGACAACGTTTCCCCCGTGGCAGCCGCATATCAGACGCGTCAGGTCAGCGCCAGGGCCGTTGCTGTCACTTCAGCAGATTTGTCGCGACATCAACGGCAACCGCACCTCGACCCTAGGTTTGTTCGATTGCGGCTTCAAGATCCGTCAAGAGCAGTTTGACGACTTTTTCGCGCTGGTCGTTGAGGTAGAAGTGGCCGCCGGGGAAGACCCGGACGTCACAGTTTCCCGTTGTGTGCTCGCGCCAGGCGCAGGCGTCGTCGAAGCTGGTGCGCGGATCGGCGTCCCCGGTGAGCACGGTGACCGGGGAACGCACCGAGGCGCCCGGTTCGCACCGGTAGTTCTCCACGGCGCAGAAGTCGGCCCGGAGCACCGGCAGCGCCATGCGCAGCAGTTCGGGGTTGTCCAGTACGGCCGCGTCGCTGCCGCCCAGCGCCCGGACCGCGGCGATCACGCCCTTGTCGTCTCGCAGGTGGATACCTTCCGAGTAGTGCCGGGAGGGGGCGCCATGGCCCGACAGGAACAGATGGCGGGCGGTGAACGCCGGGTCCCGCTCCAGCCTGCGCACCACCTCGAAGGCGAGCAGGGCCCCCATGCTGTGCCCGAAGAAGGCGGTCGGCCGGTCGAGCAGCGGCCGCACGGCGTCGGCGATCTCGTCGGCAAGGCGATGGAGATCTTTGACAAGGGGTTCGGCGTACCGTTCCTGCCTTCCCGGATACTGCACGGCCGCCACACTGGCGACGGACGCCAGGGCCCGGGACAGCGGGAAGAAGTAGGCCGCGGATCCGCCCGCGTGCGGCAGGCACACCAGTCTGAGCTGATGGTCCGGAGCAGGAGGGAATTGGATTACCCAGGGGCTGGTCGTCAGATGGCTTGCCACGTTACTGATGCTCTAACTCTTTCCGATTGCAGCATGTCTTGCGGCATGGTCATTGCGAATGGCACACGACAGTGCCTGAATCGAACTGCCGTGTGACCCATGGGCATCCTAGGGGGTTGGTGGTCAATAGGGGGTACCCCTAACTTTCCTCCCGGCACTGGCGCGTGGGGGCCGCAACGCGTTCCACCCCGGCACCGTGGAGCGATGGCCGGATGTGTGCCCGCCACCCCTGCACCGCACCATCTCTGACCCGGTGTTCTCCGCGTCCTGGGACGCCTCCTCGGCCACCCGGCGGAGCGTGCTCGAACCTGCTTCCCCTTCAGGGGAGTTGGGCCGCCAGCCGGCCGTACTCGCGAAGGCCGTGTGCGGTCGGCCGGTAGGCTTTGTCACCGGTAATCCAGGCACCCCAACAGCCGTCCTGGCGGCTCCGGCCGGCGGAAACACCACTGGAACCGGACGTGCAAAGCGCCCAACTCAACAGCCCGGTCGTGGACTTCATCCACCGGGACATCCTCACCCAGGCACCGCCAGTGAGCCGGAACCACACACGTCACCCAGCTGTCGTTGCGGTACTAGTATGGGGTTTTGGTGTGAGCGTGCTAATAAGATGGGCGGTAAGTTGTGAACCCCTGGCTGCTTGCGGCGATCATCCTCGTGTTGGTGATCGCGGTGGTGATCAAGCGGTTGATCGGTGAACCAATCAATGTGCGTGACCTGTTCGCGCCGCCGGTGGTGCTCATCATCATCGGCTGCGTCTCCCTCGCCAAGATGAAGGATGTGACCAACACCGATCTCGGCTGGGTCATCGGGGGCTCGATCCTCGGTATGGCGCTGGGCGCCTACCGTGGTACCACCATCCAGATCTCCGAGAAGCAGGGGTATCTCTATCAGCGCTACACCGGGAAGACGTTCCTGGCCGTGGTCGGAACTCTGGTGATTATGGCGGCCTTCGGCTTCCTGGCGGTGAAGATGGGCATGCACGAAAACGCGCGGCCGGTCCAACTGTCCATCGGCGTCAGCTTCCTCGGCGAATCCCTGGTCGTGGGGCGGCGCGGCCTCGCCACGGGGATTCCCTTCGCGCCCGAACGCCGCCGCTGAGCGAGCCGTTCAGGGACCCGGCGTGCCTGGGCCCATGGGGCCCGGGCCGCACCCGGTGGGCTGCACATCTCGGCCCGGTGCGGCCAACCGCACTTGCACGGTCAGCCTGACCGGCGATCACACACTCGTCGTTCTGCAAACTTCCGGAAAGAGATTGAACGTGTCCGTTCTTATCGCCGGCGGGGCCGGCTACATCGGAAGCACGGTGGTGTCGGCGTGCCTGGACGAGGGCATCACCCCCGTCATTGTGGACAGTCTGGTCCGAGGGCGCCGAGAGTTCACCGACGGCCGGGTGTTCTACGAAGGGGACATATCTGACGGAACATTGATCGACCGGATCTTCGCGGAGCACCCGGACATCACAGCGGTGGTGCACTGCGCGGCACTCATCCTCGTTCCGGAGTCCGTCGAGGACCCCCTTGGTTACTACAAGGCGAACGTCGCCAAGAGTCTGGACTTCGTCAGCCATCTGAGCCGCAATGGCTGTGACCGCCTGATCTTCAGCTCCTCCGGTTCCATTTACCGGGCCGAGGACGGCTCCCCTGTCGATGAGGACTCCCCGCTGGCGCCGCAGAGTCCGTACGCCCGGACCAAGGCCCACTGCGAGGAGATGTTCGCGGACATCGCCGCCGCCGGGCAGATGCGCGTCCTGTCCCTGCGGTACTTCAACCCCATAGGCGCCGACCCCAAGATGAGGACCGGGCTCCAGCTCAAGCGACCCAGCCACGCCCTGGGCAAGATGATCCTGGCCCACCGGGAAGGCACGCCCTTCCCCGTCACCGGCACCAACTACCCCACCCGCGATGGGTCGGGTATCCGGGACTATGTGCATGTCTGGGATCTCGCCGCCGCCCATATCGCGGCGATCAACAAGTTCGACTCCCTGCTCACGAAGTCGGCGCCGTCGCTGGCGATCAACTTGGGCACCGGCTCCGGCACCACCGTCCGCGAACTCTGCGCTGCCTTCAACAAGGTAGTCGACACTCCGCTGGCCACCATCGACACCGAGCCCCGTCCCGGTGATGTAGCCGGGGTCTACACCAGAAGCGATCGTGCCCAGCGGCTGCTGGGATGGACACCGCAGTACTCCCTCGAAGAGGGGATCCGTGCCTCTCTGGACTGGATTCCCGTGCGCGACGCGATGCTGGAGGACTGATTACGCATCCGGTTGCTTGCCGTACCGAACAAGCACCTGCTACCCGGCTGTCGCGGGCCGGCCGGGTACGGGGCGGCGATGAACGGGCAACGGGCCGGGGAGATGACCCCCGGCCCGTAGGGGTCGCTGCGGTCCGGTCAGAAGTGCACCCGGTCCGGCGTGGAGAAGTGCACCCGGTCGGGACCGGAGTTCACCTGGTTCGCGGTGAAGTGCACCCGGGTGGGCTGCTGTTCGGCCAGGGCCGGGGTGCCGGTGGTGAGCAGGGTGCCCACCACCAGGGCGGCGGTGGCGGCAACGGCGGGCAGGGCGAATCGGCGTTTCATGGAAACGGCTCCTTCACGGTGTGGGCCGGGCTGTTCCCAGCGTGCCCGGCACGGCGGTGAACTGTCGTCAGCCGCGGGCGGTAACCGGGCGCCGCGCTTGCTCCAACTGCCGTGGTAGAGCGGGTCATTCGCCGGTACGGGCGGCGGGGATCCGCTGGTGCGGGATCAGCGCCTCGGTGCTTCCGCGCAGCGAAACGGTGCGTTCCGGGGCGGGTATCCGGATGCCCTCGGCCCGGAAGCGCCGGTGCAGACGCTTGATGAACTCATGCTTGATGCGGTACTTCTCGCTGAACTCGGCGACGCCGAGGATCACCGTGAAGCCGATCCTGTTGTCCCCGAAGGTGTGGAACCGCACGGCGGGCTCATGGTCGGGGACGGCACCGGCCACATCCTTCATCACTTCCCCGGCCACCTCGATGGTGATCCGTTCCACCTGCTCCAGGTCGCTGTCATAGGCGACGCCCACCTGCACCGTGACCGACAACTTCTGTTCCGGCTGGCTGAAGTTGGTCATATTGGTGCCGGCCAGCTTCCCGTTGGGGATGATGACCAGGTTCTTGGAGAGCTGTTCCACCACCGTGTTGCGCCAGTTGATGTCCACGACATAGCCCTCCTCCCCGCTGCTCAGCCGGATGTAGTCGCCCGGCTGCACAGTCCTGGAGACCAGGATGTGCACCCCGGCGAACAGGTTGGCCAGGGTGTCCTTCAGCGCCAGGGCGATCGCCAGACCGCCCACCCCCAGGGCGGTGAGCAGCGGGGCGATGGAGATGCCCAGGGTCTGCAGGATGACCAGGGAGCCCACCGCCAGTACCGCGATGCGCGTGATGTTGACGAATATGGTGGCCGATCCGGCCACTCCGGAACGGGACTGGGCCACGGAATGGACCAGGCCGCCGATCACCCGTGCCGCGGTGAGGGTCACGATGAGGATGACCACCGCCGTCAGAGTCTGGTTGACGGCGTGTCCCATGGCGCGGGTCAGCGGCAGGGCGGAGGCCCCCGCCGCGGCGCCCGCGACAACCGCGGCCCCCGGGGCGGAGGTGCGCAGCATGTCCACGATGATGTCGTCCCCGCTCCACCGGGTTCGGCGGGCCCGTTCGGCGAGCCAGCGCAGGATCACCTTCAGCAGCAGGGCCGCGGCGAGGCCCGCCACCAGCGCGATGCCGGCGGCGATGAGATTGTGCAGGGTGGGGGAGTGGTTCACCGGCTGCCCCCTGCGGGATGGGGGCTCACCGGTCGTGAGTAGTCGTCAGCGGAGAAATGGGGCGTCAACTTTCACCTTGCCTGGAATGACTCTGCGCGGGGGGTTGGCCCGGCGCGAGTGATCATCCTGCCTTATGGCCGGGGCGGCCCGGCATCCGGCGTTCCCCGGCCGGCGGCCATCAGCCGCGCCAGGATCGCCATGGCCTGGTCGATGCCATGGGGGGTGATATTGCCGTAGCCCAGCACCAGCGCACCGGGCCGCCCGGCGGGAGTCAGCCGGTAGCGGGTGACGGAGTCCAGGGCGATGCCCTCGGCGGCGGACCGGCGGACGAGGGCGTCCGCGTCCTGGCCTTCGGGCAGGGCGGCGAGGGTCTGCACCCCGGCCGGGACACCGGTCAGCCGCAGGGGCACGCCATAGCGGTGGACCGCCGCCTGGAGCGCCTCGCGCCGCGCCTTGTAGCGGGTCCGGCTCTGCCGGATGTGCCGGTCGTAGGCACCACTGCCGATCAGCTCGGTGAGGGCGAGCTGGTCCAGCGCGGCGGTGCCGTGGTCGGTCAGGAACTTCCCCGCGGTCAGCGGTTCCACCAGGGCGGACGGGGCCACCAGCCACCCCAGGCGCAGGGCCGGTGAGAGCGCCTTGCTGGTGGAGCCGAGATAGACCACCGAGTCGGGGGCCAGCCCCTGCAGGGCGCCGATCGCCCGGCGGTCGAAGCGGAACTCCCCGTCGTAGTCGTCCTCCAGCACCAGGGCGCCGGTGCGGCCCGCCCAGGCGAGCAGCGCCTCACGCCGGTGGGGCGCCAGCACGGCTCCGGTGGGGAACTGGTGGGCGGGAGTGGTCAGTACGGCATCGGCACCGCCGCCGGGGAGTGCCGCCACGACCAGGCCCTCGGCATCGACCGGTACCGGTATGGGCGTCAGCCCGGCGCGGCGGATGACCGGGGCCCGGTGCGGCAGGCCGGGGTCTTCCAGGGCCACGGTTCTGGCGCCGGCGGCGTACAGCGTCCGGCAGAGCAGGTCCAGCCCCTGGGTGAACCCGGAGCAGATCAGGGTGGTTTCGGGGGTGGCGGCCACACCGCGTACCCGGGTGAGGTACCCGGCGACCGCCTGGCGCAGCCGGGGATGACCCGCCGCATGGGGGTAGCCGAGATCCGCATCGGAGGCGCCACCGAGGGCCGACTGCCAGGCGCGGCGCCACTGTTGGCGGGGGAAGTGGGCGAGCGATGGAACGCCGGGGCGCAAGTCCCAGCGCGGTGACCGGGGTTCGCTCCCCTCGGCGGCCGTGCGGGCGGGACCGGTGGCCGGGGGCAGGTCACAGACCCAGGTGCCGGACCCGGCGCGGGCGGTCAGATAGCCCTCGGCCGTGAGCTGGTCGTACACATCCACCACCAGCCGCCGGGAGACCCCCAGATCGGCGGCGAGAACCCGGCTGGCCGGCAGCCGCTGGCCGGGCGCCAGCCGGCCGGAACGGACGGCGGTGCGGAGCGCGGACCCCAGCTGCACCCACAGTGGTTCGTCCGCCTCCGGCGACAGTGCGACCAGGATCTCCGGCCCGGAAGTGGTACCCGAATCAGCCATGGAATTGGACCATACCCGGGATCCGCTGTCCTCCTACCGTTGGCCCCGTGATCAACAGCGGTCGCCGGTGCGGCATTTCACGGCACTTCACCGGCGGCGGGTACGGACGGAAGGGGCGGCCTCGATGCCCATGACCCCGTGGGGCGGCCCGCGGCAGCGGACGCACCGCTCGGGCGACGACCGGCGGGCATGGGTGGTTGCCGCGCTCTTCGCCCGCCTGGCGCTGTCGGCGGGCTTCCTGTCGGCGGTCGCCGACCGGTACGGCCTGTGGGGCGCGCCCGGAACCGGCCGGGTGGCATGGGGCAACTACCACCGCTACCTGGCCTATGTCCAGGTGCTCGCCCCCTATCTGCCCCATGGGTGCGTCGGCCCGGCGGGCGGGGCGGCGACCGCGGCCGAGGCGGTTCTGGGGGTCACCCTGCTGCTCGGGGTGGCGGTACGGATCTCGGCCTGGGCGAGTGCGGGCGTACTGCTCACCTTCGCCCTGTCGATGTTCCTCTTCTCCGGGCCCGAAGCACCGTTGAACGCCTCGGTGTTCAGCGCCTCCGGCCTCGCCCTGCTCCTGGCGCTGGCCCCGCCCGGCGTGTACCGGCTCACCCTGGACCGACGACCGTGAAACGACGCCCGGGAACGACGCCCGGGAATACAACGAAAGGGAATCCGGATGACTGAAGACCGCTTCTTCCTGCTGGACCAAGGGGAGGCGCGACCGGGCAGGATCCCGGTGCCGCCCGCGTTCAGCGTCAAGGCCCGTACCGAGGACACCGAGGGGCGCTTCTCGCTGCTGGAGGTCACGGTGGCGCAGCCCATCCCGCGGCATACGCACCAGGTGGCCGATGAGTGCGTCTATGTGCTGGAGGGCGAACTGGAGGTGGAGTTCCAGGGAACCGTCCACACCATGACCAAGGGACAGTTCGTCCTGCTGCCGAAGGGGGTGCCGCACGCACTGCGGCCGGGCTCCGGTCCGCCGCCCCGGGTGATCCAGGTCTCCTCGCCCGGCGGCTGGGAGTGCGTGGTGGAGGCCCTGATCGAGCACCGGGCCGAGGTGAGCCGGGCGGGACGGCTCGACCCGGCCGCGCTCAACCGCTATACGCGCCGGTACCAGGTCGTTTACGAGGAGGACTGACAGTCCCTTCGCCGCGCGGACAAGTGTCTTCCGGCCCCGGGCGCAACACCCTATGGTGAGCCGTCACTTGTGTCCGACCGGAAGGGAACCCATGGTGCCCAGGACCAGGTTCATCCGGCAGGCCGCCACGCTGGCCGCCGCCCTGCTGCTCTCCGCCGGGACCGCTCCCGCCGCCTTCGCCGGCAACGCCCCGCCGCCCGGGGCCAGTCCGGCCGCCGTCCGGCTCGACGCCTACTGGACCCCGGCCCGGATGGCGGCCGCCCGGCCCGCCGACACCAAGGGCTCCGAGATCACCCCACGGGTGGACGGGCCGCGGCCGGGCGAGTACATACCGCCCAGCCGGAGCTTCGACGGCATACCGCAGGCCGGCACCTTCTTCTGGACCGACGCCAAGGGCACCGGGCGCACCTGCAGTGGTTCCGTGGTCCGCAGCCCCGGCCGCGATCTGGTGCTCAGCGCCGGGCACTGCCTCAACGGCTACTCCGGGACCTCGCCCAGACGCCATCTGGGCTTTGTGCCCCAATACCACGACGGGGCAAAGCCCTTCGGCATCTTCCCGGTCAAGAACAACGGGGTCTATGTGGCGCAGGAGTACTACGACCTGGGGGCGCACGCCGGCGCCAGGTATGACTTCGGCTTCGCGGTCACCGAACGCAATGAGCACGGCGCCCTGCTGCAGGACGCCACCGGAGGAGTGCAACTGCTCACCGGCACCGGGTACTTCCACGCCCCGGTGCGCATGATCGGTTATCCGGGGGGCGCTCCCAAGCCGCTGGAGTGCTGGAGCATCACCACCAGATGGGCCAGTGATGATCCGGCCGACCCCGGCACCTTCCCCCGTATCGCCTGTGACGGCTTTGTGGGCGGCACCAGCGGCGGGCCCATGCTGATGCCCTGGCCCGGCGGCTGGGCGGTGATCGGGGTCATCGGCGGCTACCACACCGGCGGCAACACCCCGCAGATCTCCTACAGCGCCTGCTTCGGCGCCGCCACCCGCGCCCTGTACCGCGCGGCGGTCACCGGAGCGCCGCCCGCGGGCCCCCGATGACCGGCGTCCAACTCCCCTTGGTAGCCGGGAAGTTACCGGCCGCCACGGGGAGGGCGAACCGTCGCCCCTGCTAGAGTCGAGGGGAGATGTGCACAACTCGATAACAGATACGACGGAGAAGGTTTATGAAGCTGCTCCCGCTGTTCCTCCGGCGGCCGATGGAGGCGGTGTACGAGCGCCGGCTGGCCAGCGGCCTGGTGGGGCTGCCCCGCCCCCAGCATGTGGGGATCATGCTTGACGGCAACCGGCGCTGGGCCCGGCAGGCGGGGCACACGGATATGCGGGAGGGATACCGGGCGGGCGGCGCCAAGGCCACCGAGTTCCTGGGCTGGTGCACTGCCGCGGGGATCGAGCATGTGACCCTCTTTATGCTCTCCGACGACAATCTGGGGCGCCCGGCCGAGCAGCTCGGCCCGCTGATCGAGACCATCGAGGAGACCGTCCGGGACATCGCGGCCCAGGACCGTCCCTGGGAGGTCCAGGTGATCGGCTCGCTCGACATGCTGCCCGGCGACAGCGCCCGGGTGCTCAAGGAGGCCGTCGCCGGGACGGCCGGGCGCGGCGGGCTCAAGGTGGATGTCGCGGTCGGCTATGGCGGCCGGCGGGAGATCGTCGATGCGGTGAAGAGGGCCTTCGAGGAACATATGGCGGGCGGCGGCGATCCGGCGGACCTGGTGGAGCGGTTCGACATCGAGGACATCTCCCGGCACTTGTACTCGCCGATCGCCGACCACACCGACTTCATCATCCGCACCTCCGGGGAGCAGCGGCTGTCCGGCTTCCTGCTCTGGCAGTCCGCCTACGCCGAAATGCACTGGGTGGACTGCTACTGGCCGGCGTTCCGTCATGTGGACTTCCTGCGGGCGCTGCGCTCCTATGCGAATCGTGAGCGCCGCTTCGGCAAATGACACCGGGTCAGGCCAGCTGGCGCCGCGCCAGCTGATGGAACAGCCCGGTGGCGTCGGCCAGCAGCTCGGCGGGCGGGCCCTGCTGGACGATCCGGCCCTGGGACATCACCACCACCCGGTCCGCGTCCAGCACCGTGGACAGCCGGTGGGCGATCACAATGCGGGTGGCCCGCAGCGCCCGGGTGGACTCGATGACCACTCGCTGGGCCTCGTTGTCCAGGGCGCTGGTGGCCTCGTCCAGGAACAGCACCCGTGGCTTGCGGACCAGCGCCTGGGCGACCATCAGGCGCTGGCGCTGGCCGCCCGAGACGGTGCCGCCGCCGTCGGACAGCATGGTGTGCATCCCCATGGGCATGGCCTTGATGTCCTCGGCCAGGCCCGCCATCGCCGCGGCCTCCCACACCTCTTCCAGGGAGAAGTCGTCGGCGCCGCGGATGCAGTCCAGGATGGAGCCGGAGAAGGGCTGGGCGTTCTGCAGGACCACCCCGCACTGGCGGCGCACCGCGGCCCGGTCCAGGCCCGCCAGGTCCTGGCCGTCATAGCGGACGCTGCCGGACAGCGGCTTCTCAAAGCCGATCAGCAGGCGCAGCAGGGTCGATTTGCCGCAGCCGCTGGCGCCCACGATCGCCACGAATTCCCCCGGCCGGGCCTGGAAGGAGACCTCGTCCAGGACCAGCGGGCCGTCGTCGGTGTAGCGGAAGGAGAGGTTCTTGGCCTCCACCGCGCCACCGAGCGGTCCCGGCCGGATGCTTGAGCCGCTCACCTCGGGGGTCTCCCGGAGCAGCGGGGCCACCCGCTCGACCATGGGCCGTACCGCGGCGGCCGACAGCAGGGCGCCGGTCAGCTGGGTGACCGAGGACAGCAGCATGGTCAGGGCGGTGCTGAAGGTGAGGAACTCCCCCGGGGACATGCTGCCGCGCGCCGGTCCGGCCAGCAGCGCGAACAGCACCAGGGTGCACAGCGGCAGGCAGACCGAGTTGAGCACCGTGACCACGTTTTTGATCCGGCCGATGCGCTGCTGGAGCACCCGGGTACGGGCGAACTCCCTTGCCCAGGCGGCATAGGCAAAGCTCTCGGCCGCGGCCACCCGCAGCTTGGGCAGGCCGCGCAGGGTCTGGAAGGCCCGGTTGTTGAGCTGGTCGCCCAGGCTGACCAGCCGTCGCTGGTAGCGCAGTTGCCAGAGCCCGAGGCCGGTGAGGACGGTGGCGATGACCAGCAGCATGGCGATCGCCGCCAGCGCCAGCGGCACGCTGTAGACCAGCAGCAGAACCAGGTTGACGGTGCCGATGGTGCCCGCCTGGAGCACCGCCGGACCGATCCCGGACAGCACGCTCCGGATGGCGCTGACCCCCATGGCCGCACCGGCCAGTTCACCCGTGGAGCGGCCGGTGAAGAACCTGGCCGGCAGCCGCAACAGCCGGTCCCAGACGGCCGGTTGCAAGGTGGCCTCGATACGGCCCTCCAGACGGAGCACGGCGAGGTTCTGCAGCAGGGTGAAGGCGGCGGAGACCACACCGGCCGCGATCAGGGCCAGCGCGGTCTGCACAATCAGGCCGTTCTCGGCCTGGGGCACATAGCTGCCGAGCACCTTGCCGGTGGCGACGGGCACCAGGGCGCCCAGCCCGACCGTGACCAGCCCGCCGAGCAGGATCCGGCGCAGATCGCGGGCCGTCCCGCGCAGGCCGAAGCGCAGCAGTGACAGCGCTCCCAACCTGCCCTCCGGCAGCGGCCGGTAGAGCATCACGGCGCGTGGCTCAAAGGCGCCGGCGTTCGCCCGGCCGACGCGCTCCCGGGTGCCGGCGGCGGGATCGACGGCCTGGTAGCCACCGCGCCGCCACAGCAGCGCCACCGGAGTCCCGTCCGCCGCGCGCCGCCCCACCAGGGGGCCGTAATCCTCCCGCCACCAGCGGCCGCCGAGCCGGACAGTGCGGGTACGGACCCCCGAGGCGAGGGCGACCCGCTCAATGGCATCCCGCGGCCCGGCGGCGCCGCTCCCGGCGGGCTCGGTCAGGACGATGGCGGCATCGGCGGCGACCAGCCGGCAGGCGGCGAAGACGGCGTCGTCACCCGCTGTACGGGGCGTCTCGGCGCCGGACCGGCCGATGGAGGCCAGCAGGGTCCGGTCGGCCTGGGCGCGGGCGGCCTCGCCGGCCTCGATACCGGCCGCCGCACGGTCCTCATGGGCGCGTTCCAGCCGCTCGATCCAGTCGTCCACGGCATACAGCAGCCGGTACTGCTGATCGACCATGCCCTGCCAGAGGCCCGCGTCCACCAGCAGCGTCCCGGCCGTGTCCGGGCCCTCGTAGACGGCGCCGTACTGCACCTGGCCGGGGGAGATCTGCATCCACAGGACGTCCTCGTCGGGCGCCGCCGCATCCGGGCCGGTGGCCGAACGGCCTTCCAGGGGCGCCTGGCAGAGCACCCGCAGCCCGCGCCCCACGCCCAGCGCGAAGGCGTTCTCCAGAGGACTCAGCGTCCCGCCTCCGGCGCCGTACAGGTCCCAGCCGTAGGCGTCGTGGCCATGAGGATAGCCATGGGTGCCGTGGCCGTAAGTGCCGTGGCCGTAGGCGCCGTAGCCATGGGCGTCGTAGCCGTGGGGGTCCTGGCCGTACGGCGGCCGGCCGAGCTCGCGCAGCTCCACCCGGCGCAGCCGGCAGCCCTGGAGCGGCCGGCCCAGCAGGGTGTGCCGCGGCCCCTGGGCCGGGCCCAGCAGCAGGGTGCCCGCGGCCAGCCGGCCCAGGAAGTGCCAGTGGCCCTGCTGCGCCGCGTCCACCGCGAACAGGTCCAGTTGGCCGTCCGTCACCAGCCACAGCACCTGCGGCCCCTCCAGAGAGAGCTTTCGCAGGCCGGTGCAGTCCACGGCCGTGCCCAGGGCGCCCAGCGCCTCCACCACCGGATCGGCGGTGGCGGTGTGGTGGGGAGAGGTCACGTCAGTGCTCCTTGACCAGTTCGGCGTAGGCCCCTTGGACGGCGAGGAGTTCCTCGTGCCGGCCGCGTTCGACGACGGTGCCGCGGTCCAGCACCACGATCTCGTCGCTGTCGCGCACCGTGCTCAGCCGGTGGGCGATCACCACACAGGCGCAGCCGCGCCGCCGCAGGTTGTCCATGACCAGTTGTTCGGTCACCGCGTCCAGGGCGCTGGTCACCTCGTCCAGGACCAGGACGCTGGGGCGCCGGACCAGGGCGCGGGCGATCTCCAGGCGCTGGCGCTGGCCGCCGGAGAAGTTGCGGCCGTCCTGTTCGACGCGGCTGTGGATGCCGCCGGGGCGCCGGGCCACCGTCTCATAGACGGCCGCGTCCCGCAGGGCGGCGATCACCGCCTCGTCCGGGATGGACGGGTCCCAGAGCGCGATGTTGTCCCGGACGGTGCCCTCGAAGAGGAAGACATCCTGATCGACGAAGGAGACCGAGGCGGCCAGCGCCCCGCGCGGGATGTCGGCCAGCCGCATGCCGTCGATCCGCACGGCCCCCTCCCAGGGGGCGTAGAGACCCGAAATCAGCCGGGACACGGTGGACTTGCCGCTGCCGGAACCGCCCACCAGCGCCACCTGCCGGCCGGGACCCACCGTCAGCGAGAAGTCCTTGAGCAGGGGCGCGTCCAGCGGGCTGTAGCCGAAGGTGACCCCTTCGAGTTCCACATGGCCCTTCAGCCGGCGGGTGCCGGTGACGGGGCCGGGGCGGGTGTGCAGCGGGTCGGCGGGGAAGTTCTCGACGTCCTTGAGACGGGCGAGGTCGGCGGCGAAGTCCTGGACGCGGCCGGCCACGCCGCTGAGCCGGGCGATGGGCGCGGTGAAGCCGGTCACCAGGGCCTGGAAGGCGACCAGCAGGCCCACCGAGAGGTGCCCCTGCACCGCGCGCAGCCCGCCGATCAGCAGAATGAGCGCGCTGTTGAGCGCCGCCAGGGCGGGTGCCACCACGGCCAGCCAGGCACTGGGCACCCCCAGCCGCTGGCGTACATCCAGGATGATGGCATGCTGTCCGGCCCAGCGGCGGAAGAAGCCGTGCTCGCCGCCGGTGGCCTTCATGGTCTCGATCAACTGCAGTCCGCTGTAAGCGGTGTTGACCAGCCGGGCGTTCTCCGCCCGCAGCTTCTCGGTGCCGGTGGCCCGCACCTTGACCGCCACCCGCAGGGCGAGCAGGTTGAGCAGGGCGACGCCGATGCCCAGGGCAGTCAGCTGCGGATCGTAGGTCCACAGCAGTACCGCGTAGAGCACCACCACCACCGCGTCCACCGCGGCGGCGGCCACATCCCTGGCCAGGGTCTCGGCCACCGCGTCATTGGACTGCAACCGCTGCACCAGGTCGGCCGGGCTGCGCTGGGCGTAGAAGGTCACCGGCAGCCGGAGCAGATGCCGCAGGAAGCGGGCGCTGCCCAGGGTGGAGGAAATCACCCGCCCGCGCAGCAGATTGGCCTGTTGCAGTGCGGTGAGCACGGCGGTGAGCAGCAGGGCGGTGGCCATCGAGGCCAGCAGCACCCCGGTCAGCGAGGTCCGGCCGCCCAGCAGAAAGGTGTCGATATAGGTACGGCTGAGCGCGGGCACCGCCGCACCGACCACCACCAGCAGCAGGCTGGAGAGCACGGCCGCCAGCAGGGTGCCCGAGGTGCCGCGCAGCCGGGCGGGCAGAGCGGCCATGACGCCGGGCCGGCGGCCGGTGCGGCGGAAGTCCTCGCCGGGTTCGAAGGTGAGGACCACGCCGGTGAAGCTGGTGTCGAAGTCCTCCATGGGAACGAAACGGCGGCCGTTCGCGGGGTCGTTGATGTATACGCCGCGGCGGCCGAAGCGGCGGCCCATGCCGTCATAGACGACATAGTGGTTGAACTCCCAGAACAGCACGGCCGGTCCGGGTACTTGGGCGAGTGCCGCCAGGTCCATCTGCATGCCCTTGGCCTTCAGCCCATGGCCGCGGGCGGCCTTGAGCAGATTGCCGGCCCGTGAACCGTCCCGGGAGACACCGCAGTCGATGCGCAGCTCCTCCAGGGGCACAAAGCGGCCGTAGTGGCCGAGCACCATGGCCAGGGCGGCCGCGCCGCACTCCACCGCCTCCATCTGCAGCACGGTGGGGGTGCGTACCGGCCGCGGGGTGCGGCCCCGGGGGACGGCGCCGGCGGGGCGGCCGCGACGGCGCCGGCTGCCGTTGCCGCTCCCACTGCCATTGCCGGTCTGTGCCCGGCGCCGGTGGCCGGGCCGGGTCTGCGGTGCGGCGGTCATGGCAGCAGCCAGTCAACGGGCCGCTGGGCGGCGAGATGGACGGCCGCGGTGACGGGCGCCGGGGTGTCCAGCGGATAGGGCGGACCGCCCGCCGAGGACCACCGGTAGCCCGACCTGGTGGCGGCGGGCTGAAGCCGCACCAGTACCGCGATGGGATTGCCCTGCCGGGAGAACCGGTCGGCGAGCCGGCTGTCGCCGAGGAAGCCGGTGAGCTGCGCGGGGGTCTGGGGCGCGCGGCCCACGGCCTGGACGCTGCCCCGCAGCACCCCGAACCGGGCCCGGGAGACGGAGTCCACGGTGAGATCCACCTGGGCGCCGGGGGAGACCGTTCCGCCGCTGTCGCCCGGCACATAGACCATGGCCACCAACGGGTCGTCCGGCCCGGTCAGCCGCTCCACGACCGCCACATCGGCCCCGGTGGCCAGGACCGTGCCGGTCCTGGCGGCCAGCGTGGTCACCCGCCCCGCGGCCACCGCGCGGACGGCCCGGGTGCCATGCTCCGTGCCGACCTCGATCAGGGGGGTGCCCGAGGAGACCGGCTGGCCCTCCTTGGCGAGGACCGCGGTGACTTGTCCCGCGAAGGGGCTTTGCAGTAGGTAACTGCCCTCGGAATGGATGAGGATGCCCGGTGCGCTCAGCTTGGCCGACACCGATCCGGTGCACGCCCAGACGCCCGCCGCGGCCATCACCAGGACGGTGACGGCAAGGACCAGCAGCCCCTGGGGGCGGGCCAGCCGTACCGGCAGATCGAGTTCTTCGGGCGATTGCAGCTTGGAAAGCGCCTTCTGGCGGAACTGCACGGACTATTCCTTCGACTGCATTCTTGAACAGGTGGTGCGGAATTGTGTGAGGGCAACGACCATAAACCCCGGAACGAGGGGGAGTTCCGGGGTTCACCTGGATTGCCCGGTCATTTCACGGCAGGGCGTGCGCCGGCGCCCGCCGTGAAATGACCGGATCCCTCGAGGCCCGTTGCCGGGCCTTCGGGCTCAGAGACCGGCGACACCGGCCTGGACGCCGACCACGCCCTCGACCTGGCCCACAACGCCCTTGACGGTGCCCACCGTCTGCAGGCCGGTGACGGTGTTGACCAGGGTGTTGACGTCGCCGGTCACACCGCCGAGGAGACCACCGGAGATGCTGACACCGCCGGCAACGGCGTCCAGCTCGGCGTCGCTGATCTCGCGGGTCTCGATGTCGTTACGCATGTTGTAGCGCACCCTTCGTTCGTCTGAATGTTTCTCAAAAGGCAGCGGCGGAGCGGCCGTAATCGGCCACCGTTCTCAGCACCGCCGCAGTGCGCCGATGTAAGCACGCGAACGGCTGCCGCTGCCAACCGCGTTGCCGCCGAAGAACACCCGGCTTTCCGATTTCTTTGCCGTTTCGGTACGGCTTCTCCACAGGATCGAGTAACAGATTCGGGGGCACTGCCGCGCTCGAGGAACATAAATGGACACAGCACCACCAACTGAGCTGGGCATAACCGGCATTTCGCGGCGCGGCCGGGTGGGCCGCGCACCCATGGATCGCAGCCGTAAAGATTTTTTGAAGCGACTTGCGGTGACCGGTGAGTTGCGCAGGGTGCCGGCCGCCCGGCGCGTGAGCCGCGTCTCACCGGGACGGTGGCTCTTGTCTATGAAACGAGTTGCATAGCAGGATCCGGCATATGGCGCTTGAGCACGCGATCCTGGTCTCCCTGCTGGAGAAGCCGGGCTCCGGATATGAGCTGGCCCGGCGGTTCGACCGGTCCATCGGCTACTTCTGGACCGCCACCCACCAGCAGATCTACCGCGTTCTCAAGCGGATGGAGAGCGAGGGATGGGTGGCGGTCCGGGAGGTCGCCCAGCAGGGGCGCCCGGACAAGAAGCACTACTCGGTC
This sequence comes from Streptomyces orinoci, assembly GCF_003121295.1. Lineage (GTDB taxonomy): Bacteria > Actinomycetota > Actinomycetes > Streptomycetales > Streptomycetaceae > Streptomyces > Streptomyces orinoci. The sequence goes on from NZ_PHNC01000016.1 coordinate 61,931, forward strand.
GCCGAAGCCGGACGGGCCGCCCTCGCCGAGTGGCTGCACGAGCCCATCGAGCCGGAGAGCGTCCGCCATGACCTGGCGGTGAAGATCCGCGGCGCGGCCTTCGACGACCCCTCCGCGCTGATACGCCAGGTCGAGCGCTACCGGCAGGTGCATTCCGAACGGCTGGCGCACTACCTCGCGGGCCAGTCGCGCGACTTCACCGGGCCCGACGCCCCCCAAGGGACGGACGCCATGCGGGAGTTGCAGCATGTGGTGCTGCGCGGCGGCATCGCCTATGAGCGGATGACGCTCGACTGGCTGGAGGACGTCCTGGCCACCCTGCGGCGGATCCAGGCCGCCCGCACCGGCCGCTGACCGGCCGCCCACACCCCTCGGTTCTTCTCACCCTTCTCGACTCCAGCCGGAAAGGCGGACCACCATGGCCGACCCGCTTCTGTTCAACCCCCGCACCTATGACCCCGCGCACTTCGACCCCGAGACCCGCCGGCTGCTGCGCGCCACCGTGGACTGGTTCGAGACCCGCGGCAAGCGCAAGCTGATCGAGGACTACCGCTCCCGCGCCTGGCTGGCCGACTTCCTGGAATTCTCCGCCAAGGAGGGTCTGTTCGCGACCTTCCTGACCCCCGCCGCCGCGGCCGGAGACGCCCCGGACAAGCGCTGGGACACCGCCCGTATCGCCGCCCTCAACGAGATATTCGGCTTCTACGGGCTGGACTACTGGTACGCCTGGCAGGTCACCATTCTCGGCCTGGGCCCGGTATGGCAGAGCGAGAACGCCGCCGCCCGCGCCCGCGCCGCCCAACTGCTGGAGCAGGGCGAGGTATTCGCCTTCGGCCTGTCGGAGAAGACCCACGGCGCCGACATCTACTCCACCGACATGCTGCTGGAGCCCGACGGCGAGGGCGGCTTCCGGGCCACCGGATCCAAGTTCTACATCGGCAATGGCAACGCCGCCGGACTGGTCTCCGTCTTCGGCCGCCGCACCGACATCGAGGGCCCCGACGGCTATGTCTTCTTCGCCGCCGACAGCCGCCATGAGGCGTACCACCTGGTGAAGAACGTGGTGGACTCCGCCAAGTACGTCAGCGAGTTCCGGCTGGAGAACTACCCGGTCGCCGCCGGGGACATCCTGCACACCGGCCGCGGCGCGTTCGATGCCGCGCTGAACACCGTCAATGTGGGCAAGTTCAACCTCTGCACCGCCTCCATCGGCATCTGCGAACACGCCATGTACGAGGCCGTCACCCACGCCCACAACCGCATCCTCTACGGCCGCCCCGTCACCGCCTTCCCCCATGTCCGCCGGGAACTGACCGACGCCTATGTCCGCCTGGCCGGCATGAAGCTGTTCAGCGACCGCGCCGTTGACTACTTCCGCACCGCAGGCCCCGAGGACCGCCGGTACCTGCTCTTCAACCCCATGACCAAGATGAAGGTGACCACCGAGGGCGAGAAGGTCATCGACCTGATGTGGGATGTGATCGCCGCCAAGGGCTTTGAGAAGGACACCTACTTCGCCCAGGCCGCCGCCGAGATCCGCGGCCTGCCCAAGCTGGAGGGCACGGTCCATGTCAACCTGGCGCTGATCCTGAAGTTCATGCGCAACCACCTGCTGGCGCCCGTCGATTACCCGCCGGTGCCGACCCGGCTGGACGCGGCCGATGACACCTTCCTCTTCCGGCAGGGACCGGCCCGCGGCCTGGGCTCGGTGCGCTTCCACGACTGGCGCGCCGCCTTCGACGGCTACGCCCACCTGGCCAATGTGGCCCGCTTCCGCGAACAGGCCGACGTCCTCTGCGAGTTCGTCACCACCGCCGCGCCCGGCGAGGAGCAGAGCCGGGACCTGGACCTGCTGCTGGCCGTCGGCCAGCTCTTCGCCCTGGTGGTGCACGGCCAGCTGATCCTGGAGCAGGCCGCCCTGACCGGGACCGACGAGGATGTGCTGGACGAGCTCTTCGCCGTCCTGGTCCGCGACTTCTCCGCCTACGCGGTCGAACTGCACGGCAAGGACTCCGCCACCGAGGAGCAGCAGAGCTGGGCCCTGGGCGCGGTCCGCCGCCCGGTGGTGGACGCCGGCCGCTCGGCCCGGGTCTGGGAGCGGGTCGCGGCGCTGTCGGGGGCGTACGAGATGGCGCCGTAAGCGCCTTGGCCGCCTGGCCCCGGCGCGCATCCCGGGGCCACTGCCGCTGGTCTTCCGGCTGAGCGGCCACACCATCGCGGTGCGCCTGAGACACCGGTGCCTCCTCGGATACGGCATCCTCGCCGTACTCGCCGCCGGCGCCTGCGCCGTGGCCGAGAAGCTGCTGCTGCTCCACGGTCTGCGCCAACTCCACGGCGCCGGCTGGCCGTTCGCGGCGCCGGCGGGCTGTGCCACAGTGAAATGGCTGCTGGTGGCGCTCACCCTGCCCCTCGCGGTGATCGCGGCCGCGGTCATCCTCAAACGGGCCGCGCTCGGCGGACGGGTACGGTACCAACCCGCGCCCGGCGACCCCGTGTGTTCCCCCATGACTCCACCGGCGACCAGTGGTTCGACCACCGGCAGTCCGACGCCTACCGGGCGCTCGGCCACTGGATCGGCGAATGGGCCGGGGAGCTGCTGGGCGGTCAACTCCCGGATGAACAGGGCGACGACCGGGCGGGCAACGACGGTACGAGCAAGGGGAGTTGACCCGGCCGCGACGCCTCACCCCGTGGCGGACGCCGCGTCCCGCTCCGCCCGGGTCACCCGCACCACCGGTGCCAGCCACCGCTCCAGCCGGGGCAGCAGCTGCGGCAGCAACCGCTCAATGTGCGGCAGCACCAGCGGATAGAGCGCGGTGGTGCCGATCGCGGTGGCGACCCCGGCCCAGGCCACCGGCCCCAGCGGGGTGCAGCCGAAGAAGTGACTGAGCCCCGGGGTCTGGACGATGCCCGCCAGCACCAGGGCGGAGCCCAGAGCGGTCGCCAGCACCAGCGGGCTGTGCCGCCGGCCCCTGACGGTCTGGGTGAGCTGGGCCCCGACCACCCCGCACAGCGCCATGGTGCTGGTGCGCCGGGCCGAGCCAGGGGTGAGCCGGCCGGCCAGCCAGGCGACGGCCGCGCCCAGGCCGGTGACCAGACCGCGCTGGCGGATCTGCCGGGTGAGCGGGGCGCCCAGCACGGCGACCCCGGGAGAGGGGCCGTCCGCCGCGGAGGGTTCGCCGTCCGCGGCCCCGTCCTGCGGGGTGACCGCCACCGCCATCGCCGGGAACATGTCCGTGAGCAGATTGACCAGCAGCAACTGCCGGGTGGACAAGGGCGAGGCACCCTCCGTCAGACTGCCCAGCACCGTGAAGCCGACCTCGCCGAAGTTCCCGCCGAGCAGGATGCTGACGGCATCCGCCACACTGCGCCACAGCGCCCGCCCCTCCGTCAAGGCCTCGGTCAGTACGGACAGTTCGTCCCCGGTGAGCACCAGGTCCGCCGCATTGCGGGCGGCCGCCGAACCCCGGGCCGCGATGCCCACGCCCACATCCGCCGCCCGGATGGCGGCCGCGTCATTGGCGCCGTCGCCCACCATGGCCACCACCCGTCCGCTCTCCCGCAGCGCCTCGATCACCTGGAGCTTCTGCTCCGGGGCGACCCGGGCCACCACCTGGCAGTCCCGCAGCAGCCGGGCCCGGCCCGCCCGGTCCTCGGCGGCCAGCCGGTCACCGGTGACCACTGTGACGTCCGGCGGCCAGCCCAGCGCCACCGCCACCGCGCGGGCGGTGCGCGGATGGTCGCCGGTGAGGATCACCGGCCGCAGCCCCTCCCGGCGCAGCGCGGCCACCAGGGCGGCGGAGCCGGCCCGAGGGGTGTCGGCCAGCGCGACAAAGCCCAGGAACTCCAGCTCCGCCAGCGGCTTGTCCAGCGCCTCGGCCGTCTCCCCGGCGGACAGCCGCCGCCGGGCGACCGCGATCAGCCGCAGGCCCTCGGCCGCCAGGGACTGGGCCCGCCGCTCCGCGGTGGCCGGTACCTCCCGGCAGCAGGGCAGCACAATCTCGGGGGCGCCCTTGACCACCAGCGACGGTCCCTCGTCCGCCGTCCGCCCCACCGAGGCGGCATAACCGCGGCTGGCTTCGAAGGGCCGGGCCTCACAGGGGTGCCAGTCCGGGTCGTCCGGGGCGGCGGCCAGCACCGCCTCATCGGTGGCGTGCGCATGGGCGCCGGTGCCGTCGCCAGCCCGGGGGCAGGCCCGGGCCGCGGCCCGCAGCACGGCGGCCGCCTCGGCGGCACCGGCCGGATGGCAGGCCCCGTCCCCGGTCACCAGGCGGGTCACCCGCAGCCGGTTCTCGGTGAGGGTGCCGGTCTTGTCGAAACAGATGGTGTCGATCCGGCCCAGCGCCTCCAGGGTGCGCGGGGTGCGCACCAGCACCCCCCGGCGGCTGAGCCGCCGGGCCGCGGCCATCTGTGCCACCGTCGCCACCAGCGGCAGCCCCTCCGGGACCGCGGCCACCGCCAGCGCCACCCCGCCGCCCACCGCCTCCCGCACCGAGCGGCCGCGCAGCAGGGACAGCGCGGTGACCGCCGCGCCGCCGGCCAGGGTCAGCGGCAGCACCCGCCGCGACAACTCCTGCAGCCGCGCCTGAACTCCCGCCGTGGACGGGGTCCTTGAGGCCAGCGAGGCGGCCCGGCCGGCCTGGGTCTGCTCACCGGTGCCCACCACCACGGCCCGTCCCCGCCCGGCCACCACGGTGGTGCCCTCGTAGACCATGCAGCGGCGGTCGGCCACCGCCGCCCGGGGAGTGGCGGCCACCTGTTTGCGGGTGGGCAGGGACTCGCCGGTCAGGGCGGACTCGTCCACCTCCAGATCGGTGGCGGCCAGCAGCCGGGCATCGGCGGGCACCACCTCACCGGTGGCCAGTTCGATCACTTCCCCGGGCGCCAGCCGGCCGGCGTCCACGGTCGCGGTGGCACCGCTGCGAGTGTCGGTCACCCGCCGGGCGGTCTGCCGCTGCCCCACCGCCAGCCGGGCCAGCGCACGCTCGGCGCGCAACCGCTGCACCCCGCCCACCAGGGCGTTCATCCCCAGCGCTCCGGTGACCAGCAGGGCGTCCACGGTGGACCCCAGCACCGCCGAGGCGGCCGCGCCCACCGCGAGCACGGGGGTGAGCGGATCGTCGAGTTCCGCCCGCACGGCCAGCGCCAGGGAGGCCGCGGCGCGCGCCGGGGCGAAGACCGGCAGCCGGGTCACCGCCCCGGTGCCGGTACGGACCCGGTCCAGCAGCGAGGGCGCGCCAACGGGCCGGCGGGCCCTCAGCCGGGACAGCACCTCCTCCGGGCGCAGCGCGTGCCAGGGCACCCGGGGCCGGGGCCGCGGCACCTCGCGCCCCGCGACGGACCAGGCGGACCGCCAGCCCCCGAACAGGGCAGCGGCGGCAGCGGCGTTGACCGGTCCGAGCCGCATCCCGCTGGGCAGCAGCAGCCGGCGGGTGCGGGAGCCTCCGGTGACCACCAGCAGACCGGCCAGCGTGGCGCCCGACTGGGACAGCGCCTTGGACCGGCGGGCGACGGCCCGGGCGGCGGGGGCGGCGGCCAGCAGCCGCCACACCCCCTCAAGACCGTTGAGGGCCAGCACATCCGCGCCCCAGACCACGGCGCTCCGGTCGTCGGTGACGGCCACCGCCAGGTCGCCCGCGAGCAGTCCGGCCGTCAGGCCGTCCGCGCCGGGGTCCCCGGGCCGCACCCGGGCGACCGTCAGCACCGTCCGGCCCTCCTCGCGCAGCGCGCCCACCACCTCGGCGGGCGGACGGCCGGGCGGGACCACCGTGTCCGCCAGCGCGGCGAAGTCGCCGAGCGAGGCGTCGCCGATGACCACCACCTGGAGTTCGGCGCGGCGGGCCGCGTCCAGCACGGCTTCGGCGAGCGGGTCGAGTTCCCAGCCGACCAGGACGGTGCCGATGTCTTTGCCGTCGGCGGAGGCGGTGAGCCAGCCGGTTCCGGCCGGAGGTTCGCCGGGTGGCGAACTCAGGCTCAGGGGCGGGGAGTTGGGCGCGGACCGGTCCTGGCCGGTCGCGTCCCCGCGCGGGCGCAAGGCCCCGATGGCGGCATGCCAGAGGCGGTCGTGGTCCCAGGAGGGCGCCTCTGGGCGGACGTCCAGCACCGTGCGCCGCCGGCCGCGCAGGGCGCTGGGGTGGAGCACCACCGTGTCCACACCGCCCAGCCTGCGCAGCCGCTGGACGCCGCGCACCAGTACGCCGTCCCGGGCCAGGGCGGTGCCCAGGGCGGCGGTGAACGCGGCCGGCCCATAGCGCGCCGCCTTGGGGGAGCCGGCCAGCACCGCTTCGGCGACGCCCGCCGGGCTGCGGCTGAACAGCAGCGTGGCGGCGGCACCCACCAGGCTGCCGGTGACGGCCGTGTCGGCGTACTCCTCGTCCGGGGTCCGCCGCAGGGCGGGCCGGGGCAGACCCTGCCCGGAGATGCCCGGCCGGTCCGGCACACACAGCCGGTCATGCGCGGCGTCGAAGGCGACCGCGCGGGCCAGCGCCTCCGCCAACTGCCCGGCGCGCAGCGCCCCGTCCAGCAGCAGCGCGGTGGGCGACTGGCCGAAACCGTGGCCGGCTGCGTTGGCCGCGGCCAGCACCAGATCGGTGCCCCGGGTCCCCAGCCGGCGGCGCAGCACGCCCCGGACCCGGGAGTCCTCCCGCAGCACCGATATCGCCGCGGTGACCAGCTGCGGGGACTTCTTCAGCCGTACCGCGCGGGCCGCCAGCGCCGTGCCCACCCCCGCCAGGTCGCAGGCCAGGGCGAGGGCCGCGGCACGGATGTCCTCGCCGCCGCCCGGGTGCGGCGGCGCCAAGTCCGGGTCGTCATCGGCGAGTTCCAGCCCATGGCGGGCGGTCAGCCGGGCCGCCAGCCGGCTGACCTCGTCCGCCGACGCCTCCTCGCCCACCCGCACCACCAGCCGGCCCAGGCCGCCGTCCCAGTAGGCGAGCAGCACCTCGGGCCGCTTGAGCAGCGCGGCCGCCACCTTCTCCGCGGCCCCCGCCAGACGCCGGGCCCCGGCGTCCCCGGCGAGCGGACGCAGCGGCAGATGGAGCCGGTCACCGGCCCGCCACCCGGCTCCGCCGGGCAGCAGGGCGTTACGGGCCGCCCGCCCGGCCCTTATCGCGGTGCGCGCCCCGCCGGAGACCAGGGACAGACCGAGGCCGGGCAGTGCGGTCAGTGAACGCTGCAGCACGGCCCTACTTCCGCCGGCGGGTCGAAGCGGCCTTCGCGGTCGCCGCCGCCGGTTTGGCGGTGGCGGCGCGGGACGGGGCCGGCGCACCGCCGCTCTCGCCGCGGTGCCCGGGGCGGGGCTGGGTCAGCCACACCACCGCCGCGCCCGCGGCCGCCACCGGCCACTCGATGACGCCGACCGCCCCCAGCAGCCCGGCACCGGCGTAGACCGCCGCCCGCCGGGCCTGCGGAGTCACCGAACCGACCGTGTCCAGTGCCCCGTTCACGGCCTCGCGCACCAGCCCGGCCCCGGGGACCCGGTTCACCAGGTCCAGCACTCCGCCGAGCGGGCCGGACGGGCCTTTGGGATGTGGCCCCTTGGGACGTGGCGCGGAAGAAGCGGAAGATGACGCCGATCCGGTGCTCTCACGCATGGCTGCTCCTGCTCAGGGACTCGACTGGTACTCAAGGACGGGGTCCGGCTTTGTCATCTGCTGTTTCCCAGAAGTTGCTTGACAATGCTCCGGCCGCCTGGGGATTCTCGGCTAGAGAGGAATACGCCTTGTGCGCCCTGGGCGCCGCACCGCGAGGGAGGTGAGGGGCTTGAGTCCCTGGCATAGTCCGCAGCCGGACCGTCCGCAGTCCATTCCCGGGCCAACTAGCCCGTCACCGCAGCTCGTTCGCCGCTGACACACCGCTGACACAGCATCCGCGCACCGCTCCGCCGAGCGGCGGTTTTCGTGTGTCCGCCCGCGAACGGCCCGTCCCGCCCGGAGAACGCCGTGCGCATCCAACTGACCTGGGCCGACAGCCGCACCCTTGCCCTCGCCCTGCCCGGCCTCGACACCGAATCACTGCGTCCGGTGCTGCGCTGGGCGCTGACCCACGCCGAACCCGTTCTCGCCGGCGCCGCCGAGGCGGCCGGGGCGGGTGTTCTGGCCCGCCTGCTGGTTCCCATGGCGCTCTGCCTGGTACGGCAACAGCTGGAGGGCCCGGAAACGGGCTGAGCGGCCGTCCCGTTGCGCGCCCACCGGTCGCGGCCGGTCGCGGCCACGCGGTGGAGCCGTAGAACGGGATAGCCGCCCCGCCCTTATGCGGCGTCCCCGCCCGGTGCCACCGGCCGCAGGGCCATCAACACCGCCGTGGCGGCGGCCAGCAGAGCGACACAGCCGGTGAAGACCAGGCCGGCCTGCCGCAGGCCCAGGGTGACGGCCATGACGCCCACGCCGACCACGGGCAGGGAGATGGCCACATAAAGCACCACGAACAGCGCGGAGTTGACCTCTGCCCGCCGCTCGGGCGGGCTCTGTTCGCTCACCATGGTGACACCGGCCCGGAAGGACAGCCCCTGCCCCAGGCCCGCGATGACCGCGCCCGCCACCAGCAACGGCAGGGAGGCGGTGGCCAGGGAGCCGAAGATGACCGCCATGCCGGCCACCAGCACCACACACCCCCAGGGCAGCGCCCGGCGCACCCCGATCCGCCCCATCAGCAGCTGCCCGCCGGTGGAGGCCGCGAAGACGGCACAGACCACGGCCCCGGAGACCCCGGGGTCGTTCACCCCCACCACCCGGCTGAGAAAGCTCGGTGCCACCGAGGTGAACAGTCCCAGGGTGGCGAAGCCCGCGAAGCCGGCCATCGCCGCCGGGACAAAGGCCGGACGCACCGGGCGCGGCACCCGCAGCCGCCGGGGCCGCAGCCGGACGCCCCGCCGGCGCGGCACCGTCTCCGGGACCGGCAGCAGCACCAGCACGGCCACCGCCACCAGCATCAGGTCCACCGCGAACACCCAGCGCAGCGGATCCGGGGCGTACCGGGCCAGCAGACCGGCCAGCAGGGGGCCGCTGCCCAGCCCGCCCATATTGGCAGCGGTGGCGGCGAGCGCGGCGGCCCCCGCCCAGCGCCGGGGCGCCAGTTCCACCACCGCGGCGGTGGCGGTCCCGGTGAACAGCCCGGCGGACAGCCCCGACAGCACCCGCCCGGCGAAGAGTCCGGGCAGTCCGCCCTCGAGCAGGAAGCACAGGGCGCTGAGCGCGGACAGCACCAGCCCGGCGAGCAGCACCGGCTTACGGCCGACGGAGTCCGACAACTGCCCCAGCAGAAGCAGCGCCAGGATGACCCCGATGGCATAGACGGCGAAGATCACCGTGACCATCAGCGAGGAGAAGCCCAACTGCCGCTGATACAGGCCGTACAGCGGAGTGGGCAGGGTGGTGCCGCACATGGCGACGGTGAAGGCATAGGCGACCGCCAGGAACGGCAGGCCGGAATCGGCACCGGGGGTGCCTCGAGCGGGGTCGTCCTTGGTCACCCGCGATTGCCTATCAGGCCCGCCCGAGCGGGGCGCGAGCCCCACGCGGGGCAGTGACCATGACCAGTCGGCCGGCCGATGACCCGGCCCGGCGGGCGCCCTGGGCACGGGGAGGCGGATCTCCCGTCAGGACCCGGGCCCGGCGGCGGTGGATGCGCAGCTCTCGGCGACCGTGCCGGCGAAGGCCCGGGCGAGCGGGGGCAGGGCGTCCCCGCGGCGGAGGGCCCAGCCGACGGCAAGCGGTGGCAGGGCGGGTACGGGGACGAGCCGCAGCGGCCCCTCGCCGGCGGCGGGCAGGCCGGGGAGGGCGGGCACCAGGGCGTAGCCCAGGCCGAGTTCGGCGAGCAGCAGGGCCGTGTCCCAGTCGGCGACACTGGTGCCGGAACCGGCCCGGACGCCCAGCCCGGTGAGGGCCGTGTCCAGCTGGGCGCCGGAGGTGGAGTGTGCCGGCAGCCGGACCAGCGGCATTCCGGTGAGCTCGGCGGGGTCGATACGGGGCCGGGCGGCCAGCGGGTCGCCGGTCCGTACCGCCAGTACCCAGGGCAGGTCCAGGACGGGCCGCTGCTCGATGCCGTGCACCGGGGCGCCGATGGTGATCCAGGCCAGGTCCAGGTCGCTGGAGAGCAGGGCGTCGAAGCAGCGGCGGCTGGAGGTCTCGGTCTGGAACTCCAGGCTGGCCCGGGGGTATCGCCGGCGGAAGGAGACGATGGCCTCCGCCATGAAGTGCCGTACGGTCGTGCCGCCGGTGGCTATGCGCACCGTGCCGCTCTCGCCGTTGGCCAGGTCTCCCAGGCGGCGCAGGGCGAGATCGAGCCCGGCCAGGCCGCTGGCGGCGGCCTCGCAGAGGATGCGTCCGGCCGCCGTGGGCACCACTCCGCGCGGCCGGCGCTCCAGGAGGCCGATGCCGGTCCGGTGTTCCAGCCGCTTCACATGCTGGCTCACCGCGGACTGGGTGCAGCGCAGATCGCGGGCCACGGCGCTGAGGCTGCCGGCCCGGCATACGGCTACGAACACTCTTAGGTCATCCAGAGTCATAAGACCCAAGCTATGCCTTGGGGCAAGGGAGAAATCCCCAGGATTGACTGGACAGTTGACCGGTACCAGGATCGTCACCGGGCCCAGGCGGCAACCCGTCCGGCGGCCTCGCGGGAATCCGGATCAGGCGAGGACGTACGGACGGGTGCCGACCGTCACACCCCTGGCCAGGGGTCAAATCACTTTCATAGCACGGCAATTGGGCTCGGTTGCCGGGCGCCTCCCAGGGCATACGGGTTGATGTCCGACGGCCGGAGGCGGCCGGGGCGTGGAACGGAGGTGGAAGCGATGGCCTGGTGGGGATGGCTGATACTGGCGGTGGTGGTGTTGTGCCTCGTCGTCGCGGCCCTGATGACCATTCAGCTGCGGCGGCGTTCGGGCACCGTGATCGCCGTACAGCGGCGGGGGCGGCGTATGGGCAAGGGGGGTGCCTGATGGACACCCTGACGCTGGCCTCCGAACTGACCGGGCGGCCCGTGGTGACCCTGGGCGGCGACCTGGTCGCGGAGGTCAAGGACACCGTTTTCGACGGACTGGCCGGACGGATCACCGGGTTCACCCTCAATGGGCGCGGTCTGCTGGCCGGTCCGCTCAAGGAGAGCCTGCCGTGGTCCGCCGTGCATGCGCTGGGCCGGAACGCGGTGATGATCCCCGGCCGGGAGGCGCTGGCCGAACCGGCCGCCGTGCTGCCGCCGGGCAAGGACACCGGTGGCGCGGTGGTGGGAATCCGGGTGCTGACCGACGCCGGCCGGGAGGCCGGAACCGTGCGCGATGTGGTGGTGGAGCCCGACGGCAAGGTGGCCGGCTTCCAGATCGTCGCCGCGGATGCGCTGGACCACCGGCGCCGTACGGTCTTCATCCCCCGCGACGAGGCCCTGGCGGCCTCCGGGCAGGCGCTGGTCGTCTCCGATGACGCCAGCCGCTTTGTGGCCCAGGACCTGCCCAGCTTTACGGCGCAGGTGGAGAACTTCCGCGCCCGGCGGGCCGGGCACCCGGTGGGGAAGGAGCACCCATGATGATCCTGCTCTCACAGGTCAAGGGGTTGCGGGTGGTCACCGCCGAGGAGGCGGTGGAACTGGGCACGGTGGACTCCCTCACCCTCGACCCGGCCACCGGAGGCATCAGCCGGCTGCGGCTGGCCCATGGCGGCAGGGTTTCCGGCGTGGCCTGGCCGGATGTCAGGGCGGTCGGGCCCGACGCGGTCATCGTCAGCAGCGCCGACACCCTCTCCCCGGCACCCGCCCAGGATTCCGGGCGGCCCGAGGTGGTGGGCGCGCGGGTGCTCACCGAACTCGGTGATGAGCAGGGGACCGTCAAGGACATCGGCTTCGACCCGGTCACCGGTCTGGTCCAGACCGTCTACACCACGCTGGGGTCGGTCGCCGGTGAACAGCTCCGCGGCCTGGGGGACTACGCCCTGGTGGTCCGGGCCGGCTGAGCCGCCGCAGCGAGCGGGTGTTCCAGCGGGTGTTTCATCGGGTGTTTCAATGGGCGGGCCGGGACGGGGAGTTGGACCCGGCCCACCGTATCTCTTCGGGCACCCACCGCGGACGGGAGACGCCATGGCAGAGCAGCGATGGGCAGTGGTGATCGGGGCGGGGATCGGCGGACTCACCGCCGCACTCGCCCTGCACCGGCGAGGCTGGCGCGTCACCGTCCTGGAACGGGCCCGCGCCCTGGAGGACGTGGGCTCCGGCCTCGCCGTGGCCCCCAACGCGCTGAAGGCCCTGGACACCCTGGGAGTCGGCGAGGAGGTACGCGCCCTGGCCGTCCGGCAGGGAGCGGCCGGGCTGCGCCGAGCCTCGGGCCGCACGCTGGTCCATACCGATCTGGCCTGGATCGAGCGCACCTTCGGCGATCCCGTGGTCATCCTTCCGCGGCCCCGGCTGGTGGCCATGCTCGCCGCCCGGCTGCCGGCCGGGGCGCTGCTCACCTCGGTCAGCGCCCGCCTGGTCAGGGCGGGGACGGCGGACCGGCCCGCCCTGGTCCACACCCCGGCGGGGGAGTACCGGCCGGAGCTGGTGGTGGCGGCGGACGGCATCCACTCCGCCACCCGCGCCATGCTCTTCCCTGCCCACCCCGCGCCCCGCTACTCCGGCTTCACCAGTTGGCGGACCGCCATCCCGGCACCGCCGCGACCGGTACCGCTGGGGGAGACCTGGGGACGGGGCGCCGTCACCGGGGTGCTGCCGCTGCCCGGCGGCCGTCTCTACCTCTACGCCGCCGCCCTCGCCCCCGCCGGACAGCGCGCCCCCGACGGCGATGAACGCGCCGAACTGCTCAGGCGCTTCGGCCACTGGTGCGCCCCGCTGCCCGAACTCTTCGCCGCCGCCAAACCCGGGGAGGTGCTGCGCAACGACATCCATGAGCTGGCCGACCCGCTGCCCGCCTACCACTCGGGCCGGGTCGCCCTGCTCGGCGACGCCGCCCATGCCATGACCCCCTTCCAGGGGCAGGGCGCCTGCCAGGCCATCGAGGACGCCGTCGTGCTGGCCCATGACCCGGACCTGACCCGCTACACCGCCGCCCGGCTGCCCCGAGCCACCGACGCCGTGCGGCGCTCCCGCCGGGTGGCCCGGGCGGTGGCCGTCTCCGCCCGCCCGGCCGTGCTGCTCCGCGATCTGGCCCTGGCCCTGTCCGGGCGGCTCCCCCAGCGGATGCTGATCCGCACGGCCGCGCCCACCTACGCCTGGAATCCGCCCGTGGCCGCTACCCGGCCCGGCGGTCACGGTGGCCGAGGACATTGACCACCCGCCCGTCGGGGTCCCGGACGAAGAAGCGGCGTACGCCCCAGTCCTCGTCGGTCAGCGGATACACGATCTCCGCACCGCTGTCGCGCAGGGCGTCGTACGAGGCGTCCACATCGGACACCTCGATGCTCAGATCAGGGGTGACCGGAGCCGTCTTGTCGCCGCTGGTCAGGCTCAGTTGGACGGTGGGGCTGCCGGGGCCGGCGAGGGTCCTGATCCAGCCGTGGTCCATCACTTCCTCAAGACCCAGCAGCCGGTAGAACCCGGCACTCTCCTCCGGGGCGGCCGACCGGAGGTTGGGAACGATCCGGCGAATGTGCATGGGCTACTCCATGGGCGGGCCGGGAACGCGGACCCGGGCAGCGTACCGGGGCCGTCATCTCCTCCGCGCGTCTGTGCGACACTTCCGGCACCGGAACCGGGCCGGTGACGGACGCGTCGTCGGGGCTGGGGCACGGCAATGACCACATCGGGGGAGCGAACGGTGAGCAACGAGATCTATTTCGCCCATAATTACCGGGATTTGTGTGAGCAGCATGGCACGGCGGCGGGGTTCCAGTTCGAGTTCTCCTGCTCCCGCTGCTATGACACCTGGCGCTCGGCCTTCGAGCCCTACCGGGGCGGCCGGCTGGCCGGCTGGCTGGGCAAGGGGGTAGGAGCAGCCTCCGGGCTGCTGGGCCGGGTGGCCGGGGAGATCAGCACCGCCGCCGACGGGCTGGCGGGCTCCGGCTGGGGAAGCTCCCGGGACGCGGCCTTCCAGCGCGCCATCACCGCCGCCCAGGGGCACTTCAACCGGTGTGCGCGCTGCGCCGGTTATGTATGCGGCCGCTGCTGGCACCCGGCGCAGGGCATCTGCTTCACCTGCGCCCCG
>NZ_PHNC01000017.1 GCF_003121295.1 Streptomyces orinoci
GCAGCGCCAAGTGCTCGGCCAGTTCCCGCAGTTCGCCGGCCGCCTCGGCCAGGATCACCCCGCCCCCCGCCAGCAGCAGGGGGCGCTCGGCGGCCAGCAGCAGCTCCAGGGCGGCCGCCACCTGCGGCGGGTGGGGGCCGTCCACGGGCACCGGCAACCGGGTGTCCAGGTGCGGCTGGTAGCGGATCTCGCGCTGGGCGATGTCCACCGGGATATCGATCAGCACCGGCCCGGGGCGGCCCCGGCGGGCGGTGCGGAAGCCCTCGCGGAGCAGCCAGGGAATCTGGGCGGCCTCCTTGGCCTGGACGGCCCACTTGGTGACCGGGCGGGCCATGCCCACGATGTCCACCGCCTGGAACGCCTCCTGGTGCAGCCTGCCGGAGGACGCCTGGCCGGTGATGCACAGCAGCGGGATGGAGTCGGCGCAAGCGGTGTAGAGGCCGGTGAGCAGATTGGTGGCACCGGGGCCGGAGGTGGCGATGGCCACGCCCACCCGGCCGTTGGTACGCGCCCAGCCATCGGCCATATGGGCCGCGGCCTCCTCATGCCGGACGATCAGGTGCCGTATCCCGCCGTCCGCTTCCAGCGCCTGGTAGAGCGGGAGGATGGCGGCGCCGGGGCAGCCGAAGACCACATCCACGCCCTCGTCCTTGAGGATATGGACCACCGCCCGCATGGCGGGCACCGGGGCCGGGCGGTTCATCGCCCGCCTGCCGGGGAGGACAGCCGCTGGACGCCGCGCAGCAGGGCGGAGTGGTCCAGCCCGCCGTCGCCCTGGGCGCGCAGCGCGGCCATCAGGGTGGCCACCAGATTGCCCACCGGCAGTACGGCGCCCACCTCCCTGGCCGCTTCGGTGAGGATGCCCAGGTCCTTGTGGTGCAGCTCGACCCGGAAGCCGGGGGTGTGCTCACCGGTGAGGAAGTCGCGCTTTTTGCGGGTGAGTACCGCGGAGGCGGCCAGTCCGCCGTTGAGCACCTCCAGTGCCGGGGCGGGGTCCACCCCCGACTTCGCCAGGAAGACCACCGCCTCGGCGCAGGCCTGGATATTGGCGGCCACGATCAGCTGGTTGGCGGCCTTGACGGTCTGGCCGCTGCCATGCGGGCCGCAGTGGACGACGGTGCTGCCGAGCGCCGCCAGCAGGGGCCTGGCCTCCTCGAAGTCGGCCGGATCGCCGCCGGCCATGATGGAGAGGGTGCCCTCCACCGCCCCGGCCTCCCCGCCGGAGACCGGCGCGTCCAGCACCCGGATGCCGAATTCCGCGGCCCGCCGCGCCAGTTCGCGGGCGGTGCGGGGGGCGACGGTGGACATCTCGATCAGCAGGGCGCCCGGCCGGGCATGGGCCAGGATGCCGTCCTCGCCATAGGCCACCGCCTCCACCTGGGCATCCGCCGGAAGCATGGTGATGATGACCCCGGCCTCGCCGACGGCCGCCGCCACCGAGGGGGCGCGGTGGCCGCCATGGGCGGCCAGGCGGTCCAACTTGTGCTGTTCCAGGGTGAATCCGGTGACGGGGTATCCCGCCTTGAGCAGGTTCTCCGACATGGGCGAGCCCATGATGCCGAGCCCTATCCAGGCGACACGGGGGAGCATGGCGGTCCTTTCGGGTCAGGGGCGGGCGGGCCCGGGGGCGGCCAGCCAGGCGAAGGGGTCGGTGCCGTCCTCGGGGTGGCGGTACTCCAGGCCGATCCACCCCCGGTAGCCGGCCGAGCGCAGCCGGCCGAGTAGGCCGGGGAAGTCCAGCCGGCCCGAACCGGGCGCGCCCCGGCCGGGGTTGTCGGCGATCTGCACATGGCCGGTCAGGGGCGCGTAGCGGTCGATGACCGAGGGCAGGTCCTCGCCGTTCATGGACAGGTGGTAGAGGTCCATCAGAAATCTGGCGTTGTCCAGTCCGGTCATGGTGTTCAGCCGCCGTACCAGCTCGATCGCCGACTCGGCGCTGACCAGTGGATAGCCGGGTGATTCGCGCGAGTTGAGCGCCTCGATCAGCAGCATGGCACCCGCCCGGTGGGCGGCCCGGGCGGCCAGTACCAGGTTGTCCAGGGCCAGTTGGTCCTGGACGTCCGGATCCACGCCGGGGACCCGGTTGCCGTAGAGGGCGTTGAGCGCGGGGCAGCCCAGCGAGGCGGCGAATCCGGCGGCGAGATCCAGGTGGGCGCGGAAGCGCTCGGCCTCCTCCCCCGGGATGGACAGGGCGCCGCGGTCGGGGCCGGGCAGCTGCCCGGCGTAGAGGTTGAGCGCCACCAGTCGGGTGCCCGCCTCGGCCAACGCCGAGCGCAGCTCGTCCAGTTGGGGCGGCCGGGGGAGCGGTGACCCGGGCCAGGGCCACCACAGTTCCACCGCCCGGAACCCGGCCGCGGCGGCAGCCGCGGGGCGCTTGGCCAGCGGTAGCCCGGTGAAGAGGAGGGAGAGATTGACATCCATCTGATTCCGGTATTCGGAAAATCCGTTCTGCTCCACGGAAGTTGATGCTGGCGAGAGACGGCGGATGTGTCAAGGCGATAGGGTCCTGCCATGCGTCCGACCGTGCTCGCGCCTCCCGCCGCCTAGGCGGGACGCCACCATTACCCGCGCGCCGAGGCCAATGAGCCCGGCGCGCCGGTCGGTTGTGCCCGCACTCAGAAGACCGTGACCACACTTCCGACTTCTGACGCATGCGGAGAAAACGCACAGTGCGCGACAACGTCATATCCCGTGGCCTGGCCTGTCTGGCCCTGGCCGGTGCGGCCTGGGGGACCACCGGGGCCGCCGTTGATCTCATCTACCGGTCCAGCCAACTGGGCCCGGTGTCCGTCTCCTTCTGGAGGCAGCTCAGCGGCCTGGTGCTGCTGTTGGCCGCCCGGCGGCTGCGCCCCGCGCCCCGGACCGCCGCCGCGCCCCGCAGGCCGCTGGTACTGCTGGGTACGGGGCTGGGCCTGGCCGTGTTCCAGACCGCCTACTTCGGCGCGGTACGGGAGACCGGGCTGGCCGTGGGCACCATCATCACCCTGGGCGCGGGCCCGGTGTTCACCGCCGCCGGAGGGCGGCTGCTGCTCGGTGAGCGGCTGGGGCGCGGCGGGATCCTCGCGGTGGGCGGGGCGATGGCCGGGCTGTCGGTGCTGCTGCTGGGTGACGGGGGCGGTACGGTCCAGCCGGTGGGCGCCGCCTGGGCGTTGGTGTCCGCTGCGGGCTATGCGGCGGCCACGGTCCTGGCCCGCTGGGCCGGGCGGCGGGGTGCCGGTGCGGAACCGTACGTCCTGACCGTCTGGGCCTTCGGCATTGGCGCGGTGCTGCTGATGCCCTTCGCCTGGGCCGAGGGGCTGCTGCCGCATACCGCCCATCCGGGGCGGGTGTTGCTGCTGATGTCCTATGTCGGCGTGGTCACCACGGCCCTGGCCTACCCCCTGTACTTCGCGGGGGCCGCCGTGGTGCGGGCCGCCACCACCTCGGTGGTGATGCTGATCGAGCCGGTGAGCGCGACGGTGCTGGCGGTGAGTGTGCTGGGCGAGCGGCTCACGGTGGCCACGGTGAGCGGCACGGTGGTATTGCTGGGGGCGGTGGTGTCACTGGGGGTGGCCGAGGCGCGGCGACGGATGTAAGTCACCGCCATCACCGGTGAATTGGCGCGATGCCCCATGCCTATCCGGAACGGGACGGATGCCGGCCGTCCGGTGACGGGTGGTACCCCAGGGGAGGAAAGCCGTCACCTTCCCATGGACGGCCGTGGCATGGACGTATCCGTCCCTGCGGGCCGTCCATGGCCGGTCGCGCCCACCCGGCGGAGCCGCATGGTGCCGGTGCCCCTGCGCCCCTGACGGGGCGCCGTTACCCAGGAGGCTTTGTGCGCAAGAGACTTGTGTCCGCCGCGATCGCGGTCGCCGCCGTGGGCGCGCTGGTGTCACCGGGGATCGCCCAGGCGGCGCCCGCCGCGGGGCCGGTCACCGTGGATGTGGCCGCCCATGGCACCCGGCCCGGAACCTCCGTCCTGGACGGGAAGGTCAAGCCCGGCACCACGGTCCGGCTGGCTCCCGCGCGGACCGCGGGCGACCACACCCTGGGGGTGGACTACCAGGTCCAGCAGACCCCCAACTGGTGTGGCCCGGCCGCCACCAGGATCGCCCTGTCGGCCAGGATGGCCGCGCCCAGCCAGGCCGACCTGGCCGGGCAGCTGGGCACCACCGACAACGGTACCGACTGGATCGGCCAGGTGACCCGGGTGCTCAACAACAACCTGGGCGGCGGCTGGTACGAGACCAAGGAGATGCCCAACGACCCGCCCACCCAGGACCAGCGGGACCTGCTGTGGCGCGACATCGTCTTTGACATCGACCGTGGTTACGCCCTGGTGGCCAATATCGTCGCCCCGGCCAACAACCACCCGCCCGGCTATCCCAACGAGACGATCTACCACTACTTCACCGTGATCGGCTACAACGACGACCGCGGGGTGCTGATAGCCGACCCGGCCAGTTTCGGTGGCAACCAGATCTACTGGCTGTCCTTCGACCAACTCGCCTCACTGATCCCGCCCAAGGGGTATTCCGCCTGACCGCATCGGAGAACCGGCGGGCGCGGCCCTACCGCGACAACCTGCGGAACCGGGTCATTCCCTGACCTTGCGCATCCCTGACCGACGGTCCTGCCGCCTCCCGGCGGCAGGACCGTTGACGTCCTGGAATCCGGCCGTCCTAGAAGTAGGACTGCAGAGTGCCCCGCCGCCGCACATCCAGGGTGGCGCAGTGGAAAGAGCCGCCAAAGCTGTTGAAATTGCGGAAGTTGCAGGGAATGGGGGTGAAGCCGAACTTCTTCATGGCGTCGATCATCGGCTGGTCCTGCCGCTCCACGATCACCCGCTGCTCGTCCAGCATCAGAATGTTCATGTTGATGGACTTGCTGGTCATATAGAGCGGGTGCGAGTCCGGAATCACCGGGGCCGGTGCGGCCATCACATCCCAGCCCTTGAACAGCGCGGGCACCTCCGGCACCCGCTCGGGGTGGATCAGCAGCTTGCCGGGGGCCATCGGCACCAGGGTGGCGTCGATATGCATCGGGTGCTGGTCATTGAACTCAAAGACATGGATGCGGTAGTCATCGCCCAGATGACGGCGCAGCCACTCGATGCCGAAGTCATTGGTGACATGGCTCTTCTGCGCGATAATGTCCCGGCCGCAGCGGGTGAAGTCCGCGGCGTCGAAGGTCGGCTCGAACTCGGTCACCACCAGCCGCTGGGGTCCGTCCTCGCCCGGGTCGGTCCACTCCTGGTCGAACTGGGCGTCGGTCAGCTCCGGTTTGGGCCCCGCGCTCCACTTGGCGCCGCCGTGGAAGTACTCCTTGAGCAACGGCCGGTAGGCCAGCGACTCGTAGTAGCGCGAACGCCAGGCCATCGGGCACTCGATGATGTCCTCGCCGATCACCAGCAGGGCGTCCCGTGGCATGGCCGCGTACATCCCGGTGCTGCTCCAGTCCAGGGTGGAGTACTCACGGCGCTGCGGAATGGGCTCCGGGCGGCGGACCTTGACCCCCTCGGCCTCCAGGATGTGGGCGAATTCCTCCAGTTCGGCGCTGGCGGCGGCCACCTGCTCGGCCGGGAAGGGCTGGCCGGCTCTGGTGCGGAAGGTCTCGTGCATACCGGCGGGCAGAACCGGCGGCAGGGCCATATGCCAGGTGGGGAAGCTGGCCCCGTCCACGATCCCGACGATCACTTCCTCCAGCGGGTCCCACTCGGTGTACGAGCTGACCGGGCTGGCCGGGCGGTCCGCGGGGGCGGTGTGCGCTCCGGAGGCACCGGAGGTCTCCAGGTAAGGCTTCACTTGTGTGCTCCTGAGGTGGCGTTGAGCAGCTCAGGCCGCGCGGGAGGCGTCGGCGAGGGGTGGGGGTCGGTGGATGCGTTGCCTCGCCGGTCCTCGCCGGAAAGGGCGGCGTCTGCGTGTTCGATTCAAACAATGGGCCATCTGACTGGCAAGAAGCGCCCGGAAGTTGTCCGGAAACACCCCCTGGCAAGGGAATAGAGCCGCCGTGCGGAGCGGCCAACCCGCGCCGGTCCAGGACCCCTTCGCCATCCCTTGGCCGGTTTCTTACGGTGGGGCCGGGCACTACGGTGGCGGCATGGCGCGATGGAGAGTGGAGTTCACCACCGAGCCCTTCGACCTGGACCGGCCGCCGCCGCATGCGGTGGTGGCCCGGCGGATCGTGGAGGGAGCGGGGCTGGACGAGGTGGAGGTCGGCCCCTTCGGCAACACCGCCGAGGGCGGCCGGGAGGCCGTACTGACGGCCGTTCAGCGGCTGTTGACGGAGGCGGTGGACGCCGGGGCCACCCGGATCTCGCTCCAGCTCAATGTGATCGAGGGGGACGGACCGTGACCTCCTCCTCGTCCTCCTCCTCCGACCTCTTCCGTGCGGCGGTCAAGCCTCTGGTGGACGCCATGGGCGGCCGCCTGATCGAGCCCGCGGAGGCGGGCCGGGACGATGTGATGCTGTCCTGGGAGGGCCGCCAGGTGGTGGCGGTACGGCTGCCACGGCTGTCCGACTCACTGGACCATCTGCTGGCCGACCAGGAGCGGCGCCATGGCATGCCGCTGACCCAACTCGACCGCAAGGCCAAACAGTCGGTGGTGCGCACCCTGGAGGAACGCGGGGCGTTCCGGATGCGGCGCGGGGTGGAGACGGTGGCGGCCGCCCTGGGGGTCAGCCGCTTCACGATCTACAACTACCTCAATTACCGCGATGAGCAGCGGGCGGGGCAGGGTGGGGAGGGGCGGTGAGGGCCGGCACTCCCACGGTCGCAGTCCGGGAGCGGACTGCTGCGGCAGGGGGCATCGCCCGCCGGCGGCCCAAGTGAGAAGGCGGGGACGGCCTCCCGCCACCGGAACCCGGTTCCCGCCGACCGAGGCCAGCAGCATCATCGCCCGCCGGAACCGCACCGAGCTGGTGCTGCCCCGGCGCGCGATCTGCCCCCAACGATCGGACGGACGCCACCGCACATCCAACCGCTGTTACCGCGAGCCGGGTGAACCTTCCTGATCGGAGAGCTACTTCTCGCGCAGGGTGTCGATTTCGGCTGCCAGCACGGCCATGTCGCGCACGTGCCTGTAGTACCTGGCCGCGTACTCGTCCTCGATCGCCGGGAGAACCTTGTCGAAGACCGCCACCAGCCGCGTGAGACCTACAAAGCGCTGTTCGGAGATAGGCCCTTTGAGGACGCTCGTGGCGTAGCCATACGCGTCCGCGTCGAGCGTCACCGTGTCCTGATCCTCGATGTCCAGGCCGCGGAAGCCAGACGGGAACGGCAGGGCCGTGTGTTCGGCCGCCATCCGCGAGAGCGCATCCAACTTTTCTTCGAACATGTCGGCGATCACCCTAGCGGTGCAGCGGCCGGTTCGGGCACGTTGGGCCCCGTAGGGAGGGAGGCTCTTCACGTCGCCTCCAGGGGGACGACCTCGTCCACGATGCGGCCGCCGACCCAGCTGATCCTGCGGCGGCGGACCAGGTTCGCGTCCTTGAAGTCCTGGTCCGTGGCCAGACGTACCGCCGACGGTTCAACAGTCCATTCGCGACCACCACCCGGCGGCCGTAGATAGACCACGCCGTCGAGCTTGTCTTCGTCCATGAGCTGCCCGACCTTGCCGCGCTGCGTGTCCATCAGCCATGCGCCAGGTCGGTAGGTGATTGACGATGCCATCCGTTCGCGCCTCCGTGTGTTCAGGCCACGCGGGGCGGGTAACTGGCGTTGTGTACCCCGGCACTGCCCACCATCGCGTGGGTGGTGTTTCCTGTCTGGCCGTGGCGTAGGCGTCGAACTCTCGCTGCGGCCAGACGGCTTTCAGCATCTGCCCGCAGCGGTACCGGCGCCAGGTGTAAACGTGTAAGGAGCGGCAGGCTTAAATTTGGAGTCGAACAACCGTGTCCCGTCGTAGAGTTGATCCATCGCAGGCGTTCATCGCGCGCTACGGTTTGGCGCTTCAGCAGTTTCGTGAACACAAGCGGTGGACGCAGGCGCAGCTGGGCAAGCAGGTGTGGCTGTCGCACGCTCGCATTTCACAGTTCGAAGCCGGAGAAAGCCTGCCGCCCAAGGACATTGCGGAGCTCCTGGACCATGTGCTTGAGGCAAATGGTGCCTTGCTTGATCTGTGGGACCGCCTCAACGACAATCCCGATGCAAGGTGGGCTCAGAAGATCCTCGCAACCGAGGCCAGGACAGTTCACTTCCGGCACGTGACCAATACAATTCCAGCCCTTTTGCAGACGGAAGCGTACGCTCGGGCACTGCTGGGCAAAGGAATTCCCTATTATGGGGGCAACGTTGACGAGAAGGTTGCGTATCGCGCTGAGCGCCGCAAGGTACTTCATTCCTCCGATCCGGCACAGTTCTGGGCGATTTTGGAGGAGTCGGCGCTTCACTGGCAAATTGCTGACCACGCCGTCATGCGTGAGCAGTTCACACATCTGCTGGACATGATGACGAGGCCGCATGTATGCCTTCAGGTGATCCCGTTCCGCAGTGTCGGGCTCATCCCGAACACTGGAATCACAACGCTGTTGACTCTGCGCAACGGACGGACCATTGTCTACCGAACAGATGCCGATCAGGGTACGTACATCACCAAGCCCAGCATCGTCGCCGACTTCGCGGCTCTGTACGACCACCTGCGGCACAGTGCCTTGACAGCGGATGAGTCAAGGGACTTGATTCAGCAAGTTTTTGAGGAGAATCTCCGTGTATACCTTTCCTGACACTACTTCAGCTGTCTGGCGTAAAAGCAGCTACAGTCAAATGGCCAACGACTGCGTCGAGATCACGGATCATTTTTTGCCTGCGGCCGTCCCCGTGCGGGACAGTAAGGCGCCCGTAGGGCCCGTGTTGGCCTTCCCGGTGCCCTCTTGGGAGGCGTTCGTGATGGGCGTCAAGAGCCTGGCCCGGTCGGCGGGTTAGCCTCTCGGTCCGGGAGGCCCCGGTCTGCTCAGCGGCGAGCTGGGGCTGCTGTGGGAACCGGCACTTTGATTCAACAAACTGTTGACGGCGTGCGGCCCAAGCGGTTGGCTGGGCGCAGCTTGTCCGAGCGCAGCGATCAGTGTCACGGAGGTTCCCGTGCCTGTCAGTCCTACGCCGGGCCTGGCCCGGTTCAACGCGGCCGGCGAGAGTGAGGCCACCGCGTTCCTTGAGGAGATCTGCACCAGTGCCGCCTGGGCGGGCGAGTTGCTGGCCCGGCGGCCGTACCGTGATGTCGCGGCGCTGCTGGCCGCGTCCGATGAGGCCGTGGCGCGGCTGGATGAGGCCGGGCTGGCGCAGGCGCTGGCCGGGCATCCGCCCATTGGGCGGCCCCGGCCCGGCGATCCGGCCTCCGCGCGGGAGCAGAGCGGGATGGCCGGGGCGTCCGAGGCGCTGAGGTCCGAGATGCTGGAACTCAACCTGGCCTACCAGGAGAAGTTCGGGCAGGTCTTTCTGATCTGTGCCAGCGGGCTGGGTGGCGAGCGGCTGCGGGACGCTCTCCGGGAGCGGCTGGGCAACAGCCCCGAGAACGAACGGGTGGTAACCAGAGCCGAGTTGGCGAAGATCAATCGGCTGCGGCTGGCGGGGCTGCTGGCGCGCGGTTCGGTGTCCACTCATGTGCTGGACACCGCGGCCGGCCGCCCGGCGGCGGGTATTGAAGTCCAACTGGAGGCGGCGGGTGGGGAGAAGGACCCCTGGACGGTGCTGGGGGAGGCGCGTACCGATGCCGACGGCCGCTGTACGGACCTGCCGGCGATGCCGGCGGGCAGTACCCGGGCCCGGCTGGTGTTCGACGCCGGCGCCCATTTCCCGGGGACCGGCTTCTTTCCCCAGATCACGGTGGTCTTCGCCGTCGAAGCGGGCGAGCACTACCATGTGCCGCTGCTGCTCAGCCCCTTCGGCTACTCCGTATACCGAGGGAGCTAGCGAGAGATGAGCGAGTCAGCCCGGCCGGCGGTGCTCGGCCAGAACCAGTACGGCAAGGCCGAGACCCGGGTGGTGCGCATCACCCGGGACGGGGCCGTCCACCACCTCAAGGACCTCAGTGTCTCCGTCGCCCTCTCGGGACGGATGGAGGAGGTCCATCTGCGGGGCTCCAACACCCATGTGCTCACCACCGACACCACCAAGAACACCGTATTCGCCTTCGCCAAGCAGCATGGCATCGCCTCCGCCGAGGAGTTCGGCATCCTGCTGGCCCGGCACTTCGTCAGCAGTCAGTCCGCCATCTCCACCGCCCGGATCCGCATCGAGGAGTATGCCTGGGAGCGGGTGGACGCTCCCGGCTGTGGCACCGCCCGGCACTCCTTCGTCCGCTCCGGCCAGGAGACCCGTACTGCGCAGATCACCTTCGACGGTGAGCGGTTGGAGATCGTCGCCGGGCTGAAGGGCCTGGTGGTGCTCAACTCCACCGGCTCGGAATTCCATGGCTATATCAAGGACCGCTACACCACCCTCAAGGAGACCACCGACCGCGTGCTGGCCACCGAGGTCAACGCCCGCTGGCGGTACGGGCGTACGGACGCCGACTGGGACGCCTGCTACCGGGGCACCCGCGAACTGCTGCTGCACGCCTTTGCCGAGACCTACTCCTACTCCCTGCAACAGACCCTGTATGCGATGGGTTCCCGGGTGATCGGGCAGCGGCCCGAGGTCGAGGAGATCCGGTTGTCCCTGCCCAACAAACACCACTTCCTGGTGGATCTGGCGCCATTCGGGCTCAAGAACGACAACGAGGTCTACTACGTGGCCGACCGCCCCTACGGTCTGATCGAGGCGACCGTCCTGCGGGAGGGCGCCGAACCGGGCATACCGGTGGACCTGACCAACCTCTAAGGACCCCCCATGGCCTCACCCATCACCCGCACCGTCATCGAGCACTGCGCCATCGCCACCGTCGATGCCCGGGACACCGAGTACGCCGACGGCCATATCGTCATCGCCGGCAACCGGATCGAGTCCCTGGGGCCGGGCCCCGCCCCGGAGGGGCTGACCGAGGTCACGCGCCGGGTGGACGGCCGCGGCCACCTCGCCACTCCCGGACTGGTCAACACCCACCACCACTTCTATCAGTGGCTCACCCGGGGACTGGCGCAGAACGCCGGTCTCTTCGACTGGCTGAAGGCGCTCTACCCGGTCTGGGCGCGGATCGACGAGCCCATGGTGTACCAGGCGGCGCGCGGCTCACTGGCCATGATGATGCGCGGCGGGGTCACCACCAGCACCGACCACCACTATGTCTTCCCCCAGGGCTGCGGGGACCTGCTGGGCGCCGAGATCCGTGCCGCCGGGGAACTGGGCGTACGCTTCCACGCCACCCGGGGGTCGATGGACCTCGGTGAATCTGACGGCGGGCTGCCGCCGGACTTCGCGGTGGAACGGCTGGACGAGGCACTGGCCGCCACCGAGCGGGCGATCGACGCCTACCACGATCCCTCGCCCGGCTCGATGCTGCGGATCGCGGTCGCGCCCTGTTCGCCGTTCTCCGTCAGCAGCGAACTGCTGCGGCAGTGTGCGGAGTTGGCCCGCGACAAGGGGGTGCGGCTGCACACCCATGGCTCGGAGACGGTGGAGGAGGAGCGCTACTGCAAGGAGCGGTTCGGCATGGGGCCCACGGAGTATCTGGAGTCCACCGGGTGGCTGGGGGAGGACGTATGGATGGCGCACTGTGTCCATATGAACGACTCCGATATCGCGGCCTTCGCGCGCACGGGTACGGGGGTGGCGCACTGCCCGTCCTCCAACGCCCGCCTGGCCGCCGGGACGGCGCCCGTTCCGGCGATGCTGGCGGCGGGGATTCCGGTGGGGCTGGGAGTCGATGGAACCGCTTCCAATGAATCCGGCGAACTGCATACGGAGTTGCGCAATGCCTTGCTGATCAACCGGCTGGCGGGTGGGGAGGGTGCCCTCACGGTGCGGCAGGCGTTGCGGCTGGGCACGTATGGGGGCGCCCAAGCGCTGGGGTGGGCGGATGAGTTGGGCTCGCTGGAACCGGGGAAGCTGGCGGATGTGGTGCTGTGGCGGCTGGACGGGCTGGGGCATTCCACGATTGCCGATCCGGTGGCGGCGTTGGTGCTGGGCGCTGCCGCGCCGGTTGGGTTGTCCCTGGTCAACGGGCGGCCCGTGGTGGCCGATGGGCGCCTCCTCACGGCCGACGAGTCCGCTATCGCTCGCGCCGCCGCGGCCGAGTCCCGGCGCTTGGGTGCCCCATAAGGGGCGCGGGGAACTGCGCGACAAGCCAGCCACGGCCTGCGGCCGACCGGCAAGGGCCGCTGGCAGACACGGTTTCGTTGCCGGGTGCGGCCCGGTGGGCGGTTGTGCCCACCCTCCCCCAGCTACCGCTGGGAGGTGCCCCCATCGCCCTGCGGAACGCCTGCCCACAACCGGCTAGGGACGCGGAGAACCGCCCGCGGTCGAACGGCGGCCCACAACGCGAGAGGATGCAAGCCGCATCATGCCCGTGCACCCCGTCGATCAAGTCCCGCCGCCAACACAGCTGCTGGCCACCGGCCTGCAGCACGTAGCCGCCAGCTACGCCGGAGTCGTCGCGCCGCCACTGGTGATGGGCGCCGCCCTGGGGCTGGCCCCAGGGCAGGTCACCTTCCTCGTGGGCGCCGGCCTGTTCACCGCAGGCCTGGCCACCCTGTTGCAAACCATCGGCTTCTGGAAAGTCGGCGCCCGGCTCCCGTTCGTCAACGGTGTCTCCTTCGCGGGGGTGGCCCCGATGCTGGCCATCGCCGGCCAACAGCCGGACCCCCGGCACGCCTTGCCGGTGATCCATGGCGCGGTGATCACCGCCGGAGTGCTCGGCTTCTTTCTGGCGCCCCACTTCTGCAAACTGGTCCGCTTCTTCCCGCCCGTGGTCAGCGGCACCGTCATCACCCTGATCGGCCTCACCCTGCTCCCCGTCGCCTTCGGCTGGATCCAGGACGGGCATCCGGAGCGTCCCGCCTCGCCCACCGGCCTCGGCCTGGCCGGCGCCACCCTGGTGATCGTCCTGGTGTTACGGCGCGTACTGCGCGGCTTCCCCCGGCAGATCGCCATCCTGCTGGGGCTGGTGGCCGGCACCCTGCTGGCCGTACCGGCCGGGGCGGTGGACACCAGTGCCACCCGGCATGCCGCCCCGCTCGGCTTCCCGGTGCCCTTCCACTTCGGGCATCCGGTCTTCCAGCTCTCCGCCGTGATCAGCATGTGCATCCTGATGCTGGTGTGTATGACCGAGTCCACCGCCGACATGCTGGCGCTGGGCGAGATCGTGGGCCGCCCGGCCGACCCGCCGCTGATCGCCGCCGGACTGCGCGCGGACACCCTGGGCAGCGCCCTCAGCCCGTTCTTCAATGGCTTCGCCAACAGCGCCTTTGCGCAGAACATCGGCCTGGTGGCCATTACCAGGGTGCGCAGCCGGTTCACCGTGGCGGTCTGTGGGCTGATGTTTGTGCTGCTGGGCCTCAGTCCGGCCGTCGCCTCGCTGATCGCCCTGGTGCCCCGGCCGGTGCTGGGCGGCGCGGGCATCGTACTGTTCGGCACGGTGGCCGCCAGCGGCGTGGGAGTGCTGCTGAAGGCGGGCCTGGACCAGGGGGACAACCTGCTGATCGCCGCCGTTGCGCTGGGTGTGGGCCTGATCCCGGTGGTCTCGGCGGACTTCTACGCCGACCCGGCCGTGCCCCGCACACTGCGGATCATCCTCAACTCCGGGGTGAGCGCCGGGTGTCTGACCGCGGTCGTGCTCAACCTGGCCTTCGGCCGGGCGGCCGCGCGTGGCGGCTGGGGAGAAATGCCGCATTAGGCAACAATCTCCGCACAATGCTGCCCGGATGTGCGGAGAGGCCCCACCGTGGACGTACCCGACGACAAGCGCGAGCGGCGCTTTGTCTTCCCCAGCGCGCTGACCGTGCTGGCGGTTGTGACCATTGTGGTGTGGGCCGTGGCCTTCGCCGTTCCCTCCGGGGTCTACCGGCGCACCGCCCAGGGCAAGCCCATCCAGGGGACCTATCATCACGCCCCGGCCCCCGGGGACTTCGTTCACCGCCTGGGGGATCTGTACCTGGCCCCGGTCAACGGCCTCTACGGGATCCGTGACCCGGCCACCGGCCAGGTCGGACCGGACGCCTCCGGCACCCTCTACGGCAGCGCCGCGGTCTTCCTCTTCGTCCTGGCCATCGGCGCCTTTATCACCGTGGTCTTCGCCACCGGGGCCCTGGACCGGGGCGTGGAACGGCTGGCCCACCGGCTCAAGGCCCGGGGTGCGCTGCTGATCGCCGGGGTGATGACGGTCTTCTCCCTGCTGGGCACGGTGGAGGGCTTCGCCGAGGAGACCCTGGGCTTCTACGGTCTGCTGGTGCCGCTGATGCTGGCGCTGGGCTATGACCGGATGGTGGCCACCGGCACCATCATCCTGGGCGCGGGCATCGGGGTGCTCGCCTCCACTGTCAACCCCTTCTCCACCGGAGTCGCCTCCTCGGCGGCCGGGATCTCCCTGGGCGACGGCATCGCGCTGCGCTTCGCCATGTGGGTGGTGCTCACCGCGGTCACCATCGGCCATGTGCTGTGGTACGCCCACCGGGTGCGCGCCGACCCCGGCCGCTCACTGACCGGCTTCCTCCCCGGCGACCGGGAACTGGCCGCGGCCGCCGAGGAACCGCCCGAGCTCACCGGCCTGCAACGGGCGGTGCTGGTCACGGTCGCCCTGGTCTTCCTCTTTATGATCTTCTCGGTGATTCCCTGGGCGAGCGCCCTCACCGGCAGCGCCGACGCGGCGCCCTATGGCTGGGAACTGGACTGGTCCTTCGCGCAGTTGGCCGCGCTGTTCATCGTGGCCGCCCTGCTGGTGGGGCTGGTGGCCCGGCTGGGCGAGCAGCGGCTGAGCGCGCTGGTGGTGCAGGGCGCGGGCGACTTCATCGCTCCGGGGCTGACCATTGTGCTGGCCCGGGGCGTCACCGTCATCATGAACAACGCCCTGATCACCGACACCGTGCTGCACTCCATCGAGAAGGCGGTCAGCGGCACCTCGGCGGCGGTGTTCGGCATCCTGGTCTATATCGTCAATCTGCCGCTGGCCTTTCTGATCCCCTCCACCTCCGGGCATGCCACCCTGGCCATGCCGGTGCTGGCACCGCTGGCCGACTTCGCCGGGGTCTCCCGGGCGCTGGCGGTCACCGCCTGGCAGTCGGCCAGCGGCTGGATGAACCTCTGGGTGCCGACCACCGCCGTCATCATGGGCGGGGTCTCCCTGGCGAAGGTGGGCTACGACCGCTATCTGCGCTTCGTCTGGCCGCTGTTGGCCGTACTGGCGGTGCTCATCTGCTGCTTTGTGGCCCTGGGCGCCATGGCGTCCTGAGCCCTCGCCCGGCTACCGCCCCTCGCCGCGCACTCTGGTGCACAGCCGGCAGGAGGTGCACCACCACAGCCGGCCGTCCGCGTCCACCGCCCCGCTGCCACAGGCCAGGCACTCCGGGGTGGCGAAGTTGGCCGGGAGGTAGCTGCGGGACCGGTCGCCCGGCCGGGGCGGGTGCTGGTGCTCCAGGGCGTAGCAGGCGATGCACAGCCACACCTCCTGGCCGGCCAGTTTGATGGGCCGCTCATGGCATCGGGGGCAGAGCGCGGTGCCCAGGGGCACCTCCTCCGGCAGCAGCCGGGCCGGGAAGGGCTCGGGGACCAGCGTCACGCCATCACCCGGCCCGTCCCCATGCAGTTGCCGCACGAGGTCTGCGTCCGCTGCCCGCCCGGCGTCTCCCACTCCACCCTGCCCCGCCCCTCGCACTCCGGGCAGGCGGTCTCGGGCGGCAGCCCGTCGTTCCCCAACTGACTCATGAGTCCTCCAACGCCCAGTGGACCTGCCCGGAAACGGTAGACCCCCACCGGGTGCCGGGGTGGCCGAACGGCGACAGAAGGTGCTTGGTCAGTGCTTGGTCAGTCCAGCAGTTCATACGCCGGGAGCGTCAGGAACTCCACATAGTCCTCGTCCAGGGCGACCTTCAGCAGCAGATCGTGCGCCTGCTGCCAGCGGCCGGCGGTGAAGGCCCGTTCCCCGGTCTCCTGCCGGATCGCGGCCAGTTCGTCCGCCGCGATGCGGCGTACCAGCCCGGCCGTGGCCTTTTCGCCGCCCTCGAAGACCACACCCGCGTTGACCCACTGCCAGATCTGGGAACGGGAGATCTCCGCGGTGGCCGCGTCCTCCATGAGATGGAAAATGGCCACCGCGCCCAGGCCGCCCAGCCAGGCCTCCAGATAACGCAGGCCCACCTGGACGGCGTTGCGCAGCCCGGCCAGGGTGGGGCGGGCGTCCAGGGCGTCCACGGCGAGGAGTTGGGCGGCGGTCACCGCCACGTCCTCGCGCAGCCGGTGCTTCTGGTGCGGGCGGTCGCCCAGGACCGCGTCGAAGCAGGCGCGGGCGACCGGGACCAGATCGGGGTGGGCGACCCAGGAACCGTCGAAGCCGTCCCGTGCCTCGCGGTCCTTGTCGGCCCGCACCTTTTCCAGGGCGACCCGGTTGACCTCGGGGTCCTTGCGGGAGGGGATGAAGGCGGCCATCCCGCCGACGGCATGCGCACCGCGCTTATGGCAGGTACGGACCAGCAGTTCGGTATAGGCGCGCATAAAGGGCGCGGTCATGGTGACCGCATTGCGGTCGGGGAGGACGAACCGGGGGCCGGCGTCACGGAAGTTCTTGATGAGGGAGAAGAGGTAGTCCCAGCGGCCGGCGTTCAGTCCGGAGGCATGCTCACGCAGTTCATAGAGGATCTCCTCCATTTCGAAGGCGGCGGTGATGGTCTCGATCAGTACGGTGGCCCGTACGGTGCCTCGGGGCAGGCCGAGTTGCTCCTGGGCGAAGAGGAACACTTCGTTCCAGAGCCGGGCTTCCAGATGGGACTCGGTCTTGGGGAGATAGAAGAACGGGCCCTGGCCGCGCTCGGCCAGCGGCCGGGCGTTGTGGAAGAAGTAGAGGCCGAAGTCCACCAGCGCGCCCGGCACTTGACGGCCGTCAACGCTGAGGTGACGCTCGTCCAGATGCCAGCCGCGCGGCCGTACCACCACGGTGGCCAGCTCCCGCTGGGGGCGCAGGGCGTAGTGCTTGCCCTCCGGGGTGGTGAAGTCGATCCGGCGTTCCCGGGCGTCGATCAGGTTGAGCTGCCCGGAGATGACGTTGTGCCAGGTGGGGGCGAGGGCGTCCTCGAAGTCGGCGAGCCAGATCCGGGCGCCGGAGTTGAGGGCGTTGACCGTCATCTTGCGGTCGGTGGGGCCGGTGATCTCCACCCGGCGGTCCTCCAGCGCGGCGGGTGCGGGGGCGACCCGCCAGTCGGGGTCGGCGCGGATATGCGCGGTCTCCGGAAGGAAGTCCAGGCTCCCGCTCCGGGCGATCTCCTCCCGGCGCCGGGCCCGCAGTGCCAGCAGCTCGTCGCGGCGGCCGGTGAAGCGGCGGTGCAGGGCGGCGATGAAGTCCAGCGCGGCGTCGGTGAGCACTTCTTCCTGGCGGGGGAGGGCGGGGGTGCCGGGGCTGACGGTGGCCGGTGCGGGCATGGGGCTCCTTCGGCGCGTTGGGGGTGGGTGGCACGGGGTGCCGGTGGGTTGTGTTGTGGGAGGGTATTTTTCTTATGGCGGAAGTTCAATATCGCCATGGGGGTATGCGGTTCCGCCGCGCCCATCAGGGGCGCGGGGAACTGCGCGACCGGCCATGTGCGGCCCGCACCTGAAACATGCCGGACGCAAAGCGGTCCCAGGGCCGTCAGGGCTCCAGGAGGGCCAGGTCCTCAGGGGTGTCGATGTCATCCGGCGCGGCGATGTCACCGCACTCGACGAGGGTCAACTCGGCGGCGTGGGCGCGGAGATAGGCGCGCGCCCCCTGGTCGCCGGTGGCGAGCTCGGTGATCCGGGGCCAGTGGCCACGGGCGAACAGTACGGGGTGCCCCCGGTGTTTCCCGTACACCGCGGCTGCCAGCTCCGCACCGGAGCGGTGCGCGGCCAGGACCCGCGCCACCGCCGGTGCGCCGATGCGCGGTTGATCGACCAGCAGGACGGCCACCGCGGAAACATCCACCCCGGCAAGCGAGTTCAGCCCCGCCCGGAGGGAAGAGCCCATGCCCCGGGCCCAGTCGGGGTTGTCCACCAGGACGACTTCGTCCGGCGGGGCGGCCCGTACCTCGGCCGCCCCCGCCCCCAGCACCGCGTGGACCGGTGCGCAGCCCGCCGTGCGCAGTGCCGTGGTGGCGTGTTCCAGCAGCGTACGGCCCCGGTGCGGGAGCAGCGCCTTGGGGCGGCCGCCCAGCCGCCGGCCGCCGCCCGCGGCCAGCACCAGGCCCGCCACCGGGCGTTGTCTCGTCTTTGTGTCCGTCGTCAGCGCCATGGACCCCTGCCTATCGCAATCGCGGCAGCTTGTGCGGGGTATGCCAGTTCGTCACCCGGACCGAGAACATACGGCCTCAATTTCGCCGTGCGTGTGGCGCGGCACACGGAAGGTGGCGTTAACTGATCGGCGCGAGCGCGTGGGAGGGGGAGAGTCGTGACGGAAGGCGCGGTAGCGGTGGAGCAGCAGCCGATGAACCCAACCGAGGGTCCGGATCCACGGGTGGATGCCCTGTGCGGGGCGGTGTCCCGGCTGCGCCGGGCGCTGGCCGCGCATCCGGCGCCCTTACCCGACCGGGACGCGGCCGAGGACGAACTGGCCGCGCTGGACGCGATGGTGCGGGCCGGAACGCCGGAGGTGTCCCGGCTGCGGCGGTCGCTGCTGCTGGTGGCCGGGGCGGTGGGGTCGGTCAGTGCGCTGGGGTCCGCGCTGGGTGAGGTGCGGGGGGCTGTGGAGTCCTTTGCGGGGCTCCCCGATCAGGGGCGCGGGGCGGATTCGGCTGCGGCTCCGCGGCCGTAGATCTGCCGTGCGTTTTCGGGTGCGCGTCCGTTGTGGCTGATCGCGCCCACGCGGCGGAGCCGCACATGGATTCCGCCCCGCGCCCCTTGGGTGCCCTCAATGGCCTGGGGCGCCGGAGGCGTGAGGGGGCGCCACATGTCCGGCCGGTTCGTCGGGTGCGGGCCGTCTGTGGTTGATCGCGCAGTTCCCCGCGCCCCTTACGGGGCGCACGCGGCGGAGCCGCAAATGGAGCACGCCCCGCGCCCCTTACGGGGCGCCCGTGCTGGCCAGTGCGGCGGACAGTTCGGTGGCGACCTGCTTCAGGAGGGGGACGATCTTCTCCGCGGCCTCCGCGGTGACCCGTCCCGCCGGGCCGGAGATGGAGATCGCCGCCGAGGTCGGCGCGTCCGGCACCGGTACCGCGAAGCACCGCACCCCGATCTCCTGCTCGTTGTCGTCCACCGCGTAGCCGCTCTCCCGCACGCCCGCCAGGGCCTGGAGGAAGTCGTCCGGGCTGGTGATGGTCTTGTCGGTGGCGGCCGGCATCCCGGTGCGGGCCAGAATCGCCCGTACCTCGTCGTCCGGCGCCTGGGCCAGCAGCGCCTTGCCGACGCCGGTGGTGTGCGGCAGAACCCGGCGGCCGACCTCGGTGAACATCCGCACCGAGTGCCGTGAGGGCACCTGGGCCACATAGACCACCTCGTCACCGTCGAGCAGCGCCATATTGGCCGTCTCGCCGGTCTCCTCCATCACCCGGGCCAGGTACGGGCGGGCCCAGGTGCCCAGCAGCCGGGCCGAGCTCTCGCCGAGCCGGATCAGGCGGGGCCCCAGGGCGTACCGCCGGTTGGGCTGCTGGCGGACATAGCCGCAGGCCACCAGGGTGCGCATCAGCCGGTGAATGGTGGGCAGCGGCAGGCCGCTGCTGGTGGCGAGCTCGCTCAGTCCGACCTCGCCGCCGGCATCGGCCATCCGCTCAAGCAGGTCGAAGGCACGCTCTAGGGACTGGACGCCTCCGGTGGCTGGGACGGGGCGGGGCTCGGCGGACGAGGGCACGTGCGGGGTCCTTCCGGGATGGGGGGTGGGAGCAGCCTACCGGGCCGTGGCCGATGGCTCACGCTCGGTTGGTGAGAGTGAACTACCGCTTTCGCTTTACGGAAATGGGGACATAGGGCCGCTGATCACCCACCGGGGGTTGACGGGCTCCGGGCACCTCTGGAGACTGCGGGGCATCGCTGTTCAACAGAACGTTGAAATCGGGCTGTTGGGGAGGACCGCCGTGCCCGGAACCGAGTTATGGCTGCGCTCCACGCGGGTGGTCACGCCCCAGGGCGTACGCCCCGCCTCGGTGGCCGTGGCGGGGGGCCGGATCACGGCCGTACCGCCGTATGAGGCGGCGCCGCCACCCGGCGCGCTGGTCGAGGACCTTGGCACGGATGCCCTGCTGCCGGGGCTGGTGGATACCCATGTCCACATCAATGACCCGGGCCGCAGTGAATGGGAGGGCTTTGGCACGGCCACCCGGGCCGCCGCCGCGGGCGGGATCACCACCCTGGTCGATATGCCGCTCAACAGCCTCCCGCCCACCACCACCCTGGCCGGTCTGCGCATCAAGCGGCGGGCGGCCGAGGGCGTCGTCCAGGTGGATGTGGGGTTCTGGGGCGGGGCGCTGCCGGACAATGGCGCCGATCTGGGCCCGCTGCACCGGGCCGGGGTGTTCGGCTTCAAATGCTTCCTCTCCCCTTCGGGGGTCGAGGAGTTCCCGCCTCTGACGGCGGCCGATCTGGAGCGGGTGGCCGCCCAGATCGCAGCCCTGGACGGGCTGTTGATTGTGCACGCCGAGGACCCGGAGCAGCTGGAGCGGGCGCCGGAGCCCCATGGTCCGCGCTATGCCGGGTTTCTGGCCTCCCGGCCGCCTGCCGCCGAGAACCGGGCGGTGGACCGCCTGGTGGAGGTGGCCTCCCGGCATGGGACCCGGGTGCATGTGCTGCATCTGTCCTCGGCCCAGGCGCTGGAGTCGCTGACCCGGGCGCGGGCCCGGGGCGTACGGATCAGCGCCGAGACCTGCCCGCACTTTCTGACCCTGACCGCCGAGGAAGTCCCGGACGGGGCAACGGAGTTCAAGTGCTGCCCGCCCATCCGGGAGGCCGCCAACCGGGAGGCGCTCTGGGCCGGGCTGGCCGACGGGACCATCGACTGTGTGGTCTCCGACCACTCGCCGTGCACCGCCGAGCTGAAGGTGCCCGACTTCGGCCGGGCCTGGGGCGGCATTTCCTCGCTCCAGCTGGGCCTGTCCGCGGTGTGGACCGAGGCACGGCGGCGCGGCCACCCCCTGGACCGGGTGGCCCGCTGGATGGCCACCGCCCCCGCGGCGCTGGCCGGCCTCGGCGGCAAGGGCGCCATCGAGGCGGGCCGGGACGCCGACTTCGCGGTGTTCGCCCCGGAGGAGACGTTCACCGTGGACGCCGCCGCGCTGGAGCACCGCAATCCGGTCACCGCCTATGCGGGCCGCACCCTGTACGGCGTCGTACGGTCCACCTGGCTGCGCGGCCGCCGGATCCACCACCACGGCACCTTCGCCCGGCCCTGCGGCCGGCTCCTGGAGAGGCAGCCCGCCCTATGAGCACCAGTAGCAGCACTGGTACGAGCATCAGCGGCATACCCCGCTTCACCGGTGACGCGGCTCCCTACCCGGGCGGTGACCCCTACGCCGACTACCGGGGGGCCGACTTCCCCTTCGCCACGCTGCCCGACCTCGCCGACCGGCGGCTGGGCGGCGCCGTACTCGCCGCCAGCGACGAGTTCTTCGCCGAGCGGGAGAACCTGCTGCTCCCCGGCCCGGCCCGGTTCGACCCCGAGCGCTTCGGCCACAAGGGCAAGGTGATGGACGGCTGGGAGACCCGCCGCAGACGCGGCGGCTCGGCCGGTGACCCCTGCCCCGCGGACCATGAACACGACTGGGCGCTGATCCGGCTGGGCGTGCCGGGTGTGGTGCATGGCATCGTGGTGGACACCGCCCACTTCCGCGGCAACCATCCGCAGGCGGTGGCCGTCGAGGGCACCGAACTGCCGGGCACCCCCTCGCCCGCCGAACTGCTGGCGCCGGGGACGCGGTGGACGGCGCTGGTGCCCCGTACCCCGGTCGGCGGGCACGCCGCCAACGGCTTCGCGGTGCGGGACCGGCAGCGCTGGACCCATCTGCGGCTGAGCCAGTTCCCGGACGGCGGGATCGCCCGGCTGCGGGTGTACGGACGTCCCGTACCGGACCCGGACTGGCTGGCCGCCCTGGGCACCTTCGACCTGGCCGCGCTGGAGAACGGCGGCATGGTCGAGGACGCCTCGGACCGTTTCTACTCCTCGCCGCTGAACACCATCCGGCCGGGCGGCTCCCGGCGGATGGACGAGGGCTGGGAGACCCGGCGCCGCCGGGACAAGGGGCATGACTGGGTGCGTTACCGGCTGGCCGGGCGGTCGGTGCCGCGGGCGGTGGAGATCGACACCAGTGAGTACAAGGGCAACTCGGCGGGCTGGGTTGCCCTGTTCGCCCTGGACGCGGGCGGTGGCGGTGCGGATCCGGCCGAGGGGGCCGAGGGCTGGACCGAACTGCTGCCCCGTACGGCGCTCCAGCCGGATACGGTGCACCGTTTCGTACTGCCCGGGGACCGGACGGCCACGCATCTGCGGATGGAGATCCATCCTGATGGGGGGATAGCGCGGCTGCGGGTGCATGGGTCGCTGGCGGGGGAGTGAGCGGGTGGCTTCGCGCCCCTGAGAGGGCGTCCCGCGTCCCTGAGCGGGCACCTGGCGCCCCTTACGGGGCCAGTGTGTTCCAGAACATCAACTCATAGGCCTGGAGCAGCCGTCCATGGCGATGGGCGAGGACGGGGGTGTAACGCCCCGCTTCCAGCCCGGCGTTCACCGCCGCCACCGCGCGCCGTTCGCCCTCGGGGTCGGGGGCGGCGAAGAGGTCGAAGAAGCCGCAGTCCTGGCCGGAGAATCCGTAGTGGGTGCGCAGGGCGTGGGCCACGGTGGCGCAATAGCCGCTGAACGCTGCGAAGTTGGCGGTGACGGCCACCACCACGTCCACCGGCTCGGCGTTGAGGGCCAGCCAGGCGGTGTACGCCGGATACGCCTGGCAGCCGGCCTTCGGTTCATACGCGGCGATGGCGGTCTCGTCCTGCCCGCAGGCGGCCAGCAGGGCCGGAAGCCGCTGAAGGGCGAGGTCCTCGCCCGCGGCGAGCGCGGCGAAGTAGGCCGCCTCGGCAGGCCGTTGGGCGCAGCGGTCGCGGAGCAGCCGGTAGCCGGTGCGGTCGGCGGGGATGATGTGGTGCTGCTCCAGGGCGAGCGCGGCGATGGAGTCCAGCGGGGCGCGGCCCTCGGCGATCAGCGGGACCAGCCGGTTGGCCCCGGTGCCCGGGGCGAGCCGGCGGACCGCTTCGGCGAGGACGTCCTGGGCGGTGGCTGCCATGACGGCAGCGTATCGGCGGGCCTCAGGCGTCGCCGCCCAGATAGAAGATGAGGAAGAAGAAGGCGGCGATGAAGTGGACGGCGACCAGGTAGATGAAGACCCGCACCGCTATGCCGGCCGGGGTCCGCTCCTCCGTCCTGGCGCGGGGGGTGCTGTTGGCGGTGTCGCTCATGGAGTCCTCCGGTGCGTCGGTCGGTGGTCGCCCAGGCACAGCTCGGCCGCGCCGCTCTGCAGCAGCGTGTGGAGGAAGAGCAGGTCCACGCCGCCCGGCGAGGCGGCGGCGATGCGGTGCGGGGTGAGCGAGTCGAAGTGGGCGGCGTCCCCGGTCTCCAGCAGATGGATGGTGCCGCCGAGCGTCAGCCGCAGCCGGCCCCGGGTGACGTAGAGCCATTCCTCGCCCGGGTGGACCCGGACCAGTTCCTCCTGGCCGCGCGGGCCCGTGGGCACATGCAGCCGCAGTGCCTGGAGGGCGCGGCCGGAGCCGCCGGCCCGCCAGTAGGTCCAGCCGCCGGCCTGCTGGGGCTCCATCCGGTCCGCCCGGATCACCGGTTCCCGTTCCTCGCCCACCTCGCCCAGCAGTTCGGATACCGTCGTTCCATAGGTGCGGGCGAGGGTGAGCAGCATCGGCAGCGAGGGGGTGCGCCGGCCGGTCTCCAGCCGGGACAGATGGGCGGGGGAGAGGCCGATCCTGGCCGCCGCGGCCTCCAGGGTGAGCCCGCTGCGGGAGCGCAGGGAGCGCAGTCGCGGGGCCATGTCGGGCAGTTCGGCCGACGGCTGGTCGGCGGGGCTGGGGGGCCGGCTCATGGCTCCAGTAGAAGCCGGTTCTGCCTGCGAGGCAAAAGTTTTGCCTGGCAGGCAATAAGCCGAACGAAGATCATCGAACGGTCATGGCGCGGTGAACGTTAAGGAAACATTAAGCGCTTGTCGTTGACATGACATGCGCTACGCGCGTCATGCTGAGCGCCATGAGAATCCCCCACATCGTGCGGACCGGCTCGCTCGGTGCCGTTCTGGCGTCCACCCTGCTGCTCGGCACCCCGGCCGTAGCCGCCACCGCCGCCCCCAGCGTGGCCGCCTCGGTCACCGTCGAGTCCGTCGGCAACATCTGCTACGGCGACCTGCCCTCGCAGGCCCAGGACACCATCGGTCTGATCGACCAGGGCGGCCCCTTCCCGTACCCCCGGGACGGGATCGTCTTCACCAACCGCGAGGGCGTGCTGCCCCAGCAGCGCAGCGGCTACTACCACGAGTACACGGTGATCACCCCGGGCGCGCCCACCCGCGGCACCCGGCGCATCATCACCGGCGAGCAGTACCACGAGGACTACTACACCGCTGACCACTACCAGACCTTCAGCCTGGTGGACTTCAGCTGCTGAACGGGCAGTTGGCAGTATCGGTAGCCGGCAGTAATCGACCGTAGGAGCCCGGCCCCGCCCCGACTTCGGGGCGGGGCGTTTTCCGTTGTGCGGTGGTGGCGCGGGGCGGTGGGGCGGGGGCGGTGGCGCGTCAACCGCCTTTCCGCGCTTGGTTGTGCGCCCCGGCGCTGGTCCGTGCGCCGTCACGCGGGCGGTGTGGTCGGAGCGGGGTCGATTGTCGGTGGGGGCCGTTAGCGTGTGGTGGCAGGACGAGCAACCCACCTACCCCGTCGGCCGTTTGGCCGGCCAGGCCAGGAGAAGGGCGGCGAACTGCCGTGTACCGCTGGGAGATCACCCGGGCCGCGCTGGCACAGCGAGTTCTCGCCGTGGTGCACGGCGAGAGCTATGACCAGGCCGCGGAAATCGCGGGCACCCTGGTCTCCGCCGGGATCACCAGCGTGGAGATAGCGCTCACCACCCCCTTCGCCCTGGAGGCGGTCGCCACCCTGTCCCGGGAGGTCGGCGACGAGGCCCTCATCGGCGCGGGCACGGTGCTGGACGGGCACTCCGCGCGGATGGCGGTGGAGGCCGGGGCACGGTTCCTGGCCTCGCCCTCGCTGGACGCCGAGGTGCTGCGCACCGGGCACCGCTATGGGGTGCCGGTCTTCCCCGGCGCCGGTACCCCCACCGAGATCCTCCGGGCCCTGGAGCTGGGCGCCGACGCGGTCAAGCTCTTCCCCGCCTCCTCGCACCGGCCGGGCGGGCTGCGCGAGATCCATGCGGAGCTGCCGCAGGCCGCCATGGTGCCCAGCGGGGACATCGAGGTGGACAGCGCCCCGGAGTGGATCGCCGCCGGAGCGGCGGCCATCGGGCTGGGCGCGTCCCTGTCCGAGGGCGACCGGGATTCGGTGACCAAGCGGGTGGGGGAGCTGCTGACCCGGCTGGAGGCGGCGGCCGGCTAGGGGGCGGGACGCCGGGCGAGAGGTCGGGAGCCCGGGTCCGGGATGCGTGCCCCGGCCCCGCAGAACGCGACCCAGGGCCGGTGAACGGCAGCCATGTCCGGACAACCGGACTTCCCGTCAACACGCCATCCGACTACGCTCCCGGCGTGGCAACGCACCAGTACCCCCGCTTCACCCTCGACCGCGGCAGCCCCGTACCGCTCTACTACCAGCTCTCCCAGCAGCTGGAGGCGGCCATCGAGCAGGGCAGCTTCGCCCCGGGCAGCCTGCTCGGCAATGAGATCGAGCTGGCCGGGCGGCTGGGGCTGTCCCGGCCCACGGTCCGTCAGGCCATCCAGTCGCTGGTGGACAAGGGCCTGCTGGTGCGCCGCCGGGGCGTGGGCACCCAGGTGGTGCACAGCAGGGTCCGCCGCCCGCTGGAGCTGAGCAGCCTCTATGACGACCTGGAGGCGGCCGGCCAGCGACCGGCCACCCGGGTGCTGCGTCACACCACCGAGCCGGCCGCCGGACAGGTGGCCGCCGCCCTGGGCGTTCCGGAGGGGACCGAGGTGGTGCGGGTGGAGCGGCTGCGGCTGGCGCACGGCGAGCCGGTGGCGTATCTCTGCAACCACCTGCCGGCCGGGCTGCTGGATCTGCAGGGCGGCGTCCTGGAGGAGACCGGTCTCTACCGGCTGCTGCGGATGACGGGCGTCACCCTGCACAGCGCCCGGCAGACCATCGGCGCCCGGGCCGCCACCGGGCCGGAGGGCGAGCTGCTGGCCGAGCCGGCCGGGGCGCCGCTGCTGACCATGGAGCGCACCACCTTCGACGACACCGGGCGGGTGGTGGAATTCGGCGCGCACCTCTACCGCGCCTCCCGGTACTCCTTCGACTTCCAGCTGCTGGCCCGTTCCTGAGGCCCGTTATCGTCAGAATGTTCTGACAAAGCCTTGACGCAGTGTGGCGCCCGCCACTAGAACTCCAGGCGTATGGCCCGGCCCCGCTGAACCGCGGTGACGGATGGTGACGGATACTTGGGCGGTTGGGCCCGCGGGATCGGGGTCCGGACGCACCGTGACAGACAGTGGGAAGGGCAAGTCCTCGTGGCAAGGGTTGGGACAGGCGTACGCGCGGTCAGCGCCGTGCTGGTGGCGGTGCTCGGCGCCGCACTGGCCGGGTGCAGCAGCACGGGCGGCAAGCGCGCCGAGGAGCGGGCCGCCCGGGCAGCCGCCGGAGGGCACGCCGCGGTCGATACCCCGCGGTGGACCTTCGCGATGGTCACCCACTCGGGAGACGGCGACACCTTCTGGGACATCGTCCAGAAGGGCGCCAAGCAGGCGGCGGTCAAGGACAACATCAAGTTCCTCTACGCCCATGATGTGGA
The DNA here is from genome assembly GCF_003121295.1 of Streptomyces orinoci. Lineage (GTDB taxonomy): Bacteria > Actinomycetota > Actinomycetes > Streptomycetales > Streptomycetaceae > Streptomyces > Streptomyces orinoci. The sequence continues at coordinate 26,949 of NZ_PHNC01000017.1, forward strand.
GGGCAACAAACAGGCCCAGGACGTCCAGGCCATGATCGACCAGAAGGTTGACGGACTGATCGTCTCGCTGGCCAAGCCGGACGCCATGAAGGACGTGGTCGCCAAGGCGGTCAAGGCCGGCATCCCGGTGATCACCGTGAACTCGGGCTCGGAGGAGTCCAAGCAGTTCGGGGCGCTCTCGCACATCGGCCAGGACGAGTCCATCGCCGGTGAGGCGGTCGGTGAGGAGCTCAACAAGCGCGGCCGGAAGAAGGCCGTCTGTGTGCTGCACGAGCAGGGCAACGTCGGTCATGAGCAGCGCTGCGCCGGGGTGAAGAAGACCTTCAAGGGCGACCTTGAGAACCTCTATGTGGACGGCACCAATATGCCCTCGGTGCAGTCCTCCATCGAGGCCAAGCTGCAGTCCGACAAGGACATCGACTCGGTGGTCACCCTCGGTGCCCCCTTCGCGCCCACCGCGGTCAAGGCGGCCCAGCAGGCCGGCAGCAAGGCCGAGGTGGACACCTTCGACCTCAATGAGAAGGTGGCCGACGGCCTCAAGGACGGTTCGCTCGGCTTCGCCGTGGACCAGCAGCCCTACCTCCAGGGGTACCAGGCGGTGGACCTGCTGTGGCTGTACAAGTACAACGCGGACGTCCTCGGCGGCGGCCGCCCGGTGCTCACCGGCCCGCAGATCGTCACCAAGGACGACACCAAGGCCCTGGCCGAGTACATCAGGCGGGGCACCCGATGAGCGCGCAGACCGCAGCACCCGCCGGAGAGCACGTCGCCGGACGCTCGTATCTGCGCCGTCTGGTCGGCCGGCCGGAGCTGGGCGCGGTGGTCGGCGCGGCCGCCGTCTTCCTGTTCTTCTCCTTCGCCGCCGAAAGCTTCCTGCAGGCGTCCAGCCTGTCCACGGTGCTCTACGCCTCGTCCACCATCGGGATCATGGCGGTGCCGGTGGCGCTGCTGATGATCGGCGGCGAGTTCGATCTGTCGGCCGGTGTGCTGGTGACCAGCTCCGCGCTGATCTCCTCGATGTTCAGCTACCAGATGACCGCCAATGTCTGGGTGGGCGTGGGGGTCTCGCTGCTGGTCACCCTGGCCATCGGCTTCTTCAACGGCTTTATGCTCACCCGCACCAAGCTGCCGAGCTTCATCATCACCCTCGGCACCTTCCTGATGCTCACCGGCCTCAATCTGGGCTTCACCAAGCTCATCAGCGGCACCGTCTCCACCAAGACCATCGGTGATATGGAGGGCTTCGACTCCGCCAAGGCGCTGTTCGCCTCACATCTGACGGTGGGCGGAGTGGACCTCCAGGTGACCATCCTGTGGTGGTTCGCCCTGGTCGCCCTGGCCACCTGGGTGCTGCTGCGCACCCGCGCGGGCAACTGGATCTTCGCGGTGGGCGGTGGCGCCGACGCGGCGCGTGCGGTGGGCGTACCGGTCAACCGCACCAAGATCGGCCTCTATACGGCCGTCGCCTTCTGCGCCTGGATCTCCGGCCAGCACCTGCTGATGTCCTATGACGTGGTGCAGTCCGGCGAGGGCGTGGGCAATGAGTTCCTCTACATCATCGCGGCCGTCATCGGCGGCTGTCTGATGACCGGCGGTTACGGCTCGGCGGTGGGCTCCGCGGTGGGCGCGTTCATCTTCGGCATGACCAGCAAGGGCATTGTCTACGCCCAGTGGAACCCGGACTGGTTCAAGTTCTTCCTGGGCGCCATGCTGCTGCTGGCCACCCTGCTGAACGCCTGGGTGCGCAAGAGGGCGGAGGCGAGCAAGTGAGCGCGCTGGTCAGGCTCACCGAGGTGAGCAAGTTCTACGGGAACATCAAGGCGCTCCAGGATGTCTCGCTGGAGGTCCACCCCGGCGAGATCACCTGTGTGCTGGGCGACAACGGCGCCGGCAAGTCCACCCTGATCAAGATCATCGCGGGGCTGCACCGGCATGACGGGGGCAGCTTCGAGATCGAGGGCGAGGAGGTCTCGCTGGGCTCGCCCCGGGAGGCCCTGGACCGGGGCATCGCCACCGTCTACCAGGACCTGGCGGTGGTATCCCTGATGCCGGTGTGGCGCAACTTCTTCCTGGGTTCCGAGCCCACCAGGGGCCGCGGCCCGTTCCGGCGGCTGGACGTGGCCGCCATGCGCGAGACCACCCGCACCGAGCTGGCCCGGATGGGCATCGAGCTGCACGATGTGGACCAGCCCATCGGCACCCTCTCCGGCGGGCAGCGCCAGTGTGTGGCCATCGCCCGCGCCGTGTACTTCGGCGCCAAGGTGCTGGTGCTGGACGAGCCGACCGCGGCCCTGGGCGTCAAGCAGTCCGGGGTGGTGCTGAAGTATGTGGCCGCCGCCCGGGACGCCGGTCTGGGTGTGGTGCTGATCACCCACAACCCGCACCACGCCTATCTGGTCGGCGACCGGTTCGTCCTGCTCAAGCGGGGTGCGATGGCCGGCAGCCACGCCAAGAGCGAGATCGGCCTGGACGAGCTCACCCGGCAGATGGCGGGCGGCAGCGAGCTGGAGCAGCTCAGCCATGAGCTGGAGCGGGCGCCGGTGCCGGATGTCATCGGCGGGCGGCGGATGGACGTACCGGACGCGTCGGGTGTTTCCGGTGCCTCCGGTGTTACCGGCGCTTCGGGCGAGCCCGGTGGTTCCGGCGCTTCCGGCATCTCCGGCGCTTCCGGCGCTTCCGGCGCTTCCGGCGCTTCCGGCGAGGAGTAAGCCCCCTCGCCGGGGCGCCAGGACCCGGCATTATGCGGGGCACACGGCCGGTGAGGCACAATCGGCCAGGCGGGGCAATGCCCCGTGGAACGCAGACCACGAGGCTCCGGCCTCCCGAGACCACCCCAGGGACGACGACCTCCGTGCGAGCACGCCCCCGTATCCCGGTCATCCCCCGCCCCGTGGAGGCCGCACGATGAGCATGTACCGCGAGCGGGTCTACCGGGGATCCGCCAGGGCCACCATGCTGCGTACCGCGGGCACCCGCGAGCGGCGCTCGCATCTGACCGCCCCCCGGGTGCCGACCGTCGGCATCGACATCGGCGGCACCAAGGTGATGGCGGGCGTGGTGGACGCCGACGGCAACATCCTGGAGAAGCTGCGCACCGAGACCCCGGACAAGTCCAAGAGTCCCAAGGTCGTCGAGGACACCATCACCGAGCTGGTCCTGGACCTCTCCGACCGGCACGATGTGCACGCGGTGGGCATCGGCGCGGCCGGCTGGGTGGACGCCGACCGCAACCGGGTGCTGTTCGCCCCCCACCTCTCCTGGCGCAATGAGCCGCTGCGCGACCGGCTGGCCGGCCGGCTGGCGGTCCCGGTGATGGTGGACAACGACGCCAACACCGCCGCCTGGGCGGAGTGGCGCTTCGGCGCGGGCCGCGGCGAGGACCACCTGGTGATGATCACGCTGGGTACCGGCATCGGCGGCGCCATCCTGGAGGACGGCCAGGTCAAGCGGGGCAAGTTCGGAGTGGCCGGGGAGTTCGGCCATATGCAGGTGGTGCCCGGCGGCCACCGCTGCCCCTGTGGCAACCGGGGCTGCTGGGAGCAGTACAGCTCGGGCAACGCCCTGGTGCGCGAGGCCCGGGAGCTGGCCGCCGCCGAGTCCCCGGTGGCCTACGGCATCATCGACCGGGTCGGCGGCAATATCCCCGAGATCACCGGCCCGCTGATCACCGAGCTGGCCCGGGGCGGCGACGCCATGTGCGTGGAGCTGCTCCAGGACATCGGCCAGTGGCTGGGCGTGGGCATCGCCAACCTGGCCGCCGCCCTGGACCCCTCCTGCTTTGTCATCGGCGGCGGCGTCAGCGCGGCCGACGACCTGCTGATCGGCCCCGCCCGGGACGCCTTCCGCCGCCATCTGACCGGCCGCGGCTACCGGCCGGAGGCCCGGATCGTCAAGGCCCAGCTCGGCCCGGAGGCGGGCATGGTGGGCGCGGCCGACCTGGCCCGGCTGGTCGCCCGCCGCTTCCGCCGGGCCAACCGGCGCCGGGTGGAGCGCTATGAGCGGTACGCACGGGCGGGCCGCGGGTGAGCAGCATGACGGACACCGAGCGCGAGACCGTGCCGGAGCTGCCGGACCTGCCCGAGCCCTCCGGACCGGCGTCCCGGCCGCGCGAGCGCCGCTGGCTCAGGCTGCTGGTGGTCTTCCTGCTGATCACCATCCCGGCGGGCTACCTCTATATCTCCGCCATGCAGAGCCGGGCCGGCAACGGCGACGCCCAGGACGAGGCCGCCGCCGGCCTGGAGGACGGCTGGCCCTCCCGGCTCCAGCGCCGGATCTACGAGGTGACGGTGCCGCCGTATGCGGAGGATGTCTCGCACTTCGAGACCAACTCCTGGAAGTCCAGCTCGCTGTTTCTCCAGTTCACCACCACTCACGACAAGTTCCAGCAGTGGCTCAACGACCGGGGGGTGCACCCCTCGGAGCTGGAGGCCGGCGATGTGACCATCGACCAGGACGAGGCCGACCTGGTCGGCTGGAACTTCGGCGGCAAGCACCACTGGGCGGGCACGGTCCAGGAACAGGACAAGCCGCGCCCCACCCTGGAGATCACGGCCAACCTGGACAACCCGGAGTACCCACGGGTCTTTGTGGTCTCCACCACCTCACCCTGAGGCGGCCCCCGGTGGCGAAGGTGTGCCGCCGGTTCACACCAGCCGATGGCCGCCATCGGCATGGAGCACGGTTCCGGTGATGAATTCATTGCGCATCACCGAGACAAACGCCTGGGCGATGTCATCGGGGCTGCCGATGCGGCGGGCCGGGAGCCGCTGGGCGAGTTCGGCGAAGGCCGCCCGCTTGTCCATGCCGAGCTGGTCCCAGATGGGGGTGTCCACCCAGCCCGGGGAGATCACATTGACCCGCACCGGCGCCAGTTCGACCGCCAGCCCGTACGCCAGCGACTCCAGCGCACCATTGGCCGCGGCCACGATGGTGTTGGACCCATTGGGACGGTAGGCGTTGATCCCCGAGGTGTAGGTGACGGATCCGGTGACGTGCCCGGCCGCGTACTTGCCGATCAGCCAGGCGCCGAGCAGCTTGGTCTCCACGATGGCCCGGGCGGCCGCGGTGGGGACATCGGCGGTCCGGCCGTATACGCCGGTCGCGTCCGCGGCGGTGACCGCCACATGCTCCACCCGGCCCATCCGGGCGAACAGTTCGGCCACCTCCTGCTCCCGTCCGATGTCCGCGCGTGCCGTGCGGACCGTTCCCCGTGCGGTCCGCTCCAGCTCCGTCCGGGCCGCCGTAAGCCGGTCCGCGGAGCGGCCGACGATGGTCACATCCATGCCGTCGGCGAGCAGGGTACGTGCCAGGGCCAGGCCCATCCCCGAACTTCCGCCGAAAATCAGTGCGTTGGTCATGGCCCCAGCCTCCGCCGCTGCCCGGCGGCCGGGGAGACCGCGCCGTTCCTGGTAGTGCCGGGACCACCCAGGAGTGGATCAACCGGTGGCACACTCAACACATGAACGCTATGGCGGAGTTCCTGCGGGTCCGGCGCGGACGGATCGGCCCGGCCGATGTCGGCCTGCCCACCGGACCGGGCACCAGACGCACCCCCGGACTGCGCCGCGAGGAACTGGCCGCGCTGGCCGGGGTGAGCGTGGACTACTACATCCGGATCGAACAGGGCCGGGAGACCGCACCCAGCGACGCGGTACTCGACGCGCTGGCACGGGCGTTGCGGCTCACCGACGACGAACACGCCCATCTGCTCGGCCTCGCCGACCGGACCGCCGGCCGGACACCGCGTCGCAGGCGCGCCGACATGCCAACGGCCCGCCCCGGGCTGCGGCTGCTGCTGGAGTCGGTCCGCCCCAGCCCGGCGTATGTCCTCAACGACGTCAACGATGTACTGGCCGCCAACCAGGAGGGCCTGGCCCTGATGCCCGGCCTCGGCGACTGGCCGCCCGGGCAGCGCAACACCATCCGCTACACCTTCCTGCACCCGGCGGCCCGGACCCTCTTCGCCGACCGCGACCGGGTGACCCGCAACTGCGTCGCCCATCTGCGTACCGCAGAGCTGACCGACCCGGAGCGCACGGCCGCGCTCGTCGCCGAACTCTCCGAGGCCAGCGCCGAGTTCGCCACGCTGTGGCAGCGGCATGAGGTCTGGGTGAAGCGGGGCGGCGAGACCGCCTTCCGGCACCCCGTGATCGGCCCGGTCACCCTTGCCATCGAGCTACTGGGCGCCGCCGACGGCGGCCAACGCCTCCTGGTCTACCAGGCCGCGCCGGGTACGCCCGAGCGGGATGCCCTGATCCTGCTGGGCCTGGCCACGCAGAACGCGGGCTAGCAGCGCTCCAACAGCTCTCGGCCCGGCCGCTGGCGTGCCTCACGGGTATCAGGAAGGCCCGCAACCCTCAAGGAACTCAAGACGGTTGCCGACCTTGTCGAAGGTGTGGAAACGATCGAAGCCGGGCAGACCGTCCTCCCAAGTGACGGGGTGGCCTTTGTCCTCCAGGCGCCGGGCGAGATCTCCGAGGGAGCGCACCAGGATGGCGGGGTGCGCCTTACGGAAGGGGCGGAAGTCGTTCTCGACGACCAGCCGGACCTCCAGCTGGCCCCCGCGGAACCAGCACCCGTCCAGGCTCCCCAGTTGTACCGGCTTCTCCAGTTCGGTCATCCCGAGGAGCTCTCCCCAGAACACCCGGCTCAGGCCCTCGCCGCCCGGCGGGATGGCGAGCTGAAGGTGGTGCACACCGGTGAAGGTGAAATCGAAGGCGTAGTCAGCGATGGTTGCGGCAGTCATGGGTGTCTCTTCCTCGGTCGTCCGGTCGGAGGGAGGGGTATTTCCCGGTGAGCGGTGCCGGTTCACACCGCCGCCTTCGACGGTTCGAATGCGTACCCGGCCTGGCCGGCGTCCGTGATAACGGCTCCGTACCGGGAGCCGAGCTTGCGCCGCAGGCGTGCGATGTGCGTATCGACCGTATGTGTCTCGTCCACGGCGGACCGCTGCCACACCAGTTCCATCAACTTTCCGTGCGGTTGGGGGCGTTGGGGGTGTGTGGCGAGGTGGGCGAGGAGTTCGAACTCCATGCAGGTCAGCTTGACCGGCCGGCCGTCCGCCGAGACTGTGCGGCGTTCAAGGTCAAGGACAAGACCGTTCACGTGGTGTACCGGTGCGTGCGGAGCCTTCCCGTCGTCGGCAATCGCCGTTGGCTGTTGGTCCAGGTGCCAGTGCAGATCACTGACCGCGGGCTCCAGCCAGACGAGGGAGAGCAGTTGTGACAGGACGGCGGTGATGGGGCCCTGGGCGGCGAAGCCGGCTTCCAGGAGCGCCGAGCCGGGTGCCTCACTCCGGCTGGTCATCTCCGTCAGGCATACATCGGGGCCGGTCAGGGCCCGGGCGAGCCGGGCCCGTACCCGAGGTTCGTCGGTCATGTCGCACATGACATGTGCGACGCCGTACAGCGGAGTGTTGACGGTCGCATAGGGGGCACTGGCAATGAGGCGTTCCACGGTTTCCTGCAGGAGGCCGGCCGGAAGGAACATGTCGGAGTCTCCTCTCTGTTTCCAGGAGAGCTGCTGGTCGGGGGACCGGACGCGAGATGGCCGCACGGCGGGGCCGTCCATCGCGGCTGACGGCCAAGGACCGGTGGTGCTACGGGCGTTCGGGGTGGATGTGCGTCTGGGGGTGCAGGACGATGAGGACGGACGCATGCGGGAGTCACCTCCATAAGGCGAGTTCGGGGAAGGAAGGCTGTCAGGCGTGGGACAGCACGGCTGCTCCGGCGATGCGGCGCGCGGCGGGCAGGGGCAGGCCGGTGAACCGGGAGAGCCAGTGGGCGTCGTGGCCCTGCTGGGCGAGGATATAAGCGAGGTGTACCCGCGGGTCGTACGCGGCGTGTGCGGCATAGGGCCGGGGACAGGTGCTGGGGTCGTCCAGCCGGTAGGTCCGCTCCGGGCCGTCATCCAGCACCAAGTTGACGTGTGGACAGGCGTATTGGGGACAGCGCTTGCAGCCGGCGGCGGGCGGGCACCGGCGGGTCGGTGCGGAGAGCCTGGCGCGGTGGGTGAGAAGGCGCACGGTGCCCTCCCTTCATGGGAAGTCGTTGGACGGGTCGGGTGGCGATGGGTGGTCGTGGGAGTGCGTTCCGTCACCGCTGTGGGGGAGGGGTGGCCGGTCACCTGTCACCAACCGCGCGACGCGCACGATCGCCGGGTGTGGAGCCGTGTGCCGGTCAGCTCACAACAGCACGTAAAACGCGGGGTGTTGTGCTTGCCGAACAAGCAAGGCACGGCGTTCACCCCCGTGAGCGCGCAGAACAACATCCCGGAACGGCATCGAGGCCGTACGGGTGCCAGGGCGGTGCCGGGTGTGCGCAGGAAGGGCGATTACCGCGTGCCGGAACGGAGTGGGGACAGGCGGGAATGGGGCTGACTGTGGCCCGGACTGCTGCAACTACTGCCATCCATGTCTCTCGCCTCCTCCCGGCCGGGGCGCACGCGGGCGCCGGACGACACGGCAAGGAGCGGACCGGTCCGCAGACGGCCGGCTCACCCCAACTCGTCAGAGCTTTGGCACTGCACGGCGTAATCCCCTTGGCAGGGAAGCCACTTGGGGTCACCCCTTGGGCCGGGGAGACCTGTCCTGACCCTGGGCGTCTCTCGACGTCGTGGGGTCAGTGGCCTGTGTCCGTACAGACGCCTCACCGAACGAGGTGCCTCACATGCCACCAGCGTAGCGTCCTGATCATGCCTGGGTGCAAACGCTTGACCCAATCTTGACGCGGGAGGGTAACCGGATACCTCCCGGTGTCCGGTTCAACTCGTCGTGCCCGGCACATAGTTGGCGGCTGTGCGCCGGACGGCCTGGCACATGCGGGGCGGCGCCCGTGTGGTTCCGGGCCGCTGTCGGTGGAGGGCGATGGCAGTGCGCCAGCCCTCACGGCGCTGGACCGAGAGCGGCGGAGGTTTCTCCTGGGCCCCCGGTACCCGGCCCCGGGCGCCGGCATTGCAGCGCGGCGCCGCGAGTGGGTGCCGCGAGTGGGTGCCGCGAGCGGCGATGCTGAGCCCGCAAGCTGAATCAGGAGTTCCCCGGACCCGGAATTCCGGCCACCGGCCGGGGCCCCCGCCGACCGTGGGCCCATGGACGTGTTGACAGCCGAGGTGCGGCAGGAATTCCGCCGGGCGTGATCTCCTGACCGGGATGGGCGTGCCGGGAGAGCGCGGAGGCGACTGATGGTGGATACAAGCGGATTCCCTTCCCGGAGAGTATGGCGGCGGCCGCCGTCGCGGTGGGTCGATCTGGTGGTCATCGTGGCCCTGATCGCACTGCTGTACGGGCTTCTGCGGCTGGCTCCCTCGCTCAACGCACCGTTTCTGCCGAATACCGCACCCAAGGCGGTATCGACGGATCCGTCGAATCTGCCTTTCTATGCGGTGCGGTCGCTGCTGCGCATGTTTGTCGCTCTCCTCGCCTCGGTCCTGTTCACCTTTGTGTACGCCACCGCGGCGGCGCGGCTGCGCCGGGCGGACAAAGTCCTGCTGCCGGTGCTGGACATTCTGCAGTCGGTGCCCGTCCTGGGTTTTCTGTCGGTGACGGTCACCGCGTTCATCAGCCTCTTCCCGGGTTCGGAGCTCGGTCTGGAATGCGCCTCGATCTTCGCGATCTTCACGGCGATGGCCTGGAATATGACGTTCGCCTTCTACGCTTCGCTGGTCTCCCAGCCGCGGGAACTCGATGAAGCGGCCCGGGTGATGCGGCTGACGAAGTGGCAGCGGTTCTGGCAGCTGGATGTGCCCAGCGGGGTGATTCCGCTGGTGTGGAACGGGATGATGAGTTTCGGCGGGGCGTGGTTCTTCCTGGCCGCCTCGGAGTCCATCTCCGTCCTCAACCACCAGTACGCGCTGCCCGGCATGGGGTCCTATGCCGCCGCCGCGATCGCCGAGGGGGACCTGGGCAAGGTGGGCAACGCCATCGCGGTGATGGTGGTCCTGGTGATCGGTGTCAATGTGCTGTTCTGGCGGCCGGTGACCGCCTGGTCGGAGCGCTTCCGGGTGGAAGAGTCCCGGGCCGCCGAGCACCCCCGCAGCCTCGTACTGGACTTCCTGCGGCGCTCTCAGGTGCCCCGGCTGATGGGACGGCCCCTGAAGCCGCTCTGGCCGGCGCTCGACCGGCTGATGCGGCCGTTCGGACTGGCCGAGCACGCCATCGGCGTCTCCCCGGCGCGGGAGCGCACCGGGGATGTGTTCTTCGCCGGAGTGGTCAGCGCCATCGTCGCCTACGGCGCCTGGGAAGCCTGCACCTATGTGAACTCGAGCGTCGGTTTCGGCGCCTTCGGCTCCGCACTGGCGCTGGGCGCGGCCACCTTTGCCCGGGTGGTGGTGCTCACCGTTGCCGCGACGCTGGTGTGGGTGCCGGTGGGGGTGTGGATCGGGATGAATCCCCGGGTGACCCGGTTCGCCCAGCCGGTGGTCCAGATTCTGGCCAGCTTCCCCGCGAACTTTCTGTTCCCCTTCGCCACCGCTGCCTTTGTCGCACTCGGGATCTCGCTGAACTTCGGGGCGATCCTGCTGATGGCACTGGGGGCACAGTGGTACATCCTCTTCAATGTCATCGCGGGCGCCTCGGCGATTCCGTCCGATCTGCGGGAGGCGATGACGACATTCCGGGTGGGAGGGTGGCTGCGCTGGCGGGAATTCATCCTGCCCTCCGTCTTCCCGTCCTATGTCACCGGCGGCATCACGGCGGCGGGCGGGGCGTGGAATGCCTCGATCGTCGCCGAGGTGGTCGACTACGGACAGCACCATCTGACCGCGACCGGGCTGGGCGCCTACATCACCGAAGCCACCGCCACCGGAAACTTCCCCAGGATCCTGGTGGGGATCTTCGCCATGAGCCTGTATGTCGTTGTTGCCAACCGGCTGTTCTGGCGCCGCCTTTACCGGCTGGCCGAGACCCGCTACGCCCTCTGACCCCGTTCCCTGTCCGTCCATCCACCCCTTCAAGTCCCAGGCAGGATCAGTGAACAGCAGCGAAGCGATCGTCCGGGCCGATTCGGTCACCAAGACCTTCACCACGCCTCAGGGCGGTGCCCTGCCGGTCCTGGACGGCATCAGTTTCGACCTGGCCGAGGGCGAGATCGTCGCCCTGCTGGGCAAGTCCGGATCCGGCAAGTCCACCTTGCTGCGCTGTGTGGCCGGCCTGATCGCGCCCTCGTCCGGTTCGGTCTTCTACCGGGGCGCCCCGCTGACCGGCGCCAACCCGGGCGTGTCAATGGTCTTCCAGTCCTTTGCGCTGCTGCCCTGGCTGACGGTGCAGCAGAACGTCGAACTCGGCCTGGCGGCACTGGGCGTGGGCGAGGAGGAGCGCCGCCGGCGGGCCTTGAAGGCGATCGACCTGATCGGTCTGGACGGCTTCGAGTCGGCCTATCCCAAGGAGCTGTCCGGCGGCATGCGTCAGCGGGTGGGCTTCGCCCGCGGCATTGTGGTCGAACCCGACGCGCTCCTGATGGACGAACCCTTCTCCGCCCTGGATGTGCTGACGGCGGAGAATCTCCGCACCGAGCTTGTCGGCCTGTGGGAAGGCCATGAGGCACCGGTGAAGTCGATCCTGATCGTCACCCACAACATTGAGGAAGCCGTGCTGCTGGCCGACCGGATCCTGGTGCTCTCCTCCAACCCCGGCCGCGTCCAGGCCGAACTGACCGTCGATCTGCCCCGCCCGCGCAACCGGCAGCACCCCCGCTTCGAAGCCCTGGTCGATACGGTCTATGCCATCCTCACCGGCCGTGAGGCGGCAGCGGCCGCCGCTGCCGAGGCTCCGCCGCCGGGTGGCCCGGCCCGTCCGGCGCCCGCGCCGACCCCCATCAGCGCCCCGCTGCCGGACGTCAGGGTCGGCGGTCTGGCCGGTCTGCTGGAGATCCTGATCGCGCGCGGGGGCGAGGACGGACTGGCCGAGATCGCCGATGAGCTCAACTTCGAGGTCGATGACCTGCTGCCGCTGGTCGATGCCGCTGTCCTGCTCGGCCTGGCGCGCCTTGACGGCCCCCGGATCGCCATCACCGGCGCCGGCCGCGAATTCTCCGCCGCCGACATCCTCACCAGTAAAAGGCTCTTCGCCCGGCATGCCGCCGCCCGTGCCCCGCTGGTGCGCGCCATCGTCCAGGCCCTGGCGGCGACCGAGGGCCACACCCTGCGCGAGGACTTCTTCCTGGATCTGCTCCGGCGCGGGTTCTCCGCGGAGGAAGCGCGCAACCAGCTGGAGACCGCGATCGACTGGGGCCGCTATGGCGAGTTGTACGACTACGACCATGACGACGGCAAGCTGACCCTGGAGCCCGGCGCCCAGGACGCGTTGTAGTTCACCACCGCCGGTACCGGTGGGCACCGAGTGCATTCCGCTTGCGAAGGCCGCGGTCAAGGTTGCGCCAAACACTTGCGTGGATACGCAACTACTAGGGTAAGGTTTCAGCCGTTCGAAAAGAATAAGGCACCTCGTTCGGTGAGGCGTCTGCACGGACACAGGCCACTGACCCCACGACGTCGAGAGACGCCCAGGGTCAGGACAGGTCTCCCCGGCCCAAGGGGTGACCCCAAGTGGCTTCCCCGGCAAGGGGATTACGCCGTGCAGTGCCAAAGCTCTGACGAGTTGGGGTGAGCCGGTCGTCTGCGGACCGGTCCGCTCCTTGCCGTGTCGTCCGGCGCCCGCGTGCGCCCCGGCCGGGAGGAGGCGAGAGACATGGATGGCAGTAGTTGCAGTAGTCCGGGCCTCAGTCGGCCCCGTATCCGTATGTCCTCGTTGACCTCCGGTACGCGGTAACCACCTTTCCCACGCGTCTTTTTGCTCTGCGCCCCGCTGTCCGTACGGCCATCCGCCGTGCCCGGGCACCGCGCGCTCGCGGGAGGGCTGCTGCCGCATGCCCGCAACCTCCCCCACGGGGGACTCGGGAGGCTGTCATGACCGACCTCACCACCACACCACCGACCTCGGCCCAGCGCGTCGCGGTCCTGGACGAAGCCCACCTCGGCGACATCCGGGGCGCGCTCGGCACCATCAAGCTCGATGACACCGCTCCCCGCAAGGGACTGTCCGCCAAGCTCAAGACCCTGCTGGCGATAGTCGGCCCCGGCCTGATCGTGATGGTCGGCGACAATGACGCGGGCGCCTTCGACACCTACGGCCAGGCCGGCCAGAACTACGGCACCAGCCTGCTGTGGACGCTGCTGCTGCTGGTGCCCGTCCTCTATGTCAACCAGGAGATGGTGCTGCGGCTGGGCGCCGTCACCGGGGTCGGGCACGCCCGGCTGATCCTGGAGCGGTTCGGCAAGTTCTGGGGCGCGTTCTCCGTCATCGACCTGTTTCTGCTCAACGCCCTGACGATCGTTACCGAGTTCATCGGTGTCACGCTGGCGGTGGGCTATCTGGGACTGCCCAAGACACTGAGTGTGCTGGTGGCCGCGGCGGTGGTGATCGCGGCTGCAACCACCGGCTCATTCCGGCGGTTTGAGCGCATATCGGTGTTCCTGTGTGTGGGATCGCTGCTGCTGATCCCCATCTACTTCGTGATCCACCCCGGCACCGGCACGATGGTCCACGACTTCGTGGTGCCCGGCATGCCCAAGGATTCCAAGCTCTCCGACGTCATGCTGCTGATCATCTCCATCGTGGGGACCACGGTGGCGCCCTGGCAGCTGTTCTTCCAGCAGTCCTATGTCATCGACAAGCGCATCACCCCGCGCTTTATGAAGTACGAGAAGGCCGACCTGTGGATCGGCATCGTGATCGTGGTGCTGGGCGCCGCCGCGATGATCGGCTTCACCGCCGCGACCTTCGCGGGCACCAAGGAGTTCGGCAACTTCGATGACGCGGCGGGCATCGCGCGGGGACTTGAGGCCCACGCGGGCAAGCTGGCGGGAGTGCTGTTCGCCATCGCGCTGCTGGACGCCTCCATCATCGGCGCCTCGGCGGTCTCGCTCTCCACGGCCTATGCGCTGGGGGACGTACTGGGCCTGAAGCACTCCCTGCACCGTGGAGTACGCGGCGCCAAGGGCTTCTACGCGGTCTTCGCCGGTGTGGTGCTGCTCGCCGCGGTCATCGTCATCATTCCCGGTTCGCCGCTGGGGCTGATCACCACCGGGGTGCAGACCCTGGCCGGAGTGCTGCTGCCCTCCGCCACGGTGTTCCTGCTGCTGCTCTGCAACGACAAGGCCGTTCTGGGCCCTTGGGTCAACGGCCGCTGGACCAACGCCTTCACCTCGTTCGTCGTCGGTGTGCTGGTGACCCTGTCCATCATCCTGACCGCCTCGGTTGCCTTCCCCGACATCACCTCCGGCGCGATCCTGGACATCATGGCTATCTGCGGTGTCGCCGGCATCCTGGCCATCGGCTACGCCGAGGTACGCCGCCGTCGCAAGGGCTGGGCCCTTGCCGCGCCCATCGACCGTACCGGCAAGGGTGGTTGGCGGATGCCGCCGCTGGAGGAACTTCCCAGCCCCGTGATGTCCACCGGCCGCAAGATCGGGATGTCCGCGCTGCGTGCCTATCTGGTGGTCGCCATGGTCCTGGTGGTCATCCACGTCTGGCAGCTCGCGACCGGCCACGCCAACTGAGCGTCCCTGGGCGGCGGTTGTCTTCCCCGTCCGCCGCCCGGGGATGTTCCCCGACGCTGATCTCTCTTCGGCCGCCCGCACCTTCTGCCGAGTGCCCGTACGGCACATCACCGCCGATGTTGCTTGTCGCCCTTGTCGGACCGGAGCGCGCTGTCCAGGAACTCCACTGGCACCTCGATGGCCCGGCCGTCGGCGGTGACGGCGCCTGTCAACTCGTCAACTCATCAGCTCGGCAGGGAGCTCGCTGTGAAACTTCTGACCCGCCACCTCTTCCGGCGCCCCAGGGCCGCCGTCCGCGGCACATTGACCCACTGCACGCTCCAAGCGGTATGTGATCCCGGTGTGGAGGGCAAAGTACGCGCGTTGTGTGTCGTCGCCTTCGGCGGCACCGGGATCCGTCTGAACAGTTTCCGCTCTTTCGAACCGGACGACAGCGTCAATGTAGTGATCGAAGTGACACTGACCTCGGACGGTCCCGCGGCCGCGGCCCTGGACCGGCTGGTCGTCCAACTGGCACGCGAACCCCGGGTGCGCGATCTGCGGTGGGACCTGCACACCGGCCCGCTCACCGTGGTCGGACCCTGACGGACCCCGGTGTCGCCCGCGGCATTCGGGTCCGCGGCCACGGCGCATGACAGGGTGAGGGCGGAGCCGGCCACTTGTGGCGGCCGCTGCCACGGCCTTCGCATTGGCAGGATCGTTGACTGCACGGCGGCGAACAAGTTCCCGGGCTTCCATGTCCTGGGATCCCGGTCGATCAACGGCACGACCGACTGCACCGCCGATGTCGGCAAGCAGCAGCTGACCACGTCGATCTCGTACAAGTTCGTCCTCAGCAAGCTCACTTGCACTCCCGCCTGCTTCACCCAGAAGTCGCCCGACTACCGGTGGGGGCGAGCTCCACCGTCTCGACGCCCTCGGCGGTGCGGCCGGTCACCAGCAGCCGGGTCGCGGCGAGGCGGTGGGCGATGCCCCACTCGTCCTCCCGGAGCTCCGTGCGCAGCGCGGTCCGGCGGGTCACGGTGGGCGCGTCGGCCGGGAGCCGTACCGGCTTGGTGAACAGCCGCCGGGCAGCGGGCTCTTCTCGGCCGGCACGTACTACCGCCGGACCTGGTCGGCGTAGCGGCCCAGGGCTCCGGCGACGCCGCCCAGCCGCTCGTATGCCCTGGGCCCGATGGGCGAGGATCCGCTCCGCCGGCCCGGCCTCGTAGGACACGGACCGGACGGCCTCGACCGCGTCGTTGACCACATGCCGCAGCTGCTCCTCGCCCATCGGGCCCAGGGCGTAGAGGTGTTGGCGGAGCATGGGCCCGAGCCGGCGGTGGGCCGGCGCGGGTTCCAGGAAGTTGGCGCGCATGGTGAGGAGGACGCGCGGGCGCGGGGACGGTGCCCCGGAGAGGGCCTGCGCAGGCGGCCCGGACGGACCCTGCGGTGCTGAGGTGTTGTCCTCTTCCTCGCCCTTCAGCAGCGGCCGGCCGGGGCGGTGCGGGGCGATCAGGCCTATGCCGATGGATGCGCGTCCGGGCGGTGGCCACCGCCAAGCGCGGGTCGGCATCGACGATGACCTGCACATTCGCTGAGAAGCGGTAGTTATGGCCGAACGCGGCCACCCGATGGCCCCGCAGCGGGATCGGCGTCCCGTCCCGGTCCGCAACCGCTGAACCGCACCCTCCGCAGGCCGGACGGGATCCAGTGCGAGCAATGGGCCCGGCCGCTGAGCTACCCGGCACATCCTGATCGACGAAACACCGGACAGCACAGCGACCTGCCGCATCCGCAGCCCGGTGAACGCCTGCCTCATACCCGCTCGGCCCTCAACTCGCCAGCTGTACAAGGCAGAAAATCCCGCTCACCGCCTTGGGGAACACGCTTCAGGAGGCCGCGCTCCCGCCATCCTGTACGGCTCGATCACCTGCCGCCGCAGCAGCGGCTTGTCGGTCCGACCCGACTGGGAGCCGAAGGATCCGGACCGATACCGGCAATCAGGCCGCGACCAGCTCCTGCCCGCGGTCCGAAGCCTTGACCTTGGGCTTCTTGTTCGGCAGCGAGAGCCGGAAGACCTTGTGCCAGGCGGAGAACACCTGCTTGGGCAGCGGCCCGGTGACGTACTCCAGCTCGTACTTTTCGAACAGCGCGCGCACCTTCACCGCGACCTCGGCATACCGGTTGCTCGGCAGGTCCGGGAACAGGTGGTGCTCGATCTGGTGCGAGAGGTTGCCGGTCATAAAGTGCATGGCCCTGCTGCCGCTGATGTTCGCCGAGCCCATCATCTGGCGCAGATACCACTGGCCGCGCGTCTCGTCCTTGATCGACCGGCGCTCGAAGACCTGTACGCCCTCGGGGAAGTGCCCGCACATGATCACCGAGTGGGACCAGATATTGCGGACCAGGTTCGCGGTGAATGTGGCGGCCAGCGTGGTGAGGAACGACGGGCCCGACAGCAGCGGGTGGATCACATAGTCCTTGAGCACCTGCTTGCGGATCTTGCGGCCCACGGCCTTGGCCCGCGCGCGGAACTCCGGGTCCTTGCGGCGGCGCTTGTGCAGATTCTTGCCGAGCTCCAGGTCGTACGCCGCGATGCCGTACTCGAAGAAGCAGGCGTTGATGAAGTTCCACAGTGGCTGACCGAGGTGGAACGGGTGCCACTTCTGGTCCTCGTCAACGCGCATGATGCCGTAGCCGAGGTCGTTGTCCTTGCCGATCACGTTGGTGTACGTGTGATGCAGCTCGTTGTGCGAGTGCTTCCACTGATCGGACGGCGAGACGTGATCCCACTCCCAGGTGGTGGAGTGGATCTTCGGGTCCCGCATCCAGTCCCACTGGCCGTGCAGGACGTTGTGGCCGATCTCCATGTTGTCCATGATCTTCGCCACGGACAGACCGGCGGTGCCGAGCAGCCACGCGGGCGGGAAGATCGAGAACAGCAGCACGCCCCTGCTGACCAGCTCGAGCTTGCGCTGCGCCGAGATGACCTTACGGATGTAGGCGGCGTCTTTCTCGCCGCGGTCGGCGAGCACCTCGTCGCGGATCGCGTCCAGCTCGCGGCCAAGCTCCTCGATCTGCTCCGCGGTCAGATGGGCGGTGGGGTCGATGGCGGTCAAGGTGCTCCTACTGTTCGATGTCGCAGGGGCCCGCCGCGGCGGACACGCAGGTCTGGATGAGGACGCCCGGCTCGGCCTCGGTGATCTCGCCGGTGCGCAGGTCGCGGACGGCGCCCGCCTTGAGCGGCGTGACGCAGCCGAAGCAGATGCCCATGCGGCACCCGGAGGGCATGAGCACGCCGGCCTCTTCGCCGATGTCCAGCAACGGCGTGGCACCGTCCGCCTCGACGGTCTTGCCGGTGGCGCTGAATGTCACCTCGCCGCCGTCGCCTGCGACGACGACGCTGGGGCGGAAGCGTTCGGTGTGCAGGCGCTCTTGGACGCCGTGCTCGGTCCAGTGCTCTTCGGCGGCGTCGAGCAGGCCCGCGGGCCCGCAGGCCCAGGTCTCGCGCTCGGCCCAGTCGGGCACGAGTTCGTCGAGACGGGCGATGTCGAGCCTGCCGTCCGTGTCGGTGTGCACCTCGGTGAGGCGCAGCTTCCTGTCCGCGACCAGGTCGTGCAGTTCATTGCGGAAGATCACGTCTTGCGGCTGCGGCGCGCAGTGGACCATAACGACGTCGTCGAACTCGGTGTCGCGCAGCATGCCCATCACGGGCGTGATGCCGCTGCCGGCCGTCAGATAGAGCACCTTGGCGGGCTTGGTCTGTGGCAGCACGAAGTCACCGGTCGGCTGGTCGAGCTGGATCAGCGTGCCCGGTGTCGCCCTGCGGACCAGGTGGTTGCTGACCTTGCCGCCCGGGATCGCCTTTACGGTGATCGTGACACGGCCGTCCTGGCGGTTTGTCGGCGAGGTGATGGAGTAGGCACGCCACAGGCGCCTCCCATCGACATCGACCCCGATCCGCACATACTGACCGGCTGTGTGGCCGCGCCAGCCACGTCCCGGCCTGATCACGATGGTCGCGGCGTCACCCGTCTCGGGGTGCACGGCCTCGATGCGCCCACGCAGGTCGGCGCCCGCCCGCAGGGGGCTGATCAGGTCGAGGTAGTCCGACGGCAGCAGCGGCGTCGTGACCATCTCGAGTAGTTTCCACGCCCTGCTGCGGAGGGCTGCACTCGTCATGACTCCAGCTTGCTGCGCCTCAAGGCGTAAAGTCCTGACCGCAGGATGTAAATCTGGTGGGCCGAACTGTTCGCAGGGAACAAAAAACATGAGCCATGCAATCCGGAGGGCCAGCGAACTGACCCTGGATGAGACGACGGTCACCGCACTTCGGGCCGCGCTGAAGACCACCGCCGACGAGGTCGTCCAGGCGATCATCGACGAGGTCCCTCCCTACGCCAACGCTCTTTCGGGCAGCATGGGCGGCACCATCCGCCGAGCCGTCCGCACCGCCCTGGGGCACTACCTGGACCTCGCGAGCGGGAACGCCACCGGTGGCGACGCCGGTGACGCAGCCTATGAGCTGGGCCGCGGCGAGGTGCGCGACGGCCGTTCGATGGACGCCCTGCTCAGTGCCTACCGCGTCGGCGCCCGTGTGGCCTGGCGATGCCTGGCAGCGGGTGCCGTACCCGCAGGTCTGCCCGCCGCCGAGGTCGCCAAGTTCGCCGAGCTGACCTTCGCCTACATCGACGAACTCTCCGCCGCCAGCGCCGCGGGCCACGCCGACGAACTGGCCGCCCGGGGCAGGGCCCACGAGCGCCACCTGGAACACCTGGCCCGCGACATCCTCGCCGGTGCGAGCCCGGATGTGCTGCTGGCCTCTGTTCAGCGGGCCGGGTGGCAGCCTCCGGTTTCGCTGACCGCGGTCCTGCTGCCCGCCGCCCAGGCCCGGCCTGCCTACCGCGCGCTGGACCCGAGCACCCTCGTCCTGGACGATCTGCCGGACGCCACCGGTGTGCTGCTCGTCCCCGATGCCGACCGATCACATCTCCTGCGGCAGCTGGCCGACCGCACGGCCGTGGTCGGCCCGGCCCGGCCCTGGACTCGTGCGTCCGCCTCGTACGCACGAGCCGTACGTGCGCGCTCCCTCTCTTCCGATATTCGCGACACCGAGGACCACCTGCCCGAGCTGGTGCTGAGCGCCGACGCGGAGGCGTTCGCGGACCTGCGTGCCCGAGCCCTCGCACCATTGCGGACCTTGCCTGCCGCAACCGCACAGCGGCTGGAGGAGACATTGCGGGCGTGGCTGCTGCACCAGGGGAGGCGGGAGGAGGTGGCGGCGGAGTTGTTCGTCCATCCCCAGACAGTCCGGTACCGGATGTCGCAGCTGCGCGAGCTGTTCCCGGACCTCGGCTCGCCACACCGGGTCCTTGAACTGACGCTGGCGGTGGGTCTTCGGATCAGCTGACGCGTACCGCCTGCCTCAGTCCTGCCGGTGGCCACGCAGGACGAACAGGGAACGGTCCTCGACCTCCACCTCGCTGCCGCACTTGATCAGCGGCCGGAACTCGGTGTGCGGGATGGCCGTGTCCACCTCCACCGCCCACCAGGGGTCGAGTGAGAACACGGCGAAGTTGGTGTCGGCGCCATCGAAGGTGGCGCCCAGCGGGGACATCTGGCCCGGCCGCGGGCCCATTTCCACGCTTTCCTGCCAAATCCGCATGATCACGCGCTCCCGGCACGGTCGGTGGGCAGCCGCGCACCGAACGTATTCATCCGCCCGTGGGCGCGGTACGCATTCCCTGTGTGGCCGGCCCCGACGGATATCTCGTGCCCGCCCTGTCTTTCCGCAGGCCGGGGCGCATGGAGAGCGTCCGCCGGGGCGGCCGTTCCAACGCCCCTGCTCGCCGCCCTGGTGACGCTGCTGGCCGCGGCCGGTGGCTCGCCCCGATGGCTGTTCGCGGCGGTACCGCTCATGCTCCTGGGCCTGTTGGGCGTCCGGGATCCGCTCCCGCGCCGGCACTCGGTGCTGCGCAACAACCCTGGACTGGGCCAAGCCCGCTTCCTTCTGGAGCGGATCCGGCCGGAACTCCAGCAGTACTTCATCGAGCGGAACTACGGCGGGTGCCCCTTCGACCGGGACGTGCGCAGCATCGTCTATGCGCGGGCGAAGGGCTCCGACGCCCAGGAGCCCTTCGGCACCGCTGAGAGGTGTTCCCCGCGAGGGGCTCGGACCACGGACACCAACGAATCGATCACCTGATCGGTAACGTCGCCGCCGGCGTCACGGGGCCAGTGAGCCCGTCTGAATCAAAGGGCTCCGGGGCCCGGTGGTGCTTCAGGCTTCACCAGCCCCGTGACTCCCCATTGGATGGTGCTTGGAGCCGGCCCGGCCGCAGCCGACCGGCGACGGGCCCGTGCGGCTTCCCCTGTTAGCTGCCCTGACCTGGCTGGAGTCGGCGACCGCACGGGGCCGGTCCAGCCTGAGCGCCGAGTTGAGCTCGGCCAGGAGCACCTCATGGAGCTGCTGCAGCGAGCGAGCTGCTGCTGCCGCGCAGGGAACGCCGGTTCCGACCCCCGGGCCGTAAGCGGCTGCCGGACCGGCAGATGCTGTTGGGCGTTGTAAGTGGCGGTCAGATCACCATCGATACCAGCGGCCTCGGCCGCCACCGGCTGTGGTGGAGCGCATGACGAAGCCCAGAAGCCAGATCACCAGGACGGCGACGGCGACCCACCAGAGAATTTTGATGGCGAAGCCGGCACCGAAAAGGATCAGTGCGAGCAGTAGAACGAGCAGCAAGGGTCCCATATTTATCAACCTCCTGACCGCACATATGCCCTGCGATTTCGACTTCATTCATTTACCAGAAGCCGATGGTGAGTAGTGGTGGTGGGCTGTGTTTGTGGGGGCGGGCTCGGGGAAGACGCGGGTTACCGCGACAGCGGCACACGATCTATCGGAGGTGCTCTTCCATGACACCCGGCGAGAAGGCCAAGGCGAAGACCGGCCAGGTCAAGGGCAAGCTGAAGGAAGCCCTGGGAAGGACTGTCGGTAATGAGCGCATGACCGCCGAGGGAGAGGTGGAAAGGCGCACGGGTGATGCCCGTGAGGCCAAGGAAAAGGTGAAGGACGCATTCAGGCCCTAACGCTGCCTTCTCCTCCGAGGATTCGGCAACGACAAGGGGCCTGCTCGCCGCGAATACAGCGTGAATACGGGCAGGCCCCTTAAGGGCTACCGCCCAGGACCAAAAACCGGAATACCGAGTTCCGTCCCGTCGTCGGCGCGGCCGGACCGGCCGGGGTGGTGGGCAAGAGGCGCGAGGGACCCGCGCGGCATCGGGCGGTCTGGCACATCGGTGCCGGCCGAGGCGGATCGAGAAGGACGCGGGGTGAGACCATCCGCGGCATGGACAGTGCGGACGATCGCAGGGCACGGTGGTGGGCGGCGCTGCGCAGGACGCCGGTGGCCATGTGGAACAACGACATCACGGACTGGGCCGCCGCGCTGACCTATTACGCGGTTTTGGCCTTGTTTCCGGTGCTGCTGGTGATCCTCTCGATCCTGGGTCTGACCATGCCCACGGCCGAGCCGGAGGTCATCGACCATATGGCGCAGGCCGCCCCGGCCGCGTCCCGCGCGCTGCTGCGCAGCACTCTGCGCCAGATGTCCGGCCAGACGTCAGCGGCATGGACGCTGCTCTTCCTCGGCGGGTCGGCGGCACTGTGGTCGGGATCCAGCTATCTGAGCGTCTTCCGCCGGGCGTTGCACGCCATGCACCGGACCAGTGCACACCGGCCGGTCTGGCGTACCGCTCCGCGCATTGTTGCCACGGCCCTGGTTCTGGTCCTGCTGCTTCTCACCTCCACTCTGGCGTTGACCCTCACCGGCAGCCTGGCCCGCCGACTGGGCCGGGTACTGAATCTGGGCACCGCTCCGCAAACCGTCTGGGACGCCTTGCGGTGGCCGGTCGTGGCCGGCGTCGCCGTCGCCTTGGTGCTTGTCCTGTACCGTTCGGGCCCCGCGCCCTCCCGGCCGCTGCGGAAGATGGCGCCCGGTGGCGCACTGGCGGTAGCGCTCCTGCTGGCTGCCTCGCTGGGGCTCGCTGTCTACACCTCCCATGTCAGCACCTACAACCGTCTCTACGGTTCGCTGGGAGGCGTCGTGGTCTTCCTGATCTGGCTATGGCTGTCCAACCTGGCACTGCTGAGCGGCGCCCAGTTCAACGTGGAGCTGGCGCGGCCTGCGCAAGTGGGGTGACCGGTTCGGCTTTGGACCGTGTCCGGTGCAGGAGTTTGAGGAGTCGTTTGCAGCAGCAGCGGACGGCGGCTGCGAGGCCGGGAAAGGCCAGATGGTTCCGGTGTGGTGTTCCTAGCGGGTGGTGAGGGACGGTAGCCGGTCGGTCGGCCACGCGATGGTGCGCTCGGTCACCCAACGGCGTCGGCCGAGGCTTTTGCTGAAGCCGATGCCCTTGCGGGCGATCCGCACGCGGATGTGCTTGCCCCACAGCCATCTCGCAGGTGAGGGACGTCGCAGGTCTTGTCCGCAGCCCCGGCAGGGGATTCGTGTCCCATGTGGAAATGGGACAGCACCGGCTTCACCCTGTCCGTGGGTGTCCAGGCCAGTCCACGATGACCGCGTCATGCCAGGTCGGGGCATACGGTCCGGGAGTTAATGCAGTCAGTGACAGGCGTGTGACAGCGGAGTTCGACGAGAAGCCCCCAAGGCGCGGCCTGGCGAGGCTTCCGAGTGGGTGGTGTCTCGCCTGGTGTCGGATCCTCCGCAGCGGTTCGGGCGTCCAGGTGCTGCTGGCGGGCGATCTGTTCCGGCGGCAGTGACGTGGTCGGCCGGGGCCTGGGCGAGCGGTACCCGGGAGCGGCGCGGGAACGTCTGCCCTAGCAGCAGACCCGCCGCACGAAGGCACTCTCCGGTGCGAAATACTCTCCCGATGACCTCACGCACGTCCCCGGCCAACCGGCCGGTCACCATACGGAGGGCCGTCGCGCGGGATGCCAAACGGCTCACGCGGCTCGTGCGTGGCTCAGGCGCCTACGAGGGCAAGTACGCAGCCGCAGTCGCAGGCTACCGAGTCGGCCCTGATTACATCGAGGCCCACCGCGCCTTCGTAGCCGTCGGCGCCGACGAACACGCAGGCCGGGTCCTCGGGTTCTACTCGCTCGTCCTCGCTCCACCGGAGCTCGACCTGCTGTTCGTCGCCGACGAAGCACAAGGACGGGGCATCGGACGACTGCTCGTCGCGCACATGCAGTCCGAGGCCCGTGCCGCCGGGATCGACCGCGTCAAGGTCGTGTCGCATTCTCCCGCCGAGGACTTCTACCGCCGCGCCGGTGCAGTGCGGACCGGGACCGCGCTCGCGAACCCGCCCGCCGTGCCGTGGGACCGCCCCGAATTCGAGTTCCACATTCCTTTGGAATGACGCGGTGTGCCGGTTCGCAGGGCACCCTTCGCCCGCATGGCGCGCTCCGTGTGTGCCGTCGTCTCTGCCCTGGTGGGGGACCGCCTGCGTCGGCGGCCTCTCCCCGCATCGCAAGCGAGGTGAGGGTGCTGCTGGACGCCTTTTGAAGGCGTCTTACGGACAGCCGCGTACGTCGTCGCCCCCTGGCGGTCAGGGTTGCATTTTGCGAGACCGCTCTTCCTGAAACGCAGCACTCCGAGTGGGGCAATATCTGTACTTGCGAAGTGAGGCTTTGGCGGACCGTGTGGTGAGAGTTTTTGCCGCACTGAGTGGAGCAGAATTGCGTAATGTGCACGGGCCGTTCCGGTGTGCTAGCGTCGATCTCGGTTGCAGTTGTGGTTCCCGAAACTTCAAGTGCTCCACCGGGTTCTGTCGGTCGGAGGCGCTTCTGTATTTCCGGTCATTTCCGGACGGGGTAATCATTGCGGCGACACGGCGTTCGCGCAGTGCGGATCCCGATGTACTGCCCCGAAGGAGATATGACATGGCTACTGGTACCGTGAAGTGGTTCAACGCCGAAAAGGGCTTCGGCTTCATCGAGCAGGACGGTGGCGGCGCCGACGTGTTCGCCCACTACTCGAACATTGCCGCGCAGGGCTTCCGTGAGCTCCTCGAAGGCCAGAAGGTGACCTTCGACATCGCGCAGGGCCAGAAGGGCCCGACGGCCGAGAACATCGTTCCGGCCTGACGCTGACGCACACTTTGCAGCTGGGGCCCGCATCCTTCGGGGTGCGGGCCCCAGCTGCACGCATCTCCCGCAGTGATTTCAACTGCGGGTGCCTCGGGGGAATTGGCAGTCTCGTCACGCGCGGCTCCTCCTTCGGTGATGTAGGAGCGTGCTGAAGAGCTGCGCCGCAGCCGACGCCCGGATCTCCAGGTCCCCCTTGCGTCACTCATTTCAGTACCCGTGCCCCGGATATTTCCGACCCCGTGCAAAGGACGGCAATGGAGGTCATGGACGCGGCCGGACCGCAGGTCTGTGACGATATGAGCATCGAGGTGGCGCTGGCCGTCATGGCCGCCGCACGCACGGGCCGACTGGTCGTCTGCGACCAGGACGACCAGCGCATCGGCCTGGTGACCGGAACCGACCTCACCGCCGTCCGCGACAGCGGCGCTCACACGGACCGCGCCAGCGCCCCGGGCATCCTCGCCCCCTTCCACTGAAACGCCTTGCCCTGGTCGGACCGTTCTTCCCTTCTCCTCTCCCTGTGAGGCCACATGCGCTGCGTCATCGCCCGCTTCCCCTTCGAGCTCACCAAGGGCGGAGTGCTGGCGTCGATGAAGGGCATCAAGCCCGAACCGGTCACCGGAGAATCGGTGATCATCGGCCGCCGCCGCTACCCCGTCAAGCAAGTCGGTCAAGTCATCACCCGCCAGGACCGCCGTGACTTCAGCGCCGCAGAAGTTCTCCGGGCCATGACTCAGCTCGGCTTCACCTGCCGCGCCGCCCTCCCCGAGGCCGCGCCTGTGGGCATCCCCGGCTCGCTGCAGCACGCCTCCGCGATGCTCGGCACCCCCGGTGACGGTCCGATCGGGTAAACAGGCACGTGCCGACATTTGACCAGCAGTGTGTGCGTCGGCGACGGCCGTTGCGGAACGGACGGCTGTGGCGCCGGCCATCACCGTGATCATCAGGGTCGCCCTGGTCCTTGGTTTGTCCATGCCCTGCGCGTGCCTGCCCAACCCCTGTGCCCGCCCCTCCACCCGCCAACCCCGCAGGGCCACAGTGCTTGCCTGAAGGGGACTGAGAACCGCAGTCGCGCATGGCGGCACCTGCTGCCGTGAGTCCGTGTCCCGGCAGCCATGGTCTGGCTCGAGTCGGGGACGTGCCGGTTCGCGCAAGCGGCCCCTCCGCGGCGATACCACCGGCCGGGCGAGCGCGGGAGAGTGACCCGGGACGAGGAAGCAGATCCTCGCCAAGGCGCTGAGGCGGCAGCAGGGGCATCGACCCGCGGATCGCGGCACCCGCGTGCACACTTCCACGAGCTGCTCGATCATCCCGGGATCGTCGAGGGCGGCGCAGACCCTCGTGCCGCGCCCGTCAACCGCCGGCCTGCGGAGCGTCACGGCTGGGAGCGTCCGTCCCGGTCGGTGGTGTCCTTCACGAGACGCGGTGTTGGCCGGTGCCCGCCGACGGTAGTCGCGGCACGGTCGGCGACGTCACGCTCAGCCCGACGTGCTGCGCGGCGGTGGGTCACTGTGAGTGCCGGACTGGGCCTCGGAGCTGCATGAACCGCCCATGGACCGGTCGAGGCGGATTACCTTGTCTTCGAGCGTGCGGAAAACTATGCCAGCCGGAGTAGAAATTTGGTGGCGGTGTGGTTATGCTTTCTCTCGTAGCAGAGATCGAGTGAGGCCCGGCAGAAATGAACGGCCGGGCAGCAGCACCGTAGTTGCAGTTCGCAGGGCGGTGCGGTGGTGGAGTTCCGAAGCCAGAGCGGTTGCAGGACGGCGACGGGACTGACGACCGGACCGGGTGGCCCGCAGTGATCAGGGGCCGCCATGAGCAGTGCCGCAGTGGCAGTACCCGTAAGTGCAAGTTCGCAGTACCCAGCAGTGAAGTCAGCGAGCGGTACCTCGGTGAATGGCGTCGGCTGCGGGCGCGCGCACCGGGAGGTTCGGCAGTGGGGTTCCAAGCCGGAGCAGATGCAGGACAGGCGACGGGGCTGGCTGCCGAAGGTGGCGCTGTTCGAGGCCGCCAGCAGTTTGCAGTACCAGCAGTCCGTGGTTTTCGTCAGTGAGTATTTGATCAAGAGAAAGGACGGAGGAGCCGAGCGCCATCAGGATCGCCCGGGTGGAAGTCCAGGACCCGGGTACCGCAGGACATCGATAGTGAGGTGGTCTCCGGTCAAGCAACCGCGATCCCCGCGCCCCCGACAGCGTCTCGGTCGGGTCTGCGGAAACAGGGGGCCGGTCCAGTGTCAGGGCCGGCAGATGGTGTAGTAGTTCCTTCGGGGCCCTGGTGCCAGACGGCGCAGGGCCCCTCGACGCGTTCCACAGAGAGGTGCAATGACAGCAGATGACACGTTCGGCCGTCTCGACGACGACGATTACCCCGCCTACACCATGGGCCGGGCGGCCGAGATGCTCGGTACCACCCCCGCCTTCCTCCGCGCCCTCGGCGAAGCCCGCCTGATCACCCCCCTGCGTTCCGAAGGCGGCCACCGCCGCTACTCCCGCTACCAGCTGCGCATCGCCGCCCGCGCCCGGGAACTCGTCGATCGGGGCACCCCCATCGAGGCCGCCTGCCGGATCGTCATCCTCGAAGACCAGCTCGAGGAAGCCCAGCGCATCAACGCCGAGTATCGCCGCGCCGCCGAATCAGCGAACCCAACGGCAGCAGAATGAGATGAGCGTGCCCGTCAGCGCCGGCGGGCATCGCACGCACGGTCTCGGTGTGCAAAGTGATCTTTTCCTATGGTGACGCGGCGTGTGGGCGTGTAGCGTCTGCGTCAGCTGTCGTGGTTCGGAATTCCCTCTTGCCCACGCCTCTGGTGTGGGCGTTTTGCTGTGCTGTGCCGCAGGGACCAGGGCGATCACCTCCGTCTGCCAGGGCTTCGGCTTCATCGCCCAGGACGGCGGCGGCCCGGATGTCTTCGCGCACTACTCCGCGATCAACTCCACAGGCTTTCGTGAGCTCCAGGAGGGTCAGGCCGTGACGTTCGACGTCGCCCAGGGCCATAAGGGCCCGCAGGCCGAGAACATCAACCTGGCCTGACCTCGCAGACCTGCCGAGGGATCGTGCACGCCGCGTCCGGTGGCCGCCGCCCGTGCGGGCCCTGCCGCCCACCTGGACGAAGTCGCCTGATCTCGTGCCGGGCCGGCACAAGATCAGGGGCCACGCAGCAATGGCTGCGCGGCCCCTGATGGTCGCCTGGCACGCGAGCCGCATGTCCTGCGCGGCTACCGTGCAGCTGGACTGCGGGTTTTCGCGCCTTCTGTCCTGGGACGTGTTCCCGATGACCGATCAGTCTGACGCTGAAATGACGCTCGTGACGCTCCACGGTGGGGGACAACCCGGAACGCCTGGGCAGTGAGGTGTCCTTCGCCGCGCTGTGCGGGGTCAGCCTGGTCGAGCGTTCCTCGGGCAGTCGGCAGTACCGTCGCCTCAACCGCGGCGGCGACCGGCAGGCCAACGCCGCCTTGCACCGGATTGTGCACACCCGCCTGCGCTTCGACCCGCGCCCCCAGGATTACTACGAACGCCGCATCAAGGAGGGCAAGACCCGGCGCGAATTCGTCCGATGTCTCAAACGCTACGCAGCCCGGGAGGTCTTCCACCTGGTCAGACCCCCACAGTCATGCCCCCCGCCGTAGAGGCAGCCGTGATACGTGAGAGGGTCTGGCGCGTGAGTGAGACACCGGCGAACACCCTGCAATACCGCTCTGACGGGCCAGAAGACGCTCCCGTCCTGGTCTTGGGGCCCGCCCTTGGTACCACATGGCATATGTCGTAGAAACCGTCCAGGGGCGTCCAGTTGGTCCAGGGTGAGCGCGTAAGTCCAGGTCAGGGCCTTGTGACGTGAGAGCTTCCACGGGGTTGGTGACACGTCTGTGACTGCTCGTACCACGTGAGGACTCCCGTCGGCTTGCTCCGACGGGGGCCTGTGTAGACGGGGACCTGATACGAGGACGCCCCGCCGGCTTGTTCCGGCGGGGCGTCCTCGTGTAGTTGGTCAAGACGGATGGGGGCTTACGCTGGAGGCCCCGTTGTACTCCGGCTCCCCGTTCTCGAGTACGCGGAGGAGCGAGGTGGTGGCGACGCGGGCGGTGCGGCCTATCGGCAGCACGCGGCAGGGGAATTCCCCCCGGCGAACAAGGTCGTAGCTCTTCGATCTCGACAAGCCGAACGCCTGGGCGGCAGCCGCGACGCTCGCTGTCCCACTCCAGGTGGCGCGGATGTTCTCGGGACTGAACGGGCCGTGATGCGTTTCGCTGCTCTGGCTGGGCATTCCTGTCAACAGCGCCTTTCGGGTTTGGTTGCTTCCGGGGCAGCGGGGAAGCGGAGAGGTGCGGTGGACTGACAATGGTCCGAGGATCACCGATTTCGGTAACCGGGCATTGACGGATACCCTGCTCCGCTCGGCGTTGGGGGTGAGTTGTAAAGGGCCCAATCGGCTCCAGCATTGCTGGTTGGAGCCGTCGGCGTTGTCTCCACGTGTTTCCGGTTACACATCATGTGGAGTGCGTGGCGATCCTCAAGCGGGTCACGAAGGGTTCCTGACCTGCGGTGTTTTCGGTGCGCATGATGTGTGGTGTGGGCGTTACGGGCGAAATCTTGACGCTGAAATGACGCTCGTGACGCTCATTCGACGCTCTTTCTGATGGCGTGTCAGGCAGCTTGGCGGAGTCGGATCGGGCGTTGAAAGTGGTCCGTGTCTGCACGCCGCTGAAGCTGGGAAGCAGGGCACTTCCTGTCTGATCGGAAGTCGCGGAAGAGGCCAGCCCAACGCCGTAACCTGCTGCGATGGGGCGGTGTACGTCGCTGACCTGCACGAATGACCTTTCGGCTGTTTCACGCTCGTACCCGTTGATGCAGCCGGAAGTCCCAGAAAAGTCCCGGAGGACTCCCACCGCCCGCACGGACGACTGTGCCTTCGTGATCCGCCGCCGGGCGCTCTTGTTCCGTCGCCTTTGCCGACCGCCGGAGCGGTGGGGCGTGCGTATTCCTCCGTGTAGTACGGCGACCGGAGCCGCAATGCTCGGGCGAGGCTGTACGGACGGGTGTCGGCACATAGATGCGCCGCCCCGGCCCCGCCGTCGATGCCGGGTCCCTGTAGGCGCCGCTGCCGCGGAGACGGAGGCGGGTCCGCTGGGACGCACAACGGGCAGAGGTGCGATAGCCGCGTCCAGGTTTGACTGGGACGGGTGAAGTGCTGCCCGGGCCCGAGGGTCAGGCGCGTGGCGGTGGCCGTGCGCCCGCTTCTTGTCTCATGCTCCCGTGAGTTATTGCATAGGTATTGCAGGTGAAATTCGGCCGCACCTACGGTGTGCCGTCCTGGGTACGCCGAAGGAAGGAAACCCTGCAATGATCACAGGTTCTTCCACAGCCGCCGGCATACGGTCCCCGCGCTGGCAGCGCGCGGCAGAGTCCGTATCCCGCCAGGAGTGGCGGCGGCTCGGTGGCATGGCCGTTGTCATCCTGGCCCTCCATGTCATCGGCTGGTTCACCCTGGTCGCCCTGGTGGCCCCGGAGCACTACAGCCTGGGCACCAAAACCTTCGGGATCGGTATCGGGGTGACCGCGTATACACTCGGCCTGCGGCACGCCTTCGACGCCGACCACATCGCGGCGATCGACAACACCACCCGCAAGCTGATGCACTCCGGACAGCGGCCCGTCTCGGTCGGCTTCTGGTTCTCGCTGGGCCACTCCACCGTGGTGTTCGTGCTGGCCTTCCTGCTCTCCCTCGGTGTCAAGGAACTGGCCGGACCGGTGACGGACGACGGCTCCCAGCTGCACGATGTCACGGGCCTGATCGGCACCATCGTCTCCGGCA
Source organism: Streptomyces orinoci (assembly GCF_003121295.1). Classification (GTDB taxonomy): domain Bacteria; phylum Actinomycetota; class Actinomycetes; order Streptomycetales; family Streptomycetaceae; genus Streptomyces; species Streptomyces orinoci. Next base: position 57,401 of record NZ_PHNC01000017.1, read on the forward strand.
GCTTCCTGTATGTCATCGCGGCCATCAACGTGGTGATCCTGGCGGGGATCTGGAAGGTTTTCCGGCGCATGCGGGCCGGTCATTTCGACGAGGCGGAGCTGGAGGACCAGCTCAACAACCGCGGCTTTATGAACCGTCTGCTGGCCCGTGTGATGAAGTCGGTCACCAAGCCGGGGCAGATGTTCCCGGTGGGCCTGCTGTTCGGCCTGGGCTTCGACACCGCCACCGAGGTCGCCCTGCTGGTGCTGGCCGGCTCCGGCGCGGCCTCCGGACTGCCCTGGTACGCGATCCTCTGCCTGCCCATCCTCTTCGCGGCGGGCATGTCGCTGCTGGACACCGTCGACGGCACCTTCATGAACTTCGCCTACGGCTGGGCCTTCTCCAAGCCCGTCCGCAAGGTCTACTACAACCTCACCATCACCGCCCTCTCCGTCGCCGTGGCCTTGATCATCGGCACCGTCGAACTCCTCGGCCTGCTCGCCGATCAGCTCGGCCTCCATGGGGCGTTCTGGGACTGGGTGGGTGGCCTTGACCTGAACGTCATCGGGTTCGTCATCGTCGGGCTGTTCGTGGTCACCTGGATCGTCGCCCTGGCGGTCTGGAGGTTCGCCCGCATCGAGGAGAAATGGACCGCACACATCCAGCCCGGTGAGTCGGCCCTCGACTGACGCGGGAACGCACTGCTCGTGACGGACACCGCCACCGGTGTCCGTCACGAGCAGTGGCGCCGCTATGCCGGCTTCGGCCCGGTCGCCTGGCTGGGCAGGGGCATGGGGCGGGCGGTCACCAACGTCGTGTGTGGGCAACGGTTTTCCGGCGCGCCGCAACGTAGTGCCGCCGGAACGCGAGTTGCGGGGGGTGGATTTACTAGGACGTCCAACTATATATTCGAGAGGTAGGCCCGCGGTGCAGGGAAGCCGGTGTGATTCCGGCGCGGTCCCGCCACTGTGACCGGGGAGTACGCCGTCGAGCAGGACGCCACTGACGAGCTGGATGTCGGGAAGGCGGACGGCGCGCGCTGATCCGGGAGCCAGGATACCGGCCGTGGGATGTTCCGTGTTGTCCACGAGGATGGAGCTGACACGCATGGCACCGGTGCGCATCCATGATCCCGGCGGACTCCGCCGACGGCGTCACTCATATCGCGTTCCCGTCCCCGCAGTCTGACGGTCCCCACGCCATACGCGTTCTCGCGCCGCCCGCACGCCCGCGTACGCAACCGCGGTCACGGGTGCCGGTTCGGCGTGCCATCCCGGATCGCCCTCACCTGACGAGAGCAGGTTCGCATGATCCATCCTAAAGTCCCCGCCGAACCAAGTGAGTTGACCCACTTCATCGGCGGTAAGCATATTCCGGGAACCTCGGGGTCCTATGGCGAGGTGTACGACCCAAACAGTGGTGAGGTCCGGGCCCGTGTGCCCCTGGCGGACCGGGCAGAGACCGAGGCGGCCATCGCCGTCGCCGTCGAGGCCCAGCGTGAGTGGGGTGAGTGGAACCCGCAGCGCCGCGCCCGCGTCCTGCTGCGCTTCCTTCAACTCGTCGAGCGGGAAAGGGAAGCGCTGGCCCGGCTGCTTTCGTCCGAGCACGGCAAGACGATCGCCGACGCCCACGGGGACATCCAACGCGGTCTGGAGGTGGTGGAGTTCGCCGCCGGTATCCCGCATCTGCTCAAGGGCGAGTTCACCGACAACGCCGGCACCGGCATTGATGTCCACTCCCTGCGCGCGCCCCTGGGGGTCGTCGCCGGGATCACTCCGTTCAACTTCCCCGCGATGATCCCGCTCTGGCAGGCCGCTCCGGCCCTGGCCTGCGGCAACGCATTCATTCTCAAGCCCTCCGAGCGTGCCCCGTCCGTTCCGCTCCGGCTGGCGGAGCTGTTCCTGGAGGCGGGCCTGCCGGCCGGTGTCCTCAATGTGGTCAACGGCGCGCGGGAATCGGTCGATGCCCTCCTTGAGGACACCCGTGTCGCCGCCCTCGGCTTTGTCGGTTCCACGCCCGTGGCCGCGCATGTGTATGCCACCGCCGCCGCCCATGGCAAGCGCGCGCAGTGTTTCGGCGGTGCCAAGAACCACCTGATCGTGATGCCGGACGCCGACCTCGACCAGGCGGTGGACGCCCTGATCGGCGCCGGCTACGGCTCGGCCGGCGAGCGCTGCATGGCCGTCTCGGTGGCCGTTCCCGTGGGTGAGGCCACCGCCGACGCGCTGGTGGCCCGGCTGAAGGAGCGCATCGGCACCCTGCGGATCGGCCGCAGCGACGACCCGGAGGCCGACTTCGGTCCGCTGGTCGGCCGTGACGCCGTGGACAGGGTCCGGGCGTACATTGACCTCGGTGTCGCTGAGGGCGCCGAACTGGTCGTGGACGGCCGGGACTTCGTCCTCCCCGGTCACGAGAACGGCTTCTTCGCCGGGGCTTCGCTGTTCGACCGGGTCACCCCCGGCATGCGTATCCACCGGGAGGAGATCTTCGGCCCCGTGCTGTCGGTCGTCCGTGCCGCCGACTACGAGGAGGCGCTGCGCCTGCCCAGCGAGCACACCTTCGGCAATGGCGTCGCGATCTTCACCCGGGACGGGGACACCGCCCGCGACTTCACCCGGCGGGTGAACACCGGCATGGTCGGCGTCAATGTGCCCATCCCGGTGCCGGTCGCCTACCACACCTTCGGCGGCTGGAAGCGTTCCGGCTTCGGCGACCTGAATCAGCACGGTCCGGATTCGATCCGCTTCTACACCCGTACCAAGACCGTCACCTCCCGCTGGCCCGCCGGCCTGCGCGAGGGCGCGAGCTTCACGATCCCGACGATGGGGTGAGCGGACGATGACCTCCACCCTGCTCACCGAGGACCAGCAGGCCCTGGTGGAAACCACCCTGGACTTCGCCCAGGACCAGCTGGCCCCGCACGCCCTGGACTGGGACCGGGACAAGCACTTCCCCGTGGATGTCCTGCGCAAGGCCGCCGGGCTCGGCCTCGGTGGCGTCTACGTCCGTGAGGAGTACGGCGGTTCGGGCCTCAGCCGTGCCGATGGTGTCCTGGTCTTCGAGACCCTGGCATCGGGCTGCCCGTCCATCGCCGGATACCTGTCCATCCACAACATGGTCGCCTGGATGATCGACCGCTATGGCGATGCCGCCCAGCGCGAGCGGTGGCTGCCCCGGCTGTGCGCGATGGACGACCTCGCCAGCTACTGCCTGACCGAACCGGGCGCCGGCTCGGACGCGGCGGCCCTCACCACCCGCGCCGTACGGGACGGCGACGGCTATGTGCTGACCGGCGTCAAGCAGTTCATCTCCGGCGCGGGTGCCTCTCAGGTCTATGTGGTGATGGCGCGCACCGGCGGTGACGGTGCCGAGGGTGTTTCCGCGTTCCTCGTCGACAAGGACGACCCCGGTCTCACCTTCGGCCCGAACGAACGGAAGATGGGCTGGAACGCCCAGCCCACCCGCCAGATCGTCCTGGACGCGGTGCGGGTGCCCGCCGACCGGCTGCTCGGCCGCGAGGGCGAGGGCTTCCGGATCGCGATGAACGGCCTGAACGGCGGCCGCCTCGGCATCGCCGCCTGCTCGCTCGGCGGTGCCCGCAGCGCCCTCGACCGGAGCCTGGCCCACCTCGCCGACCGCGAGGCGTTCGGCGCGCGGCTCCTGGATGCCCAGGCGCTGCGGTTCCGGCTCGCCGACATGGCGACCGAGCTGGCCGCCGCCCGCGCCCTGGTCCAGCAGGCAGCCCAGGCCCTGGACCGGGGCGACCCACAGGCGCCGTACCTCTGCGCCATGGCCAAGCGGTTCGCCACCGACACCGGGTATTCGGTCGCCGACCGCGCCCTCCAGTTGCACGGCGGCTATGGCTACCTCAGCGAGTACGGCATCGAGAAGATCGTCCGCGACCTGCGGGTCCACCGGATCCTGGAAGGAACCAACGAGATCATGCGTGTCATCGTGGCCCGTGGTCTGACGGAGGCGTTCGGATGACCGGAAGCGAAGAGGCCGTCCTGTTCCACACCGCCGGACGGGCCGCCCACATCACACTCAACCGGCCCAGGGCCCTCAACGCCCTGAACCATGCGATGGTCCGCCGTATCGACGAGGCGCTCAAGGTCTGGGAGCGTGACCCGGCCGTGGAGACCGTGGTCATCACGGGGGCGGGGGAGCGCGGCCTGTGCGCGGGCGGCGACATCCGGAGCATTCACGATGACGCCCGTGACGGCGACGGTACCGCCTCCGCCGCGTTCTGGCGGGACGAGTACCGCCTCAACGCCCGTATCGCCCGTTATCCCAAGCCATATGTGGCCGTCATGGACGGCATCGTGATGGGCGGCGGGGTCGGCCTCTCCGCGCACGGCAGTGTCCGGATCGTCACCGAACGCTCGCGGATCGCCATGCCGGAGACGGGCATCGGCTTCGTCCCGGACGTCGGGGGCACCTATCTGCTCGGCCTGGCTCCGGGCGAGCTGGGCACTCATCTGGCGCTGACCGGCGAGCCCATCCGCGCCGGTGACGCCCTGTTCTGCGGGCTGGCCGACCACTTCGTACCCGCCGCCGCGCTCCGGGATTTCCTGGACGACCTCGCCGGCGCTTCCGTACGAGAAGCCCTCCACCGTCATGTACAGCCGCCGCCCCGGAGCGAGTTGGCCGACCGACGGGAATGGATCGACTTCTGCTATGCCGCCGGCACGGTGGAGGAGATCGTCGACCGGTTGCTCGGTCATGGCGATCCGGCGGCCAAGGCAGCCGCAGAGACCCTGCTCGCCAAGTCGCCCACCGCGCTGAAGGTCACCCTCGCCGCACTGCGCCGGGCCCGGCCTCTCGGTTCGCTGGAGCGGGTCCTTGACCAGGAGTACCGCGTCTCCTGCGCCGCACTGCGCACCCGCGATCTGGTGGAGGGCATCCGTGCCCAGGTCATCGACAAGGATCGCGATCCGCACTGGTCGCCGGCCACCCTGGCCGAGGTGACCGACGCCGATGTGGACCGCTTCTTCGCCCCGCTCGGCGAGCGTGAACTCGGACTCGCCGGGCCCGACGCCACCACGGAGGTGGCCTGGTGAGCCGTACCGTCGCATTCGTCGGACTCGGGCACATGGGCGCACCCATGGCCGCCGGCCTGGTCAGAGCGGGCTATCACGTGCTCGGCCATGACCTCGTGCCCGCCGCTGTGGACGGCGCCGCGCGGGCGGGCGTTGAGCCCGCGTCCTCCGCGGCCGGTGCTGTCGAGCACGCCGAGGTGGTCATCACCATGCTCCCGGCGGGCCGTCATGTCCTGGACCTCTATGCCACCCTCCTGTCGGCGGCCCGGCCGGGCACTCTCTTCGTGGACTGCTCCACCATCGATGTCGCCGACGCCCGCACCGCCCACCAACGCGCCGTCGCGGCCGGGATGCGGGCACTGGACGCGCCGGTCTCGGGCGGTGTGCTGGGTGCCGAGGCGGCCACGCTCACTTTCATGGCCGGTGGGGGCGAGGCGGAGTTCGCCGAGGCGCGGCCGCTGCTGGAGGCCATGGGCAAGAAGGCCGTCCACTGCGGTGGTCCGGGCGCCGGGCAGGCCGCCAAGATCTGCAACAACATGATCCTCGGTATCTCCATGATCGCCGTCAGCGAGGCGTTCGTCCTCGGCGAGAGCCTTGGGCTGTCCCATCAGGCGCTGTTCGACGTGGCCTCCACGGCGTCCGGGCAGTGCTGGGCACTGAGCGCCAACTGTCCCGTTCCCGGCCCCGTGCCGACCAGCCCCGCCAACCGCGCCTATCGCCCGGGCTTCGCCGCCTCCCTCATGGCAAAGGACCTGGGGCTGGCCGCCAACGCGGCCCGGTCGGGCGGCGTCCGCGCCGAACTCGGTCTCCGCGCCGCCGAGTTGTATGCGGCCTACGCCGAACAAGTGGGCGCCACGGAGGACTTCTCCGGCATCGTACGTACCATCAGGGACCAGAGCGGAGAACAGGTATGAGCACCGAACCGGCCGTCGAGTACGAGACGATCCTCGTCGAGCGCAAGGGCCGCACCGCCCTGCTCACCCTCAACCGCCCCAAGGCCCTCAACGCGCTCAACCTCCAGGTCATGAACGAGGTCGTGGCCGCCACCGAGGCCCTGGACCGGGACCCGGAGTGCGGCTGCATCGTGATCACCGGTTCGGCGAAGGCGTTCGCGGCCGGAGCGGACATCAAGGAGATGCAGCCGCAGGGATACCTGGACATGTATCTCACCGACTGGTTCGCGGCCTGGGACCGGCTGGGGCAACTGCGTACCCCGACCATCGCCGCCGTGGCCGGATACGCCCTCGGTGGCGGCTGTGAACTCGCCATGCTCTGCGACATCCTGCTCGCCGCCGACACCGCCGTCTTCGGCCAGCCGGAGATCAAGCTCGGCGTGATTCCCGGCATCGGCGGTTCCCAGCGGCTGACCCGGGCCGTCGGCAAGGCCAAGGCCATGGAACTGTGCCTGACCGGGCGCACCATGGACGCGATGGAGGCCGAGAGTGCCGGGCTTGTCTCCCGGATCGTCCCCGCGGTTGAACTGCTCGCCGAGGCCCTGGCCGTCGCCGAGGTCGTCGCCGGGATGTCGCTGCCGGTGGCGATGATGGCCAAGGAGGCCGTCGGACGGGCCTTCGAGACCACGCTCTCGGAAGGCGTCCGCTTCGAACGGCGGCTGTTCCACGCGGTGTTCGCGACCGCCGACCAGAAGGAGGGCATGGGCGCCTTCATCGACAAGCGACTGCCGGAATTCCGCCACCGCTGATCCATGAACAGGGGAGCGCCCACCTGGCGCCGGAGGGAGATCCCGCCGGGTGGGCACCCACTGCCTTGTCATCCGGGGCCGGATCCCGGTGGCGGCGCAGGAGTGCCGCTATCGCGCAGCGCAGACAGTCCGCACCGGCGTCCGGCCCGGCTGCCGCACCGCCGTGGGAGGGTGGCGGGCAGGCCGTCGTCAGTGTCCGGAACTGCTCGCAGCGTCCGTTCGGCGGTGTTCTGATCAGCCTCTCCAGGTCCTGAAGGAGTTGTTCGGTCCGCTTCGCCTCATGGGCGAGCGCCCGGACTCGCGCACTCTGTCCGCCGATCTGCCGCCGGGTGGCGAGGAGTTGTTCGTACTCCTCCACGGTGAGGGCGACGGCCTCGCGGCCGCCGAGGGTGATGTGGCGCGGTGTGAGACGTCTGGTCATGGTTCCGCAGGGTCCTGTGTTGTCCGGAAGAAATCGGGTCGCGGTCGTGACCGTCATCAAGGTCATGGGCTGGACGCTGTTTGGACGGTCAGCTCCCAGAGGGAGGCCGGCGCCGCGCGGGGTGATGGCTGTCGAGGACCGCACGTTCTCGGCCACTTGTCTGATTGACGGACCATCTGCTCTGTCCGTACGCTCCGGTTGTAATGACGGTCTAAGGAAGCTGGTGGAATTCCAGCACGGTCGCGCCACTGTGAACAGCCCCTCCCCAGGGTGGGCTGGAGTCAGACCCTTGGCCGTCGCGACGCTCCACTGAACCGAGGGACGCACGATCCCCTGAAGGAGGCTCGACCATGAGCAGCATGTCCGCGCCCGCCGCACTGCCCACCCCGGTTGTCCTGCCGGCCGCGAAGGCTGTGATCTGGCTGGTCGGAACCGCGCTGATCGCGCTGGCCATCTACTACTTCATCGGTGTCGACCAGGGCGCCTACTCCGTCTTCGGCAAGGACATGCACGTCCACGAGTTCGTGCACGACGCCCGCCACTTCCTCGGCTTCCCCTGCCACTGACGAAAGCGCGCACGGACATCCGAACATGGAAAAGAGACTCATCCTGCGCGGCGGCATCGCCGGCGCGGTCGCCGGTCTGCTCGCCTTCGTCTTCGCCCGGATCTTCGCCGAGCCCCAGATCGCCAAGGCCATCGACTACGAGAGCGGGCGGGACGCCGCTCAGGAGGTCCTCGACAAGGCCGCCGGACTGACGCCGGAGGCGGCGGGACCGGACATCTTCAGCCGGACGATCCAGGCCAATGTCGGCATCGGCCTGGGCATGGTCTTCTTCGGCATCGCCATGGGCGCCCTGTTCGCCGTCGCCTATGCCGTCTGCCTCGGCCGGGTCGGCAAGCTGCGTCCCCGTAACCTGGCGATGCTGGTGGCCCTGGGCGGCTTCCTCGGCGTCTACTTGGTGCCGTTTGTGAAGTACCCGGCCAACCCGCCGGCGATCGGCCACCCGGAGACGATCAAGGACCGCGGCAACCTCTATCTGGTCATGGTCGTCTGCTCGGTGGTCTTCCTCGTCGGCGCCGTCTGGCTCGGCAAACGCCTCCAGGCACGCTTCGGCAACTGGAACGCCACACTCCTGGCCGCCGGTGCCTACATCGTGGCGATCGGCATCGTGATGGCCCTGCTGCCGCAACTCGGCGAGCTGTCCGCCAATGTGCACGAGTACGGCCACCAGGCCACGGAGACACCCCTGCCGTTGAAGGACGCCAAGGGCTCCATCGTCTACCCGGGCTTCCCGGCGGACGTGCTGTTCTCCTTCCGCTTCTACTCCGTCGCGGCCCAGGCACTGCTGTGGGCGTCGCTGGGCCTGGTGTTCGGGCCCATGGCCGAGCGGCTGCTCGACCCGGCGATGCGGACCGCTGCCAAGCCCGCGCCGAACCAGCCGGAGCCGGCCGGCGCCGCCTGACGGTGCTGGCCGTACGACGGTCCCGGGGGCCGTGCCCATGCGAAGGGCACGGCCCCCGGTGCGTTTCACCGGCCCGGGGCGCCGCCCGGTACGGCCAGCGGCCCGCCGATCCGCAGATTCCAGCGTCCTGCCCGTCCGCTGAACTCCGTGGCGGTCAGCGGCAGTACGTCCAGCCGCCAGAAGGAAGCCATGGGCAGGCCGAGGACATGGACGACAGCGGCCCGTACCACCTCCGGTTCGACCACGGCGAGCGTACGGCCGTCCGTCTCCCGCGCGCCGTCCAGCCAGTGCCCGACCCGCTCGCACACATCCCGCACCGACTCCCCGCCGTGGGCCGCCCAGCCGGGGTCGCCGAGCCAGCGGCCTATCGCCTCCGGCTCCGCGGCCGCCACCTCCTCAAGGGTGCGCCCCCGCCACCGGCCCACATCCAGCCCGCTCAGCTCCGGCAGCTCCACCCCGTCGAGACCGAGCGCCACGGCCGTGTCCCGGCACCGGACACTGGGGGACGTCACCACGAGGCCGGGCGAGGGCAGCGAACCGGCCGCCGAGCGGGCCTGGGCCGCTCCGGCGTCGTCGACCGAGTCGCCGTCGTAGAAGCGGGCCTGCCGCAGTGACGGGCTCATGGCGGGCGAGACGAAGGTGACGCGGCTGGTCACGTGGCGGCTCCTGCTGTATCGACTGTCGATGTCATGGGGGTACGGGTTTCCACGGGATACGGCACATGGGTACGCCGGTCCGGATCGATGGCCAGGTGTCCGCCGGCCGGGGGCCGGGCCCGCTGGGCGCAGTCGCGGCGCTCGCAGATCCGGCAGCCCAGCCCGATGGGGGTCGTGGCGCGGGGGTCGTCGAGGGCGATGCCCTCGGCGTACACCAGCCGGTGCGCGTGCCGCAGCTCGCAGCCGAGCGCCACCGCGAACTCGGCACGCGGCGCCTGGTGTCCGAAACCGCCCCGGGTGATGGTGCGCGCGATCCAGAAGTACCTTTTGCCGTCCGGCATTTCGGCCACCTGCGTCAGTATCCGCCCGGGCGCGGAGAACGCCTCGTACACCGTCCACAGCGGACAGGTGCCGCCCATCCGGGAGAAGTGGAAGTCGGTGGCCGACTGCCGCTTGGAGATGTTCCCGGCCCGGTCGACGCGCAGGAAGGAGAAGGGCACGCCCCGGCGGCCGGTGCGCTGAAGGGTGCTCAGACGGTGGCAGACCGTCTCGAAGCCGACGCCGAAGCGGGCGGAGAGCAGCTCGATGTCGTAGCGCACCTCCCCGGCCGCCGTGTGGAACCCCTCGTACGGCATGAGCAGCGCGCCCGCGAAGTAGTTCGCCAGGCCGATGCGGGCCAGCGTCCTGGACTCCGGCGAGGTCAGTTCCTTGGCGGGGCCGACGAGTTGAGCGAGGAGCGGACCGCGCTCCAGGAAGGCGAGCTGGGTGGCGAGCTGGAAGGCGCGCTGCCCGTCGTTCAGCCAGGGGGAGAGAAACAGCAGGCCGGTGTCCGGGTCGTACCGCCGGGCGTCGGCCAAGCGGCCCGGAGCGGCTTGCAGCACCCGGACCCCGTGTCGCTCGGCGAGCCGTGCGGTGAGCGGGTCGGCGGCCCGGCCCGGCCGCAGCTCCAGGTCCGCCGCCAGCCGCTCGGCCCGGGTGTCCAGGGGCTCGAAGTGGTTGTGATGGGCGTAGAAGAAGTCCCGGACCTCGTCGTGCGGTTCGCCGGGGAGCAGTAAGGCGCCGTTGGAGCCCGGGGCGGCGAGGGCGGCGGCCTGCTCGGCGGCGTCGCGGTAGCGGTGGTGCAGCGCGACCAGGGCGCGCGCCACCTCGGGGTGCTCGCGCGCGGCCGCGGAGATCTCCTCCTCGGCCGGAAGCGGCACTCCACACGCCTCGTCGGCGAGCGCGGCCCGCAGATCGGTGGCGAGGCGGTCCTCATCGGCCTGGGAGAAGAACTCCGTGTCGACACCGAAGACCTCGGCGATCCGCAGCAGGACAGCTGCCGTGAGCGGGCGCCGGCTCTGTTCGATCTGATTGGCGTAGCTGGTGGAGATGCCGAGGGCGCGGGCCATGTCGACCTGGTTCATGCCGTGCTCACGGCGCAGCCGGCGCAGCTTGGCGTGAGCGTAGATCTTCCGCTCCGCCGGTCGTCGGCCCATGGGCGCACCTCCTGGTTCCACCGGCCTGGGCTGCGAACATAGCATCCGCAGGATTCGCAGATTTCGCGGATTCGCAGCTCCTGGATGTACGGATTCCACAGCTTGGCGTGGTGGCCTCGCGGCCGGCTGCCGGGCAGGCTCGAGCTCGACCGCTCACCGCCGCATCACCGCGAGGAGTCCCGTGATCGAGCACCACGTCCGTGTCCATCCCAGCGCCGACCGCCTGCCCCGCGAGGAGCAACTCGCCTGGAAGCTGGCGGCGGTGGCCACCGGCACCGGGGAGCCGGACGGCGACAGTGCCGCGATGGCCGTGAACCGGGTGATCGACAACGCCTCGGTCGCGGTCGCCTCTCTGCTGCGTCGCCCGGTCGCCGTGGCCCGGGCTCAGGCCGCGTCCCACCGCGCAAGCGCCTCCGGTGCCTCCGTCTTCGGCAACCCGGGCCGGGTTTCCCCGGAGTGGGCTGCCTGGGCGAACGGCACCGCCGTACGGGAGCTGGACTTCCACGACACCTATCTGGCGGCCGACTACTCCCACCCCGGCGACAACATCCCGCCGCTGCTGGCCGTCGCCCAGCACACCGGCCGCACCGGCGCCGACCTGCTGCGCGGCATAGTCGCCGCATACGAGATCCATGTCGCTCTGGTGAAGGGCATCTGCCTGCACGCCCACCGCATCGACCATGTGGCCCATCTCAGCGCCGCCACCGCCTGTGGCCTGGGCGCGATGCTGCGGCTGCCGACGGAGACGGTGTATCAGGCGGTCCAGCAGGCGGTGCACACCACCACCGCGACCCGGCAGTCCCGCAAGGGCGAGATCTCCAGCTGGAAGGCGTACGCCCCGGCCTTCGCCGGCAAGGCCGCGATCGAGGCCGTGGACCGGGCGATGCGCGGCGAGACCTCACCGTCGCCTGTCTACGAGGGCGAGGACGGCTTCCTGGCGTGGCTGCTGGACGGCCCGGAGTCCGACTACACGGTGCTGCTCCCGGAACCCGGTGAGCCGCGCCGCGCCATCCTCGACACCTACACCAAGGAACACTCCGCCGAATACCAGGCCCAGGCGTTCATCGACCTCGCCCGACGGCTGCGGGAGAAGACCGGCCCGCTGGAGCAGGTCCGGTCGGTCCTGCTGCACACCAGTCACCACACCCACCACGTCATCGGCTCCGGCGCGAACGATCCGCAGAAGTACGACCCGGCGGCCAGCCGCGAGACCCTCGACCACTCGGTGCCGTACATCTTCGCCGTCGCGCTGGAGGACGGCGCCTGGCACCACGAGCGCTCCTACGCCCCCGAGCGGGCCCGGCGCCCGGAGACCGTCGTCCTATGGCGGAAGGTCAGCACGGTCGAGGACCCGGAGTGGACCCGTCGCTACCACGACCCCGATCCGGAGCGCCGGGCCTTCGGCGGACGCGCGGTGATCACTCTGGACGACGGGACGGTGATCGAGGACGAACTGGCCGTCGCCGACGCACACCCGGCCGGCGCCCGCCCCTTCGAACGGCCCGGTTATATCGGCAAGTTCCGCACCCTCGCCGAGGGCATCGTCGCCCCCGCCGACCAGGACCGCTTCCTCGCCGCGGCCGAGCACCTCGCCGAACTGGGCACGTCCGAGCTGGACGGCCTGTTCCCGGCGGTGGACACCGAGGCCGTCGCCGTGTACGACGCACGGCTCCCGAAGGGCCTGTTCTGATGCTGCTGCACACCCGCACCACCCCCGCCGAGCGCCGCCGGGCCTTCCGGGAACAGCTGGCGTCCGGCCGGCTGCTGCGGATGCCGGGCGCGATCAACCCGCTTTCGGCCCGGTTGATCCAGGACACCGGCTTCGACGCGGTCTACCTCTCCGGTGCCGTCCTCGCCGCCGACCTGGGGCTGCCCGACATCGGCCTGACCACCTCCGCGGAGATCGCCGCCCGCGCCCAGCAGACCACCAGGGTGACCGACCTGCCCGTGCTCATCGACGCTGACACCGGCTTCGGCGAGCCCATGAACGCGGCCCGTACCGTCCAGTTGCTGGAGGACGCCGGTCTGGCCGGGCTGCACCTGGAGGACCAGGTCGACCCCAAGCGGTGCGGCCACCTGGACGGCAAGTCGGTGGTGCCGCGCGAGGAGATGCTCCGCCGCATCCAGGGCGCCGTGCACGCCCGCCGCGACCCGGACTTCCTGCTGATGGCCCGTACCGACGCCCGAGCCGTCGAGGGCCTGACGGCCGCGATCGACCGGGCCAAGGCATATGCCGACGCAGGCGCGGACGCGATCTTCCCCGAAGCACTCGCCGACGAGTCCGAATACGAGGCGTTCCGCACGGCGGTGGACGTCCCGCTGCTCGCCAATCTGACCGAGTTCGGCAAGACCCCGCTCCTGAACACCCGCGCCCTGGAGAACCTCGGCTACAACATCGCGCTCTACCCCGTCACCCTGTGGCGGATCGCCATGGGCGCCGTCGAGGAGGGCCTGCGCACCCTCGCCGCCGAGGGCAGCCAGGAGTCCCTGCTGCCCCGTATGCAGACCCGCTCCCGGCTCTACGAACTCCTCGGCTATGAGGAGTACTCGGCCTTCGACTCGGCCGTATCCGGCTTCACCCTCCCACCCGGCACCTGACTGACCGAAGGCAGGCATCCCATGTCCACCACCGCACCCGAGATCCACCGGGGGCTGGCCGGTGTCGTCGTCGACACCACCGAGATCTCCACGGTCATCCAGGAGACCAACTCCCTCACCTACCGCGGCTATCCGGTCCAGGACCTGGCCGCCCGCCGCTCCTTCGAGGAGGTCGCCTATCTGCTCTGGCACGGCGAGCTGCCCGGCCCCCGTCAGCTGGCCGACTTCCAGGCGCGGGAACGCGCTCTGCGCCCCCTGGACCGCACCACCTGCGAACTCCTGACCCGGCTGCCCGGGACCTGCCATCCCATGGACGTACTGCGCACCGCGGTGAGCTTCTTCGGAGCCGAGGATCCGACGGAGGACGACGGCAGCCTCGCCGCCAACCGGGCCAAGTCCCTGGTCCTGCTTGCCAAGTTGCCCACCGTGGTGGCGGCCGACCAGCGCCGCCGCCAGGGCCTGGACCCGATCCCCCCGAACCCGGACCTCGGATACGCGGCGAACTTCTTCCATATGTGCTTCGGCAGCGTGCCCGAACCCGAAGTGGTCCGCTGCTTCGAGATCTCCCTCGTGCTGTACGCCGAACACAGCTTCAACGCCTCGACGTTCACCGCCCGTGTGGTCACCTCCACCCTCTCCGACCTCTACAGCGCGGTCACCGCCGCCATCGGCGCGCTCAAGGGCCCGCTGCACGGCGGCGCCAACGAGGCCGTGATGCACATGCTCAACGAGATCGGCGACGCACGGCGCGCCGACGAGTGGCTGGCGGAGGCCCTGGCCTCCAAGCGGAAGATCATGGGCTTCGGCCACCGGGTCTACAAGCACGGGGATTCCCGGGTGCCGGTCATGCAGGAGGCACTGGACCGGCTGGTGGCCCGCGCCGCCGACCCGGAGGTCACCCGCCTGGCCACGCTCCACTCGGCCCTGCGGCACGCGATGATCACCCGCAAGGGCATCCACCCGAACCTGGACTATCCGGCCGGGCTCGCCTACCACCTGATGGGCTTCGACATCCCGGCCTTCACACCGATCTTCGTGATGAGCCGCATCACCGGCTGGACCGCCCACATCACCGAGCAACTCGCCCACAACGCGCTGATCCGGCCCCTCGCCTCTTACGCGGGACCGGATCAGCGGGCGGTGCCGGCGAACGCCGGCTGACTCAGCCGGGAGCCGGCCGGCTCGGGGCGGCAGCGGGTTCGGTTATGGCATCCCGGCCCATTGGGGCGCCTGGTCAGGAGGCGGGCAGCTCACCGCGGACCGTGCGGGCGGCGGCGACCAGGTTCTCCAGGGAGGTGCGGGTCTCGGGCCAGCCGCGGGTCTTCAGCCCGCAGTCGGGGTTGACCCACAGCCGCTCGGCGGGGATCGCCTTCAGGCCGGTGCGCAGCAGTTCGGCGGCTTCATCGGTGCTCGGGACGCGGGGGGAGTGGATGTCGTAGACCCCGGGTCCGGCCTCGCGCGGATAGCCATGGGCGGCGAGTTCATGGGCGACCTGCATATGTGAGCGGGCGGCTTCCAGGCTGATGACGTCGGCGTCGAGGTCGTCGATGGCCTGGACGATGTCGCCGAACTCGGCGTAGCACATATGGGTGTGGATCTGGGTGCCGGGACGGACGCCACTGGTGGTGAGGCGGAACGATTCCGTGGCCCACGCCAGGTAGGCGGGGCGGTCGGCGGCGCGCAGCGGGAGGGTCTCGCGCAGCGCGGGCTCGTCCACCTGGATCACTGCAGTCCCGGCGGCTTCCAGGTCGTTGACCTCGTCGCGCAGGGCCAGGGCGACCTGGCGGGCGGTGTCGGCGAGGGGCTGGTCGTCGCGGACGAAGGACCAGGCCAGCATGGTGACCGGGCCGGTCAGCATGCCCTTGACCGGGCGCTCGGTCAGGGACTGGGCGTAGGCCGTCCAGCGGACGGTCATCGGCTCCGGGCGGGAGATGTCGCCGGCCAGGACCGGCGGGCGGACATACCGGGTGCCATAGGACTGGACCCAGCCGTGCCGGGTGGCCAGGTAGCCGGTGAGCTGCTCGGCGAAGTACTGAACCATGTCGTTGCGTTCGGCCTCGCCGTGCACCAGGACGTCCAGCCCGGCCTTCTCCTGGAAGGAGATCACCTCCTGGATCTCCGCCTTGATGCGCTCCTCGTAGCCGGCCGTGTCGATCCGCCCGGCCCTCAAGTCGGCACGGGCGGCGCGCAGTTCGGCGGTCTGCGGGAAGGAGCCGATGGTCGTGGTCGGCAGCAGGGGCAGCCCTAGATGGGCGCGCTGGGCTGTGGCGCGCTCGCTGTACGGCTGGGCGCGGCGGGTGTCGGCGTCGGTGATGGCCTCGGCGCGGGTGCGCACGGCGGGATCGCGGGTGATGGGGGAGGCGGCCCGGGAGGCGAGGTCGGCCCGGTTGGCGGCCAGTTCGGCGGCGATGCTGTCGGTGCCCTGGGCCAGGCCCTTGGTGAGGGTGACGATCTCGGTGGTCTTCTGCTTCGCGAAGGCCAGCCAGCGCAGGATCTGCGGTTCGATGTCCTTCTCGGCGGCCGCGTCGAGCGGGACATGGAGCAGCGAGCAGGAGGCGGCGACATCGACCTGGCCGGCGAGGCCGAGCAAGGTGCCCAGGGTGGACAGGGACTTCGACAGGTCGTTGATCCAGATGTTGCGGCCATTGACGACCCCGGCGACCAGGCGTTTGCCGGGCAGTCCGCCGACGGCGGCCAGGGCGTCGAGGTTGGCGGCCGCGGCCTCGGTGAAGTCCAGGGCCAGGCCCTCGACGGGGGCCTTGGCCAGCACGGGCAGGGCCTCGCCGAGCCGGTCGAAGTAGGAGGCGACCAGCAGCTTCGGGCGGTCGGGGAGGGTGCCCAGCTCGCGGTAGGCGCGGGCGGCCGCGTTGAGTTCGGCCGGGGTGCGGTCCTGGACCAGCGCGGGCTCGTCGAGCTGCACCCACTCGGCGCCGGCCGCGCGCAGCTTGGCGAGCACCTTGGCGTAGACCGGCAGCAGCCGGTCGAGGAGGGTGAGAGGTTCGAAGCCGGCGGGCACACCGGGAGCGGGCTTGGCGAGCAGGAGGTAGGTGACCGGGCCGAGCAGGACCGGGCGGGCGGTCAGACCGAGAGCCAGGGCCTCCTTCAGTTCCGTGACCTGCTTTACCGGGTTCGCGGTGAAGGCGGTGTCGGGGCCCAACTCCGGGACCAGGTAGTGGTAGTTGGTGTCGAACCACTTGGTCATCTCCAGTGGGGCGACCTCCTGGGTGCCCCGTGCCATGGCGAAGTAGCCGTCCAGGGCGTCGCTTTCGACGGCGGCGCGGTGGCGTGCCGGGATGGCGCCGACCATGACGGTGGTGTCGAGGACGTGGTCGTAGTAGGAGAAGTCGCCGGTGGGCACCTCGTGGATGCCGGCCTCGGCGAGCTGTCGCCAGTTGTCGGCGCGCAGTTCGGTGGCGGTGGCCCGGAGGGCGTCGGCGGTGACGCGGCCCTTCCAGTAGCCCTCGATGGCCTTCTTCAGTTCCCGGTTCGGGCCCTGGCGGGGGTAGCCGTACACGGTGGCCCGTGCTGCCGCGGCTGCGGACTTGCTGGTCACGGAGATCTCCTTCGCGAGACGATTCCCTGAGATCCCGGGGACGGGACGAGAACGCGAAGGGATGACGAACCGGACGGCAGCGACCCCGCGCGGCAAAAGCACGGCCGTCCCGTCTGGTGTGTGCGCCGACCCGCCCTCGAGGTCACCGGGATGTCCGCGTACGGAATGGTCCGTACGCGGGCAGTTGGCAGGTCTTCGGACTCACGGGCACGTCTCGTCGCCGTACTTGGTACGAGACACCTACTGGCCGTCGCTTCCCAGGCCCGGTACATCGGGCCCAGTGCGTATGACGGCGGTCGTTCCCGCTCACCGCTGCGGGGCAGTCCCGGATTCCCACCGGGTTCCCTCTTACGGCACCCCGCCTGGCGGACGGGGTGAACCAGCTGCTCAGGTCAGCCTACGGGTTGTCGCGCCTCGGGGAAGAGAGGCGTCCAACATCCGGAAGGTGACCCGCAACACTTCGAGGCGGCACACGAGGGGCGGGAAGCGCCGCGTTCGCGCTTCCCGCCCCTGCCATGTCATGCCCCGCCGCGGGGGACCCTCAAGCCCGCGTCGTACCAGGCCCTCAGCCCTGGTCGTAGCTGTGGAACCCCCGGCCGGTCTTCCGGCCGAGCAGTCCCGCCTGCACCATCCGCTGGAGCAGTGGCGGCGGCGCGTAGAGAGGTTCGCGGAACTCGGCGTACAGGGACTCCGCGATCGAGGCAACGGTGTCCAGGCCGATCAGGTCCGCGAGCCTGAGCGGGCCCATGGGGTGGGCGCAGCCCAGTTCCATGCCGGTGTCGATGTCGGCGGCGGTGGCGAAGCCGGACTCCGCCATCCGCACGGCGGCCAGCAGGTAGGGGATGAGCAGGGCGTTGACGACAAAGCCGGCCCGGTCCCGGGAGCGGATCACCGTCTTGCCGAGCGCGCGGGTGGCGAACTCCTCCACGGTGGCCGCCGCCTGCGGCGAGGTGTGCAGGGAGGTCACCACTTCGACCAGGGGCAGCACGGGCACCGGGTTGAAGAAGTGCAGGCCCACGACCCGGTCCGCGCGGCCGGTGGCCATGCCGAGCCGCATGACCGGGAGGGAGGAGGTGTTGGTGGCGAGTACGGCCGCCGGATCCTCGACGATCTTGTCCAGGGCGGCGAAGATCTCGGTCTTGGCGTCCGGGTTCTCGGCAACGGCCTCGATGACGAGCTGGCGGTCGGCGAGCTGGTCCAGGCCGCTGGTGAACAGGAGCCGGGCGAGGGCGTCCTCCGCCGCTGTCCGCTCCAGCTTGCCGCGTCCCACGGCACGTTGGAGGGAGCTTGCCACCCGGTCCCGGGCGGCGCGGGCGGCGACCGCGTCCACCTCGCAGACCACGGTGTCCAGCCCGGCCCGTGCGCACACTTCGGCGATCCCGGCGCCCATCTGCCCGCCGCCGACCACGCCGACGCGTGTGATGACCGCGCTCATGCTCCGGCCTCCGTCCGCCGCACCAGGTGGCGGTGGTACGCGTCCGGGGTGAAGAATGGCGGCAACTCGCCGGTCAGGGCGGTCCGTTGGAAGAGGGCGCGGATGTCGGTGACGGGCGCCCATGGGTATTCGGCGCCGAGCGCGTCGATCTCCTCGTCGAGGACCTGATCCACGGTCTCCCGGCCGATGACCTGGTGGCGCTGCCACTGCCAGATCTGCACCCGGGCGATCTCGGCCGTGGCCGCGTCCTCCATCAGACCGTCGATGGCGACCGCGCCCTGTCCGCGCAGCCAGGCGGCGAAGTACCGCAGTGCGACGCGGACGTTGGTGCGCACGCCGTCCGCTGTGGGCGGCCCGCTGATCCGCCGCACCGACAACAAGTCGGCCGGTGTCACCTCGACATCGTCGCGGGTGCGGTCGAGCTGGTGGGGCCGTTCGCCGAGGACGCGGTCGAAGACCTCGCGGCAGACGGGCACGAGTGCGGGATGGGCCACCCAGGACCCGTCGAAGCCGTCCTCGGCCTCCCGCTCCTTGTCCAGGCGGACCTTGGCCATTGCGGCCTCGTTGGCGGCCGGGTCCTTGCCCGGCACCTGCGCGGCCATGCCGCCGATGGCGTGGGCGCCGCGCTGGTGGCAGGTGCGCACCAGCAGTTCGGTGTACGCCCGCATGAAGGGGGCGGTCATGGTGACCCTGGAACGGTCGGGGAGGAGGAAGTCGCTGCGATGCCCGAAGGTTTTGATCAGGCTGAACAGATAGTCCCAGCGCCCGGCGTTCAACCCCGCGCTGTGCTCGCGCAGTTCATAGAGTATCTCCTCCATCTCGAACGCGGCGGTGATGGTCTCGATGAGGACGGTGGCGCGGATGGTGCCGCGGGGGATGCCCAGCAGCTCCTGGGCGAGCAGGAAGATGTCGTTCCAGAGCCGGGCCTCGTACCTGTTCTCCAGTTTGGGGAGGTAGAAGTACGGGCCGTACCCGGCGTCCATCTGGCGCTGGGCGCAGTGGAAGAAGTAGAGGCCGAAGTCGACGAGCGCGGCGGGCACCGGTTGGCCGTCGTACTCCAGGTGCTCTTCCTCCAGATGCCAGCCGCGCGGGCGGACCATGATGGTGGCGAGCCGGTCGCCGAGCCGGTACTCCCTGCCCTCCGGAGTGGTGAAGTCGATGCGCCGCTCGATGGCGTCGAGCAGGTTGAGCTGCCCGCCGATGATGTTCTCCCACCGGGGCGCGGTGGCGTCCTCGAAGTCCGCCATCCATGCCTTGGCGCCGGAGTTGAGCGCGTTGATGGTCATCCGGCGGTCCGGCGGGCCGGTGATCTCCACCCGCCGGTCGCCGAGCCCCGGTGCGGGCGGTGCGACCCGCCAGTCTAGGTCGGCCCGGACCGCGGCGGTGACCATGGGGAAGTCCAGCTGCGAGCCCGTGGCCAGCCTCAGCGTCCGGCGCCGGCGTTCCTTGAGGAGTTCCTGGCGGCGCTGTGCGAAGGCGGCGGTCAGCCGGCCCACGAAGTCCAGGGCGGCGGGGGTGAGGATCTCATCGTGGCGGTGGCCGGGGGAGGCGAGGACGCGGACCCGGTGGGTGACTGTGGTGACGGACATCGGGCTCTCCTGAGAGATGGGAGCGGAGGGGGACGGGGACGGTCGTCCGCCCTCCGCGCGGCCGGGGGCGGCGCCGGGCACAGGGCGTCCGGCCTAGTGGAACTGCTCTTCCTCCGTGGATCCGGACAGGGCGGTGGTGGAGGAGGCGGGGTTGACGGCGGTGGACACCAGGTCGAAGTAGCCGGTGCCGACCTCGCGCTGGTGCCTGACCGCGGTGAAGCCGTGTGCCTGGGCGGCGAACTCCCTTTCCTGGAGGTCGACATAGGCGGTCATGCCGTGCTCGGCGTAGCCGCGGGCGAGGTCGAACATGCCGTGGTTCAGGGAGTGGAAACCGGCCAGCGTGATGAACTGGAACCGGTAGCCCATCGCGCCCAGCTCGCGCTGGAACTTGGCGATCTGGTCATCGTCCAGCGCGGCCTTCCAGTTGAAGGAGGGCGAGCAGTTGTAGGCGAGCATCTGGTCGGGGTACCGCGCGTGGATGGCCTCGGCGAACTCACGGGCCTGCGCGAGGTCGGGGGTGCCGGTCTCGACCCAGATCAGGTCGGCGTACGGAGCGTAGGCCAGACCACGGGCGATGACCGGCGCCATTCCGTTGCGCACGCGGTAGAAGCCTTCCGCCGTACGCTCGCCGGTGGTGAACTCGGCGTCGCGCTCATCGACATCGCTGGTCAGCAGGTTGGCGGCGAGGGCGTCGGTGCGGGCGATGATGACGGTGGGCACATCGGCGATGTCGGCGGCGAGGCGGGCCGCGTTCAGGGTGCGGATGTGCTGGGAGGTCGGCACCAGAACCTTGCCGCCGAGGTGCCCGCACTTCTTCTCCGAGGCGAGCTGGTCCTCGTAGTGGATGCCGGCCGCGCCCGCCGCGATCATCGCCTTGGTCAGCTCAAACGCGTTCAGCGGGCCGCCGAAGCCCGCCTCGGCATCGGCGACGATCGGCGCCAGCCAGTCGGTGGTGTCCCCGGCGTCCTCGGCGGTGGCGATCTGGTCGGCGCGCAGCAGCGCGTTGTTGATCCGACGGACCACCTGGGGAACGGAGTTGGCGGGATACAGACTCTGGTCGGGGTAGGTGTGCCCGGCCTGGTTGGCGTCGGCCGCGACCTGCCAGCCGGACAGATAGACGGCCTGGAGCCCCGCCTTCACCTGCTGCACGGCCTGGCCGCCGGTCAGCGCGCCCAGCGCGTGGATGTAGTCCCGCTCGTGCAACTGCCGCCACAGGCGCTCGGCGCCGCGCCGGGCCAGGGTGTGCTCCTCACGGACGCTGCCGGAGAGCCGCACCACATCCTCGGCGCTGTAGGTGCGCTCGATGCCCTGCCACCGCGGCTCGGTGGCCCAGCGCCGCGCGAGTTCCCCGGCCGCCTGCGTCCTCGCCTCTGCCATGACTGTCACCGTCTCCTCGGTTCCGTACTGGCTGCCAACCCCACCATTCCGAATGAACAGTGGTGGCACTGCGTGTCGTATCGCTGAGTGCGGCCCGCCGTCATCCTGGACGGGCGAAGCTGAGCAATGCTGCCGGTACGGACCGAAGTTGCCGGGATCTCCGATGTCAGGGCAGAGATCGGACCCCGGTTCCGTGGTCTGTGCCGGCCGGTGTCCGGCGGGCCGCACCATGACTCTGGCACCGGCACTGAGTGCCAACAACCTTGGATCAATGCCAACTTCTGCGAATCTTCCCGCTGCCCTTTGCCAACCTTGCGAAGGTCTCGGCGAGGTGTCCAAGTACGCTGTCGGATCGGACCCCCGTGCGAAGGAGTTGACCGGTGAGCAAGACCTACGCGGGGGCACGGCTGCGGCGGCTGCGCGCGGACCGCCGGATGAGCCAGGCCGAACTCGCCCGCGTGCTGGGCATCTCACCGAGCTATCTGAACCAGATGGAGCACGACTCCCGGCCGCTGACCGTGCCCGTACTGCTGCGGCTGACCGAGGCGTTCGGTATCGACCCGGGATTCTTCTCCGAGCGCGACACCACCCGGCTGGTCGCGGACCTGCGCGAAGCACTGGCCGGGGAGCTTGCCGAGGCCCGGGTCAGCCCCGCCGACCTGGCCGACCTCGCCGCGCGGATGCCGGCCGTCGCCCAGGTCCTGCTGGACCTCGGCCACCGCAACCAGCGGCTGTCCGAGCGCCTGGCCGGAGCGGCGGACGGCCGGGACGGCCACCGGGAAACCGCGTTCTCACCCCATGAGGAGATCCGCGACTTCTTCTACCGCCGCCAGAACTACCTACACCACAGCGATCTCGCTGCCGAGCAACTGGCCGCGGATATCGGCATCCGGCCGGGCGAGGTGACCAGGGCCCTCACCACGAGACTCGCCCAGGCCCATGGCATCCGTCTCGCCGCCGAGCCGGGCGAGCGCCTGCACCGCTACGACGAGGCAAGCCGCACCCTCCACCTCTCCCCGCGGCTGCGCCCCGGTCGGCGAGCGTTCCGCATGGCGACCCAACTGGCCCTGCTGGAACACACCGACGACCTCGACCGGCTGGCCGCCGAGGACTTCGAGCCCGGCTCACCCGCCCATGCACTGGCCCGCATCGGCATCGCCAACTACTTCGCCGCCGCGCTGATCCTGCCGTACACCGCGTTCCACACGGCCGCCGAGGAAGCGCGCTACGACATCGAACGCCTCACCGACCACTATGGCCTCGGCTATGAGACCGTCTGCCACCGGCTGAGCACCCTGCAACGCCCCCGGCTGCGCGGCGTGCCGTTCTCCTTCGTCCGCGTCGACCGGGCCGGGAACCTCTCCAAACGCCAGTCCGCCACCGGCTTTCCCTTCTCCCGGGCCGGTGGCACCTGCCCGCTGTGGAACGTCTACGAGGCATTCGCCGCCCCCGGCCGCATCCACGTCCAGATCGCCGAAATGCCCGACGGGCAGCGCTACTTGTGGACCGCCCGTGCGGTCACCCGGCATCGCGGCGGCTGGGGCGAACCCGGCAGGACCTATGCCATCGGCCTCGGCTGCGAGATCCGCCATGCCCATCGCCTCGTCTACTCCGACGGCCTCGACCTCGCCAGTCCCTCCGCCGCGACCCCGATCGGCATGGGCTGCCGGGTCTGCGAACGCCTCGGCTGCCCCCAGCGAGCCGTGCCACCACTGGGGCGTGAGCTGCTCATCGACCAGAACAGCAGCACCTTCGTGCCCTATCCGGTCGAGGACGGCGGGGCCGTGTGACCGTGCCGTGGACTCCGGGACGGCGGCCCAAAAGCGTCGGCCACCGGTCTTACCAGGAGACCGGCGCATTCAATGCCGGTCATGGGTGGACAGGGAGTCAACTCATCGTGCTCCTGTCCGGAGCAGGTTCAGTACCGGTTCGGACAAAGCCGCCCGGGAGCGGTCGGGTCATGCGGTTGTGCCGGGGCGGTGGGACGGTTGCGTAGCACCGTTCCGGACGGGTCTGACTCATGACTTCTTTGACCGAAGTGTCTTGTCACAGGCATGTCGACTGCCGTTGCGGGATGGCGTCCGCTGTCACCAGCCACAGGGTGTGTCCCCATAGGGGCCTTGCCGTCTTTCAGGCGTCATCACGGTTCAGACCGCCCGGCCGGGCAGGTGTCAGCCACCCAGCACATCACCACGCGGGAGGCGGAGCACCATGACGACCGGACAGCGCAGTACCTCTTCCACCAGCAAGGGCCCGCCCGCTCGGGGCGAGGCCGTCCTGGGCGTGGACACGCACGGCGAGGTTCATGTCGCCGCAGTGGTTTCCCCGCTGGGCCGGATCCTGGGCACCAGGTCCTTTCCGGCCACGGCGGCCGGCTACCGTCAGCTGCTCGCCTGGGCCCGTGCGTTGGGTATGGTGCGCCGGGCGGGAGTAGAGGGTACCGGTACCTTCGGCGCGGGCTTGTCCCGCTACCTGCTGGCGCAGCATGTCGCGGTGTTCGAGGTGAACCGGCCCGACCGCTCGGCCCGCCGTCTGCTCGGGAAGTCGGACCCGCTCGACGCGCAGGCCGCCGCGCGGGCCGTGCTCAGCGGTCGTGCCCGGGCGCGGGCGAAATCCGGCGATGGCCCGGTGCAGAGTGCTCGGATGTTCAAACTCGCCAAGGACTCCGCGGTCAAGGCCCGCACCCAGGCGATCAACCAGCTCAAGTCCGTCTTGGTCATAACCGATCCAGCCCTGCGGGAACGGCTGTCCGGCCTGGGCAACCGCGAACTGTTCCGCACCTGCGCACGCCTTGGCCCGTGCGAGGGCGAGGCCGGCGGGGGAGACGAGGACGTAACTGACGCCACCTTCGTGGCCCTGAGCATGCTGGCCCAGCGTATCGAGCAGCTCACCGGGCAGATCGACGAGCTGAATCAGCGACTGGCCGGGCTCGTTGAACGCCATGCCCCGCAGCTGCTCGCGCCGGTGGGTATCGGCCCGGACTCCGCTGTCACACTCCTGATCACCATGGGCGACAACCCTGAGCGGCTGAGCACCGAGGCGTCTTTCGCCGCTCTGTGCGGAGTCAGCCCCATCGAGTACTCCTCGGGCGGCCGGAGCTCGCACCGGCTCAACCGCGGCGGCGACCGGCAGGCGAACGCCGCTCTGCACCGCATCGTGTTCACCCGGCTGCGCCACGACCCGCGCACCCAGGCGTACTACGAACGCCGCACCCAGGAGGGCAAAACCCGTCGTGAGATCATCCGATGCCTCAAGCGATATGCCGCCCGCGAGGTCTTCAACCTGGTCAGGACGGTGTCTACCGACCCCCCGATATAGGGGCGTCCGTGACAGATGAGAGGGTCTGGCGGGTGAGTGAGACACCGGCGAAGACCCTGCAATACCGCTCTGACGGGCCAGAAGACGCCCCGGTCCTGGTCCTGGGGCCTGCGCTGGGTACCACATGGCATATGTGGGATCGCCAGATTCCGGAACTGACCCGGCACTGGCGCGTGCTGCGCTACGACCTGCCCGGTCATGGGGGAGCGCCCGCCCGGCCCGCGGCGACCGTCGGGGAACTGGCCGACCGGCTGGCCGCCACCCTGGACGCGCTGGGCATCGACCGCTTCGGCTACGCGGGCTGCTGCATCGGCGGTGCGATCGGCGCCGACCTGGCGCTGCGCCGCCCGGAGCGGCTCGCCTCACTGGCGCTGGTCGGCTCCTCCGCCCGCTTTGGCACGGCCGAGAGCTGGGGCGTCCGCTCCTCCGAGACCCGCTCGCACGGCCTGGACCCGGCCGCCCGCTCGGCCCCCGAGCGCTGGTTCACTCCCGCCTTCGCGGGCGCCCAGCCGGCCATAGTGGACTGGGCCGTCCAGATGGTCCGTACCACCGATATGCCGAGCTATGCCGCCGCCTGCGAGGCGCTGGCCGACTTCGACATACGGTCCGGGCTGGACCGCATCCAGGTACCCACGCTGGTCCTGGTGGGCGCCGAGGACCAGGTCACCCCGCCCGCTGATGCCCGGGTGCTGGTGGCGGGCGTGCCCGATTCGCGGCTGGCCGTGGTGCCCAACACCCGGCACCTGGCGCCGGTGGAGCAGCCCGCCGCCGTTACCGACCTGCTGGTCCGCCACTTCACCACCGCCTGGCAGCAGCAGCCCTTGCCCGGGCCCCGCCCCGGCACCCCCAAGCCGCCGGCCGCCGTCCCGCCGTCCCTGCAGAACCCGCCACCGGCGGGCCCCGGGATGCCCGGTGGCCATCCGAGCGGGCCGGATGGGCCTGCGGCGCCGCCCGCGCATGGCATGCCTGCCGCCACGGTCCCGGCCGCCGGCGCTTCGCCCACCCCGCCGGGTCCGGCGGGAGCTGTTGGGCACGGGGCGCCTGATGCACCGGTGACCGGGCCGGGTGCTGCCGGTGGGGCGCCTGCGGCTGGGGCGGGTGCATCCGTGGGACTGGGGGAGTCATCGGGTTCGATGGCGTCTGTTGGGCATGGGGTGCCCGGTGTCCCTGCGGCGCAAGGGGGCGGGCCCGGTGCGTCTGTGCCGTCGGGCTCGCCGGGGCCTGTTGGGCATGGGGCGCCTGGTGGTGCCGGTGTGCAGGCGAGCGGGGTTGGCGGCTCCGGTGAGGTGCATCCGCCTGGGGCGGCGGGGGAGCCGTCTGGCTCCTTGGGCATGGGGCCTATGGGATCTCTTGGGCAGGGCATGCCCGGGGCTTCCGGGGTGCCGATGGGCGGGCCGGGGGTCGCCGGTGCGGCATTTGTGCCCATGGGGCCCACCGGTGGCGCTTCGTCGGCGGCGTCTGCCGACGCGCCGGCCCCCTGGGGCGCCGCCGGACACGCGGTGCCGGGCGCTTCCGGCGCGCCGGTGGCCGGTCCCGGGGTTGCCGGTGGGGAGTCGCCGGGGGCGAGTCGAGCGGTGGGCGTCGATGGTGGCGGGGAGCCGGGTGCCGGCTGGCCACGGGCCGGGGGAGTGGCCGCGCCGCCCGGTGTGTTCGGACCGCCGCCCGTGGTGGCGGAGCAGAGCGCGGCGGGCGCGGCCGGGGATGACGCGGCCGCGCCCACCGCCGTGCTGCCCGCCTACGGTTCGCTGCCGGAAGCGGTGGCGGGCCCCGCCGGTCAGCCGCCGTACGGCGACGGTTCCGCGGCCCAGCTGCCGGGTCTGGCCCCGACATACGCCCCGCCCGCACCCGGTGCAGGCCCCGCGGCCGAGGACGCCCTCGCCCGGGGCGCCCGGCTGCGCCGCGAGCTGCTCGGCGAGGCCGCGGAGGCGAACGGGCAGGCGCAGGCGGGCGGGCGGACGGAACCGGGCGGGCGGACGGAACCGGGCGGGCGGACGGAACCGGGCGGGCAGGCGGAGCCGGACGTGTTCGGCGCGGAGTTCGAGGACTTCGAGGAGTTCGTCACCCGTACCGCCTGGGGCGAGACCTGGGCCCGCCCCGGCCTGGACCTCCGCACCCGCGCCCTGCTCACCCTCACCGCGCTGACCGCCGGCGGGCACCTCGCCGAGCTGGCCCCGTACACCCGGGCCGCGCTGCGTGCCGGGGCCACGGCGGCGGAGATAGCGGAGACGCTGCGGCACACCGCCCCGTACTGCGGACTGCCCGCCGCCTCGGCGGCGTTCGCCATCGTGCGGCGGGTGGTCGCCGAGGAGGCCGCGGGGTACGGCACGGCGCCCGGGCCGCAGGCGTAGCAGGATGGGAACCATGAAGCTGACCAAGCACAGCCACGCCTGTGTCCGCCTGCGCAAGGACGGCCGCACCCTGGTCATCGACCCGGGTGCCTTCAGCGAGGCGGACGCCGCCGTGGGCGCCGACGCCATCCTCGTCACCCATGAGCACCCGGATCACTTCAGCGAGGACCGGCTGCGGGCCGCGCTGGAGGTCAATCCGGCCGCCGAACTGTGGACCCTGCGCAGCGTCGCCGAGCAGATCTCGGCGGCCTTCCCGGGCCGGGTGCATATCGTCGGCGAGGGCGACACCTTCACCGCCGCCGGATTCGACGTCCAGGTGCACGGTCAACTGCACGCCGTGATTCATCCGGACCTGCCGAGGATCACCAATGTCGGTTACCTGGTGGACGGTTCGCTGTTCCACCCCGGTGACGCGCTGACCGTGCCGGGGCAGCCGGTGGACACCCTGCTGGTGCCGGTGATGGCCCCCTGGAACAAGGTCTCCGAAGTCATCGACTATGTACGGGAGTTGAAGCCCCGGCGGGCCATCGACATCCATGACGGGCTGCTGAGCGACCTGGCCCGGCCGGTGTACGACCGGATGCTGGGCCCGGACGGACCGGGCGGCACCTCCGGAGCGGAGCACCTGCGGCTGGCCCCCGGGGACGGCATGGAACTGTGACTGTCCGACCCCACCGTTAGGGTGGCGGTCATGCGCATCGCCACCTGGAATGTGAACTCGATCACCGCCCGCCTGCCCCGGCTGCTGGCCTGGCTGGAGGGCAGCGGCACGGATGTGCTGTGCATACAGGAGACCAAGTGCACCGCCGAGCAGTTCCCCGCCGGTGAGCTGCGCGAGCTGGGCTATGAGTCCGCCGTCAACGCCACCGGCCGGTGGAACGGCGTGGCGCTGGTCTCCCGGGTCGGGCTGGAGAATGTGGTCACCGGGCTGCCCGGCGGCCCGGAGTACGAGGGGGTGCAGGAGCCCCGGGCCATCTCCGCGGACTGCGGCGGGGTGCGGCTGTGGTCGGTGTATGTGCCCAACGGCCGTGAGGTCGGCCACGACCACTACGGCTACAAGCTGCACTGGCTGGAGGCCCTGCGCAACGCGGTGGTGCCGGACGCGGCCGGGGAGCGCCCCTTCGCGGTGCTGGGCGACTTCAATATCGCCCCCACCGACGAGGATGTCTTCGATCCCGCCGTCTTCGAGGGCGCCACCCATGTCACGCCCGCCGAGCGCGCCGCGCTGGCCGCGCTGCGGGACGCGGGCCTGTCGGACGTTCTGCCCCGCCCCCTGAAGTACGACCGTCCCTACACCTACTGGGACTACCGCCAGCTCTGCTTCCCCAAGAACAGGGGCATGCGGATCGATCTGGTCTATGGCAACGCCCCCTTCGCGGGCGCGGTCAAGGACGCCTATGTGGACCGTGAGGAGCGCAAGGGCAAGGGCGCGTCGGATCATGCGCCGGTTGTCGTGGACCTTCAGGTCTCGAAGACCTGACCTTGGAGGTGGAGCCGAGCAAGCTCGCCGACCACCTCGGCAAGCAGAAGGTGACGGCGGCCATCAGCCGGGAGACACTGCGCCGGACCCTGCGCGCCGGCAAAGTGTCCTGGAAGACCACCACACGTGGAAGGCATCCACCGACCCGCAGTCCCCACCGACCCGCAGTTCATCGCCAAGATGCACCGCGTCCTGGCGCTGTACAACACCCCGCCCGCCGACGGACGGGTGATATGCGCCGACGAGTTCGGACCGCTGAACCTCATGCCTCGCAAGGGCAAGGCGTGCGGGCCGGTGAGGCGTCCGCGTCGGCTGCGGGCCACCTGGGACCGCTACGGCGGCGTGCGGCACATGCTCGCTGCCCTTGATCTGGCCACCGGCAAGCTGTACTACCGCATCCGGCCGCGCAAGCGGTGGCGGGAGTTCCTCGGCCTCCTCAAGGCCCTGCGCGCCCGCTGGCCTGGGGAGAAAACTGGACGTGGTGCCGGACAACTTCTCCCCGTACAAGCACGCCCAGGTCCGCGTCGCCGCCGGCGTGACGAGCCACCAGCCGGCCCGAACCGGCCCCTGTCCGGCTGGAGCCACGGCCAGAAACGCGCCCCGGCCGCGCACGCGTTCCGACGGCTGAGCGGCTCCAAGGTTCAGGCGCGCAACAAGTGGTTGATGTCGTTGAGCCGTCCCGCGCCAGGGCTGCGGTGGTTCTTGATACCGCAGCGGATTTCGTCGAGCGCGGACAGGCCGCGCTCGTCGTCGCGCAGGGCCAGTGCGGCAGCAGCTTCGATCCTGGCGTCGAGGTGCTGGTCAGCGAGGTGGGCCGCCAGTACGCCGCGCAGTTCGGGCGCGTCGATGGGCGACCTGGTGAACGCGTACAGCGCAGTCACCCGAGTCTCGGGCAGCGGATCCTCGGCCAGACGGAGGAGGGTCGCCACGACGTCCGGGTGGTCGGCCGTGACAAAGCGGTAGTAGGAGGCGAGTCCCGAGGCAACACAGTGGCGGACCCCGGGGTCGGTGTGGTCGGCATGGACCAGGATGGCCCGGACCTCCTCGGCGGAGCAGTAAGAGGTGAAGGCGGCGATGACCGTGCGCAGGGCGTGAGGGTCCTGCTCGGTGTTCAGCAACGGGCGCAGGAACTCGGCCGCCTCCTGGGTGAACGGCAACTCCTCGACGGGCTCTCCCGCCAACTCCTGGTCGGTCGGCGGGTCATTCCGAAGCCCAGGAACTTGAGTGCCTCGAGCCCGAAGCGCCTGCGGGCGAGCGAGGACGGATCGCCGGCGACCGCACACGCCCATTGGAAGAGCTCTTGGTCAGTACCAACGCGGCATCCCAGCTGGTGGAGCGACTCGAACCAGTCGTCGTGGTCGGGCCGGGCGTGGACCAGAGCACGGGCCATCAGCTCGTCCGGCGAGCGGTGGATGCCGAGAGCGGCCTCCAGACGGCTGACGATCGCCCGGTGAGCGGGCGGCGGCCCGGGAACCCATGCGGCCTCGGAGTCGATCGCGGCCTGGGCCACGCGCAGGGCCCGGCGGTGTGGGCTGTCTGCGCTCAACGGGTCTCCGCTCCGGATCAACAGGGAGTTCAGCACCCAGTACGCGCCACGCTCGGCCGCCCACGTCACCGGATCGAGGCCGGCCGCCCAGGGGCGGGTCACATCGACGCCGTCCTCGACAAGCCGCGAGACGACCTCGTGGCGGCCGGCGTAGGCGGCGGCGGCCAGCAGGGTGACGCCGTCGTCGCCGGTGAGCTCGTCTTCCGGTACCTCGTCCAGGAGGTCGAACACCGTACGGTCGTCGCCGCGCTCAACGGCGGCCAGCAGCGGAGGCATGTGCACCGACTGATTCTGCCCACACCGACAATGCGGGGCGAACGGTTTTGCCGGCGACGCCGTGGTCCGCCGATGC
Source organism: Streptomyces orinoci (assembly GCF_003121295.1). GTDB lineage: Bacteria > Actinomycetota > Actinomycetes > Streptomycetales > Streptomycetaceae > Streptomyces > Streptomyces orinoci. The sequence goes on from NZ_PHNC01000017.1 coordinate 87,733, forward strand.
CGGTTGACCTGTCGAGCCGAGCCGCCCTGGCTCGGTGCAGGAATGCAATCGCCGTCGGGGCTCTCTCATCCGGCAAGGGCTCGGTGTAGGCGAGACGGGCATGCCCGTCGATCGCGGAGTTGTGCGTGGTTTCCGCGTGGTGTGTCCGTCGGGGTCGGTGCATCGTCGTCTGCTCGGACCGAGATGGGCGAGGTGCCGGGTACGGTGCGCCGGCTCGCAGTGGGCCCGGTGTGGCCTTCGCCCGGTGTTTGCTGTGGGTTGACGGTGGGGGGTGGAGGACCGGTCGTGCAGGCCAAGGGGACGTGAGATGCATCGCTCGACAAGTTGCCTGCGGCCCTCATCGGAGTGCGGCGCGTTGGCCTGGGTGCCCATCAGATGGCGGCGAGGTCGTTGAGCAGGCGGCCAAGCTCCGCCGGCGCCTGAAGGTGAGCCAGGTGGCCCTGGCCGGGAAGTTCGTGGACTCCGGCGTGAGCAATGTGCTGCCGCACATGGTCGAACGACGTTCCGTAGGGGGCCGTTCCGCGATTGCGCCGGCCGATGATCAGGTCGACTTGAGCTGCCTGCTGTGCCATCAGATCCGGAGGCGGTGTCGCGTTGAGCGCGCCGAGTTCGGCGTACAGCGGTTCGCTCAAGCGACGTAGTATCGCCCAACTGTCAGGATCGGCCCGAAGGTTCTCGACATATGCTGCGGAGAAGCCGGAGATCCGGCGATTGACGATCTCGACGCAGCGATCCCAGTCCGCCGTCTCCGCTGCCGTCTTCAGGTCCGGCAATGCATGGCGTCCGAACGGCTGCATCACCGGCTCATAGGCGATCACCTGGTGAATCGGGCGATCGTTGGCGGTCAGCAAGGTGATCAGGCCGCCGTAGCTCCAGCCGAAGAGAGCCCTTGTGCTGTCGAACTCGTCAAGGACCACGCCGAGGTCCTCAACCTCTGTCCGCAGCGAGTACGGGTCGGTCAACGGTCCCGAGGGGGCGCGGCCGCGACGGTTCACGACTACCACCGAGGGCCAAGCGTCGATGGCGCCCGCCACATGGCGCCACGTATGCGCATCGCTCATGACGCCCGGGACGACGACGAGGCCCGGAGCATCCGGCTCCCCGTACACATCAACCGTGACCCAGCTGTCCCCGCCGACCGACAGCTTTTTCTGAATCGTTCGCTCCATAAATCTATTATGGAGCGAACGATCTACAATGCAAGCGTGATCGAACGCAGCCGTGGACGCCCCCGAGCCTTCGACCGCGACCGTGCGGTCCTTGATGCCGCTCGCCTCTTCTGGCGACGCGGCTACTCCGGCACCTCGACCCGCACCCTGGCCGCCACCCTCGGGCTTTCCACCTCCAGCCTCTACGCCGCCTTCGGCAGCAAGGCCGGACTGTTCGAGGAAGCGGTGCGGACCTACGCCGAGCGTTACCGCGAGATCTACCAGCAGGCTGTCGCCGAGAAGGACATCCGGACGGTCATCGAACGCATCCTCATCGACTCGGTCCACGAGTTCACCCAGCCAAGCGACACACACCCCGGATGTCTCATCAGCAGCGCCGTGATGACCGACAGCACGAGCACGCTCGACACCAGCGCCTATGTCGCCGAGTTGCACAGCTCGAACGAGCAGGCCCTCCTGGTGCGCATCGAACGAGCGATCAAGGACGGGGAACTGGCCGCGGGCACCAACGCGGCGGTCCTGACCGGGCTCATCCAATGTGTCTGGCACGGATTGTCAGCGCGATCCAACGTCGATACGGCTCGCGAGGACCTGCTCGCGACGGCGCAACTCGCTCACCGGCTGATCTGCCGACAACTCACATCACCAACGTCCTGACCGCAACAACTCGCCGGTCCGACGGCTGTCGGCCGCGGGCCGGCCATGCGGCTCCCCGCGCCCCCTCGGGGGCGCGGGGCAGGGCAACGCCGCACCCCGCTAAACCAGCTCCCGCGGATCGACCGCCTCCGTGAACATCCGCATCCCCGCGTCATTGGGATGCAGATGGTCCCCGCCGTCATAGCGCGGCAGCATCCGGTCCGGCCGTTCCGGGTCACGGATGGCGGCGTCGAAGTCGAAGACCGCGTCCCAGGCACCGCTGTGGGCCCGGATGTCCCGGTTGATCGCCAGCCGCTTTTCCTCGGCCTGCCGGGTGCAGTCATGGAAGCCCCCGCAGGGCGCGATGGTCGCCAGGATCACCCGCAGGCCCCGGGCATGCGCCCGTTCCGCGATGGCGTGCAGTCCGGCGATCACCTGGGCGGCGGTGGTGGAGGTCCGGATGTCATTGACGCCCTCGAAGACGATCACGCTCCGGGCCGAGGTCTGGGCCAGTACGTCCCGCTCCAGCCGGTGTCCGGCGCTCACTCCGGCGAGCGAGCCGCCGGTCCCCTCGCCGGGGTAGCGGTCGGCCACCACCTGGTTGCCGGAGATGCCGCTGTTGAGCACGCCCAGCTCCGGTACCCCATCCTGGGCGTTCTGCTCGCGCAGCCGCCGGGCCAGCAGGTCCGGCCAGCGCACATTGGCCTCCGGGGTGGAGCGTTCGCCGTCGGTGATGGAGTCGCCCAGGGCCACCACCGACCCGGCCCCGCCGGCCACATCCACCCCGGTCAGCAGCGGCCAGGTGGACAGGTTGCCGGTGAAGGCACCGGCCGTGCTGTCGCCGGTGCGGTCGCCGCCGCCGTCCGCGGTGAGATACGAGCGCTGGCCGGTGGTGTAACTGTGCAGCGGCAATTCCCTTACCGTGCCGGGAAGATACAGGCTCACCAGCAGATTGGTGTCCGGCGGCACCCGCAGCCCCACCGGGTCGCTCAACTGCTGGGCGCCGGCGGCCAGTTCGGTCTGGCTACGGCCGCCGAAGGCCAGTGCCCTGGGACGTCCGTCCGCCGCCGCGCCCCGGCCCTGCAGGGCCACCGTGGCCCGCCCGATCCGCACCGGATGCCCGGCGAAGGTGTTCTCCAGCCGGATCCGGGTCCGTGGCCCGCCGGTGCTGCTGTGCACCACCAGCCGCAGGGTACGGTCCCGCCAGGGGCCCACCGTGGTGTAGCCGGAGACGGGCGCCGACCAGCTGCCGGTCCATCCCTCGGTGGGGGCGCGCAGGCCCAGGGCGAAGAGGTGGAGGCCAAGGGCGCGGGGCAGCACCACCGATTCGGTGTCCCGGCCGGGGGCCAGCGGCACCGTCACCGCATACAGCCGTACGGTCTGCCGGCGTTGCCCGGCAGGGGAGTTGAGGTGGGGGAGGGCCACCGCCCTGGTGGCCGGGGTGCCGTGCCGCCAGTCGGGCGCGGTCAGCCGGTAGCCGCTGTGGGAGCCGTCCCGGTAGCGCACCGTCCCCTCGCCGCCGGTCGCCTTGCCGCTGCCCGCCACCAGGAAGGTCAGCGCCGTACCGCGCCCGGTCAGCCGCACCGGCTGCCCGGCGGCCCGTACATTGTCCGGCCGTCCGCCGCCGGTGCGCGGCCAGCGCAGTGTGGTGCCGTCCAGGCGCAGCGCCCGGCCGGGGGTCCAGCCGGCGGCTTTGAGGTCCTGGGCGGAGAAGGAGCCGCCCGCCCCGTCGAAGTCCGCGGCGGCCGGGCGGGCGTCATCGCTGACCGCCGTATTGTCGAAGAGCCGCTCCAAAGGGAGCGGCTCTGGCCGGAGTTCACCGGAAGCGGCGAGCGCGGGGGCGTTCGCCAGGGCGCATGCGCAGGCGCCGAGCGCCGCGATCACCGCCTTGACGGGCCACCGTCTGTGCCGTTTCGCCCCCTGCGTCAGTGCCTTGAGCATGCCGGTCAGGCCTCCCGCGTTCGCCGCTCGGACAGTGGCGGGATGAAGGTAGGGAGACATCCGGGCAACGTCAAGGAGGCCGCTCTGCGGATACTCCGCCGCGCGCCGGTGGTGGGGCCATCCGCGTGAGTGCGATCCTTGCCGGTATGAACATTCCCTTTTTGGACGGCTGGCGCAGGCGGCATGGCTCGGCGGCGCCCGGGGCGGGTGGCGGCACCGGCGACCGGGACGCGCAGGGACTGGCGGGGCTGCTCTCTGAGTGCGAACTGCTGCGTGCGCAGGCGGAGTCGGTCGGGGTGGTGCTCGATGACTCGCCGTCGTCCCTTGAGGCGCTGGACCAGTTGCAGCCGCGCTGGCGGGAGGACGAGGAACTGCAGTCCTGGCTCGGCAATGACGCCGGTCTCTATCTGGGCACGGTGGTGGTCCGGCGGGTGGCGGGCGCGGCCTGGCAACTGTGGCCGGACGGGCAGCCGTTTGTCCGCCTGGCCAATGGGCGGGAGCTCGATGTGGCGGCGGCCGGCCACCAGTGGGCGGAGGACGGTGCGCCACAGCTGTCCCAGCTGTATGCGGAGATCGCCGAGAGCTGACCCGGGACGGCGGGGCGCACCGGGGCCGGATGCTCAACCGGTAAAGGGAATGGTGTACTCCAGGCGCCAGCGGTCGGCCCGGACCACGATGTCCGAGGTCTCCACCGCCCGGTCGGCGCCATCGAAGTGGGTGCGTTCGACCACCGTGACGCACTGGCCCGCCGCGCAGCCCAGGGCCTCCGCCTCCGGGGTGGTGGCCGGCCGGGAGCCGACCAGCTCCCGGGCCCGTACCACCCGGATGCCGATGGCCGCCAGGCGGCCACGCACCCCGCGCCGGGCATACGGTCCGCGCTCCGGGTGGCAGACATCGGTGCCCTCGGTGACCGACAGCGGCTCCCAGCTGGTGGCCAGCTGCACCGGATGCCGGTCGGCCAGGTACTCGTACTCGGTACGCAGCACCGGCTCGCCCGGTGCGATGCCCAGCCGGCGGGCCACCGGCTCCGGGGCGGGCGTCTCGCCGGAGGACGCCTCCCAGGTCAGCACCGTCTCCCGGGGGAAGGCCGGCCGTTCCCAGGGCTGGTAGGCCAGGATCTCGGCGGCGAAGGGGGAGTCCACCGCGCCGGTGGAGCGCAACAGGGTGCCCAGGGGCGCCCGGTCGGTGACAAACACCCCGCGCCCGAACTGGCCCTCCGCGTATCCGGCGGCCTTGAGCACCCGTACCGCCCGGTCCACGGTCTGGTCGCTGGCCGCATAGGCCCGTTTGAGCTCGGAGCGCGAGGGGATGCGGGCGCCCACCGCCAGCGAGCCCTCGTCGATACGCCGCCGCAGGTCGTCCGCGATGCGCAGATATACGGGCCTGCCGTCGCCCACCCAGGGCCCCCTTCCCCGATGTCCCCCTGACCTGTTCTCACAGGCTAGGTACCCAGGCTCGGTCTGTGTACCTAGGAACGGCCTGGAGCAAATGGCGATTTATCCCTCTTCCAGGCGTGTCACCGGTGAAGTCCCGTAATAGGACGGATAGTTTGCTCCGGCCGCGAGAGGGCGGACGCCGAGAGTGAGTGGGACTGAGCATGGCCGTGGAGCCACTGATCGAACTGCGGGACGTCAACAAGCACTACGGCCCCGTACATGTGCTCAAGGACATCAGCCTCACCGTCGGCCGGGGTGAGGTGGTGGTGGTCATCGGGCCCTCCGGTTCCGGGAAGTCAACTCTGTGCCGCACCATCAACCGTCTGGAGCCGGTGGATTCCGGCACCATCACCCTGGCCGGGCGGCCGCTGCCCGAGGAGGGCCGGGAACTGGCCAGGCTGCGGGCCGAAGTGGGCATGGTCTTCCAGTCCTTCAACCTCTTCGCCCATAAGACCGTGCTGGCCAATGTCTCCCTCGCCCAGATCAAGGTGCGCGGCCGCGGCCGGGAGGAGGCCGACCGGCGCTCCCGTGAACTCCTGGAACGGGTGGGGCTGCTGGCGCATGCGGAGAAATATCCGGCGCAGCTCTCCGGCGGCCAGCAGCAGCGGGTGGCCATCGCCCGGGCGCTGGCCATGGACCCCCAGGCGCTGCTGTTCGACGAGCCCACCTCGGCCCTGGACCCGGAGATGATCAATGAGGTGCTGGAGGTGATGCGGCAACTCGCCCGGGACGGCATGACCATGGTGGTGGTCACCCATGAGATGGGCTTCGCCCGCTCCGCCGCCAACCGCGTGGTGTTCATGGCCGACGGCCGGATCGTGGAGGACCGCTCCCCGGAGGAGTTCTTCACCGCCCCCGAGAGCGAGCGGGCCAGGGACTTCCTCTCCAAGATCCTCAAGCACTGAGCGGGGAGCGTACTTCAGATGAGACGCCGCCTCACCGCCCTCGCCCTGACCGTCCTGGCCCTGCTCGGCGGCGCCTGCGGCAAACCGGGCAGCCCCCCGGTCAAGGGCCCCAGGCCGGGCAGCCTCCCGGTCTACCGGGTGGCCACCGGGGTGGACCTCACCGCCTCGCCCACCTGGCGCCGGGCCCGGGCCCGCGGCCATCTGGTGGTCGGCGCCAAGGAGGACCAGCCCTACCTGGGTGAGAAGGACCCCGCCACCGGCACCTACTCCGGCTTCGACATCGAGATCGCCAGGATGATGGCCGCCTCCCTGGGCTTCGACCCAAAGACCGTGGTCTTTACCACCATTGCCTCCGCCAACCGCGAAACCGCCCTGCAGAACGGCCAGATCGACTACTACGTGGGCACCTACACCATCAACGATCTGCGCAAGCGGCAGGTCGGCTTCGCCGGCCCCTACTACCTGGCCGGGCAGTCGCTGCTGGTGCGCAAGAACGAGCAGGGCATCAACGGCCCGGCGGACCTGGCCGGCAAACGGGTCTGCTCGGCCACCGGCTCCACCCCGCTGATGCGCATCCGGCGCGACTACCCCAAGGCCCAGGCGGTGGCCTATGACACCTACTCGATCTGCGTGGACAACCTGCTCAGCCTCCAGGTGGCCGCCGTCACCACCGACGACACCATCCTGCTGGGCTTCGCCGCCAAGGCCCCCGACGAACTGAAGGTGGTGGGCCGGCCGTTCTCCAAGGAGCCCTATGGCATCGGTGTACCGCGCGCCGACACCGCGCTGCGCCTGGCCCTGGACGACGCCATCGAGACCCATGAACGCGACGGCGACTGGAAGAAGGCCTATGACGCCACCCTGGGCCTGTCCGGGGTGCCCGCCCCCCGCCCGCCCGCCGTCGATCGCTATGGCACCGGGAGCACCGCACCGTGAATGTACTGACCGACAACTTCCCGCTCTATGCCGAGGGTTTCCTGGGCACCGTCGAACTCACCGTCTTCTCCAGCGCGTTGGCGCTGGCGCTGGGACTGGTGATGGCCTCCTTCCGGGTCGCCCCGGTGGCCCCGCTGCGGGCCTTCGGCACCGCCTGGGTGATGGTGCTGCGCAACACCCCTTTGACGCTGCTGTTCTTCGCGGTGCTGCTGGGACTGCCCCGGTTCGGCCTGGTGCTGCCCTTCCAGCTGTTCGCGGTGCTGGCTCTGGGCTGCTACACCTCGGCCTTCATCTGTGAGGCGATCCGCTCCGGCATCAATACGGTGCCCACCGGCCAGGGCGAGGCGGCCCGCAGCCTGGGCATGACCTTCGGCCAGACGCTGGGTGCCATTGTGCTGCCGCAGGCGTTCCGTTCGGTGATCCCGCCCATTGGCTCCACCCTGATCGCCCTGGCCAAGAACTCCGCGATCGCCGGGTCGTTCAGCGTCACCGAACTGCTCGGCACCTATAAGTCCCTGGGGGAGCTGGGCTACAGCGCCATCTGGAGCTTTGTCTGGATCGCGGTGGGCTATCTGGTGATCACCCTGGCCATCAGCGGCATTTTCAATGTGCTGGAGAGCCGCTATGGGGTGGCCCGGTGAGCACCGCGCTCTATGACATCCCCGGCCCGCGGGCCCGCCGCCGGCAGCTGCTCTACTCCCTGGCGGCCGGGGCCGCCATCCTGGCGCTGCTCGGCTGGGCCGTCCATCTGCTGTTCGCCACCGGGCAGTTCACCGCCGCCAAGTGGACGCCCTTCGAATACACCGGCATCCAGGAGCTGCTGCTGCGCGGCCTGGGCAACACCCTCAAGGCCTTCGCCTTCGCCGCGGTGCTGGCCCTGGCCCTGGGCACCGTGCTGGCCTGCGGGCGGCTGTCCGACCACCGCCCGGTGCGCTGGACGGCCACCGTGCTGGTGGAGTTCTTCCGGGCCATGCCGGTGCTGGTGATGATCTTCTTTGTGTTTGTGGCCCTCAAGGCACAGCCGCTGACCGCCCTGGTCACCGGGCTGACGCTGTACAACGGCTCGGTGCTGGCCGAGGTTTTCCGCACCGGAGTGGACTCCGTGGACCGCGGCCAGCGGGAGGCGGCCTATGCGCTGGGTATGCGCAAGACCCAGGTGATGACCCATGTGCTGGTCCCGCAGGCGGTACGGGCCATGCTGCCGGCCATCATCAGCCAGCTGGTGGTGGCGCTCAAGGACACCTCACTGGGCTTTCTGATCACCTATGAGGAGTTTCTGCACGCGGGCAAGCTGATCGCCGGGAATCTGGACTACGACCTGCCGTTCATCCCGGTGGTGATGGTGATCGCCCCCATCTACATCGGCATGTGCATGCTGCTGTCCTGGCTGGCCTCCTGGGTGGCCGGGCTGGAGCGGCGCAGCCCCAAGACCGGGGCCGTGGAGGTGGCCGCCGCCGAGCCGGGCACGCTGCTGGCGGGCCCGGCCGGTCATCCGCATCCTCAGGAGTCCGAGCCCAGCCAGAGGTCGGGGCCGAAGACCTCGTAGTGCACATCGGCCGGGGCCACCCCCGCGGCCAGCAGCTGGGTACGGGCCGCGCGCAGGAAGGGCAGCGGGCCGCAGAGGTAGGCGACGGTGCCCTCCGGTATGGCGATCCGCGAGAGGTCGGCCAGGCCGGTGCGCTCGGCGGGCCACTCGCCCTCGGGACGCTCGTACCAGATGTGCGCCTCGGCGTCGGCCAGCTTCGCGGTGAGCTGCTCCAGCTCGGCCCGGAAGGCGTGGTCGGCCTCGCTGCGGTCGGCGTGCACCGTGATCACCCGGCGCCCGGAGCCGGTCTCGGCCAGGTGGGAGAGCATGCCGATCATGGGGGTGCAGCCGATGCCCGCGGAGGCCAGCAGCACCGGGGAGTCGCCGCCGTCCAGGGTCACATCGCCGAAGGGGTGGCTCACCTGGAGGATGTCCCCGACCGCGGTGTGGTCGTGCAGATGGCCGGACACCTCACCGGCCGGGTCGCCGGTGACCCGCTTCACCGAGAACTGCAGGGCGTTCCCCGGGTTTCCGGAGAGGCTGTACTGGCGGATCTGCCGGGCCCCGTCGGCCATGGCGACCTGCACCGACACATACTGCCCCGGGCGCCCGGCGGGCAGCGGGCGGCCGTCCACCGGCCGCACCAGGAAGGTGGCCACCTCGGCGGTCTCGGCCCGGCGCCCGATCACCTCGTAGGGGGCGAAGACCTCGCCCGGCGTGGCCCCGGCCTCCTGGTGGAGCCGGGCCTCGATGGCGATCAGCGCGTTGGCCAGCAGCCAGTAGACCTCGTCCCAGGCGGCGGCCACCTCGGGGGTGACCGCCTCGCCCAGCACCTCGGCGATGGCGGCGAACAGGTGCTGGTGGACGATCGGGTACTGCTCGGGGACGATGCCCAGCGAGGCGTGCTTATGGGCGATCCGGGAGAGCATCGCGTCGGGACGCCGGTCCGGGTGCTCGACCAGCATCACCGCGAAGGCGGCGACCGCCCCGGCCAGGGCCTGCTGCTGGCTGCCGGTGGCCTGGTTACCCCGGTTGAACAGGTCCCGCTCCAGCTCGGGATGGGCCTGGAAAAGCTTGTCGTAGAAGAGCGAGGTGATCTCGCCGATGGCCCCGCCGACGGCGGGCAGGGTGGCGCGGACCAGCTCGGCGGACTTCTCGGACAGCATCGGCGATCTCCTTAATATGCATCCCGGATGCGTATTTTCGGCCATAAAAAATTGGCCATGGAAAAGCCGCCCTCATCGGGCGGCCATGTCGGTCAGCGGCTTCCCAGGCTGAGCAGCACCGGCCCGGTGGGCGACTCCACCAGGTCGCCGACGGACAGCGGGTCGAGGGCGGCGAAGAACGCCTCCTGGGCACTGCGCAGCGCACCGCGCAGCCGGCAGGCGGCCCGCAGCGGGCAGGGCGGGTCGTCCTCGCAGCCGACCACATCGCCGACGCCCTCCAGCTCCCGGACCAGGTGGCCCAGCGAACCGGTGCGCCCGGCGGGGGTCAGGCTCAGTCCGCCGCCCCGGCCCCGGCGGGCCTCTACCACTCCCAGGTGCTGAAGGCGGCTGACCACCTTGGCGGCATGGGTGTACGGCACCGCCATGGCCTCCGCCACCTCCCGGGTGGTGGGTGCCTCGTCGGGGGCGGTCACCGCAAGCCGCATGGCGATACGGAGGGCGATGTCCGTGCTCTTGTTCAGTCGCACATCTTTACGCTAGCTAATTGGATTTTGAGAATCCACTTAAGCCTGTGTGATCTCGGCAACCCCCGCAGGCCGGGCCGTCCGGGACATAGAGTTGGCCCATGGCCGAGGGGGGAGAGCAGGGCATGACGTATCAACTGCCGCCGGACATCGCCAACTTCGTCAACCGCGAGCAGGAGCGGCAGCGCGCCCTGCGGGCCGCCGCCGAGTGGCGCGAACCGCACCGTCCGCTGGTGATCGCGCTCAGCGGCCCGGGCGGCACCGGGAAGACCGAGCTGGCCTTCCGCATCGCCAGGGAGTTATCCGGCAGCCGCCGCCATGTCCTCCTGCTCGACCTGGACGACCTGCGGCGCGAGGGAGTGGTGGACCCCATCGACGCCCAGGGCCAGCTGCTGCTCTCGCTCGGGGTGGCCGGCGACTGCCTGGAGAGCGCCCCCAAGGCGCGCCAGCGGCAGTTCTGGCAGCAGACCAGAGAGAAACGGCCGGTCATCGTGGTGGACAACGTCCGCTATGGCACCGAGCTGCAGCCCCTGCTCCCCGCCTCCGGGGAGAGCGTGGTGATCGTGGCCAGTCATGGCCCGCTGTACGACCTGGAGGGCGGGGCGGCGCTGGAGCTGCCGCTGGATCCGCTGTCCGAGGAGCATGCCACCGAACTGCTGCACCGCATCATCGGTGACCAGGACCGGCGTCCGGCCGCCGAACCGGAGGCGGTGCTCGGCTTTGTCCGGATGTGTTCCGGACTGCCCGCCGCCCTGCGGGTGGCCGGCCGCCTGATGCGCAGCCATCCGCGCCGTCCGCTCGCCCGGCTGCTGGACAGCCTCACCGCCGAACTGGAGGGGGCGCCCGTGGAGAAGGTCTGGGACGCCGCCTACCGGCAGCTGGACCCGCAGTCCGCGCTGCTCTACCGGCTGCTCCCGCAGCACCCCGGCCCCTCGCTGTCCCCGCAGGGCGCGGCCGCCCTTCTGGGCCGGGGCCCGGACGCGGCCGAGGAGGCGCTGGACGCCCTGGAGCGGGCCGGGCTGGTGCAGTTCCGGGACGGCCGGGTGCGCCTGCATGAGCTGCTGCGCGCCCATGCCAGGCGTTGTGCGCTACGGGACGGGGGCGCGCGGGAGCATGCGGAGGCGCGCCGGAGCATGGTGCTCTGGTATCTGCGGCAGGCTCAGCGGGCCGACGCCCTGGCCGCGGGCGCCCGCCTCACCCTGGCCGCCCCGGTCCCGGCCCTCCCGGCCGCCCCCGATGTGGAGCTCACCGGAAAGGCGGCGGCCCATGACTGGCTGGAGACCGAGCGGCATGTCCTCCACGGCTGTGTCACCCTCGCCCATGCGCAGCAACTGGACTACGAGGCGTGGGCGTTCTGCGAGCCGCTGTGGACCCACTATCTGGACCATCCGCACCATGCCGATGTCATCGACGCCTTCCGCACCGGACGGGACGCGGCCCGGCGCGCGGGACATCCGGCCGCCCTGGTACGGATGCGCTGCCAGCTCGCCCGGCCGCTGTGGGAACGGGGCCGCTTCGCGGAGGCCGCAGAGGAGATCGAGGCCGCGGTCAACGCCCGGCAGGCACTGGGTGATTCCGATAACGAGCGCAAACTGGCCGCCTCCGTGACGGAGTTCCGCGGCATGCTGCGGTCGGTACGGGGTGACTGGGCGGGCGCCGCCCGGGACTTCGAGGAGTCCCGGACCGTCCACCGGGCCATCGGCAACCGCTACGGCGAAATGCTGCAGACCCACCGGCTGGGGCAGGCGGCGGCCGCCCTGGGGGAGTTTATCCGGGCCGCCGAACTGCTGACCGAGGCGCACCGGGCCGCCCGCGAGCTGGGGCGCGAGCGGATGACCGCCCGTACGGGCTTTGAACTCGCCCTGGTGCTGCGGAGTTTGGGGCGGCGGGAGGAGGCGTACCACCTCTGCGCGGCGGCCCTGACGGCCGCGCGTGCCCGCGGCTCGGGCTTCGACGAGGCGAGGGTGCTGGACGCACTCGCCGGACTGGCGGAGGACGCGGGGGACGCGGAAGAGGCTCACGAGCGCCGGGCGGCGGCCCGGGCGGTGCGGGAGCGGTGTGGGGCGTTGCGGGGGGTGTGAGTTCGCGGTGGTGGGGTGGCGTCTGCCTGGGGCTGTCGTCGTTCGGCCGCGGGCTGTGGGTGGTTGGTCGCGCAGTTCCCCGCGCCCCTGGTGAGGCGCGTGCGTTACATGGGGAGGGTTCGGCGGAGCAGTCGTACCAGGGCGTGCAGGTGGCGGGCGTCCGCTGCCGCGTCGTACGGCGAGGCGTCCTTGGCGGTGTAGCCGTGGTGCGCGCCCCGGTAGACCTCGCTGTGGAAGGGGACCCCGGCCTCGGTCAGCGTCCGGTCCAGGGTGGCGATCTGCTGGGGCGTCATCGAGCGGTCCTGGTCCGCATGGCCGAAGTAGAGCTCCGCGCGGATGCGGCCGGCCAGCAGATGAGGGCTGTCCGGTGAGTCCGTGACCAGGTTCCCGCCGTGGAAGCAGCCGCCCGCCACGACCTGTCCGGGCCGTGCCGCGGCGGTGCGCATCGTCAGGACCGCGCCCATGCAGTAGCCGATGACACCGAACGGCCCCTCGGCGACCAGGGGAGAGGCGGCGAGCCAGTCAAGGTAGGCGCCCGCGTCCCGGGTCACCACCTCGGGGGTGAGCGAACGCACCAGCGGCATCAGCGACTTGAAGAGCACCGGGCGCTCCTCGTCGCCGATGAAGCCGGGGAGCTCGACCACGGGCGCACGCCCTCGGCGGTGGAAGACATTGGGCACCAGGACCGCATAACCGAAGGCGGCGAGCCGGTCCGCCATCTCCCGGGTCCGGGGACGCAGCCCGAAGGCATCGGTGTACATCAGCACACCCGGGTACGCGCCCCCGTCGGCGGGATGCGCCAGATAGCAGTCCGCGGCGCCGTCCGGCGTCGGCAGGTCGAACGACGACCCTGCTACGGGCAGTTCGGATGCGGGCGTGGTCACAGCGGTGTCTCCCGGTCGCCACCAGAGTAAGAGGCGGGGCACTGAGGGTGTCGGTTATGTCGCGGAACGATTGTGGCCCCCAGTGGGCCGGGGCACCAGATCGGACGGGTCGGTGTTGGCCCCGCACAGCACCACGCAGACCTTCTCCCCGCTGCCGGCGACGGGCCGGCCGGTCGCGGTGAGTGCGGCCAGCGCGGTGGCGGCGCCGTGTTCGACGGCCACCTTGCGATGGTCCCACAGCGCCTGCCGGGCCCGGGCGATCTCGTCGTCCGTCACCAGCACCGAGTGGACCCCGTCCTGCTGAGCGGCATGCAGGGCCATGGCGGAGGCGCGGCGGGCGCCGAGCGAGTCGGCGGCGATCGAGTCCACCGTGACATCCACCGGGCGGCCGGCCTCGATCGCGGCGTTCAGTGCCCTGGAGTTCTCCGGCTCGACCGCCACCGTGCGGATGCCATGGTGCCGGGCGGCGGTGGCGACCCCGGCGAACAGACCGCCGCCGCCGACCGCGACCACCACGGCGTCCAGGCCGGGGATCCGCTGGTGGATCTCCTCCAACAGGGTGCCCGCACCGGCCGCGATCAGCGGGTGGTCATAGGCGTGTGAGGCAAGCGCGCCGGTGGCGGCGGCGAACTCCTCGCACGCCGCGAGTGCCTCGGCGTACTGCGCGCCCACCAGGCGGACCTCGGCGTCGTAGCCGCGGAGCTTGGCCACCTTCACCGCCGGAGCGGTCTCGGGGAGAAACACCGTGGCGCGCACGCCCTGCTGCTGGGCGGCCCACGCGCAGGCCAGTCCGGCGTTGCCGCCGGAGGCGATGGTCACCCCGGCGTCGGGGAGGGCGCCCGCCTCGCGGTGGGCCTGGATGAAGTTCTGCGCACCGCGGGCCTTGAACGAGCCGGTGTGCTGCATGAATTCCATGGCCAGCCACACCTCGCGGTCCCCGGCGGCCGGATCGTCGGGGTCGGGGTGGGCGCCCGGGTCGGCCCGGGCGAGGACGACGGGGCGGATGCGTCCGGAGACGCGGTCGGTGGCGGCCTTGATGTCGGCGTAGGTGAGCTGGTGCACTTCGCTGCTCCTGCTTTCGGGGCGGTAGCCGTATGCCTGACGGTAGTTGGGGCCGATGGCGTACTGGAACCAGCCGGGCTGCTCGGGGTCCTGATCGCGGTGGACGCGCGTCAAAGGACTGCCCCGCGCCGGTGGCAGTGGGCTGCAAGCGGCCGCGTGGCGTCCAGTACGCCCACGCCGGCGGGCGACGGGCCGCGGGGGCGCCCACCGGCGGCGCGGCACAGGGATGCCCTCGAAGGTGCGGTAGCCGTGGTGCGCGCTGCCGCGCACCGTTCCATCTGCGGTGCGTACCGCCGCCGTTGTGCCGGAGACCGCCTCGCGGTGGCGGCCGCACCGGGTGACATCCCGCACCGGACCAGCAGGGCGGCGGTCAGCGGAGCAGCCGTCCCGCTTCCCGCGCCGAAGCGGGACGTACCCGGACCCGGTGGCCATGGCCGCCGATGCCGCAGGTGAGGTCACCCGGCAGGCGGTCGGCGGCCGCGTAGACCGCGGACAGTGCTGCCGCCGGGTCAGGGAACACCAGCCGTCCGTCCGGCTCACGGCGGGGCTCGGTCCGTACCGAGAACAGCCCGGCCCCGCGCGGGCGGGCCACGCACTCCCCGGAGGGGAGGATGACCGCGGCCATCCGGCAGGCGGGGCGCTCGGCCAGGATGCGGCGGGTCCAGCCGTCCACCGTCCAGCCGGTGCCCTGCTCCGCGGCCGGTGCCGCGCCTGCCCGTAGATAGAGCAACCCGGCGCTGTGCGTGGCGCGTTCACCGGCCGACCCGTATTCGGCGGCCAAGTGCTGGGCGGGCGGGGCCAGATGGGCGGCGAAGCGCTCCACGCGCACCTCGTCGCCCTGCCGGTGGGTGCGTACCGCGAAGGCGGAGGGGCGTTGGGGCGGGGGGCCCGGCCTGGGCAGCGGCGCGGCGGTCACCGGTCCGGGCGGCGGGGTCAGACCCAGCTGGGCGTAGACCTCCCGGCGCAACAGCTCAAGCGCGCGCCCTTGTTCCGCGAACGCCTCCTGGACCAGGGAGCGTGCGCTCCCCGGGCGGTGGGCGTGGAGCGCCGCGTCGATGCTCTCCCGCCCGGCCAGACGGGGGCTGTGGGTGAGCAGCCGGTCCATGGGGCTGCCCGGTATCAGCTCCGGGCCGCCGTCCGCCGCCGTGAGCACCGGGCGGTCCAGGGCCGCCGCATAGAGCGCGGTGGAGCCATGGTCGGTGATCACCGCGTCCGCCGCCACCAGAAGCGCCGCCCACTCCTCATGGGGCCGCGCCAGCACCATCCCGGCGCCCAGTGCCGGGGCCAGCTCCTGGGCGAGGTCGAAGCCGCCGGTCGCGCTGTATTCATTGGGGTGTACGACCAGCGCCAACTGGTAGCCGTCATAGGGCAGTTCGGCGGCCAGCCGGGCGGGCAGCCCCGGCCGGGCGGCCAGCAGGGACTCGGGGCCCCAGGTCGAGGTGAGGACGATCAGCCGGCGTCCGCCGGTGCCCAGTGCCGCCCGGTAGTCCTCGCGCAGCGCTGCCGACTCCAGCAGCCGGTCCAGGGTGGGATCGCCCACCACGGTGGCGCGGGCGGCGGCCGGCGGGCAGTGTTCGGCCAGCCGGTCCAGCTGGCTGGGGTGAGCCAGGGCGTGCACCCTGGCCAGGGGCTGCCCGTCCACCAGGAGGTGGACCGGGTCGAGGCCGGAGGCCAGACCGTCCGAACCCTCCTTGGGTACGGTCTTGTTGAAGCCCGCGCCATGGGGGAGCAGCAGCAGCGGCCCGGCCAGGCGGTGGAGTTCGCCCTTGGGGCTGGCCGCCAGGATCAGCCGGAAGGAGCGCCGGCAGGCTTCCGCCCAGGGCAGGGTGCGGGCCCCCGCCCGCTCGATCGCCGCCAGGGCGCCGATGTCGAAGTCCGAGCCGGGGACGAGGGTGAACAGCCGCCGGATGCGCCGGTCACCGGCGAAGACCGGGAGGGTGTCCAGCAGCCGGTGGAGGGCGGCCGCCGAGCGTACGGCGAAGAGCACCGACCGGTCGTCCGCTGCCTGCTGCCCGCTGCCCGCTGCCCGCTGCCCGCTGCCCGCTGAGCCAGTGTCCATCGTAGGGCAGGCGGCCTCGTCCCGAGGGGTGTTTCCGCAGATCGGAGCGGATATCCAGGGGTCGGACGGCGGCATGACGGAGATCGTACCCGCGCCCCGGAAGGGCCCGGCAGAATGCGCCCATGAATGAGGTGGGGATCGCATTGATCGCGGCCGGTTCGGCCCTGGCGGGCAGTTTTATCACCGGCTGGTTCAGCCGGAGCGCCGCCCGGCTGACGCTGGACGCCCAGCAGGCCGCCCGGGTGCTGGAGCTGCGGCGGCAGAGCTATGCGCGCTTTCTGGAGGCGGCGGAGGTCCGGCTGCTGGCCCGCCGCACCGGCGAGGGCCAGGGCATGGACCGCTTTGAGCTCCAGCGGGCGCTGGGCGCGGTGGTTCTGGAGGGCCCGCCGCAAGTGGTGGGCGCCGCCCGGCGGATGGCCGATTCGCTGCGGCGCGAGGGCTCGCCCGACGAGCTGGAGGAGGCCCGGGAGGCGTTTGTGAGGGCGGCTCAGCAAGCCCTGGAAATGGCGTAACGGACGACACAGCGGTGGCTGATGAGATTGACAGGGGGCCGCCGCACCGCGAACCTGACTGGCCGGTAATAATTCCTGAACCCCTCGGAGGCATGGGTGACAGAGGTACGCCACAATGGCGGGCGGTACGGCAAGGCGCTGGCGGCGGTCGGCGCGGCCACGGCCCTGGCGGCCGGTGCCGCCGCACCCACGATGGCCATGACGGCCACCGGCGGCGAGCGCTATGTCGCCCTCGGCGACTCCTACACCTCCGGGCCGGGCATCCCCCAGCAGACCGGTGGGGACTGTGCCCGCTCCAGCGTCAACTACCCTTCGCTGACCGCCAAGAAGCTGCGGCAGAAGTCCTTCCGGGATGTCAGCTGCAGCGGTGCCACCACCGCCGACATGTGGCAGGCGCAGGGCGCCAACGCCCCGCAGCTCAACGCGCTCGGCAAGGGCACCCGGCTGGTGACCGTGGGCATCGGCGGCAATGACGTCGGCTTCGGCGAGATCATCCGCACCTGTGCGCAGCTGTCCGTCAGCGACCCCGCCGGCGACCCGTGCCGCAAGCAGTACACCGAGAGCGGCACCGACGAGCTGACCGGGCGGATCAATGACACCGCCCCCAAGATCGCCAAGGTGCTGGCCGCCATCCACCAGCGCGCCCCCAAGGCCAAGGTGGTACTGGTCGGTTACCCGTCGATCATGCCCGACAACGGGGTGGGCTGCTTCCCCAATGTGCCGATCGCCGCCGGTGATGTGTCCTATCTGCGGGACACCGAGAAGAAGCTCAACGCGATGCTCCAGGAGCAGGCGGGCAAGGCGCACATCCGCTTCGCCGACACCTACCGGGCCACGGTCGGCCATGATGTCTGCCGGCCGGCGGCCGGCCGCTGGATCGAGGGCGCCCAGCCGAGCCGTCCGGCCGCTCCCTTCCACCCCAACGCGGATGGTGAGCAGGCGATGAGCCGCCCGGTGATCTCCCAGGCCCGCGCCCGCTGAACCACGCGGGCCGGTTGGGCAACGCCGGGTGCCCCACCAGGGGTGCGGGGCACTGTGCATCATGCGGCTCCGCCGTGTGGGCGCGACCAGCCACCGATGGCCCGCACATGAAAGGTGACCGCCAGGTGTGGGGCTGCTTCACCAAGCGCATCGCAACAGCACCGCACCCGGCGCCGCGCAGCCCGGCGCACGCGGGACGCGCCCAACACCCCATATCTGTCGGCGAACGGCGCCGGCCGAGTAGGCTCCGGGGCCCGTTCGCCGACAGGAGGCTGTGATGGTCCGAACCAGATCACCCCGACGCCGACAACTGCCCGTCCTGGCCGCAACGGCGGCCCTGGTGGCCGGAGTCGGGGTAGCACCCGGTGCCCTGGCCCAGGCCGCAACGGCCGCGCCGCCGCCCGCCAAATCACCGCTGGCCATAGGAAACGGCGGCGCGGTGGCCAGCGTTGACGCCGACGCCTCGGCGGCCGGCCTGGAAGTGCTGCGCAAGGGCGGCAACGCGGTGGACGCGGCCGTGGCCACCGCCGCCGCGCTGGGCGTCACCGAGCCCTATTCGGGCGGGATCGGCGGTGGCGGCTACTTCGTCTACTACAACGCCAAGTCCCATAAGGTGCTCACCATCGACGGGCGGGAACGCGCCCCGCTGACCGCAGGCCGGGACCTCTTCCTGGACCACGGCAAGCCGCTGGCCTTCGATGACGCGGTCACCAGTGGACTGAGCGTGGGCGTCCCCGGTACGCCCGCCACCTGGGACACCGCGCTGCGGTCCTGGGGCAGCAGGCCGCTGGCCGACGTGCTGAAGCCCGCCGAGCGGCTGGCCCGCAAGGGCTTCACGGTGGACGAGACCTTCCGCAAGCAGACCGCCGACAACGCCAAGCGCTTCAAGGACTTCCCGGCCACCGCCCGGCTCTTCCTGCCCGGCGGCAAACCGCCGGCCGTCGGCTCCACCCTCAAGAACCCCGATCTGGCCCGCACTTACCAGCTGCTGGGCCGCAAGGGCATCGGGGCCGTCTACGGCGGCGAGATCGGGCGCGATCTGGTCAGGACCGTACGCAAGCCCCCGGTGGACCCCAGGTCGGGCCGCAACGCCCGGCCCGGCGGGCTGACCGAGCGCGATCTGCGCGCCTATACGGTCCAGCGGCCCGCACCCACCCACACCACCTACCGGGGCCGGGATGTGTACGGCATGGCGCCGTCCTCCTCCGGCGGCACCGCCATCGCCGAGGCCCTCAATATCCTGCAGAAGCGCGGGAACCTCGGCAAGGTGGACCAAGTCACCTATCTCCAGCGCTATTTGGAGGCCAGCCGGATCGCCTTCGCCGACCGCAACCGCTGGATCGGCGACCCGGCCCAGGAGAAGGTGCCCACCACGGCGCTGACCTCCCAGCGGTTCGCCGCCTCCCGGGCCTGCCTGGTGGACGACCACCAGGCGCTGACCAGTCCGCTGGCGCCCGGTGACCCGTACCACCCGGCCCCCTGCGCCAGGCAGGGCCGGCCCGCGCCCACGCCCTATGAGGGGCAGCAGACCACGCATATGACCGTGGCCGACAAGTGGGGCAATGTGGTGGCCTACACCTTCACCATCGAGCAGACCGGCGGCAGCGGGATCACCGTTCCCGGCCGGGGCTTCCTGCTCAACAATGAGCTGACCGACTTCTCCTTCGTACCGGTCACCCCGGGGGTGCACGACCCCAACCTGCCGGGTCCGGGCAAGCGGCCCCGCTCGTCCATCTCGCCCACCATTGTGCTCCGGCACGGGAAGTTCGACTTCGCCATCGGCTCGCCGGGCGGCGCCACCATCATCACCACCGTGCTGCAGACCTTCCTCAACCATGTGGACCGGGGCATGCCGCTGGTGGACGCGATCGCCGCGCCGCGCGCCAGCCAGCGCAACGCCGCCGCCACCGAGCTGGAGCCCGCGCTGTGGAACAGCAGGCTGCGCGGCCAACTCCAGGACAGAGGCCAGGTGTTCAAGCAGAATCCGGAGATCGGGGCCGCCACCGGCGTCCAGCGGCTGCCGGACGGCCGGTGGCTGGCCGCCGCCGAGAAGGTACGGCGTGGCGGCGGCTCGGCCATGGTGGTCAGTCCGGCAAGGCGTTGATCGCGTCCAAGGTGGTCAGTCCAGCAAGGCGATGATCGCGTCCGTGGTGTCGGTCTCGGCCAGCCGGGGCAGGATCCGGGTCACACTGACCCGGTGTGTCTCGGGGTCGAGATCGGTCACCGCGTCGGTGGCGACCGTCACGTGATAGCCGTGCTCATGGGCGGCGCGGGCGGTGGACTCCACTCCAATGCTGGTCGCGATGCCCGCGAGCACAATCTGCGTCACCCCCCGGCGGCGCAGCTGGAGGTCCAGGTCGGTGGCGTGGAAGGCGCCCCAGGTGTGCTTGGTGACCACGATGTCACCGTCCTGGCGCCCCAGTTCGGGCCGCAGTTCGGCGAAGTCGGCCGGCGGTTCGCCCTGGCGCGGCGGCATCTCGGTGCGGCCCGGGGCGCCGGGGCCGGTCACCCGCACCAGCACCACGGGCAGGCCGTGGGCACGGAAGGCGGCGGCCAACCGGGCGCCGCGCGCCACGATCTCCTCGGCGGGGTGGACGGTGGGCAGGGCGGTGATGCCCTTCTGCAGGTCGATCAGGACCAGGGCGGTCCGGGGATCAAGAGTGGTAGCAGGCATGGCGCCACCGTAGAAGGTAAACAGGAAAGCTTGCAAGTTTTCCTGTTTGTTTTCTGAAGGGCGCGGCGGTCTTGCCCCGGCGGATCACCCGGATCTACGGTCGGCATCCCACGTGGTCTACGCGTGTCAGCCCGGCTGAACACCGGGCTGGAGCCGGACCGCGTCCCGGCTGAACCCCGGCTGAGTCCCGGCGAAGGAGCAGCTAGTGAACCAAGTCCTCCGCGCCGCCCTGGTCCAGGCCACCTGGACCGGCGACACCGAGTCGATGATCGCCAAGCATGAGGAGCACGCC
This sequence comes from Streptomyces orinoci, assembly GCF_003121295.1. Classification (GTDB taxonomy): domain Bacteria; phylum Actinomycetota; class Actinomycetes; order Streptomycetales; family Streptomycetaceae; genus Streptomyces; species Streptomyces orinoci. Next base: position 108,516 of record NZ_PHNC01000017.1, read on the forward strand.
CGGGCGGCCGCCGCCCAGGGCGCCAAGGTGATCGGCTTCCAGGAAGTCTTCAACGCCCCCTACTTCTGCCAGGTGCAGGACGACGAGCACTACCGCTGGGCCGAACCCGTCCCGGACGGCCCCACGGTGACCCGGATGCGGCAACTGGCCCGGGGGACCGGCATGGTGATCGTTGTGCCGGTGTTCGAGGCCGAGTCCTCCGGCTTCTACTACAACACCGCCGCCGTCATCGACGCCGACGGCAGCTATCTGGGCAAGTACCGCAAGCATCACATCCCCCAAGTCAAGGGATTCTGGGAGAAGTTCTACTTCCGGCCCGGCAATCTGGGCTGGCCGGTGTTCGACACCGCCGTGGGCCGGGTCGGCGTCTATATCTGCTACGACCGCCACTTCCCCGAGGGCTGGCGGCAACTGGGCCTGGGCGGCGCCCAGCTGGTCTACAACCCCTCCGCCACCTCCCGCGGCCTGTCCGGCTACCTCTGGAAGCTGGAACAGCCCGCCGCCGCCGTGGCCAATGAGTACTTCATCGCCGCCATCAACCGGGTGGGACGGGAGGAGTACGGCGACAACGACTTCTATGGCACCTCCTACTTTGTCGATCCGCGCGGCCAGTTGGTGGGCGAGCCCGCCAGCGACACCAAGGAGGAACTCCTGGTGCGCGACCTGGACTTCGGCCTGATCGAGCAGGTGCGCCGGCAGTGGGCCTTCTACCGCGACCGCAGGCCGGACGCCTATCAGGGACTGGTGCAGCCATGACCGCCCCGCTGCACCAGCGCCACCGGGCCGTGCTGCCCCAGTGGCTCGCCCTGTACTACCGTGAGCCGCTGGAGCTCACCCATGGCGAGGGACGCCATGTCTTCGACGCCCAGGGGCGGCGCTATCTGGACTTCTTCGGCGGCATCCTCACCACCATGACCGCCCACGCCCTGCCCGAGGTCACCAAGGCCATCGCCGACCAGGCCGGGCGGATCCTGCACACCTCCACCCTCTACCTCGACCGCCATATGGTCGAACTGGCCGAGCGGATCGCCGCCCTCTCCGGCATCCCCGACGCCCGGGTCTTCTTCACCACCTCCGGCACCGAGGCCAATGACGCCGCCCTGCTGCTGGCCACCACCCACCGGCGCTCCAACCAGATCCTGGCGATGCGCAACAGCTACCACGGCCGTTCCTTCTCCACCGTCGGCATCACCGGCAACTCGGCCTGGTCGCCCACCAGTCTGTCCCCGCTGCAGACCCTCTACCTCCATGGCGCGGTGCGCTCCAGCGGCCCGTACGCCCACCTGGACGACCGGCGCTTTATCGAGGCCTGTGTGGCCGACCTGGAGGACATGCTGGGCCAGGCACACGGCAATGTCGCCGCGCTGATCGCCGAACCGGTGCAGGGCGTGGGCGGGTTCACCGCCCCGCCGGACGGGCTGTACGCCGCCTTCCGCCAAGTCCTCGACCGGCACGGCATCCTATGGATCAGCGACGAGGTGCAGACCGGCTGGGGCCGTACCGGCGACCACTTCTGGGGCTGGCAGGCGCACGCCGGCAATGGGCCGCCCGACCTGCTGACCTTCGCCAAGGGCATCGGCAACGGCATGGCCATCGGCGGGGTGGTGGCCCGTGCCGAGGTCATGAACTGCCTGGAGGCCAACTCCATCTCCACCTTCGGCGGCAGCCCCGTCACCATGGCGGCCGGGCTGGCCAACCTCGGCCATCTGCTGGAGAACGACCTCCAGGGCAATGCCCGCCGGGTCGGTGGCCTGCTGCTGGAACGGCTGCGCGCGGCCGCCGCCGGGCTGGCGGTGGTACGCGAGGTACGCGGCCGGGGCCTGATGATCGGCGTGGAACTGGCCGGCGCCGAGGCGGCCGGCGAAGCCCTGGAAGTGGCCCGGGAACAGGGCCTGTTGATCGGCAAGGGCGGCCGGGCGGGCAATGTACTGCGCATCGCCCCGCCGATGTCGCTCACGGTGGCGGAGGCCGAGGAGGGCGCCGCCCTGCTGGAACGCACACTGCGGCAGGTGGACGGAGGGGAGCGGGCATGAGCAGGACCCTGATCCGCGGCGGGCTGGTGATCACCTCCGCCGAGGAGCTGCGCGCGGAGGTGCTCACCGAGGACGGCAGGGTGGCGGCGCTGGCCGCCCCGGACAGCACCATCGCCCAGGGCTGGACGGCCGACCGGGTCATCGACGCCACCGGGAAATATGTCATTCCGGGCGGAGTTGATGTCCATACCCACTTCGACCTGCCCTTCGGCGGCACCGCCTCCTCCGACGACTTCACCACCGGCACCCGGGCCGCCGCCTGGGGCGGCACCACCACCGTGGTGGACTTCGCGGTGCAGTCCCGCGGCCGCGCCCTGCGCGAGGGCCTGGACGCCTGGCATGCCAAGGCCGAGGGCAACTGCTCGGTGGACTACGGCTTCCATATGATCCTCTCCGACGTCAACGAGGGCACCCTCAAGGAGATGGACCAGCTGGTGGCCGAGGGCTGCACCAGCTTCAAGCTCTTTATGGCCTACCCCGGGGTCTTCTACAGCGACGACGGCCAGATCCTCCGCGCCATGCAACGCGCCGCCGGCAACGGCGGGTTGATCATGATGCATGCGGAGAACGGCCCGGCCATCGATGTCCTGGTGGAACAGGCGCTGGCCGCCGGCCACACCGAGCCCCGCTATCACGGCGAGGTCCGCAAGGCACTGCTGGAGGCCGAGGCCACCCACCGGGCCATCCAGCTGGCCAGGGTGGCCGGCGCCCCGCTGTATGTGGTGCATGTCTCGGCCCAGGAGGCGGTCGCCGAACTCGCCCGCGCCCGGCGCCTGGGACTGCCGGTCTTCGGCGAGACCTGCCCGCAGTACCTCTTCCTGTCCACCGACAACCTCGCCGAACCGGACTTCGAGGGAGCCAAGTACGTCTGCTCCACACCGCTGCGGCCCCGCGAACACCAGGCGGCGCTCTGGCGCGGGCTGCGAACCGGTGACCTCCAGGTGGTCTCCACCGACCACTGCCCCTTCTGCTTCTCCGGGCAGAAGGAACTGGGCCGGGGCGACTTCTCCAAGATCCCCAATGGGCTGCCGGGCGTGGAGAACCGGATGGACCTGCTCCACCAGGCGGTGGTGGACGGCCATATCAGCCGCCGCCGCTGGATCGAGATCGCCTGCGCCGCCCCGGCCCGGATGTTCGGCCTGCCCGGCAAGGGCACCATCGCCCCCGGCGCGGACGCCGATATCGTCATCTACGACCCGCACACCGAACAGACCCTCTCCGCCGCCACCCACCATATGAACGTGGACTACTCGGCGTACGAGGGCAAACGGGTCACCGGCCGGGTGGAGACCGTCCTCTCCCGGGGCGAAGTCATCCTCGACCGGGGGAAGTTCACCGGCCGCCCCGGCCACGGCCGCTACCTCCCCCGCACCCCCGTCTCGCGGTAAAGCGCACCAACGACCGCACCAACGCGCACCAAACCGCACCAACTCGCACCAACTCGCAAAAGGAGCCCCTGCCTTGGACTTCGGCCTCGTACTGCAGACCGACCCGCCCGCCTCGGCCGTGGTGGAGCTGATGCGCCGCGCCGAGCGGTGCGGCTTCCGATACGGCTGGACCTTTGACTCGGCCGTGCTGTGGCAGGAGCCATTCGTCATTCACAGCCGGATCCTGGAACACACCGAGCGGCTGATCGTCGGCCCCATGGTCACCAACCCCTCCACCCGCACCCCGGAGGTCACCGCCTCCACCTTCGCCACCCTCAACGACATGTACGGCAACCGCACCGTCTGCGGCATCGGACGGGGCGACTCGGCGATGCGGGTGGCCGGGCGCAGGCCCAACACCCTGGCGGTGCTGCGGGACGCCATCCGTGTCATCCGCGACCTCGCCGAGGGCCGGGAGGCCGAGGTCGGCGGCACGGCGCTGCGGCTGCCCTGGGTACGCGACGGGCGGCTGCCGGTGTGGATGGCCGCGTACGGTCCCAAGGCGCTGGCCCTGGCCGGGCAGGAGGCGGACGGCCTCATCCTCCAGCTCGCGGACCCGTATCTGACCGAGTGGATGGTCAAGGCGGTACGCACTGCGGCGGCGGAGGCGGGGCGCGACCCCTCCTCGGTCACCATCTGCGTGGCCGCCCCCGCCTATGTCGGGGACGACCTGGCGCACGCCCGTGAGCAGTGCCGGTGGTTCGGCGGGATGGTCGGCAACCATGTCGCGGACCTGGTGGCCCGGTACGGGGAGGGGGGCGCGGTACCGGCCGAACTCACCGCCTATGTGAAGGGCCGGCAAGGGTATGACTACTCCCACCACGGACGGGCCGGGAACCCGTCCACCGACTTCGTTCCCGATGACATCGTGGACCGGTTCTGTGTACTGGGCCCGGTGTCCGCGCATATCGAACGGCTCTCGGCCCTACGGGAGCTGGGCGTGGACCAGTTCGCGGTGTACGCGATGCACGATGCGCGGGAATCGACGATCGACGCCTATGGCAAGGCGGTGATTCCCGCGCTGGGATAGGGAATTGCGCCCCCGCACGCTTACGGCACCCGGGCCGTCCACTCCTCCGAAGAGAACTTCGTCGCCGCCAACTCCTGGGCGCGTGCCATCTCTTCGGGCGTGACGGCCCCGTCCGCCAGCCCATACCGCCCCCGGAACGAGGCGATCATCCGCTCAATGACCGCCGCCCGCGACAGCCCCGTCTGGCGCCGCAAGGGATCCACCCGCTTCTTCGCACTCCTGGTGCCCTTGTCGGAGAGCTTCTCCTGCCCGATCCGCAGCACCTCCAGCATCTTGTCCGCGTCGATGTCGTAGGCCATCGTCACGTGATGCAGCACCGCCCCCTCCCCGGAAACCACCCGCTTCTGCGCCGCGCCCGCGATCTTCCCCGCCTCGGTGGCGATGTCGTTCAGCGGCTGGTACCAGGCCTTGACCCCCATCTCGCCCAGCGCGCCCAGCACCCAGTCGTCCAGGTAGGCATAGCTGTCGGCGAAGGACAGCCCCTGCACCAGTGCGTTGGGCACACACAGCGAGTAGGTGATGGTGTTGCCCGGCTCGATGAACATGGCCCCGCCACCGCTGATCCGGCGCACCACCGTGATCCCGTGCCGGGCCGCTCCCTCCGGATCGACCTCGTTGCGCAGCGACTGGAAGCTGCCGATGACCACCGCCGGGGAGCCCCACTCCCACACCCGCAGCGTCGGCGGCCGCCGCCCGGCCGCCACCTCGGTGGTGAGCACCTCGTCCAGCGCCATATGCAGCTCCGGCGGCTGGGGCCCGTCATGGATCAGCTGCCAGTCGTAGTGGTGCCAGTCGGTGGCATTGGCCAGGGCCCGGCGCACCGCGATGCCCACCGCCTCGGCGGAGAAGCCGAACATCACCGTGCCCTGGGGCAGCGCCGCCTCGATCCGGGCCGCCAGCTGGGGGGCGCTCAGCGAGGCGTCCGCGCCCTCCAAGGCGCGGTTGATTTCCGGCAGCGCCTCGTCCGGCTCCAGGAAGAAGTCCCCGGCCACCCGCACCTCGCGCAGCACGCCGGCCCTGACCTCCAGGTCCACCACGACCAGCTTGCCGCCCGGGACCTTGTACTCGCCGTGCACCGTGCACCCTCCCAAAACATGCCACTGAGCCGGTCCCAGCGGCGGATACAGTCACCGTACGCGCCGGCCCCACGGGGCACCCATGGTCAGTGCCACCCGGGGACCATTGGGTTATAGGGCGGCGGAGGCGGTGGAGCCGGCTCTGGTGGGTGCCATGGGAAAGGGTCTCTGGTCACGGGGCTGTCGTCGCCGCCGGAATGCAGATGGCCGGTGGCCGCCAGCGTCATCAGAAGAATCGCCATTCCGATCCAGAACATGACCCAGCCCCAACCGAGTAGGTAGCCCCAGTTGTGGCGACGGAAACGGCGTTTCTTCCTCATGAGGTGCCTATCCGTTGCGAGGGCTGTTCGCCGTCCGGCGAGGGCGCCCATTCGGCGCGGGTGGCGACAGCCGCGAGCCCGCCGCCGGCCGGGACAGCGAGGAGCCTGCCCCTCGTAGTCCTCCCCAACTGGGGACGCTACGACGCCTCACGTATACGTCAGTAGCCCATTCTCGGCCACGGCCGAAATGTGTGGCTGTGCATCAACGGACGGGCCGGCCAGGCGAGTTGGCTACTCGTCGCCGCCGGCTCTGCCCTGGTTGGGCCGGTCACGGACCTGACGCGTGCCCCGCCCCCAAAGGTACGCTCGACCGACTCCCTGGTCCGGCGCGCGAGGTGCCGGCTCGTACAGCAGGTGAGAGGCCGTATGTTCACCACTCGTCCCACCCTCCAAGGCACCTTCGGCATGGTGTCCGCCACCCACTGGCTCGCCTCCGCCTCGGCGATGTCCGTTCTGGAACGCGGCGGCAACGCCTATGACGCGGCCGTGGCGGCGGCCTTTGTGCTGCATGTCGTCGAACCGCATCTCAATGGTCCGGCCGGCGAGGTGCCCGCCCTGATCGCCCCGGCCGGCGGGCCGGTGCGGGTGCTGTGCGGGCAGGGTCCGGCGCCGGCCGGAGCGAGCATCGCGCACTACACCTCGCTGGGCCTGACCCGGGTGCCCGGCACCGGGCCGCTGGCGGCCGCCGTGCCGGGGGCCTTCGACGCCTGGATGCTGCTGCTGTGCGACTACGGCACCCGGCCGCTGGCCGAGGTGCTCCAGCCCGCCATCGGCTATGCCGAGCATGGTCACCCGCCGGTGGAGGCGCTCGGCTGGGCGGTGGGCGCGGTCCGGGAACTGTTCGAGACCGAGTGGCACAGCTCGGCCGCCGTCTATCTGCCCGGCGGCCGGCCGCCCACGCCGGGCACCCTGTTCCGCAACCCGGCCCTGGCGGCCACCTGGCGGCGGCTGATCGCCGAGGCGGAAGCGGCGGGCGGGAACCGCGAGGCGCGGATCGACGCGGCCCGCCGGATCTGGCGCGAGGGCTTTGTCGCCGAGGCGCTGCTGCGCACCGCCGCCCGTCCCGTCCTGGACAGCTCCGGGGAACGGCACCGCTCCACCCTCACCGGGGATGACCTCGCCCGGTTCCGCGCCCACTACGAGGACCCGGTCACCCACCGCTGGCGCGACTGGACGGTGTGCAAGGCCGGCCCCTGGTCCCAGGGGCCGGTGCTGCTCCAACAGCTGGCGTTGTTACCGGAGTTGGCGCCGTACCGGAGCCCGGAGTATCTGCACACCCTGATCGAGGCGAGCAAGCTGGCCATGGCCGACCGGGAGGCCTGGTACGGCGACGCCGCCGAGGTGCCGATGGCCGATCTGCTCTCCGAGGAGTACAACGCCCGGCGCCGCGAACTGATCGGCGCCACCGCGAGTCGGGAACTGCGCCCCGGCAGCCCCGGGGGACGTACCCCGCGGCTGCCCGCCGTTCCGGCCGACGCCGCCGGGAGCGCACCGTCCGTGCTGGGCCAGGGCGAGCCCACCATCGCCTTCAATGGGCTCACCCGGGGCGACACCTGTCATCTGGCCGTGGTGGACCGCTGGGGCAACATGATCTCCGCTACGCCCAGCGGCGGCTGGCTGCAATCCAGTCCGGTCGTCCCGGAGCTGGGTTTCCCGCTGGGCACCCGGCTGCAGATGACCTGGCTGGAGCCCGGTCTGCCGTCCTCGCTCACCCCCGGCCGCCGTCCGCGCACCACCCTCAGCCCCACCCTGGCGCTGCGCGACGGCGAGCCGGTGCTGGCCTTCGGCACCCCCGGCGGCGATCAGCAGGACCAGTGGCAGCTGCACTTCTTCCTGGCGCTGGCGCTGCGCCCGCCGGTGCGCGGCGGGCTGGACCTGCAGGGCGCCATCGACGCCCCCAACTGGCATCAGTCCTCCTTTCCCAGCTCCTTCCACCCGCGGCTGGCCGACCCCGGCGCGGTGACCGCGGAGTCACGGCTGGGCGAGACGCTGATCGAGGAGCTGCGCCGCCGGGGGCACCGGGTGACGGTGGCCGGGCCGTGGACCGAGGGCAGGCTTTGTGCGGTGGCCCGCGATCCGGCCACCGGCGTGCTGTCGGCCGCCGCCAACCCGCGTGTGATGCAGGGTTATGCGGCCGGGCGCTGAGCGTCCCGTTCGCCCGGCGGCAACCGCGGATCCACCACCCCTTCACCGGTTGTCGTACCCCCGTGGTTCGATGGACGCATGCTCGAAGACTTTCTCTCCGGTGACCTGACCGATGTCGAGGAGGCGGTCCGCAAGGCGGCCGCCGCCGAGATCATGCCCCGCTTCCGGCAGCTCGCCGCGCACGAGATCGTCGAGAAGAACGGCCCGCACGACCTGGTGACGGTCGCCGACCGGCTCGCCGAGGAGCACCTCACGGCCGCCCTGACCACCCTGCTGCCCGGCTCGGTGGTGGTCGGCGAGGAGGCGGTGCACGCCGACCCGGCGGTGCTGGAGGCGGTGCGCGGCGGCGACCCGGTGTGGATCGTCGATCCGGTGGACGGCACCCGGCAGTTCGTCCATGGCGACCCCGGCTTCGCCACCCTGGTCTGTCTGGCGCACCGCGGCGAGCTGCTGGCCTCCTGGACCTATGCCCCCGCCCTGGAGCTGATGGCGGTGGCCCGCCGTGGCGGGGGAGCCCGGCTCAACGGGGCGCCGCTGCGCGCCGGTTCGCCGGAGCCGGGCCGGGAGCTCCAACTGGCCGTCTCCCACCATGACTTCACCACCGACGCCCAGAAGCGCGCGCTGTCCCCGCTGTTCGGCGACGGCCTGGCGGCGCGCCCCTGCGGCTCGGCCGGCCTGGAGTATCTGCACATAGCCCAGGGCACCCTGGACGGGCTGGCCTTTTCCTGGGAGAACCCTTGGGATCATGCCGCCGGGCTGCTGCTGGTGGCCGAGGCGGGCGGGGCCGCCGCCACCGTCGCCGGACGGCCGTTCCGGATCGAGGGCGGCAACACCCTGCCCTTCGCCGCCGCCCGGGACGAGGCCACCCTGCGGCATATCCTGAGCCTGCTGGCGTCCGCCGGCTGAGCGGTGCGAGGGGAGTCCATCGGTGCCCAGCATGCTTGACGCGGTCGTGGTGGGAGCGGGCCCCAACGGTCTGACCGCCGCCGTCGAACTGGCCCGGCGCGGGCTGGCGGTGGAGGTGTACGAGGCGGCCGGGGCCATCGGCGGCGGGGCGCGCACCGAAGAGCTGACCCTCCCCGGCTTCCGGCACGACCCCTGCTCCGCGGTGCACCCGCTGGGGGTGGGCTCGCCCGCCTTCGAGGCGATGCCGCTGGCCGAGCACGGGCTTCAGTGGCTGCACCCCGGGCTGCCGCTGGCGCACCCCTTCCCCGATGGCTCGGCCGCGGTGCTCTCCCGGCTGGTCGGGGACACCGCCGCCGCCCTGGGGCCGCGCGACGCGGGCGCGTACCGGCGGCTGCTGGCTCCCTTTCACGGCAAGTGGCCGGTGCTGGCCCGGGATTTCCTGCGCACCCAGTGGGACGGGCTGCCGAAGGATCCGCTGCTCTACGCCCGCTTCGGCCTCTGGGCCGGGCAGCCGGCCTCGCTGCTGGTGCGCCGTTTCCGGGACGCCAAGGCAAGAGCCCTGTTCGCCGGGCTCGCCGCGCATGGCATCGCCCCGCTGACGGGACTGGGCACCGGGGGAATGGCCATGGTCTTCGCGCTGGCCGCCCATGAGCGGGGGTGGCCGGTGCCGCGGGGCGGCTCGCAGTCCATCGCCGACGCCCTGGCCTCCTATCTGCGCTCCCAGGGCGGGACGGTGCACACCGGCTTCGAGGTCAAGCGGCTGGACGATCTGCCGCCGGCCCGGGCCTATGTCTTCGACACCTCGCCCACCGCGCTGGCCCGCATCGCCGGCCTGGGCAACGCCTACCGCGGCTACCGCTACGGCCCCTCGGTCTTCAAGGTGGACTATGCACTGTCCGCCCCGGTGCCCTGGACCTCGGAGGCGGCCCGCCGGGCGGGCACGGTCCATGTGGGGCCCACCTACCGGGAGATCGGCGACGCGCTGTCCGCCGCGGTGCATGGCCGGGATCCTTCCGTACCGTTTCTGATCACCGCCCAGCCCTCTCTGATCGACCCGGGCCGGGCGCCGGCGGGCAAGCACACCTTCTGGGTGTACGGGCATGTGCCCAACGGCTGGACCGGCGATGCCACCGAGCTGATCGAGCGGCAGATCGAGCGCTTCGCGCCCGGCTTCCGGGACCTGGTGCTGGCCCGTGCGGTGCAGGGGCCGCCCCAGCTGGCCGCGCGCAACGCCAACTATGTGGGCGGGGACATCGCCACCGGTTCGGTGGCGGGGCTGCGGCTGCTGATCCGGCCCAAGCTTGCCCGGGTGCCCTATGCGACCGCGCATCCGGCGGTCTTCCTGTGCTCGTCCGCCACCCCGCCGGGGCCTGGGGTGCATGGGATGTCCGGTCACCATGCGGCCCGGGCGGTGTGGCGGCGGCTGCGGGGGTGAGGGGCGGCCGTCGGTGCGGTCCGGGTGCGGGCTGTTGGCGGCTGGACGCGCCCCTGCGGCGGAGCCGCATCAGGGGCGCGGGGAACTGCGCGACCAGCCACGGGCGGCCCGCACCTCAAAATCGGCCTACGCCGCCCGGCGCAAATCGACCAGCAGCTCGGTGCGCACCGCCGCCTCGTCCGTGCCCAGCCTCCGTAGGGCCGACGTCACGGCCGGGTCCCCGGTGCCAAGCAGCCCCAGCACCAGGTGCGGCACCGCGATAAAGCCGTGGCCCAGGCCCTGGGCCTCGCGAAGGGACAGTTCCAGCGCCCGCTTGGCGGCCGGGGCGAAGGGGATGTGCCCCTTGGGCGCCCCCTCGGCAGCCCTTCGGCGCCGCCCGCGCCGGGCCGCCGGATCCGGGTCCGGCCAGTCCAGCGCCCCCGCGCCGAAGGCGTGCTCGGCCCGGTCCCGTACCGCGTCCAGGTCGATGCCCAGGGAACGCAGGGCCGCCGCGTCCTCCTCGCCCAGCGGCCCCGCCGCCCGTAGCACCTGCCGCAGCGCCTCGGCCATCACGCCCAGCCGGGCCAGCGGCGGGCAGCCGTCCCGGAACACCGTGCCCAGCAGCAGGTGTTCCGCGCCGACCCGCGAGGCCCGCAGCTCGCGGGCCTCCTCCTGTGCCCACACCACCGCCGTGCGGGCTTCCTTGGTGAACCGCTCGAACATCCCCTACCTCCTGGCGTGCTTCTTGTGGACTGCCTGCCTGCTGACGCCCAGCGCTGCCCCGATGTCCTCCCAGGACCAGCCCTGGCGCCGTGCGTTGCCGACCTGGAGCGCTTCCAGGCGCTCCACCAGCCGCCGCAGGGCGGCTACCGCGCGCAGCCCCACCCGGGGATCCGCGCTCATGGCGGCCTCGGTGGTGCCGACCGCTTCCTTCGTATCCGTTCCGGCCATGCTGTCAACCTAGGATGACAAAGGCGGGGACGTCAACCCTCGTTGACAAACGTGGGGGTCGGATTTCCGCCAGCCGGGCGCGCCACCAGGAGTGATCCTTGGTGGCATGCACGCCGACTTCGACCGCTGTGTGAGAGCCGTACAGTCCAAGGACGCCCGCTTCGACGGCTGGTTCTTCACCGCCGTGCGCACCACCGGCATCTACTGCCGCCCCAGCTGCCCGGTGGTTCCGCCCAAGCCGCGCAATATGACCTTCTATCCCAGCGCAGCCGCCGCCCAGCAGGCCGGATTCCGGGCCTGTAAGCGCTGTCGCCCGGACGCCAGCCCCGGCTCCCCGCAGTGGAACGAGCGCGCCGACCTGGTGGCCCGCGCCATGCGGCTGATCGCCGATGGCGCGGTGGACCGGGAAGGGGTGCCCGGACTGGCCGCCCGGCTCGGCTACAGCACCCGGCAGATAGAACGCCAGCTGCTGGCCGAACTGGGCGCGGGCCCGCTCGCCCTGGCCCGGGCCCAGCGGGCGCAGACCGCCCGCCTGCTGATCGAGACCAGCGCCCTGCCCATGGCGGACATCGCCTTCGCCGCCGGCTTCTCCTCCATCCGCGCCTTCAACGAGACCGTCCGCGAGGTCTTCGCGCTCTCACCGACCGAACTGCGCGCCCGCTCCGGCAACGGCCGGCTGCCCGCCGCACCCGGCTCGCTGAGCCTGCGCCTGCCCTACCGCAGGCCGCTGTGCCCGGACAATCTCTTCGGCCTGCTGGCCGCCACCGCCGTACCCGGCGTGGAGGAGTGGCGCGACGGTGCGTACCACCGCACCCTGCGCCTGCCCTATGGGCATGGCACCGTCAGCCTGGCCCCCGGCCCCGGGCATATCGACTGCCGGCTCTCGCTGAGCGACCAGCGCGATCTGTCCGGCGCCATCAGCCGCTGCCGCCGCCTGCTGGACCTGGACGCCGACCCCGAGGCGGTGGACGCCCAGCTGTGCACCGACGCCCACCTGGCACCACTGGTACGGCGGGCGCCCGGCCGCCGGGTGCCGCGCACCGTGGACGGCGGGGAGTTCGCCATCCGCGCCGTGCTCGGCCAGCAGGTCTCCACCGCCGCCGCCCGCACCCTGGCCGCCCGGCTGGTCACCGCGCACGGCGAGCCCCTGACGGCCCCCGAAGGCGGCCTTACCCATCTGTTCCCCACCGCCGAGGCCCTGGCGGACCTGGACCCCGCCGCCCTGGCCATGCCCGCCGCCCGGCGGAAGACGGTACGCGGTCTGGTGACCGCCCTGGCCTCCGGCGAGCTGCGGCTGGGCATCGACAGCGACTGGTCCGCCGCCCGCGCCGAGCTTGTCCAACTGCCCGGCATCGGCCCCTGGACCGCCGAGCTGATCGCCATGCGCGCCCTGGGCGATCCCGATGCTTTCCTCCCCACCGACCTGGGCGTACGCCGGGCCGCCGCCCGGCTCGGCCTGCCCGGCACGCCCGCCGCCCTGACCCGGCAGGCGGCGGCCTGGCGGCCCTGG
>NZ_PHNC01000018.1 GCF_003121295.1 Streptomyces orinoci
GAGCACCGGCTCGGCGGTTCCGGTGGCCTCGGTCAGCCGGGTGGTCTTCAGCAGCCAGGTGTTGAGGGCCGCTCGCGCGGTGGGGTACTGGTCGAAGTACCGGTTGATCTGGGAGGCGCCCAGCAGCACCACCAGCAGCCCGGCGAGCACGGCTGGAAGCCAGTGCCGGGGACGCAGCAGCGGGATACGGAAGAGCATCAGGGACAAGCCCAGCAGGGCCACCCCGGTCCAGAACACCACCGCGAGGGGCAGCGGATCGGGGAAGGGCTGGATCCAGTCGTCCACGGCGGTGCGGGCCAGCCAGGTGAGCAGGGCCGCCATCAGCACGGCGGCCGGGGCCCAGCGGGTGTACCAGGTGCGCCGCCGGGAGAACAGCAGGGCGGCCAGCGCGGCCAGTCCGAGCACCACGATGGTGACCGGTATCCAGCCGCTCACCAGGGACCAGTCCAGCGGGCCCGCCGCGATACGTGTCCGTCGCACCACGCCCCCAGGGGAGTCGGGGGAACGGGTGGCGCTGCTTTGAGCTGCGGCCGGCGGCGGGAGCGCGGGGCGCTCCACGCCGGGGCCGGATGGGCGTTCCGCGCCATCCACCCGTTCACCGCCCAATGCTACGGAACGGGATGAAAGCGGCAACTCGGGAGCACGGCCGGAGCAGCGGGCACAATCATCAGGTGATTCCCGAAGATTCCGCCCCCTGCCCCTGCGGCCGCGCCGCCGCCTATGGCGAGTGCTGTGGCCCCCTGCACCGGGGGCAGCAGCACGCCGCCACCGCCGAACGCCTGATGCGCTCGCGTTACAGCGCCTTTGTCCTGCGCGACGCCGGCTATCTGCTGCGTACCTGGCACTCCGGCACCCGCCCGCCGGCCATCGACTTCGACCCCGGTGTCCGCTGGACCGGCCTGGAGGTGCTGTCGGCCGGCGACGGCACCCCCTTCCACAACGAGGGCACCGTCGAGTTCCGGGCCCATTACCGCGCCCATGGCCAGGACGGCGCCCAGCATGAGCTCAGCCGGTTCGTCCGGGAGGACGGGCACTGGGTCTATCTGGACGCGGCCTGAACGGGGGCTGCCCGGGCACGGCCCGAGGAGTTACCTGACCCGGCCGTACCAGACGCTGTTGGTCCAGATCTTCTCCAGGCTGACCGTCTTTCCGGTGCGCGGGGCATGCCAGATCCGGCCTCCGCCGGCGTAGATGCCCACGTGGTAGACGTAGCTGCCGGAGTGGAAGAACACCAGGTCACCGGGCTTGCGCGAGCCCGCCGACAGATGCCGGGTGGCGTTGTACTGATCGGCGGCCACCCGGGGCAGCCGCTTGCCGGCCTTCTTGTAGGCGTAGAGGGTCAGGCCCGAGCAGTCGAAGCGGTACGGGCCGGTGGCGCCCCACTGGTAGGGCGAGCCCTTCTTGGAGGCGGCCACCTTCAGCGCCTTGGCGGCGGGGGTGGCGGCCTGGGCGTCGCCGGCCATTCCCGGCAGGAGGACCGATGCCGCGACCGTGGCGGCGGTGAGGGCCGACGCGGTGGAGGCCCGGGAGACCAGCTTGGGTATTCGAGGCAACGCAGACATGCCGAAGCAACCCTTCGTCATCCGCCTGCGAAAGATGACCTGTCGGGTTCGGACTGGCGAAGTTGCCCGGCCACTGTGTGGCTTCACCCCTAGAACCACCGACTTCGTGGTTCGTCTTGCCTGGGTCTCCCGCTCCTGCCGATCCGCGAACTCGATTCCGTATCCGGGGCGGCGGCAGGACTCGGCGTCCGCCCGGATCGACCCGCCTCGGTGACGGGTGCTGTTGTTCGGTGGACGATCCTGCACCATCAACGGGCGGAATTCAGAGCGGAACTGGCTGTCTGTGAGGTTCTTCACGTCCGGCGGAAGGGGTTTTCCGGGGCGGTGCGGGGTGGGTTTCCGGGGCCGCCGAGGGGCGGGTGCGGCTGACCTGTGGCCTGGTGAACATCCGGCCAACGGGCGCCTTGGGCAGGCAGGTTGAGTGTCAGGTTGCGGGCCGTCGATGGCTGGTCGCGCAGCTCCCCGCACCCCTGACGGGGACGCTCGGCCCTTGACCGGTGAGGGCATGTCATGGACATTGCGAATACTGGTCCGGACCAACCCCCACCGCTAACTCCCGTCCGGAGGAGTCGGATGAACAGACATCGGCCCATCCTGCTCGCCCTGTTGCTGCCGGTGCTCGCCGCGCTCGGCGTCCCCGCGGCCGCCGCCCAGCACCACACCTCCGCCACCCCCGACCCACGCGCCCCGCACCGGGGAGTGGTCACCCTCGCCCGTACCCCCGCGCACTCCCCCGCCCGCGACCGGGCGGTACGCACTTTCGCGGACGGACGCCGGGCCCGGCACCGGCAACGCCCCGACGCCGACGTCACCCACAACTGGTGGGGCGTCTTCCCCCAGCCCGGCACCCATGACGGCCTGATGGCCACCCACACCGTGGACCCCTCCTACCGGGTGAGCACCGCCGACGACTTCACCTACGCACCCACCACCAAGGCGCAGAACTCCTGTATGGAGGTGGTCACCGCCTACTGGAACAGCGGCGATGAGATATGGGCCTGGGACTGGTGCGGTTCACCCGGCGGCCCGGCCAGGACGGTGCCCATCGACTCCGCGTTCCTGGCGACATACACCACCCGGACGGGCGGACACCCCGCCTACACCGTGCAGTTGGTAAGGGACGACGCCTCGGCCAACACCTGGTCCTCCTACCTCTACAACTACCGCACCGCCGGCTGGGACCTGCTCTTCCGGCAGTCCGGCAGTGAC
The DNA here is from genome assembly GCF_003121295.1 of Streptomyces orinoci. Taxonomy (GTDB): domain Bacteria; phylum Actinomycetota; class Actinomycetes; order Streptomycetales; family Streptomycetaceae; genus Streptomyces; species Streptomyces orinoci. The sequence goes on from NZ_PHNC01000018.1 coordinate 2,772, forward strand.
CAGAGCGGACTGGACCACGGCTGGGACATGTTCGAGATCTACTCCAGCGTCAACCCGGCCACCGGCGAGGGCTATTACTGCACCGAGGCGCGCGGCACCGTCTTCGACAGCAGCGCCATCCAGCTGCGTCACCACGGCGGCTGGCAGCCCGCCGGTCCCGCCGATTCGCCGTGGACCGAGACCAATCCGGACGGGAATGCCTTCCTCTGCCCGGAGTTGAGGTTCCTCCAGGCCGGCGCGGACGATCACTGGACCGTCCGGCAGTGACTCCCCGGGGGTGCCGCCAGGGCACCCCCGCCCGCTACTCCCCCTCCTCGCCCTCCCCGCCCGGGAAGAAGTCGATCAGCATCATGTCGCGCACCCCGGTGTGCGCCCCGGGGGCCGGCCGGACCGGGGTGACCCCGTGCAGCACCCGCCGGTCGTCCAGCACAATGGTCTCCCAGGGCTCGGTCAGCAGCGCCCGGTGCAGCGGGCTGCGGCGCAGGTCGTAGAGGGTGGACTCGGCCCCCCGCACGTCCTGCCGGCCGATCAGCACCTGGGCCACATAGCTGTGCCCGTCCTGGTGGACGCCCTCGGGCGCCGGATGCCCCTCGGCGTCCGTGGTGGCCACCACCCGTATCTGGTGCACCCCGCAGGTGTCGATGCCGGACCGGGGCCCGGGCAGCCTCCCCAGAAGCGTATGGACCACGGTGTGCAGCACCGCGCCGCCGGCCGTCCTCTCCTCCAGCGGGGCGAACAGGCGGTCCACCCCGCCGTACACCCGGTTGATGTCACGGTCCTGGAAGAAGGGCCGGTGCGGCAGGAGTTCCAGCCGGCCGGGCCGGATCCGGAACCCGCTGTAGCGGCGGAACCGGTAGGGGCGCGCGGTGTCCAGATGGGCATCGGCGGGCAGCCGGTCCCAGGAGCCGGTGAACTCCGCCACCTCGGCGGTGGGCAGCCGGGCCAGCGCGGCGGTCAGCAGCGCGGCGTCGAGGTGGGCGAACGCCGGCCGGGCCGGGTCCTGGGTCCTTGCGGCGGGCTTGTCCAGTGATAAGGGTTGCATCATGGTCTCCTTGTCCGGCGGGGCCTTGAGTTGGGCTGCCGCCCGGCCGTCGAGCCTACGCAGACCGCCGGGTTGATACGCCTTGTTTGCCAACTCACGCAACCTGAAGCTCATTTGTCTCGCCCGTCACAGGCGGCATGGGAGGCCGGAACCCTCGGGGTAGGGTCGGCACAGGCTGGGGAAGGGCTCGCCAAGGGAGGGTGCCCGTGCGCCACGGCAGCGGCAGTGCCTTTGTGGTCTCCGTCCATGATGTGGCCTCCTGGAGCCTGGAGCAGAGCCGGCACTGGGTGGGCGAACTCGACGCCCGTGCGGTGCCCGCCACCCTGCTGCTGGTGCCGGGGCCCTGGCGCGGCCCCGGTCCGGCCGGTGATCCGGCCCTGGCGGGCTGGGTCCGGGAGGCCGCCCGGCGCGGCCATGAGACGGCCCTGCACGGCTGGACCCACCAGGCGGTGCCCGGCGGACCACCGGCCCGACGCCTGCTCAACGCGGTACTGGCCCGCGGCTGCGCCGAGTTCTGCGCCCTGGACGAGCGCTCCGCCCGTACCCGGCTGGAGCGCGGGCTGACCACCCTGGGCTCAATGGGCCTGGCCCCCTGCGGTTTCACCCCGCCCGGCTGGCTGGCCTCCCGGGGCACCCTGGCCGCTCTGCGGGCGCTGGGCCTGGAGTACACCACCAGCCACCTGGCCGTACTCGACCTGCGCACCGCCACCGCCCACCGGATGCCGGCCCTCTCCCACCGGCCCGGCGGGCTGGGCGAGCGCGCCGGGGCCCGGCTGCTGACCGCGGCGGTGCGCCGCTGGTCGGCCCGCGGCACCCCGTTCCGGATCGCCCTGCACCCCGATGACCTGGCCCGGCCGGGGCTGCGCGAGTGCGCGCTGCGGGCCGTGGACACCGCGCTGGAGGCGGGCGCCCGGCCGTACACCTACGCGGAGCTGGTGCGCGCCCGGCGGGCGGAGGCCGGGGGCCGCCGATGAGGATCGTTCAGCTGGCCAACTTCTACGCCCCGGCCTCCGGCGGGCTGCGCACCACCCTGGACGCGCTCGGCCGGGGCTATACGGCGGCCGGGCACCAGCGCGTCCTGGTGGTGCCGGGCCCCGGCCACGCCCGGGTGTGGGACCGGGAGAACGGGCTGCGGCTGACCCTGCCGGGGGTGCGGGCGGGCGGCGGCTACCGGCTGCTGCTCTCCCGGACCGCCGTGCGCCGGCTGCTGGACCGGCTGGCCCCGGACTCCCTGGAGGTCTCCGACAAGCTCACCCTGGTGCACACCGCGCACTGGGCCCGGCAGCGCGGGGTGCGGTCCGTGCTGTTCTCGCATGAGCGGCTGGACGCCATCCTCGCTCCCCGGCTGCCCGCCCGGCTCCCGCTGGGCACCGCGGCCGGCGCCTGGAACCGCCGGCTGGCCGCGGCCTTTGACGCGGTGGTGGTCACCTCGGCCTTCGCCCGCGCGGAGTTCGACCGGGTGCCCGCGGAGCGGGTGCACCGGGTGCCGCTGGGCGTGGACCTCTCGCTGTTCGCCCCACGGCCCGGGGCCCGGATCCCCTCCGGCGCCGTACGGCTGGTCCACTGCGGGCGGCTGTCCGCCGAGAAGTCCCCCTGGCTGGCCGTGGAGACGCTGCGCGAACTGCTGCGTCGGGGCGTCGAGGCGCGGCTGCACATCCTGGGGGACGGTCCACAGCGCCGCCGGCTGGAGCGCGGGGCCGCCGGGCTGCCCGTGCGCTTCCTCGGCCACCTCGCCGACCGCCGTACGGTGGCCGCCATCACCGCGGCGGCCGATGTGGCCCTGGCGCCCTGCCCGGTGGAGAGCTTCGGCCTCTCGGCCCTGGAGGCGCTGGCCTGCGGCACCCCGGTGGTCACCGCCGACCGGGGCGCGGCCCGGGAACTGCTGGCCCCCGGCGCGGGAGTGGCCGTACCCGCCTCCCCCGCCGCGCTGGCCGACGGCGTGGCCATGGTGCTGGCCCGCCCCGAACGGCAGCGGCGCACCGCCGCCCGCCGCCGTGCCGAGGAGTTCCCCTGGCCGGCCACGGTCTCCCGGATGCTGGCGGTGCACTCGGGCCAACCGCCGTCCGCATAGCGTGAGAACACGGGCCAAAGGAGCAACCCGCCCCATCTCTCTGCCCTCTCCGGATATGAGATCGGTAGAACAGGAGTGACGAGTGGGACTGACTTCCCCAACCCTTTTCTGGTTTCTGGTGGTTGCCGCCGTGGTGGTCTGCGCCCTGGTGCTGTGGCTATGGCCACGGGTGGCCCGGCAAGGTCTACTGGCCCTGGCCGCACGGCTGGGACTTCTGGTGCTGCTGCAACTCAGTGTGCTGGGCGCATTGCTGGTCAAGGCCAATAACGACTTCGGTTTCTATTCCACCTGGGACGAGCTGCTGGGCCGCGCCTCCACCCGGCAGGTGCTCAAGCCGGGCCCCGACGGCGGCAAACGGCCACCGGCACTGGTGGTCAAGGGACAGGAGTCCATCGGTCTCAAGGGCGCCCGGGACAAGGCGGGGCAGGTGGACCGGATCGAGATCCGGGGGCCGGTCACCGGGCTGGGCATGGACGGCTTCGCCTATCTGCCGCCGCAGTACTTCCAGAAGGGCCATGAGAAGGACCGCTTCCCGGTCATTGTGGCGATCACCGGGCAGCCCGGCCTCTCCGAGAACCTCATCACCCAGATCAAGGTCCCCCAGGCGGCCTCGGCCGAGGTCATGGCCAAACGGACCAGACCCACCATCGTGCTGATGGTGCGCCCCTCGGTGGTGGCCGACCGGGACACCAACTGCACCGATGTGCCCGGCGGTCCACAGGCGCTGACCTTCTTCAGCCAGGATCTGCCGATCGCCGTCAACGACGTCTACCGCGCCGACAACGGCCGGGGCGCCTGGGGCGCGGTGGGCAACTCCACCGGTGGCTACTGCGCGTTGAAGCTGGCCATGACCAACCCGGCCCGCTATGGCGCCGGGGCCGGGCTGTCCGCCGACTATTTCGCCCGCCAGGACAAGGACACCGGTGACCTCTACGCCGGCAACGCCAAGCTCAAGAAGGAGGCCGACCTCACCTGGCGGCTGGCCCATCTGCCCCCGCCGCCGGTCTCCCTGCTGGTGTCCACCAGCAAGTCCGGCAAGGAGTACCAGCGCAACTACCGGCCCACCATGGACTTCGTCCACCAGGTCAAGGCCCCGACCCGGGTCACCACCCTGGTGCGTGACCAGGGCAGTCACAACTTCCAGACCTGGCGCGAGGAATACCCCCTGGTTCTGCGCTGGCTCGACAAGGAGCTCTCGGCCGGGCACTGAGCGCCCCCCGGCCGCCGACTGCGGGAACGGGATCGTGGGCAGTCTCGTCTCAGCCGGTGTGGCCCGAATGCGTACGGTTCGTGCGTGCGCAGGGGGAAGGGGCGTACGGCATGGACACCATGAGCACGGAGCGGCACCGGCCGCTGCTGGCCGGGCGCTACCGGCTGATCGCGCCACTGGGCAGCGGGGGCATGGGGGTGGTCTGGCGGGCCTTCGACGAACTCCTGGGGCGCGAGGTGGCGGCAAAGGAGGTCCGGGCGCCGGAGCAGCTGGGCGAGGCGGATGTCCGGGTGCTCTACGCCAGGCTGATGCAGGAGGCCCGGGCGGCGGCCCGGGTCAGCCATCCCTGTGTGATCACCGTCCACGATGTGGTGGAGCAGGAGGGGCGGCCATGGATAGTGATGGAGCTGGTGCGGGGGCGTTCGCTCGCCGACGTCCTGGCCCAGGAGGGGGCGCTGAGCCCCCAGGAGACCGCCCGGATCGGCTCCGCGGTGCTCCAGGCGCTGCGCAGCGCCCACGCGGCCGGGGTGCTGCACCGTGATGTCAAACCGGCGAATGTCCTGCTGGAGTCCGGTGGGCGGGTGATCCTCACCGACTTCGGCATCGCCCAGGTCGAGGGGGCGGGCACCTTCACCCGCACCGGGGATCTCATCGGCTCGCCCGACTACCTGGCTCCCGAACGGGCCTTGGGACGGTATCCCGGCACCCCCTCCGATCTGTGGTCGCTGGGGGCGACCCTGTACGCGGCGGTGGAAGGGGTCTCGCCCTTCCGCCGCTCCTCGGCGCTGAGCACCCTGCAGGCCGTGGTCCAGGACGTGGCCCCGCCGCCCCGGCGGGCCGGGCCGCTGACCCCGCTGCTGCTGGGCCTGTTGCACAAGGACCCGCAGCAACGGATGGGTTCGCAGGAGGCACAGCGGCTGCTGGACGCGGTGGCGGCGGGCCGGCAGCCTCCCGGGCCGGGCCGGGCGGCGGCCGATGTCGCCCCCACCCCGACCGTCCCCTCCCCCGGCCCGCTCCCCTACGGGCCCCCCACACCGCCAACGGCCGCCCCTCCGCCCGCGGCCGTCCCTCCCGCCATGGCGTACGGGCCGCCCACCCATCCGGTCCCGGCGCCGGTGCCCGAGCCGGTGCGCCGACCGGTGGCCGCGCCGGTGCGCCGCCGCAAACTCCCCTGGCTCGCACCGCTGTTGGCGCTGCTGCTGCTCGGCGGGGGCATCACCGCCGTGGTGCTCAGCCAGGACCGGGGGACGCCGCCGGCGAGCCATGGCACCGGCCACCCGGGCGGTTCCTCCGCCCCCTCGGCCGCGCCCAGCCGCTCACCCTCGCCGCCGGCGCCGTCCCCTACGGAAACACCGCCCGGCTATCCGGGCTCTTCGGCCACCTGCGGCGGGGGGTGGGTGACCACCTGCGGCCCGGGGTGAACCACGACTGCACACATGGACGGGGGAACAGGGAATGCGCCGGACACCCTCACTGACACTGCTGACGGCCGGAGTCCTGGCCGGAGTCACCCTGGCGGCGGGCTGCTCGGCATCGTCCGGGCCGGCCAAGGAGACCAAGGTCGCCCTGGAGGGAGTGGGGGTGGTGGGCGACGGGCCCTTTGTCCCCTCCCCGCACAGCGATCTGCGGGGCGTCGCCTCCCTGGGCGGGGGCGGCGAGACATCGGGGGACGCACGCGGCGCCTTCGGCGGAACCCGGCGCAGCAGCCAGTGCGACAAGGACCAGTTGATCGGGCAGCTCACGGCCGACCCCGTCAAGGCGAAGGCATGGGCCGGTATCCGGGGTGTGGACGCCGGGGCCATCGGGCCCTATGTAAGGGGCCTGACCCCGGTGGTGCTGCTCCATGACACCCTGGTGAAGAACCACAACTACGAGGGGAGCGGCCGGACTTACGCCTATCTCTCGGTGCTCCAGGCCGGAGTGGCGGTACTGGTGGACCCCTATGGCCGCCCCGCGGTCAAATGCAATTGCGGCAACCCGCTGGGCTCGCCGGACACGCCGGCGAAGCCCTCGTACCAGGGGGCGCGCTGGGCGGGCTTCCAGGGGGCGGCGGTCACCGTGATCCGGCCCCGGCCCGCCGAGAAGGGGCCGCTGAGCAGCATTCCGCTGGTGGACCCCTTTGAGCGGAGCCGGGCCTTCGACCGGGCGGTGGGCAATGACGGCACCCGTGACTCCAAGCCGTTCTCTTGGACGCCGCCGGTGGGCTCGGCTTCGCCTGGTTCGCCCTCGCATACGCCGAGCGGGGCATCGCAGGGCGCGCGCTCGCCGGGTTCGCCCGGTCCATCCGCCGGGCCGTCGAGGAGGGCGCCGGAGACTTCGGCCTCCCCGCGGCAGGCCGCACCGGGTTCGCCGGAGGTGCGGCCGTCGCACGGGACGTCCAGCGGTGCCATGCGCCCCACGGAACCGCCCGCGCCGACGCGAAAGGTGCTGCCGGTGCCGAGCGAACCCGGCCCGGCGAAGCCGCCGTTGGACGGGATGTCCAGCCGTGCGGCCGCGCCGACGCGGGGCGCCCCCTAAGGGGCGCGGGGAACTGCGCGACCAGCCCCGGACGGCCTGCACGTGCGGGGGATGCTTGGCGCGATTTCGGGTGCGGGTTGCGTGTGGCCGGTCGCGCAGTTCCCCGCGCCCCCGAGGGGCGCCCTGAGGGGCGCCTCTACGGGGCCCAGCTCGCCTTCTCCCACAAGCACCGGATGCCGCGGGCGACTTCGCGGGCGCCGTCATCCGTGATGCGCTCCGGACCGTCCCCCGCCGCGCCCGGCGACTCCGTCCGGCTGAGTGCCGTGCGTGGCGCCACCGGGGGACCCGGCCGGCTGCCCGATGCTGTCCCGGCGCAGACCGCGCCCCGACGGCGAAGGAGCCCCCCGTGGTACACCCCGAGCTGCCCTGCCGGACCGCGAGATGACAGGCCCGTGGTCCGCCGCGCTGGGTGCCGCCCTGGCGCTGGTGCTCAGCGCGCCCGCCTCGGCGGCCGGTCCGCAGCTTCCCGCCCGCGCCTGGCTGGCGCGTTCCTCGCCGATCGTGACCGCCGACCAGGCCGGCCGCTCGGTGTATGTACTGCGCGGCGACCAGGCGCGCTGGGACGCCGACGGCGGAGACGGCGGAGTGCTGTGGTCCTGGAGCGCGGACGGCCGGGAGGAACTCGCCGACCTCGATCCCGACACCTCCTGGACCAACCCCAGCGAGGCCAAGCTCCGTGAACTGGGCGGGCACCGCTATCTGCTGGCCACCGCCTCCGGCGGGCTGGCCGCGGTGATCGGCTACCCGGGCCGCTCGGTGTACTGGGCGGCCGACACCGGCAGCGGAAACGCCCATAGCATCGAGCTGCTGCCGGACGGCAATGTGGCGGTGGCCGCCAGCACCGGCGGCTATGTACGGCTGTACGCCGCCTCCCTGGGCCCCCGGGCCACCGAGCACATCCAGGTCTCCCTGCCGGGGGCGCACGGGGTGCACTGGGATCCGGACACCCGGCTGCTGTGGGCGCTGGGCAGCCGGGAGCTGATCGCCCTGCGGGTGGACGGCCCCTCCGACGATCCCGGCCTGACCGTGGTGCACCGCACCGCCCTGCCCACCCGGCAGGGCCATGACCTGGCCGCGGTGGCCAAGTCCCCGGGGCGGCTGTGGGTGACCACCGCCTCGGCGGTGTACCAGTACGCCACCAGGCAGCGGAAGTTCGTCACCTATCCGCTGCAGTCGCGCATCAGCGCCCCGGACGTCAAGAGCATCGGGGACGACCCGGCCACCGGCCAGATCCTGGTCGCCCGCCCGGAACCGGGGCACTCCTGCGCCTGGTGCACCTCCAGCCTGACGCTGTACCAGCCGGACGGCCGACGGACCCTGCTGCACGGCGCCATGTACAAGGCCCGGTGGTGGACGACGGGCCGCAAGTGAGCGTCCCACCGTGGGCCAGGGTTCAGCGCACCACCGGGTGCGGCGCCCCCGCCGCCAGCCGGGCCCGGACGTCCGCCGCCGCCTGAACGCTGTCCGGCACCTGCTCCCACAGCGCCAGCAGCGCCCCGGCCAGCGGCCGGGCCCGCTCCCCGCTGTGCTGCCAGCAGTAGTGGGCCCGCTTGAGCGCGGCCACCGCCTCGGTGTCGGTGGGCCCGCCCCGGGCCAGCCGGGCGGCCGCGGCGGACATCCACAGTTCGGCGGCGCGCGGATGGTCACCGGCCAGCCGGGCCAGATCGGCGCGTACCTCCACCCACAGCCCGGCCTCCGGGCTCTGCGGCCCGTACCTCCGCAGCACCTGCTGCTCCCAGGCGGCCGCCATGGCCGCCGCCTCGTTGTGCCGGCCGGCGTTGGCGGCGGCCAGGATGCGCGGCAGCGGATCCTCCTGCGGCGCCGGGGCGGCGCCCGGCGGGATGGCATCCTCCCTGCGCGGCGCGGGAGTTGGCGCCGCGGCGGCGGGGGCGGCCGGGGCATGGGCGGGGTTGGCCAGCACCGGTCCCGTGGTGCCGTACTGCAGGGCCAGCAGCCCGTCCGGCAACGTGGCCTGGCCCAGGGCGAGATGGTGCAGCAGCGCCGGGTCCAGCACCGGCCCGGCGGTGGGGTGGCCGACGCTGAGCGCGGTGAGGAAGGCCCGGGTGTAGGGGCCGGCCTCGACCGGCGGGCGGTCGGGGCGGGGGGCGACCACCCCGCACAGCGCCAGCCCGCCGGCCAGCCGCCCGTCCTGGGCGGCGGCGGCCACATAAGGCCAGGCGGCGGCGTCCGCCTCCAGGTCCGCCAGCAGCAGCGTCGGACCGGAGTGCGCGGCCATGGCGCCGAGCAGCCACTCCCAGGGCAGCCCGTTGTGGCGGACGGTGGCGGGCGTGGACTCCCGCAGCGCCAGGTGCAGTTGTCCGCCGCGCCGGGAGGGGACCATCAGCTGTCCGGTGACCCAGACCAGCAGCGGGCCGGGCACCGTGGCGGCGTCCCGCAGATAGGCCAGGACGCTCTGCGGCCCGGCCATGGCGGGCAGTTGCACCACATCCACCTCGTCGGCGGCGAGCAGGGTACGCGGACCGGCGCCGGCGATGGCGTGCGCGGTCGGATTGGGCAGGGTGCCCCGCCGCCGGTCAGGGGTGCCGTCCAGCAGCAGAACACAACCATGGGTCGGGTGGTCCAACGCGTTCTTCCTTCCGGCGTCCGTGACGTACGAAGCAACTGTAGGCGCCGGTAACGGAGTCCAGACCGCCGATCCCCCGGTCCGGGCACAGCACTCGGGCCCCGTCCCGGCCGTCCGGGACGGGGCCCTTGCCCGGGTACGGGCGGGATCACCCCATGGCGTTGCGGGATTCCGCGCTCTGGTCGGCGGCGCTGCGGTTGACGCCCCGGCAGCGCGGGACCTCGCCGGTGTTGCCCACCCACTTGGCGGCGACCCAGGTGTCGCGGTCGCGCAGCAGGTACCAGATGCCGTTGCGGCCGACCTCCTGGGCGTGCACCTTGCACCGCAGGCCGACCTGGGTGCGGTACTTGAGGATCCCGCGCGAGGAGGAGTCCAGGCTGGGGTAGGCGCGCTCGTTGACGCCCTGGAGGGCGATGACCGTGCCGTACGGCAGCCGGGCTCCCGGCGGCGCCGGGGCCGCGCCGGCCGGCCCGGAGGCCAGCAGGGAACCGCCGAGGGCGGCGACCGCGATCAGGGTGGCGGGCACCTTTCCGACGCGCTGCGCGAGTGTCCGGAACATGAGGAACTCCCTGGTTCTAAGTGGATAAAGCATTGCCCAGGTTCCACTGGCAAACTCCGCATAAACGCGAACAGCGGATAAATAGGGCGATTTGTCGACAGAGTCACTCCTCGGGCTCCGTCCGCCGGCGCGCCCGGCTGGGCTGGACCCGCTTCGGCTCGCCCTTCATCTTGGGATGCTCGGGCGGATAGGGCAGATCGCCCAGCCCATGCTCCCGCTCGTCCCTGGCGGCCAGTTCCAGCGCGGCGTCCAGCGCACAGGGGTGTTCGTCCATGGCCGCATGGACATCGCCCCGCTCGGCGTACCGGGCGGGCATGGTGCGCAGATCGAAGTCCTCCGGCACCGCGTCGGCGAGCTCCTCCCACAACAGCGGCGCGGAGACCGGGGCATGGGGCCTGGGGCGCACCGAGTAGGCGCTGGCGATGGTGCGGTCCCGGGCCGTCTGGTTGTAGTCCACAAACACCTTGCTGCCGCGCTCCTCCTTCCACCAGGCGGTGGTCACCTCCTCCGGCATCCGCCGCTCCAGTTCCCGGGCGACGGCAATGGCGGCCCGCCGTACCTGGACGAAGGTCCACCGGGGGACGATGGGGATGAAGACATGCAGTCCGCGGCCCCCGGAGGTCTTGGGCCAGCCGGTCAGGCCCAGTTCGCCGAGGACCGCGCGCAGTTCGGACGCGGCGCGGACCGCCTCCGGGTAGCCGGTGCCGGGCTGGGGGTCGAGGTCGATGCGCAGCTCGTCCGGGTGGTCGGTGTCCAGGCGGCGGACCGGCCAGGGGTGGAAGGTGAGACAGCCCAGATTGGCGGCCCAGAGCACGGCGGCGGGCTCGGTGGGGCAGATCTCGTCGGCGTAGCGGCCGCTGGGGAAGGCGATCCGGCCGGTGGGGATCCACTCGGGGAGGTTCTTGGGGGCGCGCTTCTGGAAGAAGGACTCGCCCTCCACTCCGTCCGGATAGCGCTCCAGGGTCGTCGGCCGGTCCCTCAGCGCCCGCAGAACGCCGTCGGCGACGGTCAGGTAGTAACTGGCGACGTCGTACTTGGTGATTCCCAGCCGGGGGAAGTAGACCTTGTCCGGGTTCGACAGCCGTACCGTCCGCTCACCGACGGTCAGCTCCAGCGTCTGTGCCATGCGGCCACGCTAGGCGGCGGCCGGGACGGCCGCGCGTCGGCGGACGGGGAGGCCGCGGGCCCCCGGCGGGCGGCGGCGAGCGGGCGCCCGCACAATCACCACCATGGACCTTCCGGTGATGCCGCCGCTGGCGCCGATGCTGGCCAAGCCGGTGGCGGAGATTCCGCCCGGGATGCTCTACGAGGCCAAATGGGACGGCTTCCGGGCCATCGTCTTCCGCGACGGCCCGGAGCTGGAGCTGGGCAGCCGCTCCGGGCGGCCGCTGACCCGCTACTTCCCGGAACTGGTCCAGGCCCTGGCGGAACAACTGCCGCCACGCTGTGTGCTGGACGGCGAGATCGTCATTGTGCGCGGCGGGCGACTGGACTTCGACGCACTGCTGGAGCGCATCCACCCGGCGGCCTCCCGGGTCCGCCATCTGGCCGAGGTGACCCCGGCCTCCTTTGTCGCCTTCGACCTGCTGGCCCTGGGCGACCGGTCGCTGCTGGAGACCGGGCAGCGCACCCGCCGCGAGGAGCTCACCCGGGCCCTGGCCAAGGCCCGCGACCCGGTGTTCACCGCCCCCGCCACCTATGACCTCGCCCTGGCCCGCCGCTGGTTCGAGCACTTCGAGGGGGCGGGCCTGGACGGAGTGGTGGCCAAACCGCCCGGGCTGCCCTACCGGCCCGGCGAGCGGGTGATGGCCAAGGTCAAGCACGAGCGCACCGCGGACTGTGTGGTGGCCGGGCTGCGGCCGCACAAGACCGGCCCGGTGGTCGGCTCACTGCTGCTGGGCCTGCACGACCGGGCGGGCCGGCTCCAGCACGTGGGGGTGTGCGCCGCCTTCTCCATGCCGCGGCGCCGGGAGCTGATGGCCGAACTGGAGCCCCTGCGGATGCCCTCGGCCGAGGGGCATCCCTGGCAGGACTGGGCCGACCCGGAGGCCCAGGCGGCCGGCCGGCTGCCCGGCGGGCCCAGCCGCTGGACCGGCAAGAAGGATCTGTCCTGGATCCCGCTGCGCCCCGAGCGGGTCTGCGAGGTGGCCTACGACCATATGCAGGGCGACCGCTTCCGGCACACAGCGCAGTTCCGCCGCTGGCGGCCGGACCGGGAGCCGGAACAGTGCACCTATGAACAGCTCCAGGAGCCGGTCCGCTATGACCTCAAAGAGGTCCTGGGCGGCGGCTGACCGCCCCACCCGGCCGGAGCAACCTGGGCCCGTACGGCCCTGCGCGGTGCAGCACATCCCGGCCTGACGTGGCATCACACCCCAGACCCGGCACACCGCGAGACCCCCGGGCGAAGGGACGGAACCATGCCGGCCAGGAGTGGCGCCCTGCTAGCGATCTGTACGGGCACGATCTGCGCGAGCCTGGCCTGCGCCGGGCTCGCCGCGCTGGCGATGGCACCGGCCCGGGCGGCCGGTCCGGGCGGCGGTTCGCCGTTCTGGACGGAGCCGCTGAGCCGGGCCACCAAGCAGCTGCTGACCTGGCGGGAACGCGGCCGCGAGCAGGACGCCGAGGCCATCCGGCGGATCGCCGACCAGCCGACTGCCGTCTGGCTCACCGGAGACGACCCCTTTGAGCAGGCCGAGGAGGTCACCCGGGCCGCCGCCCGGTCCGGCCGTATCCCGCTGCTGGTGGCGTACAACATCCCGCACCGCGACTGCGGCCAGTACTCCTCCGGCGGGGCACCGGACGCCACCGCCTACCGCACCTGGGTGGCCCGCGCGGCGCAGGGCATCGGCGACCGCCGGGCCTGGGTGGTGCTGGAGCCGGACGCGGTGGCGCAGTGGGTGTCCGGCTGCGTCCCGGCCCCCGCCGCCGAGGACCGCCTGGACCTGCTGGCCGAGGCGGTACGCAGCCTCCGGGCGCACCCCGGCGTCTCGGTGTATCTGGACGCGGGCAACGCGGGCTGGATCGCCGACCAGGCGGCGCTGGCCTCCGCCCTGCGTCGGGCCGGGGTGGCGCAGGCCAATGGCTTCGCCCTCAATGTGGCCAACTTCCATACCACCGAGGTCACCCGGGCCTATGGCGACGCCCTCTCCCAACGGCTGGGCGGCGCGCACTACATCATCGACACCAGCCGCAACGGCAATGGTCCGCTGCCCCAACAGCCGGGCGCCGGCGGCTCGGACGAGGCATGGTGCAATCCCCCGGGGCGGGCCCTGGGCGCGGCGCCGACCACCGTCACCGGTGACCCCCGGGTGGACGCCCTGGTCTGGGTCAAGCGCCCCGGGGAGTCGGACGGCAGCTGCCGGGGGGCGCCACCGGCCGGTGAGTGGTGGCCCGAGTACGCCCTGGGCCTGGCCACCACTCCGCCGACCCAGCCACCGGAGATCCCGCCGTTCCCGGCCCCGCCACCGGCTCCGCCAACCCGGGCGAGCCAGGCGAACCCGGCCGCTCCCGCCCCGGCCCCACCGGCTCCGGCCGCTCCCGCTCCGGCCCCGGCGCACTGATCCTGTGAGCGGCCCCACGCCCTCGGTCACGCGCCATGTGCGGGCCGTCTGTGGCTGGTCGCGCCCACGCGGCGGAGCCGCATGACACAGCCGCCCCGCGCCCCTTACTGGGCGCCTACCGGGGCCCCTCACACCGCGCTGCGCTCCCCCACCGGCGCCGGCTCCAGCTCCTCCCCCGGCGTGACCGGCACCGGTACCGCCACCCCCGACTCCCACCTCAGCCCCGCCTGCCACACCACCAGCGGCAGCAGCGCCGTGCCGAGTGCCAGCAGCGCCCATACCCGCATCGCGGTGTGGGCGTGGTCGAACAGCACGGAGGCGGTCAGGGACAGGGCGAAGGCCGCCGCCCACACCAGATGGGTCCGGAAGGTGGCCATCCGGTCCGGGCTCGCCGAGTCGCCCTTGGGCGTCACCACAAACCGGGAGCGGCGCCGCAGCAGGGCCTCCATCAGCGACCGGGCGTACAGCGGCGCGGCCAGCGCGGACATCAGCATGCCCGCCGCCCCGGAGGACCCGGCCGGCTCATGCGGGCTGACATTGTGCCGCCGGTTCCAGAGATAGAGCCCGATCTGGAGGGCGGCCGCGTCCGAGTAGAGCATCAGCCACACCTGGGACTCGACATTGATGCCGGAGGCGCCGAGTCCGAGGAAGAGCACACAGGACACCCCGCCCAGCATCCAGTTGAGCGCCGCCATGGGGTAATAGGCCACCAGCAGCGAGTAGTTGAGCGCCGAGCCGGGGGAGAGCCGCCACACCGCCCGCCAGAACTGCCGCAGCAGGGCCTCATAGGTCCCGCGCGACCAGCGCAGTTGCTGGGAGAAGAAGTCCGTCCAGGAGGACGGCCCCTCGCCCACCGCCAGTACGTCCGGGGTGTACACCGAGCGCCAGCGGCGGCCGGTGGCCGGGTTGCGGCGGCGGTGGATCTCCAGGCCGGTGGCCATGTCCTCGGTGATGGAGTCGTACAGTCCGCCGATCTGGCGCAGCACCGCGGTGCGTACGCAGTTGCTGGTGCCCACGAACATCGGTGAGCCATAGGCGTTGCCGGCCCGCTGGATCAGCGCATGGAAGAGGAACTGCTGGCTCTCGGCCGCCTTGGTCACGGCGGCGGTGTAGTTGCCGTAGACCTGGGGGCCCACCACAAAGGCCACATCCGGGTCACGGAAGTAACCCAGCATCCGCTCAAGGAAGTTGGGCAGCGGCACATGGTCGGTGTCCACACAGGCCAGGAACTCGTAGTCCGCACCGTGGGCGTCCAGCCAGGCGTTGTAGTTGCCGTGTTTGGTACGGGCCCGGAAGGGCCCCGAGGGCTGGTTCCAGCGTTCCACCCCCTTGCGGGTGAAGTGCTTGACGCCCAGCCGCTCACAGAGCAGCTTGACCTCGGCGTCGTCACCCTCGTCCAGCAGCCAGACATCCAGCACCCCGTCGTGCACGATGCGGACCGCCCCCTCCAGGGTGGCCCGCACCATGGAGAAGGGCTCCTTGCCCGGCACATAGGTGGTCACAAAGGCCACCCGGGTGCCCGGCCGGGCGCGTACCGGGACCGGGTCCCGGGCCATCCAGGTGGCATGGGCGTTGGAGATCACATTGATCAGCCGGAAGCTTTCGATCAGGCCGATGGACAGGGTGACCAGGCCGTCGGCGGCATGCTCCCAGGCGGCGGCGTAGGGACGGTCCACCCAGTGATCCGGCTGCATCAGCCACACCACCAGCACCAGGGACAACAGGGGCGCGGCCACCGACAGCAGACAGGCGCCCAGCCGGCGCCCCGCGCCCCGGCCGGTCAGCCGGCGATAGCGCACCCGGTAGGGCCCCTCCGGCGGTTCGGTGAGCTCTCCGGCCAGCCGGCTGTAGCGGTCGTAGTCGTAGTCATGGGCCGTCGGCGAAACCGCCACCTCTTCACCCCCAGCCGCACAAGGACACGGGAAATGCACCACCCGCCTAGTGGTGCAAAATCTAACAAAAGGGACCTACGATCATGTGACAACCAATAAAGAACACCCCTCTTCGTCACCCACATGGCCAACCGGCAGGGAGCGGGCGCCCGCGGCGGCCCTAGAATGTGCAGAGTTCTTCAATTCACCAGTTGTGCGATCGGCCTCTGGCCGGGCGGGGGGGCAGCGGTGAGCGCGTTCGCCGAGGCGATGCGGGAGCGGGTGCGCCAGGCGCGTTCGGACCTCGCCGCCGCGCGGGCGGCCGGGGACGTCTTCGCGGCGGCCCTGGCGGAGGACGAACTCCAGGACGCGCTGCGCGTCGCGGCCGAACACGGCGTCGAACCCGACGCCGGACCGGAAGGGCGGAACGGAAGTTGATCGGAGTGCGGGTGCCGCTGTACCAGGCGAAGGCCGACTTCTTCCGCATGCTCGGGCACCCGGTGCGCATCCGGGTGCTGGAACTGCTCCAGGACGGCCCCAAGCCGGTGCGCGAGCTGCTCGCCGCGATCGGCGTCGAGCCCTCCAGCCTCTCCCAGCAGCTGGCCGTACTGCGGCGTTCGGGCATGGTGACCGCCGCCCGGGAGGGCTCCACCGTGGTCTACTCCCTGGCGGGCGGCGAGGTGGCGGAGCTGCTGGCGACCGCCCGGCGCATCCTGGCCCAGGTGCTGACCGGCCAGGAGGAACTGCTGACCGAGCTGCGCGGCACCACCGAGGCGCCGGTCCCCACGGAAGAAGAACAGTGAGCGACAGCGAGAAGTACGCGGAAAAGGCGATCAGTTGGCGCGTGCTGATCTATATCGTGCTGGGGCATCTGCTCGCCGGCTTCATCTGGCTGCTGTTCTACCTGGGTTCACACGCCCACCGGTGATCCCGCCAACTTCCCCTTGGGACAAGGGGAATGGGGTTCACAAGGAAAGGTGACACCCGAATGCCAAGAACCGGCAATCACCCAGGTGCGCCGGGGCACGGGCGAATACGCGGTTGTCCTATGCCAACTCCCCTGCGCGTGGCGGGAGCTGCGCGACCCCCGGCACACCGCCGCACACAGCCCTCCGCGCGCACCGTACCCTCTGGTCAACCCGCAGGTCAGCACAGCCGGGTGATCGCCCGGAACCCAACTCGCGGGCGGCCGCGCGCTGCTACTGTCGCGCGTCATGGAGCAGCTCTTCTCCCCCGACGAACTCGTCCGTATTGAGGCCGCCGCCCGGGAGGCGGGACATTCGGCGCGCGACTGGGTGCGTGCCCTGGTCCTCAAACGGCTCTACGGCGATTCCGAACGCACTCATGTCTCCCATCGCCGGCCCGCGCGGCCCGATTTCGAGGACGCGGTCTGGCCGGTCACCACCCACCGCCGGTCAGGCGGAGTGCTCCAGGAGCTGCACCACGCGGGGTGCTGGGTACCCAAGGGCGGCGAGGCCACGCTGACCACGGCCGAGGCCCGGCTGCGGATCGCCGGCCATGAGGTACGTCCCTGCGACGCCTGCCAGCCGGAGCGGTTCCTCATCCCCTACGCCTGAGCGGCCCACCGGGCGGACGGCCGAGGCCGCCGCCGCGGATGCGACGACGGCCTCGGACGGAGCGCCGGCTTCAGGAACGGCGCCGGAACGCCTTGCGCACAAAGTGCACGATCAGCCAGATCACCAGGATGATGAAGAGGATCACAATGATCAGGATGATCAGCAGGGCCTTGCCCAGCCTGGCGAAGAAACCCTTCTTCTTTTTCTTCGCCGGATGGCGCGCAGCGCTGGTGTACTGGTGCTGACCGACCGTCGGGTGACCAACCGTGCGGGTGGTGTGTCCGCTCACGGCACCGGAAGTGTGGCCGGTGTGGCCCAGACCGCTCTCCACCGTCACGGCTCGCTCCACGACATTGGCGGAGGAGTACGCAACGGCGGCCGACGCGGGCGTGGCCAGCAGAGCGGTTCCCAGCAGCAGGGCCACGACGGCGGCCACCCGGCGGGCCATCCGCCCCCGGTGCCTGCCCTCGTGTGTGTGCCGGCTCTTCATCGACGCCCCCTGTGTTCTGTGCTGATGTTCTGTCGGGCTACCGCGGCCGGTGACCGCGGAGCCTCCATTATCGGCACACGCCCGACCCGCCCAGCAGGGCGCGTACCAGCGCGGTCAGCCGCTCTTGCGGCGGAAGGAGCGCTGGCCCCCGGCCTTGCCATGGGTGCCGTGGATCTTCGAGCCCTCCGCACCGTGCCCGGACGCACCGGCACCGGCCGCCCGTCCCCGCTTGCGGTCCAGTGCCTCCCGGAACCTGCGCTTGACCTCGTCCTGTTCCCCGTCCGCGCTCCGCGGTTCCCGCTCCGCCATCAAAGCCTCCCGACCGTACCGGTTTTCGCCACAGCTTGGCACAGAGCCGCGACTACCCCGTACCCCCTGTGTCACACCGTCGTGGCGTCCGGGCCGAAGCGGCTGCGGACCGCGGTCTGCACCTCCGCCTCCTCGGCGGGGTCGGCGGCCAGCCGGCGCAGCTGCTGCACCACCCGGGCGTCGGCGGTGGCGGCATGGTGGTGGGCGCCCAGTTCCCGGGTGGACTCCTCGCAGTCCCACAGGCATTCCACCGCGAAGCCGGCCGGGAAGGAGGGGTCGGTGGCCGCCAGGGCCCGGGCGGCCCGGCCGCGCAGATGGGAGGAGGAGGTCTCGCGGTAGACATGGCGCAGCACCGGGGCGGCACAGCGGATGGCCAGCCGTCCGGCGCCGTCCACCAGGTCCCACAGCACCGGGGCGTCCGGTCCCTCGGTGCGCACGGTACGGCGCAGTGCGCCCAGCACCAGCGCGGCGTCGTACTCCGCGCCCCGGCAGGCGAGCATCCCGGCGGCGGCCGCGCCCAGCGCGTCGCCCCGGTGCACCCAGGCCCGGGCGCGCTCCAGGGCGGCCGGTCCGCGCATCCGCTCGAAGGCGGCGACGGCGGCCTCGGCGACCGGCTCGGCCGGGTCCCCGGCGGCGGTCTCGATCAGGTCCAGGGCCTGCGGGTCGTCATGCTCGGCCAGATAGCGCAGGGCGGTGGCGCGGGCTCCGGCGGTGCCGAAGGCGGCCGCCTCGATGATCTCCAGCCGGTCCTCGGGGCCGGCCACGGCGGTCAGACAGCGGGCGGCGGCCACCGGGCGCTGCTGGACCGGGTGCAGGTCCAGGCCCTCCTGGGCCCAGTCCAGCACCTCGCGCACGCTCCAGCCCGGGCGCGGCCCGGTGGAGCGCAGCTGACGCTGCCAGCGGTCGAAGCTGCTCCGCTCCCAGGCGGCGCGCATCCGGGCGGCGGTGGCGGGTGACTGCCGCTCGTCCGCCCAGATCCGCCAGGGCCGGGGCTCAAAGGCATCCCGCACCGCCGCGGCCAGCGCGGCGTCGCCCTCGGGGTCCGCCGGGAAGCGGGCCAGTACGGCCTGGCCCAGGACGGCCAGCGCGGTGTCCTCGTCGCGTAGCGCCAGCTCGTCCAGGGCCCAGCTCCAGTTGGTCCCGGTGGCGGCGTAGCGGCGCAGCAGCAGCAGGGCGTCCCGCCTGCCGTAGGCGGCCAGGTGGCCCAGGACGGCCAGGGCCAGGCCGGTGCGCTCCTCGGCGGTGTCCAGCAGGTCATCGGGGTGGAAGAGGTGCTGTTCGATCTCCTCGAGCCCGCCGTCGAGGTCCCGGTAGAGCCGCGCGTAGTACAGCGAGCGGTTCTCGACCTGCCAGTCGCGGCGAGGGTCGGCGCGCACACAGCGGTTGAGCGCCGCGAGTGCTTCGGCCCGCGGCGCCGCTAGGGCATGCAGGGTCCCGTCGCCGCGGCCTCGCTGGAGGAGGCCGAGCAGGGTGCCGCTGGGCGCTATGTCTGGATCGAACATGGGGTCAGCATCCGGTGCGGGTGGTCGGCTGGCAACGGGATTTCCGTCGTCCGGCATTCTTGCCGGTGTTCACCGGGGCTATGCCTGGGCGAACCGAGCGGGCTCGGGGCGGCCGAGCGCCCGCAGCCTACCCGGAGTTGGAGATTCCGCCGAGTCCCGCCCGATATGCCCGGCACCGTTCCGGCATATGCCCAACGCACGACCGTGGCGAGTATTGCAAAACCGGTTACAAGCCGTCGCGGGCTGTGCGACAGTCGTAACCGCACCACCCCCGGCCGACCCCACGGGCCCCCGAATCCGCCCCGCGGATTCCCCGGGAGCCCGGCCGCGTCCCGCCCGTAACGGAGTCCACGATGCCGTCCTCCCTCTCCGCGGACCGTCCCGCCGCCGAGCCGCCCGGACCCGAGGCGCTGGAGGCACTGATCCACCAGGCCCGGCGGCTGCGCGGCGGGATCGACGCGGTGGCCCGCGCCGCCACGGACAGCGGCCCGCGCTCCCGCTGGGAGCGGGCGCTGTGCGAGCTGGCCGCGGGCCAGCTGGAGGACCTCGGCCGGCAGCTGGGCCGGCTCCGCGACGGACCCGCCGCCCCGGAGGACACCGGGCCGGCGGGCAGCGCCGAGTGGGACCTGCTCACCGACGAGGTCACCTGGTCCGAGGAGGTCTACCAGCTCTTCGGACGGGACCCCGCCGACGGGGCGCTCACCCTGGACGAACTGCCCTCCTGGGTGCTGGAGGAGGACCGCGAGCAGCTGACCGCGCTGGTCACCGACTGCCTGGTGGACGGCCGGCCGGCCGAGGGCGAGTTCCGCCTCCGGCGCCCCGACGGCACCGAACGCACCGTTCACCTCAGGGCCGAGGCGGTGCTGGACGCGGACGGCTGCGCCGCCGCCATGTGGGCCGTCCTGCGGGACGTCAGCGAGCTGCGCCGCGGCCGGGAGGCCGTCCGGATCAGCCAGGACGCCCTGGACCGCCAACGGCACCGGCTGGCGGCGGAGCTGCGCGAGGCGGTGCTGCCGCCCTGGCAGGAGGCGGCGGGCGACGGGCTGGACATCGCCACCCGGCACCTCCCCGGCCCCTCCGGCGGCCTGCCCGGCGGCGACTGGTGCGATGTGCTGCCGCTGCCGGACGGACACACCCTGCTGAGCGTCGGCGCCCTGACCGGGCAGGGCGTGCCCACCACCTCCGCGCTGGCCATGCTGCTCGGCGCGGTGCGCGGCATGGCCCTCACCGGAGCCGAGCCGGGCCCCCTGCTGGGCTGGCTCAACCAGCTGCTGGACGCCTCCGCCCAGCCCGCCCTGGGCAGCGCGGTGTGCTGCCGCTACCAACCGCGCACCCGCACCCTGTGCTGGGCCGGCGCGGGCCATCCCGCCCCGCTGCTGTTCCGCGCCGGAACCGGGCGGGTGCTGTCCGGCGAGCGCGGTATGCCCCTGGGAGCGGTCGGCGGCACCGGCTACCCACAGGCCGAGGAGCGCCTGCGACCCGGTGATGTGCTGCTGCTGCACACCGAGGCACTGCCCGCCGAGCGCCTGCTGGCACCCGCCGCACGGTTCGCCACGGCATCCACTGCCCAGGACTGCGTACGGATCGTGCTGGAGGAATGCGGTGACCTGCCCCGCCGGGACGACGCCCGGCTGCTGGTCGCCAGGATCGGCTGACTCGCGGATCAACTGACGCACAGACCGGCTGACTCGCAGACCGGCTGACTCACCGGCCGCTGTTCAGACCATCGCCGGCCTGCCCTTGCCGCCCGGCCCCTTGGGGAGGGCCTGCTGAATCTCCTGGCGGAGATCCGCGATCCTGGTGAAGCCCGCGTACTTCCCGGTCAGCCGGTACATCTCCCGCAGCCGGTCCCAGGTGCGGTGCGAGGAGGTCTCGTTGATGGTCGCCAGCGCCAACCGGGCGTAGACATCGGCCTGTTCCGGATCGTCACTGATGAAACAGGCCGAGGCCATGGAGAGGTAATCGAAGATCACCGAACGTTGGTAGCCCTGGCCGCGCAGCCGCAGCGCCTCTTTGGCATGGTGCTGGGCGATCACCGCCGCCGAGGGATCGTGCTCCGCCAGGGTGCGGTAGGCCAGCGCCTGCATCCCGTGCAGATCCGCCTCGTCGAACATCTGCATCCAACTCGGCGGCTCCACATCGCCCTTGTCCCTGACGAACAGATCCTCCGCCTCCCCCAGCTTGCGCCGCATCGCCTGGCCATGGCCCATGGACGCCTGCGCCCAGGCCTCGATGGTGTAGAGCATCGCCCGGGTACGCGGCAAGGCCTCGTCCCCCGCACCGGAGTTGGCGAGCTTCATCAGGTCCAGCGCGTCGTCGGGGCGGCCCAGGTGCACCATCTGCCGGGCCGCCCGGGACAGCGCCTCGCCGGCCCGCGGCCGGTCGCCGCCCTCCCGGGCGGCATGCGCGGCGATCACGAAGTACTTCTGGGCGGTGGGCTCCAGGCCCACATCATGGGACATCCAGCCGGCCAGCACCGCCAGATTGGCCGCCACCCCCCACAACCTCCGTTGCAGATGGTCGGGATGGCGGTAGGAGAGCATCCCGCCCACCTCATTGAGCTGGCCGACCACCGCCTTGCGCTGCAGCCCGCCACCGCGGGCCGCGTCCCAGGCGCGGAAGACATCGACCGAGCGTTCCAGTTCGTCGATCTCGGTGGAACCCACCGGCACCGCCTCATAGCGGTCGTAGCCCGCTGGTTCGGCGTGCAGGGTCTCCCGCAGGGGGTCGTCGATCCGGGGGCCGTCGGAGGCGAGGACGGGATCGGCGTGCAGCCAGTCGTGCATCGCCGAGCTGAGTACTGATCCTGCGGCGAGCGCGGCGCCCGCGCCCACCATGCCGCGTCGGTTGAGCATGAGGTCCATTCCCGTGAATTCGGTGAGGACCGCGGCGGTCCGCTCGGGCGGCCAGGGCACCCCGTCCTGGGTCTGCCCCCTCCCGCTCCGCCCGCGCCGGCCGAACCCGAGGTCCTCGATGGTCACGACACGACCGAGTCGCTCGGTGAAGAGAGCCGCGAGCACCCTGGGTACCGGGTCCCGGGGGGATTCCCCCATATCGATCCAACGCCGCACCCGTGAGGTGTCGGTCGCCAGCTGCGGATGGCCCATGACCGCCGCCTGCCGGTTGACCAGCCTCGCGAGCTCGCCCTTGGACCAGCCGGTCATTCCGAACAGGTCCGCGAGGCGGGTGTTGGGTTCCCTCGTCACGTCAAGCCCCCAGGTTCCTCGGCTGACTTGAAGGTATCGGGCCGACATGGGCCAGGCGAGTATTCGCCAGGGTTCGCCAGGGTCCGCCAGATGGTGTGCCACCCGCGTCCGGGTGTGATGTAGGAACGCGCCACCCCGGCCGCCGGAGCACCGGCCGCAGAGCGGACCACTCCGCTCGTACGCGGGTGCACTACCCCAGGGTGCACATGGCCCCGGGGACCGGGGAGCGCAGCTGGTCGCCAGCACACGAAGGGATCTGAACACACATGTATGCAGCGTCGACCTCCGTGTCCGCTCCGCTGCGGCCGCCACGGCCACAGCAGATCCGGCCGCCGCAGGGCGGCGGCCGGCCCTACCTCGACC
The DNA here is from genome assembly GCF_003121295.1 of Streptomyces orinoci. Taxonomy (GTDB): domain Bacteria; phylum Actinomycetota; class Actinomycetes; order Streptomycetales; family Streptomycetaceae; genus Streptomyces; species Streptomyces orinoci. Next base: position 25,636 of record NZ_PHNC01000018.1, read on the forward strand.
CTTCCCATGCCGTGGGAGCCGCGTTCGGGGCCGGGCGGACGGGCCGGGGGCCGGGGCTCGGCACACAACCCCTCAGCGGGAGAATCGACTTGTCCGGCCCGCAAGGCGCACGACTGCGCTCCGCCATCGCCTCGGTGCACCGGATCTGCCCGGAGTTCCATCCGGTCCAGGTGCTGCGCCGCGGCGGGCCCTCGGTGCTGCTGGCCGGCACGGCGGGACGCGGCAGCGCGGTGGCGAAGTGCTTACTGGACGACTCACCCGCCGCCGCCGAGCGCTTCCGGCAGGAAATAGCTACATATCGCGCGTTCGTCAGGCACCGCCCGCCGGTGCGGGCACCCCGCCTGCTGACCGCCGATCCGGACAGCTGCACCCTGGTCGTGGAGCGGATGCCCGGCCGCCCGGCCGCCGACCGGCGGCACCCGGTGGGGAGTCTGCCGCGCGCCGACATCAGGGCCGCGCTGGGCGCCGTCTGCCGGCTCAACCTCTGGCGGCCGCCGGCGGGCATGTTCGATATGCCGCTGGACTACGGCAAACTCATCGCCCGCTACCACGAACTGGGCCTGCTCACCGATCGCGACCTGGGCGACCTGCAGAAGCTGCTGCATGGACTGGCCCATGTCCAGGGGCAGTTCTGCCATGGCGACGCACTGCTGAACAATGTGCTGCTGTCCCCGGCCGGTCCGGTGCTGCTCGACTGGGACCAGGCGGGCTGGTACCTCCCGGGGTACGACCTGGCCACGCTGTGGGCGGTGCTGGGTGACGCCCCGGTGGCCCGCCGGCAGATCAGCCAGTACGCCCAGGCCGCCGGGCCGGTCTCCAGGGACGCCTTTCTGGTGAATCTGATGCTGGTCCTCACCCGTGAGATCCGTACCTATGAGACGGCGGTACAGCGCGCCCTCCAGGAGCCGGCGGCCGCCTCCGGTGCCGCCGACTGCTCGGAGGAACAGCGGCTGCTGCTACGGCGGCTGCATGACGACTGCGCGCTGGCCAGGCGCGCGGTACGGGCGGCCGTGGGCACTCGCTGACGGCCCCTCATCTGCCGACACGCCGCGCCCCGGGCGCGGCGTGTCGGCGTTCACCCATCCCGCTGACCGCCCCAACAGGGTTCCCGCAGCACAGGCGTTGACGGCCCTCTCCCCCGCGCACCAGTCTGATTGACGGCTCGTCTGTTCGTACCCGCCGCTTGGTAGGTTTCAGCCCGTCGCACGGCACGGCCCGTCCTTGAGGAGGCTGCATTGCGAGGTCCCGCCCCCCACCCGCGGAAGACTCCCCGAAGAGCCCGCCGGAGAACGACCAGCCGCCGGATCTCCAGGGCGGCCGGCGCACTGGCGTCGGCCGCCCTGCTGCTGCCGCTGCTGGGGGCGGCGCCGGGCAGCGCCGCCGGGCAGCCCGGGGCCGGCTCCCTCCAGCGGCAGTTCACCGCCGCCGCTGCCCGGTATCACGTGCCGCCGGGTGTGCTGCTGGCCGTCTCCTATCTGGAGTCCCGCTGGGATGCCCATGCCGGGGCGCCCAGCGTGACCGGCGGCTATGGCCCGATGCACCTCACCGACGCGGCCACCGCCCTGGCCGTCTCCCCGCCATCCCCACCGCCCGCCGAGCCCGGCGGCGACGGCCGGGGCGACATGGCCCGGCCGGCCCCCGCCGGTCACCCGGCACCCCTGGCACCCGGCCGGCTCCCCGAGCGGCTGCGCACCCTGGACCGGGCCGCCGCCCTCACCGGCCTGCCCGCGCGGGCGCTGCGCCAGGACACCGCGGCCAATCTGCGCGGCGGTGCCGCGCTGCTGGCCGATGCCCAGCACCGGCTGGGCCTGCCCGCCTCGGACGACCCCGCCGACTGGTACGCGGCGGTGGCCGGCTATCCGGGCGCCTCCGACGCGGCGACCGCCGAGACCTTCGCCCGGGACGTCTTCGAGGTGATCCGGGAAGGCCGGGAGCGCGTCACCGACTCCGGCCAGCGGGTCACCCTGCCCGCCGCCCCGCACCTGGCGCCCCGCACCGGACAGCTGCGCAAGCTGGGTCTGGCGCCGCCGCCCCGGGGACGGGTGGAGTGCCCGCCCTCGGTGGCCTGTGAACCGGTGCCGGCCCCCTATCAGCAGCTGCCGGCCAAGAACAGCTATGGCAACCACGATCTGGCCGACCGGCCGCACTCCCAGAAGGCCGAGTTCATCGTCATCCATGACACCGAGGCCACCTGGGAGCGGACCATGACCCTGATAAGGGATCCGGCCTATGTCTCCTGGAACTACACGGTGCGCTCGGCGGACGGCCATATCGCCCAGCACGTTCCGGTCAAGGACGTGGCCTGGCACGCGGGCAACTGGTACGTCAACTCCAAATCGGTGGGCATCGAGCACGAGGGCTTCCTGGCCCGGCCGGACGCCTGGTACACGGAGGAGATGTACCGGACCTCGGCCCGGCTGGTGCGCTATCTCTCCCACAAGCTGGACATTCCGCTGGACCGGCAGCACATCCTCGGCCATGACAATGTCCCCGGCACTCTGCCGGCGACCATCCGGACCATGCACACCGACCCCGGCCCCTACTGGGACTGGGCGCACTACTTCGAGCTGCTGGGCCGGCCCTTCCATCCCACGGCGGGCCCGTTCAGCGGTCTGGTGACGATCCTGCCGGACTACGACCGCAACAAGCCGGACTACACCGGCTGTGAGCAGCCGGGTCTGCCCTGTGCCCCGCACGGCTCCGGTGCGCTGCGGCTGCGTACCGCGCCCAGCGAGGACGCCCCGCTGGTCACCGATATCGGACTGCATCCGGACGGCGGCCCGTCCACCGCCGACGTCAATGACACCGGCGCCCGCGTCTCCACCGGACAGCAGTTCGCGGTGGCCGGCCATGAGGCGGGCTGGACCGCCGTGTGGTACCTGGGGCAGAAGGGCTGGTTCCGCAACCCCTGGTGGGCACCGGCGGCGGTGGGTGCCCAGGGCAGGCTGGTCACCCCCCGCCCGGGCGTCAAGGAGATCCCGGTGTACGGGCGGGCCTACCCCGAGCCGGGGGCGTACCCGCCCGGGGTCCCGGTGCAGGACCTGGTCCCGCTGCCGTACAGACTGCCCGCCGGGCAGAGCTATGTCCTGGGCCAGGAGCTGGCCGGCGAATATCTCTGGGCCTCCGGCTTCGATCCGGCCACTCACCGGGTGGTGCGGGGCGAGGACCGTTACTACGAGATCCAGTTCGGGCACCGGGTGGCCTTTGTCCGGGCCGCCGATGTGACGGTCCGCCCCGGCTACCGCTGACTTGTGGCGGGGCCGGGCGGGCCTGAACGGACGCGGGCCCGGCGCGCGGGAGCGTGCCGGGCCCGTTGCCTGCCCCGGACGCCGCCCGCGGAGCTCAGCCCGCCTGGAACAGCTCGGCGGGCAGCGGCTTGAGCAGCTGGTAGAGGTCGTCGGTGATGGGCCGGTCCCAGCTGGCGATGGTGACCAGCACCCCGTCGCTGCGGTCGAACTGGGTGCAGGAGATACGGCTCTCGGAGCACTTCAGGCGCCGCACGATCAGCAGGTTGTCCTCGTGCATCACCGGCATGTCCTCGGTCTCCAGGACCTCCACCGGCTCGTCGTTGCCCAGGGCGGCCAGCAGCTGGGCCACCTCGAAGGGCACCTGGCCCTCCTCCAGCTCCCGGGCCGGGGAACCGGCCGGCAGATTGCCGATGATCATCGCCGGGCCGCGCCCGCCGAACAGGTCGTAGCGCAGGAACACTCCCTGGCAACTGCCATCGGGCGCGGGCAGCAGCCCGGCCCCGAGGTCGCCCGGCCAGTCACCGGGGTCCATCGCGAGGACGTCGAAGTCCGGCCCGGTGGGGGTGGCGGCGCTGCGGCGGCGGAGGAAGGACATGCCCACATCGTACGTGCCCCTCGGGGCACCGCGCCCCCGGGGCGATCCGCCCTGCTGATAGCGTCGCGCGCTGCTATGGAACGGGGGGTACGAGGGTGGCGGACGGGACGCTGGACTACTGGCGGCAGGGGCTGGGCTCGGCACCGGAGGAGGTCTGGACCCATCCGGACCCGAAGTCGCTGATCCTGGCGGACAACGGGCTGACGGAGGTGCCGGAGGAGCTGGGCCGGCTGTCCGGGCTGCACACCCTGGACCTGGGCCACAACGCCTTGACCAGGCTGCCCCCGGCGCTTGGCGGGCTCACCGGTCTGAGCCGCTGTCTCTATCTGCACCACAACGCGCTCACCGAGTTGCCGGAGGAGCTGGGCCGGCTGTCCCGGCTGCGCTATCTCAATGTGAGCGGTAACCGGCTGACCGAACTGCCCGATTCCCTGGGCGAGATGTCCGCCCTGGTGGAGCTGCGGGCCCAGCACAACCAGCTGCGCGCACTGCCGGAGTCCCTTGGACGGCTGGGCGGGCTGAGAGAGTTGTGGCTGCGCGGCAACGCACTGTCCGGGCTGCCGGGCTCCATGGCGGCGCTGCATGAACTGCGCGTTCTGGAGCTGCGGGAGAACGCGTACCGGGAGATGCCAGGGGTGCTGCGCGGGCTGCCGCTGCTCCGGCAACTCGATCTGCGCGCCAATCACCTGACCGAAGTACCGTGCTGGCTGGCCGAGTTGCCGGTTCTGGAGAAGCTGGATCTGCGGTGGAATCCGGTCGAAGGGCCGTCCGCGCCGCTGGAGGCGCTGGAACGGCGGGGCTGTGTGGTGCTGCGGTAGGGCCCCGTGGAGCCGCTACGTCAGGTCGAACTCGCCCTCCTGGGCGCCCACCAGGAACGCCCGCCACTCCTCCGGGGTGAAGATCAGTGCTTGCCCCTCCGGCAGGCGCCGGTCCCGCATGGCCACAAAGCCCTCGATAAAGCCCACTTGCACGCCACCGGCCGACCAGCCGCCCGACTGCCAGGTCGCATTGGCCAGATCGAGCTCCGGCTTGGCACAGTCCGCCAGCCGCCCGGCACCGCTGTTCACCACGTTGACGCTCCTCCCGGTTCGCCGTCCCCCGGCCGCCCACCCTAGCGAGCGGCGCCGCTCGCGGACAGGCCGCGGACCGGGCCGGATCAGCCGGCCGGCGGTTCGTCCCCCACCAGCCAGACGGCGAAGAACTGGGCGCCCCCGCCATAGGCGTGGCCCAGCACCCGCCGGGCGCCTGCCACTTGGTGCTCCCCCGCCTGTCCCCGTACCTGAAGTGCCGCCTCCGCGAAGCGGATCAGCCCCGAGGCGCCGATGGGATTGGTGGACAGCACCCCGCCCGAGGGGTTGACCGGCAGTTCCCCGCCCAGCGCGGTGGCGCCGCTCTCGGTGAGCTTCCAGCCCTCGCCCTCCTCGGCGAACCCCAGGTTCTCCAGCCACATGGGCTCGTACCAGCTGAACGGCACATACAGCTCGGCCGCGTCGATCTCCCGGCGCGGATCGGTGATCCCGGCCTGCCGGTAGACCTCCGCCGCGCACTCCCGGCCGGCCCGGGGAGAGACCGAGTCCTTGCCGGCGAACAGGGTGGGCTCGCTGCGCATCGCCGAGCCCAGCACCCAGGCCGGTGGCGCCGGTGAACGCCGGGCGCCCGCCCGGCCGGTGAGCACCAGGGCGCAGGCCCCGTCCGAGGAGGGGCAGGTCTCGGCATAGCGGATGGGGTCCCAGAGCATGGGCGAGGCGCACACCCGCTCCAGGGTGATCTCCCGCTCATGGAGATGGGCATAGGGGTTGAGCAGGGCGTTGCGGCGGTCCTTGCAGGCCACCATGGGCCCCACCACCCCGGGTGCGCCGGTGCGCCGGATATAGGCGCGCACATGGGGCGCGAAGAAGCCGCCCGCCCCGGCCAGCAGCGGCGGCTGGAAGGGCACCGGCAGGGACAGTCCCCACATGGCGTTGGACTCCGACTGCTTCTCAAATGCCAGCGCCAGTACGGTGCCATGGCGGCGGGCGGCCACCAGGCTCGCCGCCACCAGGGCGGTGGAGCCGCCCACCGATCCCGCGGTGTGCACCCTCAGCAGTGGTTTGCCCACCGCGCCCAGGGCGTCGGCGAGGAAGAGTTCGGGCATCATCACGCCCTCGAAGAAGTCGGGCGCCTTGCCGATGACCACCGCCTCGATGTCGGCCCAGGCCAACTGGGCGTCTTCCAGGGCTCGTTGGGCGGCCTCGCGGACCAGGCCCGGCAGGGAGACATCGCGCCGGGCCGCGGCATGGTGGGTCTGTCCGATCCCCACCACGGCAACCGGTTCCCTCATCCGCGCTCTCCCTCCAGCACCGCCACCAGGTTCTGCTGCAGGCACGGCCCCGAGGTGGCGTGGGCCAGCACCCGGCCGGCCTCGCCCCGGTGGATCCGGGCGGCCGCCTCGCCCAGCCGGATCAGTCCGGCCACCATCAGGGGATCGGCGCCCGAGGCATGTACCTCGGCGTCCGCGCCCAGCGCCAGCGCCTTGCGCAGTACCACTTCCTGGGCCGGGTGGGGCGTGTGCAGTTCGGCCACGTCCACCGACGCCCGGTACGCCCCGGCCCGCTCGGCGGCCAGCCGGGTGGAGGGGGAGTCGGTGAGGTCCCTTACCCCCAGGGCCTGGGGCTCGACACGGTGGTCGATGCCATGGATCCAGGCGGGCCGCCCGCAGATCCGGCGGGCGGTCTCCCCGGCGGCCAGCACCACCGCGGCGGCGCCGTCCCCGGCGGGCGGACCCTTCCCGGGCGCCGGCTCCGCCAGTTCCCCGGCGTCGATCAGCGCCCGCTCCTGGAGCCCGGCCAGGGCCTCCGGTCCGGGCCAGAGCGGGGCGAGGCAGTAGGGGTCCAGCTGCCGGCTGAGGACCCGCTCCGGTTCGCCGGCCGAGGCCTTGCCATGGGCGTAGACCAGGGCGGTACGGGCCTCGCCGGTGAGCAGTTTGACCCAGGCCTCGTAGAGCGCCCAGGCGCCGTCCGTCTCCACATGGGACTCGGCGATGGGTGGCCAGGCGCCCACCGCGTCCAGGGCCAGGGTGAAGGAGAAGGGCCGTCCGGCGAGATAGTCGCTGGACCCGGAGCAGGTGAACTCCGGCTCGCCCGGCCGCAGTCCGGCCTGTTGCAGGACCTCGCCCAGTACCGGCAGCAGCAGTTCGGCCTCCGAGAGTCCGGCCGTGTCCTCCTCCGGTGCGCTCCGGGCGTAGGCGACGACGGCCACCTGGGGCGGTTCCATGCTCACCACCGCCCCTGAAAGGTCTGATAGCCGGCGTCCGGTTCGCCGGTGGGCCGGTAGTGGTCGGGGTGGCGGCCGTCGCCGCTCCATACCGGCTCCACCCGCAGCCCCATCCGCACCTGGTCACAGGGCAGTCCGGCGATCCTGCCGTGCAGGGCGAGGTCGGCGCCGTCCAGGACGATATGGGCGTAGACATAGGGGACTTCGATCCGCTGGTCCCGCCCCTTGATATTGACCACACAGAAGGTGGTGACGGTGCCCCGCGGCCCCACCGTGACCTCCTCCTCGCTCGCCACCCCACAGGTGGGGCAGGCGCCCCGGGGCGGCACCGAGACCTTCCGGCACCGGGGGCAGCGCTCACCGGTGATCCGGTGCTCGGCGAGGGCTCGCAGATAGCGGGTCTGCGCCCTCCCCGGGCTATAGGTGTAGTCCAGCCGGGCCGGAGCGTTCAGCAGGGTGACCAGGTCCGTGAACTCCCCGTCGTACCGCCCTGGTTGGCCGGGCGGTCCGTCATAGGGCTCAAAGCAGGCCAGGTCGGTGATGGCTCCGGTGCGCCGCCGGGCCCAGCGGATATGTACCCGCATCCCGGTCCGTACGGCCTGCGGCCCGGGTACGTCCAGGGCGTGCAGCAGGGCCGTGTCGGCTCCGTCCAGCCGCACCAGCACCCAGGCGAAGGGGGTGCCCAGGGGCTGGCCCGGCAGCGGCCTCGGGTTCCAGGTCCAGGTGGTGACGCATCCGGTGGCGGCGACCGGGACCAGCTCCCCCAGCTCCTCCGCCGTGTACGGGTCGTACTCCGCCGGCGGCACCAGGACCCGCCCGTCCCGGGTGCGGACGCCCAGGACGACGCGCTCCCGCAGCCCGGTGAGGAAGGCGCTCCGCACCGGCCCCAGGGAGCGGGTGAAGGGGAACTCCACCACCAGCGGGGCGCTGAGGATCTCCGGCATGGCGCGGCCCCCCTTCTCAGATCCGCCGGTAGACGGGGGGCCGCTTCTCGGCGAAGGCACGGGCCCCCTCCCGGGCGTCCGCCGTCTTGAACACCGGCCGGCCAATGGCGAGTTCGCGCTCCAGGGCCTCGGCCTCCGGCAGGCCGGCCGTGGCATGGACGCTCTCCTTGACGGCCTCGACCGCCAAGGGGGCGTTGGCGTTGACCAGTTCGGCGATCTCCAGCGCCCTGGCCAGGGCGGTGCCGTCCGGGACCACCTGCCCCACCAGTCCGATGCGTTCCGCCTCGGCGGCGGTGTAGGGGCGGCCGGTGAGCAGCATCTCCAGGGCGTGGGTGCGTGGGATCTGCCGGGGCAGGCGCACGGTGGAGCCGCCGATCGGGAACAGTCCGCGGCGCACCTCGAAAAGCCCGAAGACGGCGCTCGCACCGGCCACCCGGATGTCGGTGCCCTGCAGCATCTCGGTGCCGCCCGCCACACAGGGACCCTCCACCGCGGCGATCACCGGTTTGCGCGGCCGGTAGCCGCGGAGCATGGCCTTCCAGTGCAGTTCCGGGTCGGCGCGGAAGCGGGCCCGCACCGGATCATCGGGCGAAGGCCCGTCCCCGGCCAGGGCCTTGAGGTCCATCCCGGAGCAGAAGGCGCCGCCCGCCCCGGTGAGCACCACGCTGCGGATGCCCTCGTCGGAGTCGGCGGTCAGCCAGCCGTCATGGAGCGCGGCCAGCATGGGCAGCGAGAGGGCGTTTCTGGCCTCGGGGCGGTTGAGGGTGAGGACGAGCGTGGCACCGATGCGTTCCACCGTCAGATGTCCGGTCACGGGGGACAGGGTGCGGCAGGCGTGCTCGGGCTTCAACGCTTTTTTCTGACTTGCCGTCAGATTCTTTCGGCGCTCTACTGGATTGCCATGGACTTCAACCTCGCCGACCTCTTCGAGTCGATCGTCGATGTGGTGCCCGGCCGGGAGGCACTGGTCCACCCCGGCGGCCCGGCCGGCGGGCGCCGGCTGACCTATGCGGAGCTGGACATACGGGCCAACCGGCTGGCCGACCAGCTGCGAGCACAGGGCATCGGCCCGGGGGCCCATATCGGCCTGCACCTCTACAACGGCGTGGAGTATCTGCAGACCCTCTGGGCCTGCCTCAAACTGCGCGCCGTGCCCATCAATGTCAACTACCGCTATGTAGAGGAGGAGTTGGCCTATCTCTACCGGGACGCCGACCTGGTGGGCCTGGTCTTCGACGCCGAGTTCGGCCCCCGGGTCGCCGCCGCCCTGCCCTCGGCCCGCCGGCTGCGCCATCTGATCCGGGTCGGCGAAGGCCCCGGTCCGGAGGCCATCCCCTTCACCGAGGCCGAGGCCGCCGGTTCCCCCGCCCGTGACTTCCCCCCGCGCTCCGGCGACGACCGCTTTATCGTCTACACCGGCGGCACCACCGGTATGCCCAAGGGGGTGGTCTGGCGCCAGGAGGACCTGTTCTTCTCCGCGCTGGGCGGCGGAGCGCCCCGGGGCCGGCCGATAGGGCGCCCGGAGGAACTTGCCGAGCGGGTGGCGGCCGGCGGTGACGGCCTGGTCTTCTTCCCCACCGCGCCGCTGATGCACGGCACTTCCACCTTCACCGCCCTGATCGCCTTTGACTTCGGCCAGAAGGTGGTGGTCCACCGCACCTTCCAGCCTCGCGAGGTACTGCGCACCATCGCCGAGGAACGGGTCACCAATGTCTCCCTGGTCGGCGACGCCATGCTGCGCCCGCTGGCCGAGGAACTCGCGGGCCCCATGCGGGGCACCGACTGCTCCTCGCTGCTGAGCGTCAGCAGCTCCGGCGCCATCCTCTCCGACGCCGTCCGGGCCCAGTTCTCGGCACTGCTGCCCAAGGTGACCCTGGTGAACAACTTCGGCTCCTCCGAGTCCGGCTTCAATGGCACCGCCACGGAGGACCGGGGCGCCGGTACGAGTCTGCGGCTGACCGTCAACCGCCGTACCACGGTGGTGGATCCGGTCACCCACCGCCCGGTGGGCCCCGGCGGGACCGGCCGCATCGCCCAGCGCGGCCATGTCCCCCTGGGCTACTACAACGATCCGGAGAAAACCGCCGAGACGTTCTTCCAGGCGGACGGCGAACGCTGGGTGCTGCTGGGCGACCTGGCCACGGTGGAGAAGGACGGTACGGTCACCCTGCTGGGCCGTGGCTCCCAGTGCGTCAACACCGGCGGGGAGAAGGTCTTTCCGGAAGAGGTGGAGCAGGTGCTCAAGGCGCACCCCACCGTCTATGACGCCCTGGTGACGGGCGTACCGGACGAACACTGGGGCCAGCGCGTGGTGGCCATCGTCCAGCCCCGCCCGGGCATGACCCCGCCCACCCTGGAGGAGCTGCGGACGCACTGCCGCGTCCGGCTGGCCGGTTACAAACTCCCCCGTGGGCTGGTGCTCACCGAACGCATCCAGCGCTCGCCGAGCGGCAAGGCGGACTACCGCTGGGCACGCTCGGTGGCCCTGTCGGACCGCGAACCCTAAGGCGCCCCGGCGCCCCGCAAGGGGCGCCCTTCAGGGGCGCAGGGAACTGCGCGACCAGCCACCGGCGGCCCGCACACACTACACAAACCGGGGCCGCCCCCGATGCGCAACCTAACCCAGCGCATCCAGCGCACTAAGAATCTCCGCCGGCTCGGCCCGCACCGTGTAATCGGTGTCCACAAACGACCAGCGCACCGTACCCTCCCCGTCGATCACAAAAGTGGCCGGCAGCGGAAGCGTACGAGCATGCCCCGCGTTCACCCGCGCCAGGTCGAAGCCGAACTCGTCGTACTTGCCGCCCAGTTCACCGGACAGCTCAAAGGCGATGCCATAGGACGCGGCGACCCTGGAACCGATGTCGCTCAGCACCGGGAAGGCCAGCCGCTCCTTCTCCGCCAGGGTCAGCGACTCATCGGGTATCTGCGGTGAGACCGCCACCAGGCATGCGCCCCGGGCCCGGAAGTCCTCGTGGTGGCGCTGGAGGGCGCGCAGCGCCAGGTTGCAGTACGGACACCAGGCGCCCCGGTAGAAGGTCAGCACCACCGGCCCCCCGGCGAGCAGGCCGCTCAGGGTGACCTGCTCGCCCAGGGCCGAGTTCAAGGTGAACTCCGGGGCCCGCTCCCCCACTTGCAGCGCCCGCCCCGCGATCCCGGTGGCGGCCAGCTCCCGCGCACCCCGCTCCATGACCTCCCGGGCATCCACCGGCAACCGGTGCTGCCACTGCTCGCTCAGTTCCCGCAGCTCGTCGCGAAGATTCATGCCGCTTCCCCTGTTCTCGTCCACCGGCCCCCCTACTTGGAACGCCCGTTCCAAGATGATCACCTGGCGTCCCGTCCACCGTCAAGGGTTATCTTGAACTCATCGTTCCAAGAACTGGAGAACCCAACTCATGCCGGACATCAAGCACTTCGATCCCGATGCGGCGCTGGAGCGCGCCGAGCGCCTCTTCTGGAAGCACGGCACCGGTTCCGCCGAGTCCTCCGTCCAGGCCGTCACCACGGCCACCGGCCTCAACCGCTCCAGCCTCTATGCCACCTTCGGCAGCAAACACGACCTCTATCTGGCCGCCCTCCGCCGCTACCTCGACCACCGCGCCCGGCCCGCCTTCCGCCGGCTCGCCGAGGACCAGCGCGGCCTGCCCGCGATCCGCGACTTCTTCACCGCCCTCATAGACATCCGCTGCACCGGCGAACACTCCGGCTGGGGCTGTATGTTCGTCAACGCCCATGTGGACCCCCAGCACAACGATCCCGGGGTCCGCGCCCTCCTGGACGAACACCACCGGCTGCTGCGCGATGCCCTGCGCAGCGCCCTGCAAACCGCCGTCCGGCTCGGCCAGTTGGCCACTACCCACCCCATCGAGGGCACGGCCGAAACCCTCGCCCTCCTCGCCTATGGCATCAACCTCCGCTCCCGCGCCGGGGCCACCGCCGAGGAACTCCTCGGCACCCTGCACAGCGCGCTCGCCCAGCTGTCACCACGGGCCTGACACGGCGAACGTCCCTCCCCACCCCCCCGAGGGGTGGCAAGGGACGCCCAGTGTCTGCCGGCTCTCCTTCGCGGCTCAGCAGCTCTGATAGGTGGTCACCGCGTCGATCCGGCTGCCGAACTTCCCGCCCGCCTTGTAGGCGGCCGAGTAGTCCCCGCTGGCGACCTTGCGCATCTCATGCGGGTCCCAGTCGATAAAGCAGCCGGCCGCATTGGCGTAGAACGAGCCGACGTTGTCGTGCAGATACGGCGGCATGTCCCGATAGCCGCTGGTCGGGGTCCAGCGCCAGGGAGTTCCCTGGTAGTCGTTGTCCTGCCAGAAGCAGATCTCATTTCGGCCGCACTGCTCGGCCGCTCGTTGCAGGGCCTGGGCGCTGGGCCCGGCGGGGTGCGCCGGAGCCGAGGCCGCCTGCTGCGCGCCGAGCAGCGTGCTGCTCAGCGCCAGCGCGGCCAGAACACCGAAGAGACGGGCGCGTGTCACGGGCATGCGTTGATCCTTTCGCTCCGCGAGTGGGGGGAGGGTCCAGGCTGACCAGCCACCCCGTCCGCCCCTTTATGGTGAACTGGCCTTGAGTGGGACGCTAATGGCTTCGATGGTGCTCAAAACACACTGGTCATAGTTACGGGGGCTACGGGAAGAGAGTTGGCCATTGCCCAAGGAACGCCCGTTCGGTCCCGACTTGCCGACCGTCGGCCGGCTGTCAGTGGCGTGTCTTAGGTTCGGTCCCATGAGTTCTTCACTGAGCGTCTATCTGCTCGACGTCGCCGCCACTCGCGCCCTGGTCGGATCCGGCGATGAGGAGTTGCTGCGGGTGATATGTACCGAATTCGGGGATGATCTGGCCCGCGATGACGACTATCACAGCCTCGCGATCGAGCAGGGCGCACCCACGGCGGAGGAGGCACTGCGCGCGGTGGTCCACGGCGGCCCCTTCAGCGAGCAGCGGGAACACGCCTTCCAGTACGGCTACGCCTATAAGCGGCTGTGCGCGCTCACCGGCCTGTTCCTGCCCAACGACTGCTTCACCCCGCACCGAGGCGACTGGCTGTCCGTCGTCGATCAGGGCCTGAAGGCCCTGGGCATCACGGCCGTGTCCGTGGAAGCCTTCAGCCTCGGCGACCCTCCCGCTCCGCTGCCGCACTGCTTCACCCCGGGCTGTGGTGAGTGGACGCCCGATCGGATAGCCCAGGCGCTGGAGCAGTTCGAGGCCACCAAGCGCGCGGTCGATGAGTCGGGGCAGGCCCCTCCGCTGGAGCCGGAAGTCGTGGAGGGCGTCATGCAGTGCATCGGCTGGATGACGCGCGCCGAGGCGCGGCCCGGCTTCGGCGTCATCGGCTTCCGCTCCTGAAATCACCGCGCAGGCCGGCCCCTTGGCAGGATCGTCATGCCCGGATCCCGCGGCACCCGGGCGGTGCGGTGGGCCCGGTTTCGCCCGGGCCCACCGGCGTGCGCCTGCCGCGCTTGCCGCGCTTACTGAAGGGCGGCCACGGCCGTGTCGTAGTCCGGCTCCTGGGCGATCTCCGGCACCAGCTGCGAGTGGACGACCTTGTTGTCGGCGTCCAGCACCACAATGGCCCGGGCGGCCAGGCCGCTCAGCGGGCCGGACTCCATCGCCACACCGTAGTTCTCCAGGAACTCACGGCCCCGCATGGTGGACAGAGTGACCACGCTGTCCAGGCCCTCGGCCCCGCAGAAGCGCGCCTGCGCAAACGGCAGGTCCGCGGAGACGCACAGCACCACCGTGTTCTCCAGCTTCCCCGCCAGCTCATTGAACTTGCGCACCGAGGCCGCGCAGACACCGGTGTCAACGCTGGGGAAGATGTTCAGCACCTTGCGCTTGCCCGCGAAGTCCTCCAGCGAGGCATCCGACAGGTCCTTGCGAACGAGCGTAAACGCCGGAGCGGTGTCGCCCTGAGCCGGGAAAGTACCGCCGATGGTGACCGGGGATCCCTTGAAGCTGACCTTCGACATGAGTTGTCTCCTGAGGAACGGGAATCGTGAGGACTGCTCAGGGATCCTACCGACGTACCCCCACCCTGTTCTTTGCCGCCCACAACCTGCCCCAGGAGACGCCTCGTGCTCACCGGCATCGCCACCAGCGCCGTGGTGCTGTACACCCTCTGCGGAGCGGCTGGTCCCGCAGTGGGCGGAGGTCCTCACCGTCGATGAGTGGCTTGACGCCCGCTCCCGGCCCTGATTACTTGACCGCAGCAGGATCTACCGAATGATCGGTCGGTCACCGGCCCAAGGCAGAACGGTGGTGAGCCATGGCGCCAGAGAGCGCGGAGAACGCAAAGCCCGACGCCGCCGAGCGGATGTCCCCCCAGGAGCTGGCCGAGCTCCAACTGCGCCGTCTGCGCGCCACCTTGCGGCACGCCTACGACCATGTACCCCACTACCGCCAGGCCTTCGACGCCGCAGGCGTCCACCCGCGGGACTGCCGGAGCCTCACCGACCTCCCCCGCTTCCCCTTCACCACCAAGGATGACCTGCGCCGCCACTACCCCTACGGGATGTTCGCGGTACCCAGAGACCGGATCCGACGAATCCACGCCTCCAGCGGGACAACCGGTGAGCCGACCGTGGTCGGCTACACCCAGGGAGATCTGGACACCTGGGCCGGGCTGGTGGCCCGGGCCATCCGGGCGGCGGGCGGGCGGCCGGGCGACACGGTGCATGTGGCCTACGGCTATGGGCTGTTCACCGGCGGGCTGGGCGCGCACTACGGGGCCGAGCGGCTCGGCTGTACGGTGATCCCCGCCTCCGGGGGCATGACCTCCCGCCAGGTACGGCTGATCCGGGACCTCCGGCCCGAGATCATCATGGTGACCCCCTCCTATATGCTCACGCTGCTCGATGAGTTCGAGCGGCAGGGCATCGACCCGCGCGGCACCTCCCTGCGCACCGGGATCTTCGGCGCCGAGCCCTGGACGGAGGCCATGCGTGCCGAGATCGAGGACCGCTTCGGCATCGACGCGGTGGACATCTACGGCCTCTCGGAGATGATGGGCCCCGGCGTGGCCCAGGAGTACGCCACCACCAAGGACGGGCTCCACCTCTTCGAGGACCACTTCCTTCCCGAGATCGTGGACCCGGTCACCGGCGAACCCCAACCCGACGGCACTACGGGCGAATTGGTGCTCACCACGCTCACCCGGGAGGGCATGCCCGTCATCCGCTACCGCACCCGCGATCTCACCCGGCTGCTGCCCGGCACCGCCGCCTCCTTCCGCCGGATGGAGAGGATCACCGGACGCAGTGACGACATGGTCATCCTGCGCGGAGTCAATCTCTTCCCGGGGCAGGTCGAGGAGATCGTGCTCCAAGTACCGGGCGTTTCACCGCACTTCCAGTTGCGGCTGACCCGCCGGGACAGGCTGGACCGGCTGACCGTACGCGCCGAGACACGCCCCGGCGCCACGGCGGAGCAGCGCGCCGCCGCCCCGGGGGAGATCGCCCGCCGGATCAAGGACGGTATCGGGGTATCGGTTTCGGTCGAGCTGGTGGAACCGGGGACGCTGGAGCGCTCGGTGGGCAAAATCAAGCGCATCGTCGATGAACGGGAGAAGGGCGAGGGAAAAGCGACAAGCGGGTGAGGCCAGAGAGCACTTGAGGAATCAGCGCGACTCCTGGCAACCCGCACCCGCCCGATGAAGTCCTTCTCCACGCAACTCCGCTTCCACGCAACCGAAGTTGGGAGTCACCGTGCGCTTACGCAACCGGTTACGTGCCGTGGTCATCGGCGGTCTGGCGCTGCTCAGCGGCGCCACCGCCCTGCCGGCCACCGCCACCGCCGCCACCGGCCGTACCGACCGCCCCTCCAGCAGCGGGCTGTCGGCCGTGATCCGCTATACCGAATACGGAATTCCGCATATCACCGCCAAGGACTACGCCGGGCTGGGCTTCGGCAATGGCTGGGCGCAGGCCGCGGACCAGGCGTGCGTCCTGGCCGATGGATTTGTCACCCTGCGCGGGGAGCGCTCGCGCTGGTTCGGTCCCGATGGCGCTCCGGACGGCTCGCTGTCCAGCGCCGGCACCAATCTCTCCAGTGACCTGTTCTTCCGGAGCGTCAATGAGGCCCGGACGGTGGAGCGGCTGCTGGCCCAGCCGGCCCCGGCCGGTCCCAGCCGGCAGGCCAAGGAGCTGATCCATGGCTGGGCGGCGGGCTACAACGCCTGGCTGAGAACGCACCGCATCAACGATCCGGCCTGTCGGGGTGCGGCCTGGGTGCGCCCGGTCACCGCCATCGATGTGGCGCGGCTGGGCTACTCGGTGGTGACCCTGGGCGGCCAGGGCCGGCTGGTGGACCAGATCACCGGCGCCCGCCCGCCGGGGGCGTCGGCCGTCCGTCCCGCCGCCTCCGCCGATCCGGGGGCCGCCGCCCGTGCCTTCTTCGCCCGGGACGGTGCCGACCTGGGCTCCAACGCGGTGGCTTTCTCCGGCACGGTCACCGCCAACCGGCGCGGGCTGCTGCTGGGCAATCCGCACTATCCCTGGCACGGCGGCCGCCGCTTCTGGCAGTCCCAGCTGACCATCCCCGGCGAGCTCAATGTGGCCGGCGGCTCCCTGCTGGGCTCCCCCACCGTGGAGGTGGGCTACAACGACCGGGTGGCCTGGAGCCACACCGTCTCCACCGGCGTCCCGGTGAACCTCTATGAGCTCAAGGCCGCGCCGGGCGACCCCCGTTCCTACCTGGTGGACGGCAGACCCGAGCGGATGACCGAGCGCAGGGTCACCCTGCCGGTACGGGGCAAGGACGGGCACCTCACCAAGGTGACCCGTTCCCTGTGGTGGAGCCGCTACGGCCCGGTGGTCAGCGGCCTGGACCGGGGCCTCCCCCTGCCGTGGACCAAGAACTCGGTGTATGTGGTGAACGACCCCAACGCCGCCCAGCTGCGCTTCCTGGACTCCGAGCTGGGCCTGGCCAAGGCCCGGGACACCGAGGGCATCCTGCGGGCGCTGCACCGCGCCCAGGGCACCCCCTGGGTGAACACCATCGCGGCCGACGCCGAAGGGCACAGCCTCTACACCCAGTCCCAGGTGCTGCCCCGGATCACCGATGAGCTGGCGGGGCGCTGCTCCACCGCGCTGGGCCGCACCACCTATCCGGCCGCGGGCCTGGCGGTGCTGGACGGTTCACGCTCGGACTGCCTGCCCGGCCGGGACGCCGATGCCCTCCAGCCGGGGATCTTCGGCCCCTCCGCCATGCCGACCCTGCGGGACGCCCCCTACGCCGAGAACTCCAATGACAGCCCCTGGCTGGCCAACGCCGACCGTCCGCTGACCGGTTACCCCCGGATCTTCGGGGACACCGCCACCCCGCGCAGCCTGCGCACCAGGGGCGCCCTGGAGGATGTCTCCGCGATGGCCGGGCGCGGCGGCCTGACCGTGGCCGACCTTCAGCGGCAGCAGTTCACCGACCGGGCTCCCGCCGGTGCGCTGGCCGCCGAGGACACCGCCAGGGCCTGCGCCAAGCTGCCGGGCGGCAGGGCAACAGGCAGCGACGGCAAGGCAGTTGATGTCGCCGCCGCCTGCGCGGTCATCGCCCGCTGGGACCGTACGGTCAACACCGGCAGCAAGGGCGCCCTGCTCTTCGGCCGCTTCTGGCGCCACCTGGGCGACCCCAAGTGGCGGGTGCCCTTCTCCGCCTCCTCTCCCCTCACCACCCCGCGCTCGCTGGACACCGGCACCAGCCGCTTCTCAAGGGCGCTGGCGGACGCGGTGTCCGAGCTGCGCGGCGCGGGCATCGCCCTGGACGCACCGCTGGGTGAGCACCAGTTCGTGGTGCGCCATGGCAAGCGCATCCCGGTTCCGGGCGGCGCACACGCACTGGGCATCTGGAATGTGATCTCCGCCAACTGGACACCGGCCCAGGGTGGCTACAGCGAGGTGGAGACGGGCTCCAGCTATATCCAGGCCGTAGGCTTCAACGGCGGCTCCTGCCCCACTGCCCGTACCCTGCTGACCTATTCGCAGTCCTCCAACCCGCGCTCAGCGCACTACAGCGACCAGACCGAGCTGTTCTCCCGGGGCCGGATGGTGACCGCCCGCTTCTGTGAGAAGGACATCCTGGCCTCTCCACAGCTGAAGGTGGAGCGGGTCACCGAACGCTGAACAGGGCGGCGTGCCGGGCCCGTTGACGGCCCGGCGCGCCGTCACCTCAGCCCAGCGGCACCGCCCCGCGGGTCCGTACCTCGGCGACGGCCATCCGCGCGGCCTTGACCGCGCTGAGGATGGCGATCTCGCCGCGCATCCCGGGGGCCGCCACCATGTCCCCGGCCAGGAAGACCCCGTCGCCACGGGCCACCGCCGGCCGATCGCGCCAGGTGAAACCGGGCAGGTCCAGCGCCCCGGTACGCCCGCGGGCGGTCCCCCAGCGCCGCCAGGTGGTCCGCTCCCGGTGGCCGGGTACGGTCAAGTCGGCTAGCGCTTCCAGCCGTTGGCGCGCGTAGGCGGTGGACTCCCCCTCCCGGACCGGCATGGTGAGCTGGAACAGCGACTCACCGGGCGGGGCGGTGGCCGGGTCCTGGGGGGTGTATGCCTCATGGAAGCCGCCCGCGTCCAGGTCGATGGCGATGAACCGGTCCCGGCGGCTCCGCCTGACGGCCAGGTCCAGCATCACACAGTGCCCGGATTCCCAGCGCAGTGAGTCATCCCCCAGCAACGCCCGGGCCGAGGCCAGTTCGGTGGCCACAATGACCGGACGGCCGGGCAGCTCGGCCGGACCGCCGATCCGGGCACCGGTCTCGATGCGTACGCCCAGGGCGCGGGCCCGCCCCTCCAGCCGGTTGAGGACCGTCTGCCAGCCGCCGGTGACCCAGCGCACCGCGGGCGGCCTGGTGGTGTAGATGCGGCGGAACAGGCCCCAGGCGAAGGCCGCGGACAGCCGCCCCGTGTTGGCCTCATAGGTCACCACGCCAAGGGCGTTGGCCGCCGCGCGTGCGGCCGTCTCCCCATAACGTCGCGCCGCCCAGCCGTGGAAGTCCTCCTCCACCGGGGCGGTCCTGGGCCGGCCCGGCAGCATCATCCGGAGAAATCCGGCGGGCACCCGATGGCCGAGCCGCCCCTCGCGCAGCACTCCATAGGAGAAGTCCCGGGGCCCGGGCAGACCCAGCCGCCCGGTCAGCCCGCGTTCCTCCAGCCAGCTCCACCAGGGGCCGTCCGCATAGAAGACATGGGCCCCCTCATGGGCCATATAGGGCCCCGCGGTGGCCCTGCCCCGGCCGCCCAGGGTGCGGTGCGCCTCATACAGGGTGACCTGGACGCCCTCTTCGGCACAGGCCACGGCCGCCACCAGGCCCGCGATCCCCCCGCCGATCACCGTGATCCGGTCAGGCATTGCTACCTCTCCTCTCGCCCGTCTCTGCCCATAACGACGCGCCCAGGACCCCGGTCTGTGACATCCACCCCCGACCGGGCCGGGTTTCCGCTGCCGCACCCCTCATCGGAGCGCGGAAACCCGGTCCAGTCCGCAATGCGGCCGCTCAACAGCCCCGCTCCACCATGCGGTTGATCCGTCGCACCGCCCGCTCAAAGCCCGCCGTCAGCTCGTCGAAGACCGCCGCTACGCTGCGTACCGAGTCCATCCGGCCCACGATCTGCCCGACCGGGGTGCCCAGCAGCTCGGTCACCTCATACCGCTGGATACGCGAGAGCGCCTCGGCGACCAGCAGCCCCTGCAGCGGCATCGGCAGCGGGCCCGGGCTCGCCGGGTCGTCCCAGGCATCGGTCCAGGCGGTGCGCAGCTGGCGGGCCGGCTTGCCGGTCAGGGCGCGGGAACGCACGGTGTCCCCGGATCCGGCGGCCAGCAGTTTGGCGGTGAGGGCGGCCGAACGCAGGCCCGCCTCCTCGGTGGTGAGCCAGATCGAACCCAGCCAGACGCCCTCGGCGCCCAGCGCCAGCCCGGCGGCGATCTGTTCCCCGCTGCCGATGCCACCGGCGGCCAGCACCGGCACCGGGGCCACGGCCTGGACGATCTCCGGGGTGAGCACCATGGTGGCAATCTCCCCGGTGTGCCCGCCGGCCTCATAGCCCTGGGCCACCACCAGGTCGCACCCGGCCTCGGCATGCCGCCGCGCATGCCGTGCGCTGCCCGCCAGGGCCGCGACCAACGCCCCATGCGTGTGCGCCCGTTCGATGACATCCGCGGGCGGGGAGCCGAGCGCATTGGCGACCAGCCGGACCGGATGGTCGAAGACCACGTCCAGCTGGGCCCGGGCGACCTCCTCCAGCCACCCGGTGATCCGCCAGGAGCCCCGGTCCCCCTCGGGCAGTTCGGGCACCCCGTAACGGGCCAGGGTCTCCCTCACGAACCGCCGGTGTGCCGCCGGGATCAGCGCCTCCACCTCATCCTCGGTGGCCGCCTCGGCCCGGCGCGCCGGCATCACCACATCCACCCCGTAGGGCATCCCCCCGGTGTGGCCCTGCATCCACTCCAGATCCCGCGCCAGCCGCCCGGGCGCGCGATACCGCACCGCCCCCAGCACCCCGAACCCGCCCGCCCGCGAGATGGCGGCGGCCACAGCGGGGAAGGGAGTGAACCCGAACACGGCATGCTCTATGCCCAGTTGCTCGCTCAGGGAGGTTCGCATGGGCGGCAGGATGACGCAGGGGGGCGGAGGAGGGAAGGTATGTGGTCGCGTGCCGGGTGGCGAACGAGCCTTGCAGGGTGGCCGGTTGACCTGGCTCCGGTGCGCGCCGGAGCCTGGCCCCGGGGGCGTCACCCGGGCCCCGCCCCCGCGCCGCGCCGTCGCCGCGACATGGCGAGCCATGCGCCCGCCGCCACCACCGCCGTGCCCGCACCCGTGGCGAAGACCCAGGGCTCCCAGGGGGCGGGGCCCTTCTCATCGCCCCGCACCGCGAGACCGGTGACCGTTGTCTTCCGGCCGTGGTGGCTGAAGGCCGTGACTTCATACGTTCCCGAACCCGTGCCCCTGGGTACGGTGATCCGTCCGGCATAGACCGTGGCGCCGTCGTCGCATTTGCAAGCCGGGTCGTCCGTACCGTCGTCCCTGATGCGGTGTGAGCCTCCCAGGGCACGGGAGCTGACGATCACCGCGTCCTCGTCCGGTGCGGCATGGGCGTCCGAGAGAACGACCAGCACCGTCTCGCCGGGGCGGGCCTTCTTGCCGTCCTTGGTCTCGACGACGAACCGCCCTATCCGGGCGGGCCCTTGGGGTACGACCTTCAGCCTCGCGGTCGCCACGGTCCGCCCGTTGAGCGACGCGGCGACCGGGTAACTCCCCGGTGAGATGCCGCTGCGTATGCTGACCCTCATCCCGGGTCCGAGAGGGTCTTCGGAGCGGGAGGCGCCCTTCTCGCGCGGGTGCAGATGCAAGGGGTGGATCAGGGCGGGGGAAGTGACCACCACGTCATCCCACGGCCCGGTCATTCCCTCGACCACCGCGCCGACGCTCTCCCCCACTTCGTACGGTCTGTCGTCGTCGAGTTCCAGCCGTGGGCCGCTCGGCGTTCCTTCGCGGGGCATGGCCGCGGCTCCCGCAGGCGACGGAGGCGACGCAAGGGCCAATGAGGCCGTCAGCAGGACACAGCACGTCATGGCGTGCGGAAGCCGTGATGCGGAATCCCGGCACCAGAACACCATCCACCCCCAGTGCGTGCGGGTCCGGTTGCCCCGCCCTCCGCCACAGTAGGGCCTGTGCGGTAAGGCGGGGGCCGCGCACCCGGAGTCAGTGCGCGCCCCGTGTCCAACGGCATGCCGCGCGCCGGATCAGTGGTGACAGTCCCAGCCGTTCTGCCACCAAGTGTCCAGCTTGTTCCAGGTGTTGGGTCCTACGATGCCGTCCGCCGGGAGCTTGGCGCAGTACCGCTGGAAGGCGATCACCGCATTCTTGGTGCCGGTGCCAAACCAGCCATCGACGGCGACATGCCGGTCCATGACGCTGTCGAGCTCACACTGCGCCGCCTTGACCGCCCAGGTGACCTGATCGTTGGCGTTGGGGCCGTTGCCATCACCCAGGGAGATCTCGGGTTCGTTGCTGAGCCAATCACATTTGTACGGGTGCCCGGCGGGCGCGGCATGGGCCGCCCCGACGGCCCCAATGGTGGACAGCAGCGCGGCGGCGCCCGCCACGGCGATTCTGCGGAACATCCCGACTCCCGGAGATCGACAAAGTCTTCGGCCTCCGATACTGCGCCCCGGCGCCCCGGCTGTCGTCAACCGGCCGCGGCAGGCGGCGGGTAAACCTGCGCATCAGCGGATGAGCTCTGGTCGGGTCACCGCCGCCTGACTCGCCCCCCCCTGCGCCGTTCCGGCCGGCGCTCAGTTCCCGCCAACTGCCGCCGAATCGGCCTCGCTTCCGCCCGCGCTGGGAATGATCAGCTCCATGCCGACTCCCGCGCCGCTGACCTGGCCTTATCCATCGGAACCCGGAGCGTGGCGCAACAGCGCCCCGTTTTCCGCCAACCCCGCCGAAACCCGGTCCGGTTGAGTGGCCGGGAACCATACGAGTGGTTGACACATGGAGGGGGAACGTCCAGTCTCAACGACTGAACAACCCGCCATAGTGCGACTGTTGGCGTTAAGTACCCGTAAAAGGGTTTGTTTGCGGACCAAGAGCCACCGAGACACCGGAGCTGCCCCATGCTGCCCGCCATGCCGCATCACGAACGTGAACGCTTTCTTGCCGAGCCCCGCATCGGAGTGCTGGGCGTCACCGACTCACGCGGTGACCGTGCCCCGCTGCTGGTCCCGGTCTGGTACCACTACGAGCCCGGAGGGGAGGTCGTGGTGCAGACCGGCCGGGAGACGGTCAAGGCCCGACTCCTCGGTGCGGCGGGCCGGTTCAGCCTCTGTGCCCAGGACGAGAACCGGCCGTACCGCTATGTCAGCGTGGAGGGCCCCATCACCTCGGTCACCGACCCGGTGGACCCCGCCCTGCGCGAGTCCATGGCCCACCGCTATCTGGACCCCGAGGAAGCCCGCGCCTACCTGGCGGCGACGGCGGACCAGCTCAAGGACGACATCACCGTCCATATGCGCCCCCAGCACTGGCGCACCGCCAACTTCGCCGCATTCGCCGCCGACTTCGCCGGGGACGGGCAGTTCCGCACGGACGGCTGAGCCGCCCACCGGCACATCACCCGCAGAGCAGTCATGACACCCCCCGCACCCCGAGTGAACAGGTATTCATGACAGACATCGATGTTTCCCGGCGCCCGTTATCCTGTGCCAGCCCCGTGCCGGCCGGTGCCGGCGGCCCGCGCGAGTACCCGCGCGACCGGTGCCTTCCCGAGCTCTTCGAGGAGCGGGCAGCGGCCCGTCCGCAGGCCCTCGCCGCCCGGCACGGCGAACGCACCCTGACCTATGGGCAGCTCAGCGCCCGCTCCAGCGCGCTGGCGGCGCATCTGCTCGACCGCGGTGTGGAGCCCGGCACCCCGGTGGGCGTCTGCGGCATCCGTTCCCTGGAGGCGCTGATCGCCCTGCTCGGCATCCTCAAGGCGGGCTGTGCCTATGTCCCGCTGGACGAGGACCTGCCGCCGGCCCGGCTGCGGGCCATGGCCGAGGACACCGGGCTGCGCGCGGCCGTCCTGCTGCCGGGCAGTGCGGGCCCGGTGCGCGGACTGCCCATCTGTGTGGACTTCGGCGACGTCCTTGACGACGCCCCCAAGTCCTTTGCCTCTGCCGCCACTTCGGCTGCCGACTGCGCCTATGTGGCGTTCACCTCCGGCTCGTCCGGCCGCCCCAAACCGGTGGCGATACCCCACCGCGGGGTGGTCCGCCTGGTGCTCTCCGACCGTCAACTGCCCCCGCCCGGACCGGGCGATGGAGTGCTGCACGCCTATGGCCTGTCCTCCGATGCCTCCACCATAGAGATCTGGGGCGCACTGCTCACCGGCGCCTGCCTGGTCCTGGCGGACCGCGCGGAACTGCTCTCGGCCGTGGCGCTGGAGGAGCTGTTCCGCACCCGGGGCGTGACCGTCGCCTATCTCACCACCAGCGTCTTCCACCTGGTCGCCCGTACCCGCCCGCAGGCCCTGGCCGGGCTGCGGTTTGTCTCCGCCGGCGGGGAGGCGATGGACCCGCGCCTGGCCAATGAGGTGCTGGCCGCCTGCCCCGGCACCACCGTGGTCAACTTCTATGGGCCCACCGAGTGTTCGGTCGTCGCCACCGCGTATGTGCTCCCCCGCGCCCTGCCCACCGAGGGCGCCGGTGTCCCCATCGGCCGTCCCTTCGGCGCCACCGTCTGTCATGTGCTGCGCCCCGACGGTTCGCCCGCCGCACCCGGCGAGGAGGGGGAGCTGTATCTCGGCGGGGATGGCCTGGCCCTGGGCTACCCCGGCGATCCCCGGCTGACCGCCGAGCGGTTCCGCAGCCTGCCGGCCGTCGAGCCGGGCGGGCCGCTGTACCGGACCGGTGACCGGGCCGTCCGGCGCGCCGATGGACTGCTGGAGTACCGGGGACGGCTGGACCGCCAGGTGAAACTGCGCGGGGTACGTGTCGAACTGGACGAGATCGAGGCCCGGTTGCGCGCTCATCCCGAGGTCGGCGAGGCCGTGGTGGAGCTGGAGGCGGGCGCTCTGACCGCCTATGTCACCGCCGCCCGGCCCGGCCGCCCGCTGCCGGTGTCCGGCATCCGCGCCCACTGTGCCGAGTGGCTGCCGTCCCAGGTGGTCCCGGCGCTGGTGGCCATGGACCGGCTGCCGGTGACCAATGGCGGCAAGGTGGACCGTACCCGGCTGAAGGCCCTCGCGCCGCAACCCCGGAACGCCGGGGCCCCGGAGCGCGGGGCCGTGGAGCCCGGAGCAGCGGGCCTCGGAGCCGGGGGGCTGCTCGAGGTCCTCGCCGAGGTGTGGCACCAGGTGCTCCGGGTACGCCCCCTCCCCCAGGACGACTTCTTCCTGCTCGGCGGTGACTCACTGCTCGCCTCCGAAACCGTCACCCGCACCCTGGCGGTGCTGAACCTCGATGCCGCCCTGGGCTCCACCCTGATCAGGGCCCTGCTGGCCGCGCGCACCCTGGAGGGCTTCGGCGCGGCCGTCGCCGGACTGCGGGGCGGGGCCGCCGGATTGACGCGGGCGGCACCGCCCATCGACTTCGAGCGCGAGAGCGACCTCGGCTTTACGCTGCCGCCCGCCCAGGGCCCGGCCCCGCGCCCGGAGGATCCCCGGAATGTCCTGCTCACCGGCGCCTCGGGCTTTGTCGGCGCCTTCCTGCTGGACCGGCTGCTGCGGATGACCTCCGCCCGCGTCCACTGCCCCGTACGGGCCTCCGGCACCGAGCACGCCACCCGGCGAGTGCGCAACACCCTGGCCCGCTACGGTCTGCGCCTGGACGAGGCCGACTGGCGGCGGGTGGAGTGCTTTCCCGCCGACCTGACCGAACCCGGCCTGGGGCTCTCCCAGGCTCACGCCGCCGAACTCTTTGGCGGCCTCGACCTGATAGTGCACAACGCCGCCCGGGTCAACTTCCTCTATCCGTATGAGGAGTTGCGCGCGCCCAATGTGGAGGGCACCCGGACGGTCGTCCAGCTGGCGGCGCCCCGCCGGATACCCGTCCACTTCATCTCCACCGTCGCCGTGGTGGCCGGCTTTGGCACGGCCGGGGTGGACAAGGTGGACGAGGACACTCCACTGGCCCACGCCGACGGCCTCACCATGGGCTACGCGGAGAGCAAATGGGTCGCCGAAGAGCTGCTGCGGCGGGCGGCGGACCAGGGGCTGCCGGTGGCCGTCCACCGGCCGTACGAAGTGACGGGCGACCGGGTGAACGGCGCCTGCAACACCGAGACCGCCATCTGCTCGCTGTTCAAGACGGTCGCCGAGACGGGCCTGGCCCCCGATATCGAGCTGCCGATGGACTTTGTCCCGGTGGACCACCTCGCCGAGTCCGTGGTCCATATCGCCACCCGGCGGCCGGCCGACGGGCGGGTGTACCACCTCACCAACCCGCGCCCGGCCATGCTCTCGGACGTCCTGGACCGGATGCGCGCGGCGGGCTTCACCATCCGGACGCTGCCCTACGACCGGTGGGTGGGCGAACTGGTCCGCCATGTGGCCCGAAACCCCACCAGCGCCACCGCCCCCTTTGTCTCACTGTGTGTGGACCGCAGCCGCAAGGCCGATATCTCGGTCAAGGAGATGTACCTCAAGGGCGTCTTCCCGGTCCTGGGCCGGCGCAACGCCGAGGAGGCACTGGCGGACAGCGGACTGCACTGCCCACCGGTCGATTCCGCCCTGCTGGACCGCTACTTGGAGTTCTTCTTCACCTCCGGCTACCTCCCCCGGCCCACCGGACAGCCGTCCCCTCCCGGAACGGAGCACCGCGCATGACCGCCCCCGAGGAACTCGTCCCGGTCCCGGCCGCCGAACCCGGCACCGCCGGGCCGCCCTGCGGCTATGCCCGGCTGCGCGCCGAACAGCCGGTGGTCAAGGCCAAGTTGCCCAATGGCGAGACGGGCTGGCTGCTCAGCCGCTACGAGGACGCACGCGCCGCCTTCGCCGATCCGCGCCTTGTCCGGCCGCTGCTCTCCGCCTGGCCGCCGCGCGAGGGCCCCGACGCTCCCCCGCCCTGCCTGCCCACCTTCCTGGAGATGACCGGAGCGCACCATGAGCGGGTACGGCGCACCGTACTGCCGCTCTTCGGCCGGCGCCGGCTGGAGTTCATGGCGCCCAGGATCCGGGCCATGGCCGGGGAACTGCTCGACGCCATGGTGGCGTCCGCCGCCGATGGCACCGCCGATCTGATCGGCGCCTATGTGGAACCGCTCCCGCTGCGGGTGCTGTGCGAGACGACCGGACTGCCGCACGAGGACCGCGACATCTATCTGCCGCATACCCTCACCCTGCTCGGCGCCGCCGGACTGTCCATGGACGAGGTGCTGGCGGCCCTCTACGCGCTGCAGGACTACGGCGACGCACTCATCTCCCGCAAGGAGAAGGAGGGCGAGGGCGAGGACTGTATCCACCTGCTGCTGGCGGAGAGCCGCCGTCCGGGCAGCGAGCTGACCCGGGACGATGTGGTCAGCTTTGTGGTCACCATGCTGATGGCTGGCTACCAGACCAATGTCCAGCACACCGGGAACGCGCTGTTCACCCTGCTCACCCATCCCGGGCAGCTGAGCGAACTGCGGGCGGCGCCGGAGCGGATGGGCAGCGCGGTGGAGGAGCTGCTGCGCTATGTCCCGCTGATGAACGCCATCAACATCCTGGTGGCCCAGGAGGACTTCACCCTGCACGGGCAGCGGATCCGGGCCGGGGACGCGGTCATCCCGGTACCGGCCTCCGCCAATCGCGATCCCGCCACGTTCACCGACCCCGACCGCCTGGACCTGACCCGCACCCCCAACCCACATATCGCCTTCGGGCACGGCCCGCACTCCTGCACCGGCGGGCATCTCACCAGGCTGCAACTGGGCATTGTCATCGAGGTGTTGCTGGAGCGGCTGCCCGGCATCGAGCTGGCGGTGCCCGCGGACGCCATCCCCTGGGACGAGTCCACACCGCTGCGGGCCCCCGCCAGGCTGCCGGTGCGCTGGTGACACGCCTCCCCCGACGACCCCTTACCGCCCCGGACCGGACAAGAGAGGCCCCAAGGTGACCGCACCCCACGAGGAACAACTCCCGGCGCACGAGGAACAACTGCCGCACTACCCCTTCAGCACCCAGGGCGACCGCCTCGCCCCCGAACTCGGCGAGTTGCAGCGCCGCTGCCCGGTGGCGCGGGTGAGCACCAACTCAGGCGGCGAGGCCTGGCTGGTCACCGGCTATGAGCTGGCCCAGCATGTGCTGCGGGAGCGGAAGTTCGCCCGGTCCGTCCTGGGCGACCCCGAGGCGCCCGGCCAGGACGCCCCGATCCTGGCCCCCGAACTGCTGGACGCCATGAATTACCTCCAGGGGGCCGGGCTGCGCGATGAGGTCCTCAAGGCCCTGGGCCGCAACCAGCCCGCGCTTCCCGCCGACTGGGTCGCCGGGATCACCCGGGAGGGCCTGGAGGCCATGGTCCGGCAGGGCAGCCCCGGGGATCTCCAGCATCATTTCGCGGAATGGGTGGCCGCCCAGTGCATGTGCCGGGTCCTGGGGCTGCCCTTCGAGGACCGCGAATGGCTCGCGGTACGGGCGGACCTCGACCTGACCATGGTGACCCCCACCAATGAGGAGCTCGCCCGCAACTGGGAGGAGATCCGGGTCTATATGCACCGGCATATGACCACCCGCCGTCCCGGCGAGCCCCGTGGCCTCATCGACCGCCTCGCCGACCTCAACGAACGGCAACAAGGCCTGACCGACGAGCAGTTGTCCAACATTTGCGCCGTGCTGTTCGTCAGCGGCTACGAGGACTTCGCCAGCTTCCTGGGTGTCGCGGCGCTCAACCTCCTCCAGCACCCGGAGGCGATGGACTCGGTGCGGGCCAGGCCGGAGACCA
>NZ_PHNC01000019.1 GCF_003121295.1 Streptomyces orinoci
CTCCTCGGGACCGGCCGCAACCCCGGGCTCATGGCGGTGTCGATCACGGACGCGTCGCCGGGGGTCCCGTGACGCACGTCCGCCGCCCACCGCGACCGGATACCGGCGGCCCATCCCCGCGCACCGGGTACAAGCGGACGAGGCGGCGTCGATGACTCCGGTGACACTGCTGACCTTCGGGCATGGAACCGCCGACCGTGCCCAGTTGACCGCGCTGCTGCGTGCGGCCGGCCTGCGGGCGGTCGTCGATGTGCGAACCGCACCCGGCAGCCGGCACAACCCCGATGTGGGCAGGGAAGCGCTCCGCGAATGGCTGCCGGACGCGGGGATCGACTACCGGTGGGAGAAGCGGCTGGGGGGCTTTCGCAAGGTGGCGCCGGACTCGCCCGACGTCTACTGGGAGAACGAATCCTTCCGGGGATATGCGGGCTATACGCGCCACCCCGACTTCCTGGCCGCCATGGAAGACTTGATGCGACAGGCGTGCACCGTGCGCACGGCCGTGATGTGCGGCGAGAGCGTGTGGTGGCGCTGCCATCGACGGATCATCGCCGACTTCGCCGTGCTGACGCGGCACGCTCGCGTTCTCCACCTGGCGCACGACGGCCGGCTCACCGAACACCGCCCCACGGCGGGCGCCCGCCTGCGGGCGGACGGACTCCTGGTCTACGACCGGCGCTGAGGCCCTGTGCGCCTTGCTACTGACAGCGCGGCGGCAGCCCGCTCTGGCGGGTGAGGTTGTCGGCGGACATCCAGCCCGAAGTGTGCGTGCCGGCCACGCGGGCGTAAACCCAGGTGTGGCCATAGGCGTTGACCACATAGCAGTGGTACCAGAGCTTGGTGCCGGTCCTGGCCAGGGTGACGGCGGAGCAGGCCTGGTACGGCCCCGCCATCAGATGGTCATTGCCGGACATATAGCCGTAGCTGCCCGGCTTCGGATCCTGGTGGTTCCAGCCACCACAACTCGTCGATACCGGGCTGGACTTGGCCGAAGGCTGCTTGGCGGGCGCGGACGCCGGGGGTGTGGCCTTCCCGGACGGCTTGGTGCCGGAGCTCATGGACGGCGAGGCGGCCGCGGGGTGCGTACCGGTGGCCGTTGCCCCGTCGCCCGCCGGGCCGCCGTCCGCCGGGGAAGCGGATACGGCCGCCGCTCGCTGTGTGCCGCCGTCCTTGCCCACCAGGGCATAGGTGACCCCGCCCCCGGCAACCACGGCGATGGCGGCCGCCCCCGCGATCAGAGCGCGGCCGCGCCGCCGACCGCCCACGGCGGCCGGAGCCGGGTCGGCGGAAGGCCAGGCGCCCGCGGCCGCCGCACCGGACTGCGGGAAGGGCGGCGATGAAGGCAGCGGAGCAGGCTGGTCGAACGACGGCGGGGGACCGAACCCCGGCGGCGCCGGTGCGGCAGGCTCCGTCGGCGTGGGGACGCCAACTGACGGCGTGGGTAGGGAAGCCGACGGCGCGGAGGCGGGGGCCGACGGCGGAGAAACGGACATTGACGGCGCAGGAACAGAAGCCGACGGCGCGGGGGCGGAAGCCGACGGTGCAGGACCGGAACCCGACGGTGCAGGACCGGAACCCGACGGCGCAGGGGATGCCGCCCCGCCCGCGGCAACCTGCTCCAGCATGGCGCGCGCCCGCTCCGCCGTAGGCCGGCTCTGCGGGTCCTTGGCCATCAGGGCCTGGAGCACCGGCGTGAGCGGCCCCGCCCGCCGTGGCTCCGGCAGTGGTTCGGTCACGATTGCCGACAAGGTGGACCACACCGAGGTGCGGCGGAACGCCGACGTGCCCTCCACCGCCGCGTACAGCGTCATACCGAGCGACCAGATGTCCGAGGCGGGACCGGGCTCCCTGCCCTGGGCGCGCTCCGGCGGCAAGTAGTCGAGCGAGCCGACGAGTTGCCCGCTGCGGGTCAGCTTGGCCATGGCGTCGTCGCCCGGCGCGTCCATGCTGGCGATGCCGAAGTCGGTGAGCACGACCCGGCCACCGCGTTCCAGCAGCACATTGCCCGGCTTGACGTCCCGGTGCAGTACACCGGCCCGGTGCGCGGCGTCGAGCGCGTCCATCAACTTGGCGCCGATCGCCGCGGCTTGCCGCGGCTTCAGCGTGCCGTGCTCGGTCAGCACGTCATCGAGCGAGGGCCCGTCCACCAGCTCCATGACGATGACCGGCAGGCCCTGCTCCTCGGTCACATCGTGCACGGTGACCACGCCGCTGTGCCGGATACGGGCGGCGGCCTGCGCCTCCCGCCGCATCCGGACCCGCAGATCGGCCAGTTCGGGCGCGGAAGTGTCGGTGAAGGCCCGCAGCACCTTGACGGCGACCTCCCGGTTCAGCAGCTCGTCCACCGCCCGCGCGACCACTCCCATGCCGCCGCGCCCGATGGTCGAGGTCACCCGGTAACGCCCGCCGAGCAGCTTGCCGGTCAGTTCTTCGCCCGTGGCTTCCCCCGTCGTCACCGTATGCTCCGTTCCCTCACTCACTGTCCGCACCGTCGGCCGGTGGCAGCCCCAAGGTTAAAGGGGTGGCCTGGGGGAGTATCAGGCGGTTGCGCACCGGCCGCCGCTGCCGCTGCCGAAGCACCCCAAGCCGCCCATGGGCGCACAACGAGCACTCGCTGAGCCGACGCCGACATCGCGAGCTCATCGCCGGTCTGTACGTACGGAAGCGGCCTGGCCGACCTCGCCCTCCTCGACGGCGACCCGGTCCTGGCGCGGCAGCTGTACACCCAGGCCCTGGAACACCTGCCCCCGCACCAGATCAAAGGTCTCGCCCACCGCATCCGCACCCTGGCCGGCCTTACCCGCACCGCCGAGGCATCCGGCGACCGGGCCGCGGCCCGCGACCGGTACCGGCAGGCCGCCGATGCCGCGGCCGTCTCCCAAGGCCGTGCCCAGGACGGCACTGCCGGACGCGCTGCGTCTGATGGGCCTTCCGGAATCCCTGGTGCGGGCGGTGCTCCAGGGATCAGCGAGCTGAGACCGTTGCGGCCCCCGGCCACGGCGGCCACCGGCCACTACGGCGCATGACGCACGCCAACGACCGTACATCCACGCCCGTTTCACCCGTCATGCCCCTGCGCGGGCGCCCGCGGTACCGCCGCAACGGAGCACCGCAGGCACGGCCTTGCGCTCCTTGCCAAGGTCTGCCCGGCCGTGATACCGCAGGTGCGGGACTCCAGGGGAGGGGGCGCCATGAGGGGAACCGCGGTGGTCGTGGGGGCCGGAGTCGGCGGTCTGACAACGGCGATAGGACTGCGCCGGGCAGGCTGGACCGTCACCGTACTGGAATGCCGCAGCCAACTCGAGGCATATGGCGCGGCCTTCGGCATCCACCCCACCGCCCAGGACGCCCTGGACCGGCTGGGCCTGGGCGAGGCGCTGCGGCGGCGCGCGGTGCCCTACCGGAACGCACGGATCCGTACCCCGCGCGGCTCGGTGCTGGCGAGCATTCCGCTGGAACGGATCGAGCGGAAGGCCGGACGCCCCGAACTCCTCATCGCACGTCCGTATTTGATGGAGGCACTGCTGACGGAGCTAGGCGAGGCTCCGCTCAAACTGGGCCAAGCCGCCGCTGATATGGCCGCCCTGGAGGAGGAGTACGACCTGGTGGTGGGGGCCGACGGCATCAACAGCGCGGTACGCGCCCACTGCTTCGGCGGCCGCAGGCGCCCCCGGCGGATCGGCACCGTCGCCTGGATAGGCATCGCCGGATTCCCAACCGCGATCCATGGCGAGACCTGGGGAGGGGCCGGTTCTTCGGCATCACCCCGGTGGAGCCGGGCCGTACCAACTGGTACGCCACCGTGCCCGAGGCCACCACCGCCGAGCAGTTGCGAGGATACTTCGCCGACTGGCATGACCCCATCCCCAGGATTCTCCAGGAGACCGACCCGGCCGACTGGGTTCGCTATGAGATGCGGCATCTGTACCCCGCGCTGCTCCGCTTCGTCCACGGCCCGAAGATTGCCCTGGTGGGCGACGCCGCCCATGCCATGACGCCCAGCCTGGGCCAGGGTGCCTGCACCGCCATCCTGGACGCGGAGGCGCTGGCCCGGACCCTCGCCCGGCACGGCAGAGCGCGGCAGCCCCAGGCGCTGGCGGCCTACGACCGGGAACGCCGTCGCGCCGCCCAGCGGGTCGCCTTCGCCTCGCGGACCCTGCACCGGCTGATGACCACCGAGCACACCGGTCTGCGGGACGGGCTGATCCGGCTGCTGCCTTAGGGCCGTCCCGCCCCGGGATCGGGCCGGCTGCCTTGTTCGGGTGAGAGGAGTTTCCCCGGCCACCGGGACGGGGATGGCAATGCCGCCCCAGGCGACCGCACCAGACGGCCGGGAATCGCCCGTACCCCGCACAGACACAAGGAGCATGAAATGCCCTACTACGTACTCGAATACACGCTTGTTGACGACTATGAGAAACGGCGCGCACCCCTGCGCGAGGAGCACCTCGCCCTCGCCCTCGCCGCGCATGAACGAGGCGACCTGGTCCTCGCCGGAGCACTGGCCGAGCCCACCGACCGCGCCCTGCTGGTCTGGAAGACCGATGACCCCTCCGCCGTCGAGGACTTCGCGGAGCGCGATCCCTATGTAAGGGAGGGCCTGGTCACCCGGTGGACCGTCCGCCCCTGGACCGTGGTGATCGGCGGAGGGTAAGGCGGGGGAGAGGGCACTCAAGGCGGGTGGGGCCGAGCGCCCCAAGTCCCTTTCCCAGCTGAGCTGGTGACCAGCATGCTCCGGGCACACCTTGCCCCCGGAGGGGACGGAGCCACAGACTCGGCCCCCTCCGGCCGGTTCGCCGGGCTCAGTAGGAGAGCGCCTGATCCACCGAGCTCTGCCAGTAGGTGACCCAGGCCGAGTCGTCGAAGTAGACGTCCGGAACGCCGGGCCGCGCCGGGCCGCCGACGGACCCCTGGCCGGAGGCGCCGGTGAAGTAGACGTCGATGCTGTTGACGGTGTGCCCATGAGTGCCGCTGCCGTCCGGGGACTCGGTCATGATGCCGGCATACGCGGACTGGCCGGGCGCAAGGGTGACCACGCTCTGGGGAACGCTGTCCCGGAGCACGGTGACGGGAGCCTGCTGCCCGGCGTCCCAGCGCAGCGCCGGCGCATGGTAGGCGGCGCAAGTGGTCTTCCCGGTGTTGGTGGCGGTGAGTAGCAGGTGGTTGATGGGGCGGGAGACCGGCGTCACCGTGACCTTGGTGTTGCTCGCGGTGCAGGGGGCTATCCGCTGGGCCGCCTGCGAAGTCGCCGGAGCGGCCTCGGCGGTCTGGGTGCAGGCGAGGGTGAGGGCGGCCGCGGCGGCTGCCGCGGCGGCGAAACGAGCCACGGTGGAGGTGGAGTTCATGGTGAAGCCCTTCTTGGTGTCGGTGAATCGCTGCCCGCGCCGGTGACTGTCCGCGATGCGTAACCGCCCAGGCGGGCGGCGCCCGACGCGTCGGGCAGCCTGAACGGACTCCCCGCTGGTCGCTGCGACCGAGGGCGTCGTCCGTTGATCAACAGGCTGCACGGCGGGGCACGGGGACGGCAACGGTCCTGCGGCCACTGGGAACGATGGGACGCCGGTATGCGTCTCACCTGCGGGAACGTATCCAGCCTGGGACGCGGGACGGGATGCGCCGGACCATCGACGAAGGGATGACCGTGGGGGCGGGAAGCGAGGCGGGCGACTTCGCCGAGCTGTTACGCGAGTTGAAGGAGCGCTCCGGGCGCAGTTACGGTGCGTTGGCCGGGCGGCTGCATATGAGCACATCCACACTGCACCGTTACCGTTACGCGGCTCGAACCGGGCCTGGGTCCGCGACGAATCCCCAGGCGCGGGACGGGAGTGAGCCCGGCCGACTGCCCGCCAACCCGGCCGGCCGGGACAGCGAGGCCCGCTCGCACTCCCACGGTCCGGGCCTCTGACTGCCTTTCAGCTAAGTGGCCTTCGTGTCCTCGAAGTAGGAGTCCAGCGCGGCGTCCAGTTCCGTTGCCCACTGTTTGAGCAGTTTGCGGCTGGGTGCGTCGATATGGGCGTGGTAGCTGCGGTGGCCGGTGGTGTAGACGGTGACGGTGAGGTGACGGGCCAGCCAAGGGGTGCCCGTCTCCACCGCACCGACTTCCGGCCAGCCGAACTCGGCTTTCTCATCGTCCAGTCGGAATGTGACGCCCGTGCTGTCGATGGTGATCGAGCCGCGGCGGTCGGACACCTCGAAGACGGGGCCATCGGCCACCGGAGGCGGTTCCTCCTCAATGGCAGCTGCCTCCGTCTCGTCCGCCTCCGCCGCCACCTCCTCCGCCTCCGTTTCCGGTGCGGCGTCCGCTGGTACCGGCGGCGGACACTCCGCTGCCTCGTCAGGGCGCGGTGGGGTCAGGCCGGGGATGAATGCCGGATCGGTCCCGGCGGCGTGCACGGGCGGGCTGTTCTGACCTATGCGGTGTTCCACGGCAGGCAGTATGGCCGATGGAACTGTGCGAGCGGCAGCCGGGCCAAAGCATGCGCGTATGTGCCGTGCGTCCCGCCCGTATTTCCGCCCGGCCGGTGCTGACTCCGGGAACCTCCCGTGACGCTCGAATGGCCCGGTTTTTCATGCCCGTTGACGGCTGCCCCGTCCAAGCTCCGGCTGCTCCCGGGCCGTTGCTTCATCCGGCCCGGCTCTACGGGGCTGAGCAGCCGGACGTGTGTGTTCTGGGGGCCATGTGATGATCATGGGTGGGTAGTCGAGTTTTGCGGGGGATCCTGCTCATGCGGACGATCAGTGTTATCACCGCCGTGCACAACGGCGGTCATCAGTTTCTCGGCGAGGCCTATGAGTCCCTGCGGGAGCAGAAGCTGCCGGGTGACTGGCAATGGGAATGGTGCCTGCAAGAGGACGGCACCTCCGGCATCCCCGCCGGCAGCCTGCCGGAAGAACCCAGGATCAGGGTGGGAATGGGGCGGCGGGGCGGCATAGCGGTGGCGCGCACGCATGCTCTCACGCGAGCGGGGGGTGAGGTGGTCCGGACGCTGGACGCGGATGATGTCCTGCTGCCCGGTGCGCTGGAGCGGGATATCGAGGCGCTGGGGCGAGTGGCGTGGTGTGTATCGGCCTGTGTGGACCTCCATGAGGACGGCAGTACCGCGCCAGGCCCTTACGATCCCGTGGGCGGCCCGGTGGAGCCCGGCCGGTTCTACCGTGAGGTGACGCAGGACCGTCTGTCGGTTCAGGCGATGACATTCGCCGCTCACCGTCGTCTGGTGGTGGCTCTGGGCGGCTGGCAGGCGTTGTCGGGAGCGGAGACGGTGGCCTTGCTGCTTGCGGCGGAGGCGGTGGCGCCGGGTGAGTTCATAGCCGAGCCGAGCGTGCTTTACCGCAAGCACCCCCGTCAGACGACGGCATCGGGTCCTTACTGGGAGCCCGCCGAGGCGGCCACCCGGATTTCGGCACTCCTGCAGCGGGCAAGGGCTCTGCGGGAGGCGGGCTGGACATGGTGACGGCCGCGTGGCCGGTGCTGCCGGCGCATGACTCCGGTTCTGGCGGGCGGA
The DNA here is from genome assembly GCF_003121295.1 of Streptomyces orinoci. Taxonomy (GTDB): domain Bacteria; phylum Actinomycetota; class Actinomycetes; order Streptomycetales; family Streptomycetaceae; genus Streptomyces; species Streptomyces orinoci. Next base: position 7,506 of record NZ_PHNC01000019.1, read on the forward strand.
GATGCCCGGCGTGGAGACCGGCGGCTACGGGCCGCTGGGGGCGCTGGCCCGCAATGAGGTCAACCCGGGCAAGGTGATCACGCACTGGCCGGACATGCTGCGGGTGCCCGGCTCCCTGGTGACCGGGCAAGTCCGCGGGTACGACCTGCTGCGGATGTTCGGCCGTGAGGGGCGTCCGACCCGACGGGGCAGGCGTTCGCCGAGTACGGGCGGATCGCCAAGACGCTGCATCTGCTGCGCGTGGTCGTCCGCTCCCGCGGGGGTGAACCGGAGTCCTTCCGTCCGCCCGGTGGCCCTGGCCGTCGATATGTCGGTGGGTTCTGACAGCATCACGGTCGTGACCGACATTGATGACCTCGTGCAACGCGTTGCCATCCGGGCCGCATCCGACAGCGCGAGCCTTCCCGCGCCTGTCGGCGATGCCCGGATTGCGGAGGCCGAGGCGCAACTGGGCTTCGCGCTGCATCCCCTGCTTGCGCGTCTGTACCGCGAGGTCGCTGACGGCGGCTTCGGCCCTGACTACCGGCTGCTGCCACTGCTTGGCCCGGCATCCAGTGTCGTTGGCGAATATCTGACGCGACGTGAGGCGTCCGTTGGAATGGAGCATCCGGAGTGGCCCGAAGGCGTCGTACCGATCCTGACCTGGGGTTGTGCCATGTACGCAGGCGTTGACTGTCTCAGTGAGGACGGTCAGGTCCTGCTCTTCGAGCCGAACCCGTACAGCGGCGGATCGTGGGATCAGTGCTGGTTCCTCGACTCCGCCAGCCTCGCAGCGTGGCTGGAGACCTGGCTCGCGGGAACAGGCTGGTTCGAGGAGGACGCCTTCGACAGGGACGACCTGATCGAGCCTCAGCCATGGGACCAGGCCGCAAGCCGCCTGTCCTCCCGCGCATAGTGAAACACCAATGCTTCGTCCTGTTGGCGCAGACGCCGTCATCCCGGCCATGCTCACGGCTCCCTTCGGGGAATCGGCATCGGGAGGGCGACCAAGGCACTGGCTGCGCGTCCGGTGACCTGCGCGAGCTTGTCCTCGGCGCCGGCCAGGCTGACACTGAGCCCTTCAACCTCACCGAGCCGGCCTTCGCGTTCGGCCTCGGCGATGCGGGCAATGAGATTGTCGCGGATTTCCTCCAACCGGCCGCGCTGGACCGGGTCCGGCTGGAGTAGCGAGCAACGAACACAAGCGCGTTCATGAATACAAGGGCTTGAAAAGGCACGAGCGCAGGTGCCGATGGAGACCTTGCGCTTCTCCAAGTGCGCGGGGAAGGCGTCCCATTCCTCCTCGGTGGGGGTCCGATAACTCATCGCTGGGCCGGGTGGCTCTGCGGCGGGCGATGAAGGCGCGATGGGCCTCGATGGTCTCGGCCGGGTAGATCGCCTTGTAGCCCATCGTCGTATCAAGTCTCTTAGTCCACAGAGCACTTGAGCGATGTGCGGTGACAGGCCGTTCATGATGGCGTCGGTCACGAAGATCCTGCGGAAGTCGTGCGGGGAGAGGACGATCGGTTCGCCGGCGCATCGGTCAGGCCCGTGGCGGCCAGCGCGTTGATCAGAAGCTTGCGGAGGGCGGTCGGGGTGAAAGCGCGGTGCTCGGTGCCGATATCGCGCTGGAACAGCAGCGGCATTGGCGGGTTCCAGACGCGCTCGTGGACGCCGGCTCGGCGTGCCGCTCTGCCCGCCGGGCGTGGTGGGCCAGCACCTCGGCCACGTCCTGGCGCGGCGCGAGGTAGATCCCGCTCGTGGTCAGATGCGGTGCCCGAGGGCCCACTGCACGTCGGTCAGCGTCGGCGCCGGGTCGCGCACCACGCGGACGGCGGCGCTGTGACGAAGGTCATGAAGGGTCCAGTCCGCGCCAAAGGCGGCGTTCACCCGCTCGAACATGCGGTGGGCGCCGTGGTAGGTGCGTTTGTGTGGCTGCGGTTCTACCAGCAGAGCTGCACGGGCTGGTGCCTCGGGGCCGGACGCGGCCAGTGTGGTGGACGCTGCGGCGTCCGTTTCAGCCGCTGACATCTGCCGAGGCCGGAAACTGCTGCCGTGCTCGGGAGCCCTTCCGCACAACACTGATCAGCTGCCGTCCCGGGGCAACGTCGCACTGCCGGACGCCAATCAACTCCGAGGCCCGGACAGTGCTGGAGATCCAAATGTCTGCACTGGTCACCGGCTCGTAGTGTGCCGGGAGACGTAACGCCGACTGAGGTTGCGGCGGCTACGAGTGGCGGCGGGTGCGGTAGGCGGCGGCGAAGCTCTGGGCCGCTGCTGGGCTGGCACTGAGGTGTGGGCGGCCGCCACACTGGGTGGTGCGGCGGCCGTGGGTGGGATCGGCTCGTGGTTCGAGTCAGTCAGCCCGGAGCAGGGCTTGCAGCTCGGTGGTGTCGATGATGTGGGCCCGTGAGGGGAAGACTCGGTGGAGCAGGACGTTGTGGGCTTCGGTGTCCGGGTCGGCCACGCCGTCGGACAGGACGTAGAGCTGGTAGTCGCGGTCGGCCGCGTCGATGACCGTGGACAGGACGGCGCCGCTGGTGCTGACGCCGGAGACGACCAGAGTGGTGATGCCGCGCTCGCGTAGCTGCTGGTCGAGGTCGGTGGTGGACATCCCGCCGTATCGGATCTTGCGCACGACGATGTCGCCGTCCTGGGGAGCCAGGCGCTCGTGGATGGCGGTGGCAGGGTCCTCATGGTGCATGACGCGGTGTTGGGCCAGTGGGGCGAAGGACTTGTTGGAGGCTGGGATCGCGTTCCAGTCGGCATCGGTGAAGCCGACGCGTACGTAGGCGATGGTGCCGCCGTTTGCGCGAACGTCGGCGATGGCCCCTTCCACACGACCGAGCAGCGCGTTTCGGTCCTCGCCTGCGGGCACAAAGGCCAGGATCGCGGGCTGGCAGTCCATGACGAGAAGAGCGGTGTGAGTGGGGTCAAGCACGGGGGCAGTGTTCACGCGAGTTCTCCTTAAACGGTGGTGTGCCAGGTCGGCGCGGAGACGCACCGGCGGACCGGCTGCGGCCTGCGGGTGGCAAGTTGTGGTGCCTCATGAGTGGCTGCGGGACAGTTCCGGCTTGTGCTGCGGCGTCTGGTCCTGTCGGGGAAGCAGGAGCGGTGTGGTCAGGATGAGCAGTCCCGCGACCGTGAGAGCGGTACGTGGGCTGGTGACGTCGGCGAGCAGCCCGGCGAGTGCGGTGAGGACGGCGATGGAGGCCTGCTGGCCGATCGACCAGGCCGACAGGGAGCGGGCGACGAGATGCTTGGGGGTGTGTTCGAGCCGGTAGGTGGCGAGCACCGGGCTGTACAGGCTCATGTTGATGATGATGGCCAGCTCGACGGCCATCACGGTGACGAGACCGACGACGCCGGGACGGACAAAGGCCAGGCCGATCAGCCAGATGGCGCGCAGGGTGCCGACGGTCCGGAAGACCCAGTGCCGGCCGAAGCGTGCCACGACACGGCGGGCCAGCCGGGAGCCGATGAGTCCGCCGAGGCAGGGGGCGGCGAAGGCAAGGGCGTACTGCCAGGGCGGGAACCCGAGCCGGCGAAGCAGGAGCACGGCCAGCAGCGGCTCGGTGGCCATGATCAGACCGCCGACGAGCATTTGGTTGAGGTAGAGCGCCCGCAGACCGGGGTGCCCCATGAGGTGTCGCCAGCCATCGAGCAGTGCGCCCGCCCGGACCGGGCTCTTGTCGGTCGTTCGCGGTGCTTCGTCCTGGCCGCGGATCGCGGTGATGCCCAACGCGGAGAGCAGGTAGCTGAGTGCGTCGGCCACCACGGTGGTCACCGGCCCGAACAGGCCGATCGCCGCTCCGCCCAGCGGTGGCCCCACCGCGATGGAGCTCCAGTTCGTGGACTCGAACCGCGCGTTGGCGACGAGCAGGTCATCCGGTCGGACGAGGGCCTTGAGGTAGGCGCCGCTGGCCGCGTTGAAGGCGATCTTGGCTGCGGCGACCACGGCCGAGACCACGAGCAGTTGGACGAAACCGAGCCATCCGAAGGCGTAGGCGACGGGAATCGTCGCCATGGCCGCGAACCGGGCCAGGTCCATCGTGATCATGACCGGGCGTTTGCGCCGGGACTCCACCCACGGTGCGAGCGGCACCGCGATCAGCGCACCCACCGCAGGCCCCACCGCCGACAGCGCAGACACCTCAGCCGGTCCGGAATGCAGCACCAGCACGGCGATCAGCGGCAACGCCCCGAACCCCAGACCGGACCCATATGCGCTCACCGCATATGACGCCCACAGCCAGCCGAACTGCCGGCCCAACCGTCTCCTGCCCACCATGCTCAGCGCACTCCCCTTGAGGTCCCACCCGAACAAACCGACGTTGACCGATGAGAGATAAGCGGGTGGGACAACAGCAGGTCAAACAACTGACCCGCCAGCAATCCACAACAGTCAGTTGTTCACTAAGGTGGGTCGGCGTGGATCTCGAAGCAGTACGCACCTTCGTCGCCGTCGCGGAAGCGGGCCAGTTCCAGAAGGCCGCCGCCGACCTTTCGATCACCCAGCAGGCCGTCTCCAAACGCATCGCCACGCTGGAGCGCACCCTCGGCGTGCGGTTGTTCACCCGTGCCGCACGCGGCGCTGAGCTCACCATCGATGGGCAGGCGTTCCTGCCCCACGCACGCGAGCTGCTGCGCGTCGCCGAGCGCGCGGGCGCATCCGTGCGCCCCGGCCGCCGTCCGCTGCGCGTCGATGTGCTCTCCTCGCGCAGCGCGCAGTCGGGCCTGATGCGCGGCTTCCACCGGGCACACCCCGAGATCGACCTGGACGTGATGACGCTGTTCGACATCGAGACGGCCATCACTGCCATCCGCTCCGGTGCGATCGACGCGTCCTTCCGCGCCGTCGCCGCGCCCGGCCGACCCCTTCCCGAGGACATCGCCTCCGTCCGGGTGCTCGACGAGCCGCTCCAACTCCTCACCGGCCCCGCCCACGCACTGGCAGGCGCCCAGTCGGTGACTCTCGCCCAACTCGTCGGACACCGGATCTGGATGCCCGGCATCGCCCCCGGCACCGAGTGGGCCGCCTACTACGACGACCTTGTCGCCGAGTTCGGCCTCACCATCGAGGCCACCGGCCCCAACTTCGGCTCCGATGCTCTCCTCGACACCATCGCCGACACACCGGCCCTGGCCACCTTCATCGGCGAGCCCACCCGCCTCATCTGGCCCGCCGACCACGGCCTGCGCCGCATCCCGGTGACCGACCCGACGCCCGTCTACCCGCACTCGCTCCTCTGGCACCGCGACAACCCCCACCCAGCGCTGGCCACCCTCCGCACCTACCTCGCCGCCACGACGGCCGGCCACGACGCCGCCGGGACCTGGACACCGGGCTGGGTGATTCCGCGCTGAACGCCCGCCCCTGCGGGGCAGCCCTGCCTTGCCCGGCGCAGGCGGTCAACGGCGGGCGTCGCCGGGGCGAGCAGGCTGGTCAGCTCGGAGATCGCCCCGGGGGACGGCTTGAAGTAACGGCGGACGTTCTCCGGCTTCTTGGATTCCGGGCAGGCGATCCGCTATTGACGGTGGGCGCCCACTTGTTGCGACACGCTTGCGCCTCTCGTTGTGCGGGCCGGCGTCGCATGACATCGGACAAAGGCCAAGAGGATGACCACGCAGAACCACCACGTTGACCACGAACTCGTCCAAGCCGCGGCTCATATCGCCCGGACCCGCTGCCGGGGCGACAACCACACCATGGCGGCCGCGGCCCGGGCTCGGGACGGGCGGATTGTCACCGCGGTGAACGCCTACCACTTCACGGGAGGACCCTGCGCGGAACTGGTGCTCATCGGCGCCGCAGCCGCCCAGGGTGTTTATGAGCTGCGTACCATCGTCGCCGTGGGCGACCGGGAACGAGGCGTGGTTCCCCCATGCGGCCGGTGCCGTCAGGTTCTGCTCGACTACTTCCCCGCCCTCAAGGTCATTGTTGGCGCAGCCGGTCACCTCCGGACCGTTCCGATCACCGACTTGCTGCCGGAAACGTATGTCTGGGCCGACCATCAGCTCTAGCTGTGCAGTTCATTTACGGGGCCCCGCAGAGCCGGCAGGCGGGTCCTGAGCCCCGCTCAAGGACGCGAGATAACCCCGCAGAGTCCGCCTGGTGCGCTCCGAGCTCCAGATCCGCAGAACCCGGGGGTCGTCCATGGGGCGGGCGGTGGCGATGCGCCGGGCGGCCGGTTGGTGGAGCTGGTGCTTGGCGAGGGCATAGGTGCCGGCCGGGGTGGCGCATAGCCCTTTCGCCCGGCGCAGGGCCGTGGTGAGCAATCGGTCGGGCTCAATGAGCTGGTGGATCAAGCGGATTGGGAGGGCCTGCTCGGGAGACAAGCGGCCTGCCTCCAGCACCAGTACATCCAGCGCCGGGCCGACCGCATGGCGCATGATTTCCAGGGCCACCGTCGGGAAGGGCACCCCCGCGGCGAGTTCGGTCAGCCCGATGGTGCCGGCCGACATCAGCCGGATATCGCAGGCGGCCGCCAGCACACATCCACCCGCCAGCGCATGGCCGTTCACCGCGGCGACCACCGGTTTGGGATGCTCGAACAAGGTGAGCAGCGCAAGACTCAGCGCCGGCAGGAACCGCTCGGCATAGCGTGGCCCGCCATCGGCTATTCGCTTGAGGTCCACGCCTGCCGAGAAGCACCGGCCGCTGCCGGTCAATACGACGGCACGGGCGTCGGCGACGGCGGCCAGAGTCTCGGGAATGGCGGTGAGCAGTTCCAGATCCAGTGCGTTCACCGGTCCATGGCTCAGCGTGAGGACGGCGATGCCGTCATGGTCCGCTGTCTCGATCACCCGGCGGCCCCCGTCAGTCCTCGTAGCCGTCGAGATCGGTGAGCAGTATCTTCGACACCACATAGGTGCCTTGCCCCGCCGCCACCAATTTGCCGCTCTCCGTGTACACATCGCTGCGTGCGACATAAAGGGTCTTCCCGGCGGTCACCACCTCGCCGGTGGCGTAGATCCCTTCCTTGCGCACCGGCCGGATCAGATTGATGTGGTAGTCCACCGTCAGCACACTGTAGGTCTCCTCCATGGAGTTGGCCGCCATAAATCCGGCGGTGTCCCCGACCTCGAAGAGCATGGCGGCGTGCAGGAAGTCCGAGTTCTGGGTGAGATCGGCGGGGAAGGGAATGGCCACCCGTGCCATGCCCGCCTTCTCGATCGTGATCGTCTTATTGAGGAAGCGGGAGATCTTGCAGTTCATACAGCAGCGGGTGAGCTTCTCGAAGTGCGACGATGCAGAGCCCAAGGCAGTGCTCCTTCCGGACGCGGTGGCATGGCTATGCGCGCGACACGATCAGGCTGGCATTGATCCCGCCGAAACCAAAGGCATTGATCAGGCAACGCCGCACCTCGGCCGCCTGGGCTTCGCGGGCGATATCGATGTCGGTGAAGGACGGATCGGTCTTTTCGAGCTTGGAGGTGGGAGGCACAGTCTGATGGCGCAACGCCATAAGCGCGCAGGCCAGATTCATCGGGCCGTTCGCGGCAAACGCATATCCCGTATGTCCCTTGACCGAGGTGACGATCGGCCGCCGGCGGGCAGTTGCCGTCACGGCCTGCAATGCCTCAAGCTCGGCGGCATCGCCCTGCACCATACCGGAGCCCTGTGCGAAGACGCAGTCGATCGCCTCCGGTTCCAGCCCGGCGTCGGCGAGCGCGCTGGTCATACAACGGGCGGCATAACGCGGCGAGATGGCGGCGAGGTTGTCGCAACCACTGTTGGTGGCATAGCCGGAGAGCTCGCCATGAATCACCGCGCCGCGTGCCTCGGCATGGGCACGGTCCTCCAGTACAAAGACGGCGGCCGCCTCACCCACGATCAGACCGTCCCGCTCGCGGTCGAAAGGGCGGGGGGTGAGCGCCGGGTCCTCGCACCGGCTGAGCACCCTCATCGCTTCAAAACCGGAATAGGTAATGGGAGTGGTCACCGCCTCCGCCCCGCCGGCAACTGCCCAGGCACAGGAGCCCGATTGGATGGCACGCACCGCCTGGCCCAGCGCCTGGCAGCCACTGGCGCAGGCACCCGCGATGGTCGTCTGCTCCCCTTCGATCCCATGGCGCAGCGCGATGGTGCTTGCCGCCATATTGGGGATCAGCGAAGGGATCAGAAACGGGCTGGTCTTCCGGACTCCCCGCTGCTCCTGTCTGAGCACACCGGCCTCGATACTGGGCAGCCCGCCCATGGCCACACCGAGGAATACGGCCCCGCGGAGCGGGTAACCGGGCGGGGTTTGCCGGGGGTTGAGGTCATGGTGCCCGGCGGCGGACAGGCCGCTGCTGCCCAGGGCCTGGTCCGCGGCGAACAGCGCATAGCGCACAAAAGCGCTCATTCGCTTGATCTCGAACTGGAACGGGCCCGGGGCGAAAGTCACCCTGGCATCGTCGATCTGGCCGGCATACCGGCAGTGGAAACGGCCGGGATCGAAGCGAGTCAGGGGAGTGATGCCCGAGCGGCCGGTGAGCAGACCTTCCCAGAGCTCATCGACCGTTGAGCCAAGCGGGCAGACCACCCCCATGCCGGTGACCACTACGCTGCGCCGCGGCACCAATGGCTCGAGTCAGGCCGGCTGCTGCTGTGCGTTCCGCAGGTCCCGTACATAGTGCACCAGGTCCCGCATGCTCTCCAGCCTTCCTACCACGGAGTCGTCGAACTCCAGGTTGAAGCAGTCCTCCAGATAGAGAAGCAGCTCCACCAGCTTGAGCGAGCTCATTCCCTCGATGGAGGTGGCCAGATGAGAGTCGGGAGTGAGATAGGAGACATCGGATTCCACGAACTCGCCGATGTGCCTGACTATTTCGTCGAACAGCTCCTGGTCCTGCTGCTCCGGCATTGGATGCACCTCTCGGTCGGTCACTGCTTTTCGATCAACTTCCGGCATAGATGGCGCTGGATCTTGCCGCTGGTGGTCCGGGGGAGTTCGGCTCGTCTGACCCAGTGGAAGGTGACACCGCCGATGCCGAACACCTCCGCCAGGGCCTCGCTCACCTGACCGGTGATGGCTCGCCGGTCACGGCCGTCGGCGAGCCGTTCATCGAGCAGCAGATGCAGCTGTTCGGTCCCCAGGGTGGGATCGGGGACACCGATGGCGATGACCGCCGGGGTCCGCGGACTCGCCGTGACGGACTCCACAAAGGTCTCCAGCTGGTCGGGAATGTAATTGCGACCCGAGATGATCACGATGTCCTTGCGGCGGCCGGTGATATACAGCTCCCCATCGACCTGGTAGCCGAGGTCACCCGTGCGGAGATAACCATCCGTCCGCTTGAGCCGGTCATCGGCCGCGCCGGTCTCCGGGTGTTCGCCCGGCTCTTCGAGATAGCCATCGATCACGCTGGGGCCGGACACCTCTATCTCGCCAATGGCGCGATCCGGCAAGGGCGCCCCGTCCGCACCGACCACCCGCAGCCGGTGGCCGGGCACCACCCGGCCCACGCACATCATCGCGGTGGTGCGAGGATCAGCGGCCGGGCGGGGCTCGGCATATCCGCTTGCGGTGGCTTCCGCGTCCACCCGGTCCACCGAATACGGCCGGCCGATATCGGAAATGGTGACCGCCAGCGTTGCCTCGGCAAGCCCGTACACCGGCCGGAGCGTCGTCTCGGGCAGGCCGAAGCGGCCGAAGGTCTCCTGGAATTCGCGCATGGTGCGCTCATGCACCGGCTCCGCACCGCAGAGGGCGACCCGCCAGGCCGATAGGTCGAGGCCGTCCGGCGGACGGCGCTTGGCGACTCGCGCGCAGATATGGAAGGCGGAGCTGGGGGCGGGCGACAGGGTGCCCCGGTAGCGGCTGATCCAGTGCAGTCAACTCAACGGGCTGCGCAGGAAGTTGACAGGATCGGAGAGCACCACGGGAATGCGGGCACAGAGCGCATAGGAGATGCCGATAAGACCCATGTCGTGGAACAGGGGGAGCCAGCTCACCAGTGAGTCATCGGGATTCCCCTCGATCGCCTCGGCGATCGCCTGGACATTGGCGACGATATTGCCATGCCGGATCACGGCCAGCTTGGGTGCACCGGTCGAGCCGGAGGTCGCCTGAAGATGGGCGGGGGAGCCGGGCGTCGCTCTTGGCGAGTCCAGGGTGAAGGGTGCCTTGCGCAGTGCATCCGGCGTGATGACGGTGGCCGGCAGTAGAGGTGCGAGGGACTTTGCCAAGTCCGGTCCGGCGACGACCAGTTCGGCCCGGGCGCGTTCGGCAAGTCTTCGCAGGTTCGCCGCATAGTGCTCGGTACGGCCGTCCATCGGCTCGGCGGCGATGACGGGCACGATGCCGCAATAGAGGCAGCCGAGGTAGACCGAGAGAAAATCACGGGAGGTCGGGAGAACAATGATGACGCGGTCGCCCTGGCCGATCCCCTGGGCACGCAGACCGGCCGCCGCCCGGCCCAGCAGGCGGAAGGTCTCCGCATAACTGAGGGTGAACTCCTCCTCGGAGCGTTCGATCACATGGAACGCCGGCCGGTCCGGGGTGCGGCGGACACTGTCCAGCAAGGCGTGAACGACGGTCTCCGGCCGGGGGATTGCCGTCACCGGGCGTACCCCTTCACAAACTGCAGATCGGTGCGCTTGGAGGACTGGGCCAGCCAGGCCCGGAGCTCGCCATGACGGGAGTCGAAGTCGGCCTTCAACAGCTCCTCCTTCAGCGTCCCGGACGCGGTGTAGTAGGGCTTCTCCAGTTCCTCCAGGAAGCGGATGTGCTGCTCCATGCCGGCCCGGCCGCGTTCGACGCTGCGCGAGTACGCCTTGAGGCGGGCCCGCCGTTGCGGCCGCTGCTCGATCTCAAAGGCCCGTTTGAAGAAGATTCCATAGCTGTCCAGGATGCCGCGCTGGAGTTCGCTGGGACGCATATGGCGAGGGAAGATGCCGACAAAGGAATAGTGCTGGTAGGTGGGCACCTCCATGATGATGCGGTGGTCCTCGATGTCCTGGCGGGCCCCGTAGAGCAGGTCCTGGAACGGGTATTCCGCGAGGCAGACGAACACCGGGTGCATGATGCGGGCCTCGGCGCACCAGTGTGCGGTGGCCTCGATCGCCGGGCGGTCCTGGACCTCCAGGCCGAAGATGATCGCGGAGTGAATGGCGATGTCGTTCTCGGCGAAGCGCAGCAGGCGCCGGGTCTGTTCCGAGGGATCGACTTTTTTGTTGAATGCCTGGAGGACGCTGGGATCCTCCGACTCCACCCCCAGGCAGTACTCCTCGAACCCGGACCGTTTGAGGTCGAGGACCAGGTCCATGTCGTCGGCATGGTTGACCCGGCTCATCGCGATGAACTTGTAGTTACGGTCGCGGAAGGTCTCGGCTATCTCACGGCAATAGCTCTTGCGGGTGGTGAAGTTGAGGTCCGTGACATAGAAGCGGTTGCAGCCCGTCTGCCGGTAGATGGCGTCCAGTTCATCGCGTACATCTTCCGCGGTCTTGGTGCGGAACCGCCGGCCGAGCAGCCGGATGGCGTAGCAGAACGAGCAGTCGAAGGGGCAGCCGCGCGACATGGAGACGGTCGCCCAGTGGAGTTGCGGCGCGCGCTCCAGAAACTTGGGGTTGATCGCATTGGCGATGTTCCCATAGCGGGCGATCTTGTTGAGGACCAGTTTGCCGTTGGCGTCCGTATAGGCCAGGTTGTCGACCTCGGCGACGGGTTCACCGGCCTCCAGCGCCTTGATCAGCTGCACCGAGGGGATCTCGCCCTCCGCGATCACGGCGTAGTCGGCATAGCGCAGTGCCTCATAGGGTGCGAAGGCGGCATGCGGACCGCCCATGATCACCACGCAGCCGGGACGCTTCTCGCGCTGGATCAGCTCAAGCGTCTCGATATTCGACCAGAAGTGCGTGGCGAGTGCCGAGATCAGGATGTAGTCATAGCTGCCCAGGGGAAAGTCCTGGGGCTTCTCGCCCCAGAACATCTGGCACATCTCGACCTGTGCGTCCGGGTATTCCTGCTGGATGAAGGAGGCGACGTAATAGATACCGTCGTTGTAGGTGGTCGCCAGCGTGGACGCATCGGGATAGGCCTCATGGAAGCCGAGCTGGACACAGAGAATGCTGAGGCTCTTCACGATCGCCCCGAGGGACTGACCTGAGCGCCGTGCCGCTGCGCAAGCTGCCTGCGTACCTTGTCCTTCATCTCCTGCTTGAGCCTGCCGGCGATACGCGTTGGGTCATTGACTCGCCGCTGGCCCCAGGCGAGCAGGTCACGCGCCTCGCTGCGGTTCATCCTGGGGTGTTTCCACACCAGGTTGTAGAGGTCGTGCTTGCTGAGGTCCGGCTCGTTGATCAGGTGCTCCATCTGGCGATAGAGGCGGGTGCCGTGGAACGGGGTCAGCAGGGTCAGCTGACAGGCGAACAGCCCTTCCTGGTTGAGCTGCTCGATGTCGAACTGCATGTCCTCGATGCTGTCTTCGGCGAAGCCGACCATAAAGGTGCCGAGTGCCCGGCGCCCATTGGCGAGCAGCTCGCGCACCGTCTGCCGGACGTTGTAGACATCATCGCGCTTCTTCACATCGGCGATGTTCTTGTCCCGGTAGGACTCGATGCCGACGATCGCGCCGTCCATACAGCGGTCGGTGAGCTCGGGGATACGGCCCCTGATCAAGTCGGCGCGGGTCAGGCAGATCCAGGGCAGTTCGCGCTCCGCCAGGGCGTCCACCACCTGCTCGGCCAGGTGGTTGGTGAGGAAGAAGCTCTCGTCGTAGATGATGACATGGGCGACCTTCGCCTCCCGGTACGCGTCGAGTGCCGCGTACATGTCCTCCATGAAGATGGCTTCTTCCTTGGGGTTGAAGATCGGCGTCGAGCAGAAGGTGCAGCCGATATTGCAACCGCGTTTGGAATAGAGGTATCCGACCGGAGAGCTCACTCCGCGGAAGCCGCTCTGCCCCATCATCGCCGGGTGCCGCACCCGGGGGAGAGGCCTGCCATAGACGTACTGGTGGAGCGGGAACTCACCGGCTCCTTTGACCAGTCGGGTGAAGTAGCGGTCGATGCCGGGAGTGAGGACGCCGTAGTTTCCGGCCCATATCTCCGGAACACCGGCCTCCCGCGCGGCCTTTGCCATCTCGATCGCGACCGGGGTGGACCAGGTGTAGAAGCTGAGGCCCACCATGTCCCAGCGCTCGGCCTGCAATGCGGCCCGGTATTCCTGCCAGGTCGGATACTCGAGTATCTCGATGTCCGGCACATTGTGCTTGAGGAATCTGAGACCGGTCGGCGGGCAGGTCACCGACAGCCGGTCCTCGATATCCACGGCGCAGGTCCAGGCCATATAGGTGTCGGTGTGGTCGTACCAGTTTCCGCCGACTCCGTTTGGCTCGACCAATGCCTCTTTCGGAGCCGTTGCCAGGAGCACCTTCTTCATCGCAGCCCCCCACGGTTCAACGGAGTCGCGTGCTCGGTGAACAACCACCCCGTGTAGTGACGCGCGTCGGTCGTGCTGGTAAGGAGCTCGAATCTATGAGCGGCACATCTTTAGTGTCAATCCGCTTGCGGAGGCCGGTAGTTGAAGATCCAAGGGGATGGATCATTTCCGTGGATCGGTGCTGGAGTGGCAGCTGAGCAAGGGGAGTTCTGTGGTGTGTGACATGCGGGTCGCGTGTGTTTGGCCGCGCGGCACCCCGCCCGTTCACGCTCCTCGAAGAAGCGGGTGCGGTGCGAGGGTTGATGCCGGGCCGGCCGGAATCCTGACGGGATCCATACGGGGCGGGTCGATCATGCCGTCCTGGGCGCGTTTACGCTGTCCCAGCATTTGTTGATCTTTCTTGTGAAGTGGGTGCACCCTTATGAAGCCGGTCCATGTTTCGGCCGTTGCCGTGGCAGCCGTCCTGGCCCCGGTCGTTCTGCTCTCCTCCCCGGCGATGGCGGACGCGGCCACCGGCCGCGGAACGATCGCTTCCGCCAGCCCCTCGCCGACGGCGAAGGACTACTCGCATATGTCGATGGACGACCTGCGGATCGAGGTCCTCACTCTCATGGGCAAGAGCCCCAAGGGCTCTTCGATGCGCTACTACGGCGACCTCGCCCTCAAGGAGGGCACGGCCGAGGCCCTGGTGACGTTCCTGCAGGTGACCCAGTACGCGGCCCAGGAGGAGGACGACCGTGTCGCGGTCCTGGTCATCCTGGGCAAGCACCCGGGCGTCGCGGTGACCGAAGCGGCCAACAAGGCTCTCAATGGCAGCGCCGCCGATGTGCGTCATTTCCTGGAGACCGGCCAGTACCGGGCCCAGGAGGAGGATGACCGTGTCGCGGTGCTGCGCCTGATGGCCCAGCACCCGAGCGAGAAGTTCCGCACGGCCGCCAGCCACGCCCTTGACGGCGGTCCCGCCGCAGTGCGCCGGTTCCTCGAGGTCGGCCAGTACCGGGTCCGCTGACCTGCCCGCCGATGAGGGGTGGTGCTTCATGGGCACCCCCCTTGGCGGGCCGACGGACGTTGTCATCGCCGGCTCGATGCCCGGGAATTCAAGGGATTTGACGCGGTGAACCCGGTTGCTGCCATGAGGTGCTTGGTCATTCCCAGGCGTTCATACACGGCGATGGCCGGCACGTTGTCCGTGTCCACCATGAGAGCGGCACGGCCGTACCGCCGGACCAGTGCCGCCGCGACAAAGCCGCTGACCGACCGCGCCAACCCCCGTCCACGGGTGGCAGGATGAGTGCAGATCCCGGCCATGAAACCGCAGCCGGCGCCCGACCATGCGTCAGCCGCGACCGCCAGGGGCTGAGGCTCTGCGTCCTTCCCCACAGTGCCGAGCACTCCCGCCCACCGCCGCACACCGGTGCGGCCGGGTTGTGCGTAGGAGTCGGGGAAGAAGTGGTCGAAAAGGGGCGCTGCTTGCTTCGCTTGCAGCTCTGTCAGCCACCGCACTTCAGCGCTGGCTGCCTTGGGCACGGATGTGGTCTCCATCCAGAAGAACCGCTGAACCGGGGCGAGGCCGGGTATCTGCCGTGCCAGCGCCTCGATCAATGGCGCCTGGCCGAACGGGCGATATGCCGGCCCCACCTCATCCAGAACATGCCGCACCAAGGGAACCGCGTCAGCGGGATCGCCCTTGACCGCGATTCGGTTGCGCTGAGAGATGTCCGGGCTCGCCACGGCCAGAGCGCTTCCGTGACGCCAGGCCCGTACTCCCGCGCCCAGACGGCCGTCCGGCTGTCCCTGGGCAGCCCACAGCGGCTGCCCGTCTCCGGCCGCGGCCTGCGCAACCTCAGTGAGCTGCACAAGTTCTTCCATCCGCCCTAACTACAATGTCTTGTTGCGCCAAGGCAAACGGGGGACCGTGAACTCTCCGACCGAGACGAAGAGTTGGGCGCGGCACTCCGGCAAGCAGACTCGGCATCCTGGTCCGAGCGCCTGCCGGAGGACGGCTGTCCGGTGCGACAGAGGCTGCCGGCCGAGCTGTGCTCGGAGCCGGTGTCAGGGCGTGTCCGTACGGCATCACGGAGGACCCGTGGCAGATTCGCCGGACCACCCGGCCACCGCGCTGCCCGGGCGTCCGCCCGTGGTGGACCCGGCCACCTGGCAGACCGCCCGTGATGAGCTGCTGCTCCGGGAGAAGGCTCACACCCGAGAGGGCGACGCCATCGCCGCGGCCCGTCGGCGGCTGCCGATGGTGGAGTTCGACGGAACGGCCGAGGTTGTCGGACCCGACGGCCCGGTCCTGTTCATGGACCTGTTCCAGGGTCGTGACGAGCTCGTGGTCTACAAACACATGTGGTACGACGGGGCACCGCACCAGGGACAGTGCGAGGGCTGTACCACCACGGCCTGGCACCTGAAGGACGCGGTCTATCTCAACGCCCGCGGTGTCTCCTTCGCCATTCTCACCAACGGCCGTTGGGAGGAGGTGGCCTCCTACATCGCGTTCATGGGTTACCGCCAACCCTGGTACTCCGTGCGAGGGTTGGACGCCCCGGTCGGCGGCGACATGGGTTACCTCACCTGCTTTCTGCGCGATGGCGACCGGGTGTTCCTCACCTACTCCACCACGGGCCGTGGCAATGAGCGGGTCAACGGGTCCTTGGGCCTGCTGGACTTGACGCCCTACGGCCGAGGGGAGGGGTGGGAGGACCAGCCCGAGGGCCGGCCCGAGGGGCGCGGCTCATGCTGGTTCTGGCGCTCGGACGCGGACGGAAACGCCACCTGGGGGCCGACCAGCCGCCCCGTGCCGCAGTGGACCCGCCCCGGCGCGACGCCGGTCACGACCCTCGGCCGGCACGGCCACGACCACTGACCCCCGCCTTCGGGGCGCGTCCAACGGAAGCCGGTGCCGCGCACCGCTCTATGAGCCACCGAGGCGGTGATCACGGCGCTGCACGGATTCCTGCGCCTCGGGGTCGGGGGTGAGCGCATCGGCCGCCTCCCCGCCTTCGTCATCGTCCTCATGGTGGCCGACCGGATCCGTCTCGGCCTGCTCGAACTCCCAAAGGACCTCCTCAAGGGCGGTCCGCGGCTTCTTCTCCTCCGGCATGGGTCTGCCTCCTTGTGATCGCGGACAGGCGGGCCCTCATGGTCTGCGCCGCACCGGGCCCCAGGGGCCCGGCTGGCCGTCGATTTCCCGGGTGGCCTCGTCGATGACCTCCTGGGAGATCCAGGCCAAGGGCTCGACGTCGCAGACCAGGGGCTCGTTGTCGGGGCCGCGGGCCGCCTCGTGCCCTCTGAGCAGCCAGGGGCGTACGCCTTCGCCCCGGAGCCGTGGAAGGTGGCTGTAGTCGTAGAGGCGGCGCGCGGCCCACAGCCGCACCGGCCGGTTCTCCCACCAGGACTCGACATCCAGGCAGTTGGCGGAGAGACCGGGCATCGCGGTGCCGGTGAGCTCATCCGTGCTGGAGGACGCGGAGAGGTCCGCGCCGGGGCCCCGGGACCAGCGCACATAGAGATGCCGGGCGCGGGTCATCCACGCTGCCAGCTCATCCAGCGAGCGCAGCGTGGGAAGGTCGTCGGGCGCGTTGCTGCTCATCGTCCTCCGGTCGTCGGCGCCATGGGCTCATGGGCCGGAAGCCGTCCGGTGAGGGATCGTCCGGCGTCCGGCCCGCGCCCGGCCCAGTCGTCTCAGTCGCTGGAGAGGACCTCGAGCAGGTCGCCGACCTTGGGGTCCGGCAGCGCCCGGGCCACATCCGCGAGGGCCACCATGCCCACCAGGTCATGGCCGTCGATCACGGGCAGCCGGCGGACCTTGTGACTGCTCATGGTGCGCAGGATCTCATCGGCGTCATCGTCGGCCCCGATGGTGACGGCTTCGCCCTGGGCCAGCTCGCCGGCCGTACAGCCGGCCGGGTCCTTGCCCTTGCCCAGCACCTTCACCACGATGTCGCGGTCGGTGAGCACGCCCTTGAGCCTGTTGTCGGTGCCGCAGATGGGCAGGGCTCCGACCCCCAGCTCGGTCATCTTCCGCGCGGCGTCCAGCACGCTTTCCTGCGCGCCCACGCACTCGGCGCCTGCCGTCATGATCTCTCGTGCCGTGGTCATGCGATGCTCCTTCCTCGTCGTCCGCAGGGGCTCCCCGCCTGCTCGCTCACGACCGCGAGCGGCGAGCGGGGGATGTTGCAACACGCCTGCCCGGCTGGTCATCGGGCTAACGTCCGTCCTGTGCCGACCACCCGAGTAGCCGGACGGGCCCGGCACCTGCGGAATCCGGGGCGGTGGGGCCCACCGAAGGAGCAATGACCGTCCGGTGCCCGCGCACCCAGCAGGATCGGTTGGCCGTGGAGGTCCTTGCGGCCGGACCATCGCAGGGAAGGGGCCGGGTCCTTTTGATCACCATCGGGGTCGAAGAAGAGTTCCTGCTGGTGGATCCAGCGACCGCCTTGCCCGTACCGCTCGCCGAGGAGGTACGCGAGATCGCCGGACTGGGCGCCATCGCGGCCGAGGGGGAGATCCAGCCCGAACTCCTGCAGGCGCAGGTGGAGATCGCCACTCCGGTGTGTGAGGACCTCGCCGAGGTCGGCGGGCACTTGCTGCGTCTGCGGCATGCGGCGGCCTCGGCCGCGACCAGCGCCGACTGCCGGGCCATCGCCTCCGGGGCCGCCCCGCTCACCGAACTCACCGGCGTACCGGTCACCCCCAGCCCCCGCTACCGCAGGCTGCGGGTACAGGGCCGGCGGCTGGTGGACGAACAGCTGGTCAACGGCATGCACATCCATGTCGCCGTACCGGACCGGGAGGCGGGGGTGGTCGCCCTGAACCGGCTGCGCGACTGGATTCCCCTGCTGGTCGCCATGTCCGGCAACTCCCCCCTGTGGCGGGGACAGGACACCGGCTTCGCCAGCTGGCGCACGGTCGTCTTCGGCCGGTGGCCGGTCAGCGGCCCGCCGCCGCACTTCGCCGACGCCGCCGACTACGACCGGCGGGCCACCGCCCTGCTGAACGCCGGGGCCATCGCCGACCTGGGCCAGATCTACTGGCAGATCCGGCTGTCCGACCGCTACCCCACAGTGGAGATCCGCTGCTTCGACGTCCAGCTGGAAGCGGACGAGGCGGCCATGTTCGCGGGCATCGTCCGGGCCCTGGTGGTCACCGCCCTGCGCGACCGCGGGGACGGCGGCCCGGCCGTCCCCTGCCGTCCGGAAATGCTGTACGCGGCCAACTGGCATGCCGCCCGGCACGGACTGGAGGGCAGGCTCATCGACGCCGAGGGCCGGCAGCGCCCCGCCGGGGACCTGGTCAGCGGCCTGCTCGACCACATCACCCCTGCCCTGGACGAGTACGGCGACACCTCCTACGTCACCGCTGCCATCCACCGTCTGCTGCGCACCGGTGCCCCGGCGGACCGGCAGCGGCAGGCTCTGGCCCGGGGCGGGATGCCCTGCCTGGTCGAGCTCATCGGCCTGGACACAGCGGCCGTGGAGTGAGCCCGGCGCGGCCGGCCGCCGGATTCCATGGCCGGGGCGCCGGGGCCAGGGTTCCCGGGCCATGGCCGTACGGGATGAATCGGCCGCCCCGGACGTTCTCCCACCAGGAGGACCGCTGCGCGGCCGAGGAGGTTGGGTTGCGTCTCTACCACAGCCGGCCCGTCGAACCCGGCTACACCCGGGTCCGTCATGGACGCGGCTTCCGCTGTCTCGACGCCCGGGGCGAGCCGCTGAGGGATGCGGCCGAACTGGACCGGGTCCGGGCGCTGGTCATTCCGCCGGCCTGGCGGAACGTATGGATCTGCACCCGGGTCAATGGGCACCTCCAGGCCGTGGGTACCGATGCCGCCGGACGCCGCCAGTACCTCTACCACCCGCGGTTCCGCGCCGAGCAGGAGCAGGCCAAGCACGATCACGTCCTGGACGTGGCGGAAACCCTGCCCGCCGTGCGGGGGGCCGTCGAGGGGCAGCTCGGGGAGCGCGGGCTGACCAGGCAACGCGTCCTGGCCACCGCGGTGCGCCTGCTCGACCTGGGGTTCTTCCGCATCGGCAGCGACCGCTACACCGAGCGGCACAACAGCCATGGGCTGACCACCCTGCTGTGCGAACACGCCCACCGGCGAAGCGGCGCCGTCGAGTTCACCTATGTCGGCAAGGCCGGCCGGGACATCACCCTGACCACCACCGACCGGGCCGTCTGCCGCAATCTCGGCGCGCTGCTGCGCGGCCGGGACGGCGGGGAGCGGCTCCTGGCCTACCGGGAGCACGGCGCCTGGCACGAGGTGAGCGGTGACGAGGCCAACGCCTACCTCAAGGAGCTGGCGGGCCTGGACATCACCGCCAAGGACTTCCGCACCTGGCATGCCACGGTCCTGGCCGCCGTGGCACTGGCGGTGTCCCGGTCCGCCGCCCGCAGTGAGACCGCCCGGCGCCGCGCCATTGTCCGGGCGGTGCGCGAGGTCGCCGGATACCTGGGCAACACCCCGGCCGTCTGCCGGGCCTCCTGTATCAACCCCCGGGTGATCGAGCTGTACGAGGAGGGCGTCACCGTCGCCGCCGCGCTGCCGCGCCTGGGTGCCGGGGCGGGCCCCGGTGCGCCCGCCACCCAGGGCCCCGCCGAACGCGCGGTGCTGCGGATGCTGCGCACCGGGGAGCCGCCGCCGGACGGCGGCTGACCGGCCGGTACCGTCCGCCCTGTTTTATCCGGCCCGTCCCGGGGACTTGGCAGCGTGTCGGCGGGGAGCACCGCCGAGGGGGCGGCGCAGGACGGAGGCAGACGATGACGGGTGACGCTCAGGGACACGGTCCCGCCTCGCACCGGGCCGCGAACGGCCGGTGGCTCGACGCCGGGGAACGGCTGTGGCGGGATGTGGCCGCCGTGGTACGGCAGGACGTGGGACCGGCGAGGGAGGAGGCGGTCGCCACGGCCCGGGAGACCGCGCTGGCCACGGCGGCGCTGGCGCTGAGCGGAGCCTGCGGGGTGCTGGCCCTGGTCTCGGCGCACCAGGCCGTGCTCCGGGCGATGGAGCGCCACTGGCCGCCGCACCGGGCGGCCTGGGCGCTTGCCGCCGGGTATGCGTCCGGCGCGGCGGTGCTCGCCTGGTGCGGCTGCGGCAAGGCCCAGGAGGCCCGCAGAGCGTCCCGGGAGGCGCTGGGGCGGGTGCTGCCCGACTGAGCGGGCCCTTGCCCTCCGTGCCCGGGCCCTCCGGTGCGTCGAATGGAGCATTCGCGACCCGGCGCTGTCATGGCGGGTCTTCCGCCGGGTACCCGCGAGGGGCGGCCGGGCGGAGAAAGGTGAGGGCATGGAGACGTCGGTGGACCGCATCGCGGAGCCCTGGGGTCCGCGTACGCCCTATGGATCCGGAGCCCGCTGGCCGGCCCGTACCGATATGTATCTGCGCCCGGGGACCGGCCCCGATGAGGTGGAACGGTGGGTGCCCGCCGCCTCGGTGCTGCACTCCAATGGTGACGCCATGGACATCGCCGTGGCGCGGGGGCGGATCGTGGGAGTGCGCGGCCGGGCGGCCGACCGGGTCAACCGGGGCCGGCTGGGGCCCAAGGACTTGTTCGGATGGCAGGCCAATGCCTCGGCGGACCGGCTGACCAGGCCGCTGGTCCGCGACGGCGGAGAACTGGTGGAAACCGACTGGGACACCGCCATGGGCCGGGTGGTCTCCCGGTCCAAGCGGCTGCTGGAGCGGCAGGGGCCGGGGGCGATCGGCTTCTACACCACCGGCCAGCTGTTCCTGGAGGAGTACTACACCCTGGCGGTCATCGCCCGGGCCGGTATCGGCACCAACCACCTTGACGGCAATACCCGGTTGTGCACCGCGACCGCCGCCGAGGCGCTCAAGGAGTCCTTCGGCTGTGACGGACAGCCGGGCAGCTATACGGACTTCGACCACGCCGATGTCATCGCGCTGTTCGGACACAATATGGCGGAGACCCAGCCGGTGCTGTGGATGCGGATCCTGGACCGGCTGGAGGGCACCGATCCGCCCCGGCTGGTCTGTGTGGACCCCAGGCCCACCCCGGTCGCCCGCCGTGCCGACGTCCATCTCGCGCCGCGCTCGGGAACGAATGTCGCCCTGCTCAACGCGCTGCTGCACCGGATCATCCGCAACGGCCGCGTGGACCACGAGTTCATCGAGGCGCACACCGTCGGCTTCGAGGAACTGACGGCCCGGGTGAGGGAGTGCACCCCGGCCTGGGCGGCCCGGATCTGCCAGGTGCCGGCGGCCTCCATCGAGCGGGCGGCCGAGCTCATCGGAGGCGCCGAGCGGCTGGTGTCCACGGTTCTCCAGGGCGTCTACCAGTCGCACCAGGCCACCGCGGCCGCCGTACAGGTCAACAATCTGCATCTGGTACGCGGCATGCTGGGCCGGCCGGGCCGCGGTGTGCTGCAGATGAACGGCCAGCCCACCGCGCAGAACACCCGGGAGTGCGGCGCCAATGGCGATCTGCCGGGCTTCCGGAACTGGCAGAACGAGCAGCATGTCGCCGACCTGGCGAGGGTGTGGAATGTGACGCCGGAGACCATTCCGCACTATGCCCCGCCCACCCATGCGATGCAGATGTTCCGCTATGCCGAGCAGGGTTCGCTGCGGATGCTGTGGATCAGCGGCACCAATCCGGCCGTCTCCCTGCCCGAACTCGCCCGTATCCGGCGGATCCTCAGCCAGGACCGGCTGTTTGTGGTGGTGCAGGACCTGTTCCTGACCGAGACCGCGCAGCTGGCGGATGTGGTGCTGCCCGCCGCCGCCTGGGGTGAGAAGACCGGAACGTTCACCAACGCCGACCGTACGGTGCACTTCTCCGGCAAGGCGGTTGATCCGCCCGGGGAGGCCCGGGCGGATCTGGACATCTTCCTGGATTATGCCGCCCGGATGGGCTTCCGGGACAAGGACGGTGCCCCGCTGGTCGGTTGGCACGACGCGGAGTCGGCCTTCGAGGCGTGGCAGCGGTGCAGCGCGGGACGGCCATGCGACTACACCGGCCTGAGCCACCAAAAACTGCGCGAGGGCGGCGGCATTCAGTGGCCCTGCAATGAGCAGGCCCCGGAGGGCACCGAACGCCTCTACACCGAGGGCTTCACCTGGGCACACCCGGATGTCTGCGAAAGCTATGGCAAGGACCTGGTCACCGGGGCGTCCATGGAACCGGCGGAATACCGGTCCCTCAACCCCGGCGGCAAGGCCGTGATCAAGGCCGCCGAGTATCTGCCGCCGCATGAGGACACCTCGGTGGAGTTCCCGCTCCAGCTGATCACCGGCCGTACCCTCTACCACTTCCACACCCGCACCAAGACCGGCCGCGCCCCGCAGCTGAATGCCGCCGCCCCCGAGGTATGGGTCGAGCTCTCCGCCGGCGAGGCGGCCCAACAGGACCTGGCCGAAGGGGACTTGGTGGAGGTGGCCACACCGCGTGGCGCGGTCCGGGGGCGCCTGCGGATCACCGCCATCCGCGATGGGATGGTCTTCCTGCCGTTCCACTACGGCTATTGGGACACCGCCGAGGGCCACCGTCCCGGCGGCGACTCCGGCCGCGCCGCCAATGAGGCCACCATCACCGACTGGGATCCGGCCTCCAAACAGCCCCTGTTCAAGACCGCTGCCGCGCGGATCGGCCTGGTGGAGCGCGCGGCGGGCACCCCGGCTCCGGCGCCGACCACCACCGCCTCCGCGCCCGCCGGAACCGGCGGCGTCCCGTCCACCACGGGCGGGCCCCAAGCGGTAGCCCTGCACACCACGGAGGGCCGGCCGTGAACGGTGTCAAGCTGACCCTGCGGGCCCTGCACCATGGTGAACGCGCCCTGGAAAGGCGTCTGTTGGCGGTGGCCCAGCGCCACCGTACCGAGCATGAGATCCACCATGTCTCCCGTGATCTAGCCCGCTGGTCCCGGGAGCACGCCGCCCGCCTCGCCGAACAGGGCCGCCACTACGGCCTGGACCTCTCCGGCCCGGCCGGGCACCTGCCCGCCGATGCCCTGGCGGTGCTGCGCGAGAGGGCCGCCGTCGCCATGGGCCGCCGCCGGGAGGCGGGACTGCTGCTCCTGCACGACCTGCGTTCGCTGTATCTGTCCGCCGCGGGCAACTCGGTCCACTGGGAGATGCTCGCCCAGACGGCCCAGGCCACCAAGGACACGGGGCTGCTGGCCCTGGTCTCTTCCTGCCACCCGCAGACGCTCCGGCAGGTCCGCTGGGCCAACACAATGATCAAGAACCTTGCGCCGCAGCTGCTTTCCGGTCTGTGAGCGGCCGCCTTGCTTCAGCTGGTTGCCACGGGCCTTACAGTCAGGCAAATGTCACTGAGCCGCATCCTTCTCCCCTCCGGCCGTTCGATCGAGCTCACCGAGGTGCGTATGGCCTCGACCTACGGCGGGATGCTGGAGGGTTACCCATGCCAGCCCGTCAACGAGATAAAGCTCCGCGGTCTGTTGCGGACGGCCGAAGGGGCCTTTCCCGGTACACCGGTGCACCTTGTTTCGCCGTCCCGTGAGTATCCGGACGAGAGCGCAGGCGCGTTCGGCCCCGTCGAGGTGCTGCCGCCGGTGGCCTGCGTGGGCAAGTTCCGCTCCGCGGCGGTCAGTTGCGAGCATGATCCGGTGCGGTACCGCTCCGTCCTCACCGTGGCCTGGTTCCAGCACGGCCTGGAGGTGCCGTCGGGCGATGGCCTTGGGCTGCGCGATGTTCCGTGGGAGGACTTGGCGCAGGACTACGAGCTCTAGGCGGGTGTCCGAAGACTCATGGACCGTGCCGGTATCGTTCCTCCGGTAAGCGGCCCCATACCTCGGTCAGTCGTCACGTGCGGGCCGTCTGTGGCTGGTCGCGCAGTTCCCCACGCCCCTGACGGGGCCCGGCAGACACCCCCCCAGCGGCACCGGGCTACCGCGCCCGGGGTCAGGCGGTCGCCAGCGTGGCGGCCTGCCGGCGGAGTTCCGTCAAGGTGAGCCGGAGCAGCGGGTGTTCCTCGCTGCCGCGGCGGACCGCGGTGAAGACGCGGCGGGTGGGGCCCGGCCCGCGCAGCGGACGGATGGCGGGGGTGAGCGCGGGACGGATGCCATGGAGCGCCGAGCGGGGTACCAGGGCGACCCCCGCGCCCGCGGTGACCAGGGCGCAGACCGCGGAGAAGTCGTCGGACAGGCACTCCACCTCGGGCTGGAAGCGGGCCTGTTCGCAGGCGCGCAGCACCGCCTCATGGACGGGGTTGCCCGGCCAGGGCGTGATCCAGGGGTCGTCGCGCAGATCGGTGAGGCCGATCTCGGGTTTGTCCGCCAGGCGGTGGCCGGGCGGCAGCACGGCGTCGAAGGGCTCCTCGTAAAGCGGGGCGTGCAGGAATCGCCGCCCGCCCGGTGCCAGGGAGTCGCGGTGTTCGACGGCCACGGCGATGTCCGCCTCGCCATCGGCGAGCAGCCGGGCGCTGGTGTGCCCCTCCGCGTCCTTGACCCGGATCCGCACCTGGGGTGCTTGGCGGGCCAGGGCGGCCAGGGTGGGGGCCACCACCTCGGTGATGGAGGTGGCGAAGGCGGCAATGGTCACCTCGCCCACCAGGCCCGTGGAACACCGCGCCAGATCCGCCTCGGCCCGCTCCAGCTGGGCGGAGATCTCATCGGCGTGCCGGGCCAGGACACTGCCGGCGGCGGTGAGCCGGACCAGCCGGCCGCGCCGCTCCAGCAGGGCGTGCCCGGTCTCCGCCTCCAGGGCGGCCAGCTGCTGGGAGACGGCCGAGGGCGACAGATACAGCGCATGGGCGGCCGCGGTGACGGTGCCATGGGTGGCCAGGGCGCGCAGCACTCGCAGACGGCGGGGGTCGATCACCTGTTCACTATCGCATTCACCCCAGCCCCCTATGAAGCCGAGCTTCACAAGACTCGCAGAAAAATGTTGATGGACTTCATAACCACTCAAGCCCCAGAGTGATCTCTTATGAGGGCATTGGTGAAGACCGCGGCTGGTCCGGGTCTCGAACTGACCGAGGTGCCGACCCCCGAGGCCGGCCCCGGACGCGTACTGATCAAGGTGCTGCGCACCGGCATCTGCGGTACCGATCTGCACATCGACACCTGGGACGACTGGGCGGCCCGGGTGGTCCGCGCCCCCCTGGTCCTGGGCCATGAGTTCGCCGGTGAGGTCGTGGAAACCGGGCCCGGCGTCACCTCGGTGAGCGTCGGCGACATCGTCAGCGGCGAGGGCCATCTGGTCTGCGGCACCTGCCGCAACTGCATGGCCGGCCGCCGCCATCTGTGTATCCGCACCGTCGGCCTCGGCGTCCACACCGATGGCGCCTTCGCCGAGTATGTGGCCCTGCCCGAGTCCAATGTCTGGGTCCACCGGCATGAGATCGACATCGATGTCGCCGCGATCTTCGACCCATTCGGCAACGCCGTGCACACCGCCCTCTCCTTCCCCGTGCTCAACGAGGACGTCCTGATCACCGGGGCCGGCCCCATCGGCATGATGGCCGCGGCCGTCGCCAACCACGCCGGTGCCCGCTCCACCGTGATCACCGACGTCAGCCCCTACCGGCTCGCCCTGGCGGAGAAGATGGGCGCCACCCTCGCCCTGGACGTCAGCACCCGGCGGATCGCCGACGTCATGCCGGAACTCGGCATGACCGAGGGCTTCGACATCGGCATGGAGATGTCCGGCCGCTCCGACGCCCTCCAGGACATGATCGCCACCATGTCGCCCGGCGGCCGGATCGCCGCCCTCGGCCTGCCCACCGGCGAGGTGAGCATCGATATGGCGACGGTCGTCACCCGCATGCTGACGCTCCGCGGCATCTATGGCCGCGAGATGTTCGAGACCTGGTACGCCATGTCCGTCCTGCTGCGCAGCGGCCTGGACATCTCCCCGGTGATAACGCACCGCTTCGGCTTCGAGCAGCACGCCGAGGCATTCGCCACGGCCCGCTCCGGCCAGTGCGGCAAGGTCGTCATCGACTGGACCCGTCCGGCCGTCCCGTAACCGCGCTCACCCCCTGACGTAGCGACGTACGACCACACGAGGAGTCCCCCATGTTCGACGGCATGCGCGAGCATCTGCGCAAGGAGCTGCAGGACATCCGTGACGCCGGGCTGTACAAGTCCGAGCGCGTGATCACCAGCCCGCAGTCCTCGGCCATCAGCGTCGGCGACGGCAAGGTCCTGAACTTCTGCGCCAACAACTACCTGGACCTCGCCGACCACCCCGAGGTCATCGCGGCCGCCAAGCAGGCCCTGGACGACTGGGGCTTCGGCATGGCCTCGGTACGGTTCATCTGCGGCACCCAGACGCCGCACAAGGAGCTGGAGGAGAAGATCTCCCGGTTCCTGGGCATGGAGGACACCATCCTCTACAGCTCCTGCTTCGACGCCAACGGCGGCGTCTTCGAGACCCTGCTGTCCGCCGAGGACGCGGTGATCTCCGATGAGCTCAACCACGCCAGCATCATCGACGGCATCCGGCTGTCCAAGGCCGCCCGCTTCCGCTACCGCAACCGCGACATGGCCGACCTGGAGCGCTGCCTGAAGGAGGCGTCCGGCGCCCGCCACAAGCTGATCGTCACCGACGGCGTCTTCTCCATGGACGGCTATATCGCCCCCCTGGACGAGATCTGCGAGCTCGCCGAGCGCTATGGCGCGCTGGTCATGGTCGATGACTCGCACGCGGTGGGCTTTATCGGCGAGGACGGCCGGGGCACCCCCGAACTCTTCGGGGTGACCGACCGGATCGACATCATCACCGGCACCCTCGGCAAGGCCCTCGGCGGCGCCAGCGGCGGCTATGTCGCCGCCCGCGCCGAGATCGTGGAACTGCTGCGGCAGCGCTCGCGCCCGTACCTGTTCTCCAACTCCCTCGCGCCGTCCATCGTCGGCGCCTCGCTGCGGGTACTCGACCTGCTGGCCGAGTCCGGTGACCGGCGCATCCGGCTGCGCGAGAACACCATGCTGTTCCGCAAGGAGATGACCGAGGCCGGTTTCGAGGTGCTGCCCGGCGAGCACCCGATCACCCCGGTGATGATCGGCGACGCGGCCCTGGCCGCCCGGATGGCCGCGGACCTGCTGGAGAAGGGCGTCTATGTGATCGCCTTCTCCTACCCCGTGGTCCCCAAGGGCAAGGCCCGCATCCGCGTTCAGCTGTCCGCTGCGCACTCCCGCGAGGATGTGCTGCGCACGGTGGCGGCCTTCCGTGAGGTACGCGACGCGATTGGCGCCGCCACGGCCTGACATGGGTGACGAACGGACCGGGTGGGCGGCATGGTTGTGCCGCACACCCCGGTCCGTTCGTGTCCACGGTGCCTGGTCAACTGGCGCATAGCGCGGCCGGGTTGGCGCCGTCGCACCCGAACCGTCAGCGAGCGAGCCCGAGTCGCGAAGGGAACCCATGCCGCTCCCCATGCCCCTGAGCTGCGGCCTGGAGCAGCTGACCGTCATCCGGCACGGGCAGAGCATGGCCAATGTGCTGTTCGCCGAGGCGGAACCGGACGCGGGGGTAAGGGAGTTGGCGGAGAGCGGCGACGCCCGCGTACCGCTGTCGCCGCTGGGCCGCCGACAGGCGCAGGCGACCGGGGAGTGGCTGGCGGCTCTCGGCCCGGACGACCGTCCTCACCTGGTGCTCTGCTCCCCCTACTCCCGGGCGCTGCAGACCTGGGAGGGCATCACCTCGGTGCTGCGCGAGCCCCCGCCCCCCATGCTCGTGGACGAGCGCCTGCGGGACCGCGAGATGGGCACCCTGGAGCTGCTGACACCGTCCGCCGTCCGGGCCCGGGCGCCGCAGGAAGCGGAGCGGCGTGCCCGGGTGGGGGAGTGGTTCTACCGGCCGCCCGGCGGCGAGTCATTGGCCGATGTGACGGTGCGCCTCCGCGACCTCCTCGTCGAGCTCCGGGACGCCGCGGCAGGCCGGCGGGTGCTGATGGTGGCCCATGACGCGGTGGTCGCCGCCGTGCGCCACGCCCTCGCCGGACTGGGCAGCCCGGCCCCGGACCTTCTGCCGGTGCCCAACGCGTCCATCTCGCGGTGGGCCGGCGGTAACGGCCGGCTGTGGCTTGTGGAGTACGGCAGCACTGCTCACCACTCCCCGGTCCAGGGGCTGTCCGATGGCTCTTGACCGCCGTTCTGCGACGACCCGCACTCCAGCGCGCCGGGTGCGCCGTAAGGGGCGCGGGGCGCTGCGTTATGCGGGTCCGCCGCGTGGGCGCGACCAGCCGTCGAGGGCCCGCACTGTGCATTGCCCATGAGTACCCCCCGGTCTGACAAGGAAGCCTTCTTCCGGGTGCGGGCCGTGGATGGCCGATCGCGCCGTTCCCCGCGCCCCTTACGGGCCGCCTCCGGCCGGCCGGTGAAGGCCGATCCGCCCGCCAACTAGGTCAGGCCCTGTCCGCAATGGTCTCTAGCGTTGTACCCGACCGACCGAGAAGACGGAACACAATGGAGGGCGACACCATGACCATGGACAAGCGGACCACCGGGGGCCAGTCCAAGATGCCGGCCGTGACCGGCGAGCGCGCCGATCTGTTGGAGGCGCTGGCCAAGCAGCGGCACTTCCTGCGCTTCACCACCCGCGATCTCACCGATGAGCAGGCCGGCCGGCGGACGACGGCCAGCGAGTTGTGCCTGGGCGGCCTGATCAAGCATGTCACCGCGGGGGAGCGGAGGTGGATGTCCTTTGTGCAGGAAGGGCCGTCGGCCATGGGCGACTTCAGCGCCATGACCGAGGCCGACTTCGCCCGGTGGGCCGACGACTTCCGGATGCTGCCCGGCGAGACGCTGCCCGGTGTGCTGGCCGAGTACGCCGAAGTGGCCCGCCGGACCGATGAGTTGGTCGCCACCCTGCCCGACCTGGACGCCACCCAGCCGCTGCCGAAGGCGCCGTGGTTCGAGCCCGATGGGCGGTGGTCGGTCCGCCGGGTGCTGATGCACATCATCGCCGAGACCGCCCAGCACGCAGGGCATGCCGACATCATCCGGGAGTCCCTGGACGGCGCCAAGAGCATGGGCTGACCGACGACGCTCCTCGCCCGCGCCCGCAACGGGGCGTGGGAGGGGCTGTGTTGTACAGCCCGACCAGCTACGAACGGCCGCCGTATTCGGCTCGCCGACCGCTCAGCCACGCCGCAGTATCGCGGTGGCTGTCTCCAGGAAGCCGCGCAGCACTCTGTCGTGCCGGTCCGTGGCGACGGCCAGGCAGGTCTCGATCCCCGGGGCGTCTGTGACGGGGAGGTGGGCGAGGTCGGGGCGGGAGTAGGAGCGTGCGACGCTCAGCGGGACAAGTGCGATGCCGTGCCCGGAGGCGATCAGCTCGAACTTCTCCTCGATGGACGACGTCCGCCGATTCGGTACATCGAGCATCCGCTCACCGTCGAGGTCGGCCATGCTCAGCTCCTGACGAGCCGCCAGGGGATGCGCCGCGGGCATACAGGCGAACCTGGGATCCTGGCCGATGGGAACGATATGCAAGCCCGACTCATCGAACTGCCGTCGCAAGTAGGCGATTTGGGCGCGGCCGTCCCGGAGCGGCCGGTCCGGCTCCCACCAGCGGGTCGGGATGAGGTCGATCTCGACATCCGCGTGGCGCGAGGTGAACTCCCGGATCGCATCCGCCACATACAGACCTGGGGAGAAGGCGATGGCGAGCCGTTGGACGCCCTGATCGGCATCGTGGACGCGCCGGACCGCCGCGGCGATCGACGGAAGGATCTGCTGCGCCTCCTCATAGAGCTGTTGACCGGCGGCGGTCAGCTCCACGCTACGGGTGGTCCGTATGAGAAGTTTGCACCCCAACTCCTGCTCAAACGACTTGATTTGACGGCTGAGAACCGGCTGGGCGATGAAGAGCCGTTCCGCCGCCCGGCCGAAGTGCCGATGCTCGGCCACCGTGGCGAAGTAGCGGAGCTTGCGCAGATCCAGATCCATACCGTGAAGGTATCAATTGCCGGGAAGGGTATTGGACGCCACGGATGCCCCGCCCCGAGACTCGACGCATGATCGTCATCACCACTCCCACCGGCCAGATCGGCGGCCGGCTGCTGAAGATACTTCTCGACGAGACCCGCATAGGCGGCGAAGAGCTACGGGTCATCGTGCGTGACCCCGGCAAACTTCCCGACGCGGCCCGCGCCCGCATCGACGTCATCACCGGCTCGCACGGCGACGCCGAGGTCATCGACCGGGCCTTCGCCGGCGCGGACGCCGTCTTCTGGGTGGTTCCCTCAAATCCGCGGGGGCTGAGCCTGGACGCCATGTACTCCGGGTTCACCCGCGCTGCCGCGAAGGCGTTTACCACTCATGGAGTCGGACATGTCGTCGGTGTCTCGGCGCTCGGCCGGGGCACTCCCGTCGCCGGCCACGCCGGGCATGTGACGGCGTCGCTGGCCATGGACGACCTCATCGCGAGCACGGGCGTGGCCTACCGGGCGCTCGC
Organism: Streptomyces orinoci; assembly: GCF_003121295.1. Taxonomy (GTDB): domain Bacteria; phylum Actinomycetota; class Actinomycetes; order Streptomycetales; family Streptomycetaceae; genus Streptomyces; species Streptomyces orinoci. The sequence goes on from NZ_PHNC01000019.1 coordinate 38,241, forward strand.
CAACCCGACGTTTATCGACAACCTGCTGTGGCAGACGGCCTCGATCCGCGACCAGGGGATGTTCACCGGCACCGTGGCCGCCGACCGCAAGACACCAATGGCCGCCACCCGGGACATCGCCGCGGCCGCCGCCGGCCTGCTGCTCGACCGCTCGTGGACGGGAACCGACGAGGTCCCGGTGCTGGGCCCGGAAGACCTCTCGCCGAACGACCTGGCGCACATCATGTCCGAGGTGCTGGGCCGCCCGATCCGCTACCAACGACAGACGCTCGACGAACTCCGCACCGTACTCGCCGGGCAGGGCATGGGGGACACACTTGTGCAGGGCTACCTCGACATGATGGAAGCCAAGGACAACGGCCTCGACGACGGGGTGCGGCGCACTCCGCGGGCCGCGAGCCCGACGACCTTCCGCGAGTGGTGTGAGCGGGTCCTCAAGCCGGCGGTCCAGGCATGAGCGCCCGCACCGCCCTCATCGTCGGAGCCTCCCGGGCCCTTGGGCTGGCCCTGGCCACCGAGTACGCGCACCGGGGTTGGGACGTCATCGGGACCGTCCGGGGCGATCGGCGCACCGGTCATGTCCTCGCGCCAGGGCAGCCTCGAAATGAACGTCAGGGGCGGTCAGGACGTCTACCCGGGCCAGTAAGGCCGCCCTCAACCAGCTGATGCGCAGCTACGCCGCCCGGTACGCCGTCGCCGCGCATACGCTGCTGCTGATGTGCCCGGGCCATGTCCGCACCGAACTCGGCGGCCCCGAGGCGCCGTTGACCATCGACCAGTCCATCCCGGGCGTGGCGGACACCATTGACCGCCACAGCGGTCAGCCGGGCCTGAAGTACCTCAACCACCAGGGTCAGACCGTGCCGTGGTAGCTCCCACGGGGGTCGGGAACCAGGTGTTCCCGGATGCCGGCACACCACCGGTGTCCGTGGGCCTCGGCAGCATGCCCAGGCGTATCTCCACGGACGTCGCCCGGGCGGCCGTCGAGGCGGTATGTGCACAGGGTCGCCGGGTCTTCCGTCGGGCGCTGCGGGCCGCCGTGGCTCCACCATGGCGCCGCCGGTACCACCACGACCGCCACCGGGCCGGCTCGTCCCAGGTGGCGGTGGCCCGGGCGGCGTCCCGGCCCTTGCGCTTGCCGGTGGGAATGATCAGGCCAGGCTGGATCCGCTCGACCGACTCGCCGTTCGCCCGGCGCCGGAGCACGGTGTGGACGGTGAGGTGGTCGGCGAGCGCGAGCGCGGCCTCGAACTGGGGGCGGACCCGGACACGGGTGCTGATCTTCTCGGAGAACACCTTGTCGCGCGGGATGCCGTGCTTGGCCAGGGCGTCGAGCTGGAGAATCGGGGCAGGGGCCGGTTCGACCGTCAGGTCGGCGCTCACTGGGACAAGATCGTTGCCTGACCTTTCCCGGCGGTCGCTGACAGATGAGGGGTGGCCCGGCCCTGTGGCCGGGCCACCCCTCGGGGCTTGCGGCTGTCAGGCGGGCTGCGCGGCGGGCGCTGGGGCGGGGGTCTGATGGGCCTTGCTGGTCTCGCGGAGGGCCAGCAGGCGGCTCCATCGCCGCCGCGCAGGACGTTGATCATGTCGCCGAACGGGGCGACGGCCTCCATGAGCAGAACCCAGCCCAGGGCGCGGCGGTGGCCCGTCACGATCGACCCCGAACTGCCCGACCTGCCCGTCGAACCGCGCGAGGCGATCGGCCGTACGCTGGTGAGCCACTTCCTCACCCTGTGGGAGGAGAACGGGGAGCTCACCGCACTGATGCGGGTCGGAGTCACCGATCCGGCCGCCGCCGATCGCATGCAGAGTGTGCTGCGCGAGCAGTTGATCCCCTTGGCCCGCCAGGTGGGCCCCGATCCGGAGCAGGCGCCGACGCGGGCGGCGCTGTGCGCCTCGACCGTGCTGGGGCTCGCGCTGACGCGCTACGTGCTGCGGTTCCCGGCGAGCGTGGCGCTCGACCGCGACGAGATCGTGGACTGGCTCGGATCCACGGTCCAGCGGTATCTCACCGCACCCACGCCCTGAAGAACGCGTCGTGGGCACCCACCGCGCCCTTGGTCACGGCGGGTGCCCTCAAAGGGAAGCTGAAAAGGATCAGCCCTCCTTCTGCGGCTTGCGGGACTTGTCGCCGGGCATCATGACGCCGGCGGGCACGCAGCCGGAGGCCCACACGGCGCAGCCGCAGATCGCCGGGCCCGTATCCCAGAAGGGCACCCGTCCCGGGAAGTGCGATGGCCATTGACCATGACCCGATAGGTGCCCTGACGCCGCGTCATTCGCCGATGCCCTCGTCGTCCTCGTCGAGGCGGACGGTTGACGGGCCACAGCGCCTTGACCCGGCCTTTGAGGTGTTCGTCGACCGGCTCGTTCAACCACCGTGCGGTGATCGGCCACCGGCCACCCGGCCCGCCCACCCCGGGCAGTAGCGGAGCGATACGTTCCCATTGGGCGCCGGTCAGTTCATGCCACCGCGCCAGGCAAGAGCCATCAGACACTGCCCAGTCCGCGGGCCCCGCCGCCGAAGCCGTTGTGGTGACCGGAACGCTCGCCCGGCGGAATACTCCGCCGCGCCCGCTGGTTGGCTCGCCATGTGTCTGATGATCGTCAATGGCCCGGCCATATCCATCCCTTGCTGGCCGCCCGGTTCAGCCCCTACAAGTTCGACCCCTCCGGTCGGGTCGATGACCGCACCCTCGGTCTCCTGCTGGAAGCGGCCCGTTGGGCGCCTTCCGCCGGGAACTCCCAGCCATGGGGCTTTCTGGCCGCCAGGCCGGGCGAGCCGGACCATGAGCGGGTGCTGCGCCATCTCGCACCCAGCTCCGCCCGCTGGGCGGCGGATGCCGGACTGCTTGTGGTGGCAGTGACGCGGCGCACGGTTGACGACTCGGAGGTCATGTACTCCGAGTTCGCCGACTACGACCTGGGGCAGGCCGTCGCTCATCTGACCATCCAGGCCCAGGCCCTGGGCCTGTCCGCCCATCAGTTCCGGGCCTTCAACCTGGAAGCGCTCACCGAGGAGCTCCGGCCGAATCCCGGCTGGGCGATTGTTTCCATGATCGCGGTCGGTAAGGCGGCGGATGAGCCGCCGGTGGTGCGGCAGCGACGCAGTGTGGCCGAACTCCGCGCCGACCCCTGGGCGGCACGGGCCTGAGCCCACCCGGCGGAGCTGCGTATCGAGCGGCCGTGGTCAGGTGGTCGCCGTCGTGTCCTGCTGTGCCGCCCGGCGCAGGGCCGCCGCGGTCGCGGACGGGTCGTAGTCCGGTGCGACGCCCTCGACAAGGACGATCTCGGCTTCCGTGTGGTCGGCGCGCAGATGCAGGATGTCCTGGTAGGCGGGGGAGTGGTACCAGGCCCGCGCCTTGGCCAGGTCGGGGAACTCCAGGATCACGGCCGCCGCCCAGCGGCCCTCCATCTCGTACTGTTCGCCGCCGTGCACCAGGAACCTGCCGCCGAAGGGGTCGAGGGTGGCCTGGATCCGGTCGATGTACTCGATCACCTGGGGGTGGTTGCTGGTGCGGTGGAAGTGGGCGATGGCATAGGCGGTCATATGACTGTCCAGTTCTGTGCGGGTGTTCAGCTGCGCTTACGGTGATCAGCATGCCGCCGGAAGACGGGGCGGTCGATTACCCGCCGGGTAATGATCTGGTCGAGGAACCCGGGGGCGGGCGCGCTGTCAACCGGGCCCGCCGGTCCGGGCGTTCACCCACGGGGACCCCCCGATACTCATGCGTTTCCCCTTCCCGGGTTTGCCGGTCGCCGTAGTGTTGCTGAGCGCAATACTTCGGCCATGGTGGCGACCGGACCATATGACAAGAAGTCCGAGACCTTGAGGCTGGGCGACTTCACCGTGGGCCCCCGGATGCTGAGGATCACGGCCTGGGCCTTGCCGGTCGGCGTGGCGGGAGCGGTGGCCGCGCTGCTGCTCCTACGGCTGATCGGGCTGATCACCAATCTGGTCTTCCGGCAGTCCTTCAGCTGTGCGCTGATCGACCCAGGACGGCAACACGCTCCCTGGTGGCTGGTGTTGAGCGCCCCCGCGCTGGGCGGTCTGGTCATCGGGGTGATGGCCAGGTTCGGCTCGCAGAAGATACGCGGGCATGGCATGCCCGAGGCGATCGAGGCGATCCTGACGCGCGGCAGCGTGATCGCCCCCAGGGTGGCCCTGCTCAAGCCGGTCTCCGCGGCGATCAGTATTGGCACCGGGGGCCCGTTCGGCGCCGAGGGGCCCATCATCATGACCGGGGGCGCCATTGGCTCACTGCTGGCCCAGGTGCGTCATCTGACGGCCAGTGAGCGCAAGACGCTGCTGGTCGCCGGTGCCGCTGCTGGGATGGCCGCCACCTTCAACTCGCCGATGGCGGCGGTCCTGCTCTCCGTGGAACTGCTGCTTTTCGAATGGCGGCCGCGCAGCTTTGTGCCGGTGGTGGCCTCCGTCGCGGTGTCCACGGTGGTAAGGGACCTGCTGCTGGGCAACGCGCCGCTGTTCCCCGCCACCGGCTCCGTACCGCATCTGACGCCGCTGGTCCAACTCCTCGCGGTGGTCAGCGGGTTGACCGGCGGTGTGCTGGCCGTGGCGGTGACCTGGCTGGTCTACCGGGCCGAGGACGCCTTCGCCAGGCTGCCCGTGCACTGGATGTGGTGGCCGGCCCTGGGGGGCCTGGTCATCGGGATCGGCGGTCTGGTGGAACCCCGGGCGCTGGGGGTGGGGTACGACGTGATCGGCGAGCTGCTGGCCGGGCGGGCCACGCTCTCGCTCATCCTGTCCATCCTGGTGGTCAAGACGCTGATCTGGTCCCTGTCGCTGGGCTCGGGCACCTCCGGCGGAGTGCTCGCCCCGGTCTTTATGATCGGCGGGGCGCTCGGCGCCTGGGAGGGCATGGCCTTCCCGCCGGTCACTCCCGGCTTCTGGGCCATGCTGGGGCTGGCGGCCGTGGTCGGCGGGGTGCTGCGCTCGCCGCTGACGGGGGTGGTGTTCACCCTGGAGCTCACCCATGCCTGGGACACCGCACCGGCCCTGCTGATCTGCGCCACCTCGGCCTATGCGCTGTCGGTGCTGGTGCTCAGGCGCTCCGTCCTCACCGAGAAGATCGCCCGCCGGGGGCTGCACCTCACCCGCGAGTACGTCACCGATCCGCTGGAGTCGTACTTCGTCCACCAGGTGATGGACCCGCGGCCCTGCACTCTCACCGAGGACGACATCCTCGGCGAGGCCCTCACCGAGAACCTCAGGGCCCGGCTGCGCACCGCTCGGCGGCCACAGCGGCTGATACCCGTGCTGAGGGCGGACGGGACCCTGCTCGGCCTGGTCACCGCCCGCAGCCTGCTGCCCGGTTCCGCCGGGCCCCGCACCGCTTCCGGCGCGGCCCGTCCCTGCCGGCTGGTGCTCCACCCCGAGATGACGCTCCGCCAGGCCGCGTCCCTGTTCGCGGAGCACACGCTGACCAGTGCCCCCGTCCTGGACCGGGCCGGCGGCCGGCTGGTCGGCGTCCTCGACCTGCCGGACCTGCTGCACGCCCGGCGCCGCCGGCTGGCCGAGGAACGCCACCGGGAACGCATCATCCTGCGGCGGCCCCGGGGCAGCGCTCCGGTCATGGGGCCGGTCGCCCCTGCGGAGCCCTCCAAGAGCCAGTGAGCTCCCGCTCGTTCCCATGGCATACGAACACCCATATGCATGGCCATCGCAACTATTGCCAGCGCAAGAAAAACTTCCTATAGACCTCCCCAACTCCGCCAAACCGTAGGCAACAAGGCGGGGTTGGAGCGGGATCGTGGAAGCGGAAGGGAACGCACCGCGGGCGGTACCCCCCCATCCAGTCAAGCTGCGGCATACGCGGAAGGAGTGAGCCGCGTGGCTCTTCGCCGGGCACATCACAGAGCGGAGCAGGCGGCCGCGGCGGCCGGGGAACAGCTGCTTCGCCTGGGGCGCTCGCTGCGCCCCGCCGAGACCACCCCCGACCTGCGGGCGGTGTTCCGGCCGGACCAGAGCGTCAACGACGCGCCGTACCGGGAGCGTTGGGCCCACGACAAGGTGGTGCGCTCCACTCATGGGGTGAACTGCACCGGGTCCTGTTCCTGGAAGGTGTATGTCAAGGACGGCCTGATCACCTGGGAGACCCAGCAGACGGACTACCCCTCCGTCGGCCCGGACCGGCCGGAGTACGAGCCCAGAGGCTGCCCGCGCGGCGCCTCCTTCTCCTGGTACACCTACTCGCCCACCCGGGTGCGCCATCCCTACGCCCGGGGCGTGCTGCTGGAGATGTACCGCGAGGCCCGCAAGCAGCTGGGCGACCCGGTGGCCGCCTGGGCCGAGATCGTCAACGACCCACAACGCCGCCGCCGTTACCAGGCCGCCCGCGGCAAGGGCGGCCTGGTGCGCCTGGACTGGGACGAGGCCCTGGAGATCGCGGCGGCCGCCCATGTGCACACCATCGCCGCCCATGGCCCCGACCGGGTGGCCGGCTTCTCGCCCATCCCCGCCATGTCGATGGCCTCCCACGCGGTGGGCGCCCGCTTTATGTCCCTGATCGGCGCGCCCATGCTGTCGTTCTACGACTGGTACGCCGACCTGCCCATCGCCTCCCCGCAGGTGTTCGGCGACCAGACCGATGTACCGGAGTCCGGCGACTGGTGGGACGCCGCCTATCTGCTGCTCTGGGGCTCCAATGTGCCGGTCACCCGGACCCCGGACGCGCACTGGATGGCCGAGGCCCGCTACCGGGGCCAGAAGGTGGTGGTGGTCTCCCCGGACTACGCGGACGCCACCAAGTTCGCCGATGAGTGGCTGCACCCGCACCCGGGCACGGACGGCGCCCTGGCCATGGCGATGGGGCATGTCATCCTGACCGAGTTCTTTGTGGAGAAGCAGGCCCCCTACTTCACCGACTATGTCACCCGCTTCACCGATCTGCCCTTCCTGGTCGCCCTGGACGCCCGCCCCGATGGCACCCACACCCCGGGGAAGTTCCTCACCGCGGCGGATCTGGGGCCCGGCTCCCCCTGGAAACCGGTGGTCTTCGACGCCGCCACCGGCCGCCCGGCCGTGCCCAACGGCACCCTCGGCGAACGCTGGGAGGACGGCGGCGAAGGCCGCTGGAACCTCGATCTGGGCCCGCTGGAACCGGAGTTGAGCTTCCACCGGCCGGACGGGCCCGTCATCGAGGTGCTGCTGCCGCGGTTCGACGAGCCGGGCGGCACGGTGCGGCGCGGAGTCCCGGTGCGGTGGCTCGCCGGCCGCCCGGTCACCACCGTCTTCGACCTGCTGCTCGCCGGATACGGGGTGCGCCGGGCCGGACTGCCCGGCAGCTGGCCGGCCGGCTACCAGGACCCCACCGAACCCTGCACCCCCGCCTGGCAGGAGACCATCACCTCCGTCCCGGCCGCCCAAGTGACCCGGATCGCCCGGGAGTTCGCCCGTACCGCGGCCGCCTCCCGGGGCCGGGTGATGATCGTGATGGGCGCCGGCACCAACCACTGGTTCCACTCCGACACCATCTACCGGGCCTTTCTCTCCCTGCTGCTGCTCACCGGCTGCCAGGGTGTCAACGGCGGCGGCTGGGCGCACTATGTGGGGCAGGAGAAGGTACGTCCCTACACCGGCTGGCAGCAGCTGTCCACGGCCGCCGACTGGAACCGCCCCTCCCGGCAGATGGCCGGCACCCCCTACTGGTATCTGCACACCGGCCAGTGGCGCTATGAACGATACGGCGCCGACGCGCTGTCCGCGCCGACCGCGCCCGGACTGTTCACCGGACGGCACACCGCCGACCTGGTCGCCCAGTCCGCCCGGCTCGGCTGGCTGCCCTCCTACCCCACCTTCACCGCCAACCCCCTGGACCTGGGGGCGGCGGCCAGGAAACAGGGGCTGCCCGCCGGTGAGTGGGCCGCCCGTGAACTGGAGGCCGGACGGCTGGAGTTCGCCTGTGAGGACCCCGACGCCCCCGCCAACTGGCCCAGGGTGCTGACGGTATGGCGGGCCAATCTGATCGGCTCCTCCGCCAAGGGCAATGAGTTCTTCCTGCGTCATCTGCTGGGCGCCGAGGACAACGCCAGTGCCGCCGAGGCCCCGCCGCCCGACCGTCCCCGCGAGGTGCGCTGGCGCGAGGAGGCGCCGCACGGCAAGCTCGACCTGCTGCTGGCGCTGGACTTCCGGATGACCTCCACCACCCTCTTCGCCGACCTGGTGCTGCCCGCCGCCACCTGGTACGAGAAGCACGATCTGTCCAGCACCGATATGCACCCCTATGTCCATGCCTTCTCCCCGGCCATCAGCCCGCCCTGGCAGGCCCGTACCGACTTCGAGATCTTCCACGGCCTGGCGGCCAAGCTCGGTGAACTGGCCCAGGGACGGCTGGACACCGTCCATGACCTGGTGGCCACCGCCCTCCAGCACGACACCCCGGGGGAGACCGCGCAGCCCGGCGGGCACGCTCCCGACTGGCGCACCGGGGCCGTCAGGCCCGTACCGGGCCACAACCTGCCCCACCTCACCCTGGTGGAGCGCGACTACACCGCCATCGCCGGCAAACTCGCCGCCCTCGGCCCGCTGTGCGAACAGGAGGGCATGCCGGTCAAGGGCGTCACCGTGTACCCGGAACCGGAGAGCCGCTGGCTGGCCGCCCGCTGTGGCACCGCCCCGGACGGCGTGGCCGCCGGGCGCCCGCTGCTGGACACCGACGTCAAATTCTGCGAGGCCATCCTGGCCCTGTCCGGCACCACCAACGGCCGCCTGGCCGCCGAGGGCTTCCACCGGCTGGCCGCCCGCTGCGGAACCGGCAGCGGACTGCGCGAACTGGCCGAGACGGTGGCCGAACGCCGGGTGGTCTTCTCCGACACCCAGGAACGGCCGGTACAGGTGGGCTCCAGCTTCGAATGGTCCGGCAAGGAGGCCCCCGACCGCCGCTACGCCCCGTTCACCATCAACACCGAACACCGCAAACCCTGGCATACCCTCACCGGCCGCCAGCACTTCTACCTCGACCACGACTGGATGGCCGAACTCGGCGAACAACTGCCCGTCTACCGGCCGCCCTTGGACCTGGCCGCACTCGGCGACAGCGGACCGGGCCAGGCCGGGAACGGGCGGTCGGTGACGGTCCGGTATCTCACCCCGCACTCCAAGTGGTCCATCCACTCCGAGTACCAGGAGAACCTGCTGATGCAGACCCTGGCCCGGGGCGGTCCCGTCATCTGGATGAGCGTGGCCGACGCCGAGGCCATCGGCGTCGCCGACAACGACTGGATCGAGGCGGTCAACGCCAATGGGGTGGTGGTGGCCCGGGCCGTGGTCTCGCACCGGATGCCGGCCGGCACCGTGTTTATGTACCACGTCCAGGAACGCCTGGTGAACGTCCCCAAGTCCACCGCCACCGGCCGCCGCGGCGGTGTGCACAACGCGCTCACCAAGCTGCTGATCAAACCCACCCATCTCATCGGCGGATACGCCCAGTTGAGCTTTGCGCCCAACTACTACGGACCCACCGGCAATCAGCGCGACGCCGTCACCACCATCCGCCGGCGCCCGCAGAACGTGGAGTACTGACAATGCGCGTCATGGCTCAGATCGCGATGGTGATGAACCTCGACAAGTGCATCGGCTGCCACACCTGTTCCGTCACTTGCAAACAGACCTGGACCAACCGCACAGGCACCGAGTACGCCTGGTTCAACAATGTCGAGACCCGGCCCGGCCAGGGCTACCCGCGCGGCCATGAGGACCAGGAGAAGTGGAAGGGCGGCTGGCGGCTGAAGCACGGGCGCCTGGTGCCCCGTACCGGAGGACGCGCCCGCCGGCTGGCCCGGCTGTTCGCCAACCCCGAACTGCCCACCCTGGACGACTACTACCAGCCCTGGACCTACGACTACGACAACCTCATCAGCGCCCCGCTGGGCGAGGACCTGCCCACCGCCCGCCCCCGCTCCCTGACCGACGGCCGCCCCACGGCCGTCACCTGGGGACCCAACTGGGACGACGACCTGGGCGGCGGACCGGAGCAGCTGGCCGCCGACCCGGTGCTGCGGAAGCTCAACGACCAGGTGCGGCTGGCCTATGAGCAGGCATTTATGTTCTATCTGCCGCGCATCTGCGAGCACTGCCTCAATCCGTCCTGTGTGGCCGTCTGCCCCTCCGGCGCCCTCTACAAGCGCATCGAGGACGGCATTGTGCTGGTGGACCAGGACCGCTGCCGCGGCTGGCGGATGTGTGTCTCCGGCTGCCCATACAAAAAGGTCTACTTCAACCACCACACCGGCAAGGCCGAGAAGTGCACCTTCTGCTATCCGCGGATCGAGGCCGGCGAGCCCACCGTCTGCTCGGAGACCTGCGTCGGCCGGCTGCGCTACCTGGGGGTGATGCTCTATGACGCCGACCGGGTCGGCGCGGCCGCCGCCGTCAGGGACGAACAGGACCTCTACCCGGCCCAGCTGGACTGCTTCCTGGACCCGCACGACCCCCAAGTCGCCCGCGCCGCCGAGGAGTCCGGCATCCCGCACGACTGGCTCACCGCCGCCCGCCGCTCCCCGGTGTACGCACTGATCTCCACCTACCGGCTGGCCCTCCCGCTGCACCCGGAATACCGCACCCTGCCCATGGTCTGGTACGTCCCCCCGCTGTCCCCGGTGGTGGACGCGCTCAGCGAAACCGGGCACGACGGTGAGGACCCGGCCGGCCTGTTCGCCGCCATCGACGCCCTGCGTATCCCGCTCGCCTACCTCGCCGAGCTGTTCACCGCCGGTGACCCCGCGCCCGTGGAGGCCGCGCTGTGCCGGCTGGCAGCGATGCGCGCCCATATGCGGCGCGTCAACCTCAATGAACCCCAGGACCCGGCGATCGCCGCGAGCGTCGGCCTGGACGAGCGGAGCATCACCGCGATGTACCGGCTGCTGGCCCTGGCCAAATACGACGAGCGCTATGTCATCCCCACCACCTATGGCGGCGGCACACCCGCTCCCCGGGACGGCGGGGGATGCAGCCTGGACGGCGAGGGCGGACCCGGCATGCTCCAAGCGCTGGGCGCCGGGCCCGAGGCCGCCCCCGCACCGTCCGGGACCCCCGCCGGAGCGGTTCCGGCCGACCGCGTCAACCTGCTCAACTGGAACGGCCGAGGGAAGCCCGCCGGTCTCTTCCCCCGGCGCCAGGGGACACGGCCTTGACCGCCGCCACCACCGCCATCCACCAGGCCGCCTCCCTGCTGCTGGCCTATCCGGACACCGACTGGCCGGAACGGCTGCAACTGATCCAGGACGCGCTGCGGTCCGTACCCGGCGAGAGCGGCCAACTGCTCACCGCCTTCTGCCGGGAGGCCGCCGCCGTGCCCGCCCTGGAACTCCAGGCGCGCTATGTCACCACCTTCGACCGCAGCCGCCGGCGGAGCCTGCATCTGACCTACTACACCGATGGCGACACCCGCCGCCGGGGGGCCTCCCTGGTGCGCCTGCGCTCGCTGATGCGTGCCCATGGCTGGCAGCCCGCCGAGGGCGAACTGCCGGACTTCCTGCCCGCGTTGCTGGAGTTCGCCGCCCGCTGCCCCGAGGCAGGGCGGCAGTCGCTGACCGGGCACCACGCCGCCCTGGTGCTGCTCCATGAGGCACTGGAGAAGCACCACAGCCCCTACGCCGCCGTGGTACGGGCCGTGCTGCTGACCCTGCCCGCCCCCTCACCCGCCGACCGGCGGCACGCCCGGCAGCTCGCCCGCACCGGACCGCCCGCCGAGACCGTCGGCCTCGCCCCCTACTCCGCCCGGGAAGGCGGCCCCCGATGAACCTTGTGCACACCGCGCTATGGGGCGTCCTGCCCTATCCGGTGCTCACCCTGGCCGTGGCCGGATCCCTGTGGCGCTACCGCTATGACCGGTTCGGCTTCACCACCCGCTCCACCCAGCTCCATGAGGCCCGGCTGCTCTCCGTGGCCGGCCCCCTCTTCCACTACGGGCTGTTCCTGGTCGCCCTCGGTCATATCGCCGGACTGCTGGTACCGGAGTGGCTGACCGAGCGGCTGCGGATCTCCGAGCGGCTCTACCACCTCAACGCCCTGCTGGTCGGCGGCGCCGCCGGGCTGGCCACCGCGGCCGGGCTGGGCCTGCTGATCTGGCGGCGGCTGCGGGTGCCGGCCGTCCGGCGCACCACCAGCCGCAGCGACCGCCTGCTCCATCCGCTGCTGGCCCTGGTGCTGTTGGCCGGACTGACCGCCACCGCCGGCGGCATCAACGCCCACCCCTATGACTACCGGCGGGGGGTGTCCCTGTGGTTCCGCAGCCTGTTCACCCTGGACCCGGACGTCAGCGCCATGGCGCACGCGCCCCTGGTGTACCGGGTGCACGCCCTGCTGGCCATGGCTCTGTTCGCCCTCTGGCCGTTCAGCCGGCTGGTGCACGCCTTCACGGCACCGCTGGGCTATGTGGTGCGGCCCTATGTGCTCTACCGCTCACGCGCCCCTCGGCCGGCCGCCGTCAGCCGAAGGGCAGCCGGTCACCGGCCTCACCGGTGGGGGGCCAGCGCGCGCTCCGGTCGGTGAGGCCCAGGGCGTCCGCCGCGGCGGCCAGCGCCCGCAGGCCGGGCAGCAGCCCGGCCCGTTCCCCGGGCGCCAGGGCCGACACCAGCGCCGTCACCCCGGCCCGCCGCCGTGCCAGCACCTCGGCCACCAGGGCCGAGCCGCGCTCGGTGAGCCGGACCGTCACCTCCCGCCGGTTGGCCGGATTGACCTCGCGCCCGGCCAGCCCGGCGGCCTCCAGCCGGTCCACCATGCGCATCGCGGTGGACGGGTTGACGTCCAGCATCCCGGCCAGCGCGACCAGCTTGACCGGGCCGCTGTCCGCCAGCACGACCAGGGTGCGCAACTGCGGAAGAGTCAGATTCTCGTCGATACCCGCCAGCGCCCGGGCGGACAGGCCCACCAGCAGCCGGGAGACGGCCATGACGGCCAGGGTGATCTCCTCGGCTTCCGCCCCCAGCGGTTGTTCGTCTGCCATGGTCAACCGTTATAGGCCCCCGGCCGGTTATGGCGGAGACAAATGCGCTCACCCGGCGGCTTCTTGTCCCCGGTGGCCGGTTGTCAGGGTGTCCGTTGTCCACCTCAAGTCCCGCGCTTCCGGGAGCCGTTGCCCAGGTGTCATGCCCCCGGTGGCAGACCCGGTGGACGGTCACCATATCGTCCAGGGCGCGGGGGATGACCACGGCCGGGCGCCGGCCCGGTCAGCGTGCGTGGTTGCGGCCGGGCAGCCGTACGGCGAAATCCAGCAGCTTCTGCCGGACGCCGCGGGCGACCACTCCCATCCGCTCGGGGTCGTGGACCATGGCCTTGGCGGCCTTCTTGCCCTGCTCCAGCATGATGTGCGGCGGGATCGGGGCGATCTCCTGATCGACCTTGAACTCCAGCACCACCGGCCGGTCACTGGCCAGCGCCTCGTCCCAGGCCGCGCCGACCTTCTTCGGCTGGTCGCAGAAGACGCCCTTCAGGCCGAGGAGTTCGGCGTACTTGGCATAGGGAACATCCGGAATGTACTGGGAGCCGGGGAACTTGGGGTCCCCGGCCATCGCACGCTGCTCCCAGGTCACCTGGTTGAGGTCCTGATTGTTGAAGACACAGAAGACAAAGGGCGCCGGGCCCGCCAGCCGGTCCCAGTACCGCTTGACGGTGATCATCTCGTTCATGCCGTTCATCTGGAACGCCCCGTCCCCGATGAACGCGATCACCGGCCGGTCGGGGAAGGCGAACCGGGCCGCGATGGCATACGGGGTGCCGGGCCCCATGGTGGCCAGCGTCCCGGACAGCGAGGCCAGCATGCCCTCGCGCAGCCGCAGATGCCGTGCCCACCAGTTGGTGCCGGAGCCGGAGTCGGCGGTCAGCACACAGCGGTCCGGAAGGCGCGGGGAAAGCTCCTGGGCCACCGCCTGCGGATTGATCTTTCCGCCGAAGTGCTGGCCGGCCCGCTTGTCCAGCAGGGCGTTCCACTCCTTGACGTCCTTTTCGATGCCCTGCCGCCAGCGGCGGTCCTCCTTGCGGTGCAGCAGCGGAATCTGCGCCTTCAGCGTCTCCTTGGCGTCGCCCACCAGATGGGCGTCCATGGGATAGCGAATGCCGATCATCCGGCCGTCGATGTCGATCTCCACACCCAGGGCCTGGCCCTCGTCCGGCAGCCACTCCGCATAGGGGAAGCTGGTGCCCACCATCAGCAGGGTGTCGCAGCCGCGCATCATATTGTCGCTCGCCTTGCTGCCCAGCAGGCCGATGGGTCCGGTGACGAACGGCAGATCGTCCGGCAGCACCTGGCGCCCCAGCAGCGCCTTGGCCACCCCGGCGCCCAGCAGCTCGGCGGTCTCCACGATCTCCGCCTCCGCCCTGGCCGCGCCCTGTCCGACCAGCATGGCCACCTTGCTGCCCCGGTTGAGGATGTCGGCCGCCTTGCGTAGCTCCCCCTCGTCGGGCAGGACCCGGGGGCGGCTCCAGCCGACGCTGGAGAACACCGCGCCGTGCGCCTTGGGGGGAGAGGGCTGGGCCGGGGCCTCCTGGACATCCTCCGGGATGATGACGGTGGCCACCGACCTGGTGGTCAGCGCCGTTTTGAAGGCCCGGTCGATGACATGCCGGGCCTGGGCCGGATGCACCACCATCTGGCAGTACTCGGAGACATCGGCGAACAGCTGCTCAAGGGCGATCTCCTGCTGGTAGTGGGAGCCCAGGCACATCCGCTTCTGCTGGCCGACGACGGCCACCACCGGCTGGTGGTCCAGCTTGGCGTCATAGAGCCCATTGAGCAGATGCACGGCACCGGGCCCGGAGGTCGCCACACAGCACCCGGCCTCCCCGGTGAACTTGGCATGCCCGCAGGCCATAAAGGCGGCCATCTCCTCGTGCCGGGTCTGGATGAACTCCGGATTGCCCTGTGCCCGGTCAAAGGCCCCCACCAGGCCATTGATGCCATCACCCGGATAGCCATAGACGCGCCGCACTCCCCATTGGGCCAGGCGCTCCAGCACAAAGTCGGCCACCAGAGCCATCGACATCTCCTTCGCCTCGGGCCCCTCGGGCCGCGTTCTCGCGTCCTGGGTGACCCCCGCCCCGGGTGCGTAAACCTCCCCGCTCCTCGCCCGCCCCTTGCGCCACGGGACGGCCGGGAACATTCCTCCCCGGACGGAGCAGCGCCCGGCCTTTCCCGGCTGCCGGTCGGCGGCCGCACCACGGCAGATCGCCCGGGGCCCGGGCCTACCGCCAGAGTTTCCCCCGGCCTCAACCGCCCGCCGGACGGGGGAGCCGGTCCGCGATCCCTACCTTGGGGCCCGTTCCGGTACCACAGCGTTCCAACTCCTGAGAAATCCAAGGAGAACTCATGCGCATCCGCACCACCCTCGCGGCCGCGACCGCCATCGCGGCACTGGGCGGTACGACGCCGGCATCCTGTGCAAGAAGGGCAGCCTCTACAAGCAGAACGACTACAGCCACGGCCCCTGGCTGGGTGACCGGCGCGGGATCAGCATGTACTGCCCCGGAGGCGGCTTTGCGCGGGTCAAGCAGTGGGGCTGGTACGCCTGACGGGGAGCTCGGTACCGCTCCGGTGCCGTGAGCGGCTCGGCCCACTACCGGGCGAGCAGGGTGAGCAGGATGACGCCGAGCGCCGCCAGGGCCAGGACCTTGGCGGTTTCCAGAACCACATAGTGCATATGCCCCCGTGAGCGGGGCAGGTCCTCCCCGGCCAGCACCCGGTCGGAGCGCCGGTTGAGGCGCGGGCGGACGATCCCCAGCTGCACGGCGAGCAGCGCCGCCGGCACGGCGGTGAGCGCGACCACCGGTGCGGTGGGGGCACTGACCGCCACACTGGCGATGATCACGGCGGCGAGCACGGCCTCGGCCAGGTTGAGCGCCCGGAAGACCAGACGGCCGATGCCCAGACCGATGGGGATGGTCACGCCGGGGGCCCGGAACTTCAAAGGGGCCTCAAGGAAGGAGATGGCGAGGACCATCCCCAGCCAGAGAAAACTCAGCGCACCCGCGATCGCGGCGCCGGTGGTGTTCATCGCGGTGGCCCTTCAGCCGGTGTCCGTACGGGCCAAATGGGCCAGGCAGGCGCCGGGTTCGGCGAAGGGGACCAGCCCGGTGGCCGACACCGGGGCTCCCAGCTCGGCCAACGCGCCCTGGAGCAGGCCCAGATGGAGGGGGCAGGCGATCTGCCCGTATTCCTCGGCCAGTTCGAGGAAGGGGCAGTGCCGCAGCCGGATCGCCTCCGGCGCCCCCGCGGCCGGCCTGGGCTCCGGGTCGAAGCCGAGGTCATCGAGGAGACCGGTCAGCCGGGCGGTGGCCTCCTCGGCCGTCAGCCGCCGGAAGGGCGGCGGGGGAACGGCCAGATAGCGGCCCCAGGCGCGGCCCGCCTCCCGGGCGGCCTCGCCCGGGTCGGGCGCGGTGGCGGCCAGTTGGCTCAGCAGCATCCGGGCCAGCAGGCGGTAGTTGCGCACGCCGCCGCGGTCCATGCCGGGCTGCGGCCGGTAGACCGTGCGGGGCCGGCCGGGACCGCTGGGCAGCTCGACAGTGCGCTCCACCGTGCCCTTGGCCACCAGGGCGTCGAGATGGAAACGGGCGGTGTTGGCGTGGATACCGAGACGCTCGGCGACATCGGCGACACCCAGGGGCCGCCCGGCCCGGCGGAGGATGCCGAAGACCTCCCGCCGGCGCGGAGGGTCCGCCGCGCGGTTGTCGGTGGCTGCCATTCCCGTTCCTCTCAGGAGTTTCTCCAAATATAGATGTGGAAACTTCTGGGCCGGGCGGAGGGCGGGTGACTCAGCGGGACCCGAGACGGCGGCCCACTTCGCCGATGTAGTCATCGCCCCCCCCAGCGGGCGACGACATCGTCGAGGTCGATCACCGGCGGAATGTCGATGACGGGCTGATGCCCGGCGAGGAAGGCCGCGGTCTCCTCGACGGCCCGCCGCTCCTCGCTCTCCGGCACACCAAGCTCCTTGAGCACGGCCTCACCGGCGCGGAAGCGGCTGTGGCTCATAGGGCTGGTTTCCCGGGTGGGTCAGCCACCGGCCGGAGGGGCGTCCGTGCGGCGCCGGATCTGCATCCCCGGGCGGCGCCGGTGCACGGTCAGATACGCCAGGCCCTGGTGGCCGGCGGCGATGTCGCGGGACGAACCATGGGGGAGCCACAGCACCGCGCCCTCCGAGAGCTGCTGGGGGCCGTCCGATGTACCCATGACGCCCTCACCGGAGACAACATGGACCAGCACATCGAGGTCCGGCTCCATATGGGTGCCGATTTTTTCACCCGGCGCCAGCCGCACCAGATTGGCGTCCAGTTGACGCCCCGGCTCGGTCAGCTTCCACACCACTCCGCTGGGGCCGGGCGCCTGGCCGGTCAGCGCCGCGGTGTGGCACTCCAGCCGCACCACCGGCTGCCCGTCCGCCGCTGCGTCACCCATCGCCGGCCACCTGCCCGGCGCGGCCCGGATCCCTCCCGGCCGCCTCGGCGGGGACTTCTGTTGAGGGTGACATAGGCGATCCCTTCCCGGGCCGGAGCAGATCCTCGCCGGATTATTACATGGTGCATTGGTGAAAATTCTGGGGCCGGCGGTGGCAATTCCGGGGCCGGCGTGCGGAGCCTCCCGTTCGGGTGAGGTGGCCACCGATCCCCGGACATGGCCCGCGGCCGGGGCTACGGTTTGGCGGAACACCGCTGCGCCTCCAGAGCCGACCCCGAAAGGACGGCAGATGACCGGCCACCCCGGGGAGATCGAGGGCATCGCCGCGGAAACCGGACAGAAGCTGCTGGCGGAGCTGCTGGACGAGGCCGTATGGCTGGACCACTGCGCCTTTGTCAGCGCCTCCTTCGGCCCGGCCCCGCCCTGGCTGCGGCACCAGGCGGTCTCGGCCTTCCAGCCGCTGCCGGTCCCACCGCCCGGCGGTCCGCCTGCCCCTCCCCGGCCCCGCCGGGTGTGTGTCTCCTTTGCGCCCGAACACGGCCCCAACGCCCGTACCTGGGCCAGGGATCGGGGCTACCGGCTACTGGCACCCGAACCCCGGGACACCGCCTGGGCGGCCGACAAGATCAGTGCGCTGGAGCTGTTCGCCGAGGCCGGAGTGGCCACCCCGCCATATGTGATCATCCCGGCGAGCGGACGGGCACCGGCCGGAGAGTACTGGAACGAGGACTGGCGCGCGGCCGTCCTCCAGCGCCCGGAGAACAACCTGATCGGCCAGGGCACCCGACCGGTGAACTCGCCCGCCGGGCTGGCCCGTTGCCTGGACGCCTGGCCGGACCGGGCGCTGCGGCTGAGCCGCTGGGCGCCGGGCATCTCGCTGACCGTCACCGCCTGCGCGGGACCGGACCGCACCATGGTCTCGGCCGTCTCCCACCAACTGGTCGGGCTGCCGGAACTCGCCGCGGCCTGGGGCACCCACTGCGGCAACCGGCTGGTGCGCCCGGCGGATCTGCCGGAGGGGCTGTACACCCAGGCCCGGGCGGCGGCCCGACGGGTGGGGGAGGTGCTGCGCCGGCGCGGCTTCAGGGGCACCTTCGGCCTGGACCTGGTGGAGGACGACGGGCGGTTGCTGGCCATCGAGGTCAACCCCCGCTTCCAGACGGTGGTTTCGCTGGTCCATACCGCCGAGCGGGCAGCGGGACTGCTGCCCACGCTGGGTCTGCATCTGCTGTCCTTCCTGCTGCCCGCGCTGCCGCCTCCGGTGGCCCGGGCGCTGCCGGCCGGACCGCTGCCCGGCCAACTGGTGGTGCACGCCGCCGAGGACGCCACCCTGCGCCGGCTCCCCCCGACCGGCCGTTACCGCCGCGGGGGCCAGAAGCTCACCGACCCGCTTCCCGGGCCGCTGGACCTCGCCGGGATCGGCGAGGACGAGGCCCTGTGCTGGGCCATCGCCCGGCCCGGCCCGGTCACCGCCGGACAGGAGCTGGCCCTGCTGCAGTTCGGGCACCCGGTGGCCGCCCTGGAGCCCCGCCCCCGGCCCGGAGCGGAGGCCCGGGCCTGGCTGGACGCCTTCCGCCTGGCTACCCGCACCGCCCCGCGGCCGGCCCCGCTGCGGCTCGCCGAGGAGCCGATGCGCAAGGCGGGACGGCATGCGCTGGAGCTGATCATCGAGCGGCTGGCCACCCCGGACGACCGGCCACCGCTGTGCGTCCCCTCACCCGCCGAGCTGCGCGCCGTCCTCGCGGAGCCACTGCCCGAGGAGGGCACCGAAGACCTCTGCGGCCTGCTGGACCGGGTCACCCGGGACGCCCTGGGCCGGGCCACCCGGCTGGACCACCCCCGCAGCTTCGCCTTCACCCCCTCCACCGGCAACTTCCCGGCCGTGCTCGCCGACGCCCTGGCCGCGGCCTACCTCTCGGTACCGGGCGCCTGGCTGGTGGGAGCCGGGCCCACCCAGCTGGAACTCACCACCCTGGGCTGGCTCAAGGCACTCCTCGGCCTGCCCGAGGCCGCCGGCGGCCTGTTCGTCAGCGGCGGCTCCGTCGCCAACCTGACCGCCCTGGCCGTGGCCCGCGACCACTGCCTGGGCGATGACTGCTCCCGCGCCCGCCTGTACTGCTCCAGCCAGGCGCACCCCTCCATCGCCCGCGCCGTCCATCTGCTGGGCCTGGGACGCGAGCGGCTGTCCGTGGTGCCGGCGGATGACACCCTGCGCCTGGACCCGGCGGAGACGGCCCGGCGCATCGCCCGGGACCGGGCCGCCGGGCGGCGGCCGTTCGCCGTGGTGGCCACCCTCGGCACCACCGGGACCGGAGCCATCGATCCGCTCGACGAGCTGGCCGGGCTCTGTCGACGGGAGGGCCTGTGGCTGCATATCGACGGCGCCCATGGGGCGGCGGTGGCCGCCACCCCCGGGGGCCATGGGCTGCGCGCCGCGCTGCGCCGTGCCGACTCGCTCACCGTCGATCCGCACAAATGGCTGTTCCAGCCCTATGAGACCGGCTGTGTCCTGCTGCGCCGCCCGGAACTGCTGCGGGCCACCTTCGGCCTGGCCCGCCACGCTCTGGACACCGGCTATCTGGAACCCACCGAGCCGGCCGGGGAGGAGGTGAACCTCTCCGACTACGGTCCCCAACAGACCCGAGGGCTGCGGGCGTTGAAGCTCTGGCTGGCCCTGAAGACCTTTGGCGCCCGGGCCTTCCGGCAGGCCATCGAGCAGGGCGTGGACCTTGCCCGCCACGCCGCCGCCCTGGTCACCGCCCATCCCGAGCTACGGCTGGTCACCCCGCCCAGCCTGGCCATCCTCACCTTCCGCTACCACCCCTGCGACGCCCCGCCCGGCTGGGACACCGACACCGCCCAGGAACGGATCAGCCGGGCGGTGTGTGCCGAGGGCGGTGCGCTGCTGCTGACCACCCGGGTACGCGGCGCCACGGTGCTCCGGATGTGCACCATCAATCCGGCCGCCACCCGGGAGGATGTCGCCCGGGTGCTCGATGAAGTGGTCCGTCAGGGCAGGCGGTTGCCGGAGGCGGTCAGCGGATCAGCAGCGTCGAAGGCCCGGTGATCAGCGGCACACCCCGCCGGGTGGCACAGCCGGGGATGTCCAGGGTGAGCTGGGCGCCGGGGGATACGGCCGTCCTCCCCCGGAATTTGCCCGCCACCACCTTCCCGGCCACCAGCACCACGGCCTGACCGGCGACCTGCCGTACATCGCCCATGGGATAGACCACCGTGCTCTGCTCCCCGGTGTTCCAGGTGATGTGCTCCGCCGTGCTGGCATGTGAGGCAAAGCAGCCGTTCATCCCGCCGCCGGAGATCTCGGACTTGGCGGCGGTGACGGCCGGGCCGACGGAGACACAGCGATAGGCCCCGGTGCCATGGATCCTGGTCCTGCGGGCCCATAGGCTCAACCCCGGTGAGAACTCAATGGTGTTGGTGCCCACACAGCTGACCACCGCTCCCTCCTCATGCGCCAGGGCGGGTGCCGCCATGGGTCCGGTGACCACCATCCCCACGGCCACCACCAGGCTTCCCCAGACCCGTACCCACCGCCACGTCCCGCGCATGCTCCACACTCCCTGCTCGCACCCGAGTACCGCGTCCGCCCGGAATTCTCCCGCCCGGGCGCTGTCCGGACCGGCGAACCGGCCATATGGAAAGGGCAATTGGTGGTGTCCGGCGAGGCGGGGGCGCGTTGCCGTACGCGCACCCCCGAAGCGCGCCGGTCAGTGACCGCCGGAGGGGACGTCGCAGCCGCTGTGATCCGGATAGCCCGCGAAGGCATCCGCCTCGGTGGAGGCCTGCGTCATCGTGCCCTCCACACACATATGGGAGGTGTCGATGAGAAAGCCGACCCCGGTGGGGCCGTCCTGCCGCACCCGCACCTGCCCGGTGGAGTAGCCGAGGCGGTTGAGCGCACCGCGGGTGCTGCCGGGGCTGAAGTCGCCACGGGTACGGAGGGGTTCGAGCGCCTTCTTGATGCCGCCGACGGCCGCGAGTCCCTCGCAGCGCCGCTGACCATGGAGCGGCAGGGGGAACTTAAAGCCGTTGTTCTCGGCGTAGTGGTCGGTGGGCGGGCCGGCCTGTTCCGGGGTGCCGGCCGGGGGCGGTGCCGTCGGTGTGCGGCTTTCGCCGGGACAGGGGAAGTCCGCCAGGGGGTCAGGGGTCGCCGAGGCGGGCCGCGAGGAGCCGTCCGCGCCTATGCGGTCGCCCGACCGGTGGGTACCGCAGCCCGCCGCCAGCAGGGCCAGCAGTGCTATCGGGAGCATTCCGAGCCGCGCTCTGGTCATTGTGGTGGTGTTCACGCCCCGACTCTCCCTTGCGAGGCGGCCGATGTCATGAGTACTTTCGCTCACCGGGGACCGGCCGTCCGGCGTACGCACCTTTACAGTTGTGACCGCAGTCATGTTGGTACAAGG
>NZ_PHNC01000002.1 GCF_003121295.1 Streptomyces orinoci
CACCATCCGGGCCCTGTTGCGGCACAAGCGCGAGGCGCTGCTGGTGGTGGCCCTGACCATGGGTGGCACCGTGGCGTACTACACCTACACCACCTATCTCACCAAGTACCTCCAACAGCGCCGGGATGGCCAAGCCGACCGCCAGCCTGGTGAGCTTCTGCGCCCTGGTGGTCTTCGCGGCGCTGCAGCCGTTGGCAGGCGCGCTCTCGGACCGGATCGGCCGCCGCCCGCTGCTGATCACCTTTGCGGTGGGCGCCACCTTCCTCACCGTGCCGATCATGACGCTGCTGAAGCACGCGGGCGGTTTCTGGCCGGCCCTGGGGCTGTCCCTGCTGGGGCTGGTGATCGTCACCGGCTACACCTCGATCAACGCCTGTGTGAAGGCCGAGCTGTTCCCCACCGGGATCCGGGCGCTGGGCGTCGCCCTGCCTACGCCCTGGCCACCGCGCTGTTCGGCGGGACGGCCGAGTATGTGGCGCTGTGGTTCAAGAAGGGCGGCATGGAGTCCGGTTACTACTGGTATGTGGCGGGTTGTGCGGCGGTCTCCCTTGGTGGTCTACCTCACCATGCGCGAGACCCGGGACATCGACCTCAAGCGGGTGGGGCGGGACGAGACGGAGCCGGCCCGGCCGGACGCGGTGCCGCATCGTGAGACGGTCCGCCGCCGGGCGGCCCCTCGTGGCAGCATGCCCCTTATGCTCCGCTGGCCATGATTACCGGCAGCAGGCGCGCCGGTCCGCAGTGACCGCCCCGTACCACCCGTAACGGCGCGGCCACCGTGTCCCACGACCCGCGCGCAGACCTCTCGCACCCGCGAGAGGTCTTCTTGTTTCCCGGCCCACCAGGCGGGGAGACACCAGCGCGCGGGGTCACCGGAGGACGGTGGAACCGGTTATTCCGGTAGACCGAGATCCCGACAGGAGTCACAGCAGATGACCCAGGCACCGCAGGGGCCCGACGACGCGTTCCATGTTTTCGACACCACCTTGCGTGACGGCGCCCAGCGTGAGGGGATCAACCTCACCGTCGCCGACAAACTGACCATCGCCCGGCACCTGGACGACTTCGGCGTGGGCTATATCGAGGGCGGCTGGCCCGGGGCCAACCCCAGGGACACCGAGTTCTTCCAACGGGCCGCCAGGGAGATCGACTTCCGCCATGCCCGGCTGGTGGCCTTCGGCGCCACCCGCCGGGCCGGGGTACGGGCCGAGGACGATCCCCAGGTGGCCGCGCTGCTCGCCTCCGGAGCGCCGGTGATCACCCTGGTCGCCAAGTCCCATGACCGGCATGTGGAACTGGCGCTGCGCACCACGCTGGAGGAGAACCTGGCCATGGTGCGCGACACCGTGGCCCATCTCAGGGCGCATGGGCGCCGGGTGTTCGTGGACTGTGAGCACTTCTTCGACGGCTACCGGGCCAACCCCGGCTATGCCGCGCAGGTGGTGCGCACCGCGGCCGGCGCGGGCGCCGAGGTGGTGGTGCTCTGCGACACCAACGGCGGCATGCTGCCGGCCCAAGTGGGCGCCGTGGTACGGACGGTGCTCGCCGACACCGGCGCCCGGCTGGGCATCCACGCCCAGGACGACACCGGCTGCGCGGTGGCCAACACCCTGGCCGCGGTGGACGCCGGGGCCACCCATGTGCAGTGCACCGCCAACGGCTACGGCGAACGGGTCGGCAACGCCAACCTCTTCCCGGTGGTCGCCGCGCTGGAACTGAAGTACGGCCGACGGGTGCTGCCGGAAGGCAAGTTGACGGAGATGACCCGTATCTCGCACGCCATCGCCGAGGTCGTCAACCTCACGCCCGCCACCCACCAGCCCTATGTGGGGCTCTCGGCCTTCGCCCACAAGGCCGGGCTGCACGCCTCCGCGATCAAGGTGGACCCGGACCTGTACCAGCACATCGACCCCGAACTGGTGGGCAACACCATGCGGATGCTGGTCTCCGACATGGCCGGCCGGGCCTCGGTGGAGCTCAAGGGCAAGGAACTGGGCATCGAGCTGGGCGGCGACCGGGAGCTGATCGGCCGGGTGGTGGAGCGCGTCAAGGAACGGGAGGCACGTGGCTACACCTATGAGGCGGCCGATGCCTCCTTCGAGCTGCTGCTGCGCGAGGAGGTGGCCGGACGGGCGCTGCGCTACTACCGGGTGGAGTCCTGGCGGGCGATCGTGGAGGACCGCCCGGATGGCACCCATGCCAATGAGGCCACCGTCAAGCTCTGGGCCAAGGGGGAGCGGATCGTGGCCACCGCGGAGGGCAACGGTCCGGTCAACGCCCTGGACCGGGCGCTGCGTTCGGCCCTGGAGCGGATCTACCCCCAGCTGGCCGCGCTGCGGCTGACCGACTACAAGGTCCGCATCCTGGAGGGCTCGCGGGGCACCGGCTCCATCACCCGGGTGCTGGTCTCCACCGGGGACGAGCAGGGGGAGTGGTCCACGGTGGGGGTCGCCGAGAATGTGATCGCCGCGTCCTGGCAGGCGCTGGACGACGCCTATGCGTATGGGCTGTGGCGGGCGGGGGTCGAGCCGCTGGAGTGAACCGGGGCGCGTTTCCGGGCGCCCGGGGGGCGGGGTGTGGGTGTCCGGTCGCGCCCACCCGGCGGAGCCGCAGGGCGAACGGAGCCCCGTGCCCTGGCGGGGTGCCCCTTACCCCAGCCGCCGGGACAGGCCGCTCTCCAGCAGGTCGAAGGCGGTGTCGGCTTCCCGGTGGGCCTCGCGCAGCATCTCCGCGGGGTCCTGGCCCGTGGACAGCCGCCGCCAGTTGTCCCGGGCCAGCAGGTGCTGCACCGAGACGATCTGCGCGGCTGCCAGGCGGGCCGTCAGATCATCGGCGCCGGCGGTCTGCTGGATGGCCTCGGCCAGGGCGCGCTCGTCCACCGCGGCATAGGCGGTCAGCCGGGCCGCCAGGCTGGGGGTGCCGTAGAGCAGGTCCCGGTAGGCCATCACCTGGGGGATGTCGCACAGCCCGGTGACCGGCTCCCGGGCGTCGAGCCCGGTGTGGAAGTGGGTGCGCAGGGCGGCCAGTGGCGAGTGGCCGGGGGGCCGTTCGCGCACCACCCGGGCCGCCTCGCCCTGGTGGTCGGCGATGCGGTGCAGGGCGAGGTCCTCCTTGCTGGGGAAGTAGCGGAACAGCGTCGGCTTGGACACCTCCGCCGCGGCCGCCACATCCGCCACCGACACCCGGTCGAAGCCGTGCTCCAGGAAGAGCGCGATGGCGGTCTCCGACAGCGTCTGCCGGGTGCGCCGCTTCTTGCGCTCACGCAGTCCCTCGGTCATGGCACGGAGCCTACCAGCCGCACCATTACTCGGATACTTTCGTTACCGAGTTGCGTTTCTGTCTCGGTATCGCTTTTATGGGCCCATGACTTCCCCCACCGTCCTCATCGTGGGCGCCGGACCCACCGGCCTCACCCTCGCCTGCACGCTCGCCCGGGCCGGAGTGTCCGTGCGCATCATCGACAAGTCGCCCTCGTTCCACCGGACTTCCCGCGCCAAGGGCCCCAACCAGCGCAGCCGCGAGATCCTCGCCGACCTGGGCGTGGGGGAGGAACTGGCGGCGGCCGGCAGCACCCGCATGGTGCTGCGCAAATACCGCGACGGCAGCGCCCTGCACGACGCCGACGTCAACGCCGGCCTCCCGGCCGACCCGGGCGTGCCCTACCCGACCGGCCTGTGCATACCGCAGTGGAAGGTCGAGGAGATCCTGCGCGCCCGGCTCGCCGCCCAGGGCATCCGGGTCGAACTCGGCTGCGAGCTGGCCGGGTTGGCCCAGGACGGGGAGCGGGTGACGGTCACCCTCACCGACGGTCGGCGCCTGACCGCCGCCTACGCCGTGGGCTGCGACGGCGGCCACAGCGCGGTGCGCAAGGCGCTCGGGGTGTCCTTCGAGGGCAGCAGCGCGGAGGAGGTGATGTGGTGCGGCGATGTGGAGGCCGACGGACTGGACCGGGGCTACTGGCACCAGTGGATCGACGAGGACGGCGCCGTCCTGTTGTGGCCCATCCCCGGCACCACCTCCTGGCAGCTCCAGAGCTCCCTGGAGCGGGACGCCGGGGGGCGGCCGCTGCCGCCCTCGCTGGCAGGGTTCCAGCGGCTGTTCGACCGGCACGCCAGGGTGCCGGGCGTACGGCTGGCCAGTCCCACCTGGCTGTCCACCTACCGGGTCAGCGCACGGATGGCCGGCCGCTTCCGCATGGGGCGGGTCTTCCTGGCCGGTGACGCCGCCCATGTCCAGCCCATCGCCGGCGGTCTGGGCATGAACACCGGCATCCAGGACGCCTTCAACCTGGGCTGGAAACTGGCCCTGGTGGCGCGCGGCCGGGCCGGTGAGGCGCTGCTGGACACCTATGACGAGGAGCGGCGGCCGGTGGCCGCCTGGACACTGAAGCTCACCGGTGAGCGGCTGCGGGTGTCCCTGGAGGGCACCAGGACGGCGGGTGTCGGCACCGAGATCGTCCTCACCGAGGACACCACCACCCTGCGGGTCGGCTATGGCTGGTCCTCGCTGGCCTGGGGCGGCACCGGAGCCGGCGAACGGGCGCCCGACGCCCCATGCGGGGACGCCCGGCTCTACGAGGTATTCGCCGGAGGGCACTTCACCCTGCTGGGCTTCGGCGCGGCGAGCGAGCCGGTACTGGCCGAAGTGGCCGCGCTCTTCCCTGAGTTGGTGCGCACCCGGCGGGCGGATGCGGCGCGTGCCGCGTATGGCGTGGAGGGGGACGCCTTGGTGCTGGTGCGGCCGGACCACCACATCGCGCTGCACACGGGCGTGGAGCGCGGGGCCGAGATCATCGACCGCCTGAGCGGCCTGGGGCGCTAGGCATGGGGCGCCCGGTGCGTCCGGGGGTGCGTTTGTCGGGCGCCGCCGGCTTGGGGGCAGGGCGCGCGGTTCCCTTTGCCCCTGGGGGTACGCCCCGGAGCGCATGCGGGGGCGTATTCGGGTGCGGGCCAGTCCGGGCCGACCGCGCGGTTCCCCGCGCCCCTCGAAGTGTCCGGTCCCCCGCGCCCGGGCGCGCGCCCCGGAGCGCATGTGGGGGCGTGCATTCGGGGCTTATCCCGGGCGCGGCCCGGTCCGGGCCGGTTGCGCGTTTTGCGCCCCACGGCTGACGAGGCGCCACCGTGTGGGCCGGTCCGCGCCGGCCGCGCAGTCTTCCGCCCGGTGCCTGACGGGGCGTCACCCTCTCATGCCGGAGTCATTGCGGGTGTCGCCGCCCCATGCCACCGTGTGCTGCCTCGCCCGTCGCCACCACCCGGAGGCCGCCGTGCCGTGGACCCGACGTGCCCTGCTTGCCACCGTGCTGGCCCTCGCCGCCGCCCCGCGCCCCGCCGCGGATGCCGCCGAAGAGCCCTGTCCGGCGCTGCGGCGCCGCTGGCTGGAGCTGCTCCTGGGCGACGGCTACGACCCCGGCGCGGAGCCCTATGCCACCGTGCTGCGCCGCACCGGCGCCGCCGCCCGCGCCTGGCATGGCGCCATGAGCCCCACGCCCGGATCGCTGTGGCCGGACGCCCCCTTCGACCCGCCGGCCGGAATCAGCCAGAGCTTCACCCGGCTGCTCACCATGGCCATGGCCCATGCCCAGCCCGGCACCGGGCTGACCGGGGACCCGGCGCTGGCCGAGGACACTCTGGCCGGTCTCGACCATGTGCACGACCGCGTCTACCGCCCCGGCACCAAGCCCTATGGCAACTGGTGGGAGTGGCGGATCGGCAGTCCCCGGCCGCTGCTGGACACTCTGGCGCTGCTGCATGAGGCGGCCGGGGAGGCGCGGCGCGCCCGGCTGCTGGCCGCCGTGGACCACTTTGTCCCCGACTCCGCACTGGGCTCCTACACCGGCACCAGCACCGGCGCCAACCGTGTGGACCTGTGCCGGGTGGTCGCGCTCCGGGGCGTGCTGGGCGGCGCACCGGCCAAGCTGGCGCTGGCCCGTGACGCGCTCACCCCGGTCTTCCCCTGGGTCACCCGGGGCGACGGCCTGTACGCCGACGGCTCCTTCGTCCAGCACCTCTGGGTCGCCTACACCGGCACCTACGGCCAGGTCCTGCTGGACGGGCTGGCCAGGCTGTTCGCCCTGCTGCACGGCTCCCCCTGGGAGATCACCGACCCCGGTCGGCAGACCGTCTTCGACAGCGTGGAGCGGGCCTACGCCCCGCTGATCCACGATGGGCTGGTGATGGACGGCGTCTCGGGCCGCGCCATCAGCCGGGGGCTGATGAACGACGGGGGAGTGCCACAGAGCGACCACCAGCGCGGGCATGCGCTGCTGGCCGCCATCGCGCTGCTGGCCGAGTCCGCCGGCCCGGAGCAGCGGCGGCGCTGGCACGCCCTGATCAAGGGCTGGGCGGCCCGCGACACCCTCGGCCCGCTGACGGCCGACCCGCAGTTCGGCACCGCCGATCTGGCCCGGCTGGCCGCCGTGCTGGCCGCGCCCGTGGCGCCCGCCCCCGCCGCCACGGGCCACCGGCTGTTCCCCGCCATGGACCGCGCCGTGCACCGGCGCCCCGGCTGGACCGTCCAGCTGTCCATGGCCTCCGACCGCATCACCCACTACGAGAACGGCAACGGGGAGAACCCGCGCGGCTGGCACACCGGTGCCGGGATGCTCAGCTGGTGGGCGCCGGGCGGCGGCGGCCAGTACACGGACGGGTTCTGGCCCACCGTGGACCCCTGCCGGCTGCCCGGCACCACCGTCTCCACCAAGCGCCTGGCCGACAACGAGGGCGGCGCCTGGGGCGCGCCCAGACCCGAGGTGCGCTGGGTGGGCGGGGTGAGCGATGGCGAGTACGCCGCCGTGGGGCAGCACCTCAAGGGCCTGGCCTCCACGCTCCAGGCCCGCAAGTCCTGGTTCTTCGCCGCCGATGCCGTGGTCTGCCTGGGGGCGGGCATCGGCGCCCGGGACGGCGTACCGGTGGAGACCGTGATCGACAACCGCCGACTGGCGGACGCCGCCGAGGGCGCGCTGACGCTGGACGGCCGCCCGCACGGCGGTCCCGGGGACTGGTCACGGGCCTTCGGCCGGGCCCGCTGGGCGCATCTGGCGGGCCACGGCGGCTGGGTGTTCCCCGGCGGTGCCCCGCTCATGGTGCGGTGCCAGGCGCGGCGCGGCGCCTGGCGGGACATCAACCAGGGCGGCASCCCCGAGCCGCTCACCCGCCGCTATCTGACCCTGTGTCATCCGCACGGCACCGACCCCCGGGACGCCGCCTATGCCTATCTGCTGATGCCCGGGGCCGGCCGGGCGGAGGTGGCGGCCCGCGCGGCGGACCCGTACTGGCTGACCGTGCTCGCCAACTCGGCCGCCTGCCAGGCCGTAAAACTGCGCTCCCCGGAACTGCTGGCGGCGAGCTTCTGGCAGCCCGGCACGGCCGGAGGGCTGACCGTCACCGCCCCATGCAGCGTCCTGGTGGTCCGGCATGGCGCCACGGCCACCGTGCACCTGGCCGACCCACTGCGCGCCGGGGGCACCGTGGACCTCCGCTGGGCCCGCCCGGTCCAGCGGGTCATCGCGCACGACCCCTCGGTACGGGTCCTGGGCACCGGCGGAGCGCTGCGGCTGCGGGTGACTGCGGGCACCGACTGCGCCCCGCACTCCTGCACCGTGACGGCCACCTGAGCGGCCGGCCCGGCCGGCCCGGCGGGGCCCCATGCCTGGCCCGGCGGGGCCCCATGCATGGCCCGGCGGGGCGTCGGCCGACGGAAGACAGGGTTCCGCTCGACCCGCCGCGGAGGCACCCTGGACAGCCCGGATGACATGCGGCTTTGTGGAGTGCTCACAGCCCGGATGGCGTTGGTCACGTCGGGGAAGGGACAAGGACCCGGTGCGATTCTGTACTCCCTGCCCACCAAATCACTCCCTACCTTGTAAGGAGTCAACATGATGCTGGGAGGGCCTTGCCGCGTACCGTCTATCCATGAGCAATCTCGAAGGTGCGCCCGTAGAGGCGAGTGACGTCCGAGGGCGCGTCGCCGAGCTGCACGCCATCCGCGAGCAGGTTCGGCGTGGTCCGAGCGACCGGGCTACCCAGGCACAGAAGGCCAAGGGGAAGCTGACCGCCCGGGAGCGAATCGATCTTCTGCTTGACGAGGGCTCTTTCAACGAGGTGGAGCCGCTCAGGCGGCACCGGGCGCAGGGATTCGGCCTGGAGGCCAAGCGCCCGTACACCGATGGCGTGATCACCGGCTGGGGAACGGTCCACGGCCGCACCGTGTTCGTCTACGCCCATGACTTCCGGATCTTCGGCGGTGCGCTGGGCGAGGCCCATGCCACCAAGATCCACAAGATCATGGACATGGCCATCGCGGCCGGGGCCCCGCTGGTCTCGCTGAACGACGGCGCCGGCGCCCGGATCCAGGAGGGTGTCTCGGCGCTGGCCGGCTATGGCGGCATCTTCCAGCGCAACACCAAGGCCTCCGGGGTCATCCCGCAGATCAGCGTGATGCTCGGCCCCTGCGCGGGCGGCGCGGCCTACAGCCCCGCCCTGACCGACTTTGTGTTCATGGTCCGGGACACCTCCCAGATGTTCATCACCGGCCCCGACGTGGTGCGCGCGGTGACCGGTGAGGAGATCACCCAGAACGGCCTGGGCGGCGCCGATGTGCACGCCGAGACCTCGGGCGTGGCGCACTTCGCCTACGACGACGAGGAGACCTGCCTGGAGGAGGTCCGCTACCTGCTCTCGCTGCTGCCGCAGAACAACCGGGAGAACCCGCCCCGGGTGGTCAGCGAGGACCCGGCCGACCGCACCGGCGACGCCCTGCTGGACCTCGTCCCGGCGGACGGCAACCGGCCGTACGACATGCGCAAGGTCATCGAGGAGATCGTCGACGACGGCGACTTTCTGGAGGTCCACGAGCGCTGGGCGACCAACATCATCGTGGCGCTGGCCCGGCTGGACGGCCAGGTCGTGGGCCTGATCGCCAACCAGCCGCAGTACCTGGCCGGTGTGCTGGACATCGAGGCCTCGGAGAAGGCCGCACGCTTCGTCCAGATGTGTGATGCCTTCAACATCCCCATCATCACCCTTTTGGACGTACCCGGCTTCCTGCCCGGCGTCGACCAGGAGCACGGTGGGATCATCCGGCATGGCGCCAAGCTGCTCTACGCCTACTGCAATGCCACCGTGCCGCGGATCTCGGTGATCCTGCGCAAGGCGTACGGGGGTGCGTACATCGTGATGGACTCGCAGTCGATCGGTGCGGACCTGACCTATGCCTGGCCGACCAACGAGATCGCGGTCATGGGCGCCGAGGGCGCGGCCAATGTGGTCTTCCGCAAGCAGATCGCGGAGGCCGACGACCCGGAGGCCATGCGGGCCCGCATGGTCAAGGAGTACAAGGCCGAGCTGATGCACCCGTACTACGCCGCCGAGCGGGGCCTGATCGACGATGTGATCGACCCGGTCGAGACCCGGCAGGTGCTCATCCGCTCGCTGGCGATGCTCGCCACCAAGCACGCGGACCTGCCGTCCCGCAAGCACGGCAACCCGCCCCAGTAGAAAGCACACCGACCATGACTGACACTCTCGTCCGGGTGGAGAAGGGCACGGCCGGCGCCGAGGAACTCGCCGCCGTCACCGCCGTCCTGCTCGCCCGCGCCGCCGCCGCGACCGGCACGCCGTCGCCCGCGCCGCACCCAGGCGCGCTGGCGCCGCCTGGAGCGCGCCAACGGCTTCACCGCGCCGCACAGTTGGCAGGGCTGAGCCACAACGGCCGCCATACAAAGGGCCCCCGCACTCCCAGGAGTGCGGGGGCCCTTCGCCGTGCGCGGGCGCGCTCAGCGCAGCCGTGCCATCAGGGCGTGCTCGACCAGGGTGATCAGCGCGCTCTTGGCCTCGTTGCGGTGGCGGGCGTCGGTGGTGATGATCGGCGCGTCCGGGCCGATCTGCAGCGCCTCGCGGACCTCGTCCGGAGTGTAGGGCTGGTGCCCGTCAAAGCCGTTGAGGGCGATGACGAAGGGCAGCCCGCTGTTCTCGAAGTAGTCCACCGCCGGGAAGCAGTCGGCCAGGCGCCGGGTGTCCACCAGGACGACCGCACCGATGGCGCCGCGGACCAGGTCGTCCCACATAAACCAGAAACGGTCCTGCCGGGAGTGCCGAACAGGTAGAGGATCAGGTCCTGGTCCAGGGTGATACGGCCGAAGTCCATCGCCACGGTCGTCGTGGTCTTGTCCGGCGCGTGGGTGAGG
>NZ_PHNC01000020.1 GCF_003121295.1 Streptomyces orinoci
GGCGGGCGGTGGCGGCGCCGAAGCCGCCCAGTCCGCCGGTGACCAGATAGCAGGCCCTCGGGTCCAGCCGGAGCACGCCGGGCTCACGGTGCAGCGGCGGGGCGGCGGCAAGCGAGATCACCACCTTGCCGATATGGCGGGAGTGCTGGAGCGCCTGGTAGCCATCGGCCACCCGCTGTGCCGGGTAGACATGGTGGGCGATGGGGCGGTGGACCTTCTCCCGCACCCGCTCGGTGATCTCGGCGAACTCGGCGGCCACGGCGGCCGGTTGCTGCCGGGCCAGCTGGGCCAGGTCGGCGGCGCAGAAGGTGAGGTTGTTGAGGAAGGGACCCAGGGGAAGGCGGTTGTCGGCATAGAGGTCCCGTTTGCCGAGTTCGACAAAGCGGCCGCCGGGCCGGAGCACCTCCAGTCCCCGGCTGATGGCCTCGCCCGCCAGGGAGTTGAGCACCACATCGACGCCGCGGCCGCCGGTGAGCTCCCGGATCCGGTCGGCAAAGCCCAGGCTGCGGGAGTCCAGGACATGCCGGACGCCCAGCAGGCGCAGCAGTTCGCGTTTGGCGGGGGTGCCCGCGGTGGCGATGACCTGGGCACCGGCCTGCCGGACATAGTGCACGGCGGCCAGTCCCACGCCGCCGGCGCCGCCGTGCACCAGTACGGTCTCGCCGGGGGCCAGCCGGGCCAGGTGGTGCAGGGCGTGGTGGACGGTGAGCAGGACCACCGGCAGGGTGGCGGCCGCGGTGAAGTCCAGCTCGCCGGGGATGCGGCCGACGGTGGCCGCGGGCAGCGCCACATGGGAGCGCAGGGTGCCCGAGCCGAAGCCGAACACCCGGTCGCCGACGGCCAGTTGGGAGACCTTGGCGCCGACCGCGGTGACCACTCCGGCGCACTCCATGCCGGCCCGCTGCCCGCCGTCCTCCGGGTCCAGCGGTACGGACCCCAGGGCCTGGAGGACGTCCCGGTAGTTGAGGCCGGCCGCGCGGACCTCGACCACCACCTCCCCGGGGCCGGGTTCGGGCACCGGGCCGGGGACCCAGTCCAGCCGGTAGCCGCGGCCGGGCTCGCTCACCCGCAGGGCGTACGCCGGCGCCTGGGCGGCGGGCGGGGGCGCGGACCCGGCGCGGACCCGGGGGACAAACCGTCCGGCGGCGCCGAGCAGGATCTCGTCCTCCTCATCGGGGTGGATGAGTTCGGCGGCCAGCCGGTCGGCGTCGTGCTCCACCCGGTCGGTGGGCTCCAGGGACACCCGGCGGACCCGGATGTCGGGGTGTTCGGCGGCCAGGCAGCGGGCCACGCCCCAGGCGGCGGCCAGCGCCGGGGCGGCGGGGGGTTCGGGGTCGGGCAGGGCACCGGTGGGCGGGGTGACCAGCCAGAGAGTGAGGCCGGTGCGGGATCCGGCGGCCACCGCCAGGGCGCGCAGCAGCGCGGTGTGGCCCACCGGGTCGCCGGTGCCCAGCAGCAGGACCACATTCAGCTCTCCAGGGTCCCTGGCCAGCAGGGTGGACCAGTAGTCGGCCTCGGTGCCGGTGGCGATGTGGCGCACCCGGCCGCCGGCCGCCGCCAGCCGTTCTCCGGTCACCGAGGCCAGGGCGGCCCGGGACGGCTCGGCGGCGATCAGCCAGCCGCCGGAGAGTTCCGGCTGTGCGGCGGCCGGGCGGGCGCGTTCCGGCCGTCCGGCCAGCAGTACGGTGCCGGCGGCCGGTTCGCCGAGGACGGCCGCATCCCGCCAGCCGCCCTCCGCCAGCAGCCGCCGCCAGCCCTCCGTGTCCGGCAGCGGCCCGTCGGGGCGGGCGGTGGTGTCCTCGCGTTCCCAGAAGGCGGGCGGCAGGGCGGTGAGCAGGGCGAGCACCGCCGGGTCCGGCGGGGTTACGGCCAGCAACTGCCCGCCGTCGTCCAGCAGTCGGGCCAGATGGTCCAGGGCGCGGGGCAGATGGCGGCTCGCGGTGAGCGAGCCCACCGCGATCACCAGGTCGAAGTCGCCCTCACTCCAGCCCTGTTGGGCCGGGTCACGGTCGGGGTCCAGAACCCGGTAGTCCATGAAGTCGTAGTCGGCGAAGCGGCGTTGGGCGCCGGGGAAGCCGGCGTTGGAGCGGTCGGCGAAGACATAGCGGGTACGGTCCGGCAGCAGCGGCAGCAGATGGGAGGTGGCGCCGCCGGTGCCGGCGCCCACTTCCAGGACGCGCAGCGGCCGGCCGGCGGGCCAGCGGCGGACCAGTTCGGCGAGCACGGTGGCGGCGGCCCGGTTGGCGTAGCGGCTGGTGCAGCCGTCGGTGCGCAGCTCCTGGAGCAGATGGCGGTTGGTCTCGGCGGCCAGCAGCTCGGCCGGGTCGCGGTGGCCGCGCAGCACCTCCACCAGTTGCACGGTGACGGCGGCGAGCAGGGCCAGTTCCACGCCGAGGCCGGGACATTCCTCGGCGGCCGCCCGGAAGCGTTCCAGCGGTGCGGCCCGGCGGGTCAGGCGCCAGCCCTGGTCCATGGGCTCGGCCAGGCCATGGGCGTGTGCGGTGCGCAGCAGCAGCTCCAGCAGTTCGCCATAGCCGGGGGCGGCGGGCAGTTCGGCGACGGTGAAGGTGCCGGTGCGGCCGTCGCCCAGCAGGGCGGCCACCGCGGCCGCGCCGAAGTGGGCGGTCAGTTCGCGCAGCCGGGCCAGGGCCCGGTGGTCCGTCTCGATGGCGCCCAATGGTCCGGCGCAGGCCAGGGCGGTCTGCGCGGGCGGGGGCAGTGGGGCGGGGGTGCGGGCGGGTCCGGGGCGGGGGGCGGCGCGGGCGACGGTGGTGTACGCCAGGCCGTGGCGGGCCCGCTGGTCGAACCGGCGCAGCCGGCAGCCCTCCAGGGTCAGGCAGACCAGTCCATTGGGGGCCAGCACGGTGATGTCCCACAGGGCCTCGCGTGTGGAGCGGGCGCGGGAGCGGACATGGATATGGCCGCCGGCCGGCATCCGCCGCCAGGCGCGCAGGCGTTCCACGGCCACCGGAAGGAAGGGCACTCCGTCCTCGGTGATGTCCTCCAGCAGCACCGCGCCGGCCTGCAGGGCGCCGTCCAGCAGCGCGGGGTGGGCCTCATAGCCGTCCAGGGCGGTGTGCGCGGCGGCGTACTCGGCCAGCACCTCGCCGTCGCCGACCCGCAGCCCGCGCAGCACCTGGAAGGCGGGGCCGTAGTGCAGGCCGTTGCGGCGGGTGAGCCGGTAGTGCTCCTCGGCGGTGCGGCGGCGGGGCAGTCCGGCGGTGATCCGTTCCAGGTCGGCGAGCTGGGGCACCGGTGCGTACAGCCGGCGCAGCCGGGCGCGGGCGTGCTGCTGCCAGGGGGCGCCGGGCTCGCTGCGGCCGGCGATCTGGATCAGGCCGTCGTCGGCGGACAGCGCGGTCTGCAGCTCGACCTGACGGTCTTCCTCGTCGAAGGGCAGTACCAGGGGTGTGGGCACGGTGAGCTGGGTGAGTTCCATGGCGGCGTCGATGACCCGGCGTCCGGCGGCCAGCATCATCTCGGCATAGCCGGCGGCGGGCATCACGGCGGTGCCGCCGATGCGGTGGTCGCTGAGGTAGGGCGCCCGGGCGGGGTCGAAGGGGCCGTGCCAGACGGGTTCGGCGACCGCGGCCCGTTCGCCGAGCAGGGGGTGGTCCACGGTGCCGTCGCCACAGCCGCCGGCCCAGGCGGCGGGGTCGCCGTTCCAGTGGTTCTCGCGCTGCCAGGGGTAGTTGGGCAGGTCCACCACCCGGCCGGGGCGGGGGAAGTGGGTCCGGTGGTCATGGCGTACGCCGCCGGCCAGCAGCCGGGCGGCGGCGTGGTGCACGGCCTGTTGTCCGGGGGCGTCCCTGGAGAGGGTGGGCAGCACCAGGGCGGGCGGCCGGGCGTCGGCGGTCAGCCGCCTGAGGTAGCCGCAGAGCACCGGGTGCGGGCCGATCTCCAGGTACATATCGCAGCCCAGGCCGGTGAGTTGGCGCACGGCGGGGGCGAACAGCACCGGGCGGCGCAGATTGTCCCACCAGTAACGGGCGCCCAGTTCGGTGCCGGAGAGCATGGTGCCGGTGGTGGCGGAGGCGTAAGGGACCTCGGCGCGGCGGGCCTTGAGGTCGGTGAGGTCGGCCAGCAGGCTCTCCTCCAGGCCGTCCATGGCGCGGCTGTGGAAGGCGTAGTCCAGGGCGAGCCGGCGGAAGAACAGCCCCTCGCGGGCGCAGTGTTCGCCGAGTTCGGCCAGGGAGTGCCGGTCACCGCTGATGGTCACGTCCTGGGCGCTGTTGATGCCCGCGATCTCCAGCCGGCCCTGGTGGGGCTCCAGCAGCCGCTGGGCGTGGGCGGGGTCGGCGCCCAGGGCGGCCATGCCCCAGTCGCCCGCGGTGCCGGCCTGGGCGCGGGAGCGGGCCACCACCACCCGGGCCGCGCCGGCCAGGTCCAGGGCGCCGGCCGCCCAGGCGGCGGCCATCTCGCCGGAGCTGTGTCCGGTCACCGCGGCCGGGGTGATGCCCTGGGCCCGCAGCATGGCCACCAGGCCCACCTGGACGGCGAACAGCAGGGGCTGGGCCACATCGGTGGTGTCCGGCCTGCCGGGGGTGGCCAGTTCCTGGTGTACCGACCAGCCGAGCAGCGGGCGCAGCACGGTGTCCGCCTCGGCCACGGCGGTGCGGAAGTCCCCGTCCTCTGCCAGGAGTTCGGCGCCCATGCCGGTCCACTGGGAGCCGTTGCCGGAGAAGACGAAGGCCACCGAGCCGCGTTCGGCGGCCGGGGTCACCGCGGCGGGTCCGGCATCGGCCAGCTCGCCCAGCCGCCGGGCGGCGGCGGCCGGGTCCGGGGCCAGTACCGCGATCCGCTTCTCATGGCGGCCCCGGCGGCGGGTGGTGGTGTACGCCAGGTCGTAGAACTCCTCGGGCGGGCAGCCGTGCAGCCGGGCGGCCAGCCGGCGGGCGGCCTCGGCGGCGGCCTCCTCGGTACGGCCGGAAACCAGCACCGGCAGGGCCCGGTGGCCGGGCGGCTGGGCGGGCCCGGTCGCCGGGGGCGGGGAGGCCAGCACCACATGGGCGTTGGCGCCGCCGAAGCCGAAGGAGTTCACCCCGGCCACCGCCCGGCCGTCGGCGGTGGGCTCCAGCGGGCGGGTCTCGGTGGCCGGGGCCAGGCCCAGCGCCCGGAAGTCGATGGCCGGGTTCAGCGGCAGCGCGTACAGATTTCCGGGCAGCCGGCGGTGGCGCAGCACCTGCATGGTCTTCAGCAGTCCGGCCATCCCGGAGGCCGGTTCCAGATGGCCCAGGTGGCTCTTGACCGAGCCCACCGGCAACGGCCGGCCCGAGGTGCGCCGGCTGCCCAGGGCCCGGCCGACCGCGCCGCACTCCACCGGGTCGCCCACCGGGGTGCCGGTGCCGTGCATCTCCACATAGACCAGCTCGTCCGGCTCGATTCCGGCGGCGGAGTAGACCTCGCGCAGCAGGGCCTCCTGGGCCTCGGGACTGGGCTGGGCCAGGCCGGGGGTGCGTCCGTCGGTGTTGACACCGCTGCCCAGGATGACGGCCTGCACCCGGTCGCCGTCGGCCAGCGCCGCGGCCAGGGGTTTGAGCACCACCAGGCCGCCGCCCTCGGCCCTTACATAGCCGTCTGCCTCGGCGGAGAAGGGGCGGCAGCGGCCGGTGGGCGAGAGCATGGAGGCCTTGGCGAAGCCGATGAACTCAAAGGGGCTGAGCAGGACATTGACGCCGGCGGCCAGGGCGAGTTCGCTGCGGCCGGTGCGCAGCGCCTCGCAGGCGTGGTGCAGGGCCACCAGGGAGGAGGAGCAGGCGGTGTCCACGGCCAGGCTGGGTCCGCGCAGGTCGAGGAAGTACGAGACCCGGTTGGCGATATTGCAGGCGGCGCCGCCGGTCATGGTGTAGGCGTTGGCCGAGCGGGGGTCGAGGCCCTGGAGCAAGGCGAAGGACTGGCTGGAGGCGCCCGCGTAGACGGCGGTCCGGGAGCCGGCCAGGGTGGCGGGGTCGATGCCGGCGCTGTCCAGGGCCTCGACGGCGAGTTCCAGCATCAGCCGCTGCTGGGGGTCCATGCGCCCGGCCTCGCGGGGCGACAGACCGAAATAGCCGGCGTCGAAGCCTCGTACATCGTCCAGGAAGCCGCCGGCCATGCAGTAGCTCTTGCCCGGGCGCCGGGGGTCCGGGTCCAGCCAGCGGGCCGCGTCAAAGCGGTCGGGCGGCACTTCTCCCGTCAGGTCCCGGCCCGCGCACAGGGCTTGCCAGAGTTCGTCCGGGCTGCTGATGCCGCCGGGGAGCCGGCAGGCGGCACCGACGATGGCGATG
This sequence comes from Streptomyces orinoci, assembly GCF_003121295.1. Classification (GTDB taxonomy): domain Bacteria; phylum Actinomycetota; class Actinomycetes; order Streptomycetales; family Streptomycetaceae; genus Streptomyces; species Streptomyces orinoci. The sequence goes on from NZ_PHNC01000020.1 coordinate 6,264, forward strand.
GCCCCGGAGCCCGCATCACATGACGACACCATGGAAAGACTCCTCACGGTGGAATGCCGGTATTTCGCTCTCAGGGGCTCATGCTAGGGGCGACTGTCGGAATATTCGGCCGCATGTCCGCAAGAAGGCACGGACAGCCCAAAGAACTTGGCGCTCCAGCAACCCGGGGAATCGGTACCTCCATGAAAAGTATTTCCGCACAAGACATTCAGGTTCCGGCGCTGCCGGGCGTGCTGACGGTTCCGGTTCTGGGCCGTGGGCCGCTGCCCGACCCCTCGGCTTTTGTGGCGCCGACCGCCGTGCTGGTGGGCCCGGTGGTGCTGGCCGCCCGGTCCAGCGTCTGGTACCACGCGGTGCTGCGGGCGGACGGCGACGAGATCCGGCTGGGCGAGTCCAGCAATGTGCAGGACGGGGTGGTGGTGCACAGCGATCCCGGGTTCGCCGTGCGCATCGGCGCCCGGGTGAGCGTGGGTCACCAGGCCACCCTGCATGGCTGTGTGGTGGAGGACGATGTGCTGGTGGGCCTGGGGGCCAGGGTGCTGAACGGGGCGCGGATCGGGGCGCTGAGCATTGTGGCGGCGGGCACCGTGGTGCCGGAGGGGCGCGAGGTGCCGCCGCGTTCCCTGGTGGCCGGACCGCACGGGGCCGTGGTGCGGCAGGTGACCGAGGAGGACATCGCCCTGATCGACACCCATGCCCAGAACTACCTGGGCCTGGCCGGCCTGCACCGATCTTCCCTGGCGCCCGGGGCTGCGACAGGATGACGGCGGGCCGGTCACCGTCGAGGAGGAGGGCCGATGCGCGTCGCGCTGTTCGTCACCTGCGTCAATGACACGCTCCGTCCGCGCACCGGGCGGGCCACGGTGGCGGTGCTGGAACGCCTGGGCGTCACCGTGGACTTCCCCATGGGGCAGAGCTGTTGCGGCCAGCCCTTTCTCAGCACCGGCTATCGCGGCCGCACCGGGCCGCTGGTGCGCCGGTATCTGGAGGCGTTCGGCGGTTACCAGCACATTGTCACGCCGTCCGCTTCCTGTGCCGCCATGGTCCGTGAGCAATTCCCGCGGCTGGCCGGTGAGACGGCAGCCGGGGTGGCCTCCCGGACTTTCGAACTGACCGAATTCCTGGTCGATGTGCTGGGGGTGACGGACGTCGGCGCGTATTTCCCTTATCCGGTCGCTTACCACCCCACCTGTCATGGGCTGCGCGTCCTGGGACTGGGTAACAGACCACGGCGGCTGCTGGAATGCGTAAAGGGGCTGGAATTGCGGGAGTTGGCGGGTGCGGAGGAATGCTGTGGATTCGGCGGCACCTTCTCGGTGAAGAATCCCGCGGTGTCCGCCGCCATGGGGGCCGACAAGGCGCGGGCCGTCACCGCCGCCGGGGCGAGCGCGGTATGCGCGGTGGACAACTCCTGTCTGCTGCATATCGGCGGCACCCTGGCCCGCCAGGGGTCGGCGGTGCGCCCGGTGCATCTGGCGGAGATCCTGGCCAGCACGGAAGGGGAGGTGTGGTGAAAACCCAGCTGGGCATGCCCGCCTTTCCCGAGGCCGCCGGCCGCTCCACCCGGGACCTCAGGCTGCGGGCCAATCTGCGGCATGCCACCGGACTGATCCGCGAGCGGCGGGCGGCGGCGGTGGCCGAACTGGCGGACTGGGAGCGGCTGCGGGCAGCGGCCGCCGCCGTCAAGGACCGCACCCTGCGCCATCTCGACCACTATCTGCTGCGGCTGGAGGAACGGGTCACCGCCGCGGGCGGCACCGTGCACTGGGCGGCCGACGCCGAGGAGGCCAACCGCATCGTCACCGGACTGGTACGGGCCACCGGCGAACGCGAGGTGGTCAAGGTCAAGTCCATGGCCACCCAGGAGATCGGGCTGAACGAGGCCCTGGCCCGGGCGGGCATCCGGGCCTATGAGACCGATCTGGCCGAACTGATTGTGCAGCTGGCCGACGACACCCCCTCCCACCTCCTGGTGCCCGCCGTGCACCGCAACCGCGGTGAGATCCGGGACATCTTCCGTGAGCGGATGGGGCATTGGGGCCGCCCGGCACCCAAGGGGCTGGGCGACCGGCCCGCCGAACTGGCCGAGGCCGCCCGGCTGCATCTGCGGGAGAAGTTCCTGCGGGCCAAAGTCGCCGTCTCCGGCGCCAACTTCATGGTCGCCGAGACGGGCACCCTGGTGGTGGTGGAATCCGAGGGCAACGGCCGGATGTGCCTCACCCTGCCCGAGACACTGATCTCGGTGGTGGGCATCGAGAAGACCGTGCCCACCTGGCAGGACCTGGAAATCTATCTGCAACTGCTGCCGCGCTCCTCCACCGCCGAGCGGATGAACCCCTATACCTCGCTATGGACCGGCACCACCGAGGGCGACGGCCCGCGCCACTTCCATCTGGTGCTGCTGGACAACGGGCGCACCGACACCCTGGCCGACCAGGTGGGCCGGCAGGCCCTGCGCTGCATCCGCTGCTCGGCCTGCCTCAATGTCTGCCCGGTCTATGAACGGGCCGGCGGCCATGCCTATGGCTCGCCCTACCCGGGGCCCATCGGCGCCATCCTCACCCCGCAACTGCGCGGCCTGGCCTCGCCGTTGGAGGAGTCGCTGCCCTTCGCCTCCACACTCTGCGGAGCCTGCTACGAGGTGTGCCCGGTGGCCATCGACATCCCCGAGGTGCTGCTGCATCTACGGGCCCGGGTGGCCGAGGGCGGCGAGGCCACCCTGCGGGGCACCCGCACGGTGATCAGGCCCGCCCGAAGGCACACCCTGGAACGGACGGTGATGGACGCCGCCGCCTGGGCGCTGGACCGCCCCGGGGTGCTGCGCCGGGGCCAGCGCCTGGCGGCCCGTACCCGCCGGCTGCATCCCCGGCGGCTGCCCGGGCCCGGCCGGGCCTGGACCGAGAGCCGCGAACTGCCCGAGGTACCACCGGAGTCGTTCCGCGACTGGTGGGCGCGCACCCGGGGCGGTGGCCGGTGAACGGCTATGGCAGCCGGGAGCGGATCCTGGCCCGGGTACGGCGGGCACTGGCGGACGTCCCCGCCCATGAGCGGCCCGCCGACCACCCCGTCCCCCGCGACTACGCCGCCGTGCACGGCACCCGGACACCCGAGGAAACCGTGGAACTGCTGGCCGCCAATCTGGCCGACTACCGCGCCCGGGTGCACCGTACGGACACCGCGGGCCTGCCCGCGCTGCTGGCCGGGCTGCTGGCCCGGCGCGGTGCGCGGCGGGTGGTGGTTCCCGCCGGGCTGCCGCCCCAGTGGCTTTCCCGGGCGGTGGTGGAGCCGGTCACCGACTCCCCCGCGCTGACCCACCGGGACCTGGACGCCATGGACAGCGTGGTCACCGGCTGCGCCCTGGCCATCGCGGAGACCGGCACCGTGGTCCTGGACGCCGGCCCGGACCAGGGGCGGCGCCGGATCACCCTGATCCCCGACCACCATCTGTGTGTGGTGCGCCTCCCCGACCAGGTGGTGGACTCGGTGCCGCAGGCCCTGCGCCGGCTGGACCCGCTGCGGCCGCTGACCTGGATCTCGGGCCCCTCGGCAACCAGCGATATCGAACTGGACCGGGTCGAAGGGGTCCATGGGCCGCGCACCCTGGAGGTGCTGCTGGTCAACCCCTGAGGGTGACCCTGTGGTTCGCGCCTGCGCGGGATGTGCCGGCCAAGCCGGGCCACCGGCTGATGGCCGAGGCAGTGGATCTCGCCGTGCTCGGACCGTCCCAAGGAGGCACCCTCTATCCCACCGTGGCCAGTTGGGCGTCCCGGCGCAGCAGGGCGGCATAGCGCCCGTCCTGCGCCAGCAGTTGCTCATGGGTGCCGGATTCGGCGATCCGCCCGGCGTCCAGGACCACGATCTGGTCGGCGTCGCGGATGGTGGAGAGCCGGTGGGCGATGGTGATGGTGGTGCGGCCCGCGGAGAGAGCGTCAATGGCCTGCTGGACGGCGTACTCGGTGCGGGTGTCCAGGGCGGAGGTCGCCTCGTCCAGGATGAGGATGGGCGGGTTGCGCAGGATGGTGCGGGCGATGGCCAGCCGCTGCTTCTCGCCGCCGGAGAAGCGGTGGCCCCGCTCGCCGACCAGGGTGTCATAGCCCTGGGGCAGGGCGTCGATATGGTCATGGATCTGGGCCGCCCGGGCCGCGGCCCGGATTTCCTCATCGGTGGCCTCCGGCTTGGCGAAGCGCAGATTGTCGGCCACCGAGGCATGGAAGAGATAGGTCTCCTGGGAGACCACCCCGACCGCCCGGGAGAGGCTGTCGAAGTCCAGCCGGCGCACATCCACTCCGTCGATCAGCACCCGCCCGCCGGTGACGTCATAGAGCCGGGGCACCAGCTGGCTCAGGGTGCTCTTGCCGGATCCGGTGGGCCCGACCACGGCCAGGCTGCCGCCGGCCGGCACGGCCAGATCGATCCCGGTGAGGGTGGGCGGGACGGAGCCCTCGGGGTCATAGCTGAACTCCACCTGTTCGAAGCGGACTTCGCCCCTGATCCGCTCCAGCCGCACCGGCCGCTCCGGTTCGGTGATCTCCACCGGGAGGTCCAGGTACTCGAAGATGCGCTGGAAGAGGGCGAGCGAGCTCTGGATGTCCACCCCGGTGCTCAGCAGGCTCACGGTGGGCCGCAGCAGGCCCTGTTGGAGGGAGACAAAGGCCACCAGGGTGCCCAGGGAGAGCCCCGGCCCGCCAAAGGCCAGGGCCATTCCCCCGGACCAGTAGAGGACGGCGGGCATGGCGGTCATCACAATGCCGATCACGGACATCCGCCAGCGGCCTGCCGTCCCGGCCCTTACCTCCAGCCCGGCCAGCCGCTCGGACTCCTCGGTGAACCGGGCGGTCAGCGAGTCGGCCCGGCCCATGGTGCGGCCCAGCAGGATGCCGCTGACCGAGAGCGACTCGGTGACCATGGTGGCCATCGCGGCAAGTTGCTTCTGCCGCTGGGAGGTTATCCTCTTGCGCTCCCGGCCCACCCGGTGGCTCAGCCAGGCGAACAGCGGCAGGAGCAGCAGCGAGACCGCGGTCAGCCGCCAGTCCAGGGCGAGCATCGCGGCAATGGTGGCCACCACACTGGTGAGATTGGAGACCAGCGAGGTGGCGGTGGAGGTCACGGTGGACTGCATCCCGCCGATGTCATTGGCGATCCTTGACTGGATCTCCCCGGAGCGGGTGCGGGTGAAGAAGGCCAGCGGCATGCTCTGCAGCCGGGCGTAGACCGCGGTGCGCAGATCGTGCATCACCCGCTGGCCCACGGTGGTGGAGATCAGCGTCTGGAGCACTCCGAAGACGCTGTTGACCACGGCGGCGCCGATCATCCCCAGGGCGAGCAGGGTGAGCAGCCCGGTGCGGTGCCGGGGGATGGCGGTGTCCAGCATCTCGCGCAGCAGGAACGGCGAGGCCAGGCCGACCAGCGAGGAGGCGGCCACCAGCCCGCCCACCAGGGCCAGTCGGCCCCGGTAGGGGCGGAACAGCCGGAAGATCCGGCGGACTTGGGCGGGTTGCCCGGTATCAGCGGGGGTCGGTAGAGAGTCGGTGGAATCGCGGCGCATGGCTCCTTCAGTGTGGTCGGGCTCGGCCGGGAAGGCCGCAACGGGACGGAGGCGGGCTTGGCACGCTCGGGGGCGGACCCTCCGAGCAACCCAACCAAGCAGAGCATAGCTCATTGTTACCTACGCTCACAATGCACTTCGTCCGATATCCTGGGCCCATGACCGCCCCCGACCCGTCCACGACCATGGCCGACCCCTCCGCCCAGGTGGCCGAGCAGCTGCTGCGGCTGACCCGCAAGCTCCAGCGCGCCCAGAAGCGCTATCTGGACCCGATCGGGATCACCCCCGCCCAGGCCCGGCTGCTGCGCGCGCTGTCCCATCACGACCGGGAGAGCGGCCCGCCGCGGATGGCGGATCTGGCCGGGCGCCTGGAGGTCGTCCCCCGGGCGGTCACCACCCTGGTGGACGCCCTGGAGGCGAATGGCGCGGTGCGCCGGGTGCCGGATCCGGTCAACCGCCGGGTGATCCGGGTGGAGCTCACCGAGGAGGGCCGGCAGACCCTCCGGGCGCTGCGCGAGGCGCGCCGCGGAGCAGTGGAGGAGATCCTGGCGCCGCTGACCGCCGAGCGCCGTGCGGCACTCGGCGGCCTGCTGGCCGAACTACTGGGCGGCGGCCCGGCACCGTGCGGGGATTAGGGCGCCGCCCCGCATCAGCAGCCCGAGCGGTCCTCGGTCAGCTGTCCTTGCACACTGACCAGGCTGCGGTCGTAGCACACCCCGGCCCCCCGCAGCTGGTACCGCTCCCGGGAAACCCCCTTCGCATGCCGCTGCTCCCGCGGCACGTTCTGCACATAGGACGCGTTACCGGCATAGGTGTCGTCCAGCCGGCTCCAGCCGAGCCGCTTCCCCGCCCGTACCGTGTCCATATCCGCCCGGTCGCCCATGGTCAGCACGGTCCGCAGCCGGTTGTCCGGATTGACGGTGGTCACCCCTTCCATGCGGTACTCGCGTCGAGTGGTGCTCACCGTGGCCGGTCCATGGCCCGCGACGGTGACCGTCTCGTCGTCGTTCCAGCGGGCCCGCAGACCGTCCGTGTTCTCGCCGTCCCTCCAGCGGTGCAGTGAGGTGTCGGTGACCCGACGGCTGACCGTGGTGGTGACGCGACCGTGCGAGGTCTTCAGATACCCGGCGACGGTCAGGGTGTGCTCGGCGTCGGCGGTCACCCGGTGCGGGGTGCCGGCCTGGTAGGCGGTGGTGTGCCGCGGGGTCTCCTCCCGGTACCCGGTGAGCCCGCCGGTGACCACGGCCGACTTGGCGTCCTGCCAGACCAGGACGTTGACCGGGGTGTCCCAGCCGCTCTGCCCCTTGGGTACCCCGGCCACCGACACCGATATCCGGTGCGGCTTCCCATCGTTCAACTGCCCGGCGAAGGGGGTGAGATCGAACTCCACCGGCTTGACGTCAAAGGCCCGCGGGCCGGGGATGACGTACCACAGGAAGGGGTTGGACCAGCCGCCGGTCCATACCGTCGGGTACGGGGCGGCGATCCCGGCGAGCCGGCCGTCCACCGAGACCCGCACCTCACGGTGCGGCCCGTACTGGGACTTGCAGGAGTAGGGCGCCTGCTCGGGCGCCGCCAGATACCAGAACTCCTCGCAGCCGCCGCCGGATCCGGTGGCATAGACCTCGGCCAGAATCCGCTCGGTGTTCCGCGGAGTGCTCAACTTCCCCTCGTACACCGCCCCTTCACTGTGCGCCCCGTCCAGGGTGAGCACCCGGTCCGGGGTGCGGGCGGCCGGGGTCCGGCCCCCGGCGGCATAGAAGGTCAGGGTGGCCTTGACCTTGATGACCCCGGTATAGGTGGCGTTCACCACATTGCCGATCAGCATCTCCACCGGCTGGTTGGAGCGCAGCACCGGCGCATAGCGGGTGACGTCCTTCTCCATATGCCAGGCCACGCCCTTGGGTGAGGGCTCGGGGGTGGAGGTGCGCAGCACTTCCACCCCGCCGATGTGCAGATAGCCGAGCCTGTCGTACTGCCGCCCGGCCACCGAGCCGTCCAGCCGCAGCACCACCTTGCTCCAGTGGTCGCCGCAGCCCCGGGGCGGGGTGTAGGTGGCGCGATAGGGGGTGTAGTCGCGGAATTCGGTCTGGGCGACGGTGACTTGGCAGGAGTGGGTGTGGGGTACGGACACCGGCGGGGCCGCGGTGACCGGGTCGTGCCAGGAAGTGCCGAACTCGGCGGGCGGCGGGGGCGCGGCGGCCGCCGGGTGGACGCCCAGGGCCAGCCCCAGGGCCATGGCGCTCAGTGCGATCAACAGTCGTCTCATGCGCCAGGAGTGAAGCGCGTTGCGCCGCGCCCGGCTAGGGTGCGTCTTGGCCACCAGCGGAATCCCGGCCACCGGGCGCCCGGAGCGTCCCCTCAGACCAGATCCAGCGCACCCGCTCCACAGACCCCGCCGAGCAGGATGAACACCGGGGTGAGCACCTTGAGTTCCACCCAGCTGCCGGCCTTGAAACGCATCGGCTTGGGGGGACCCAGCGGATACCAGCGCTTACGGGCTATGGGCAGCGGCCAGAGGATGGGGCAGCCGGAGACGGTCAGCGCGTCCCCGATGTCGTGCACCAGCGCGCCAAGGAGTATCGGCAGTCCCAGCCAGAGATACTCCCGGCCGTCACCGAAGAGCCAGCCGGCGCCATTGCCGGGCCGGTTGAGGATCTCGGCGAGGATCCAGGCGCCCGCCGCGCCGAGCAGCCAGACCATGACATCGTGGGCGGTACGGGCAAAGCGCCACAGCAGTCCCTCGACCGCGAGCACCAAGTGGACAAAGAGGATGCCCAGTACGGCCCACCGCCCGCCGAGCACGGCGAGCGCGGAGGAGCCCGCGCCGATCAGCACGGCCCAGAGCGCGGTATGGGTCAGCGTGCGGTGGCCGCCATTGCGCCGGGGGTCGCCCTGGCCCCGGGTGGCCTGGTAGACCGCGTGCGACAGCTTGTCGATGAGCTCGCACAGCACTCTGGACACCGGGCCGAACGCCCTCGCTATGGTGGCCGACTTATGGTCCAGGTCCGGGGCGAGGGCGGCGCCCGCGCAGATCAGCGCCCCGACCACCAGCACCGGCCAGGGCATGGGCTCCCCGGCGGCGGCCATGGCCGCGCCCAGCCCCAGCCAGGCCGCCGCACCGGACAGCGAGTGCGCCGGTCCCATCATGGTCGTCCACCCCTTTTGTTGGCTTGTGCCGTAAGGCGTCCCATGTTTCTGACGCCGGTTCGGCAACTCAGCGTAACCCTCGATGATCACCGACTGACCGGCCGGTTGTCCGATCCGGGGGCGGGCCAGGCAGTATGGAGGCGTGACCCTTATCGATCAGATGCCGAGCCATGCCGACCCCGATGCCCTCTTCGAGGCCTTCTCGACCTGGGCCGAGGAGCGGGGCATCACGCTCTACCCCGCGCAGGAGGAGGCGCTGATCGAGGTGGTCTCCGGCGCGAATGTGATCCTTTCCACTCCGACCGGCTCCGGCAAGAGCCTGGTGGCGGCCGGTGCCCACTTCACCGCGCTCGCCCATGACCAGGTGACCTTCTACACCGCGCCCATCAAGGCGCTGGTCTCGGAGAAGTTCTTCGACCTGTGCAAGCTCTTCGGCACCGAGAATGTCGGCATGCTCACCGGCGATGCCTCGGTCAACGCCGACGCCCCGGTGATCTGTTGCACCGCCGAGGTGCTGGCCTCCATCGCCCTGCGGGACGGCAAGGACGCCGATATCGGCCAGGTGGTGATGGATGAGTTCCACTTCTATGCCGAGCCGGACCGCGGCTGGGCCTGGCAGATCCCGCTGCTGGAGCTGCCCCAGGCGCAGTTCATCCTGATGTCGGCCACCCTGGGCGATGTCTCCCGGTTCGAGGAGGATCTCACCCGCCGTACCGGACGCCCCACTTCGGTGGTGCGCTCGGCCACCCGCCCGGTGCCGCTGTCCTATGAGTACCGCAGCACCCCGCTCACCGAGACCCTCACCGAGCTGCTCCAGACCCGCCAAGCCCCGGTGTATATCGTCCACTTCACCCAGGCGGCCGCCGTGGAGCGGGCGCAGGCGCTGATGAGCATCAATATGTGCTCCCGCGAGGAAAAGGACGAGATCGCCAAGCTGATCGGCAACTTCCGGTTCACCACCAAGTTCGGCCGGAATCTGGCGCGTTTCGTCAAGCACGGCATTGGGGTGCACCACGCGGGGATGCTGCCCAAGTACCGCCGCCTGGTGGAGCGGCTGGCCCAGGCCGGCCTGCTGAAGGTGATCTGCGGTACCGACACCCTGGGCGTGGGCGTCAACGTCCCCATTCGTACGGTGCTGTTCACCGCGCTCACCAAGTACGACGGCCAGCGGGTGCGCACCCTGCGGGCCCGGGAGTTCCACCAGATCGCCGGGCGGGCCGGCCGGGCGGGCTTCGACACCGCGGGCTTTGTGGTGGCGCAGGCCCCCGACCATGTGATCGAGAACGAGAAGGCCCTGGCCAAGGCGGGCGACGACCCCAAGAAGCGGCGCAAGGTGGTGCGCAAGAAGGCACCCGAGGGCTTTGTCAACTGGACCGAGAACACCTTCCAGAAGCTGATCGCCGCCGAACCGGAGCAGCTCACCTCCCGGTTCCGGGTCACCCACACCATGCTGCTGTCGGTCATCGCCCGCCCGGGCAACGCCTTCGAGGCGATGCGCCGGCTGCTGGAGGACAACCATGAGCCGCGCAAGAACCAGCTGCGCCATATCCGCCGGGCCATCGCCATCTACCGCTCGCTGCTGCACGGCGGTGTGGTGGAGCGGCTGGACCAGCCGGACGCCGAGGGCCGTATCGTCCGGCTGACGGTGGACCTCCAGTCGGACTTCGCGCTCAACCAGCCGCTGTCCACCTTCGCCCTGGCCGCCTTTGAGCTGCTCGACCCCGAATCCCCCTCCTACGCCCTGGACATGGTGTCGGTGGTGGAGTCCACCCTGGACGACCCCCGGCAGATCCTGGCCGCCCAGCAGAACAAGGCCCGGGGCGAAGCGGTGGCGGCGATGAAGGCCGAGGGGGTGGAGTACGAGGAGCGCATGGAGCGGCTGCAGGACATCGACTACCCCAAGCCGCTGGAGGAGCTGCTCACCCACGCCTACGACGTCTACCGCAAGAGCCACCCCTGGGTCGGCGACCATCCGCTCTCCCCCAAGTCGGTCATCCGCGATATGTACGAACGCGCCATGACCTTCACGGAGTTCACCTCCTTCTACGACCTGGCGCGTACCGAGGGCATTGTGCTGCGCTATCTGGCCAGCGCCTACAAGGCCCTGGACCACACGGTGCCGGACGATCTGAAGTCCGATGACTTCGAGGACCTGATCGCCTGGCTGGGCGAGATGGTGCGCCAGGTGGACTCCAGCCTGCTGGACGAGTGGGAGCAGCTGGCCAACCCGGAGGAGGAGACCGCCGAGCAGGCCCAGGAGCGGGCCGACCAGGTCAAGCCGGTCACCTCCAACGCCCGGGCGTTCCGGGTGCTGGTGCGCAACGCCATGTTCCGCCGGGTGGAGCTGGCCGCCCTGGACAAGGTGGATGAACTGGGCGAGATGGATGCCGAGTCCGGCTGGGACGAGGAGCGCTGGGCGGAGGCGATGGACGCCTACTGGGACGAGTACGAGGACCTGGGCACCGGCCCCGACGCCCGCGGCCCCAAGCTGCTGCGCATCGAGGAACACCCCGAGGACGGTCTGTGGCGGGTCCGCCAGACCTTCGCGGACCCCAACGGCGACCATGACTGGGGCATTTCGGCCGAGGTGGATCTCACGGCCTCCGACGAGGAGGGCCGGGCGGTGGTCCGGGTCACCTCGGTAGGGCAGTTGTAGGGCGGCCTTCCGGGGGCGGGTAACGAGTGCGTGGGTGGGGGCAATCCGCCGAAGGCGGCAACGGCTCCGCGCCATCGCGCGGACCGGTACCCCACTCACTCCCTGCCGGGCTCCGCCCCCCGCTCCCCCCGGTCCACCAGCACCGTCATCTCATAAGCGATCTGCCCGATATCGGCCCCGGAGCCGCCCAGCACACAGAGACAACTCCCGTCCCCCGCCGCGGTGACCAGCAGCACTCCCCCGTCGAACTCGACCATCGTCTGCCGCACCCGCCCGGCCCGGAACTGACGTCCCGCCCCCTTGGCCAGGCTCTGCAACCCGGAGGCCACGGCGGCCAGATGCTCGGCGTCCTCGCGCTGCAACTCCGCGCTGGCGCCGGTGACCAGTCCATCATCGGACAGCACCAGCGCGTGGCGTATCCCCTCCACCCGCCGGGTCAGATCGTCGAGCATCGGACCGAGTTCCCTGTCGAGCGTCATATGCCGCCGCCTCCCCGTTTCGCGGTTCCCGAACTGCCGTGCAAGCCTTGCTCACCCGCGACCCGTCGGCAACCCGGCCCCGTGCCGGAGCTCAGCCCACCGGTACGGCCGCCGCCCGCACCGGACCCCGCCGCACCGCGGCGACAAAGGCATCGGGGTTGTCGAACATCAGGTTGTGCCCGGCCCCCGGCACCGTCTCCACCTCCACCCCCGCGGTCACCAGCTCCTCCCGCCCGCGGAGTTCACCGCTGAGCTCTCCTTGCAGATACCGCCGCGGTATCCGGGCATCCAGCAGCATCCGCCGCATCGTCGGCCGGGTGCCCCGCACCAGGTGCACCGAGCTGCGGTGCAGGGCCACCGGGTCGGCCAGCCGCATGGTGGCCCGCCACACCGGCCCCACTCGCTCCAGGGTCCGCCGGCATCCGTCCCGGAGGAACTCCTCCTCGCCATAGGCCGCGATCCCGCTGCTGCCCGCGGTCGCCGGCGGGCGGGGATCGAGACTGGCCTCCGCCAGCAGCAGTCCGCCGACCAGCTCCGGCCGCCGGTGGGCCAGCACAATGGCCACCGCCCCGCCCATGCTGTGCCCGATCAGCTCGGCCCCGCGCACCCCGGCCGCGTCCAGCGCCGCGGCCAGCGCGTCGGCATGCTCCTCCAGGGAGTAGCCGAAGTCCGCGGGCCGGTCGCTGATGCCATGGCCGGGCAGATCGACGAACAGCGAGCGCCGCCCGGCCAGTTCGGGGCGGGCGGCGATATGGGCGTAGTACACCGGCGAGGAGGAGCCCAGCCCGTGGACATACACCCGGGCGGGGCCCTCCCCCGCCGTCTCGGTCCACCGCACACAGGCCCCCTCGGGACCGAATTCCGCCTGGTACATGCCCGTTCCCCTTTCGACGGCGGTACAACGCGGCGGCACAACGTGTACCGCGACGGGGCGCAACAATACATCGACTTCGATGTATTGCAATGGCGATGTACCACGCCCCTGAGGTTGAATACCGGCATGCTGGAACTCGCCATCCTGGGCTTTCTCTTCGAGGCCCCGCTGCACGGCTATGAGCTGCGCAAGCGCATCGCCGCCCTGACCGGTCACATCAAGCCGGTGGCCGAGGGCTCGCTCTACCCCGCGGTCAAGCGGCTGGAAAAGGCGGGACTGCTGACGCGCGAGACCCGGCCGGGCGCCGGGGCGGCGCCCCGGCATGTACTCAGCCTGACCGCTGCCGGCCGCGCCGAGCTGCGCCGCCGTCTGGCGGAGCCGGCCGAGACGGACATCACCGATGAGAACCGCTGGTTCACCCTGCTGGCCTTTCTGCGCCACCTCGAGGCCCCCCGGGCCCAGGCGGCCGTGCTGGAACGGCGGCTGGCCTTCCTCAGCGAGCCCGCCAGCTTCTTCTACTCCGGCGACCGGCCGCTGCGCGCCGAGGAGATGGACGACCCCTTCCGGCGCGGGGTGCTGCTGATCGCCCGTGCCACCAGCCGCGCCGAACTCGCCTGGCTGCGCGGCACCCTGGCGGAGCTGCGGGCCGGCTGACCCGGCGCACCGGTGTGCGCCGGGGATTCAACTCCCCTGGCGAGGGGCACACTTGGACAGCCCCCGGGGCGTGTCACCAACCGCTCGGCCGTCCTTTCCCTTTCCGTCACCTCCAAGTCGTGTACATGCCAGTACGGCCGTCCTACGCTGCCACCGCACCACGCCGGAAGTGCTGCCGCCCACCCCCATGTACGGAGGACCCGTGCCCGCCGCAGCCCTCGACCACCCCGCCCCGCGCAGACCCCGCCACCGCCGGACCGGCGCCCTGGCGGCGGCCTTCGCGCTCGCCGCCGCCTCCCTCGGCCTATGGGCCTCCAGCTCCTCCGCCTCCCCGGCCGCGGCCGTCCCCACCCCGGACCATGTGGTGGTGGTCGTCTTCGAGAACCACGCCTATGACCAGGTGGTGGGCTCATCCAGCGCCCCCTACATCAACTCCCTGGTCAGGGGCGGCGCCAATCTGACCCAGTCCTTCGCCGAGACCCACCCCAGCCAGCCCAACTACTATGCACTGTTCTCCGGTGACACCCAGGGCGTCACCGACGACAGCTGTGTGGACATAGGCTTCAGCGACGCCCCCAACCTGGCCTCCGAGCTGGCCGACGCCGGCAAGAGCTGGGGCAGCTACAACGAGTCGCTCCCGTCGGAGGGTTCCACGGTCTGCCGCAGCGGCGACTACGCCCAGAAGCACAACCCCTGGTTCGGCTTCAGCAATGTGCCGCTGTCCAGCGCCCACACCTTCGACGCCTTCCCCGCCGACTACAGCCAGCTGCCCACGGTGTCCTTCGTCATCCCCAACCTCTGCAGCGATATGCACGACTGCTCGGTGGCCACCGGTGACAACTGGCTGAGGAACAACCTCAAGAGCTATGCCGACTGGGCGCAGAACCACAACAGTCTGCTGCTGCTCACCTTCGACGAGGACAACCGGCTCAGCGGCAACCGCATCCCCACCGTCCTCTACGGCCAGCCGGTCAGGGCCGGTTCGTCCACCGACACCACCTACAACCACTACGACGTGCTGCACACCCTGGAGGACATGTACGGCACCGCGCACGCCGGAAACGCCGCCAACGCCCAGGACATCACCGGCATCTGGAACAACTGACGTGTATCTCGCGGACAGCCGCGGCACCCCCGACACCTCTCGCCCCGCCGGCCGGGCCACCATGCCCGGCCGGCGGGCCGTGGTGCCCGGCGCGGTGCTGGTGCTGGGCACCGTCAGCCTGGTGACCGATGTCTCCTCGGAGATGGTCACCGCCGTCCTGCCGCTCTATCTGGTCGGCGAACTGGGGCTCACCCCACTGGGGTTCGGGCTGCTGGACGGCGTCTACAACGGCTTCAGCGCCCTGGTGCGGCTGCTCGGCGGCAGGCTCTCCGACCGCCATGGCGGCGGCCACAAGGCGGTCGCGGCGGTGGGCTACGGCCTGTCCGCCCTGTGCAAGCCGCTGCTGCTCACCGTGCACAGCCTGCCGCTGATCGGCGCGGTGCTGGCCGCCGACCGCACCGGCAAGGGGCTGCGCACCGCGCCCCGGGACGCCCTGATCTCCCTCTCCTGCGAACCGGCCGTCCGGGGCCGGGCCTTCGGCGTCCACCGGGCCATGGACACCGCGGGCGCGCTGCTCGGCCCGCTGACGGCCTTTGTGATCCTGCGGCTGGCCGCCGGGGGATATGACGCGGTCTTCACCGTCAGCGGCTGTGTCGCCGCGCTGGGCGTACTGATCCTGCTGCTCTTCGCCCCCGGCCGCACCGCCCGCGCCACCCCGGCCGCCGAGCGCCAACGCCGGGCCGTACGCGGCCTGTTGCGCCGGCCGGCCGTACGGCGGCTGACCTGCTGTGCGGTGCTGCTGGGGCTGACCACGGTCAGCGACTCCTTCCTCTATCTCACCCTGCAGCGCCGG
Source organism: Streptomyces orinoci (assembly GCF_003121295.1). Lineage (GTDB taxonomy): Bacteria > Actinomycetota > Actinomycetes > Streptomycetales > Streptomycetaceae > Streptomyces > Streptomyces orinoci. The sequence continues at coordinate 21,520 of NZ_PHNC01000020.1, forward strand.
CTGGAGCTTTCGGAGTCCTGGTTCCCGCTGCTGCCGCTGGGCACCGCGGCCGCCTTTCTGCTGCTGGCCGTGCCACTGGGCATGCTGGCCGACCGGACCGGCCGCCGCCGGCTGTTCCTCACCGGACATCTGGCCCTGCTGGCCGCCTACGGTCTGCTGATCACCTCCCCCGGCGGCTCCCCGGCCCTGGCCTCGGTGGTGCTCACCCTGCACGGCGGCTTCTACGCCGCCACCGATGGGGTGCTGGCCGCCGCCACCGCCGACGCGGTGCCCGAGCGGCTGCGCGGCAGCGGTCTGGCGGTGGTGCAGACCGGGCAGGCGGCGGCCCGCTTCCTGTGCTCCCTCGCCTTCGGTGCGGCCTGGACCGCCTGGGGCGACCGCACCGCGCTCACCGCGGCGGCGGCCGGCCTGGCGGTGTCCGCCGCGCTCAGCGCCCTGCTGCTGCGCCCCGACCCCGCCCAGGAGCAAGCCCGTTGACCCGTACCCATCGCCTGATCGTCCTGCTGGCCGCCATAGCGCTGCTGGGCGCGGTGGCGGTCGGCGCCACCCTGCACGCGGCCGGGCGGGCGGCCGAGAAGGACCGTACCCAGCCGGGCGGCCCCGAGGTCCGCCCCGGCCCGGTGCTGCTGGACGCGCCGGGCCGCACCGTCTTCCGCAATATGGCCTGGGGCCCGCACCGGGACGAGCTGACCTCGGTGCCGGCGGCGGACCCCGGCGGCGCGCGCACCGCCTCCGGGGTGCGCTGTCTGCGCTTCCACTCCGCCGGCGGCACCGGAGTATGCCTGCAGGCGGTGCACGGCAAGCTGCGGGACGGATATCGCGCGCTGGTGCTGGATGCGCATCTGCACGAGCGGCACCGCTACGGCCTCTCCGGGATCCCCACCCGGGCCCGGGTCTCGCCCAGCGGCCGCACCGTGGCCTGGACGGTCTTCGTCAGCGGGGACTCCTATGCGGGCACCTCCTTCTCCACCCGCACCTCCATCGCCGACGCGGCCTCCGGCGGCCTGGAACGCAATCTGGAGGACTACCGCTTCTTCCTGGACGGCCGCCCGCACCGCGCCGCGGACCTCAATGTCTGGGGCGTCACCTTCGCCGATGACACCCGCTTCTTCGCCACCGTGGCAACCGGCGGCCAGACCTATCTGGTGCGCGGGGACCGGCGGGAGCGGACGCTGCGCTCGGTGCACCGGAATGTGGAGTGCCCCTCGCTGTCCCCGGACGGGACCCGGGTGGCGTACAAGAAGCGGGTGGCGGGCGTCTCCTCGGACGCGCCCTGGCGGCTGTACGTCCTGGACCTGCGCACCCTGCGGGAGACCGCGACCGCGGAGGGGCGCAGTGTGGACGATCAGGCGGTGTGGCGGGACGGCCGCACCCTGGTCTACTCGCTGCCGGGCGCCTATGGCTCCGATCTGTGGACAGTGCCCGCGGACGGCTCCGGCCGGCCCCGCCTGCTGGCCAGGGCGGCGCTGGCCCCGGCGTTCCCGGCCGGGTGAACGGTCAGCTCCGGGCAGCCGGGCACCTCTGGTGAGCGCCCGGGCGCCGGGCCGCCGGGCAGCCCGCTAGCGCCCCAGCTCCTTACGGGTCACCCGCCGCAGCCGCTTGCGCTGCGCGGGGTCCAGCAGCAGATAGGCACCCACCGGCACCCCCACCAGCACCAGCAGCCCCACCCAGAAGCCCACCAGCCATATCAGCAGCACACCCGCCGCGACTCCGCCGACGGCTGCCTTCGCCCCGTTGCTCATCCGACCGCACCTCCTCGCGCGACCGCGCGTCGCGCTCTCCCGGCACAACGCCGGGCCGCCGCGCGGGGTTCCCGCCCGGCCGGGCGGAAGTGGTAAGGGTCACCTTCGCCATCCCCTCGTCCGGTATGCCGCTGGGGTACCCTCGACCGCTCCCGCCCCGGCCAGTCGAGTTCGAGGAAACGCGCAGCCCTGTGACCCCGCCCCCTGTCGCGACGCCCTCCGACATCGCCCGCCTCGACCATTCCTCGGCCACCTTCCTGCCCGGCGACCCCGCCCGTACCGGCCGTATCGCCTTCTGGCGTCCCGACGGCCAACTCCCGCTCCCCGACGGCCCCTTCGAGGAACTGACCGTGGTCGTTCCCGACGGCACCGGGGTCACCACCACGACCGTCCCCGCCACCGTGCTGCCCGTGCGCGAGGCCCTGCCCGTACTCACCCGCGCCCGCGCCGCCGGGGCCGACGAGGCGGCCGCCTTCTGGGGCACCGCGGCGCTGCTCGCCCTGCAACTCGCCGCCCGGGGACGCCTGTTGCCCCAGCCGGCCGCCTCCGGCGAGGACAGCCGGAAGGCGTGCCCGCCGGCCCCGGAGGACCTGCGCCGGATCGGCGAACTGGCCGACGCCATGCCGCCCGCCGCCCATGCCGTCCCGGTCCCCGGCAGCGATCCGCCGCTGCTGCCCGAGCCCGGGCCGCTGGTGCGCTCCTTCCTGGAGGCCGTCGCCGACGGCCTGCCGCGCAGCCCGGCCGCCCAACTCGCCACCGGCAGCCGGACCTTCACCGCCCCCGAACCCCGACGACCGCCGGAGCGACGCCCACGGGCATCCGGGCCGGCCGCCTCGCCCGACGCGAGGGTGCGCATCTCGCTACGGGTGGAGGCCCTGGGTCCGGACGGCGCCGAGCCCCGGCTGCGGGCGGTGGTGCAGGTGCACAGCCTGGGCGACCCGGCGCTGGTGGCGGACGCCGCCCGGGTGTGGTCCGGGAGCACGGCGCTGGGCCCCGGTGCCCGGTCGGGCGCGCTGCCGGCGCTGCGCCGCGCGGTGCATGCCTGGCCGGTGCTGGCACCGCTGCTCTCGGCGGCCGTCCCGGACGCCCTGGAACTGGCCGACCGGGAGGTGGGCGAACTGCTGGGCCCGGCCGCCGCCGCCCTGGACGCGGTGGGCGTGGAGGTGCACTGGCCAAGGGAGTTGGTGCGGCCGCTCACCGCCCGGGCGGTGGTCGGCTCGCCCGGGGACGAGGACCGGTCCCACTCCCCCGCCCTGCTGTCCGCCGGCGCCCTGCTCACCTTCCACTGGCGCTTCGCGGTCGGCGAGCAGGAGATCACCCGCGCCGAACTGCACCAACTCGCCGAGGCCGGACGGGCGGTGGTGCGGCTGCGCGACCAGTGGGTGGTGATCGACCCGGCCGCGCTGCGGCGCGCCCGGGACCGCGAGGAACGCAAGGTCACCCCGGCAGAGGGACTGCGGGCCGCGCTCACCGGCGAGATCGAGGCCGAGGGCGGCGAGCAGCGGGTGCCGGTGGAGGCGACCGGCCGGCTGGCCGCCCTGCGCGATGTGATCGCCGAGCCCGGCGGCATCCGCCGGCCCGTGGCCCCGCCCGCCGCGCTGGCCGCCACCCTGCGCGACCACCAGCTGCGCGGACTGACCTGGCTGCACCGGATGACCTCGCTCGGCCTGGGCTGCTGCCTCGCCGACGACATGGGCCTGGGCAAGACCGTCACCCTGATCGCCCTGCATCTGCACCGCCAGGGCCTGCCGGGGGCGGCCGGGCCCACCCTGGTGGTCTGCCCGGCCTCACTGCTGGGCAACTGGCAGCGCGAGATCGAACGCTTCGCCCCCGGCACCCCGGTGCGCCGCTTCCATGGCAGCGGGCGCAGCCTGGAGGGCCTGGCGGACGGGGAGTTCGTCCTCGGCACCTATGGCACCATGCGGCTGGACGCCGAACGGCTGGCGGGCGTGGACTGGGGCCTGGTGGTGGCCGACGAGGCCCAGTACATCAAGAATCCGCACTCGGCGACCGCCCGGCGGCTGCGCACCATCGGCGCCCGGGCCCGGGTGGCGCTCTCCGGCACTCCGGTGGAGAACAACCTCTCCGAGCTGTGGGCCATCCTCGACTGGACCACCCCCGGGCTGCTGGGCTCCCTGGACACCTTCCGCCGCCGCTACGCCCGGCCCGTGGAGTCCGGCACCGACCCGGGCGCCGCCGAGCGGCTGGCCGCACTGGTGCGCCCCTTCCTGCTGCGCCGCCGCAAGAGCGACCCGGGCATCGCCCCGGAGCTGCCGCCCCGGACCGAGACCGACCATGTGGCGGCGCTCACCCGGGAACAGGCCGGGCTCTACGAGGCGGTGGTCCGCGAGCTGCTGGCGGAGCTGGCGGGCACCGATGGGCTGCGCCGCCGGGGCCTGATCGTCAAGCTGCTCACCGCGCTGAAGCAGATCTGCAACCATCCGGCGCAGTACCTCAAGGAGAAGTCGCCCCGGACCGAGGGGCGTTCGGGGAAGCTGGAGCTGCTGGACGAGCTGCTGGACACTCTGGTGGCGGAGGGCGCCGGAGTGCTGGTCTTCACCCAGTACGTCCGGATGGCCCGGCTGCTCCGGACGCATCTCCGGGCGCGCGGGGTGCCCGTCGCGCTGCTGCACGGCGGCACTCCGGTGGCCCGCCGCGAGGAACTGGTGCGCGGCTTCCAGAACGGTGAAGTCCCGGTGTTCCTGCTGTCGTTGAAGGCGGCGGGCACGGGTCTGAACCTCACCCGGGCCGGGCATGTGGTGCACTTCGACCGCTGGTGGAACCCGGCGGTGGAGGCGCAGGCCACCGACCGGGCGCACCGCATCGGCCAGACCCGCCCGGTGCGAGTGCACCGCCTGGTCACCGAGGGCACGGTGGAGGACCGCATCGCCGAACTACTGCGCCGCAAACAGGCTTTGGCGGACGCGGTACTGGGCACGACGGGCGAGGGTGCGCTGACGGAGCTGACCGATACGGAGCTGGCCGAGCTGGTGGCTTTGCGTCCGGGGCCGTCGGCCTGACCCTTGCGGCTGCGGGCCGTGCGTGGCCGGTCGCGCCCACGCGGCGCAGCCGAAGGATGTAGCTGCCCCGCGCCCCTGAGCGGGCACCCGGAATCACGCGCCGTGTGCCCGGAGGAACGTCTCCAAGCCGGCGAGGTCGTCCGTGTTGAGGTAGTCCACGCCGGCCGCCAGCAGTTCGCGCCAGAGGGCGTCGCGGGCCGGGCCCGGCTGGTCCGGGGTGGCCCAGAAGCGCACCTGGCGGCCGGCGGCGTGGGCTTGGCGGACGATGCGGCGGAGTCCGGCCCGTTCCCGGGCCGGCATCGGCCCCACCCCCCGCCAGCCGAAGTGCTTGGTCCAGTCGTCGCTGATCAGCGGGCAGAAGGAGGCGGGTGCCCGGCCGTCCAGGTCGGTGAGCCGTCCGTCGTAGAAGGCATAGCGCACCCGCTCCCGCTCCATCGGCGCACGGGCCCCGCGGTCGCCGGAGACCACCGCGGTCAGGGCGCCGCGATGCACCCGCCCGTCGGAGTAGCGGGTGAACATCGAGCGGTAGCGCTCCAGATGCCGGGCCAGCTCCCGGTAGGTGGGATCACCGGGCGACTTGATGTCGATGAGCAGCTGCACCGTGCGGTCGTAGCCGCGGTAGACCCGGCCGCCGTTGGCTCTGACACGGTGCCACAGCGGCTGGAGATAAAGCGATTCCAGCGTTCGCCGCGGATCGAGCTTGTCCGCGTCGTGTCCGATCAGCAGCTGGCCGCCGACCAGCCAGATGTCCGGCTCGATGCTGTTGAAGCCATGGGAGAGGGCCTCGGTGAGCGGGTGCCGGTGCTCATAGTCGTTGTGCGCGTGCGCATGGCGCAGCGGCGGCTTGCCGCGGCTGGTGTCCGAGTCCTCGGCGAAGGCGGGTGCCGCCAGGGAACCGGCGAGGGCGGCTCCAAGGCCGAGGACGACGGCGCGGCGCGTACGGACGGTCATGGGAATGCCTCCGGTTCCGGGAAGCCAATGGAGCCAATGGAGTGAATACACCTTGGCGCTGCGTGCTGCTGACGATGAGTATCGAGGCTCGCAGGGCCATTCGACAGACCCGGGAAAAGAGTTGCCCTGATGGACGCCAAAGCGTTCCCCGGCGTTTTTTCCGGGCATGATGAAGGCCCGTGTGGCCGAGCGCAGTTGACGTTTCTTCTGGGGTTGACAGTGAGTAGACGCGAATACCGCGTGCGCGCGGTGCTGACGGTGTGGTTGACCTGGCTTTCGCTTATCGGGACCGGAGGGGCGTCCTGGGCCGCGACCCAGGACGCCTCGGCCCCGCGGCTGGGCGCCGCCGGCACCGTGGCCCCCGGCGTCGGCTACCGGGAGTTCTCCCTCAAGGGCGCGCACGGCCCGGTGCTGGGGCATCTGCTGACGGTGGATCTGCGCGACCGGCGGGTCTCGGTGGACCTGCTGTATCCGGGGGCGGTGGGGGCGCGCGCCAAGATCTCCCAACTGGCCGAGAAGCAGCGGGCGGTGGGCGGTGTCAACGGCGACTTCTTCAATATCGCCGAGGACCAGCATCCCGGCGTGCAGGCCACCGGCGCCCCCGTGGGCCCGGCGGTCGCCGCCGGGCGGGCCCTGAAGGCCGCGGTGCCGGACGGCCAGCGCTTCGGCCCGGCCCTGCCCCGGGGTGCGACCACCGAGGACGTACTTGCGGTGGGCACCAACCGGGTGGCCCGGCTGGACCGGCTGTCGCTGGAGGGCTCGGTGCGTACCGAGGAGGACGACGATCTGCCGCTGGCCGGCTTCAACGAGTACGCGCTGCCGGTCAGCGGCGTGGGCGCCTACACCTCGGCCTGGGGCGCCGCCTCCCGGCTGCGCGCCACCTGTGGCACCGACACCGACCGGGCCGCGTCCTGCAGCCGCACCACGGTGGAACTCACCGTCCGCGACGGCCGGGTGACCTCACTGCGCAACCGTCCCGGCGCGGGCCCGATCCCGCGTGGCACGGTGGTCCTGGTGGGCCGCGAGCAGGGCGCCCGGGACCTGCGCCGGCTGGCGGTGGGCGACCGGGTACGGGTGACGGAGCGACTGCGCTCCCAGCGCTCGGGGGCGTTGCGCTGCGCCCTGGGCGGCTTCCCCATCCTGCGCGGCGGCCGGGCGCTGGACGGACTGGACGGCACCACCCCCGCCGTGCGTACCGCCGCCGGGCTGGCGGACGGCGGCCGGCGGCTGTATCTGCTGGCGCTGGACGGACGGGCCGCCTACCGTTCCGGTCTGACGCTGGCCGAACTGGCCCGTGCCATGCGGAAGATCGGGGCGGTGGACGCCTTCAATCTGGACGGCGGCGGCTCCAGCACCCTGGTGACCCGGAGCGCGCACAGCGCACACGCCACGGTGCGCAACCATCCGTCGCATGGCGAGGAGCGGGCGGTGGCGAACGGGATCGGCGTTTTCGTCCGTTCCTGAACCGGCCCCCGAACAGGCCCGGTTACCCCACACTTTCGAGTGATGTCTCCGGCTGATCCCCGCTGCTAGCTTCGGAATTCGCCGGCCGGTCGCGGAATTTTCCGGTCAACTCTTCGCGTCGCCCGTGCGGTTATCCGTCGTGCACCACACAACAGATGGGTGAACACCTCTTATGACGACGGCAGTGGAGCCGGAGAACACCGCACCGGAGAGCCGGAACCAGCTCAGCCTGGGCACGGACGCGGCCCGCCAGTTGGCGACCACCACCAAGTCCGTCCCGCAGATGCAGGGGATTTCCTCGCGCTGGCTGCTGCGGGTGCTGCCCTGGGTGCAGGTGTCGGCCGGCACCTACCGGGTCAACCGGCGGCTGAGCTACACCGTCGGCAATGGCATCGTGGAGTTCCTCTCCACCGGCACCGATATCCGGGTCATCCCGGCCGAGCTGGGTGAACTGCCTTGTCTGCGCGGCTTCGAGGAGCCCTCGGTGCTCCAGGCGCTGGCCGACGGCTGTGTGCAGCGGCAGTACGCGGCGGGTGAGGCACTGGTGGAGCGGGGCCGCCCGGCGGACGAGATCTTCCTGATCGCCCACGGCAAGCTGACCAAGAAGGGCACCGGCAAGTACGGCGACGAGACGCTGCTGGCCACCCTGGCCGACGGGGCCTTCTTCGGTGAGCGGGTCCCGCTGGAGCCCGACGCCGAGTGGGACTTCACCGTCCGGGCGGTGACCCGCTGCACCGTACTGGCGCTGCCGCTGCGCACCTTCCAGGAGATCGCCGAGCGCTCCCCCGAACTCCGGGCGCATCTGGCGGACTTCGCCTCCCGTCCGGCCCCGCCGGCCAACGCCCGGGGCGAGGCCGATATCGCGGTGGCCTCCGGGCATGAGGGCGAGCCGGTCATCCCCGGCACCTATGTGGAGTACGAGCTCAGGCCGCGTGAGTACGAACTCAGCGTCGCCCAGACGGTGTTGCGGATGCACACCCGGGTCGCCGACCTCTACAACGAGCCGATGAACCAGCTGGAGCAGCAGCTGCGGCTGACCGTGGAGGCGCTGCGCGAGCGCCAGGAGCACGAGATGATCAACAACCCCGATTTCGGCCTGCTGGCCAATGCCGACCTCGGGCAGCGCATCCATACCCGCAGCGGCCCGCCCACCCCGGACGATCTGGACGAGCTGCTCTCCCGCCGCCGCAAGACCGAGTATCTGCTGGCCCATCCGCGCGCCATCGCCGCCTTCGGCCGGGAGTGCAGCGAGCGGGGCCTGTATCCCCAGGCCGTGGAGGTGCTGGGCCATCCGGTGCGCTCCTGGCGCGGGGTGCCGCTGCTGTCCTGCAACAAGATCCCGGTCAGTGAGTCGGGCACCAGCTCGGTCATCGCCATGCGGACCGGGGAGAAGGACGAGGGGGTGGTCGGCCTGCACCAGACCGGCATCCCGGACGAGTACCAGCCCAGCCTCAATGTGCGCTTTATGGGCATCGACGAGCACGCCGTCTCGTCCTACCTGGTCAGCGCCTACTACTCGGTGGCCATCCTGGTGCCCGATGCGCTGGGCGTGCTGGAGGACGTGGAGACCGGCAGCTGATCTCCGGTCGCCCGGTCACGGCCGTACGCCGCTGACCAGCGAGGCGGCGGCGGACAGGCCGTTGGAGAGGGTGGGCGCGATGCTGGTGTTGGCGAGCAGGAAGCCCAGCAGCACACAGACCAGCGCATGCGACATCCGCAGTCCCCCGTTGCGGAGGAACACCACGGCCAGGACGACCAGCAGCAGGACCACGGAAATCGAGATGGCCATGGCGTACCTCCAGGCGAAGCGGCGGTGGGTGGTCCGCCAAGTCTGGCGCATCACCGGGCACCGGCCCGGCAGCGCGGCTACTCCGTTCGGGTATCTATTCACCGATTCGGACGCCCGACGGGCATACGCTCCCCGCCCTGCCTAGGCTGACGGAATGATCCGCACAGTCCGGGAGCGTACGCCCGTCACGGTGCACGGGACTTCTCACAAGACTGCGGAGGACGGTGATCCGGGCTCCGCCTGGCACCGTCTGCTGCACCGGGTGCCCAATGGCTTTGCGCTCTTCTTCGGTCTGCTGGGCCTGTTCTGCGCCGTCACCTCGCTGATCCCGCCGCTGCGGCGGGGCTCCCACCCGCTGACGGACGCCCTGGACACCCTGACCGTCCCCACCGCTCCCAACCTGGCCTATGCGGTCTTCCTGCTGCTGCTGGCCACCGCCATGGCGGCCCGTAAGCGGGTCACCCTCTGGTTTGTCCTGGTGTATCTGGGGCTGCTGGTGCTGGCCGATGTGCTGCTGCTGGCCGTCGGCTACTGGGACACCATTCCCTCGCTGGTGCTGTCGCTGCTGGCGATGACCCTGCTGGTCCTGGCCCGCCGGGAGTTCTACGCCGAGGTACGGCACGGCGCCTTTCTGCGTGCCCTGCTGGTGCTGGCGGCCGGGCTGGGCATCGCGGTGCTGCTGGGCTGGGGGCTGGTGGAGCTGTTCCCCGGCTCGCTGGAACCCGGCGCCGGGAACCGGCTGCTGTTCGTCGCCAACAAGGTGTGCGGCGGCCTGGTCAGCACCCGGCAGATCCCCGGCCACCCGCCGCACTGGGTGTATTTCCTGCTGGGCCTGCTGGGTGCGCTGGCGCTGCTCAACGCCACCATGACGCTGTTCCGTTCGCAGCGTCTGGAGGCGGCCCTGCACGATGACGAGGAGGCGCGCATCCGCGCCCTGCTCGCCCGCTACGGGGGCCGCGACTCACTGGGCTACTTCGCCACCCGCCGGGACAAGGCGGTGGTCTTCTCCCCCAGCGGCAAGGCGGCCGTCACCTACCGGGTGGAGGCCGGGGTGTGCCTGGCCTCCGGCGACCCGCTGGGCGACCCCGAAGCCTGGACCCCGGCCATCGAGGCCTGGCTGGCGCTGGCCGGCCGCTATGGCTGGCAGCCGGCCGTGATGGGCGCCAGCGAGACCGGCGCCCGCGCCTACGCCCGCTCCGGCCTGGGCGCCCTGCAACTGGGCGACGAGGCCATCCTCCAGGTCGCCTCCTTCAACCTGGAGGGCCGGGAGATGCGGGTGACCCGGCAGGCGGTGCACCGGGTGGAGCGCACCGGGGCCACCGTCCGCATCCGCCGTCATTCGGCGCTCAGCGACGAGGAGATGGGCGAGGTGATCCGGCGGGCCGACGCCTGGCGGGACACCGAGACCGAACGCGGCTTCTCCATGGCCCTGGGCAGGCTGGGCGACCCCGCCGACGGGGACTGCCTGCTGGTGGAGGCGCTGGACGCCCAGGGGAACATGATCGCCCTGCTGTCCTTCGTCCCCTGGGGCCCGGACGGGGTCTCCCTGGACCTGATGCGCCGCGACCGCGCCGCCCCCAATGGGGTGATGGAGTTCATGGTCACCCAACTCTGCGCCCAGGCGGTCCGGTTCGGCGTCAAACGGATCTCCCTCAACTTCGCGGCCTTCCGCTCCGCCTTCGAGGAGGGTGCCCGGATCGGCGCCGGCCCGGTACTGCGGCTCTGGCGCCGGCTGCTGCTGTTCTTCTCCAAGTGGTGGCAGCTGGAGGCGCTTTACCGCTCCAACGTCAAATACGACCCCGAGTGGCACCCCCGCTTCCTGTGCTACGCGGACGCCGGTGCCCTGGCCCGGATCGGGCTGGCCTCCGGCATCGCCGAGGGCTTTGTCGCCGTCCCCAGCCTGGGCCAGCTCTGGGGCCGGGGCCGGGCCAAGGGCATGACCCGCCCGCCGTCCACCGCCGGACTGCCCCCGCTGTCCGAACTCGGCCCCGGCCCCCGGGCCGCCGCCGAGGGCGCCGAGGACCTGGCCCAACTGCCCGAACAGGTAAGGGTCCGGCGGCAGAAACTGGACCGGCTGCGCGACCAGGGCATCGACCCCTACCCGGTCCACGCCCGCCGCACCCACACCCTGGCCGCCGTCCGCGCCGCCCACCCCGGCCTGCCGCCCGGTGCCCGTACCGGGCAGCAGGTCACCGTCACCGGCCGGGTGCTGCTCAAGCGCAACCACGGCGGGGTGCTCTTCGCCGTGCTGCGCGACTGGTCCGGCGACCTCCAACTCACCCTCACCCGCGACGGGTTCGGCGAGGAACCGCTGCGCCGCTTCGCCGCCTGGACCGACCTGGGCGACCATATCGAGGCCGAGGGCGAGGTGGGCACCACCGACCGGGGCGAGCTCACTGTCTTCGCCGACCGCGCCCGGATCATCGCCAAATGCCTGCGCCCGCTGCCCGACAAGCGCCGCGGCCTGGCCGACCCGGAGACCCGGGTACGGATGCGCTATGTGGACCTGGCCGTCAACCCCGGCGCCCGCCACACCCTGCGCGCCCGCAGCGCCGCCGTCCAGGCATTGCGCCAGGGGCTGCTGGACCGGGGCTATCTGGAGGTGGAGACCCCCATGCTCCAGCAGGTCCACGGCGGCGCCAACGCCCGCCCCTTCACCACCCATATCAACGCCTACGACCTGGACCTGTACCTGCGCATCGCACCCGAGCTCTATCTCAAACGGCTCTGTGTGGGCGGCCTGGAGAAGGTCTTCGAACTGGGCCGCACCTTCCGCAACGAGGGCGTCTCCTACAAGCACAACCCCGAGTTCACCATGCTGGAGGCGTACCAGGCGCTGGGCGACTACGACACCATGCTGGAACTGACCCGGGAGCTGATCCAGGAGGCGGCCGTCGCCGCCCATGGCTCGGCGATCGCGGTCCGCGGTGGCACCGAACACGACATCTCCGGCCGCTGGCCGGTGAAAACGGTCTATGGCGCCGTCTCCGAGGCACTGGGCGAGGAGATCGGCCCGGACACCTCCGCCGCCGCCCTGCGCCGCCACTGCGACGCCGCCGGGGTACCGCACCGCGCGGAGCACACCCGCGGCGATATCGTCCTGGAACTCTATGAACGCCTGGTGGAGGAGCGCACCACCCTCCCCGTCTTCTACAAGGACTTCCCCACCGACGTCTCCCCGCTCACCCGCCCGCACCGCGCGGAGCCGCGCCTGGCCGAACGCTGGGACCTGGTCGCCTTCGGCACCGAACTGGGCACCGCCTACTCCGAGTTGGTCGATCCCGTGGAGCAGCGCCGCCGCCTGACCGCCCAGTCCCTGCGAGCGGCCGGCGGCGACCCGGAGGCCATGGAACTGGACGAGGACTTTCTGCGCGCCCTGGAATACGCCATGCCGCCCACCGGCGGTCTGGGTATCGGCGTGGACCGGCTGGTGATGTTCCTCACCGGCCTGTCCATCCGGGAGACCCTGCCCTTCCCGCTGGTGCGGCGCTTGTAGGGCAACCGGTTCCACAACTGCTCGCGCCGGCCGACTCCTTCGCGCTACCCGGCGTCATAGCCAGGTGCCGGCGGAGCACAACAGGCTCGCTGTGCAGACTGACACCGGAGGGACCGCTTCACAGTGCGAACAGACCCTTCACTCCATCCCCAACCGTCTTACGTTTCTGGTTGCCCCGGTTCCAGCGCGGCTTGGCGGTGCACATGTGTGGCCGACCCGAAGCTCCGACGAGCATGCTGATTCCGTCGGGGCATAGCCCTCGTCCTGGCCGTCATCGACCCGAAGCGAAGGAGATCCCCTCCATGAAACGCTGGTTGGCCACCGGACTCGCCTCCGCAGGCACCATCGTCGCCACGCTCGCAGTCGCCGCCCCGCCCGCGCATGCTGTGAACGTGTGGCACGCCTGCCGCACCGTCAACGGCGTCCAGACCGACGGCCCGCTCGGCCACGGGTGGACCGCACAGCCCTGTGTCTACCTCGACTACGACAGCCACATCGCCGTCGCCAAGGTCACCTACCATGGCGGCAGCACCGATGTGCACCTCATCGCCGAACTCGGCGTCCGGTACGGGGACGGCAGCATCCAGTGGGGCGTCGGCCAGAACATCGGTCCGGCCGTCAACCCCGTTGGCGGCGGGTCGGCCTACGAGTGGTCGAAGTTCGTCCCCATCCCCGGCGGCAGAGGCATCACCAGCGTATTCGCCCGCGCCCGCCTGATGGACTCCGGCATCATCTCCGGCGACGTCGAATCCGGCTCTGTCCCGCTTGCCTGGTAAGCGCCAGGCGAGGCTCACCTCGACGCCTTGGAGGCGTAGATGAAGCTCCTGTCCAGCCGTAAACTCCACTCCGCCGCGATCGTCACCGCCACTGCCGCCATCACAAGTGCTCTGATGGCCGGCCCGGCTCACGCCGACATCTTCCTCCCGTCCGTCCACATCCAGGCCAAGCACGGCAAGCGGTGTCTCACAGAGCACGGAGAAGAGAAGCGCTTGTATCTGGACGGCTGTAGTAACAGCCCCTGGCAGAAATGGGAGGTCGCCTCCTACAACGGCGACACCAACGGCATCCACAACGTGCGGGTCTACAACCTCGCCAGCAAGAAGTGCCTGACCGTCGACAGCGGCAAGGCCTCGATCGAAGGCTGCAAGCCGGGACAGGTCCGCAGCCAGATCTGGGCGCTGACCGGCAACAACTACAGGAGCTTCAACTACCAGTTCTACACCTACGACATCCACGCCTGCCTGGATTCCGGACAATCCAGCAGCCTGCTGCTCAGGCAGAACGGCTGCAACACCAAGAACGATTACCAGTACTGGGGTCTCCCCAACGCCTGACGGCCCGACAGCACAGCACCGCTCCCCACGTCCGGCTTGTGCAAGCCGCCGCTGTTGGCCGGCTGGATCAGCGGGCTGATGCGGGTCCAGGCGTCCACTCACCACCCACTTGTGCGCGAGACGATCGGCAGGCTTCACTGGCCGCGTGGGCCAGGCATGCAGCCCCTCTGTCAAGCTCCTCGATGTTCCTGATCCGGGAACACTGAGGGGCTTGCGTGTTGGCGGGCTGGTCGGGAGGGACAAGACTCCCGCGACCACGGCGAGCGGACGACCTCCATCGTCGCCACCGGACGCACCGAGACGCTCGCCTCCCGGCCATGGTGAACGAGTCCGATCTCATCCGGAGGCCACCAAGGGGCCGTCCAATCCGCGCACCGGCCACCGCCCGAGCCAGAAGGCCGCTGTAGAGGGTTGGACTACATCCTGGGTCGAGCCGTCATGCGGCAGGAGTTCAGTAGGAGCGATATAGCCCTCGCCCGGTTCCAGGCGAATGCGCAGCGAGCGAAGTTCCTGCCCCTGCTCAACGTAGCGCCGTATATCGTCGGTATGCGGATAACGCTGGGAAACGTCTTCGTAGAGCGCCTCGCAGATCTCTTCCACGGTCCGATCACCTATGAGCAAGTAGCGAGGGCCGGGGCCCAGGTTGAGGCACAGCCGGCGCCGTCCTATGTGCCGAGCTCCATGGCGCAGCCGGTCCCAGTTATCGACATGGAGACCCAACCTGCGCCCTTTGGCGGCGTCTTCGGTTGTGGTCCAGGAGCCGCCGCCAGCGGTGGCACAGCCCAGGAATTCGGGCTTCCACCGGTTGGCGAATGGTTCGAGGCCGACTGTCAACTCATCAAGGTTCAGAGCCTTCCCGGCCAGTGCGGACCGTAGCCGGATCAGTTCGATCACGGTTCCGTCTGGAGTATCGGCGTCCGCCCATAGCCGTTCGGCTTCCGTCGTGGTCAGCGGTTGCCAGTCCCCCACGGGTACCACGGCACCGTCGTCGTAGTCCGCCAGACTCCGGCATCGGCGAACCGAACCGGCCTCGCACCGCTGCAGCAACGTCTTGCAGGGCAAGAAAGCCAGGCGGCCTGCCATGCTCCTTCCCCCCTTCCGGCAGTCGGGCTATTTGTCGTCAAGGTCCTCGCCGTACATGAAGTCCAGCTCGGCTGCGAGTGCTTCGGCGAGCTGGCCGAGCTGCTCGCGGTCGATGAGTACACCCCTGAGTGCGCCGATACCGCGCACGCCGCTCAAGTCATTGCCCCGAAGGTCACACCCCCGGTGCTTGCCACCGTCGAATTCGGTCAGTCGCAGGTCACATGCTTCGAAGACCACTGCCGAACCGAAGTCCGAGGACTTGAAGGACGATTCCTGAAGCGCGCATTTGACGAAGGCCACAGGGCCAGTAAATCGAAGCCGGTCAAAGGTGGCGTAGTCGAATCTGCAGTTCTCGAAGAGCACGTTGTCGAGGACCATGCCTTCGAACAGGGCGCCCATCAGCTTACAGTTTCTGAATGTGACTCGAGTGAGCTTACTGTCTGCCCAACGCAGAGAGGAAAGGGAACAGTTGGACAACTCTACGGAGTTGACCAGAACTTCTTGGAGCCTGGTGCGCCGACTCCGTACATCTCGGATGCGACCGTCCAGCAACTGAATGTCAACGAGGTCCAGTTCCCGTAGGTCCTTGTCGGCGTACTGGAAATCCGAGACCCTTCCCCGACTACCTTCGAGCGATGTCACGTTCGATAGATACAGGCCCCGCTCGTCCAGAGCCGGGAGGGTTACGCTCGTACGGCGTACCGTGCGGGATTCCATTCGACTTTCCTTCGGTCCTGCATCACGGGCAAGGTGACGCGCCAGGATGACGCGCCACCGGAGGATCGGCCTACTTCTTCTTGTTCCAGTTGTCCCAGGTGGGCTGGTTGTTGAATGGCGAGGAAGACTTCCCCCAATTATCCCACGTCGGCTGGTTGTTGAATTTTGCGTGAACGGTCTTGGTCCGGAGACGGCCGTATGCGGTGACCAGCTCGTGCACTACGGAAGCGTCGGTGACAGTGAGCTGTTCCAGCAGTGTCATGCGTCCTGCTCCTTCATCGCGGTGGTGCACAGCGCCATTACCAGTGCCTGCCGGGAGACACGACAGTAGTTCGTCTCTGTGGTCGTTAGGCTGCCCGACTCGAAGTAGCGGTTGCCGGCCTGTGCTCCCCGCGCGAGACACTGCCCTTCCCGCTAGTACGGCGGCTGTGAGCGCGGCCCGCCAACGCCCTTGGCCGGCCGTTGGTGATGACGTCATCCGGCCAGCCGGTGAAGATGGATCGCCAGGACGCCAAGGGCTTCCTTCTCGGGTGGGTAGATGTCGCGGCAGCCGCGAGGAGCTCTTCGCGGTTCAGGTCACCGCTGATGGCGGTGATGTCTTCCGCGTCCGCCATGGCCTCGAAAGACGGGTATTCGACGAGCTTGACGACCCGAATACGAAAGGAGTCGTCGCCGGACCGGAACACCAGCACCTGCCCTGCGGCGATCTTCCTCATGCTGGGGTAGCCGACGCGGACCTCCATCGTCTTGACGCCATCCTTGATCAGCTCAAGGTAGGGCTTGCGGATGTTGATCTACCGTTCGGTCATAAGGTGCCTTCCGGTGGTTGTGGTTGTCCGGCCGGGGGCAGCAGGCGTTCCTGGAAACCTCTCGCTGCCTCCAGCCGGGGATACCGGCGGGTGAGGAACGAGGCGAGTTCGCGAGCCCGGTTGCGAACAGAGCCCAGTACACGGGTGCTGCCAAGAGCCTGGTGGCCAAGGACGAGCGCATCCTGCGGCTCGCCGAGCAGGGCATGGGCAATGGCAAGGTCGATTCGTGCGATTGCCTCGCGGCTCGGGGACCGCGAGGCGGCCGGTGCCGTCTCATAGACCACGACAGCGGATTCCGCAGCCTGCTGGGCCAGAACCGGGTTGCCGAGCCAGATGTGGGCACTGGCCGGAAAGGAGGTCAGGGCGTAGTCGGCCAGGGGCAGGAGTCCATATCGAAGCGCCGCTGGGGACGCGGTGATAGCAACCGGTACGCGTCCTGGGCTTGGCAAAAGGCAGTTATGAAGCCATCGCCGTCACCATCCGCCACTGAGCCGGTTCGTACCGAGGAGACGCGGAGGTAGCACCCTGTCAGCGTCACCGAGCACCGCGGTCGGAACAGCGGGAGCGCAACCGCCGCACCCAATGGCCGTGTCGGCCTCTTCCCCAACCGAGCGCAGCCGTAGTGGAGATCTGTGCGAATGCTTCCGACGAGGGCAGGCGCTTCCTCAGCGGCTGAGCAGGCCGGCCGTGATCAGCATGTCCGGCAAGGCTGCCGTCATCCACGCTCCGCGTGGTGCACCACCCGTTCCAGCACCCAGATTCGCTCTTCGCCGTACTGCTCGGCGCGTGCCAGCAGTTCGGCGGACGCCACCAGCATCAGGGCGAGAGCAACCGCTCGTGCCGGATTCGCATCCAGTTGACGAAACGGTGCGCTCAGCCAGGCATAGCGGTCTTCCGACAGGGACAACCGCCCGGGTACCACCACCATGGACTCCCTGCCGAGGTAGCGGTATTCGGGCGGCGATGTCGTCTCACAGGTCACCTGCCGCCGGAACCATTCGCGCGAATCCGGTGGCAGGAAGAACCCGACCTTCTTCGCCGCCCGGTCGATCTCAACGGGACCGACCGGCAGCTGTCTGCGGACGAGTTGATCGAAGGTCTCAACACCAAGCTGCTGGTTGACCACCACAACGTCGAAGAGCCGGCCCGCCGGAAGGGCGACCGGCTTGCGCGGATCCATCTCCCAGATCTCACGGCATTCATGCGGCCTGTCAGCCGCCGTGGACAGCCACTCGGCCCCACGCCTAGTCAGCAACTGCACGCGGTCCTCACCCAGTTGGTCTCCGGGACGACCGTTCGGCCGCCGTGCGACCAGCATCGACCACAGGGCCCTGGCCAGTAGAGATGACGAGAGGTGACATGGGGTGACGCGAGCAGTGCCACCCCGTCACCGCACGTCGTCACCGGCGGTGGTGGAACTTATTGAGGAACCGCATATGCAGCGGAACCGAGATGCGTACCTTGGGTGAGGTGACGGTTACAACTGCCAGTCCCCGTCAGGGGAGGCGGCCATAACAGATTCCGCGAAGCCCTTCGGCATGCGTCTGAGGGAAGCTCGTAAGCGCCGCGGCTGGAGTCAGTTGCGCCTGATTACCGAAATGCGCGCCGCCGCCGCGCGTCACGGTAAGTCTCTGGTATCCGACGAAGGAGTGAAGCGCAGGGTCGCCAGTTGGGAGAACGGGCACAGCGTGCCCGACGAGTTCTACGGGACGGTCGTCTGTGAAGCTCTCGGAGTCACCACTGCCGAACTTGGACTGTGCCATTTGGCAGGAGACGATGCCGAGTTCTTGGGAGCGCGCTACTCTCCGAGTCCTGAGGCCGCTATCAGCACCGTTGACCAGCTCTGGAGCGCGGACCTGCGTGGCTTCGAGCCACTGGTCACGTCGGAGGCGTCGGCACCAGCCTGGCACGAGGCCTCTCTGTATTGGCTAGTGGCCTCGCACCCCTGCCCCCCACCGGTTGCCATGAGCAGCAGCCCCCGAGTAGGGCTCGCTGACGTGGCGACGGTCAAAGCGACGACTGACGTCTTTGCCCAACTGGATGACCGGTTCGGTGGCAACCATGCTCGGCAGTCGCTGGTGCAGTACCTCAGCCGGGATGTCGCTCCACTGCTCAAGGGCCGGTATACGGAGTCCGTGGGACGTGCTTTGTTCGCCACGGTCGCGGAATCCACGCTCCTCGCGGGCTGGATGTGCTACGACGCCTGTCATCACGGTTTGGCTCAGCGCTACTTCCTCCAGGCACTGCGCTTGGCCCAGGACGGCAACGACCGCCGGCTGGCGGGGAGCATCCTGTCCGCCATGAGCCATCAGGCCACGTTTCTCGGGTACTTCACCGAGGCGGTAACCCTGGCCCGCGCGGCCCGGATGGGAATCTCCGGTGTGACAACGCCCACGCTCATGGCCCAGTTCCATGCCATGGAGGCTCGCGCTCTGGCTCGAACCGGCGACAATCGTGCATGCGAGTTGGCCCTCGCAGAGGCCACCAAGGCTTTGGAGAGCCGGAACCATGGGGACGAGCCGGAGTGGATCACTTACTTTGACGAATCCGAGTTGGCCGCCGAGGCCGCCCACTGCTTCCGCGATGTGAACCATGCGCGCCAGTGCGCAACCCATGCCGAGCAGGCGATGACCGGAAAGCATGTACGCAGCGACTTCTTCGCGACCATGGTGCTGGCCGACGCGCACCTATGTGCGGGGGAGCCCGAAGATGCCTGCCGAGTGGCCCTCGACGCCCTGGATCTCGGGGAACAGCTCAAGTCGGCGCGCTGTGTCGCCTACCTCAGCGAGTTCCGCAGACATATCACCGTTTACGGCGAAACGACCAGCGTCCGTGACTTCTGCGATCAGGCAGCCGACCACCACTTGTGGGTCGCCTCCGAATCCGGAGCCGGCCGGCGACTCTAGAACGGTCGCCAGCTCCTCCGGCTTCCCCCCGTCCTCAATGAGTCCATGCGCCGGGTGAACTCCTCGTCCGACTTCTCGCTCGTCGAGACCTGTTTCCCCATCCAGGCCACCATCATCAACTCACGGATGTCTGCCAGGACTTCATACCCGGGCCAGTTCATGATGTCGAAGCCGTAGCAACGGACGAATCCCTCATACTCCCTTGGACTGTGCCAGGCAAACCGGTCGTAATAGACGGCAGTGAGTATGAGATCCCATTCGCGAGGCGCAAGAGCGAACCCATCGAGGTCGATGAGCACGGCCTGGCCGTCCCTCCCCCGCAACACATTCCCTACATTCGCGTCACCATGAATGACGCCGAAAGGGAGCTCAAAATCCAGCTTGTCGTAGTCCTTGTTGAGCTTGGCCGCCCGCCGCTCCAGAAACGCCCGGTCCTCCGGCGCCACTCCATCCAGATCGCGCATAGATGCCCAGACCTTCGCGAAAGGATCGAAGTACGGGAGCCCCAGTGACTCCGGTTCCTCCAACCCGTGGAGTCGGCGCAGCAGATCCGCCAGCTCCGCCACCGTCGCGTACTCCTCACGATCCTGCTCGCTCTGCCAGAAGGTGACGACCCGGCCAACCGCCGTCAACGGCTGCCGCATTCCCGGCACCAAGCGGGTAGCCGGGAACTCCTCCGCCTCCAGCCACCGCGCGACCCGGACCGCCCGCCGCATCTCGCTCAGAGCCTCCGGATCCCGTGCAACCCGTACGACCACCGGCTCCGCCGTCAGCCTGAACACCGCATTGGACCCCAGCCGTACCAGCTCAGCGCCGGACGCCGTCAACCCCACAGCCCCACAGGCCTCTTTGAGCGCAACCCTCGCACATTCCGCCGTGAAGTCCGACACACCACCCTGAGTCTCGCCGCCGCCCGGGATCATGCAATCGACGCTACCGCCCGCACCACGACGACGTCAGGCCATGCAGAGGCCCCGACAACTCACAACCGAGAAAAGGACTTCAAGTCGGCCTGGTGGCCGCCCGGCCGGCGCAATCACCGCTGTCGCGGCGGGAAATCACGGCGTAGGAGAACCAGGAGATCATGATTCCCTCGGTAAGCGGCAATCGGCGCGCATCGCATCCCAGTAGCCGCGGAAAACAGCGATCTTGCCTGGCTCACCGTTGGGGCCGTGGGCATCGACTACGGCGTACCGTTTTAGCCCGGGAGGACGAGCCCCGCTTCTTCTCCGAGTTCACGGGCGATGGCGTCCTCCGGGAGTTCGTTGTTGCTGTCACGCTTGCCGCCCAGGGAGCGGGTGCCCGGATCGCAGATGCCCGGGATATTGTCGCGGAGGTGCAGGAGTACTCCCCCTGGCAGTTGGTGATCAGGGCAGCGGTGCCCTTGGGTTCCTGCAAGCCCACGGAATCTCCTCGTTCCGACCGGGCGCCCCGAAATGGGGGCTTGGTGGGGCGCCCGAGCTGGCGGATCGTCCAGCCGGCCGTCCGCCAGCGATCGGCGTCAAGGGTGTTACGGACATCAACCATCACCGCGCCATCGCCGGCGATCGTTCGCAGCTGTGCCGGATCGGCGTCGCAGGACTCGGGCCACTCATTGCCAGTACGTCCAGTTCGGGCGCCCCCCAGACCATCTGGAATCCACGGCCCGAGTGCATCTGTACGAGGCCCGGCAACTGACCCATGGGCAACACAGCACCTCTCCGCCTGCTGAACGGGACTGCGCACTGACCTGGTGGCCCATGACCGACGCCATCACCGCTGCCACGGAAGGGCGCTTCCTCCTGCCGGCCGGGCCCCTTGCCCTGCTTCTCGCCGAGCGCGCTCAGACGTCGATCTCCCAATGGAGGGCACCTTTCTGGCTGGGGGATTCCAGCACCGCGACGAGTCCTGCCGCGTCGGCCCCTGGGGCGAGATCGACTGCGAGGTAGGTGCCGTGAAGCCATTCGTGAGGCAGTCCGACTTCGGTGACTTTGCCGTGCAGGAGATCGTGCAGCCGCTCCCCGTCTCGGTGCTCGGCGGCGAGCGCGACGCGCAGGGTGCGGTGGCCGGACTTCTCCACCACGGCGGACACCATATGGTTGCCGTCGATGGTCACCACATCGCGGTAACAGATGCCATAGGTGAAGAAGGGCAGACAGGTGACCTCGAATCTGTCGTCGGCAATCCGGCGGGTCCACAACTGCTCGCGCCAGTCAGCCGTCCGCTTGGACAGATCAGCGCGGATCATGTAGTTGGACGGGCCCCGACCGATTGGGGCCCCGTGCGTGATGATGGTGATGGCGTACCTGCTGTGCGATCAGGGTGAAGGCGAGGCGTAAGCCGCAACCGGAGACTGGGGGGCTGCTGCGCCGGCCTCGTTGAGTACCGTGAGGGCTGCTTGAACCGATACACATATCGAGAGGCCGACACCATGCTCACCGCCAGGTTCTTCTTCGACGCAGGGTCAGGCATAGTTCTCTGGGCGGCCACACCCGAGACCAAGGAGGTGTGGGGGTACCCGATCGAGTTGGACAGACTACCGATCAGTCACGGCCTCCGCGACAACCTGGCCAGGCTGATTGCTCGTTACGATACGTCGTTGAACTGGGATTACCCCCCGCACCCGGGACCGTGGCGTGAAGCGGAGTGCCAAGACTTCAACGAGGCGGTACACCAAGCGCTCGACCGCCTCCGCACCGAGCTCGGTCCGGCATGGCAGATTTACGACGAGTTCTACCCACTCCACGAAGACCCTGACCTCGACCGCTACCTAGCCGATCCAGCTGGCTTTGTCCGCACCTGACCGCGCCGGACGCACTCGTCATCACTGCTGCGCCGGTGGCGTACGCCAACTACTTGATCCCTCAGAATCAGGCCAATCCGGCTAATCCGCCCCCGGGTTGACGCCGAAGACCCTTCAGTTCCGCGAACTCGCGGGCTTCTACGGTGTGTGAGTAGGCGAGGTACAGGATGTAGCGCTGAGCTTGCGGCAGCACCGATGTGCACCTCATCGCCAAACTCGGCGCCCAGTACCAGTACGGCAGAATCCAGTGGGGCGTCGGCCAGAATCGGTCCGGCCGTCTACCCCATCGGCGGCGGATCGGCCTACGAGTGGTCGAAGTTCGTCCCCATCCCCGGCGGCAGAGGCATCACCAACGTGTTCGCCCGCGCCTGCCTGATGGGTTCCGGTCAAATCTCCGGCGACGTCGAATCCGGCTCTGTCCCGCTGTCCTGGTGATCGCCCAGGCGAGGCTCACCTCGACGCCTTGGAGGCGTAGATGAAGCTCCTGTCCAGCCGTAAACTCCACTCCGCCGCGATCGTCACCGCCACTGCCGCCATCACAAGTGCTCTGATGGCCGGCCCGGCTCACGCCGACATCTTCCTCCCGTCTGTCCATATCCAGGCCAAGCACGGCAAGCAGTGCCTCACAGAGCACGGAGAAGAAAACCGCTTGTATCTGGACGACTGTCGTAACAGCCCTTGGCAGAAATGGGAGATCGCCTCCTACAACGGCGACACCAACGGCATCCACAACGTGCGGGTCTACAACCTGGCCAGCAGTAAGTGCCTGACCGTCGACGGCGGCAAAGCCTCGATCGAAAAGTGTGATCGGGGACAGGTCCGCAGCCAGGTCTGGGCGCTGACCGGCAACAACTACAAAAACTTCAACTACCAGTTCTACACCTACGCCATCCACGCCTGCCTGGATTCCGGGCAACCCAGCAGCCTGCTGTACAAGCAGAACGGCTGCAACACCAGGAACGATTACCAGTACTCGGGTCTCCCCAACGCCTGATGGCTCGGCAGCACAGCACCGATCCCCGGTGACCGCGCGACCGTCCCGGGGCGTGGCCAAATCCGAAACAGGGGCGGGGCCGGATGGGCCGCGCCGCCCCGTCTTCAGACCGCCTGCGCGAACGACGGATCGTGCCTGAGATGGTCCGGCGCACCGCCCGACACCGCACCTCACTGGGCCTACAGATGGCCAGTTGGCCAGGCATCGTGCGTGAGTGCGGAGGAGTTGTGCACTTCGCACGCTTCAGGCATACGGGACCGCGAGTCGGACAAGCATGAGAGTGCCTCGGCCCGATCACCTGGTCACGGGCTTGAGCGGGCATGGGCCGACTTGTGTTCACAAGGGGGCGACGCGGTGGTCGGACTGATCAATAGCTTGGGTACGGTCGTTCTGGCTTTCCTGTTCGTCGGCGGTGCGGTGTGCTTGGCGGCGGCCGGGAGTCTGCTGGTGCGCTGGAGGTTCCCGGACACCATCCAAGGCCAACACAACAAGACCATTGGTGATGTCCTCGGCGTATACGCGGCGATCTACGGCATCATCCTCGCCTTTGTGGTCGTCGCCGACTGGGAGGCCCTGGGAAGCGCCGAAGTCAATGTGGCCGCCGAGGCATCCCAGACGGCTGAAGTCCTCCTTGACGCCGGCGCCTTCCCCGCGGCGCAACGGCAGAAGATCTCGACCGCCATAGGGGAATACGTCCATGCCGTCGTCGAGCGGCAGTGGCCGCTCATGCGGCGCGCCGCCCCCGACGCCGATCTCACCAATCCACAACTGACGGCCCTCTACGCCGCCTTCCAGGGCTACGAGCCCACCACCGAAGCGCAGAAGGCCTACTACAACCAGGCGATCACCAATATCGGCGGGGTCGCCGCGGCCCGCCGGAACCGGCTCACTGCCAGCCAGAAGGAACTACCGCTCCTGCTCACCGCGTTGGTCTACGGGGGCGCGCTCGTCCTCATTCCACTCACATTCCTCTATGGAATCGAAAGCATCAGGATCCAGCTCCTGTTCGTCTGCTCGATCGCGGCCCTCGTCGGGATGAGTGTGCTGCTCGTCCTCACCCTGGACCATCCCTTCTCCGGAGACGTCAGTGTTTCCCCCGAGGCCTTCAAACAAGGGATATTGGCCCAGTTCTGGTGACGAACCGCCGCCTGGCCTGCTCCGGTGAAGCCGGGCGCACGCCCTCAGGCAGGGCTCCGGTGCGGTCGAGGACGAGTGCGCCACCCCGGATCAGTGAACCGGCGGCGCGGCAGTCGAATCGCGGGCCGTCAGGCGTGGCGTGGGCCGGCGCACCTGGCGGGGCGGCCCCCCGTCCAGCAGGGCGATGAGCTCCTCCGCCGCGCACCGGCCGAAAGCGGAGGCATCACGGACCAACGCGGTAAGCGTGGGATGGGTGTTGCGGCAGAGGATGGAGTCGTCCCAGGCGACGATGGACAGATCGCCGGGTACGGACAGTCCGCGCTGGGCGGCGACGGCCAGACCGGCCACCGCCATGACGTCATTGTCGTAGACGATCGCGGTGGGCGGGCGCGGCATGGCCAGGACCCGGCGGGTGGCCTCCGCCCCCTGGGCGTCGGAGTAGTCGGTGGGGACGGACAACGTCTCCTCCAGGCCCCGGCGTTGGGCTTCCGAGCGCAAGGAGTCGATGCGCCGCCGGGTGTGAGCGAGACCGGTCAGGCCGGCAATATGGACGATCCGGCGGTGGCCGAGGGCGTGCAGATGGCCGATGATGGCGGCCATCGCACCGGTGTCGTCGGCCCAGAGGTTGGAGACGGCTCCGCTCAGGTCCCCGGGGTCACCCGGGGCGCCGATCAGCACCGCGGGCAGGGCCAGTTCGGCCAGCAGGGCGGGGCGGGGGTCCTGGTCGCGGGGATCGACCACCAGCAGGCCGTCCACCCGGTGCTCGGCCCACCAGCGGCGGTGGACCGCGCATTCGGCGTCCAGGTCCTCCACCACCTGGAAGAGCAGGCCCAGCCGGCGTACGGCCAGTGCTTCCTGTACTCCGGAGACCAGTTGGAGGAAGAAGGACTCCACACCCAGGGTGCGCGCGGGGCGGGCCAGTACCAGGCCCACCGTGGCGGAGCCCTCGCCGGACAGGGCGCGGGCCGCCGCGCTGGGCTGCCAGCCCAGTCGCTCGGCGACCCGGCGCACGCGTTCGCGGGTGGCCGGGGAGACGCCGGGGCGGTCATTGAGCGCGAAGGAGACCGCGCTCTCCGAAACGCCCGCCTGACGGGCGATGTCCTTGATCGTCGGACGGCGGGCCGGCAGGCGGCGCATGGGCGGTTCTCCTATAGCGCTTCGGTTCCCAACACACTAAAGCGCATTAGTCGTTGCCGGAAGTGTTGACGTGGCTCCCTTGCCGGGTGCACCTTTTGGACCGCCACTCCTGGCCCGATGCAGGGCCCGACCAGAGGAGCTCGCCCGGCCATGCCCCTGCCCAGAAGAGCAACCCTGTTACCGGCCATATTGCTTGCCCTCACCCTCACGGCGGCCTGCGGTTCCGGTGGCGGTGATGACGGGGGCGGTTCCGCGGAGGGCAGGGCCACGGGCGGGATCAGCTTCCAGACCTGGAACCTGCGCGCAAACTTCAAGGAGTTCTTCGAGGGGCTGATCCGGGATTTCCGGCAACGGAACCCGGAGGTGAAGGTCAAATGGCTGGACCAGCCGGCCGACAACTACGCCGACAAACTCAGCGCCGACGCGGCGGCCGGCACCCTCCCCGATGTCGTCAATGTCTCCCCCGATCTGGCCTATCCCCTGGCCAAGGCGGGGTTGCTGATGAATCTGGACCAGGAGCCGGCGGCCGCCCGCTTCAAGGGTGAATACACCGCCGAGTCCTGGCAGGGCAATACGCTGCCGGGGCTGCGTGGCTGCTATGCCTTCCCCTGGTATCTCAACACCGGACCGCTCTTCTACAACAAGCGGCTCTTCAAGGAGTCGGGACTGGATCCGCAGCGGCCGCCCCGCAGTTACGCGGAACTGTTCACCATGGCCGACACCATGGCCCGGCGCTCCGGCGGCAAGGTGGCCACCCTCGGCGGCATTCCCTCCATCGAGGACTTCGGCCGCTATGGGGTTCCGCTGATGAACGCCGATGCCACCGCGTTCACCTACAACGAAGCCAAGGGCGTTGAACTGGTCGCCAGATACCAGGAGTTGTACCGGAGCGGGGGGCTGGATCCACAGGCGCTCACCAATACCCCGGACAAGGTGGGGCAGAGGTTTCTGGAGCAGAAGGTCGCGATGAATCCGGGCAGCGCCCATGACCTGGCCAACTTCCGTAAGAACGCGCCCTCGTTGTACCGGAACCTGGGAATCACCGACGCGCCCAACAACAATGGCAAACCCAATATGTATGTGATGGGCCTGGCCGTGAACGCCCACAGCGGGCACAAGGCCGCCGCCGTGGCCTTCGCGCACTTCATCACCGACCGCGGGAACCAGGAGGCGTTCGCCCACCGGGTGGCGGTCTTCCCCAGCACCAAGGGCTCGCTGGAGGACCCGTACTGGACCAAGGACGACGGCACCGACGAGGGCCGGGTGAGGGTGGCCTCGGCCAGGATGCTCAAGGGGGCGGTCAATTACACCCCGGTGGTGATGAGCGACGAGATGAAGACGATTCTGCGCAATGAGATCGCCAAGGCGCTCCAGGGCGAGAAGTCGCCGCGACAGGCGCTGGACGACGCGGTGGAGCGCAGCAACAAGCTGCTGAAGCGGGGCTGATGAGGGTGAGGGGGAGGATGATGCCGGCAGCCCGTATACGCACTCACCGGGCCATCACACCCTGGCTGTTTCTGCTCCCCGGACTGGGTGTCATCGGCGCCTTCAGCCTCTATCCCTTTGTCACCACCGTGGGCCGGGCGTTCACCGACGCCCGTACCCTGAGCCCGGGCCACTGGGTAGGGCTGCGCAACTTCCAGGACATCTGGCAGGACGAGGAGTTCTGGACCGCCCTGGGCAACAGCACGCTCTATGTGGTGCTGGTGGTGCCGTTCACGGTGCTGCTGCCGCTGCTGCTGGCCCTGCTGGTGCAGGGCAGGCTGCCGGGCATCGGCTTCTTCCGCTCCGCCTTCTACCTCCCGGTGGTGGCCTCCATGGTGGTGGTCGCCCTGATCTGGGAGTGGATGCTGGACGACCGGGGGCTGGTCAACGGCATCCTGCGGCTGCTGGGCGGCGGCCGGGTGGATTTCCTGGGCGACGCCTGGCTGTTGCTGCTGAGCGCCATGGCCCTGACCGTGTGGAAGGGCCTCGGCTACTACATGGTCGTCTATCTGGCCGCCCTGGCCAATGTCCCCCATGAGCTGCACGAGGCCGCCGCCATGGACGGGGCCGGGGCGCTGCGCCGGTTCCTCAGTGTCACCCTGCCCGCGCTGCGGCCCACCATGGTGCTGGTGGCCGCGCTGTCCTCGGTGTCCGCCTTCAAGGTCTTCTCCGAGGTGTATCTGCTGGCCGGCCCCAACGGCGGCCCGGCGGGACGGGACACCACCCTGGTGATGCTGGTGCAGCGCACCGGCACCGGCCTCGGCGGCCGCACCGGCTATGCCTCCGCCCTCTCCCTGGTCGTCTTTGTCATCGCCCTGCTGCTGATGCTGCTGGTGCTGCGCGCCAACCGTGAGGAAGACCGCTGATGGTGATGCGGGTGATGCGCAAGGCGCTGCGCTATCTGCTTCTGCTGGCCGTACTGGCCCTGACCATTGGACCGTTCCTCTGGCAGCTGTCCACGTCCTTCAAGGGCACCACCGAGGACATCTACACCTCGCCGCCGCGGCTGCTGCCCCGCCATCCCACCCTGCACAACTACACCGCGGTGGCGGACATCATCCCGGTGTGGCATTACGCGCTGAACTCGCTGAAGGTGGCGCTGGCCAGTGTGGTGACCAATCTGGCCGGTGCCTCCATGGCCGGGTACGCGCTGGCCAGACTGCGCTTCCGGGGACGCCGGGTGGCCATGCTGGCCTTTCTGCTGGCGCTGCTGGTACCGCTGGAGTCCATTGTCATCGCGCAGTTCACCATGATGCGCGAGCTGGGGATCAACAACACCCTTACGGCAGTGGTGTTGCCGGGGGCGGTTGGCTCGCTCAATGTCCTGCTGATGCGCAATGCCTTTGCCGCCCTTCCCATGGAGGTGGAGGAGGCGGCGGTGATCGACGGAGCCAATGCCTGGCAGCGGTTTGCGCGCATCGCGCTTCCCTCGGTGCGCGGCACACTGGCGGTGGTGGCCATCTTCGCCTTTATGGGCGCCTGGGACGACTTCCTCTGGCCGCTGATCGTCCTCTCCGACTCCGACCACTTCACCCTGACCGTCGGCCTGAACTTCCTGCATGGCACCTTCCAGCAGAATCCCCGGCTGGTGGCCGCCGGAACGGTGATCGCGGTGGCCCCGCTGGTGGTGCTGTTCGCCTGTTTGCAGCGGTACTTCTTCCGTGGAGTCGGCGAGGGCGCCGTCAAAAGCTGAAGGGATTCCCGTCATTGTGCGTTTTGGAGTGAACTACACGCCGTCCAGAGGCTGGTTCCACCACTGGCTGGACTTCGATCCGGACGACATCCGCGCCGATCTGGATTCCATCGCCGGGCTGGGGCTGGACCACATCCGTGTCTTCCCGCTGTGGCCGCTGTTCCAGCCCAACCGCACCCTGATCCGCCCAAAGGCGCTGGAGCAGCTCGGAATGCTGGTGGACGCGGCCGCCGAACACGGGCTGGACGTCGCCGTGGACGGGCTCCAGGGCCACCTCTCCAGCTTTGACTTCCTCCCCTCGTGGATGACCACCTGGCACCGCCGCAATCTGTTCAGCGATCCGGAGGTGATCGACGCCCAGGAGCGCTATCTGGGCGCGCTGGCCGGGGCGTTGGCCGGGCGCCACAACTTCCTCGGGCTGTGCGTCGGCAATGAGGTCAACCAGTTCTCCGGTGATCCGCATCCCGATCCCGACCGCGTCACCACCGGTCAGGCGGAACACTGGCTGCGGCGGATGCTGGCCGCCTGCGACCGGGGAGCGCCGGGGCTGCCCCATGTGCACGCCTCCTATGACGCGGCCTGGTACGACGGGCGGCACCCCTTCACACCGGCGCACTCGGCGCGGATCGGCGCCATGACCACGGTGCACTCCTGGGTGTTCAACGGCACGGCACAGCGGTACGGGCCACAGGGCGCAGCGACGGAACTGCATGCGGCGTACGTGGTCGAGCTCGCCAAGGCATGGGCGGACGACCCCGCCCGTCCGGTCTGGCTCCAGGAGGTCGGCGCGCCGGCTCCGTATATTCCGCCGGAGCAGGCGGCGGACTTCGCATGGGCCACGCTGGCGGCTGTGGCGGACTGCGCGGGGCTGTGGGGCATCACCTGGTGGTGCTCGCATGATGTGGACCGGGCGTTGGCCGATTTCCCGGAACTTGAGTACGGACTGGGGTTGTTGACCAATGCGCGGGAGGTCAAGCCGGTGGGAGAGGCGCTGGCCCGCTTTATCCGCGAGCGGGGTCCGGGGGCTGTGACGCCGCCGCGTACGGCCTTGGTGCTGGATGCGGGGGATGCGGAGACGGCGCCGGGGCGGGGGGTGTGCGCGCCGGGCGGTGCGTTCTTCGAGTCCTGGATGCGGGTTGCCTCCGGCGGTTTACGGGTGGGGGTGGTGTTGGCTCACCTGGCCGGTGATGCGGGGTATTTGGCGGGGCGGGGGATTGGGGAGGTGGTGGGTTCGGTTGCGTTGTGAGTGCGGGTTGTGTGTGGCTGGTCGCGCAGTTCCCCGCGCCCCTGAGGGGGCGCCCCCACCCGGATTGGGAGCCCTTATGCCTGCTCGGAGAGCCGTGCTCAAAGCTGTTGCTCTTGCTGCTGTGTTGCCGGACGTCACGGCGCGGGCCGAGGGCAACGGCCTCCAGCCGTACGCCTCCTACTGGTTCCCCGACTCGCTGCCCAGCGGCACCCCCGCCCCCGGCGTGCGGTGGCGCAGCCTCGCCCAGTGGCGGCCGGAGGAGGATGCCGAGCTGCCGTTCAACCGCTCGGCCACCCCGCTCGCTCCCCGCTTCACTCCCCCGCCCGGCAATTCCACCGCGCACCCCGGGCAGGCGCGGATTTCCGCGCTGGTCTCCTTCGCTCCCACCTCCGGGAACCCTTCACTGGGGTCGGGCAGCGCCGACTACTATGCGCTCACCAACTGGGCCTATCTGGATGAACTGGTCTTCTGGGGTGGGTCCTCCGGTGAGGGACTGATTCTGGCGCCCAATGCCCCGGTCATCGACGCCGCCCATCGCAATGGCGTCCCCGTCCTCGGGACCGTCTTTCTGCCGCCCACCGCCTATGGCGGACAGCTGGCCTGGACAAGGGAGTTGGTGCGGCGGGATCCGGACGGCCGCTTCCCGCTGGCGGACCAGCTGGTCCTGGTCGCCCGTACGCATGGCTTCGACGGCTGGTTCCTCAACGCGGAGACCGATGGGGGCGACCATGAACTGGGCGCTGCCATGCGGGACTTCACCGCGTATCTGCGCCGGCAGGGGCAGGGGCTGCGCATCACCTGGTACGACGCCATGGCCATCTCGGGCGAGGTCGCCTGGCAGAACGAGCTCAATGACAACAACGCCCCGTTCTTCCGGGCCGCCGACACCATCTTCCTCAACTTCGGCTGGACCCGTTCCGGGCTGGATTCTTCGGCCCGGCTCGCGGAGAGCCTGGGGCGCGGGCGTTATGAGCTCTGGGCCGGGGTCGATGTCGAGGCACGGGGCTGGGACACGCCCGTGGACTGGGATGCCATCGCCCCACCCGGCACTTCCCGTCACACCACCTCCATCGGCTTCTACCGCCCCGAGTGGACCTGGAAGAGTCTCTCCGGCGCCGACCGCTCCCCCGCCGCCTTTCATCGCCGGGACGACCGTTTCTGGGCCGGTGATTCCGCGCTCGCCTCCTGGCGCGCACCCGCCGCCATCGTCGCCGACCGTTCCACCATCACCTCACTCCCCTTCGCCACCACCTTCAATACCGGCCATGGACTGGCCTGGTACGAGGACGGCGGCCGGGTGTCGGACGCCCCCTGGAACCAGCTGGGGCTGCAGGACCGGCTGCCCGCCCGCCGCTGGTCCGTTCACACCGTGGGCCAACGCCCGGATGTGGGCTTCGACTTCGGCGCGGCCTGGCACGGTGGCAGCAGTCTGCTGGTCAGCGGGCGGCTGACGGCCCCCACCACCATTGACCTCTACTCGACCCGGCTGCCGCTGTCCTCGGCGACGGTCATCGCTCTCACCCACCGCGCGGACCCCGGTTCCACCGCCGTGCTGGCCGAACTGGTGGTCGGCGCGGGTGGCAGGACCGTCTCTCTCCCCCTGGGACGGCTCAATGGGCACAACTGGACCACCAGCACCATCCACCCCCAGCCCCAACTGCGCGGCGCCACCACCATCGACTCCCTGGGCATCCGGCTGACCGCCTCGGCCACCGGCACATTGGGCTGGCGGCTGGGGGCGCTGGCGGTATGCGACACCGCTTCTGGCGCGCCCGGCGCACCGGGGCCCGTACGGCGCACCGCCGGCGCCCGCAACCCCGATGGCACCGTGGCTCTCCGCCTGGCCTGGGGCGCGGCCCCCGGTCCCGTGCGCCACTACGAGCTGCGCCAGTCGCTCCCCGGGGGTGGGTTCCGCTTTCTCGGCGGCACCTGCGGGCATGCCTACTACGTTCCGGCGCTGCGCCGTACGTCCGGTGAGGCGGTCAGCCGCCTTGAGGTGCGGGCGCTGGACGAGCTGTATGTCCCCTCCCCGCCTGCCGTGTTCGACCACCGCTGGTAACGACCACCGAGCCCCTCCCGGTTAGGACGATCCCGATGCACAACGACCGCAGCATCCTGGAAGCCCGTCTCAGGCGGGTGCTGGACGAGCGCATCCGCCCCGCGGTGTATCCCGAGTCGGTGCCGCTGGCCGTCTCGGTGTGGCAGGCGCCCGGGGAGCCGGTGCCGGTGGCGGAGGGGCTGGCCGCGCCGCGCACTCCGGTCGAGGTGGGCGCGGCCTGGGGTCCGGCCTGGGGGACCAGCTGGTTCACGGTGCGCGGGACGGTGCCGGGGGAATGGGCGGGACATACCGTCGAGGCGCTGCTCGACCTGGGCTTCGACGAGAATATGCCCGGCTTCCAGTGCGAGGGCCTGGTCTACCGGCCGGACGGCTCCCCGGTGAAGGGGCTCAACCCGCGCAACCAGTGGGTGCGCATCGCCGACCGGGCGGCCGGGGGCGAGCAGGTGCTGCTGCATATCGAGGCCGCCGCCAACCCGGTGATCATGGACTACCACCCCTTCCGGCCCACCGAACTGGGCGACCGGGAGACGGCCGACAGCGAGCCCCGCTACCGGCTGGCCCGTATGGACCTGGCGGTTTTCGACCGTACGGTATGGGAACTGGTCCAAGACCTGGAGGTGCTGGGCCAGTTGATGACCGAACTGCCGCTGGACTCCCCGCGCCGCTGGGAGCTGCTGCGCTCCATCGACCGGGCCCTGGACGCCATCGACCTCCAGCATGTCCCCGGTACCGCGGCCCGCGCCCGGGAACTGCTGGCCCCGGCCCTGGCCTCCCCCGCGCATGCCTCGGCGCACCGCCTCAGCGCCGTGGGGCATGCCCATATCGACTCGGCCTGGCTGTGGCCGCTGCGCGAGACGGTGCGCAAGGTGGCCCGTACCACGGCCAATATGACGGCTCTGCTGGCGGACGAGCCGGAGTTCGTCTACGCCATGTCCCAGGCCCAGCAGTACGCCTGGATCAAGGAGCACCGCCCGGAGGTCTACGCCCGGGTCAAAAAGGCGGTGGCCGAGGGCCGGTTCATTCCGGTGGGCGGGATGTGGGTGGAGTCCGACACCAATATGCCGGGCTCGGAGGCGCTGGCCCGCCAGTTCGTCCATGGCAAGCGCTTCTTTCTGGAGGAGTTCGGGATCGAGACCGAGGAGGTCTGGCTGCCGGATTCCTTCGGCTACTCGGCGGCACTTCCCCAGCTGGTGAAGCTGGCGGGCGCCCGGTGGTTCCTCACCCAGAAGATCTCCTGGAGCCAGAGCAACAAGTTCCCGCACCACACCTTCTGGTGGGAGGGGCTGGACGGCACCCGGGTCTTCACCCACTTCCCGCCGATCGACACCTACAACTCGCAGCTGTCCGGCGCGGAGTTGGCGCATGCGGTGCGCAACTTCCAGGAGAAGGGCGGGGCCACCCATTCCCTGGCTCCCACCGGGTGGGGGGACGGCGGCGGGGGCACCACCAGGGAGATGCTGGCCCGGGCCAGGCGGCTGGCGGACCTGGAGGGTTCGCCCCGGGTGTGCTTCGAGAAGCCGGCCGCCTTCTTCGAGAAGGCGCAGGCCGAGTACGGCAATGCCCCGGTGTGGGTCGGCGAGCTGTATCTGGAGCTGCACCGCGCCACCCTGACCAGCCAGGCCCGCACCAAACAGGGCAACCGACGGGCCGAACACCTGCTGTACGAGGCCGAGTTGTGGTCGGCCACGGCCACGGTGCGCACCGGGGCGCCCTACCCCTATGAGCGGCTGGACCGGCTCTGGAAGACGGTGCTGCTGCACCAGTTCCATGACATCCTGCCCGGCACCTCCATCGCCTGGGTGCACCGGGAGGCGGCCGAGACCTATGCCCGGGTCACGGCCGAGCTGGAGTCGCTGGTGGCCGAGGCGCTCACCGCCCTCGCCGGTTCGGGAGAGCAGGTGCTGGTCTTCAACTCCGCCCCGCACCGCCGGGCCGGCACCCCGGCCCATGGCGCCGCCCCGGCCGGCGCCTGCAAGCCCGCCCCGGCGAAAGCCGAACCCCGCCCCGGCGGCGGCTATCTGCTGGAGAACGGCCTGCTGCGGGCCGAGATCGACGAGCGCGGGCTGGTGGTCTCCGCCTATGACAAGGAGACCGGCCGCGAGGCCGTCGCCCCAGGCCGCGCCGCCAATCTGCTCCAGCTCCACCAGGACTTCCCCAATATGTGGGACGCCTGGGATGTGGACGCCTTCTACCGCAACACGGTCACCGACCTCACCGGACTGGACTCGCTCCGGCTGGTGGACGGGGCCGTCCACCTCACCCGCTCCTTCGGCGGCTCCCGGGTGACCCAGCGCATCAGCCTGCCCGCCGGGTCCCGGCGTCTGGACATCCACACCGAGGTGGACTGGCAGGAGACCGAGAAGTTCCTCAAGGCCGCCTTCCCGCTGGATGTGCACACCGACCGCATCGCCGCCGAGACCCAGTTCGGCCACCTCTACCGCCCCACCCACACCAACACCAGCTGGGACGCGGCCAAGTTCGAGGCCTGCGCCCACCGCTTCGTCCACCTCCAGGAACCCGGCTGGGGGGTGGCCCTGGTCAATGACTCCAGCTATGGCTATGACGTCAGCCGTACCGGCACCACCACGACCGTCCGACTCTCCCTGCTGCGGGCCCCCCGCTTTCCCGACCCCCGCACCGACCAGGGCGTACACCACTTCCGTTACGCCCTGGTGCCGGGCGCCGACCTCGGCGACGCGGTATGCGAGGGCTACCGGCTCGCCCTTCCCGAGCGCCGGATCCCGGGGAGGGCCCCGGTCGCACCCCTGGTGAGCCTCGACAATGACGCCATCGTCATCTCCGCCGTCAAACTGGCCGACGACGGCAGCGGCGATCTGGTGGTCCGCCTCTATGAATCCCTGGGCGGACGGGCCCGGGGCGTACTCACCCCCGGCTTCCCCACCACCTCGGCAAGCGTCTGCGACCTGCTGGAGCGGCCCCTGTCCCCGGCCGGAGCCGACGGCGGTGAAGTCGCCGTGTCGCTACGGCCGTTCGAGATCCTGACGCTGCGGCTGCGGCGGCGGGACGGAGAGTAGGCGGTGTCCGACGGCTCAAGGGCCGGGCCATCGCCGGCCGGGTGCGGTTCCTGCGGTGAGCGGCCCCATAGAGTCGGTCACTTGTCACGTGCGGGACGTCTGTGGCTGGTCGCGCCCACGCGGCGGAGCCGCACGGTCCAGCGCCCCGCGCCCCTTACGGGGCCCCAGCGGTCGGCCAAGAGCCATCAGACAGGCCGTAGATCCATCGCACGGACCCGGATGCGGTTGGCAGCGATCGGCAGGGCATAGTCGGGGGACCAGCCACCGATTGACGCACAGTGGAGCTGCACCGGTCCGAGGTGGCCACCCTTGACGCCATGGTGCTGGTCCATCCCAACTGGTGGGGCATGCCGCCCGCCGTCCTCACGGGCTGGGTGCAGCGGGTGCTCGCGCCCGGTATCGCATACAAGCTGGGCACCGCGGACGGGGAGCCCGCAGGGCTGCTGAAGGCCGGCCGGGCGCTCGTTCTGAACACCTCCGACACCCCGGCCGACCGCGAGGAGAGCGAGTTCGGCGACCCGCTGCAAAGGATCTGGGCGGCATGCGTGCTGCCCTATGTGGGTGTCACCGATGTCCGCCGGGTCGTCTTCCGTACGGTGACCGGCTCGACCGACGCAATGCGCGCATCATGGCTGCGCCAGGCGCGTGAGCACGCCGCCGCGCTGGTGGCCTGACGGCACACTGCCGCAGTACGCGTTCTCGTCAGGACCCGTACCGGATGGCCCGGGCCGGGCAGAGGTCCGCTGCCTCGGCGACGGCGGGCTCCAGGGCCGGGTCCGGGTTCTCCTGGAGGAGGGTCACCACTCCGCTGGACTCGTCCTGGTCGAACACCTCCGGGGCGGATAGGACACACAGCCCGGCGCCCACACACAGTTCCTGGTCGAGGGAGACCTTCATTGTCATACGCTCCTCACGGTTGACGGGGTTGACGGGGTTGGCGAAAACACCGGGCATCACCAGGTCACGGGGAGTTGATGCACCCCGTAGACCGCCATATCGGATCTGAAGCGGATCTCCTCCACGGGCACCGCGGTGCGCAGCGTGGGTACGCGCCCGGCCAAGGCGCTGTAGAACTCCTGGAGTTCGACCCGGGCCAGGGCCTGGCCCAGGCATTGGTGGATGCCATAGCCGAAGGCCAGATGGTGGCGTGAGTCGCGGGTGATGTCGAAGTCATCGCCCGAGGTGAACTTCGCCGGGTCGCGGTTGGCGATGTTGATGGCGGCGATCACGCCCTCACCGGCCCGTACGGGATGGCCATTGACCTCGACATCCTCGATGGCGATGCGGCGGATGCCGCGCTGGACGATGGTGAGGTGGCGCAGCAGTTCCTCGGTGGCCCCGGCGGCCGCGCCCGGGTCCCGGGCCAGGGCGGCGAACTGGTCGGGGTGTTCCAGGAGGACCAGGGTGCCCAGGGCCATCATATTGGCCGCCGTGTCATGTCCGGCCGTGACCAGCAGCAGGCACATGGCTCCCAGCAGGCCGGTGGTCATGGTGCCGGTGCGGACATGGCGGACCGCCATCCGGCTGATGAAGTCATCACCCGGCCGGCGTTCGCGGGTTTCCACCAGGGACACCAGATAGTCCTGGAGCTCCTTGCGGGCGGCGGCGGCCGTCTCGGTGGTGACCTCCACCGAACCCATGGTGTGGGTGCGGCTGCGGAAGAACTCCCGGTCCTCGTAGGGGACTTCCAGCAGTTCGCAGATGACGGCCAGGGCGACCGGCAGGGCCAGGGCGGTCACCAGGTCGGCGGGGCGGGGGCCCTGGAGCATCCGGTCGATATGGTGATCGGCGAAGCCGCGCACCACCGGGCGCAGGGCCTCGGCCCGTTTGACGGTGAACTCGCTGAGCACCAGCCGCCGGTAGTGGTCGTGATCGGGGTTGTCCATGATCAGCAGGGTGGGGTCGGTGGTGACCTCGGACCCGGCGGCCGGGCTGGACAGCGGGTAGCCGGGGCGTCCCTTGTCGGAGCTGAAGCGCGGGTCGGAGAGGACGACCCGGGCGTCGTCATAGCGGGTGAACAGCCAGGGCCGGGTGCCGTTCCAGATGGTGACCCGGGGGACGCCGCCCCCGGCCTGGATCCCGGCCACCTCCCGCGGCGGGGCGAAGGGGCACTGGCGCGCCATGGGGTAGAACAGGTCGGTCATGCTTCGGCCTTTCCGGCGGGGCTGGTTCGGTGCGTGGCGCGGGCGTGGTCCAGGTAGTCCCAGGCGCGTTCGATGAACGGCTCGTCCGGTGACGGCAGTTGGACGCCCAGGCGGGACAGCTCGGTGAGAGTGCGCCGGTTGTCCCAGCGGGTGGCGGGCGCATCGTCCGGGGATTCGGCGAGCTCGCGCAGATGGTCCTGGTAGGCGACGGCGGGGAGTTCGGTGCCGTCCCTGGCCATGTCCCGCAGGCGGGCCACCCATTCGGTGAGCGGTACGCCGGGCGTCCGGGTGCCCCGGCGGCGGTCGTGAACGGCCAGGTACTCGGCGAGCGTGGTGTCCCGGCCGTGGTGGAGATGGTGCACGCTGCCCGGTCCGGCGTCGGAGAGGGCCAGGGCGACCAGGGCGCGGGCCATCAGGTCAACGGGCAGGACATTGAAGGCCAGTCGGCGGTGGAGAGGGTAACAGCCCAGTTCCACGCAGCTGATCAGCATCCGGGAGAACATATCGTCCAGGCTGGTGGCCCCGTTGCCGGTGGCCGCACCGGCCCGGCCCAGCCGGTGCAGCCGGGTGAGGGCGCCGCGTGCGGTGGCCTGGGTGAGCAGCTGCTCGGCGGCCCATTTGCTGGCGGCGTAGCCACGGCCCTGGCTGTGCCGTTCTCCGCCGGCCCTGGTCCGCTCGGTGATCATCCGCTCCCCGGGCCTTTCCGTGAAGACCGAGAGGGTGGAGAGGTGGTGGAACCAGGCGGGGCGTCCGGCCCCGGCGATGCGCAGCAGTTCCTCGGTGCCCCGCACATTGGCGGGGGCCAGGCGTTGATAGCCGGAGAGATGGTGCACCTGGGCACCGGCATGGAAGACCGCCACCACCCGGTGGGCGAGGTCCTCGCATACCTCGGCCGTCAGCCCCAGGCCGGGCAGTGCCAGGTCGCCGGGGAGCGCCTCCACGCGCGGACCCGGCGGCTCCGGTGGCAGGCCATAGCGGATGGCCGCCTCGGTCAGCCTGCGCCGCCCCTCTTCCGGCGATCCGGCCCGGACCAGGCAGATGACCTCGCCCTCGGTGCGGTGCAGCAACTCCCGTAGCAGATAGGCGCCGACAAAGCCGGTGGCACCGGTGAGCAGCACCGGTCCGCTCTCCTGCCGCGGGGCCGGGCCGGTGCGCGGGAAGCGGACGGCGGGGTCCAGCCGGGCCGCTGAAGGTTCCACCGGCATCAACTGCCTCTGGCCCTGCGGTCGTCGGCCGAGCAGGCGGGCGGTGGCGCGTACGGTCGGCGCGGCCAGGAAGTCACGGACCGGGATGCGGATTCCGCAGTCCTGCTCGATGAGGTCCAGCAGCCGGATGATACGCAGCGAGTGGCCGCCCAGGCCGAAGAAGTCGGCGTCCAGCGAGGGGACGGGGGCGTCCAGCACCCGCTGCCACAGCCGGAGCATCGTCCGCTCCCCCGCCGTGGCGGGCTGTTCGGTGGGGCCGGCGGTATGGGCGCGCAACTCCGCCGCCCGGCCGATCAGTTGCCTGCGGTCCACCTTGCCGTGGCTGGTGGTGGGGATGCGGTCCACGGCCAGGATCGTCGAGGGGATCATATGTTTGGGCAGCCGGTGCGCCAGCCGGTCGCGGAGGGCGGCGGGTTCGGCGGTGGCGTCGGACAGGGTGACAAAAGCCAGCAGTTCGGCGTCGGGTCCGGTGCCCTGGACGGCGGCGGCCGCCCCGTCCACCTCCGGGAGGCCGGCCAGGGCCGACTCCACCTCCCCCAACTCGATGCGGAAGCCGCGGAGTTTGATCTGGTCGTCCAGGCGTCCCAGATAGTCAAGGCTGCCGTCGGCCAGCAGGCGCACCCGGTCTCCGGTGCGGTAGAGGCGCCCGGGCCCCAGGGCGGGGACGTCGCCGAAGAGCCGCTCGGTCTGTTCCGGGTTGTTCCAGTAGCCACGGGCGACTCCGGCGCCGCCCAGGTAGAGCTCCCCCGGTATGCCGGTGGCGGCCGGGCGGCCATGGCGGTCCCTTACCAGGGCGGTGGTGCCCGGCAGTGGTGTGCCGATGGGCACCCGGGCTCTCGGGTCATCCGCGGCGGCCTGGTGCGTGGTGGCCAGAATGGCGGCCTCGGTGGGGCCGTAGCCGTTGATGACCACCCGGTCCCGGGCGAAGTGCCGGGTGTCATGGATATCGGCCGGCTCGCCCGCGACCACCAGTACCCGCACCCCCGCCAAATCGGGCCGTCCCAGGGCGCGCAGCAGCGAGGGCACCGTCACCAGTACCGAGACCCGGTGCCGGGACAGCAGCCGGGTCAGGGCATGGCCGTCGCGCCGGTCGGTGTCCGGGCAGTAGACCACCGTGCCGCCGGAGATCAGCGGCATGAATTGCTCGAAGGCCGCCACATCGAAGCCGGGTGAGGTGAGCTGGAGCCAGATGTCCGTCTCGTCGAAGGGGTGCCGGTCCAGGCTGCCGCGCAGAGTGTTGACGACGGAGCGGTGCTCGGTCATCACCCCACGGGGGCGTCCGGTGCTGCCGGAGGTGTAGATCAGATATGCCAGGTCGGAGCCGGTGGCGGAGTCGGGCGGCGGGGAAAGAGCCGGGCCGTCGTCAACGGTGTCCAGGAGCCGTTCGATATGCAGGGTGCGCGGGGCGGGGCGGCCGTCGAACAGTTCCTCGGCGAGGTCCTTGGCGGAGACCAGGACCTTGGCCCGGGAGTCCTCGATGGTGAAGGCCAGCCGCTCGGCCGGGTAGCCGGGGTCCAGCGGGACATAGGCGGCCCCGGCCTTGAGCACCCCGAGGATGGCCACCATCAGCCGGGGCGAACGTTCCAGGCAGATGGCCACCCTGTCGGTGCGGCGCACCCCTTCGCGGTGCAGCCAGGCGGCCATCCGGTCGCTCTCGGCGTCCAGTTGGCGGTAGGTGAGCGTCTCATGGGGGCCGATGACGGCGGGCTTGTCGGGGTGGCCGGCCGCCTGCCGGGCGAACAGCTGATGCAGGGTGAGCGGCGGTGCGGCCGCCGGGGCCGCGGGAGCGGTCCGCTCGTCGGGGCAGCGCAGGTCCAGCCGGGCCAGCGGGGTGGTGTCGTCGCCGGTCAGCAGGCCGAGCAGATGCACCAGTTGGGCGGCCATCCGCTCCATGGTGTCCCGGCGGTAGAGGTCGGTGCTGAATTCCAGCTCGAGGGTGGTGCCCTCGCTGCCCTCTTCGACAAAGGAGAAGCCCAGCTCGAATTTGGCGAAGCCGCGCGGTGCGGACTGCCAGGGTTCGGTGCGGGTCTGCCAGAGGGAGAGCGAACGGGCCGGGCGCTGCTGGTAGTTGACCACGGCCTGGAAGTCGGGGAGGCCCCCGCCGGGGCCCAGCCCCCGGGCGGCGGACTGGAAGGCCACCTCCTGGTGACGGTATCCGGCCACACATGCTTCGCGTACCCGGCCGAGCAGCTCGGCGATGGTGGTGGCAGCGTCGGCCTTCAGGCGCACCGGCAGCAGATTGACGAAGTAGCCGATCAGCCGCTCGGTTCCGGCCCGTCCGCGTCCGGCGGAGAGGGCGCCCAGACAGATGTCGTCCTGCTCGGTGTAGGCGGAGAGCAGGACCTGCACCGCGGCCAGGCAGAACATAAAGCGGCTCACCCCATGGCGGCGGGCCGCGCGGGCGATGCGCTCGGTCAGTCCGGCGCCCAGTGGGGTGCTTATGGTGTCGCCGTTGCCGCTGAGCACTGCCGGGCGGGGGAAGTCGGTGGCCAGATCCAGGGTGCCCGTCCAGCCCTTCAGGGTGTCCCGCCAGGCCCGTTGGGCGTCGGCCAGCAGCGTGCTCTCCCGGGCCAGTTCGGCGGTGACATGGTCGGCGTACTGGAGCGCGGGGGCGGGCAGCCGGGCGGGGTGGCCGAGTTTCGCCGCCCGGTAGAGCTCGCCCAGTTCCTCGAAGAGGACGTCGAGTGACCAGTCGTCCGCGATCACATGGTGGATGTCGAAGTGCACCAGCGCCCGGTCGGGTCCAAGGGTGAGCACCAGGGGACGGAACAGCACGGCGGAGGGATCGACGGCGGCGGACTGATCCATCAACTGCCTTGCCCGCGCCTCGCGTTCGGTCTCCGGAAGGCCGCTCAGATCCTGGTGCCGCAGGGTGATCCGGTCCCCGGTGCGCTGCCACCAGGTGCCGTCCCGGTGTTCCAGGACGGTGCGCAGGCTCCGGTGCCGTTCGGCCAGGGCGGTCAGCGCCCGGCGCAGGGCGTCCAGGTCCAGTCCGCCCCGGACCAGGAAGGTGCGGGCGATGTTGTACCGGCCGCCGGGGGCCAGCAACTCCTCGAACCAGACGCCCTGCTGTCCGGGGAGGAGGGGGATGCGCCCGCCCGCGACGGGGGGTACGGGCGGACGCTCGGGCTCCATGGCGTCGATACGCGCCGCCAGGGCCCTGATTGTGGGGGCGTCGAAGAGCGCGGCCGGGGGCAGGCGGACGGCCCACTCGGCTTCGACGCGGGCCAGGACGGTCATCGCCGACAGCGAGTCGCCGCCCAGCTCCAGGAAGGGGGTATCGGTGGAGACCGGCGCCGTGCCCAGGACGTCCTGCCAGAGGGTGCGCAGCCGGTGCTCGGTGTCGGTCTCGGGGGCCCGGAGGGGGCCTTGGGGCAGCGGGGTGTGCGCTTCGGCCAGCCGTTTGCGGTCGGTTTTGCCATTGGCGGTGACCGGCAGGGCGGGCAGTACGGTCACCGTGGCGGGGACCATGTGCTCGGGCAGGGCG
The DNA here is from genome assembly GCF_003121295.1 of Streptomyces orinoci. Taxonomy (GTDB): domain Bacteria; phylum Actinomycetota; class Actinomycetes; order Streptomycetales; family Streptomycetaceae; genus Streptomyces; species Streptomyces orinoci. The sequence continues at coordinate 63,235 of NZ_PHNC01000020.1, forward strand.
GCGGCCAGATGGGCGCGCAGCTCGGTCGCGGTGGCCGGGGTGGATTCGGCGCATCCGGCGAAGGCGGCCAGGCGCGGCTCGGTGTCCCGCAGCACCACGGCGGCCTGCCGGACCGCCTGATGGGCGAGCAAGGTCCGTTCTATCTCGCCGAGTTCCACCCGGTAGCCGCGGATCTTCACCTGGTCGTCCCGGCGGCCCAGGAAGTGCAGGCTGCCATCGGGCAGGGTGCGTACCCGGTCCCCGGTGAGGTAGGCGCGGCGGCCGCGGCCGGCCGGGTCGGCGATGAAGCGCTCGGCGGTGAGCCGGGGCTGGTGCAGATAGCCGCGGGCCACCTGGTCGCCGAGGATGCACAGTTCGCCCTCTTCCCCGGGGGCGACCGGCCGTTGAGCGGCGTCCAGTACCAGGGCGGTGGTGCCGGTGAGCGGCCGGCCGATCGGCACGCCCGGCCAGCGCTCGTCATAGTCGCGCATGGCGTGCCAGCAGGCGTAGACGGTGGTCTCGGTGGGCCCATAGCCGTTGACGACGGTGGTGGCGGGAAGGGCGCGCAGGGCGCGGCGTACCGCGTTCTCGTCGGCCCGGTCGCCGCCGGAGATCAGGATGCGCAGTCCGGCGAGGTCCGGCAGGACATGGTCGGCGGCCAGCCGGAACAGCGGTGCGGCCAGGCGCAGTACGGTCACCCCGTGCCGGGCGGTCAGCCGGCCGATGTCATACACGCCGGGCTCGCCGGCCTCGGGCAGTACCAGGGTGGCGCCATTGAGCAGGGCGCCCCAGATCTCGATCACCGAGGGGTCCACATGCAGCGGGGCGAGCTGGAGGAAGACATCGTCCTCGCGCAGGGCGGGGGTGACGCCATGGACCAGGGAGAGCACCGAACGGTGCTCCACCATCACGCCCTTGGGCCGCCCGGTGCTGCCGGAGGTGTGGATGACATAGGCGAGCGCCTCGGGGTCCTGGGGCGGGGCGGGCGCGACGGCGGGCTCCGGCAGGCTCTGCCCGATGGGCAGTACGGGCAGGTGTGCGGGCAGCAGGGTACGCAGCCGGGGGACGTCATCGGGAGCGGCGAGCACCACGGCGGGCGCGCAGTCCTCGATCAGCGCGGCCAGCCGGGCGTCGGGCAGCCGGGGGTCGATCGGCACATAGGCGCCGCCCGCCCGTAGCACACCCAGCAGGGTGGCGATGGTGCCGGGCGACCGGCCGGCGCAGACGGCGGCCAGACGGCCGGGCAGGCCGGTGGGCGCCAGCCGGGCGGCGATGGCCTGCGCCCAGGCGTCCAACTGCCGGTAGCTGACCGTCCGTTCGCCGTGGACGATCGCGGTGCGGTCGGGGTGGGCCTGGGCGCGGACGGCGAAGCAGCCGTGCAGGGTGCGGTGTTCCGGTGGGGTGGTGGTGTTCATCGCATCAGGCGGCCCGCAGCGCCTCGACGACGCTGGCCGTGTCATAGAGGTCCAGATACTGGGAGATCAGCCCATCACGGATCCGGAAGACATTCATCCACTGGGCTTCATAGCGGGCGTCATTGGCGCGGATACGGGTGCGGCTGACGCCCAGCACCACCACCGCCTCGCCCGCGTCGAGGTACTCATAGGCGTCGCACTCCTGCACCTCGATCAGCTCGCGGACGATCGAGAAGAAGCGGTCGAAGCCCTCGGTTCCATGGTAAGTGCCCGCCCAGGGCAGGGACTTGGGGCCGTGGTAGACCCATTCGAAGTCCTCCGCGAGCAGTTCCTTGATGTCCTCCAGGCGCCCCTGGGCGAAGAGGTCGAAGAACTTCCGGACGATGGCGACATTCTGCTCACTCATGCGCTTTCCTTGGTCTTCTCGGGGGCGAGGAATCCACGGGCGAAGGGCAGGCGCGCGGCGAGTGCGCCGCGGACACGGTCCTCCGCAACGGCCAGTGCGGCCTGGGCCAGCAGGGCGTAGGGCCCGGTACGGGAGAGCCGGCGGGCGCCCCGCATCACCTGCTCGATCTCCTCGGGGGTGGCGATCAGCGGCAGCAGGAAGATGTCATAGACCACAAAGGCCCGGGCCCGGGTGATCCACCAGAGCATCAGGGCGAAGCTCATCAGCTCGCCGTCGGGCCGGATGAACCGGCGCAGCGGGCGCGGGGGCAGTACCTCGATCCGGCCCAGCAGCCCTTCGGCGAAGAACCGGCCCACGGTGTGGGAGGCGGGGTCCAGCCGGGCCAGGCCGTCCTGTACGGCCTTGGACAGGTGGGCCACCCGCTGTTCCAGGCCCAGCGCGTCGGTCTGCCGGATGGCCTGCACCGCGAAGTGGGCGCCGAGCTGGTTGATATGGCGGGTGGCCAGTTCGTCCACCAGATGAGCGTTGGCCGAGCGGGCGGCCTGGTACACCGCGTCCGAGACCAGTGCGGCGCCGATCGGGAAGCAGCCGTAGCTCAGCGCCTTGGAGACGGTGATCAGGTCCACCTCGGGCAGCCGGCCCTGGTGGGCGAAGCGGGTGCCACAGCGGTAGTAGGAGGTGAGGATCTCGTCCACGCCGACCAGGAAGCCGCGTTGCTCCCGCTCGGCGGAGACGATGTCCAACAGCTCGCCGGGGATGGGGCCATAGGAGTCGGAGCTGCCGTGCACCAGCTCGATCCAGACCAGCCCCACCTCGCCGGAGGCGAGTTCGGCGCGCAGTTCCTCGGCGGCGCGGGGGCCGAAGGGGTCGATATAGCGGACATCCGGGTACAGCGGCCCAAAGGGGGCCCGGGTGCGGGTGGCGGCGGTGGCGTTGAGCGAAACCAGGGTCTTGCCGCCGTAGTTGTGCCGGAAGACCACCATCCGGCGGTGGCCGGGCCGGGCCAGTACCGCCATGGTCAGCGCGGTCTCCACGGCGGAGGCGCCGCTGACGGCGGGCAGCAGGTGGTCCAGTCCGGTGTCCCTGGCCAGCAGTTGACGCAGTTCGGCGAGGTAGTCATGGCCGGGGTCATGGCACTGGACCACCTCGGTCAGCGCATCCGCCGGGTTGTGCCCATTGACGCCCAGGCCGGCCCCGCACAGCCCGTCCACCAGCTCCAGGCGGCGGCCGGAGGCCATCTGAACGGTCAGCCGGGCGCCGTCGGCCCGCACCACCCGCAGGGCGCCGCGCAGTTTGCGGTGCATCCGTACGGTGCCGGGGTTGACGTGCCGTTCATACAGGCGCAGCACCTGTTCCCAGTCGCGCTCGGCGGCGGCCAGCACCGGGTGCACGGCGGCGGTGGCGTCCCAGCGCGGGAGCAGATGCGCCTTGACGGCGCGCATGGCGACGGTGTTGCCGCCATAGGTGTTGGAGTGCAGAAAGGCGGTTCCGGGCGCGGCCCAGGGCGAGAACACCTCATGGGTGCCGGTGAAGGCGCCATAGGGGACCTGGTGGCCGGTGAGGGACTCACCGCTGACGATCAGGTCGGGGCCGAGCGCCGCGGCGGCGGGTGAGGTGGGGCTGGTGAAGTCGAAGTCGCTGAGGTCCAGGGCGACTTTGGCTCCGGTGGACCGCAAGCGGGCGGCCAGTACGGTCAGTTGGCCCAGGTCGTGGCTGTCGGGCTCGCGGACGACCAGCCCGCAGAAGGCGGTGGTCTCGGCGGCCTTCAGGGCCTCGTCCAGGGTGCGGACACAGACCAGGCCGGGGACCAGGGCCCGCTCCGGGCCCTGGTCCAGCGGGTCGGCGCGCTCGCCCAGGGTGTGCGCGGGGTCCAGGGCGAGCACCCTGCCATGGTGCGTCCGCACGGTGCCGAGCCGGTGGTGCCGGATCAGCTTGATGGCACCGTGCAGG
>NZ_PHNC01000021.1 GCF_003121295.1 Streptomyces orinoci
GCGACGGCACGGGCGGCCGGCGCTGGACCGCGTTCGGCGGACGGGCCTTCCTCACCCCGGCCACCCGCCATGTGCTGCGCGAGCAGGCCCGGCGCCTCGCCGACAACGCCCCCGCCGAACTGGCCGCCCCGCTGCGGGCCTTGCGTGGTGCACTGACCGAGGTGGATGTGCTCTCCCAGTCGCTGGACGGCTTCCATGACTGGCTCATCCAGCAGGACGGCGCCGCCCAGGCCGTCACCGACCCGGCCGTGGTGGCCCAGGTGGGCCAGACCAACCATGTGCCCGACGGCGCCGAGGACCGTCGTCGGCAGCGCTTCCAGCCGGTGCGCGGCGGGCAGTTCCACTTCGTCGAGCTGGTCATCATCGACCGCTTCGGCCGCGAGTGCCGTCTGGTGGAACCGGTGGACTCCCAGATCGTCCAGTTCGCCCCGGTCCGGGCGGACAGCGTGCGGCCGGACGCCGAGCTGTACCAGGGCGTGGCGGGCCCGCAGCGGTTCATCCAACTGCCGCCGCGCATCATCCAGCCGGCCAGGCTCCGGCTGGAGACGGTGGCCCCGGCCGCCTCCCAGCCCCCCAGGGGCCTGGAGGCCACCGGCGATCCCGCGGATTCCCCGGTGATCGGCTGGCTGCTGGTCAACCACCTCGACCGCACGCTGCTCGTCCACGGCCCGGACGGCGAACCACTCGGCGAACTACGGGTGATCCATGACGCGCACAACACCCCACGCACCGCCTGGAACCCGCTGCCGCACGCCCCCTTCCCACACCCGGACGACCCCGGCTTCGCCGCCGCCCACCCCCATCTCGTCATGTTCGCCCGCGAGTTGCTCGCCCACGCCCCTGACGCCTTTGAGGCGCTGACCGCCACCATCGACACCGCCCTCGACCACATCGTGGAGCCGTCACCGGCCGAGGACCGCTCCCCGGCCCGGCTCATCGGCCGCCCCCTCGCCCTCATCCGGACCCGGCTGGGCCTGGACCTTCAGGGTGCCCCGCTCACCAACCCCGCCTGGGACCACGCCCTCAACCCGCCCGAGGAGGACTACCCCGACCACCGCTGGACGGTCCGGCTCGGCGACCCCGACCGCCTCGCGGACGGCCTGATCGGCTACTTCGCCGCCGACGACCATGACCAGCCCACCGACTACACCCGTCTGCACGCCGTGGAACCGGCCGGCCCGGCCAGCCCGTACATCACCGCCGTCGGCACCGGCGCCCACCTCACCCTCCCGGCCCGCCCCGCGGACCGGCCCGCCACGCACCACCTCACCCTGCTGGCCTGCCCGCACACCGCCGTCCACGCGACCACCGACATCCTGCCCGTCGCCGAGCTGGCCCTGGACGCCGACGCCACCCACCGCGCCCTCGCCCGCATCCGCGCCTCCTTCCGCCTCAACCCCCTCCTCGCACCGGACGGTTTCCCGGACAAGGAGGAGGCGGGGGCCCGCGCTGGAGTCGCTCCGGTACCACCTGTCGCCATGCCCAGGCCCGCCGCCCGGCACGGCAGTTGGACCTGGGCCGAGCCACTGGCCGTGGCCGGCATCACCGCCGGAGCGCTTCCGGCCTGGACCGAGCACGACATCCAGCAGGCCGACCACCTCTACCACCCGGACGTGCCCGTGCCCGCCGCCCGTTCCGGCTACCTCCAGCTGCACCCGGCCGGCCAGGCGGCCGCCCCCGCCGCCGAAGGAGCCCGGCCATGACCGACCTGCTGCTCCCCTACACCCTGACGACCTCCCCGGCCGCACCGGCGCATACCGGCGAACTGTCGCTGCACCACCTTCAATTGGCGGTCGGCTCCACCACCCGGGACAGCGCCGCGCCAACCGTTCGCTGCTCGCGCCTCACCCTCACCCTGCCCACCGCCCCGGCCGTACGGATGCCCATGGGCGAACCGGTGATCCTGCGTACCAAGGTAGAGGCCGAGCGCGGCCCCCGGCGCGGGCGGCAGTGGACGGCCGAAGCCATCACCACCGACCCGGCCGCCACCGTCATCGTCCTGGAACCCGTCGAGCCCGCCGACTTCGACGGCACCTGGACGCTCACCCTCACGGTGTCCATCAGCACCCCGCTCGACGGCACCGTCCGCATCACGGAGGACACCACCCTCGTCACCGACACCGGCGCCGGGCCGACCCCCCGTACCGGCACCGTCAGTTCCTCCGCAGCCTGAAGCCTTCTCCCCAGGAGACACCACCCGCCATGTCCACCCCCGCCGAACCGGCCTCCTCCGGCATGCTGCTGCTCCCGCAGCTGACCACCAACCCCAATCCGCTGCGGGTTTCGACCTTCGCCAGACCGGAATACGCCGAACTGACCTTCGTCTACGGCAGGTCAAAGGCTCCATCGGTCAACTGGCCTGTCCACTCCCGCAAGTTCGTCATCCGCATCCCCACCGGCCGCCAGGCCACCGCCCTGACCGGCGAGCCCGCGCTGATCCGATATGAGCTCACCGTCCCGGACGGCAAACGCCAATGGGTTGTGCAGGCAGACACCAGGAACCCCAACGAGACCGTCTTCACCTGTGAGCCGGACGACCTGCGCCCCGCCGCCTTCGATGGCACCTGGGGCATCCAACTGCGACTCTGGGGCATCGAGACCAACGGCAGCCCCGGCCCGGTGACCATCGGCTGGGAGGAGGAGACCTCCAACAACGGCGCCGATTTCGTCCTGCGCACGGGGCGCGGCGAGGTCAGCAAGCGCGACGACTCCTTCTACTTCGACAGCTTCCACCCGGCTACCGTGGCCATCGCCCGCAACTCCACCGTGCAGCTCAACTGGAAGGGCACGGAGCAGGCCACCTACCGCATGTACTACCGGGACCAGGACGGCACCGAGAAGAACGTCGCGGTCAGCGGCGGCAGTTGGACCTCGCCCAGGCTCGTGGACAGCACGGATTTCCGGCTCAAGGCCACCTTCGACGGCCGCGATTACTACCTGACCGCTCATGTGCGGGTGAACAAGCCCGATATCGCCGTCACAAGCATCGCCGCACCGAGCGCTGACGGCACCGTTGGCGTCAAGAACACCCTTCAGTTCCAGGACAAGGCGGGCATCGAGATCCCTCGGTACGGCGGCCGGATCACCGTCTACGGCGCGCTCACCGCCCAGGCCGGTGACAACGTCGGCGAGGGGGCACTCACCGCCAACGGCCCCCTGACAGCCAACAAAACCATCACCGCCAAGGGCGAGGTCACCACTGAGGCGGACGTGCCTCTGACCGCCAACGGACCGATCAACGCAAACAAGAACATCTTCGTCGCCGCGGGCCCTGCCGGGACGTACTACGGAGTACACACCGCCCGTATCTGGGCACTGAGCGGAACGTCAGACGGAACCGTGACCCTGAAGAGCAAGCTCACGCTCGAACAACCGCTCACCGCCAACGGCACGATCGACGCCAACAATGACCTCACCGTCGCCGCGACCAAGACTTTCAAAGCGATGTGGATCAACCCGACTACGACCAACGGCACCATCACGGTGCGCGGAGATTTGAGCATGGCCAGCGGCAAGGTCCTCACAGCCGGAACCCTCAACACGGCCGGCATTACCGCAAGTGGGCTCATCTCCGCGAACGGAGGCCTGAACGTGCCAACCGGAAAGTCGCTGAACTACGAGGGCAAACGCGTCCTTCGCACAGGGGACAGCGTGACGCTCAGAACAAGGTGGGCCAACAATGGCTACCTCTGGGACGATGACGGCAACGCCAATAAAGACCGGGGAAATGTCGTGCGCAAGCGGGACAACAATCCCCCTGGCAACTTGCGGTCGTGGTGGACGCTGGGATGGAGAGCATCGAACCAGGCCACCGGCCTGGAAACCGACACTGATCTCAAGGGCTGCGCCGAAGCCGAGGAGCAACCTGGAACAGCCCAGGAATGACCGCATCGAGTGGCCGCGGCAGAGCCGACCCGCCGGACCCGGCGCAATGCTGATTGCTCTCACCCGGCCTTGAAGCCGACGTTCGGCTGGGCCTGTCTGTTCGTATCTCGGGAGTAGGCAGGTCAGCCGGTCGATGTTTATACAGGACCCGTTCCGCAGGGCGGCCTCCAGGGGGGTGGTTGGTAAGCGCGGAACCCGCCCAGGGGAACCAGCGGCTGCTGTCCTTTGCCGCGCCGCAGACCGCCGGGACAACTCCGGCTGAAGCCAGCCCGGTCGGAAGAAGCGGCGCCACGCCATGCGTTCACCGCCAACACTGGCCGACGGTTGAGCCGTCGCCGTGCCGGCACCGTTCTCTACACTGCGCTCGGGCGCCTCCGGCTCCCGGACGCTGAACCCAGGAGCACGGATGGAACGACTGACCGGCCGAGAACTGCTCGCCCTCCGGCGGGCGCTGCGCGATCCCGCCACGCCGGGTCTCGAACGGTGGGAAGCGGCGCGGCGGCTCGGGGCGACCGGGGAGGCGCAGCAGGAGTTCGCGGCGTCGGTGGTTCTGGGCTCCGACTTCCCGATGTCGGTGGCATCGCACATCGCCGAGGCGCTGTCCGGGTTCGCCCCGCGCTACCGGGAGCAGTTGGCCGACCGGCTGCGCGGTCCGGCCGCGATGCCGGGCGAGTTCGACGAGGACCGTATCTGGGCCGCGCAGGCCCTGGCCGCGCTGGGCCCCGAGTACCGGGACGAGGCCGTCGCCGCGCTGCGTGCCACCATCGCGGACCCGCTGCCGGGCCGGTGGCAGCGCTGCCGGGTCGCCCAGCTGCGGTGGATGGCCGCCGTCACCCTGGCGGAGATCGATCCGTCCCTGCGGGAGGAGGCCGCCGAGACCATCCGGCGGGACGACATCTCCAACGACGGCTGGGAGAACGAGCTGGCTCGGGCGAACCACTTGCGTGACATCGGCGGCGAATACGCCGAGGAGGCCACCCGCATGCTGCTGGAACTGCGGGCGGAGGTGGACGAGGAGTTCCGCCACGATGTGGACGAAGCGCTGGGGGATTCGGCCGACGGTATCGACTGCGCCCCGCCCCAAGAAGCTCCCGCCGCAGGCGAGACCGTGCCGCCCGAGGTGCCGCCCGAGGTGCGCTCGGCGCTGGCGGGCCTCGCGCAGCTCGGCATACCGACAAAGCTGGACGAATTCGAGACGGCTCTGGCGACCACCCCGCCCGACCAGGTCGAGGCTCTCGCCGCCCAGTACCGCGCCTACGTCCGGCACGCCACCGCCCCCGAGGCGGTCGCCGCACTGACCATGCCGGTTGACGTTTCGGCCGCCCAACTGCGCCGGAAAATGCCGGAAGGCGGCGGGACCAGGGCGTTCGTCGGCTACTCCGTCCAGGCCGAGCAGCAGCTGCGGGAGCTGAACGCCGACGAGTCGCGAACCGCGTCCGCGATTCACCGCGAGTTGGAGTGGTGGCCACAACTGGGATTGCACCGCCCGAACCGTGACGACCGGACCGAGGACTATGTGCTGGAGTTCTGCCCCGCCGGGGCCGGCCGCCGCCGGCTCACCATGGTCAACCGGTTCCATCCGGAGCTCAACGCCGTATTGGTGACCTGGTTGCTCATCGGGCCCTGACCAACCGCGGGCACCGTCCTGCGCAAGGGCCTCAGTGGAGGCAGAGACAGAACGGATGGCCCGCCGGGTCCGCGTACACCCGCCAGTTGGCCCCCGGGCGGATCCGGTCCGTTCGCTCCAGTACGGTCGCGCCGAGGGCGAGCGCTCGTTTCTCCTCCCCTTCGAGGTCGTCCACGTCGAAGTCCAGGTGCAGCTGCTGCGGGTGCTGCCGGCCCGGCCATTCGGGCGGCCGGTAGCCGTCCACCCGCTGGCAGGCCAGCGGCGTCCCCTCGAACCCATGCACCTCTACCCAGCCAGGATTCTCCGGGTCCGCGACCACCCGGCCGCCGAGCAACTCCGCGTAGAACTCGGCGAGCCGTACCGGATCGGCACAGTCCAGCGCGACCGCCTGCAGCTTTCTAATCACGTCCAACACCCCTCGTTCCTGAGTCACTTCCGCAACGCCCTGGTACGAGAGGGCTCGTACCCGCCGCCGTTGGCGGGCATGCGCGGCCGTACGCCGGCAGACCCTGGCAACGGCTGGTGCGCCCCGGCAGCGGCTCATCGACGGAACCTTCCCTCAAGTCGTCGCACTCCGAATGCCGTTGTCGCGGTCCGCCATGGCAGCGAGCCCGGATTCCCGCATCACCCGCTCCACGGTCTCGGCCAAGGAGCTGTCCGCCGGGATGACGGTCTCGACGCCCCCGGGCAGCAGGTCGTGCGGCCGGTACCAGGAGCGCAATTCCGCTTCTCCGACCTCGGCGGCGGTCGGGCTCGTGAACCGGGCCGCCACCACATGACGTCGTCGGACATCCTCATACCGAACGCCCGAAGCACGTGGTCAGCAACGGCAGGGGGTGCACGGCGTGCCGCACCCGGGCACCAGGGCCTACCTGTCGAGGTCCTCGACTGGCTGGCGCAGGATGGTCTTCAGCTTCTCGGGAGCGGTCTTGCGGGGGTCGCTGAGGTAGATCTCGTGGTGCAGGCCCGTTGGCCGCAGGCCGTTGGCGGAGAGGTAAGTGTGGTGGAGTTCGCGGAGCACGGGTGCCTCGTCGTCGTAGGAGCCGATGTGCAGCACCTGGGCACTGGGGCCTTCGTGAAGGGTGAGGTGCCGGAGCTGGGAGATCGCGGGGTTCTTCTTCTTGGCCAGCGCGGTCTGCTGGGCGTCCTCGATCATCTTCCTGGTGATCCAGGAGGGCATGGTGATGAGCATGGTCCACTTCCAGGTGTCCTTGGCCCGGGTGGTGAAGGCTTCGGGCCGGTCCGCCCACCACAGCCCCTCCAGCGGAGCGACGACGAAGTCGCCGTCCGCCGTGTGCTTGCTGGCGAACTTGAGGGTGTAGGCGACCGCGTAGAGGGCCTCGACCGCGCTGACATAGGCGGGCGCCGTGTTGGGGTTGCCCCTACCGTCGATGGCGATGAACTGCTGTTCGGGAACGTCCACGACGGCCCACGCCGTGTTCTTGGGCGCGTAGAACTCTTTCCGTTCACGCTTGACGTCGTACGGTGCCATGGGTGTCTCACTTCCTAGGAGGTGTGCATCGTTCAGCGACCATGAGGGCCGCATCCCGCTGTCCGGGATCGTGTGGCCGGGCCGAATGCACGACCAGACCTGTGTGCGCAGCGAAGGCATCGCCGAGTAATTCCGTCAGCATCCCGGGGTAAAAGCCGAGGTCGACGATGGCTACCGGAGCCTGGCGAACGAGTTCCCCGATCAGGTCTCCGCCCCGCCGAAGAAGCCCGCCGACGACGCGCCAGCACCGCCCTGGTGCCCGTCCGCAGGACGGCCCGCTGAATCACCCACCAGCCGAACCCCCAGACCAGCCTGCCCTCAACTCAATTGCCCCCAAGATCGTAAGACCGATGTTGGCGCCGCCGGGCCTGTCCGGGTCCTTGAGAAGGACGCGGCGCAGGTGTCCTGTCCGACAATGGCAATGCCGCGGCCATAACGCCGGCGGATGCCTACGGCGGCCGAGGTCTTCCCGGAAACGGAGTGCCTCGCAGTACGATCAGCCGGGTTTCCGCCTTGCCGACCGGGCCGCGGGCGTACCGACCGGCCGTCTGGGGTTGGCTCGTCACCTTGCCGAGGATATCGGGTCGCGGTCGGCCACCGACGCTTGTCCAGCACAACCGGGTTGCCAACTCACCGCCGGGCCAGGGTCCTTGGTGGACCGAATGTCATCGTCCACCGGCCGCCATATGGTGGCCGGCCGCTACGGCGCCCTACGGGCCATGACTCTCCCCTGCTCGTAGCCATTGAAGCGCCACTGCGCAAATGCTGCCGCCACCTGTCCACTCCCGCTTCGTTTAACCGGAGGCAGACAGCACCCCCTCTCCCCTCAAATACAAGGAGTACTCACCGATGAACCTTCGCTCTCTCCCCGCAAAGGCAGGAGCCGCTCTCGCTACCGCCGCTCTCCTTGTACTGGCCGCCCCGGCCGTCTCGCACGCGGAGTCAGCCGACTGCCGTGTCTCCAGGTCGGCCGCCGCACCGTCGAAACTCACGGTGACCTGTGGCTCGCCGGGGCCCGAATTTCCCATCCTCAAGCAGGAAGTGGAGCGGGTTACCCGATTTATGACTCCCGCTCTGCAGAAGCGGCACAGCTGTGGCGAACTCACCCAGCGCGAGGCTTTCCTGCACTTCGAAGCCCGCGACAGATGCCCGGCCACCGCTCATTACCTCACCGTCAACGGTGACTTCTGGCGCTGACCCGGTGGGTGGGCGGGCGGTCGCGCTCCGGGAAGTCCCATGGTGGGGTTTTCCTCACCCCCGATAGACCTGCCAACCCGAGTGATCCACCAGCGGCCCGTCCCTAGCCTGCTGTCACATGCCGACCTTCTTACCGAACTCACCGAAGTCACCGAACTCCCGTCCCGGCAGACGCATCTGCCTCGCGGCCACGGTGGCGGCCCTGCTGCTGGCCGTCACCGGGCCGGTCTCGGCCGCCGCGCCGGCGCCGGTCCCGCACTCCACCGGCTCCTGCGGTACGCACCAGGAGGTACGCCGGGCACTGCGCGCTCTCACCGACCGCGACCGGATCGCCGGAGCCGGGGTCCTGGTCACCGACTCCAACCCGGGTGCGCCCTGCGGGCATTGGGCGGAGGCGGCCGGAGCGGCCGATCTGCGCACCGGCCGCAGGATGAACACCGCGGACCGGCTGCGTATCGGCAGCGTCACCAAGACCTTCACCGCGACGGTCGTCCTGCAGCTCGTCGCCGAGCACCGGCTCTCCCTGGATGACACCGTCGATCGCCATCTGCCGGGGCTCATCCGGCAGCATGGCCACGACGGCCGCCGGATCACCGTACGCCAACTGCTCCAGCACACCAGCGCCTTGCCCGACTACCTCGAGGCCCCCGAATGGGAGCATCCCGAACGGCTGCGCTACCGCCACTTCGAGCCGCGTGACCTCGTTGCCCGTGCCCTGGAACTGCCGCGCCCGCGCGGCAGCTGGCACTACGCCACCACCAACTACCTTGTCCTCGGCCTGATCGTCCGGCAGGTCACCGGCCGCACCCCCGAAGCGGAGATCAACCGCCGCATCATCGCTCCCCTCGGGCTGCGCGACACCTACTGGCCCGGCGACACCACCTCCATCCAAGGACCGCACTCGCACAGTTACTTCACCTCCGGTGACGGCCACCGTGTCGATGGCACCGACTGGAACACCACCTTCGGCGGTGTCGGCGGCGCTCTGGTCTCCACACCGGCCGACCTGACGCGGTTCGCCACCGCCCTGTTCGGCGGCCGTCTGCTGCCCCCGGCCCAACTGGCCCAGATGCGGCGGACGGTGGCCGCCGACCCCGACCGGCTATGGCCCGGCGCCCGCTATGGACTGGGGCTGATCGCCTCACCGTTGTCCTGCGGCGGCATGTGGTGGGGGCATGCGGGGACGGTGCCCGGGGGCCACCGGGCGCTGATCGCCGTCGGCCCCGGTGGCCGCAGCGTGGCCGCCGCCCTGAACGAAACACCGGCCACTCTCCAGGCCGAACAGGACTTCCTGGATGTCATCGACAAGTCCCTCTGCGAGGGCAGCGCTTATGAAAGGGCTACTACCGCATGACCGGCTTCACTCTCGCCGCCGCCGCGTCCCGCGCCCGCCGTTCCGCTTCCAGTGGTTTGCACCGGTTTGCGGCGCGTACCGCGATGGTGACGGCCCTGTGCCTCACCGGGGCGGTCGCCTTCGCCGCGCCGCCCGCCACCGCCCAGCCCGGTGACGGGGGCACCGGTCCCCTCGCCCGTTACCAGGGTCAGCACCTCACATGGAAGAGCTGTGTGCTCGGCCCGTCCGACGACACCGGCAAGGAGCTCCAGCGGGCGGGCGCCCAATGCGCCGATGTCACCGTCCCCTTGGACTACGCCGACCCCGGCGGCCGTACGATCACCGTCGCCCTCTCGCGGATCCGGGCCACCGACACCGCCCATCGCATCGGTGCGCTGCTGCTCAACAGCGGCGGCCCCGGCGGGCCGACGATCGGCGACCCGCCCTGGGTGCGCAAGGCCATGCGGCAGGTCGGCCAACGCTATGACGTGGTGGGCGTGGACCCCCGTTTCGTCGGCCGCAGCACCCCACTGGACTGCCACTGGCCCACCGGCACCTTCCTCCGCGGTGCGGGCAACGGCCGTGCCGCCTTCGACCGCTCGACGGCCTTCGCCAGGGAGCTCGCCCGCCGTTGCCGTGCCCATGAGGGGGCGGTGCTGCCCTTTGTCACCACTCGCAACACCGCACGCGATATGGACGTCATCCGCGCCGCGCTCGGCGAGCGCAGGATCTCCTACCTCGGCTACTCCTACGGCAGTTACCTGGGCGAGGTCTACGCCTCCATGTTCCCCGGCCGCACCGACCGCGTCGTCCTCGACGGCGTCATCGACCCGGCCCGTTACGGCCCACGGCTGATGCGCGGCATGGAACCGGCCAACCGGCACGCCCTCGAGGACTGGGCAGCCTGGGCGGCCGCCCATGACACCGCCTACGGTCTGGGCCGCACCCGAGCCACGGTGCTGGCGGTCATCGACCGCCTCCAGGCGACGGCCGGACGCACACCGCTGCGGGCCGGCGGCCACCGGGTGGACGATCAGGTGCTGCCCGTCATCGTCTTCAACGGCCTCTCCCAGGACAATGACGCGGCGTACGGAGACTTCGCCCAGGCCATACGGGACCTGCGGCGCGCCGCCGACGGCCGGCACATCACGCCCTCCCCATGGCTGGCCCGCACGCTCGATTCCCTGTTGACCGGCTCCGACTCCGCCTATGGCAGTGTCCAGTCGGCGATCCTGTGCGGTGATGTGGCCGCGCCCCGCGACCCTCGGACATACTGGCGCGATGTCCAACGGGCCCGTAAGCGGGACGCGTTGCTCGGCCCCGTCGCCAACAACATAGGCCCATGCGCGTTCTGGGACCCGCCGCGCGAGCGCCCGACCACCATCAGGAACGACCTGCCGGCCCTGCTGGTCAACGCCACCGGCGACCCGCGCACCGGCTACCAGGGCGCTCGGGAGGTGCGCCGGATGTGGCCCGCCTCCCGACTGGTCACCCTCCGCGGCGCGGACCAGCACGCGCTCTACGGGGTCTTCGGCAGCCGGTGTGTCGATGCGACGGTCAACGCCTACCTCGCCGGCGGTCGTCTGCCGTCCATGGACGTCACCTGCGAGCGACGCTCGGGATAGGGGCCCGGCTCATCGCGCCAGGGCACAGCCGGCGCCCTGCCCTCAGTCCAGGCAGAATTCGTTTCCCTCCGGGTCGGCCATCGCGATCATTCCCTCGTCGATGCCATTGGGCTCAAGCCGGTAGAGCCGCTTCGCGCCCAGCCCCTCCAGCCTGGTGGCCTCCTTCTCCAGCACGGCCATCCGCTCCTCCCCGGTCAGTCCGGGTGCCGCGCGCAGATCGAGGTGCACACGGTTCTTCGCGGTCTTTCCCTCCGGGACCTTCTGGAAGAACACCCGCGGCCCGTTGCCGTCCGGATCGGTGATGGCCGAGCGGTCGTTGTGGTGCTCGGGCGGCACGCCCCAGGCCATGAGCGCGGCCGTCCAGTCGGGGAAGCCCTCGGGCGGCGGCTGGACGCGATAGCCCAGTGCCTCGGCCCAGAAAGCCGCCTGTGCGCCCGGGTCGGCGCAGTCGTAAGTCACCTGGAATTCCTTGGCCATGCCGCCTCCGACCACTCGAAATCTGCCATGTCCTCGCCCCGGTCGTCTGCCGGTACGCGCCGTTATCCTCGCACCGCCCTCTGACAAGCGGCTCTCCGGGCCTCGTGGAGGGGCCACGTAACCAGCCCGCGGCAGCACTTGGCACATGCCTAATCCGGGTTCTCGCCCGGAAGGCCGGTGGAGAAGGTGGGCCGGCCCTGCACCGGGTCGGCCTGAGGTCGTGGGCCGGGACGGTCACGGCGCGCTCGACGATGGCACTCCGGGGATGAAACGCATCCCAGGACTGCACTGATCTGACCCGCAGGCTGGAGCGGACGTTTTTGCCCCTCGATGTACTGGCAGACGATCGCCCACGGCGCCCGCCGCATGAAACCGAGAAGTACGAAGGCGACCACAGGTGCCCGTGCATGCTGGCGTGGTTAACGCAGCCGGTGAACTCCTGGCGTATCCGGCGGGACGCACTTTAGTCGTTCTGCCCCTCCATAAGGCCAATCGTCGGTAGGGTCGTGGCTGTGCAGTTGCGCTACAACTACCGTTCCTATCCGGATACTTGTCAGCGTCGGGCGCTGGCGCGGGCGTTCGGGTGTGCCCGGGTGGTGTGGAACGACTGCCTGCGTGACCGTAAGGAGGCGCATGCGGCGGGGCTGCCGTATGTGACGTCGGCGGAGCTGTCCCGGCTGCGCATCACCCAGGCCAAGCGCACCGAGGAACGTGCCTGGCTCGCCGAGGTCTCGGCGGTTGTTCTGCAGCAGTCCCTGCGGGATCTGGACGCCGCGTACAAGAACTTCTTCGACAGCATCAGGGGCAAGCGGCAGGGCCACAAGGTGGGTCCGCCCCGCTACAAGTCGAAGAAGGACACCCGTCAGTCGATCCGCCTGACCACCAACGCCTTTTGTCTGAAGGACAACGGCACGGTGTACGTGGCCAAGGTCGGCAATCTCAAGGTCAGATGGTCCCGCAGGCTTCCGGCCGCGCCGACGTCCCTGACCGTCACCCAGGACAGCTGCGGTCGGTACTTCCTCAGCTTCGTCGTGGACACCGCACCCGACATCCTCCCCCGGGCACAGACTGACACCGGTATCGACCTGGGCCTGTCCGCCTTCGCCGTCCTCTCCGACGGCCGGAAGATCGACAGCCCGCGCTTCCTGCGCCGGGCGGAGAAGAAACTCAAGCGCCTTCAGCGGGAGCTGTCCCGCAAGGCCAAAGGGTCAAAGAACCGGGCGAAGGCTCGCATCAAGGTCGCGCGCCAGCATGCCAAGGTGGCCGACCGGCGCCGGGATTGGCACCACAAGGTATCCACACAGATCATTCGCGACAGCCAAGCAGTGTTTGTGGAAGACCTCGCGGTGTCCGGCCTCGGCCGCACCCGGCTGGCCAAGTCCGTGCATGACGCGGGATGGTCGGCGTTCGTGCGGATGCTGGCATACAAGGCGGCCAGGCACGGCCGCATCTTCGCCAAGGTGCACCGTGCCTTCCCGTCCTCGCAGATCTGCTCGGCCTGCGGATTCCGGGACGGCCCCAAACCCCTGCACATCCGTAAATGGACGTGCGGTGGGTGCGGCACCGTGCACGACCGCGACCACAACGCGGCCCGCAATATCCTCGTCGAAGGACGCCGCATCGTCGCCGCCGGACGGGCGGAGACCCTAAACGCCTCGTGGAGCGCCGGTAAGACCAGGGCGAAAGCCCCGGCACAGCGCGGTGAAGCAGGAAGCCCCCGGAAAGGTCAGCCGACCCAGGCCGGAACCCCTGAACCTCAGACTCAGGGAGCACGTCAAGCATGGTCCCCCTTGAGGTGACTGCCGTGTACATCGCTTGCCGGACCCTCACTTATGCGATCCGGCCATCAGCAAGCTAGGGAGACCACGCGTGACGCGCGACCCCCATGGGGGAGAATCGGCCAGTCTCGGCCGCCATCGGCAGCAATCACCCTTTGTCCCAAGGAGTGCTGCGCCGCGCAGCTCATACGTGTGGCATCGGGAACCGGGGCGGATTCCGTTTCAGCGGGCCACGGACCGCAAGGTGACCGAAACGTTTTGGACATGGTCGGGCGGTGCCCGGCCGGCCGGCCGCGGTGCGGCCGAGCGCGGACACCGGACCTCCACGGTCGCTGCCGGTGAAGCTCCGGCCGGTGCGTGAGGTGTGTCATCTCCGCTAACGTGCAAGCTCTGAGCAGCGAGCAGCCTGGAAGCCCGGGCATCACTGCGCCCTCTCAGGTTGCTGCTTCAAGGAGGTCGTGCACCGATGGACACCGTTGAGACTGCCCTGGAGAAGGCATTGGCGATCAGCGGAGCCACCGGAGTCGCGATAGTCGATTTCAAGCAGCGCAGGGTTCTGGGCTCGCTGGACCGCGGCAGCGGGCTGGATATGGACAAAGTCGCCTATGGGGACAGCGATGTCATGCGCGCCAAGCTGTACACCCTGGAGCTTCTCGGCTACCCCCCCGACAGCGTGGAGGACATCCTGATCACGCTGGACCGGGAATTGCATATGATCCGGCCCCTGCCCCGGCTGCGCGAGGGCGGTATCTTCATTTACCTCGTCCTGGACCGCGACCGGACCGTGGCGCTGGATGAGATCCGCCGCCAACTGCGTTCCCTGGAGCCTCTGTTGCCACTGTAGACACCGTGGTGCCGGGGGTGAGCGGAGCCAGCGTATCCGGGCGGACCGCACCCGCCGCGGCCGATCCATACAGCAGAGCGGTCAGGTCGCGGGGCTGCGCCCGCTCCATGGTGGGAACCGCCGCGGTGATGCGGTCGAACCGGAAGCCGCGGCCTGCCTGTCGGGTGCGGCACCAGGCGATCAGATACCACCGGCCGCCGGCGGTGAGCAGTCCGGCCGGTTCCACCACGCGTTCGCTCCGGCGCCCTGTCGCGTCGGTGTAGGACAGCCGCAGCACCGTGTTGGTGGTGATGGCCCGTTCCACCGTGGCACGAACCGTGGCGTCGGACGGCGAGGGCAGGGCAACGATCCGGGCGGCGAGTTTTCCGGCCGCCGCCGAGGCGTGGCCGGTCATCGAGGCCGCTATCTTCTGCGCCGCCGTACGGGCCGCTCCGGCGTAGAGGGCGGAGGCGTCGGCCGCGGCGAGAACGCCGACCAGGGCCGAGGCCTCCTCGGCGGTGAAATGGATGGGCGGCAGGGTCATTTCCGGATCGACCGACCAGCCCCCGCCCCGCCCGGTCGCACAGCGCACCGGGACACCGGCCTCCATCAGCGCCTGGAGGTCGCGCTGCACCGTGCGCTTACTCAGCTCGAATCGCGCGGCGAGCGCCGCGACCGTCAATGGCCGTGGCGCTGCCGCGCGCAACTCTTCCACCAGGGCATAGAGCCGGGTACTGCGGTTCATACCGGTGACGCTACCGTCCGGCGGCGGCCAGGAATTCCCGCTCGCGGCGCAGTTCGCGCTCGGTGACGGTCAGCGGGAACAAGGTGAAGCCATGCATCGCGCCCGCGACAACGCCGAGTTCCACCGGTGCGCCTGCCGCCTGCCATCGCTGGGCCAGGAAGAGCGAGTCGTCCAGCAGCGGGTCCTCGCTGCCGACGACCATCCGGGCGGGTGGCATACCGGAGAGGTCGGCGAACAACGGTGAGACCTCGGGGTCGCGGCGCTGCTCGGCCCCCATACCGGGGGTGAACAGTTCATAGGTCCGGCGCAGGCTGTCGGTGTTGCTCAGCAGCCGCTTGGCGCCGAATGACCGCTGGCTCGGTGTCATCGACAGGTCATAGGGGCCGAACATCAGGTGGGCCGCCCGGAAGGCGCCGGTGATGCCGTGCCGGTCGCGCAGGCGCAGCAAGGTCAGGACGCTCAGGTGGGCACCGGCCGATTCGCCGCCGATCAGCAGGCGTTCGGTGCCGAACTCGGCCGCGGTGTGGTCCACCAGCCACCGGGCGGCGGCTTCGCAGTCGTCGGGCCCGGCGGGGAACGGGTGTTCCGGCGCGAGGCGGTAATCCACGCTGACCACGGCCAGCCGTGCGTGTTCGGCGATCCGCCACAGTTTGTCGTCCTGCCCATCCGCGGAGCCGAATGACCAGCCGCCGCCGTGTATGTGCAAATACACGCCTTCGACCCGGTCGGGCACGAATACCCGGGCTCTCGGTCCATCGGCGAGAACGCGGTCCTGGCCGTGCGGCAGCCGCTCCGGTGGAGCGTCGCCACCGAGCCGGTTGCGCCGCAGGGCGGCCATCGTGGCTGCGTCCGGCGCCCCCTCCCGGGCCGGGCGGCTCGCGGCGGCGGCCGCGAATTCCTGGTTGAAGGCAAGGGTTTCGGCGAGGCAGTCCTGATCAGTGATCGTCATGCCATGGAGCATCGCAGACGTGTGCGACAACGCCCTGTCACCCTTTACCGGTGAGCTGCATCACAGGAGGCCTGCGCAGAGCCCGCGCTCCGGGGTAGCGCTGGTCGCTTGAAACCGGCACGATCCCAGCCTGGATCAGCAGTCGAAACGGACAACGCGGCGCTTCCCGGCCAACTCCGTTTGCCGCACTACCGGGTGCTCCCCTCTCCCGGTAGCGTCCCGGTCCGCATCGATCGAGCACGGCATCGACAGGAGGGCACATGAGAATCCGCTATCGCGCCGCGGCCACCGCCCTGTTCCTCGCCCTCGCGGGCGGAGGCGCGGTGAGTGCCGCGTCGCCCGCGGCCGCGGCTTCCGCTTCCGGCACCCCCCGCACATCCTCGTTCTCCTGTGACGCCTGGCGGTATCTGAGGGGCGCCAACGGCCATGGTGCGTCGATCACTTGCCATGGCAGTCCTTTCAGGGAGTACGTCATCTGTCACCGGCCCGACGGCCACCTGTACTTCCGTCTCGGCAACCGCGCGCTGTCGGGTGGCACCTCCACCGCCTGGTGCGACCGGAGCGGGGAGGTCATCGAGGCGGGCGCCTTCCCCTTCTGACGGCGGCCTCATGGTGCCTCCGCAGGCGTTCCAGCCCTTCCGGAGTACTGACCCGCGGGGTGTATCCCAGGTGGGTCCGGGCGGCGGTGATGTCGAACCAGTTGGCGTAGGCGGCCCCCGCCACCAGGCAGCGGTCCAGGGGTGGCCGTCCGGGGAGGCGGAGGAGGCGCCATCCGTCCTCGCAGAGCCCGGCCGCCGCGCGGGCGGCCGGGATGGGGACGGGTTGCAGGCGCGGGCTGCGGCCCAGCGCGCGGAAGAAGACGGTCAGAGTCCGGGCGAAGCCGCACGGCCTGCCCTGGGTGATGAAGTACGGCCGGCCCGCCGCCGGGGACCCGGGCCGCACCCGGTCCAGGGCCAGCAGATGGGCATGGGCGGCGTTGTCCACATAGACGGTGTCAATGCGTTTGTGACCGCCGCCCGCCAGGGGGAGGACACCGAAACGGGCGGCACGCAGCAGCCGGGGGGCGAAGTGCGGGTCGCCCGGCCCCCAGACGCAGTGCGGGCGCAGGGCGACGGTGCCCAGCTCCGGCCCATTGGCGGCCAGGACCAGGCGTTCGGCGGCCAGCTTGGTGGCGGAGTAGGGGCCGAGGGGCCGGCGCGGATAGGGCAGGGATTCATCGCCGCCGTCGATATCGGTGTTGTCGAAGACAACGCTGGGGCTGGAGGTGTGGACCAGAGTGGCGATGCCATGGCGCCGGCAGGCGTCCAGGATGTGACGGGTGCCGGTGACATTGACCTCGCGGTACGGCACCGGGTCCCCGGAGGTGCCGACGCGGGCCGCGGTGTGCACCACCGCCTCGCAGCCGGCGGTGGCGCGGCGCACGGCGTCCGGATCGCGGATGTCGCCCAGACGCTGATCGACGCCCAGTACGGCCAGGGGCTCGCTGAAGCGGCGGTGCAGCGACCTGACGTGGTGTCCGGCCGCGGCCAGCTGCCGGCACACGGCGCTGCCCAGAAAGCCGCTTCCCCCGGTGACCAGGACGTTCATCTGCGCTCTCCGGTGCTGTCGAGGAACTGTCGGATGGCCGGGATGAGTTGGGCGCGGGCGTCCTCCAGGACATAGTGGCCCGCCCGGGGGTAGCGCAGCACCCGGGCGTGCGGGAAGCGCCGCTGCCAGGCGTCGGCCAGGACGGGCCGGAGGACCGGGTCGCGCATGCCCCAGCCGACCAGCATGGGTTTCCGTTCCAGGGCGGGCAGCATCCGTTCGACGACGGTCAGCAGCGCCCAGCCGGGGTCGCGGCGGGTGAGCGGGACATCGCGGAGGAAGCGGGCCGGCGCGGCGCGGTCCCGCGGGCGGCGATAGGGGGCGGTGAAGGCCCGGCGGACCGGCGGGGGCAGCGGAGTGGTGACCCCCAGGCGGACGGCGCCCTGGACCCAGCCCGGGGTGTGGTGGGCGGCCAGGGTGCTGATGACGGGCAGCCGCAGCAGACGGAACCACCAGGGCGGCAGGCCCTGTTGGGGAAAGCGGAACACGGCGGTGTTCAGCACCACCACACGGTCCACCAGCTCCGCGTTCAGGCAGGCCCAGGCCAGCGCGATGGGTCCGCCCCAGTCATGGGCCACCACCGTCCAACCATGCCGCGGCACTTGGTGTTCGCCGGTCAGATGGCGGACCAGGTCGTCGAGTGCGGCGATCTGGTATCCGGCCAGAAGGGCGGGCAGCGGCCGGGCGAGGCGGTCGGAGAGGCCCATGCCGAGCAGGTCCGGGGCGATGCACCGGTAGGCATCGCGCAGTTCCGCTATCAGATGGCGCCAGACAAAGCTCCAGGAGGGGTTGCCGTGCACCATGAGGACCGGGGGGCCGGTGCCCTCGTCCACATAGTGCTGCCGGCCCTCGGCGTGGGTGAACCACCGTGCGGTGAAGGGGTAGTCGGGCCAGTGGGAGCGGTCTGCTGCGGCTGCGTACACGGGGTGGCCTTTCATGCGGTGATCAATGGCAGTGATCAAGAGTGATGCCAACCACGCTTATCCGACGGGGAGTTCATGCCCGGCGGCCGATCGCCCCGCGCCGGGGCGTGCCCGAATCACTCATGTAGGTGATGCCGTGGTGGCGGCGCCGTCCTCATGCTCATAAGGGTCGGCCCCCACCGCCCCGGAGGTGTCCGCCGTGGCCCCGCTGGCCCGTACCGTCCTGCGCGCGCTGCGGGACGCGCCCGACGGCGCCTGTCTGCGCTATCCGCGGGGGCGGCGGGAGTTCGCGACGCTCACCAATGCCCAGGCCGCCGCGCTGAGTCTGACCACGGCCGCGGCGCTGTGGCATGCCGGGATCCGGCCCGGGCACCGGGTGGCCGTGCTGACCCGGGACCCGGTGGAACTGGGCACCTGTGTGCTGACGCTGACCGGCATGGGTGCCGTGCCGGTGCTGGTCGATGGGTCGCTGCCGGTGCGGATGATGGGACGCTGTCTGACGGCCGCGGCGCCGGACGCCCTGCTGGCCGAGCCGCTCGCCCATCTCGCCGGGCGGCTGCTGGGCTGGGGCGGGGATGCCGTGCGGCACCGTCTGGTGGCGGGAGGGCCGCTGTGGCCCGGCCGGACCCTGCGACGGCTGCGGCAATCCGCGGTCCCCTGGCGGGAGATGACCGTGATGCCGGACGAGGCCCCGGCGATGGTGGTGTTCACCTCCGGTGCGACGGGGCCGCCCAAGGGGGTCCTCTACCGGCATGGCACGGTGCAGGCTCAGCTCCGGACGCTGCCGGAGAGCCTGGCCCTGGCCGGGCGGACCGTTGTCGCCGCCTTTGTGCCGGCCGCGGTGCTCGGCCCGTTCTGCGGCGCCACCACGGTGGTCCCCCGGCTCCACCTCACTCGTCCCACCCGGGTCCGGGCCCGCGACCTGGCGCGGGCCGTGAACGGCACGGGTGCCGGGGTGCTGCTGGGCTCGCCCGCGCTGCTGGACCGTCTGGCGCGGTACTGCCTGCGTACGCTGACGCCCCTGCCGACGCTGCGGCAGGTGCTGTCCTTCGGTGCGTCCCTGCCCTATCCGGTTCTGGACCGGCTGCGGGTGTGCCTGCCCGCCGAGGCCGTGGTGGGCACTGTGTACGGGGCCACCGAGGCGCTGCCGGTGAGCATGGCCGACCACCGGGAGCTGCTGCCGCTGCGGGCGGCCACGCTCGCGGGGCGGGGCGTCTGCCTGGGCCGCCCGCTGCCGGGCGTCACGGTGCGCGTGCTGCCGCTGGACGCGGACGGTGCGGACCACCCCCACGGTACGGTTGGTGAACTCGCCGTCTCGGGGCCCAATGTCAGCCCCGCCTATCTGGATCCGGCGGACACTCTGGCGGCCAAGCCGGTGATGGCGGACGGTGTGGCCGGGCATCGCATGGGCGATGTGGGCCGGCTGGACGCACAGGGCCGTATCTGGTTCTACGGACGGCTGGCGCACCGGCTGTGTACGCCGCAGGGCCCGCTCTGCACCGAGCAGGTGGAACCGGCCCTCGATACCGTGCCCGGGGTGCGCCGCAGCGCGCTGGTGGGGGTGGGTCCGGCTGCCGCGCAACAACCGGTGCTGGTCGTGGAGTTGGAGCGCGGGGTGTCCCGGGCCGGCCGCGCGGCCGTGCGCCGGGCCATCGCGGAGGTGCTGGACGGTCTGGAGCTGCCGGTGACGGGGGCGGCGCCGGTGCTCTTCCACCGGTCGCTGCCGGTGGACCACCGCCACGCGGCGAAGATCGACCGTGCCCGGCTGGCCGGCTGGGCCGCGGCGCGGCTCAACCGGCCCTGGGCGGAAGGGAAGCCGGTGACCGCGTCACCGCGGCGCGGGTGAGGCTCCGCCCTGGGCATGGATGCCCAGGCGCTGATGGATCAGGCGGGCGAAGTGGGTCAGGGTGCGTCCGCTGCCCATGAGTTCACCGGGCGGGATATGGATGCCGAAGTATTCGCGGGCCTGCAGGATGAACTCGGCGCCCATCAGGGAGTCCACGCCGAAGTCCTCCAGGCCGCGGTCGGGGTCCAGTTCGGAGGGGTCGATATGCAGGACGCCGGCCAGGTGCCGGGCCAGGGCGTCGGTGATGGCGCGGACGGCGTCCTCGGGACTCATCGCGGCCAGGGAGCGCAGCAGTTCCTCCCGGCTCTCGTCCGCGTCCGTCATACCGGCGGCGGGGACGAGGCCGCTGTAGCGCGGGGTGGCCAGGGCGGGCAGCAGTCGGCGGGCGCGCCCCCACCGGTAGCGGCCGACGCCCGCGACATCGGTGCCGGTGGCGAGGAGGTGGCCGGCGGCGGTGAACGCCTCGGCGGAGGTGATGGGTTCAAAGCCGAGGCCGGTCATGGTGGCTCCCAGGCCGGTGCGGGCGACATAGCCGGTGTCGGCGACCGGCCCCCAGGCGAGCGCCGTGCCGGGGCGTCCGGCGCGGCGGCGGGCCCGGGTGAGGGCTTCCAGGTAGGCGTTGGCGGCGACATAGGGGGCCTGGGCGAGGTTGCCGGTGGCCGCGGTGACCGAGGAGTAGAGCAGGAACAGGTCGATTTGCCGGCCGGCGGTGAGGCGGTCCAGGACGTCGGCCCCGGCGGCCTTGGGGGCGAATACGGCGGCGAACCGCTCGTCGGTGAGGGCGGCCAGCGGTGCGTCGTCCAGGTGCATGGCGCAGTGGGCCACTCCGCGCAGCGGATGCCCGGTGGCGTCCACGGCGGCGATCACCTGGCGCATGGCGGTCTCATCGGTGACGTCGGCGGCGTGGGCGGTGGCCCGCACCCCGCGTCCGGCGAGCCGCTGGAGGACGTCCGGGGCCTCCGGGGCCTCGGCGCCCCGGCGGCTGACCAGGGCGAGGTGGCGGGCGCCGAGGTCGGCGAGCCAGTGGGCGGTGGCGGCGCCGAAGCCGCCCAGCCCGCCGGTGATCAGATAGGTGCCCTCCGGGTCCAACTCGGGTACCTGCGGGGCGGGTTCGACCGGTACCGGTTCGTCCAGCGGGTCGAGGGCGACCACCACCTTGCCGACATGGCGGGAGTGCTGGAGCAGCCGGAATGCCTCGTCCACCCGGGCCGCGGGGTGGACGGTGTGCGGCAGCGGCCGGTACTGCCCGGTGGCCGCCCGCGCCGCGGTTTCCAGCAGCAGGCGGGGGCCGCGGACGGGGTCGAAGATGATGCTGTCGAGGTTGAAGCCGATAAAGGTGATGCTGCGGTGGAACGGGCGCAGCAGCAGCGGGTTGTTGAGGAAGATGTCGCGTTTGCCGAGTTCAATGAAGCGGCCGTTGGGGCGCAGCAGGTCCAGGCTCTGTGCGATGGCCTCGCCGCTGAGGGAGTTGATGACGATATCGACGCCCCGGCCATCGGTGAGTTGGCGTACCCGGGGGGCGAAGTCCAGGCTGCGGGAGTCCAGGACGTGTTCCACGCCGAGGGTGCGCAGCAGATCGCGTTTGGTCTCGGTGCCGGCGGTGGCGATGACGCGCAGTCCCAGGGTCCGGGCGCACTGCAGGGCGGCCAGGCCGACGGCTCCGGCTCCGCCGTGCACCAGCAGGGTTTCGCCGGGCATCGGCCTGGCTTCGTCGGCCAGGGTGCGGTGGACGGTGAGGTAGGCGACCGGGAAGGTGGCCGCCTCGGCGAATGTCATCCCGTCGGGGATGGGGCCGAGGGTGGCGGCCCTGGTCAGGGCGTGGGAGGCCAGTCCGGCGGCCATCAGTCCGCTGACCCGGTCGCCGACGGTGTATTCGGTGACTCCGGGGCCGACCGCGCTGACGACGCCTGCGGCGTCGGTGCCCAGTCCGCGGCTGAGCGGAGTGCCTTCGACGGCCTCCGGGGGCAGCAGTCCATTGGCGCGCATGGGGTCGCGGAAGTTCAGCGCCACGGCCCGTACCTCCACCACGATTTCGCCGGGGCCCGGCCGGAGGGGTGCGGTCTGCCGCCACACCAGGCGGCGGGTGAAGCCGGGGTCCCTCACCTCCAGGACGAAGGGGGTGTGTGCGGGGGCGGCGGCGGGCCGGTCGGCCGGGCGCTGGGTTTCGCGGGGGACGAACCGGCCGCCCCGGGTGAGGACGATCTCGTCCTCCTCGGTGGGGGTGAGCAGTTCGCGGGCGAGGCGGCGGGCGTCGGCGGCCGGGTCGTCGGCGGTGTGCTCCAGGGAGATCCGGCACAGGCGCAGACCGGGCTGTTCATTGGCCAGGGTGCGGGCCGTTGCCCAGGCGGCCGCGTCCAGCGGGTGGCCGGGGCGCTCGGGGGCGGGGAAAAGGCCGGTGGGGCGGGTGACCAGCCACACCCGGGGGCGGGTGTGCGGGGCCCGTTCGGCGCAGGCGGCGGCCAGGGCCCGTAGCACGGCGGCGCGGCGTGTGGTGCGGGTGACGGTCTCCTCGGGGCCGACGGTCTCCTCGGGGCCGCGGGGCTCGCCCAGGAGGCAGACAATGCCCACGGCGCCGGCGGGCAGTGCGCCGGCCCAGGCGGCGGAGTCGTCGGTGGCGGCGATGATCCGGGCGGTGCCCAGCAGGCCGGCCAGCGCCTGGGCCGGCGGGTTCTCCTCGTCCGTCTCGGTGGCGAGGAGCCAGGTGGTGTCCGGTTCCGGCGTGGGGAGCGGGGGCTCGGCGGCCGGGGAGCGGTCGGCGGCGGCCAGGAGGACGGAGCAGTCGTCGGTGCCCGTCCGCACGGTGCCGGTGAAACCGCACTCCCGCAGCAGCGGCGGCCACCGGTCGGGCGGCAGCAGCACGGTGTCGGGGCGCAGGGTGCGGTCGTCGCGCTGCCAGAACTCCTCGGTGCCGCCGAGGAGGAGGGCCTGGTGCCAGGTGTCGTGTTCTTCGGTGGCGAGCAGGAGTCCGCCGGGGGCGAGCAGGGTGCGCGCCTGGCGCAGCGCCTGGGCCAGGTCGGCGGCGGTGTGCAGGGTGCCGTCGGCGACGACCAGGTCGAAGGCGCCGTCGCCGAGGCCCTGGGTGGTGGGTTCGGCGTTCCGGTCGAGCGTGCGGTACTCGGTGAAGTCATGGTCGGTAAACCGGTGTTGGGCCGCGACCAGGGCGCTTTCGGAGGTGTCGGTGCAGATGTAGCGGGTGCGGTCGGCGGGGAGCAGGGGCAGCAGGGCGGCGGTGAGGGCGTGGGGTGCGGCACCGAGTTCCAGCACGCGCAGGGGCCGGTCTCCGGGCCAGCGGCGGACGATCTCGGCGAGCAGGGTCTGGGCGACCCGGTGGGCGAAGCGGCGGATGGGCGCGGCGGCGTACATCTGCTCATAGGTGGTGGCGCCGGTGTCCAGGAGTTCCTGGTTGCCCGGGGTGTCGCGCAGGGTCGCGGGCAGCCGGCGCAGCCGGGCGTTGAGCTGGAGGCTCTCGGCGGCGAAGGCCGGATGGTCCTCGATCAGGGCCCTGAGGAGCTGTTGCGGGCGGGGTGCGGTGCCGGTGAGCTGCCAGCGGTCCTCGTCGGCGGGCCGGGCCAGCTGGTGCCGGGCGAGGAGCGGGAGCATCAGCCGTACCAGCCGCCGGTGGCGGGGCTGGAGCCCGCCGTTGAGGAGGTCGGGCAGGGCAAAGGGGGCTGCCGGGTGGTCGAGCAGTCCGGCCAGGGCCGCGGCCCAGCAGTGGGCGGCGGTTTCCCCGGCGGCGGCCCGGAAGCGGTCGTGGCCGCTGTCCCGCAGGGCGTGGTGCAGCCGCTCGATCCGGTCGCGGACGGCGCCCGCCAGCCCGGCCGGAGGCGGCAGGGGTGTGGGGGCGGCCGGGGTGCCGGGGTGCGGGGCGGCGCGCAGGACGGTGTGCTGGACGGTCAGCGGGGTCCGGTCGGTGTTGTATGCGCGCCGGGTGCGGAACCCCTCGATTTCGGCGGTGACGGTGCCGTCGGCGTCGGCGTAGGTGACGTCCCAGCAGAACTCGGTCTCGGTGAAGCTGCGTTGGCGCAGGTGGACGACGCCGGCCGGGGAGGGCGTGCGCCATACCCGTACCGAGTCGAAGGTTGACGGCAGATAGGCACGGCCGGCCCGCATCTGCTCCTCCACCAGGGCGACGGTGGCCTGGAAGGGGCCGTCGAGCAGCACCGGGTGCACGGTGTAGGCGTCGTGGGTGTGCTCATTGCGGTAGTCGGCCAGCAACTCCTCGTCGCCGACGCTTAGTTGGCTCAGCAGCTGGAAGGCGGGGCCGACCTGGAGGCCGACGCTGTGGCAGATGGTGTAGAAGTCCGGGCCGCTGACGGTGCGGGGGCAGCGCGCGCGGATTGCCCGGGGGTCGATGGGCGCGGGGGCGGTGCCGAGCAGGGTGCGGGCCTGGGCGCGGACGACGGGGTGGCAGGCGGTGCCCCGGCCCTCGCTGCTGCTGATGGTCACCACGCCGTCTTCTGTGGTGACGGCGGTCTGCAGCCGGGCGGTGCCGGGGTCGGGCCAGCTGACCGGCAGCGGGCTGGCGATGCCCAGGTGCCGGACCTCCACCGGCCGGTCCAGGGCCCGCCGGCCGGCCGACAGCGCCATCTCGACATAGGCCGCGGCGGGCATGAGCACGGATCCGGCGATGCGGTGGTCGCCCATCCAGGGCACCAGTTGGGGCTCGATGGCGCCCTCCCACACCGGGTGCGGTCCCGGGAGGCGTTCGCCGAGCAGGGGGTGGTCGAGCAGTCCGGTGCCGCTGGTGCGCAGCACCAGGTCCTGGGGAGCGCCGAGCCAGTGGCGTTCGCGCTGCCAGGGGTAGGCGGGGAGTTCGGCCACCCGGCCGGGGCGGGGGAAATGCGCCTGCCGGTCCATGGCCGCCCCGGCGGCGATCAGGGCGGCGACGGCGGCGGCGGTGTCGCGGGGGCCGTCGCCCTGGCGGTGCAGGGTGGGGACGTGGGTGGCGTCGGTGCGTTGCAGATAGGGGCGCAGCACCGGGTGCGGGCCGATCTCGGCGAGGATGCCGGCGTGGTCGGCGACAAGGCGGGTGACGGCCTGGTGGAAGCGCACCGGTTGGCGGACGTTGCGCCACCAGTAGCCGGCGGTCAGGGCCTCGCCGGGCAGTGCCGTGCCGGTGACGGTGGAGAGGAAGGGGATCCGGGTGGTGGTGGGTTCCAGCCCGGCCAGTGCGGTGCGCAGCGGGGCCTCGACGGGGTCCATGGCAAAGGTGTGGAAGGCGTAGTCCAGGTCGAGTTCCTGGAAGAAGATGTCGCGGGCCTTCAGCTGTGCGCCGAGGGCGGCCAGTGCTTCCGCGCTGCCCGCGATGGTGACATCGCGGTCGCTGTTGACGCCGGCGATCTCCAACTCTCCCGTGTAGGGCAGGAGTTCTTCGCGGGCCGCGGCTTCGGGCAGGCCGACGGCGGCCATCCGTCCGGTGCCCGCGGTGGGGCCCTGGGTGCGGCTGCGTTCGGCGATCACCCGGGCGGCCTGCTCCAGGGTCAGGGCCCCGGCAAGGTGGGCGGCGGCCACTTCGCCGACGCTGTGCCCGGCCACGGCTACGGGGCGCAGTCCATGCGCCGCCAGTACGGCCGCCAGCCCCACCTGCACCGCGAACAGGGCGGGCTGGGCGACCTCGGTGCGCCGCCAGCGGGCCGCTTCCGGCTCGGCCAGTTCCTTGGCCACCGACCAGCCCAGGTGCCGGGCGAGCGCGGCGTCAACCTCTTCGAGGGCCGTACGGAAGGCGGGATCGGCGGCCGGCAAGCCGACGGCCATGCCGGGCCATTGGGAGGCGTTGCCGGAGAACACATAGGCCACGGTGTCCCGTTGGGCCTTGCGGGCCCTGGCGCCATGGGTGGGTTCGCCCGCGAAGAGCCGCTCCAGCCGGTCGGCGGCCTGCCGGGGGCTGTCGGCCAGGACGGCGGCGCGGTGCGGGTGGGCGCTGCGGCGGAGGGTGGTGGTGTGGGCGAGGTCGTAGAAGTCCTCGGGCGCGGTCTGCCCGAGGTGTGCCGCGACGCGGGCGGCCAGTTCCCGCAGCGCCTTGGCCGAGCGGGCGGAGACCACCACGGGCAGGATGCCGGACGGGGGGTCCTCCCGGCGGGGCGGGGCCGGCGGGGTGGTGAGGATGGCATGGGCGTTGGCCCCGCCGAAACCGAAGGAGTTGACTCCGACGGCCGCCCGCCCCGGGCGCGGGAGCCGGACGGGTTCGACGGTGGGTGCCAGGCCCAGCCCGGGGAAGTCGATGTCCGGGTTGAGGTTGTGGGCGTGCAGGGTGGCGGGGGCCACGCCGTGCCGGAGCACAAGCATGGCCTTGAACAGACTCGGCATGGCGGAAGCCGGTTCCAGATGGCCCAGGTTGGACTTGACGGAGCCGATGGGCAGCGGCCCCACGGTGCGGCACTGCCCCAGGGCCCGTCCGACGGCCTGTGCCTCGGCCGGGTCCCCGGCGGGCGTTCCGGTGCCATGGGCCTCGAAGTACACCAGCTCGTCCGGGTCCACCCCGGCCCGCTGGTAGACGGTGCGCAGCAGCGCTTCCTGGGTCCGGGGGCTGGGCAGGGCCATCCCGCGGGTGCGGCCGTCGCAGTTGGTGCCGGTGCCGGCGATCACCGCATGGACGCGGTCGCCGTCGGCCAGCGCGTCGGCGAGCCGTTTGAGGACGACCACTCCCCCGCCCTCGGCCCGGACGAATCCGTCGGCCTCGGCGGAGAAGGCGGCACAGCGTCCGCTGGGCGAGAGCATGCCGGCGTGCGAGAAGCCGGCGAAGGCGTAGGGGTGGCCGAGCACATTGACGCCGCCGGCCAGGGCGGTGCGGCTGGTGCCGTCCAGCAGGGTGCGGCAGGCGCGGTCCACGGCCACCAGGGCGGAGGAGCAGGCGGTGTCGATCGCCATGCTGGGGCCGTGCAGGTCAAAGCAGTACGAGACCCGGTTGGCGGCGATGGACAGGGTGGACCCGCTCATGGTGTAGGGGTTGGCGTACTGCTCGATGGTTCCCTGGACCGTTCCATAGAAGGGATCGGAGATCCCGATGAACACACAGGTATCGGATCCGGCCAGCGACTCGGCGGGGATCCCGGCGTCGTCCAGGGCTTCCACGGCCATTTCCAGCACCAGCCGCTGCTGGGGGTCCATGGCCTCGGCCTCTTTGGGGGCAATGCCGAAGTAGGCGGCGTCGAAGCCGGTCACATCGTCCAGGAAGCCCCCGGCGGCGGTGTAGCTGCGGCAGGCGCGCACGCCGCCGGGGTCCACAAAGCGGTTCTTGTCGAACCGGTCCGGTGGTATCTCCCCTACCGCGTCCCGCCCTTCGGACAGGGCCTCCCACAGCTTCCGCAGATCGGTGATGCCGCCGGGCAGCCGGCAACCGGCGCCCACGACGGCCACGGCACGGTCGTCGCACTCCATCGTCAGCCCCCGTCCGGTTCCTCAACGCGGCCTGTGCTGGCGCAGGTTGTCATGCCTACCCCGCGCGGAGGCCGGTCAGCGTGGAGACAATGAGTTGGTTCTGCGCAGATCGCCGCCAAAAGCGCGGAAAACATGGACAGTTGGTGATTGTCCGCCGATGGCGAGGCCATCCCCCCACGCCCCCGTCGTACGCTCAACAGGTGCCGCCTTCCCGTCGTGCCCGGCTGCTGTCCAACGCCGTGCATCTGCCGCCGCGGTACCGGACCATGGAACAGATCCGGGCGGGCATGATCGCGGCGGGGAGCCCCTTTGTTCCCCCGCCCGGCACACTGGAGAACCTCACCGGGGTCCGGGGCGTATACGTCAGAGCCGATGACGTGCAGGCCTCCGACCTCGCGGTGGCGGCCGCCCGCAAGGCGCTGGGGATGGCGCAGATGAGCGCCGATGAGATGGATCTGCTGCTGTTCGCCTCCACCTCCCAGGACCTGGTGGAACCCGCCACCGGCCATATCGTGGCGGCGAAACTCGGCGCGGTGTGCCCGGTGTTCGATGTGAAGAACGCCTGCAACAGCGTGCTCAACGCGGTGGAGACGGCGGCGGCCTTCATCGAGACGGGCCGGCACCGCACCGTACTGATCGCCTGCGGGGAGACCGCCACGCTCACCACCCGCTGGCATGCGCCCGACCAGGAGACCTTTATGCGTCACCTGCCCGGCTACACCGTCTCCGATGCGGGCGCCGCCCTGGTGCTGACCGCCGGTCCGGCGGGCCCGCGCGATCCCGGTGTGCTGCACGCGGTGTTCGCCGCCGACTCCTCCGCCTGGGAGGCGTGCACGGTGAAGGCCGGCGGCTCGATGTACCCGCGTTCCACCGACGACGACCACTACTGTCTCCGGCTCAATGAGAACCAACTCTCCCGGACCGGCCATGAGATGGCCCGGATGGTGCTGGAGCATGCGCCGCGGGAGATGGCCCTGGTGCGCCAGAGCGCCTTCGTCGCCGTCCACCAGATCTCCATGCCGCAGTTCCACGAGGCCTGCGCCCTGCTCGGCCTGCCGCCGAGCCGTTTCCTGGCCACGGTGGACCGGTACGGCAATGCGGCCTCCGCCTCCCTCCCGCTGCAACTGGCCCTGGCCCAGCGGTCGGACCGCCTGATGCCCGGTGACCTGGTCGCCCTGATCGGGCTGGCCAGCGGCTTCAGCATGGGGCTGGTGCTGATCCGGCTGTGACCGCGGCGCGGCCGCCGCGGCGCCCGCCGCCGCTCGGGGCCGCTTGGCGGCCGAAACAGAGCCGTTCGGCCCTCTCGCTCACCCAAGTACCGGGCGTGGACTGGCGGTTCGGGGCCCGGGGAGGCACGCCCGTGCCCATGGGCTGGCCGTGGATGTCGTATGGCCGTCCGGTGCCGCCCGCGCACGGCAACCCCGCCACCCGGGCACCGGCTCCGGCCGTCCGGCCGGAGCCGTCCGCTGACGAGCCCGGCCCCTCACCCGGCCGCCGGGGCGTCCCCGGCGGCACGCCGGGCGGACCGTCCGCTTACACCCGCGTCCCGGGCCCCGGGGGCCCGTACGCTGTGCCGAGGCATGGGAGGAGACGGAGCGGTGACCGACGGCCATGGACAGCGGCGGCTCCCCGGCGCCGTATACCGGCAGGAGCTGCTGCGGCTCCAGACCGAACTGGTGAAGCTTCAGGAGTGGGTGCGCGCCGAGGGCGAGCGGCTGGTCGTGGTCTTCGAGGGCCGTGACGCGGCGGGCAAGGGCGGCGTCATCAAGCAGGTGACCGAGCGCCTGAACCCACGGGTCGCCCGGGTCGCCGCGCTGCCGGTACCGACCGAACGGGAGCGCACCCAGTGGTACTTCCAGCGGTATACGGCCCATCTGCCCGCGGCGGGCGAGATCGTCCTGTTCGACCGCAGCTGGTACAACCGGGCGGGAGTCGAGCATGTCATGGGCTTCTGCACCGAGGCGGAGCACCGGCGCTTCCTGGAGCAATGCCCGGTCTTCGAACGGCTGTTGACGGAGGACGGGATCCTGCTGCGCAAATACTGGTTCTCGGTGAGCGACACAGTGCAGGAGCAGCGGTTCCGTGACCGGCTGGCCGATCCCACCCGCAGCTGGAAGCTGTCGGCGATGGACCTGGAGTCCATCACGCGCTGGGAGGCGTACTCCCGGGCGAAGGACGAGATGTTCCAGCACACCGACACCCGGCATGCGCCGTGGTACGTGGTGGAGAGCGACGACAAACGGTCGGCACGTATCAATATGATCGCCCACCTGTTGTCCACCGTGCCGTACCACGACGTACCAGGGCCCGCCCTGCAACTGCCGCCCCGCCCGCCCGCCACCGGCTACCGCAGGCCACCGCGGGACCGCCAACGCCATGTGCCGGACCATGCGGCGGGGCTGGGGGGCGCGGGAGGCTGACCGCCGGTGTGCGGCCGTCCGTATGTGCCTCTGGTGACGGACCGGTCCTGGTCGCCTGGCCGACCGGCCCATACCCGGCGGGTCCAGAAGTTGAGGGTCGCAAAAGCACTGGTCAGCGAAGTGGCGAGAACTCGTTGGGTTCTGTCATTCCAGCCCATGGTTGGGGTCTGCCGTGCCGCCTAGCGTGAGCGCGGCAGTCATGAACCGAGGGAAATGAGAGTCGCCGATGCTGGCACAGTTCGTCCTCTTCGATGGATTCGACCCGTTGGATGTCATCGCTCCGTTCGAGGTCTTCAGCGCCGCCCGGACCTTCACCGATGGGGTGACCGTCGAACTGGCCAGTGCGGAAGGAGCCAGGCAGGTACCGAGCGGAATACCCGGCGTCGCGCTGACGGCTGCCGCTCGTCTCGCCCCGGACCGCGCGGACCTGGTCGTTGTGCCGGGCGCGGCCGGCAGGCTGCCCGGGCAGGGCGCGGACGACTCTGCCGAGGAACAGATTCCCGTGATCCTCAGCCGCGCGCTGACCACGGAGCTCCCGAAAATGCTCGCCGAAGCGCTGGCCGCAGCGGGCACCACGGTGGCCACGGTCTGTGGCGGGTCGCTGGTGCTGTCCATGGCCGGGCTTGTGCGGGGCCGCCATGCCACCACCCATCACCAGGGTCTGGACCTGCTGGGCGCGGGCGGTGTGCACGTCGTCCCGGGCCGGGTCGTCGATGACGGCGACCTGGTCACCGCCGGCGGCGTCACCTCCGGCCTGGATCTGGGCCTGTATCTGCTGGAACGGGAGACCGGGCCGAAAGTCGCGCTCGCCGTGGAGCAGCTCTTCGCCCACGAGCGCCGTGGCGTCGTCTGGCGCGACCAGGGGCCCGCACCGCTGTCCGCCGCCGGCGCTGCGGAGCAGCCGCGGTGACCAAGCTCCTGCTCATCCTGCACGTCCTCGCGGCGATCGTCGCCATCGGCCCGGTGACCGTGGCGGGCAGCATGTTTCCCGCCGCGGCCCGCCGTGCCGCCGGCACGCCCGGGACACTCGCCACGGTACGGATGCTGCACCGCGTCTGCCGGGTCTACGCCGGCCTCGGCCTGGCCGTTCCCGTCCTCGGCTTCGCCACCGCGAGCCAGCTGCATGTCCTGGGCAGCCCCTGGCTGATCACCTCGATCGTGCTGACGGGTGCGGCCGCATCGGTGCTGGCGCTGCTGGTACTGCCGGCCCAGGAACGCCTCCTCGCCCAGCTGGCCGAGTCCGCGGCCGGGACGGCGGCCGTCGAGCGCGCGCAGACCGCGCGCCTGGCCATGCTGACCGGCGCCTTCAACCTGCTCTGGGCGACGGTCACCGTCCTGATGATTCTCCGCCCCGGCTCCACCACGGGAGTGTGACCCATGACCGCCGACTCCGTACCCGCGCCACGGCTCGCACGCAGGCCGCTGCGCGCTTCGGCAACCATCGAACTGGTCAGCCTCGCCGTGTTGTTGGTCAACATCGCCACAGGGAACGCCCGGGAGATCGCTGCGTTGTTCGGCCCCGTACACGGGGTCGCCTGGCTCTTCGGCATCCTGGCCACCCGGCGCGACCCGCGGCGCAGCACCGGCGCCACGCTGCGCGCCATCATCCCCGGCATCGGGGGCCTGCTCGCGCTCCGTGCCCTGGAGCAGGCCGACGCACAGGCCGCTCCGGACACCGGATCGGGGGCACGATGACAGCCCGTCTTCCCGGGCTCGCGGCCACGGCGGCGCCGACCCTGGTGTTTGTGACCGCCTATGGTGCCGACGGGCTGCGGACCGCCCTTGTGGCGGCCACCGTGGCCGGTGTAATGGTCCTCGCCTGTGGTCTGTTGACCCGCCGGTACCTCCGGCATGCGGCGGTGGGCGCGCTGCTGGCGGTGACCTGCGCGGCCGTGGCGGTCGGTACCGGGCAGGCACGGGGCTTCTTCCTGCTGCCCATGCTGCTGCCCGCGGCATCCTCGGCGGCCTGCCTGCTGTCGGTGCCCGCCGGCCGTCCCCTGGCCGGCCTGGTGGCGAACCGGGTCGTGGGCGGCCCACCGCACTGGCGGTCGCACCGGCCGCTGCACCGTTTCTACCGTTGGATGACGGTGGGCATCGGCCTGGTGTGCCTGGCGAGTCTGGCCGCGCAGGCCGTCCTCTACAGCCGTGCGGAGGTCGCCTGGCTCGGTGTCCTCCACATCGTCATGGGAGCACTGTGGCCCGGGATCACCGCCGCCACGCTGGCTCTGTCGCGCCTGGCCGTGGCCCGTCACCGCGAGCCGGCGTACGGCGCGACGCCGCCGTCTGCGGACTTGCCGCGACCTCCGCCGATGCAGCCCCGCAGCTCACCGCCGCGCATACGCCCTGCCCTCACCAGGATCGTCACTCCTCCTCATGGAGATGGCAGGTCCGCCGCCAACATCACCGCCTCCTGCGCAAGCGTGAAGTTCGACTGAGTCTGGACACACGCTGGGCGCCGGGCGTCAGATGACGACCGTTCGCGGTCAGTTGTCCACAACGGGCTTATACAGATTCCCCATTGAGCGATAGGAGCGGTCAACTTCTGTCATTTGAAGACAACGGCGGAGCCTGTATATGCCATAGTCGCCTCGCGGTGATGGGGTCATGGCGCACAAGGCGCGAGCAGCGAGACCGCGAGGAACCGGCCACGCGGGAAAGGCGGGCGGATGACCAGTCGTACCGTTCTCGACGGACACGACCCCGTCGGCCGGGCGGCCTGCTCCTGCCGGGGCGGGGGCACCCCCGCCCCGGGGTCCGGAGCGGCGGGCGAACAGTTCCGGGCCCTGCTGGAGTCCGCTCCCGATGCCATGGTCATCGTGGACGACGCGGGTGTCATCCGCCTGGTCAACGCCCAGACCGAGGCGCTGTTCGGCTACGGACGGCAGGAGTTGCTGGGCCGCCCCGTGGAAGTCCTGGTACCCGTCCGCTTCCACGACCGGCACACCGTGCACCGCAAGGACTATGCGCACAACCAGCAGTTCCGCCCCATGGGCGCCGGGCTGGAGCTGTACGGACTCCGCCGGGACGGGCGGGAGTTCCCGGTGGAGATCAGTCTCAGCCCCCTTCGGACGCCCGACGGGCTGCTGTTCTCCGCTGCGGTCCGTGACGTCACCGAACGCAAGGCCGCGGAGGCCGAACTCACCAGGCTCTATGAGCAACAGCGGCATGTGGCGCTGACCTTGCAGCGCAGCCTTATGGGCACCCCGCCCGACCTTCCCGGTCTGTATACCGCCAGCCGCTATCTGCCCGCCACCCAGGGTGCGGGTGTCGGCGGTGACTGGTTCGATCTTGTGCTGCTGGAGAACGGCCGGGTCGGCGTTCTGATCGGCGATGTCATAGGCCGCGGGCTGGAAGCGGCCGCCGTCATGGGGCAGTTGCGCTCCGCCGCCAACGCCCTGGCCCGCACCGGTATGCCGCCCCGGCGGCTGATGGCGGTCCTGGACGCCGTGGTCGCCGACCTCCCCGACCAGATGGTCACCTGCTGCTATCTGCTCATCGACCCCGGCAGCGGAGAGATCACCCTGTGCTCCGCGGGGCACCTGCCCGTGCTGCTGGCCGCTCCGGGCCAAGAAATGCGGCCGCTGCCCGCACCCGTGAGCGTGCCCCTGGGCGTGGGCGGCATCGCCCATGAGCAGGTCACCCACACCGCACCACCCGGAACGACCCTCGCGCTGTACACCGACGGCCTGGTGGAGACGCCCCAGACCGATATCGAGGAGCAGATCACCGCTCTCGCCGCCGTGCTGGGCACCGCCCTGGACGCGGGGCGGGATCTGGAAGCGGTGGCCGACTCGGCCCTCGGGGCCCTGCTGCCGCCCGCGGCCGGCGATGACGATGTAACGCTACTGCTGGCCCAGTTGCCCTCCCGCGACTGAGACTTCACCGGGACTCCCGGCCGGGACCTACGGCAAAAGGCACCCCTGGTACGGAGACAGACGGTTGACGGCGGGCCACTCGTCCCCGGGGCGAGGGACCTGCGGCCCCTCCCCGCCCGGCGGGGCACCGGCGGAGGCTTGCCTCAGCAAGGAGGCGCACCATCCCCGCCGTTCCCACCCCGGAGGCTCTTATGCCCGGCACCATCACCGTCGGACTGGACGGAACCGATCACAGCCTCGCCGCGGCGGACTGGGCGGCGGCCGAGGCTTCGCGCCGCGGCATGGCGCTGCGGCTCGTCCATGCCCGGATGTCACCGCCACCGGACACCATTGTCGCCGCGGACGCGGAGGCGCAACAGCGGTGGGCGGCCGGCGTCCTTCATGAAGGGCGGGACCGGGTGACCTCCGCCTTCCCCGGCCTGACGGTCGGCACCGAGCTGCTCCCGGCCGGGGCCGTGCCGGCCCTGCTGGCCGAGGCGGCCCGGGCCGAGCTGCTGGTCCTCGGCTCGCGGGGCCATGGCGCGATGGCCGGCTACCTGCTCGGTTCCATTGGCCTGAGGGTGCTGCGCCAGGCGGTCCGGCCGGTGATCCTGGTGCGCCCGCCGCGCCGGGAGGAGCCCGCGCAGCCGGTCAGCTCCGCGCAGCCGGTCAACGAGGTGGTCGTGGGGGTGCAGCAGGAGGACCAGGCGGGCGCGCCGGTGCTGGAGTTCGCCTTCGCCGCCGCGGCGGCGCGTGCTGCGCGGGTCCGGGCCGTACGCGCCTGGGCCATTCCCCCGGCGCTCGCCTGGAGCCCCGGCTCGATGTATCTGGCCTATGAGGCCGACGGCCTGGAGCCATTGGAGCGCAAG
Organism: Streptomyces orinoci; assembly: GCF_003121295.1. GTDB lineage: Bacteria > Actinomycetota > Actinomycetes > Streptomycetales > Streptomycetaceae > Streptomyces > Streptomyces orinoci. The sequence goes on from NZ_PHNC01000021.1 coordinate 34,805, forward strand.
GGGCTGGCCGAGGCCCTGGCTCCCTGGCGGGAGAAGTATCCGCGGGTCGAGGTCGTGGAGCAGATCGAGACCGGCAACGCGGCCGAGGCGCTGCTGAACGGCTGCGCGGGCGCCGCCCTCCTGGTGGTGGGGCGCCGTCTCCCCGGGCCCCATGGCCTGCGGCGTATCGGCTCGGTCACCCATGCCGCGCTGCACCACGCGCACTGCCCCGTCGCCGTGGTCCCTCATCCGTGATCCCGCGCCGGTGGCGAGGGCGGCCCGCGCCCGGCCCCGATCGCGGTCCTCAGCCGAGCCAGACGATGTCGATGACGTAGAGCCGCCCGGCCTGGCGGTTGATGAAATAGACGGCGGTCAACTGCCCAACTGCGGCGGAGCGGACGTCCTCGCCGTCCGGATCGCGGCGGTCGAAGGCCGGAAAGGACCATGGGTCACGGGAGGCGATGTCCAGGACATCGCGCAGTATGCCGCGGGCATGGGCGGGAAGGGCGCCCAGCACATCCAGGGCCCTCGGCGACAGGCGGGCCCGCCATGGCGCGTCACTCATGGCCGGCCCCGAACGCGTCCTCGACGGCGATGCCATCGGAGTCGTCCCGGCCGGAGGCGAGAAACGCGTCCACCGCCGGGGCCGCGGCGAGGCGGGCCTGCCATAGGCGCACCACCTCATGGAGCGGGGTGAAGCTGTAGCTGTAGCGGGAGTCCTCCAAGGCCCTGGCCCAGTCCCGCTCAAAGGCCGGCACCCACTGCTCGGCTCGGGGGTCCGTACGGATCCGGGCGAGCAGCTGCGCGGCCGCCGTGGGAGCAGGGGCGGGTGGCGGTGCGGGCACATGGTCGCGCTGGGCGCTCATCGGCTGCTCCTCCAAGCGGGTCATAGCGTCACGGTAGCCGCCGGGCCACCGGCGGTTGAGGGTTTTGGCACTCATCACCCGGCACCCCCGCGAGCACACAGTACGGGCCCTCTACCATGCTCGCCCCGCACGCGGAGGGGGTTCCCCGAAGGCCGCCCCCGGCCCGTCCGCCCCCGCTAGCGTGCCCGGCACACTCCGCAACGGCGGAGCACGACCGGGGGGAGCAGCCGATGCCCAACTTGCTGAGGGTGCCGCTGGAGAGCGGTGGGTCCGTACTCGTGGAAATCGATGACGACCCTCAGGGGGTGGTCAGGGTCGCCCGCGGCAATGGGACGGTGCCGCGCGCCGTGGAGGCCCTGGAGCGCGGTCTGGACGGTGTGCGGGACGCCGCCCGTGCCGTCGTCGGCAGGCTGGCCGATCTGCCTCGTCAGCCGGACAAGGTCACCCTGGAGCTGGGGATGAGGTTCTCGGCGGAGGCCGGGGTCTTCCTCGCCAGGAGCGCCGGGGAGGCGTCACTGACCATCACGCTGGAGTGGGAACGGCAGCAGCCCGGCTCGCTCCCGGTCACCAGGGCCGTCGTCGCCAACGGAGCGCCCGTTACGGCCGGTTGACGGACGAGCCCGGTTGACGAGGAGCCGGTGAGAAGAGCCGGTGAGGAAGAGGGATATCGCCGATGCCCGGACCCGTACCCAATCCCGGCATCGCCCGGCTGTGGTCGAACGGCGCCCCACAGGGCGCCGGCTTTCTGGCCACCCCGCGCACGGTGCTGACCTGCGGCCATGTCGTCTCTGTGATCGCGGACGAGCCCGAGTCGGTGCCGCTGCGCCCGGGGCTGGCCGTCCGGCTCGACTTCCCGCTCGCCGGCCGGGCGGCCCGGCGGCAGACCGCCACCCTGGTCCGGCACATTCCGGTCGCCCCCGATGGCACCGGTGACATCGCCGTTCTCTCGCTCGCCGAGGACCCTCCGCCCGGAGTGGAACCGGTGCGCCTGCTGGATGTCGAAACGGTGCGGGACCACCCCTTCACCGCCTTCGGATTCCCGGCCGGCGGTGATGGCGACGGCGTCTGGTCCTCCGGAAGGATCGCCGGTGAACGCGGCCGGGGCTGGGTGCAGATCGAGAGCACCGGAGCCTGCGAGATCCTGCCGGGGTTCAGCGGCACCCCGCTGTGGGACGAGCAGCTCAAGGGCGTGGTCGGCATGGTGGTGGCCACCGACCGGCGCTTCCTGGGCCGGGCGGCCTATGCCATCACCGCCGAGGTGCTGATCGAAACCCACCCCGAGGTGCGCCGCCATGCCGCGCTGCCCTCCCCCTTCCGGGGACTGCTGCCGTTCCGGGAACAGGACGCCGAGCACTTCTTCGGGCGCTCCGCCCAGATCAGGGAACTGACCGAGGCGGTGACCACCTCCGCCGTCGTTCCCGTCATCGGGGCGTCCGGGGTCGGCAAGTCCTCGCTCGTCCACGCCGGGCTGGTGCCCGGGCTGCGGCGGCGCGGGGACTACAGCGTGGCCACGCTGGTCCCCGAACCGGCCGTCCGGGCCGAGCACATGCTCGCCGCGGCCCTTCTGCCGCTGCTCGACGTGCTCGGTGACCCCGTGGAGCAAGTGCACCGGCTCGCGCAGCGGTTGGGGGACGGCCCGGCGGCGGCCGCTGCCGTCAAGGAGGCCCTCAACCGTTCCGGCACCCGTCAACTCCTGCTGACCATCGACCAGTTCGAGGTCCTCTTCCGCTGCTCCCCCGATGCCGCGGACGCACTGGTGGAGCGCGTCACCGGTATGACCGAATGGCGGACCGTGGACGGCGGACCGCTGGTGCGCCTGGTCTTCACCCTGCGGCTGGACTTCCTCACCGCCATGAGCCGGTTCCCGGCACTTGAACGCGCCTGCGAGACCTCGGCGTTCTTCGTCAATATGCCGTCCACCGAGCAGCTTCGTGAGGTGGTGCTGTCCCCGCTGGGCTCCTTCCACGGTGCGGTGCGCTTCGAGGAGCGGCTGGCGGAGCGGCTGCTCTCCGATGCCGGGCGGAGCCCCGGAGCCCTGCCGCTGGTCGAGTTCGCCCTCACCCTGCTCTGGGAACGCCGACGGCAGGGGGTGCTCACCCATGCGTCCTATGAGGAGATCGGCCATGTTGCGGGCGCCCTGTCCACCCACGCGGAACGGGCCGTCAAGGAGCGGCTGGGCGACCTGTCGGACGACGTGCGCCGGCTGTTCGTACAGCTCGTCCGCCCGGGAGACGGCGCCAACGGTCACCCCGTGGACACCGGACGCACCGCCCGCCGGACCGAACTGCCGCCGGAATGCTGGAAGGCCGCCCAACTGCTGGCCATTCAGCGCCTGGTTCACCTGGACACCGCGTCGGACGGTGTGGAGACCGTTTCGCTGGCCCATGAGGCACTGCTGGAGCACTGGCCCACGCTGGGGATATGGGCCGGCATGGACCGGGATTTCCGCGGCTGGCAGGAGCATCTGCGGACGCGCGTCAGCCGCTGGGAACTGAGCGGTCATGACCGGGCGTTGCTGATGCGGGGCTCGGAGCTGAGCACGGCCGAGCGGTGGCTGGGCCGGCGGCAGGACGACATCTGCGAGGGCGAGCGCCGCTATATCCGGGCCGGTGTGGAGGGGCGGCGGCGCAGAAGGTTCCGTGCCGCGCTGGTGGCGACGGCCGTCCTCACGGCGATGACGGGCCTGGCCGCGGCCAGTCTCACCTCCGTATATGACAACCGGGCCGCCGAGCTGGCGAGCGGCCTGGTGCAGGAGGCCCAGCGCCAGGCGAACTCCCATCTGGAACCGGCGGCCCTGCTGTCCGTCGCCGCGTGGCATACGGCATCGACCCAGCAGGCCCGTGACAACCTCTTCGACCGCTATCTGGCGGCCGCCCGCTTCGACGCCATCCTGCCGGCGAATGGAGCGGTGGCCGAAACGGCCTTGGACGATGCCGGTCGGGTGCTGGCCGTCCGGACCGATGCCGGGAAGCTGACGGTCTGGCGCCTGACGGACGGACCACCCGGGGAGCGGGCCAGGCCGCGGGTGGTCCTGCGGCTGGACAAGGTGTCGGCCGTGGCGGTGAGCCCGGACGGCAGGCGGCTGGCGCTCGGCGGTGACGGCAACCGCATCAGCGTCCGGGACCTGTCCGGCGGCAGGCCGGCGCTGACGCTCCAGGGCGCCGCGAGCACCAACAGCCTGGACCGGGCGGTCGATCAGCTGGCCTTCGACCGCACCGGGCGTCGCCTGATCTCGCACCCTCCGCAGCAGACCACGGCGCAGGTGTGGGACCTCGACCGGCCCGCCGCGCCCGCAGTCACCCTGCGGTCTCCCGCCCGGACCGAGGGCGAGGCATGGGCGTTCGCCTTCGACGCGGGCGGCACGCATGTGGTGGCGGACCATATGGGCTCGCCCATCGCCTGGGAGGCCCGCACCGGACGAGCGCTGCCGGCCAATGAACCGGCGAGCGGCCCGGGTTCGCCGGCCGTGTGGTTTGTCCATGGGCCCCACCCGGTGGTGGCCCAGTGCCGCGACGGCCGGTGGCACCTCACCGAACCGGCCGACGGCGGCGGCACCGATGCGCGACTGGCCCAGAACGTCCCCTGCGCCACCGGTGATGAACTGGCCGGAGTATCCGACCAATTGCTGCTGGGCCGCCGTAAGGACACGGTGACGGCCTATGACGCGCACAGCGGGCAGCCGCTGGGGGAATTCACCGAGGACGCCGCCTCGGGCGGCCGGTACACCCGGTATTACCTGTCCAATGGTGCCCGGACATTCGCCTTTGCCCGCGGCACCGAGGTCCTTGCCATGTCCGTCCCCGCTCCCGGTTCGCTGGGCACCGTCAGCGGAATCAACGGTGCCGCGCCCGCCGGTGCGGAAGGCGATGCGGAGCGGGCGCAGTTCTCGCCCTCCGGCCGCTGTCTGGTGACCGTGGGCGTGGGAGGCCCGGTCGCCGTATGGGACCCGGCGACGGGCCGCCGGCTGTCGGCGGACGGCTCCGGGAAGGGCGGAAACCCGCTGCACGCGGTTTTCGACCCGGCGGAAAAGACCCTCGCCGTAAGCGATATGACCGAGCCGGCCGTGACGCTCTACAGCCTGCCCGGCCTCCGGGTTCTCCACCGGTTGCGCATCGAACTCCCCCAGGGGACCACACCGGGCGCCGCATCGGTCACCGGTCTGGGATTCGGCCCCCAGGGACGCTTGACCACCCTGGCGGGCGGCGCGGTCTCCCAATGGGATGTCACCACCGGACACCGGATCGGACAACCGCTGCTGTTCGGGCGCGACAAAGCCGCCGAACATATGGCGATGGCGGTGGACCCGCACTCCGGCTCGGTCGCCCTGACCACCCCGGACCGCCGTGGAGTCGAGACCTGGGACATATCCGCCCGGCGCCGCCTCAAGGTCCTGGTCCCCCGCTTCAACTCCCCACTCCTGGACTGGTACCGGGCGGTGCGCTACAGCACGGACGGCAAACGTCTGATGCTGGTCGGGCAGGACGGGGAAACCGAGGTCCAGGAGGCGGACACCGGACACCGGCTGATCACCGTCCCAGCCGCCCCGTCCCGCTATACGGCCTTTCTCGCCCACTCCGGCCAGGTCGTGAGCACACGCTCCGACACCCTTGAGACCTGGGGCCCGGAAGGGCTGGTCACCCGGACCCGGATTCCGCCAACCGCCCGGGTACGAGCGGTCATTCCCGCACCCGACGGCCGCCGGCTTCTCCTGACCACCGGCGATGAACTGGTTGTGAGATTCCTTCTGACTCCGGCGTCCCCCGACGCCTGGGCCGCGAGCCTGTGCTCGCGGGTCACCCGCGACATTTCACGGAGCGATATGGGCACGGTGCACTACGGAATCCTGGAGCGCTATCTCCTCGGGGTGACGGCATGCTCCGCCCAGGGGTAGCGGCGCGCGGGGCAACGGCCGCCGTCTGCCTGCTCCTTACGACCGCCTGCATATCGACCGGCCCCGGTGCCCGCCCGGCCCGGTCTCCCGCCCTATGGAATCCCTCGCTGACCCGCCCTTCACAGCCCTCGGCAGCCAACGGCCCATTCGATGTCGATGCGGCACTGCTCAGAATCCAGCAGTCGGGATACACCACCGACACCGATCCGGCCCAGCTCAAGGCCCTCAAAGGCCCGCTCCGCGCCATTCCCAGCCATTGCACCGGCACCACGGACGGTCATTGCGTCATGGTGCACTTCTTCTACGGCAACAACTACGCGGGCTATGACGCGCAGGGCGTCGGCGAATCCAGCATCCTGTCCCAGGACGGCACCATGGTCACCCTCTCGTATCCCGTCTTCAAGCCCACCGACCCGATGTGCTGCGCATCGGGCGGCACACGGGAGTTCCGGGCGAGCTGGGACGGCGGGAAGGTGGTCTTCTCACCGCCGATGACGGGAAATCCCAATGAGGCGGGCGGTTGACCGGAACTCGCCGCCGGCGCCGGAACCCTCAGTAGGACTGGAATTCCAGCAAGTTGCCCTCGGGATCCCGGACATGAGCCGTGCGACAGGTCGGCCCCCATTCGGGCCGGTCCGTCGGTCCGGCCACATCCTGACCTCCATGGGCCAGGGCCAGGGCATGGGCCGCCGCCACCTCATCGACGCGGCAGACCAGCATCAGCGCGTCCTGCGCGGGCGGCCGTTGCCCGGCCAGATCCAGGGTGCCCGCGATGGCGGCCATGGCGGCCCGGTCCAGGAGCGAGATCACTCCCTGCTCCCCCAGATCCCAGTTGGCGTACGGGCCTTGTTCATCGCCCTTCATGCGATGGGCGCCGATCAGCTTCGGCAGGACGGCGTCATAGAAGCGGAAACAGTCACCGAAGCGGGAAACGAGCAGGCGCGGATAGAGCGCGTCCATGGGAAACCTCCAACAGTAGGAGTACACCAATGATTGGCAGCGCCCTAGCATAGACCGGTGACCTCGACCCCGCCCACCCTCACCTCGCTCACCACCTATCTGCTGGCCAAGACCGGCCGGAACGCCCGCGCTCGGCTGGCCGAACGGCTGGCGGCCCGGGAGTTCCGCCTCTGGCACCTGTCCACGCTGGCCGCCCTCGCCGGCTCCGGCCCCCAGTCCCAGCGGGAGTTGGCCCAGCGGCTGGCCGTACACCCCAGCGATATGGCCAAGCTGCTGGACGAGCTCGGCGGGCGCGGCCTGGTCGCCCGGGAACGCGATCCGGCCGACCGGCGCCGGGTCCTGGTCACCCTCACCGAGGACGGCCATGCCGCACTCGCCGAGTTGATGACCGAGGCGGCGGCCGTACAGGACACCGTCCTGTCCCCCCTGACCGCACCCGAACGCACCCTGCTGCACGGCCTGTTGCTGCGCTTGTACAACGCGGACGACCCCGGCAAGCGCAATGGCCAACCCTGACCGGGGCCGGGTGCCGCTCCCTGGCACCGCCGCCGCGGGAGAAACTCATCTGGACAGTGGATGACGAGAGGGAAGCCGATGGAAGGGGAATCTTGGCGAGACCTGCCGTAGGTGCGGCTCTGCGCCGCTGCCCCGAATGCGGCGGATACGAGTACAGCGGTGCGCCTGCCTGTGCCTCCTGCCGTGAGCTGGTGGACCGCATCGTGGAAGACGAATGGTCCGCCTTTCTGCACAACTGGGGCGCCGCCGGCGACCAGGAAGCCACGCTGGCCGGGATGGTGGCGGACGAACCCGACCGCCACGACTGGCGGGTGGTGGATGCCGCGCTCGACAGACTGACCTGCCCCGGCTGCGGTGACCGGCTCGGCCGCGGCCCCGTCGGCTGCTCCGACTGCGACCTGGCCCATGGCTTCCGCTATGCCGCGATCGAGACGGACCGGCCGGGCGTCCCATGGGGCAATGAACACGCCATCCGGGTCAATGTCTCGGTGCTCCGCCGGCCGCAGATCACCTCGGAGAATGAACTCCTCGCGCGACGCCTGACGCTGCCCCTCGTACTGGCGGGATTCATGCCGAGCACGGCCGAGGCCCAGCGGATCAGCGCATTGATCAAGACAAGCCCGCCGGCCCTCAAGGCCGGGCTGGTCGAGCAGGCCATCGAGGACGCGCTCCGGCACCGGCTCCCACGGGCATCGCCGCACCTGTGGACGCCATCATCATGACCCTGCACAACGAAGGAGGCCCCCTATGACGGTCCAGCGCATGGACAACGTCCTTATCGTCGTCAACGACCTTGATGCCGCTATCGCGTTCTTCATCGAACTCGGCATGGAACTGGAGGGCAGGCGCCCACTCGAAGGGCGCTGGGTGGAACGGGTCATCGGGCTTGATGACGTCCGGACGGAGATCGCCATGCTGCGGACCCCGGACGGCCATGGGCGGGTGGAGCTGACGAAGTTCCACGAGCCGGCGGCCATCGCCCCCGTACCGGAAGCCGCACCGGTGAACACCCTGGGCCTGCGTCGCATCATGTTCGCGGTCGAAAACCTCGATGAGGTCATTGCCCGGCTGCGCGCCCATGGGGCGCAACTCATGGGCGAAGTGGAGCAGTACGAGAACATCTACCGGCTCTGCTACCTCCGCGGACCCGAGGGCATCATCGTCGGACTCGCCGAGGAGCTCGGCTGACGGCGAGGAAGGGCGCGCCTGCCGCGGACACCGGCGGCGGCCGGCCGCGTCACTTGGCCCGGCAGCCGCCCGCCCCTTTCCCCGCCCCGCCGTGATCGACCATGCTGCCCCGTGATGTGCGCCAACAGCGCACTGTCCCGGTACCGCGACGCGGAAGGCATCGTCATGACGACCAGCACCAGAAGCCAGACGCTGACCGAGCGGGCCGCCGCGCTCGTCGGTCTGCTGCGCCGCAACGCCGCGAAGACCGAGGACGACCGGCGGGTCGCCGAGGAGAACATCCAAGCCCTGGCCGAGGCCGGCCTGTTCCGCATCACCGTGCCCGCGCGCTTCGGCGGCCACCAGGCGAGCGTCCGCACGCTGCTGGAGGTGAGCGCCGAACTCGGCCGCGGCTGCGGGTCCACCGCCTGGAACACCACGCTGATCAACGTCTGCGCCTGGCTCATCAGCCTCTACCCGGAACGCACCCAGCGCGAGGTATTCGCCACGGATCCCGGGGCCCGCGCCTGTGCCGTCCTCACCCCCGGCGGAACCAGCCGGCCGGCGAGCGGAGGGCATGTCATCACCGGGCGGTGGCCGTTCGCGTCAAGCTGTCTGCACGCCCAGTGGGCGCTCCTCGGCACGCCGGTCACCGGCGCTTCCGGCGAGCCGCTGGACCGGGGGCTGGCGCTCGTCCCCATGGAGGAGCTGACAATCGAGGACACCTGGCACACCGCCGGGATGCGCGGCACCGGCAGCCACACCCTGGTGGCCGAGGAGGTGTACATACCCGCGCATCGCATCCTTTCGGTGACAAGAGCGCTGCAGGGCGAGTACCCCACCGAGTTCACGGATGAGAGCCTGTACCGCTCGGCGTTTGTACCGGTGCTGGCCTCGATCCTGGCGGCCCCCCAACTCGGCCTGGCCCGCGCCGGATTGGAGCTGGTGATGACATCCCTCGCCAAGGGGCGCGCCATTTCCCACACCTTCTATGAGCAGGCGCGGGAAGCGTCTTCCACGCAGATGCAGATCGCCGAGGCGGCGCAGCTGATCGACACCGCCGCACTGCATCTGATGCGGGCGGCGGACGACATCGACAACTGGGCGGTGCGGGGCCTGCCCATGCCGCTGCTCGACCGGGCGCGGGTGCGCATGGACACTGCCACGGCCGTCCGCCGCTCACGGGAGGCGCTGGACATCCTGCTGAACGTCCATGGCGCCGGAAGCTTTGCCGAGGCCAATCCCTTGCAGCGCATCTGGCGCGACCTGGAGACCGCCGGCCGGCATGCCATGACCAACCCCGCCATTGCCGGTGAACTCTACGGCCGGGCCCTGCTCGGCATCGAGGAGCAGATCACCCCGCTGATCTGAGGCTTGGGCGCACCTTCGACGGGTACCCGACGCCGCCGAACCGGCACCGCGCCGCGGCGGCGCCCAAGCGGAGTTCGTTTATCGCTCATTGACAAACCGTCAAGGCGTGGTTGATGGGATCGGCCATGTACCTCCGGAACATCGGCATCAAGGAGTGCTTGTCTTGACCACGCACCTTCGGCAGGGCACCGGCCTGCGCACATTACTGGCCCTGGTGGCGGCGTTATGCGGGCTCGGCGCCACGGCGCTGGGTACCACCCCGGCCGCAGCGGCCGACCACCGTCAGGCGGTCTATGCCATCGCCCACCGGGTGGACACTCTCGACGGCGTGGACGCCGCGCTCAAGCACGGCGCCAACGGCATTGAGATCGACGTCTGCGCCTGGTGGAAGCCCAATGAATGGCGCGCTTATCACGACTGTTCCTCGGCCGGTGACAACCGGCGCGGCCCCAGCTTCGACAGCATGATCGACCGCATTGTCTCCCACGCCAAGGCGGGGCATCGGCTGGCACTGGTCTGGCTGGACATCAAGGACCCCAACTACTGCGGAGAAGCGCCCAATCGTGGGTGCAGCGTCGCCGGACTGCATGACAAGGCGCAGCGGCTGACCGCTGCCGGGATCCAGGTGCTCTACGGTTTCTATGAGTACCACGGCGGCAACACCCCGGACGTCGGCGGCAGGGGCTGGAAGAGCCTGCAGGGCAGGCTCGGCCGTCTGGAGGGCATTACCACGACCGGGTCGCGGGACAAGGTGATGAGCGCCTACGACCAGTTCGGTTCCGGCCTTCCGGCGGGTCACCGGGCGATGGATTACGGCGACACCAATATCGCCAATGGATTCGGCAACTGCACGGAAGCCACCTGGAATACCTGCACGGAGCTGAAGAAGGGCGCCAAGGACCGTGCCGCCGGCCGGCTCGCGGCCACGCTGTCCTGGACGACCACCTACAACGACCCGTGGTACGTGGACAAACTGCTGGGCGAGGCCCGGGTGGACGGCATCATCGCGGGCTATGGGGCCTTCACCGGAGTGCGCGAATACGACGACAACTGGAAGTGCGCCAATGCCATCAAGCTGGTCCATGACTGGGTGAGCCGCCACGGCGCCACTCATCGCATGGCCACCAGTGGTGACCGTATGTTCAGGTAACAGACGGCGGTTGTGCTCAGCGCCAGGCCGGAACCGTTTCCACCGTGCCGTTCAGCCGTGCTCGCTCGGCTGCGAGAACCGCAAGATGGCCGGCGAGGGAGTCACGCGGGCCTGACCGGATCGATGCCGGATCCCCGGTTGCCACGGCCTCGACAAAGGCGTCCATAAGGCCCGCGTCTCCCCCGTTATGGCCGCCTGCCGCACCCGGCTCCCCTCGCCGCACAGGAGTGATTTCCGCTGCGCGGCGGGTCAGGAAGTCGTGGATCCGCAGGGTCTCGCCATCGCCGTACAACTCCCCGCGGGTGCCGAAGATCCGGGTCTTGCGGTCGGCGGCCTCATTGAACGCGGTCATGGTGAAAGTCGCGGTGGCTCCCCCGGCGAACTCCATCGCGACCACCTGGTGATCGACCACATCGTTGTCGCAGGCGTATACGCACCGGCCGTAGGGTCCGGTGCGCAGGGCCCGGTCGAGTGCCCGGGGCGTAAAGTCGTCCACAACGACGCTCAGCGGCCAGTGGTGTTCGCCGCGCTCGAGCATCCCGCCGTAGAAGTGCGTGGCCGAATAAGGGCAGTTCCGGGCGACCGGGCACTCCGGGCATCGGTCAGCCGCCTCGGCGGGGCGGTTGGCGGGGGTGAAGTGTGAGAGGCCGCCGAAGCTGGAGACCCGCTTGGGCGGTTGTCCCACGATGTACTGCAACCAGTCCAGATCATGGCAGGACTTGGCCATCAGCATAAATGTCGCCCCGTCCGCGCGGCGCCAGTTGCCGCGGACAAAGGAGTGCGCCTGATGCCAGAAGCCGACCGGCTCCAGGTGCTGGATGCTGATGATGTCGCCGAGCCGCCCGGAGTCCACCATGGCCTTGAGCGCTTGGGTGTAGGGGGTGTAGCGCAGGACATGGCCCACGGCCAGCATGACCCCGGTCTTCTCGACCGCGGCCACGACGCGTTGACAGGACTCCTCCTCCACGGCCATCGGCTTTTCCAGCAGGATGTGGTAGCCGAGGGCGGCGAAGGCCTCGACGGGTGCGAGGTGTTCGCGGTCGAGGGTGCAGATCAGCACGGCGTCGGCGATCCTGCCGCGGGCGGCGAACTCCTTCCAGTGCGAAACCGCGTTCCCGGGCGCGATGCCGTGTGCTTCGGCAAGCCGGGCGCGGCGCACGGCCCGTGGCTCGGCCACACCGACGACGGTCGCCCGGTCGGGATGCTCCAGGACCCAGTTGGCATATCCGGTGCCTCGCTCGCCGGCGCCGATGACGAGGAGAGAGACAGGCAGCATGCGGCAACCCTAGGGGAAGGGGAGTTGGGCGCCCAGGGGCAGGCCCGGGCGAAGGCGGCCGCCGGCCTTCACGCCCGCGGCGGCCTTCACACCCCCGGCGGCCTCCGCGCCCCCTGCTCCTCGCCGCCGCAGTCCGGGCAGACGCCCGAGAGCTCGACCGCGTGCCGGACGTCGGTGAACCCCGAGGCCCGGGCGATCCGTTGGACCCATTTCTCCACCAGGCCGGATTCCACGGGCAGGCTGAGCCCGCACTCGGTGCACAGCAGATAGTGGCGGTGGTCGGGGCCCGGGCGGTGCCGGAAGAGCCGTTCGCCCCTGGTGTCGCGGACCACATCCGCACAACCCGCCCCGGCCAGCGCCGTCAAGGTGCGGTAGACGGTGGAGAGACCCACCGGCGAGCCCGCGGCCAGCAGGCGCTTGTGCAGGGCCTGGGCACTGACGAAACCTTCCGCCACCACCAGCGCGTCCAGCACCAGGGCGCGCTGCTGTGTGGCGCGTCCGATCGGCGCCCCGTCCATCGGTACGGTCCGCCGTGCGGTGGTGTGCGGTCGTTTGCTCACCATGCGCGCTGCCTTCCCTCGGTTGGGCCCGGTCCAGGAGCCTTGTCTCAGGCCCCCGTGGGGGCCGCTGGGCGGATGCGGGGGCGACGGGCGGGGCGCCGTATGAGAAAGGCCGCGGCGTAGACGACAGTCGCGGCGGCCATGATGGCGAAGCTCGGCGGCATCCTGGGGACGGCGTAGGAGGCGAACAGCCCCGCCCACATCTCCGCCACGGCCAGGCCGGCCGAGAGGGCCAGGGCCGGGTAGGGGCGGTCGGTCAGCCGGATCGCGGCCCCGGCGGGGGCGGCGAGCAGGCCGAGCAGCAGCAGTGAGCCGACGGCCTGGGTGGCCTCGGCGGCGCTGACACCGGCCAGGGCGAGGAAGCCATAGCCGAGCAGGCGGACCGGTACCCCGCGGGCCGAGGCCACGGCCTCGTCGATGGTGGCGAACAGCAGCGGCCGGGCGGCCAGCAGCATTGCCAGGCAGACGCCCGCGCCGAGCAGCGCGGCCGTGGTGGCCTGGCCTTCGGACAGGCCGAAGACCGAACCGAACAGCACGCTGACCCCGGCCGTGCCGTCGGCGGTGCTGCGGGAGGTGGTGTAGAGGGTGACAAAGAACGCGCCCAGGCCCAGGATCCAGGAGAAGACGCTCCCTATGACGACATCGTCCGGGCGGGCCCGGCGGCCGAGGGTGCCGAAGAGCACCGCGATGGCCACCGTCGCGGCCAGCAGCCCCAGGCGCAGGTCGCCGCCGAGGGCGAGCGCGGCCATGGCTCCGGTGAAGGCGACATGGCTCAGCGCGTCGGCGGTGAAGACCTGGGCACGCAGCACCAGGAAGTAGCCGACCAGCCCGCAGGCGGCCGCGATCAGTGTTCCGCCCAGCAGGGCGTGCTGGAAGAAGGGCTGGGTCAGCGGCGCGGACGCCGACAGCACGGTCATGCGGCAACTCCCCTTCCGGGCAAGGCGCCATGCAGTGCGCGCAGGCCCAGGGCGAGGACATATCCGGAGAAGGCGAAGGAGGTCACAAAGAAGCCCAGGGGGTAGGGCGCGTAGTAGGCGGCGATCAGCCCCGCCCAGGTGGCCGTGAAGGAGAAGAGCACGGCCAGGAGGAGGCTGATGCCGGGGCGGGCGGTGATGGTCCGGGCGGTGGCGGCGGGGATCACCATCAGGGCGAAGACCAGCAGGGTGCCGGTGATCTGGCTCGCCTCGGCGGTCGCCGCGCCCAGCAGCACCAGAAAGGCGGTGGACAGCGCCCGTACCGGCACTCCCCGCGCGGCGGCGACCCTCGGGTCCACGGAGGCGAACAGCAGCGGCCGGCCGATGAGGGCCAGTACCGCGAGTACGGCCGCGCCGGCGCACAGCAGCACGGTCACCTGGGTGGTGGTGATGCCGAGAAAGGTGCCGAAGAGGATCGTCTGCGGCCCCTCCAGCAGTCCCTTGTAGAGGGCGACAAAGAGAAAGCCGCAGGCCAGCAGGAACGCCTGGACGGTCCCGGTGAGCGCGGACTCCGCGCCCTCGCCATCGCCCCGAGCGGCGGCGATGACCAGGGCCGCGGCGACACAGAGCGTGAAGTACCCATAGACCGCGCCGAATCCGAGCAGCACGGCCCCGGCGGCTCCGGGAAAGGCCACGGCCGAGACGGTATGGGCGGCGAAGGTCTGCCGCCGCAGCACCACAAACCATCCGACCGCCGCCGCGACCACGGCCACGATGGCTCCGGCGCGGAAGGCGTTGACCATAAAGGGGTAGGCCCACATCTGCTGGAAGTCCGCGAGGAGATTCCAGGACCAGGGCGGCGAGGCGACGTCAGCGGAGAGCACCATGGCCGCCTCCGGTCGTCTCCGGCCGGCCGACCACGACCAGCCGTCCGTCGGAGGCACGCAGCACCTCCACGCGTGTGCCATAGAGCCGGGTCAGGGTGGCGGAGGTGATGACCTCCTCCGGCGTCCCGCCCGCGGACCCGCCCTCCGCCAGATACAGCACCTGGTCGAGATGGTGCAGTATCGGGTTGACGTCGTGTGCCACCATCACCACGGCCACGCCCTCCTGATGGCAGATGCGCCCTATCAGCGCGGCCACCCCGCCTTGGTGGGAGAGGTCGAGGCTGTCCAAGGGCTCGTCCAGCAGCAGCAGTTGAGGGCGGCGGACCAGCGCCTGGGCGATCAGCAGCCGCTGCTGCTCGCCGCCCGAGCACTGCCCGATGGGCCGGTGGGCATAGGCGCTCGCGCCCACCAACTCCACGGCCTCGGCCACGCGTTGGCGGGCGTCCCGGTGGCGCGGGCCGCCGAACGGCAGCGGTACGCCCCAGCGGTCGCCGTCCAGCCCCAGGCGGACCACGTCGATGCCGCGGATCCGCATGGAGGCGTCGAAGCTGCGGCGCTGCGGCAGATAGCCGATGCGGTGGTTGGCCTGACCGGGCCGGGCCCCGAGTACCCGTACCTCGCCCGCGGCGACGGGCGCGGCGCCGAGCAGCATCTTGACAAGGGTGGACTTGCCGGCCCCATTGGGTCCCAGAACGGCGGTGAACTCTCCTTCCCTCACTGTGAGTTCGACTCCGGACCACAGGGTGCGGCCGCCTCTGCGCGCGGCGGCGGCGCGCAGTTCGAGCACCGGGCCGCTCTCCGCCCTCGGGGCGGGCAGGCGCGGCCCGTCCACCGCCCTCGGCCGGGTCATGCCCCTGCTCATCGCCCGGTGGCCTTGGCCAGGGCCTCCGCGATGCCCTTCAGCTGGGCGGTCTGCCACTGCTGGAAGGTGGCGCCGGCGGGGGTGAGGGTCTCGGTGACGGTGGCGACCGGGATGCCGGCGTCCTTGGCCTCCTTGACCTGGGCCCGCACATCCGGGGTGGAGTTCTGGGAGTTGTAGACATAGACCTTGATCTGCTGGTGCTTGATCTGGTCGTCGATGGCGGCCTTGTCCTTGGCCGTGGGGTCGGCGCCCTCGCTCATGGCGTCGAGGAAGGACTCGGGGGTGAGCATCTTCAGCCCCAGGCCCTCGGAGAGCGGGGTGACGATGGATTCGGAGGCGCCGATCGGAGTGCCCGCGTACTTGCTCTTTATCTGCGATATGAGCGTGGTGTAGCCGGCCAGGTCCTTGCTCTCGAAGTCCTTTTTGCGCTGGGCGAAGTAGGCGGCGTCGGCCGGGTCGGCCTGCTGGTAGTCGGCGGTGATCCGCTCGATCACCTTGTGCACATCGTCCGGCGAGTACCAGCGGTGCGGGTTGCCGCCGGGCTTGACGCCCACCAGATCGCCGACCTTGAGCTCGGTGCGCCCGCTGCCCGGGTTGGCGGCGATGAGCTTGTCGGCCCAGGCGTCGTAGCCGATGCCATTGACGATGACATACCGGGCGGCGGCCATGGTGCGGGCGTCGGCGGCCTTGGGCTCGTAGTCGTGGGGGTCGGTGTCGGGGTTGGTGATGACGCTGGTGACATGCGCGTGGTCGCCGCCGAGCTGGGCGGCGATGCTGCCCCAGAAGTTCTCGGCGGCCACCACCTCGATCTTCCTGCCCGGGCCGGAGCCGCTTGCGGCCGGGGTGCCGCCGTCCTTGGAGCCGGAGGAGGACGCGGTGGAGCAGGCGGTGGCGGTGACGGCCGTCAGGGCCGCCATGGCGGTGACCAGGGCGGCCCGTGCGGATGGCCGGGAAAGTCGGGGCAGGGCGGCAGTGGGCATCAGGGGCTCCCTCGGGTGGTGCCGGTGGCGCTGCGGCCTGCTCCGGCGTGCGGTTTCACCCAAGAACCTAGATGGAAACGATTTTCATATCAACGCTAGATGAAAACCATTGCCATCTTTTGACTGGAGCGCAACCATCCGGGCTAGACCATGGACCGGTCCTGATCAGGCAGGCGCAGCCAGGCCTCCAGGGTCAGCAGCCGCGGATGGCGCTCGCGCAGGGCCGCGAGGTCGGCCCGGAACCCCTCCCGGTTGAGCCAGTCGAACATATTGGCCAACTCCTCGGAGGCCGACCTGAGTTGACCGTCCGCTTGCCGCTCAAAGCGCGTCGGGATGCCGTCGGCCCTGGTGAACGTCTCGGCGATCTGCCGCACGGTCAGCTCATCACCGGCGATCTCGGTCTTCGCGCCGATGAACTCGGCCGGGTTGCCGAATGCCTCGGCGGCGATCCGTCCGATGTCGCTCACCGCGATCATCTGCAGCGGTGTCTCCGCGTCCAGCGCGAGGGCACCCACCCGCTCGCCGTTCTCCGGCTGCGGCACCATATAGCGCCAGTTCTCCATGAAGAACACCGGCCGCAGCATCGTCGCCGGCACCCCGGTGGCGTCGATATGCGCCTCGATCTCCGCCTTGGTCGCAAAGTGCGCCACACCCGAGTCGCGCCCGACGGCGGCGACGGAGCTGTAGACCAGGTGCGCGACGCCCGCGGCCTTGGCGGCGTCGGCGATGTTCCTGCCCCGCCGCACCTCGGCCCCGGGGTCGGGGCGGGTCAAGTCGGCGGGCACCACGCCGAATACGCCGTACGCGCCCTGCGCCGCGGCACGCAGCGACCGGGGGTCGTCGAGGTCGCCGGTGACCAACTGGGCGCCGAGCGCCTGGAGTTCGGTGGCGCGGCGCTCCCCGGGATCGCGGACGAGGGCGCGCACCGCCCAGCCGCGGTCGAGCAGCCTGCGGGCAACGGCGCCGCCCTGGACGCCGGTTGCGCCCGTGACCAGGACGGTCTTGTTGTCGGACACTGCGTGATCCTTTCCATCGATGTCTGACGCAGCCGGTTTCCCGGGAGCGTCGGGTCAGGTTTCCGGGAAGTCAGGAGGAGGCCGGGTCCCCCGGCTCGCGGGTGGGCCGGCGACCGGTGAGCCGGGCCGGTGCGGGCAGCTGCCCCGCGACGATCGCGGCCAGGGAAAGGCCGAAGCCCAGAAGCTGGACGGGGCCAAGGGTCTGGCCGAGTACGACCGCGCCGAGCACCGCGGCGACCAGCGGCGAGAGCAGGACCAGCACGGCGACCGAGGCGACGGGCAGGGTGGTGATGCCGCGGAACCACAGAACATAGGCGACCAGGCCGCCCACCAGGCCCAGCCAGAGATAGCCGAGGGCGGCGGAGGCGTCGATCGCGGGAGGCGGCCCCTCGGCGAGGAAGGTCACCGGCACCAGGAACAGTCCGCCGGCGGTGAGCTGCCAGCCCGCGACCGCGGTGGGGCCGGTCCCGGCCGGGCGCCCCCAGCGCTTGGTGAGGGTCACCCCCAGGGCCATCGAGGCCGCGCTCCCCAGACCCGCCATGACTCCGGCCATGTCGAGTGCCGCGTCCGGCCCGATCACCACCAGGCCGACGCCCAGCACGCCCACCGCGCCCCAGCACAGGCGCCAGACGGACAGCGCCTCACGGAGGACCGCCACCGCCAGGACGGCGACGACCAGCGGCTGGGCGGCCGCCAAGGTGGCGGCCACCCCTCCCGGCAACCGCTCGGCGGCGATGAACAGCAGCGGGAAGCACAGGCCGATGTTCAGCACACCGAGCACCGCGGCCTTCCCCCACCAGGCGCCGCGCGGCAGCGTCCGAGTGACCGCCAGCGCGATCAGACCGGCGGGCAGCGCCCGTAGCAGAGCGGCGAACAGCGGGTGGGCCGGCGGGAGCAGCTGGGTGGTGACGACATAGGTGGTGCCCCACACCATGGGCGTGATGGCCGTCAGCAGGGTCCGCGACAGATTTCCCCGGGGAACACCGCTGGCGGTTCCGCCGGAGGCCCTCGGTATGGCTGGACTTGTCATGTCCTGGAGTCTCGCCCTGGAGTCATCCATGAGTCCAACACATGTTCGTCACGCCATCCATCTCGATTTACGATCGATCCATGGAGCTCCAGCAGATGCGCTATGTCGTCGCCGTCGCCGAGACCAACAGCTTCACCCGGGCCGCCGAGCGGTGCCTGGTCGTCCAGTCCGCCCTCAGCCACCAAATAGCCCGGCTGGAAAAGGAGTTGGGCGCGCGGCTCTTTGAGCGCACCAGCCGCCGGGTGCGGCTGACACCGGCCGGGCAGGCGTTTCTGCCCGCCGCCCGCCAGTGCCTGGCCGCCGCCGAACGAGCCGCCGCGGAGGTGGCGGCGGCCGTGGGAGAGGTACGCGGACGGCTCACGGTGGGCCTGATCCCCACGGTCACCGCGGTGGACATCCCGGCCGCGCTGCGCGACTTCCGCCGGCGGTATCCGCGGGTGCGCATCGGCCTGCGGGTCGGCGCCAGCGACGAGCTCATCGAACAGGTCAGGGAAGGGGTCCTGGACATGGCCTTCCTCGGGCTGCCCACCACCGCCTGCCCCCAGGGAGTGGCCGCCCGGGAACTCGCCCGCGACCGGCTGGTCGCCGTGGTCGCGCCCGGCCATCCCCTCGCCGCCGAAGCGGCCGTCGATCTCCGCAGACTCTCCGCCGAGGTCTTTGTGGACCTCCCGGCCGGGACCGCCGGACGCCTCCAGTCCGACCAGGCCTTCTCCGCCGCGGGCCTGAGCCGGGACGTCGCCTTCGAAGTGACCAGCGCCGACTACATCGCCCGGCTCGTCGCCCAGGATCTCGCCATCGCCATGCTCCCCGCCGCCTATGCGCCGCAGCTCGCCGGAATCACCACCGTCGAGGTCACCGACGCGCCGGTCCGGGTCGAATACCTGGTCTGCAACCGCACCGGCCGCACGCCCGCGGCGACCGCCTTCCTCTCCCTGCTCGGCATCCCCGCCGCGCCCGGCATGGAGTGAATCCGCGGGGGCCTATGCTCCATGTCCCCCTATGTCCGTTATGCGCGTATCGAGATACCGGGAGTAACACCTGGAGGCCCTTATGCCGCTGTAGAGAGAGCAAGACCCACACCACCGGTCCGGAAGGGAATCACATGGGCTTCACTGAGCCGAATCCGCACGGTCAGGGCGTACCCCTCGGGCAGCCGGGCACCGGCTACCCGCCTCCGGCAGGGCCCTTGGACGCCGATGACCCACAGCCGCGGCACGGTGGCAGAAACAAGAGGATCGGGTGGACGATAGGCACCCTCGCCGTAGTGGGCGCCCTCGGCGGCGGTGCCTATCTGTTCCTCTACAGCGGCGGTGACGGCGAAGTGAAGCCCTACACCATTGCGTTCCCGGACAAACTGCTCGACGGGCAGTATGCGAAACGGACGACGCCGCTGGCGGACGAGACCGCGAAGGCGGCCGACGCCCAGGCCAAGAGCGCCGGTATCTCCCATGGCACGGCGGTGGCCGCTCTCTATGGCGACGACAAACAAGGAATCACCGTCTCGGGCATTTACGGCACCATCGCCGACCCCCGCAAGGCAGTTGACGACTACGCCTCCCACCTGGACGACCAACAGAAGATCTACGCGGAGAAGGTCAGCAAGAACCCCGCCGGCGTGAAGGTCACCACGGTCACCCCGCTCACCGAGTTCCATCCGGACGGATTCGACGGCGCGGTCATCAAGTGCAAGGCCACGGCATTCACTTCGACGGTCGCCAGCAATACGGCGAAGTTTGACGTCACCACCTGCGTCTGGGGCGATTCCAGCGCCGTGGGAATCGTCCAGAACACGGTCAGCAAGAACGACGCCCCGGTCGGCATCGGCAACAGCGACATCTCACCGGATGTGATGTCCACGCAGGACTTGTCCGAGGCGACGGTGAAGGTGCGCAACGAAGTCCGCAAGGCGAAGTAGCCGCACCGGCCCTGGAGTACCGGCGGACCGCACCATCGACGGGTGCGGTTCCGCCGGTGAGCGGCCTCACGCCCCGGTTACCCGTCGCGCACGGGCCGCA
>NZ_PHNC01000022.1 GCF_003121295.1 Streptomyces orinoci
CGCCGCNNCGCGCGGGCAGATAGCGGAAGACCAGGGTGCTCAGCGTGGGCTCGGTGACCACCTCGAACCTGCCGTCCCGGCGCAGCAGTTCATAGCCCTGCCCGGCCCGGTCCACCACCTCGTCGAAGAGCCGGCCGACGGCTTCCGCGCCCATGATGCGCAGGGTCAGCCAGAGTTTGAGGGCGTCGAAGCGCCGGGTGGTCTGCAGGGATTTGTCCACCTGGTTGGGGATGCGCTGCTCCGCCATGCGCTTGGGGTTGAGGTAGTCCGCGTGGTAGGTGACATGCCGCAGGGTGGTGTGGTCGGCCACGATGAGGGCGCTGGAACTGACCGGCTGGAAGAAGGACTTGTGATAGTCCACGGTCACCGAGTCGGCGCGCTCGATGCCCTCCAGCAGCGCCCGCCGGCGGGAGACCAGCAGGCCGCAGCCATAGGCCGCGTCCACATGGAACCAGGTTCCGAATCGCTCGCACAGCGCGGCGACGGCGGGCAGCGGGTCGATGCTGCCGAAGTCGGTGGTGCCCGCGGTGGCCACCACCGCCATGGGCACCAGGTCCTCGTCCCGCAGCCGGCGCAGTTCGCGCTCCAGCGCCTGGGGCCGCATCCGGCGGTTCTCATCGCACTCGACGGTGATCACGGCCTCGGCGCCCAGGCCCAGCAGGGTGGCCGATTTCTGGACGCTGAAGTGGCCGCATTCGGAGGCCAGAATGCGCAGCCGGGGCAGGATCTCGGGGGTGCGCAGGGCGGTTGGGGAGTTTTTGCGCACCATCCGGCAGGCCTCGTCCCGGGCCAGCAGCAGCGCCTGGAGGTTGGACTGGGAGCCGCCGCTGGTGAAGATGCCGTCGGCGGCCTTGCCGAAGCCGATGCGCCCCGCCGTCCAGTCGATCAGCCGGCGCTCGATCAGGGTGCCGCCCGCGCTCTGGTCCCAGGTGTCCAGCGAGGAGTTGACGGCCGAGAGCACCGCCTCGCCGACCACCGCCGGTATCACCACCGGGCAGTTGAGGTGGGCCAGATAGCGGGGGTGGTGGAAGTAGACCGCGTCCCGCAGATAGACCCGTTCCAGTTCGTCCAGGGCGGCGGTGGCGTCTTCCAGAGGCCGGTCGAGGTCGATGCCGTCAATGACCGGGGCGAGCCGCTCGGGGGTGATGCCGGTGAACGGCCGGTCGGTCCGCGCCAGCCGGGCCGCCACTCTGGCCACTCCCTCGGCCAGCGTCTGCCGGTAGGTTTCCGCGTTCTCGTCGTTGAGCAGATACGCCCGGTCGGCCGGTGAGGCGGATATGGGCCAGGCTGCCGGGGGTGCTTCGGCGGGGAATGCGGGGGTCACGATGCGCTGCCTCCAGGGGCCAACAAGATCACCGGATGTGGAGTGAGGTTAGCCTAACCTAAGGTCCGCCCAGCTGAACACAAGGGAGGGCCCATGGCGCTGCCATGGGCCCTCCGGGTGCACCGGCTGATGGCACGTCAGCCGCGCTGTGCCTGGCCGAAGACCGCCGGGCCGCCGTGCCGAGGTGGGGCCAGGGTGCGGTGGTGCTGTGCGCGGGGCCGGCCGCCGGACGCGGTGACCGGCGGTCATCACCACCGAGTGGTTGCCGCTGTTGACGGCGGCGGCCGGGTCGTCGGCGGACCGGTGCGCCCGGGAACGGGGGCGCCGGCTTCTTCCCTTACGGGGTGCCCCCGGCGGCGATGCGGTCCAGCCATTCGCGCAGCAGGCCGGTCTCCCGGGCGGTCAGGCCCGGGGCCGGGGCGTCGCCCAGGGTGCCGGCGAGGGCATTCGCCGCGCTGCGGTGGTCTGCCGGAGCGGCGGGTTCCGGTCGCGTCCGGTGTGCGTCCCGGACCGTGATGGCGTCGAGGATCGCGTCCCGGGTATGCCGGGAGAGCTGACCGGCGTCGGCGTCCGGGGCGCTGATCAGGGACAGCGTCACCCCTGTATTGGCGGCCAGCACCATCCGGGCGGCCAGTTCCGGCGGCACCCGCAGTCTGCCCGCCTCGGCGGCGCGCCGGCACAGCTGGAGCAGGGCGCCATGAGCCTCGGTGGCCGCGGCCGAGGGCGGGCCGGAGCGGGGTGAGCCATACATCAGGGTGTAGAAGGCCGGGTGGGTGCGCCCGTACTCGACATGGGTGTCCCAGCCGCGGCGCAGGTCCTCCACCGGGTCGCCGGAGGGCTCGGTGGCCTTCTTCTCGGCCAGGTACCGCTCGAAGCCATGAGCCACCACCGCGTCGAACAGCCCTTGTTTGTCGCCGAAGTGGTGGTAGAGGGTCGGCGCTCCGACCCCGGCCGCCTCACAGATGGCGCGGGTGGACACCGGCGCTCCGCCGGAGGCGGCGAGCAGCTGGGCGGCGGCCTGGAGGATGCGGTCGCGGGGGCTTGTCGGCATATATCGATGATATAGGCGCCGGTGCATCAGCGCTAAAAATGGTGAGTCGTAAATGTAGCGTCGATATATTTGCAGGTGTATCGTCGCTATGGGGCGGGTGGCGTCTCCCGCCCGCTCTCCTCACCCACCCTCCAGGAAAGAGACCCCTTATGACTTCCATGCGCGTGGCCCAAGTCACCACCCCCGGCGGAAAGTTCGAGATCGTCGAGCGGGAACTGCCCCAGCCCGGCCCGGGGCATGTCCGGATCGCCATCGAGGCGTGCGGGGTATGCCACACCGATGCCGCCTTTGTGCACAACGCCTTCCCCGGCGTGGAGTTTCCGCTGGTCACCGGCCATGAGGTGGCGGGCCGCATCGATGCCCTCGGGGAGGGGGTGACCGGCTGGCGGACCGGCGACCGGGTCGCCGTCGGCTGGTTCGGCGGCCAGTGCGGGCACTGCCGCCCCTGCCGGGAGGGCGACTTCATCAACTGCGCGAACCTCCGGGTGCCCGGCTGGGCCTACCCGGGCGGCTACGCCGAGGCCATGGTCGCCCCCGAGCAGGCCCTGGCCCGTATCCCCGACGAGCTGCCCGCCGCCGAGGCCGCCCCACTGGGCTGCGCCGGGGTGACCACCTTCCACGCCCTGCGGCAGAGCACCGCCCGCCCCGGTGACCTGGTCGCCGTGCTGGGCCTGGGCGGCCTGGGCCACCTGGGCGTGCAGTACGCCGCCAAGCTGGGCTTCGAGACCGTCGCCATCGCCCGGGGCGCCGACAAGGCGGACCTGGCCCACCGGCTCGGGGCCCGGCACTACATCGACAGCACCACCACCGAGGTGTCCGACGCCCTGCAGAACCTGGGCGGCGCCAAGGTCGTCCTGGGCACCGCGGCCAACGCCGACGCCATGAGCGCCACGGTGGACGGCCTGGCCCACCGCGGCGAGCTGATCGTGCTGGGCGCCGTGCCCGAGCCCATGTCCATCAGCCCCTTGGCGCTGATCTCGGGCAGCCGTACCGTGCACGGCCACCCCTCCGGAACCGCCCAGGACATTCAGGACACCATGGCCTTCACCGCTCTCAGCGGGATCCGGCCCATGATCGAGCCCGTTCCGCTGGAGGAGGTCAACCAGGCATTTGAGCGGATGCTCAGCGGGGCCGCCCGCTTCCGGATGGTCCTCACCATGGATCGGTGAGGTGGTTGCCGCCGCGGGTTGGGTTCGTCGGGGTTCCCGCCGTGCGCGGGTGCCGGTGATTGTGCCTGCGGCGGGCCGCGCCACCCTTTCCGGGAGGCCGGGCTTGTCACTCCAGCCGCGCGGGCGGCTCGGCCGGAGCCGGGGGCTCCGGGCCGAAGAGCACCGCCCGGGCGATCGCGGGGGCGAACAGCGAAGTGGTCGGCGCGCTCAGGGCCAGCACTTTGCGGAACGCCGCGCCCACCCGGGGATCGCCGCAGGAGCGGCGCTGGACCCGGCCGAGGTACCAGTCGGCCGGGCGGTCGAGCAGCGTGGACCGCGTCGCACTGCCCCGCGCCCCCGGCATCTTCCGGTCCGCGCCGGTCGCGATCTCCCATGCCTGCCGCGCCGCACCGGACAGCGCTCGCTGTACCCGCAGCGTGGTGGGCGTACCGCCCTGGCCGTTCAGTGCGTCGCGCAGCGCCAGCGCGCTCAGCGCGGCCACACTCATCCCCTGGCCATAGGTTGGGTTGAAGGAACACAGTGCCTCACCGGTGGCCAGGAAACCGGCCGGGCGGCGGCCCGGCAGATCGTAACGCCGCCGGATATTGGCGGTGTTACGGAAGCCATGCACCGGTGACGCCGGTTCGGCGGTACGCAGCCAGTCCCGTAGCACCGGGTGCGGCAGCAGCCCCGCGAAATCCTCGAACCCGGCCTCGTCGGTGGGGGGTTCGCTGCCGCGCAGCCCGGCCAGCAGTACGGTCCACAGCCCGTCCTCGGCCGGCAGCAGCAGGCCGGTGCGCTGCTGGCCCGGGTTGGGCAGGAAGTGGATCCCGCCATAAGGGAATTCGGGTGCGCCCGGCTGTCGCCGGTACAGCCGGGTGGCATAGGCCAGACCGGTCTCCAGGGTCTCCTGGCGCGGCGGTTCGGCCCCCAGCGCGGCCAGCCAGTCCGGGGCGTGGGAGGCGCGGCCGGACGCGTCCACCACCAGCTCCGCGTCCAGCGCCACGCCGTCCCGCCGCGCCGCGTCCGGGCCGCGCTCGCGGATCCGTACCCCGCGCACCCGGGCCGCGTTCCCCAGCAGGCCCATCACCTCGGTGTGCTCCAGCACCTTGATCCGGGCATCGGCCAGCACCCGGCGCCGTACCACCCACTCGGTCAACGGGCGGGTGCCGGTGAGGATATGGGAGGTGGCGGCGGTGCGCCGGTTCCACCGTCCGCTCTGCCAGGCCACCAGGTCATTGGGCAGCCCCACCCGGGGCGAGCCCTCCTCGCTCATCTCCGCGCAGATGCCCGGCAACAGGGTCTCCAGCGCCTGCTGGCCGCTTTCCAGCATCACATGGGTATGCCGGTCCTGCGGCACCCCGGCCCGTGACCGGGGCCCCTGCGGAAACCGGTCCCGTTCCACGATGGTCACCGAGTCCGCGTGATCGGCCAGCACCCGCGCGGCCAGCAGACCGGCCAGACTGCCGCCGATGACCACCGCCCGGCGCTGCCCACTCCCGGCCAAGTCTCGGTCGTTCACGAAAGGTTGCGGCTCCACCATGCCCAATTGCCTCCGCTCACGGATCGGTACGGAGGATGGTATGCCGGGACGATCCTCAGGCGCTGTGCATCCGGGAAACGCCTGGTTGTGGCCCAGCGCTTTCCCGAGAAGGATCCGCCGGATTTGCGCCGGGCCGGGGGCGGTATGCCACAGTGGGCCCTCCGGTTCGCCAAGAGCTCCGCCAGGTGCGCGGCGGCTGCCGGAACTCCCCATAACTCCCATCCGCGAATGCCGGTTCCGGCCCTGCTCTGCGCAGATCCGGACCGTCCGCCCGCCCTTCCGTGCCCCCTACAGAGGAATCCTTTCCCGGAGAACGATGCAGGCGACGACTCTTCCTCCCCGGACCGCTGACCTCTTCACCCAGGGCCTGGAGCTGCAGACCGGCTCGGCCCTGCTGCGCTTCGGCGCCGCGCGGCCGCGCCCGGCCGACCGGATCAGCTGGTCCGGTGACGGCGCGGTGGCCTGGCTCGACGAGCCGCGCGGCCACCTGTGGAGCGTCGGCGAACCGACCGCCGCGGCCGGTCTCATCCTCCGGGCGGCTCACCAACTTCCTGAAAAGGTAAGGGAGTTCACCGGACCGCGGGGCGTTGATGTGCTGGTCGGCCGCCATCTCGCGGTGGCCGGTCCGGTCGCCTGGGCCTTCCGCTGGACGCTCGATGAGCCGCCGCTCCATCCGGCGGAGGAGCGGGTGACCGAGCTGGACGCGGCACACCACGGCGAACTGCTCGCCTTCCTGCGCGAGCACAGCCCGGCCCACTCGACCGGGCCCGGCTCCTCGGACGTCAGTCTCTGGGCGGGGATCCGTGACGCGGGCGGGCGGCTGGTGGCGTGCGGTGCCATGAGCACTCTGCGGGACAGCGGCGCGCCGCTGATGGCGTCCGTCGCCACCGACGCGGCCCAGCGCGGACAGGGGCTCGGCGCGGCACTCACCTCGTGGCTGACCCGGTACGCCGTCCGCCGGTACGGCTGCTGCACGCTGTGGCAGCTTGCCGGCAACACTCCTGCGGAACGGCTCTACACGCGCCTGGGCTACCGCAACGAGGACCCCTGCGTGGCCGCGCGGATCGGCACCCAGCCTGCTGGTTGTCGGTGAGGGCTCAGCCGGCGGGCTCGATCGACAGGGCGTGGCGGAAGACGTTCCACCCCTGCCGCTCGGCGAATTCGCGGGCTGTGGCCACGATGAAGCGTGCGCGGCTCGCGGGTGGGGCCACCGCTGGGCCTGGCGGCCGGGTCAGGCCGACCGCCCCTGTGCCAGGAAGCGCCGCAGGCGCGGCAGTGGCCAGGCGTTGATGACGTCGTCCTTGGTCAGCCATCCTCGCTGCGCCGTTCCCACGCCGTAGCGCATGTACGGCAGGTGTGTTGTGGCGTGTGCGTCGGTGTTCACGGCGAACTTCACTCCGTGCCGTTTGGCGCGCAGGATGTCCTCGTCATTGAGGTCCAGCCGCTCGGGGTGGGCGTTGATCTCCAGTGCGGTGCCGGTGCGGGCGCAGGCCGCGAAGACGGCGTCGAAGTCGGCGTCGATGCCGGGGCGTTTGCCGATCAGCCGGGTGGTGGGGTGGCCGATGATCTTCACATGCGGGTTCTCGCAGGCGCGTACCAGCCGTTTGGTCAGCTGGTCCCGGCTCTGGTTGAAGTGGGAGTGGACCGAGGCCACACAGAGGTCGAAACCGGCGAGGAACTCGGCGGGCCAGTCCACCTCGCCGTCCGGGCCGATGTTCAGCTCCGTGCCATGCAGCAGGTGCAACTTCCGGTATTTGCCGTTGAGTTGGCGCAGCTGCTCGCGCTGGGCCAGCATCTTGGCGTCGGTCATCTGCTGCATGGCCATGTCCGGCGCATGGTCGGTGACCGCGTAGTAGGTGTAGCCACGGGCGGCCGCCGCGTCCACCATGTCGGCCAGTGAGGCAACCCCGTCGGTGAGATCGGTGTGGGTGTGCAGGTCGCCCCGGATGTCCGCCTCGGTCACCAGCTCGGGCAGTGCGTTGCGCAGGGCGGCCGCCACCTCGCCCCGGTCCTCGCGCAGGGTCGGCGGGATCCAGGGCAGGCCCAGCCGGGCGTAGACGCTCTCCTCGGTGCGCGAGGCGAGGTTACGGCCGGTCTCGGTGTGGAAGAGGCCGTACTCGGAGAGCTTGAGCTTGTGCCGTACGGCCAGTTCGCGGATCCGGATGTTGTGCGCCTTGGAACCGGTGAAGTACAGCAGCCCGGCTCCCCAGGCGGCCGGCGGCAGCACCCGGAGGTCCACCTGGAGGCCCTTGGTGGTGCGGATGGAGGTCTTCTTCTCGCCCTGCACAATGACCTCGGCGGTGTTGGGCAGGGCGGCGAAGGCCTCCATAAAGGGGGCCGAGTGCTCGGCCGCCACCAGGATGTCGATGTCACCGATGGTCTCCCGCATCCGGCGCAGCGACCCCGCGTAGGTGCACCGCCGGCAGCCGGTCACCTCGGAGAGCGCGGCGATGACCTGCTCGGCCGCCTCCATGGCGGCGCCCAGCAGGATGCGGCCGCCGGCCTGCTGGAGCAGGGCGATGCCATGGCGGATATTGGCCTCGGTCTTCTCGCCGAAGCCCTTGAGGTCGCGGAGGCGTTCGTCGTCCAGTGCGTCCAGCAGCTCGGCCACCGAGGAGATGCCGAGTTCCTGGTGGAGGATAAGGGCCTTTCTCGGGCCGAGGCCCGGGATGGTGATCAACTCCCGGACACCGGCCGGGATTTCGGCCCGGGCCTCCTCCACGATGGAGACCTGTCCGGTGTGCAGAAACTCCACGATCTTCTCGGCGATCGACTTGCCCACATTGGGGATTTCCTGGAGGCCCTTGGTGTCCAGCCCGGCCACATCGGTGGGGAAGCCGTCGATGGCCCGGGCGGCCTTCTCATAGGCGCGCGCCTTGAAGGCGTCACCGCCGGTGATCGCCAGCAGATCGGCGTACTCCTGAAGGAGCGCCGCGACCTCCGCGTTGGAGCGGACCATAGGGCCAGCCTGCCACTGCCCGAACGGGTGTGCAGCTTCTGCGGTGGGACGCATGCCGTGGCACGGTGGGGGAAGCCGAGGCGCTGTCCTGGATTCCGGGATTCCGGCTCCTGGCCGGGGCCGGTCCCGGGTCCCGGCTTTGCCTCCCAGAGAGGCCTTGCCTCCGAGATGCCAGAGGAGCGGATGATGCCCAGCGGATCGAGTGCCAAGCGTGAGCGGCAGTACGAGCACATCAAGGACAGCGCCAAGGAGCGCGGGGCGAGCGACAAGCGGGCCAAGGAGATGGCGGCGCGCACGGTGAACAAGGAGCGGGCCAGGAGCGGCGAGTCCAAGACGGCCAGCCGCACCTCGACCCGGGACATGTCCTCGTCCCGGCGCGGCGGACAGCGTTCCGGAACATCCGGGGCGAAGGGCCCGACCAGGGACCAGCTCTATGCCGAGGCCCGGAAGAAGAACATCCAGGGGCGCTCGGATATGAGCAAGGAGGAGCTGAAGAAGGCGCTGGGGCGCTGAACGGTGTTGGCGGGGGCGGCCGTTGGGAGACCGGCCGGTCCCGGCGGGGACGGTGCGGTGCGCGGGTCGGAGCGCCTGGGGCGCGCGGCCCGGGGCCGGGGTGTCGTGCCGGGTGAAGGCCCATAGCGCCAGTCCCAGGCAGCTGAACCCGGCACCCAGCGGGCATACGGCGCCCCAGCCGGCCACCGTGCCCGGGGCCGGGCGCAGGAGCCCCTCGGGCGCCGCGCGCCGTCGGCGGGGCGGGCTCAGTCCTGTGTGGCGGCCTGGGCCGTGAGCAGGCCGAGGGCGCCGTTCACGGCCTCGGTGAACGGGGTGGTGGAGTTGGCGGCGCGGGCCAGGACATAGCCGCCCTGGAGGACGGCGACGATCGCGGAGGCGGTGGCGGCCGGGTCGAGGGCGCCGCTCAGCTCGCCCCGCGCGGCCCCCTCGGCCAGGACGTCGGTCAGCCGGGTGCGCAGCCAGGCGAAGGTTTCCTCCACCGGGCGGCGCAGGGTGGCGTCGGCCATGACGTCCGGGTCCTGGGTGAGCCTGCCCAGCGGACAGCCCTTGAGGACATCACGCTCGCGCCGCAGATAGGCGCTGATCCGCTCAACCGCCGTGCCGGGTGCGGCGAACTGGGCGTCGATCGCGGCCCGCATCTCCTCGGCGGTGCGGCTGATCGCTGCCAGGGCCAGGGCGGGCTTGCCGTCGAAGTGGTGGTACATACTGCCCTGCCCCGCCCCGGCCCGCTGCTGGATGGCCTTGGGGCTGGTGCCCACATAACCGCGTTCCCAGAGCAGCTCGCGGGTGCTCTCGATGAGGCGTTCCGAGGTATTGGCCGAGGTCTTCACCCCAGCGAGCGTACATACCAGTAGGTACGCTCGGCAACTTGCCGCCGGTGCGGTCCACTTCGCGGGCTGTGGGCCGTAGGGTGGCCGTTCATGGCCGACCGCTATGTGCCGCACGCCTTCTCCGACATCGACTCCCATCCCGATCCGGCCCGTCTGGTCGCCGCGCTGAACCGGCTGAGCGCCCACCCGTTCTTCGCCGCCTACCGGCAGCGCGCCGGGGAGCTCCTGGGGGCCCGGCGCGGCAGCCGGTTGCTGGAGGTGGGGGCCGGTACCGGCGAGGCGGCCCGCCGGCTCGCCGCGCAGACCGGGGCCGAGATCACCGTCTGCGATCTGTCCGCCGTGATGTGCGGGGAGATGCGGGGGTGCGGGCTGACCCGGGTCGCGGTGGCGGATGCCGGTCAACTGCCCTTCCGGGACCGCATCTTCGACGGGGTCTGGGCGGACCGCGTCCTTCAGCATGTCAGTGATCCGGAGCGGGCGCTGGCCGAAATGGTGCGGGTGGTCCGGCCCGGCGGGCGCATCGTGGTGTGCGACCCGGACACCGGAACGCAGGCCCTGGAACTGGCGGACCAGCGACTGGCCGCCCGGGTCCTGGAGTTGCGCCGCACGGTCAATATCCGCCATGGCACCTTCGCCCGCCGGACGCCCGGGCTGCTGGCCGGTCATGGTCTGGCAGATGTCCGGGTGGAAGCCCGCACGCTGGTCATCCGGGACGCCCGAGAGGTGGGCGGGGCCATGGGCATCCGGGACTGGGCCGAGGTCTATGCCCGGCGCGGATATCTGAGCAGGCCGGAAGCGGACCGCTTCAACGCCCTGTTGGGGGAGGCGATCGAGAGCGGCCGCTTCCTCTTCGCGGTCACCTACTTCCTGACCTCCGGCACGGTGTGATGTCAGACCCCTCTGGCAGGATCCGCGTCATGACCGAATCCCTGGCACGTCCCATGCGTCCCATGCCGCCGATGAACGCCGATGAACGCACCACGCTGACCGGCTGGCTCGACTTCCAACGCGCCACCCTGGCCATGAAATGCGATGGCCTCACGGACGAGCAGCTGCGCTCCGTTTCCGTGCCGCCCTCGCCGATGACCTTGCAGGGGCTGGTCCAGCACATGGCCGAGGTGGAGCGCAACTGGTTCCGCCGGGTGCTGGCCGGTGAGGACGCGCCGCCGATCTTCGATCCGCGAGCCGATCCCGAGGGCCGGGACGGCGGATTCGAGCTCGATGAGAATGTCACCTTCGCCGAGGCCCGGGCCATCTGGCAGGAAGAGATCGCCGCCGCGCGGGCCAACTGCGCGGCGCGTCCGCTGGAGCACACCAGCGCGTTCATGGGCGGCGAGGTCAGCCTGCGCTGGATCCATACGCACATGATCGGCGAGTATGCGCGGCACAACGGGCATGCGGATCTGCTGCGCGAGCGGATCGACGGGCTGACGGGGTTCTGAGGCGCCGGCCACCTTGAGGCGGCACGCGGTTCGGCAAACCTGTGCGCCATAGCGCTCGGCGAGGCAGCCCGCGGCCGTGAATGGTGTGGGACCGGTCAACCAAGGGAACTCACGGCCGCCTTGGTGGCATCGGCGATCAGGGAGTCGTCGGAGGAGGCATTGGCCTTGGCCCGGTCGGAGAGGATGACGATGACCACCGGGCGGCCGCTCGGTGGCCAGGCGACCGCGATGTCATTGCGGGTGCCATAGCCGCCGTTGCCCGTCTTGTCGCCGACCTTCCAGCCGGCCGGGACGCCCGCCCGGATATAGGGGCCGCCGGTGGTGTTGCCCATCAGCCAGTCGGTGAGCAGCCGCCGCCGCCCGGGCGAGAGCGCATCGCCGAGGACGAAGCGGCGCAGATCGGCGGCGAGGGCGCGGGGTGTGCTGGTGTCCCGGGGGTCGCCGGGGGTCGCCTCATTGAGGTCCGGCTCGGGACGGTTGATGTTGGTGGTGCTGTCGCCGAGTTCAAAGAGCTGCCGTTGCAGGCCGGAGGGGCCGCCGAGGCGGTCCAGGATCAGATTGGCCGCCGTGTTGTCGCTGTAGCGCATGGCCGCATCGGCCAGCTCGCGCAGCCGCATGCCGGTGCCGGTGTGCTTGGCGGTGACCGGCGCCCACTTCTGGAGGTCCCTGGGGCCGTAGTTCACCACCTGCTCCAGGTCGGCGTCGGAGGCATGGCGCAGCAGGGCGCCGGTGGCCAGGGCCTTGAATGTCGAGGCGTGGGCGAAGCGTTCGTCCGCGCGGTAGGTCACCTCCCGGCCGGTGCCGGTGTCCAGGGCGTACAACCCCAGCCGGGCGCCGAAGCGTTGCTCAAGTCCCTTGAAGGCGGCGGCCGGCGGGGCGGTGCTGTGGGAGGGCGCGGCCGAGCTGCCGTCATGGGCGTCGCAACCGGTCAGCAGGGCGGCGGTCAGCAGGGCGGC
>NZ_PHNC01000023.1 GCF_003121295.1 Streptomyces orinoci
GGGCTATGGGAGCCGATCGCACGCTGTCTGGGCGTACCGGACGGGCAGGGGGAGGGGATATGAGCGGGCTGCGGGCGGTGCGGGAGCTGCGGGCCCTGCTCAAGGACGGCGGTCTGACCGGCTCGTTCCTGGTCCGGGACTTGGCGACGGGGGAGGAACTGGGGATCAGCCCGGATACCGAACTGCCGCTGGCCTCGCTGGTGAAGGTGCCGCTGGCGATGGCCGTACTGGAACGCGTCCGGGACGGGCGGATCGACGGAGCCGCGATGATCGATGTGCCACCGGGGCGCGCCACCTCCGCCGGACCGGTGGGGCTGAGCAGATTCCGCCACCCGGCCCGGATCGCGGTGGAGGATCTGCTCTACCTCAGCACCTCACTCAGCGACAGCGCCGCGGCGGACGCGCTGTTCGGGCTGGTCCCGCCCGCCGAGGTGCAGCGGGCGCTGTGCGAGGCCGGGATCGGCGGCATCACCGTCCGCCATCCGATGCGCGAGCTCACCGACACCCCCGTGGAGCGGCTGGGGCCCAGGGGCGTCCACCTCGCCCACTCGCTGGCCATCGGCTCCCGCACCGCCGGGCATGGACACCCGGTTCCCCAACTGGACGTCAGCCGCGCCAACTCGGGGACCGCCCGTGCCTGCGTCGATCTGCTCCAGGCCCTATGGGTGCCCACCCGGATCCCCGGGACGGTGGCGGCCGGGGTGCGGGCGCTGATGGGCCAGAACGTCATCCGGCACCGGCCGGCCCCCGACTTCGGCTCGGACGCCTCCCAATGGTCCTCCAAGACCGGCACCCTGCTCAATCTGCGCCATGAGATGGGCGTCGTGGAACACGAGGACGGGTCCCGGTACGCCATCGCGGCGCTGACCGAGTCCACCGTGCCGGCGGCCGTACAGCCCATGGCGGAGGCGGTGATGGCGCAGGTGGCCCGGGGTCTGCACGATGAGCTGAGGGACCGCTGACGGCTCGCCTGTCCGCCGGTTCCGGCGAGGCGATAGGCTCGGGCCCGTGAAGTGATGACCCCGGCACGCCGATTCCCCGACGCCGGCCGGCCTGCGCGCCGAGCGTCCGCCGCGGTGTGCCCTTCGAGCTCCGGCATCCACTTCGCACGACGGGAACCACTCATGACCGATGAAGTCTTCCTCAGCCGGATCACCGGCCGGCTTGCCGCTCTGCCCGGTGTCCAGGCGGTCGCTCTCGGCGGCTCCCGGGCCCAGGGCACCCACCGCCCGGACAGCGACTGGGATCTGGCCGTCCACTACCGGGGCCGCTTCGACCCGGCGGACCTGCGGGCCATCGGCTGGGACGGCGAGGCCTCCGAAATCGGCGGCTGGGGCGGTGGGGTCTTCAACGGCGGCGGCTGGTTCACCATCGAGGGCCGGCGGGTGGATATCCACTACCGGGACTTGGCGGTGGTGGAACATCAACTGGCCGAGTGCCGGGAGGGGCGCTTCCACTGGGAGCCGCTGATGTTCCACCTGGCGGGCATTCCCAGCTACCTGGTGGTGGCCGAACTGGCCGTCAACCGGGTGCTGTACGGCACCTTGCCCCGGCCCGCCTATCCCGGGGCGCTGCGCCGGGCCGCCCCGCCGGTGTGGCGGGAGCGGGCGGAGCTGACGCTCCGTTACGCACTGGACGCCCATGCCCGGCGGGGCAGGGTCACCGAGCTGGCGGGCGCGGTGGCAACCGCCGCGCTTCAGACGGCACATGCGGTGCTGGCGGCGCGGGGGGAGTGGGTCACCAATGAGAAGGGGCTGTTGTCGCGGGCGGGGCTGCGGGGCGTTGACGGTGTGCTGGGTGAACTCCGGCCGGAGCCTGAGGTGTTGGTACGGGCGGTGGCGGAGGCGGAGGGGTTGTTCGCGGCCGCTCTGGGCGCATAGCTGCCGGGTGCGGGGTGCCCCATTGTCCCATGGCCGGTCGCGCCCATCCGGCGGAGCCGCCCGTCAGCCCCGCCCCGCGTACCTTACGGAGCGCGCCCCTAGCCGGAAGCCTTGCCGAATTCGCGGAGGAACGCCTCACAGAAGGCGGGCAGGTCGGCCGGCTTACGGCTGGTGATCAGGGCGTTGGGGCCGCCGGTGCAGACCTTGACCTGTTCATCGACCCAGACGCCGCCCGCGTTGGTGATGTCGGTGCGCAGGCTGGGCCAGGAGGTCAGGGTGCGGCCGCGTACCACATCGGCCTCCACCAGGGTCCAGGGGCCATGGCAGATCGAGGCCACCGGCTTGCCCTGCTCGAAGAAGTCGCGGACGAACGCGACCGCCTTTTCGTCCATGCGCAGAAAGTCGGGATTGGCCACGCCGCCGGGCAGCACCAGGGCGTCGTACTCGGCGGCCGAGGTGTCGGCCAGCACCTTGTCCACCGGGAAGGTGTCGGCCTTGTCCAGGTGGTTGAACGCCTGGACCTTCCCGGACTTGGGGGAGATCAGGGTGGGCGTGCCGCCCGCCTTCTCAACGGCCTGGTAGGGGTCGGTGAGTTCAACCTGTTCCACGCCCTCGGGGGCGGTGAGGAATGCGACCTTCACGATGCGATCCTTTCCATTTCCAGATACTCCTGGGGCGGTGCCGGACGGCGGTGTTTGCCCCGGCGGCGGGCGCGCAGACAGCGGGTGAGTTCCTCGGCGTAGGGGAGGGCCACAAACGCGCCCACGGCCAGGGCGACTCCGGCCAGATAGCGGCGCGGCAGCGGCCGGCGCCGGGGGACCAGACGCCAGGCGGCCGGGTTGCCGCGGCCGCCGCGCAGCAGGGAGCGCACCTGGTCGTGGTGCAGGCACATCAGGGAGGCCAGGGCGGCGAAGGGAAGGGATTCCAGAAAGCTGTGGATGTGCTGTTCGACGGGCTTGACCTCACGGTCGCTGTGCACCGCCGTGCGTACGTCCCACAGGGCGGTGGCCTCATGGCAGGCCGCCGCGCCCAACTGGACGGACAGCAGCAGCGGGTTGACCTCGTAGAGCAGGGTGAGCACGATCGGGACGCCCACCTCGGTCATCATCAGGGAGTGGATCAGGGACTCCTTGGTGCCGGAGGTCTCCTCGATGCGGGTGCGGCGGTGCATCACCCAGTCGGCGACGCCGGGGACGAACCAGGACGGCAGGAGTCCGTACATCAGATAGCGGGTGGTCGCGTCCTCCACGGAGACGGATCCGCGGTCGGTCATGGGGTGCCTCCGGTCAGCTGGGTGGCGGCCCGGTCGGCGAGGGCCATGATGGTCAGGGCGGGGTTGGCGCTGCCCTGGGTGGGCAGCACACTGCCGTCGGTGATGAAGAGGTTGGGGATGGCGAAGGTGCGCAAGTCCGCGTCCACCACGCCCTCTTCGGGGGTGCGGCCCATCCGGCAGCCGCCCACCAGATGGGCATAGCGCTCGATGGTCATCAGCTCGGTGGCGCCGGCGGCCCGCAGGATGCGTTCCATGGTGCGGGTGGCGGCTTCCAGCAGCAGGTCGTCGTTGTCGCAGTGGTAGTGGTCGAAGCGGGCGACGGGCAGGCCGTGCCGGTCCTTCTCGTCCGCCAGGGTCACCCGGTTACGCGCCTGGGGCAGGAACTCGCACAGCGCGCCCAGGGTGGCCCAGTGGCAGTAGTCCGTCATCCGCTGCCGCAGGTCCTTGCCCCAGTGGCCCTGCTGGGCGACGTGTTCGGCCCAGGTGATGGGCAGCGGGGAGACGGTCTGGATGGCATAGCCGCGGCGGTAGGGCTTGCCGGGGTCGGTCTCATAGAACTCCTCGGTGCTCACCTCGGGCGGCGGCGCCTTGTACATCCGGATCTCGTCGGGGAAGCGGCCGGCGGTCTGCGGAGCGCCCTGCACCATCACATAGCGCCCCACCAGGTCGTGGTCGTTGCACAGACCGTCCGGGAAGCGGGAGTTGGCGGAGTTCAGCAGCAGCCGGGGAGTTTCGATGGAGTAGCCGGCGATGGCCACGGCCGCGGCCCGCTGGAAGTGCTCCCGGCCCCGGCGGACATAGCGGACGCCGGTCACCCGGCGGCCCTGGGGATCGGTCTCCACCCGGGTGACCATGGCGTCGGCCCGGATCTCCGCGCCATGGACAATGGCGTCGGGGACATGGGTGATCAGCGGCGAGGCCTTGGCGTTGACCTTGCAGCCCTGGAGACAGAAGCCGCGGTAGATACAGTGCGGGCGGTTGCCGAAGCGGCCGTTGACGATCGCCACCGGGCCCACCCGCGCCTCGATGCCCAAGGCCGCGCAGCCCTGGAGCATCACCTCGCCATTGCCGCCCACCGGGTGCGGCGGGTGCGGGTGCGGATGGGGGTCGCCCCAGGGCCAGAACTGGCCCGCCACCGGGAGCTCTTGCTCCAGGCGCCGGTAGTGGGGGCGCAACTCCTCGTAGGACAGCGGCCAGTCGGCGCCGACCCCATCCAGGGTGCGGGTGCGGAAGTCGGAGGGGTGCAGCCGGGGGGCGTAACCGGCGAAGTGCACCATGGAACCGCCCACGCCCCGCCCGGAGTTGTTGGAGCCCAGGGGAACCGGATGGCTGCCGCCGATCACCCGGGGCTCGTTCCAGTACAGATGGTGGGAGCCGGACTCGTCACTGACCCAGTCCCGTTCCGGGTCCCAGAACGGGCCGGCCTCCAGACAGACCACCCGCCAGCCGGCGTGCGCCAGGCGCTGGGTGAAGGTGGCGCCGCCCGCGCCACAGCCCACCACCACCATGTCCACCTCGTCCTGGTCGGCGAAGTGGCGCATGGATGACCGCAGTTCGGTGACATGCGGCAGCCAGGCGGAGGCATTGCGGCGGCGGATATCGCCCTGGGGGCGGGCCGTCTCCTTGAGGGTCTGCCACCAGGGGGCGCTCACCGGGGCTCCTCCCAGGGCTCCCGCAGACCGCGGCCGAGCCGCAGATAGCCCTGCGGATAGGCGGGCCCGCCGAAGCCGATCTCGTCCCAGGCGTGGGGGTGGGCGTAGTAGGCGGCGGTGGCGTAGCGGGTCCACAGGGTCCAGACATGGGAGGCGGGCATGCCGTACCAGTCGCGGGAGCCCAGCTGCTTGATGTGATGCAGCAGCCGGTCCTGGTCGCCGTAGTCCAGGGCGGCGAAGGTACGGCCGTCATGGCGCAGCCGGGCGTCCTCGTCCAGGGCGGCCAGTGAGCGGCGCCAGGTCCGGTCGTCCTCGGGAAGGTCGGCATAGCGCCAGCCGTCGCCCTGTCCGGTGGAGAGCCGGGCGTCGATCACGGAGAGCACCGGCACCGGAGGGTCGCCGGGGCGGCGGGCCAGCAGATGGTCCAGCAGCGCCTCGGCGGCGGCCTCCTCGGCGGGGGTGAAGAAGCTCAGCGGCGGCTGGGGGCGGGGACCCAGCCGGGCCAGCACCACCCCGGCGGTGGCGGTGTCCCAGTCACCGGCCCGTCCGGCCACTCCACCGGCCTGGCTCACAGGGGAACGCCTCACCGCTCCCTCCGCAACGCGCTCGCCAGCAGCCCCATCCCGCCCACCATGCTCATCAGCAGCGGGGCGAACAGCGGCGGTCCCAGCTCGATGTTGTAACGGGCCATCCGCCAGCCCCCGGGCTTCTGGCCGATGCCCCGGATATGCAGATAGGTGCCCTGCAGGCCATTGGCGGCGATGGCGGCGGAGGCCAGCGGCAGCCAGGTGTGGGCGGCCCGCTCACTGCGGAAACCCGCCATTCCGGCCGCCACCCCCACCGGTCCCAGCAGCACCGGCCACCACATCACCCGGTTGCCGAAGCCGGCCCGGTCGTGCTCCAGATAGATCTCGGCGGCGGTGATGGCCGATCCGGCGGCGGTCAGCAGGGACAGCGAACGCTCCAGCCGGCCGTGCCGGATGTCGTACACCGCCCGGACCGTACGGGACTTGGCGCGCATCATCAGGAGTCCCCCGAGCGCTTGGGGCCGCCGGGCAGGAACTCCTGGATCTTCGCCTTGACGCCCTGGCGGATCATGCCCTTGCGGTCGGTGTCACCCTTGATGATCGACGCAGCGGTGGCCTCGATCTGGGCCCAGTCGGCGTGCGGCGGGATCGGCGGCACCGCCGGGTCGGTGAGCACCTCCACCACGGTGGGACGGTCGGCGGCCAGCGCCTCACGCCAGGCATCCGTCACATCCTCCGGGCGCTCCACCCGGATGCCGCCCAGCCCGATCTGGCGGGCGAAGGCCGCATAGGAGACGTCCGGGATGTGCTGGGAGGGCAGGAACTGCGGCGAGCCGCTCATCGCCCGCATCTCCCAGGTGACCTGGTTGAGGTCCTGGTTGTTCCACACGCCCACCACCAGCCGCGGATCCTCCCACTCGGAGTGGTACTTCATGGCGGTGATCAGTTCGGCCATGCCGTTCATCTGCATCGCCCCGTCCCCGACCAGGGCCACCACCGGGCGGCCCGGATGGGCGAACTTGGCGCCGATGGCGTAGGGCACGCCCGGGCCCATGGTGGCCAGGGTGCCCGACAGCGAACCGCGCATGGTGCCGCGCATCTCGATATGGCGGGCGTACCAGTTGGCCACCGAGCCGGAGTCGGAGGTGAGGATGGTGTCCTCGGGCAGCAGCGGGGACAGCGCCCGGGCGACATACTCGGGGTTGACCGGCTCGGCGCCGACCGCGGCCCGCCGCTCCATCACCTCCCGCCAGCGCTTCATCCCCTCGATCACCCCCTCCTGCCAGCCGCGCTTGTCCTTGCGGCGCAGCAGCGGCAGCAGCCGTTGCAGGGTGGCCCGGGCGTCCCCGATCAGATTGACCTCATAGGGGTAACGCAGGCCCGCCATATGGGGATCCAGCTCGATCTGCACCGCGCGGGCGGAGCCGAAGTCCGGAAGGAACTGCGAATAGGGGAAGTTGGAGCCGATGGTCAGCAGGGTGTCGCAGTCCCGCATCAGCTCATAGGAGGGGCGGGTGCCCAGCAGGCCGATCGCCCCGGTGACATAGGGCAGTTGATCGCTGAGCACATCCTTGCCCAGCAGCGCCTTGGCCACCCCCGCGCCCAGCAGCTCGGCGGTCTGCTCCACCTCCTGGCGGGCCCCGGCGGCACCCTGGCCGACCAGTATGGCCACCTTCTCACCGGAGTTGAGCACCTCGGCCGCCCGATTGAGGGCCTCGTCCGAGGGCACCGCCTGCCAGCCGCTGCGGTCCAGGCTGGAGGGCACCATCTTGAAGCTGTGGGTGGGCGGGGAGTAGTCCAGCTCCTGGACGTCGGCGGGGATGATCACGGCGGTGGGGGCCCGGCGGGCATAGGCGGTGCGAATGGCCCGGTCCAGGACATTGGGCAGCTGCTCGGGGACGGTGACCATCTCCAGGAAGTCGGAGCACACATCCTTGAACAGGGTGTGCAGGTCCACCTCCTGCTGGTACGAACCGCCCATCGCGCTACGGGCGGTCTGGCCCACCAGGGCCAGCACCGGGACATGGTCGAGCTTGGCGTCGTAGAGACCGTTGAGCAGATGGATGGCGCCCGGACCGGAGGTGGCGGCGCAAACCCCCAGCCGCCCGCTGAACTTGGCATAGCCCACGGCCTCGAAGGCCGCCATCTCCTCATGCCGGGCCTGGGTGAAGCGGGGCTGGTCACCGGCCCGTTCCCAGGCCGCCTGAAGCCCGTTGATGCCATCGCCGGGATAGCCGAAGACGCGTTCCACATCCCATTCGCGCAGCCGCGCCAGAATGAAGTCGGAGACCTTCTCGCTCACGGTTTTCCTCTCAAGTCCTTCTCGGTCGGCTCGCCTTGCTCAGCCGGTCAGGCGCGGCAGCACCTTGGTGCGGTAGAAGTCGAAGAAGCCCTGCTGGTCGGGGCCGATCTGGCTGATGTGCACCCGGTCGAAACCGGCCTCGGCATACGCCTGGAGGGTGCGCAGATGCTCCTCCGGGTCGTCGCCGCAGGTGACCTTTGCCGCCACCTGCCCGGGGGTGACCAGGGAGGACGCCTGCTCGAAGTGGGCCGGGGTGGGCAGCACTTGATTGAGCTCGCCCGGCAACTGCTCCACCGCCCACAGCCGGTGCGCGGTGCGTACCGCCTCCTCGCGGTCCGGGCCCCAGCAGACCTTGACGCCGCCGAACACCGGCTTGCCGCCCCCGCCGGCCCGGCGGAAGCGGTCCACCGCCTCCTGGTCGGGCCTGGTGGTCACCAGCCCGTCGCCCAGCCGGGCGGCCAGCTTCAGGGAGGCCGGGCCGAAGGCGGAGACATCGATCGGCGGGGGCTCGTCCGGCACTGTGTAGAGCCGGGCGTTCTCCACGGTGTAGTGCTTGCCATGGTGGCTGACCTCGCCGCCCTCGAACAGGCGGCGCATCACCTGGATGGCCTCCTCCAGCATCTCCAGCCGGACCGGGGCCTCCGGCCAGGGGCCGCCCAGAATGTGCTCGTTGAGCGCCTCGCCGCTGCCCACCCCCAGCCGGAACCGTCCCTCGCCCAGCAGCACCGCGCTGGTGGCCGCGGCCTGGGCGGTGACCACCGGGTGCAGCCGCACGGTGGGGCAGGTCACCGCCGTGTACACCGGCAGCGAGGTGACCTGGGACAGCGCGCCGATCACCGACCAGACAAACGCACTCTGACCCTGTTCCCGGGTCCAGGGATGGAAGTGGTCGGAGATCCACAAGGAGGTGAATCCGGCCTGCTCGGCCATCCGGGCCTGCTCCAGAAGGGCCTGCGGGGGGTGTTCCTCACAGGACAGGAAGTAGCCGTACTCGGTCATGGGGCCGTTGCCTCCTCCAGGTCAGACTGGACGGGTAACCGGTCGGAGCGGGACGAAACGTACGAGAGCCGCCGGGCATCCCCCTGCCCCGGTGCACGGGGGCAGGGGGCGTGCAGTCACCCGGAGCGCAGGGCGGAGCGCACCGCGTCCCGGGCGCGGTCGGCCACCGCGGTGGCCGGGCCCAGCACCAGGTTCTTGGCCGCCGACTCGGTGCCCGGGTGCGGCCGGGTGGGCGCCACGGCCTCCGCCGCCCGCACCGCCTTGGCCAGCAGCTCCAGCCGGTGCGGGTCACCGTTCTGGCGCAGCCGGGAGAACTCCTGCTTCTCCTCCGCCCGCGCGTGCTCCAGCACCGACCGGCGCAGCTCGGTGAAGCGCTCCACAAAGGCCGGGTCGTCCGGATCCAGCCCCTCCAGCCGGCTCAGCACCTCCTTGGCGGCCGCCTCCTCCTTCAGACGGTCGCTCACCACGGGCTCACCGCCCGCCACCGAGCGCCGGGCGTAGGGGTGGACCACCTCCTCCTCGGCGGTCTCATGCACCGCCAGCAGATGGACCAGCCGCTCGAAGGCATGCCTGCGCTCGGAGCCGGTGTGCGCCAGCACCTCGTCCAGGCGGGCCTCGATCTCCCGGTGCTGCCGGGTCAGCAGGGCGACGACGTCGGTGTCGTCGCGGTTGGCGGTGTTTTCGGTGCCGTTCGAGGGTGCCATCTGGTGATTCCTCCTCATCGAAGCGGCCGTGCCCCGTCAGGGGCGCGGGGAACTGCGCGACCAGCCACAACAGACCCGCACCAAAGCGCCGGCCGGGCCGACCGCGGCATCCGGCTACCCGGGGCGACCCCACTGACACCTCGCCCCCGGTAGGGATTCGGCCGTATCCCACGCCGCCCTCGGGCGAATCCGCAACGGGCCGACGCCGGGCGCATTCGCCCAGTGGAACCCCACCGTTTCCGCGGAAACACGCCGGGCACCCGCATCCGCAGCGACACGCGACCGGGGCCGGATCGCCGCCGGCCGCCGGCCGGTAACCGATACTTCACAAGCCCCCGGAGCCGGAGGAGGAGCGATGGCGCGAGGTGCCGCCGCGGCGGAGATCGCCGGATGGTGGGCCGGGCTGACCGCCGTATGGACCGTACTGATCAGCACCGTGGACACCCTGGAACTCGCCGTGGGGGCCGGCTGCGCCCTGGCCGCGGCCTTCGCCGCCCGCGGCGCCCGGCGGGCGGTGATGTAGGTGAACCCCTGGCTGGCGGCCGCCGCCGCGCTGATCGTCTGCGGACTGGGGCCCAGTCTGTGGGGCGCCGCCCGGGGCGGCGCCGGACGGCGGGTGGTGTCCCAGAACATGGCCACCCTGCTGCTGTGCCTGGTCTTCCTGCTGCTCGCCCAGGGCTACGGCCGTACCTCCTATGTGGACCTGGCCCTGGTCACCTGTGTGCTGGGGCCCGCCGGCACCCTGGTCTTCGCCCGGCTGCTGGGCGAGGAACTCGGTGAAAACCCGCCCGGGGCAAGGCTGTTGACGCCCGCGGTGCTCATCGGCACCCCCGCCGTCGTCATCCCGCTGTGTGTGGTCACCGGTCCCGGCCGGGCCATGCTCAAACTGCTGGCGATCGGGGTGCTGCTGATCGCCGGAGGGGTGGTCACCACCAGGGCGGTCCGCGGTGGCTGACACCCTGACCGTGCTCTCCCTGCTGCTGGTGGCCGGTGCCGCCACCGCCGCCGTGCTCAACCGGGACCCGGCCCGGCAGGCCATCCTGCTCTCCCTGCTCGGCCTGGGCCTGGCGCTGCTGTTCACCGTCCTGCAGGCGCCCGATGTGGGGCTCTCCCAG
The DNA here is from genome assembly GCF_003121295.1 of Streptomyces orinoci. Lineage (GTDB taxonomy): Bacteria > Actinomycetota > Actinomycetes > Streptomycetales > Streptomycetaceae > Streptomyces > Streptomyces orinoci. Next base: position 10,453 of record NZ_PHNC01000023.1, read on the forward strand.
CTGGCCGTGGGCTCCGCGG
>NZ_PHNC01000024.1 GCF_003121295.1 Streptomyces orinoci
GGTCTGGCGACGGCTGACCGGGCCGGCGGCCGCGCCCATCAGCGCGCTGGCAGACGAAGTGGGCTGGTCCCGGCAGCACTTGACCGCCCGCTTCCGTCAGGAGGTCGGGCTCTCCCCCAAGACCCTGGGCCGCATCGCCCGGTTACAGCGCGTCATGGCCCTTATGCGCGGCACCCGCCCGCCCTCCTGGGCCGAAGCCGCCGCGAGATGCGATTACACCGACCAGTCCCATCTCATCCGCGACTTCCGTCTGCTGACCGGCTACAGCCCGGCCGGGCTCCGCACCCTCGGCGACTGGGCCGGCATCTATGTAGGCGATCCGCGCGTATACGCGCTCCACAGCCACCAAGCGGCCCGGCACCTGGTGACATGATGCGTGTGGGAGCGCCCGGCTGACCGGAGCCGGGCCCCACGACCAGCGGGAGCGCACAAGTGAGGCCCTCGGAGCATGCGGACGCCATCGCGGTGGAGACCGCCAGATTTGTGGACCTGGTCCGGAACGCCGACCGGACCACCGAAGTGCCCGGCTGCCCGGGCTGGACGCTGACCGACCTCATCCGGCACACCGGCAGCGTGCAGCGCTGGTTCGCCGTCCTGCTGCGCGGGCGCGTCCAGGAACCGCCGCGCAGCCGCGAGGTGGACCTGCGGCTGCCGGCGGCCGAGGACGGCTATCCGGACTGGCTGGCGGACAGCGCGACCGAGGCCGCCAACGCCTTCACCTCCACCGGCCCGGACACCCCGATGTGGGCCTGGGGCGCCGACCAGCACGCCAGGTTCTGGATCCGGCGCATGCTCTTCGAAACCCTGGTGCACCGTGCCGACGCCGAACTCGCCCTCGGCCTGCGGCCCGTCATCGGCCGCGATCTGGCCACGGACGGGGTGGACGAGTTCCTGGTCAACCTTCCCTACGCCACTTTCTTCGCCCCCAAGGTGGCCAAGCTGCGCGGCGACGGCGAAACCATTGGTTTCCGCTGCACGGACACCGGCGCCAACTGGCTGATCCGCTTGCGGCCGGACGGATTCACGGTTGAGCGGGGCGCGGCGGCGGAACCGGCCGATGCGACCGTGGAGGGGGCCGCGGCCGACCTGCTCCTGCTGCTGTACGGCCGCCTCAACCGCGAGGCGGACGCCTTCGATGTGCGCGGTGACCGGGAACTCCTGGAACTCTGGTTCGCCAACTCGGAGTTCTAGGTGCGGCTCCGCCGCGTGGGCGCGGCGGACTGGAGACGGTCCAGAAAACCGGCCACCAGCGGTGCGATCTCCGGCAGCTTCTCCTCCAGGGCGAAGTGCCCGGTGGCGAACAAGTGCAGCTCCGCCTCCGGCAGATCGCGCAGATAGGCACGGGCGCCGGCCTCGGTGAAGAAGGGGTCACCGGTGCCCCAGGTGATCAGCGTGGGCGGGGTGTGCTCACGCAGCCACGCCTGCCACTCGGGATAGGCGGCCACATTGCGGTGATAGTCGTAGGCCAGCGCCAGTTGGGCCTCCTTGCGCCCCGGCTGGTCCAGGAAGTACTGATCCAGCACCCAGCCATCCGGAGCTATCAGCTCCGGGTCGGTGGTGCCACCCAGATACTGACTCCGGGTCCCGGCCAGGGTCAGCAGGCCGCGAATGGTATCTGCCGAACCGGGAGTCTCCGGAGTCAGCGCGATGAAATCCCGGGCGGCCGCCGACAGCCCCTCGGTATACGCATTGCCGTTCTGGACGACCAGCCCCGCTATCCATTCCGGATGCCGCAGCGCCAGCCGGAAGCCCACCGGGGCACCGAAGTCGAAGACATACATCACAAAGCGGGTGAGCCCGATGGCCTTGACGAACCCCTCGGTGATATCGGCCAGCCGGTCGAAGGAATAGTCGAAGCCGGCCGGGGCCTCGGTGTTGCCGAAGCCCGGGTAATCGGGCGCGATCAGCCGGTAGTCGGTGCCCAGCGCGTCGATCAGCCTGCGGAACTGGTGCGAGGCCGAAGGGAATCCATGCAGCAGGAGCAGCACCGGCGCGTCCGCCCGTTGCGGCTGCGATTCGCGGTAGAAGACCCGCACACCGTCGATGTCGATGGAGCGGTGCAGGGTGCGGGGTAGTACGGCGGACGTCATGACCACATGCCTCCTATGACCAAAGAAGCATTAGTTCTACGGCACCCAACCTAACGCGTCAACGCAATCGCGTAGCATTAGTCACATGACTGGTGAGGACACCGAACCCCTGGTGGGCGAGCAGCTGGCCCTGGACCTGCTCAATACCCGCCCAGCGGGCCTTGAGGGTCGCAAGGACCTGCTGGCCACTGCCCAACTGCTGGCTCGCTGGCTGGACTTGCAGGGGGCTCGGCTGGCCGGAGCGGCCGGTGACGGTACTGCGCCGCAGCGCGCCGACCTCGCACCGGTCCATGCCGTCCGTGATCACACCGAAGCCGCCGTACGGGCGCTTATGCGCGGCGCCCGTCCCCCGGCGAGCGCCTTGCGCGGCCTCAACCAGGCCATGGGGGCGGCTCCTTCGGTTCCCGAGCTGCACTGGGACGGCACGGCGGTCACCATCACCCCGCGCCGTCCGGGCCGGTTGGGCATACGCCTGGCAGCGGTGCTGGCGCAGTCGGCGGCGGATCTGCTCACCGACCCTGCCTTCGAGAGGGTGAAGGAGTGCGAGGCCGACGGCTGTGTGATGCTCTTCCTGCCCGCCCACCCCCGGCGCCGCTGGTGCGTCTCGGCGAAGTGCGGCAACCGGGCGCGGGTGGCGCGCCATTACCGGCGGCAGCGGGACGGCTCTCGCGAGCCTTCGCTCTGAACCCCGGCTAGACCAGCCACTTCCCCTCGCGCATCAGGGTGCGCCCGGCCATCTCGGGAACCGTTCCCCATGCCTGGAGCACCTGCGGGGTGACCTGGAAGAAGACATAGGAGGGGTGGTCCTTGCGGGGGTCCCAGCCGTCCTTGGCGGCGAAGGCGTCGCCGACGCCGGGGGGAAGCTGCTCGCGGGTCCACATCCGTGCGGTGCCATGGACCAGGACCACATCCCGGGTATGGCCGAAGGAGAGCCGGACGCGGCCGGAGGAACACAGGTTGCGGCCGGTGGGGTTGGTGTCACGGGTGGCCAGCCAGACCGTCTCGCCGTCCCACCAGAAGGCCAGCGGAACCAGACAGGGCTCGCCATTGGCGTCGGCCGTGGCGACCCATACATCGTTGTCCCGCACGAGGCGTTCCAGCGCTTCGCGCTTGCGTTGCTCGGGGCTGCGGGGGCTGCTGCGGCGAGAGTCAACTGTCGTCATGTGCTGAGGTTATGGCGTCATGCGCTTACGCACATCGGTCGCGGGGACCAAGACCGCCCGGGGTGGCGGGCCCTCACAGTGCGCTGTTCCTGATCGGACGCCGCGACGCATTGACCTCCGAGCAGTCCTCGCACCGCGCGCCCAGCAGGCAGTGGATTTCCTTGCCGCCGTGGGGTCCGGGCACCACCCGCCAGCGCTGTCCGGTGAGTTCGTCGATCAGGGCCAGGCCACGGCCCGCGGTGCTGTGGGAGTCGGCGGGCCTTCTGACGGGCAGGCGGGGCCAGGCGTCCGCGACTTGGATGTGCAGTGTCGCTTCCTCGCACCGCATCCGCAGCGAGCACCAGCGGCCGGGGACATGGTCAACGACGTTGGTCAGCAGCTCGTTGACGATCGTCAGGGCGTCATCGGCCGCACCCCAGCCCCAGTGGTCGAGCTGTGCGCGGGCGATATGGCGCACGCTGGACAGTTCGGCCGGTCCCAGGACCAGTTCCAGGGCGAACCGGTGGTCTGCCATGTCCCCTCCGTTGTTCGGCAACGGACGCGATCCTGGATCCCGGGACATCACTGAGGCAAGTATTCCCGGCAGATGCTTCACTATCGAGTGAATGGGAGCGCAAGCGGCGCGGAGCGGGTTGCGGTGGGCCATCATGCGGGTCATGGCTCAGAGCGACATGCCGACGATGCGGAGCAAGCGGCTCGGCAATGAACTCCGGCGACTGCGCGTCGCCAACGACCTCAAGGTGTCGCAGGTCGCGGAGTTGCTGGAGTGCGGGCAGCCGAAGATTTCGCAGATCGAGAATGGGAAGCGGGGGATTCGGCAGATCGATTTGACGTTGCTGCTCGATCGGTACGGGGTGACCGATGAGAGCTATCGCCAGGGCCTCAAGCAGTTGGCTCGGGACATCCACAAGGTGGATTGGTGGTCTTCGCAGGGGCCGTTGATTCACGATACGTTGCGGGATTACCTCACCTTGGAGGCGGACTCGGACGTGATCCGGGTGTACGAGCCGGCGCTCATTCCGGGGATTCTGCAAACCGAGGCATATATGCGCGAGTTGTTCGCCGCTCGGGCACCTGCGGGGCGCCTGGAAGCGCTCGTTGAGACACGGCTCAGGCGCAAGCAACTGCTGGACGATCCCGGAGGATTCGCCTTCCGCGTGGTCGTTGACGAACCCGCTTTCCATCGGCTCATGTCTTCGCGCACGCTCAAGAGGGAGCAGCTACGGCACCTCGACGAGGTCAGCCGTCATCCCAATGTCACGCTTCAAGTGCTGCCGCTCAAGGCCAAGTTCCCCATCGACCAGTTCGGGGCCTTCAGCCTCTTCACTTTTCGCGGTGAATCGTCCATTGATGTCGTGTGGCTGGAGCACATGACCGGTGGTACGTTGCTGGAACAGCAATCTGATGTCCATGCGTACACACGCGCATGGGAGGAGTTGACAGCCGCCGCGCTGTCCCCCTCCAGTTCCCGGCGGTTCATCGGCGCACTCATCGAGGAAATCGGGTCATGACGTCCGCAGAAGTGCCGATATGGCACAAGAGCAGCCACAGCGGCACCGACAACGCCTGCGTCGAGCACGCCACCCTCCCCACCGGCCATCACGCCATACGCGACACCAAGGACCCCGCCCGCCGGGCGACCCTCACCTTCCACCCCGCCGCCTGGCAGCACTTCCTGGACCGGCTCAGCCGGAGTTGATCGGGCAGGGGCCTGTCAGCCCACGCTCAGAGGTGGGAAACCTTTGCGGAACGGGCTAGCGGGGCAAAGGATTCCCACCACAGTCGGGCGGGCGCCCCCTCAGGCGCGCGGGGCAGCTGCGTCATGCGGCTCCGCCGCGTGGGCGTGATCAGCCACGTGCAGCCCGCACAACGACACACAAACCCAGAGATCCCTAGAGCACCCTCTCGAAGCAGCGGGACGCCGGAATGTCCGCGTACGCACCGAAGTTGGGGATGGGGCGGTACCCGGCACGGGTATAGAAGCGCACCGCGGCCGGCTGGCGGTCGCCCGTTTCCAGGCGGAGGGCGGTCCAGCCGGAGGAGCGCGCCCAGTCCTCAAGGGCGCGCAGAATGCGTTCCGCCGCGCCGGAACCCCGCCACGCCGGGGCGACATACATCCGCTTGATCTCGCCGACCCCTCCCCCGAGCTCGCGAAGGCCCCCGCAGCCGACCGGAATTCCCTCGTCCGAGCGGGCCAGCAGGAAGACCGTGATGTCCGCTTCGGAGGGGGGAACTCCAGGCTCGCTGTCGGGAGTTCCATATATCTCCGCTATCTCCACCCGCTGGCGGGAGCGGAGCAGCGAGGCGTCGGGGTCGGCCCACGGCGTCTGTTCGATCTTCATGGCTGGAGTCTGCCGCAGACGTGTTTCGGGCAGGTGACCAAGGAGCGGCTACAGCCAGCGCCGTGCCGCCTCCACCGTGTCGCCGCCGCTGGTGTTGAAGGCGATCGCCGCCTGCGGTGCGTGCCGCCGCACCAGGTTCACCGTCTGCTCGAAGAGCGGAAGAAGAGGCTCCGGCTTGCGGATGCCGCCGCCGATCACCACCACATCCCAGGCCCGTTCGGCCAGCGCCGCCACCATGGTGGGCTCGGCGGACTCGTCAACGGTGATCAGGGTCATGGATGCCTCGACGCCGAGCCCGGCGAAGCGGGCCAACTCGGCATTGAGCAAGGCAAGGAAAGCCTCCCCGTCCATGCCGGGGATGGTGCGCGGGTCGATACCGATCACAAGAGCAGCAGGCATACGGGCAGGGTATCCACCCGTGCTAGACCGACCGTTCCCGGGCGGTGATACGGCTGTGCCGGAGCGCCGCCACCTGCCGGTACAGTTCCACCGCTTCCGCGGAGCGGCCGAGTTGTTCCAGGCAGTGCGCCTCGTCATTGCGGCTGGCCAGGGCGTCGGGATGGTCGGCGCCCAGGACGCGCTGGCGGGCCTGGGCGACATCGCGATAGACGGCCAGCGCATCCGGCCAGCGGCCCAGCCAGCCCAGGCCGACCGCCACCTCCCGCCGGCTGACCAGGGTTTCGGGGTGGTCGGCACCCAGCACCCGGGCCCGGATGGCGAAGACATCGCGGGCCTCGGTGAGCGCCTCCTCCCAGCGGTGCAGCCGGCCCAGGTTGACGCCCACCGCGTGCCGGGCGCGCAAGGTGTCCGGGTGGGCGGGCCCCAGCAGGCGGGAGCGGTCCTCGACCAGGGTGCGGAAGATGTCCAGCGCTTCGGCGGCCCGGCCCAGCCGGCCCAGGCAGATGCCCGCCTCATAGCGGGCGGCCAGGGTGTCGGGATGGTCGGCGCCCAGCACCCGGGAGCGGGCCGCGGCCACCTCGCGGTAGATGCGCAGGGCGTCGCGCCGCCGTTCCAACAGGGCGAGGACATGGGCGACTTCGCAGCGGGTGACCAGGGTGTCGGGATGGTCGGCACCCAGCACCCGGCAACGGGCGGCGGCGATTTCCAGGGCCATCCGGTAGGAGTCCTCCAGGCGGCCCAGTCGGCCCAGGCTGAAGGCCAGGTTGTGGCCGCAGCGCAGGGTGGCGGGGTGGTCGGGGCCCTGGGTGCGTTCCCGGGCGGCGAGTACGGCCGCGTACACCTCGCGGGCCTCGAAGTGCCGGCCCAGCCGCCCCAGTACATGGGCGGACTCCTGGCGGGCGGCCAGGGTGTCGGGGTGATCGGGGCCCAGGGTGCGGGAGCGTCCGTCGGTGGTGCGGGCGTACTCGCGCAGTGCCTCGTCGAAGTGGCCGAGCCGGCCGAGGGTGGCGGCGAGGTCATGGCGGGCGGCCAGGGTGTCCGGATGGTCGGCGCCCAGCAGCCGTTGGCGTTCGGCGAGCGCCGACCGCTGTAGCTCGCCCGCCTCGGACCAGCGGCCCTCCCCGCACAGCCGCAGCGCCTGGTCCTGCCGCAGGGTGAGGTCGGTGAGCAGGGTGGCGGGCGGCGGGGGGCGTTCGGTTCCGCCGCCGCCACGCGCCGGGCGGTGGGTGCCCGCGGTCCAGGAGCCGGTGAGGGCGGCAGCGGGGTCCGGCGGCACGGGGGCCGGTGGCTCGGTGCCCACCGCCTTGGAGCCGGTGGTCATCTCCCTTGCCCAGGCGGGCAGCCGGGGCTCGGCGGCCCGGACCGGCGGCTGCGGTACCTGCGGAAGGACGGCCTCCGCGCGGCGTGCCTCGGCGACCCGGCGGACCAGTTCGGCCGCGTCCTCCGGGCGGTCATCGGGGTTCTTGGCCAGCAGGTCCAGGATCACCCGCTCCAGCGGCGAGGACAGTTCCGGCCGTAGCTCACTCGGTGGGCGCGGCGCGGTGTCCCGGTGGCCGACCAGCACCGACCAGGCGTCGTCCATGTCGAACGGCGGTACCCCGGTGGCCATTTCATAGAGCACACAGCCCAGTGAGTACAGGTCGCTGCGGTGGTCCACGCTCCCGGCGGCGATCTGCTCGGGCGACATATAGTGCGGAGTGCCCATGGCGACGCCGCCGCCGGTGAGCCGGGCGGTGAAGCCGATGTCATGGCCCAGGCGCGCTATGCCGAAGTCGCATATCTTCACGGTGCCGTCGTTGAGCCGCATGATGTTGGCCGGTTTGAGATCGCGGTGCACGATGCCCTGCCGGTGGGTGTAGGCCAGGGCGGCGCCGACCTGGTCGGCGATCTCGGCCACTTCGGGTACCGGCAGCGGGTGTTGCTTGTTGTCCTCCAGCAACTGGCTGAGGTTGCGGCCGTCGAGCAGCTCCATGACGAGGAACAGCACACCCTCGTGCTCGCCGAAGTCATGCACCACGGTGACGCCCCGGTGCTGGAGGGAGGCCGCCACCCGGGCCTCGCGGCGGAAGCGTTCGCGCAGCACCCGCAGATAGGAGTTCTCATGGCGGGGGCCCAGGGGCTTGAGGCATTTGACGGCCACCTGGCGGCCCAGGGACTCGTCGCGGGCGCGCCACACCTCTCCCATGCCGCCCCGCCCGATCCGGTCGAGCAGCTGGTAACGGCCCTGGATCAGCCTGGTCTCCGCCATCCCGCGCCGCCGCCCCCGTCGATTCGCTCAGCCTCCCCCGGCTCTTCAAGTATGGCGGGCGGTAGTTGCAGCTTGTAGGGCGACGGCCGACTGCCGGGTCCCAGTCTGGCCACCGCGGTGAGGATGTGTTTCGGCGGCAGTTGCCAGCGGATGGTGCTGGGGATGCGGCGCAGCAGGGTGCCGGTGGTGCGCAGGCGGCGGCTGGTCTCGGCGGGCGGGGGCGCGGGGCGCCCGTACAACTCATGGGCGTACGGAGGCAGGCAGGCGTAGGCGAGCGACGCTACGCGCCCCCATAGTGCGGCGCGCAACGGGATCAGCGGTGCCGGTACCGGTGGCCGGCGCAGAA
>NZ_PHNC01000025.1 GCF_003121295.1 Streptomyces orinoci
CCGGCACCGGCTACCGCACGGTGACCAGCGCCGTGGAACACGGGGAGCATCTCTACCTGGGAAGCCTGGTGGAGCCGTCGGTGGGGGCGGTGCGGCTGGAACCGGCGGGGCGGGTCAGTGCAGGATCTTCTCCTTGGCCCTGCGGAACTCCTCGTCGGTGATGTCGCCTCGGTTGCGGAGGTCGGACAGGGTCCGCAGCTCGTCGATCTCGCTCCGGCCGCCGCCGGTGGTATCCCGGATGTACTGGTCCATCGCCTCCTGCTGGGCCCGCAGATGGCTGCGCTCCCGCTCTCCCATGCTCCGGCCGCGCGCCAGCACGTAGATGAAGACGCCCAGGAACGGCAGCACCAGGGTGAGTATCAGCCAGCCGGCCTTGCCCCAGCCGCTCAGCGCGTCATCGCGGAAGATGTCCGTGATCACCCGGAACAGCAGGAAGAACCAGCAGACCCACAGCACGATCCACAGGATCGTCCAGAAGGTGCTCAGCAAGGGATAGTCGTAGGCCAGGTTCAGGTATCCGCTCATGGTCGCGGTCCCCCTTTCGGTACGGCCACCTCTCCATCGTCACCAGCGCTCAGCGGTGATCGCACCCGGGCCGCCCCCAGCACGCCGGGGGCGCCCAGCGCGCCGCGGGCCGGGCCGGGCGGACCGTCGTCTTAGGGTGCAGGCGTGAAGCGCTGGCGGGCCCTGGCCGTCCTGGGAACGGCCCAATTCCTGATGGTCCTCGACACCTCGGTGATGAACGTCTCGATCAGCAGGCTGGTCGAGGACTTCCACACCGAGGTCACCGCGGTCCAGGCCGTCATCACCCTCTACACCCTGGTGATGGCCGCGTTTATGATCACCGGCGGCAAGCTCGGTGACTCCATCGGCCGCCGCCGGACCTTCGCGGCCGGGCTGGTGGTGTACGGCGCCGGCTCGGCGCTCACCTCCCTGGCGCCGTCGCTGTGGGTGCTGGCGCTGGGCTGGTCGGTGATCGAGGGGCTCGGCGCCACCCTGGTGCTGCCGGCGCTGGCGGCCCTGGTGGCGGGCGCCTACCAGGGACGGGACCGGTCCACCGCCTATGGCGTCATCGGCGGACTGGCCGGTGCGGGCATCGCCGTCGGCCCGCTGCTGGGCGGCTGGGTGACGACCTATCTGACCTGGCGGCTGGTGTTCGCCGGCGAGGTGGTGGTGGTCATCGCCATGCTGTGCCTGCTGCGCTGGGTCCCCGATGTGCCACCGGAGCCCGGGACGAAACTCGACCACACCGGGGTCGCCCTGTCGGCGGCCGGTCTGGCGCTGGTGGTGCTGGGGGTGCTGCAGAGCAGTTCCTGGGGGTGGCTCAAGCCACGTAATCCGCCCTTCACCGTCCTCGGCTTCTCCCCGACCCTGTTTGTGATCGCGGCGGGCGCCGCCCTGCTGTGGCTGTTCACCGCCTGGGAGCGGCGACGGGCGGCGCATGGACGGCAACCGCTGGTGCGGCTGTCACTGTTCGCCGTCCCGCCCCTGCGTGCCGGACTGGCCATGCTGCTGTGCCAGAACCTGGTGCTGCTCGGGCTCTTCTTCGTCATCCCGCTCTATCTGCAGATTGTGCAGGGCTTCAATGCCTTCCAGACCGGGCTGCGGCTGCTGCCCGTCTCGCTGACCATGCTGGCGTCCGCGATGACCGGCCCGCTGCTGGGCCGGTTCGCCTCCCCCCGGACGGTGGTGCGCTGCGGTCTGCTGGTGCTGCTCGGGGCGTCGGTGGGGCTGCTGGCCACCATCGAGCCCAGGATCGACAACCTCGCCTTTGGTCTGGCCATGGGCGTGCTGGGGGTGGGCATGGGGCTGCTCGCCTCCCAGCTGGGCAATGTGGTGCAGTCCAGCGTCGGGGAGCGGGACCGCAGCGAGGCGGGGGGCCTGCAGTACACGGCCCAGAATCTGGGCTCCTCGCTGGGCACCGCGCTGATCGGCTCCCTGCTGATCGGCGCCCTGGTCCATGCCTTCACCACCCAGATCGCCGGCAACCCCAGGATCTCGGAAGCGGCGCGGCGGCAGGCCGGGATCGCCATGGAAGCCGGGGTCAGCTTTGTGAGCACCGATCAGGTGCGGGACGCCGCCCGCCGGGCCTCGCTCCCGCCGTCCGAGACGGAGGCGGTCGCCGACTCCTATGCCACCGCCCAGCTCGACAGCCTCAAGGCGGCCATCCTGGCGACCGCGGGCATCACCCTGGCCGGTTTCGCCTTCACCCGCCACCTTCCGGTCAGCGTCAAGCCCGTGCCTTGAACGACGACGACCACTGGTACCTCGCCGGGTACGCCACTCAGGGGCGCGGGGAACTGCGCGACCAGCCACCCACAACCCGCGGCCGAACGACAACCGCCATCGGCAGACACCCATGTCAGCCCACCCGGCGGAGCCGCATGGAGCGGGCACCCCGCACCCCTTAGGAGGCGCCCCCTAATCCTCCCGCGCCCGCCGCGTCCGCGAACGGTTCTCCTTGCGGATCGCCTCCAGCAGCTCGCCCTTGCTCATCTGCGAGCGATGCTCCACCCCCAGCCGCTGGGCCACCTCATACAGGTGCCGCTTGGACGCCTGCTCGTCCACCCCTTCCCCGCTGCGTTCCTGCCGCGAGCGCGGCGTCGCCGACTGCGGGTCGGACGGGCCCTTGCGGCCGCCCTCCTTGCGCTCCCAGTGGTCGCCCACCTTCTCGAAGGAGTGCTTCAGTGCGCCATACGCCACCCGGTGTGCCCGCTCGCCCTCGCCGTACTGGTCCACGGCCGCGTCATGGGCCTTGATCCAGGTGCGCTGGGCATCCTCCTTGGACCGCGCCAGCGTGGACGGCAGTTCCTCACGTCCGGGCATGACAGCTCACCTCCCAGGGGAGTCCCGCTCTCAACGGCCAGTCTTCTACCCGCCTGCCCCGGGTGCCAGCGCTCACCACCGGGCGAGCACCGCCAGCAGTCCCATCCCGGCGGCCGTCCAGGCCACATAGTCGCCCACATGCCCGGACTGCAGATGCCGCAGCCGGCGCAGCCCGGGCAGGGACGGTTCCGGGCGCCGTACGCCCAGGGCCGCCAGCCCGCCGGCCAGTGCCGCGGACAGTGCCCCCAGAGCGGCGCCCTGCCAGGTCCAGGCCACCTCGGGGAGTCCGGTGGCGGGCCAGTGCCGTCCGTCCAGGACCACGGCCGCGTACCCGGCATGGTCCGCGAAGTGCGCCCCCGCGATCCCGGCGCCCCGGGCCAGCCCCGGCACCGTGCCCACCGCCAGCGCCCCGGCCAGCAACAGCCCGGCCACCGTGATCATCGGCCAGGGCGGCCTGCGCACCGGCTCGCCGGTCTCGGGTTCCTCGTCCTCCCCCGAGATCTCGTCCTCGGGGCACTGCTCCGGGCCCGGCACCCCGGCCCCCGCGAAGACCCGTGCCGCCACCCGCAGCACCGCGCCCCCGGTGACCGCCGAGACCACCACAAAGAGCACCGGCAGCCAGCCGGCCTGCTCCTCCACCAGCGCCTTCCCCAGGCCCGTACCGAACGGCGGCAGCCCGGCCAGGGCCAGTCCGCCGACCGTGAACAGCACCCCGACCAGCCTCAACTCCCGGCCTCGGCCGTGCAGTTGGAGCTCGTCCACGCTGCCGTAGCGGTCCAGCAGCCCACCGGTGCAGGCGAACAGCGCCGCCTTGACCCCCGCATGGCCCAGGACATACAGCGAGGTCCCGGCCATGCCCCCGGGGCTGAGCAGCGCCACCCCGGTGAGGAACAGCCCGGTGTGGGCCACCGTGGAGAAGGCCAGCAGTCGTTTGATATGCCGCTGCTGCCAGCACATCACCGCCCCGGTCAGCGCCCCGGCCACCCCCAGCACCAGCAGCGCCCGCTTCACCTCGTCCGCCGGAATGCCGCCCGGCCCGCCGAAGACCGTGACGCTCACCCGGGCCGCACCATAGACGCCCATCTCCACCATCACCCCGGACAGCAGCATGCACACCGGGGTGGGCGCCACCGCGTGGGCGTCCGGCAGCCAGAAGTGGAAGGGCACCGCCGCCGCCTTCACCAGCAGCCCGGTGAGCACCAGGACGAACGAGGCCAGCACCAGCGCGTCCCGGTGCGGGGCGGCGTCCAGCGCCCGCCCGGCCTGGGCCATGCCCAGCTCGCCGGTGCGCGCATAGAGCAGCCCGATGCCCAGCAAGGAGGCATAGCCGCCCAGGGAGTTGACAAAGCCGAAGGCCAACGCACCCTGCACCGGCCGGGCCTGCTCCACCCGGTAGCCGGTCAGGGCGTAGCCCACCACACCCATCAACTCGAAGAAGACAAAGGCATCGAAGAGGTCACCGGTCAGAGCGAAGCCGCACATTCCGGCCTGGAACAGCAGGATCAGCGCCGGGAAGGCGCCCGCGTGCCCCCGGGGCGGTTCGTCGAAGTAGCGCCAGGAATAGGCCAGTACGGAGACGATCAGCAGTGAGGTGAGCGCGGCCAGGCCCAGCCCGGTGCGGTCGCCGGTCAGTACAATGCCCACGCTGTGCCCGCCTTGCGGGGGCCAGTCCCCCACCCACTCCACTTCCGGGGCGCCCCGGGCGAGCAGGGCCAGCGATAGGGCCGTGGAGACCGCGGCGCAGCAGCAGGCGAGGGTCTCGGCGACCGGCCGGGACATCCTGCGGCCCGCGCTCACCAGCAGGGCGGCGCCCAGCAGCGGCACCACCACGATCAGAGGGAGCATCCGGCCCATCCGCCTGCCTCAGCCCTTCAGCTCGGACAACTCATCGGGGTCGATGGTCCCGTGGCGCTTCTGCACCTGGACCACCAGCGCCAGCAGCAGCGCGGTGACGGTGGCGCCCACCACCACATCGGTCAGGGCCAGCGCCTGCACCACCGGGTCCACAGTGATGGTGGTGGTGGGCACATCGGAGAAGACCGGGGCGCTGCCGCCCCGCCGGTAGCCCACGGCCATCAGCAGCACATAGGTGGAGGACTGGGCCACCGACAGACAGCCCACCGCATGCACCAGATTGCGGCTGGTGGCCATGCCATGGACGCCGATGAGGAAGATCCACCCGGCGATGAGATAGGGCAGTACGCTCACGCTTCCTCCTCCCCGCCCTCGATT
>NZ_PHNC01000026.1 GCF_003121295.1 Streptomyces orinoci
GTGAGCCAGAGGCGGGTCAGCCGGTAGGAGCCGGTCTCGGCGACCACCAGGAAGGAACCGTCGGCGGCCAGGGCGACGCCATTGGCGAACTGCAGCCCGTCCAGCACCACTTCGGCCGTGCCGCCCGGCTCGCAGCGGATCAGCCGGCCGGTGCCGGAGTGCTCCAGCAGGTCACCCATCCAGTGCCGGAGCGGGAAACGGGCCGTGGCATCGGTGAGATACCAGGCACCGTCGGGGGCGGCCACCGCGTTGCTGCACACCCCCAGCGGCCGGCCCCCGGCCTCCCGCAGGACCGTCTCGACGCGCCCCGAACCGGGGTTCAGGCGCAGCAGACCGCGCTCGGCGTCGCACACCAGCAGGTCCCCGTCCGGCAGCGGGCACAGGCCCAGCGGGCGGCCGCCGGTGTCGGCGAGGGTGCGCACCCGCCCGTCGGCGGGGTCCAGGGCGAGCACCCGGCCGTCCTCGACGCCGGTGAGGACCTGACCGCGGGCGTCGATCCGGACGTCCTCCGGCCCCCGGCCGCCCAGTGGGAAGCGCCGTACCGGGGGCAGCGGGGTGCGGCTGCGGCGGGCTCTGGCACGGGCCGGGGAGCGCGGGGGCTGCCAGCGGACCGGGCGCAGCGCGGGCTTGCGACCGGATTCCGTTGCGGGCTTGGCCGTCGGGGTTCCTCCGGGCATCGGCTCCCTGGGCATCGGCCCCCCTTTCCTCGGTGAGCCGGAACGGTACCCGGGGCGGGTGCGGCCAAACGCCCCGGCGGGCGGCGCCCGGAGGCCCGTACCGTCTCGCGGGTCCGCGGCCGGGCGGCGGGTTTGCCGCGCGCTCCAGCGGCAAACCGCCCTTGTCGAGGGCCCGGCGCCAACGGGCATGCACCGCCCGGGTGCGCCTACCGTGGAAGAGCGGCGGTGCAGGAACGGCAGTGGAAGAGCGGCAGGCCCTTGACCACACCCGACCACGCGGGAACGGAGGTGGCGATGCCCAGCCCCGAGGAAGCCCAGGACCGGCTCCGTAAGCGCCTGGACGAGGAGAACGCCGCCTATCAGGGCGGCGGCGACCACCCGCTCGGCTCCTACGCCGGAGCGATGGGCGTCTATGCGGCGGGCATCACGGCCCTGGGGGCGGCCGCCCGGCTGACCGGGCGTACGCTGCCCGATCCCACGCCCTGGGATGTGCTGTGCTGGGCCGGCGCCACCCACCGGCTGTCCCGGCTGGTGGCCAAGGACCCGGTGACCAGCCCGCTGCGCGCCCCCTTCACCCGCTTCAAGGGCACCACCGGCCCCGCCGAACTGGACGAGGAGGTGCGGGGCAGCGGAGTGCGCAAGGCGGTGGGCGAGCTGCTGGTCTGCCCCTTCTGCACCGGGATGTGGATTGCCACTGGTATCGCCGCCGGGATGGTCTTCGCGCCGCGGGCCACCCGGCTGGCCACCGCCACCCTCACCGCACTGGCCGGTTCCGACCTGCTGCAGTTCCTCCGGGTCCGGATGCAGCAGGCGGTCGGCGAGTAGACCCGCAGGTCTGGAGGAAACCGATGTCCGCCTCGATGCCCGCCCCGATATCCGGCTATCAGCCGCCGCCCGGTCATGGGACGCCCGGCTATGACGTCACCCCGCCCGATCCGGTCCCGCCGGAACCCACCCGTCCGCCGGGGCCCGGCGGCCCGGAGCCCGGGCCCGCGCCCGGTCCCCGGCCGGTGCCCGGTCCCGACCCGGTGCCGCCCGCCCCGCCCCAGCCCGAGCCGGACCGGCCGCCGCCGGCGCCGCCGCCCGGACCGGACCCCTGGCCGGCGCCGGGACCGGTGCCCGGGCCCAAGCCGCGCCCGGCGCCCGCCACCGCACCGCCCCCCGATGACGATCTCTATCTCTGACCTCTGCCATGACCCGGCCGGCCCCCGCCGCGCGGGCGGCAAGGCCGCCGCCGGGAGACACTGAACCGACGAGGGAGGCAAGGCTGATGATGCCCGTGGTCCTGGTGCTGCTGCTGGCCCTGCTGCTGTTCGGCCTGGGATTCGCCGTAAAGGTGCTGTGGTGGTTCGCCATCGTGGTCGCGGTGATCTGGCTGCTCGGTTTCCTGGTCCGGCCCGGCGGAGGCCGCTGGTACCGCTGGTGACCCTGGTGGAGGTGGGTTCCATGGCGTATGCGTCCTCCGGCCGGCTGGGCGGCGGGGCACTGGTGACCGGGGCGTCCCGGGGACTGGGCCTGCTGATCGCCCGTGAACTGGCCAAGCGGGGCTGCGGGGTGATGCTCTGCGCCCGTAACGCCGATGAACTCGCCGCCGCCAAACGGATGTTGCGTGACGAGGGGGCCGAAGTACGCTCGCTGGCCTGCGACATCACCGACGAGGGGGTGGCCGGGAATCTGGTCCGGGCCACCGAGGAGGCCTTCGGCAGCCTGGACGTCCTGGTCAACAACGCCGGGATGATCCAGGTCGGCCCCCTCGCCGCCATGACCGAGGACGACTTCCGGGACGCCATGGAGACCATGTACTTCGCCCCGCTGCGGCTGGTGCTGGCGGCCCTGCCGGGCATGCGGGAGCGCGGCCATGGCCGGATCGTCACCATCAGCTCGGTGGGCGGGCGGATCGCCGCCCCCCATCTGCTGCCCTATGTGGGCGCCAAGTTCGCCTCCGCCGGACTGTCCGAGGGGCTGCGGGCCGAGCTGGCGGCCGAGGGCGTCAGCGTCACCACCGTCTTCCCCGGCCTGATGCGCACCGGCTCGCACACCGCCGCCCGCTTCAGCGGCCGGGCCGACCGGGAGTACGCCTGGTTCGCCGCCGCGGCGGGCCTGCCGGTGCTGTCCATGGACGCCGAGCGGGCGGCCCGTGCCATTGTCCGGGCCGCCGAACGGCGCCGCCCGGAGCTGGTGCTGACACCGGTGGCCAAGGCGGCGGTGCGCCTGCACGGCCTGGCCCCGGCCACCACCACCCGGGCGCTGAGCCTGGCCGCCCGGCTGCTGCCGGACAGCGGTGCCGAGCCGGAACGCAACGTACCCGGACGGCATGCGGCCCGCAGCCTCGGCTCGGCCGCGCTCGACCGGCTCACCGCGCTCAATGACCGCGCGGCCCGGCGCCTCAACCAGCGGACCGGCTGATGGCGGCGGGCGGCTCGGGCGGTGAGCGGTACGACGCCGGACCGTATGTGCCCCGGGGCGCCGACCTGGCGGGGCTGCGGGAGGCCGCGGCGGGCTGCCAGGGCTGCCCGCTGTACCGGGAGGCCAGTCGGACGGTCTTCGGCTCCGGCGCGGCCTCGGCCAGGGTGCTGCTGGTGGGGGAGCAGCCCGGGGACCAGGAGGACCGGCGCGGGGAGCCCTTTGTCGGCCCGGCCGGCGGCGTGCTGATGCGGGCCGTGGACGAGGCGGGCATCGACCCCACCGAGACCTATGTCACCAATGCCGTCAAACACTTCAAGTTCGAGCCGCGCGGCAAGCGGCGCATCCACAAGGCGCCCAGCCTGCGGGAGATCAGCGCCTGCAAGCCCTGGCTGCGCGAGGAACTGCGGCTGGTGGAGCCGGAGGTGGTGGTGACCCTGGGGGCCACGGCGGGCAAGGCGCTGCTGGGGTCCTCGTTCCGGGTGGGTGAACAGCGCGGTGTGGCACTGCCGTTGCCCTCGCTGGACGGTGCGGGGCAGGACGGAGCGGAGCGGGCGGAGGGAGTGCTGGTGGCCACCATCCACCCCTCGGCGGTGCTGCGGGCCGAGGACTCGGACCGGGCCGCGATGTATGCGGGGCTGGTGGCGGATCTGCGGGTGGCGGGGCGCCTGTTGCGGTGACGCGGGTCACGGTGACGCACCGCACAGCCGCCGAACTTCCCTTGCCGGGGAAGCGCTTGTGACGATGGCTGGGACGTTGACGCGCCCCGCCGTGCCGTGCGGGGGCCGCTCAGCCCCCGATTCCCGCTAGCCGCGGCCGCAGTGCCGGGCGGGCCGAGCAGAGCGTCACCCTGCCCGTCGCCCGCCCGACCCTGGACCGCATTTGTCTGTCTCGCTTGCCCCTGCCCGGACGCGCCGATTCAGCGGCGACCGCTCCCCCTGGCGCTGCCTGCGCAGCCGCAGCATGCGCTGGTGGTCGGCCGCCAACCTGATGTCCAACCTCGGCACCTGGATGCAGCTCACGGTGCAGAACCTGCTGGTGCTCCAGCTCACCGGCTCCGCCGCCGCCACCGGTCTGTCGCTGTCCGTGCAGGCCGCGCCCGGTCTGGTGTTCGGGCTGCTGGGCGGGGCCGCGGTGGACCGCTGGCCGAGGAAGGTCACCGCGGCGGTCAGCCAGGCCACCCTGGCCCTGGTGGCCTTCGCCACCGCCGCCCTGGTCGCCTTCGGCATGCTCAATGTGACCCTGCTGCTGGTGCTGGCCGGCATCACCGGTCTGATCGCCACCGTGGACGGTCCGGCCACCTCCCTGCTGGGCAATGACCTGGTGCCGGAGGAGGACGTGCCCTCGGCCATCGCCCTGGGCTCGGTGGTGCACAGCGTGGGACGGCTGGCCGGTACCGCCCTGGCGGCGGTCGGCATCGCGGCCATCGGCACCGCCGGTGCCTATGCGGTCAACGGGCTGTCCTTTCTCTTTGTGACCGCCGTCATCCCCTTTCTGCGCCCGGCCCGGCATGCCCGGGAGGCGGCCGCCCGTGCTGCGGAGCAGCCCGAGGACACCCGGGGCGGACTGTCCTTCTTCCTCAGCCGGCGCAGCCTGGTGGCGCTCGCGGTGATCGCCGCGGTCAGCGCGGTACTGGGCCGTAACTATCAGCTCACCCTGGCCACCCTGGTCACCGGGCCGATGCACGGTGGCGCCGGGGCCTATGGCCTGGTCTCCACCCTGCTGGCGGTCGGCGGCATCGTCGGCGCCGTGCTGGCCGGACGGCTGCGCAAGCCCACGGTCCGGCTGGTGGCCCTGCTGGCCGCGGCCGGCGCGGTCTTCCAGATGGTGGCCGGGCTGAGCCCGGTGATGGGGATGCTGCTCCTGATGGTGGTGCCGATGGCCGTGGTGGAGTCGGTGTGCGACACCGCTACCAACACCGTGCTGCAGACCGACCCGCCCGCCCATATGCGGGGCCGGGTGCTGGGTGTGTGGCGCAGCGTGAGCACCGGCT
>NZ_PHNC01000027.1 GCF_003121295.1 Streptomyces orinoci
CCGCCAGGCCGCCCGGGACCCCACCGAGCCCTTCACCCTGGACGATCTGGCCTGCGCGGGCATGGCCGCCACCCACACCCGGCTGATGAAGGTGCTGCTGGCCATCTCGGCCGAGCACCAGGTGCTGGCCCCCCTGGCGGGCACCCCGCCCCGCTGGCAGCTCACCGGGCAGGCCGACGCCTCACGCGCCCTGCGTGACGCACTCCGGGAACACCCCGCTCTCGCCCAGCAGTTGACCCTCTACGCATACTGCGGCCGGCATCTGCCCGAGCTGCTGCGCGGCGACCGCTCCCCCCATGACCTGCTGTTCGCCGGGGCCGACCGCCACCTGGCCGAATCCTTCGCCGCCGAACCCGTCTCCGGCTCCCATCTCGACACCATCGCCGCCCTGGTCTCCTCGATACTCACCGACTGGCCGCCGGACCGTCCCCTGCGCATCCTCCAAGTCGGCGCCCGCACCCTGGAACTCACCGGGAAACTCCTGGAGTTCCTGCCGCCGGAACGTACCGAGTACCTGGTCACCGACGCCTCCGCCGGCTTCCTGCGCCGCTCCCGCCACCGCTTTGCCGGGCACGGGCTCATCGAGCACCGCCCCTTCGACCCCGACCTGGACCCGGGCGGACAGGGTTATGCCAACCGCTCCTTCGACCTGGTGCTCGCCCATCAGAGCCTGCACCCGGCCCGCGACCTCCGCCGGACCGTCACCGCGCTGGCCGGGCTGCTGATCCCCGGCGGCCTGCTGATCGGCGTGGAGCCGCACGACCTGCGCGCCACGGTCCTCTGGCGGGGCCTGCGGCCGGACTTCTGGTCCTTCACCGACTCCGAACTGCGCTTCTCCTCACCCCTGTTGTCCGCCCCGGCCTGGCAGGACCTGCTGACCGACTGCGGCTTCGCCGTGGCCCACGCCATCGGCACCGAGGAGTCCTCCGTCCTCCTCGCCCGGCGCCCGCCCGCCGCCGCTCTCACCGCACCGCCCCCGCCCGCGCTGCCCTCCGGTGCGGCGCACTGGATCCTGGCGGCCGAGCGCCCCGACGACCCCCTGGCCCGTCAACTTGCCGCTCTGCTCACCGAGTCGGGCGCGGCGAGCGTCTGCCGTACACGCCCGGCGGACAAAACCGCGCAGTGGCAGCGCAGTTGGCAGGACAAGCGGCACCCCCTCCATATCGTTCTGCTGCTGGACGATACGGCGGCGCCCAAGGCCCAGGAGCCGGAGGCGGTGACCGAATCGGCCGTACACCGCACCGCCTCCCTCGCCGCCTTCGCCCGCGCCCAGGCCGGCTGCACGGCCGGCGGCGCCGCCCCACCGGTGGCCGCACTCTGGCTGGTGGCCCGCTCACCGGCCGCCCTGGCGCCGCCCGGCGCACCGGAACTCGCGGCCCCCTGGGCCGCCGCCCGCTGGCTGGCCAAGGAGCACCCGGCGGTGGCCGTCCGGCGCATCGCACTGGCCGCGGACCCGGAACTCCCGGAAACCGCCCGGCGGCTGGCCCTGGAGCTTCTCGATCCCACCGGGGCTGATGAGCTGCTGCTCACCGCCACCGGCCGGTTCACGGTACGCACCGGCCCCCGCACTCCCCCGCTCACCACCGGCGGACCGGACCGCCCGTACCGCCCGGAGGTACGGCGCCCGGCGCCCTCGTACCATCCGTCCTGGACACCGGCCGGCCGCCCCGCCGGCCCCGGACCCCACCAGGTGCTGATCGAGGCAAGGGCCCTCGGTCTCAACCCCCGTGCCGCGCGGCGGGCGTCCGGGCCCGCCCTGGAGTGCGCGGGCACCGTGGTCGCCGTCGGCTCCGCGGTGCGCGACCTGGCGCCCGGCGACCGGGTGTGCGCCCTGGGCACCGGCATACCGGGCCACCACGCCCTGGCCCGGCGGCAGTTGGCCGGCCGCATCCCGGACACCATGGCCTTCACCGAGGCCGCCACCCTGCCGCTCGCCTTTCTCACCGCCCGGCGTGCCCTGGACCAGCTGGCCCGCCTGGCCCCCGGAGAGACCCTGCTGCTGCACCATGCCACGGGCGGCACCGGGCTGGCCGCGGCGCGGCTGGCCCACCAGCGCGGCGCCCGGGTGATCGCCACCGCGGACACCCCCGCCCAACGGGACCTGCTGCGCCTGCTGGGAGTTGACGGAGTGCTGGACCCCCACCACCCGGA
>NZ_PHNC01000028.1 GCF_003121295.1 Streptomyces orinoci
GCGCCTGGAGGTAACCGGTGTGTTCGGCGGGGCGGTGATGTAGTCGGCGGGTGAGGCCAGGAAGTCATGCAGCCACCAGGCGAACAGCGCCATCCAGGCCAGCTGCGCCAGCATGGCCAGTGCCCAGGCCAGCCGCAGCCCGCGCCGCAGCCCCTCGGCCAGCACCAGCAGCAGGGCGGGGACCAGTACGGCCAGCACGGTGGCGGGCGAGTGATAGAAGTTGCGCACCGCGTGCACGGCATGGCAGAGCCGGGCGGAGACCGCACAGGAGTCGGCGACCTCCCCGGCGGGGCTGAACACTGACATAGAGGTCGCCGAAGGAGTTCAGGGGTCCATAGGCGTCCTTGTAGAGGATGGCCACCATGGGTCCGATCGCGGAGGCGGCGACCACCAGGGGCGACCAGCACCCGGGCCTCGGTGTGCGAGGAGTGCCGCAGCCGCAGCGGGCCGCGCCGGCGGTACAGCAGGGCACCGCCGGCCAGGCCGCCACCGCCCCGCCCAGCCGCATGATGCCCTGGAGGTGGCCGACATAGAGGGCCATCACCAGGGCGAAGGCGGTCACGCCCAGCCGCATCCGGCGCCGCCAGAGGGCGGTGAGCGGTAGCTGAGGGCGGCGCCGGCCGCCAGGGCGCCCACGGTGGGGGTGACGGTGAGCTCCCCGGTGAGGCTGTCCAGCCACTGTTCGCCGGCCAGCGAGCCGAGCCATACCGCGCCGACGCCCAGCAGGGTGCCCAGGATCTGCCCGCCAGCAGGGTGCCCGCGGTACGGGCCACGCCAGCCGCCGCTCGGAGGGCACCACCAGCAGCAGGACCAGCGCGGTGGCGCTGAGGTAGCCGCCGAGGCCGGGGCACCACAGCAGAGAGCTGGCCGGGGTCCACCAGCGGCCCCCGGCCAGGGCGGGCAGTCCCACGCCGATGCGTTCCATCCGGTGCGGGCGGGGGCCGGAGGCTATGGTTCCGGTGACCGCGCCGACGATCCACAGCACCGCCAGGAAGCCCAGGGTGAAGGGGGCGTGCCGGATGGGGGCCCGCAGCCTCTCCAGGGTGGTGCGCCAGGCGGTCCGGCGGTCGCCGACCCTGGGCGCGGCGGCCGGTGCGCTCATGGGGTCAGCCCCGTCCGCCGGGCGATCCAGGGGAGTTGGCGCTCCAGGCCGGGCCGCCAGACCTGCCAGCTGTGGCCGCCGGGCAACAGCACCCACTCGGCCCGCATCCCGGCCCGTACCGCGGCCTCGTAGACCCTGCGCTGCTGGGGCCGGTAGGTGGCGTCCTTGCTGCCCGCGACAAAGGCGGCGCTGGTGTCCGGAAAGCGCTGACGGGCCATCACATCAAGCGGGTTGACCCGGGCGAAGGCGGCGGTGTCTCCGCCGAAGGCCGCCTTGACGGTCTTGGCGGGGCTGCCCAGGGTCGGCACATCCTGCCCGGAGATGTCATTGATCACCCCGTACACCTGGGGTGCGTTGACGCCCAGCTGGAGCGAGCAGGTGCCGCCGAAGGAGATGCCGGAGACGGTCCAGGCGGCGCGGGCGGTGGCCACCTGAAGATGGGCGTGGATCCAGTCGGGGACATCGGTGGCCAGGTAGGTCTGCACCCGCCCCAGCCGGGAGTCCATACAGAGGGTGTTGGCGAACTGCGAGCCCAGCGGGTCCACGACCACCACCACCGGGGCCAGCCCCCGGTGCCCGGCGGCGAAGGAGTTCATCATCTCCACCAGCCGGCCGGAGTTGATCCAGTCGTCCGGCGCCCCCGGCTGACCGGCCATCAGCACAATGACCGGCAGCAGCGGACGCGGGCTGGTGCGGTAGGCGGGCGGCAGATAGACATAGCCGTCCCGGGCCTTGAACCCCGAACGGACGCCGGGGATGGGCGACTTGGAGAGGGTTCCCTCCCTGGGCAGCCCGGGCGGCGGCCGCCAGACCTCCGAAATCGCCTTGCCGGGCGGGACATTGAGCACCGGCTCGGCGGTTCCGGTGGCCTCGGTCAGCCGGGTGGTCTTCAGCAGCCAGGTGTTGAGGGCCGCTCGCGCGGTGGGGTACTGGTCGAAGTACCGGTTGATCTGGGAGGCGCCCAGCAGCACCACCAGCAGCCCGGCGAGCAC
>NZ_PHNC01000029.1 GCF_003121295.1 Streptomyces orinoci
GGACCGGCCCCGGGGGCGGCGCCTCGTACCGTGGGATCGCCCGGTTCGAAGTAAGTGCCCAGCCGTCAAAGGCTTGAAACCGCGAGGAAACCTGCACGTTATGCGGTGGCCCGCATAGAGCATCACCCGACGGCGGTGCCGAAGGCAATACCGAGGAGGTAAGTCACACCCGCCGCCACCCCGCCGAGCAGCAGCTGACGCAGCCCGCTGAACCACCAGGAGCGGGCGGTGACCCGGGCGACGACGGCGCCGCAGGCGAACAGTCCCAGCAGGGCGAGCAGCACGGCGGGCCACAGCACATTCAGCCCGAACAGATAAGGCAGTACGGGCAGCAGGGCGCCCAGGGCGAAGGAGCCGAAGGAGGCGACGGCGGCGGTCATCGGGGACGGCAGGTCGGAGGGGTCGATGCCCAGCTCCTCCCGGGCGTGGATCTCCAGCGCCTGGTCGGGGTCGCTGGACAGCTGCCGGGCGACCTCCCGGGCCAGCTTGGGCTCCACCCCGCGCGACTCATAGAGCGCGGCCAGCTCCTCCAGCTCGTCGGCCGGGTGCTTGCGCAGCTCGCGCCGCTCCACATCCAGCTCGGCCAGCACCAGCTCGCGCTGGGAGGCGACGGAGGTGTACTCGCCCACGGCCATGGAGAAGGCACCGGCGGCGAGCCCCGCCAGCCCGGTGATCACTATGGTCTGCGACCCGGCGGAACCACCGGCCACGCCGGTCATCAGGGCCAGGTTGGAGACCAGCCCGTCCATGGCGCCGAAGACGGCCGGGCGCAGCCAGCCGCCATTGACATCACGGTGGGTGTGGTTGTCACGGTGCGCTATATGCGTGGCGGCGGCAGCGTCGAGGACGGACATGGGTGTGTGGGTGCTCCCTTCCAGGGGGCGCGGCCCGGTGCGCCGCTGCCCCATCGAGATCGAAGGTACGCACGTTCGGGCCCCGCCCGCCAGCAAGGAAGGCCGAACTTACCGCGCCGACCAGCACCGATTACCCACCGTTGCCGGGTGCGCCCCCTCAGGGGCGCGAGGAACTGCGCGACCAGCCACGCACGGCCCGCAGCCGAGCGACAGCGGGACGCCCCCAGGGGCGCGGGGAACTGCGCGACCGGCCAGCCACGGCCTGCGGCCGAGCGGCGACGGTTGTTGGCAGACGCGGTTTCGTTGCCGGGTGCGGCCCGGTGGCTGGTTGTGCCCACCCGTTCCGCCCTGCGGAACGACTGCCCACAACCAGCACCGCCCCCGCGTCAAACGTTCTTGCTCGGCGCCGGACCCGCAGGGTCACCCTCGGCCGGACCCGCAGGGTCACCCTCATCGCGGCGCTCCGCGCCATGCTGCTCGGCCGCGTCCGCCGCATCCGCCGACGCACCCGGCTCCACCACAGCCTCCCGCCCAGGCCGCCGCTTCCCCGAGATCACGAAGTAGGCGACAGCCGCCAGGAAGACGATGATCGACGTCCAGTCATTGAGCCGCAGCCCCAGAATGTGGTGCGCGGTATCCACCCGCAGATACTCGACCCAGAACCGCCCCACCGTGTACGCGGCCACATAGAGCGCGAACGCCCGCCCGTGCCCCAGGGTGAAGCGGCGGTCGGCCCAGATCACCAGGGCCGCGACGCCCAGGCACCACAGCGACTCATAGAGGAAGGTCGGGTGGTAGAGACCGCCCACCCGCCCGATCGCGGGATCGGAATGGATCTTCAGCGCCCATGGCACATGCGTCGGCTTGCCATAGAGCTCCTGGTTGAACCAGTTGCCCCAGCGGCCGCAGGCCTGGGCGATGGCCACGCCGGGGGCCACCGCGTCCGCCCAGGCCGGCAGCGGGATGCCCCGGCGGCGGCAGCCGATCCAGGCGCCCAGCGCGCCCAGTGCGACCGCGCCCCAGATGCCCAGTCCGCCTTCCCAGATCTTGAAGGCATCGACCCAGTTGCGCCCCTCACCGAAGTAGAGCTCATAGTCGGTGATCACGTGGTAGAGGCGTCCGCCGACCAGGCCGAAGGGCACCGCCCACACCGCGATGTCGGCGACCGTACCCACCCGGCCGCCTCGCGCCACCCAGCGCCGGTTGCCGAGCCAGACGGCGACAAAGACGCCGATGATGATGCAGAAGGCATAGCCGCGCAGCGGAATCGGCCCGAGGTGGACCACGCCGGTCGACGGGCTGGGAATGTAAGCGAGATTCATGGCACCACCGACGCTACCTTGCCGGACCGCGCGAACGGCAACCCACCCGGCACAACGGCTGCGTAACGGGCCGCCCCGGCGGAGGGTGGCGTTCCCGGTCGTCCGACGGGGCTCAGTCCTCCCCCTCCGCCGCCGGCGTCCGCTTCGCCGCCCCCGCTGCGGCCGCCATCTGCCGCAGCTTGGCGGGGGTGAGCGGGTGGGCCGGGTCGGCGTAGATGCTCTTGCCGTTGAGCAGCACGGTGGGCGTGGCCTTGTAGCCGGACTTGGCGAAGGCGGCCTGGTTGCGCTGCACCCAGCTGTCATGGGTGCCCTCGTCCACACACTTCTGGAACACCGGGGTGTTCAACCCCTGGACCTTGTCGGCGAGTTGGACCAGCCGGGACTTGGCGGCGAAGGCGTCGTCGGTCTCCACCGGCTGGTTCTGGTAGAGCACATCGTGGTAGGCGGAGAACTTGCCGGCGTCCTGGGCGCAGGCGGCCGCGTTGGCCGCGTTGACCGAGCCCTTGCCGCCCAGATTCTTGTCGATCAGCGTGACGATGTGGTACTCGGCCTTGAGCTTGCCCTCGTCCTCCAGCGAGTGGATGGTGCTCCGGTAGGCGTTCTCGAACAGGCCGCAGGCCGGGCAGCGGAAGTCCTCGTAGACCACCAGGGTGGCGGCGGCCGCGGCCTTGCCCACCGGGATGGCGGCGTGGTCCTTGCCCTGGGTGCCCTGCGGGGCGACCGGCGGTCCGGCCACCGGGGTGTTGTGGCCCTTGTCCTTGGAGCCCGCCACCAGGACCGCCACCCCGGTGCCCGCGCCCAGCACCGCGATCACCGCGCCGGCCGCGATCAGGGTCCGCTTGCGCCGGTCACGGGACTCGTCCCGCAGCCGCTGTTCCTGCAGCCGCTCACGGGCGCTGCGCTTGCCATCGCTGTTCTGCTTGCTCACGTCCCCGTACAACGAACCGGGGGTGCGGCCCAGCGCACCCCCGGCAGCAGGTTCCTTCCAACGAGTTAAGCGGGTTATCCGCGCTTGCGTACGCCCTCGGCGAGCTCACCGGCCAGCGTACGCACGGCGGCCAGCCCGGTCTCCAGGTCGGGAGCGTCCAGCAGGCGCTTGACAAAGGCCGAGCCGACGATCACGCCGTCCGCGAACCGGGCGACCTCGGCGGCCTGTTGGGCGTTGGAGACGCCCAGGCCGACGCAGACCGGCAGGTCGGTGACCGCCCTGGTGCGGTCCACCAGTTGCCGGGCCTCATGGCCCACCGACTCCCGGGTGCCGGTGACGCCCATCAGCGAGGCGGCGTAGACAAAGCCGGTGCCCGCCGCGGTGATCTTGGCCAGCCGTTCGTCCCGGCTGCTGGGCGCGACCACGAACACCGTGGCCAGGCCGTGTTCCTGGGCCGCCTTGCGCCACTCGTCGGACTCCTCCACCGGCAGGTCGGGCAGGATGCAGCCCGCTCCCCCGGCCTCGGCGAGGTCCGCGGCGAACCGGGCCACGCCATAGCGGTCCACCGGGTTCCAGTAGGTCATGCACAGGATGGGCGCTCCGCTGATCCGGTGTGCCTCGCGGACCGTCTCGATCACATCGGTGATCTTCACTCCGCCGCGCAGCGCGATGTCGTCGGCGGTCTGGATCACCGGGCCGTCCAGCACCGGGTCGCTGTGCGGCAGTCCGACCTCGACGATGTCGCAGCCGCCGTCCAGCATGGTGGTGATGGCACGTACCCCGTCGGCCACGGTGGGGAAGCCGGCCGGGAGGTAGCCGACCAGCGCGGCCCGGTGCTCCGCCTTGGCGGCCGCCAGTACGGAGTTCAGCAACTCTGCGTTCCCCGCCATCAGTTGGCCCCCTCGTCCGTGGTGTCGTAGAGCCCGAAGTAGCGGGCGGCGGTGTCCATGTCCTTGTCGCCGCGGCCGGAGAGATTGACCAGCAGCAGGCCGTCCGGCCCCAGTTCGCGGCCGGTCTCCAGGGCGCCGGCCAGGGCGTGGGCGCTCTCGATGGCCGGGATGATGCCCTCGGTGCGGGAGAGCAGGCGCAGCGCCTGCATGGCCTCATCGTCGGTGACGGCCCGGTATTCGGCCCGGCCGATGTCCTTGAGGTAGGAGTGCTCGGGGCCGATGCCGGGGTAGTCCAGTCCGGCGGAGATCGAGTACGGCTCGGTGATCTGGCCGTCCTCGTCCTGCAGCACATAGCTGCGGGAGCCGTGCAGGATGCCGGGGGTGCCCTGGGTGAGGGTGGCGGCGTGCTCACCGGTCTCCACCCCATGGCCGCCGGGTTCGCAGCCGATCAGGCGGACGCCGGTGTCCGGCAGGAAGGCGTGGAACAGGCCCATGGCGTTGGAGCCGCCGCCGACACAGGCCAGGGCGGCGTCGGGCAACCGGCCGGTGCGTTCCAGGAGTTGGCGGCGGGCCTCGACGCCGATGACCCGGTGGAAGTCGCGGACCAGGGCCGGGAAGGGGTGCGGTCCGGCGACGGTGCCGAAGAGGTAATGGGTGCGGTCCACATTGGCGACCCAGTCACGGAACGCCTCGTTGATGGCGTCCTTGAGGGTGCGGCTGCCGGATTTCACGGCGATGACCTCGGCACCGAGCATCCGCATCCGGGCGACATTGAGCGCCTGGCGCTTGGTGTCCACCTCGCCCATATAGATGGTGCATTCCAGGCCGAACAGGGCGCAGGCGGTGGCGGTGGCCACCCCGTGCTGGCCGGCGCCGGTCTCGGCGATCACCCGGGTCTTGCCCATCCGCTTGGTGAGCAGGGCCTGGCCCAGCACATTGTTGATCTTGTGGGAGCCGGTGTGGTTGAGGTCCTCGCGCTTGAGGAACACCCGGGCGCCACCGGCGTGTTCGGCGAACCGGGGGACCTCGGTGAGGGCGCTGGGGCGGCCGGTGTAGTTGGCCATCAGCTCATCGAGCTCGGCGGCGAAGGCCGGGTCGGCCTTGGCCTTCTCGTACTCGGCCGCGACCTCGTCCACGGCGGCGACCAGCGCCTCGGGGATGAACTTGCCGCCGAAGGCGCCGAAGTAGCCTGTGGGCGTGGGGACTTGACCCTCGGGGTCAGGGAAAAAGAAATGCTCTTGGGACACTTGTGTGCCTCCGGGTAATCGGGTGGGAGGGTGGGCGGAATCCGCCGAAGGCGGAAACGACGCCGACCCGGCAATGGCGATCGCTTAGAACGCACCCCGACGCCATCGGCGCCCATTGATCTGCCCCGGCTCGCACCCGATGTGGTACCGCACCCTGCGGCCCCGTACCCGCCGCGCGGGCGCACGGCAGCCCCGAGGGCGGCACCCTCGGGCCAACCGTGCGTACGCGGCCATGGAAATCAGCCCCGCCCGTGCCGCAGCGCCGGGTGCGCCCCGGCGGCCACCAGGTCGGACACCGCCGTCCTGGGGTCGCGCCCGGTCACCAGGGACTCGCCGACCAGCACCGCGTCGGCACCGTCATTGGCGTAGGCGATCAGGTCGTGCGGCCCGCGCACCCCGGACTCGGCGATCTTGATGATGCCGTCCGGAATCTCCGGTGCCACCCGGGCGAAATTGTCGCGGTCCACTTCGAGGGTCTTGAGGTTGCGGGCGTTGACCCCGATGATCCGGGCGCCGGCGTCCACCGCGCGCCGGACCTCCTCCTCGTCGTGCACCTCCACCAGCGGGGTGAGCCCGATGGTCTCGGCCCGCTCGATCAGCGAGACCAGGGCCGGCTGCTCCAGGGCGGCGACGATCAGCAGGGCGAGGTCGGCTCCACAGGCCCGGGCCTCCCACAGCTGGTAGGCGGTGACGATGAAGTCCTTGCGGAGCACCGGGATGTCCACCCGGGCGCGTACCGCCTCCAGGTCGGCCAGCGAGCCGCCGAAGCGGCGCTGTTCGGTCAGCACGCTGATGACGGCCGCGCCGCCCGCCTCGTAGTCGGCGGCCAGCGCCGCCGGGTCGGCGATGGCGGCCAGCGCGCCCTTGGACGGGCTGGAGCGCTTGACCTCGCAGATCACGCTGACGTTCTCGCCCCGGAGCGCGGCCGCGCCATCCCTGGCCTGTGGTGCCCGCGCCGCCCGTTCCTTGAGCTCGTCGAGGCTGACGCGCGCCTGCCGTTCCGCGAGATCGGCACGGACTCCGTCGATGATCTCGTCGAGCACACTCACGCGAGCGGCCCCCTTCCGGACTCGGATGATCTGGGCTGACGCGGTGGGTACTCACCTCACCAGCACACTGTGATGGTACTTGGCGCCGGGCTGAGCTTTTACATCCGGTTGACATCGCCGCCGGGTCGCCGGGGTCCTCAGGGCGCCAGCGCGGCTCCCCAGGGCAGGTTGCGCAGCACGGTGAAGGCCGCCACCACCGCTCCCAGCGCCCACCCGTGCCCGGCCCGCAGCGGGAGCCGGAGGCCCTCGCCGCCGCGCAGGGTGCGCAGCAGCCATACGGTCCACAGCACGGCGAAGGCCGCGTACCCGGCGGCGGCCAGCGCGTTGGCCCGTAGCGCGGCCGCCATATCGCCGTGGGTCAGGGCGTACAGGCCGCGCAGCCCGCCGCAGCCGGGGCAGTACAGACCGGTGTGGGCCAGCAGGGGGCAGGCGGGGTAGCGGCCGGGCCGGTTGGGGTCCACCGTGCCGACCAGGGCGGCCGCGGCGGCCAGCAGGGCGGCCACGCCCAGCGGGGCGGCGAGTCGGCGGGTGAGCGGCCTGGGCATACCGCCAGTCTTCGCCGGAATGCGCCAAGGCGCAGCCCGGGACGTGCGTACGGTGCGTGGGGTACGGCTCGTACGTCCCGGGCCGCGCCTTGGCGGGAGCGTCGCTCAGCCCTGGGTCTGGGCCTTCGCCTGGGCCTTGGCGGCGCCCTTGGGCTCGGCGCCCAGGCCCATCAGGCGCATGATGCCGCCGACGATGGCGCCGAGGAAGATGATCACGATTCCGGCCCAGAAGCCGACCGGCTTGGCCATCACGATAAAGGCACTGGCCACACAGAAGCCGATGAAGGCGATGATGACACCGGTCCAGGCGGCCGGGGTGTGTCCGTGGTGGCTGTTCGCCATGGGTTGACTCCTCGTCACTGGTCGCGCCTCGCGGCGCGGAAAACGCTCGCGGTCATTGTTCCCGACGGCCGGGGGCCGCCGGGACCCGGGGTGTGCCCGGCGCCCTGGGTCACCGGGTGGGGTCCTCGCCCCGGTCCAGGGCCTTCCACAGCTCCTCGGGACGCTCCGGGTCGGGGGCGGTGCGCGGGCGGCGCGGACGCGGGGTGCCGTCCCGCTCGTAGCGGCCGGACATGGCGGGCCAGTGCCGGCCGTAGCGCAGCGCCAGCAGCCCGGCGAGCAGCAGCAGTGCCCCGCCGGCCACCGCCACCCAGGGCCAGCCGGTGTGGGTGACCTGGCTGACGGCGGTGCCGGTGATGCCGCTGGACCGGGAGGCCTTCTCGTCCAGGGTGGAGGTGTCGGCGGCGCCGCTGACGGCACCGGCCACGATCCCGGCGCCGCACAGGGCCAGCAGCGCGGCCACCACGGTCCGGGTGGCGCCGCGTACCGCGAACACCGCCACCAGCGCAGCCAGGCCGACCACGGCCAGGGCGCCGGGCAGCCCGGTGATCTCCTGGCCGCTGGCGTGCTCATGGAGGGCGCCGGCGGTGCCGGCCGCCGTGCCCCTGGCCCAGGTGCGGCCGCCCGCCAGCAGGACCAGGGCGGCGCCCAGCACGGTCAGCAGCAGGGCCAGGGCCACACTGCGGCGCCGGGCGCCGGGGCGCGCCGGTTCGGTCCGGTTACGGGGGTGGGGTACTGCTGCGCTCACCCCTCCACTATCCCCCGGGGCCACGGGCGCCGCGCAGCCGGGGTCATCCGGTTGCCCCTGGACGGGTGAGCCGGGCGGCGCCGTGCACCGCGCGCAGCACCGCGGCGGCCTTGTTGCGGCACTCGGCGTCCTCGGCGGCCGGGTCGGAGTCGGCGACCACGCCCGCACCGGCCTGGACATAGGCGGTGCCGTCGCGGAGCACGGCGGTGCGGATGGCGATGGCGGTGTCGGAGTCGCCCGCGAAGTCCAGATAGCCGACCGCCCCGCCGTACAGGCCGCGGCGGACCGGCTCCAGCTCCTCGATGATCTGCATGGCGCGGGGCTTGGGGGCGCCGGAGAGGGTGCCGGCCGGGAAGCAGGCGGTGAGCACATCGAAGGCGGTACGGCCGGGCGCCAGCCGGCCGGTGACGGTGGAGACGATGTGCATCACATGGCTGTAGCGCTCGATGGACATGAAGTCCACCACCTCCACCGTGCCCGGCTGGCAGACCCGGCCCAGGTCGTTGCGGCCCAGGTCCACCAGCATCAGGTGCTCGGCGCGCTCCTTGGGGTCGGCCAGCAGTTCCTCGGCGAGGGCGGCGTCGGCCTGCGGGGTGGCGCCGCGCGGGCGGGTGCCGGCGATGGGGTGCAGCATGGCCCGCCCGTCCTCCACCTTGACCAGGGCCTCGGGGCTGGAGCCGACCACATCGAAGCCGTCGAACCGCAGCAGATACATATACGGGCTGGGGTTGGTGGCTCGCAGCACCCGGTAGACGTCCAGCGCGGAGGCCTCGCAGCGGGTCTCGAAGCGCTGGGAGGGCACCACCTGGAAGGCTTCTCCGGCCCGGATGCGCTCCTTGACCTCCTCCACCGCCGCCATATAGTCCGGGCCGCCCCAGCGGGCGGCGAACTCCGGCAGTTCGGCGGGCGGCAGCACGGCCGGGCCGCTGGGCACGGGGCGGGCCAGGTCGGCGGCCATGGCGTCCAGGCGGGCCACGGCGTCCGCGTAGGCCTCGTCCACACCGGTGTCCAGGTCGTTGTGGTTGATGGCGTTGGCGATCAGCAGGACGGTGCCGTTCCAGTGGTCCAGCACGGCCAGGTCCGAAGTGAGCAGCATGGTCAGCTCGGGCAGGCCCAGGGTGTCCCGGGCGCCGCCGGGGTGCTCGCCGATCTTCTCCAGGCGGCGGACCACGTCATAGCCGAGGTAGCCGACCATGCCGCCGGTGAAGGGCGGCAGCCCGCTGTCCTCGATGAGGTCGCGCGGGGTGTGCAGGGCTTCCACGGTGGCGCGCAGCGCGGCCAGCGGGTCGCCGCCGGTGGGCACGCCGACCGGCGGGGTGCCCAGCCAGTGGGCCTGCCCGTCGCGGACGGTCAGGGTGGCGGAGGCTCGTACGCCGATGAAGGAGTAGCGCGACCAGGTGCGGCCGTTCTCGGCGGATTCCAGCAGGAAGGTGCCCGGGCGTTCGCCGGCGAGCTTGCGGTAGAGGCCGACGGGGGTGTCCCCGTCGGCGAGGAATCGGCGGGTCACCGGGATGACCCGGCGGTCCTTGGCGAGCGCGCGGAAGCTGTCCGCGGTGGGTGTGACGTCCGAGAAGGCGGCCATGGCAGCGGAGCCTAACGCCTGTCCGGCGGATCTCCGATCATGGCCGCGGCCGGCCCCGCGCCGCCGGATCCCGCCAGGGCGGCCGGCCGCCGGCGCGGCGGGGAAGAGCCCGGTCCCGGGGCCGTCCGGCGCCCGCGCTCAGCCCAGTGGCAGGTTCCCGGAGTCGAAGCAGGTGCGGGTGCCGGTGTGGCAGGCGGGGCCCACCTGGTCCACCTTGACCAGCAGGGTGTCGGCGTCGCAGTCCAGGGCCACCGATTTCACATGCTGGACATGGCCCGAGGTGTCGCCCTTGACCCAGTACTCCTGGCGGCTGCGGCTGTAGTAGGTGCAGCGGCCGGTGGTCAGGGTGCGGTGCAGCGCCTCGTCGTCCATCCAGCCGACCATCAGCACCTCGCCGGTGTCGTACTGCTGGGCGACGGCGGGGATCAGGCCGTCGGCGTCGCGCTTGAGGCGGGCGGCGATGGCGGGGTCGAGGGACGAGGAGCTGGCGGGAATGCGGCCGGTCATGGGTTCATTCTGCCGCGCCCGCCCCGGGTGCCCCGCGGGTACGGCCCCCTCGCACGCTTGTCGGAGGCATACGGCATGCTTCCGTCATGACCACTCCGCCTCCGCCGCCGCCCTCCAACCCGCCCCAACCGCCGGGTGGTGGCGGCGGTTTCGGCCCGCCGCAGGGTTTTGGGCCGCTGCCTCCCGAGCAGCCGCCGTTCGGCGCCCAGCCCCCCGCCGGGCCGCCGCCCTATGGCCCGTCCGGTTACGGGCCGTACGGGCCCCAGCCGGTGCCGCCCGCGCCCTCCGGCGGCGGCGGGGCGAAGATCGCCGCGATTGTGGTCGCGGTGGTGCTGGTGGCGGGCCTGGCGGTGGGCGGGATGATCCTGTTCCACAACAGCGGCAAGGACGACAAGCCGGTGGCCCATGCCTCCTCCTCGCCCAGCCCGGTGGTGAGCGCCTCGCCGTCCCTGGACAACCCGGCGCCGACCGCCCCGAGCACCACTCCCTCCACGGCCCCGTCCTCGCCGCCGCCGCTGATCGACCTCAAGGCCGGCGACTGCTTCGACGCCCCCCAGCTGTCCCCCTCGCTGGTCCGGCCGGAGAAGCGCTCCTGCGACAGTGCCCACGACGGCCAGGTGATCTCCATGGAGAAGCTGGAGGGGACGCCGGAGAACGAGACCGAGATCAAGGACAAGGCGCTGGCGCTGTGCAAGCCCATCGCCGAGCAGCGGCTGAAGACCATAGGCGACGGCCGCAGGTACTACTACTACGCGCTGTACCCGACCCGGATGGCGTTGCTGCTGCGCGGTGACCGGGACATCGCCTGTGCCATCACCCTCACCGACCGGGCGGGTGGCGCCAAGCTGACCGCGCCGCTGCCCGGTGAGTCGTAGGGTGGCCGTCATGTCAACACACGCACAGCGCGAACGCCTGCTTCTCGCCGATCTGTTGGAGACGGCCGGCCCGCACGCCCCGACGCTCTG
The DNA here is from genome assembly GCF_003121295.1 of Streptomyces orinoci. Taxonomy (GTDB): domain Bacteria; phylum Actinomycetota; class Actinomycetes; order Streptomycetales; family Streptomycetaceae; genus Streptomyces; species Streptomyces orinoci. The sequence goes on from NZ_PHNC01000029.1 coordinate 10,977, forward strand.
CGAGGGGTGGAACACCCGTGACCTCGCGGCCCATGTCGTGGTGCGCGAGCGTCGTTCCGACGCCGCCGCCGGGGCGCTGATCAAGCCGCTGGCCGGCCGGCTGGAGCGGGTGCAGGCCGAGTTCGCCGCCAAGCCCTACGAGGAACTCATCCAGCTGATCCGCACCGGGCCGCCGCGTACCTCGCCGTTCGCCCTCAAGCAGATCGACGAGGCCGCCAACACCGTGGAGTTCTACGTCCACACCGAGGATGTGCGCCGCGCCCAGCCGGAGTGGACGCCGCGCGAGCTGGACCCGGTGTTCGCGGACGCCCTGTGGAGCCGGCTGGAGAAGGCCGCCCGGCTGGTGGGCCGCAAGGCACCGGCCGGCCTGGTGCTGCGCCGCCCCGACGGCCGCACGGTGGTGGCCCGCCGGGGAGCGCCGGTGGTGACGGTCACCGGTGAGCCCGGGGAACTGCTGCTGTTCGCGCTGGGGCGGCAGGACGCGGCCCGGGTGGAACTGGAGGGCGCGCCGGAGCTCCAGGCGAAGCTGCGGGCGGCCCGGCTGGGCATCTGAGCTCCGCCGGGCGGCCGCGGGGGCGCACACTGGTCATGAGGGGAGCGCTCAGGGAGTCTCCGGGGAGGCGCTCATCATGGCTGATCAACGCACGACCGCCCCCGTGGCCGCCTATGGCGTGGCTGTTTCCGCCGGACTGCTGCTGCTGCGGATGATGCTCGGCCTGATCATGGCGACGCATGGGGCGCAGAAGCTGTTCGGGTGGTTCGGCGGGGGCGGTATCAATGGCACCGCGAAGGGGTTCGCCCATCTGGGTTACCCCTGGCCCAGGACGATGGCCCTGGTCTGCGGGCTCTGCGAGGGGCTGGGCGGGGTGGGGATCTTCCTCGGCCTGCTGACCCCGCTCGCGGCGGCGGCCCTGCTGGGCAACATGATCAACGCGCTCTGGGTGACCTGGGACAAGGGGTTCGAGGCCGTGGAGTTCGGGCTGCTGATCGCGGCCGCGGCAGCGGCGCTCGCCCTGACCGGGCCGGGGTGGTACTCGGTGGACCACTATCTGCCGGGGCTGCGGGCGCACCGGCTGGTGTACGGAGTGGGGGCGATCGTCCTCGCGGCCGTCGCCGCGACGGTGGTGCTGCTGCTACGGGCGTAGCCCGGGCATGGGGTGCGGTTGCGTCGCCGGGTGCCCATCCGGGGCGCGGGGAACTGCGCGACCGGCCACAGACGGCCCGCACCCGGACGACGAACTCCTCAACGCACCGGGTGCCGGTCAGGGGCGCGGGGAACTATCGATATGCGGCTCCGCCGCGTGGGCGCGACCAGCCCGAGCCAGCCCGCACCCGACGACGAACCCCTCAGCGCACCGGGTGCCCCGCCTTCCCCAGCGCCCGCTTGACCTCACCGATCCGCAGATCGCCGAAGTGGAACACGGAGGCGGCGAGCACCGCGTCGGCCCCCGCCTCCACCGCCGGAGCGAAGTGCTCAAGGCGGCCCGCTCCGCCGGAGGCGATCACCGGCACCGAGACATGCTTGCGCACGGCGCGGATCATCTCCACGTCGTAGCCGTCCTTGGTGCCGTCCGCGTCCATGGAGTTGAGCAGGATCTCCCCGGCGCCCAGCTCCGCCGCCCGGTGCGCCCATTCGATGGCGTCCAGACCGGTGCCCCGGCGGCCGCCGTGCGTGGTGACCTCGAAGGTTCCGGCGGCGGTGCGGCGGGCGTCCACCGACAGCACCAGCACCTGGCGGCCGAACCGCTCGGCGATCTCCCGGATCAGTTCCGGCCGCTCGACGGCGGCCGTGTTGACGCCGACCTTGTCCGCGCCCGCGCGCAGCAGCTTGTCCACGTCCTCCGCGGTGCGCACCCCGCCGCCCACGGTGAGCGGGATGAAGACCTGCTCGGCGGTGCGGCGCACCACGTCATAGGTGGTCTCGCGGTTGCCGGAGGAGGCGGTGATGTCCAGGAAGGTCAGCTCGTCGGCGCCCTCCTGACCGTAGATACGGGCCATCTCCACCGGGTCGCCGGCGTCCCGCAGATTCTGGAAGTTGACGCCCTTGACGACGCGGCCGTTGTCCACGTCCAGGCAGGGGATGACTCGTACCGCGAGGGTCACGCGGATTCTCCTCGGAAAGCTTCTACCTCTACTTCGACCAGCACCCGGGAGTCCACGAACCCGGAGACCACCACCAGGGTGGCGGCCGGGCGGACGGTGTCGAACAGTTCCTTGTGGGCCCGTCCCACCGCGTCCACGTCCCGGGCGTGGGTGAGGTACATCCGGGTGCGGATCACCGACTCGGGCCCCAGGCCGAAGCGCTTGAGCGCCTCCAGCGCGTTGCCGAAGGCCACCTTGGCCTGTTCATAGGGGTCGCCCTCACCGTGCAGCACACCGTGCACCAGGGGCATGGTCCCGGAGACCAGCACCCGGTCCCCGGCCGCCACGGCGCGGGCGAAGCCGATGGTCTCCTCCCAGGGACTGTCTGTCTGCACTCGCCGTACGGCCTGGCCCGACGGGGTGCCGGGGGTCGTCACCCGGGAATCTGCCGCGCTCATCCGGACACTGCCTCCAGAGCCTCTTCCAAGGTGAACGCCTTGGCGTAGAGGGCCTTGCCGACGATGGCGCCTTCCACGCCCTCCGGTACCAGAGTGGCGATTGCCCGCAGATCGTCAAGGGAGGAGACGCCGCCGGAGGCGATCACCGGCTTGTCGGTGGCCGCACAGACGTTTTTCAGCAGCTCCAGGTTGGGGCCCTGCAGGGTGCCGTCCTTGGCGATGTCGGTGACGACGTAGCGGGCGCAGCCCTCGGCATCCAGGCGGGCCAGGGTCTCATAGAGGTCGCCGCCGTCGCGGGTCCAGCCGCGGCCGCGCAGGGTGGTGCCGCGTACGTCCAGCCCGACGGCGATCTTCTCGCCATGCTCGGCGATCACCTTTGCCACCCATTCGGGGGACTCCAGGGCGGCGGTGCCCAGGTTGACGCGGGTGCAGCCGGTGGCCAGGGCGGCGGCCAGCGAGTCGTCGTCGCGGATGCCGCCGGAGAGTTCGACCTTGATGTCCATGGCGCGGACGACCTCGGCGATCCGCTCCCGGTTGTCACCGGTGCCGAAGGCGGCGTCCAGATCGACCAGGTGCAGCCACTCGGCGCCGGCCCGCTGCCAGGCCTGGGCGGCGGCCAGCGGGTCCCCGTAGGAGGTCTCGCTGCCGGACTCGCCGTGGACCAGCCGGACCGCCTGCCCGTCGCGGACATCGACGGCGGGGAGGAGTTCGAGGCGATGGGTCATGGAAGGGGACCTCACAGGGTGTCGAGCCAGTTGCGGAGCAGGACCGCTCCGGCGTCACCGGACTTCTCGGGGTGGAACTGGGTGGCCCACAGCGGGCCGTTCTCCACGGCGGCCACAAAGGGCTCGCCATGGGTGGCCCAGGTGACCTTGGGGGCCCGGATGGCGTCGTTGGTGATCTCCAGCCGCCACTCGCGTACCGCGTAGGAGTGCACAAAGTAGTAGCGGGTGGCGGCGTCCAGCCCGGCGAACAGCCGGGAGCCCTCGGCGGGCCGGACGGTGTTCCAGCCCATGTGCGGCACCACGGGGGCCTGGAGCGGCTCGACCACTCCGGGCCACTCGTCCAGGCCCTCGGCCTCGGTGCCGTGCTCGATGCCCCGCTCGAAGAGGATCTGCATGCCGACGCAGATGCCCATCACCGGCCGGCCGCCGGCCAGCCGGCGGCCGATGATCCAGTCGCCGCGGGCGGCGCGCAGCCCCTCCATACAGGCGGCGAAGGCGCCTACGCCGGGCACCAGCAGTCCGTCGGCGTTCATCGCCCGGTCGTAGTCGCCGGTGATCTCCACCTCGGCTCCGGCATGGGCCAGGGCCCGCTCGGCGGAGCGGACATTGCCGAAGCCGTAGTCGAAGACGACCACCTTCTTCTTGCCGCTGATGACCTTGTCGCTCATGACCACAGCCCCTTGATGCGCAGCACTCCGGCGGCCAGGCACATGGCGGCGCCGATGCCCAGCAGCACGATCAGGCCCTTGGGCATGCCCTGCTTGAGGAAGGAGATGATGCCGCCGACCAGGAACAGCCCGACGAGGATGAGTGCGGTGGAGGTGCCGTTCACAGTGCGCCCTTCGTGGACGGGATGATCCCGGCGGCCCGCTGGTCACGCTCGCAGGCGTAGCGCAGGGCCCGGGCCAGCGCCTTGAACTGGCACTCCACGATGTGGTGGGCGTTGCGCCCATAGGGGACGTGCACATGCAGGGCGATCTGCGCCTGGGCGACAAAGGATTCGAGTATGTGCCGGGTCATGGTGGTGTCATAGCTGCCGATCATCGGCGCGATGTTCTCCGGCTCGGTGTGCACCAGATAGGGGCGGCCGGAGAGGTCCACGGTGACCTGGGCCAGCGCCTCGTCCAGCGGGACGGTGCAGTTGCCGAAGCGGTAGATGCCCGTCTTGTCGCCGAGCGCCTGCCGGAAGGCGGCGCCCAGGGCGAGGGCGGTGTCCTCGATGGTGTGGTGGGTGTCGATATGCAGGTCGCCGTCGGTCTTGACGGTGAGGTCGAACAGCCCGTGCCGGCCGAGCTGGTCGAGCATGTGGTCGTAGAAACCGACGCCGGTCGAGACATCGACCTGCCCGGTGCCGTCGAGATCTATCTCGACCAGTACCGAGGTCTCCTTGGTGGTGCGCTCCACGCGGCCCACGCGGCTCATTGGTTCTCCTTCATCACTGCACGGACCGCGTCCAGGAACGCGTCGTTCTCCTCGGGCGTGCCCGCGGTCACCCGCAGCCGGCCCGGTACTCCGTTGTCCCGTACCAGGACACCCCGGTCGAGAATCGCCTGCCAGGTGGCGTGGCTGTCCGCGAAGCGGCCGAACTGGACGAAGTTGGCGTCCGATTCGGTCACCTCACAGCCGATGGCGCGTAGTTCGGTGACCAGCCGGTCGCGTTCCGCCTTGAGCTGTTCGACATAGCCCAGCAGGGTGTCGGTGTGCTCCAGCGCCGCCAGCGCGGTGGCCTGGGTGACGGCGGACAGGTGGTACGGCAGCCGGACCAGCTGGACCGCGTCCACCACCGCCGGGTCCGCGGCCAGATAGCCCAGCCGCAGGCCGGCCGCGCCAAAGGCCTTGGACATGGTGCGGGAGACCACCAGGTTGGGCCGGCCCTCGATCAGCGGGAGCAGCGAGGGGCGGTGGCTGAACTCGCCATAGGCCTCGTCCACCACCACCAGGGAGGGCCGGGCGGCCTGGGCGGCCTCGTACAGCCGCAGCACCGTCCCGGCGTCCACCGCGGTGCCGGTGGGGTTGTTGGGCGAGCAGATGAAGACCACCTCGGGCCGGTGTTCGGCGATGGCCGCCACCGCCGCGTCCAGATCGATGGTGAAGTCCTCGTTGCGCGGCCCGGAGATCCAGCCGGTGCCGGTGCCCCGGGAGATCAGGGCGTGCATGGAGTACGAGGGCTCGAAGCCGATGGCGGTACGGCCGGGGCCGCCGAAGGTCTGCAGCAGCTGCTGGATGACCTCGTTGGAGCCATTGGCCGCCCAGACGCCGTCCTTGGTCACCTCATGTCCCGTGCTGCGGGTGAGGTAGCGGGCCAGCTCGGTGCGCAGCTCCACCGCGTCCCGGTCGGGGTAGCGGTTGAGGTGGCGGGCGGCCTCGGCGACCCGCTCGGCGATCCGGGCCACCAGCGGCTCGGGCAGCGGGTAGGGGTTCTCATTGGTGTTCAGGCGCACCGGGACGTCCAACTGGGGCGCCCCGTAAGGGGACTTGCCCCGCAGCTCGTCCCGGATGGGCAGGTCGTCGATCCTGGTCACTTGCTTCCCGGCACCTTCCAGTCGAACCTCGCCTTGAGGGCCGCCCCATGGGCCGGCAGGTCCTCGGCCTCGGCCAGGGTGACCACATGGCGGGCCACTTCGGCCAGCGCCTCGCGGCCGTAGTCCACCACATGGATGCCGCGCAGGAAGCTCTGTACCGACAGTCCGGAGGAGTGGCAGGCGCAGCCGCCGGTGGGCAGGACATGGTTGGAGCCGGCGCAGTAGTCGCCGAGCGAGACGGGCGAGTAGGGGCCGACGAAGATGGCGCCGGCGTTGCGCACCCTGGCGGCCACGGCGGCCGCGTCGGCGGTCTGGACCTCCAGGTGCTCGGCGCCATAGGCATCCACCACGGCCAGGCCCTGTTCGATGCCGTCCACCAGCACAATGCCGGACTGGCGGCCGCTGAGCGCGGGCACGATCCGGTCGTCGGTGTGCTTGCTGGCGGCGACCTGGGTTTCCAGCTCCCGCTCTACGGCGCCGGCCAGTTCCTCGGAGTCGGTGACCAGCACCGCGGCGGCCAGCGGGTCGTGCTCGGCCTGGCTGATCAGGTCGGCGGCGACATGCACCGGGTCGGCGGTGGCGTCGGCGAGGATGGCGATCTCGGTGGGCCCGGCCTCGGCGTCGATGCCGATCCGGCCCTTGAGCAGCCGCTTGGCGGCGGCCACCCAGATATTGCCGGGGCCGGTGACCATATTGACCGGGCGGCACTCCTCGGTGCCATAGGCGAACATGGCCACTGCCTGGGCGCCGCCCGCCGCATAGACCTCGTCGATGCCCAGCAGGGCGCAGGCGGCCAGGATGGTGGGGTGCGGCAGCCCGCCGTGCTCTTTCTGCGGCGGGGAGGCGACGGCCATGGAGCCGACCCCGGCCTCCTGGGCCGGGATCACATTCATCACCACGGACGAGGGGTAGACCGACCGCCCGCCCGGGACATACAGCCCCACCCGCTCCACCGGCACCCAGCGCTCGGTGACGGTGCCGCCGGGCACCACGATCACGGTCTTGTCGGTGCGGCGCTGCTCGCGGTGGACCTTGCGGGCCCGCCGGATGGACTCCTCCAGGGCCGCCTTGACGGCGGGGTCCAGCTCGTCCAGGGCGCGCTCGATGGCCTCGGGGGCCACCCGGACCCGGTCGATCCGCACCCCGTCGAACCGCTCGGCGTACTCGATCAGCGCCGCGGTGCCGCGATGATGCACGTCCTCGCAGATGGGCCGCACCTTCTCCAGGGCGGCCTCGACGTCGAGTTCGGCTCGGGGCAGCAGGTCGCGGTCGATGCGGCCCTCGGCGAAGGCGGCACCGCGCAGATCGATTCGGGAGATCACATGGCCAATTGTCTCAGACCCGCCCTGGCACACGGCTCTCCGTACCACCCACTGATACGCCGGCCGTGACCCCTGAACCATTCTCACCGCACGTGTTCAACCCCTCACCCAAGGGGAATCGTACGCACAGACGTACGGCCGAGGGGAGGGACCGTGACCGATCCGCAGAGCGACCGGCTCCCCGCCGGGCTCGATCTCACCGAGCCGGAACGGGGCATGTGGCGGGCCTTCCGCACCGGCAGCACCCATGATCTGCGCACCCCCGTCACCGAGCAGAACGACCCGGGCGGCCCGCACACCTGGGGTCCGGAGCGCAGCGTACGGGCCGAGGTGGTGGCCCTGTTGCTGCTGGCCGGGCCGCCGGCGGTGCCCGGCCGGGTCAGCGCGCTCAAGCTCAACGGGGCGCATATCACCGGCACCCTGGATCTGTCCGGCGGCACGGTGGCCCCCTATGTGGAGCTGCAGAACTGCCGCTTCGACCAGCAGGTGCTGCTGCCGGAGTGTCACTTCACCACCCTGCGCCTGGTGGGCTGTGCGCTGCCCCGGCTGGAGGCGGCCCGGCTGCGCACCGAGGGGGATCTGCATCTGACCCGCTGTGTGGTGCGCCGGGGCATCCGGCTGACCGACGCCCATATAGGCACCGATCTGCTGCTCAACCAGCTGGTGGTGCGCCGGGACCGGCGCGGCCAGTCCATCTCCGCCGACGGGCTGTCGGTGGGCCAGGACCTCCAGGCCGAACTGGCCCGCTCCTATGGCGAGTTGAGCATGCGGGGCGCCCGGATAGGGGTCTCGCTGAGCCTGCGCGGCACCACCCTGAGCAACCCCTACGGGCAGCGGGCGCTCAACGCCCCCCAGCTGACCGTGGAGCGCACCTTCTATCTCACCCCCGCCGGGGTCAGCGCCTCACCCACCCCCACCGGGGCCACTCCCCCGTACGGCATCTCCCTGACCACCCCGGAGCGCGGCACCCGGCTCCAGCGCTTCACCTGTGAGGGCGGGATCCGGCTGGACGACGGCCGGTTCGGTGATGCGGTGGACTTCAGCATGGCCCGCCTGGCCCTGGGCCCGGACCAGGAGCTGTCGCTGCGCCGGGTCCAGACCCCCGAGCTGCGCTTCCTGGGCGAGAGACCCACCGACGGCCGGGTGGTGCTCTCCGGCGCCCGGGTGGTCAACCTGGTGGACCGCTGGGAGAGCTGGCCCGGCCCCGGCTCCCTGGTGATGGCCGGCTTCTCCTACGAGACCCTGATACCGCTGGGCCCCTTCCCCCTGGCCAAGCGCCTGGAGTGGGTGGCGGCGGCCACCCCCGAGTACGCCCCGGAGCCCTATGAGCGGCTGGCCGCGGCGCTGCGCGGCGGCGGTGAGGACGCCGACGCCCGGGTGGTGCTGCTGGCCAAACAGCGCCGCAGACGCGAGACCCTCCCCCTGGCCGGGAAGGCCTGGGGCCTGCTCCAGGACTGGCTGGTGGCCTATGGCTACCGCCCCGGCCGGGCGGCGCTGTGGATGGCCGTGTTCTGGGCCCTGGGCACTCTCTACTTCGCCGGGCACCCCATGCCCCCCATCCGCCATGACGAGGCGCCGAACTGGAACCCCGAGCTCTACACCCTGGACCTGCTGCTGCCCATCGTCGATCTGGGCCAGGGCAAGGCATGGAAGGCCGAGGGGCTGGGGCAGTGGCTGGCGGCGGCCCTGGTGCTGGTCGGCTGGGTGCTGGCCACCACGGTCACCGCGGGGGCCTCCCGCCTGCTGCAGCGCCGGTGAGACCGGTGCGGGATCACCGCCGCCGGGCCCCATCGCCCGGCCGGACCATTAGGCTTACCGGCTGTGACCACCGCGCGCCTGCCCATCTTCCCGCTGAACTCGGTGCTGTTCCCGGGCCTCGTCCTCCCGCTGAACGTCTTCGAGCAGCGGTACCGCGCGATGATGCGCCATCTGTCCGGGCTCCCCGAGGAGCTGCCGCGCCGGTTCGGGGTGGTGGCCATCCGGGACGGCTTCGAGGTGGCCCCCAGCGCCCCCGGCCTGCCGGAGGAGACCCGCCCGGAACCCGGCCCGGCCACCGGTTTCGGGCCGGACCCCATCCGCTCCTTCCACTCGGTGGGCTGTGTGGCCGAGGCGGCCACCATCAAGGAGCACCCCAATGGCACCTTCGAGGTGCTGGCCAGCGGCACCACCCGCTTCCGTCTGCTGTCCGTGGACGCCACCGGCCCCTTTCTCACCGGCGAGGTGGAGCACCTGGAGGAGCGGCAGGGCGACGAGGCCGGAGCGCTCGCCGCCGGGGTGCTACGGGCCTTCCGCACCTACCAGAAGCGGCTGGCCGCGGCGGTGGAGCGGTCACTGGCCGGGCAGACCGAGCTGCCCACCGAACCCTCGGTGCTCTCCTATCTGGTCGCCGCGGCCGCCATGCTGGACGTCCCCGCCAAACAGCGGCTGCTCCAGGCCCCGGACACCGCCTCCCGCCTGGCGGAGGAGCTGAAACTCCTTCGTGCCGAGACCGCCTTGATCGGTAAGCTCCCCTCACTCCCGGCCACCGAGCTGACCCGGCGGCCGACCAGTCCCAACTGACCATTCGACACTGGCCATTCCACACTGGCCATTGCAACTCACCCGGGGGGGCAGAGGACTTGGCGAAACGGTCCGGTACCGGCGGCGGCACCCCGGCGATCGTCGCCCTGGAACGCGCCGGGGTGCCCTTCCAGATGCACTCCTACCCCCACCAGCCCGGCACCGCCCCCTATGGCGAGGAGGCGGCCGAGGCCCTGGGAGTGGACCCGGAGCGGGTGTTCAAGACCCTGGTGGCCGAGGTGGACGGCACCCTGACCGTGGCCGTGGTCCCGGTGTCCCACTCCCTGGACCTCAAGGGCTTGGCGTCGGCGGTCGGCGGCAAGCGGGCCGCCATGGCCGACCCGGCCGCCGCCGAGCGGGCCACCGGCTATGTACGCGGCGGCATCTCCCCCCTCGGCCAGCGCCGCAGGCTGCGCACCGTGCTCGACGACTCCGCCCGCACCCACCCCACCATCCATGTCTCGGCCGGCCGCCGCGGCCTGGAAGTGGAGCTGACTCCCGCCGAGTTGGCCGCCCTGACCGCCGCCGCCTTCGCCCCGCTCCGGCGGGAGCGGTGACCTGGGCCGGGTTTCCGCCCCGGAGCCCAGCGGAAACGGGCGGAAACCCGGCCCACTCGCTCGGCCGATCGCGGCGGGCAGCCCCGGGCCGTTCCACCGGCCAGGGCCGCCGCACCCCTCGACAGGCCCCCCTTCGCGCGCTACGACCGTTACATGTCCAAGCGAACCCGCAAACGCAAATGGCGCCTGCGCAAGAGCCGTGCCAACCACGGCCGCAGGCCGGCGTAAGGGCGCGACCTCAGGCCCCGGGATCTTCGAGGAGCTCCTCGGGATCCCGTGGGCCCCACAGCGCGGTGAGCAGCAGATGCACCGCCATCGCCGCGACCGGCCAGGCCAGCAGCATCCCCTTGGCGCCCAGCCGCAGCGGCGCGTCGAAGACCACGCCCTTGCCCACCGCGCGGGCATGCGCCGCCACATCCGAGGTGGGTCCCAGCCACATGCCCAGCCGCCAGGCGAGCAGCGAGGCCAGCAGTGAGCCCACGGCCAGCCCGGCCACCAGGGCGATCCCGCCGGTCCGGCGCAGCCAGAACACCACCGCCGCGCTCAGCGCGCCAAAGCCCAGGCCGAGCAGGGCGAAGACGCCGTCCGCGCCGATCGCCTGCTCCCCCTCGGTGTTCTTGAGGTAGACCGCCTTGCCGTCCGAGATCAGCGGCACCCGGGGCGACAGCCACACCCACAGCAGCCCCAGCAGCACCCCGGCCACGGTGACCGCCACCGCCACCACGGCGGCGGGGACCAGCTCGGCGCGCAGTGCGGCCGTGGGTCGGCCGGGGCGGGGGTCATCGTCGGCGATGGGCGGAGACGGTGGGGTCTGCGGTGCGCTCACCCCGTCATCGTGCCATGTCATCGCACCGCCGCCCGCCGGTAGGCCCAGGTGGCGAGGGCCAGCGAGAGCACTCCCACGGCCGCGCACACCCCCAGGTCGGCGGCGACCAGCAGCCAGTCGGGACGGGCGTCGAAGCTGTGCGCCAGCGCCTCCACCCCATAGGTGGAGGGCAGCAGGTCCCGGGCCCAGTCGATGGGCGCCGGCAGATGCGAGGCGGGCAGCACGCCCAGCAGCAGCGCCGCCGACATGCCCAACTGCCCGCCGAGCGTGGCCAGTTCGGGACGGGGCGCGAGCAGGCCCAGGGCCGCGCCCAGACCGGACAGCGCGGCACCGGCCAGCGGCACCACCCCGGCCAGCACCCAGAGATGCGCCAGCGGCAGCTTGAACAGCACACTCCCGGCCACCGCCGTGAACGCGGTGCCGGGCACGGTGAAGGAGGCGTACGCACCGGCCGCGCCCAGCACCACCGCGGCGGGCGGCACCGGGAGGGTGGCGTAGTGGTCCAGCCCGCCCCCGGCCCTGAGCTGCCCGAAGTACTGGGCCAGCAGGTTGAGCGCCACAAAGGCGACCACCAGCACGCTGGAGCCGGCCACCACGGCGCGGGCGTCCTCGCCGCCGGAGACCACCCCGCGCATCAGGATCATGATGCCGATGGACTGGAAGGTCGCCACGAACAGCAGCGGTATCCGGGCCACCCGGGCCCGGGACAGCTGCGCCCGGTAGACCGCCGAGAGGGCGGGCAGCAGCCGCGCCCTGGGCGCCAGCGGGGCGGCTTGGGCCCGAGCCTCCGGCTCCCGGCCCGCGCCCCGGCGGGCGCCGGGCAGCGTGCCTGCCTGGTCCGCCGCCGTCTGTGCGGATACGGCGCTACCGGACACCGTGGTCATCCCTTCACCAGTCCCTTGGCCTGACCGCCGCCGAGCGCCAGATAGACGTCCTCCAGACTCGGGGTGGCCAGGGTGAAGTCGTCCAGCGCGGCGAAGGCGGGCCCGCCGGTCACCGCGGCCACCGCGGCCCGCGCCTCGGCCGGGGCGAGCCGCAGCGACCAGCGCCGTCCCGCCTCCTGGGCGCGGGGCCGCAGGGCGGCGACCTCCGGCGCGTCCAGCGGGGGCTGGTCCCGCCAGACCAGGTCCACCCGCACCTCGTCGCCCACCAGGGACTTGAGTCCGGCCGGGGTGTCACAGGCGATGACCCGGCCCGCTTCCAGCACCGCGACCCGGTCCAGCACGGTCTCGGCCTCGATCACGTTATGAGTGACCAGCAGCACCGTGGTGCCCCGCTCGGCGCGGCGGCGGTCCACGGCGGCCCAGACGGCGCGGCGGGCCACCGGGTCCATACCGGTGGTCGGCTCGTCCAGGATCAGCAGCGGACGGTCGCCCACCAGGGCGGCGGCGAAACAGGCCAGGCGGCGCTGCCCGCCGGACAGCTTCTTCAGGGGCCGGGCGGCGAGCGCGGTCAGCCCCAGCTCCTCAAGGACCGCGTCCCGCTCGGCACGTGCGGTGCGCGGGTCCAGGCCGCGCAGCCGGCCGGTGGTCTCGGCGGCGAGGGCGACGGTCAGTTCGTCCAGGGCGGTGGACTCCTGGCCGAGGTAGGCGAGCAGACGGGCGGCCCGCTCGGGGTGGCGCACCAGGTCATGGCCGAACAGCTCGATGCGGCCCGCGTCGGGCCGCATCAGGCCGGTCAGCTGGCGGACCAGGGTGGTCTTGCCGGCCCCGTTGGGCCCCAGCAGACCGAAGATCTCGCCGCGCCGGATGTCGAGATCGACCTCGTCGGTGGCGCGGACGGCGGGCGCGGCGGGGGCGCCGCGGCGGGCTCGGCCGGCCGGATACGACTTGACCAGGCCGCGCACGGTACCGATCACCGTGTCCTCGGCTGTCGCCACAGCCTGCTCCGCGCCCGTCCTCACGAGCTAAGAGAGTACGCGCCCGCGCCCTGAGCTCGCCGCTGGGGTTGCCCTTGGCGGCGCATTGCCGGGTGCGCCGTTCCCTGCGCTCCTATTGGGGCGCCAGCGTTGTGGGCAGTCGTTCCGCAGGGCGATGGGGGTGCCCCCGCGCCGTTCAGGCGTGGGGGAGGGTGGGCACAACGCGACCACCGGGCCGCACCCGGCGACGAAAGCCGCGTTCATCGCCGGGTGCGGACCGTGCGTGGCCGTTCGCGCAGTTCCCCGCGCCCCTGAAAGGCGCACCCGGCGAAGGCACGGCGTCTGCCGGCGACCGTTGCCGGTCGGCCGCAGGCCGTGCATGGCTGGTCGCGCAGTTCCCCGCGCCCCTGGAAGGGGCGCACCCGGCGAGGGCAGGGTGCGCTAGTCGCCCGCAGGGGCGTGCTCCGCTGCGGTGCGGGCGTCGATTTCGCGCCAGAACCCCGCCCGAATCGCATAGCGATCGTGCTCATCGATCTGATCGTCCTTGTGCGCGAGCAGCCCGAACCGCGCCGCATACCGCAGCAGCTCCCCATCGATCCGATGCGGAATCCGCGGATACTCCGTGGACAGATGCTGCAGCTGAACGGAGTCGGCGATCCGCTCAGTCCACCGCCGGGCGAAGACCTGCCCGACCTCGAAGGGGTCACCACTGACCGTGGTGATGTCCTCCTCCCGGTCCGCCCACCGCTGCTCCGCACTCGTGAGCTGCGCCAGCGTCGGCAGTGCCGCGATCTCCGGGGACTCCCCCAGCCCGTTCCCGGAGGAGGAGCCCCGGTCCACCCACCCCTTGTCCGAGGACCACCGCAGGGTCGCGTTGGTGGCGGGCCCCTGCCCGGCCGTGGCGGCCGCCGGGCGGCCCAGTCCGGCCAGGTCCTTGGGGGTGGGCACGGAGCGCGCGCCGGAACCGTCCCGCTCCCCGGCCAGCGCCGCGGGCGAGGCGGGCCGTACCCCGTTGCGCCCGGCCGGCCGCGCCTCCGCGCTGCTCGCGGGCGACCCGGCCGCGGCCGCCGGCTCCGGCAGCGGCGCGGAGAGGATCGCCGCGATCTCCGGCTCCGGCGCCGGCTGCGGCGCACACGCCCCGGTGAGCTCCTTGGCCCGTACCGCCCGGGTGATCCAGGTACGGTCCAGCACCCGCCGTTCGTCCGCCTCGGCGACCAGGTCCTCGGACTGGTTGTAGTCGCCGTCCGCGGCCTGCACCGCCCAAAGGTGCACCGCGACCCCGTGTTCCTTGGCGGACATCAGGCCCGGCAGCAGATCGCCGTCGCCGGTGACCAGCACCACGTCCGAACAGGCCCGGTTGCGGGCGAGTTCGGTGAGTTCGGCGTGCATGGCGGCGTCCACGCCCTTCTGCCCCCAGCGGCCGTCGCTGCTGCGGGTCAGCGCGCCCAGCCGTACGGTGACCCGGGGCATCACCCGCAGCCTGCGGTGTTCCGGCTGGGGAACGCGGTCGGGGGCGCCGTCGAACCAGTAGATCCGCAGCAGCGGCTGTCGCGTCTCGTCCTCGGCCCGCTCGCGCAGGCCCTGGATGAGGGTCGCGTGGTCAACGGTGATGCGGGACCGGGCCGAGTCCCCGGCCAGCAGGCTCGCGGCGGCGCCCAGCAGATATCCGGCGTCCACCAGGACGACGCAGCGGTCCACGTTCCACCCTCTTTCCCTTGCCGTTCCCTGTGTTTCGTCAAGGCGGTCGCCCCGGCACGGCGGTGCCTCCGGTTGGGTGTCGGCTTTCCCTGGAGTCTGCCCGACCATGCGGGGGTTATCAGTCCGAACTGGATCATCGGCGTGGCGGACACGGCCTGTGGCCGATAAGTCTCGCTGTCACACAGGGTTATGGACCGAAATGCACGATCTGTCGGTCTATGCCAAGGTGCTGTGCGGGGGTAGCAGAGTGGAGGCAAGCACAGTCATGGCCAAGAACAAGAAGCAGGACCGCAGTCGGCAGGCGGCCACCCAGCAGCAGAAGAAGGCGCAGTCCGCGGAAGAGAAGGCCGAGCAGCGGATCGCCACCCCGGCGGATGTGGCCCGCAAGCACCCCCAGCGGCGCTTCGGCCACAACTGACCGGCGTTCAGAGGCACTTCAGGCGTGCGCCCGCGGTGGCGGGCGCACCCCTGAAACACCTGCCCGGGCTCAGCCCGCCAGACAGGAGGGTCCGAGCAGCACCTTGAGGTCACCGAAGAGCGCCGGGTCGGGGGTGACGCGGTGCCGGTCCAGCCGGAGCACGGTGGTCTTGCGGGCGCCCTGGAGCTTGATCCGTACCTCGGTGGAGCCCTTGTGGTGGGTGAGCACCTGGCCCAGCTTCTCCACCAGCGGCGGGGTGACCTTGACGGTGGGGATGGTGATGACCACCGGGGCGTTGCTGCCCGCGTTGGACAGGTCGGGGACCATCAGCTCCATGGCGACCAGGCGCGGGATGTCCTCCCGCTTGTCCAGCCGGCCCTTGACGAACACCACGGCGTCCTCCACCAGTTGGGTGGAGACCAGCTGGTAGGTGGCCGGGAAGAACATGCAGTCGATGGAACCGGCCAGGTCCTCCACGGTGGCGATGGCCCAGGCGTTGCCCTGCTTGGTCATCTTGCGCTGGAGGCCGGAGATGATGCCGCCGATGGTGACGATCGCGCCGTCCGCGTGCTCCCCGCCGGTGAGCTGGGAGATGGCCGCGTCCGCCTTGTCGTTGAGGACATGCTCGATGCCGAACAGCGGGTGGTCGGAGACATAGAGGCCGAGCATCTCCCGCTCCTGGGCGAGCAGATAGGACTTCTCCCACTCCACATCGGAGAACTCCACATCCAGCCCGAAGCCCGGCCCCTCGTCGGCGGTGTCGTCGCCCATCCCGCCGAAGAGGTCGAACTGCCCTTCCGCCTCCTTGCGCTTGACCGCCACCACATTGTCGATCATCGGCTCGTAGTGCGCGGTGAGGCCCTTGCGGGTGTGCCCCATCTCATCGAAGGCGCCGGCCTTGATCAGCGATTCCACGGTGCGCTTGTTGCAGACCACCGCCTCGACCTTGTCCAGGAAGTCGGGGAAGGAGGTGTACTTCCCCTTGGACTTGCGGCACCGGATGATCGAATCCACCACATTGGCACCGACGTTGCGTACCGCGGTCAGGCCGAAGAGGATCACATCGTCGCCCTGGGCGGCGAAGTTGGCCTCGGACTCATTGACATTGGGCGGCAGCACCTTGATGCCCATCCGGCGGCACTCATTGAGGTAGGTCGCCGACTTGTCCTTGTCGTCCTTGACCGAGGTGAGCAGCGCCGCCATGTACTCGGCCGGGTGGTTGGCCTTGAGGTAGGCGGTCCAGTAGGAGACCAGTCCGTACGCGGCGGAGTGGGCCTTGTTGAAGGCGTAGCCGGCAAAGGGCACCAGCACATCCCACAGCGCCTGGATGGCCTCGTCGCTGTAGCCGTTCTTGCGGGCGCCGCCCTGGAAGATGGTGAAGTTCTTGGCCAGTTCCTCGGGCTTCTTCTTGCCCATCACCCGGCGGAGGATGTCGGCCTCGCCGAGCGAGTAACCGGCGATGATCTGGGCGGCCTTCTGCACCTGCTCCTGGTAGACGATCAAGCCGTAGGTGACGTCCAGGACCTCCCGGAGCGGCTCCTCCAGCTCCTTGTGGATCGGGGTGATCTCCTGCTGGCCGTTCTTGCGCAGGGCGTAGTTGGTGTGCGAGTTCATGCCCATCGGGCCCGGCCGGTAAAGGGCCGAAACAGCGGAAATGTCTTCGAAGTTGTCGGGCTTCATCAGCCGCAGCAGCGAGCGCATGGGGCCGCCGTCGAACTGGAACACGCCCAGGGTGTCGCCGCGCTGGAGCAGTTCGAAGGTGGTGGGGTCGTCCAGCGGCAGTTCCAGCAGGTCGATGTCGATGCCCTTGTTGGCCTTCACCATCTTGACGGCGTCGTCCATGATGGTCAGGTTGCGCAGGCCCAGGAAGTCCATCTTCAGCAGGCCCAGCGACTCACAACTGGGGTAGTCCCACTGCGTGATGGTCACCCCGTCGGTGTGCCTGACCCAGACCGGGACATGGTCGGTGATGGTCTCGCTGGACATGATCACGCCGGCCGCGTGCACACCCATCTGCCGCACCAGGCCCTCCACACCGCGTGCGGTGTCGATGACCTTCTTCACATCCGGCTCGTTCTCGTACATCCCGCGCACCTCGCCCGCCTCGCTGTAGCGGGGGTGGCTGGGGTCGGTGATGCCGGAGAGCGGGATGCCCTTGCCCAGGACATCGGCGGGCATCGCCTTGGTGATGCGGTCGCCCATGGCGTACGGGTAACCCAGCACCCGGGCCGAGTCCTTGATGGCGTTCTTGGCCTTGATGGTGCCGTAGGTCCCGATCATGGCGACCTTGTCGGCGCCGTATTTCTCGGTGACATACCGGATCACCTCACCGCGCCGGCGCTCGTCGAAGTCGATGTCCACATCGGGCATGGAGACGCGCTCGGGGTTGAGGAACCGCTCGAAGATCAGGCCGTGCGGAATGGGGTCGAGGTCGGTGATGCCCATGGCGTAGGCGACGATCGAACCGGCCGCGGAGCCACGGCCCGGGCCCACCGCGATGCCGTTCTTCTTGGCCCACATGATGAAGTCGGCCACGACCAGGAAGTAGCCCGGGAACCCCATCTGGATGATGACGTCCATCTCGTACTCGGCCTGCTTCTGCCGGTCCTCGGGGACGCCGCCGGGGAAGCGGCGGGCCATGCCGCGCCGTACCTCCTCCTGGAACCAGGTGACCTCGGTGTAGCCCTCGGGCACCTCGAACTTGGGCATCAGGTCGCGCTTCTCGAACCAGCCGGTGGTGTCGATCTGCTCGGCGACCAGCAGGGTGTTGCGGCAGCCCTCCTGCCAGGCGTCGGAGGAGTCCACGGCGTACATCTCGTCGGTGGACTTCAGGTAGTAACCGGTGCCGTCGAACTTGAAGCGGTCGGGGTCGGAGAGGTTCTTGCCGGTCTGGATGCACAGCAGGGCGTCGTGGGCGCCGGCCTCGTGCGCGTACGTGTAGTGCGAGTCATTGGTGACCAGCGGGGGGATGCCCAGCTTCTTGCCGATCTCCAGCAGCCCGTCGCGGACCCGGCGCTCGATCTCGATGCCGTGGTCCATCAGCTCCAGGAAGTAGCGGTCCTTGCCGAAGATCTCCTGGTACTCGGCGGCCGCCTTGTACGCCTCCTCGTACTGGCCCAGGCGCAGCCGGGTCTGGAGCTCGCCGGAGGGGCAGCCGGTGGAGGCGATCAGGCCCTCGGACCACTGGGCCAGGGTCTCCTTGTCCATCCGGGGCCACTTGGTCAGCCAGCCCTCGGCATAGGCGTCGGAGGAGAGCCGGAAGAGGTTGTGCAGACCGGTCTTGTTCGCCGCCCAGATGGTCTTGTGGGTGTAGCCACCGGAGCCGGAGACATCGTCGCGCTTCTGGTGCGGCTGGCCCCACTGGATGCGCCGCTTGTTGCGCCGGGACTCCGGGGCCACATAGGCCTCGATGCCGATGATCGGGGTGACCCCGGCCTTCTTGGCCTGGTGGAAGAAGTCATAGGCGCCGTGCAGGTTGCCATGGTCGGTCATGGCGATATGCGTCATGCCCATCTCATTGCAGGCATTGAACATGTCCTTGAGCCGCGCGGCACCGTCCAGCAGCGAGTACTGGGTGTGAACGTGCAGGTGCGTAAAGGGCGGCTTGCTCACGGCGGGAGACCTCCGGGCGGACGGGTGACGGCAGGCAATGAAGGTTACCGGCCGAGCCTCATGGGGCTTGGCCGCACCGACAGCCGCACGCTTCAAGGCGACAATACGAATGTACATTCGAGAGCGGAGCCCTCATGGCGGTCCTTTAGGCGCGGCTTACCGCAAGCCATGACAGACTCGATTCCCATGGACATATCGGCGGCAGGATGGCGTGCTCTGCGCGCGGCGCTGTTCACCGCGCTGTGTGTGCTGCTGTCCACCGCCTCCCAGGTCCTGCTCTCCGGCCGCCCGCTGCCGCTGCCCCCGGTGGCCGCCACCGGCGCCGTCATCTTCGCCCTGGCCTACGCCCTGGCCGGCCGGGAACGCGGCTACTGGCGCATAGCCTCGCTGCTGATCCCGCTGGAACTGGCGGCGGGCGCGGCGCTCCTCACCGGCCAGGACTCCTGCTACAACCCGGCGGGCCGGCCACTGCCCGGCGCCCTCACCCTGATCTGCGGCGGCGGGCACCTGGGCACCCCGCTGGCCCACTCCATGGCCTCCGCTCCCTGGCTGCTGCCCGCCGCCCACCTGACGGTGGCCCTGCTGGCCGCCGCCTGGCTGCGCCGCGGCGAGGCCGCCCTGGCCGGGCTGCTGCGCACCATGGCCACCGCCGCCTTCCGCCCGCTGCGGCTGGTCACCGCGGCCCTGGTCCCGGCTCCCGAGCGGTACGGGGCGCGCGTCAGGCCCGTACGCCGCTCCCGCGCCCCGCTCCCCCGCCCCCTGCTTCTGCACTCCGTCGTACGACGCGGCCCTCCGGCCCGGCCCGCCCTCGGCTGAACCGGAAAACGCCCGCACGGTCCGCACGGCCGACACCGTTCGCACGGCCGACACCGTTCGCACGGCCCGCACCGTTCGTACCGTCCGTACCACGGAGATCGAGAAGCACCATGAGCAAGCGCAACAACTGGGACAACAAGCAGTCCGCCCGCGAGCGGCTGCGCGCCGAGCGCGAGCGCCAGGCGAAGAAGGACAAGACCCGGCGGCAGCTGCTGGTCGGTGGCGGAGTGGTGGCCGTACTGGCCATCGCGGCCGGCATAGGCGTGGCCGTCACCCAGATGAACAGCGGTGGCGGCAGCGGCTACTGGCAGGCGGCCGCCGACAAGACCCTGGTCAAGCCCGCCAACACGGCCGGCGACAAGGGCACCGACGTCATCATCGGCGACAAGAACGCCAAGCACACCCTGGAGATCTACCAGGACATGCGCTGCCCGATCTGCTCGGTCTTCGAGCAGAACGTCGGCGACACCATCAACAAGGACATCAAGGACGGCAAGTTCAAGGTCCAGTACACCATCGGCACCTTCCTGGACAAGGGCTTCGGCGGCACCGGCTCCAAGACCGCGCTCAGCGCCCTGGGCGCCGCCCTCAATGTCAGCCCCCAGGCGTTCTCCGGCTACAACAAGGCGCTCTACGCCAAGGAGAACCACCCCGAGGAGACCAAGGACGCCTACGCCGACAAGGACACCCTGCTGAAGGTCGCCGACCAGGTTCCCGAGCTGAAGGGCAACGCGGCCTTCCAGAAGAACGTCAAGGACGGCACCTTCGACAAGTGGGCCCTGGAGATGTCCGCCGCCTTCGACAAGGCCAAGGACGTCAGCGGCACCCCGACCATCAAGCTGGACGGCAAGAAGATCGAGGTGGACACCCCCAACGGCAAGGGCGCCCCGATGACCCCGGAGCAGTTCAACCAGGCGGTTGCCCCCCTGCTGAAGTCCTGACCCCTCCCGCCCTCTCCCGTCCCCTCCGCGATGCCGAACCGTGACACGACAATTGCGGCGTGTCGTGGCACACTTCCGCATCATGAAGGGGACGGGAGTTCGGTTGCGGGCGCTGCGCGCCGCGCTGTTCACCGCGCTCTGTGTCACCCTCTCCGCGGCCTCCCACATCCTGCTCTCCCGGCTGCCGCTGCCGCTCAGCACGGTCGCGGTGCTCTCCGCCGCCTACTTCTGCATATCCTTCGCTCTCGCCGGCCGTGAGCGCGGCTACTGGCCGATAGCCACCCTGCTCGTCCCCCTGGAACTCGCCGCCGACACCGTCTTCACCACCGGCCAGCAGTCCTGTTACGGCCCCTCCGGCGGCCCGGTCTCCGGCCCCCTGCACTCCCTGGGCATCGACCTGGTCTGCCATGGGGGTTCGGTGGGCACCCCACTGGCCAGGATGGCCGCGGCCCCGCACAGCGCGGCCCACTTGATCGACTCCACCGGCCCCTGGCTGCTGCTGGCCGTCCATACCGCCGTCGGCCTGCTGGCCGCCGCCTGGCTGCGCCGCGGCGAGGTGGCCCTGGCCCGACTGCTGCGCGCCATCGCCGCCCTCGCCTTCCGCCCGCTCCTGCTGGCCGCCGCGCTGGGCACCGCCGACCGCCCGACGGCCCCCGGCACCCGCCCCACCCGCGACACCTCCCGCCCGCTCGCGCTCCCACTCCTCGTCCACTCCGTGGTACGGCGCGGACCTCCGGTGGCTCTTGCCGCCTGAGCGTCCAACCCTCTTACCCTGAACCGGAGTAGACATCATGAGCAACCGCAACAACGCCCAGAACAAGCAGGCCGCCCGCGAGCGCCTGCGCGCCGAGCGCGAACGCCAGGCCAAGAAGGACAAGACCAAGCGCCAACTGCTGGTCGCCGGTGGCGTGGTACTCGTCCTGGCCGCCGCGGCCGGCATCGGCGTGGCCGTCACCCAGATGAGCAAGGGCAGCGACAGCCACTGGAAGGCGGCGGCCAAGAAGACCCTCGTCAAGCCGGCCAACACCACGGGCGACAACGGCGACGAGATCGTCGTCGGCGACAAGAACGCCAAGGAAACGCTGACGATTTTCGAGGACCCGCGGTGCCCGGTGTGCGCCGGCTTCGAGCAGAATGTGGGCCCGATCGTCCGCAAGGACATCAAGGACGGCCGCTACAAGGTCCGTTATGTCATGGTCAACTTCATCGACGGCAACCAGGGCACCGGCTCCAAGAACGCCGTCAGCGCCCTGGGCGCCGCGCTGAACGTCAGCCCCGACGCATTCCTGGACTACAAGGAAGCCCTCTACTCCAAGAAGAACCACCCGGAGGAGACCGACGACGCCTTCTCCGACGACCAGAAGCTGATCGACATCGCCCAGGAAGTCCCGGCATTGAAGGGCAACGCGTCCTTCGAGAAGAACGTCAAGGACCATGTCTATGACCGCTGGGGCCTGGAAATGGGCAAGCTCTTCGGCAAGGACGGCGTCAACGGCACCCCGACCCTGCTCCACGGCAAGAAGCAGCTGACGGTGCCCGGCCCCAACAACCAGGACGTTCCGCCGATGACGCCGGACCTCTTCAACCAGGTGATGGACAAGGAGTTCGGTCCGCGGAAGAAGTAAGCCGGCAACTCCGGGCGGGCAGTTCCTTCCGGGGCTGCCCGCTCCGTTGTACTCAGCCGAGACCGAGCAACATCACTTCATGGGCAACCGCGCTGAAAATGGCCGCCAACTCGTCCTTGTGGCTTCACGCCCGTCCATGCGCCGGACCCTGAACACCAAGTCCCCGCCCTCACGCCGCCATTAACCCGGTTCTCGTACGGTAACCGCCGTCCGCAATCCCAGCGGAACCAAGTACACAAGTACAAAGGAGCGGCCGACCGTGCCAGGCGTACCCATACCCGGACCGCCGCAGCGGAAGCGGAGTGGGCATGCGCCTTGAGGCCGTTGGCAAGCGTTACGGCCGCGGCGGTTGGGTGTTGCGGGACGTCCGGGCGGAGATCGCGCCCGGCGAAGTCGTCGCCTTCGCCGGCGGAAATGGGTCGGGAAAGTCCACTCTCCTGCGGATACTGGCCGGGGTCACCCGGCCCTCCGCCGGGGCGGTCACCGGGCGCCCGGCGGTCGTCGGGTATGTACCCGACCGCTTCTCGCCCGTGGAACGCCTCTCCGCCATGGCGTACTTGACACATATGGGCCGTATCCGCGGACTGACGACACAGACGGCCTCGGCCCGGGCGAGCGGCCTGCTGGAACGGCTGGCGCTGGTCGGGGGTGCCGACTCTCCGCTGCGGACCCTGTCCAAGGGCAATGGCCAGAAGGTTGCGCTGGCACAGGCGTTGCTGGTGGAGCCGGAGTTGCTGGTGCTGGACGAGCCATGGTCGGGGCTGGACGCCTCGGCGCATGGAGTGCTGGCCGAGATCATGGGCGAGGTGGCCGGGAGGGGCGGTGCGGTGGTGTTCACCGATCACCGGGAGGCGGTCACCCGGGCACGGGCGTCGCGGACCTATGTGGTTGACGGGGGACGGGTCGTGCTCCAAGGGAGCCGTACCCAGCCCCCGTTGACCGGGGTCGTGCTGACCGGGCCCGACACCGGGCCTCCGCCCCGGACCCTGGACTGGCAGACACTCCAGGGGGTGCGAGCCGTGCACGGCGGGGAAACGCGAATCTCCCTCACCGTGGAGCGCGCTCACGCCGACGCCCTGCTCCAACTCGCCCTCCGGCACGGCTGGTCCGTGGTGGATGTGACTCGGGGGGTGGACGAGTGATCGCGCTCATTCGCTACAACTTCGCCACCACCCTGCACACCCAGCGCTATCTGCCCCCGGTGTTCCTCTTCCTCGGCCTGCTGGCGGTGCTGACCGTCAATGGCGGCGGTTCGCTGCCCGCGGCCTACGCCTCCGCCGCCGGGGCGCTGTTCGTCAGCTCGGCCTGGCTGGCCACGGCCGTGCTGGGCGTGGACGATCCGGCGCAGCGCGCCATCGTCGTGGTCAGCGCCGGGCGTTCGCTGAAGGTACTGCTGGCCTCGGTCCTCTCAGTGCTGCTGGGCTGCCTGGTGCTGCTGGTGACAGGGCTGGTCTTCCCGCTGTGGATGGGGAGTTACCGCCTCACGCCCGCCGGCCTGCTGCTGGGCGTGGAGGCCCAGCTCACCGGCGCCTGCACCGGGATCGCCATCGGGCTCCCCTGCTCGCGCCTGCTGTTCCGGCGGCAGGGTCATGCCCTGCTGACGGCCGTCGCCTTGCTCATGGGCACCCTCTTCACCCAGGGCCTGCCACCGCTGAACCGGCTGCTCCGGCTGATGGCCACCACAGACGACCCGGCAAGGCTGCTGGCGCCCGGTGGGGCGATGCTGCTGGTCGCGGTTGCCCTCCTGGCCACGGCCACCGCCGCGACACAGTTCCTCAGCGGCGGGAAACCTTAGCCGAAGAGGCGTTGCGGGCAAAGGTTTTCCGACTCCGAAGGGCCGCCTTGCGGGGCACCCCCGCCACCCAACACCAGGGGCTTTACCAATCCATTAAGGTGAGCCTCTGTGAATGATCAGCCCCCAACCCCCCGCATATCCCGCCGCGCAGCCGTGACCGGCGCCGGTGTGGCGGCCACCGCGCTCGCCCTCGGCGCCACCGGCCCCGCCCGCGCCACCGGTGCCAAGCCCGCGTTCCTGCACGGAGTGGCCTCCGGCGACCCCTTGCCGGATGGTGTGCTGCTCTGGACCCGGGTGACCCCGACGCCCGAGGCGGTGCCCGGCTCCGGACGCGGGCCGGCGGTCGAGGTCGGCTGGCAGGTGGCCGAGGATGCCGCGTTCCGGCATATCGTCGCCCGGGGCAGGGTCACCGCCTCGGCGGCAAGCGACCACACCGTCAAGGCGGATGTCCGCGGACTGCGCCCGGCCACCGACTACTTCTTCCGCTTCACCGCGGGCGGCGTCAACTCCCCTGTCGCACGCACCCGTACCGCCCCCGCCGCCGAAGCCGACGCCGGGCGGCTGCGGTTCGGGGTGGTCTCCTGTGCCAACTGGGAGTCGGGGTACTTCTCCGCGTACCGTCATCTGGCCGCGCGCCGCGACCTGGACGCGGTGCTGCACCTGGGCGACTACATCTATGAGTACAAGTCGGGGGAATACCCGGCCGCCAAGGACGTCGTACGCCCCCACCGCCCCACCCATGAGATCGTCACACTCGCCGACTACCGTACCCGGCACGGGCATTACAAGACCGACCGCGATCTGCAGGCGCTGCACCACGCCCTCCCCATGATCGCCATCTGGGACGACCATGAGTTCGCCGACAACGCCTGGTCGGGCGGGGCGGTGAACCACACCCCGGGCGCCGAGGGCACCTGGACGGCGCGGGTGGCGGCGGCCAAGCAGGCGTATTTCGAGTGGATGCCGGTGCGTCCGTCGGTGGCGGGCACCACCTACCGGCGGCTGCGCTTCGGCCGCCTGGCCGATCTGCATCTGCTGGATCTGCGCTCCTTCCGCAGCGAGCAGGCCAGGAAGGGCAGCGGGGCGGTGGACTCGGCGGCGCGCACCATCACCGGTCGGGCCCAACTGGACTGGCTGAAGAAGGGGTTGGCGGAGTCGGACACCACCTGGCGGCTGGTGGGCAACCCGGTGATGATGGCCCCGGTCGCCTTCGGCGCCCTGCCGGCGCACCTGTTGGGGCCGCTGGCCGGGCTGCTGGGGCTGCCCGCCGAGGGCATCGCGGCCAATACCGACCAGTGGGACGGCTATACGCATGACCGCAGGGAGCTGCTGGACCATCTCGCCGGGCACTCCATCGCCAACACCGTGTTCCTGACCGGGGACATCCATATGGCCTGGGCCAATGAGGTGCCCCGGCAGGCGGCGACCTATCCGCTGCTGTCCAAGCCGGTGGCCACCGAGTTCGTGGTGACCTCGGTGACGGCGGACAATCTGGATGAAACCCTTCGGGTGCGTCCGGGTACGGTCTCACTGGCCGCCGAGACGGCCGTCAAGGCGGCCAACCGCCATGTGAAATGGGTGGATATGGACTCCCATGGCTATGGGGTGCTGGATGTCACCGGCGAGCGGGCGCAGATGGACTACTACGTGCTGGCCGACAAGCGGGACCCTGCCTCGGCCGCGTCCTGGGCGCGCTCGTACCGCACCCGGTCGGGCAGCCGGCGGCTGGAGCGGGTCAACTCGCCGGTGGCATAGGGGCGTTCTCGGGTGGCGCGGGGGTACGGGGCCGGGGCACCGCGGGCAGCGGCGTGCGCATCCGGCGTACACAGCGGCCGTACTGGACCACCGAGAGCCCCGCGGCCACCGCACCGAGGGCCAGCCAGCCGGCCGGTCCGGCGGTCATCACCACTCCGGTGAGCAGGGGCGGCCCGGCGGACTTCTGGATGGACTGCGACATTCCGGCCACTCCCAGATAGGCGGCGCGGGCCTCCGGCGGCGCCAGGGAGACCGCCAGTTCCCAGGAGCTGACCGAGCGCATCAGTTCGGCCAGGGTGACCAGCAGGGCGGCGGCGAGCAGCAGGGCCGCCGCCGGCCAGGTCCCGCCCCGGGTGGCCAGGGCCACCGCCACACAGCAGGCGGGCAGCAGTGCGCCATAGCGCAGCACCGCGCGGGCGGCCCGGTACGGCCCCTCGGTCCGGGCGGAGACGCGCAGTTGGAGCAGCACCACCAGCACGGTGTTGACGATCAGGAAGGCGGGGACCAGGGCGTGCGGCGCCCGGGTGCGGTCCACCAGCCAGAGCGGCAGGCCGACGTTGAGGATGGAGTCGTCGATGTTCATCGGGATGTCCAGCAGGACGAACAGCAGATAGCCGCGGTCGCGCCAGGGGCTGACCGTGCGTCCGGCCGGCGGGCTGCCGGGCCGCCGGGGGCCGGGGTCGGCGGGCTCCCGGGTGCGCTGGACCAGGGCCGCGGCGAGTACGAAGGACAGCGCGTCGCCCAGGATCAGGGCCCGGTAGGCGCCCTGGGTGGCCACCGCCAGCCCGATGGCGGCCAGGCCCGCCCCCACCCCGTACCCGGCGTTGGCCACACTGCGGAACAGCGCCTGGTACGTTCCGCGCCGCTCCCCCGCCACCCGGGTGGCGAACAGCATCTCCAGGGTCTTGGCCGCCCGGTCGCCCAGCGAGGTGAGGGCGACCACCGCCAGCAGCACCTCGAAGCGGGTGCACAGCAGCATCAGGAGCAGGGTGACCAGGCGAAGGAGATGACAGCCGATCAACAGGGCGCGTACCGGGAGATGTTGGGCCAGCCGTCCGGCGAGGGGGGAGCCCGCTATGCCGACGACTCCGGCCACTCCCAGCAGGACGCCGATCCGCTGGGCGCTCAGCTGGGCCACAAAGGTGAGGTAGAGGACCGAGGAGGCGGCCCATAGGCCGGTTCCGGTCCGGTCCAGCGCCTGGGCGAACAGCATGATGCGGGCGTCGCGGCCGCCGGGTGGGTTGCGCAGCTGTGTGATGAGGCCCATGGGCCGCCCCCGGGTATCTCGACATCAAGAGATCATGGGCAAGCATCGCCCTGGACACTCTCGATGTCAAGATACTTGATGTCGAGCTATGGGGAGGTGGGCCGGTGCGCCAGTCGGACCCTTACGGCGCCTCCCGGAGCGAGTCCAGGAAGCCCAGCGCCACCTGCCAGGCGGACTCCGCCGCGTCCTGGTCGTAGTCCGGGAGATCAGGGTCGGTGAACAGGTGCCCGGCGCCCGGGTAGCGGTAGATCTCCACATCCGCCCCGGCCCGTCCCATCCGCAGGTACCACGCGTTCAGCCAGTCGTGCGGCTCAAATGGATCCGGGTCCGCCACATGCAGCTGCACCGGCAGCTCGTCCACCGAGGCGTCCTCCGGCAGATCGGAGGTGCCGTGCAGAAGCAGCAGCCCGCGCGCCTTCTCATCGCCCAGGGCCAGGTTCTGCGCGATGGAGCCGCCCAGCGAGAACCCCGCGTACACCAGCCCCCGTTCGGACAGCGGCGCCACCGCCTTCACCGCCCGGTGCAGCAGCTCCTCCCGGCCGATCTCGTCCTTGATGGCCATGCCGTCCTCGACGGTCTCGGCGGTACGGCCCGCATAGAGATCCGGGACATGCACCTCATACCCGGCCGCGCGCAGCCGCTCGGCGGCGGTGTGAACGGCCGGGCGCAGACCGTAGGCCGAATGAAAAAGGACAATCGTGGTAGGGGACGCCACTGGGGTCACTTCCTTAGCTTCCTTGGCTTCCTTGGCCGGAGCCACCGGACCAGCTCCGGATCAGCTGGATCGCGGCGCACCCATCGTGCCAGCTACGGTCGGGAAGGGACGCCCACCAGGTATTCCGTCGGAAGGAGCCAGCGCTCCATGGAGGACATACTCCGCCCCCTGGCGGTCGTCGGCGGGGCGGTGCTGATCACCCTGGCGGCCGGCTGGGCCGCCGACCACCTGCTGCGACGGCTGGAGGGCCGGCAGCCGGAGACCCCGCTGTGGGGTCTGCTGCACCGGGCCAGAACGCCGTTCCGGGTGACGCTCTGCGCGGCCCTGCTGCGCGGCGGCTATGAGTCCGCCAAGCTCGCCAAGGGGCACCACACCGCGGTGGGCCAGGTGCTGACCCTGGTGCTGATCGGGGCCTGTGCCTGGCTGGCCATCAGGGTGGCCGCGGCCCTGGTGGAATCCGGGTACGCGCGCTACGCCACCGGGGTCGCCCGGGATCCGGCCCGGCTGCGCCGGGTACGCACCCAGGTCACCCTGATCCAGCGGATCGTCACCGCGGCGGTGAGCGTGGTGGCGGCCGCCGCCATGCTGCTGACCTTCCCGGCCATGCGGGCGGCCGGCACCTCGCTGCTGGCCTCGGCCGGGGTGCTGGGCGTGGTGGCCGGTATCGCCGCCCAGTCCACCCTGGGCAACCTCTTCGCCGGACTGCAGATCGCCCTCGGCGACATGGTGCGCATCGGCGACACGGTGGTGGTCGGCGGCGAGTGGGGCACCATCGAGGAGATAACCCTGACCTATCTGGTGGTGGCCACCTGGGACGAGCGGCGGATCACCATGCCGGTCTCGTACTTCACCGGCCGCCCCTTCGAGAACTGGTCCCGCGGCGACCCCCGGATGACCGGCACGGTCTTCTTCCACCTGGACCACTCGGCGCCCCTGGACCTGATGCGCGAGCAGCTGGAGGGGCTGCTGCGCGGCTGCGCGGAGTGGGACGGCCGGGCCTGGAGCCTGGCGGTCACCGACACCACGCCCACCACCATCCAGGTCAGGGCACTGGTCACGGCCAAGGACGCCTCCGACATCTGGACCCTGCGCTGTCTGGTGCGGGAGCGAATGGTGGAGTGGCTACGGCGCGAGCACCCCTATGCGCTGCCCCGGGTACCGGTGGCGGACGCGGCGGTACGCCACTGGCCGCACAAGCGCCCACACACCCCGCCGGAGGCGGACGACATCGGACCGGGGCCGGGCGCGTCCTGAGCGGAGGGCGGCGGGGCCATTGAGCGGGGCCGGGCTCGTCGGCGGGTGCAGGGCGTCGGGCCGGCCCCCGCTCGCCGGCGGGCAACGGCCTCAGCCCGCCCGCAGGCTGCGGACATCCAGGTGGCGCAGGACACGGTCCACCACCTCCGGGTCCGCGCCCGGCTCATTGCGCGCCGCCCGTACCTCGTGCCGTGCCGCCGAGAGCATCTCGGCGAGGATGCGCTGGGACATCCACAGCCGCTCCACCCGCTGGGCGTGGGCCTCCCGGCGCTCCTCGTCCACCAGGTCGGGGCTGATGCGTACGCCCAGTTCGAAGGCGCGCCGGTGCAGCAGCTCGGAGAGGTCCTCCGGCAGGTCCACCACCTCCTCGATCTCGATCAGCCGCCGCTTGGCCGCCTTGGTGGCCCTCAGGGCCAGCTCCCGCTCCAGGGCGTGGGCGGCGCCGGTGTCGGACCGTACGCCCAGCCGTTTGACCAGCCAGGGCAGGGTGAGGCCCTGGACGATCAGGGTGGCCAGGATGACGGCGAAGGCGATGAACAGCAGCCGGTCCCGGGCCGGGAAGGGCGAGCCGTCATTCCTGGCCAGGGGGATGGCCAGGGCCAGCGCCACGGAGACCACGCCCCGCATGCCGGACCACCACATGACGACCGTCTCCTGCCAGCTGACCAGGATCTCCTCGCCCACATCCCGCTTGCGGTGCAGCTTTCTGGTGAGCCAGGCGGCGGGCAGCAGCCAGAACAGCCGGACGCCCACCACGACCGCGACCACCACCGCTCCCGCTCCGACCAGCTGCCGCCAGTGGCCCGAGGCGGCGCCCAGGACATGGTGGAGCTCCAGGCCGATCAGGCCGAAGGCCACGCCGGTGACCAGGGTGTCCACCACCTCCCAGAAGGTGTGCCCGGCCAGCCGCCCCAGCACATCATCGGCGTCGGTGGCGTACTCGGAGAGGAACAGCGAGATGGTGAGCACCGCCAGCACCCCGGAGCCCTTGAGCTCCTCGGCGACCACATAGGCGACAAAGGGCACCAGCAGGGTCAGGCCGATCTGGAGCGTGGCATCGCCCAGCACATCCATCAGCTTCTTGGCCACCCAGCCCAGCGCCAGGCCCACCAGCACCGCCACCACGGCGGAGAGCACCAGCTCGCCCGCCGCCTCGGGGGCCGAGAAGGTGCCGCTGACGGCGGCGGCCACGGCCACGTGGTACAGCACGATGGCGGTGACGTCGTTGAAGAGCCCCTCGCCCTCCAGGATCGAGATCAGCCGGCGTGGCAGCCCCAGGGAGCCGGCCACCGCGGTTGCGGCCACCGGGTCGGGCGGTGCCACCAGCGCCCCCAGCGCCACGGCGGCGGCCACCGGCAGTCCGGGCACCACCACCGGGGCGACCGCGGCCACCGCCGCGGTGGTGACAAAGACCAGCGCCACCGCCAGCAGGAAGATCGGCCTCCGGTTGGCCGCGAACTGACGCCAGGAAGTGCGCTGCGCGGAGGCGTAGAGCAGCGGCGGAAGCACCAACGGAAGGATCAGTTCCGGCGGGATGTTCACATTGGGGACGAAGGGCAGCACCGCCAGCAGAATCCCGGCCAGCGTCATCAGCACCGGCGCCGGCAGCCCCAGCCGGTCACCCACCGGCACCATGATCAGGGAACCGAGCAGCAGCACAAAGAGCAACGCGAGCTGGTCCACGGCGCCCTCCGGAGTGATCAGAACTGATCACAACCAGCCTGCCATGGAGCGGCTAACCAAGCTCCTTGGTCATCGCCCGGTGCGGGATACCGCTGCCCTCGTCGAACTCCGGCCCATGGGCCGCGTACCCCAGGCGCTCATAGAAGCCCAGGGCATGGGTCTGCGCCTCCAGATAGATCCGCGCCAGGCCCAGCCTCCGGGCCTCCGCCTCCACCGCCCGTACCAGCGCCGCGCCCAGTCCGGTGCCCCGGACGGACTTCACGGTCGCCAGCCGGCCGAGCACCGCGGTGCCGGCGTCCACCCCGTACTTGCGGTGGGCGGCCGCACCGTGCAGAAAGCGCACCGTGCCCACCGGCCCGTCCGGACCGGTGGCCAGCAGATGGACGGCGTGCGCGTCATAGGCGTCCATCTCCTCGGCCTCGGGGATGGACTGCTCGACGATAAAGACCTCCCGGCGCACCGCATGGCAGCCGGCCAGGTCCCGCGCTATCCGGATGCGGTAGGGGCCCATGGGCTCAGGCGCTCTCCGCCCGCACCTTGTCCAGGGCGTGCTGGAGGTCGTCCGGGTAGGAGCTCTCGAACTCGACCCAACGGCCGTCCGACGGGTGCTCAAAGCCCAGCCGCACCGCGTGCAGCCACTGGCGGGTCAGCTTGAGCCGCTTGGCCATGGTGGGGTCGGCGCCATAGGTGAGGTCGCCGACGCAGGGGTGGCGGTGGGCGGACATATGCACCCGGATCTGGTGGGTACGGCCGGTCTCCAGCTTGATGTCCAGCAGGCTGGCGGCCCGGAAGGCCTCGATCAGGTCGTAGTGGGTGACCGAGGGCTTGCCCTCGGCGGTGACCGCCCACTTGTAGTCATGGTTGGGGTGCCGGCCGATGGGGGCGTCGATGGTGCCGCTCATCGGGTCCGGGTGGCCCTGCACCAGCGCGTGGTAGCGCTTGTCCACGGTCCGCTCGCGGAACTGGTTCTTCAGCAGGGTGTAGGCCCGCTCGGACTTGGCCACCACCATCAGACCGGAGGTGCCCACATCCAGCCGGTGGACGATGCCCTGGCGCTCGGCGGCGCCGGAGGTGGAGATGCGGTAACCGGCGGCGGCCAGCCCGCCGATCACGGTGGGGCCGGTCCAGCCGGGGCTGGGGTGGGCGGCCACGCCCACCGGCTTGACGACCACCACGACATCGTCGTCGTCATGGACGATCTCCATGCCCTCGACCGGCTCGGCGACGATCTGCACCGGCGCCGGCGGCGCGGGCATCTCGACCTCCAGCCAGGAACCGCCGCTCACCCGGTCGGACTTCCCGGCCGCGGCGCCGTCCAGCTGGACCTTGCCCTCGGCGGCCAGCTCGGCGGCCTTGGTACGGGAAAAGCCGAACATTCGGGCGATCGCGGCATCGACGCGCTCACCCTCCAAGCCATCGGGGACGGGAAGGGCGCGGATCTCGGGAATGGTGCTCACCCGTCGAGTATGCCGGACGGGTGAGGCGGGGCCGTACGTCAGTCCTTGTGCGGCGTCAGTCCTTGTGCAGGGTGCCGTCGGGGTCCAGTCCGCGGAAGGACAGGATCACGATCAGAAAGCCGCCGCAGACGATCGCCGAGTCGGCGAGGTTGAACACCGCGAAGTGCGGGGTGGCGATGAAGTCCACCACGCCACCCTCGAAGCCACCGGGCGAACGGAACAGCCGGTCCGTGAGGTTGCCCAGCGCACCGCCCAGCAGCAGGCCCAACGCGATCGCCCAGGGGGTGCTGTAGAGCTTGCGGGCGATCCGGGCGATCACCAGGATCACCACGGCCGCGATCACCGTGAAGACAATGGTCATCGCCTCGCCGAAGCCGAAGGCGGCGCCCCGGTTACGGATCACCTCGAACTGCAGCCAGGTGCCGAACACCTGAATGGGGTCGTGGTGCTCCAGCTTGGCCACCACGGCCAGCTTGCTGCTCAGATCCAGCAGATAGGCGAAGACGGCCACCCCGAGCAGCACTCCGATGCGCCGCTTGCCGCTGCGGGACGACACCGGCCCGCCGGCCCTCTCGGTGTTCTCCGGCGCACCGGTGGCCCTTCCGGTCTGCTCCGCCTCTGTCACGTGAGTCCTTCGCGTCTTCCGGCGTCTTGTACGGCTCGTCACCGGTCGGCCCGGCTGAGGACGAGAGTACGGCACGCCCGGGCGAGGGGCCTCAGCGACGTTCCTGCCGCTGCTTGCACTCGACACACAGGGTGGCCCGGGGAAAAGCCTGCATCCTGGCCTTCCCGATGGGCTTGCCACAGCTCTCGCAGAGCCCGTACGTACCGGCGTCGATCCGCCGCAGCGCGCGCTCGGTCTGCTCCAGCATCTCCCGGGCGTTGGCGGCCAGCGCCAGTTCGTGCTCCCGGGCGATGTTCTTGGTCCCGGTGTCCGCCTGGTCGTCCCCGGCACCGTCACCGGAGTCCCGCATCAGCCCGCTGACCGCGGCCTCGGCGGCCTCGATCTCGTTCCGCAGCCGCTGGGCCTCGGCGGCCAGCTCGCTGCGCGCCTCGGCCACCTCGGCGGGTGTCCAGGGCTCCTCTCCCGGGCGGACCGCCAGCCCTGCGGCGGTCCTCTCCTCTTCCACGGTCTTCTTCGCAGCCACCGTCCCCGCTCCCCTCTGTTCGGCGGCCCCAGCTTCCCCTGCCCTGGCCGTCCCGGTCACCGCCGCCTTTTCGGCCTTCACGGTGCCCGCACTCTTCTTCCCCCGCACGGCCTTCGCCGACGCACCACCGGCGGATTCCCGCCCCGCATCGGACTTCACTCCCACTTTGCGACCGGATGGCGTATTCGCACCGGATGCGGCTTTCCCCTCCACGCCGGTGGGAGCGACGGCACCGGCCGCGTCCTTACCAGCGACCCGGCCCTCCTCCGCCTTCACGGCAGCGGACGTCGCACCCTTCGCCGCCGTCGAGGCAGCGGCCTTCTTCGCGGCCTTCCCAGCGGCAGCAGTCCTCCCACCCTTCACGGCAGCGGACGTCGTGCCCTTCCCCGCCCGCCCCTCGGTCCCCTTGCCCACCGAAGCGGCAGCCTTCTTGGGGGACTTCCCAACAGCCCTCCCGGCCACCACCGTGGCGGCCGGGCCCTCACCCTGCGCGGCAGCGGCCCCGCCGACGGCTGTCTTCACGCCCTTCCCGGCGCCCTGGTCCCCCGCCTTCACAGCGGCGGACTCCACGCCTTTCCGGGCAGCCGGGCTCTCGGCCCCATTGGCGACCTCGGCAGTCGAGGCAACGGCCTTCTTAGCCGGCTTCGCGGCAGCCTTCCCGACCGCCGATCGCTTCTCCGCGCCCGCGGCGGCCGGGCCCGCGGCCCTCTTGACGGTCGCTGCCGTGCCCCCCGCGGCAGCCGACGCCGCGACCTTCTTGGCAGGCTTGCGGGCGACCCGCTCCGCAGCCGATCCCTCCACCCTCTTGGCGGCCCGTCCGCTGACCGACTTCGCCGCCCGTTTCACAGCCGACTTCGCCGTCGCCTTCCCAACCGCAGAAGCCGCCCGCTTCGCAGCCACCTTCTCCGAAACCGCGGCCCCGTTCGCGGCGGTCACCGCCTTGCCGCTCCCGGCACGCGAACCCGAACCCGCACC
Source organism: Streptomyces orinoci (assembly GCF_003121295.1). Taxonomy (GTDB): domain Bacteria; phylum Actinomycetota; class Actinomycetes; order Streptomycetales; family Streptomycetaceae; genus Streptomyces; species Streptomyces orinoci. The sequence continues at coordinate 45,045 of NZ_PHNC01000029.1, forward strand.
CCCGGCAGCCAACCGCTTCGCACCCGCCACCCCCCGGGACGCGGCCTTCGCGGATGTGACCTTCGTCGAGGACTTCTCCGCCATCGCCGCGATCCCTTCATATTTTACGATCTTGCGTACGAATCGTGCGGGAACGATAAATCGGTACAGAGCACGCGGCAACGGGGCACGCCGGTCACCCCCCGTGTGCCCCGCCCCTGGCCCCCGGCCCGGAGCCGCCAATCCGGTCGTCCGGCGGCGGCCACGCCCCGTACACTGGCCGCAGCGAAAGGCGTGGAAGGGACCAGTAGCGTCGTACGCAGCCAGCAGCGACCCGGGGACGGTGTGAGCCCGGGGGCGTGCCCGAACGTGAAGATCAGCCCGGAGCCGCCGGAAGAACCCCCGCGAGGGCAAGTAGAACCGGCATCGCTGCCCCAATGAGGGGGCCGGAGGCAAAGCGCCTGCGGCCAAGGAGGGTGGTACCGCGGGAGTTCGACGGACTCTCGTCCCTCCGACGGACAGCGCACCACGTCCCGCCGGAGGAAGCCCATGACGCAGTACCGCCAGGTACCCGCTCAGGTAGACCTGCCCGCCCTGGAGCACGCCGTGCTCGAGTTCTGGCGTGAGCAGAAGATCTTCGCCCGTACCCTCGAACAGTCCGAGGGCCGCCCCGAGTGGGTCTTCTACGAGGGCCCGCCCACCGCCAACGGCATGCCGGGCGCCCACCACATCGAGGCCCGCGTCTTCAAGGACGTCTTCCCCCGCTTCCGCACCATGCAGGGCTACCACGTCGGCCGCAAGGCCGGCTGGGACTGCCATGGCCTGCCGGTGGAGCTCGCCGTGGAGAAGGAGCTGGGCTTCAACGGCAAGCAGGACATCGAGCGGTATGGCATCGCCGAGTTCAACGCCAAGTGCCGGGAGTCGGTGACCCGTCACACCGACGCCTTCACCGAGCTCACCACCCGCATGGGCTACTGGGTGGACCTGGACGACGCCTACCGGACCATGGACCCCGAGTACGTCCAGTCCGTCTGGTGGTCCCTGAAGGAGATCTTCAACAAGGGCCTGCTGGTCCAGGACCACCGCGTCGCCCCCTGGTGCCCCCGCTGCGGCACCGGCCTGTCCGACCATGAGCTGGCGCAGGGCTATGAGACGGTTGTCGATCCCTCGGTCTATGTCCGCTTCCCGCTGACCTCCGGCCCGCTGGCGGGCGAGGCCGCCCTCCTGGTCTGGACGACCACCCCCTGGACCCTGGTCTCCAACGTCGCCGCCGCCGCGCACCCCGATGTCACCTATGTCGTGGCCACCGACGGCAAGGAGAAGCTGGTCGTCGCCGAGCCGCTGCTGGCGAAGGCCCTCGGCGAGGGCTGGACCGCCACCGGCCAGAGCTTCACCGGCCGCGAGATGGAGCGCTGGAGCTATCAGCGCCCCTTCGAGCTGGTCGAGCTGGACGGCGCCAACTATGTGGTCAATGCCGAGTATGTGACCACCGAGGACGGCACCGGCCTGGTCCACCAGGCCCCCGCCTTCGGTGAGGACGACCTCAAGACCTGCCGCGCCTACGGCCTGCCGGTGATCAACCCGGTCCGCCCCGACGGCACCTTCGAAGAGGAACTCGCCCTGGTCGGCGGCCAGTTCTTCAAGAAGGCCGACGAGGCGCTCACCGCCGACCTCGGCGAGCGCGGCCTGCTGTTCAAGCATGTGGCCTATGAGCACAGCTACCCGCACTGCTGGCGCTGCCACACCGCGCTGCTCTACTACGCCCAGCCCTCCTGGTACATCCGCACCACCGCCATCAAGGACCGGCTGCTGGCGGAGAACGAGAAGACCAACTGGTTCCCCGAGTCCGTCAAGCACGGCCGCTTCGGCGACTGGCTGAACAACAACATCGACTGGGCGCTCTCCCGCAACCGCTACTGGGGCACCCCGCTGCCCATCTGGCGCTGCGAGGAGGGCCACCTCACCTGCGTGGGCTCGCTCGCCGAACTCACCGAGCTCACCGGCACCGACCAGTCCGCCCTGGACCCGCACCGCCCCTACATCGACGAGGTCACCTTCGCCTGCACCGCCGAGGGCTGCGCCCACACCGCGGTCCGGGTGCCCGAGGTCATCGACGCCTGGTACGACTCCGGCTCCATGCCCTTCGCCCAGTGGGGCTACCCGTACCGGAACAAGGAGCTGTTCGAGAAGCGCTACCCGGCGCAGTTCATCTCCGAGGCCATCGACCAGACCCGTGGCTGGTTCTACACCCTGATGGCGGTCGGCACCCTGGTCTTCGACAAGTCCTCGTACGAGAACGTGGTCTGCCTGGGCCACATCCTGGCCGAGGACGGCCGGAAGATGTCCAAGCACCTGGGCAACATCCTCCAGCCGATCCCGCTGATGGACCAGCACGGCGCCGACGCCGTCCGCTGGTTCATGGCCGCCGGCGGCTCGCCCTGGGCCGCCCGCCGGGTGGGCCACGGCACCATCCAGGAAGTGGTCCGCAAGACCCTGCTGACCTACTGGAACACCGTCGCCTTCCAGGCCCTGTACGCCCGTACCTCCGGCTGGGCCCCGTCGGCCGCCGACCCGGCCCCGGCCGCCCGCCCGCTGCTGGACCGCTGGCTGCTCGGCGAGCTCAATACGCTCACCGAGCAGGTCACCCAGGCCATGGAGGCCTACGACACCCAGCGGGCCGGCAAGCTGCTGTCCGCCTTTGTGGACGACCTGTCCAACTGGTACGTCCGCCGCTCCCGCCGCCGCTTCTGGCAGGGCGACGCCGCGGCGCTGCGCACCCTGCACGAGGTCGTCGAGACCGTCACCCGCCTGATGGCCCCGCTGGTGCCCTTCATCACCGAGCGGGTCTGGCAGGACCTGGTGGTCCCGGTGGACCCCGAGGCCCCCGCCTCGGTCCACCTCGCCACCTGGCCGGTGGCCGACACCGCGCTCATCGACCCCGAGCTGTCCCGTCAGATGACGCTGGTGCGCCGCCTGGTGGAGCTGGGCCGGGCCACCCGTGCCGAGTCCGGCGTCAAGACCCGCCAGCCGCTGTCCCGCGCCCTGGTCGCGGCGGCCGGCTTCGAGACGCTGGGCGAGGAGCTGCGCGCCCAGATCACCGAGGAGCTCAATGTCTCCTCGCTGGCGTCCCTCTCCGAGGTCGGGGGCTCCCTGGTGGACACCACCGCCAAGGCCAACTTCCGTGCCCTGGGCAAGCGGTTCGGCAAGGGCGTCCAGGCGGTGGCCAAGGCCATCGCCGCCGCGGACGCGGCCGCCCTCTCGGCAGCCCTGCGCGAGGGCACCGCCTCGGTGGAGGTGGACGGCGAGACCGTCATCCTCTCCCCCGAGGAGGTCATCATCACCGAAACCCCGCGCGAGGGCTGGTCGGTGGCCTCCGACTCCGGTGCCACCGTCGCCCTGGACCTGGAGATCACCCCGGAGCTGCGCCGGGCCGGCCTGGCCCGTGACGCCATCCGGCTGATCCAGGAGGCCCGCAAGAACAGCGGCCTGGACGTCGCCGACCGGATCGCCCTGCGCTGGACCGCCACCGACGAAGAGGTGCGCACCGCCCTGGCGGAGCACTCCGGGCTCATCGCCGACGAGGTCCTGGCCACCGACTTCGCCACCGGCGAGGCCGATGACACCTTCGGTGCGCCGTTCGAGGACGAGGGCCTTGGACTGACCTTCCGCCTCCGCAAGGCGTAACGCCACAACGAACGACGGCGGGGCCGCCCCTCTCACCGAGGGACGGCCCCGCCGTTCGTATGCCATAACCCGCTTGTCACAAACCGCTGGGCGGCGCCTTGTAAGGGGCACGGGGAACTGCGCGACCGGCCGCATTCAGCCCGCACCCTAAGTGCTACAGCCGAAATGGGCCGGGCCCCTGGGATCATCCCAGGGGCCCGGCCCAATTGCCTGACGAACGGACAACCGTCAGCTGTCATCCTCGTCGATCAGAAATCCCCGCATCGGCGAAGGCGCCTGCATCGGCTGCGGACCCTGCGGCCGCACCGGTGCCATCGGCTGGGTCATCGCGGGCGACATCTGCTGCTGCCCGCCATACGACGGGTTGCCCGTGGACTGACCGTGACCGCCCATGCTGTGCCCGCTCATTCCGGCACCGGCCGAGGCCATCGACCCGCTCATCGAGGGAGCCGGCGGCAGCGACGGGGCGTTGGAAGTACGCGGCGGGGCCAGCGAGTCATCCGCCTGGTTCTCCAGCTGGCGCAGCTGACTCTCCAGGTAGGACTTCAGGCGGGTGCGGTACTCGCGCTCAAAGCCGCGCAGGTCCTCGACCTTGCGCTCCAGCGTGGCGCGGGCGGACTCCAGCGAGCCCATGGCCACCCGGTGCTTCTCCTGCGCGTCCCGCTCCAGGGCGTCCGCCTTGGCACGGGCGTCCCGCTCCAGACCCTCGGCTCGGCTGCGCGCCTCGCCGACGATCTTGTTGGCCTCGGAACGGGCCTCCGCGATGGCCTGGTCCGCGGTCTGCTGAGCGAGCGACAGAACACGGGCCGCGCTGTCGCCACCCGGGCCCTGGCCCGGCTGCGGCAGCTGGGGGCCGCCCATCGGACCGCCCTGGCCCATCGGGCCACCCTGACCCATCGGGCCGCCCTGGCCCATGGGACCACCCTGGCCCATCGGACCGCCCTGACCCATGGGACCGCCCATGGGCCCACCCATCGGACCGTTCTGGCCCATGGGGTTCTGTCCCATCGGACCCGCGCCGTGCGGACCCTGGGGACCGTGGCCGTGTCCGCCCGGCCCGGCCGGCAGCTGCGGGGCACCGCCCGGCAACTGCGGCGGGCCGCCCATCTGCTGCTGGTTCGGCGGCACCGGCTGCGGGCCGGATATGGCGGCGGGCACCGGAGCACCGGGTCGCTGGTCCTGGGGCTCGGGCTTGCGCATTCCCTGCTGCTGGTTCTGCGCGGCGGCCCGCGTGGCGGCGGCCAGCTTGGCGCGCAGGTCCTCGTTCTCCCGCAGCAGCCGGGTCAGTTCGGCCTCGACCTCGTCGAGAAAGGCATCGACCTCGTCTTCGTCATAGCCTTCTCGCAGACGGACGGTCGTGAACTGCTTGTTCCGCACGTCCTCGGGGCTCAGCGGCATCTCTTCTTCACCTCAACGTAGTCGTCGGCAATCGGCAAGACCGTATCGTTCACAGCCGCGTTCACAGCCGGCTCACGACGGTGATCAGGATGTAGACGATGATCATCAGTACGAAGAAGGACAGGTCGAGCGCCACGCCCCCGAGACGCAGCGGCGGAATGAACCGCCGCAGAAGCTTGAGTGGCGGATCGGTGACAGTGTAGGTGGCCTCAAGGATGACCACCATCGCCTTCCCGGGTTGCCACGAGCGGGCGAACTGGAAGACGTAATCCATCACCAATCGGAAGATAAGCACGATCAGAAAGCAGTACAGCGCGATGTAGACCACCTGCTGTGCGATGCCCATCCCGCGCTTCCCTCTCCCCTTGCTCGTTCCCGAACTTCCCGGCCAATTCGGCCGTCGTCCAGCCGGTATTGCCCGATGGTGCGTCTCTAGCTCTGGTTGAAGAACCCGCCCTCCGCGATGCGGGCCTTGTCCTCCGCCGTGACATCGACGTTAGCAGGAGACAGCAGGAACACCTTCTGCGTCACCCGTTCGATGCTGCCGTGCAGACCGAAGACCAACCCCGCCGCGAAGTCCACGAGTCGCTTCGCATCGGTGTCGTCCATCTCCGTCAGATTCATGATCACGGGAGTGCCCTCACGGAAGTGTTCCCCGATGGTACGGGCCTCGTTGTAGGTCCGAGGGTGCAATGTCGTGATGCGGTAGGGCTCCCGCTCGGACACAACCTTGGGCATGATCACCGGTGCGTTCTTCTCCAGAGAGTGGCGTTCGGGTGTGATGGACGACACGGGGGCGATTCGGGCGGGTCGTCCGTTTTCCGCTGTGAGCGGAGTGGGTTCGCGCTGCGCCGGCGGCTGGGCGACTCGAACCGGTTCGTCCGGTTGCGTCTGTTGGGCCTGGTGCTGCTGCTGCCGCCGCCGGTCGGGCTCCGGCTCGGGCTCGAACTCGTCGTCGGGGTCGAACCCCCGGCCGTCGTACCCATCGTCCTCCACGAGGCCGAGGTAGACCGCCATCTTGCGCATCGCGCCGGCCATTCTCTGCGTCCTCCGCTCTGTGGTGGATCGGCTCCTCAGCGGCGCTGGATCCACGTGCCATGCCCGCCTTTTGACGGGAATGACCATATTTTGTTGCTGTGGTCCGACTCTTGGCGACGTTACCGGAGCCCGGGTCGGACTCCGAGTACCGCTGTGCCGACACGTACATGTGTCGCACCCGCCGCCACGGCGTCTTCGAGATCCGCGCTCATCCCTGCGGACACCATGTTCGCAGCCGGATGGGCCGCGTGCAGGTCCGTTGCGATTTCCCGCAGCCGCTCGAAAGCGGCCCGGGGACGGCCGGCGTACGGGCCCGCAAGCGGAGCCACCGTCATCAGTCCTGCCGGACGCAGCCCTTCCGCTTCGGCGATGGCATCGGCCAGTGCCGCCACCCCGTCCGGGGCGACCCCGCCACGGCCGGAGACCGCGCCCGACTCGGCGTCAAGTGCCACCTGGATCAGACAGTCCAGCTCCCGCCCGGCCCGCACGGCCGCCGCCGAGAGGGCGGTGACCAGCCGGGTCCGGTCAATGGAGTGCACCACATCGGCGTACTTCACCACCGAGCGCACCTTGTTTGTCTGCAATTGACCAACAAAGTGCCAAGTAAGCGGCAGATCCGCGCATTGGGCGGCCTTGGGCGCCGCGTCCTGGTCGCGGTTCTCCGCGACATGACGCACCCCCAGCTCCGCGAGGTGTCTGACGTCACTGGCGGGATAGGTCTTGGTGACCACGATCAGGGTCACTTCCTCGCGCTTGCGGCCCGCCGCCGCGCAGGCGGCGGCGATACGTTCCTCCACCTGGGCGAGGTTCTGTGCCAACTGGGTTCTGCGGTCCGTCACTGCCCGTCCAACCACACATAGCCGGCGAGCCGTCCGGTCACATGCTCGCGCCGATAGGAGAAATGGTCCGCCGACTCCAGGGTGCAAACCTCCGACCGCCGGGCGTCGGTGACGCCCATTCGGCCGAGCTGGGCGAGCACTCCGGCCGCCACGTCCACCGCCGGGGTGCCCTGCCGGGTGGTGGCCCAGGCCTCGGGCACCGCCTCGGCCACCTCGGCCCGCATGGCCTCGGGCACCTCGTAGCACAGGCCGCAGACCGAGGGGCCGGTCCGGACGAGCATCCGCTCCGGCCGGGCGCCCAGCCCGGTCATCGCCTCGACCACCGCCGGGACCACCCCGGCCACCAGCCCGGGCCGGCCGGCATGCGCCGCCCCGGCGACTCCGGCCACCGGGTCGGCCAGCAGCACCGGGGTGCAGTCGGCGGTCAGCACCGCCAGGGCCAGTCCCCGGCGGGCCGTCACCACCGCGTCCACCGCGGGGATCTCGCCGGTCCGCCAGGGTCCGTCCACCACGGCGACGTCCCGGCCGTGCACCTGGTTCATCCAGACGACCGCCGCCGGGTCGAGTCCCAGCGCGCGGGCCGCCCGCTCCCGGTTGGCGGTGACCGCCGCCGGGTCGTCGCCGACCGCGCCGCCCAGGTTGAGCTCCGCATACGGAGCGGCGCTCACTCCGCCCCACCGGTCGGTGAAGGCGAAGTGCGCGCCGCTCGCGTGTGCCGTACAGGGCTGAGGCTGCACTGTGTGCTGAGGGCCTATCAAGGTGTGTGCCGCTTACTTCAAGAAGTCGGGAACGTCCAGTTCCTCGGCGGTCGAGTCCTGGTACGGCCGGGCCGGCGGGACCTGGGGGGAGGTCATCGGCGGCGGGGGGACCTCGGCGACCGGCGCCGGGTCGGCCGGCACGGGCTCCTCGGTGCGCGGGGTGACGCTGCCCAGGCCGCCGAAGGACGGGCGGACCGGCTCGGCCGGGGCCGGGCGGCTCGCCGGGGTGGCCGGAGCGCTCTCCTCGCGGCCGCCGTAGGACGAACCCAGGACCTTGTCGCGGTTCTTGGCGGGCGGCTGGCCGCCGTCGAATCCGGCCGCGATCACGGTGACCCGGACCTCGTCGCCCAGGGCGTCGTCGATGACCGCGCCGAAGATGATGTTGGCCTCGGGGTGGGCCGCCTCGCTCACCAGCTGGGCCGCCTCGTTGATCTCGAACAGACCGAGGTCGGAACCGCCGGAGATGGAGAGCAGCACCCCGCGGGCGCCGTCGATGGACGCCTCCAGCAGCGGCGAGGAGATGGCCATCTCGGCCGCGGCCACCGCGCGGTCGTCGCCGCGCGCCGAGCCGATGCCCATCAGGGCCGAACCGGCCTCCGACATCACCGACTTGACGTCGGCGAAGTCCAGGTTGATCAGACCGGGGGTGGTGATCAGGTCGGTGATGCCCTGGACACCGGAGAGCAGCACCTGGTCCGCGGACTTGAACGCGTCCAGCACGCTCACCTGCCGGTCCGAGATGGACAGCAGCCGGTCGTTGGGGATGACGATCAGGGTGTCCACCTCATCGCGCAGCCCCGCGATGCCGTCCTCCGCCTGGTTCGCCCGGCGCCGGCCCTCGAAGGTGAACGGCCGGGTGACCACACCGATCGTCAGGGCGCCCAGGGAACGGGCGATGTTGGCGACCACGGGAGCGCCGCCGGTGCCGGTGCCGCCGCCCTCGCCCGCGGTGACGAAGACCATGTCGGCCCCCTTGAGGACCTCCTCGATCTCCTCGCGGTGGTCCTCGGCGGCCTTGCGGCCGACCTCGGGGTTGGCGCCGGCGCCAAGGCCACGGGTGAGCTCCCGGCCGACGTCGAGCTTGACATCGGCGTCGCTCATCAGCAGGGCCTGTGCATCGGTGTTGATCGCGATGAACTCGACGCCCTTGAGACCGACCTCGATCATCCGGTTGATGGCGTTGACGCCACCGCCGCCGATGCCGACGACCTTGATGACTGCGAGGTAGTTCTGCGGTGCTGCCACGTCGAAGGCCTCTCGCCTCGAGTTACGTATGCCTGGGGGACGGTTCCCAATGCCAACCCGAACCCTAACGTTGAAGTTTAGGGTTACTCGTGTCACTGTTCCCTGGGTTCTCGGGACAGGACACTAAGTCGGCAAGTGGTGCGTGTTCAACGAACACGCCGAACCTCCCGTTTTTCTTTTCACCCTATGTGATCACCCATAGGCGTAGCCAACCAGGGTGCTGGCAGAGCCGACCGGTCGTCAACTCCCTGACGCCGCCGGGGCACTCGGAGCGCTGACATTGAAGTGCTTCGCCGAGGGCGCCGCCTTCATCAGTGCGGTGAGCGTACGGGCCTTCGCCTCCCCCCGCTCACCGCTCCCCCACACGACGGTCCGACCGCCCGTCAGTTCCACGGTGATGGAGTCGTACGAGCGTACGCGAACGGCCACGGTGTCCTGGCGCACGGCGGCCGGCAGGTCGTTGGCGACCCGGACGCCCTCCCGCTCCAGGCGCTGGGTGCCGAAGCGGTGGTTGCTGGCGGTGGCGGCCTCGTCGGAGGTCTCCAGGGTCAGCCGGGGCACCCGGTCCGGGGCCCGGTCCACTGTGGCGAACCGCACGCCCATACCGTCGATTTCAATAAATTTCCCGTCCTTCTCCAGGACGGCTTTCGGTCGGCGTTCGGTCACTTTGAGGCTGATGGTGTGCGGCCAGGAGCGGCTGGCCTCCACCGACGCCACCCGGGGCAGCCGGTCGCGCAGCCGGGCCTCGACGGCGTCGGTGTCCACCGAGATCAGCGGGTCGCCCAGCGGGACCGCGGCCGCGGCGCGGACCTCGGCGGGCGTCAGCACGGTGGTGCCGGTGACCTCCACACGAGTGGCCCGCAGCAGGCCGGATCCGTACAGCGCCCAGGTGACCCCGGCGCCCAGCAGGGCGACGGCGGCGCCGCAGAGGATCAGCCGCCGGCCATGGGTGAGCCGGCGGCGCAGGGCGCCGAGGCCACGGGCGGCCGCCGGTTTCCGGGGGCCCTTGGCGGACTTGGGCGGCCGGGAGGGGCCGGGCGCCGACGATTTCGGCTTCGGTTTACGGCTTTTGTCGCCACCGCGCCGGGCGGTCGTCGGTCCGGCCACGCTCCCAGCCTCCTGCCTGCGGCGCTTCAGCCCCTGCGCGCCGCGATCGCCTCGTACACCATGCCGACCAGCAGCTCGTCGGCGTCACGGCGGCCGAACTCGGCGGCCGCACGGGACATTTCGTACAGCTTGTGCGGGTCGGCGAGCACCGGAAGCACATGGTTCTGCACCCAGGCGGGGCTCAGCTCGGCGTCATCGACCAGCAGGCCGCCGCCGGCCTTGACCACCGGCTGGGCGTTGAGCCGCTGTTCGCCGTTGCCGATCGGCAGCGGGACATAGGCGGCGGGCAGCCCGACGGCGGACAGTTCGGCGACGGTCATCGCGCCGGCCCGGCAGAGCATCATGTCCGCCGCGGCATAGGCGAGATCCATACGGTCCACATACGATACCGGGATGTAAGGCGGCATTCCGGGCATGTTGTCGACATGCGGCAGTTCGTTCTTGGGACCGACCGCGTGCAGGATCTGGACGCCCGAGCGCTGGAGCACCGGGGCCACGGTCTGGACGACCTCGTTCAGCCTGCGGGCGCCCTGCGAGCCGCCGGAGACCAGCAGGGTGGGCAGGTTGGGGTCCAGCCCGAAGGCCGCGCGGGCCTCGAAGCGCAGGGCCACCCGGTCCAGGGTGGCGATGGAGCGGCGCAGCGGGATGCCGACATAGCGGGCGTTGCGCAGCTTGCTGTCCGGGGTGGACACGGCCACCGCGGAGGCGTACCGCGAGCCGATCTTGTTGGCCAGTCCGGGGCGGGCGTTGGCCTCGTGCACGACGATCGGCACACCGAGCCGCTTGGCGGCCAGATAGCCGGGCAGGGCCACATAGCCGCCGAAGCCGACCACGCAGTCCGCCTTGGTGCGCTCCAGGATCTGCTCGGCCGCCTTGATGGTGCCGCGCAGCCGTCCCGGGACGGTGATCAGCTCCGGGGTGGGCTTGCGTGGCAGCGGTACGGCGGGGATCAGCCCCAGCTCATAGCCCCGCTCGGGCACCAGCCGGGTCTCCAGGCCCCGCTCCGTGCCGAGCGCCGTGATCCCCACGGTCGGATCCTGCCTGCGCAGGGCGTCCGCGAGGGCGAGCGCGGGCTCGATGTGGCCGGCGGTCCCCCCGCCGGCGAGTACGACATGCACCGAAATTCACCGCTCTCCGGACGGCCGCTTCTTGACGCGCCGTCTCATCGTCTTCCATCTCACCCCAGGCTGCCGCATGGCCAGCGCCGCCCGTGCACCGGGTTCGTCGCGTGCGAAGGCGATCAGCAGCCCGATGGCGAACATGGCAGGCAGCAGGGCGGAACCTCCGTAGGAGAACAGCGGGAGCGGCACCCCGGCGATCGGCAGCAGGCCGAGCACCGCACCGATGTTGACCACGGCCTGGGCCGTGATCCAGGTGGTCACCGCACCCGCGGCGTATCTCACGAAGGGTTCCTCCGTGCGTCCGGCCACGCGGATACCCGCATAGCCTAGAGCCGCGAAGAGGGCGAGCACCGACAGCGTCCCCGCCAGCCCCAGTTCCTCGCCGGTGATGGCAAAGATGAAGTCGGTATGGGGCTCGGGCAGTTCGCCCCATTTCTCCACACTGGCACCGAGGCCGGCGCCGAACCAGCCGCCGTTGGCCAGCGCATAGATGCCGTGTACGGCCTGCCAGCACTGGTCGTTGGGGCCGGGGTCGGTGGCGCCGATGCAGGCCAGCCGGGACATCCGGTTGGCGCTGGTCTTGATGAACAGGGCGGCCAGCGCCACGGTGACGCCGAACACCCCGGAGAACAGCCGGGTGGGCGCCCCCGCCACCCACAGCAGCCCCAGCAGCACCGTGGTGAGGACCACCGTGGTGCCCATGTCGCCGCCCAGCATGATCAGGCCGAGCAGCACAAAGGTGACCGGGACCAGCGGCACCAGCAGGTGCTTCCACTGGTTGAGCAGTTTCTTGGACTGTTTGCGGGCCAGCAGGTCCGAACCCCAGAGCACCAGGGCCAGCTTGGCGAACTCGCTGGGCTGGGCCTGGAAGGGGCCGCCGAGCGAGATCCAGTTGGTGTTGCCGTTGATGGTCTCGCCGATGCCCGGCACCTGGACCAGGACCAGCAGGACCGTCGAGCAGGCCAGCAGCGGGTAGGCCAGCGCCCGCAGGATACGGACCGGGGTACGGGCCGCCACCAGCAGCAGTACGGAGCCGATGGCGGCCGCCAGCAGCTGTTTGCGGAAGAAGTAGGTGGGGGCCAGGCCGGACTGCAGGGCCTTGATCTGGGAGGCCGAGTAGACCATCACCAGGCCCAGCGCGGTCAGCAGCAGCGAGCCGCCGAGCAGCAGATAGTAGGCGGTCAGCGGCCGGTCCCAGGCCTTCCTGGCGCGCCGTACCAGGGTCTGCAGCCCGCCCCATACGGTGCCCCGGCCGGGCGGCCGGGAGCCGGCGCCGCCGCCGCGCGGGCGGGGGGCACGGACCGGACGGGCACCGGCCGGGGTGCCGCGCCAGGCGATCCCGGGCTGGATCCCGGCACTGTGGTGGGCCTGCATGGTCCCCTCCGCTGGTGTCCCGCGCCGCAGGCCCGCGGCGCGGGGACCATGCGGCTACTGCTGAGCGCCGCGGCCGGAGGGCAGCTCCCGGACCGCTCGGGCGAAGGACTCGCCGCGCTCCTGGTAGTTGGTGAACATGTCCATCGAGGCACACGCCGGAGCCAGGAGGACGGTGTCCCCCGGACCGGCGAGCCGTGCCGCCTCCCGGACGGCCGCGGCCATCGCCCCAGTGTCGGTCCGGTCGAGGTCCACCACCGGCACATCGGGGGCGTGTCGCGCCAGCGCCTCCCTGATCAGCGCCCGGTCGGCGCCGATCAGCACGACGCCGCGCAGCCGCCCGGCGGCGGCGGTCGCCAGCTCGTCGAAGGTGGCACCCTTGGCCAGGCCGCCGGCGATCCAGACGATGGAGTCATAGGCGGCCAGCGAGGCCTCGGCGGCGTGGGTGTTGGTGGCCTTGGAGTCGTCCACATAGGCCACGCCGGCCACATCCGCGACATGGGCGATGCGGTGGGCGTCGGGCCGGAAGGAGCGCAGTCCGTCGCGTACCGCCCTGGGTTCCACGCCGAAGGCGCGGGCCAGGGCGGCGGCGGCCAGGGCGTTGGCGATGTTGTGCGGTGCCGCCTTTCCCGACTGGGGGGCGATGTCCGAGACCTCGGCCAGCTCCTGGGCGTTGCGCTGCCGGTCGGCGACAAAGGCCCGGTCCACCAGGATGCCGTCCACCACGCCGAGTTCGGAGAGCCGGGGCGGCCCCAGGGTGAAGCCGATGGCCCGGCAGCCCTCCTCCACATCGGCCTGCTCCACCAGGCGCTCGGTGGCCGGGTCGGCCGCGTTGTAGACGCAGGCCACCTTGTTGCCCTGGTAGATCCGGCCCTTGTCGGCGGCGTACGCCTTCATCGAGCCATGCCAGTCCAGGTGGTCCGGGGCCAGGTTGAGCACCGCGGCCGAGTGGGCGCGCAGCGAGGGCGCCCAGTGCAGCTGGTAACTGGAGAGCTCCACGGCCAGCACGTCATAGGGCTCCTGGCAGAGCACCACATCGATGATGGGGGTGCCGATGTTGCCGACGGCGGCGGTGCGCAGTCCGGCGGCCTCCAGGATGGCGGCCAGCATCCGCACGGTGGTGGTCTTGCCGTTGGTGCCGGTGACGGCCAGCCAGGGGGGTGCCCCCTCGCCGCGCAGCCGCCAGGCGATCTCCACATCGCCCACCACGTCCACCCCGGCCTCGGCGGCGGCCGCGAACAGCGGGCTGTCGGGGCGCCAGCCGGGCGAGGTGACGATCAGTTCGGTGTCCTCGGGGAGGGTTTCCGCGTCTCCCAGGCGAACGGTGATGCCCTCGGCCTGGAGCCGCTCGGCGCGCTCGCGCAGGGCCGGGCCGTCGCCGCCGTCCACCACGGTGACGCGGGCGCCCAGGCCGGCCAGGGCGCGGGCGGCGCTGATGCCGCTCACGCCGAGGCCGGCGACGGTGATCCGCTGGTCGGTGAAGTCGCTGAGGGTCACTTGATGGCCAGCCATCCGGCGTAGAAGATGCCCAGGCCGACGGCCACGCACAGGCCCTGGATGATCCAGAACCGGACCACCACAAGGACCTCGCTCCACCCCTTGAGTTCGAAGTGGTGCTGGAGCGGGGCCATCCGGAAGACCCGCTTACGGGTCAGCCGGAAGGAGCCGACCTGGATGACCACGGACATGGTGATCAGCACGAACAGGCCGCCCAGCAGGGCCAGCAGCAGCTCGGTGCGGGAGCAGATGGCCAGGCCGGCCAGGGCGCCGCCCAGGGCCAGCGAGCCGGTGTCGCCCATGAAGATCTTGGCGGGTGAGGTGTTCCACCACAGGAAGCCGAAGCAGGAGCCCATCAGGGCGGAGGCCACCACGGCCAGGTCGAGCGGGTCGCGTACCTCGTAACAGCCGGCGCCGGCGGTCAGCGAGTTGCCGCACCACTGGCCGTGCTGCCAGGTGCCGATGAAGACATAGGCGCCGAAGACCATCACCGAGGCGCCGGTGGCCAGGCCGTCCAGGCCGTCGGTGAGGTTAACGCCGTTGGACATGGCCAGGATCATGAACAGCGCCCAGACCACGAAGATCACCGGGCCGACCGACCAGCCGAAGTCCTGGGTGAAGGAGAGCCTGGTGGAGGCCGGGGTCTGGCCCCGGGTGTCGGCGAACTGCAGGGCCAGCACCGCAAAGGCGATGCCGACGATCAGCTGTCCGGCCATCTTGGCCTTGGCGCGCAGGCCCAGGCTCCGCTGCTTGACGATCTTGATGTAGTCGTCCAGGAAGCCCACCAGGCCCATGCCCGCGGTCAGGAACAGCACCAGCAGGCCTGAGGTGGTGGGCGCCTTGCTGGTGATCACCTTGGTGACGGCATAGGCGATCAGGGTGGCCAGGATGAAGGCGATGCCGCCCATGGTGGGCGTGCCCTTCTTGCTGCCGTGGGTGCGCGGGCCGTCGTCGCGGATGAACTGACCGTAGCCCTTGCGGGCCAGGAACTTGATCAACAGCGGGGTGCCGATCAGGGTCAGGAACAGACCGATGACACCCGCGAAGAGGATCTGGTTCATCGACCGGCGACCTCGCCCTCGCCCGCGAGCAGCTGCTCCGCGACCTTCTCCAGGCCGACCGACCTGGACGCCTTCACCAGTACGACGTCTCCCGGGCGCAGCTCGCTGCGCAACAGGTCGATCGCCGCCTGCACGTCGGACACGTGCACCGACTCCTCACCCCACGAACCCTCGTTATAGGCGCCCATGCGCAGCCAGGCCGCTTCCCTGTCCCCGACTGCCACGAGCTTGCTGACGTTGAGCCGGACGGCGAGCCGTCCGACCGCGTCGTGCTCGGCGAGTGACTCCTCGCCCAGCTCGGCCATCTTGCCGAGCACCGCCCACGTACGTCCCCCCTTCGCCCGTGCGGCATCTCCCATGGCGACCAGCGCACGCAGTGCGGCTCGCATGGACTCTGGGTTGGCGTTGTAGGCGTCGTTGACGATCGTCACGCCGTCCGGACGCTCGGTGACCTCCATCCGCCAGCGCGAGAGCTGCCCCGCACCGCCGAGCGCCGCGGCGATCTCGGTGACGGGCATGCCCAGCTCATGGGCGACGGCGGCCGCGGCGAGCGCGTTCGACACGTGGTGCTCACCGTACAGCCGCATGGTCACTTCCCCGCACCCGGTGGGTGTGTGGAGCGTGAAGGAGGGCTGCCCGGTGGCCGTGAGACGCACGTTTTCGGCCCGGATGTCGGCATCGGCGGCCTCGCCGAACAGCAGCACCCGGGCCTTGGTGCGGCTGCTCATGGCGCGCACCAGCGGGTCGTCGGCGTTGAGTACGGCCACGCCGCCCTCGGCGGCGGCCGGCAGCGACTCCACCAGTTCGCCCTTGGCCACCGCAATCTGCTCCCGGCCGCCGAACTCGCCGAGGTGCGCGGTGCCCACATTGAGCACCAGGCCGATCCGCGGCGGGGTGAGCTCGGTGAGGTAGCGGATATGGCCGATGCCCCGGGCGCCCATCTCCAGCACCAGGTAGCGGGTGTCCTCGGTGGCCCGCAGGGCGGTCAGCGGCAGGCCGATCTCGTTGTTGAGGTTGCCGGCCGGGCAGACAGTGGGGCCCAGGGCGCCCAGCAGCTGGCCGATCAGGTCCTTGGTGCTGGTCTTGCCCACCGAGCCGGTGAGCGCCACCGCGGTGGCGCCGATCCGCTCGGCCACGGCGCGGGCCAGGGCGCCCAGCGCCCGTACCACGTCGTCCACCACGATGGCGGGGACGCCCACCGGGCGGGCGGCCAGCACCGCCACCGCGCCCGCCTCGACGGCGCGGTGCGCATAGTCGTGTCCGTCGACATGCTCGCCGGCGAAGGCGGCGAACAGGCCGCCGGGCTCCACCTGGCGGGAGTCGATCACCACCGGGCCGGTGACGGTGCGGTCCGGGTCCGGTATGTCGTACTGCCGCCCGCCGGTGATCCCGGCGATCTCGGCCAGTGAGAGTGCGATCACCGTCGGTCACCTCCGGCCGGGGGCACGGGCTTGAGGGGGGAGGGTTGTACGCGCATGGCGGTCAGATCATCCCTGGTCGTTCGGGTGCGGGGCGGCCGTGCGGCGGTGCTCGATGGCCTCGCGCAGGACCTGGCGGTCGTCGAAGGGGCGGACCACTCCGGCGATGTCCTGGCCCTGCTCATGGCCCTTGCCCAGGACCACGACGGTGTCCCCGGGCCGGGCGCGGTCCACGGCGGCCGCGATGGCGGCGGCGCGGTCCTCCATCAGCAGGACGGTGCCGCGCTCGTCGGCGGGCACCTCGGCGGCGCCCGCGAGCATGGTGGCGAGGATCGCGAGCGGGTCCTCGGAGCGGGGGTTGTCACTGGTCAGCACGGCGGTGTCGGCCAGCCGGGCCAGGGCGGCGCCCATCGGGGCGCGCTTGGTGCGGTCGCGGTCGCCGCCGCAGCCGAGCACCGCGTGCAGCCGGCCGGTGGTGACCTTGCGCAGGGCGCGGAGAACCGATTCGACGGCGTCCGTCTTATGGGCGTAGTCCACCGCCGCCAGGTACGGCTGGCCGGCGTCCACCCGCTCCAGCCGGCCGGGCACCCCGGTCACCGCGGCCACGCCGTCGGCGGCGGCCTGCGCCTCGATCCCGGCGGCGGTCAGCGCCACCACCGCGGCCAGCGCGTTGGCCACATTGAACGGGCCGGGCAGCGGCGCCTTGGCGCGGACCGTACGGCCCTCCGGGCCCAGGATGGTGAAGCTGGAGTCCACCGGGCCGGTCACCACGTCCACGGCCCGCCAGTCGGCGTCCGCGCGGCCCTCGGCCGAGAAGGTGATCACCGGGACCTCGGACTCGCCGGCCGCCAGCCGGCGCCCGTACTCGTCGTCCAGGTTGACCACGCCCAGCCGGCTGCGCTCCTTGGTGAACAGCTCGGCCTTGGCCTGGAAGTAGTCCTCCATGCCGGAGTGGAACTCCATGTGCTCCGGGCTGAGGTTGTTGAAGACCGCCACGTCGAAGACACAGCCGTCCACCCGGCCCAGCCGCAGGGCGTGGCTGGAGACCTCCATGGCCACCGAACGCACCCCGCGCTCCCGCATCACCGCGAACAGGGCCTGCAGGTCGGTGGCCTCGGGGGTGGTGCGCTCGGACTTCAGCCGCTCCTCCCCTATCCGCGACTCCACGGTGCCGATCAGGCCGGTGGGGCCCAGGGTGCGCAGCCCGCCCTCGACAAGGTAGGCGGTGGTGGTCTTGCCGGAGGTGCCGGTGATGCCGATGCGCAGCAGGTCTCGGCCCGGCTCGCCGTAGATGGCGGCGGCCAGCGAGCCCATCCGGCCGCGCGGGTCGGGCACGGTGAGCACCGGCAGGCCGGTGGCGGCGGCGCGCTCGGCGCCCGCCGGGTCGGTGAGCACCGCCACGGCGCCCTGGGCGGCGGCCTGGGCGGCGAAGTCGGCGCCGTGGAAGCGGGCGCCGGGCAGGGCCGCGTAGAGATCGCCGGGGCGTACTGCGCGGGAGTCATGGGTGATGCCGGTGACGGCGGCGGAGCCCTTGGGAGCGGTGATGCCCAGCTGACCGGCCAGCTCCGTCAGCGGTACGGGGCTCACCCGGGCGGGCCGCGGCGCTCCGGGGCTCGGCGCGGGCGGGTTGGTTTGGGACTGATCAGCGTGGGGCACGGCGGTGAGCGTACCGGGCGCACCCGCCCCGTCGCGAAGCGAGGGGCGTGCCGGGCGGTGGTTCCGCCGAGCGGGAGTGCCGTAGCTCACAGTCGGCCCGGGTCAGTCGTAGCTCACCGGCAGCCGGGGGGCCTCGCCGCCGGTGGGCGGCACCTGGAGGGTCTTCAGCGCGAACTCCATGACCTGCCGGTAGACCGGGCCGCAGATCTGGCCGCCGAAGTAGCTGCCGCTGGTGGGGTTCTGGATGGCGCAGTAGACGGTGAGCCGGGGCTGGTCGGCGGGGGCGAAGCCGGCGAAGGAGGCGGTGTAGCCGTGGTAGCGGCCGGTGCGC
This sequence comes from Streptomyces orinoci, assembly GCF_003121295.1. Taxonomy (GTDB): domain Bacteria; phylum Actinomycetota; class Actinomycetes; order Streptomycetales; family Streptomycetaceae; genus Streptomyces; species Streptomyces orinoci. Next base: position 63,548 of record NZ_PHNC01000029.1, read on the forward strand.
GGATCCACCCGGTTGGCCGTGCCGGTCTTGCCCGCGACCCGGTAGCCGGGGATCGCCGCCTTGACGCCGGTGCCCTCCCGGTCGTCCACCACCGACTCCAGCATGGCGGTGAGCTCCTTGGCGGTCTTCTCGCTGATCACCCGGGTGCGGGACGGCGCCGGGGCGGGCTCGAAGCGCCCGTCCGGGCCCTTGCTGCCGCGCACCAGGCTGGGCTGGATCCGCTCCCCGCCGTTGGCGATGGTGCTGTAGACCGAGGCGGCCTGCACCGCGTTGAGCGAGAGGCCCTGGCCGAAGGGCACGGTGTACGGCTGGGTGGCGCTCCACTTGGCGGGCGGCACCAGGATGCCGGGGGTCTCGCCGGGGAAGCCCAGGCCGGTGGGCTTGCCCAGGCCGAACTTGTGCAGATACGAGTAGAGGACCTCGTTGGCCCGTTCCCGGGTCTTGCCCAGCTGCTCGCTGGCCAGGATGGTGCCCAGGTTGCTGGATTTGGCGAGCACCCCGTTGAGGGTGAGGTGCCAGGTGGGGTGGTCGATGTCGTCGGCGAAGGAGTGCTCGGCGCGCACCAGCCGGTTGGGCACCTCCACATGGGTGTCCGGGGTGGCCACGCCCTCCTCCAGGACGGCCGCCATGGTCATCACCTTGCTGGTGCTGCCCGGCTCGTAGGCGTCCATCAGCGCGGGGTTGCCCATGGCGGAACGGTCCGCGTGGGCAAGGTCGTTGGGGTTGTAGCCGGGGGCGTTGGCCATGGCCAGGATCTCCCCGGTGCGGGTGTCCTGGACGACCACATAGCCGCGGTCCGCCTGGGACTTGCGCACCTGCTCGGCGATGGCGTTCTGGGCGGCCCACTGGATGTCCCGGTCGATGGTCAGCTCCACATCGGAGCCGGGCACCGCCGCCTGTTCCTTGACGTCCCCGGTGGGCACCTGGCGGCCGCCGGACTGGGCGTAGACCCGCTTGCCGTTCTTGCCCGCCAGCTCCTTGTTGAGCTGGGCCTCCAGGCCGCCGCCGCCCTGGCCGTCGGCGTTGACGAAGCCCAGCAGGCCGGCCGCCAGGTCGCCGTTGGGGTAGACCCGCTTGCTGTGCGCCTCGCGGCCGATGCCGGACAGCAGGTGCAGGCCCTTTTTGCGCGGCGCCTTGGCGGCGGCCTTCTTCTTGAGCTCCCTGATCTGGTTCCACACCTGAGGGGTCTGCTGGCGGGCCAGCACCACATAACGGGACTTGGGGTTGGCGGTGAGCTTCTGCTCCAGGCTGTCGGCGCTCTCCCGCAGCACCGGGGCGAGCAGTTCGGCCGCCTGGCGGGGCCCGCCCGGGGCCTTGAGCCGCTCGGGGGTGAGCAGTCCGGGGTCGGCGGTGATGTCATAGGCGTCCACGGTGGTGGCCAGGTCCACCCCGCCGCGGTCGGTGATGGTGCCGCGCTCGGCGGCCAGGGTGACGGGGATATAGCGGTTGAGGTTGGCCCGGGCCGCGTAGGAGCCGGCGTCCAGCGCCTGGACCTGGAGCAGCCGCACGGTGAAGGCCAGCATGGCCAGGGTCAGTCCGGCGCCGATCAGCCGCAGCCGGGGCTTGGGGCTGCCCAGCCGCAGCGGCCGGCCCGTGGTGCGCTGGCGGGGCGGGTGCGGGGGGCGGGACGGGCGCGCCGGGCGCGCGGGACGCGCCGTGGGGCGCGCGGGGCCGGGAACTGGGCGGCGGGGCTGCCTGGGCGCCGTCACGACCTCACCTGCCTGTCGGTCCGGGGTGCGCGGGGGACGGCGGCGCGGGGGGCACCACCGGGGGGTGCTGCGGTACGCGGCCGGCCGGGGCCGGTGCGGCGGGGGCCGGGGCCGCGGGTGCGGGGCGCTGTGCGCCGGGCGTGGGCGGGTGCGCGGCGGGCGCGGGTGCCGGGGCGGCGGGCGTGGCGGCCGGCGCCGGGTCCGGGGACGGCGCGGGCGGCGGCGGGGCCGGCACGGTGAGCGCGGTGTTGTCCGCGTCGGTGGTGCCCGGGGGCCCGGCCGGGGCGGGCCGGCCATTGACCGTGCCGTCCGGGTTGAGGAACGCGGGCGGGCCGCCGGGCACCATGCCCATCTCGCGGGCCCGGCGCTCCAGCGCGTCCGGCGCGGCCAGCTGATCGACCTCCTGCTGCAGCGCCTGCTGCTCGTCGGTCAGTTCGGTGGTCTTGCGCTGGAGCCGGCTGAGCTCGAAGGAGCCCTGGTTGAGCGAGGAGTTCAGCAGCAGCAGCGAGATCAGGCCGGAGCCCAGCAGCAGCACCACCAGCAGGACGAAGGGCGTCCGCCGGGTCCCCAGGGGTCCCAGCGGCAGCAGCCGCCCCAGCCGGCCGGCCCCGGTCACGGCACGTCCTCGCGGATCCGTTCGGCGCCGCGCAGCCGGGCCGGGGCGGCGCGCCGGTTCTCGGCGATCTCCTCCTCGGTGGGCAGTTCGGCGCCCCGGGTGAGCAGTCTCAGCCGCGGCTGGTAGCGCTCGGGCACCACCGGCAGTCCGGGCGGGGCGGTGGTGGCGGCCCCGGCCGCGAAGACCTGCTTGACGATGCGGTCCTCCAGCGACTGGTAGGACAGCACCGCGATCCGCCCGCCCACCGCCAGCGCGGCGACCGCGGCCGGGATGGCCTGCTCCACGCTGGCCAGTTCGGCGTTGACCTCGATGCGCAGGGCCTGGAAGGTGCGCTTGGCCGGGTTGCCGCCGGTGCGCTTGGCGGCCTGCGGCAGCGCCTCGCGGATCAGCTCCACCAGCCGGGCGCTATTGCTGAACGGCTCCTTCTCGCGCTCCCGGACGATGGCCGAGACAATCCGCTTGGCCTGCTTCTCCTCGCCATAGGCGCGCAGGATGCGCACCAGCTCACCGGGCGGATAGGTGTTGAGCACCTCGGCGGCGCTGATTCCGGTGCTCTGGTCCATGCGCATGTCCAGCGGAGCGTCCTGGGCGTAGGCGAAGCCGCGGTCCGCCTCGTCCAGCTGCATGGAGGAGACACCCAGGTCGAACAGGACGCCCTGGACCTTGGGGATGCCCAGCCGCTGAAGCACCTCGGGCAGTTCGTGATAGACGGCGCGCACCAGGGTGGCGCGCTCCCCGTAGGGGGCCAGCCGTTCCCCGGCCAGGGCGAGCGCGGTGGGGTCCCGGTCCAGGGCGATCAGCCGGGCGTCGGGGAAGGTCTTGAGCAGGGCCTCGCTGTGCCCTCCGGCGCCCAGCGTGCAGTCAACGACCACCGCTCCGGGCTCGGTGAGCGCGGGAGCGAGCATGTCCAGACAGCGCTGGAGCATGACGGGGACGTGTCGCGCGTTGCTGGTCATGCGCCCTTCTGACATCACGGGGCGCGGCGGTACGGACCACCGGGTCCCCGCCCGCTCGAAGGGGAGACGGCCGTCCGGCGCCGGGATGCGGGCCGTACAAGCCGGGAGCGGGAGGAGGCCGAGGGGTGCGTACGCGTCGCGCGCAGTGCGGTTCACTGACGGTTCCGAGGGGAGCGTCGGGCCTCCCACTTCGCGCCACTTTAGTGCACTCGTCCCTTCGGTCAATCAACCGGCCAGCGCGTCCCGCGAGCGGACCGGATACCGCGCGGCGACCCCTCCGTTCACCCGGATGGCGGGAGAGCCCCGGAGTGTGGGTTACCTCACAAGGGGCGACATCGGCGGATTTTTGCCTCCCCCGGTAAGGACGGGCACGGCCTGGCCGATTACCTTCGGTGGCATGCCCATACCCGCACCTCAGCCCTCAGCGCAGCCGGCCCTCTCGGTCACCGATCGCCTGGTCAAGGCCAACGCGGAGTACGCCGCCGCGTTCACCGACCCGGGCATGGACGCCCGTCCCGTCCTGAAGGTGGCGGTCGTCGCCTGTATGGACGCCCGGCTGGACCTGCACGCCGCCCTGGGCCTCGAGCTCGGCGACTGCCACACCATCCGCAACGCGGGCGGTGTGGTCACCGACGACATCATCCGCTCGCTGACCATCAGCCAGCGGGCGCTGGGCACCCGCTCGGTGGTGCTGATCCACCACACCGGCTGCGGGCTGCTCAACCTCACCGAGGACTTCCGGCATGAGCTGGAGGCCGAGGTGGGCCAGCGCCCCTCCTGGGCGGTGGAGGCGTTCAAGGACCTCGACCAGGACGTCCGCCAGTCCATGGAGCGGGTGCGCACCTCGCCGTTCCTGCCGCACCGCGATGACGTCCGCGGCTTTGTCTTCGATGTGCACACCGGTCTGCTGCGGGAGATCGATCCGCGGCACTGATTGTCCTCAGGCGGTGTCATGACACCGCCGGTGCGGCCAGAATGCGTAGGCGACGGCCCCGCTCCTCGAAGGGGCGGGGCCGTTCACGCTTCGGGGTGGGCCGGTCCGTACCCAGGACCAGGGCCCGCATGACGGGCCGAGGAGGGCCGGGTGACGACCTATGACGAGCGAGCGGGCCTGAGCGATCTCAGTGCCACCGCCGGGCGGGTGCGGGCGGCGGTGGAGAGCGTGATCGAGGGCAAGCCGGAGGTCGTGCGGCTCGCCCTGACCGTGCTGCTGGCCGAGGGGCACCTGCTGATCGAGGACGTGCCCGGGGTGGGCAAGACCATGCTCGCCAAGGCGCTGGCCCGCTCGCTGGACTGCTCGGTGCGGCGCATCCAGTTCACCCCCGACCTGCTGCCCTCGGACATCACCGGGGTGAGCGTCTTCGACCAGCAGCGGCGGGACTTCGAGTTCAAGCCGGGCGCCGTCTTCGCCCAGATCGTCATCGGCGACGAGATCAACCGGGCCTCCCCCAAGACCCAGTCGGCGCTGCTGGAGTCGATGGAGGAGCGCCAGGTCACGGTGGACGGGCAGACCTATGAGCTGCCCAGCCCCTTCATGGTGGTGGCCACCCAGAACCCGGTGGAGATGGAGGGCACCTATCCGCTCCCCGAGGCGCAGCGCGACCGCTTTATGGCCCGGGTCTCCATCGGCTACCCCGGGCCGGAGGCCGAGCTGCGGATGCTGGATGCGCACGGGGCCCGCTCCCCGCTGGACGACCTGAGGCCGGTGGCGCACGCCCATGAGATCGTCAAGCTGGTGGAGGCGGTGCGCACGGTGCATGCCGCCGAGCCGGTACGGCGCTACGCGGTGGACCTGGTGGCCGCCACCCGGCAGCACCCGGAGCTGCGGCTGGGCGCCTCGCCGCGGGCCACCCTGCATCTGCTGCGGGCGGCCAAGGCCGCGGCGGCGCTGGCCGGGCGGGACTTCGCGCTGCCGGACGACGTCCAGGCGCTGGCGGTGGCGGTGCTGGCGCACCGGCTGCTGCCCACCGCCCAGGCGCAGTTGAACCGGCGTGGCCCGGAGCAGGTGGTGCTGGACATCCTGCGGCACACCCCGGTGCCCGATCCCTATGGCCGGCCCGCGCCGGGGTCGCGGAGGCCGTGATGCCGGAGGGGGACGGCATGCCGGAGGGGGACGGCACCTGGCGGACGGCGCTGGCCGGGCTGACCACCCGGGGCCGGTCCTTTCTGGCGGCCGGGCTGGCCGCCACCGTCTGCTCCTATGTGCTGGGCCAGTCCGATCTGCTGCGGGTGGGGCTGCTGCTGGCGGTGCTGCCGCTGGTGTGCGTGGTGGTGCTGCACCGCACCCGGCACCGGGTGGCCGGGGACCGGACGCTCTCCCCGTCCCGGGTGCCGGCCTCGGCCGAGGCGCTGGTCACACTGCGGGTGGAGAATGTCTCCCGGGTGCCCACCGGTCTGCTGCTGCTCCAGGACCGGGTGCCCTATGTGCTGGGGCCGCGCCCGCGCTTTGTCCTGGACCGGGTGGAGCCGGGCGGGCGGCGCGAGGTCCGCTACCGCATCCTCTCCGATCTGCGCGGCCGCTATCCGCTGGGGCCACTGCAGTTGCGGCTCACCGACCCCTTTGGGATGTGCGAGCTGACCCGGGGCTTCAGCGGCCGGGATGTGCTGACCGTGGTGCCCCGGGTGGAGCCGCTGCCCGCTCTGCCGCTGGGCGGCGAGGCGGCGGGCTACGGTGACGGCCGGCACCGTTCACTGGCCCTGGCGGGCGCGGACGATGTCATTCCGCGCGGCTACCGGCATGGTGACGATCTGCGCCGGGTGCACTGGCGGTCCACCGCCAGATACGGGGAGTTGATGGTGCGCCGCGAGGAGCGGCCCCGGCGGGCCCAGGGCACGGTGCTGCTGGACACCCGGGGCGGCGCCTTCCAAGGGGCGGGCCCCGACTCGGCGTTCGAGTGGGCGGTCTCGGGTGCCGCCTCCGCCGCGCTGCACCTGCTGGACCGGGGCTTCGCGGTACGGCTGCTGACCGACACCGGCAGCTCGGTGCCGGCCACCGCCGGCGGGGGCGAACTCTCCGAATCCGCCGGGCTGTTGCTGGACGTACTGGCCGAGATCGACCACTCCTCCGGCACCGGGCTGGCGGCCGCCCAGGAGGTGCTGCGCGGCGGCAACGGGGGGCTGTTGGTGGCCTTCTTCGGTGAACTCGACGAGCAGCAGGCGCAGTTGGCCGCCCGGATGCGTCGGCCGGGCGGCACCGCGCTGGCCTTCGTCCTGGACCCCTTCCTCTGGAACGGGCTGCGTTCCCCGCATGGGGAACGGCCGGTTCGGCTGCTGCGCGAGGCGGGCTGGACCGCGCTGCCGGTGGCCCCGGGCGACTCGCTGGCCGCCCTGTGGCAGCGGGCGGGGGCGGTGGGGCCCACGGGGGCAGTGGGGCCGATGGGGCCCGTGCGACCGACGGACGGGCCTTTGGGACCCCTGGGGCCGACGGGGCCCGTGGGGCCCACGGCGGGGCCCATCGGACCGATGGGGAGCGCGCCATGAGCGGCAGCGCGCGGCTGGCACTGTGCGCCACCCTGGCCACCCTGGCCGCCTCCTGTGCGCTGCTGCCGCTGGTCAATGAGAGCCTCTGGCTGGCCCAGGCCGCCTTTCTGCTGGCCGTCCAGGCGGTGGTGGGCGCGCTGGCCCGCCGGGTGCCGCTGCCCCGGGTGCTGACGGTGGCGGTGCAGGCGCTGGTCACCCTGCTGATGCTCACCGTGGCCTTTGCCCGGGAGCAGGCCCTGGCCGGGGTGCTGCCGGGCCCCGAGGCGCTGCGTACCTTCGCCGATCTGCTGCGGCAGGGCGCGGACGATGTGGGCCGCTACGCCATCCCGGCCCCGGCCACCGCCGGGATAAGGCTGCTGCTGATCGCCGGGGTGCTGGTGGTGGGGCTGGTGGTGGACGCGCTGTCGGTCACCTTCCGCAGCGCGGCGCCCGCCGGACTGCCGCTGCTGGCGCTGTACTCGATCAGCGCCGGGCTGGCCCGGGGCGGCGCCGACTGGCTGTGGTTCCTGGTGGCGGCGGCCGGTTATCTGCTGTTGCTGCTGGCCGAGGGGCGGGACCGGCTGGCCCGCTGGGGCCGGGTCTTCCCCGGCGGCGCCCGGGCCGGCTCCCCGGGCTTCGACCCGGCCGCCGGGGGCGGTACGGCCCTGGCGCCGGTGCGCACCGGCCGCCGGATCGGGGCGCTGGCCCTGGGCATCGCGCTGGCCATACCGGCCGTACTGCCCGCCATCGACGGCGGCCTGCTGCGGCCGCACGGCCGGGGCGAGGGGCCCGGCGGGGACGCGGGCGGCACCATCTCGGCGGTCAATCCCCTGGTCTCGCTGCAGAACAGCCTCAACCAGCCGGAGAACCGGGAGGTCCTGCGCTACCGCACCACCACCGCCGCCACTCAGGATCTCTATCTGCGCATCGTGGCGCTGGACCACTTCGACGGCTCCTCCTGGCGGGCCTCGGAACGGCAGGTCACCGAGGTCCCCGAGCGGCTGCCGCTGCCGGAGGGGCTGGCCGCCGGGGTGCGGACCGACCCGGTGAACACCTCGGTGGTGGCCGCGCCCACCTATGGGCAGAACTACCTGCCCATGCCCTATCCGGCCGACCGGGTCCAGACGGGTGGCAAGTGGCGCTACGAGCCGGAGGGCCGGGTGCTGGTCGGTGACCACGGCCAGACCACCCGGGGCCTGCGCTACCAGGTCACCAGCCTGTTCGTACAGCCCACCGCGGCCCAGCTGGCGGCCGCCCCGGCGCCGGAGGAGCGGATCCTGCGCGAGTACACCCGGGTGCCGGCCGGCCTGCCCAAGGTGGTGGAGCGGACGGCCCGCCAGGTGACGGCGGGGGCCGCCAACCCCTATCAGCAGGCGGTGAAGCTACAGGACTGGTTCGCGCTGGGCGGCGGCTTCCGCTACGACACCGAGGTGGAGTCGGGCAGCGGGGAGAACGCCATCGTCCGGTTTCTCACGGACAAGCGGGGGTTCTGCGTCCATTTCTCCTTCACCATGGCCGCCATGGCCCGCACTCTGGGGATTCCGGCCCGGGTGGCGGTGGGCTTCACCTCGGGCACGCCGCAGCCCGATGGGTCGGTGTCGGTGGGGTCCAAGGACGCGCACGCCTGGCCGGAGCTGTACTTCGAGGGCGTGGGGTGGACCCGGTTCGAGCCCACGCCGAGCCGGGGCTCGCAGCCGGACTACACCATCGCGCGGGGTTCCTCCGGCACGCCGGCCGATGTGCCGTCGCCGTCGCGGGGCCGGGACGCCCGGCCCTCGGCGGCGCCCGAGAGCGGGCAGCCCTGCCCGCCCCGGCTGCGGCGGGCCGATGGCTGCCCGCAGCCGCTGTCCCAGCCGGGCGGGGGCGCCTCGGCGGGCGGGCCGCCCGGCTGGGCCCTGGCGGGGCTGGGCGCGGCCGGGCTGGCCGCGGTGCTGCTGACCCTGCCGCCGCTGCTGCGCGGGCGGGTACGGGCCCGGCGGCTGGGCCCCGGCCGGGGCACGCTGGCCGCCTGGCGGGAGCTGACCGACTCCGCCTGGGACTACGGCATCCCGCCCGACGGTTCGCATACGCCGCGGCAGGCGGTGACCCGGATCGTCCGCCTCGGCGGGCTGTCCGGACCGGCGGCGGGGGCGGCGGGCCGGGTGGCCACGGCGGTGGAGCAGGCCCTCTACGCGCCGCACCCGATGGCGGCCCTCGCCCTGGCGGAAGAGGTTCGCCGGGTACGGGCTGGCTTGCGGGCTGCGGCGCCCCGCTGGACGCGGGTACGGGCGGTTCTGGCCCCGCGGTCGTTGGCGCGATTGCTTGCGGTCGCGCTGCCAGTGCGGATGGTCTTTGGCCGTTCACGCAGTTGCCCGCGCCCCTGAGGGTTCCGGTTGTGGGCAGTCGTTCCGCAGGGCGATGGGGGCACCTCCCAGCGGTAGCTGGGGGAGGGTGGGCACAACCGGGCCGCACCCGGAAACGAAACCGCATCTGCCGACGACCGTCGCCGTTCGGCCGCAGGCCGTGCGTGGCTGGTCGCGCAGTTCCCCGCGCCCCCGGAAGGGCGCACCCGGCGACGAAACGGCATCTGCCGACGGCCCCTGCCGTTCGGCCACAGGCCGTGCGTGGCTGGGCGCGCAGTTCCCCGCGCCCCTGGTGGGGCCACCCAGCGGGATGGGTGAGGGCCAGGGCGTGGAGTGCCCTGGCCCTCGGAGAATGTGAGGGTCAGTGACCCTGTTCGTCGCGGCGTCGCTGCCAGCGCTGCTCGATGCGGTCCATCATCGACCGGCGGGGCCGCCCCTGCCGCCTGGGGCCGCCGCCCAGGGGACTCGCGGCACCTCGCGCCGCGCCTCCCTTGCGCCACCCCGTTACCACCAGCACCGCGCACCCCAGCATGACCAGGAAACCGACCACGCTGATCCAGATCCACTGGGCGACCATTCCGGCCATCAGCAGCGCGATACCCACCAGAAAGCCCGCGATCGCCTGGTAGACCCGTCGCCGGGTGTACGTGCGCAGGCCGCTGCCCTCAAGCGCTGTCGCGAACTTGGGATCTTCGGCGTACAGCGCTCGCTCCATCTGCTCGAGCATGCGCTGCTCGTGCTCCGAGAGCGGCACGGAGTCCTCCTACTCGTCGGTCGCGGGGGTGCGACCGGGTGCGACCCTTTCAGGATAGGCAGGGATTCGCCCCCGTGAAACCCGCCCCTCTGCGCCAATTCGCCCACCGGCCCCGACTGGCGGCCGATGATGTCGGGACGTACATTCCCTCCCCGCCGACCCGTCATGCCGGACGGTGTTCTCCCGATCATACGGGGCGAACGGCCTGATCGGTGGGGTGTGGCCGGGCCCGCTCTCAGCCCCGCCGGGCCAGCACATGGAGCTGGCCGGCCACCGAGTGGAAGGCGGGCAGCGCGGCCGCCGCCTCCTCCAGGCGGAACAGCGCCTCCAGGGCGCCCGGTTCGGCGTCCACCAGCACTCCCGGCACCAGGTCGGCGAAGATCCGCACTCCGTGCACCGCCTGGACCTCCAGCCCGGCGCCGGTGACCAGTTCCGACAGCTGGTCGGGGGTGAAGCGGCTGGGCACCGGGTCGCTGGCGCCCCAGTGGCCGGCCGGGTCGGTCAGCGCCTGGCGGGCCTCGGTGAAGTGCCCGGCCAGCGCCCGGGCCAGCACCGCGCCGCCCAGCCCGGCCACGAGCAGGCTGAGGACGCCGCCGGGCCGCAGCGCGTCCACCGCGTTGCGCACCCCGGCGGCCGGGTCCTCCAGGTACTCCAGCACGCCATGGCAGAGCACCGCGTCATAGGCGCCGTGCTCCGCCACCTCGAACAGGCCCTGGGTGTCGCCCTGCACCCCGCGCACCAGGTCGGCCACGCCCGCCTCGGCGGCCCGGCGTTCCAGGGCGAACAGCGCGTTGGGGCTGGGGTCCACCACGGTGACGTGGTGGCCGAGCCGGGCCACCTCCACCGCGAACTTGCCGCTGCCGCCGCCCGCGTCCAGTACCTGGAGCACGCCGCCTGCCGCCCGGCGGTCCAGGGCGTCCTTGAGGACTTCCCAGACCACGGCGGTACGCAGGGACGCCCGGGGGCGCGATGGGGTCTCCACGCCCTGGGCGGGGGAAGGCTCGGTCACGGCGGGTGGCTCCTCGGCGCGGCGGTGATCGGAAGGACGTCGAGGGACGTCGGGGCCCACCCTAATGGGCCAGGCCCGGACGCCCGCACCGCCAGGCCAGGTCAGCCCGCCTCGGCCGGCTCGCGCGGCAGCATCGGCTGCCGGACCAGCATCCGCTCCACCAGCCGCAGGAACATCCCGGCCTGGCGCAGCAGATCGTCCGCCTCGCGCTGCCCGGCCGCGGTGGGTATGCCCGCCTCGGCACGGGCCCGGCGCTGGGCACCGGAGGCGAACAGGGCGCTCCACTCGGCGAGTTCGGGTGCGACCTCGGGGAGCAGCTCCCAGGCGCTGCGGATCCGGCGCCGCCGTCCCGGAGGCTCCGGCCGGGCCCGTACCGCCAGCACCGCGGCGGCGGCGCGCAGCGCGGCGAGGTGGGCGGTGGCGTACCTCTCATGCGGGGCGGTGAGCGAGGCGGCTTCCTCCAGGCCGAGCCGGGCCTGGAGCAGCAGGTCGAGGGCCGCGGGCGGGGCCGGGGCGGTGGTGCTTGCCGGGCTGGCCATGACGAACCTCCTTCGTCGGGGCTGACGGCCATGGGATGACCGCCGACTGTGCCCATCCTGGGGCACCCCACTGACAATCGCCGCTGACCTGGGCAGACGCCCTTGGGCCGACCCCGGCCGAGGGCGGCCGGGGGGCCTGCGCCATACTTTTTTAGACTGACCAGTCAGTGCAAGATCGTCACCAGGGAGGTCACCGTGGACCGCACCCCGCCCGGAGCCGCCGTCAGGGCGCAGGGATTCGGCGTCAAGGGACCGCGCGGATGGGTCTTCGACGGCGTGGACATCGACGCCCCGTCCGGCTCGCTGATCGCCGTCGAGGGACCGTCCGGCTCCGGCCGCACCTGTCTGCTGCTCGCGCTCACCGGACGTATGCGCCCCGGTGCCGGATCCGCCGAGATCGGCGGGCTGGCGCTGCCCAGGCGGATGGCGGCGGTGCGGCAGTTCGCCGCCCTGGCCCATGTCCCGGGCGTGGCCGAACTGGAGCCGGCCCTGACCGTGGCCGAGCATCTACGGGAACGGGCCCTGCTGCAGCGGCGGTTCAGCGGTTCGCCGCGTGAGCTGCTGCGGCCGCGTACCGAGCGGAAGGCGGCCGCCCGCGCCCGGATCGACGCGGCGCTGGCCGCCGCCGGGCTGGAGCTGTCCGCCCTGCCCAAGGGCGAGCGCACCGCCGCCCGGGACCTGGAACGGCTCCAGGCGCTGCGCCTGTCGCTGGCCCTGGCCCTGATCGGCGCCCCGCGGCTGATCGCCGTGGACGACCTGGACCTCAAGCTCTCCGACGCCGAACGCGCCGAAGCCTGGGGGCTGTTGAGGTCGCTGGCCGGCGCCGGAACGACCGTACTGGCGGTATGCAGCCAGGCACCCACGGACGCGGTGGTGGTCCGCACCGGCGAGCGGGACGGCCGGGAGGACCGGGTGGAGCAGGAGACCGAGGAGGTGGCGGCCGATGCGCTCGCCTAGGCTGGCCGTTCTGGAGCTGCGGAAGTTCGGCCGGGGCCGGCTGCCCCGGGCCGCGCTGATCGCTCTGCTGCTGCTTCCGCTGCTCTACGGCGGGCTGTATCTCTGGTCGTTCTGGGACCCGTACGGCCGTCTGGACAAGGTGCCGGTGGCCCTGGTCAACGACGACCGCGGGGCCACCGTGGACGGCAAGAAGCTCACCGCGGGCGACTCCATCGCCGAGGGGCTGCATGACAGCAGGACCTTCCAGTGGCACGAGACCAGCGCGGCGGAGGCCAAGAAGGGCCTGGAGAAGGGCCGTTACTACCTCTCGCTGACCATCCCCGCGGACTTCAGCAAGCGGGTGGCGTCCAGCTCCGGTGACTCACCGGTCACCGGTGCACTCCAGGTACGCACCAATGACGCCAACAACTACATCGTGGGCTCCATCTCGCGCACCGTCTTCGCCGAGGTGCGGGCGAGCGCCTCCCGCAAGGCGTCCCGCGGCTTCTACGACAAGATCTTCGTCTCCTTCTCCGACCTGCACGACAAGACCAAGCAGGCCGCGGACGGCGCGGACCGGCTGGGCGATGGCATCGACCAGGCCAAGAAGGGCACCGGGGACCTCAAGAACGGGCTGGACACGGCCAAGGACGGCACCGGCAAGCTCTCGGACGGCGTGGACAAGCTGCATGAGGGCGCGGGCACCCTGGACGACAAGACCCGCGAACTGGCCGACGGTGCGCGCCAGGTGGCGGACGGCACCCAGCAACTGGCCGACAAGGTGAACGCCGCCGCGGACTCCAAGGGCGGCGTCTATGTCAAGGAGCACGCGGCGCAGATAGCCACCGCTGCGGGCGAAATCGCCGACAAGACCAGGGAGTTGCGCCAGCACCTCAAGGATCTCCCGTCGGCCGACACCACCGCGGCGCTCCAAGCGGGCAGCGCGGCGGCCTGGAGCAGCCTCTCCGGCTGGTACGACACGCTCTGCAAGACCCAGCAGCCCTTCTGCCCCGACCTGGAGAAGGCCGTGTTCGCCGCGAAGCAGTCGGCGGACGGCGCCAAGGCGCTCAACACCCTGATGCAGAACAAGAACGGGGAGCTCGACCAGCTCCCGGAGCAGCTGGACCTGCTGAACGGCTACGCCCGGAAGCTGGCCGACGCCGGTCCCGGACTCGCCGACGACATCGACAACGCCGTACGCGAGGCCAACGCCCTCAATGACGGCGCCCATAAGGTCGCCGATGGCGCGGGGAAGATCCATGACGGCGCCGGGCAGCTCAACTCCGGCCTGGGCACCGCCTCGGACAAGATGTCCGCCCTGGACACCGGCATCGGCAAGCTGCAGAACGGCGCGGACACCCTGCAAGGCGGGATGTTCAAGCTCTCGGACGGGTCCGCCAAGCTCTCCGGCGGGCTGCATGACGGGGTCGGCAAGATCCCGGACTATGACAAAAAGGACCGGGACGCCCATACCGAGGTGATGGCCGACCCGGTGAAGCTGGCCTCCCAGGCGATGCACAAGGCGCCCAACTACGGCACCGGGTTCGCCCCTTACTTCCTGCCGCTCTCCCTCTGGGTGGGCGCCATGGTGGCGTACATGCTGATCCAGCCGCTCAACCGGCGGGCACTGGCGGCCGGTGCCTCGGCCTGGCGGACCGCGCTGGCGGGCTGGCTGCCGGTGGTCGCGGTGGGGCTGGGGCAGGTACTGGCGCTGCTGGCGGTGCTGCACTGGGCGGTCGGCCTGCAGATGGAGCATGCCCTGGGCACCGTGGGCTTCCTGGTCCTGGCCTCGCTCTGCTTCGCCGCCATGGTGCAGTGGCTCAACGCCCGCTTCGGGCCCGCCGGACGCATCCTGGTGCTGGCGCTGCTGATGCTCCAGCTGACCTCGGCGGGCGGCACCTATCCGGTGCAGACCAGCCCCGGCTTCTTCAACGCCCTGCATCCCTTCCTGCCGATGAGCTATGTGGTCCAGGGGCTGCGCCATCTGATCTCCGGCGGTGACCTGGGCAGCGTCTGGCAGGCATGCGCGGTGCTGGCCGCCTTCACCGCCGGTTCGCTGGCGCTCACCGCCTGGGCGGCGCGCGGCAAACAGGTCTGGCGGGTGGACAAGCTGCACCCCGAGATCAGCCTGTGAAAAAGCACCCTCCGGCTACGGGGAGAATCACCCTCATGGACAGCAGCGGTACACGCCGTCAGAACACACGGCGCAAGCTCTTCGAGGCGGCGGTCACCCTGATCGCGGAGCAGGGATTCTCCTCCACCACGGTGGACGAGATCGCCGAGCGGGCGGGGGTGGCCAAGGGCACGGTCTACTACAACTTCGCCAGTAAGACCGTGCTCTTCGAGGAGCTGCTCAGGGACGGCATCGAGCTGCTGACCGTCTCCCTGCGGCAGTCGGCCGAGGACACCGCCGCCCGCGGCGGCAGCCGGGTGGACGCGCTGGACGCGATGATCCGGGCCGGACTGGACTTCATCGCCCGCTACCCCTCGCTGACCCAGCTCTATGTGGCCGAGCTCTGGCGCACCAACCGGGCCTGGCAGTCCACCCTGATGCAGGTGCGGCAGAAGGCCATCGCGGTGATCGAGTCGGTGCTGCGGGAGGCGGTGGAGGGCGGCGAGCTCAGCCAGGAGATCGACATTCCGCTGACCGCCTCCGCCCTGTTCGGCATGGTGCTGGTGGCCGCGCTGGACTGGCAGTCCTTCCAGCCGGAGCGGTCCATCGACGAGGTGCACTCGGCGCTGTCCCGGCTGCTTCAGGGCAGGGTCAGCGGCGACCGCCACTGACCCCGGGCCCCGTTACGATCACCCGGTGTCCGTTCTTCCTCTCGTCTTCACCAGCGGCTGGGCCAGCGGCATCAACGCCTATGCGGTGGTGCTGCTGCTCGGCCTGCTGGGCCGGGCCGGCGTCACCGACCAGGTGCCGGACGCCCTCCAGCGCCCGGATGTGCTGATCGCCGCCGGGATCCTCTTTGTCTGCGAGGCCATCGCGGACAAGATCCCCTATGTGGACTCCGTCTGGGACGCGGTCCACACGGTGATCCGTCCGGTCGCCGGAGCGGTGGTCGCCGCGCTGCTGGCCGGAGCGCACGGCTCGCTGTCCCAGCTGGCGGCCGGGGCGGTCGGCGGGATCACCGCCCTGCTGAGCCATCTGGTGAAGGCGGGCACCAGGATGGCGGTGAACACCTCACCGGAACCGGCCAGCAATATCCTGCTCAGCCTGCTGGAGGATCTGGCGGTGGCGGCCCTGGTGGTCTTCGCCCTGTTCCACCCGGTGGCGGCGGCGGTGATCGCGGGCACCCTGCTCGGCCTGGGCATCGCCCTGGTGGTCTTCCTGTGGAAGCGGGTACGCGCCTTCCTCGCCCGGCGGCGGCAGCGGCGCCGGGTCCCGCCGCCTGGCGAGGGCGCTGTCGGCACGCCCCGTTAAAGTCGGCGGCATGACACGGATCGTGGTGATCGGCGCCGGTATGGGCGCCATGGCGGCGGCCGCGCGACTGGCCGTCGCGGGCCACCGGGTGGCGGTGTACGAACGCTCGGCGGCGCCCGGTGGCGGGGCCGGCCGGCTGGCCAGGGACGGCTTCACCTTTGACACCGGCCCCGGGCTGCTCCATCTGCCCGCCGTCTACCGCGACTTGTTCATCAAGACCGGCAAGGAGCCGCTGGAGCAGAGCGTGCGGCTGCGCCAGGTCGATCCGGCGAGCAGCCATCGCTTCCCGGACGGCACGGTGGTCGAGCTGCCCAACGCCTCACGGGCCGGGGTGGTCCAGGCGCTGGACGCGGCGCTGGCGCCGGGCGCGGGTGAGCGCTGGAGCGAGCTGATCAACCGGGCCCGGGACGCCTGGGACGCCACTCGGCGGCCCTTGCTGGAGGAGCCGCTGCCCGCCGAGCCGGAGCGGCTTGCGGCGCTCGGCCGCGATCCCTATCCGGCGGCGCGCCGGCGGGGGCTGTTCCGCCGCTCCGGGGCGTGCACTCTGGAGGCCGTCGCCCGGCGGGAGCTGGCCGATCCCCGGCTGATCGCCCTGCTGGAGAGCCATGCCCTGGCCCATGGCCTGGACCCGCGCCGGGCACCGGGATCGGCGGCCGTGCTGGCGTATATGGAGCAGACCTTTGGCAGTTGGTATGCCGAGGGCGGCATCCGGGCCCTGGCAGAGGCCCTTTATGCCCGTTGCCTCGCCCGGAAGGTGGAGTTCCACTTCGGGGCCGAGGTGACCGGCCTGGTGGAGAAGGACGGCCGGGCGGCGGGGGTACGGCTGGCCGACGGGTCGGTGGTGGAGGGCGATGCGGTGGTTTCCGGGGTGGATCCGGCATTGCTGGGCGCTCCCGTACCTGGGCCGCCGCGGAGCCGGTTCAGTGTCTTCCTGGCCCTGCGGGGGGCGCGGCCGGAGGGTACGCCGCACCGTACGGTGGTCCACGCCCCCGACAGGGAGGCGGAGTTGGCGGCGGTCTTCGGCCCCCGGCCGCATGCGGGTCACCGTCCGAGCGTGGTGGTTCTGCGGCCGGATGATGCTGCCACCCGGCCGGATGCGGGGCATGAGGCGGTGACGGTCACGGCGACGGTGGCTCCGCAGGGGGAAGTTGACTGGGCGGATCAGCACACCCGCGAGGGCTTTGCCCAGCGGATGGTCCATGCGGCCGGGGCTGCCGTTCCTGGTCTGGCCGAGCGAGTGCTGTGGCGCGAGGTGCGTACGCCGTTGGATGTCGCGGCGGCGACGGGGGCGGTGGGCGGTGGGGTTCCGGCCCCCGCCCTGGCGGGTGCGGACGGTGCGTTTCTGCACCCTGGCAACTTGGCGTCGCTGCCCGGCCTTTACCTGGCCGGTGGGTTCGCTCACCCGGGGGGTGGGCTTGCGCATGCGGGGATGTCGGGGGCGTTGGTGGCCGGGCTGATCGTGGAGGGTGCGGCTTTCCGCGGCTCGCGGTGACATCCCCACCCACGCACCGCCCTCCCCCAGCTACCGCTGGGGGTGCCCCCATCCCGGCGAGTGACGGTCGAGCTCGCCAGCGGGTGGCCAAGCACCGTCGGCGGCTGCCCGCGCCCCTCAGGGGCGCGGGGAACTGCGCGACCAGCCCAAGGCGGCCCGCAGTTGGGCACGACCCCGCGCCCCTGTCGGGGCGCCCTAGTAGCGGTAGTGCTGCTGGTCGTCGTAGCCGGGGCCCTGGTCGTGGGGATAGGGGGGTGCGTCCGTGTCGCGTTGCTGGGGGACCCAGACACCACCGGGCGGGGTGTCCATGTCGTACTGCTGCGGGGCGTAGCCGTCCGCGGGGTAACCGCCCATCCCGTACTGCTGCTGGGGCTGCTGCGCATAGCCGTCGTAAGTCTCGTACCCCTGCTGGCGGTTGCCGATATAGGGGTCGGAGTAGGCGGCGTACTGGCCCTGCGCATAGTCGAACTGGCCGCCCTGCGCCGGGTATTCGGCACCCTGCGGGGCGCCCTGGAAGGCGTCGTACGCGCCGAAGACGCTGGTCTCCTCCACCGCCGCGTACTCGGCGGTGGGCTGCTCCGGCACACCGGTGAGGCCGGTGGGGACCGGCACCTCGGCCGGCTCGGCGGGCTGGTCAAGCGGCGCCGTGGCGGCGGTCGTTGCGGCCGTCGTTGCGGCGGCCGTGGCGGCCGTCTTCGCCGCGGCCCTGGCGGCGGAGGAGCCGCGGCCGCCCCGGCGGCGTCCGGCGCGTCCCGCGGCCCGGCCCTCGGCCGGAGCCCCCTCGCTCGCCGCCGGCGGCCGCCGAAGCGCCCAGCCCTCGGCGAAGCCGCGCCGGAAGGAGAGCGTCACAAAGATCTGCCCGACCGCGAAGCCCACGGCACCGACGACAATCACCGGCACCGAGGTGAACATCACTCCGGCCACCACGCCGAGGAACCCGGCGAAGGCCAGCAGCCGCCAGCGCAGCCGGGCCTTGTACTGCAGCAGCACCTCGCTGAGCAGCCAGAGCGCGACGATGCCGAACGCGATATAGAGGACCGTCCAGCCCATTAGCGCCCCTCTCGTTCGGCCGCCGTTCCCGGCCGGCCGTCAGGACCGCTGGTGCAGTCCCAGGTTCTCGTAGATTTCCAAGGTTGCCGTGGAGTGGTTCAGGGTAATGAAATGCAGCCCGGGAATCTCCTCGGCCATCAACCGTGCACACAGTTCGGTCGCGTACTCGATCCCGACCGAGCGTACAGCCGCCGGATCGTCCTGTACCGCCCGGATCCGTTCTGCCAGTGCCGAGGGGAAGGCGGCATTGCTCAGCTGTGCGAATCGCTCGATCTGCCGGACATTGGTGACCGGCATGATCTCCGGGATGATCGGGGTGTCGCAGCCCGCCGCCGCGACCCGGTCGCGCAGCCGCAGATAGTCCTCGGCGTGGAAGAACATCTGGGTGATGGCGAAGTCCGCGCCCGCCCGGCATTTGGCCACAAAGTGCCGGACATCGGTCTCCCAGTCCGTGGAGCGCGGATGCATCTCCGGGAAGGCGGCCACGCCCACGCAGAAGTCACCCGACTCCTTGATCAGACGCACCAGTTCGGCGGCGTAGTACAGGCCCCTCGGATGCCGCACCCACTCGCCCAGCGGGTCGCCGGGCGGATCCCCGCGCAGCGCGAGCATATTGCGGATGCCCACATCGGCGTACTGGCCGATGATGTTGCGCAGTTCGGCCACCGAGTGGTTGACCGCGGTCAGATGGGCCACCGGAGTCAGGGTGGTGTCGGTGGCGATGCGCTCGGTCGCCCGTACCGTGCCCTCCCGGGAGGAGCCGCCGGCGCCATAGGTCACGGAGACAAAGGTGGGGGCGACCGCCTCGATCCGCCGGATGGCGTTCCACAGGGTGCGTTCACCCCGTTCGGTCTTGGGGGCGGCGAACTCGAAGGAGTAGGAACGCTCGCCGGAAGCCAGCAGCTCACGCACTGTGCGGGCGTGGTCAGTCCGGGTGGACGCGGTACCAAGGGCCATACCCGCCAAGTTAACCAGCGGTCCGGCGGCACCCCAACCCGTATTGGCGAAATGCCCTTTATCTCCGGGCGGTTCCTCAGCGGTTCTCGATGGTCAGTCGAGTTCCCGGATCCGCCGGGACAGCCGGGCGGCCGCCGCGCCGGGGTCATCGGCCTCGGTGATGGCGCGGACCACCACGATCCGCCGGGCGCCCGCCTCGAGCACCTGGTCCAGATTGCCCTCGTCGATGCCGCCGATGGCGAACCAGGGACGGTCCGGGTTGCGGGAGGCGGCATGGCGCACCAGGGACAGGCCGGGGGCGGGCCGGCCGGGCTTGGTGGGGGTGGGCCAGCAGGGGCCGGTGCAGAAGTAGTCCACCCCGGGCTCGGCCAGGGCGGCGTCCACCTCCGCCTCGGCGTGGGTGGAGCGGCCTATCAGCACCTCCTCGCCCAGGATGGCGCGGGCCGCGGGCACCGGGAGGTCGCCCTGGCCCAGGTGCAGCACCTGGGAACGGGCGGCATGGGCCACATCGGCCCGGTCGTTGACGGCCAGCAGCCGGCCGTGCCGGCGGGCCGCCGCGGCGAACACCGCCAGATGCTCCAGCTCCTCCGCGGCCTCCATGCCCTTGTCCCGGAGCTGGATGATGTCCACCCCGGCGGCCAGCACCGCGTCCAGGAACTCGGGCAGATCGCCCTGCCGCCGGCGGGCGTCGGTGCACAGATAGAGCCGGGCGTCGGCGAGCTGCTTGCGGGCGGTGGCGGACATACGGGTGGGACTCCCCCGGGGTCGGCGGTGTACGGGCCCGGACCTTCCGGCCCGTACACCGCGCTGTTTCTCAATTGCGGATGCGGTTGCGTTTGCGGTTGCGCTTGCGGACGGCTTTAGACGGCGAGCGCCTGGGCGCGGCGCTTCACCTCCGTGCCGCGATTCTCGCGCAGCGCCCGCACGGGGGTGCCGGGGAGGGTCGGGTCCTCGGTGAAGAGCCACTCCAGCATCTCTTCGTCGCTGAAGCCGTCGTCCTTCAGCAGCGTCAAGGTGCCGGACAGGCCCTTGATCACCCTGCCCCCGCCGATGAACTCGGCGGGCACCTGGAGCACGCGGTTCTCGCCCCGCCGCACGGCGATCAGCTGGCCCTCCTTGACCAGCTGCCGGACGCGCGTCACCTCCACGCCGAGCTCTTCGGCGACATCGGGGAGGGTGAGCCAGGCGGGGACGAGAGCATCGATCTTTGCGTCAATCTCGGTCACGGGACAAGCCTGCCATCCGCCACTGACAGCCGGTAGCCGGGTTGACCCGGGAGAGGCGTGAGACACTCCCGCGGACCCCCGCCCGGGCCCCCGGAGGTGCCCTCGGGCGCGGCCGGGCGCCCGTACGCTCACCGCCGTACCGCCGCCTTCAGCGGCACCGAGGCGTCCGCCGCCCGGGCCCGGTCCAGTACCGCGCCCTGCTCGATCAGCTTGCGGCCCTGGGCCAGATCGCGGGGCCGTCCCACCGCGAGCAGGGCCACCAGCACCCCGGACCTCAGCCAGCACACCGTCCAGGCGGCGCTGTCCGGGTCGCCGCGCCAGAGGAGTTCGTCGGCCGCGGCATGGTGGCCCGCGTACTGGACAAAGCGGCCGAACTGCTCGGACCAGAAGTAGGGCACCGGGTCGTAGACCGGGCCCTCCTCCGGCCCCAGCACAATGTTGGCGGCCACCGTGCGCGGGCCCTGGAGGGCGTTGTCCCAGTGGTGCACCAGCAGCCGCTCGCCATAGCGGGCGGAGGGGAAGGAGGCGCAGTCGCCGACCGCGTAGACGTCCGGCAGCGAGGTGCGCAGCCGCTCGTCGGTGACCACCGAGCGGTCCTCGGCCAGCTCGATCCCGGAGCCGGCCAGCCAGTCGGTGGCCGGACGGGCGCCGATGCCCACCACCACCGCGTCCGCCTCGATCCGGCGGCCGTCGGCCAGCACCACCGCCCCCTCCGTCACAGACGCCACCTTGGCCCCGGTGATCAGGCGGGCCCCGCTGTGCTCGTACCAGTCGGTCATATGGGCCGCCACCTCGGCGGGCACCGCTCCGGCCAGCACCCGGTCGGCGGCCTCCACCACGGTCACCGCGCAGCCCGCCTCCCGGGCCGCGGTGGCGAACTCGGCGCCGATCCAGCCCGCGCCCACCGCCACCACACTGCGCCGGGCGGCCAGCAGCGGCCGCAGCCGCTCGGCGTCGTCCATGGTGCGCAGCAGATGCACCCCGGGCACGCCCTCACTGCCGGGCAGCCGGACGGGCACCGCGCCGGTGGCGATGACCAGCACGTCGTACGAGACGCTGCCGCGCACCGTGTCCACCCGGTGCTCCGCGGCGCGCAGGGCGGTGACCTCCCGGCCCAGCTGCACCTCGATGCCCAGCCCCGCGAAGTCCACCTCGAAGGCGGAGCCCTCCGCCTTGCCCAGCAGGATGGTCTTGGACAGCGGCGGCCGGTCGTACGGCGGGTGCGACTCCGCTCCCAGCAGGGTGATCTCGCCGGTCCAGCCCTGTTCCCGCAGGGCGACCGCGGTCTGCACGCCGGCCATGCCGGCGCCCACGATCACAACTCGCCCGCCACCGGTGGTGTTCGTCTGCTCACTCACCCGGTCACCATATGGCGACCGCGGAGGGCTTACCGAGCACCCGGCCAGGAGACCTCCGACACAAACCCCCACCCGTGTGCGCCCGTCCGCCGGGCCCCGCCGCCTTCCGGTGCTCTCCCGGCCCGTACTAGGGTGGCCGCTGTACACGCACTCGCGGGAGCCCGGCGCACCGGGCTGAGAGGGAGGCTTCGGCGGCCTCCGACCGTACGAACCTGATCCGGGTCATGCCGGCGAAGGGAGGGGCTGGACGCCCATGCACGCGTCTCAATGTCCGGACGGCGGTGGCCCACCGGGGGCCTGGGATGTCCTGGTGATCGGCGGTGGCCCGATCGGGCTGGTGACCGCCTGGCGGGCGGCCCAGCGGGGGCTGCGTACCGCGCTCGCCGACCCCTCGCCCGGCGGCGGTGCCGCGCGGGTGGCGGCCGGCATGCTGGCCCCGGTCACCGAACTGCACTACGGGGAAGAAGCGCTGCTCGCCCTCAATCTGGCCTCGGCGCGCCGCTTTCCGGCGTTCACCGCCGAGCTGGAGGAGGCCAGCGGCCGGGACACCGGCTACCGGGCCTGCGGCACCCTGGCCGTGGCCCTGGACTCCGACGACCGGGCGCATCTCAGCGAACTCCACCAACTCCAGCTGCGCTGCGGCCTGGAGGCCACCTGGCTGTCCGGGCGGGAGTGCCGCCGGCTGGAGCCGATGCTGGCCCCCGGGGTGCGGGGCGGGCTGCGGGTGGACGGTGACCACCAGACCGATCCCCGGCGGCTGACCCAGGCCCTGCTGACGGCCGGTGAGCGGGCCGGGGTGGAGCTACTGCGGCAGCGGGCGGTCCGTCTGCTGACCGCCGGAGGCCGGGCCACCGGCGCCCAACTCGCCGATGGGACAAGGGTGTCGGCCGGCCAGACGGTGCTGGCGGCGGGCAGTCACAGCGGGACGCTGGCCGGGGTGCCCGAGGAGGTGCTGCCGCCGGTACGGCCGGTCAAGGGGCAGCTGCTGCGGCTGCGGGTGCCCGGCCCGTACCGTCCGTTCCTCTCCCGTACGGTCCGGGCGGTGGTGCGCGGCACGCCGGTCTATCTGGTGCCCCGGGAGAACGGCGAGCTGGTGGTGGGCGCCACCACCGAGGAGCTGGGCTTCGACACCACGGTCACCGCGGGCGGGGTCTACCAGCTGCTGCGCGACGCCCATGAACTGGTGCCCGGGGTAACGGAGTTGCCGCTGGTGGAGACCTGCGCCGGGCTGCGTCCGGGCTCCCCCGACAACGCCCCGCTGCTGGGTCCCACCGCGCTGCCCGGCCTGCATCTGGCCACCGGCCACCACCGCAACGGCGTGCTGCTCACCCCGCTGACCGGGGAGGTGCTCGCCGAGCTGCTGACCGGCGGCCGGGTGCCGGACGAGGCCATTCCGTTCTCCCCCGCCCGCTTCACCCCGGCACTTCAGGAGCAGTCCCTATGACCGGCACGACCGGCACGACCGGCACCGTTCGGGTCTCCGTCAATGGCGAGCAGCGTCTGGTCCCCGGCGGGACCACTCTTGACGGCCTGGTGGCCGCGCTCACCGACGCCCGGAACGGCATCGCCGCCGCCGTCAACGAGACCGTCGTCCCACGCGGCCGCTGGGCGGCCACCACGCTGGGCGACGGCGACCGGATCGAAGTTCTCACCGCGGTGCAGGGAGGCTGATCAGTACCCATGGCAGACGATCTGCTCACCATCGCCGACACCGTCTTCACCTCCCGCCTGATCATGGGCACCGGCGGCGCGCCCAGCCTGGATGTGCTGGAACGGGCCCTGCTGGCCTCCGGCACCGAGCTGACCACGGTCGCCATGCGGCGGCTGGACCCCTCGGTACGCGGCTCGGTGCTCTCGGTGCTGGAGCGGCACGGGGTACGGGTGCTGCCCAACACGGCGGGCTGCTTCACCGCGGGCGAGGCGGTGCTCACCGCCCGGCTGGCGCGGGAGGCGCTGGGTACGGACTGGGTGAAGCTGGAGGTGATCGCCGATGAGCGCACCCTGCTGCCGGATCCTGTCGAACTGCTCGACGCGGCCGAGATCCTGGTGGACGACGGCTTTACGGTGCTGCCGTACACCAATGACGACCCGGTGCTGGCCCGCCGGCTGGAGGACCTCGGCTGCGCCGCGATCATGCCGCTGGGCTCGCCGATCGGCTCCGGCCTGGGCATCCGCAATCCGCACAACTTCCAGCTGATCACCGAGCGGGCGAGTGTGCCGGTGATCCTGGACGCGGGCGCGGGCACCGCCTCGGACGCGGCGCTGGCGATGGAGCTGGGCTGCTCGGCGGTGATGCTGGCCTCGGCGGTGACACGGGCGCAGGAGCCGGTGCTGATGGCGGAGGCGATGCGGCACGCGGTGGAGGCGGGGCGGCTGGCGTACCGCGCGGGGCGCATTCCGCGCCGCCACTTCGCGGAGGCGTCCTCGCCTGTTGCGGGCCGGGCCGCCTTGGATCCGGAGCGTCCGGCTTTCACGGTGGCGTGACCGTCCGGGGCCGCACCCGGCGGCGGGATCTGCGGTGCCACGGTAAGTGCGTACCCGGGTGCGGCCCGTCCGTGGCTGGTCGCGCCCACGCGGCGGAGCCGCATTTCGATACCGTCCCGCGCCCCTTCCGGGGCGCCCGGCACCCGCACCGGTGCCCCGTCCGGACGCACGCACCCGCAGCGCGCCCCGCACGGGCTCGTAGACTCGTGGACCGTGGACACCACCCTCCCGGACCCCCTGGTAGACCAGCTCCTCGACGACCGCTACCGCATCGAGGCCCGCATCGCCACCGGCGGCATGGCCACGGTCTACCGGGCCCTGGACACCCGCCTCGACCGTGTGCTCGCCCTCAAGGTGATGCACCCCGACCTGGCGCGGGACGCCGCCTTCACGGAGCGCTTCATCCGGGAGGCCAAGTCGGCGGCCCGCCTGGACCACCCCAATGTGGTGAGCGTCTTCGACCAGGGCACCGACGCGGGCTATGTCTACCTGGCCATGGAGTATGTGGCCGGCTGCACCCTGCGCGACGTACTGCGCGAGCGCGGCGCCCTCCAGCCGCGAGCCGCGCTGGATGTCATGGAGCCGGTGCTGGCCGCCCTGGGCGCCGCCCACCGCGCCGAGCTGGTGCACCGGGACATAAAACCGGAGAACGTGCTGATCGGCGACGACGGCCGGGTGAAGGTCGCGGACTTCGGGCTGGTGCGCGCGGTGGGCACCAACACCACCACCGACTCCGGCTCCGTCCTGGGCACCCTCTCCTACCTCGCGCCGGAGCAGATCGAGCACGGTGTGGTGGACACCCGCACCGATGTCTACGCCTGCGGCGTGGTGCTCTACGAGATGCTCACCGGCCTCAAGCCGCACTCCGGGGCCAATCCCGCCCAGGTCCTCTACCAGCACCTCAACCAGGATGTGCCGCCGCCGTCCGGGGAGACCCCGGGCCTGGCCCCGGAGCTGGACGAGGTGGTGGCCGTCTGCACCTCCCGCGACCCCGGGCTGCGCCCGGACGACGCGGTGGGGATGCTGGCGCTGGTCCGCGAGGCCCGTGCGGCGCTGACCGACGAGCAGCTGGACCTCCGCCCGCCGCGCGCCCTGGCCTCGCACGCGGGCCCGGAGGAGCGCACCACCGTGCTCCCCCGGCCCTCCGTCTCCCCCTCCCTGCTGACCCCGCTGCCGGGCCGGGCGCAAAGGGACGGCACGGACCGGGACGGCACCGACCGCACCGCCCGCTTCGAGCAGCCGCCGGTCCCCCCGCAGTCCGCCCCGCCCGCCCCGGGTCGCCGGCTGCCCGGACCGCTGGGCCGGGTACGGCGGCGTACCGCGCTGCTGATGGCGGCGGCCGTGCTGGCGATGCTGGCCGGCACCGGCGTCTGGTACATCAGCTCCGGCCAATTCACCTCGGTCCCGGCCGTGCTGGACCTGACCGAGCAGCAGGCGGAGCAGAAGCTGGACCGGGCCGGGCTGCGGGTGAGCACCCGGCAGGAGTTCAGCGACACCATCGAGCGCGGCCATGTGATGGCCACCGACCCCAGGCCCGGGGAGCGGATCCGCAACACCGGCCGGGTGACGCTCATCATCTCCCGGGGCCCGCAGCGGGCAGAAGTGCCCAATGTCAAGGGCATGCCCCTGGACCAGGCCAAGAAGAAGATCACTGGCGCCGGGCTGACGGTCGGCGAGCTCCAGCAGCAGTTCAGCGGAGAGACCCCACAGGGTTCGGTGCTCTCCACCGACCCCGGGCCGGGCACCGAGCGCCGCCCCGACTCCCCGGTCAACCTGGTGGTCAGCAAGGGCGAGGCGCTGGACGTACCGGATGTCACCGGCCTGCCGGTGGACGACGCCACCTCCGCCCTGCACGACGCCGGATTCCAGGCCAAGGTGGCCGACACCCAGGTCTACTCGGATCGCGGCAAGGGCGATGTGGCCGACCAGTCCCCGGCCAAGGGCGCCAAGGCGGCCAAGGGCGACACCATCACCCTGACCGTCTCCAAGGGCAAGGAGATGCTCCCGGTGCCCGATGTCACCGGCAGGAGCGAGGCGGACGCCCGGCGCATCCTCACCGAGGCCGGGTTCCAGGTGAAGGTGGACCGGCCGTTCCTCTTCCCCAAGGACTCGGTGGACAGCCAGTCGGTGCGGGCCGGGGACAAGGCGGCCCGGGGCGACACCATCACCATCCGGATGAAGAGCGGGTTCTGAGGTTCGTGAGCGCGATACGCAATCCCATCGGCGGCCATGTCCCGGTGGCCGGCGGCCTGGCCCGGACCGGGCTGCCGTACGCCCGGCGGATGGGCGCCGAGGCGGTGCAGGTGTTTGTGGCCAACCCCAGGGGCTGGGCCACTCCGGCGGGGAACCCGGCCCAGGACGAGGAGTTCCGGGCCGGCTGTGCGGAGGCCGGGCTGCCGGTGTACGTGCACGCCCCCTACCTGATCAACTTCGGCTCGCACACCGAGGAGACCGCCGAACGCTCGGTGCTCTCGCTGCGGCACTCGCTGCGCCGGGGGCGGGAGATCGGGGCGCGCGGGGTGGTGGTGCACACCGGCTCGGCCACCGGCGGGCGGGCGCGTCCCACGGCGCTGGCACAGGTACGCGAGCGGCTGCTGCCGCTGCTAGAGGAGCTGACGCACCCGGAGGACCCCCGGCTGCTGCTGGAGCCCACGGCCGGCCAGGGCGCCTCGCTGTGCTCCTGGATCGCCGACCTGGGCCCGTACTTCGAGGCCCTGGACCACCATCCGCGGCTGGGCGTCTGCCTGGACACCTGCCATCTCTTCGCGGCCGGGCACGACCTGGCCGGGCCCGGCGGGATGAAGCAGGCGCTGGACGAGCTGACGGAGGTGGTGGGGACGGGCCGGCTGGGCCTGATCCACGCCAATGACTCCAAGGACGTGGTGGGCGCCCACAAGGACCGGCACGCCAATATCGGCGCCGGATTCATCGGCGCCGAGCCCTTCGCCGAGCTCTTCTCCCACCCGGAGACGGCTGGGGTGCCGCTGACCATCGAGACACCGGGCGGCCCGGAGGGGCACGCGGCGGATGTGGCCCGGCTGAAGGAACTGCGGGACGCCACCGTCTAGCGGCGGGCGCTCCGCGCTAGAGCTCGGGGCCCTCGCCCGGCAGCTCCTGGTAGGAGTAGCGCTGCTCCCGCCAGGGGTCGCCGAGGTTGTGGTAGCCCCGCTCCTCCCAGAAGCCGCGCCGGTCGGTGGTCATGTACTCCACGCCGCGCACCCACTTGGGGCCCTTCCAGGCGTACAGGTGCGGCACCGCCAGCCGTACCGGGAAGCCGTGCTCGGCGGTGAGCAGTTCGCCGTCCTTGTGGGTGGCGAAGATGCTCCGCTCATCGGTGAAGTCGGCCAGCCGCAGATTGGCGCTGTAGCCGTACTCGGCCCAGACCATCACATGGGTGACCGCGGGCGCGGGCGGTGCCAGCTCCACGATGGTCCGGGCCAGCACCCCGCCCCACTCCACGCCCAGCACGCTGTACTTGGTGACACAGTGGAGGTCGGCCGTCACCGTGGCGTAGGGCAGCGCAGTGAACTCCTCATGGGTCCAGCACCGCTTGTCACCGTCCGCGGTGGCGCCGAAGACCCGGAACTCCCAGCGCTCCGGCCGGAACTTCGGCACCGGGCCATAGTGCGTCACCGGCCAGCCGCGCTGGAGCCGCTGCCCCGGAGGCAGCTGGAGAGTCTCCCCTTTGCGGCTTTCCGCGCTTTTCGGCTGGCCCATGCCTCAATGGTGTCAGACCGTCAGGGGTGCTGATGACCAGGGACCATCCAGCCCCCTCTATCCGGACAAGTTCGACTAAGTGTGCACTTACTGGAAGGTTTCCTGACCCGGTGCGAGGATGCGCGCAATCCGTACGCCCTCCTCCCGGAAGGAGCCGCTGCGATGCAGGGCGACCCCGAGATCCTTGAGTTCCTCAATGAACAGCTGACCGGCGAGCTCACCGCCATCAACCAGTACTTCCTGCACGCCAAGCTGCAGGAGCACCAGGGCTGGACCAAGATCGCGGAGCACACCCGCGCGGAGTCCTTCGACGAGATGAAGCACGCCGAGGTGCTCACCGACCGGATCATCTTCCTCGAGGGCCTGCCCAACTACCAGCGGCTCTTCCATGTCCGTATCGGCCAGTCCATCACCGAGATGTTCCAGGCCGACCGCCAGGTGGAGGTGGAGGCCATCGACCGGCTGCGGCGGGGGGTGGAGGTGATGCGGGCCAAGGGCGACATCACCTCGGCCAATATCTTCGAGTCGATCCTGGCCGACGAGGAGGACCACATCGACTACCTCGACACCCAGCTGGGCCTGATCGAAAAACTCGGCGAGCCGCTGTATCTGGCCCAGTTCATCGACCAGTCCAGCGGCGATTCCCACTAGGCACCCGCCCCTGGGGGGCGCCCCGTCAGGGGCGCGGGGAACTGCGCGCTCGGCCCAAGACGGCCCGCACAGAGACACCGGACCGGCAGCGGCACCCCCCAAGGGGCGCGGGGAACTGCACGACCGGCCACCCACAACCCGCACCCGAAAGGCGAACCCCGCTCAAGCAGCCAGTTCCCCGCCCAGCGCGGGCGGCGTCGGCGCCAGCACCCTCACCTCGGGCGCCAGAACGTCCCGCTCGCCGCGCTCGACCAGTTCCCGACGCGGGCACGCCCCCCGCCCCAGCAGCGCCTGGATACGCCGCACACAGCCACCGCAGTCCGTACCGGCCTTGCAGGCCGAAGCGATCTTGCGCGGCGTACACGCCCCCCGTTCCGCATGCTCACGCACCTGCTGCTCCGTGATGCCGAAGCATGAGCAGACGTACACGCGGCCACCGCCTCGCCGGGGAGAGATCAACTAGGAAGGTAACCCTTACCTTACCCGGTCCGTCCGGACCGCGACAACGCACTGGGGCGCGGATCACACGATCCGCGCCCCAGCACTCGGCACACCCCTACTGGTCCCGGTACATCTCCGCGACCAGGAACGCCAGGTCCAACGACTGGCTGCGGTTGAGCCGGGGGTCGCAGGCGGTCTCATAGCGCTGGTGCAGATCGTCCACGAAGATCTCGTCGCCGCCGCCCACGCACTCGGTGACATCGTCACCGGTCAGCTCCACATGGATGCCGCCCGGATGCGTGCCCACGCCCTTGTGCACCTCGAAGAAGCCCTTGACCTCGTCCAGCACATCGTCGAAGCGCCGGGTCTTGTGCCCGGAGGCCGCCTCGAAGGTGTTGCCGTGCATCGGGTCGCAGACCCAGGCCACCTGCGCACCGGAGGCGGTGACCTTCTCCACCAGCTCCGGCAGCCGGTCGCGGATCTTGTCCGCGCCCATCCGGGTGATAAAGGTCAGCCGGCCCGGCTCACGGTCCGGGTCCAGGCGCTCAATCAGGGTGAGCGCCTCCTCCGGGGTGGTGGTCGGCCCCAGCTTCACCCCGATGGGGTTGCGGATCCGGGCGGCGAACTCGATGTGCGCGCCGTCCAGCTGCCGGGTGCGCTCACCGATCCACACCATATGGCCCGAGACGTCGTAGAGGTCACCGGTGCGCGAGTCCACCCGGGTCAGCGCCGACTCGTAGTCCAGGATCAGCGCCTCATGGGAGGCATAGAACTCCACCGTCTTGAACTCCTCCGGGTCCACCCCGCAGGCGTTCATAAAGTTCATCGCCCGGTCGATCTCCCGGGCCAGCTGCTCATAGCGCTGCCCGGAGGGCGAGGAGCGTACAAAGTCCTGGTTCCAGGCGTGCACCTGGCGCAGGTCGGCATAGCCACCGGTGGTGAAGGCACGCACCAGGTTCAGCGTGGAGGCGGAGGCGTGGTACATCCGCTTCAGCCGCTGGGGGTCGGGCGTACGGGCCTCGGGGGTGAAGGCGAAGCCATTGACCGAGTCGCCCCGGTAGGTCGGCAGGGTCACCCCGTCCCGGGTCTCGGTCGGCTTGGAACGCGGCTTGCTGTACTGGCCCGCGATCCGGCCCACCTTGACCACCGGCACCGAACCGGCGTAGGTCAGCACCGCACCCATCTGGAGCAGGGTCTTGAGCTTGTTGCGGATCTGGTCGGCGCCCACGGCGTCGAAGGCCTCGGCGCAGTCACCGCCCTGGAGCAGGAACGCCTCGCCACGGGCCACCGCTGCCAGACGCTCGCGCAGCTGGTCGCACTCACCGGCGAAGACGAGGGGCGGATAGGACTCGAGCTCGGCGATCACATCGCGCAGAGCCTCTTGGTCCGGCCACTCAGGCTGCTGCGCCGCGGGCAGAGAGCGCCAGGTGTTGCCACCGGCGTGGAGTTCAGCGTTCACGGTCACGACCTCAACATTACGGGGTGCGGAGGGGCCTTCCCCGGGCCGCCCGCACTCTGAGACAACCCTTCCGGAATACGGAGACGCGGCGCCGGGCCGTCGGGTATGGTGCGCCCATGCACGCGTCGCTCAAGTCGCTCAACCAGAACTGGTGGTGGACCGCTCTCCCGGCGGCCCACTGATCGCGCGCATCCCAGGATCCACGCACCGGCCGCCCGAGGGGCGGCCTTCGGCGTTCAGTGGCCCGGCCGTTCCTCCGAACCCCCTACGGAAGGAACCCCGATGCCCACCGACCTCCCCGCCGACATCCCCGCCCTGCTCGCCCGGCTGACCGCCGGGGACCGTCCCTTCGCCCTGCTGCGCCGCCGCACCCCGGGCCACCCCCATGACCTGGTCGAGCTGCTGACCGGCCCGGTGACCGAGGTGCCGCGACTCGCCGACATTCCGCTGCCCGAGGGCGCGCCCGCCGCCGGCGCCCCGGTGCTGGACGCGCTGGCGCTGGTGCCGTTCCGCCAGATCCGCGAGCGCGGCTTCGAGGTCCATGACGACGGGACCCCGCTGCTGGTGCTGCGGGCCGAGGAATGCCACGCCCTGCCGCTGGACGCGGCACTGGCCGCCCTGCCCCGGCACCGGGTCCGGGTGGCCGACGGCGCGGGCTTCACCATGGACGACGACGCCTATGCAGCCATGGTGGAGCGGGTGGTGCGCCAGGAGATCGGCACCGGCGAGGGCGCCAACTTCGTCATCCGCCGGGATTTCGAGGGCGAGCTCCCCGGCTTCACGGCGGCCGACGCGCTGGCGCTGTTCCGGCGGCTGCTGGCCGGGGAGCGGGGCGCCTACTGGACCCACCTGGTGCACACCGGCGACCGGACGCTGCTGGGCGCCAGCCCGGAAGTACATGTCCGGATGTCCGGCGGGACGGTGGTGATGAACCCGATCAGCGGCACCTACCGCTATCCCGCCTCGGGCCCGAGCGCCGAGGGGCTGCTGGACTTCCTGGGCGACCGCAAGGAGACCGAGGAGCTGTCCATGGTGGTGGACGAGGAGCTCAAGATGATGTGCACCGTAGGGGACCGGGGCGGGGTGGTGGTCGGCCCCCGGCTGCGGGAGATGGCGCACCTGGCGCACACCGAGTACGAGCTGCGCGGGCGCTCCTCGCTGGATGTGCGGGAGGTGCTGCGGGAGACCATGTTCGCGGCCACGGTCACCGGCTCGCCGGTGCAGAACGCCTGCCGGGTCATCGCCCGTCATGAACCAGCCGGGCGCGGCTACTACGCGGGAGCGCTGGCCCTCTTCGGCCGGGACGCGGGCGGGGCGCGCACCCTGGACTCGCCGATTCTGATCCGCACCGCGGACATCTCGGCCGAGGGGCGGCTGCGGGTGTCGGTCGGGGCGACGCTGGTACGGGGCTCCGACCCGCGCGGCGAGGCGGCGGAGACCCGCGCCAAGGCGGCGGGCGTGCTGGCCGCCATCGGGGGACGCCCGGCCCCGGCGCCGCCCGCGGTACGGCTGGCGGACGATCCCCGGGTACGGGCCGCGCTGGACGCCCGGCGCGAGGACCTCTCGCCGTTCTGGGTACGGATGCAGACCCCCGCCGAGGCGGCCTCGCTGAGCGGGCACGCGCTGGTCATCGACGCCGAGGACACCTTCACCGCGATGCTGGCCCATCTGCTGCGGGTTGCCGGGCTCTCGGTGAGTGTGCTGCGCCATGACGCGCCGGGGGTCCGGGAGACGGCCCTGGCGCACCGGGGCCCGGTGGTGCTGGGCCCCGGCCCCGGGAACCCCTCGGACGCCGCCGATCCCCGGATGCGGATGCTGCGCGGGCTGGCGGGGGAGCTGCTGCGGGGGCACCGGTACGGGCTGCTGGGCGTCTGCCTGGGCCATGAACTCCTCGCCGCGGAGCTGGGTTTGGACATCGTGCGGAAGGATGTCCCCTTGCAGGGGGCGCAGGAGCGGATCGACTTCTTCGGGCGTCCGGAGACGGTGGGGTTCTACAACACCTTTACGGCTCGGTGCGGTGCGGAATTCACTGTGCCGGGTGTGGAGTTGAGCCGTGACCCGGTCACGGGCGAGGTGCATGCGCTGCGCGGGCCGGGGTTCGCGGGCTTCCAGTTCCACCCGGAGTCGGTGCTGACCTTGAACGGGGTTCAGGTGGTGTGCGAGGCGCTGAGCACCATCGGCGTCCAGCCGCCAACGGCGCTCAGCCCCCGGTGGTAACCCCCACCAACCCAGCTGAGGGCAACGGGTGGTGCGCGGGTGGGTGGACGACGCCCCGAAGGGGCGTGCCCACCCACTCGCGGTCAGGTGTCAGGGCGAGCTCAACCCCCGCGTGCCCACCCACCCATCGGTCACCCGAAGAACACCTTGACCTCCTCGTACCGCTCAACCGGCACCGTCTTCAACCGCTCCGTAGCCGAAGCAATCGGCACCCGCACCACATCCGTCCCCCGCAACGCCACCATCATCCCGAACTCCCCCTCCCGCACCGCGGAAACCGCGTGCAGCCCAAACCGTGTGGCCAGCCACCGGTCGAACGCGCTGGGCGTACCGCCCCGTTGGATGTGCCCCAGCACGGTGGTACGGGCCTCCTTGCCCGTGCGCCGCTCGATCTCCCCGGCCAGCCACTCCCCCACCCCGGACAACCGCACATGCCCGAAGGAGTCCCGCGCGGCGGCGTTCTTGAGCACCAGGTCGCCGTCGCGCGGCATCGCCCCCTCCGCCACCACCACGATCGGCGCGTAGCTGGCCCGGAACCGGGACTCCACCCATCCGCAGACCTGGTCCACATCGAAGCGCTGTTCCGGGATGAGGATGACATTGGCCCCGCCGGCCAGCCCCGAGTGCAGGGCGATCCATCCGGCGTGGCGGCCCATGACCTCCACCACCAGTACCCGCATATGCGACTCGGCGGTGGTGTGCAGCCGGTCGATCGCCTCCGTGGCGATGCCGACCGCGGTGTCGAAGCCAAAGGTGTAGTCCGTGGCCGACAGGTCATTGTCGATGGTCTTGGGGACCCCCACGCACCGCACCCCATGCTCCCGCGACAGCCGGGCGGCCACCCCCAGGGTGTCCTCCCCGCCGATCACAATCAGCGCGTCCACCCCCTCCCCGGACAGGTTGTCCAGGATCCGGCGCACCCCATCCGGTTCCTTGAACGGATTGGTCCGCGAGGACCCCAGCATGGTCCCGCCGCGCGGCAGGATGCCCCGTACCGCGGGGATGTCCAGCCGTACCGTCCGGCCCTGCAACGGCCCGCGCCAGCCGTCGCGAAAGCCGGTGAACTCATAGCCGTACTCCTGGACGCCCTTGCGGACGACGGCGCGGATGACCGCGTTGAGACCGGGGCAGTCACCGCCGCCGGTCAGCACTCCGACCCGCATGACACCTTCCCTCCCGCCGGGACGACACCCGGGCGGCCGGCCTCAGGCGTCGTCGAGCCCTTGCTCCATCGCGTAGCGCACCAGCTCCACGCGGTTGTGCAACTGAAGCTTTCCCAAGGTGTTCTGGACATGGTTCTGCACCGTGCGGTGGGAGATGACAAGCCGCTCGGCGATCTGCTTGTAGGTGAGCCCCTTGGCCACCAGGCGCAGCACCTCGGTCTCCCGGGCGGTGAGGCGGGGGGTGTCGTCCTTGCCGGCGGCGGGCGGCGCGGGCCGGGCGGCCAGCCTGCGGTACTCGCCCAGCACCAGCCCGGCCAGACCGGGGGTGAACACCGGGTCCCCGGCGGCGGTGGCGCGCACCGCCGCCAACAGCTCCTCGGTGCTTGCCGATTTGACCAGATAGCCGGTCGCCCCGGACTTCACCGCCTCCAGGACGTCGGCGTGCTCTCCGCTCGCGGACAGCACCAGGACGCGCAACTCGGGCCGTTCGGCGACCAGTTGCCCGCAGACCGCAACCCCGGGCAGACCGGGCAGATTGAGGTCCAGGACCAGGACGTCCGGCCGGGCGGCGCGGGCGCGGCGTACCGCCTGGGGTCCGTCGCCCGCGGTGGCCACCACCGTCATCCCGGCCGCGGCCAGATCGCGGGCCACGGCATCGCGCCACATGGGGTGGTCATCGACCACCATCACCTTCAGCGGTTCACTCATCCAACGCTCCCCCATGACGGGCCCCTTCGCGGGACTCTCAACTCGACCTCGGTGCCCTGCCCCGGCACCGACAGCAGCTCCGCGCTGCCGCCCAGCTCCGCCAGCCGGCCCCGGATGGACAGGGCCACCCCCATCCGCCCCTCCCGCTCGGCGGCCGCCAGCCGGCCCTCGGGGATGCCCGGCCCGTCGTCCCGGACGGTGACGATCACCTCGTCCGGCTCGTCCTCCACCAGGATCCACGCCTGGGCGCCGTCGCCCGCATGGCGTTCCACATTGTCCAGGGCAGCGCCCACGGCGGCCGCCAGCTCGGCCGCCGCGGTCGCGTCCAGCAGTACGGGCGTGCCGGGCGTGGCCAGTGAGACTCCGGGCCGGGCCCGCGGGCCGAGCAACGTCCGCAGATCACAGGGACCTTGGCCGGGAGCGTCAGGAGCGTCGGAGGCGCCGGAAGCGCCAGGGGCGGGGTCCGGGGAGGACGGGGCCTCGGCGGGACGCCCGGGGCCCCCGGCGACCAGGGTGCGCAGCGCGATCTCCTGCTCGCCCGCCATCCGGCCCAGCTCGGCGGCCTCGCCGCCCAGCGCGGTGCCCCGGCGCTGCACCATGGCCAGCACCTGGAGGACATTGTCGTGGATGTCCCGGGCCAGCCGCTCCCGTTCCCGGGTGGCCGCCTCGATCCGCAGGGCCTGGGCGAGGGTGCGTTCGCTGATACGGGTCACCTCGACGACATAGCCGATGGCGATGGCGGCCACCCACACCAGCATCAGGTCGCGTACCGGAAGTTCCTCGCGCTCCGCCACATTGGCGGCGACCACCAGGGTGGCCGCGGCGGCCGCCCAGCGCCAGCCGCCCTTGAGCGCACAGCCCAGGGCCGCGCCCGAGGTCCAGACCGCGGGCAGGGTATGGCAGCCGTCGGCGATCCGGGCCTGGGTGTCCAGCACGCCGGTGAGCAGGATCCCGGCGAGTGCCAGGGCCAGGTCGGTCAGCGGGAAGTACCAGGCGCAGCGCTCGGCGGAGCCGAAGCGGCGCCAGGTGGCCAGCGTCCAGGCGGTGAGTACGCCCAGGTAGAGGGCGGCGCCCAGCGGGTGGGCGTAGCGGTGGTAGTCGGGGACGAACAGCAGCAGCGCATAGCCCAGGGCCACCAGCCGGTAGCCGGTCAGCGCCCGCCACAGCGGGAGTTCCACCGACATCCGGGCGCGGCCGGGCCGCGTCTGCCGCTCGGCCATTCCCCCCGGTCCCGGTTACTTGCGGAGCCGGCGGCGCTTGGCCGCCGTGCCCTCGCCCTCTTCCCCGGCCGCCTCCTTCTCCTCCTGCGCCTTCCGCTTGGCCTCCTCGGCGATCTGGCGCTTGGCGGCGGTGGCGTAGATGTCCACATACTCCTGGCCGGAGAGCTTCATGATCTCGTACATGACCTCATCGGTCACCGAGCGCAGGATGAAGCGGTCGCCGTCCATGCCGTGGTAGCGGCTGAAGTCCAGCGGCTTGCCGATGCGGATGCCGGGGCGCATCAGCTTGGGGATCACCTTGCCCGGCGGCTGGATCTTCTCGGTGTCGATCATCGCGACCGGGATCACCGGCGCCCCGGTGGCCAGCGCCACCCGCGCCAGGCCGCCCGGCTTGCCGCGGTAGAGGCGGCCGTCCGGGGAGCGGGTGCCCTCCGGGTAGATACCGAAGAGCTCACCGCGCTCCAGCACCTCGATGCCGCTCTTGATGGCTGCCTCGCCGGCGCCGCGGGCGCCGGAGCGGTCCACCGGGAGCTGGCCGACGCCCTTGAAGAAGGCGGCCGTCAGCTTGCCCTTGACACCCGGGGAGGTGAAGTACTCCTGCTTGGCGATAAAGGTCACCTTGCGGTCCAGGACCGCCGGGAGGAAGAAGGAGTCCGAGAAGGACAGATGGTTGCTCGCCAGGATCGCGGGACCCTCGGCCGGGATGTTCTCCAAGCCCTCCACCCACGGCCTGAAGGCAAGCTTCAGTGACCCGCCGATGGACAGCTTCATAGCGCCGTAGAACAACCGAGAACCTCCTGTGTGTGACGAGGAGACCTTAACCTGCCTACCCGCCTCGCGGCGCTCCGCGTAGGCTGAGGGGCAGACCCTCGGGTTATCCCGTTGTCCCGTTTTCCTGATCGGAGATCCCGGTGCCGCTCCTCCCCGGAGCCGAGCCGTTCCGCCATGACGGCGGAGAGGTCGGCGTCCTTGTGTGTCACGGCTTCACCGGTTCCCCGCAGTCCGTCCGTCCCTGGGCGGAGTACCTCGCGGAACGCGGTCTGACCGTCTCCCTCCCGCTGCTGCCCGGTCATGGCACCCGCTGGCAGGACATGCAGGTCACCGGCTGGCAGGACTGGTACGCCGAGGTGGACCGGGCGCTGTGGTCGCTGCGTGAGCGGTGTTCCCAGATCTTCCTGTGCGGCCTGTCGATGGGCGGCGCGCTGGCCCTGCGGCTGGCGGCCAAGCACCAGGAGGCCGTCTCCGGCGTGGTGGTGGTCAACCCGGCGAACCGGGTGCACGGGCTGGGCGCCCGGGCGCTGCCGGTGCTGCGCCATCTGGTGCCCTCCACCAAGGGCATCGCCAGCGATATCGCCAAGGAGGGTGTCGAGGAGGTGGGTTACCACCGGGTCCCGCTGCACGCGGCGTACTCCTTCCGGCGCTTTCTCCAGCTGGTGGACCGTGAACTGCCCCAGGTGACCCAGCCGTTGCTGCTGCTGCACAGCACCCAGGACCATGTGGTGCCGCCCGCCGACTCGGCGCGCATCCTGGCCCGGGTGTCCTCCCGTGACCTCACCGAGCGTCTGCTGGAGCGCAGTTATCACGTGGCGACGCTGGACCATGACGCCGCCACCATCTTCGAGGAGTCCTACGCCTTTATCGGCCGCCTCACCCGGCAGGAATCGGCCCCCCGTGGCTGAGCGTGACGCAGGCCGCGACCGGGACGGCGACCGGGAGCACGACCGCGACCGGGAGCCGCTGGACGAGGACGCGGCCTGGGCCCAACTGGTCGCCTCCTACGGGGAACAGCCCGACCCGGAGAAGGGGCACTGGCCCGCGACCGGGTCGGAGGAGCCGTCCCCGCCGGCTCCGGCGGCCCGTCCCGGCAGCTTTATCGTCTACGCGCCCGGGGTGGGGCCCCGCGACTGGCAGGCCGCGGAGCCGGCGGATTCGGCGGACTCCGCCGATTCGGCGGAGGACGACGAGGGCCACTTCATCCCGCCCGAGCCCCCGCCCCTGCCGACCGGCGACGTCACCTCGCGCTTCGCCTGGCTGGCGGTCCTGGGCGGCCCGCTGCTACTGCTCCTGATGGTGCTCCTGCAACAGGAGTTGACCTGGTGGATGGTGACGGTGGGCGTGGGCGGCTTCCTCGGCGGGTTCGCGACGCTGATCGTGCGCATGAAGGACGGCGAGGACGACGAGGAGGACCCGGGGCGCGGAGCGGTCGTCTGACCCCGCCCACGCGGCGGCCCCGCATATGCGGCCGGCCACCGGGCCGCACCCGGCGACGAAACGGCGCCTGCCGACGGCCGTTGCCGGTCGGCCGCAGGCCGTGCGTGATTGCTCGCGCAGTTCCCCGCGCCCCTGACAGGGCACCGTTGTGGGCAGTCGTTCCGCAGGGCGATGGGGGCACCCCCGGCCGGAGGCTGGGGGAGGGTGGGCACAACCGGCCACCGGGCCGCACCCGGCGACGAAACGGCGTCTGCCGACGGCCGCCGCCGCTCGGCCGCACGCCGTGGGTGGCTGGTCGCGCAGTTCCCCGCGCCCCTGAAGGAACCCGGCAACGAAACGGCGACTGTCGATGGCCGTTGTCGGTTGGGCGCGGGCCGGGCGTGGCTGAGCGCGCAGTTCCCCGCGCCCCTGGGGGGGCGACCGGTCAGGGAGCCGGTACGCGGAGTGCTGCCAGGACGGGCAAGTGGTCCGTCGCGGAGCGCAGGTCGCTTTCGGGGATGCCCGGCAACCCCATGGGGACCCCGCAGCCGAGCACCCCGACCCCCGCCGTGGCGAAGACCGCGTCGATGCGCTGGAGCGGGTCGCCGAGGCGGGTGGTGTGTTCGCGGCCCCAGGGGCGGGTCGCCCAGCCGTCCTGGAGGGCGTCGGCCAGCAGGCCGAAAGTGCGGCCGTCAGGGCGGTCGTTGAGGTCACCGGCCAGCACCCCATGGCGTACCCCGAGCGAGGCCAGCCGTTCCAGGGCCAGCCGGCCCTGTTCATAGCGCTCGGCGGCGTTGATGCTCAAGTGGCAGCTGATGACGCCCACTTCGGCGCGGCCGAAGCGCAACACGGCGGTGGCCAGGCCGCGTTGGTGCAGACCGGGGGTCCTGGGCAGCAGGACGTCCTCCGTGCGCAGCACCTGGGCGCGCAGCGAGGAGAGGATCAGCGGGCCCGACGCCGGGGCGCCGCCGGTGACGTACACCAGCTCGGAGAGCCGGGCCAGCCGGGCCGCCGCCTTGCGCCAGCGGAAGAAGCGGGGAGCCTCCTGGACGCAGACGACGTCGGGGGCGCAGGCCCGGATGACCCGGGCCAGCGCTCCGACGTCGTCCCGCATGGAGCGGATGTTGTAGCTGAGCACGCGGATGACGGCGGAGCCGTCCGGTTCGGTACGCGAGGCCGGAAGGTCCGTCAGGACATCCACGGTGCTCATGGCCTCAGCCCTGCCGGGCCAGGTCCGCCGCGCCCACCAGCCCGGCCTTGCCGCCGAGTTGGGCGGCGAGCACCTGGGCGTGCGGCCGCCACTGGCTGCCCACCAGCCAGCGCCGGAAGGACTTGCGGATGGGGTCCAGCACCAGGTCGCCCTCGTCGGAGACGCCGCCTCCGATGATGAAGGCGGAGGGGTCGAACAGCGAGGCCAGGTCGGCGAGTCCGGCACCGGCCCAGCGGGCCAGTTCGCGGAAGGAGTCGATGGCCACCGGGTCGCCCTGGCGGGCGGCGTCGCTGACATGCTTGCCCTGGATGCCCTCGGGCGTGCCGTCGCCCAGACCCAGCAGGACGGTGGCGTTCTCCGGGGTCGCCTGGGCGCGCTGCTTGGCGTAGCGGACCAGGGCGCGGCCGGAGGCGTACTGCTCCCAGCAGCCCTGGCTGCCACAGCCGCACAGCAGGCCGTCCGGGACCACCCGGATATGGCCGAACTCGGCGGCCACACCGAAGCGGCCGCGGCGCAGCTTGTTGCCGATGATGATGCCGCCGCCCAGGCCGGTGCCCAGGGTGATGCAGATGACGTCGTCATGGCCCTGGCCGGCGCCGAAGCGGTACTCGCCCCAGGCGGCGGCGTTGGCGTCGTTCTCCACCACGACCGGCAGGCCGACGCGCTGTTCGACCTTGTCCTTGAGCGCCTCGTGCCGCCAGTTGATGTTGGGCGCGAAGAGCACGGTGGCCCGCTTGTCATCGACATAGCCCGCGGCGCCGATGCCGACGGCCTCGACCTCGAAGCCCTCGCTCACGGTGCGTACCGCGT
Source organism: Streptomyces orinoci (assembly GCF_003121295.1). Classification (GTDB taxonomy): domain Bacteria; phylum Actinomycetota; class Actinomycetes; order Streptomycetales; family Streptomycetaceae; genus Streptomyces; species Streptomyces orinoci. The sequence goes on from NZ_PHNC01000029.1 coordinate 103,645, forward strand.
CCGCGATGGCGTCGATGACCCCTTCCGGGGTGTCCGGGGTCGGAACCTTGCACGTCGCGAGGATCGAACCCTCTTCGTCGACCACGCCGGCCGCGATCTTCGTGCCGCCGATGTCGACGCCGATGGTGAGTCCCATGTGTCCCTCAGTTGTTTCGCTCGAACCCCGCCAAGGCCAACCGTACCGGAGGCTTCTCAGTCGAGGTCGATGTGTTCGGTTCCACCGCCCTCGCCGCCCGGGCCGTCCCCGGCGGCGGGCTTCTCCCCGGTGGCGCCGCGGGTCCAGCGCCGCTCCTGGCCCTGCACGGCGGCCCGGTAGGCGGCCAGCAGTTCGCCGCCGGCGGCGGCCAGGTGGTCGAAGACCTCCGGGTTGCGTTCGATGACCGGTTCCACCACGGCCTTGGCCCGGGCGGCCAGCTGCTGTACGGCCTCCGCGCCGGCCAGCGGCAGCCGCAGCTCGGAGACCTTGCCGGCGACCGCGTCCACCAGCTTGCGCAGCTCCTCGGCGGCGCTGCCCGGTTCCTCCTGGCGGGCGCGTTCGGCCGCGAGGTCCTCGGCGCAGGCCTGCTCCCAGGCGTCGGGGTCGGGCGAGGGAACGTCACTCATGGCGAACTCCTGGACGGGGACTTGTCCTCGACGTTACCCGAAGGGGGTAGCGCCGTTCACCGGGTCCGTCACCGGTCCGTCACCGGGGCCACCGCCGGGCCGGGTACCGGCTCCGTCACCGGGTACGGGGCCACAGCGCGGGGTCGGGTACGAAGCGTACGCACAGCGCCCCGTCCCGCAGCCCCGCCCCGGCGACGGAGCAGCGGCGCAGCGCGGAGGGCAGCGGCAGTATCCGGCGGAACTCGCCCACCGCGAGGATGAGTTCGTCGCCGCGCCGGACCAGGCCCAGCCCGTCCCGGTCGGCGCCGGGCAGTGGCAGCTTCCAGATGAGCAGGCCGTCCGCGTCCAGCCGGTCCTCCACGGTCCACGGCTGCACGGCCGACTCGGCGGGATCGGCAGACCCGGCGGGCCCGGCAGGCAGCGGACCGGGCAGCAGCGCGGCCAGGTCGGCCGGCCCGCGCGGGGTACGGCCCAAGTGGGGCACGGTGGTGACGGGCACCGGGTGGCACTCCTCGCGCAGCGCCTTGGCGGCGGTGGCCTGCTCGGCCGCCAGGCCGGCCAGCCAGGGCGACTCCCCGGCGGCCTCCGGCGGCAGCAGCCGGTTGAGGACCAGGGCGTCCACCCGGCAGCCGTGCAGGGCCAGTCCGGCGCGGGTGGCCCGCAGCGCCGCCACGGCCGGCGGGCCGGGCTCGGCGACCAGGCGCACGGTGGTGGTCTCCGCCTCGATCACCTGCTGGACGGCGGCCAGTTCGGCGTCCCAGCGCTCGGCGGTCTCATAGAGCCGCTGGGCGGGCGCGGGCAGTCCGGCCAGCTGGGCCAGCATCGGGCGCAGCGCACGGGCGGCCTGCCGCTCGGGCGGCAGCAGCCGGCGCAGATAGCGGCGCAGCTGCTCGGGCAGGGCGAGCAAACGTATCGCCTCACGGTCCGGCGGCAGATCCACCACCAGCAGGTCCCGGTCCGGCCGGGCGTGGGCGGTGCGCAGCGCGGTGAGCAGGGCCAGCGGTTCGGCGCCGGGGAGTTCGGTGAGTTCCTCGGGGTCCAGCGGGGCGGCGCCCAGCAGGTCGAACAGGGAGGTGCCGCGCTCCTGGAGCTCGCGGGCGCGGGCGGTGAAGTGCTCGGCCACCGCGATGCGGGCCGCCCACAGTCCGGGCGCGGCCTGCACCGGCGGGCTCCAGGGCTCCGCCTGGGCGGGGCCGGCGGGCAGTGCGGTGCCCAGGACCGCTTCCGGGGTGGGGCCCCGGTCGCTGGTGAGCAGCAGCACCCGCTGCCCCTGCCGGGCGGCGGCCAGGGCGGTGGCGGCCGCGACGGTGGTGCGGCCCGCGCCGCCGGGACCGGTGACGAGGACCGTACGCACAAGGAACCTTCCTTCGCCGTCGCGACGGCGATCAGCCACCGCGCCCCCAGGGGCGCGGGGAACTGCGCGACCGGCCACGGACGGCCCGCAGCCGCATGACTTCACATTTTCGGCAAAGCGCTCCGCTTACCCGGCAGGGAGAAGCGCTCCGCCTACCCGGCCAGGGACTCGACCCGGGCCTTGAGCCCGGACAGCGCCCGGTCGATGATGACCTTCTCCGCCTTGCGCTTGATCATGCCCAGCATGGGGATCTTGACGTCCACGGTGAGCTGGTAGGTCACCTCGGTCCGGGCGCCGCCGTCCAGCGGCTTGAGGCTGTAGGAGCCGTCCAGCTGGCGCAGCATCTGGGACTTGACCAGCGACCAGGACACCTCGTGGTCCGAGGGCCAGGAGTAGGCGAGGGTGTGGTCGTCCTTGATGGCGCCGGCGTCCAGCACCAGGCGCACCTTGGCGGCCCGGCCCTGCTCGTCCCGCTCCAGCACCTCGGCCTGCTTGACCTCCCCGGTCCATTCCGCGTAGTGGTCGAAGTCGGCGATCACCGCCATGACCTCGGCGGGGGTCGCCTCGATCGTGATGCTCGAGCTGGTGTGTTCCGCCATCTCCGTGGCTCCTCCGTACCGGTCCGGCCGCCTGTGTTCCGCTGTGTCTGGCTGTGTTCTGCCGGTGAAGGCTACCTCGCGCCGGGCGTCACCACTCCAGGGCCCAGGGGGTACCGGTCGAGGCGAAGTGGCCGACATTGACGCACTCGGTGGCGCCGATGCGCATCCGCTGGGCCAGCGGCTGGTGGACATGGCCGAACAGGGCGTACCGGGGGCGTATGTCGTGGATGGCCGCCAGCAGGGCCTCGCTGCCCCGCTCGAAGCGGCGGGCGACGGTGTCGTAGCAGAGCTCGGGGACATCGGGCGGGATGTGTGAGCAGAGCACATCGACCTCGCCCAGGGCGGCCAGTTTGGCGGCGTAGGTCTCGGCATCGATCTCATAGGGGCCGCGCATCGGCGACTTCAGGCCACCGCCGACAAAGCCGAAGACCAGTCCGCCGATCTCCGCCCGCTCGCCGTCCAGCACGGTGGTGCCGGGCCGGGCGAACTCCGGCCACAGGCGGGGGATGTCCACATTGCCGTAGGTGGCGTAGGTGGGGGTGGGGAAGGCCGCGAACAGCTCCGCGTACTGCTTGCGCACCGCCTGTTCCACGGCGGTCTCCCGGTCTATGCCCGCCCACAGGGAGCGGGTCAGCTCCCGGGCCTCGGTGAAGCGGCGGGCGGCGCGCAGTTCGATGAGGCGGTCGGCGTTGGCGGTGCCGAAGAGCTCGGGGAAGATGCCGCGGGAGTGGTCGGCGTAGTCCAGGAAGAGGATCAGATCGCCCAGGCACACCAGGGCGTCCGCCCCCTCGCCGGCCCGGGCGAGGTCCTCGGCGTTGCCGTGTACATCGCTGACCACATGAACTCGCATGACCGGCACCCTAGGCGCTGCATCCGGCCTTCGGAAGTGCTGCGACCTGCGGTTACTTCCGGGTTACCAAGCGGAGGGGCTAGGGTTCGGGCAGTGGTCCCGGCGCATGTGACGCGCAGAACATCTGGGCGTGACCCCTATTCGAAATCCATACTGGTGGGTAACGTCCGGGCCGTCCAATTCACCCCCTGCCTGATCATGGACCGCAGCCGACGCAGCGCCCCTCGACGACGCGGCGGCGCCGGCGCCCGACGAGGAGCAGCAGTCTTGCGCGAGTTCAGCCTTCCGGCTCTCTATGAGGTCCCGGCCGACGGCAATCTGACGGATCTCATCCGCCGGAACGCCTCGCTCCACCCGGATGTCGCGGTCATAGGGCGCAAGGTGGACGGCCGCTGGCAGGACGTCACCGCCGCGCAGTTCCTGGCCGAGGTCCGGGCGGCGGCCAAGGGCCTGATGGCCTCGGGCGTCCAGCCGGGCGACCGGGTGGGCCTGCTGTCGCGCACCCGCTATGAGTGGGCACTGCTGGACTTCGCCATCTGGAGCGCCGGCGGGGTGACTGTGCCGGTGTACGAGACCAGCTCCCCGGAGCAGATCCAGTGGATCCTGGGCGACTCCGGCGCGGTGGCCTGCCTGGTGGAGACCGAGGCGCACCAGGAGGCGGTGGAGTCGGTACGCGACCGCCTCCCCGAGCTCAAGCACCTCTGGCGGATCGAGGGCGCCCCCCAAGGGGAGAGCGCGGTGGAGCGGCTGCGCGAGGCCGGCGAGGGCGCGGGGATCAGCGATGAGGCGGTGGACGAGCGCAGCGCGCTGGCCGACGCCGACTCCCCGGCCACCATCGTCTACACCTCCGGCACCACCGGCCGCCCCAAGGGCTGTCTGCTCACCCACCGCAACTTCTTCGCCGAGTGCGGCAACGCGGTGGAGCGGCTGAAGCCGCTGTTTGTCACCGGCGAGTCCTCGGTGCTGCTGTTCCTGCCCGCCGCCCATGTCTTCGGCCGGCTGGTGGAGGTGGGCGCGCTGCTGGCCCCCATCAAGCTGGGCATGGTCAGCGACATCAAGAACCTCACCGAGGACCTGGCCGGTTTCCGCCCCACGCTGATGCTGGGCGTGCCCCGGGTCTTCGAGAAGGTCTACAACGGGGCGCGGGCCAAGGCCCAGGCGGACGGCAAGGGCAAGATCTTCGACAAGGCGGCGGAGACCGCCATCGCCTACAGCCGGGCGCTGGACACCCCCGAGGGCCCGTCCTTCGGGCTCAAACTCAAGCACCTGGTCTTCGACCGGCTGGTCTACAGCAAGCTGCGGGACGTTCTAGGCGGCCGGGCCACCCACGCCATCTCCGGCGGCGCGCCGCTGGGCGAGCGGCTGGGCCACTTCTACCGGGGCGTGGGCTTCACGGTGCTGGAGGGGTACGGGCTGACCGAGTCCTGCGCGGCCACCACCTTCAACCCCGCCGACCGCCCCAAGATCGGCACGGTGGGCCAGCCGCTGCCGGGTTCGGTGGTCCGTATCGCGGACGACGGGGAGGTGCTACTGCATGGCGAGCACCTGTTCACCCGCTACTGGAACAATGAGGCGGCCACCGCCGAGGCGCTCTCCGAGGGCTGGTTCCACACCGGTGACCTGGGCACCCTCGATGAGGACGGCTTCCTCACCATCACCGGCCGCAAGAAGGAGATCCTGGTCACGGCGGGCGGCAAGAACGTCGCCCCGGCGGTGATCGAGGACCGCATCCGGGCGCATGCGCTGATCGCCGAGTGCATGGTGGTGGGGGACGGGCGTCCCTTTGTGGGCGCGCTGGTCACCATCGACGAGGACTTCCTGCCGCGGTGGCTCAAGTCGCACGGCAAGCCGGAGGGGTTGACGGCGGCGGATCTGGTGGACGACGCGGAGTTGCTGGCGGACGTCCAGAAGGCGGTGGACGACGGCAACGCGGCGGTCTCCCAGGCGGAGTCGGTACGCAAGTTCCGTATCCTGCCGACGCAGTTCACGGAGGCTTCCGGGCATGTCACGCCCTCTTTGAAGCTCAAGCGCAACGTTGTCGCGAAGGACTTCGCCGACGAGATCGAAGCGCTCTACCAACGCTGACGGTGTGCCCCGCAGGGGCGCGGGACGCCTGCGCCCCGCAAGGGGCGCGGGGAACTGCGCGACCAGCCACGCGCGGCCCGCACCCTGACACGAAACACCAGCCCCACCAGGGGCGCGGGGAACTGCGCGAACAACCACAGGCGGCCCGCACCCGGGAATGAAGCGCCGTGACCAAGTGCGGGCCGTCTTGGGCTGGTCGCGCAGTTCCCCGCGCCCCTATGGGGCTCGGCCCAGCAGGGAGCCCAAAGGGCCCAGGTCGAGGTCGAGTTCCTCACGGTGGAGGCCAAAGCGAGCGCACAGCTCGGCCATTCGCTCGTCCAGGAGCATCAGGGCAACCCCGACCCGTTCCTCCTGCTCCTCCGTGAGCTGACCGCCCTCCACCCTCCGCAGAGCCTGACGCTCCATCAGTTCGCGGAGCAGATCGACCAGCGTCAGCACCAGCCGCATCAAGTCCCGTTCGACCGCCTCCCGGTCGCGGTCCGGATCGATGTCCACGTGGCGGGTCACAGCGCCTCCACCGAGGCCACCAGCGCCCGGAGGTCGATCCGTACCAGTTCGACCTCCGCGACGCCCAGCGTCACCTCGCCCACGATCACCACGCCCCCGGCCAGCAGCCGGTCCAGCAAGTCCACCAGGGAGAGCCGGCGTTCATCCATCGCCGTCCTCCCGGACGAAGGAGTACGGCGCCCAGGGCCCGGTCAGCTCCACCCGCAGTCCGCTCCGGGGCCCCGCCTCGGCGAGTTCACCGACCACCGAGGTGAAGTCGCCGCCGCGCTCCCGCCGTACCAGATAGGCCGCGTTGAGGACATTGCGCCCGGAGGCCCCGGACAGCCGGGAGTTCTGCGGCGGATAGACCCGGGCCCGCTCGGCCAGCCCGGCCAGGGCGCCATGGATGTCCCGTACGCCCTCGCCGCGCGCCCGGCGCGCCGCCCCCCGGCGCCGCAGATACTCGCGGCCGGAGGGCTTGGCGCCGGCATCCGACCCGCACGCCCCGGATGGCCCGTCCACCCCGGACGCCCCGGACGGTTCGGACGGCTCCATGAGGGCGTAGACCTTGACGCCCCACTCCACCCGCCCGTCCAGCCGGTCCAGCGCCGCGCCGAAGTCCATCCGCCCGGCGGCCAGCATCCGCCGCACCCCGGTCTCGTCCCGGTAGACGGTGGCCAGCCGCATAGGCAGTACACAGCGCAGGGCGGCCGAGAGTTCCTCGACCACCCGCTGGTGGCCGCGGGCGACCCGCTCCAGGCGGGAGAGGTCCTCCATCCCCTCGGCCAGCGCCCCCTCGTCGAACTCCGCCGCCGGCACCCGCCCCACCAGCGCGGCCAGCCCCAAGTGGGGCACCGCCCGCACCGGTTCGCCGGCCACTCCGGTCAGGTTCTCCAGGGTCTCCGGGCGGAGCGCGCCCTCCCGGGCGATGGCATAGGCATACAGCAGTTCCTCAGGTGTCACCAGGGCTTCCCTCCCCTGCCTCCAGCCGGTTTCCGCGTGCCCGGGAGGACAGCGCGGGGTCGTGCTCCCACCAGTCGATGCCCATCTCCTTGGCCCGCTCCACCGAGGCCACCACCAACCGCAGCCGGATGGTGAGCAGTTCGATGTCCAGCAGCTCGATCCGGATGTCCCCGGCGATCACCACGCCCTTGTCCAGCACCCGTTCCAGGATGTCGGCGAGGTTGGCGGGCTCCCCGGAGCCGGGCCGCCGCTCCGGCAGGCCGCCTACGCTTGACGGTCGTCGATCCATCGCCGTGCCTCCTCCAGCCGGTCCAGCAGCGCGTCCTCCCGCCGGTCGAACTCCGCCTCGTCGATCCGTCCCTCCTCCAACTCGGCCGCCAGCTGCCGCAGTTCCTCCTGGACCACGGAGGGGTCGTAGTAGAGGCGCTCCGCCTCTGCCAGCAGCCGGCGGAGCACCCAGCCGATCAGGATCACGAGTCCACAAAGCTGTACGGCGGCAGCGGTCCGTTCACCCTGAGCTCCAGATGGGTGTAGGCCTTGCCCAGCCGGCCCACCGCGTTCAGCAGCCGGTCGGCCTCCGCCTCCCGCACCAGGAAGGAGAGGCTGACAAACCAGCCGGAGCTCTCCGGGCCCGGGCGGCACTCCTCGGCCAGCGGCTCCAGGACCTGGGTCAGCAGCTCGGCGTCCCACTGCTCGCGTTCCTTGACCCGGGCGGCCACCAGCTCGCCCACCCGCAGCCGGTCGTCATAACTTCCGCCGCCCGCACGGCGGTTGGCCTCGGTCAGGGCGCGCAGCTCCGGGTCGTCGGCGAGCACCAGGTGCAGCACCGCGTCCTGCTGGTGCACCGCCTTGACGTTGTACTCCACCCGCCCGTCCAGCCGGTCCAGTTGCCCGGCATAGCGCTCGGCGCGTTCGGTGAGCACCTCGCCCACCCGCCGGTCGTCGTCCGAGACGCTGCCGAAGCGCAGCGGGAGCACCGGCGCCTCGCGGGCCAGCTCGGTCACCACCTTCTGGTGGGCCAGCAGGTCACGGCGCTTGGGCCGCAGCTGCTCCGGGCAGTCGCTGACCACCGCGGCCAGCCCGCCGCCGGTCACCAGCCGCAGCCCGGCCGGTGGTTCGCCGACGCCGGCCAGGCCCTTGGGCAGGGCGGTCGTCTCCCGGGTGATGCCATAGACATAGGTGCTCACTCGCTCTCCTCCTTCTTGGCCCGGGAGGCGGTGCGGCGGCGGCCGGAGTCCTCGCCGCCCTCGCGCACCGAGTGGAAGGCGTCCGAGACGGTCTGCGCGGCACCGGAGAGCGCCCCCTTGACCTTGCCGCGCGCTCCGTCCTCGGTGACCTCGCCGACCAGGTCGGGCAGTCCGGCGCTACGGTGCGGGCCGGCCTCCAGGTCCAGCCGGTTGCACGCCTCGGCGAAGCGCAGATAGGTATCGACGCTGGCCACCACGACCCGTACGTCGATCTTGAGGATTTCGATGCCGACCAGGGAGACGCGGACGAAGGCGTCGATCACCAGGCCGCGATCGAGGACCAGTTCCAGGACGTCATACAGACCACTGGTGCCGCCACCGGAGGTCTGCTGCGCCGGGACAACGCTCATACTGGGACACTTCCTCTCGTGTCCACGGCGGCGCTGGGCTAGCGGGAGTCGGTCCTCCCGCGCTCATAGCGCCGCACGCGGCGATAGCCGGTGAGCAGGCCGTCGGCGTCGAGGGTCACCTCATAGAGCGCCATCACGCTCATGGTCTCGGGCACCCGGGCGATCTCCAGCACCTCGGCCTCCACCAGCCAGCCGTCCTCGGTCCGTTCGAACCGGGGAACGCCCTCGGCCCGCAGACCGGAGACCTCGGCGAGCTGGGCCCGGGCCGTGCGCAGGATGTCCGCCACCGAGGGACCGTCTCCCGCCGCCCGCCGCCTGCCCTTGTCGGGTGTGTCTGTCATCAGGGCCTCTGTTCGTCCGCAGGGACCTTGACCACCCGGCTACCGCGCCACCCGCCGGTCAAACACCTTGGGGGCAAGGGAACTTGAGCAACCCGCCGGTAAATCGCTAGAGCAGTCCGCGCAGCCGCTCCGCCAACAGGTCCCAGCGCCACCGCTGTTCGACCCATTCCCGGCCGCGCTCGCCCATCCGCCGCCGCAGCGCGGGGTCGTTGAGCAGGGTGACGATCCGCTCCGCGCACTCCTCCGCCGAGCCGCCGCGCACCACATAGCCGGTCTCGCCCTCCAGCACCGCGTCCGGTGCGCCCCCGGAGTCACCGGCCACCACCGGCAGCCCGGTCGCCGAGGCCTCCAGATAGACGATGCCGAGCCCTTCCACATCCAGCCCGCCGCGCCGGGTGCGGCAGGGCATGGCGAAGACATCGCCCGCGCCATAGTGGGCGGGCAGTTCCTCCCACCGCACCGCGCCGGTGAAGCGGACCGCGTCCGCCACGCCCGTCTCCCCGGCCAGCCGCCGCAGGTCCTTCTCATACGGTCCGCCGCCGACGATCAGCAGCACCGCCTCCGGCACCGCGGCCAGCACCGCCGGCATGGCCTTGATCAGGGTGTCCTGGCCCTTGCGCGGCACCAGCCGGGAGACGCACACCACCACCGGCCGGCCGGCCAGCCCCAGCCGGGCCCGGGTCTCGGCGCCGCCGGAGTCGGGGTGGAAGGTCTTCTCATCGACACCGGGCGGGAGTTGGACCATCCGGGCCGCCGCCTCCTCCGTGAGGGCGGTGGCGATCCGGGACCGGGTGTACTCCCCCAGATAGGTGATGGTGTCGGTGCCCTCGCCGATGCGCCGCAGCAGTTGGCGGGCGGCCGGCAGCTGGGCCCAGCCCGCCTCATGGCCATGGGTGGTGGCCACCAGCCGGCGCGCCCCGGCCCGGCGCAGTGCCGGCGCCATCAGCCCCAGCGGCGCGGCGGCCCCGAACCACACCGAGGTACAGCCGTGCCGGCGCAGCAGTTCCACGGCCCGGCGGGTCACCCGGGGGGTGGGCAGCAGCATGGTGGTGCGGTCGCGGACCACGGTGAAGGGCTGCTCGGCGTCGAAGCGCTCGGTGGCCTGACGGCCCTCCGCTCCGCGCTTCCAGGTGGAGGCGTAGACGACGACCTTCTCCGGGTCCAGCCGCAGCGCCATATTGTGCAGAAATGCCTGGATGCCCCCGGGGCGTGGCGGGAAGTCATTGGTGACTATCAGGGTCTTGTGCATCGCCGCCGACAGTACCCGCTCGCTCCGGGCGCCTGGGCGCCACGTACCGCAAGTGCCGCATGCGGGCCGGCCGGCCAGGCATCATGCCTTCCAGTGACGTCCTGGATACGGCGAGTACAGGCTGGTGAGGTCTCGATGATGGCGAGCTCCCCGACGGGCTCTCGGCTGCGGCTGCCGATCGTGGTGTGGGCCCTCACCAGGGCCTTTCTCCTGCTGTGTGTCTTCCGGGTACTGGTGATGCCGGGGTCGGACGTCTCGGTGGACATCAAGGTGATCTACCAGGGCTGGTACGGGGTGCTGAGCACCGGTGTCTTCCCCTTCGACGATGTGACCTGGCAGTATCCGCCGGCCGCCGCGCTGGCGGTGCTGGCCCCGGGCCTGCTGCCGTTCCTGGACTACGCCCCGGCCTTCTTCGTGGTCTGCTTCGCCGCCGACGCGGCCGCCTTCGGGATGCTGCTGTACGCGGCGCGCGGCGGCCGGCGCAGTGTGCACGGGGTGTGGGTGTGGGTGGCCGGGGTGCCGCTGCTGGGCCCGATCGTCTACGCCCGCTATGACGTGATGGTCACCGCGGTGGCGGTGGCGGGCCTGCTGGCCCTGGGCCGACGGGCCCGGCTGGCCGGGGCGCTGGCCGGTTTCGGGGCGCTGCTGAAGATCTGGCCGGTGCTGCTGCTGGTGGGCGTGGAGCGCGGCCCGCGCACCCGTACGGCCTGGACTTCGGCGCTGGTCACGGCGGTGGTGATGGCCATGATGTTCGCGGTGGCCATGCCGGGGGCGCTGGCCTTCCTGACCTTCCAGCGGGACCGGGGCACGGAGGTGGAGTCGCTGGGTTCGCTGGTCTTCCACCTGGGCCGGCACTTCGGCTGGCATGGCCGGGCGCGGCTGCACTACGGGTCGGTGGAGTTCCTGGGGCGCCATGTGCACGCGGTGAGCGCGCTGGCTCTGCTGCTGAGCCTGGTGGCCTTCGGCTGGCTGGTGTTCTGGCGGATGCGGGCCCGCCGGTTCACCGCCTGTACGCCCTCGGACGCCGCCTTCACGGCGGTGCTGCTGTTCACCACCACCAGCCGCGTGATCAGCCCGCAGTATGTGATCTGGCTGATCGGCCTGGGGGCGGTGTGTGTGACCATGCGCGGCAGCCGCCAGCGGCTGCCGGTGCTGCTGATGCTGCTGGCGGCGCCGCTGACCCAGCTGGAGTTCCCCATCTGGTTCCACCATGTGGTGGCCAGCGACAAGCTGGGCGTGGCCACGCTGACGCTGCGCAATGCGCTGCTGGTGGCGGCGACGGTGGTGTCCTGTGCCCGCCTGTGGCGGGAGACGGTCACGGAGGCGGAGCGCACCGATGAGCCCGAGCCTCCGGCGGAGCGGGCGTCTGCTTTGGTGACGCCGTAACGGCGTGTCCGGGTGCGCGCGTGTCCGGGTGCGCGCGTGTCCGGGTGCGCGCGTGTCCGGGTGCGCGCGTGTCCGGGTGCGTTGTCGGCCGCGGGCCGTCGCTGGCTGGTCGCGCAGTTCCCCGCGCCCCTAAAAAGCACCGCGGAACGCTGCCCGCACATAACCGCGCCACCGAGCCGTGAACTCGTCCTCACTCACGCCAAGTACGCTCCGCACGGCAGCCGCCGAACCCCGCGCCCGGTAGAACGCGACCAGCGCAGCCTCCCCCCACCGCTCCGCGATCATCCGGCACGCGAGCCAGCCCCCCTCATAAGCCCGCGCCAGCGTCCCGGAGTCCCCGGTGAACCGGAAATCCCCGTCGGCGGGCAGCTGTTGCGGCACGGCACCCGAACGCACCGAGCGCCCCAGCTCGGGCGCGACCTCCGCAGCCGTACGCCCCGTACCCCGGTACGCCGCCCAGTCCGCGAACCCCTCCGACAGCCACAGCGGCGTGGCCGCCGAAGTCCGCTCCCGGGTGGCCACATGGGCCGTCTCATGGGTGAGGACAATCTGCCGCCCGAAGTCCGAGAGGCTGCCATACGCCTCCGGGTTGACCACGATCCGGTCGGCGGGGGCGGCCCCCGAGTTGCCCACCTCCCCGCTGGTGACCGCCGCGATGCCCCGGTAGTTCGCGGCCGGCGCCCCCAGCAGCTGCCCCATCCGCTCCAGCGAGGCGGGCAGCTCCACCACCACCCGTCCCGGCCAGTCCCGGGCCTTCCAGGCGTCGGCCACCCGTGGCACCGCCCGGTCCGCCATCCCGGCCAGGGCGCGCAGCCGGGTGTCGTCCTGGCCGACGCCCAGCACCAGGCTGTGGTCGCCGCGCACCACGGTGACCGGGCCCTGGTCCCACAGCTGCCGGGCGCCCTGGCCCGCGTCCTGCCCGGCCAGGTACCAGTGCCCGTCCCGCCGTACCGCGGTCAGCCGCACCGCCGCGGCGACCGGGGCGGTGTCATAGCCGGCCAGCCGGTAGCGCAGCTCGGCCTCGACGGCCACCCGGTGTCCGTCCCCGGGCAGCGGGGCGAAGCCCCCGGTGCGCAGCAGCCGGTAGTCCCAGGAGGACAGCGGGACATGGGCCAGGTTGGCGAAGACCCGGGCCTGCTCGGTCCGGTAGCCGGTGGCCCGGGGATCCACGGCGGCCAGATAGCGGTGCCGGTCGCGGTCCCGTACCGCCGCGGCCCAGCCGTCCAGCAGGCTCCGTACCGCGGTCCGTTCGCCGCCGGTGCCCCCGCCGGAGCCCAGGGAGCCGCCCGCCCCGCAGCCCGCGCAGGCGAGCAGCACAAGCAGCGCCGCCAGCAGGCGGCCGCACCGCATCCGGCCGTTCACGCCCCGCATGCTACGAGGCGGCCGGACGGACCGCCGTCGTCAGGGTCGGGTGACGGAGGAGATGGGCATCATGTCCGCCCGGTCGTAGCGCACCCGGGCGCCCGGGTAGGGGGCGTGCACCACCTGGCCGTTGCCGACGTACATGCCCACATGGCTGGCGTCGTCCCGGTAGATCACCAGGTCACCGGGGCGGGCCTCGGCCAGCGGCACATGGCGTCCGGCGTTGCGCTGGGCCTGGGAGGTGCGCGGCAGGCCCACTCCGGCCCGGCCGTAGGCCCACTGCATCAGCCCGGAGCAGTCGAAGGCACCGGGACCGGTGGCGCCCCAGGAGTAGGGGGAGCCCACGGCGGAGCGGGCGGCCCGCACGGCGGCGGCGCCCCGGGCCGAGGCGGCCAGGTCGGCCAGGCCGGAGCGGCCCGGCCGGTCCAGGTCGGGCCGGTAGGACGAGCCGGAGCGGGAGGCCCGCCCGTACTCCTCGCGCTCCGGCTCGGGCAGCGCGTTCAACAGCCGCTGGGCGGCGGCCAGTTTGCGCTCCACCTCGCGCTTGTGCCGCTGCACCGCCCGCCGGTTGTCCTCCAGTTCGCCCAGCGAGCGGGCGGCCTCCGCACGCTCCTGGCGCAGGGTGCGCTGGGCGGCCTGGAGCCGGCGCAGCTGCTCGGCCTGCCGGCCGCTGACCCGGTCCAGGGCGGCGGCCCGGTCGAGGTAGCCGTCCGGGTCCGAGGAGAGCAGCAGCCCGATGACCGGGTCCACGGCCCCGGACCGGTACTGGGCGGCGGCGAACATGCCCAGGGCGTTGCGCATCCGGTTGACCCTCTCCTGGCCGCGGGCGACCCGGTCGGCGGCCTCCTCCACCTTCCGCCGCAGGGCCGTGGCCCGTTCGTCGGCGGCGTTGAACTTCTCGGTGGCCCGCTCCGCCTCCTCGTAGAGCCGGTCGATCCGCGCCCTTACCGCGCCGGCCGGGTCGCCGGGGGCGGCGCCCGCCGGGCCCGCCGTGAGGGCGGCGGCCGCGGTGGCCATGGCGGCGGACAGAACGGTGACCCGGACGGTCTGGCCGAGACTCCGGCCGAGGCCATGGCCCGGACTGTGGCCGGGGCTCCGGCCGGGACCGGACCGGGCGGGACGGCGATGGAACGCCACGGGCTGCCGCACTCCTTCCTGCTGGTGCGGCGCCCTGCCGCCCCGGAGGGACGGATCGCTGAGCGGGGCACCGCGCGCCGCAGACAGTAGCGGTGCGCTCACCGCGGGTTCAAAGACCGTCTGACCGGGGGTTCCGCGGGAAAGCCGGACGCCCCGCCGACAGACGCAGGTCATCGGCGGGGCGTGCGGTCAGGACGGTGCCCTGGGATTCCCCCGATCGGGCGGGTGTGGCAGCGCGAGGAGGGGGTCAGCCCACCCGGACGCCGAACTGGAACGGCATATTGCCCATGGCCTCGTAGCGCACAAAGGCCCCGGTGTGCGGGGCGTGCAGCACCATGCCATTGCCCGCGTAGAGGCCGACGTGGTGCAGGTCGCCATAGAACAGCACCAGGTCACCGGGCTGCAGCTGGCTGGGGTCGGAGATGCGGGTGCCGTAGTTGGCCTGCTCCTCGGAGGTGCGCGGGATGTCCACGCCGGCCTGGGCGTACGCCCAGGAGGTCAGCCCGGAGCAGTCATAGGAGTCGGGGCCGGTGGCGCCATAGACATAGGGGCTGCCGATCTTGGACTGGGCGGCGGCCAGCGCGGCGGCGGCCCGGCCCGAGCTGGGCACCTGCTTGCCCAGGTCCGGCTTGCTCTGGCCGTCGGAGCCATTGCTGCCGTTCTTGCCGTTCTCCTGCTGCTCGATCGCGGCGCGGTCCTGTGCGTCAAGGGAATTGAGCAGGTCGCGGGCGTCCGAGAGCTTGCCCTGGACCTCGGTCTTGTGGTCGGCCAGCGCCTTGCGGGTGGACTCCAGGTCGGCCAGCTTGCCGGCGGCCTCCGCCCGCTGCTGCTTGAGCGCGCGCTGCTTGGCGGATATCAGCTTGAGCGTCTCCGCCTGCTTGCCGGTGACCTGGTCCAGGGTGGAGACCTTGTCCAGGTAGCTGGCCGGGTCGGAGGAGAGCAGCAGTTGCAGCGAGGGGTCCACCGAGCCGGAGCGGTACTGGGCGGTGGCCACCGAACCCAGGCTGTCGCGCAGCTTGTTGAGCTCGTCCTGGCCGCGGGCCACCTGGTCCTGGATCTCGCCGACCTGCTTCTCCAGCTTGGCCTGCTTCTCCTTGGCGCCGTTGTACTTCTCGGTCGCCTGCTCGGCCTCATCGTAGAGCTTGTCTACCTTGGCCTTGACTTCGCTCCTGGAAGGCTTGGGGTCGGCGTGCGCGGCCTGCGAGGAGAGGGCGACGGCCGCGGCGGCGGTCGCGGTGAGCACGGTCACCCGAGTACGGCCCGGCTGCTTGGGACGACGGTGGGACGCCACGGAGTCGAGCTCCTTCACTCTCAAAGCACTCTCAAAGAACGGCACCCGCGCGGCATTCAGCGAGGCATGGCCAGGGCATTCCCGGGCATTCCGAATGGGTGATCACCGTTTGCGGGTTCGAGGCCCGACCTTAGTGACCTCTCAGTGATCGGTTCAAATCCCTCTGCAAAAAAAGCGCCTCAGCAGTACATCCTTTACCAACGCGAAACGGTCAGTAATGGCCAGTTGACGCTTAGGTACGAGCAAGTCGCTTGAGCAGCAAGGCCGATGCCACCGGCCGCGCCCCCGCCTTGGCCACCCCGTCCGCCACCTCGCGGTCGGTGGAGACCACCACCACCGGACGGCCCGGCGGCTCCGCGCGCACCAGTTGACGGATCAGCTCGTCCGCGGTCACCCCCGGCTTGCTGAACAGCACCCGCACCCCGCGCGGCGGCGCCAGCAGCACCGGCGCCGCCAGCTCCGCGCCGTCGAAGACACAGGTGACCTCCGCACCGCTCTGCGCCGCCAGCATGGCCAGCCCGCCCAGCAGCCGCAGCCGCTGCTTGTCCAGCGGCATGGTGGGATAGCCGGTCTTGGTCACGTTGTAGCCGTCCACCACCAGATGCGCCTGGGGCAGCGCCAACAGCTGGTCCAGCAGCGCCGGATCGGTCTCCGAAAGCGCCCGGGCCGCGATGTCCTTGGGCGACATCCGCCCCGGCTCCACCGCGTCCACCAGATCCGCCGGGTGCACCGAGGCGGGCGGCAGGGCCAGCTCCCGGCGCAGGCCCTGCGCCGCGTCCAGCACCGTGTCCAGCAGCAGCCGCAGCCGCATGTCCTCCACGCTGCGCCCCTCGCGCACCGCCCGCCGGCTCGACTCCAGCGCCGACTCGGCCTCCGCCAGCCGCGCCTTGACCCGCCGGGTCTCCCCCAGCGCCGCCGCCAGCTCCGCGGACGCCTCCGAACGCAGCGCCTCCAGCTCCTCCCGCGCCTTGCGCAACGCCGCCTCGCCGCGCCGCACATCGCTCTGCGCACTGCGCAGCTTGCGCTGCTGGGCCTCCGACTCCCGCCGCGCGGCGTCCAGTTCGGCGCGCAGGCGCTCCACCTCGCCACGGGCCTGGGCGCGCGCCTCGGCCAACTCCTCGCGCAGCCTGCGCAACTCGCGCTGCGCCTCCTCACCGGCCCGCTCCGCGCCGGCCCGCTGCGCCTCCTCACCGGCGGCGGTGACCAGCTTCACCCAGCCCGGCGGGCGCAGTACAAAGGCCATGGCCGCCACGTCCTCCGGGTCCGCGGCGGCCGGCGCCGTACCGGCGTCCAGCGCCTCGGCCAGCTCCGAGCCCATCTCCCGCAGCCGGGCGGAGATCCGCTGTCTGAAAGCGGTGTCGCTCTCCACCGCGGTGGCCATGGCATTGCCCGCGAACTTGGCCCGGCGGCTGGGGGTGAAACGGGCGTACTGCCGCAGCGAGGCGGGCAGTTCGGACACGGTCAGCCCGCCGAAGGCGTCGGCGACCAGGGCGATGACCCGCCGCCGGATGCCCTCGGGCAGCGGACGCTCCAGCACCTCGGCGGCACCGCCGGCGTCACCGGCCGCCGCGGAAGGATCCGGCGCGCCGGCCCCACCCGTCGGCTGGGAAACGCTCATGGTGTCGTCCGTCCTGTTCATGGGCTACGGGGTGCTTTCCGTAACCCTACGGCCTGGTGTCCCCACGGCGGGGCGCCTACCGGACCACCCGGCGAGGCACTCCGCCCGGCTTGCCCCGGTAAGCCATCATCTGCCCATGATCGCAAAAGCAGGCCGGGCGGGACGAGCCGGGCCCCCGTGGATCACCTACGCCCTCCTCACCATCTGCTGCGCGGTCTTCCTCCTCGGCCCGGCCTCCGGCCTCGATCCCGGCTACGGTGCCGGAACCCGGCTGCTCACCGCGCAGACCGCCTACTTCGCCCGCTGGGGAGTGGTGCCGGCCGAGCTGTGGCACGGCCCGGCCACGGCCTGGCTCACCCCGCTGACCGCCCTGTTCGTCCATGGCAACTGGCTGCATCTGCTGGGCAATATGCTCTTTCTCCATGTCTTCGGCGCCATGACCGAGGAGCGCCTGGGCCGGCTCGCCTTCGCCCTGTGCTACCTGGCCACCGGCTATCTGGCCCTGCTCGGCTACGCGGCCGCGCACACCGGCTCCGGCCAGCCGCTGGTCGGCGCCTCCGGGGCCATCTCCGGGGTGCTCGGCGCATTCCTGCGGCTCTTCCCCCGAGCCAGGGTGACCAGCCTCTTCCCCTTCCTCTTCTTCGTCCCGCTGCGTTTTCCCGCCTGGGCGGTGCTGCTGTTCTGGTTCGCCCTCCAGTGGCCGGGCGCGGGCGCCTCCGCGGACCGGCCCGGGGTGGCCTATCTGGCCCATGTGATCGGCTTCTCGCTGGGCTTCGGGCTCGCCTGGGGGTGCGGGGCCCCTGCGGTTAGAGTGAGGGACGCAGCCCGGTCCACCGAAGGAGACGACCCCTCATGATCACCTCGATCGTGCTCATCAAGACGGACGTGGACCGGATCCCGGAGATCGCCGAGCGGATCGCCGCGATCGAGGGCGTCAGCGAGGTGTACTCGGTGACCGGCGTCTACGACCTGATCGCCCTGGTGCGGGTGGCCCGGCACGACGATCTGGCGGAGGTCATCCCGGGCCGCATCAGCAAGGTGGAGGGTGTCGCCTCCACCGAGACGCATATCGCGTTCCGCACGTACTCCCAGCACGACCTGGAAGCGGCTTTCGCCATCGGCCTGGAGAGCTGAGCGCTCCGCGGGTTACGGGGTTCTTCGTCTGCGGGTTGGCTTGGGGTTGCTCACGGGGTTGGCTTGGGGTTGCTCGCGCAGTTCCCCGCGCCCCTTACGGGGCGGCCCCTACGGGGCCAACTCCCTTACCGCTCGCAGGAAGCGCTCAATGTGCTCATCCGGCGTGCCAACGCCAAAGCTGACGCGTACCGCGTTGAGGGAACCCCCACACTCCTCGGGCTCACGCCCCAGCAGCACCCGCACCAGCGGATGAGCGCAGAACAACCCGTCCCGCACCCCGATCCCGTACCCCTCCGACAGCGCCGCCGCGAAGCGACCGCTGTCCCACCCCTCCACCACAAAGGAGATCACCCCCACCCGGGGCGCCCCCTCCCCGAACAGCGAGAGCACCCGGACCCGCGGCAGCTCCGCGAGTTCCGCCCGTACCCGGTCCACCAGCGCCCGCTCGCGCTCCACCAGTGCATCGAACCCCGCCTCGGTCAGCGCCTTGCACGCGGCGGCGATCGCATGGACCCCGATCACATTGGGCGAGCCCGCCTCATGCCGGGCGGCGCCCTCCTGCCACTCCACCCGCACCAGGCCCCGCCCATCCCGCACCACCCGGCGGCTCGCCCCGCCCCCGGCCAGATAGGGCTCCGCCTCCCCCAGCCAGTCCGCCCGCCCGGCCAGTACCCCCGCCCCGAAAGGGGCGTACAGCTTGTGCCCGGAGAAGGCCACCCAGTCCACGTCCAACTCGCTTATGTCCACCGGGTGATGGGGCGCCAGCTGGGCCGCGTCCAGCACGATCCGCGCACCATGCGCATGGGCTGCGGCGGCCAACTCCCTTACCGGCCACAGCTCTCCGGTCACATTGGACGCGCCGGTGACACAGACCAGGGCGGGACCATGGGGGTCGCGGGCGGCCAACGCACGCTCCAGGATGTCCACGGCCTCACCCGGGGCGCGCGGCGCGTCCAGCCAGGTGACCCGGACATCGTCCCGCCGCCCCCAGGGCAGCAGCGCGGCATGGTGCTCGGTCTCGAAGACAAACACCCGGGTGCGCCAAGGCAGCGCGCCGGCCAGCAGGTTGAGCGAGTCGGTGGTGGAGCGGGTGAAGACCACCTGGTCGTCCGGGCGGCAGCCGAGGAACTCCGCGACGGTGCGGCGGCTGTTCTCGAACAGTTCGGTGGACAGCCTGGAGAGGTAGCCCGCACCCCGGTGCACACTGCCGTAGTACGGCGCGTACGCGGCGACTTCGTCCCATACCCGTTGCAGGGCCGGTGCGCTGGCCGCGTAGTCCAGCGCCGCGTAGGTCACCTCGCTTCCATCGGCCAGCGGCACCAGGACATCTCGCCCCAGAACGGGCAGCGGGGCGGAAACGGCAGCGGACAGCGGCATGGTGAACTCCCGTAAGGGGCAAGCGAAGCGGGTGCGTTGGTGAAGGGGGTGCGGAATAGGGCTTGCAAGGGGCTTGCAGCCCTAGCGCATTCGCTGGTTCACGGAAGGATCTCCCTCGACGACCAGGATCCCTGGCGAGGGATCCGCGCTTGCCGCAGACCTCGCTGCCTGCGGCCCGGTCATCACCCGGGGCACCCCGCCACGGACGGAGGGTTGCCGGACAGCGGGCCGGGGCCTGTGTCGCTGTCACTCGTGACCTGGCCGGGAGTATGCCATACGCTTCGCCGGGTTCGCCAAAGAGCTGTCCGCATAGTGGGCTTGGGGTTCCCCCGTCGCCTTGCGGGTGCGGCCCGCCCGTGGTTGCTCGCGCAGTTCCCCGCGCCCCTGACGGGGCGCACCCGTCGCGTTCTGGGTGCGGCCCGCCCGTGGTTGCTCGCGCAGTTCCCCGCGCCCCTGACGGGGCGCGCCCGTGCTACGCGTTGCTGGCCGTTACCCAGCGGTCCAGGACGCGGCGGGCCGCGCCCGAGTCCAGGGAGTGGGCCGCGCGGTCGAGGGCCGCCGCGATCTGCTCGGTCAGCGGTGCGTCCGCCGGCGACAGAGCCACCAGCGCCGCCGCCGAGTTGAGCAGCACCGCGTCCCGTACCGGACCCCGCTCCCCGGCCAGCAGCCGGCGGGCCACATCCGCGTTGTACGAGGCGTCCGCACCGCGCAGCGCCTCCACCGGCACCAGGTCGATGCCCACCTCGCGCGGGTCGAAGGGCTCCTCGTGGACGCGGCCATCGCGGACCACCCAGACCCGGGAGGTGGCGGTGGTGGTCAGCTCGTCCAGCCCGTCGTCACCCCGGAACACCAGCGCAGAGGAGCCCCGTTCGGCCAGCACCCCGGCCAGGATGGGTGCCATCCGGGCGTCCGCCACCCCGGTGGCCTGGGCCTTCACCCGGGCCGGGTTGGTCAGCGGACCGAGCACATTGAAGGTGGTGCGCACCCCCAACTCCCGCCGGGCCGCCGCCACATGGCGCAGCGCGGGGTGGAAGTTCACCGCGAAGCAGAAGGTGATCCCGGCCTCCCGGGCCACCTCGGCCACCCGCCGCGGACTCAGGTCCAGGTTGACGCCCAGCTTCTCCAGGACGTCCGAGGCGCCGCTGGCGGAGGAGGCCGCCCGGCTGCCGTGCTTGACCACCGTGGCGCCGGTACCGGCCACCACGATGGCGGACATGGTGGAGATATTGACGGTCTTGGCGCCGTCGCCGCCGGTGCCCACGATGTCCACGCTGGGCCCGGGCACCTCGATCAGCCGGGCGTGCTGGTACATCGCCCGGACCAGCCCGCTGATCTCGGCCACCGTCTCACCCTTGGCCCGCAGCGCCATGGCGAACCCGGCGATCTGGGCGTCGGTGGCCTGGCCGCGCATGATGCGGTCCATCGCCCAGGCGGTGCTGTCCGCGTCCAGGTCCACCCGGTTGAGCAGGGCCTCCAGCACGCCCGGCCAGGAAAGGGCCACCGCGCGCTCGCCGCCTGCCGGGGTCGCAACGTTCATGGTCCACACTCCTGGTTTCGGGCACGCGCCTCGGGTGCCGTTCCGTGCCGTCCAGCCTATCCAGCCCGGGAACGGCGAAGAGCCCCGTCCATACAGTGGACGGGGCTCTTCGCTGTGGCGGTCAGCGGGGTCGGATCAGTCGATCAGTGGTGGCCGTGGCCGCTGGTGATCTCCTGGTATTCCTCCGCGGTGGGCTTGGGGATCTGCGATCCCTCGCCGTAGAAGCCCCGGGACAGCTTGACCCGCAGCTTCTGGCCGGCGCCCGCCTTGCGGGCGACGCCGTTCTCATCCACCTCGGGCTCCAGCTCGAGCGGCCTGGGCTGCTCATGCGCGGTGAGGGTGTGCAGCTGGTCCTGGCTGAGCGGCTCGTGCACCTCGATGAACTCACCGTGCGGCAGGCGCTTGATGATGCCGGTCTCGCGACCGTGCAGCACCTTGTCCCGGTCACGCCGCTGCAGGCCCAGGCAGACCCGCTTGGTGGCGATGAAGACCAGCACCGGCACCACGAAGAACGCGATCCGGACGAACCAGGTGATCGAGTTGATCGACAGGTGGAAGTGGGTGGCCCACAGGTCGTTGCCACCACCGATCAGCAGCACAAAGTACTCGGCGATCCAGGCGGCGCCGAACGCGGTGCGGGTCGGGGCGTTGCGCGGGCGGTCCAGCAGGTGGTGCTCCCGCTTGTCGCCGGTGACCCAGGACTCGATGAAGGGGTAGATGCCGATGGCGATCAGCACCAGCGGGAAGATCACGATCGGGATGAACACACCCAGGACCAGGGTGTGGCCCGCGACATTGATCTCCCAGCCCGGCATCACACGGACCAGGCCCTCGGCGAAGCCCATGTACCAGTCGGGCTGGGCGCCGGTGGACACATGGTCCGGCCGGTACGGGCCGAAGTCCCAGATCGGGTTGATGGTGGCCAGTGCCGCCACCGCCGCGATCACACCGAAGACCAGGAAGAAGAAGCCTCCGGCCTTGGCCATGTAGACCGGCAGCAGCGGCATGCCGACCACGTTCTTCTCGGTCCGGCCGGGGCCGGGGAACTGCGTGTGCTTGTGGTAGATGACCAGGATCAGGTGGGCCACCACAAGGCC
Organism: Streptomyces orinoci; assembly: GCF_003121295.1. GTDB lineage: Bacteria > Actinomycetota > Actinomycetes > Streptomycetales > Streptomycetaceae > Streptomyces > Streptomyces orinoci. The sequence continues at coordinate 125,711 of NZ_PHNC01000029.1, forward strand.
GAGCATGATGCCCGGCAGCAGCAGGATGTGGATCGAGTAGAACCGCGGCACGATGTCCGCGCCGGGGAACTCGCCGCCGAAGAGGAACATCGAGATGTACGTGCCGACCACCGGCACGGACAGGATGGCGCCCTCGGTGAAGCGGACACCGGTGCCGGAGAGCAGGTCGTCCGGGAGCGAGTAGCCGGTGAAGCCGGTGAACACGCCGAGGACGAACAGCAGGAAGCCGAACAGCCAGTTGATCTCACGCGGCTTGCGGAAGGCGCCGGTGAAGAAGACGCGCATCATGTGCACGAACATGCCGGCCAGGAAGACCAGCGCGGCCCAGTGGTGGATCTGACGGATCAGCAGACCACCGCGCACATCGAAGCTGATGTGCATGGTGGAGTTGAACGCCTCCGAGACCCGCACGCCCTGCAGGGGCACATAGGAGCCGTGGTAGACGACCTCTTCCATGCTGGGGTGGAAGAACAGCGTCAGATACACACCCGTGAGGATGATGATCAGGAAGCTGTAGAGGCAGACCTCGCCCAGCATAAAGGACCAGTGGTCCGGGAAGATCTTGCGCATATTGGCCTTGGCCAGGCTGTAGATGCCCAGTCGGCCATCCGCCCAGTCGGCCACCCGCTCGCCGGCGGGCGCCTTGCGGCGCTGCTCTGTAGTACTCATCCGCGCTCCCAGAAGGCAGGACCGACGGGCTCCGGGAAGTCGCCCATCGCCTCGAGGTAGCCCTTGTCGTTGACCTTGATCTGCAACTGCGGCAGCGGGTGTCCGGCAGGGCCGAAGATCACGCGTCCGCCGTCCGAGAGGTCGAAGGTGGACTGGTGACACGGGCACAGCACATGGTGCGTCTGCTGCTCGTAGAGGCTGATCGGGCAGCCCACATGGGTGCAGATCTTGGAGAAGGCGACAATGCCGTCCACCGACCAGTCCAGCTCACGCTTGTCCTTGATGTTCTCCGGACGGAGCCGGACGATCATCAGGGCCGCCTTGGCGATCTCCTGCTGGAAGTCGTGGTCCTCCTCCGACATGCCCTCGGGCATGGCGAAGGTCAGCGAACCGACCTGGACGTCCTCCGGACGCAGCGGCTGCATGGTGTTCTGGTTGATCAGCATCTTGCCCGCGGACCACTTGGTCTTGCGGAGCTTGGTGCCCGGCTTGGGGCCGAGACCGCCCAGCAGGAACACGCCGGAGAGCGGGAACATGGCCAGCGCACCGAACATGGTGTTGCGGATCAGCTTGCGACGGCCCAGCGCCGACTCCCGGGCGCCGTCCGCGAAGTCGGCCAGAACCTTGGCCTTGACCTCGGGCGAAGCCTCGATCGGGTGACGCTCGTCGGCGACCTCGACATCGGACATCAGGGTGCGCGCCCAGTGGACGGCGCCCGCGCCGATGCAGAACAGCGCCACGCCCAGGGACAGGCCCAGGGAGAAGTTCAGCGCGCTGATGTGGCCGATCGGGAACACATAGATGTTCTTGTCGACCGGGATGGCCAGGTAGGCGACGATAAAGCCGACCGTGGCCAGCATGGACAGGGTGAACAGGAACGCGACCACGCGCTCGGAGCGCTTGGCGGCCCGTTCGTCGATGTCCTGGATGCGGTGCTCGTGCGGCGGCAGGCCCGGGTCGGCGAAGGGGTCTTCGCCACTGACCACGGCACCTTGGTGCGCGGCGCCCTGCGTGCTGGGCAGGGACTCTTCTGGAATGTCTTGGCTACTCATGACTTCTTGGCCTTTGCGGTCCGGGCGGCGACCCAGATGGCGACGGCGACCAGAGCACCCAGGCCGAAGATCCACGCGAACAGACCCTCACTGACCGGGCCGAGACCGCCCAGTTCGAGACCGCCCGGGTTCTCCGACTTCTTGGTGTCTACCGCGTCGAGGTACGCGATGATGTCCTTCTTGTTCTTCTCCGACATGGTCGTGTCGGGGAAGGAGGGCATGTTCTGCGGGCCGGTCTGCATGGCCTCGTAGATGTGCTTGGGGTCGACGTCCTCAAGGCTCGGCGCAAACTTGCCGTTCGAGAGGGCGCCACCCTTGCCGGTGGCGTTGTGGCACTGCGCGCAGTTGGTACGGAAGAGCTCCCCGCCCTTGGCGATGTCCGCACCGTTCGGGCTGTACTGGTCCTTGGTCGGAACCGAGGGACCGGCGCCCAGGGAGGCGATGTACGCGGCCAGCTGGTCGATCTCGGCCTGCGAGTAGATCTTCTTCTTGCGCGGCACCTGGGCACCGGGCTGCTGGGCCGGCATACGGCCGGTGCCCACCTGGAAGTCCACGGCCGCGGAGCCCACACCGACCAGGCTGGGGCCGTCAGAGGTGCCCTGACCGCCGATGCCGTGGCAGGTGGCGCACCCCGTCGAGTAGAGCTTCTTGCCCTCCTCGATGGCGAGGGACTGGGCGGAATCATCGGCCTTGGCCGTGCTGGCCGGCGCGAACGCGGCGTACAGCCCCCCGGTTACCGCCAGCGCGAAGAGTAGGACGACGACCGCCGCCAGCGGATGGCGTCGTCGTGCGGAGAGCTTTTTCACGGATTACCCCGGTGTCAGGATCTTCTGCGTCGATGCGGGTCTGGTTGGTCCGGTGACGGGACCGATTACTTGATCAAGTAGATCGTGGCGAAGAGGCCGATCCAGACCACGTCGACGAAGTGCCAGTAGTAGGACACGACGATGGCCGCCGTCGCCTGGTGGTGCGTAAACCTCTTGGCCGCGTACGTCCTGCCCAGGACCAGCAGGAAGGCGATGAGGCCGCCGGTCACATGCAGTCCGTGGAAGCCGGTCGTCAGATAGAACGCCGAGCCGTACGGGTCGGAGGAGAGCGAGAGCCCGTCCTTCTTGACCAGGTCGGTGTACTCGAAGATCTGGCCACCGATGAAGATGGCGCCCATCACGAAGGTGATCGCGAACCAGGTGCGCAGCTTCTTCACATCACCGCGCTCGGCGGCGAAAACGCCGAGCTGGCAGGTGAGCGAGGAGAGCACCAGGATCGTGGTGTTAGTCGCCGAGAACGGAACGTTCAGTGACGACGCCATGTCCTTCCAGTGGGCGGCGCCGGTCACCGAACGAAGGGTGAAGTACATCGCGAAGAGGGCCGCGAAGAACATCAGCTCGGAACTCAGCCAGATGATGGTTCCGACGCTGGTGAGGTTCGGTCGGTTGACCGAGGGGTGCGCGTGCCCGGTATCTACTGCTGTTGCTGTCGCCACGACCGACATTATGTCGGTCGCTTATCTCGCGCTCACTCCGGGGGGTGCCGTTCGGTGTGTCAAGAGCGTATGCCCTGCTCGTACGGCGGAGCCCACCGGTCATACAGCGGTCCCTCTTAAGGGGGAAGGGCGGCCGGGGCAGGCCGCGCTGACGGCCCGTCGGGGCTTTTCCACCGCTTGACGCACCCTCCTCCGGCGGGGATTTCCCCAGTAGCATCCGGCGCAGCAGTCCGCCCTTGCCGAACAAGCACGGAGGAACGATGCAGCCGACGGCCACGGTCCTGGTCTACAGCGATGACTCGAGCACCCGCGAGCAGGTGCGGCTGGCCGCCGGGCGCCGTCCGGCGCCGGATCTGCCGGAGCTGGAGTATGTGGAGTGCGCCACCCTTCCGGCGGTGCTCAGCACCCTCCAGGAGCGCCGGATCGATGTCTGTGTGCTGGACGGGGAGACCGCGCCGGCCGGTGGCATGGGGGTCTGCCGGCAGCTCAAGGACGAGATCTTCCGCTGCCCCCCGGTGGTGGTGCTGATCGGCCGGCCGCAGGACGCCTGGCTGGCCACCTGGAGCCGGGCCGAGGCGGCGGTGACCCACCCCATCGACCCGGTGGCCCTGGCCGAGGCGCTGGCGCGGGTGCTGCGCCAGCGGCTGGCGGTGGCCTCGTAGGAGCGGTCCGGCCGGCGGGCGTCCCGTCAGAGGGCGGGGCGCAGGCGGGCCGCGTCCGCCGGAGAAGAACCCTCCCGCTTGCCCGCCGCCAGCGCGCTCCCCTGCCGCCACTCCTTCCACGACATGTTCCAGTCGCCGAAGCCGTTGTCGAACGGCGTCATCGTGGCGCCCGCGCTGTTGATCACCCGGACCACATCGCCGACCCGGACATTGTCGAAGAACCACTTGGCGTTCTCGGTGGACATCCCGGTGCAGCCATGGCTGACGTTGTCCGCGCCCTGGGAGCCCTCGGACCAGGGCGCGGCATGGACGTACTCACCGCTCCAGGTGACCCTGGTGGCCCAGTAGACCGGCAGGTCGTAGGAGTCCTCGCTGCCCTCGGCGATGCCGATGGTGGCGCCGCGCATCCGTACGAAGGATTCCTGGCCGAGGACCACCTTGACCCCGTTGCGGGTGGCGTATCCGGGCTTGCCGGTGGTGACCGGGATGGAGCGGATCTCCTCGCCGTTCTTCAGCACCGTCATATAGTGCCCGGCGGCGTCGGTGATGGCCTCCACCCGGTCGCCGGTGGTCAGCCGGATCGGCTTGGCCGGGCCGCCGTAGAGGCCGCCGCCGATCCTGATGCCCTCCAGGGCGGCATGCACATCGATGACCGCGTGCGCGGGCCAGAACTCCTTCGGCCGGTAGTGCAGCACCCGGTTGTTGACCCAGTGCCAGGCGCCCTGCACCCGGGGCTGGGACTCCACCCGCAGGGCGTGTTCGATGACCGCCCGGGAGGCGGGGTCCTGGATGGGGGTGCTCAGTTCGGCGGTGACGGGCTGTCCGACGCCATAGGTGCCGCTCTTGGGGCCGAAGGTGACGGTGAGCAGGCGGGTGGCCGGGCCGGTCTCGAAATCCAGCGTACGGCGCCCCTGGGCCCCGTCCTCGTCCTCCGTGCTCACCCGCACCGTGTAGCGGGCGCCGGCCGCCAGCGCGGCGGTGCTGTGCCAGCGTGAGCCGTCCGGGTCCAGCTCCCCCGCCAGATAGCGCCCGGCGGCGTCGGTGGCGGTGACATCGGTGATCCGGTCGTCGCCGCTGGCGGTGACCTCCAGCGGCTTGCTGGGGTCGGCCTTGCCGCCCTCCTGGCCGGCGGCCAGCGAGACCTGGTCGGTGGCGTCGTAGGGCTGTTCGGCGAGCGGGTTGGCGGAGCCGCACCCGGTGCCCCCCAACGCCAGGCAGACCAACAGCAGTACGCCGCCGGACACCGTGCGGCGGCGAGGTGAGTGGCTCATGGTCCAACCGTAGGAAGGTTCCCGCCCGGCGGCCCGTGGGGTGACTGCAAACGGGTAACGCCCCATGAAATGCACCGGGCCCCGCACACCCTGACGGATGTGCGGGGCCCGGTGGAGCGTCGCGGAACCTACTGGTTCTGGTTCTCGCCGCGGTAGAACTCGAAGACCCAGCCGAACAGGCCGACGGCGATCAGCGGAGCCGAGAAGTACAGCAGCCACCAGCCCAGCGCGAGGGCCAGGAAGGCGAAGGCACCACCGATGGCCAGGAACAGCGGCTGCCAGCTGTGCGGGGCGAAGAAGCCCAGCTCACCGGCGTCGTCGGCGACGTCCGCGTTCTTGTCGTCCTGGGCCCCGGCGTCCACCCGGCGCGCGGTGAACGCCAGGTAGTAGCCGACCATGACGCACAGGCCGAAGGCCAGGAAGAGCGCGGTGGCACCCGCGGGCTCCTTGGACCACACGCCATAGACGATCGCCATGGCGAGGATGAAGACGGAGAGCCAGAGGAACATCCGGCCTTGGATCTTCACTTGCCGGCCTCCTTGCCACCCACGAGGGCCTTGTCAGCGAGGTTTTCCTCGAGTTCGAGCGCCGCGATCTCGGGGTGGTGCAGGTCGAACGCCGGGGATTCGGAACGGATCCGCGGCAGGGTGAGGAAGTTGTGCCGCGGCGGCGGGCAGGAGGTCGCCCACTCCAGCGAACGGCCGTAGCCCCACGGGTCGTCCACCTCGACCTTCTTGCCGTACTTGGCGGTCTTCCAGACGTTGTAGAAGAACGGCAGGATCGACAGGCCCAGCAGGAAGGAGCTGATGGTGGAGATGGTGTTCAGCGTGGTGAAGCCGTCGGCGGCCAGGTAGTCCGCGTAACGGCGGGGCATGCCCTCGGCACCCAGCCAGTGCTGCACCAGGAAGGTGCCGTGGAAGCCCACGAACAGCGTCCAGAAGGTGATCTTGCCCAGGCGCTCGTCCAGCATCTTGCCGGTGAACTTCGGCCACCAGAAGTGGAATCCGGAGAACATCGCGAACACCACGGTGCCGAAGATGACGTAGTGGAAGTGCGCGACCACGAAGTACGAGTCGGAGACGTGGAAGTCCATCGGCGGCGAGGCCAGGATGACACCGGTCAGACCACCGAAGGTGAAGGTGATCAGGAAGCCGACGGCCCAGAGCATCGGAGTCTCGAAGGACAGCGAGCCCTTCCACATGGTGCCGATCCAGTTGAAGAACTTCACACCGGTCGGGACCGCGATAAGGAACGTCATAAAGGAGAAGAACGGCAGCAGTACACCGCCGGTGACATACATGTGGTGCGCCCACACGGTCACCGAGAGACCGGCGATGGAAATCGTCGCCGCGATCAGACCCCAGTAACCGAACATCGGCTTACGGGAGAAGACCGGAATGACCTCGGAGATGATGCCGAAGAACGGCAGCGCGATGATGTACACCTCTGGGTGGCCGAAGAACCAGAAGAGGTGCTGCCACAGCAGTGAACCGCCATTGGCCGGGTCGAAGATATGGGCCCCGAACTTGCGGTCCGCCTCCAGGGCGAACAGCGCGGCGGCCAGCACCGGGAAGGCCAGCAGGACCAGCACACCGGTCAGCAGCACGTTCCAGACGAAGATCGGCATGCGGAACATGGTCATGCCCGGTGCGCGCATGCAAATGATCGTGGTGATGAAGTTGACCGAGCCGAGGATGGTGCCGAAGCCGGAGAAGGCCAGACCCATGATCCACATGTCGGCACCGACGCCCGGCGAGTGGACCGCGTCGGACAGCGGCGAGTAGGCGAACCAACCGAAGTCGGCCGCACCCTGCGGGGTGAGGAAGCCGCCCACCGCGATCAGCGAGCCGAACAGGTAGAGCCAGTAGGCGAACATGTTCAGCCGCGGGAACGCCACATCGGGGGCGCCGATCTGCAGCGGCATGATCCAGTTCGCGAAACCGGCGAACAGCGGCGTCGCGAACATCAGCAGCATGATCGTGCCGTGCATCGTAAACGCCTGGTTGAACTGCTCGTTCGACATGATCTGCGTGCCGGGACGGGCGAGTTCGGCGCGCATCAGCAGCGCCATCACGCCGCCGATGCAGAAGAACGCGAACGACGTGACCAGGTACATCGTACCGATGGTCTTGTGGTCCGTGGTGGTCAGCCACTTGACCACCTGGTTGCCTGGCTGCTTGGTGCGTACAGGCGGTGCTGCCGTGGCTGATCCGGCGGCACCCTGGGGTTCGTTGAGGATGCTCACTTGTTCTTGGTCTCCGCGTTCTTCGCGTGATCCGTCTGCGCGATGCCGGCCGGGATGTATCCGGTCTGGCCCTTCGCGGCCAGGTCCTTCAGGTGCTGCTGGTAGCGCTGAGGCGAGACGACCTTGACGTTGAAGAGCATCCGCGAGTGGTCCTGTCCGCAGAGCTCGGCGCACTTGCCCCGGAAGGTGCCCTCCCTGGTCGGGGTCACCGTGAAGCTATTGGTGTGACCCGGGATGACGTCCTGCTTCATCAGGAACGGGAGCACCCAGAAGGAGTGGATGACGTCCCGCGAGGTGAGCACGAACTCGACCGACTCGCCCTTGGGCAGCCACAGGGTCGGGCCCGGCATGTTGTTCTGCGGGTTCCGGGTGCCCGGAATGCCGTAGTCGTAGACGCCGTTGGCGTTGGCCGGGGCCTTGTTCAGGAACCGGTCCGGGACCGCGTCCAGCTCCTTGATCTTGCGAAGCGGCTGGCCGGCGGGCTGGCCCTGGACGTTCTCCAGGTAGTTGAAGCCCCAGCTCCACTGGTAGCCCACCACGTTGATGACGTGCTTGGGCTTGTCCGGGTTGGTGAGGAGCTTGTTCTCATCGCGAGCGGTGAAGTAGAAGAGCACCGAGACGATGAGGATCGGAACCACGGTGTACAGCGCCTCAAGAGGCATGTTGTACCGGGTCTGGACGGGAACCTCGACCTTGCTCCGGCTGCGCCGGTGGAAGATGACGCTCCACAGGATCAGACCCCACACCAGGACGCCGACCGCGAGGGCGGCGGCCCAGGAGCCCTGCCACAGGGAGAGGATCCGCGGCGCCTCTTCCGTGACGGGAGTGGGCATTCCGAGGCGGGGGAAGTCCTTCGATGTGCAACCGGTGGCGGTCGCCAGGACAGCGCCCGCGGCCAGCGCCTGCAGCAGCTTCCGCCGCACCGGGCGCCGCGACGAGCGGTCGGAGCCGTTGGGACTCACGTAGCGCCTTCCCGAGAGTCTCGCCCGCGCGGCCGGCTGCGGCCGTCTGTTTCGGTCGCCGGCCCGCTGCGGGCAGGGTTTGGATGTTTATGCGGACCAAACCCTACTGGACGCTATTTGGGGCCGCGCGGGGAGGGTGCCCAACGCGCCGGACCGATGCCCGAACCGGTGGAATCTCCCGCTCCGGGGGCTGTCCGGCGGTCCGTCAGCCCTTGGGGAGACAGCCGTGACATGGGGAGTTAGCGTTCCCACGTGCCTTACTTCGATGCCGCTTCCGCCGCTCCCCTGCACCCCGTGGCCCGGCAGGCGCTGCTGGCCGCCCTGGACGAGGGCTGGGCCGACCCGGCCCGCCTCTACCGCGAGGGGCGCCGGGCCCGGCTGCTGCTGGACGCCGCGCGGGAGGCCGCCGCGGAGGCGGTGGGCTGTCGCCCGGACGAACTCGTATTCACTCCTTCGGGGACGCGCGCCCTGCACGAGGGGATTGCCGGGGCGCTGGCCGGGCGCCGCCGGGTGGGCCGCCATCTGGTGGTCTCGGCGGTGGAGCACTCCGCCGTACTGCACTCCGCCGAGGTGCTGGAGGCCGCGGGGGGCACGGTGACCAGGGTGGCGGTGGAGCGCACCGGGCGGGTGGGGGTGGGCGCCTACGCCCAGGCGCTGCGGCCGGACACCGCGCTGGCGGTGCTGCAGTCCGCCAATCATGAGGTGGGCACCGAGCAGCCGGTGGCCGAAGTGGCCGAGGCCTGCCGGGCGGTGGGGGTGCCGCTGCTGGTGGACGCGGCCCAGTCGCTGGGCTGGGGGCCGGTGGCCGGTGACTGGTCACTGCTGGCGGCCAGCGCGCACAAATGGGGCGGGCCCTCGGGGGTGGGGCTGCTGGCGGTGCGCAAGGGGGTGCGGTACGCGGTTGCCGGTCCGTCCGACGAACGGGAGTCGGGGCGGGCGCCGGGCTTCCCCAATCTGCCCGCCGTGGTGGCGGCGGCGGCCTCGCTGCGGGCGGTGCGGCAGGAGGCGGCCCAGGAGGGCGCCCGGCTGCGGGAGTTGGTGGAGCGGGTGCGGGTACGGGTGCCGGAGCTGGTGCCGGATGCGGAGGTGGTGGGCGATCCGGTGCGGCGGCTGCCTCACCTGGTGACGTTCTCCTGTCTGTATGTGGACGGGGAGGCGCTGCTGCATGCCCTGGACCAAGCGGGCTTTTCGGTTTCGTCCGGGTCGTCCTGCACCTCCAGCACCTTGACACCCAGCCATGTGCTGCGGGCGATGGGGGTGTTGTCGGAGGGGAATGTGCGGGTTTCGCTGCCCTGGGGGACGGCCGCGGAGGATGTGGAACGGTTCCTCGATGTACTGCCGGGGGCGGTGGCGGGGGTGCGGGAGCAGCTGGGGGTGCGGACGGGGGTTCCCACTTCTGCCAGTGGCGATCCGGCTGAGCTGGTGCTCGACACGCTCGGGAAGCGGTGTCCGATTCCGGTGATCGAGCTGGCGAAGGTGATCGGTTCCGTGGAGGTTGGGGGTGTCGTCCGGGTGCTGTCCGATGACTCCGCGGCGCGGCTGGATATCCCGGCGTGGTGCGAGATGTGCGGCCACGAGTATGTGGGCGAGGAGGCGGTGGAGGGCGGGGTCGCGTACCGGGTGCGGCGCCGGGTCTGAGTCCGCCGCTCCGCGGCGGGTTTCACCCACCCGCCCGCCCGTTACCGCCAACGTCACCGGGCTGCAGGGCAATCGGGCGGGTGGGCGGACGGCGCCCCGCAGGGGCGTGCCCGCCCACCGGGCGGTCAGGCCAGGTGCGCCTGGACCTCGGCCGCCGCGTCCGCCCCGTACGCCTTGGCGAAGCGCTCCATGAAGTGGCCGCGCCGCAGCTCGTACTCCTGGGTGCCCAGCGTCTCGATGACCAGGGTCGCCAGCATGCAGCCCACCTGGGCGGCCCGCTCCAGGGACAGCTGCCAGGTCAGCCCGGCCAGGAAGCCCGCGCGGAAGGCGTCGCCGACGCCGGTCGGATCGACCTTGGCCTCCTCCTGGGCGCAGCCGACCTCTATGTCCGGCTCCCCCACCCGCTCGATGCGCACCCCGCGCGAGCCCAGCGTGGTGATCCGGGTGCCCACCTTGGCGAGGATCTCCTCGCCGGTCCAGCCGGTCTTGGTCTCGGTCAGCGCCCGCTCGTACTCATTGGTGAACAGATAGGTGGCGCCGTCGATCAGCTGCCGGATGTCGTCACCGTCCATCCGGGCCAGCTGCTGGGAGGGGTCCGCGGCGAAGGGGATGCCCCGGGTGCGGCACTCCTCGGTGTGGCGCAGCATCGCCTCGGGGTCGTCGGCCCCGATGAGCACCAGGTCCAGGCCGCCGACCCGGTCGGCCACCGGCTGCAGCTCGATCTGGCGGGCCTCGCTCATGGCGCCGGTGTAGAAGGAGGCGATCTGGTTGTGGTCGGCGTCCGTGGTGCAGACGAAGCGCGCGGTGTGCAGCACCTCGGAGATATGCACCGAGGCGGTGTCCACGCCATGGCGGTCCAGCCAGGCCCGGTAGTCGGCGAAGTCCTGGCCGGCCGCGCCGACCAGCACCGGGCGCAGGCCGAGCACGCCCATGCCGAAGCAGATGTTGGGGCCGACGCCGCCGCGACGGACCTCCAGCTCGTCTACGAGGAAGGAGAGGGAAACCGTGTGCAGCTGGTCCGCCACGAGCTGATCGGCGAAACGGCCGGGGAAGGTCATCAGGTGGTCGGTGGCGATGGAGCCGGTGACGGCGATACGCACGAGGGTCTGCTCCCTGCGGGGCGAGTCGGTGGTGGAGTACGGGACAAAAGCCAGACCACGCTACAGCCTCCCCGCTGGAGCATCGATGGAGGATCCGGCGCCGGCCGCCCAAGAGTGGCCGGATCTGCCCGGCGGGCGGCCTTTCTCCGGGCCGCGGACGGTGAGTACGGTGCGGGCATGCCGAAGCCTGTGAAGCACATCACTCCGGTCCTGTCCGAGCCCGAGTCGCTGGCGGACCTGCGCAGGGACTGTGCCCGGATGGCACCGCACTGGGCCGGCCACGGCCCGTCCGCCCCGCGCGGCCCCTTGCCGGAGGGCACCTCGCTGTCGCTGATCCGGGGCGTGGTGGTGCCCCCGCGTTCGGCCCGGCTGCTGGACGGGATGTCGGAGTACGGGGACTGAGGCCCGGTCCAACGGGGTGGAACCGGCCGCTCCCGTCCTCCGTCCAACTGCCGTTCCAGGCACGGGCGGAGGGAAGGAGCGATGCGGTGAGCACCGAGGACACCACCCCGGAGGAACGGCGGCGCGGGCATTCACCCTGGCTGGTCGCCTCGGTCGCGGCGGCGGTGCTGCTGGCCGGGGGCGGCGGCGCGTACTGGGCCGCCACGGCGGGCGGTGGCGGTGGTGACGGCGGCCGGGCCACCGGCGGCGAAGCGGCGGCGCCCCCGCCGCTGGCGCTGGACGGTTACCGGCCGGGCGGCGGGCCGCCGCAGGGCATCGCGGTGGGCGAGCCCGACCCCAACGGGGTGCGCTACCGGGCCGAGGGCAGGCTGCCGGACGGCCCGCGCAGCGCCCCGGTGTACCGGTCCGCCGAGGTATCCCGGGAGGCGGTGGCGGCCCTGGCCCGGGCGCTGGGCGTGGACGGTACGCCCCGGCAGGCGGCGGGCGTCTGGACGGTGGACGGTGCCTCGGGGCCGGTGCTGCGGGTGGACGGCCGGGGCCACTGGTCGTACGCCCGTCAGGGCCTGCCCGGCGGCAAGCCCTGTGAGCGTCCGCCGGGCGCGGGGCCCGAGCGGCGCGCCGGGGACGCCTGCCCGGTTCCGCACGATCCCCCGGGCGGTCCCGGGGAGCCGGCGGCGGCGCATCCGGTGCCGGAGGAGAAGGCGAGGAGCGCGGCGCTGCCGGTGCTCAGGGCGCTGGGCCAGGAGGGTGCCGCACTGGACGCCCATCGCACCTTTGGCACGGTGCGGCTGGCGGACGCCGATCCGGTGCTGGACTCGGTGCCCACCCATGGCTGGCGGACCACCCTGGAGATCGGCCCGGACGGGCGGCCGTCCGGTGGCAGCGGGCAGCTGGTGATGCCCCGTAAGGACGCGGTGTATCCGCTGGTTCCGGCGGACCGGGCGCTGGCGGAGCTCAACCGGGGGGCCGGTACCGGCCAGGGCGGCATCGGCGGCTGTGCCACTCCGGTGCCGCTGGGGCAGGACCCCGGGGACGGCCGTCCCACCTGCGGGGCGCCAAGGGATCCGGTGCCGGTGACGGGCGCCAGGTATGCGCTGGCCGCCCTTGATGTCGCCGGGCGCCCGGCCCTGGTGCCGTCCTGGCTGTTCGAGGTGCGGGTGCCGGGCGCGGCGGACAGCCAGGGCACGGTGACCGTGGTGCAGCCGGCCGTTGATCCCCGCTCTATACGGGTGCCGTCCGCCCCGGCTTCCGGCGGGCCCTCGTCGTCGCCGCCGAAGGTGACCCCGATGCGGGTGGAGTCCTATGGGGTGGACGGCAGGCGGCTGACCCTGCGCTTCTGGGGCGGGGTGTGTGCCGACTACTCGGCCTCCGCCCAGGAGTCCTCGGCCGCGGCGCTGGTGCGGGTGACGGGGGTGCGGCAGCGGCCGGAGCGGCCCTGCATCATGATTGCCAAGCGGTTTGAGCAGGTGGTGAAGCTGGACCGGCCGCTGGACGGCCGCCGGGTGGTGGACGCGGTGACCGGGGAGCCGGTGCCGCAGCGGGCCTGAGGCCCGGGATACACCCGAGGGCGGCCGCCCGGGGTCCGGGGGCCGCCCTCAGGGGTGTGGTACGGCTCAGCTGAAGGAGTCGCCGCAGGCGCAGGAGCCGGTGGCGTTGGGGTTGTCGATGGTGAACCCCTGCTTCTCGATGGTGTCCACAAAGTCGATGGAGGCGCCGCCCAGGTACGGGGCGCTCATCCGGTCGGTGACCACCTTGACGCCGTCGAACTCCTTGACGACATCGCCGTCGAGCGAGCGCTCGTCGAAGAAGAGCTGGTAGCGCAGGCCGGAGCAGCCACCGGGCTGAACGGCGACGCGCAGGGCGAGGTCATCCCGGCCTTCCTGCTCCAGCAGGCTCTTGACCTTGGCGGCCGCGGCGTCGGACAGGAGGATGCCGTCGCTCACAGTGGTCTTCTCGTCCTGAACGGACATCTGCTTCACTCCCGGGTTGTTGCGGACTGCTTGGACTGCTTGCCCTTGGCTGCAACCGGCGGTGCCGCGGATTCATTCCGGGCTCGGACCGTTCTCCGCAGTCGTCTTCGTCATCGTCCATGCTCGCACACGATGGCGCCGCATCGCGTGGGCCAGGAATGCGTCACATCGACGCAATGGCCATCGTCAAACTGACACGAAGCGGTTATGATAAATAGCGTCAAATTGACGACAAGGCCGTCCCGGCCGTCCCGCAGAACAGAAAGGGTGCGTGTCGTGACCACCGCCCAGCCCTTGGATGTCCAGCCCACCCCCCTCGCCCTCCTGCTGCTGGGCCGGGAGTCCGACCCCCGGAGCGAGCGAGGCGTCGAGTGCCCCGGCGATCTGCCGGCGCCCTCCGACCCGGACCTGGTGGAGCGGGCCCGCGCGGCCAAGGCGAAGCTCGGGGACAAGGTCTTCATCCTGGGCCACCACTACCAGCGCGACGAGGTCATCGAGTTCGCCGATGTCACCGGCGACTCCTTCAAGCTGGCCCGGGACGCGGCCGCCCGGCCGGAGGCCGAGTACATCGTCTTCTGCGGTGTGCACTTCATGGCCGAGTCCGCCGACATCCTGACCAACGACCGCCAGCAGGTGGTCCTCCCGGACCTGGCCGCCGGCTGCTCGATGGCCGACATGGCCACCGCGGAGCAGGTCGCCGAGTGCTGGGACGTGCTCACCGAGGCGGGCATCGCCGAGACCACGGTGCCCGTCTCGTATATGAACTCCTCCGCCGACATCAAGGCCTTCACCGGCAAGCACGGCGGCACCATCTGCACCTCCTCCAACGCCCAGCGGGCCCTCAACTGGGCCTTCGAGCAGGGCGAGAAGGTGCTCTTCCTGCCCGACCAGCACCTGGGCCGCAACACCGCCGTCCGCGACCTGGGCATGTCCCTGGAGGACTGCGTCGTCTACAACCCGCACAAGCCCAACGGCGGGCTGACCGCCGAGGAGCTGCGCGGCGCCAGGATGATCCTGTGGCGCGGCCACTGCTCGGTGCACGGACGGTTCTCGCTCGACTCGGTCAACGACGTACGCGAGCGCATCCCGGGCGTCAACGTCCTGGTGCACCCGGAGTGCAAGCACGAGGTGGTGGCGGCCGCGGACTATGTGGGCTCCACCGAGTACATCATCAAGACCCTGGAAGCCGCCCCGGCGGGCTCCAAGTGGGCCATCGGCACCGAGCTCAACCTGGTGCGCCGGCTGGCCAACCGGTTCGCGGACCAGGGCAAGGAGATCGTCTTCCTGGACAAGACGGTCTGCTTCTGCTCCACCATGAACCGGATCGATCTGCCGCACCTGGTCTGGGCGCTGGAGTCGCTGGCGGACGGCAAGGTGGTCAACCGCATCGAGGTGGACCCCGAGGTGGCCGCCTTCTCCAAGCTGGCGCTGGAGCGGATGCTGGCGCTGCCGCAGGGCTAGCCGCGCGGCCGTACCAGGCCCGACTCATAGGCGATGACCACGAGTTGGGCCCGGTCGCGGGCGCCGAGCTTGGCCATGGCGCGGTTGACATGGGTCTTGACGGTCAGCGGGCTCACCGAGAGCCGGATGCCTATCTCGTCGTTGGACAGCCCGGCCGCCACCTGCGCCAGCACCTCGCGCTCCCGGCCGGTGAGCACCGCCAGCCGGGCGCCCGGCTCCCCCTCCGTCTCTCGGTCGCCCTGGGCCAGGAAGCTGGCGATCAGCCCCTTGGTGGCGGCGGGCGACAGCAGCGCCTCGCCGCCCGCCGCGATCCGGATCGCGGCCAGCAGCTCATCCGGTTCGGCGCCCTTGCCCAGGAAGCCGCAGGCGCCCGCGCGCAGCGAGCGCACCACATAGTCGTCGATCTCAAAAGTGGTCAGCATGACCACATGTACGGAAGCCAGTTGGGGATCGGAGCAGATCTCCCGGGTGGCGGTCAGCCCGTCCGTACCCGGCATCCGGATGTCCATCAGCACCACATCCGGCCGCTCGCTGCGGGCCAGCCGCACCGCCTCCGCGCCGTCCGCGGCCTCCCCCACCACCCGCATATCCGGCTCGGAGTCCACCAGGACCCGGAACGCGCTGCGCAGCAGCGCCTGGTCGTCGGCGAGCAGGACGCGGATGGCGGAGGACGGGTCGGTCATGGGGTCAGCCTAAGCAGACCGCCGGGCGGTCAACTTCCCAGGGTCAGGGGCGGATTGCGGCCGGAAGCGGAAGCCGTACTTCCACCCGGAAGCCGGGGACGTCCCGGCGCGGGCCGGTCTCGATGCCGCCGCCCAGCGCGGTGACCCGCTCCCGCATCCCGGTCAGCCCATGCCCGCCGGCCGGCGGCGCCGGCGCCGCCCCGGCCCGCCCGCCGTCGTCCAGCACGGTCAGCACCAGCTCCAACGGCCCGCGCCGGATGGTCACTTGGGCCCGGGCACCGGGGCCCGCATGCTTGTGCACATTGGTCAGCGCCTCCTGGATCACCCGGTAGGCGGTCAGGTCCATCGCCGCGGGCAGCCCGTCGCCGGCCCCCTCGGTACGCACCTCGACCTCCAGCCCGGCCCGGGTGAGCCCGTCCACCAGCTGCCCCAGGGTGCCCAGCCCGGGGGCCGGTTCGGTGGGCGCCTCGGGATCGCCGTACTGCCGCAACAGCCCCACGGTGGTGCGCAGTTCCTCCAGCGCCGAGCGGCTGGCCTGGCGCACCTGGGCCAGCGCCTCCTTGGCCTGGTCCGGGCGGCTGTCCATGACATGGGAGGCCACCCCGGCCTGCACATTGACCAGCGCGATCAGATGGGCCACCACATCGTGCAGCTCCCGGGCGATACGCAGCCGCTCCTCGGCCACCCGGCGGCGGGCCTCCTCCTCCCGGCCGGCCTCGGCCCGTACCGCCCGTTCCTGGATGGCCGCCACAAAGGCGCGGCGGCTGCGCCCGGCGTCCCCGATCGCCGCGGCCATACAGATCCAGGCGACCAGGCCGATGTTCTCCTGGGAGTACCAGGGCGGCGGCCCCAGCAGCATCACCGCCGGGGGCAGCGTGCCCACCGTCGCGGCCGTGATCCACCAGGCGGCGGGCCGCTCGGTGCGGAAGATGACGATGAACAGGGCCATCGCCACGGTGACCGCGATCTGGGTGTGCGGCCGGCCGTCCCTGGTGAGCACCGCCGCCAGCGCGGTGCACCCACAGGTCAGGGCGAGCACCAGCCGGGGCGCCCGGCGGTGCGCCAGCAGACAGGCCGAGGCCGCCACGGACAGCGCGACAAAACAGGGCGGCAGCGGATCGCCGGAGACATTCCGGCCCAGCACCGAACTCACCAGCACGGCCACCAGGACCGCCAGGGCCAGCAGGGCGTCGGCGGCCGGCGGATGGCGGCGCAGCCAGTTCACCACGTTCCCTCCGGGACATACGGCGGCATACGGCGGCACCCAGCGGCATACGGCGGCGCCCCCGTTCCGGCGGAACGAGGGCGCGGGGTGCGGGAACCGGGCGGTCAGCCCGGGATCAGGCCGTCCTCGCTGAGCATCTCGCGGACCTCCTCCAGGGAGGCGTCCGGCGACGGAAGGATCAGCTCCGAGGGCTCCAGGGCATCGTCCGGCAGCGGGCTGCCCAGCCGGCGCACCGCGTCCAGCAGGGCGCCCAGGACGCGGCGGAAGCCTTCCTCGTCACCGCCCTCCATCTCCTCCAGGAGCTCATCGTCGAGCTTGTTGAGCTCGGCGAAGTGGCTGTCGTCCAGCTTCCACTGGCCCTCCCCCATGATCCGCACGATCATGACGGTCTCCTGTCTCCTGTCGGTCGGCCTGTCTGCCGGAGGGTCACTGCTTGTCGAAGTGCGGGCGGTCCTGCGGCTGGGCGGCGTGGTTCTGGCCGGTCTGGCCGCCCTCGATGGCCGGCTTGGCGGCGCCGCCGCCCGCCAGCTCCGCCTTCATCCGCTGCAGCTCCAGCTCCACATCATTGCCGCCGGAGAGGCGCTCCAGCTCGGCGGTGATGTCGTCCTTGGCCAGGCCCGAGGGGTCGTCCAGGGCACCGGAGGCCAGCAGTTCATCGATGGCACCGGCACGCGCCTGCAGCTGCGCCGTCTTGTCCTCGGCGCGCTGGATGGCCATGCCGACGTCACCCATCTCCTCCGAGATACCGGAGAAGGCCTCGCCGATGCGGGTCTGCGCCTGGGCCGCGGTGTAGGTGGCCTTGATGGTCTCCTTCTTGGTGCGGAAGGCGTCCACCTTGGCCTGCAGCCGCTGGGAGGCCAGGGTGAGCTTCTCCTCCTCGCCCTGGAGCGTCTGGTGCTGCGTCTGCAGATCGCTGACCTGCTGCTGGAGCGCGGCACGGCGGGTGAGCGCCTCCCGGGCCAGGTCCTCCCGGCCCAGGGCCAGCGCCTTGCGGCCCTGCTCCTCCAGCTTGGCCGACTGGCCCTGGAGCTGGGTCAGCTGGAGCTCCAGCCGCTTACGGGAGGTGGCCACATCGGCGACGCCACGGCGCACCTTCTGCAGCAGCTCCACCTGCTTCTGGTACGAGTAGTCGAGGGTCTCGCGCGGATCCTCGGCCCGGTCCAGGGCCTTGTTGGCCTTCGCGCGGAAGATCATCCCCATACGCTTCATCACACCGCTCATGGGCTTCGCGCGCCCCCTTCTGACGGACTTCGGCTCCAGCACCATCTAACAGAACCCACAGTACGGGCCCTGTCCCCATTACCGCACTGTTCGGGCGCCGATGCGCTCCTCCTCCAGAACGATCGGGAATCGTCCTTCTCCGGCCCGAGGAGTAGGCGCACCCCGGGTCCGCAGGGGAGACGGCCCCGCTCTTCTCCAGACGGTTATCCGAACGGAATCGTTCCAGGCGGCGCCCACCCCGTACCCTTGGGTCCCGTGTTCCGAAGCCGTTCCAAGGAAGAGCGGTCCGCCAAGACCACCGATGACAAGGTGACCGCGGACCAGCCCCAGCAGCCCCGTGACCCGCAGGCCCCCAAGGGCCGTCCCACCCCCAAGCGCAGCGAGGCCAACGCGCAGCGCCGCAGCACGGCGAGTACGCCCGCCAACCGCAAGGACGCCACCCGCCGGGCGCGCGACGCGCGGCGGGCGGACCTGGCCAGGCAGCGCGAGGCCCTGGCCAACGGGGACGAGCGGTTCCTGCCCGCCCGTGACAAGGGCCCCATCCGCCGCTACTGCCGCGACTTCGTGGACGCCCGCTACTCGGTGGCGGAGTTCTTCCTGCCGCTGGCCGTGCTCATCCTGGTGCTGAGCATGATCAACCGCGGTTCGTTCCAGGCCTATGTGCTGCTGGCCTGGCTGGTGGTGATCGTCCTGATCGTCATCAACTCGGTGATTACCGCCGTCACCCTCAAGAGCGCACTGAAGAAGAAGTTCCCCGGCGAGAATCTGCGCGGCGCCGTGCCCTATGCGCTGATGCGCACCCTGCAGATGCGCCGGCTGCGGCTGCCCAAGCCCAAGGTCGCCCGCGGGGAGAAGCACTGAGCGGCTTCCCGCCGGGCTTCGGCGGCGGCGCCGAGGGCTGGCTGCGGGGGCTCGGCGGGTTACGGAACACCGTGCGCCAGGAACTGGTGGCACGTCAGCTGGACGAGCAGATAGCGGCCCGCTTCCCGGTGGGCCGCCGGCTGCGGGTGCTGGACGTCGGCCCCGGCCAGGGCACCCAGGCCCTGCGCCTGGCCCGCGCCGGGCACCAGGTCACCGGCCTGGAACCGGATCCGCGGATGCTGGCCGTACTGCGCGAGACGCTGGCCGCCGAACCGGCCGGCATCCAGGAGCGGGTGCGGCTGCTCCAGGGGGACGGCCGGGACACCGGCGCGCACTTCCTGCCGGGCACCT
Organism: Streptomyces orinoci; assembly: GCF_003121295.1. GTDB lineage: Bacteria > Actinomycetota > Actinomycetes > Streptomycetales > Streptomycetaceae > Streptomyces > Streptomyces orinoci. The sequence goes on from NZ_PHNC01000029.1 coordinate 144,967, forward strand.
TCGATGTGGTGCTCTGCCACGGGGTGCTGATGTACCTGCCGGAGCCGGACGCCATGCTCGCCGGGCTGGCCCGGGTGCTGGCCCCCGGCGGCCTGCTCTCCCTGCTGGTGCGCAACGCCGACGCGCTGGCGCTGCGGCCGGGACTGCTGGGCGACTGGGACACCGCGCTGGCGGCCTTCGACTCCCCCGCCTACACCAACCGGCTCGGCCTCGCGGTACGGGCCGACCGGCGCGAGACCCTGACCGCCACCCTGGCGGGGATCGGCGCCCCGCTGTACGCCTGGTACGGGGTACGGGTGTTCACCGACGTCGCCGGGGACGAGCGCCCGCCGCCGCACGCCGACGAACTGCACCGCCTGCTGGCGGCCGAGGAACGGGCGGGACGCACGGATCCCTACCGGTCGGTGGCGGCGCTGCTCCACCTGTGCGGGGTGCGAGGCGGCTGAGCCGCGCCCCGCAGGGACGCGGGGAACTGCGCGAACAACCACAACCGGCCCGCACCCGGCGGCGAACCCCAATCAACCCCAGGGGCGCGGGGCGGTATTCAATATGCCGCTCCGCCGCGTGGGCGCGACCAGCCGACCGCGGCCCGCGGTCGAACGACGGGGAGCGTCCCGTTTCGTCGCCGAGTGCCGACCGTCCGTTGCTGATCGCGCAGTTCCCCTCGCCCCCATCCGCACCCGTACGGCCCCGGCCCGGCGACAAGCCACCCCCCGCCCCGGATACTCAGTCGCATGGACGTCTTCCGCCGACTCCTGCCACTGCTGGCCACCGCCACCCTCCTCGCCGGCTGCACCAGCCCGTCCTCCGACTCCGCGGCGCCCGCCAAAACCACCCCCGCCCCCGCCCCTTCTGTGGGCGGCCCCGCCGGCGACCTGCAGGCCGCCTACGAGAAGGTGGTCAAAGAAGTGCTCCCCTCCGTGGTGCAGATCACCACCGAGCGCGGCCTGGGCTCCGGCGTGGTCTATGACGACAAGGGCGACATCGTCACCAACGCCCATGTCGTCGGCGACTCCACCACCTTCAAGGTCACCATGGCCACCGGCGGCACCACCGTGGGCGCCCGGCTGATCTCCAGCTACCCCGACCAGGACCTGGCCGTGGTGCGGCTGGACTCCGTACCCAAGGGCCTGCACCCGGCCACCCTGGGCGACTCGGCCAAGGTGGAGGTCGGCCAGATCGTGCTGGCCATGGGCAATCCGCTGGGGCTGTCCAGCAGTGTCACCCAGGGCATTGTCTCGGCGGTCGGCCGCACCGTCAGCGAGGGACGCGGCGGGGGCGGCACCGGGGCGACCATCGCCAACATGGTGCAGACCTCGGCCGCCATCAACCCCGGCAACAGCGGCGGGGCGCTGGTCAACCTCGCCGGGCAGGTCATCGGCATCCCCACCCTCGCGGCCACCGACCCCGAGCTGGGCGAGGGCGCCGCGCCCGGCATCGGCTTCGCCATCCCGGCCGCCACGGTGAGCCGGATCGCCGACCAGATCATCAGGAGCGGCCGGGTCACCGACTCCGGACGGGCCGCGCTCGGCATCACCGCCCGCACCGTGGTCGGCTCCGACTTCAGCCCCAACGGCGTGGCGGTGGTCTCGGTCAGCCGGGACGGCCCTGCGGACCGCGCCGGGCTGCGGCCGGGCGACATCATCACCCGGGTCGGCAAGACCCCCATCACCACCATGCAGTCCCTGTCCGAGGCGCTGGCCGCGCTGAAGCCGGGCGACAAGGCCGAGGTGACCTATGAACGGGACGGCGCGGAGCGGACCGCGAACGTCACCCTGGGCGAGATGTGACGCCCGCGGCCGGGCCCGGAACCACCGGCTACCCCACTGCCGGCTACCCCTCCTCGGCGTGCAGGCTCATCGGCGCCGGGTAGATCTCCGTACCGTCCTCGAACAGCCTGACCTGGTCCACCCCGCCCTCCAGCAGTGCCCGCCACTCCTCACCGATCCAGGACTCCGCGTCCCCCTGGGTGGTGAACTCCTCCGGCTCCACCGGCGGCGGGACCTCCGTGCCGTCGGCCTTCTCGAACCGCCACACCCACGCCATGTCCGCCTCCCGAGTGCTGTCCTGTGCTGATGTCGCGCAGCCTAACGGGCCGTCACCCGCATGGCAGGGTGATCCCGGCGCGCTGCCCGCAGCGGGACGCGAGACGATCGGGGCGTGGAACTGACACTGCTCGGCACCGGGGCCCCTCAGGGGCTGCCGCGCCCCGGCTGCCCGTGTGCGGCCTGCGCACTGGCCGTCGGCGAGGATGCCCGGGCGGCGACCGCGCTGCTGGTGGACGGCGCGCTGCTGCTGGATCTGACCCCGGGGCCGGCCTTCGCCGCCGCCCGCGCGGGACGCTCGCTGGCCGGGGTGCGCCAGGTGCTGCTCTCGCACCCCAATGACGGCCCGCCCCTGGAACCCCCGGCCGGGCTGCCCGCGCCGGGGCGGGTGCCGGACGGGCGCGAGCTGTCGGTGATCAGCGGGCACCGGGTACGGGCGATGGCCCTGGACGCGCCGGGCACCGGCTATGAGGTGCAGGGCCCGGAGGGCGGCCGGCTGCTGTACCTGCCGCCGGGCGGGGCGCCGGCCGGGCTGATGGCGGTGCCCGTCCCGTACGACATAGTCCTGCTGGATGTGGCCGGGCGGCCGGACGCGCTGGCCCGGCTGCGGGAGGCGGGCGCGGTGGGGGCCACCACCGATGTGATCGCGGTGCACCTGGACCATGACGTCCCGCCGGGGCGGGAGCTGCACCGCCGGCTGGCGGCGGCGGGCGCCCGCGCAGTGCCGGACGGCACCACGCTGACCGTGGGCGACTACCACGCGGTGCCCGACCTGCCGCGCCGCACCCTGGTGCTGGGCGGCGCCCGTTCGGGCAAGTCGGTGGAGGCCGAGCGGCGCCTGGAGTCCTTCCCGCGGGTGCTCTATGTGGCCACCGGCGGCACCCGGGACGACGACCCGGACTGGGCGGCCCGGGTGGCGCTGCACCGGGAACGCCGGCCGGCCTCCTGGCGCACCACCGAGACCTGCGACCTGGTGCCGCTGCTGGCGGCCGAGGGCCCGCCGCTGCTGATCGACTGCCTGGCGCTGTGGCTGACCCATGTCATGGACGAGGCCGGGGCCTGGGACGACGCCTCCTGGGAGGGCGGCGGCCGCAAGGCGGTGGCGGAGCGGGTGCGGGAACTGACGGCGGCGGTACGGGCCACCGGGCGCACGGTGGTCGCGGTCAGCAACGAGGTGGGTTCCGGGGTGGTCCCGGCCACCTCTTCCGGGCGTCGCTTCCGCGACGAACTGGGCCGCCTCAACGCGGCCTTCGCCGCCGAGTGCGAGCACGTTCTCCTGGTCGTCGCGGGCCAGGCCCTCCCCCTGCGCAACTGAACACGAACGCCCCACCAGGGGCGCCCCCAGGGGCGCAGGGCGGTATTCAATATGCCGCTCCGCCGCGTGGGCGCGACCGGCCACAACCGGCCCGCACCCGGCAACGAACCCGCCCTGACCCAGGGTTAGCCCACCCCCCACAGCGGTAGTGTGTGGCGGATGAGCGGTCTGAATCTGGATGACTTCGCCACGCTGATCGAGCGCCCCGACCCGGGCGTACGGCGTGAGGCCGAGGAGCACCGGGAGCGGCTGGTGCCGCGCCCGGGCGCCCTGGGACGGCTGGACGAACTGGGCGAGTGGCTCGCCGCCGCACAGGGGCAGGTCCCGGTCAAGCCCGTGGAGCGGCCCAGGGCGATCCTGTTCGCGGGCGACCACGGCGTGGCCTCGCTGGGCGTCTCCGGCGGCCCCGAGGCCGGGGCGTACGACCTGGTACGGGCCACTCTGGACGGCGGCAGCACCGCCGCCGTCCTGGCCCGCCGCTTCGGGGCCGGGCTGCGGGTGGTGGACATGTCCCTGGACTGCGACCCGGAGCTGCTGCCCAAGGAGGTCACCCGGCACCGGGTGCGGCGCGGCAGCGGCCGGATCGACATAGAGGACGCGTTGACCGCCGAGGAGGCGGAGCAGGCGTTCCGGGCCGGGATGGCCATCGCCGACGAGGAAGCCGACTCCGGCACCGACCTGGTGGTGCTGGGCGACCTCAGCGTCGGCGGGACCACCGCCGCGGGCACCCTGATCGGCGCGCTGTGCGGCACCGACGCCTCGGTGGTCACCGGGCGCGGCGGCGCCGGCATCGACGACCTGGCCTGGATGCGCAAGTGCGCGGCCATCCGGGACGCGCTGCGCCGGGCCCGCCCGGTCCTCGGCGACCAGCTGCAGCTGCTGGCCGCCACCGGCGGCGCCGACCTCACCGCGATCACCGGCTTTCTGCTGCAGAGCGCGGTGCGCCGCACCCCGGTGATCCTGGACGGCGTGGTCTCGGCGGCCTGTGCCCTGGTGGCGCAGCGGATCGCGTTCCGGGCGCCGGACTGGTGGCTGGTGGGCCAGTCCGGCGGTGAGCCGGCCCAGGCCAAGGCGCTGGACCGGCTGGCGCTCAACCCGCTGCTGGATCAGGGCGTCACAGTGGGGGAGGCCACCGGCGCCCTGCTGGCCCTGCCTCTGGTGCAGGCGGCCGCGGCCCTGGCGGCGGAGCTTCCCGAACGGTCCTAGGGCCGGGGGCCGGCATCCGGCCCCGGCCACCGCCCCGGGCCACGGCCGCCGCCGTCAACCACGCCCATACGTTTCACTCTTCAGGGGAGAGGTCCGCTTGACTCCGGATGACGAGGCGCGCAGCGGCGGCACCCGGTCCGGCCGCTCGGCCGGCTTCGCGGTGTGGTACCTGCGTGCCGTCACCTTTCTCAACCTGCTCAGCGCGGTCTGGGTGTCCCTCGGCGCGGGCATCCGCCGGCACAGCATCGACGAGTACTTCACCCCCTATCTGCTGGACGCCGGCTTCACCTCGGCGGTCACCTCCTGGTTCATGGCGGTGACCCTGGGCCGGCGCAAGCGGGCGGCGTGGATCCTCAATCTGGTGCTGGCCGGCCTGGTGCTGCTGGTGATGGTCTTCTATCTGGCCGACCCGCAGATGCGCGGCCATCTGCAGAACTGGGCCTCCGCCCTGGTCACTGCCCTGTTCGTGGTGGCCCTGCTGGTGGGCCGCAAGGAGTTCTACGCCAAGGGCGACCGCTCCAATCCCAAGCTGGCCGCGGCGGTCGCGGCCGGCGGCCTGCTGGTCTGCTCGCTGATCGCCGCGCTGCTGGTGACCGTCACCAACCAGGCGGCGGACGACTACCGCTCGACCTTCCTGGACCGCTGGCGCTATGGCGCCATGCGGTGCGTCTGGCTGGTGGTGGACGAGAGCCACTACACCGGCATCGACGCCCCGGGCTGGGTGGATGTGGTGATCAATGTGATGAGCACCGCCCTGCTGGTGCTGGTGGTGTACGCGGCCTTCCGCTCCCGCCGGGCCACCGACCCGCTCACCCCGCAGGACGAGTCCCGGCTGCGCGCCCTGCTGGAGAAGTACGGCGACCGGGACTCGCTGGGCTACTTCGCGCTGCGCCGGGAGAAGAGCGTGGTGTGGTCCCCCTCCGGCAAGGCGGCGGTGACCTACCGGGTGGTGGGCGGGGTCTCGCTGGCCTCCGGCGATCCGCTGGGCGACCCGGAGGCCTGGCCCGGTGCCATCGAACCCTGGCTGGCCGAGGCGCGGGCGCACGGCTGGATCCCGGCGGTGATGGGGGCCAGTGAGGAGGCGGGCACCGTCTACGCCCGGCATGGCATGGACGCCCTGGAGCTGGGTGACGAGGCCATCGTGGACACCGCCGAATTCACCCTGGAGGGGCGCGCGATGCGCACCGTACGCCAGGCGTTCAACCGGGTGAAGCGCGCCGGGTACACCGTGCGCATCCGGCGCCATGACGAGATCCCCGAGCAGGAGATGGCCGAGCTGCTGCGGCGTGCCGACGACTGGCGCGACGGGGCCACCGAGCGCGGCTTCTCCATGGCGCTGGGCCGCCTCGGCGACCCGGAGGACGGGCGCTGTGTGATGCTCGAATGCCATGACGCCAAGGGTGAGTTGCGGGCGATGCTGAGCTTTGTCCCCTGGGGGCCCAAGGGCCTGTCGCTGGATCTGATGCGGCGTGACCGGGAGTCCGAGAACGGCCTGATGGAATTCATGGTCATCGAACTCCTGCAGCGTTCCAGGGAGTTGGGCATCACCCAGGTCTCGCTGAACTTCGCCATGTTCCGCTCGGTGTTCGAGCGCGGCTCCAAGCTGGGCGCGGGGCCGGTGCTGCGCGCCTGGCGTTCGCTGCTGTCCTTCTTCTCCCGCTGGTGGCAGATCGAGTCCCTCTACCGGGCAAATGCGAAGTACCGCCCCATCTGGGAGCCTCGTTTCATGCTGTTCGAGAAGAGCAGTGACCTGCTGCGGATCGGCATCGCCAGCGCCCGCGCGGAGGGCTTCCTGGAAGCCCCCGGCCTGCCCAAGTGGCTCAACCGCAAACACCTGGAGAGCCGGCGATGAACCGCGCGGCGCTGCGACGCGCCGCGCGCACCGAATGGGGACCGCTCTTCGGCACCGTGGGGCACGCGCTCGTCACCGAGCGCTGGCGCGCCATCCCGATGACGCTCACCGCGGTCGCCCTCACCGCGCTCTTCCAGATCGTCCAGAACCAGCCCTGGGGCTTTCACCCGGTCCAGCGGCTGGGCTCGGTCCAGGCGCAGCTGCCCTGGTGGCTGGCGCTGCTGCGGACCCCGCTGTCGCTGTTCGTACCCGCCCTGGACCTGCCGGTCTGGGGCGCGCTGGCCCAGCTGCTGATCGTCTTCGGGATCTCGGAGATCTGCCTGGGCCGGTGGCGGACCCTGACAGTGGCCTATCTGGCCACCGTGGCCGGGACCATGTACGCCCGGCTGGGCGTCTGGCTGGGCCCGGGCGGGGTGCTGGGCCTGCCCCCGGACGCGGCCCGGGTCATCGACACCGGCCCCTCGGCGGCCGTGGTGGGCCTGGCGGTGTACGTCTCCTGGCGCTACCGCGCCTGGGGCACCTGCGCCGTGGTGCTGCTGGCCATGGTGGCGGAGGCGGTGGCCAAGCCCAATCTGGCCGGCAAGGAGCACATCGCCGCCCTGCTGGCGGTGCTGGCGCTGTGCGCGGCGGACGAGCTGCGCCGGCGCCGCAAGCCCCGCCAGGACCGCTACCGGGGCCGCGATCAGCGGTCGGGGGCGCCGGCCACCAGGTCGTGAAGCCGGTTGCGTACCGCCGCCCAGCGGGCGTCGTGCCGGTAGGCGCGCACCCGGGCCTTGCGCCGGGCGCGCGGACGGTGCCGGTAGAAGCGCCGGGCCCAGGGCGAGCCGGGCCGGGCCAGCCGTACCGCCCCCACCAGGGCCACCAGCGGCACCACCGCCCCGATCAGGGCGATCCGGGGCTTGCCCTTGGCCAGCGCGAACAGCGCCACCAGAAAGTTGATCAGGGTGTTGGTGACCACGATGCTGCGGCTCTGCAGCTCGTCCGGGGTCAGCTCGTTCACCCCGAAGGGGGCGAAGCCCGCCAGCACCAGCCCCACCAGCGCGGCCGTGAGCACCACGATCTCCACGCTCTTGCGGCCCTGCTCGGTCCAGTAGACATCGTCCAGGTGCAGCACCAGGGCGAACTCGTCCAGCACCAGCCCGGCGCCGCAGCCGAAGAGCACCGCGGAGACCACCGCCCCCGGCCCGTGCCCGCGCACCGCCACCGCGCCGAAGCCGCCGACCACCATCAGCACAATGCCGGGCACCACATGGTGCACATGCAGCCCGCCGGGCCGGATATTGCCGAACGGGCCCCGGCCCGCCCGGATCAGCCGGGTGATCACCCGGGTGACCAGGAAGGTCAGCACAAAGGCGGCCAGTGCCAGCAGCAGCGGCAGCTTGCCCGGCTCGACGATGTTGCGGTCCAGCCAGTGACCCATGGAACTCCTAGCCCCCGTTCGCCTTGCACCTTATCCGCCAGGGGATGTCCTCACCGGGCGGGATACCCTCCCGCGGTGACCGACACCTCCCCCGCCCGGACAACCCCCGCGCACGCCCTGCGGTTCGCCTTCGGCACCCTCACCGTGCTGCCGGTGCCGCTGACCCGCTGGGACCGGCCCACCGCCCGCGGCGGGATGCTCGCCGCCCCGCTCGCCGGACTGCTGGTGGGCGGCTGCGCGGCGGCGGCCGGCGGGCTGTTCCTGCTGCTGGGCGGCGGACCGCTGCTGGCCGCGGTGGCCACCGTGGCGGTGCCCGCGGTGCTCACCCGGGGGCTGCACCTGGACGGGCTGGCCGATGTGGCCGACGGGCTGGGCAGCGGCAAGCCCGCCGGCCAGGCCCTGACGATCATGAAGCGCTCGGACATCGGCCCCTTCGGGGTGGTCACCCTGCTGCTGGTCCTGCTGGGCCAAGTCGCCGCGCTCACCGCCCTGTTCACCGCCGGCGGCGCCCGGGGAGCGCTGGCCGCGGTGACCGCCGGGCTCACCGCACGCGGTGCGCTGACCCTGGCCGCCCGGGCCGGGGTGCCGGCCGCCCGCCCCGAGGGGCTGGGCGCGGCGGTGGCCGGAGTGGTGCCGGTGCCCGGCGCCCTGGCGGTGGCGGCGGCCTGCTGTGCGCTGGCCGCCGGTGCGGGCGCGCTGCTCGGCCCGTACCCGGCGATTCACTTCGCCCTGGCGGCGCTACTGGCCCTGGGCGGCGGGGAGTTGATGCTGCGGCACTGCCGGCGCCGGTTCGGCGGCGTCACCGGCGATGTGTTCGGGGCGCTGGCGGAAACCACGTTGACGATCACGCTCATCGGTCTGACCCTGGGCTGAACGCCCGCCCGGGGATAGGCTCTCGGGTTACCCGGCGGCCCGGTAGGACGCCGGTGGAATCCCGGCGCATACGATGCGCTCGGTGCGGCCGGACCGGCCCCGTTCGCGCCACCCCAGGCTTGCCAAACGCCACAACAACGGAAGTAGGGACACCCACCACCGTGACTGCTCTCACTCTCAGCACCTCCAGCGCGGCGACGCTGCGCGCCGATGCCGTCGTCATCGGTGTGGCCAAGGGACCCAAGGGCCCGGTCGTCGCCCCCGGCGCGGAAGCCGTGGACCAGGCGTTCGACGGAAAGCTGGCCGCCGTCCTCGACACCCTCGGCGCCGGTGGCGACGAGGGTGAGGTCACCAAGCTGCCCGCCCCCTCCGGCGTCAAGGCCCCGGTCGTGCTGGCCGTGGGCCTGGGCGAGCTGCCCGCCGAGGACGAGGAGTACACCGAGGAGGCGCTGCGCCGCGCCGCCGGTGTCGCCGCCCGGGCGCTGACCGGCACCAAGAAGGCCGCCTTCGCGCTGCCCGTGGCCGACGCCGAGGCCGCCGCCGCCATCGGTGAGGGCGCCCTGCTCGGCGCGTACACCTTCACCGCCTACCGGGGCGAGAAGAACGGCAAGGACGGGAAGTCCGGCAAGAACGGCAAGGGCGAGCCGCTGGGCGAGGCCACGATCCTGGGCGCCAAGCCGCGCGACAAGGCGTTCAAGGCCGCCGCCGAGCGCGCCGTGGCCGTGGCCGAGGAGACCAACCGGGCCCGCGACCTGATCAACACCCCCTCCAACGACCTCTACCCGGCCTCCTTCGCCGCGCTGGCCCAGCAGGCGGGCAAGGAGCACGGCCTGAAGGTGGAGGTGCTGGACGACAAGGCGCTGCTCAAGGGCGGTTACGGCGGCCTGATGGGCGTCGGCCAGGGCTCCGCCAACGGCCCCCGTCTGGTGCGCATCGGCTACACCCACCCCAAGGCGGAGAAGACCCTGGCCCTGGTGGGCAAGGGCATCACCTATGACTCCGGCGGCATCTCGCTCAAGCCGGCCGGCCACAACGAGACCATGAAGTGCGACATGAGCGGCGCCGCCGCGGTGTTCGCCGCCGTGGTGGCCGCCGCCCGGCTGGGCCTGAAGGTCAATGTCACCGGCTGGCTGGCCCTGGCGGAGAACATGCCTTCCGGCACCGCCACCCGTCCGGGCGATGTGCTGAGGATGTACAGCGGCAAGACGGTGGAGGTACTCAACACCGACGCCGAGGGCCGCCTGGTGCTGGCCGACGCGCTCACCCGCGCCTCGGAGGAGAACCCCGACGCCATCGTGGACGTGGCCACCCTCACCGGCGCCATGGTGATGGCGCTGGGCAACCGCACCTTCGCGGTGATGGCCAACGACGACGCCTTCCGCACCACCCTGCACGAGATCGCCGAGGAGGTGGGCGAGCAGTCCTGGCCCATGCCGCTCCCCGCCGACCTGCGCAAGGGCATGGACTCCCCGGTGGCGGACATCGCCAATATGGGCGAGCGGATGGGCGGCGGCCTGGTGGCCGGCCTGTTCCTCAAGGAGTTCGTGGGCGAGGACATCCCCTGGGCGCACCTGGACATCGCCGGCCCCGCCTTCCATGAGGGCGCCCCCTACGGCTACACCCCGAAGGGCGGCACCGGCTCCGGTGTCCGTACCCTCGTCCGGCTGGCGGAGCGCACCGCCGACGGCGAGCTGGGCTGAGTCCGCGTGTACGGCGCGGCCCCGGAATGCTCCGGGGCCGCGCCGTGTTCGCTGTGGACGAAAACCCACATACGTACGCACGAGTAACCCCCTGAAGGTGACGCATCAGTCGTCCCTCAGCCCGGCCCGGCGTCCCGCCGTCCGTCAACAAGTGCGAAGATGTTGTCTCGGCAGGACAGGGCCCCCGTTAAGCACAGGGCCGAAGCAACAGCGGCCGAACGACAGCCGCCGCCCGGTCACCGGTGACCGGCAACGGCGTATCCATGCATGGAGGACGTGACGTGGCGAACGACGCCAGCACCGTTTTCGACCTAGTGATCCTCGGAGGCGGTAGCGGCGGTTACGCCGCTGCCCTGCGTGGCGCGCAGCTGGGTCTTGACGTCGCCCTGATCGAGAAGGACAAGCTGGGCGGCACCTGCCTGCACCGCGGCTGCATCCCCACCAAGGCGCTGCTGCACGCCGGCGAGATCGCCGACTCGGCCCGTGAGGCCGAGCAGTTCGGTGTCAAGACCTCTTTCGAGGGCATCGACATCGCGGGCGTCCACAAGTACAAGGACGACGTGATCTCCGGCCTCTACAAGGGCCTCCAGGGCCTGGTCGCCTCCCGCAAGGTCACCTATGTGACCGGCGAGGGCCGCCTGTCCTCCCCCACCTCGGTGGACGTCAACGGCCAGCGCTACACCGGCCGCCACGTCCTGCTGGCGACGGGCTCGGTGCCCAAGTCGCTGCCGGGTCTGACCATCGACGGCAACCGGATCATCTCCTCGGACCACGCGCTGGTCCTGGACCGGGTGCCCAAGTCCGCGATCGTCCTGGGCGGCGGCGTCATCGGCGTGGAGTTCGCCTCCGCGTGGAAGTCCTTCGGCACCGACGTCACCATCGTCGAGGCGCTCCCCCACCTGGTCCCGGTCGAGGACGAGAACAGCTCCAAGCTGCTGGAGCGCGCCTTCCGCAAGCGCGGCATCAACTTCTCGCTCGGCTCCCGCTTCTCCGGTGTGGAGTACACCGAGACGGGCGTCAAGGTCTCGCTGGAGAACGGCAAGACCTTCGAGGCCGAGCTGCTGCTGGTGGCCGTCGGCCGCGGCCCGGTCTCCCAGGGCCTGGGCTACGAGGAGGCCGGGGTCGCCATGGACCGCGGCTATGTCCTGGTGGACGAGTACATGCAGACCAATGTGCCGACCATCTCGGCCGTCGGCGACCTCGTCCCGACCCTCCAGCTCGCGCACGTCGGCTTCGCGGAGGGCATCCTGGTGGCGGAGCGGCTGGCCGGGCTCAAGCCCGTGCCGGTCGACTACGACGGTGTGCCGCGCGTCACGTACTGCCACCCCGAGGTCGCCTCGGTCGGCCTCACCGAGGCCAAGGCCAAGGAGCTGTACGGCGCCGACAAGATCGTCGCGCTGAAGTACAACCTCGCGGGCAACGGCAAGAGCAAGATCCTGAAGACCGCGGGCGAGATCAAGCTCGTCCAGGTGCGGGACGGTGCCGTGGTCGGCGTCCACATGGTCGGCGACCGCATGGGCGAGCAGGTCGGCGAAGCCCAGCTGATCTACAACTGGGAGGCACTGCCCGCCGAGGTCGCGCAGCTCATCCACGCGCACCCGACGCAGAACGAGGCTCTGGGCGAGGCCCACCTGGCCCTGGCCGGCAAGCCGCTGCACTCGCACGACTGAGTCCCGAGCGCACCACCATCCGCACTACTCGTAAGGAGCAACCGCACCATGGCGGTTTCCGTAACCCTGCCGGCGCTCGGCGAGAGCGTGTCCGAGGGCACCGTCACCCGCTGGCTCAAGGCCGAGGGTGAGCGAGTGGAGGCCGACGAGCCGCTGCTCGAGGTCTCCACCGACAAGGTCGATACCGAGATCCCCGCCCCGGCGTCCGGGATCCTCGCCTCCATCAAGGTGGCCGAGGACGAGACGGTCGAGGTCGGCTCGGAGCTGGCCATCATCGACGACGGCACCGGCGCCCCCGCCGCTGCCCCCGCCCCGGCCGCTGCCGCCGCCGAGGCCCCCGCCGCGGCTCCGGCCCCGGCGCCCGCCGCCGAGGCCCCGGCCGCTCCGGCCGAGCCCGCCCCGGCCCCCGCCGCCGCCGCCCCGGCCGGTGGCGCCACCGGCACCGACGTTGTGCTGCCCGCGCTGGGCGAGTCGGTCACCGAGGGCACCGTCACCCGCTGGCTGAAGGAGGTCGGCGAGTCGGTCGAGGCCGACGAGCCGCTGCTGGAGGTCTCCACCGACAAGGTGGACACCGAGATCCCCGCCCCCGTCTCCGGCACCCTGCTGGAGATCCTGGTCGGCGAGGACGAGACCGCCGAGGTCGGCGCCAAGCTGGCGGTGATCGGCGCCGCCGGTGCCGCTCCGGCCCCGGCCGCCGCCCCGGCCGCTCCGGCCCCGGCTGCCGCGCCCGCCCCGGCTCCGGCTCCCGCCGCCGCCCCGGCCCCCGCGCCGGCTCCGGCCCCGGCCCCGGCCGCTGCTCCGGCTCCCGCGCCGGCTCCGGCCGCCGCCCCGGCTCCGGCGCCCGCCCCGGCTCCGGCACCGGCGCCCGCCGCCGCCCCGGCCCCGGCCGCCACGGCCACCACCGAGGGCGCGTATGTCACCCCGCTGGTGCGCAAGCTGGCGGCCGAGAGCGGTGTCAACCTCTCCTCGGTCCAGGGCACCGGCGTCGGTGGCCGCATCCGCAAGCAGGACGTCATCGCCGCCGCCGAGGCCGCCAAGGCTCCGGCCGCCGCCCCGGCCGCCGCCGCCCCGGCTCCGGCCGCCAAGGCCGCCCCGGCGCTGGAGGTCTCGCCGCTGCGCGGCCAGACCGTCAAGATGCCGCGGATGCGCAAGGTCATCGCCGACAACATGATGAAGGCGCTGCACGGCCAGGCTCAGCTGACCTCCGTGGTCGAGGTGGACATCACCAAGATCATGCGGATGCGCGGCAAGGCCAAGGACGCGTTCGCCGCCCGCGAGGGCGTCAAGCTGTCCCCGATGCCGTTCTTCGTCAAGGCCGCCGTCCAGGCGCTGAAGGCCCACCCGGTCATCAACGCCCGGATCAACGAGGACGAGGGCACCATCACCTACTTCGACTCGGAGAACGTCGGCATCGCCGTGGACTCCGAGAAGGGCCTGATGACCCCGGTCATCAAGGGTGCGGGTGACCTCAACATCGCGGGCATCGCCAAGAAGACCGCGGAGCTGGCCGGCAAGGTCCGCACCGGCAAGATCAGCCCGGACGAGATGTCCGGCGCGACCTTCACCATCAGCAACACCGGCTCGCGCGGTGCGCTGTTCGACACGGTGATCGTGCCCCCGAACCAGGTCGCCATCCTGGGCATCGGCGCCACCGTCAAGCGCCCCGTGGTCATCGAGACGGAGGAGGGCACCAACATCGGTGTCCGCGACATGACCTACCTGTCGCTCTCCTACGACCACCGTCTGGTGGACGGCGCCGACGCGGCCCGCTACCTGACCACGGTCAAGGCGATCCTGGAGGCCGCCGAGTTCGAGACCGAGATCGGTCTGTAACTCCCGCCACTCCCGCGATCGTCGCAGGTCCTCAAGGGCGCGGCCCCGGCTTCGTACTCGCTACGAGCCGGGGCCGCGCCCTTGTGACATGCCGGGATAATGACCCCGTTCACCCGCCCGCTAGGAGCGCCCATGTCACCACCCGTCGTCCACTCGCTGCGCGAGCAGATCCGCGAGCACATCCTGGAGGGGATCGTCAGCGGCCGCTGGCAGCCGGGCGAGCGGATCGTCGAGCGCCGGATCGCCGCCGAGCTGCTGGTGAGCCAGACGCCGGTCCGCGAGGCGCTGCGCGAGCTGGAATCGCTCCGCCTGATCGAGTCGGCCCCCAACAAGGGCGTCCGGGTACGCGAACTGACCCCCGCCGACCTGCGCGAGAGCTACCCGGTACGGGCCGGCCTGGAGCAGGTGGCCGCCGAACTGGCCGCCGGGGCGCTGGCCGAGGATGCCTCCGCGCTGGACCGCGAGGTGGCGGCGCTGTGCGAGGCGGACCGCACCGCCGACGGCGAGGCCCAGGTCCGGCACACCGTGGCCTTCCACCGGGAGATCGTCCGTGCCGCGGGCAACAGTGTGCTGCTGCACACCTGGGAGTCGCTGGGCATCGAGGTCTGGACCACTCTCTCCATCCGCTGGCTGAGCCCGGAGCCCTGGCCGCAGGCCGAGGAGCACGCCCGGCTGGTGGCCGCCTTCCGGCGCCGGGACCCGGACATCGGCGAGGTCCTCAAGACCCATGTGCTGGGCTGCGCCCCACGCATCTGAACGGCCGGTTCCGGTTCCCGTTTCAAAGAATTCTTTACGCGGGATTGATCGATCATCGATCAGAGGCGTATCGTCTCCGCCGGAGCCGCACTCGACCGCCCTGTCCTGTGTCGGGGCGCGGCTCAGGGGTACCGACGACAGGGCCCGTACGTCATCCGTTGCCCTGGCCGGCGCACGGAGTCCTGTCGTCCGCCCCCATCATGGAGGGATGCGAGCGGCCCGACTGATCAAGCTGGTGCTGCTGCTCCAGTCCCGGTCGTCCATGACCGGCGCCGAGCTGGCCCAGCAGCTGGAGGTCTCCGAGCGCACCGTCGCCCGGGACGTCCTCGCCCTCTCCGAGGCCGGGATCCCGGTCTACGCCGACCGCGGCCGCACCGGCGGCTACCGCCTGGTCGGCGGCTACCGCACCCGGCTCACCGGCCTGGGGCGCACCGAGGCCGAGGCGCTCTTCCTCTCCGGAGTCCCCACCGCCCTGCGCGATATGGGCCTGGCCGACGCCGCCTCCGCCGCCCGTCTGAAGGTCTCCGCGGCCCTGCTGCCCGAACTGGGCGATGCTCCCGCGAGCGCGGCCCAGCGCTTCCATCTGGACGCCCCCGGCTGGTGGCAGCCCGCCGACCCGCCCGCCCTGCTGGCCACGCTCGCCGACGCGGTCTGGGACGACCGCGTCATCACCGCCGCCTACCGCCGCCGCGACAAGGAGGTGGAGCGCCGGCTGGAGCCGTACGGTCTGGTCCTCAAGGCGGGCATCTGGTACCTGGCCGCCCGGGTGGACACCGGCTACCGCACCTACCGGGTGGACCGCTTCTCCTCGGTGGCCGTCTCCGCCGAACGCTTCCGCCGCGACGGGGACTTCGACCTCGCCGCCTTCTGGGACGACCACGCCGCGCGCTTCGCCCGCTCACTGCTCCGGGAACGGGTGGTGCTCCGCCTGACGCCCGAGGGCGCCCGCCGCCTGCCTCAGGTGACCGACCGCGCGGCCGCGGAGGAGTCGGTGGCCGCTGCCGAGGCCCCCGACGGACAGGGGCGGATCACGGTCACCCTGCCCGTGGAGTCCCTTCCCGTCGCCTACGAACAGCTCCTCGCCCTGGGCCCGGAGGCGGAAATCCTCCAACCCCCGGAACTCCGGGCCCGGTTCGCCCGGGCGGCGAGCCGCAGCGCGGCGCTGTACGAGGGCCCCTGACGGGGCCGGCTCCACCGGCTGCGGGCCGTCCGTGGCTTGTCGCACAGTTGCCCGCGCCCCTTACGGGGCGCGGGTCCCCCTCAGGGGCGCGAGGAACTGCGCGAGCAACCCCCAACTACCCGCAGCCACACAACCAGCGGGCCGCCCCCATCCCCAGGGGCGCGGGGAACTGCGCGAGCAACCACCCCGAAACCCGCACCCGGGAACGCACCCAAATACACCCGCCCCCTACCGGTAATCCTCCGCCGAGGCAGCCCTCCCCCCATGCACCACCTCCTCGAAGTACCCGGCCACATCCGGCCGCGACCCATCCACATCCGTGAAGCCATAAACCTTCGCCAGGTCCCCGCTGAACACCGACTTCCCGCTCCACCGCTGCCGGTCGGGATCCGCGGCCAGGGCCACCAGCGCCCGGGCCACAAACACCGGCGACTCCGCGATGGCGAAGTGCGGCTCCTTCGCCACCGCGTCCCGCCAGTTCTCCTCCCGCACCCCGAAGTGATCCAGCATCTCCTCCGACCGCAGAAAGCCCGGGCTCAGACAGACCGCCGTCCCCCCGTACTCCCTGAGCTCATGGGACAGGCTCCAGGCCATCCGGATGGGGCCGTACTTGGCCAGGTCCAGGAAGAACAGCTCCCGGTAGTGCGCGGTATTGGCCTCCTCCGTGCCATCGGTGATCTCCACCAGCAACCCGCCCGGCCGCCGGATCAGCAGCGGCAGGGCACAGTGACTGGTGATGGCGTGCGCGTCAATGGACAGCCGGATCATCCGCAGCCCGTCCCGGAGGTCCGCCTCCCACGCCTTCTGACCGAACTTCAGCAGATGGTCGCCGCCCCAGACGTCATTGACCAGGATGTCCAGCCGCCCCTGCTCCCGGTCGATGCGTTCGACCAGCGCCGCCACCTGCTCCGGCACCAGATGGTCCACCGGCACCGCGATCCCCGTGCCGCCCGCCGCGGTCACCAGTTCGGCCGTTTCCTCGATGGTCTCCGGCCGGTTGACCTCGCTGCGCCGCTCCCGGGTGGTGCGCCCGGTGGCGTACACCACCGCCCCGGCCCGGCCCAGCTCCACCGCCATGGCCCGTCCCGCGCCCCGCGTGGCGCCCGCGACCAGGGCCACCTTTCCCTTGAGTACCTGCTCCGTCGTCTCCATGCGCCGCACCCTGCCACCGATACCGGACACCTTCTGTCGGGTATTCCGGAACGCCCTCCGCAAAGAGCGCTTGCGAGGCCGCTAAAGAGCGCTTGCGAGGCCGCTTCCCGCCCCCTCCACGTGCGCCCACCGCCCGGACGACGGATGCTGTTGGCGTGATGGACGAGACGGAGTTCTGGGAACTGATCGACAGCGCCCGCGAGACCGCCGGCGGCGATGCCGTGGCGCAGGCGGACGCCCTGGTGGACCGGCTCCTCCAGCTCGATCCGGACGGCGTGCTGGACTTCGCCCGGCACTTCGAGGCGCGCTACAACCGCGCCAACCTCTGGGACCTCCGGGCGGCGGCCGCCATCCTGCTGGACGGCTCCGGGAGCGCCGGCGGCGCCGACGACGACGCCTTCGACTGCTTCCGCTGCTGGCTGATCGGCCAGGGCCGGAAGCTCTTCGAGGGCGCGGTGCACGATCCGGACAACCTGGCGGAACTCCTGGAGGACTTCGACCCGGAGGTGGACGGCGACGGTGAAGACCTGGGATTCGCGGCCGACGAGGCGTACGAGCAGCTCACCGGTACCGAAACCCCGGACCTGGGGCTGCCGCCCCAGCCGCCGGAGCCGCTGGGCACCCCCGTCAACCTGGAGGACGACGCGGCACTCGCCGAGCGCCTGCCCGCCCTCTGGGACCGCTTCCGGGCCTGAACGCCCACCTTCCCGGCAAGAGCTAAGGCACCAGCGCCCGCCCCATCAGCACATCGTCCACATACTCCCCGTCCAGGAAGAACTCCCCCGGCAGCAGCCCCTCCTGGACGAACCCCTCCGTCTCATAGAGCCGCCGGGCGGCCGTGTTCCCGCCCAGGACCCGGAGCGTGAGCCGCCGCGCCCCCTCCCGCCGTGCCTCCGCCACCACCGCGCCGAGCAACGACCGCGCCAGCCCCAGCCCGCGGAACCGGTTATCCACCAACAGCCCCTGGATCTGCCGCACATGGGCATTGGATGGCACCGGCACCGGAGTGGTGAACCGCGCATACCCCGCGACCGTCCCCGCCACCTCACCGACCAGCACCCGCTCGGGCCGGTCGCCTTCACCGAAGAATGGCGGGTACGGCGCCTCCGGCCGGGGCCCCACCGCATGCCGGGGCGACCAGCACCGCCGGTCCATCTCGGCCAGCGCGGCCTCGTCCGCCAATGTGGCGGCCCTTACTGTCAGTTGACTCATGCGCCCAGTGTTCCCCCCGGGATCCCCCGGCACCATGGACCGCACGGCGAAGATCCCCGCGCCGCACGCGCCGTACGCACGGCGCTCCTTGACGCCCACCGAAGCCCACCGTGCGACCGTCATGCGACCGTGCTCTTGCCGTGCGCGACTGTTATTGACCGGAATTCTCTCTACGGTCGAGGCCAACTCGCGCATCGTCCCCGTCGGTTGAGGGCATCAGGCCCCCGAGCGAGCGGACCGACACCCCGGGAGGGCACGTGGCACAGCATGCCGATGTCGTCATTGTGGGAGCCGGACTGGCCGGCCTCTCCGCGGCGCATCAGCTCACCAGCGCCGGAGTCACCGTCACGGTACTGGAGGCCGCCCCGCGGCCGGGCGGCCGGATGGCCACGGACCAGGTGGACGGCTTCCGCCTGGACCGCTCCGGCCAGCTGCTCAACACCTCCTATCCCGACCTGCTGCGCGCACCCGGCCTCGGCGGCTTGACTCTGCGGCCGTTCATCCCCGGGGTGCTGGTGCACGCCGACGGCCGCAACCACCGCATCGGCGGCGCCAAGCGGGCCTTCAGCACTGCCCGGGCGCTGGCCCGCTCCCGTACCACCGGCCTGGACCAGGCACGGCTGAGCACGGCGCTGGCCCGGCTGGCCGCCCAGCCGGTGGAGCGGATGCTGGCCCGCCCGGACCGTCCCACCGCGGCCACCCTGGCCGGCCGGGGCCTGCCCGCCCGTACCGTGGAGGGCTTTCTGCGCCCCCTGCTGGCCTCGCTGCTCTCCGATCCGGAGCTCACCACCTCCAGCCGCTGCGCCGACCTGGTGCTGCGCGGCTTCGCCCGTGGCCGGCTGTGCATGCCCGCGGGCGGCGCGGCCACACTGCCCGGGCTGCTGGCGGCCCTGCTGCCGCCGGGGACGGTACGCACCGGGGTCCAGGCCGTCTCGGCCTGCACCACCTCGGTGACCACCGCGGAGCACGGCGTCTTCTCCTGCCGCTCGGTGGTCATCGCCACCGGCGCCCGGGACGCCGCCGAACTGCTGCCCGGGCTGCGGCTGCCGGACTTCCACCCGGTGACCGTGCTGCACCACACCACGGCCGGCCCGCCGGCCCGGGACGCCTCGCTGATCCTCACCGCCGGACGCGGCGGACCGGTGGCCCACACCACCGTCGCCAGCGAGGTGGACCCCGCACGCGCCCCCGCCGGACGGACCCTGGTGACCTCCACCGTGCTGGGCGCTGCCGCCGGGATCCCGCTGACCGAGCTGGACCGGGCGGCCCGCGCCCAGCTGGCCCGGGTCTACGACCTCTCCCCCGGCGACTTCGAACTGCTCGCCGGGCACCACGATCCGGACGCGGTACCGGCCATGCCCGCGCCCCATGACGCCCGGCGGCCGGTGCGGCTGCTCTCCGGCCTCTATGTCTGCGGCGACCACCGGGACACCAGTACGGTCCAGGGCGCCCTGTTCTCCGGCCGCCGCGCGGCCCACGCCCTGCTCCGAGACCTGGGCATCCGCCCCGGCTACGGCGCACCGACCCTCCGCGCGGCCTGACCCCTCAACGCCCCTTCACGGGGGGCACCTCAGGGGCGCGGGGAACTGCGCGACCAGCCACCAACAACCCGCACCCGAACAACAACACCCCTGACGGTCAAGCCGGCACCGCCCCCCGGGTGGGGGCAGCCAAGCCACCCCCACCCCTAAAGAGCAGCCACTTTCTCCCGATAGGCCCGCACCGCCGCCGCATCCCGATACGGCTCCAGCCGCCGCTCGAAGTCACGGACGTACTCCACTGCCCGTACCGACCGCATCTCCGCGGCCGCCGCGGCGGCCTCCGCCCCCAGGGCGCAGGCCTGCTCCAGCTCGCCCAGCCCCAGCCGGGCACAGCCCAGCACCACCCGGCAGAACAGCCGGCTGCGCGCATAGGCGGGACTGCGCAGTTGCAGGGAGCGCTCGGCGTGCTGGGCGGCCGCCCGCCACTGCTGGAGATCCCGGTGGCAGTGCGCGAAGTCGTCCGCCAGCTGGGCCTCGTCATGGAAGCGGATCCAGTACGGCACCTCGTCGCCCGGCCGCGCGGCCTCCAGCGCCCGCTCGGCCCTGGCCATGGAGGCGGAACAGGCCCGTACCTCGCCCAGCACCGCATTCCCGCGCGCCTCCACCGCGTGCAGCAGCGACTGCACCACCGGCGGGGCGCCGGAGCCCACGCCCTGCTGGGCGACCCTGGCCAGCTGCACCGCCTCCCGGCCGTGCCCCAGATAGACCGCCTGCCGGCTCATGGTCACCAGGACATAGCTGCCATAGGCCCGGTCCCCGGCCGCCTGGGCCAGCCGCAGCGCCTGTACGTAGTAGCGCTGGGCCAGACCGTGCGCGGCGATGTCATAGGAGGTCCACCCGGCCAGCCGGGTCAGATCCGCCGCCGCGCCGAACAGCCGCCGCCCGGTGGTCTCCCCATAGGTGCCGCGCAGCATCGGCTCGGCCTCGTGCTCCAGGTAGCGCACCAGGGCCTGGCGGGCATGCCCGCCGCCATAGGCGTGGTCCAGCGTGCGGAAGAGCTCGCCCACCGAGCGCAGGGCCGCGATGTCCCCCATCGTGACCCGTCCGCCGGGGGAACGGTCCGCCCGCTGGCGCGGCACCGCGGCCCGGGGCGGTGGCGCCGTACCGGACGCCGGGGCGCTGGTGCCGCCCGCGCCCGGCGCGGGGGTGGCATTGCGCGCCACCCGGTCGTCCGCCCGCCCGATCAGCCAGTCCCGGCTGGGCACCACCAGTCCGGCCGGGGTGAACGCGATCTTCCGCAGCTCGGTATGGCTGCCGGAGTCCTTGCGCCACAACCCGCTGACGATGTCAATGGCCTCGGCGGGTGAGGCGGCGAATTCCAGCCCGGCGTACACCGGAGCGCAGGCGTCCAGCCCCAGATCCTGGGCGGACAGCCGCCGGCCCAGCCGCCGGGTGAAGACCTCGGCGATCAGCGCCGGGGTGGTGCCGCGCGGTTGCTGGCCCCGCAGCCAGCGGGTGACCGAGGTCTTGTCGTAGCGCAGGTCGAGGCCGTGCTCCAGCCCTAATTGATCGACGCGACGTGCGAGCCCCGCGTTGGAGAAGCCGGCCTCCGCGATAAGCGCGGCGAGCTGGCGGTTGGGAATGCGCTGTGGGGGTCGTTCCGTCATCAACCTGCCCGGTCTCCCTGATCGCCATTCTGGGAACGGCGTGAATTTAGCGGTCCCCGACGCCCTGAACGCCGCCTTCGCCCCGCATTCATCCGATCGTGTGAGGACAGATCAAAGACAGATCAAATAGGCACGGAAACCGCCAGCAGCCGATCTTGCGACGGACGCGCCCGCAGCGCTTTGGGACCGCCGCCGTACAGTGGCAGGGTTCGAAAAGGTCCGAAGAGGAGCTGCCGTGAGTGAGCTGCGCTTTGTCCACCTGGGATTCGGGACGGACGCCGTCGAGTACCAGGAGGCCTGGCAGGAGCAGCGAAGGGTGCACGCCGCTCGCTTCGCCGACGAGATTCCGGACACCTGTCTGCTGCTGGAGCACCCGGCGGTCTACACCGCCGGACGGCGCACTGAGCCCAGCGAGCGCCCCCTGGACGGGACCCCGGTGGTCGATGTGGACCGCGGCGGCAAGATCACCTGGCATGGCCCCGGCCAGCTGGTCGGCTATCCCATCCTCAAGCTGCCCCGCCCGGTGGATGTGATCGCCCACGTCCGGCGCCTGGAGGAGGCCCTGATCCGCACCTGCGCCGAGCTGGGCCTTGAGACCACCCGGGTGGAGGGCCGCAGCGGCGTCTGGGTCCTCGGCGACCCACTGGACCAGCGCCCCGCCATCCCGGGTCTCGACCTGGACTTCGACCCCCGGCTGGCGGACGAGGAGTTCGACCCCCGCCTCAACGGCCCCGAGTACGCCCCCTCCAACGCGGGCCAGCGCCGCGAGGACCGCAAGCTGGCGGCCATCGGCATCCGCATCGCCAAGGGCGTCTCCATGCATGGCTTCGCCCTCAACTGCAACCCGGACAACACCTGGTTCGACCGCATCGTCCCCTGCGGCATCCGGGACGCCGGTGTGACCTCGCTCTCCAATGAGCTGGGCCGCGAGGTGACCGTCCAGGAGGTGGTGCCCCTGGTGGAGAAGCACCTTCATGAGGTCCTGGAGAGCCAGGAGCCCCTCCCGCGCGCCGTCTGAGACCCGTCAGGCGAACCCTGCCGAGTATCCCGACGGATTTCTACCCGCGACTTATCCGCGCGAGCGGAATGCGCCCGACGCCTCACAGGTTCCCCGAGCGCAAGACGTACGAACGAACGGGCGTACCCTGGTGTCCGCCGAAGAATCGAAGCCATAGGGAGCCGGAGTGTCCGCTGTCGCACCCGACGGACGCAAGATGCTGCGCTTGGAGGTCCGCAACAGCCAGACCCCCATTGAGCGCAAGCCCGAGTGGATCAAGACCCGCGCCAAGATGGGCCCGGAGTACAAGGAGCTCCACGGCCTGGTGAAGCGCGAGGGCCTCCACACGGTGTGCCAGGAGGCGGGCTGCCCCAATATCTATGAGTGCTGGGAGGACCGCGAGGCCACCTTCCTCATCGGCGGCGACCAGTGCACCCGGCGCTGTGACTTCTGCCAGATCGACACCGGCAAGCCCCAGGCCCTGGACCGCGACGAGCCGCGCCGGGTGGGCGAGTCCGTGGTCACCATGGACCTCAACTACGCCACCATCACCGGCGTCGCCCGCGACGACCTGCCGGACGGCGGCGCCTGGCTGTACGCCGAGACCGTGCGCCAGATCCACCTCCAGACCGCCGGCCGCGCGGGCGGCCACACCAAGGTCGAGCTGCTGGCCCCCGACTTCAACGCGGTGCCCGAACTGCTCACCGAGGTCTTCGAGTCCCGCCCCGAGGTCTTCGCCCACAATGTGGAGACCGTCCCGCGGATCTTCAAGCGCATCCGTCCCGGCTTCCGCTATGAGCGCTCCCTTGAAGTGATCACCAAGGCCCGGGAGTTCGGCCTGGTCACCAAGTCCAACCTGATCCTGGGCATGGGCGAGACCCGGGAGGAGATCAGCGAGGCCCTGCAGGACCTCCATGACGCGGGCTGCGAGCTGATCACCATCACCCAGTACCTGCGCCCCTCGGTGCGCCACCACCCGGTGGAGCGCTGGGTCAAGCCGCAGGAGTTCGTGGAGCTCAAGGAGGAGGCCGAGGAGATCGGCTACGCCGGGGTCATGTCCGGCCCGCTGGTCCGCTCCTCCTACCGGGCCGGCCGCCTCTACCAGCAGGCGATCGAGCGGCGGAGCCAGGCAGCCGCCTGACGCGTCCTGATGTGCCCTTGACGCGGCCCCCGCCCTCCGGCGGGGGCCGCGTCAACGTTTCATAGCGTTTGACCAACAGGTCATCCATTGGTAACACCTTTCGGTAACGATGGAAGCACGCACCGCAGCAACGAGCGCTCCCCCACCTCACCGCTCCGTCCGTGTTTTTCCGTTTCCGAGGGGAATCCGACATGCAGGCCGCGCCCGGCGACCCGACAACGGCGACAGCCACCCGCGCCCCGTCCGCACTGCCTTCCACCCTCTTCGTACGGCCTCCCACGGTCAGCGGCGCGCTGCGCGCCCTCGAAGAGCTGCTGATGCGCCGGGGCCAGCGCACCGCCCGCCGCAACGCCTGGACGGCCGTGCTGGAGGACCGCCGCCGGGCCAGGGACCGCAGGGAGGCACAGCACCTGCTGGAGGCCGCGGCGGCCCCGGGCCCGCGGGCCACGTAAACTTCGCCTTATGGCGAGGAAGGAAACATCCGAGAACCCCGGGCGACTGAAGCAGATCGCCCTGACCTACAGGATGACCAAGAAGGTCGATTCCAAGGTCGGTCTTGTCGTCGCGGCTGTGGGCATTGTCACCTTCGGTGTCCTTCTCGCCATCGGCTTCTGGATCGATCACCCGATCTACCTGGGCATTCTGGGCTTCCTGCTGGCCTTCCTCGCGATGGCGATCGTCTTCGGACGACGGGCCGAGCGCGCTGCCTTCGGGCAGATGGAGGGCCAGCCGGGCGCCGCCGCCGCGGTGCTGGACAACATCGGCCGCGGCTGGACGACCACCCCCGCGGTGGCCATGAACCGCAACCAGGACGTGGTGCACCGGGCCGTCGGCAAGGCCGGCATCGTGCTGGTCGGTGAGGGCAACCCCAACCGGGTCAAGGGCCTGCTGGCCGCCGAGAAGAAGCGGATGGCGCGCATCGTCGCGGACGTGCCCGTCCACGACATCGTGGTGGGCGACGGCGAGGGTCAGGTGCCGCTGAAGAAGCTGCGCACGACGCTGCTCAAGCTGCCCCGGGTACTGCCGGGCGCGCAGGTCACCACGGTCAACGACCGGCTGCGCGCGCTGGGCGACCTGATGAGCAATATGCCCATCCCAAAGGGTCCGATTCCCGGAAAGGGCATGAGGATGCCCAAGGGCCGCTGAGCTCCGAGCAACCGAAACGAGTGCGGGGCGGGACCGGAAAAGGTCCCGCCCCGCACTCGTCTTCCCAGCCGCTCTCGGCCGCTCTCAGCCGCGCACCTGGACCGCCCGCGCCAGCCGGTCGTGCAGCCCCCGGGAGTCCCGGTCCCAGACCAGCGCCGGAATGGCCAGGGCCAGCAGCACACTGCGCAGCGCCGCCCGGGGGAACGGCAGCCTGCCCCCCGCCTCGCCGACCACCCGCAGGCCCAGCAGCCGCTTGCCGGGCGTACAGCCCACCGTGCCGACCGTCAGCAGACTGAGCACCAGGAAGATCAACAGGGCCCAGTTGCTGGCCCGTTGCATATTTCCGCCGGCGAACAGTCCAAAGCCGATGAGCAGGCACAGGGCCCAGTCGATGAAGATCGCTGCAAAGCGCCGGCCGAGCGGGGCGATCGAGCCCGGTCCGCTCTCCGGCAGCCCCAGGCGCTCGCCCCGGTAGCCGAACTCGACGCCCATCTGCTCCGCGGCCGCGCGGGGACCAGAGAGCCACGAACCGATTGCTTGCCTTTTGTCCACCCGACAACGGTACTGCGACCGCATACGTTCTCCGGCTCCCGGGTCGTCCTCCCCTCGCCCCGCCCACCTCCCGCTTAACCTCATGGAAACAATTGGGTCATGCCCGGGAAATCCGCTCTCTCTAGGGTCGGCCGCAGCACCACCGAAGCAATCCCCGGCCGATGGTGGCCGGGCTAGGAGGGTTGGATGTTCCAGAACGCCGACGACGCGAAGAAGTTCATCGCGGACGAGGACGTCAAGTTCGTCGATGTACGGTTCTGCGACCTGCCGGGCGTGATGCAGCACTTCACGGTGCCGGCCGAGGCGTTCGACCCGGCGGAGGAACTGGCCTTCGACGGATCGTCGATCCGCGGCTTCCAGGCCATCCACGAGTCCGACATGGCCCTGCGCGCCGACCTCTCCACTGCCCGGGTGGACCCCTTCCGCCGCGACAAGACGCTCAACATCAACTTCTTTATCCACGACCCGATCACCGGCGAGCAGTACAGCCGTGACCCGCGGAACGTGGCCAAGAAGGCCGAGGCGTACCTGGCCTCCACCGGCATCGCGGACACCGCCTACTTCGGCCCCGAGGCCGAGTTCTATGTCTTCGACAGCGTCCGCTTCGAGACCACCGCCAACCGCTCGGTCTACGAGATCGACTCCGAGGCCGGCGCCTGGAACACCGGTGCCCTCCAGGACAACCGCGGCTACAAGGTCCGTTACAAGGGCGGCTACTTCCCCGCCCCGCCGGTGGACCACTTCGCGGACCTGCGCGCGGAGATCTCCCTGGAGCTGAACAAGGCCGGCCTGCAGGTCGAGCGCCAGCACCACGAGGTCGGCACGGCCGGCCAGGCCGAGATCAACTACAAGTTCAACACCCTGCTCGCGGCCGCCGACGACCTGATGCTCTTCAAGTACATCGTGAAGAACGTCGCCTGGCGCAACGGCAAGACCGCCACCTTCATGCCCAAGCCGATCTTCGGTGACAACGGCTCCGGCATGCATGTCCACCAGTCCCTGTGGAACGGCGGCGAGCCCCTCTTCTACGACGAGCAGGGCTACGCGGGCCTCTCCGACACCGCCCGCTACTACATCGGCGGCATCCTCAAGCACGCCCCCTCGCTGCTGGCCTTCACCAACCCCACGGTGAACTCCTACCACCGCCTGGTCCCCGGCTTCGAGGCCCCGGTCAACCTGGTCTACTCGCAGCGCAACCGCTCGGCCGCCATGCGCATCCCGATCACCGGCGCCAACCCCAAGGCCAAGCGCGTGGAGTTCCGCGCCCCGGACCCGTCCTCCAACCCCTACCTGGCCTTCTCCGCCCTCCTCCTGGCCGGCCTGGACGGCGTCAAGAACAAGATCGAGCCCGCCGAGCCCATCGACAAGGACCTCTACGAGCTCGCCCCCGAGGAGCACGCCGGCGTCCCCCAGGTCCCGACCTCCCTCCCGGCCGTCCTGGAGGCCCTGGAGGCCGACAACGAGTACCTCCAGGCCGGCGGCGTCTTCACCGCCGACCTGATCGAGACCTGGATCGACTACAAGCGCGTCAACGAAATCGCACCGATGCAGCTGCGGCCGCACCCGCACGAGTTCGAGCTGTACTTCGACATCTAAAGGGTGGGGTCGGGTAGTTGGGGCGAGCCCCGGAAACCTGCTGTGACCTGGGAAAACACTGCTCGGCAGTTCTCACTGCTCCCGGCTGTTTTCCAGGGTCCTGTGCACCAGGTGTACACCGACCACAGCAATACCTGACTCATCATCAGATGCGAGCATGAGGGCCGCCGTCTCCGGGGAGGAGGCGGCGGCCCTTACTCGTGAAGGAAGGCTGAGGGTGCCGTCCATCGGCTCATCACGGCGATGGGGCAGGACAACGGGCCGTGCCGGGTGTGGCAGGTAGGGCGTTATCCGGCCCGTTCAGCCAGGAGCAGGGCGAGGTGGCCGGCCGGGAGGAGGAAACGGCCCTCGGCAGCGGCCGTGATGGCATCGACCAGAGGCCACCAAGAGAGCTTGAAGTCTTCTTCGGTGGGCGTGAGTTGCTGCGGGCCGAGGGTGAGGTCTCGGGCATCGTAGAGGTGGACACGGGCGGTGGACTCCAAGGTGATGGCATAGGCGCCCAGGGGCCGCCACTGCCGGGCGATGATCCCGGCCTCTTCCTGGAGTTCTCGCTGTGCGCACTGCTCGGGGCTCTCGCCGTCTTCGCGTCGGCCGCCGGGCAGAAACAGGAACTCGCCGCCGTGGCGCGGGAAGTTGGCGGTCAGGATGGCGACGAGGCCCTGCTTGTCACGGGCCACCACCACGGCGGCGTCGCGGGCCGGGCCTCGTCGGTGAACCTCATCGCTCATGGCGAGCGAGCCTAGCGGTGGCCTTTAGAGCACGGTGGCCGCATAGGGAACATTCATCACGACGGGGTGGGCGATGCCCCGGCCGTGATAGCCGTCGTCCCCGTAGGCGTCACCGTGGTCGGCGCACAGGATGACCAGCCAGGGGCACTTGGCGGTCAAGGTGGTGATCAGGCGGCCGAGGTGTTCGTCGGCATAGGCGAGCGCGGCCCGCTGCGACTTCACGGTGTCGGTGCTCTGGCCGAGATAGTGGCCGTGGGGCACGTGGGTGGCGGAGACGTTGAGGAAGAGGAACAGCGGTCGGCCTTGGTGCTTGTCGGCGACGTCGAGCGCGTGGTCCACCTGGTGGCGGGTGGAATCGGCCTCGGGGGAGCAGAACTCCGGCCGCCAGTAGTCCTCGTCGAACAATTCGGGCAGCACGCTGCCGAGCGGTGTCTGGCGGGAGAAGTAGGTGACGTCGCCGATGCACACCGTGCGGTAGCCGTGCTGTCCGAGACCGGTGAGGAGGTTGGGGGCGTCGAACATGAACGTCTCGGGCGGCACGGTCTTGAAGGCGGGGGGCCGGCACTCCCACAGGCGGGGCGGTTGCTGCGGCTTGGGGAGTTTGGGCAGGAAGCCGGAGAAGAACGCCATGTGGGCCGGGAGCGTGAACGATCCGGGCGTGTGCCGGCGTTCCCAGCCACCGCGCGGCAGGAGTGCTGCCAGGTGCGGTGTCCGGCCCATCTCGTAGGCGGTGCGGGCGACGTCGTAGCGCAGGGAATCCAGGGTGACGAACAGGATGTTCGTCCCGGAGGTGATGATGCCGGCTGCGCTGATCACTTCCCGGCTCCTTCCGGACGCCTGTAGTGCTCGATGTGCCCTCGGGCCTGCTCATTGACGGGAATGGGCACATGACCGTCGGCGATCATCTGCCGGATGCGGGCCAGGCCCGCATCCTCCGTCAAGTGCTGGCCGTGACGGTCATAGAGGGCGATACGAACGGTCTCGGCCTCATCGGTGACCGTTGTGGTGACCAAGGCACCGGGCACGCCGCCCAGCTCCTTCATGGCGGCCCGCAGCTGATGCTCGTCGGCGATGTGCAGGTCCGAAATGGTGCAGGCGAAGTGCTGGGCGTTCATCGCGCCGCGGCACAGGCAGCGGTAGAAGGAGGCGCTGGTGGCCCGACTGTCGTAGGCGACGGCGACGCGGGCCGCTTGGGTGACGACGACGAGGCAGGCGCCGACCCACCAGCCGACGCCCTCGTGGATCTGGTCCGGATACCGGCCGATGGCGCCGCCGTCGCGGATCACTTTCTCGGTGTCGATGGGGTTAAGCACGCAGAGCCTCCATGCGGGAGGTGATCCAATCGCCGAGTTCGTCGGTGTTCTTGTCGTCGGTGTCCACGACGATCGCGGTGGGATCTGCTTCGGCGACCGCATCGAAGTTGGCCACCAGCCGCCTCAGGCGGCCAGGGACACTGAACAGCTCCGCATCGTCGGCCGTGAGCTTGCCGTGCCGTTCCTTGGCCGCGAGCCGCCGCCGCAGCTCGTCCTCGCAGCAGCGCAGGTAGAACGTCTGATCCGGGGTCTCCAGGTAGGGCCGGTAGGGCTCCAGGAGCCGTGTGACCTCCTCCAGGGGAATGTCGTGGACGGCGGCGTGGCAGGCGGCCACGGAGGAGACGTACCGGTCGGCGACGACGGGGCCGTGCTGACGGTACTTGCGGACGATGTCGGAAGCGTGCAGGAGCCCGGAGAGGTAGAACGCGAACTGAGGCAGGGGCAGCAGCAGCTTGTTGACCAGCGCCGACCAGCCGGAGTGCGGGAAAAGCAGGGTGTGCAGGCTCCCAGCCGCCTGCCGGGTGGCGATGGTCTGCGTAATCGTGGTCTTCCCGACGCCGGACAGGCCCTCGAAGACGGTGAACGAGCCCTGTGCGCGGTCGTAAGTGAGCGGGGCGTACGCAGTCGGCCGGCTCATAGCGTCCCCTCGGTGAAAGCGGCGACGTGATCGGCGACGACGGCGGCAAGCCGGCCCGGGTCGTCGAGCACGTTCTTCAGGTCCATACGCAGGTCCCGGCGGAGCAGGCACGGCATCAGGCCGCCGTCGTGGTCCAGGCGCAGGGCCCAGAACCCTTCAACACACTTGGGGCGTTGGGGGCAGGTGCCGCACTGGCCCACATGGTAGCGGCCGAGATGACGGTGGATGACGTCGATCTCGATGCCGTCGATGCGAAAGACACGCCGACCCTGGCCGACGCCGGTGACCTCGGTGTGCTCCTGGCAGGTCAGGGTCCGCAGGTGGGTCACGATGTCCTCTGCCGAGACGGCCGAGACGGCCCGGTCCTCGTTGAAGTCGGTGCCGACCAGTTCGATGAACTGCACGGGCATCCGGCGGGCCAGGGCGAAGTCCAGGATGGAGCGGACCTCGTGGGCGTTGTCCTCCAACAGCAGACAGTTCAGCTCCACTTGCTCGAAGATCTCGCGGGCGGCCTCGATGCCGTCCAGCACCATCGCGATGCCCTGGTGGGTCGCGGCGATGGCACGGAAGGTGGCGTCGGAGAAGTAGTGCAGCGAGACCTTCACCTTGTCCAGCGGGACGGCGGCCAGCCAGCTCCGGCTGGCACGCACTCGGGTGCCGTTGGTGATCAGGGTGTAGGAGGCGTCCGGGCCCGGCTGCGGGAGCTGTTCCAGCACCGGCCGGGCCAGGGGCGAGGTGAGCGGTTCGCCGCCGGTGAAGTGGACCCGCTTCAGCCCCGCCTCCATCAGCGCGGTGATGACCGTGACGTAGTGCGCGGCGCACAGCGAGCGCGGTCGCTGCTTCTTCGACCGGTCACGGCGGGCCACCCCCGGCGGGATGTCGCCCTCGTCGTGGCAGAACCAGCACGCGATATTGCAGGCCGGGCCGAAAGAGATGCGCAACTGGCCCCGCAGAGCAGCAAAGTTGCGCAGGGCGGTCCAGTCGGTCTGGTCCCGGGCGGGTGATGGGGCGAGGGTGAGCGGGACTTCCATGGAAAGCCTCCAAGGCGAAGCGCCCGTCGATGACGGGCGGACCGGGCTGCGGCCGATCGGTTGGTCCCGCCTCTCCGGCGCGTCAGGTCGGCAGGAGCGGTGCCGAAGAGACGGGACGCCTGGGTCAGGCCGGGTCGTCCCCCTCCGGAGCCAGGGTGGCCAACGTGGTTGCCGGATACAACAGTTGCACCTCTGCCATCCCCGCCGTGGCCGTGAGTCCGGTCAGGGTGTTCACTGCCCACAGCCAGGTCAGGGCGGTCTCCAGCGGATCGACGACGGGCCGCCTCACAGCATGACTCCGGTGCGTTCGCGGTCCTTCTGGCGGAGCTCGATGGCCCGCTCGACCTGGATATGCAGCAGCTCGACCTGGCCGGGCTCCATCAGCAGCGTCTCCTCCGTGGAGCCGTCCCGGTGGTGCACTGTGACCGGCAGGACCGCCTGTTGAGCCCGGGAGTCATAGGTGAGGTCGCGTTTGATCAGCGTGACGTGGGAGATCATCATGGGGCCTCAGATCTATTCGGGGGTTGTTGGATCTGCCCAACCAGCGTGCTGCGGTGGTTCATTAGCCGGTAGTGAGAGCT
Organism: Streptomyces orinoci; assembly: GCF_003121295.1. Classification (GTDB taxonomy): domain Bacteria; phylum Actinomycetota; class Actinomycetes; order Streptomycetales; family Streptomycetaceae; genus Streptomyces; species Streptomyces orinoci. Next base: position 176,051 of record NZ_PHNC01000029.1, read on the forward strand.
GGCCGCACCCACAGTGCGGCGGTGCCTCACCGTTATGTGCTCGGGCGGCACCGGATGGCAGGCGGCTAGAGGAGGCAGTCCTTGACCAGACCGCAACCGCACCCCGTGTCCTGTGCACGAGCCCTGCGGGAACGCATCGTCGGCCGGGCAGAATCACCCGACCCGGTCCCTCTGAGCCTCATTGCCGTCATCGCCTCCCGGCTCCGGGAGCACTGCGGGCACCATCCGCTCAAGTGCCGACGCCTGGCCCATGGGCAGACCATCGCCCAGGCCGTGCAGGCTGCTCGTGAAGAGGCCGAGCAGTGCGGGATGGGCCGCATCGGGTTGAGCGAACGGTCGTGGAAAGAATGGGAAGTAGGGGGCAAGCCCAGCCCTGACTACCAGGATCTGCTGTGCCGTCTGTATCAGACCGACCCCGTTACCCTGGGCCTGGCCAAGGACTACTCGCCGCAGACGACCGGCGAGAGACCGGAGGAGGGGGAGACGAACCGGCGGGAGGTGCTCAAGGTCGCCGGGCTGGCTGTGCTGGACCCGGCTGCCGTCGCTGCCCTTCTCGACCGTGCCGCCGACGAAGTCGCCGAGTTCACACGGCAGGCCGAAGCCTCCGCCCTTGGCGCCGGTACCCTCGACCACCTTGATCTCGCCATCGCCGGTTTCAACGAGGCGTACTCCCTCAAACCCCCGCGCGATGTGTTCCCGGCCGTCATGGACTACCGCCGCAAGGTCAACACACTCTTACGCGGCCCCCACACCCACCCGCAGCAGCGCGATCTGCTCGCGTGTGCCGGGTGGCTGTCGGAACTGCTGGCCTGGCTCGCCCACGACCTGGGAAGCGCCCGCGCCGGCCTGGCCTTCGCCACCGACGCCTACACCCACGCAGAACACGCCGGACACGGAGAACTGTGCGGATGGGCGATGGACGCCGCCGCCTCCATCAACCTGTACGAACACCGCCCCCACAAGGCCCGCCAGGCAGCCGAACGCGGACTGTCCCAGACCTCCGCCGGCCATCCGCTGACCGTGCGACTTCACGCCCAGGCAGCCCGCGCAGCCGCCGCTGATGGCGACGGCAACGGCTTCACGACCGCCTTCAGTCACGCCCAGGACGCCTACAGGCTGCTGCCCTCGCGTCCGCGACAACGGTTCGGCATGGACACCCTGCCCTTGGCGGAATACGCCCTGACGTCCTATCCGGCCAGTGCCCACATCTGGCTCGGCAACGCAGTGCAGGCCCAACAGGCCGCGGAGTCCGCCCTTGCGGTGTACGAGGCGGCACCGGCCGCCTCGCGGTCGCCCAGTCGCGAGGCCATCGCTTGCATCGACCTCGCCTTTGCCCGTGCCCTGCTTGGCGAGCCGCAGGATGCGCTCGTCCTCGGCCACCAGGCTCTCGACAGCACCCGCGTCGTGGACTCCGTCCGCAACCGGGCTCGCGAACTCGCCTCGTTCCTCACTCGCCGCTATCCCCGGCTGGAAGCAGCGGAAGAGCTCCAAGAACGCCTGCTGACGACGGCTGGACAACCACAACTCCCGGAGAACACCTCGTGACTGAACGGCAAATCAACATCCGCGAGCCCTACCTGAAGCTGATCCAGGACGGCACCAAGACGATCGAGGTCCGCGTCGGCTACCCCAGCATGAAGAAGATCGCCGCAGGCCAGGTGCTGGTGTTCCAGTCCGGCGACGATACCTGCCGCACCCGGGTCGTCAAGGTAGCCGAGTACCCGTCTTTCGAAGCCATGGCCGACGCGGAAGACACCGCCGCCATCGGCGGCGACATGAACCGCGACGAACTCCTTGCCGCCTGCCGCGACATCTACCCACCCGAGAAAGAAGCCCTCGGCGTCCTGGCCATCCACCTCCACCGGCTCACCGGCGCCGGTTCGGTTGAGCGGTGATGCGCCAGTTGAGGACCTTGGCGGAGCGCTCGGCACTGTCGAGTTCTCGTTGGGCACCAAGCCGCTGGCCGTCCGACGGGCTGCCGGTCACTCCACCAGTGACCGGCAGCCCGTCGGCGTTGTGACTCCCGAACAGTCCGGGTCCATCGCCGAGGAAGTAGCGCGCCGGAACGTGACGCGCTGATCAGGCATACGGGTTCAGCCGGGAGAGGTCCGGGTCGAACCCGAAGGGCTCGGGGATGCGAACGCTCTCGCCGAACTTCCGGTCGGTGCGCGTGTGGTACCGATCGTGATTCGGCTCGGAGAAGAGCGTCACGGTCGAGTCGCGGGCGTCCACGATGAGGTAGAGCGGGATGCGCATGACCGCGTAGTCCCGTAGCTTGCCCACTCAGTCGTTCTCCGGGTTGGAGGACGAGACGATCTCCACCGCGATGAGCGCGAGGTCGGCCGGTGCCGTGTTCCCTTCCCCTTCCATGACCGCTTCGGGCAGATAAGTGAGGTCGGGGTTACGGAGCTTCGCTGCGTGGGGGGATTCCAGGTCCGTGTTCTCGGTCGGCATAAAGCCATCCGGCCGGTGTGCATCGAACTGCCGGCGCAGATGGAACAGGTTGCGCTGGTGCATCACTGTCGGCGCCGTCTGCATGATGACCGTGCCGTCGGTGAGGAGTGCACAGCCAGCGTATCCACCCGGACAGAACCCGAGGCCGCCTCAGCCCCCGCCCACCCCTACGATGACGTGGACGTATCAACGACAACACCGCGCCACAACAGGCACAGTGGGCACAACGGGGACTTTTATGAGCTTCATGGACCGCCTGCGCGGCGAGTTCATCGACATCATCGAATGGACCGACGACAGCCGGGACACCATCGTCTGGCGTTACCCGCGCTACGAGAACGAGATCAAGATGGGCGCCAAGCTCATCGTGCGCGAGTCGCAGGTCGCCGTTTTCGTCAACATGGGCCGGATCGCCGATGTCTTCGTGCCGGGCATGTACGAGCTGCAGACCGGGAACCTGCCGGTCCTCTCCACCCTGCAGGGCTGGAAGTACGGCTTCCACGCGCCGTTCAAGGCAGAGGTCTACTTCGTCACCACCCGGCAGTTCACGGACATGAAGTGGGGCACCCAGAACCCCGTCACGGTCCGCGACCCCGAGTTCGGCATGGTGCGGCTGCGGGCGTTCGGCGGCTACGCGGCGCGGGTCACCGACCCCGCCCGGCTGCTCACCGAACTCGCCGGCACCGACCCGCAGTTCCGCACCGAGGAGGTCGAGGACTACCTGCGGCAGCTGATCGTCGGGCGGCTCGGCACGCTGCTGGGCAGTTCGGGCATTCCCATGCTCGACCTCGCCACGCGCCAGGGCGAGTTGGGCGACCGGCTGGGCCAGGCGCTGACCGAGGAGCTGGCGGCGTCGCACGGTATCTCGATCCCGAAGTTCGTCATCGAGAACATCTCGCTGCCGCCCGAGGTCGAGCAGGCCATCGACGCCCGCAGCCGGATGGGCATCATCGGGAACATCGACAACTACGCCCGCATGCAGGCGGCGGACGCGATCCGGGACGCGGCCAACAACCCCGGCGGCGCCGGGGAAGGCGTCGGCCTGGGGCTCGGCATGGCCGCCGGCCGGCAGATGGCGCAGGCGTTCATGCCCCAGCAGGCGTTCACGCCCCAGCAGCCTTACGCGCCCGCCGCCCCGGCGCCCGGCGGTGCGGCCGTTCCGCCGCCGCTGCCCGGTCAGCACCAGTACCAGTGGTACGTGGCCGTGGGCGGGCAGCAGCAAGGACCCTACGACCAGGCGACATTCACCGGACACATCGGCTCCGGAGCGGTACGGCCGGGCATGCTCGTCTGGCGGGAGGGCATGGCGGCCTGGCAGCCGCTGGAGCAGATCTCCGAGCTCGCCCAGTACGTCCGTGCCACCCCACCGCCGCTGCCGCCGCAGGCGTGACCGACCGCCAGGACCCTGTGATCCCATGAACTACCAGCCACAACAGCCATATCAGCAGCCACAGTCGCAGCCCTACCCTCAACAGCCCTATCAGCCATATCAGCCCTACCAGCAGCCGCCACCCCAGCAGCCTTACCAGCAACAGCCGTACCAACAGCAGCCGCAGCAACCCGCCCCGCAGCAGTCCTACGCCTGCCCCTCCTGCGGCTCCACCGCCGAGTACGCCCCCGGCACCAACTCTCTCCGCTGCCCCCACTGCCGCTTCGAGCAGCCCATCGCGCCCGTCAACCGCGAGGTACGTGAGCACGCATGGGAGGAGCTGGCGAGCCTGCCGGCCAAGCCCCGGGGGGCCGGCGGGCAGATTCTGCAGTGCCCCGGCTGCGGCGCGTCCAACGAGACCAACGCCCTCTCCGGCCGCTGCCGGTTCTGCGCCACCCCCATGGTCGCCTCGGCCGCCACCGACCGGATCGTGCCCGAGGGCCTGGTCCCGTTCCGGGTGGACAAGCGGGATGTACACGACAACCTGCGCAAGTGGGCCCGCTCGCGCTGGTTCGCGCCGAACAGCCTGAAGAAGGTGAACTCGGCGGAGTCCCTGGACGGTACGTATGTGCCGCACTGGACATACGACGCCGCGACCGCGTCCTCGTACAGCGGCGAGCGCGGCGAGGAGTACACCGTCGGGAGCGGCAACAACAAGGAGACCAAGGTCCGCTGGCACTCGGTCCAGGGCACGGTCCAGCGGTTCTTCGACGATGTCCTCGTCCCCGGTGCCGGGCACCTGCCCGCCGACCGGCTGGAGGCGCTGGAGCCCTGGCCGCTGAAGCAGGCGCTGCCGTACCAGGAGGCGTATCTGGCCGGGTTCCGGACTCTGCGGTACGACGTCGAACCGGAGGCGGGTTTCCAGTGCGCCCAGCAGAAGATGGCCAAGGTCATCGAGAAGGATGTCAAGAAGGACATCGGGGGTGACCGGCAGCGGGTGCACGCGGTCAACACCAACTATGGAGCGGTGACATACAAGTTGCTGCTGCTGCCGGTGTGGTTCGCGTCGTATGTCTACAACGGCAAGCAGTGGCAGATCATGGTGAACGCCGAGACGGGCAAGATCACCGGTGACCGTCCCTACAGCCCCTGGAAGATCGCGCTCGCGGTCGCCCTGGTGACGGTGCTGGTGACGCTCGCGGTCGTGCTGGGCCGGCACCACCACCACTGAGGGCGCCAAGGCAAGCTCCTTGCGGAGCGCGGCTTTCGGGGCTGAGCCCCCGAGCATCAATGCGGCACCTCGCCAACCCGGTCGGCCGCGGCCCTCACCAGAATCGCCGAGGAACCGGTCACGGTCCCGGCCGGTCCCGCCGGCCCCGGCTCGGTGAGCACCGTGCGTTCACCGAGGAAGGCATAGGTACTCCGGTCGAAGATCCACTGGGTCTGCCGGCCACCTGCCGTACGGGCGACCGCAATGCCCTCGCGCCCCGCGGCGTCGGCGGCCGGTTACCTCGCTAGTGCCTGCCCGAGCCGCTCATGAGCCGCCCCGGTGAGCGCCCGATGCAGTGACTCGGCTCGGGTACGGACAAGGCCGCCCTGGTAGGCCATTGGAAGCTTTTCCCAGACGTCGATGGCCAGTTCGGCGGCGGCCGCCGGATCGCCGTCGGCATGAACGCAGGTCGCGCGATCCATGGCCAGGAGGGCCCGGACCATCACTGACGGGGAACTGGTCAGGGCGAGCGCAGCCTCTTGTTCCGCGTACGCCTGGCGAGTTCGTCCAAGGAGGGTGAACGCCTGGGAGAGGTGGACATGGTGTTTCTGGAGCGGGTAGCCGAACCAGGTATCTGCTGATTCGGTGCGGTCAAGGCCTTCGGCGATGCTGCGGGCGTCGGCGACCGCCTTGAGGGCACCCGGTTGGTTCCCCGTGGAGGCGAGGGCCCGGGCGGTAACGGCCGCGGCCAGGGCGGCGGCTCCAGAAGGGGCGTCGCCTGCCTCGGCACGGGCTCGTTCGGCGAGGCAGGCGGCGGCGCGCGGGGCTCCGTAGTTGAGGGGCACCATGGCGTGCCGGGCCAGCACCCAGGAGAGCATCCGCCGGTCCCCGGATTCCCTCGCCGCCTGTTCGGCGGTGGTGAACCAACCGTGAGCATCGCGTTGGTCGCCACGGTCATGCTGGATGATGGCGACCAGGCCCGAGATTCCGGCGGCTGTCCGGGCCAAGTCAGCCCGGGCTTGCGCTCGATGGGGACGGTTGAGCACCGAACGCAGCAGCTCCAGATCGTCCCGCATCTGTCCGAGTACGACAGCGGGAGGGCGCCCGCGATACCCGCCCCGGTGCCGCTCGAACGCACCGCCAAGGTAAGCGAGGTCACCGGCATCGGACCCGGTCAGCGCCGCGTTGATGCCCTCCCGTGCTTCCGCGATGCCTGGCAACGCAGTGACTCCTGTGGCCAGCGCTGCCGCACCCAGGAACTTCCGTCGGTTCACCGCCGTGTCCTCCTCTCGCTGGACGTCATGCCTCTGACGCTCGAGTCTGCGCCACCGCCGGGACGTTGCCACCGCCCGAACGATGTCTTCCACCGGTACGCCATAGCCCTTGGCCAACAGTTCGTGCCAGACGGGAATCGGCAAACGGCGTTCCGTCTCCCAGCGCTTGAGGTTTCTCGGCGTCGAACCACCTGCCGCCCTGGGCCTCCTGTAGGAGCAGGGCCTGCGCATCGCGGGTGAGCCCTGCCGACTCACGAAGCTCACGCAGCAGGGCTCCAATGCCGTCTGGTGCCATCATGCGCTGCCCCCAAAGTTTTTGCCTCTTCAGTGCCCCATCCTGCCCCCGCTAAGCGGCACCCCGGGCGAAAACGCACCCCTTCGTGGCACCAGAAGACCAGACCCGTACGGAAGTTGACTGTGCACATGAGGCAGAGAGGAGAGCAGCCGGTGAACCGACCCATCGAAGCGCCCGTGATCGGGGTGTCCTCGCGACCTGTCGATGACCGCGTCAAGCCGGAGTACTACATCGGCATCGACGCTGTAACCGATCCCATTGTGCGTGAACTGCTGCGCAGTTGCCCGACGGTCTTCGGCCTCAAGAGGGCCATAACCGAGCTGTTCTCCGGCGGCTCCGGGCGTGGACTGCCGGAGTCCGCAGGCCTGATCGAACCCGGTGCCACCGTCCGGGGCACCGTTATCGTGTGCGAGGGAGCGCTTATCCAGGCCGGCGCGTTCGTCGCAGGCCCGGCCCTGATCTGCCCGAGGGCGGTCGTCGGTGGCGGAGCGCTAGTACGCGATCACTGTGTGATCGGCCCCGGATGTCAGATCGGCTTCGGAGCAGAGGTCACTCGCAGCTTGCTGGCCGGACGGGTACTCATCAAGCACACCTCCTTCGTGGGTGATTCGGTACTCGGCCTGGGAGTGAGCGTCGGCGCCTTCGTCTCCACCACCAGCCTGCGGTGCATCAGCGGGCCCGTCACGGAACCCGCCACCGAAGAGATCACCATCCACCTGGACGGTCACCGGATCGGCACAGGACAGACCAAGTTCGGCGCGGTGATCGGTGATGGCGTGGTCGTTCCGGCGGGAACCATCCTGCAACCCGGCACCCTCGTCGGTGCGGGCACCCTGCTCTATCCGCGGACTCAGATCGGTGGCTTCTTCCCCACCGGATGCCAAGGGCGGTGACCGATGCCCCATGTATGGCAATGCCACGAGCATGTGGTACGCGTGACGGGAGGGCGCCCATTGACGGGCAGCGTGACCGTTCAAGGCAGCAAGAACATCGCTCTGCACCTCTACGCCGCAGCCCAGTTGGCCGACGAGCCGCTGACCCTGACGGGCACGCCGGAGATCCTGGACACCGTCGTCTGCACGGAGATCCTCAATCGAACCGGCACCGTGGCGAAGGCAAGCACCGACCGATTCGAGACCATGCCCGGTGTCGGCTGGCATCACGCCATTCCCGACGACCTCGGCCGAAGGGTGCGTACGACCGCCGTTATGGCCGCGGCCTTGCTCACCCGCACCGGTGAAGTGACGTTCCCGTTGCCCGGAGGCGATGCGTTCTGTCCCCGGTACATCGACCGTCACCTCGCTGCCATGGAGGCCGCCGGTGCCACGGTGGATGTCAACGGCGGGAGGGTCCGGGCCCGGCTCGACCGCGGCAAGCCCGCGCCGTTCACCATCGACACCGGCACTCGGTGGGGGCCGAGCCTTGGCGCGACGGTGACCGCCATGCTGCTGGCTGCCCGCGTTCATGGCACATCCACCATCTTTCGCCCGAGCATCGAACCCGAGGTGACAACGACCGCAGAGTTGCTGGCCCGCTCCGGTGTCGATGTGGAGTGGGAGGGCACGACAGCACTGCGCATCAACGGAAGCGACCGCATCGCCGGCGGAACTTTCGCCGTGCCGCCCGATCGCATGGAAGCCGCGACATTGGCACTCGCCGCCGCGATATCCGGTGGCCATGTACATCTCGCCGGCTTCCCGGTCAGCGGCTTCCCCGACGGCCTGCTGGCCGCGTTCGCCGACGCGGGCCTGGAGCTGGTGCCAGCAGCCGAGGGCACCATGGTGCGGTGTCCAGGAGGCCCCAGGGCGACACTGGCGGCGACCGGCCCGCACCCGGACTTCCCTACCGACGCACAGCCCCAATTCACCGCTTTGCTCACCCAAGCACCGGGCACATCCCGAATCCAGGAGCGCGTCTTCCCCAGCCGTGCCACACACACAGGACCACTGAGGGCACTCGGTGCGATCGTCAACGCCACCGGACCGGCCATCACTGTCCGTGGCCCCACACGGCTGATCGCCGCAGACATAGTGGGTAAGGACATCCGAGCCGCCACAGCCCTGGTGATTGCCGCCCTCGCGGCAGAGGGCACCTCTACCATTCGCGGCATGTACCACCTGCGGCGCGGCTACGCCGGGCTGCTGCCCAAGCTGGCCGCCCTCGGTGCGCGGCTGACGATCGACGAGGAGACGCCGTGACGACCAGCCCTGCTCTCTGGAACGACGCCGCGCTCACCGAACTGGCGGAGTGTCTCGAACTGTTGACTGCGGACGGCAGCGTGCCAGGCGGCGTAATCGCCTACGGCACCTGTGGCGGCCGACCGGGCTACCTGGCTTCCGGCCTGGTCGCCGCCGAATGCGGCGACACGCGCCCCGGGCCACAGACGCGCTACGACCTGGCCTCCCTGACCAAGGTCGTCGCCATCTGGCCACTGGTCGGCAAGACTCTGGCCGACCGGCTTCCTCTGGGCGCTCCCATCCGGCACGCTCTGCCCGGCCTGCCCGCCGACGCGCCAGGCGGATGGGTAACCGTACGGCAGATCCTCGCCCACACCTCCGGCCTGCGCGCCGACACCCGGCTCGACCAGTACCGAAAGAGCGGTAGCAATCTCGCCGAACTCATCTGCCGGGAGCCGCTCATCAGCACTCCCGGCACTCAACACCGCTACATCAACCGTGGCTTCATCCTCCTTGGACTCATCCTCGCCGCCATCACCGAACATCGCTTGGACGAACTCACCGACGCACTATGGCGGGACCTGGGCATGCGGCACACCACCTACGGTCCCCTGGGCCGTGCCACCGACGTCGCCCCGACCGAACAGCGCTTTCCCGGCGCCCCACGCCTATGGGGCCTTCCCCACGACGACAACGCCACCCTGCTGGGCGGAGTCGCGGGCCACGCCGGGGCCTTCTCCACCCCGGCCGACCTCGCCACATACGCCGACGCCCTGCTGCGAGCGCACCGCGCCCGGTCACCACTCGGACGCTGGCTGGCCGACAGCATGACCCCACAGGCAGCGATCGAACCAGGCCTGGACCGCGGCCTGGCGTGGATCCTGGCCGACAAGGGACAAGTCGCCTACCACCATGGCTTCACCGGCACCAGCCTGTACCTCTCCCCGGCAACCGGCCGGTACTTGGCCCTCTGCACCAATGCCGTCTACCACCACCAGGACAACCGGACTCGGCTCGCCCCGCTGCGTGCGCTGGCCTTGAAGGCCGTCGCCAACGGCGCCTGGTGATACCCGGCCGCATATCGCGCTGCTCTCCCGAGGAAATCCGGATGCACGCCCGCCCCCAACCCGAGCAAAATGCCCGCCCGGGGAAGGGAGTTCACCATGAACGATGCATCGGCACCCACCGTCTGATCCTCTCCGGCGCCCCCGGTGCCGGTAAAACCATCGTCTCCCCCTGGTGGCGGCCCGTTACCCCCGCTCGGCCCGGATCTCCGGGGACGACGTCGCGGACATGATTGTCAATGGCCGGGTCAGCGTGGTGCGGCTGCCCGAGCCGGAGGCGCGGCGCCAACTCCTGTTGCGCGCCCGGAACATCTGCACGCTGCGGCCCCGCGCGGCTGACGCCGGAGGAGACCGCCGAGGCCATCGTGGCTCAGGCCCGGGACCGGGCCGAGGTGTCCGCCGGATGAGGCGAGGGTGACTCATCCGCCCCGATGACCTGCCGCCAGTGCTCGGCGGCCTGGGCCAGGTCTTCTCCCACCTGGGACAGGAACCGGCCCATGCTCTCCAGCCGCACCGCCGCCGGCGTCCCGGCACCCATGACCCCGGCTCCCCACCGGACCTCGTCGGCGATCGCGGCGTTCAGCCGGGCGCTGGCCAGCATCGCCCGGAACCAGACGTCGTCGTCGATGACATAGCGGTCCCGCCGCCGGGGATCGCGTTCCCGCCGGATGAGCTCCTGCTCCTCCAGAAAGCCGACCGCCTTGGAGACCGAGGCCGGGCTGACCCGCAGCCGCTGGACCAGTTCCGCGGCGGTGAGGCTGCCGGTGTCGGTGGTGTACAGGCAGGCCAGCACCGCGGCCGTCATCCGCGGCAGGCCGGTGGCCACCAGCAGCCCGGTGAGCCGCTCCTCGAAGGCGCCCACCGCGCGGGGGTCGCGGCCACGGACGCGCGGCGGCGCCGGTGCCGCCGCCACCCGCCGCCCGCCGCGCCGCCGGGCGCGCCGTTCCGTCGCCTGCTGCGCGCGGTCGGCCCGGTAGTCATGGGGGCCACCGTTGCGCATCACCTCCCGGGTGACGGTCGAGGTCGGCCGTTCCAGCCGTCTGGCGATATCGGTGTAGGACAGGCCCTCGGCCAGCCCGGTCACGATCCGACGGCGCTCCTGAAGGGTGAGTCTGCCTCCCGGCATGGGTGTCCTCCTTCCGGGGTCGTGCCGGTCAGTGTGCTTTCACTCCCCGCTCATTGCAATAGGGCGGCCGGGCTATTTGCATTCACCATCACAGCCGTTGCAAAAATTTACCGCCTTTGACCAGCGGATATACATAGAGCACCAAAGTCAACGCATTGATGGATCCATAAATGCAACATAGCTTTCACCTCATCCTGAACGCCGCCGGAGCGCCGCCCGAGCAGCCCTGGAAGAGGAGCCGGAAATGATCGACGACCGCACCCGCCCCGCCCCCACCGCCGTTCAGCATCTGCTGGACCGGGCCGTGGCCGAGCAGGGCTATCCCGGAATGAGCGCCGCGCTCCGCGAGGGCGAACGGCTCCGGTTCGGCTCCGCCGGAGCGGCCGACCTGCACAGCGGCCGGACCTGGCGGCCGGAGGACCAGTTCCGGATCGGGAGCATCACCAAGACCTTCACCGCCACCGTGGTCCTGCAACTGGCCGCCGAGCGCCGGCTGAGCCTGGACGACACCGTGGACCGATGGCTGCCGGGCCTGGTCCGGGGCAATGGCCACGACGGAACGGAGATCACCATCCGGCATCTGCTGGCCCAGACCAGCGGGATCTTCGGCTACACCCTGGACCAGGACTGGCTGGACCGGTTCTGGAGCCCCAATCTGCTGGAGCACCGCTTCGAGAAGGTGGCTCCGGAGGAGCTGGTAAGGATCGCCATGGCGCACCCGGCCGAATTCCGGCCGGGCCAGGGCTGGGGCTACTCCAACACCAACTTCGTACTGGCCGCGCTGATCATCGAGCGGGTGACCGGCGCGTCCTATGCGCAGGCCATCGAGCACCGCATCGCCCGCCCGCTGAAGCTCGCCAACACCTATGCCCCGGGGTACCGGACCGGCTTCCACGGCCCGCATATCCGCGCCTACTCCCGGCTGTCGGTGCAGGACCCGCAGGCCCCCACCCATGACATGACCGAGCTGAGCACCTCCTGGTCCTTCGGCGCGGGTGACATCGTCTCCACCGCCGGGGAACTCACCGCCTTCCTCGCCGCCCTGCTGGGCGGACGGCTCCTGAAGCCCGCGCAGTTGGCGGAGATGCTGACCATGTGCCGGGTCCCGGACGGCAGTTGGCTGGACGGATACGAGTACGGCCTCGGCCTCTCCTCGTTCACCCTGCCCGGCGGCACCACGGTCTACGGCCATGGCGGCGCCACCATCGGCACCTGGTCCTATCTCTATGGCAGCCGGGACGGCGGCAAGGTGATGGTCCAGGCCGTCAACGGCGACTGGGGGCCGCTCTTCCCGCTGTTCACCGAGGGCCTGGACACGGCCTTCTCCTCAGGCGGCCGTCTCCCGTAGCGCCGCCAGCCCCCGCAGCGCCTGCTCGGTGAACTCGTCCAGCGGATAGAAGAGTTCAATGGCCAGCTCGGACAGGGTCACATCGGCCGGCGTCCCGAAGGTGGCCATGGTGCTGAACATCGACAGCTCCCCCAGCGGCGTACGGAAGCGCAGCGGGAACTGGATCGGGCCCGGGCGCCCCACCGGGGCCCCGCCCGGCTCGTCCGGCAGTACGGGATAGGCGCTCACCTCCTCGTACAGCGCCGCGGCCGCCGGTGCGCCGGTGGTGTTCACCTCGCGCCGCAACCGGTCCAGGAACAGGGCCCGGACCTCACTCCGGTTGGCCAGCCGGGAGATCAGACCCTCCGGGTGCAGCACCATCCGGTACACATTGGGCCGCGGTTCCAGCAGATGGGACGGGATGCCGTCAAGGAAGACGGACATGGCGCGGTTGGCGGTGAGGACGTTCCAGCAGCGGTCCACCACCACGGCGGGGTACGGCTCATGCGAGGTGAGCATCGTGTCGAGGGCGGACCGGATGGAGGCCATCTCCTCCTCGTCCAGGCTGGTCTCCCGGTAGGCGGGGGCGTAATCGGCCGCCAGCAGCAGGGAGTTGCGCTCCCGCAGCGGTACGTCCAGGGCGGCGGCCAGGCGGAGCACCATGGCCCGGCTGGGGCGGGCGCGGCCGGTCTCCACACAGGAGAGATGACGGGCCGAGGTATCCGCGAGCAGGGCCAGCTCCAGCTGGCTCAGCCTGCGGCGCCGCCGCCACTCCCGTAGCAGGGAACCCACCCGTGACGCCTGCCCCGTATCCATGGCCGGAGCATAGCCAGCCGTCGATCACAGCGGCCATGACCTGGGAGGTCATTGAGGCCGGGACCCGCCGGGTGACACCGTCGGCCGGGTCAGGGCCGGACCAGTCCACCGGCCCCCGGATCGAGGAGACCCCCATGCCCGCCACGGCCACCTCCCGCCCCGCGGTCCGCCGCACCGCCGCAGAACCGCTGCGCACCGCCCTGTGGATCGACAGCTGGAGCACCGGCGCCTTCGGGGTGCTGCTGCTGGCCGGAGCGCCCTGGCTGAGCGGGCCGCTGGGCCTGCCGGTGGTCTGGTCCGTCCCCTTCGGCGTCGCCATGCTCGCCGGGGCCGCCGCCCTCGCCCTGCTCGCCCGCCGGCCGCGGATCCCGGCCCAGCCGGCACTGATGGTGGTGGCGGGGAACGCGCTGTCCTGTGCGGGCATGCTGGTGCTGGCCGGTACGGACCTCATCGCGCTCACCGGCGAGGGGCGGGCCTTCCTGGTCGTGGGCGCGGTGGTGGTGGCGGTCTTCGCGGAAGCGGAATATGTGGGCTATCGCCGTATGCGCAACGGGAGTTGACCTCGCTGCGCCGCCCTGCCGCCGCCCGGCCATGGGAACGCCCGGCGGGCCGTACACCGCGCATACGCACACGATGTACGGCCCAACCGGGCGGAGGCGTCAGATCAGCGCCCGCACCAGCCGGCAGGTGGTCTCGGACGGCCGGTGCACCCCGATCTGCTCGGCGACCAGCCGTATCCGCCGGTCGGTGGCACGGTCGGGGGTGTAGACGCCGGAGTGCAGCAGGGCGATGGCCAGCCGCATCGCCTTCAGGCGGCGGTTGTGCGACTCGTACCAGTCGCGCGGCTGCCCGGCGGGCATGCGTTTCTTGGGCAGGGTGGGAAGGGCGGGAAGGTTCGGCAGGGGTGTTGCGGCTACGGCCATCGACATCCTCCAGACGCGGTCGTGCACGCTTGCTCAACTCCCTCCATTTTACTGCCGGGCACTGACAATCGGCCCAGCTCAGACGGCATTTGACGGAGGTACGCGGTACCGTTTGCGGCATGGAGATCTGGATCAACCCGGCCTGTTCCAAGTGCCGGAGCGCGCTGTCCCTGCTGGACGCCGAGGGTGCGGACTACACCGTCCGCCGCTATCTGGAGGAGGTGCCGAGCGCCGAGGAGATCCGCCTGGTGCTCGACCGTCTGGGTCTGGAGCCGTGGGACATCACCCGCACCCAGGAGGAGGAGGCCAAGGAGCTGGGACTGAAGGACTGGCCCCGGGAGGAGGCGGAGCGGGAGCGCTGGGTACGGGCGCTGGCCGAGCACCCCAAGCTGATCCAGCGGCCCATCATCACCGCCGATGACGGCTCGGCGGTGGTGGGGCGTACGGAGGAGGCGGTACGGGAGGCGTTGTCCCGGTCGCGGGACTGACTGCGGGGCGGCGCCCGGTGCCCCGACAGGGGCGCGGGCGGCCCTCCCCCCGCCCGGCTCCGGCATGTTTCAATAGGGGGCATGGCCAGCCTCCAGAACTCCGCGAAGGGTCACAGCGACCTTGAGCCCTTCTGGCCTTCACGCCAGCATCACGACTTCGACCGAGTGTGTTGTCGCGCGTCCTCCGCGCAGGCCCACTCCTCTCGCTGACCCCGTCGAAGTCAGCCGCCGGTAACGGGTACCGGCCAAGGGCCCGCGCCAGTACGTCTCCTCGACGGCCTTACGCGCGAAAGAGCTGAGCCCTCCATGACCAACCTCCGCACCCTGCCCGCCCCGTCCGCCGCGCCCGCCGACCGTGCTGCCGCTCACCGGCACCGGCTGCGAGCCGTCTCCCCGGACGAGAGCGCCGCCCCGGCCGTCGTGCCGCCGGTGGCCGAGCTGCTGCACTCCGGGGCCACCTGGCTGCCCGCCCCGCAGCACACCCTGCCCTCGCTGCCCGGCCAGCCGCCGATGGTCGGCTATCTGGTGCTGGTCCCGGCCGAGCAGTCCGCCCCCCGGCCCGCCGGACAGGGGGACGCCCTGGTGAGCATCGACCCCGAGCAGCGCACCGCCCGGGTGGCCGGACGCCTGCTGGACCTGACATATCTGGAGTTCGAACTGCTGGCCCACCTGGTGGCCAACCCCAACCGGGTGCACACCCGCGACCAGCTGGTGACCACGGTTTGGGGCTATGGGCATGTGGGCGACGGCCGCACCGTGGACGTCCATGTGGCCCGGCTGCGCCGGAAGATGGGCCCCGAGCACCGCTCCTCGATCGTCACCGTGCGGCGGGTCGGCTACAAGTACACCCCGCCGGCCGCCTCCTGAGCCATCGCCGGGGGGTGTTGCCAGGTACACCCCCCGGCCTGGGGCTGCGCCCAGTGACCGGCCCCCGGCCGTACCGCAGACTTGAGCCGGCGACGGGGGGCAGCGGGCCCGCCCGCAGAGCTGGGAGAATGACTGTGAAGAGGTTCCGCGAGGCGGGCCTGGCCGCCGCGCGCGGTCTATGGCTGTCGCTCTATGGGCCGATCGGTGCGGTGCTCGTCTACACCTTCGCGGTGGTGTCCATCGCGCTGATACCGGTGGGGATCGGCCTCCTGGCCACCCCGGTCGCGCTCCGGGCGGTACGCGGCTTCGCCGGTCAGCGCCGGGCCCAGGCCAGGGCGTGGTCCGGGGTGGAGATCCCCTCCCCCTATCTGCCGGCGCCCCGGCGGCGGCCCGGCGTGCCGGGCCAGGTGGAACTCTGCTGGGCGCTGCTGCGGGACAAGGCCACCTGGCGTGACCTCCAGTGGCTGCTGGTGGATATGACCGCCGGCTGTCTGCTGGCCGTACTGAGCATGATCGGCTTCCTCTACACCCTGTGGGGCCCGGTGCTGGCCCTGGGCGTATGGAAGCCGATCGTGCACCACGGCGGCAACGAGTGGTTCCTGTTCATCCATGTCACCGGCCAGACCAGCGCCAACTTCGCGGCCGCCCTGGGGGTTTCGCTGGGGGTGCTCAACCTCTTCACCGGCCCGGCCCTGCTGCGCGCCGACTTCCGGCTGGCCAAGTGGCTGCTGGGCCCCACCCCGGAGCGGGAACTCGCCCAGCGGGTGGAGCGGCTGACCGAGACCCGGCATGACGCGGTGGACACCTCGGCCGCCGAACTGCGGCGCATCGAGCGGGACTTGCACGACGGTGCGCAGGCCCGGCTGGTGGCGGTGGGCATGAGCCTGAGCACCGTGGAGGCGCTGCTCGAGAAGGACCCGGCCAAGGCGCGGGAGCTGCTGGCCGCCGCCCGTACCACCTCCGCCGAGGCGCTGGGCGAACTGCGCGACCTGGTACGCGGCATCCACCCGCCGGTACTGGCCGAACGCGGCTTCGCCGACGCGGTACGGGCACTGGCGCTGCGGCTGCCGCTGCCGGTGGAGGTGGATATGCGGCTGCCGGGGCGGGCCGCGGAACCGGTGGAGGCCGCGGCGTACTTCGCGGTCAGCGAGCTGCTCGCCAACGCGGTCAAGCACTCGGGGGCGCGCCGGATCCAGGTGGACGCCGAGCACTCCGGTGGGATGCTGCGGGTCACGGTCACCGATGACGGGTGCGGCGGGGCGGACCTGGCCGGCGGTACCGGACTGCGGGGAGTGGAGCGGCGGTTGGGGGCGTTCGACGGGGTGCTGGCGGTCAGCAGTCCGCCGGGCGGGCCGACGATGGCCACCATCGAGCTGCCCTGCGCGCTTGCCGGCTGAGGGACGCACCACGCCTTGCCCTCTCCGAGGGGCTGAGGTCTCCTGCGGCGGCCGAGCGCCATTGGCGGCTGGGGGCGCGCCTGTCACAGTGGTTGCCATGACCTCAGAACTCGTCACCCTGCTCGGCCTCCAGCCGCATGTGGAGGGCGGATGGTTCCGTGAGACCTGGCGCACCGCCGCCACCGCCCAGCCCGAGGACTATGGCGGCGACCGGGCCTTCGCCACCGGCATCTACTTCCTGCTGCACCCCGGGGAGTCCTCCCGCTGGCACCGGGTCCGCTCCGACGAGGTGTGGCTGTGGCACCGGGGCGGCCCGCTGCGGCTGCGGCTGGGGGGTGACGGGCCACGCCCGGACGCCGCCACGGAGATCACCCTGGGCCCGGGGGTGGAGCACGGGGAACGCCCTCAGTTCCTGATCCCCGGCGGCACCTGGCAGGCGGCCGAACCGGCGGGCCCCGAGCCGGTGTTGGTCACCTGTGTGGTCGCCCCGGGCTTCCATTTCGAGGACTTCGAGCTCGACGAGCGGTGAGCGCCGGTGAGGGGCGCGGTTGAACCGGGTGGCCGGCCCCGGCGCACCAGCGGCCGATGGCACGATGGGGCGATCGTCCCTCCCAGCCTGGAGCCAGTGTGCGCGTAGTCCTTGCCGAAGACCTCTTCCTGCTGCGTGACGGCCTGGTGCGCATGCTTGAGGCATATGACTTCGAGATAGCCGCCGCCGTCGAGAGCGGTCCCGAGCTCAGCCGGGCGCTGGCCGAACTCCGCCCGGATGTGGCCATCGTGGACGTCCGGCTGCCGCCCTCCTTCACCGACGAGGGCCTGCAGTGCGCCCTGGAAGCCCGCCGGGCCGTCCCCGGCCTGCCGGTGCTGGTGCTCTCCCAGCATGTGGAGCAGCTCTACGCCCAGGAGTTGCTGGCCGATGGCAGCGGCGGCGTGGGCTATCTGCTCAAGGACCGGGTGTTCGACGCCGGCCAGTTCATCGACGCGGTCCGCCGGGTGGCCGCCGGCGGCACCGCCATGGACCCCCAGGTCATCTCCCAGTTGCTGACCCGCCGTTCACAGGATGCCCCGCTGGCCCGGCTGACGCCGCGCGAGCGAGAGGTGATCGAGCTGATGGCGCAGGGCCGCTCCAATGCCGCCATCGCCGGTCAACTGACCGTAACCGAGCGGGCGGTGGCCAAGCACACCTCGAATATCTTCGCCAAGCTGGGCCTGGAGCCCTCCGACGACGACAATCGCCGGGTGCTGGCGGTACTGGCGTATCTGGACCAGGGCTGAGCCGGTGCCGCACCGGCGGGAACCGGGGCCGGGGCGTCCCCTGGTCGCGGGTTCCGCTACCCTTCGCCACAATAAAACCGAATAGCGGAATAAAACCCCCGAAAATCGTGAAAAGCGCCCGGCAAGGGAGATGCGCTTATGCCGCAGTTCGACGCCTCCACCATCAGCAACCTCCGCGACCTCGGCGGCGTCGCGCTGCGTGGCAATTCCGCCGTCCGGCCGGGTCTGCTGCTGCGTTCCGGGGCGCTGGACCGGCTGGACCCGGCGGCCGACCCGGCGGTGGCGGCGCTGGGCATCCGTACCGTGGTCGATCTGCGTACCGAGCATGAACGGCGGGAGCGGCCGGACCGGCTGCCGCCCGGGGCCCGGCTGATCGTCGCCGATGTGCTCCCCGACGGCGTCTCCGGCGAGGCGGTGCCGCCCACCCTGGCCTCGGTGCTGGGCAGCCCGGTGGCGGCCGAGGAGCACCTGGGCGGTGGCAAGGCGGAGAAGCTGATGTGCGAGTCCTACCGGGCCTTTGTCACCTCCGAGGCCGCCTGCCGGGCCTATGGCCTGCTGCTGACCACCCTGGCCGAGCCGGACTGCGGCCCGGTGCTCTTCCACTGCACCGCGGGCAAGGACCGCACCGGCTGGGCGGCCGCCGTGCTGCTGCTGTTGCTGGGCGCGGAGGAGGAGACCGTGGAGCGGGAGTACCTGGCCGTCGCCCCGGCGGTAAGGCTCGCCTTCGCTCCCCTGCTGGACCGCTTCACCGCGGCGGGCGGCGACCCGGCCATCGCGGACGCCGTCTTCGGGGTGAGGCCCGCCTACCTCGCCGCCGCCCTGGAGGAGATGCGCCACCACTATGGCTCGGTGGAGGGCTATGTCCGCCTGGGCCTGGGCGTCCGGGGCGAGGCGGTGGACCGCATCCGGGCCCGCTGCGTCGCCTGAGGCTCGTACCCCCAAAGCCCTGCGGCCCGCTCGCCTCAAGGCCCTGCGGGCCCGCGCATCCCCAGAGCCCCGAGGCGCGCACCCCCAAGGGTGAGGTGACCATCCCACGATTCACTCGTTCTACGGACGTGTCGCTTTCCCTAGTCGATGTCGAGCAGGCCGAGGCCGCGCTGATCGAGCACTACCCGCGCCTGGTCCGCCTCGGGTATCTGGTCCTGCCGCCGACCCTGGGCCGCAACCGCCGGGTGCTCACCGCCCACGCCCTGGTGCAGCGGGCCCTGCCGCGCAACCGGGCCGACGCCCCCGAGCAGCCACCGCTCCCCTCCCCCCGGGGTCCCGAGGACCCCGGTTACGCCTATGTCCGCCAGCGGGTACTCAGGGCCGCCCTGCTGGCGGCCCGCCCCCGCGGCCGCTGGCGGTTGCCCCGTCAGCTGCCGCCACTGCTGCCCCAGGTGTGGGGGCTGCGGCTGTTCCCCCGGTCCGGCGGCGCCGATGAACTCGCCCTGGACCAGGCGCTGTCCACCCTCTCCGCGCCCGCCCGCGCCGCCTTCGTCCTGCGCGCCCTGGAGGCCCCCACCGACCGCGATGTACGGCTGCTGCTGGCCGCCGCCGGGGTGGACGATCCCGGCGCGGCGGTGGCCGAGGCACAGGGCGTCCGCACCCCGCCCGGCAGCCGGGACGCCTGTCTGCTGGAGTCGGTGGAGTTCGACGCCTGCACCCTCCAGGCCCGGCCCACCGATCTGATGCGCCGCCGCCAGCACCTCCGGGCCGGTGCCGCCGTGGTGGCCGCCGTGGCGGTGTGCGGGGTGCTGCTCGGCCTGCCCGACGACGGCTGGGGCCCCGGCGGTGCCGCCGCGCCCTACGCCCGTAACCCCGCCGTCCAACAGGCCCTGGACCCGGGTCAGTTGACCCGGGCCACCGCCACCGCCTGGACCCATGCCGACCGTCCCGGCTTCGCCAGCTGGCCCGCCCGGGGCAACCGGGTGGACGACCAGGCGCTGCTGCGCCGGGCGCTGGCCGTCTGGGCCGCTCCCGGCAGCCGGGTCCAGGTCACCGCCACCCCCGGCACCCCCACCGGCCCGGCCGCCGGCCCCCCGCAGCTGCTCTACGCGGGCGAGGTGGACTCGGCGGTGATCGTGCTGTTCCACGACGGCCTGCGGGTGGTGCGCTATGCCGAGGCCAGAAGCGGCGACACCGCCGCCGCCGCGCTGGACTTCGCCCGTACCGACGCCGCCGACGCCGACACCGCCGGGGCGGTGGTGGTCAGCCGCACCGATGGCAACGCCCGCTTTCTGACCGCCCCTTGGGTGTCCTCGGCCGGCACCCGCGATCTGCTCAACCCCTCCGGTGAGGAGCAGCCGCTGCACCAGGGCTCCGACGGGGTCACCGACCCGGTGCCCGGTCCGGCCGCCGCCGGCACCTGCCACAGCTGGCCCGCCGTCCAGCTGGGCAACCGCCTGGTGACGGACCTGGGCGAGCTGGTCCCGGCCCGGCTCACCACCGGCACCCCCACGGCCGAGCACGACGTCAACTCCCCCGCCACACGGGCGGCTTGGGCGCACACCGCCTGCCATCTGCAGACCGTACGCTCCCAGGGCATGCGCGAGATCAATATCTGGCCCTATGACGGTCAGCGGCTGCCCGGCCAGCCGGGCCAGGCCCAGTGGTACTGCACCCGGGGCGAGACCTGGCGGGGCGCGGGCAGCCGGGTGCTGGCCCAGTTCCAGCCGCCGGGCATCCGCCCGGGGGCGCCCGCCGCACTGGTGGCCCATGCCTCGGACTCCCCGGCCTGCGGCGCCCATGACCCCCATGTGCTGGCCGGGGCGCTGTGGAAGTCCCCGGCCGGCAAGTGGTTCGCGCTGGGCGCGGGCAGCGAGGACGTCACCTCCATCACCGCCACCGGCGGTGCCCATGGCACCGTCCAGGGCCCCGATCTGGCGCTGCCCGCATCCCCCGGCGCCCATGTGCAGCTCGGCGCCCGGCTGCCGGACGGCCGGAAGCTCGGCACCCTCAAGTGACGTGCCAGTAAACCAAGTTGCATCCCCGGGGAGGCCGCTGAGGACCGCCGTCTAGGATGCCCCCATGACGACCGGGGCACGCCGCAGGATGGACGTCGAGCAGCGACGCGAGCAACTGACCGCCGTGGCACTGGAACTGTTCGCCCGCCGCTCCCCCGAGTCCGTCTCCCTCGATGACATCGCCGGTGCGGCCGGGATATCCCGGCCGCTGGTCTATCACTACTTCGCCGGCAAGCCGGGGCTGTACCAGGCCGCGCTGCGCCGGGCGGCGGACGAGCTGACCGGGCTGCTCACCCAGCCCTGCGAAGGACCGCCCGGCAAGCGGCTGTTGACCACGCTCGGCCGCTTCTTCGACTTCGTCGAGGCCTATGGCCCCGGGCTGGCCGCGCTGCGCGGATCCACCGCGGCGGAGGGCCTGCTGGCAGAGGTGCGGCACACCGCCTACCGGCAGCTGCTGGCACAGCTGGAGGTCTCCGCGCCCGGCGCCCGGCTGGAGGTGGCGCTGCGCTCCTGGCTCTCCCAGGTGGAGACCACCGCCGCGCTCTGGCTGGACGGGCGCCGAATACCGCGCCCCGAGCTGGAGTTGCAGCTGGTGCAGGGCCTTGCCGCGCTGACGGCGGTGGGCGCGGTCCATGACGACGGCATGGCGGAACTGCTGCGCTCCCTGCTGGCCAAGGAGCCCGAGGACACCCCCTTCGGCCTGCTGGCCGCCCGGTTGGCGCCGCTGGCCGTGGGCTGACAGCACCCACGCCGGCCGGTCCCGAAAGTTTCTTGCAAACCCTTTCGCAAGAGATTTCAGACTGTTAACTTCCTCCTCAGCCCGGGCCGCCCGCCCCACCAGGACGGCCTTCGTGAAGAGGAGATCCGTATGCGAAGAGGCATATCGGTCGCCGCCGTCGTCGGTGTGCTGGCCCTGACCGCTACCGCCTGTGGGGGTGACGGGGGCAGTGGCAGTGACGGCGCCAAGGCGGCGAGCGACCCGGGCAGTGTCAGCGGCACCATCACCTGGTGGGACACCTCGGACGCCACCAATGAGGCACCGGCCTTCAAAAAGCTGGTGAAGGACTTCGAGGCCAAGTACCCCAAGATCAAGGTGGATTACGTCAACGTCCCCTTCGACCAGGCGCAGCAGAAGTTCAAGACCGCCGCCGCCACCGGCAAGGGCGCCCCGGACGTCCTGCGTTCCGATGTCGGCTGGACGCCCGGCTTCGCCCAGCTCGGCTACCTCAAGGACCTCACCGGCACCCCGGCCCTGGAGCACACCGACGACTTCCTCCCCGGCCCGCTGAAGAACGCCGCCTACCAGGGCAAGACCTATGGCGTCCCGGAGGTCACCGACACCCTGGGCCTGCTGTGGAACAAGGAGTTGTTCGCCAAGGCGGGCATCACCAAGCCGCCCGCCACCTGGCAGGAGGTCAAGGACGCCGCCAAGAAGATCAAGGACAAGACCGGCGCGGACGGCCTGGGCCTCAATCCGGACGGCTACTACTCGCTGCCCTTCCTCTATGGGGAGAACAGCGATCTGGTGGATGTGGACAAAAAGCAGATCACCCTCGCCGACGCCGCCTCCCGCAAGGGCATTGAGACCGCCGTCGATCTGATCAAGTCCGGTGCCGCGCCCAAGCCGGCCGGCACCGACGGCTACAACACCCTCAAGACCGACTTCAAGAACGGCAAGCTGTCGATGCTGATCGACGGCCCCTGGGCGACCAAGGAGATCTTCGGCGGGGACGCCTTCAAGCAGCACGACAACCTGGGCATCGCCCCCGTCCCGGCAGGCTCCACCGGCACCGCGGGGGCGCCGGTGGGCGGGCACAATCTGGTGGTCTACGCCGGGTCCGGGAACTTCGACGCCTCCTATCTCTTCGTCCGCTTTATGACCGGCACCGCCCAGGAGGAGTCGGCCTCCAACGCCATCGGGGTGCTGCCCACCCGGAAGTCCGCCTACAGCCCGCAAGTTCTTGCCGACCCGGTGCGCAAGTCCTTCCGGGACGCGCTGGACAAGGCCCGTATCCGGCCCCAACTGCCGCAGGGCGGCGATCTGTTCACCGACTGGCTCAAGCACTACACCCAGATCCTCACCCTGCGCGAGGAGCCCAAGGACGGGCTGGACGCCACCGCCAAGGCCTGGCACTCCACCCTGCTCAAGGACTACTCGGTCCAGGAGTAGCCACCGATGACCGCCACCGCCGCGACCACCGCGCGCTTCAGCCCGCTCGCCCGGGCCAGACGCTCCTTCGACACCCACTGGTACGCCTGGGCCATGGTGCTGCCGGTGGTGCTGGTCCTGGGCGTCCTGGTGGGCTACCCCCTGGGCCGGGGCATCTACCTCTCCTTCACCGACGCCAATGAGGCCAATGTCGGCCGCACCATCGGCGTCAACCACATCCCGTCCACCTACCGCTTCGTGGGCCTGGACAACTACTGGAAGGTGCTCTCCGGCCAGGAGGGCCACTTCTACGGTCGGCTGGCCTGGACCGTCGTCTGGACCGCCTCCTGTGTCCTGCTGCACTACCTCCTGGGCCTGGGGCTGGCGCTGCTGCTCAACCGCAAGATGCGCTTCCGGGCGCTGTACCGGGTGCTGCTGATCCTGCCCTGGGCGGTGCCCGCCTTTGTCGCCACCTTCTCCTGGCGGCTGATGTTCAACGAGAAGTACGGCGTCTTCAACGCCCTGCTGGACAAGCTGGGCGTGGGCGCCGTGGACTGGCTCGGTGACTCCACCCTCCAGAAGATGGCGGCGGTGGCGGTCAATGTCTGGCTGGGCGTCCCCTTCATGATGGTGGCCATCCTCGGCGGACTCCAGGCGATCCCGGCCGAGTTGCATGAGGCGGCCGAGATGGACGGTGCCTCGGCCTGGCAGCGGTTCCGCCATGTGACCCTGCCCGGCCTGCGGCCGGTGAGCGGCACGGTGATCCTGCTGGGCACCATCTGGACCTTCAATATGTTCCAGGTCATCTATCTGCTGATCGGCGCCGGCGCGGACTCGGACTCGGAGATCCTGGTGACCTACTCCTACCGGCTCGCCTTCCAGGGCATCCGCGACTACGCGGGCTCGGCGACCTACGGCATTCTGATCCTCTCCCTGCTGCTGGTGTTCGCGGTCTTCTACCGCCGGATGCTGGCCCGCCAGGAGGCCGCCCGATGACCGCACGCAGCCGCGGGGAACGTTCCCGGGGCGCCTCGGTGGCCCTGCACACCACCCTGATCGCCGCCTCGGCCATGGCCGTCTTCCCCGTCCTTTTCATCGTCTTCGTCTCCCTCCGCGGCCGCGACGGCTGGCAGCAGCCCACCCGGCTGACCGGCTTCGGTATCGCCAACTACCGCCATGTGCTGGGCCAGACCGAGTTCCTCACCTGGTTCGGCAACTCGGTCCTGGTGGCCGTGGGCGCCACCGTGCTGGGCGTACTGATCGCGGCCACCGCCGGGTACGCGGTGTCCCGGATGCGCTTCCCCGGCCACCGGCCGCTGATGTGGACCTTCCTGGTGGTGCAGATGTTCCCGATGGCGGTGCTGATCGTGCCGCTGTACAACATCCTCGGACAGCTGCAACTGCTGGACAGCTATGCCGGGTTGATCCTCACCTACTGCTCCGTCTCGGTGCCCTTCTGCGCCTGGATGCTCAAGGGCTACTTCGACTCCATACCGGCGGAGATAGACGAGGCGGGCCGGGTGGACGGACTCACCCCCTTCGGCACCTTCTGGCGGCTGATCCTGCCGCTGGCCCGCCCCGGCCTGGCGGTCACCGCCTTCTACTCCTTTATCACCGCCTGGGGTGAAGTGGCCTTCGCCAGCCAGTTCATGAGCAGCGAGGAGCACTACACACTGGCGGTGGGACTGCAGACCTTCGTCGGCCAGCAGAAGGCGGAGTGGGGCCTGATGAC
The DNA here is from genome assembly GCF_003121295.1 of Streptomyces orinoci. Classification (GTDB taxonomy): domain Bacteria; phylum Actinomycetota; class Actinomycetes; order Streptomycetales; family Streptomycetaceae; genus Streptomyces; species Streptomyces orinoci. The sequence goes on from NZ_PHNC01000029.1 coordinate 200,939, forward strand.
CGCGGCCGCCGTCCTGATCACCGTCCCGGCCGGCATCGTCTTCTTCCTGGCCCAGCGGCACTTGGTGGCCCGGCCTCACCAGTGGCGGCACAAAGGGATAACCAGCGTGTGGGCAGTCGTTCCGCAGGGCGGAACGGGTGGGCACACGCCCCCCACCGGCCCGCACCCGGCACCGAAACCGCAAGCACCCACGAACAGGAGCCCCGTGACCCACCCGGTAACAGCGCAATCCACCGAGAACACCCGCGCGGACAGCGCATGGTGGCGCGACGCCGTCATCTACCAGATCTACGTCCGCTCCTTCGCGGACAGCGACGGCGACGGCATCGGCGATCTGCGCGGAATCCGTGGACGGCTGCCATACCTCAAGGAACTCGGCGCGGACGCCATCTGGCTCACCCCCTTCTATGCCTCCCCCCAGGCGGACGGCGGCTACGACGTGGCCGACTACCGCACCGTGGACCCCCTCTTCGGCACCCTCTCCGACGCCGACGACCTGGTCCGCGAGGCGCACCGCCTGGGCTTGCGGGTGATCGTGGACATCGTCCCCAACCACACCTCCGACCAGCACCCCTGGTTCCAGGCCGCGCTGGCCGACCCCGGCGCGCCCGAGCGGGCCCGTTATCACTTCCGCCCCGGCCGCGGCGCCGAAGGCGAACTCCCGCCCAATGACTGGGAGTCGGTCTTCGGCGGCCCCGCCTGGACCCGTACCGCCGACGGCGAGTGGTATCTCCACCTCTTCGCCCCCCAGCAGCCGGACCTCAACTGGGACAGCCCCGAGGTAAGGGCCGAGTTCGACTCGGTGCTCCGCTTCTGGCTCGACCTGGGCGTGGACGGCTTCCGGATCGATGTGGCACACGGCATGGTCAAGGCGCCCGGGCTGCCCGACATCGGCCGTAAGGAACAGGCCAAACTCATCGGCTCCCAGGTGCTGCCGTTCTTCGACCAGGACGGGGTGCACGAGATCCACCGTTCCTGGCGCGCGCTGCTGGACTCCTACCCCGGTGAGCGCATCGGCGTGGCCGAGGCCTGGGCCCCGGACGCCGGGCGGCTGGCCCGCTATGTCCGCCCCGACGAGCTGCACCAGGCCTTCAACTTCCACTTCCTCACCTGCGAGTGGGGCGCCGAGCCCATGCGCGCGGTCATCGACGAGTCACTGGCCGCCACCCGCTCGGTGGGCGCGCCCACCACCTGGGTGCTGTCCAACCACGATGTGGTCCGCCACCCCACCCGCTATGGCGGCGGTGAACTCGGCGGGCGCCGGGCGCGGGCCGCCGCGCTGCTGATGCTGGCGCTGCCCGGCTCCGCATATGTCTACCAGGGCGAGGAGTTGGGCCTGCCGGAGGTCACCGAATTGCCGGACGAGGTGCGCCAGGACCCGGCGTTCTTCCGGGGGGACGGCCAGGACGGCACCCGGGACGGCTGCCGGGTCCCGCTGCCCTGGTCCGGCGAGAGCGCCCCCTATGGCTTCGGGCCGGGCGGCAGTTGGCTGCCGCAGCCCGACTCCTGGCGGGAGCTGTCGGTGGCGGCCCAGTCCGGTGACCCGCGTTCCACTCTGGAGCTCTACCGTTCCGCGCTGGCCCTGCGCCGTCGGCTGCCGGGCCTCGGTGACGGCGAGATGACCTGGCTGGACGCCCCCGAGGGGGTGCTGGCCTTCGCCCGTCCCGGCTTTGTCTGCACCCTCAACACCACCGGCGCCCCCGCCGAACTGCCCGTACCGGGACGCCCGGTGCTGTCCAGCGCGGCCCTGGAGTTCACCGGGGGCGCGGTCCGGCTGCCCGCCGACTCCTGCGTCTGGTGGGAACTTTGAGATGCGCCCGGTACAGTCACCTCCCGTGACCGCCCGGCTAGCCGATATCGCAGCCCAGGCGGGTGTCAGCGAAGCGACCGTCAGCCGCGTCCTCAACGGCAAGCCGGGGGTGGCGGACTCCACCCGCCATCTGGTGCTGGCCGCGCTGGATGTGCTGGGGTACGAGCGTCCGGTCCGGCTGCGGCAGCGCAGCGCCGGACTGGTCGGGCTGATCACCCCCGAGCTGGAGAACCCCATATTCCCGGCCTTCGCCCAGGTGATGGGCCAGGCCCTGACCAGACAGGGCTATACGCCCGTCCTGGCCACCCAGACCCCGGGCGGCTCCACCGAGGACGAGCTCACCGAGATGCTGGTGGACCGGGGCGTGGCCGGGATCATCTTTGTCTCCGGACTGCACGCGGATACCTCGGCCGATATGCAGCGCTATGCCCGGCTGCGCGCCCAGGGGGTGCCCTTCGTCCTGATCAATGGCTTCTCCGCCGAGGTCAGGGCGCCCTTTGTCTCGCCCGACGACCGGGCGGCCATGCACCTGGCCGTCACCCATTTGGCCGCACTGGGCCACCGCCGCATCGGACTGGCCCTGGGCCCCCGGCGCTATGTGCCCGTACAGCGCAAGATCGAGGGCTTTCTGGCCGCCATGGAAGACCAGCTCGATACGGGCAAAGCGAGCGCGGGGCAACTGATCGAGCACTCACTGTTCACCCTGGAGGGTGGTCAGGCGGCCGCCGCCGCGCTGCTGGACCGGGGCGCCACGGCGGTGGTCTGCGCCAGCGACATGATGGCTCTCGGCGTGATCCGGGAGGCCCGCAGACGCGGACTTCAGGTCCCCCGGGATGTCTCGGTCGTCGGCTTCGACGACTCCCCGCTCATAGCCTTCACCGACCCTCCGCTGACCACCATCCGCCAGCCCGTGCAGTCCATGGGGCAGGCGGCGGTGCGGGCGCTGCTGGAGGAGATCGGCGGCGAGAGCGCCGCCCATGGCGAGTTTGTCTTCCTGCCCGAGTTGGTGGTTCGGGGTTCAACCGCCTCGGTGCCCAAGGCCGGACCGGCCGTGCCAAGGGCCGGTACGGGGGCCGGTACGGGGGCCGCGAATCCGGCCGAAAGCCATCAAGCCCCTACGTAGGGACGATCTGCGGACGTCCGCCGTCTGGCACACTCTTGGCCTATGGGTGAAGCGACAGCAAGGACCCTGCACGACCGGACGGCCGCTCCGCCACCCACCGAGGACCATGCGGACCGGCCGCCCACGCGGCGGCCCGTGCTCCGGAGACTGCGCACACCGCGCCGACCGAGGCTGTGGTTCGAGATCCTGCTCATCGCGGTCAGCTACTGGCTCTACTCCCTTGTGCGCAACGCCGTTCCGGAACAGCGGGACGCCGCGCTGCGCAACGCCGACTGGATCTGGCAGGCCGAGCGGACCCTGCACATCGCCGCCGAGTACAGCGTCAACCAGGCCATGAACTCGGTGACCTGGCTGATCGTGGGGATGAACTACTACTACGCCACCCTGCACTTCGTGCTCACCATCGGTGTGCTGGTGTGGCTCTACCGCTGGCACCCCGGCCGCTATGCGGCGGCCCGGCTGGCCCTGTTCGCCACCACCGGTGTGGCACTGATCGGTTACTATCTGTATCCGCTCGCTCCACCCCGGCTGATGAACGGGGTGGGCTTTATCGACACCGTGATGGTGCACCACACCTGGGGTTCCATGGCCTCGGGGAATCTGGCCGATGTCTCCAACCAGTACGCGGCCATGCCGTCCATGCACATCGGCTGGTCCACCTGGTGCGGCCTCACCATCGCCACCCTGGCCAGGCCGCTGTGGGTACGCGTCCTCGGCCTGCTCTACCCCGTGCTCACCCTGCTGGTGATCGTCTCCACCGCCAACCACTTCTGGCTGGACGCGGTGGGCGGCCTGCTCTGCCTGGCCTTCGGCTTTACGCTGTCCTACCTCTGGTACGGGGCCTTCCCCTTCCGCCTGGCCCGCCAGGTGAGCAGCCGAGCGGTGGCGAGCAACGCGAACGCGCCCCGCTAGGGGCGCGGGTCCGGCCTCCCGCGTCCGGAACCCCTACCCCCTCCCGTAAAACCACTCCTCCACCACACCCCGCGCCCGCCGCGTAACCCTCCGGTAGTCGTCCAGCATGTCGCCGACATGCCCGGGCTCGTACCCCAGATATCGCCCCACCGCCGCCAACTCCCGTGGATCACCCGGGAAGGTGTCCCCGGCCCGGCCGCGCACCAGCATCACCGCGTTGCGCACACTGGTCGCCAGCACCCAGGCCTCGTCCAGCATCCTGGCCTCCTCGGCCGGGATCAGCCCGGCCGCACGGGCCGCCGCCAGCGCCTCCCTGGTACGCGTGGTCCGCAGCCCCGGCTCCGCCCAGCCGTGCCGCAGCTGCAACAGCTGGACCGTCCACTCCACATCGGACAGCCCGCCACGCCCCAGCTTGGTGTGGGTGGTGGGATCGGCCCCGCGCGGCAGCCGTTCGCTCTCCATCCGGGCCTTCAGCCGCCGGATCTCGCGCACCGCGTCCTCGCCCAGCCCCTCCGCCGGATACCGCAGCGGATCGACCAGCTCCATGAACCGGCGGCCCAACTCCTCATCGCCTGCCACCGGTTCGGCCCGCAGCAGGGCCTGGCTCTCCCACACCAGCGACCAGCGCCGGTAGTAGGCCGCGTACGAGGCCAGGCTGCGCACCAGCGGCCCCGACTTGCCCTCCGGGCGCAGGTCGGCGTCGATCAGCAACGGCGGGTCGGTGGTGGGCAGTTGCAGCAGCCGCCGCATCTCATTGGCCACCGCGAACGCCGCCTTGGCGGCCTCCTGTTCGTCCACGCCCTCCCTGGGCTGGTGGACGAACAGCACATCGGCGTCCGAGCCATAGCCCTGCTCGCGCCCGCCGAAGCGCCCCATGCCGATCACCGCGAACCGGGTGGGCAGCGTCTCGCCCCACTGGCCCCGTACGGCGGCCCGCAAGGCACCCGCGATGGCGGCCGCGTTGAGATCGGAGACGGCCTGTCCCACCACATCCACCCGGGCTCCGTAGTCCCGTTGGCCGCCCCCGTTGCCATAGGCGCCGATGATGTCCGCCGCACAGGTACGGAACAGCTCCCGCCGGCGTACCCCGCGCACCGCGACGATCGCCGCCTCGGGGTCCTCGGCCCGGCCCACCGCGGCCAGCGTCTCCTGCTCCAGCGCCTGGCGGTCGCGGGGGCGCAGCCCCTCCTCGGCGCCGAGCAGCGCCACCGCCTCCGGGGCCCGCAGCAGCAGATCCGGTGCCAGCCGCCCGGCCGAGAGCACCCGGGCCAGATTCTCCGCGGCCGCCCCCTCGTCCCTCAGCAGCCGCAGATACCAGGGCGTTTTGCCCAGCGCGTCCGAGACCTTGTGGAAGTTGAGCAGCCCGGCGTCCGGGTCCGCGGAGTCCGCGAACCAGCCCAACAGCACCGGCAGCAGCGTCCGTTGGATGGCCGCCTTACGGGTCACCCCCGAGGCCAGCGCCTCCAGATGCCGCAGCGCGGCCGCCGGATCCGCGTACCCCAGCGCCTGCAACCGCTGCCCGGCCGCCTTGGGGCTCAGCCGGATCTCGCCCGGCTCCAGCTGGGCGACCGCGTCCAGCAGCGGCCGGTAGAACAACTTCTCATGCAGCCGCCGCACTTCACGAGCGTGCCGCCGCCACTCCTTGCCCAGCTCGGCGACCGGTTCGGTACGGAAGCCCAGCGACCGGCCCAGCCGCCGCAGTTCGTCCTCCGCCTCCGGCACCAGATGGGTACGGCGCAGCCGGTGCAGCTGGATCCGGTGCTCCATGGTGCGCAGGAATCGGTACGCGGCGTCCAGCGCGGCCGCGTCCGCCCGCCCCACATACCCGCCCGCCGCCAGTGCGGCCAGCGCCCCCAGGGTGCCCGGCTTCCGCAGCGTGGCGTCGCTGCGCCCGTGCACCAACTGGAGCAGCTGCACGGCGAATTCCACATCCCGCAGCCCGCCCGGCCCCAGTTTGAGCTCCCGCTCCACATGGGCGGCCGGAATGGAGGCGATCACCCTCCGGCGCATCTGCTGGACGTCCGCCACGAAGTTCTCCCGCTCCGCGGCCTGCCACACCAGCGGCGTCACGGCCTCCATATACCGCCGCCCCAGCTCCGCGTCGCCCGCCACCGGGCGGGCCTTGAGCAGCGCCTGGAACTCCCAGGTCTTGGCCCAGCGTTCGTAGTACGCCAGATGACTGGCCAGGGTGCGCACCAGCGGGCCATTGCGCCCCTCCGGCCGCAGATTGGCGTCCACCGGCCAGATGGTGCCCTCCGGTGTCACCTCCGAACACACCCGCATCATCCGCGAGGCCAGCCTGGTGGCGGCCCGCAGCGCGGCCCCCTCCTCCGTGCCCCCATTGGCCTCGGCCACAAAAATCACGTCCACATCCGAGACGTAATTCAGCTCCTGCCCACCGCACTTGCCCATCCCCACCACGGCCAGCCGGCACCGCGCAGCGTCCTGAGGCTGCTCCTCGGCGGCGATGGCCAGCGCGGCGCGCAGGGTGGCGGTGGCCAGGTCGGCCAGCTCCGCCGCGGTCTGGGCGATGTCGATGGTCCCCGTGACGTCCCTGGCCGCGATCATCAGCAGACAGCGCCGGTAGGCGGCGCGCAGCGCGTCCGCGGGCACCAGCCCGCACTCCCGCCCCAGGGCCGCCCCCTCGGCGAGGGCGCGCTCGAATTCCTCCGTACCCGGGTGGAGATCCTCCTGCTCGAAGGCGATCAGCGCCCGCCAGTCCCCCGGGTGCCGCGCCAGATGGTCCCCCAGCGCCTCCGAGGCGCCGAGCACCCCCAGCAGCCGGTCCCGCAGCGGCTTGGCCGACACCAGGGTGTCCACCAGCGCCCGCCGCTCTTCCGGCGGCAGCACCTCCAGCAGCCGCGCCAGCCCGCGCAGCGCGAGATCGGGATCGGCGGTGGCCCCCACCGCCTCCAGCAGCACCGGATCCTCCCGCACCGCCGCCAGCTCGTCGGCCGCCAGCAGCCGCTCGGCCGCCGTGAGATCGGCGAACCCGTACCGCACCAGCCGGGTGAAGGTGCTGCTCCTGCGTCCCGGCACCGTCATTCCGCCGCCTCCAGGCTGACCATGTCCGATCAAGGGCTTCGGCCCACCAGCCTATCCGGGACCGGGGCTAGTGGTAGCGGGGCAGGTCGCCGGTGTGGATGGACCACTCGCCGATGGCGACTTCCTCGCCGTAGCCGAAGTCCGTCCGGTGCGTATACCGGGGGCGACCGCATGAGTCCCGGCGGATACGGGAGAGGACGGCACCTTCACCGTGGTGTGGGTCGAAGATCGCGTAGACCGGGATACCGAGCAGCGGGTAGTCCCGCAGCTTGCCGACCCAGTCGTTGTCCGGTCTGGAAGCGGACACCACCTCGATGACGGCGAGAAGAGTGCGCGGATCGAAGGCACCCTGCCCCGCCATATCCGGCTCGGCGACGACGATGACATCCGGGCGGCGCAGCACGCCCTCGCGCACATTCTCCACGTCGGGCGACCCGGCATGGGCCACCAGCCCGCTGGGGAGAACCCGCTCCAGGCGGCGGCTGACCCGATGCACCGTCAGCGCATGGGCTCGTTGCGGCACTCCCAAGTCATGGACGATCCCTTCCGCGGTGATCTCCAACTTGCCGGGCACACTGCCCCGCACCCGCTCCACGGCGTCCCGCATCAGTGTGTAGTGACTGCGGCGCAGGGCCACGCGCTCGGCGTGCTCGGCGCGACCTGGGACGATCGCCATGACGCTCGCTCGCCCTTCCTCCTCAACGGCCTTGGCCGACAGGCGGTTTACCGGGCTCATGGTAGAGGCCCTGTGAGGACGCCTCCCACCACCGGACGGCCCCCGGCCGTCCGCCGCGCATACTGGTACGCCGCGATCAGCAGCCCCCCACCCCACACCAGAAACTGCGGAACCCCGTACACCACGATCCAAGGGCTGAAGATGCCGTCGTCCTCGAAGTCACCGAAGGTCTGCCAGGCGGCCCAGCCGGTGTAGACCAGCAGGAAGGCCGCCACGATGAAGGCCGTGGCCGCCAGGGTCCGGCGCGGTACGGGACGGCCCGCGAGAAGGGGCACCCAACCGGGAAACACCTGCCCCCAGGGCCGCACCAGGCTCAGCGCGAGGACTCCGGCCAGGAGGGCCATAACGCTCAGCACGGAAAGGTACGGTCCGCCGCCCTGCGCGTACCACTGATGGAACTTGTCCTTGTGGGCCCAGAGGGGAATGCCCATCGCCCATGCCGCGTGCAGGGGGATGAACCCCACGGTCGCCGAGAGGGCGGATGCGTAGGCGGCCCAGCGGGCCAGGCGCGACGGCGGCTGGGCGTCGCCGGTGAACTCTGCTGACATGGGGGAACGCTCTCACCGGCACCGGCCCGCCGCCCACCGTCCGCGGGCTGAAGCGGGCTCCTGCTCACCGGTGATTTCCGTGCCGAACTTCTCCGGCGAACGGGGGAGTTCATCATCCTGGCGCAGGATCCTCACAGGCCCAGCAGCTCGGCCAGCGTCCCCCCGAGGACCCGTTCACGCAACTCCCCCGACCCGGTGGCACGTTCAACGGTCAGCCGGGCCAGCACCGGGTCGCCATAAGGGGCGTCGGAGCCGAATATCGTCCGGTCCGGCACCTCGCTGATCGCCAGCCGTACCGAGAAGACGATATTGGCCGTGGACAGCTCCAGGAACACATTGGGAGTGGCCTTGGCCAGCTCAATGGCGTTCAGCCAGTGCACACCGCCGAGTTGGCTGATCACCAGGGGCACGGCCGGGTAGCGGCGGGCCAGTCCGCCCAGGGTCGCGAGGTCGTCCCCGGTGGTCGGCGCGGCCCCATGCACCACCACCGGCAGCCCGCCATGATCGGCGGCCGCCCGCAGCACCGGTTCGATCAAGGCCGCCTGGCCGGGCGGCGGGGTGAGTTCACCAATGCCCCGGTAACCCCGCCCGGCCACGTCCCGCTCCACCACCGACGCGATCTCCTCATCCCCCGGCCCCAGCCGGACCGAACGGAAACCGATGAACCGGTCGGGATGCGCGGCCAGCGCCTCGTCCAGTTCCCGCCATGCGGCCTCGTACCCGTCGGACTCCCCGGCCCGGCCGCCCATCGCCTTCGCCAGCACCCCCATCTCCCGCCGCAGCGAGGCCAGATCAACGGCCCGCTCCGGGTGCGGCCGGGTGGCGAACAGCACCGCCTTGTCCACCCCCGCCTCGTCCAGCAGCGCGAGGTGGCTCTCCACGGGGTCGTGGACATGGCTGTGAGCGTCGATGATCACTGGTTCTCCTCCTGGTCAACGGGGTCTGGACGCGGCCCGGAACCCCGGAATACTGCCGCGAGCCAAGTGTTGAACCCTGACACAGTGTCAAGGTCAACTCCTCACCCCCACCGAAACGAGAACCCCATGCTGATAGGCCAGCTGGCCCGCCGCACCGGAACCAGCGAGCGGCAGCTCCGCTACTACGAGCGCGTCGGACTGCTCACCTCCACCCGGCAGCCCAATGGCTACCGCACCTATGACGCCACCGCCGAACAGACCGTCGCCCGGATCCGCGCCCTGCTCGCGGCCGGCCTGCCGACCCAGCTGATCCGCCAAGTCCTGCCCTGCGCAAGCGCGGACGGTTCCCTGCGCCCCTGCCCCGGAGTGCTGAAGAATCTCCGCACCCAGCTGACCCGCCTGGACGAGCGCGCCGACGAACTGGCCCGCGCCCGGGAAACCCTGCAACGGGCCATCGCCCACGCGGAGACCGCCGGGTAGCCGCGCCGCTCGGAGGCGGATTTCCTTACCCTCCGGGCCGCCTTCCGGCACGGATTTCCAACTCCGAACGGCCCGCGCCATCAGGGCAGGGCGCGATTTCCGCTGACCGGCTGAGTCCATGGAGTACCCGGTGGGATGGCGGGTGCCCGGGTTGTACGGCGACTGTCCCGAGGGGACCCGGACTGTCCTGGCTGTCCACCGTGACATGCCGGTGGCCTACGGCGTTGGGGACGGGCACTGGGAGGTGGACGCGCATGAGCGCTGCGGAGCAGGGTGTTGACGAGCCGGGGTGGGAGCTGGACCCGGACGACGAGTCGGTGGTGATGGTCGCGGCGGTCGGCCGCCAGTTGCGGCTGTGGCGGGAGGCAGCGGGACTGCGGCCTGCGGAGCTGGGGGCGGTGATCGGGTACAGCGAGGCGCTGGTTTACAAGGTGGAGCAGGGGGTTCGGGTTCCTCAGCCCGAATTCTTGGACAAGGCGGACGAAGTCCTGGGGGCGTCGGGGAAGCTCTCGGCGATGAAGCAGGACATCGCGAGATCCCGTTACCCCAAGAAGGTGCGGGACCTGGCAAGGCTGGAGCAAGCAGCGAGCGAACTGGGCGCGTACAACAACTGCGTGATCGACGGGCTTTTGCAGACCGAGGGCTACGCACGCGCGGTCTTCGCCTCGCGGCGGCCACCCTTCACAGAAGACGAGCTGGAGCGACGTCTCGCCGCGCGCATGGCCCGTCAGGAGATCATCGGTGGCTCAGCGGGCCTTCCGGTCTTCAGTTACGTGCTGTGCGAAGCCACATTGCGCCGCCCGATCGGGGGCACAATGGTGATGCGTCACCAACTCGAACGCCTCCTGGAAGTGGGCAAGTTGCGCAACGTGGACCTCCAGGTCCTGCCGCTGAACCGCGAGGACAACTGTGGGATCCACGGGCCGTTCCGGCTGCTGAAGCTCAGGGACGGGACGAAGGTGGGACTGGATGAAGTGCAGCTCACCAGTCGCGTGATCACTGACCCCAAGGAGACGCAGATCCTGGACATGCGGTATGGGATCATCCGGGCGCAGGCTCTCACGCCACGGGAGTCGCTGGCCTTCATCGAGAAAGTGCGGGGAGAGACATGACCCTCAAGTCCCATGTCGGAAGCTGCGCTTCCCCGGAGTGGATAAAGAGCAGCTACAGCAATGGTGACGGACCTTCGTGTGTCGAAGTCGCGGCAACACCCGACACCGTGCACGTCCGCGACTCCAAGAACCCCCAAGGCCCCCAACTGGCCTTCGGCCCCGCCCCCTGGGCCGACTTCACCCGAACCCTGCCTGGCACAGGCCACCTTCGCCCGCACGCCTGAGACGCGGAGCGGGGACAGGTGCGGCATCTCATGGAGATGCCACACCTGCCTGTCTTTGGCCGTGACGCCCGCCGCCTGCGTGTCACGGCCAGGCGGAAGACGAACAGGATCACGCAACTGTGCGGCCAAGTCCGCCCGCCAGAAGGGGTGTCCTAGTAGCGGAGGTCCTTCTGTTCGGTGATCAGGCGGCCGGCGATTTGCAGGTTGCCGTCGGAGTCGAGCACCGCGATGATCTTCTTCGTGGAGCCGTGGTAGGTGGTGAAGTAGATCTTGTCCGCCTCTTGCGAGGAGGACCGGTTCGTATTCACGGACAGCTCGATGCTCACCGGGGAGCTGATAAGCACGTCCTTCTTCGGCGAGTTCGGGTAGACCTGGTTCTGCCGCAGCTGAATGCGGCCGTGAGTCTCTCCCTCCGCCCAGTCCGTTGCCAGCCCGAGATCGATGTCAGCCATGCGATTTCCCCCTCCAGATCCGGCGAAAGAGCTTTCGGTCCGGGCCGCCGCAGGGCCCCCGAACCGCCCCAGAACCTATACAGAGCGTTCACAAGGCGCCACAGATCGTTGCGAATGTGACTGGCTTTCCATCCAGTCAGTCCGGAATTGACCGCAAGGTGACAGGGGGCAAGAATGCCCGAAAAGCACCGTGACGGAACACCGGACACCGGTTTCACTGAAGCGCCCTCCCCAAACGCCCCACCACCCCTTCCGCCTCAGCGGCCATCGCTCGCACCAACTCCCCCGCCGGCCGCAGATCGGTGATGAGGTCCACCGCCTCCCCGGCCCACACCGGTACGACATCGGGGTCCTGGCGCGCGGCCGCCGCCCGGTACGCGGACAACGCCCCCGCATCCCCGCGTAGTTCGTCCTCTCTGCCGCGCCACTGCTCCAGGAAGCGGTTGGGCAGGGTGCGGGCGGTGTACCGGTCGGGCCAGTCGCCGCCGCGGGCGATGTCCAGGGCCCGGCCGCGTTCGGTGTCGTCGCCGCGCCCCTCGATCAGCGCCTGGCCCACGGCGTGGGCGTTCAGCGCCTCCCGGCTGGCCTGGAAGCGGGTGCCGGTCAGCGCTCCGGCGGCGCCGAGCGCGAGGGCCGCCGCCAGGCCGCGGCCGTCGGCGATGCCGCCGGCGGCCAGTACCGGGCGGGGTCCGGCGCGGTCCACCACTGCCGGAACGAAGGGCAGGGTGGCCCGGCCTCCGCCGTGTCCGCCCGCCTCCGTGCCCTGGGCGACCAGGACGTCCGCGCCCGCGTCCAGGGCCCGTTGAGTCTCGTCGAGGTCGGTGACCTGGACGATCAGCAGGGCCCCGGCGGCCCGTATCCGCTCCGCGTATGGCGCGGGGTCGCCGAAAGAGAGCATCACCGCGGCGGGGCGGCGCGCCAGCGCCCGGTCAACGGCCTCCGGGCCGATGGCCCAGGTGAGGAAGCCGACTCCCCAGGGGCGTTCGGTGTGCCGGGCGACCAGGGCCAGTTCGCGGTCGAGCCAGTCGGCCTCGCCCCGCCCGCCGCCCACCAGGCCCAGCCCGCCCGCGTTGGAGACGGCCGCCGCCAGGGCGCCGCCGGCGATGCCGCCCATCGGCGCCAGGGCGATCGGATGCCGGACGGCAAGGAGATGGGTGAACTCGGTTGTCAGTGGCATGAGTTCACTATCGCCAACAGGCGGGCCCGGAAACAGCTGGCGCTCCGGGTCCTCATTGGTAGGTTCTCGCCATGCCGTCAACACGCCTCACTCGTTCCCCCATCACCCCCGACGACCTGGAAGAAGTCCTCCGCCAGGCCGTCGCCGTCTGCCGTGCCGCACCCGCCGCCGCCTGGACCAACCCGGCCGGGGAGTTGGAGTGGGACTGCTGGGAGACCGTCTCGCACCTCGCCGATGACATGTTCTGCTATGCCCTGCAACTGGCCCCGCCCATGCCGCCCTTGGACGGATACGTCCCCACCGTGTTCAACCGGCTCCGCCCCGGCGGGCCCAATGAGACGGTGCACGCCGACCGGAACACCGGCCTGGAGGGCCTGCTTCAGGTGCTGGAGGGTTGTACGGGGCTGCTGGCGGCCGTGGTACGGACGAAGTCGCCGGAAACCCGGGCGTACCACACCTTCGGGGTCGCCGATCCGGAGGGTTTCGCCGCCATGGGGGTCGTCGAGGCCCTGGTGCACATGGAGGATGTGGCCCAGGGGCTCGGGGCCGTCTGGAAGCCGCCGCTCGGCATCTGTGAGCGGGTGATGGCGCGACTGTTCCCCGATGTGGCCATCGGGGAAGAAGGGGCCTGGCGCGCCCTGCTCTGGGCGACGGGGCGCATTGAGCTGCCGGGCAGGCCGCGCCGGACCTCCTGGCGATGGAACGGTGTTCCGGAAGGCGAGGCCAACGGCGCCTGAAGTGACTTCAAGTCACCTGAAGCCAGGAGACTTTGGCGCCGTCCGCCCTGGGTGCCTGTCCGGCAGGGGCTGATCGATGGGTTGATGGCCCTGAGACGTGTCCTGGCGATCAGGCGACGCCCGTCCTCGAAGCGTGCGGATCAGCCGCCCTGACCGGTGCTTCCGATCGGGCCGACCTTCACCTGGGAGCCGGAGCCGTCCGTCACGGGCAAGGTGGCGCCGCCCGGCCAGGGGAGGGAGACCGTCTTGGTCTCGTTCGGCGGGGTCACCAGAAGCCCCGTGATGCGAACGCCGGAGCCACCCGTCTTGTTGACCGGATAGCTGATGCCGAAGGCCGTCGATTGCCCCGCCTTGAGGATGATCGAGGGAGCCCGCTCACCGGTGCGCTTCGCGGACAGCGACCCCGCGTTGGTCTTCAGATCGACGCCCGCGTACCCGGAGATCGCGCAGCTGTGGCCGCCGCGGTTCTTCAGCTCCACCACCACGGTGCCCTCGGGGTCACCGTCGATGGTGCCGTCCTTCGCCGTTATCCGCAGTTCGTCGGTGCGGCAGTTGGCGGCCTTGCCGCTCTCCTTGGAGCCGGTCCCGGCGGCCGCGCCCTGTCCGCCGGAGCTCTTCCCCGCGGAGCCCTTTCCGCTGCCCTGATCCGAACCGCCCGCATCCGAACCGCCGGAGCCCGAGGAAGACGCGGAGCCCGGGGACGACGGAGCGCTTTGGCCCTTGCCGTCATCGTCGCTCTGGCAGGCCGTGAGCGTGAGACCAGCCGCGATGGCCAGGGCGGTGAGGGTTAACTTCTGAGCGCGCATCGTTTCTGCCTCAATATCGGTCGGTGACATCGGCCGCTCGGCACAAGGGGTATGAGCGAGCGTTTCTGATCACCACGATGCACCCGGCCGGGCCAACCGTTCCGCCCGGCCACGCCCTAATACATTCCTGTTACACGGACAGCCCTTACAGCACCGGCAGCATCTTGCGCAGCTCGAAGGCGGTGACCTCGGAGCGGTACTCCTCCCACTCCTGCTTCTTGTTGCGCAGGAAGAAGTCGAAGACATGCTCACCCAGCGTCTCGGCGACCAGTTCGCTGCGTTCCATCAGCTCGATGGCCTCGCCCAGGTTCTGCGGCAGCGGCTCGATCCCCATGGCCCGCCGCTCCGCGTCGGACAGGGCCCAGACATCGTCGTCGGCGCCCGCCGGGAGTTCATAGCCCTCTTCGATGCCCTTGAGGCCGGCCGCCAGCAGCACCGCGTAGGTCAGATAGGGGTTGGCGCCGGAGTCGATGGAGCGGACCTCGACCCGGGTGGAGCCGGTCTTGCCCGGCTTGTACATGGGCACCCGGATGAGCGCGGAGCGGTTGTTGTGGCCCCAGCAGATGTAGGACGGCGCCTCGCCGCCCGCGCCGGCGGTGCGCTTGGAGCCGCCCCAGATGCGCTTGTAGGAGTTCACCCACTGGTTGGTGACGGCCGAGGTCTCGGCCGCATGGCGGAGCAGGCCGGCGATGAACGAGCGGCCCACCTTGGAGAGTTGGTACTCGGCGCCGGACTCGTGGAAGGCGTTGCGGTCGCCCTCGAAGAGGGAGAGGTGGGTGTGCATGCCGGAGCCCGGGTACTCGGAGAAGGGCTTGGGCATAAAGGTGGCGTGTACGCCCTGTTCCAGGGCGACCTGCTTCATCACCACGCGGAAGGTCATGACGTTGTCCGCGGTGGAGAGGGCATCGGCATAGCGCAGATCGATCTCCTGCTGGCCGGGGGCGCCCTCGTGGTGGCTGAACTCCACGGAGATTCCCATGGATTCCAGCATGGTGATGGCCTGGCGGCGGAAGTCCATGCCGACATTGGTGGGGGTGTGGTCGAAGTACCCGGAGGAGTCGGCGGGCACCGGCCGGGTGCCGTCCACCGGCTTGTCCTTGAGCAGGAAGAACTCGATCTCGGGGTGGGTGTAGAAGGTGAAACCGAGGTCGGAGGTCTTGGCCAGGATGCGCTTGAGGACATAGCGCGGGTCGGCATAGGAGGGGGAGCCGTCCGGCATCAGGATGTCGCAGAACATCCGGGCGGTGCCGGGGGTCTCGGCACGCCAGGGCAGGATCTGGAAGGTGCCGGGGTCCGGCTTGGCGATCATGTCGGACTCATAGACCCGGGCGAAGCCCTCGATGGCGGAGCCGTCGAAGCCGATGCCCTCGTCGAAGGCCTGCTCCAGCTCTGCGGGGGCGACGGCCACGGACTTCAGGTAGCCCAGCACATCGGTGAACCACAGCCGCACGAACCGGATGTCGCGCTCTTCGAGCGTGCGGAGCACGAACTCCTGCTGCTTATCCATGGCTACCTATCCTCGCAGGTCAGACGGCTCGGGTCACCGGGTGCGGGCGGGACTGGGACCTTGAGTATCACGTCCGCGGGTTACCGAGGGGTTTCCGGCCGGTTCCACCGCCCCTCAGCCCCCTCCTGCATCGTACTTACGCTCGGACGGAGAGCGCTTCCCGCACTCGCGTACGGGACGGGGCGGGGCACACCCGGCCGGGGTGCACTTTACTCGCCCTTTACCTTGCGGAGGAGGCCGGGATCGGCGCACCCGCCGCCCCGGCCCCCTCCTCACGGAGCCCGCCGGGTGCCCCCGGGCCCCCTGCCGGGCGGGCCGGCCCCACCGGCGGGGGTCACCCGCCATCGTCGGCGAACGGTCCGCGGCCATCAACGGCGCGCGACCACCCGGGAGTTGGTCAACTCTTCGGCGGGGAACCGGCGCCGCACCCGGCGACGATCGCCGCCAGCGAGCTACGGCTCTCCCTCATCTCGGCGATCCGCCGGTCCATCCCCCGCAACTGCTCCCGCAGTTGCTCACCACGACAGGGATGGACCTCCATCCCGTCCCCCTCGATGCACGGCAGCACCTCCCCGATGACCCGCGTCGGCAGTCCCGCCTCCAGCAGCATCCGGATGCGCCGGACGACCAGCGGCGCGTCCTCGGCGTATGTCCGGTGCCCACCCGGCGTACGCCGGGAGACCAGCAACCCCTGTTCCTCGTAGTAGCGCAGCAGCCGGACACCGACCCCGGTGCGCTCGGCCAGCTCTCCGATCCGCATGTGATCCCCCTCACATCCACTTGAATCTCACATCGATGTGAGCTCTTAGCGTCCCTCGCATGGCAACGACAATGGACAACCCCACCATCTTCCCCATAGGCGGCGACCTCCCCGTCCGCCGGATCGGCTATGGCGCCATGCGCCTGGCGGGCGCGCCCGACGCCCGGCGCGGCCGGACCGCGCATATCTGGACCGCCCCCACCGACCGCGCCGCGTCCATCGCCCTGTTGCGGCGGGCCATTGATCTGGGCATCGATCTCATCGACACCGCTGACGCCTATGCGCTGGGCGCCAACGAGGAACTGATCGCCGAGGCCCTGCACCCCTATGCCGGCTCGGTCACGGTGGCCACCAAGGTGGGCGTGGTGCGGCCGAGTCCCACCGAGTGGGTCACCCATGGCCACCCCGCCTACCTCCGGCAGCAGACCGAACTGGCCCTGCGCCGGTTGCGGGTGGAGCGCATCGAGCTCCTCCAGCTCCACCGCATCGACCCGGAGTATCCGCTGGCCGAGCAGATCGGCGCCCTCAAGCAGCTCCAGGACGAGGGCAAGGTCCGGCACCTCGGCCTCTCCGAGGTATCGGTGGACGAGATCCGCGCCGCCTCCGAGATCGCGCCGATCGCCAGTGTGCAGAACCTCTACAACCTCGCCGACCGCAGCCATGAGCCGGTGGTGGACTTCACGGCCGAGCGGGGCATCGCCTTCCTCCCCTACTTCCCGGTGGCCATGGGCGAGCACGCGGGTGCGGAGGGTCCGCTGGCCTCGGTTGCCCGGGAGCTGGGGGCCACCCCCGCGCAGACGGCGCTGGCCTGGCTGCTGCACCGCTCCCCCACGGTGATCCCCATCCCGGGCACCTCTTCTCCGGACCATCTCGCGGAAAACGCGGCGGCGCTGCAACTCCGGCTCTCGGCGGAACAGTTCGCCCGTATCGCTTCTATCGCTCCTATCGCCGACACGGCCGTGTCGTCATGATGGAGGCGTCGAAGGCGGGGGCGGTGGTGACGGGGGCGGCGGGCAAGGCAGGGCTCGCCGGGGTCAATGCCAACCCCTTCAACCTGCGCGTCATCGAGGAGTTCCGCGCCAACGGGGGTTGGGTCGGCGGCGAGTTCGCCGGCAAGCCGCTGCTGCTGCTCACCACCAGGGGTGCCCGCACCGGCCGGACGCGCACCACGCCGCTGGTCTATCTGCCCACCGGGGACCGCTGGACGGTCTTCGCCCTCAACGGCGGCGCCCCGGCCCATCCGGCCTGGTACCACAACCTCCGTGCGCACCCCGGGGAGTTGACCGTCGAGGTGGGCGGCGACACCTTCCGGGCGGAGGCGGAGGAGGTCACGGAGGAAGCGGAGTACCAGGAGGCCTGGCGCCGCCAGATCGCCGCGGAACCGAAGTTCGCCCGGTTCCGGGAACGGGCCGGAGAGCGGGTGGTGCCGGTGGTGCGGCTGGGACGGTCACGGTGCGTAGGTCCGGAGGCCGCGCGGGAGGTGCCGCCTACGCGGGGTTAGGGCTTCCGGTGCGTATGCGCCGTCGGCGCCAGACGGCCCGCGGCCGCCAACGTCGCCAAGCCACCCACGAATTGGCTCAACCGACCCGGTTATCGCCACGGGTGGCGCGTGGGTGGGGGCAGCCCGCCGCAGGCGGAAACGCACCCGCAGGCGGAAACGGGCCCGCAGGCGGAAACGCACCCGCACCCGGCGAACACCCGGATCAGCAGCGCTCCAGCGCCCGGAGAACCGCCCCCGCCCCGTCCTCCTCCCCCATGGCAACCGCCACGCCCATCGCCGCCCGCGCGAAGGGGGACGGCTCCGCCGTCACCCGCGCAAGAGCCGCCGCCAGCCCCTCCACCGTGAGCGCGGCGAACGGAATCGGCGGAGTCGCCGCACCCAGCGCCGCCACCCGCGCCGCCCAGAACGGCTGATCGGCCGTGACCGGCACCGGCACCGAGGGGATCCCCGCCCGCAGGGCGGCGGCCGCCGTACCCGCCCCCGCATGGTGCACGGCCGCGACACAGCGCGGAAGCAGCAGCGCATGCGGAACGTCCCCGATGGTCAGCAGGTCGTCCCCCTCGACGTCCGCTGACAACCCCGCACTGCCCGCCTGCAACACCCCCCGCAGCCCGGCCTTCCGCAGCCCGGACGCGGCCAGCTCTCCCAGTCGTTCGCCCTCCCCCGTGGCCATGCTGCCGAAGCCGACGAACACCGGCGGTGGACCGGCCGCGAGGAAGTCCTCGATGTCGCAGGGGAGTTGGGACTCGGCGTGGTGCGGCCACCAGTTTCCGGTGACGGCCAGACCGGGCCGCCAGTCACGTGGCCGCGGTACCACGGCAGAACTGAAACCGTGCAGCACCGGCCAGCCGTCCGCCTCCAGCCGGCGCCGCACGGCGCCCGGAGCGGCCGGCGGCAGACCGAGGGAGCGGCGCAACTCATGGACGGCATCGGCGAACAGCCGGTCCACCATGCGCAGCGAGAACCGTCCCATGGCCCGGTTTCCCAGCCGCCCCAGCGAGCGCGTACCGCCCACAGTGGGCGGGAAGTCCCCGGTGGGTGTGGTGGGCTGGAGGTAGACGCCGAGCGAACGGACACCGGTGGCCTCGGCGAGGTGCCAGCCGAAGGGGGCGGTGCTGGTGGACAGCAGCAGGACTTCGGTGTCCTCCGGGACGGCGTCCGGCAGCCCGGCCGCCATTTTCCGGGCGAACGCGGCGGCCGTTGCCATCAGTTGACGGCGGTCACCGGCCGGCCCGCCGCGCGGATCGCCGGGCAGGGAGCGGAAGTCCAGCCCGGCGGCCCGTACCAGCGGGGCGAAGCCCTCATGAGTGGCGAGGGTGACCTCATGGCCGGCCTCCCGCAGCCGGGCCCCGAGCCCGGTGTACGGGGCGATGTCGCCGCGCGAACCTGCGGCGGTGATAACCAGCTTCACCGGGCCACCGCCCGGTCGGCGCCAACCTGACCCCCGTCGGCCGGGCCCGCGTCCGGCCGCCCCCCGTCACCCCGCACCGCATTGGCCCGCACCGCACGGTGCAGATAGTCGGCCAGACCCGGACGCTGCTGGGACGGTGGGACCAGCAGGGCGAAGGCCCGGGCGTCGGTGGCGAAGTCCGCTGCGATGCGCAGATGCATCTCATAGGGGCAGGGCGTGAACCAGCGGGCGATGTGCTGTCGGTGGCGCTCCGCGAGGTCCATGGCCCGTGCCCCGTCGGCCGGTTCGCCGTCGTCGAAGGCGGCGCAGACCTCCTCCCGCCAGTCGGCGGCCTCGGCCATCAGCCGCTGCCAGTCCTCCTTGCTGTGCGCGGCGGCGCTGGCCATGGACCGCTGGTGCCCCTCGCTGTGCTCCCACTTCAGCTGGGCCTCGGTGGCATAGCTGAGGTCGAAGCCGATCTCGCCGAAGACCTCGAAGCGTTCCCGGGCGGTGAGCCGGACGCCGGTGCGTTCCACCTCCATGGCGCGTTCGGCGACCTCGACCAGGCGTCTGAGTTTGGTGACCTGTTCGCTGAGCTGCCGGTGGCGGGCGCGCAGCAGATCCAGGGCGTTGGCCCGGGGGTCGTCCAGGATGGCGGCTATCTCGTCGAGGGGGAAGCCGAGTTCCCGGTAGAAGAGGATCTGCTGGAGGCGGGCCAGATCGGCATCGGAGTAGAGCCGGTAGCCGGCCGGGCTGCGCTCGCTCGGGCAGAGCAGTCCCATCCGGTCGTAGTGGTGCAGGGTGCGTACCGTGACACCGGCGAATCCCGACAGCTGGCCGACGGTGTGGCTCATGGCGTTCCTTTCGTCCGCGGATCACCTGGATCACCTGAATCACCTTGCTGCCTGACGTGAGGTGAGGGTCAAGCGGGGCCCACGGGGTGTGGGGTATCGGCGGCCATTGCCCGGCGCGGCCTGCCCAGCACGCCGATCGGATGCCGGTCCGGTGCCGACAAGGCGCTCTTCGCCGCCGACGGGGACCGCCTGCTCGCCCTGGGAAGGGACCGCACGCGTGCTGGGAGTTGAGCCCGGCGCACGCCAAGTCGCGTACGCGCGCCGCGAATTCCGGCGCCGTTCCGGCGCCATTCCCCGGCAGGAGTGGCGGGAGCCGGTTCCGGGCCGGCCCTACGCCCCCTTCCGCGGCTGACGCGGCCCGCCTCAGCGCCGGGACGGCCGTACCGCCAGCACCGCCGCCGCGATCGCCTGCGGCCGGTCGTACATCAGCAGATGCCCGGCGGGGGCGACCGCCTCGAAGCGGCCGTCCAGCCGCTCGGCGAGCGCCCGTTGGCGTTGCAGCCAGCGGCGCTCCAGCCAGGAGCCGGTGCCGGGCGAGGCGGCGAGCACGGTGACGGGGACCGGCGGCAGCAGATGCCGGGCCCGCAGCCGCTCCAGTTCCGCGGCCACATCGCGGTAGCGGGCGTTCTCCATCAGCACCGCGCGCACCACCCGGCCGGTGCCATAGGTGAGGCGCACCAGTTCCTCGGGGGCCGGGTCGCGGCGGCCCACCGAGGAGGCGCGTACGCTCAGCCGGCGCAGCGCCGGGCCCAGGGCTCTGGGCAGTCCGGCGGCGGCCACCACGCGGCCGCGTGCCCGGGCGGCGACGTGCCGCAGTTCACCGGCGGGCAGCGGGCGGGCGTTGTCCTCGACGCTGCCGTCCACCAGGACCAGTCCGGCGGTGCGCTCGGGGTAGAGCCGGGCGAATGCCTCCGCGTGGAATCCGGCCAGTGAGTGGCCCACCACCGTGGCGGGTTCGGCCAGGCCCAGGGCGTCCAGCACCCCGGCGATCCGGCGGGCCTCACCGACGGCGGTGGGCGGCTCCTCGGCGGGGGCGCTGAAGCCCAGGCCGGGACGGTCGAAGCGGACCACGGTGCGGTGCGGGGCAAGCAGCGGAACCACCGGTTCCCAGTCGAACCAGCCCATGCCCAGACCGCCGCTGAGCACACACACCGGCCCGGCGCCCTCGCGGACCACATGCAGCGGCACTCCGCCGACGCGCAGCATCTGCCCTGGCGGGCGGTGTTCGGATCGCATCCCGGTGGCTCCCCTTCGGTTAACGCAACGCTAGTCGAAGGCGGGGCCTTCCCGGTCCCCGGCGGATTCCGCTGCTCCGTCCCGCCCGGCCGTGATCCAGTGCGGTTTGCGGAACTTGAGGAAGGCGAGCGGGGTGAGGAAACCGAGGATGAGCAGTCCGCCGCCGACGATCAGCAGATAGCGCCACAGCGGCTGTCCGCCGAACTGCTCCGGCGGTACAAAGCCGATGCACATGGCGGCCAGCGAGGCGGCGAACCCGGTCCCGGCGACCAGGCGCACCGCGGGCACCCTGAAGCCGCGCGGCTGCCCGGGGCGCAGGCTGCGCAGCCGCACCACGGCCGCGAACATCAGCAGATAGACCACCAGATAGATCTGGGCGGTGATCACGGAGAAGATCCAGTAGGCGCTGGAGACATTGGGGATCACCGCGTAGAGCAGGGCGATCAGGGTGGTGAGCAGGCCCTGGGCGACCATGATGTTGCGCGGGGCGCCATGTTTGTTGAGCCGCTGGAGCACCGGCGGGAGATAGCCCTCCTGCCGGGCGACCAGCAGCAGTCCCCGGGACGGTCCGGCCAGCCAGGTGAGCATGCCGCCGAGGGCGGCGGCGACCAGCAGCACCCCGACCACCTTGGTGAGCCAGCCGATGTGGAAGTGGTCGAAGAAGCCCTGGAACGCCTGCATCACTCCGGCGGTGAGGCTGAGGTCCTTGCCCGGCATCACCCAGCTGATGGCCAGCGCGGGCAGGATGAAGATCAGCAGCACCAGGCCGGTGGCGGTGAACACGGCGCGCGGGAAGTCCCGTTCGGGCCTGCGCAGCGCGGAGACATGGACACCGTTCATCTCCATTCCCGCGTAGGAGAGGAAGTTGCCGACGATCAGCACCAGGGAGGCGATGCCGGTCCAGGGCGGCAGCAGGTGGCCGGTGTCCATGGGCGCGGCCGGGTGGTTGCCCTGGCCGAGGAAGACCAGGCCCAGAACGACCAGCACGGCGCCGGGTATCAGGGTGCCGATCACCAGCCCGATCCCGGCCAGTCCGGCCACCGCCCTGGTGCCGCGCGCCGAAACCAGCACGCCCGCCCAGTAGATGACCACGATCACCAGGGCGACATAGCGCCCGTTGTCCGCCAGTGCGGGATCCACGACATAGGCAAAGGTACTGGCCACATAGGCCAGCAGGCTGGGGTAGTAGGCGATGGTGAGCGCGAACTGGCACCACACGGCCAGAAATCCCAGCGGTTTGGACAGCCCCTCGCTGACCCAGCGGTAGATGCCCCCGCTCCAGCCGGAGGCCAGTTCGGCGGAGACCAGGGCCGTGGGCAGCAGAAAGACCACGGCGGGCACGAGGTAGAGGAAGACGGCGGCCAGTCCGTAGAGGGCCATGGAGGGGGCGGGGCGCAGATTGGCCACCGAGGCGGTGGTCATCAGGGCCAGCCCGGCCCAGGAGATCATCGGCGGCCGCGTCCGGGCGGCGGCGGGCGCGGCGGTGTCGGGACGTTCGTCCCTGACCTGTTCCTTGAGGGTCATAAGCGGGAGAAGCGTCCTTCGGGGCCGAGCGTTTTGCGTTTCGCCCCATCATCAACCCTTCGGCCCGCTCTGCGCACATCCGCCTCCGGCGGTGATACGGGGTGGGGGTATGGTGCTCCTCGGAGCGGAGGGGACCTGAGATGCGTCATGCGAGCAAGCCGGGCCGGTACGGCCGCCTGCTGCTGCTCGCCGCGCTGCTGCTGGGGATTGTCACCATGCATACGCTGGGGCATCCCAGCGGAGGAAGCGCCCATGGCGCGGGCATTGGCCCCGCCCACATGGCCCCGGGCCCGGCCCATCCGGCATCCGCCGCCGGAGCACCGGGCGGGGCAGGCCACCCGAGCTTCCCGTTCCACCTGCGGACGGACAACGACCGTGCTGCGGACCCGGCTACCGCCGCCATGGCATCGAACCGGGCGCCCGCCATGGACATCCGGCAGCAGGTGACCACGGACTCCGCCCGGCCCACGGCATCCGGCGAACTCTCGGGCCCGGCCGCGCGCAACGCGGCACTCGTTGCCGAACCACCGGGCCGGCCTGGGGGGTTGGCCGCCCAACCTCGGCCATCGACAGGCCGCGTACCGGAGTTGAGCGCCCCGCTCCCCGGTGGCATGGATCCGATGTCGGTCTGTGTGGCCGTGCTCGGCGGTGGGTGGGCCGCCCTGCTGATGGTCTTGCTCGGTGCGGCGCCGGCCGTTTGGGCCACCGCCGTCCCGCCCCGCCTCCCGGCCGTGTTCGCGGCATGGCCGCAGCCTCCGCCGGCACGGCAGAAGGCCCTCGCCCGGCTGTCGGTGCTGCGCGTATAGGAGCGAGCTCGCGCTCGTCATCCCCTTCGCGGACACCAACACACCATCGAGGTGCACCAACCATGCGTACGATCACCCGCCGCGCCCTGCTGGGCGCGGCAATCGGCACGGCCACGAGCGGTCTGCTCGCCGCCT
The DNA here is from genome assembly GCF_003121295.1 of Streptomyces orinoci. Classification (GTDB taxonomy): domain Bacteria; phylum Actinomycetota; class Actinomycetes; order Streptomycetales; family Streptomycetaceae; genus Streptomyces; species Streptomyces orinoci. The sequence continues at coordinate 224,731 of NZ_PHNC01000029.1, forward strand.
GTTCCCGGGACCGGGGCCCCGCCTATGTGGCGCCGGACGGCAAGGAGGTGGCCGCGGCCGAGGCGCGGCGCCGGGGCAGCGGCACGGTTCGCCGGGTCCGGCTGACCGCGGGGCCGGCCCGGCTGGATCTGGGCGGGACCACCGTCGAGACCTGGGCGTACGGCGGCGCCCTGCCCGGTGAGGAGATCCGGGTCACTGCCGGGGACACCCTGGCCGCCACCCTCACCAACCAGCTTCCCCAGGCGACTTCGCTGCACTGGCACGGGCTGGCGCTGCGCAATGACATGGACGGTGTGCCGGGCGTCACCGGTCCCGCCGTGACGGCCGGGCAGAGCTTCACCTACCGCTTCACCACGGCCCGTCCGGGGACCTACTGGTTCCATCCGCACTCGGGGGTGCAGCAGGACCGGGGGCTGTACGCGCCGCTGATCGTGGAGGATCCCCATGAGCCACTGTCCTACGACAAGGAGTGGGTGGTCGTCCTCGACGACTGGGTGGACGGGGTGGAGGGAAGCACTCCGGATTCGGTGCTCACCGAGCTGAGCAAGGGCATGGGCATGGGCATGGGCATGGCCGATGGCGATGGCAAGGGCATGGACCATGGGACGCCGGGGATGCACGGGATGCATCGGACACACCAGACGCATCCCGCACACCGGATGCTCCAGGCCATGGCCGCGCCGGGCGGCGGCGGCCCGTCCCGGATGCTGATGGGTGCCACCAGCGCCGTTCTCGGCGGGGACGCCGGGGACGTGGCCTACCCGCACTATCTGGTCAACGGCCGTACCCCGCAGGCCCCGCGCACCTTCGCCGCCAAGCCCGGTGACCGGATACGGATCCGGCTGGTCAACGCGGGCGGCGACACCGCGTTCCGGGTGGCGCTGGGCGGTCACCGGATGACGGTGACCCACACCGACGGCTTCCCGGTGGAGCACACCGCCACCGACTCCCTGCTGCTGGGCATGGGCGAGCGCTATGACGTCCTGGTGACGGCCGGCGACGGCGTCTTCCCGCTGACCGCGCTGGCGGAGGGCAAGGGCCGTACCGCGCTCGCGCTGCTGCGCACCGGCGGCGGCACCGCGCCCGGCGCGGATGTACGCCCCCGGGAGCTGGGCGGCGAACCGCTCACCGCCGGCCGGCTGCGCGCCGACCGTACGGTGACGCTGCCGCGCCGGGAGCCGGACCGTACGCTCACCCTCCGGCTGACCGGCTCCATGGCCGGCTACGACTGGCGGATCAACGGGGAGAGGTACGACCCGGACCGGCGGCTGCCGGTGAAGGCCGGGGAGCGGGTCCGCCTGGTCTTCGACAACCGGACCACCATGTGGCACCCGATGCATCTGCACGGCCACACCTTCGCCCTGCCCGGCGGCGGCCCCCGCAAGGACACCGCCATTGTGCTGCCCGGCCGGCGGCTGGCGGTGGACTTCGACGCCGACAACCCGGGCCTGTGGATGGCGCATTGCCACAATGTCTACCACTCGGAGTCCGGGATGATGACGGTGCTCGGCTACCGCGCGTAGGGACCCGGAAACGAACCGGGCCCCCGCCGCGATGCGACGGGGGCCCGGCCGGGGACGGGAAAGCCGGAATCAGGCGGCCAGCGGGATCTGGGTGCCCGGGGGGACCTGGCCGTACTGGTCCACGACCTTGTTCAGCTCGCTCTGGTAGTAGACCGAGTGCGTGCCGAAGATGAAGACCAGGAACAGGCCCAGGCCGCCGCTGCAGGTCTGCGGCAGACCGGCCGCCCGCTGGGCGTCGGCGATCCGCTTGCCGGTGTTGTAGTAGGAGACAAACGGCGGGATCAGCAGGTACCAGCCGAACCAGATGGTCAGCATGGAGCCCGCCGGGCTGATCTTGCGGCGGCTGTCGAACTCCGCCATCTCCTTGTGGATCTTGAAGTACCAGACCAGGGAGTAGATCCCCAGCGTGATGATCACCAGGAACCAGACGGCCCAGGGGCCGCGCCGCTTCATGGCCAGGCCGTAGTGGGCGGGCGCCGGGTATCCGGCGGGGGCGGCGGGGGCCGGGTAACCGTATCCGGCGGGCATCTGCTGGTACGGATTGGGGGCGGGCTGGCCCCACCCCTGCGGCGGCGTGCTCAACGAGTCTCCTTGGCATGGACCCTGGCGGGTTTTCAGTCACCATGGCTGGTTCGCCATGGGCGATGGGCAAGGTTTTCACAAGATCGGACTCATACGCCACCGGAACCCCGGCATCCCCTCCCTCACCCCTGTCACTCCTGTGGCTCCCCTCACACCAAGATCGCGTCAGAAAGACGAATACACTGGCTGTGTGCCTCAGCTTCGTCTCGCCCTGAACCAGATCGATTCCAGCGTCGGCGACCTGGCCGGCAATGCCGAGTCGATGCTGCGCTGGACCCGGCACTCCGCCGAGCGCGGGGCCCATCTGGTGGCCTTCCCGGAGATGGCACTGACCGGCTACCCGGTCGAGGATCTGGCGCTGCGCTCGTCCTTTGTCGAGGCCAGCCGCGCCGCCCTGGCCGAGCTGGCCGCCCGGCTGCACCGCGAGGGCCTGGGCGAACTTCCCGTTCTGGTCGGCTATCTCGACCGCAGCGAGCAGGCCACCCCCCGGCTGGGGCGCCCGGCGGGCTCCCCGCTGAACGCGGCCGCGGTACTGCACCGCGGCGAGGCGGTGCTCACCTTCGCCAAGCACCATCTGCCCAACTATGGCGTCTTCGACGAGTTCCGCTACTTCGTGCCCGGCGACACCCTGCCGGTGCTGCGGGTGCATGGCATCGATGTGGCCCTGGCCATCTGCGAGGACCTCTGGCAGGAGGGCGGCCGGGTACCGGCCACCCGGACCGCCGGGGCCGGGCTGCTGCTCTCCATCAACGCCTCGCCCTATGAGCGGGAGAAGGACGACACCCGCCTGGAACTGGTGCGCAAGCGCGCCCAGGAGGCGGGCTGCACCACCGCCTATCTGGCCATGACCGGCGGACAGGACGAGCTGGTCTTCGACGGCGACACCATTGTGGTGGACCGCGACGGCCAAGTCATCGCCCGTGGCGCCCAGTTCACCGAGCAGTGCCTGCTGGTGGACCTGGACCTGCCGGCCGCCGCGGCCGAGGCGCCGTCGGGGGTGATCGACGACGGGCTGCGCATCGACCACCACACGGTCTCCGCCCGGCCGCTGCCCGCCTACCCGGTCGAGTTCCCCGGCGAGTGCGCCGGGCATCTGGACGACGACGAGGAGGTCTACACCGCGCTGGTGACCGGCCTGCGGGCGTATGTCACCAAGAACGGCTTCCGCAGCGTGGTGCTGGGCCTGTCCGGCGGCATCGACTCGGCGCTGGTCGCCGCCATCGCCTGTGACGCGGTGGGCGCGGAGAATGTCCACGCGGTGGCCATGCCCTCCCGTTACTCCTCCGAGCACTCCCTCGCCGACGCGGAGGAACTGGCGCGCCGCACCGGGCTGCACTTCCGCGTCCAGCCCATTGCCCCCATGTTCGACGCTTATATGGGGGAGTTGGGGCTGACCGGACTGGCCGAGGAGAACCTCCAGTCGCGGCTGCGCGGCACCATGCTGATGGCCATCTCCAACCAGGAGGGGCACATTGTGCTGGCGCCGGGCAACAAGTCCGAGCTGGCGTGCGGCTATTCGACGCTCTACGGGGACTCCGTAGGTGCGTACGGCCCCATCAAGGACGTGTACAAGACGGGCATCTTCCGCCTGGCGCGGTGGCGCAACCGGGCGGCCGGGCAGCGCGGTGAGACCCCGCCCATCCCGGAGAACTCCATCACCAAGCCGCCGAGCGCGGAGCTGCGGCCGGGGCAGGTGGACACGGACTCGCTGCCGGACTACGCGGTGCTGGACCGGATCCTGGAGCTGTATGTGGACCGCGACCAGGGCCTGGAGGCGATTGTGGCGGCCGGTTTCGAGGAGGAGCTGGTCGCCCGGGTGCTGCGGCTGGTGGACACGGCGGAGTACAAGCGCCGCCAGTACCCGCCGGGTACGAAGATCTCGCCCAAGGGCTTCGGCAAGGACCGCCGCCTCCCCATCACCAACCGCTGGCGCGAACGCCCCTGAAGGTTCCCGGTGCGCCGGCCGGCTACAGCTTTACGCGGGCCGCGACCGGCAGATGGTCGCTGCCGGTGTCCGGCAGGGTCCAGGCCGCCACCGGTGAAACCCCCCGCACCATGATCTGGTCGATCCGGGCCATCGGGAAGCTCGCCGGCCAGCTGAAGCCGAAGCCATCCCCCGCCGCGCCCTGGGCGGACCGCAGTTGGGAGGTGACCGGGGCCAACGACCGGTCGTTCATGGTGCCGTTGAGGTCACCGAGCAGCACCACCCGCTTGCCCCGTTCCCGAGCGATCGCCTGCCCCAGCGCCGCCGCGCTGTCATCGCGCTGCCCGGCGGTGAACCCGGCGTTGAACTTGACGCGTACCGAGGGGAGATGGGCCACATAGACCGCCAGCGGCCCCCGCGGTGTACCGACCGTGGCGCGCAGCGCCCGGGTCCAGCCCATCTTGATGTCCACCGGACGCGCCTCGCTCAGCGGGTACTTGCTCCACAGGCCGACCGTGCCCTGCACCGAGTGGTGCGGATAGGTGCTTGCCAGCGCCCGTTCGTACACCGGCACCGCGTCCGGCTTGAGCTCCTCCAGCGCCACCACATCGCCCCCGGCGGCCGCCACCGCCTTGGCGGTGTGCACCGGGTCGGGGTTGTCCGCGTTGACATTGTGGGTGACCACCATCAGGTCACCGCCGGAGTGCGACTTGGGCGCCAGCAGCCCGCCGAAGAGGTTGATCCAGACCAGCGCCGGCAGCAGCAGCGCGATCAGTGCGCTCGCCGAACGCCGCAGCACCGCAAGCGCCAGCAGCACCGGGATGAACAGCCCCAGCCACGGCAGGAAGGTTTCGGTGAGGCTGCCGAGATTGCCCACCCGGTTGGGGATCTCGGCATGCATCAGCATCAGCAGCCCCAGCAGCAGAGCCAGCGCCCCGATGACCAGGCCCCGGCGCCAGACGCCCGGGCCGCGCCAGCCGCTCAGAAAGCGCCGTACCGCCGAGTCCGCCGGCTTCGCGCCCGTTGCCTCGTGGCCGGTTTCCGCCATATACGCCTGTGGCATCCCGTTGTCCTCACCAAGGTCGTGCGCCATCACTCTCTCCCGACCGCCCCTGCCCTGGCGGGAGCGGTCGGGATGGAGGACGGGCGGCCGGCGGGGCCGGGTTCCGGACCGGCGGCCGTACCGGCGTGCTGTGACACAACGGGCACATTGGGAGCACATCAGGACGGTTCAGCCGGTGGCCGGGGGACCCGCCGCTCCGGCGCCAAAGAGCACGGTGTCCACGATCTCCTCGCAGAGCCCCTCCGGCAACTCCTTCCACTCATGCAGCACCGAGCGCGAGAGCAGCGGGCTGACCAGCAGATCCGTGAGGAGTTCCAGGTCCGCCCCGGGCCGGATCAGCCCCTCGGCGATGCCCCGCCGCAGCACCGACTCAAAGACCTGCCGACGGGCCTCCAGGATGGTGTCGTGATACTCCCGCCAGACCGCGGGGTGCGCCTTGACCTGGGCGATGACCGTCCGCAGCACGGCGGAGGAACGCTTGGCCAGCACCCGGCGGCGCATCAGCTCCAGCAGATGGACCAGGGCGTCGCGGACCGTGCTCCCGGCCGGCGGCGGGTCATAGGCGATGTCCAGGGAGCGCAGTACGTCCAGCATCAGCGCTTCCTTGCCCGGCCAGCGCCGGTAGACGGTGGCCTTGCCGACCCCCGCCTCCCGGGCGATGCGCTCCATCGACAGATCGCCGATGCCCACGCCCTCTTCCAGCAGCCGCACCACGGCGTCGATCACCGCGCAGTCCACCGCGCCACTGCGCGGCCGGCCGCGCTGGACGGCGGGGGGTACGACCTCGGTGCCGGTCATCGGCCCGCTCCCGTCTGTTCCTTCTCGGGCTCCGGACGGGAGGCGTCCCCGTCCCCGGCGGCGGAGTCCCGGCCCGGCAGGAAGAGCGTCACCACGATGGCGCCCAGCACCGCCACCGCCGAGGAGCACAGCGCGGTGATGTGCATGGCGTGCAGAAAGGCGTCATCGGCCGGGGCGACCAGCGCCCGTCCGGCGGGGCCGAGGCGCTGGGCCAGGCCCAGGGTGGCCTCCACGGACTCCCCGGCCGCGTGCTTGGCGGAATCGGGCAGCCCAGGAATCCGATCGAGGTTGCCGGAGATGCCGTCACGGTAGGTGGTGGAGAGCACCGAGCCCAGGACGGCGACCCCCAGCGCACCGCCGACCTGCCGGAAGGTGTTGTTGACCGCGGATCCGGAACCGGCCTTCTCACGCGGCAGCGACTGCATGATCGAAACAGTGGCGGGCGGCATGATGTGCGCCATCCCAGCCCCCTGCAGGAAGAAGATCACTTCCAGCACCCAGATCGGGGTGTCCCGGTCCAGCAGCAGGAAACCGGCCATGGTCACGGCCACCAGCAGCATGCCCCCGGCGCACACCGCACGGGCCCCGAACCGGTCCACCACCAGCCGGGCGCGCGGCGCAAAGCCCATCTGGGCGGCGGCCAGCGGAAGCAGCAGCAGACCGCTCTGCAGCGGGGTGTAGCCGCGCACGCTCTGGGTGTAGAAGACCACAAAGAAGGTCACGCCCATCAGCGCGAAGAAGACCAGCGCGATGGAGCCCACGGCGGCCGAGAAGGCCGGATTGCGGAAGTAGCGCACATCGATGGCCGGGTGGTCGCTGCGCCGCTCGTGCAGCACGAACAGCAGCAGCACCAGCAGTCCGCCGCCGACCGTGCCGAAGACCTCGGGCCGGGTGAAGTCGGCGAGCTGGCCGCCCTTGATGATGCCGTACACCAGCAGCACCAGGCCGATCACGGACAGCAGCACACCCAGCGGGTCCAGGCGGCCGGGGCGGGGGTCCTTGGAGTCCGGCACCAGCAGCACCATGGCGATCAGCCCGGCGATCACTATGGGGACATTGACCAGGAAGACCGAGCCCCACCAGAAGTGGGAGAGCAGCACCCCGCCGGTGATCGGGCCGATGGCGATGGCCAGGCCGACCGCGCCGGCCCAGATGCCGATGGCCTTGGGCTGCTCCTCGCGTTCGAAGACATTCATGATGATGGCCAGCGTCGCGGGCATCACAAAGGCGCCGCCGAAGCCCATCACCGCCCGGAAGGCGATCAGTTCACCGGGTGAGCCGGCCATCGCGGAGAGCACCGAGCCGATGCCGAACACGGTCATGCCGAAGAGCAGGACCTTCTTGCGGCCCAGCCGGTCGCCCAGCAGCCCGGCGGTGAAGAGTATCCCGGCGAACACCAGGGTGTAGGCGTTGATCGCCCACTCCAGCTCGCTCTGGGTGGCCCCCAGCCCGGCCGGTCTGGGGGAGGCGATGGTCTTCATCGCCACATTGAGGATCGAGTTGTCCAGCACCACCACCAGCAGGCTGAACAGCAGCACGGTGAGGATCGCCCAGCGCTTGCGGTGCACGGCCTCCGGAACCTGACGCGGTGAGCCGGACCCGACAGGAGAAGTCATGCCATCAGACTAAAACACTTTCGATACGAGACCGTCTCGTATCGAAAAGAGGTGTCAAGTCTTTGCCGTGCTTTCCGGCGATGGATTTTTGCCGGCCGAGGGTCCGGCCCCCGTCTTCCCCGTCCCCGGCGGCCGTGTCAGCATGGAACCGATCCGGGGACGCCGTCAGGGCGCCTCGAGACGACATCACAGGAGCCAGAGCAATGACGCATGCCGTGAAGACGTCCGACAGCAGCAAGGCGCTGTACGGCGGGATCACCTCCCGGCGCATCACCGTCCGCGACATCGCCGCCGCCAAGGAGCGCGGCGAGAAGTGGCCCATGCTCACCGCCTACGACGCAATGACCGCGTCAGTCTTCGACCAGGCCGGGATCCCGGTCCTGCTGGTCGGCGACTCGATGGGCAACTGTCACCTCGGCTATGAGTCCACGGTGCCGGTCACCATGGACGAGATCACCATGCTCTCGGCCGCGGTGGTACGGGGCACCAAGCGCGCCCTGATCGTCGGCGACCTGCCCTTCGGGGCGTACCAGGAGAGCGCCGTCCAGGCGCTGCGCAACGCCACCCGGCTGGTGAAGGAGGCGGGCGTCACCGCGGTCAAGCTGGAAGGCGGGGAGCGTTCCGCCCACCAGATCGAGCTGCTGGTGCAGGCCGGCATCCCGGTGATGGCGCATGTCGGCCTGACCCCGCAGTCGGTCAACGCCTACGGGGGCTACCCGGTCCAGGGCCGCGGCGAGGAGGCGGCCCAGCAGCTGCTGCGGGACGCCAAGGCGGTTCAGGACGCGGGCGCGTTCGCGGTGGTGCTGGAGCTGGTGCCGGCCGAGCTGGCCGCCGAGGTCACCCGCATCCTGCACATTCCGACGGTCGGCATCGGTGCGGGGCCGGAGTGCGATGCGCAGGTCCTGGTCTGGACGGACATGGCGGGCATGACCCAGGGACGGGTGCCCCGCTTCGTCAAGCAGTACGCCCAGCTCGGCGAGGCCTTGGGCAATGCGGCTCGTGACTTCGCCGCGGATGTGGTGGGTGGGGCGTACCCGACGGAGGCGCACTCCTTCCACTGATCCGCAACGGTTCACCGGGGCGCGGCCGACGACGAAGCGACAGCCGCTGACGGCACATTGCCGGCCGCGGGCCGTCGGCGGCTGGTCGCGCAGTTCCCCGCGCCCCTGAGGGGGCGCGGGGGATGTCGGTGGGATGTCGGTGGGTGTCGGTCGCTTGTCGGTGGGCGCTGACACTCTCGCTCGTATGCAACGCCAACAGACACCGCACGCCGCCGTCCAGGTCCGCGGCCTGGTCAAGCACTACGGCTCGACCAAGGCGCTGGACGGCATAGACCTGGACGTCCCCGAAGGCACCGTCCTCGGCGTCCTCGGACCCAATGGAGCCGGCAAGACCACGCTGGTCAGAGTGCTCTCCACGCTGATCAAGCCGGACGCCGGAACCGCCCGCGTCGGCGGCTACGACGTGCTGACCCAGCCCCGGCAGCTGCGCCGGGTGATCGGTCTGACCGGCCAGTACGCCTCGGTGGACGAGAAGCTCTCCGGCACCGAGAACCTCTACCTCATCGGCCGGCTGCTGGACCTCCCCCGCAAGGAGGCCCGGCGGCGGGCCGCCGAGCTGCTGGAGCGTTTCTCTCTCACCGAGGCCGCCAAACGCCCGGCGATGACCTACTCCGGCGGAATGCGGCGCCGGCTGGATCTGGCCGCCTCCATGATCGGCCGCCCGGCGGTGCTCTATCTCGACGAGCCCACCACCGGTCTGGACCCGCGCACCCGCAACGAGGTGTGGGCCGAGGTGCACAACCTGGTCCGGGAGGGCGCCACCGTGCTGCTCACCACCCAGTACATGGAGGAGGCCGAGCAGCTGGCCGACGAGCTGACCGTGATCGACCGCGGGCGGGTGATAGCCGGCGGCCGGATCGAGGAGCTCAAGACCAAGGTCGGCGGCCGCACCCTGCAGATCCGTCCGGCGGACCCGGCCGAACTGCCGCGGCTGGCCGGGGCGGTGGCCCAGGCCGGTCTGGACGGCGTCTCCGGGGCGACCGTGGACCAGGACGGGGGTCTGGTCAACGTTCCCATCGTCACCGATCAGCAACTGACGGCAGTGGTGGGCCTGTTGGCCGAGCGCGGCTTTGTACTGGCCTCCGTCAGCACCCATCTGCCCAGCCTGGACGAGGTGTTCCTGGCCATCACCGGCCAGAAGACCTCCTCCGGGGACAGCCACGCCGAAGAACTCCAGGAGGTGGCGGCATGAGCGCCGCGATCATCACCGCTCCCGCCGCCGACGGCCGCCTCGGTCTCCGCGACCATCTGCGGCACATCAGTGCGCTGGCCCGCCGCAATGCGCTGCAGATCAAGCAGAATCCGGAGGCGATGTTCGACGTCGTCCTGATGCCGGTGATCTTCACCCTGATGTTTGTCTATGTCTTCGGCGGCGCCATGTTCCCCGGCCACCGCGATGACTATGTCAACTATCTGGTGCCCGGCCTGATGGCAATGACCGGGCTGAACATCGCCATGGCGGTGGGCAGCGGCGTCAACGAGGACTTCAGCAAGGGGGTGATGGACCGGTTCCGCACCCTGCCGATAGCCCGCTCCTCCGTGCTGATCGCCAAGATCGTGGTGGAGGTCGGCCGGATGCTGGTGGCGGTGGCCATCCAGATCGGCATGGGTCTGGCGCTGGGCCTGGACATCAAGACCTCGGTGGTGGAACTGCTGGCCGCCGTGGGCCTGAGCGTGCTCTTCGGCGCCTCCCTGATGTGGATCTTTGTGCTGCTGGGCCTGACCGCCAAGTCGGCACAGGCCGTCCAGGGAATGGGGATGCTGATCATGATTCCGCTGCAGTTCGCCAGCTCCATCTTCGCCCCCACCAAGTCCATGCCCGGCTGGCTGCGGGCCTTCACCGACTACAACCCGCTGGCCAATCTGGCCGATGCGGCCCGTGGCCTGATCAACGGCGGCGCGGTGGCGCACTCGGTGTGGATGACCCTGGCCTGGTCGGTGGGGCTGACCGTGGTGGTGGCGCCGCTGGCGGTGGCCAAGTTCCGTCAGCGTGCCTGAGCTTGGGACGGGGGTGTGTCTCAGATGAGGGCGGTGGCCTCCGCCAAGGTGAGCCGGCCGCCCTCGGCATACGCCCGCCGGTAGGCCTCCTCGCCCAGCGCCGCGCGTGCCCCGGCCTCCGTCCGCTGCCGGACCTCCCGTTCCAGCGACTGCTCCTCGGGACCGCCGACCCGCAGCACGGCGGACGCGCCCAGCAGCCGGGCCGCCGCCAACGCGTGTTCCTCGCCGTCCAGATGGGCGTGGGCGTAGGCGGCGTGCATCAGCTGCATCACCGGCAGCTTGACCGCCACAAAGGCGGACATCGGATCGTCCAGCATCTCCAGGGCCTGGCGAACCCTGGGCAGCGCCTCCTCGGGCCGTCCCCCCAGTACATCCAGCCAGGACAGCAGCCCCAGCATCATGCCCTGGAACAGCCGGATGGACCGGTGCTTGAACTCCGCCAGCAGCTCCAGCAGGAGCTCCCGGCCCTCCGCCAGCCGCCCGGCGCGGGCGACCCTGATGGCGAGGGTGAGCCGGATGAGGAAGTCCACATCCGGAACGCCGCCCTCTGCCTCATCCTTCGCCTGCCGCAGCATCCGCTCGTTCTCGGCGGCGTCGATGATCCCGGCTTCCATCAGCATCTCCGCCAGCCGGGAGCGCATCAGCGCCACCTGGGTGATGGCCCCCACCGCGCGGGCGCTGTCCATGGCCTCCCGGTAGTCCTCGGCGGCGGCCTCGAACTCCCCCAGGCGCTCCCGGCTTTCACCGCGCCCGGCCAGCGCCTCGGCCACTCCCCAGGCGTCCCCGGTGCGCCGGAAGATCTCCAGGCTCTCGTCCGCGTCCCGCCGCGCCTGCTCGGCCCGGCCGGGCCACTCATTGCCCACCTTGGCGCGCTGCTGGAGGTGATAGGCCAGCTCCCACTCATAGCCCAGCTCCCGGCTCAGTGCCACGGCCCGGTCGAGGTCATCGAAGAGCAGGGCGAAGTCGCTGGTGAGCAGCCGGGCGTAGATCCACAGCATGCCGGGGGTACGCAGGGTCTGCGGCGGCCGGTGCCGGTAGACCGACAGCACGGCCCGCAACCGGGCCTGCATCTCGGGTGAGTTGAACACCCGCATATCGGACTCCGCGGTGGAGATGACGATCAGCCGCACCTGCCGCCGGGCCTCCTGGAACAGTTCCGGGCGCATCGGCGGCGGGGCGTCGATGCACCGCTCGGTGAGCGGCGGGGCGATCTCCACCGGCTCCTGGAAGGGGTCGGGCCCCATCTGGGCCACCGCCTCCGACCAGATACGGTTGTCGGCCAGCCGGGCGCGCAGGGTCCAGAACCAGTTGAGCGAGAGCACCAGGCACAGGGCCTCGTGTTCATCGCCCGCCGCCACGGCGTGCCGCAGCGCGGCCCGCATATTGTCCTGTTCCCGCTCCAGCCGGTCCACCCAGTGCCGCTGCTGCGGCCCGCGCAGCAAGGGGTCGGCGGTACGGGCCAGTTCGCGGTAGTGCACCAGATGCCGGCGCTCCACCTCGGGGCGCTCACCGGCCTCGTCCAGCCGCTCCCCCGCGTACTCGCCGACCGTCTCCAGCAGCCGGTAGCGCATCTCACCCCGGTCGTCGGGGGCCGCCACCATCAGGGACTTGTCCACCAACGAACCGACCACTACCGCCACTTCCGGGGCGGGCACCGACTCCGGATCCGCGCACACCGCCTCGGCGGCAGGCAGGTCGCAGCCGCCGGAGAACACCGAGAGCCTGCGCAGTACGGCGCGTTCGGGCTCGTCCAGCAGGTCCCAGGACCAGTCCACCACCGCGCGCAGCGTCTGCTGGCGGGGCAGCACGGTGCGGCTGCCCGAGGTCAGCAGCCGGAAGCGGTCGTCCAGGCGGTCGGCCAGGCCGCGCGGGGTGAGCATCCGCAGCCGGGCGGCGGCCAGTTCAATGGCCAGCGGCAGTCCGTCCAGCCGGCGGCAGATCTCGGCGCAGGCGGCGGGGTCGTCCTCGATACGGAAGCCGGGGCGGGCGGTGGCCCCCCGGTCGGCGAGCAGCCGCAGCGCGACCGGGTCCGGCAGCGGCTCCACCGGACGCACCAACTCCCCCGGCAGGGCGAGGGGTTCGCGGCTGGTGGCCAGTACGGTGACGCCGGGGCAGTGCGCCAGCAGCGTCTCCGCCAGCCGGGCAGCCGCGGTCACCAGATGCTCGCAGTTGTCCAGCACCAGCAGCATCCGGCGCTGGGCGCAGTGTTCGGCGAGCCGGGCCAGCGGGTCATGGGCGGTGGTGTCGGCCGCCACCCGCAGGCCCTCGGCGGTGCCGCGCACCACGGTCTCGCGGGCACCCAGGGCGGTGATCACCGCCTCGGGCACGGAGTCCTCATCCTCCAGCGGCGCCAGTTCGGCGAACCAGACGCCATCCGGCCAGGCGTCGGCCGCCGCCTCGGCGGCCTCCTGGGACAGCCGGGTCTTCCCCGCCCCGCCCGGCCCCAGCAGGGTGACCAGCCGATGCGTGGCCAAATCGGCCCGGATGCTGGCCACGTCCTGCTCGCGCCCGACGAAGGAGGTCAGCCGGGCGCGCAGATTCCCCCGCCGGGGCCGGGTCGTCGCGGCCCCGCCAGGACTGCGGGTCCCACCAGGCCCGCCGGGCCCGCCGGGTCCGCCGCGCCCGGTAGGCCTGGGCATGTCCGGCCCCCCGGCGATGCCCGGACGCGGCGCATGGGGCGACGGTGCCGGGGTGAGCAACTCCGCGTGCACGGAACGCAATTCGGGGCCCGGGTCGGCGCCGAGGCGGTCGGCGAGCATGGTGCGCAGTTGCTCATAGGCGGCCAGGGCCTCCGCCGGGCGGCCGGAGGCGCGCAGGGCTCGCAGGCGCAGCGCCTGGAGGGGCTCGTCCAGGGGGTGGCCGGTGCACAGCTCGGCCAGCTCCGGCAGGGCCTGTTCGGCCTGGCCCAGGGCGACGGCGGCGGCCAGCCGGTCGCGGCGGGCGTCCAGGCGGCGGGCCGCCAGCCGGGCGGCCTCGGCCTGGTGGCCGGGCAGGTCGGCCAGGGCGGGGCCGCGCCACAGGGCGAGCGCGTCCTCCAGCAGCACCGCCGCCTTGCCGGGGTCGCCGTCGGCCAGCGCCCTGGCCCCCTCCTCCGCCAGCCGCTGGAAGCGGTGCAGATCGACCTGGTCGGGTTCGGCGCACAGCCGGTAGCCGCCGGCCACCGACTCCACGGCGTCCCGGCCGATGGCCCGGCGCAGCCGCCCGACCAGCGCCTGGAGCGCCCCGGTCGCGTCCGCCGGGGGCTCGGCGCCCCAGACGGCGTCGGTCAGCGCTCCGGTGGTGCGGGTGCGGCCCGGGTGCAGGGCCAGGGCGCCCAGCAGGGCGCGCAGCCGGGCGCCGCCGAGGGCCACCGGCTGACCGTCGGGCGCATGGACCTGGGTGGTGCCGAGGATGCCGTAACGCACCGGCCCATTCTCCCCCGCCATTACGACATTCGGACCGCGACCAAGTACCGTCGCCCGGAACCCGTCCGTACGCCCGGTATCTCCCGGCACCCACCCCAGGAGCACTCAGATGGCATTCGACGCGACCCGCGGCGCGCGGCGCGTGAGCCCCGTCTTCCTCGCCCTTGTCGCCATCATGGCGGTCTCCCTGTGGGCGATCTGGACGGATTTCTCGGCCAGCCCCGGTTTCGCCGTCTTCCTCTTCGTGGTCTCGGCCTGGGTGGTGTCGCTCTGTCTGCATGAGTACGCGCACGCCCGTACCGCGCTGCACAGCGGGGACATCTCCATCGGGGCCAAGGGCTATCTGACCCTCAACCCGCTCGCCTACACCCACGCCCTGCTGAGCGTGGTGCTGCCGGTGGTCTTTGTGATCATGGGCGGGATCGGTCTGCCGGGCGGTGCGGTGTTCATCGAACGGCACCGCATCCAGGGCCGCTGGCGGCACAGTGCGATCTCGGCGGCCGGCCCGCTGACCAATGTGCTGTTCGCGGCGGTGTGCACCGCGCCGTTCTGGCTGCACGCCCTGGACGGGGTGCCGGAGCATGTCCGCTATGCCCTGGCCTTCCTGGCGCTGCTCCAGGTCTCGGCGGCCATCCTCAATCTGCTGCCGGTGCCGGGCCTGGACGGCTACGGGATCATCGAGCCCTGGCTGTCATACGGGGTACGGCGGCAGATCGAGCCCTTCGCGCCCTTCGGCCTGCTGGCGGTGTTCGGCTTCCTGTGGATCCCCTCGGTGAACGACGCCTTCTTCCATGTCATCGACTCGGTGCTGCGGGTGCTGGGGGTCAGTGACTGGGACACCTACTGGGGCCAGCGGCTGTTCCGCTTCTGGCAGGGGAACCCGGAGATCCCGGACCTCGGCGGCTACCTGATCACTCGCTGACGGCCGCGCGCTCCGCCCGCGCCCGGCGCACGTAGTACCAGGCCATATTGGAGGAGACGCCCAGCAGCAGCACCCAGATCACACCCAGCCAGCTGCCGCGTGCGAAGGAGACGACGGCGGCCACGGTCGCGAGGACGCAGACGGCGAGGGCGTAGAGGGCGAGGCGGGGCATGGGGGGCGGCTCCTGTCGGCAACGCGGTCGCGTACTGGACCCGCCCATTGTCCCCCATGCCCCGTTTGCGGCCGCGGGGTGTACCGGGCCCCGGTGCGGGATGCCGGGGCAATACGTCGCGTCACGCACCGGCGTCAGACGTCGGCTTCAAACGTCGGCGTCAGACGTCGGTGATCCGCAGGCCCGCGTGCGCCTTGTACCGCCGGTTCACCGAGATCAGATTGGCGACCAGCGACTCCACCTGGTGGGCGTTGCGCAGCCGCCCGGCGAACACCCCGCGCATCCCGGGGATACGGGCGGCCAGCGCCTGCACCAGGTCGGTGTCGGCCCGCTTGTCGCCCAGCACCATCACATCGGTGTCGATCTCGGCGATCTCCGGGTCGGAGAGCAGCACCGCGGAGAGGTGGTGGAAGGCGGCGGTCACCCGGGACTCCGGCAGCAGCGCCGCGGCCTGCTCGGCCGCACTGCCCTCCGCCGGCTTCAGGGCGTAGGCGCCCTGCTTGTCGAAGCCCAGCGGGTTGACGCAGTCGATCACCAGCTTTCCGGCCAGCTCCTCGCGCAGCGCCTCCAGGGTCTTGGCGTGTCCCTCCCAGGGCACCGCGACGATCACCACATCGCTGCGCCGGGAACATTCGGCGTTGTCCGCGCCCTCGATGCCCAGGCCCAGCTCGGCGGCGGCGGCCTCGGCCCGCTCGGCCGCCCGGGAGCCGATGATCACCCGCTGGCCCGCCTTGGCCAGCCGGTAGGCCAGGCCGCGTCCCTGGTCACCGGTGCCGCCCAGAACGCCGACCACCAGGCCGGAAACATCGGGGAGGGCCCAGGGGTCCTTGGCAGCGGGCTTGGTGGTCGCGGGGGAAGTCCCGGCAGAAGCGTCAGCAGAAGCAGTCATGACAGGGATACTGTCACGCCCGCTCAGAGCCCGGTCCGGTCCCCGGGGTCCGTTCCCTAACGGGTGAGGCAGGCCGCTTTCCCGTTCCCCGCCGCGCCGCGGTCGGCAGGATGGGGCCGTGGACGCGGTACGGGTCGCGCTGCTGCGCGAAGTGCTCGCCGGGGCCGAGTGGTTGCAGGCCACCCGCCGGTTCGCCGGCGCCCTGCGCAGGTCCGCCGGAGGCCGGGGCGGGGAGCTGCTGCTGCTGGGCAGTGCGGCGTACGAGCCCTGGCACCTGGCCGCGCATCTGGACGAGGAGGCGGCCCGGTCCGGGCTGCCGGAGCTGTCCCCCACCCTGGTGCGCCACCGGGTGCCGCCCGCTGCCCCGGCCCATCTGTCGGTCGGCCTGGACCGGCTGCGGGAGGCGGGGCGCGGCGAGACCCTGCTGGTGGTGCTCGGCCGGACCGGCCCGGACCCGGGCGCCGAGTTGCTGGAGCGGGTGCACCAGGTGCGGCGCGGCGGCGCCACCGTCCTCACCCTGGACGGCGCACCGGAGGGCGCGCACCGCGAGATGCGCGCCCTGGCCCATGAGGCGCTGTCCGTGCCCCCGGACCTGGAGCCGGACTTCGATCTGGTGCAGCACCTGCTCAGCGCGGCGGCGGGCGAACCGGTGCCGCCCGCCGCGCCGGGCCGCGGCCGCCGCTTCCGCGACCAACTCTCCCGGCTGGCCGAGCAGTTGACCGCTCCGCCGCCGGACCGCTGGTAGCGGACGGACGGAAATCCGGTTGCCCGTCCCCCGGGCCGGACCTGAGATGGCCACCCGTGACCGAGCACCATCCCCCTTCCCGCTCCTCCCGGCTGCGCGCCCTGCTGCCCGACCTCACCCCCTGGCACTCCTCCGCCGACTTCCGGCGGTTGTGGCCGGCCGGACCGGTGACGTCGTTCGGCAGCTTCCTGACCTTCGTCGCGCTGCCGGTGCAGCTGATGGAACTGACCGGTTCCACACTGGCGGTGGGCGCCATCGGGGCGGTGGAGCTGGTGCCGCTGATGGTCTTCGGGCTCTACGGCGGGGCGCCGGCGGACGCGCTGGACCGCCGCAAGCTGGTGCTGTGGACCGAGGCGGGGCTGGGTGCGCTCAGTGCGCTGCTGCTGGCCAACGCGATGCTGCCACACCCCATGGTCTGGCCGCTGTATCTGGTGGCCGCCCTGGTCAGCGCGCTGTCCGGGCGGCAGCGGCCGGCCCTGCAGGCGCTGCTGCCCCAAGTGGTGGCCCATGAGCAGCTGCCCGCCGGCATCGCACTGAACACCGTCCGCTGGCAGGCGGGTGCCATCGCCGGGCCCTCGCCGGCCGGAGTGATCATGGCCTATAGCCGCCCCGCACGGCGGTCGGGTCCCCGGCGCCCGGCACAGCGGGGCCACTGCCCATGCGCGGCGGAACGCGACGGGGTGGTGCCCCTGCGCCAGGGGCCGGCGTGCCCCCCGCCGGTCAGTCGTCCTTCCAGCGCGGGTCCTCGCGCCACTGCTCATTGCGCTCGCGCGCCGTTTCCATGGCGTGCCCGGCCTCCTCGCGGGTGCCATACGGGCCCATCCGGTCCGCCGCCCGGCACTCCGGCCCCTCCTCGACCACTTGATGCTTCAGGCAGTAGTACCACTCACCCGGCTTACCGGCCGGAGTCCGCTTGAACAGGGCCATCGTGCCCTCCTCTCCTCACCCACATGCTCCCCGAGAGCCGCTGACTACACTCGCTGACATGTCTGGCCAGTCACTTCTCGTCCCCGGGAGACTCTCTCCCACCCGCCCCGTCCCGCCCTCCATCCCCCGGCCCGAGTACGTCGGCAAGCCGGCCCCGACGCCGTACTCCGGCCCGGAGGTCCAGGACGCCGAAACCATCGAGCGCATGCGGATCGCGGGCCGTATCGCCGCCCAGGCGATGGCGGAGGCGGCCAAGCACATCGCCCCCGGTGTGACCACCGATGAACTCGACCGGGTGGCCCATGAGTTCATGTGCGACCACGGCGCCTACCCCTCCACCCTCGGCTACCGCGGCTTCCCCAAGTCGCTGTGTTCCTCGGTCAACGAGGTGATCTGCCACGGCATTCCGGACTCGACGGTGCTGCGCGACGGCGACATCGTCAACCTCGATGTGACGGCCTACATCGGCGGCGTGCATGGCGACAACAACGCCACCTACCTCTGCGGCGAGGTGGACGAGGAGTCGCGGCTGCTGGTGGAACGTACCCAGGAGGCGCTCAACCGGGCCATCAAGGCGGTCAAGCCGGGCCGCCGGATCAACATCATCGGCCGGGTCATCGAGTCCTACGCCAAGCGCTTCGGCTATGGCGTGGTACGGGACTTCACCGGCCACGGCATCAACTCCTCCTTCCACTCCGGCCTGATCGTCCCGCACTACGACAGCCCGCACCACGACACCCTGATCCAGCCCGGGATGACCTTCACCATCGAGCCGATGCTGACGCTGGGCACCCATGAGTACGACATGTGGGAGGACGGCTGGACCGTGGTCACCAAGGACCGCAAGCGGACGGCGCAGTTCGAGCACACCCTGGTGGTCACCGAGACGGGAGCGGAAATCCTGACCCTGCCGTGATCGGGTGCCCGGCGGTAAGGTCTTCCCGACAGCATGTCGGGAAGCCCGTCACCGGAGGTCCGCCTTGGACTCGCCCGCCGCGACACCCTTCTCCACGCTCATCCGCACCGCCTCGCACCAGCAGCATCTGGAGGCCGAGAACTCGTCGTTCATGAGCAACCTGCTCGGCGGGCGGCTCGGGGTGGCCGCCTACCGCGCCTATACGGAGCAACTCTGGTTTGTCTACCGGGCCTTGGAGTCCTGCTCGGCCGAGCTGGCCGGTGATCCGGTGGCGGGCCCGTTCCTCCGCCCCGAGCTGGCCCGCACCGCCCAGCTGGAGCGCGATCTGACGCACCTGGGCGGTCCGGGGTGGCGTACGGGCCTGGTTCCACTGCCCGCCACCGCGGCCTACGCGGCCCGTATCGAGGACTGCGCCCGCACCTGGCCGGCCGGTTATGTCGCCCACCACTACACGCGCTATCTGGGCGACCTCTCCGGCGGCCAGGTCATCCGCGGCACCGCGGAGAAGACCTGGGGCTTCGCCCGGAAGGGCGATGGGGTGCGGTTCTATGTCTTCGAGGGGATCGCCAACCCTGCCGAGTTCAAGCGGGAGTACCGGGGGCTGCTGGATGCGGTGCCCTTGGACGACCTGGAGAAGCGGCAGGTCATCGACGAGTGCCGACGGGCTTTCGCGCTGAACACGGCGGTGTTCCGGGAGCTGGGCGAGGCATTCCCGCTCAGCGCTTAGGGGGTTTGGCGCGTTGTCGGGTGCGGGTTGCGTGTGGCTGCTCGCGCAGTTCCCCGCGCCCCTCAAGGGGCCCGGCGCACCCGGCCGCCGATCTCGATCGTGCCGTCCGGGCGGGGCCGGGTCAGCAGTTGGGAGCCGGTGCCCTGGCGGATGTCCAGGGCGCGGCCCAGTTCCCCGGTGAGCAGCAGGGCCGCCGCGCCCGTGGCCTCGTCCTCGGTGATTCCGTCGCCACGGCGCGGGAAACCCCGGGCCCGTACCCGTCCCGCCGCCTCGTCCTCCCAGGCCCAGGCGTAGAGCCAGCCCTCGCCCGGCGGGGGCGCGGGCAGCGCGTCCACCTCGGCCGGGGAGGCGTAGCGCTCGGTACGGCGGCCGGTCACCCACTCCGGACGGGCGGTGATCCACACCAGCTCGCCCGCTCTGCGTACCGGCACCCGGCCGGCCGGCGGGCGCAGCTCCTCCACATCGCCGCCCAGCAGCCAGGCGACGCCGATCAGCGGGTGCCCGGCGAAGGGCAGCCGGGTGCCGGGGGTGTAGATGTCCACCGTGCCGCGCTCGGCGTCGTCCACGAACACCGTTTCACTGAGGCCGAGTTCGGCGGCCAGGGCCTGCCGCCGCTCGGGCTCCGGCAGGGCGGCACCGTCGGCGACCACCCCCAGGGCATTGCCGCCCCGCCCCTCCGGCCCGCAGAAGACATGGACTATGCGTACATCGGTCATACGGAGATCCTCTCGTAGCGGGCGCCTGCCATGGCCAGCGCCATCACCACCCATCACGCCGGGCGCTCGGTCCGCGCATTATGGCTGGGCCCCGGTCCGCCGCAGTGGCGGACCGGGGCGCAAGGGCCGTAAAGCGCCGGGTCAGTTGACGGTGACCGTGGCGTTCCACTGCTGCATCAGGTGCGAGCAGAAGTGGCCGGGGTCCGGCACACAGCCCTTGGTGGATGTGATCACCGTGGTGCCGTTGGAGTTCGCCTGGAAGGTGGCCGTCACACTGCCGTCCGCCAGGGACGCCGAATCGGTCTGGGTGAGCACATCCGTGCTGCTCGCCGTGGGGGTGCTCCAGGTCCAGGTCAGACCGTTGCCCCGGCTGCCGGTCAGCTGGACCTTGATCACATCGCCGGTGTGCACGGATACGGCGGTGCCGTTGTCGGTCTCCGTCAGCGTGACCGTGGCGGCGGAGGTGTCCGCGAAGGACGCGGGGGCGGACAGGGCGACGCCGGTGAGCGCCATACCCAGGGCGAAGGGAACGGCCAGAGCCTTGACTCGCATCATCATCACCTCGGAAATCGAGCGAATGGAAACGGCAATCGTTTACACGTTCGATGTTGCGAGGGCATCCGGGCTGTCCGATAGTCGAACTCATTTCGCCAACTACCGGAGGTAGCCATGCAGTTGGGGCATTAGGGCGCGACCTGAGGTGAACCACTCGCTCCACTATCACGGTCGGCTTGACGCGGGGCGGCCGGAGCGGCCTTGATCGTCCGGGACGACCCGGCCCGACCGCCCGTAAATGGCCGAGAGCGATGCCTTACCACCCTTGGGGGCAAAGGGATCGAAGGATGCGACAGTCCCCCATATGGAGCAGCAGGCCGGGCGGCGGCGGATGTGGGCGGCAACACTGAGCAGGCCATGTGTTCGACCGAAGAGGGAGGGATTCCCCATGCGAATACGTCAGGTATCCCGTGTCCTCGGGCCGCTGGCCCTGCTGCTCGCCACCTCCGGCCTGGGGGCCGCGTCCGCCACGGCGGCCCCGCGCCCGGCGCCCCAGCCCGTCACCGATGTGCAGTGCATCGAAGGCGGCGGGCAGCCCAAGGGCGTCACCTTCAACTGGGGCGCCTACACCGTCTGTTCCGGCGGGGTCTATGACGGCAAGGTCATCGTCAACGGTGATGATGACGACGACTGGTGGTGGTGGTGGGACCTGCCCTGAGGGAGCTCAGGGCCCGCCCACCGTGTAGCGGTCGAAGGCCTCGTAGAGGTCCTGGTCCTCGGGCAGCGAACCGTCGGTCGAGGGCCCGGCGGCGGTGCCCAGCAGGGCGGCCAGGCGGGCCAGGGCGGGATAGCGGTTCTCGGCGCCCCGGTGGACCGCGCTCGCACCGGCCAGGAAGGGAGCACCCGCCGCATCGCCCAGCGGACGGTCACCGGTGAAGTAGACGGTGCGCCGCTGACCGGCGAGTTCCTTGAGTGAGCTATTGGCGGCGAGGCCCGCCAGGCAGTCGGCCAGCGCCGAACTCCCAGGAGCCGCCGGGTCGTTGTGCTCGATATGGTCCGCCGCGTGGTGCGGCACGGTACGTACCCGGGCCACCAACTCCCGGCGCCGGTCCGGCTCCAGGTCCGCCCACCCGGCGCCCTCCGGCAGTCCGGCGAGGGCGGCCGAGGCACGTGCCTCGGCCTCCGCCAGGCGGTGGGCGGGCACGGTGAGTGCGGTGAGGCCGGACACCGGGCCGGTGGGCAGGCCGGTGACCGCCAGGAAGACGGCATAGTGGGTCATCGCTTCCGCCCGGTGTCCGAAGAGGAGCCGCTCAAGGGCTACTTGTGGATGCAGATCTCGCCCTGGCTGTGATTGGTCAGGGTGGTGGTGTGCGCATGGCCGTCCGCCGTGATGGTGTAGGTGGCGGTCGCCGAGTACTTGTGGCACTGCCCCTTGGGCGGCGGCCAGTTGGCGACCACACGCGCCTTGAACTTGTTCGCCCCGGAGCCGCTGTTGTGCGCGACCTGCTGGTTCTCCTTATAGAGAGTGACCGATATCGAGTAGTGGGGCATCTTCTTCTTACAGCCCTTGAGGTCCGCGTGGACGTTGATGACATCCGGGTTGGTGTGCGACTCATGGGGCGAGTCCAGCGCGGCCTGGCAGGTGTCCCACAGCGCCTGGGCGTTGGCGGGGGTGTGCGGCTGGGCCACGGCCGCCGCCTGGAAGGGGGCGCTCAGGCCGAGGGCGAGGATCGCGGCACCGAACATTCGCTTGCGCATGAAGTGCTCTCCTGTGCTGGGAAACAACATCAGCGGCGCCCACGCTATGCGCCGGGCCCCACGCCCCGACATGGACTATTCGGCCAGTTGCCACCAAGAGCCGCGACCGCGTACGCCCGGGGTGAAATCCGCACGATTGAGAGCCGGATCACACCTGCCCGGCCCCGCTCCGGTGGTGTTCTCCGCCCCGGGTAGGGTTGCCCGGAATTCAGCGGCACCCAAGGAGGCCACCCCCGATGCGACGTCGGCCGCGTCCCAGACTGTTCCCGTGGCTGGCGGTGCTGACCGTACCGCCGCTGCTGGTGGCGACCGGCTGTGTGACGGTGCACGGGGAGCGGGCGATCGTCCCCTCGCTGACCAGGGCCGAAGCCCCCAAGGTGCTACGGGAGTTCACCGCGGGCTACACCAGGGCGTACCGCACCCTGGACCCGGCCGAGGTGGACCGGGTGGAGACCGGGGCGCTGGCCGAGATAGGCAAGGCCGACCTGACGGCCCAGCGCGCGCTGACCCCCAAGGGCAACCCCGGCTACCCGGCACTGGTGCTGGACGACGCCCGGTTCACCGTGCCGCAGATGGCCGGGTGGCCCAAGTTCTTCCTGGCCGACACCCGCAGCAACCGGGACGGCAACCGCTGGCTGGTGGTCTTCGCCCGCAGCGGCCCCAAGGAGCCCTGGAAGGCGGCCTATCTGTCGCTGATGCCCAGGGAGCGGGTGCCCTCCTTCACCCTGGACAAGGACGGCTACGCGCTGCCGGTACCGGAGAAACCGGGCGCCGGCAGCGGGCTGGCGCTGGACCCCTCGGCGGTCAGCGGCGCGTACACCGCATACCTGGGCAGCGGTACGGGGGAGGTGTTCGCACCCAGCGGGGCCACCACCCAACTGCGTGCGGACCGGGCCAAGTTCGCCCGTACCCCCAGCTTCTGGACCGAGTACCTGGACACCCCGGACGGGGCCCCCGGCTTCCCGCCCTTCGCCCTGCGCACCAAGGACGGCGGGGCGCTGGTGTTCTTCACCGCGCACCACCGCGAGAAGCGCACCATGGCCAAGGGGCTGCGCCCGGCCGTCACCGACCAGCGCACCAAGGCGCTGCTCGGCGGGGACCTGCGTACCGCGGTGACCTACACCCGGGTCTCCGAGTCGGCGGTGACGGTGCCCGCCAAGCGGGCGGGCGGGCGCGTCACCTTCCTCAACCGCATCGAGCTGCTGATCGCCGCCAGGGGCGACTGACCCCGCTCGGCACCGGTATCAGCACCGGTTCACCGGCACCGGTAGAGCGTTTCGGCCGAGTGCGCGTCACCGCCGAAGGCCGCGGCCGGGACCTTGGCGCAGGAGGAACGGACCCAGTCGGTGATGCGGGTGACGGGCGTGGCGCCGCCGCCTCCCCCTCCGAACATGGCGGCCATGGCACCGAAGCCGTCGCGCTCGCCGCCGGTCAGGACATAGGTCAGCTTGCCGGTGCGCACCAGCTTCCGGAAGGCGGCCTCGGTGGGGAACGGCGCCCGGCCGCTGAACCCGCCCAGCGGCAGCACATCCGCCCCGGTGGCCAGGATGTAGGGCGATGCCTGGCTCCAGCCGGTGGTGGCGAAGAGGTACTCGGCGGAGCCGCGGTGGGCGGTGGTGTAGTCCAGCAGCTTGCGCTGTTCCGCGGTGAGCCGGCCGTCGCCCCGGCCGAAGCCGCCGCCTCCCGGCTTGCCGGGCCGGCCGCCGCCCTGGCCGCCCCAGGGCATCATCCGGTTCTGCTTACCGCCGCCGCGGTGGCCGCCGGTGCCGGTCGGACCGACCGCGCCCATGCCGGAGCTGCCGTAGCGGGGGTTGAAGACCTGCACCGCCCAGGCGCTGGGCGCGATCAGCACCGCCGCCAGCGAGGCGGCCAGGCCGGTGAGAGCCAGCCGCCGCCCGCCGGTTCCGGTCCGGGCTATCACCAGGGACACGGCGGCCGCGGCACCCAGCAGCGCCACGGTGGGCGCCAGCCAGGGCAGAAAGCCGGGGAACCGGCCGGCCAGATACGCGCTCCAGGCCGCGGTGGCCGCCACCGCGCCGGGCAGCGCCCAGGACCGGCGGCCGCGGGCCCGGTAGGCCCGCCACATCAGGGTGAGGCCACCGCCCGAGAGCGCGGCCAGCGGTACCGCGATCACACCCATGTAGTAGGTGTGGCCGCCCACGCTGCCGGCGCTGAAGGCCAGGAAGTACATGGCCAGCCAGGTGCCCCAGAGAATGAACCCGGCGCGGGTCCGGTCGGTGCGCGGCCTGCCCCGGCGCCACAGCAGCCCGCAGATCAGGGCGATGGCGCCGAGCGGGTACAGCCACCCGGTCTGCGCGGCCAGCGCCGGACCGAACATCTTGCCCCAGCCATCCTGCCCCCAGCCGCCGGGCCCGCCGGGTCCCCGGCCGCCTTGCCCCTGCGCGCCCGCGGCATGCCCGCCTGCGGCGTGGCCGTCCTGGGCGTAACCGCCCTGGCCGCCCTGATCCCGGCCGCCCAGGCCGTGGCCGTCAGGCGCCTGCCCGGTCGAGCCGTGACCGGCCTGTCCCTGCCCGGCCTGCCCATGACCGGCCGGCTGCTGCCCGTACGACCCGGCGGCGGCCTGCCCACGACCGGCGGACCCCTGCCCGGCGGACCGCGCCCCGGACTGCCCGGCGGACCGCTGCCCGTACGCCCCGTACGCGTCACCCGGCGCCGAAGGGGCACCCTTCGGCGCACCCGCACCCGCACCCGCACCCGCACCCGGCGCATGGTGCGCGCCCCCGCCCTGCGTCG
Organism: Streptomyces orinoci; assembly: GCF_003121295.1. Classification (GTDB taxonomy): domain Bacteria; phylum Actinomycetota; class Actinomycetes; order Streptomycetales; family Streptomycetaceae; genus Streptomyces; species Streptomyces orinoci. The sequence goes on from NZ_PHNC01000029.1 coordinate 249,721, forward strand.
CGCTGACGCTGCCCGTGGAGGCCGCGCTGATGCCCAGCGAGGAGAAGCGGTTGAGGAAGTTGTAGCCCACCACCATGCTCAGTGCGGAGTTGTTGGTGGTGCCGTCCACATAGGGCCGGTCCTTGGCCGGGATGAGGGTGACGGCGACCGTCCAGGACGCGGAGACCACAAGCGTCACCGCCGCCGCACCCGCCAGGTGCGTCAGTCGGCGGCGCAGCGGCACCGGGGCCGAGACCAGGTAGACCAGGGCAAGGGCGGGCAGCACCGCCCATGCCTCCAGCATCTTGGCCTGGAAGCCCACCCCGACCCAGACCGCGGCCATCAGCAGCGGGCGCAGCCGCCCGCTCTCGGCCGCCCGCTGGGTGGCCTCCGCGGCCAGCAGCAGGCAGAGGGTGAACATCGGGTCCTCGACGGCCGTGCGAAACAGGCCCACCGCCACCGGGGTCAGCAGGAACGCGGCGCAGGCGATCAGTGCCGCACCGGTTCCGGCCCAGCGGCGGACCACCCGGTGCAGCACCAGCAGGCTCAGCACTCCCTCGATCACCTGAGGGAGAGTCAGCGCCCAGGGGTGGAATCCGAAGATCCGGGCGGAAATCGCCTGGGGCCAGAGGAATCCCGGCAATTTGTCGAGGGTGATGGAATCGCGGGGGTCGAAGGAGCCGTAGAAAAAGGACTTCCAGCTCTGCGTCATGCTGCGGACGGCGTCCGCATAGAAGGCGTGGTACTGGCTGTGGTTGATCCCCCAGGCATAGAGCACGGCCGCCGCCGCGGTCATGGCCCAGAGCGCCGGTCGTGCGTATCCGGGCTGGTCCGCGGGTATTTTCCAGAGCACCCGGCGGGCAGTCACCCGCTCGGGGGCGGTGGGAGCGAGGGGAGTCGTAGCCATGCGCAGCAGTCTTGGCCACGGCCGGCGGAATCCCGTAGGGAATTCGGCCGCTTCAAGGAACTTCTCATGAGAAGCGGAGGAACCCTTTACGGTCCTGAGCTCCCCTTGGAATTACCCGGTGGAATTCATTACCGCCCGATCGGCCAGGCGGCGTGGTGCTCATGGTCGGGCCGCTCCCCCGCGTACTGGGCGCAGGCGTCGGTCAGCGCCTCCAGCAGGGTCAGCGGGTCGGGCAGCGGCCGCTCGGGGCCATGCAGCCAGGCGACCCGCTCGCCGTCACCCGGCAGCGTGGACGGGGGCAGCAGCACATAGCTGCCCCGGCAGTGCCAGCGCAGGCCCGGGTGCTCGTCCATGGTCTCTGGGTGGCAGTCCAGTTCGCAGGGCCACCACTCGTCCTCGTCGTCCGGGGTGCCGCGGGTGGCGGTGAAGAACAGCATCCGGTCCGGGGCGACCGTGGCCACCGGGCCGACCTCCACCCCGGCCGCGGCCAGCCGCTCCAGCGCCTGCCGGCCGGCCTCCGCCGGAACGTCCAGCACATCGTGGGCGATTCCGGTGGCGGTGATGAAGTTGGCCTCCGGCTGGCCGCGCAGCCATTTGGTGAGCTTCTCGGTGTCCGTGGTGGCCAGCGTCTGCCAGGCGAAGGAGACCGGGTGGCGGCCGGGGGTGGGACAGCCGATGCGCTCACAGGAACAGCCGTAGCCGGACGGGTGCGCGGCGGGCGCCAGCGGGAAGCCGGCGGCGGCCGCGGCCAGGAGCAGTTCCTCGCGGGCGGCCGCACTCGCCGCCCCCGTGCCCGAATCGCCCGACCCGTTTCTGGGGCGGCGCAACCACTGGGAGAACCTGCCCTTGCGTTCCATCTATCCCCTCACCGACCTCGACCGCGCTCTTCGCTCAATGCTGCCACCATCCGCGGGCCCGTGTGACCGCCGGGCGCACCCGGGGGTGTGACTCGGGCCGCTTCCACCGGGATTCGGGGCGGTTCAGCCGTGGGCGAGGCCGCGCAGGGTGAGTTCCACCACCGCGTCGGCGTACTCATGGGTCAGCGGGAGGGTGCGCAGCAGCCAGCGGTGGGTGAGCGGGCCGGTCAGCAGTTCCAGGGCGGTGCGCGGGTCGATGTCCGGGCGGATGTGCCCGGCTTGCTGGGCCCTGGCCAGCCGCTGGGCGTAGAGCCGCAGCTGGGGTTCGAGGATCCGCTCCACGAAGTGGGCGCAGACCTCCGGGTTGACGATGGACTCGGCGGCCAGTGCGCGGTACGCGGCGTCGAAGCGGGGGCTGTTGAGCTCGTCCACGGTCGTCCGGAGCACCAGCTTCAGATCGGCCTCCAGGTCGCCGGTGTCCGGGAGCTCGGTCTCCCCGGCGGCCGCCTCCTCGCCCAGCGCCGCGAAGGCGTCCAGCAGTACGGCCGCCTTGGAGGGCCACCAGCGGTAGATCGTCTGTTTGCCCACGCCCGCGCGGGCCGCGATGGCCTCGATGGTGAGCCGCTGGTAGCCGGTCTCGCCGACGAGTTCGAGGGCCGCATCGAGGATGGCGCGCCGGGAGCGCTCGCTGCGCCGGGAGGCGTCGGGGGCGGTCTTGGGGCTGGGGGTCATGCGGGACAGGGTAGCGGCGACTGAGCCGAGACGGTTCGTCTCGAACGCCACCGGCCGGAGCGATGCACGCGGCGAGCCGGGTGTAAACCACCCGTACGGTTCATGCGCACAGGTCGCCGACCGTGGACCATTTGGGCACGCACGAACCTCACATCCGTGCCCCAACGCCACTGGGAGGAGCGCTACTTGCGTACCGCAACCCCGCGCCGCTACCTGATGTGCCCGCCCACCCACTTCCGGGTCACCTACTCCATCAACCCCTGGATGGATCCGGCCAAGCCCGTCGATCTGCCGCTCGCCCTCACCCAGTGGGAAGAGCTGCGGGACCGCTACCGGGCGCTGGGCCACACCGTCGAGGAGCTCCGGCCGCGGCCGGACCTGCCCGACATGGTGTTCGCCGCCAATGGCGCCACCGTGGTGGACGGCCGGGTGCTGGGCGCCCGCTTCGCCCACCCCGAGCGGGTTCCCGAGGCCGCCGTGCACCTGGAGTGGTTCCGCGCCCATGGCTACCGCGAGGTGCGCGAGCCGGAACACATCAACGAGGGCGAGGGCGACTTCGCCGTCACCGCCTCCTATCTGCTGGCCGGCCGCGGCTTCCGCAGCAGCCCGCTCTCCCACCCCGAGGCCCAGGAGTTCTTCGGCCGCCCGGTGATCGGCCTGGACCTGATCGACCCCCGCTACTACCACCTGGACACCGCGCTGTGCGTGCTGGACGGCGACGAGGTGATGTACTACCCCGGCGCCTTCTCCCCCGGCAGCCGCGCCGTCCTGGCCCGGCTCTTCCCCGACGCCCTGATCGCCACCGAGGCGGATGCGGCGGCCCTGGGACTCAACGCGGTCAGCGACGGCCGCCATGTCCTGCTCCCCCAGGCCGCGGTGGGCCTGTTCGCCCCACTGCGCCAACGGGGCTTCGAGCCCATCGGAATGGACCTCGGCGAACTGCTGAAGGGCGGCGGCAGCGTCAAGTGCTGTACGCAGGAGCTGCGTTGAGAAAGCGGTGTTGAGCACGCTCGGGCGCCGCCGTGACGCCGCGGACGTCTGCGGGGGCGCGCCATCAGGGGCGCGGGGCGGCTGCACCATGCGGCTCCGCCGCGTGAGCGCGACCACATACGGACGGCCCGCGCCCGACAACGCACCACATGCGCCCGCACCCGCACGGCTGGGGACGGGGCCCGCGGGCCCCCTTCCGCCCGCACCGGCCCAGTGCGACGGCCGACAGCCCCAGCGCGAAGACACCACCGACAATCCCGGTGAAGTCCCAGCCGACGACCGGCTTGCCGTATATCAGGGCCACCAAGAGCACGGGCGAGCTGGGCAGCCACAGGGACACGGCCGTCAGCCATCCCGCCCGCCCGGGCCGGCTCCACCCCCAGTACAGGGCGAGAGCGCACATCAGCAGCCCGGGGAAGAAGAAGACCAGCGCCATCCCCGTGAAGCCCATGGCCAGGAGCACATACCCGCAGACCGGCAACCAGCACCCGGAAAGGATCAGCAGCCCCACCCGTGCCGCTATGCCCACGCATCCCCCCAGTCCGCATCCCGCGCCGCGCGGTAGCGCTCACCGTGCCGCTTGGTCACCGTCTCACGGACCAGGCCGTCCTCGGCGGTGCACAGCTCCAGCAGCACCTGCCCCTTGCGGATCTGCGGGCGGCGGACGATACGGGAAGCCGCTTCCGGCAGCGGCTCCTCCCGGATGGCCGCCACATAGGAGAACTTCTCGTCCTCATAGGCCAGCGAACCGCCCTTGACCTGCCGGTGCAGCGAGGACCTGCTGACCCGGGCGGAGAAATGGCACCAGTCGGTGCCCTCCGCTATCGGGCAGCCGGCGCTGTGCGGGCACGGGGCCACCACCCGGAACCCGGCCGCGATCAGCTGCTCGCGGGCCTGGATGATCCGGGCGTACCCATCCGGCGTGCCGGGCTCGACGATCAGCACCGCGCGGGCCCGGGCAGCCTGGGCGGTGAGCGCCCGGCGGCCGTCCTCGGTGAGCTCGTTGAGGACATAGGAGACGGTCACCAGGCCGGTGTCGTCCGGGATGCGCAGCTCATCGCCGATGGTCTGGCGCCGCCACTGGACCCCGGCCAACTCCGGGACATCCCGGGCCAGTTCGGCGCCCAGTTCCAGCGCGGGCGCGGCCCAGTCCACCACGGTGGTCTGCGGCCCGCCGGGCCAGGCGGCGGCGACCGCCCAGGTGGCGGCGCCGGTGCCGCCGCCGAGATCGACATGGGTGGCGGGCGCCCACTCCGGCAGCCGGGAGCGGAAGGCCGCCAGCGCGGACCGTACCGCTTCGAAGGTGGCCGGCATCCGGTACGCGGCGTACGCGGCCACATCGGAGCGGTCGCGCAGCACGGGCGTATGGGTGGGAACGCGCCCCCGGTAGTTGGCGATCAGCCGGTCAACGGCCTGGGCCGCCTGGGTGGGCGGCAGTCCGTCGAGCAGTCCGGCGAGCGCGGCGCGCAGCTTCTCACCGGTCGGAGCGGTGTGGGGGGCGTGCATTGGGCGAATTTTACGGGTTCGCCGACTCGGCCGGCTCCGCCCCGGCGCCGTCCGTACCCTCCCCGCGTCCCCAGGGCCGGCACAGCGCGCCGAAGCAGAGTACGGCCGCCAGCGCACAGCCCAGCTGGACGGCGGCCATCGGCACCGCCGTGCCCTCACCGGCGATCCCCACCAGCGGTGAGGCGACGGCGCCCAGCAGGAAGGTGGAGGTGCCCAGCAGCGCGGAGGCGGAACCGGCCGCGTCCTTGGCCCGCATCAGCGCCTGGGCGTTGGTGTTGGGCATGGCCAGGCCCATGGCGGACATCAGCACAAACAGGCCGGCGGCGATGGCGGCCAGCGGGGCCCGGCCGAGGATCCCGGAAGCCATCAGCAGCAGGGCGGCGGCGGCCAGGGTGATCACCGCCAGGCCGAAGCCCAGCGCCTTGTCCAGGCTGACCCGGCCGACCAGCAGCTTGCCATTGATCTGGCCGACCGCCACCAGGCCCACCGAGTTGAGTCCGAAGAGCAGGCTGAAGGTCTGCGGGGAGGCGCCGTAGATGTCCTGCACCACAAAGGGCGAGGCGGATATGTAGGAGAAAAGGGCGGCGAAGGCGAAGCCGCCGGAGAGCAGATAGCCCAGGAAGATCCGGTCGGCCAGCAGGCCGCCCATGGTGCGCAGCGCCTGCCCCACCCCGCCCGGCCGGCGCCGCTCGGGCGGCAGGGTCTCCGGCAGCCGGGCCCAGACCAGCAGGACCAGGGCGGCGCCCACGGCGGTGAGGACCACGAACACCCCACGCCAGTCGGTGAGTTTGAGGATCTGCCCGCCGATCAGCGGGGCAATCACCGGCGCCACGCCGGAGATCAGCATCAGGGTGGAGAAGAACCGCGCCATGGCCACCCCGTCATAGAGGTCGCGGACCATGGCCCGGGCGATCACGATGGCGGCGGCCCCGGCCAGCCCCTGGACCAGCCGGAAGGCGACCAGCGCTGCGGTGGTGGGCGCGAAGGCACAGGCGGCGGTGGCCAGGACATAGATCACCAGACCGGTCAGCAGCGGACGGCGACGGCCCCATTTGTCGCTCATCGGCCCCACCACCAGCTGGCCCAGCGCCATGCCCAGCAGACAGGCGGTCAGGGTGAGTTGGACGGTGGCGGCCGGGCTGCCCATGGAGTCGGTGACCTCGGGCAGCGCCGGCAGATACATATCCATCGACAGCGGTGGCAGCGCGGTCAGCGAGCCCAGTGCGAGGGTGACCAGCAGGCCGGTGCGCCGGGTCCGGTCGGGGACGTCCGGCGCCACCTCCCGGGGCCCGGCCTGAGTGCGGCCTATGTCCGTCATGTATTGCTCCTGGGTTGCGAGACCCTCATGCTGTCATGGGCACCGCCGAGAGACGGCTGTTACCCGGGCAATAGATCACCTCGGCCGGGCCCATTGCCGCTCCCGCCCGGACAAGGCCGCATCAACTTCCCATACGCATCAAAGAAATTCGTTCGAGAAACCTGCAACCAGAAGCCCACGTTGCTCGTGTTCCTCAACGAAGGCCCAAGAACGGGCCAGTCGGGCTTATAGGGAGGAATGCCATGAACCGTGCACACCGCCTCGCCATATCCGGTGCTCTCGCCGCCGCCCTGATCGGTGGCACGACCGCGGCCGCCGTCGCCGCTCCGGCCCCCGCCGCTGCGGCCGCCCACACCGCTCCGGCCGCCGCGAAGCCCGCCACCAAGCCCGCCCTCACCGCCCAGGCGAGCATGGGCACGGTCAAGGCCTGGCAGGAGTTCCGGGTCACCGGCAAGGCGTCCGGCATCAAGGCCGGCACCACGGTCACCCTGCAGCAGAAGCAGGGCACCAAGTGGGTCTCGCTGCCCGCAAAGGTCGCGGTCAACAAGAATCTGAGCTACTCGATGCGCGTCAAGCTGGGCATCAAGGGCAAGAACGCGCTGCGGGTGACCGGCGGGGGCGCGGTCTCCCCGGAGTTCACCGTCACCGTCCGCTGACCGGACGGCACGCCACCCGCCCAACCACCCGGCGCCGTACGCCGGTTGGCCCGTCCACGGCCGCGCGTGCGGCGCCGCGGCAGGCCGCCGGCCGCCCCGCCTAGGCTGTGCCTGATCCATATCGGGAGGTGGCGCATGACGACCTGGGGACTGATAGTCGAGGAAACCCTGGGCGGATCGAACGACAAGTACCAGGAAACGACCGTCCTGGCGCAGGTGGACGGTACGCGCGAGGAGGCGCTGGCGCAGCTGGAGCGGCGCGCCCGGCGCTATGTGCCCCGGCATCCCTGGAACGCCAGGCGCCGCCGGCTCTTCCGCCACAGCGACGGTTTTCTGCTGGTCGTCGAGGGTTCCCTGCATGACTTCGGCACCCGGTTCACGGTCGCCGAGCTGCTGGAGGACTCCGAGGCGCCACCCTCACCGGCCCCTGATGCCACACCGGTCTCTGACACCACACCGTCACCCGCCGCCGCACCGGCCCCCGCCGAAGAGCCCGCCGACGCGCCACCGCCCCGGCCGGCCCCGCCGGCCGGCACCGCGCGGGACGCGGACGGGATCCCGGTGAAACCGGCCTGGCTGGGCCGTACCGACCTGGCGTGACGGCCGCGGCAAAAACGATGCGGGCCCGGCCGGCTACCGGCGGGGCCCGCATGCGTCGGTGAACTCCAGGACGACCTGGCAGACGGCCTGGCAGGACGACTCGGCAGACGGCTTAGAAGAAGCCGCCCTCGTCGTCGTCCTCCTCGTAGTAGTTGTTGTTGACGACCGTGACCTGCTCGGGCTCGTCGTCGCTGAAGGCCTCGTTCAGCAGCGCGCCACCGACCAGGCCCGCCACGCCCGCGCCCACCAGGGCTCCGGTGCTGTGGCCGCCGCGCTGCGGGGGCTGCTGGGCCTGCGGGTAGCCGGCGGCCGGGTAACCCGGCTGCTGGGGGTAGCCGGCTTGCTGCGGGTAACCGGCCTGGGGGTAGCCCGCCTGCTGCGGGTATCCGGCCTGGGGGGCCTGCGGCGTGTAGAACGGCGGAGGCGTGGTCTGCACCCGCTGGGCGCAGGCCGGGCACGTCTGGATGGGCCTGGGGACGCCCCACTGGGGTGACCACTGCACGCTCATCGTCCCGACCCCGTGAGACGGGTCGAAGAAGCAGGTCATTGTGACTCCTTGTGATCAGCACTGCCGACGGACAGCATAACTCCCCGTCATGGACGAACCGTTGGTCCCGGCAGTTCCCTGACGGCCGTCATAGTTCGGTGACCACTACATCCAGTGCCCAGGGCCGGCCGGGCTTCGCAGGCGGTTCGCCTTCCACCCGGTAGCCCAGTTCCCGCAGCGCCCCGGCCAGCTCGGCCGGGCGGTCCGGCTCGGCCCCGGAGACCAGCAGATCGCGCACCAGGCGCCCCTTGGTGGCCTTGTTGAAGTGGCTGACCACCGACCGCTTCTCCACCCCGCCGACCACCCTGGACTGCACCACCCGCACCGTCACGGTCCGCTCGGCGAGCTCGCCCTTGGGCTTCCAGGCCGCCGCATACGCCGCCGAACGCAGATCCAGCACCAGCCGGCCCTCCGCCGCCTCGGGCAGCACCCGGGCCATGGGCTCCCGCCAGTACGCGGCCAGCGCGCCCAGTCCGGGCAGCTTGACCCCCATCGAGCAGCGGTAGGAGGGGATGGCGTCACCGATGCGCACCGCGCCCCACAGCCCGGAGAAGACCAGCAGCGAGCGCTCGGCGGCCCGTCGGGCCTTGCCCTCCAGGCTCGCGAGCTCCAGTGCGTCATAGAGAACGCCGGTGTAGATCTCCCCGGCGGGCGCGGTGGGCGCCCCGTACAGCCCCGCGTTCTTGGCGATCTCCCCGCGCAGCCCGGGACTCAGCCCCAGCACCTCGGCGGCCTTCTGCTCATCGCCCGAGCACAGCCCCACCAGCTCGTCCAGCACCGCCCGGCGCGCGTCCGCCAGCCCCGGCAGCGACAGCGACCCGATGTCCACCGGGGCCCCGGTCCCCCCGGCGGCCTTCCCCTCGGACGGCGGCAACAGCACCAGCACAGTCGATCTCCTTCGCGAACCGGTCGGATACGGAGCCTATCGCCGCACGCCGGACCCCCCGTCGAACCCCGTGGTGAACCCTTGGGTAACCGCCCGCTACCATGGTCGATACGGCGGACGAGCCGGCCGGGCGGCCGCGAGGGATCCTCTTCGATCCCCCGAGGAACGTCCGGGCTCCACAGGGCAGGGTGGTGGGTAACGCCCACCCGGGGTGACCCGCGGGACAGTGCCACAGAAAACAGACCGCCGGAGGCCGCGAGGCTTCCGGTAAGGGTGAAACGGTGGTGTAAGAGACCACCAGCGTCCGAGGTGACTCGGACGGCTAGGTAAACCCCACCCGGAGCAAGGTCAAGAGGGACCGCCGCTTGCGACGGTCCTGCGCGGACGCTTGAGGGCTGCCCGCCCGAGTCCGCGGGTAGACCGCACGAGCCCGCCGGCAACGGCGGGCCTAGATGGATGGCCGCCTCCCCCGGGGCCGCAAGGCCCCTGGGAGACAGAACCCGGCGTACAGGCCGACTCGTCCGCCCCCATCCCCTCTGACCTGCGGAAACGTTAGACGGAGGGGCTTCTTTTTGCCCCGTGGGGGTTGTCTGGGGAGTTTCGGCCTGCGCGCTCGCTGCCCTCGCGTGCGGCGAGGCAGCCACCGGTCGAGTGCGGCCGGTACGGGATCTTCCTGAGCTTGCGTTTGGTGACCCGCGCGAGATGGTCTCAGCGACCTGCCCCAAGAAAAGACCGTCGGCCCTGCTGGGCGGCGGCCTGCTCGCACACTACGCGGGCAATCGGCGCGAGCTTTCCGGGTTCACATGAACGAAGTTCGTCAATTCCTTTCCGGTCTCGCTACCCCGCCTCAAAGCGCTTCCGCCGGTCCACGAGCCGGACGGCCGGAATGTGCCACCGGCCCGGAACCGGTCAAGGCGACGGCACCGGCAGCCAATGCACGGTCGCACAGCGGGAGTTCACCCTTTGCCCAGCGGGCCGCGAACCGGCCCGGCAGCAAGCCGGGATGGGAACAGCCCTCACCCACAAGTGGTGCGTCGGGCCGATCAACGGCGCGGTGGACGATAGCCTGCTCCCCGCCATGAACGATTTCGCCGACGAAGCACGCTCACGAGTCGCACACCTGCTCAGGATGGCCAACACCAGTGACCATCAGGTGCGCGCCCGGCTCATCGAGTACGCCGACCGTACGCCGGAGCCACCGATCATGGATCAGGCCGGGATTGTCACCACCGGCTGCCCGCGCTGCCGGGGGACGGCCTGGCGGCGGCAGGATGCCGAGGGGCCGGTGTGGGTCTGCGGGTCCTGCGGTCATGTGGCCGAGGTGACCGTGCGGTGCCCGCACTGCGGGGTGGACATGGAGCCGCCGCCGCCCGGCGCTCCGGACCGCTGGTGCTGTCCCACCTGCCCGCGTACCGCCGCCACCGGGGAGCGGGCCCGGGACATCGAGGAGCGCGAGCGCCGGCGGCTGCGGGCGGTCGCATTGCTGGGCAAGGCGGTTGCCCGGAGCCGGGCCGAGGGCTGAGCGCCCAGGGCCCGGCCGTCAGCGTGTCATCTTCGGGTCCAGCGCTGGTCGTCGCCGCCGGTGCAGTCCTGGGCGTACACCGAAGTGCCGTCGGTGGCCACGCAGTTGCCGGTGGCGGCGTTCCGCAGCCGGTACGGGTTGGCCCCGTCCAGGAACCACAGCTGGTTGCCGCTGCCGCAGTCCCGCGGGTACACCGCCGAACCATCGGTGTCCAGGCACTTGTTGGCGGCGACATCGCGCAGCTGGAACGGGCCGGTGCCGCTGGCCACCCAACGCTGGCTGTAGCCGGTGGAGTTGCAGTCCTGGGGATAGACCGTGGTGCCGTCGGTCTCCAGACACTTGCCGGTGGCCACATTCTGGTACTGGTACATGCCGGGCATGGAGGGGCTGGCACCCGCGGCGGGGGCGAACGCGGTGAGGGCCGCGGTGGCCGCCAGGGCTCCGGCCGCCAGCAGTGAGCGGTGTTTCATCTGCGCCTCCTGGTGAGGACGTTGCGAGGAAACGGGCGCTCACAGACTGACGGCCGAATGCCGCGGTCAGTAGTACGAATACGGCCATGAAATCAGCCACCGTTACGGCGGCGGCCCGCTCAGCGCAGATGCGCGGTGTCGTTGAGCAGCCGCAGCGAGGCGTTGCCGTCCGCGTAGTACGCCACCGCCGACAGCGAGGCGGCCGAGAGCTCCATCCGGAACAGCGACTCGGGCGGGGCGCCCAGCGCCAGCCGTACCAGGGTCTTGATCGGCGTCACATGGCTCACCAGCAGCACCGTGCGTCCCGCGTAACGGGCCAGCAGCTTGTCCCGGGCGAGCGTCACCCGGCGGGCGACGGCCGCGAAGGACTCGCCTCCGGTGGGAGCCGCCTTGCTGGAGGTCAGCCAGGCGTCCAGGTCCTCCGGGTAGCGCTCGCGGACCTCGGCGAAAGTCAGCCCCTCCCAGGCCCCGAAGTCGGCCTCGCGCAGGCCCTCTTCGAGGCGTACCTCCAGGCCCAGCCGGGCCGCGATGGTCTCGGCGGTCTCCCGGCAGCGGCGCAGCGGGGAGCTGACCACGGCCTGGATGGTGCCGCGGGCGGCCAGGGCGGCGGCCACCGCCTCGGCCTGGCGGAGGCCGGCCGGGGAGAGCTGGGGGTCGTCACCGCCGCTGCCGGAGAAGCGCTTCTGCGGGGTGAGGGCGGTCTCGCCATGGCGCAGCAGGACAAAGGTGCTGGGGGTGCCCAGGTCGGCGGGGGCGGCCCAGCCGACCGGCGTGGCCCTGGGCTCCGAAAGCGGCTCGGTGAGCGGCTCGGTGAGCGATGCCGGAACCGGTTCCCCGAGCGGCTCCAACCGCGCCTGCGCGGAAGGCCGTTGACGGGCCTCCGGCACGGCCGCCCGCGAGGGCTCCCACTTCTCGCCGCGCTTGCCCGCGTCCATGGCCTCGTTGGCCAGCCGGTCCGCGTGCTTGTTCTTCTCGCGGGGGATCCACTGGTAACTGACCCGGCCCGCCGGGAAGATGGACGCGGCCCGGGCGGCCAGCGGCTTCATATCCGGGTGCTTGATCTTCCAGCGCCCGGACATCTGCTCCACCACCAGCTTGGAGTCCATCCGGACCTGGATGGCGGCCTCGGGGTCCAGGGCCTTGGCGGCCTCCAGGCCGGCGATCAGGCCCTGGTATTCGGCGACATTGTTGGTGGCGGTGCCGATGTACTCGGCGGCCTCGGCCAGCGCCTCCCCGGTGGCCGCGTCCAGGACGACGGCCCCGTAGCCGGCCGGCCCCGGGTTGCCCCGGGAGCCGCCGTCGGCCTCGACGATAAAGCGGTTGGCCATGGTGGTTACAGGCCGGACTCGGGGGTGCGGACCAGGATCCGGCGGCAGTTCTCGCACCGGACCACCGCGTCGGCGGCGGCCGCACGCACCTCGTTGAGCTCGGTGATGTTCAGCTCCAGCCGGCAGCCCTCGCAGCGGCGCTGGTAGAGGCGGGCGGCGCCGACGCCGCCCTCCTTCTCGCGCAGCTTGTCGTAGAGCTTCAGCAGGTCGGCGGGGACGGACCCGGCGACGATCTCCCGCTCCTTGGTGGTGGTGGCGATCTCGGCGTCGATGGCGGCCAGCGCCTCGTCGCGGCGGGCGACGGCGGCGTCCACCTTGGCCTGGACGGCCTCCACCCGGCCGGTCAGCTCGGTGACCCGCTCCTGGGCGGCCTCCCGGCGCTCCATGATCTCCAGGACCACTTCCTCCAGGTCGCCCTGGCGCTTGGCCAGCGAGGCCACCTCGTGCTGGAGGTTCTCCAGGTCCTTGGGGGACATCCCGGCGCCGGAGTCCAGCCGCTGCTGGTCCCGGGCGGCGCGCTGGCGGACCTGGTCCACGTCCTGCTCGGCCTTGGTCTGCTCGCGGGCGGTGTCGCTCTCCTCGGTCTGCGCGGCGACCAGCAGGTCGCGGTGCTGGGCGAGGTCGCCCTCCAGGGCGGTGATCTCGGCGTGCTCGGGCAGGCTGCGGCGCTTGTGGGCGAGCTGTCCGAGCCGGGTGTCGAGCGCCTGGAGGTCGAGGAGGCGGATCTGGTCGGCGGGCGCGGCGTTCAGTTGGGGGCTCCTAGGAAGGGTGGGAGGGGTTGGGGCGGGCGGACGCCGCGTGGGCGGTCCAGGGGTCGGTCACGATACGGGAGACATGGGTGCGCAGACCCCAGCCGTTACGGTCGGAGATCTCGTCCAGCTGGGCGGCGGCCTGCTCGCACCAGGGCCATTCGGTGGCCCAGTGGGCGGCGTCCACCAGGGCCAGCGGGCTCTGTTCGCGGGCCTCGGAGGCGGGGTGGTGGCGCAGGTCGGCGGTGACATAGGCGTCCACGCCGGCCGCCCGGACCTCGGCGAACAGCGAGTCGCCGGAGCCGCCGCAGACCGCGACGGTGCGGATCACCTGCTGCGGGTCGCCCGCGACCCGGATGCCCTGGGCGGTGGACGGCAGCCGCTTCGCGGCGCGTTCGGCGAACTCGGCCAGCGGCAGCGGAGGGTCCAGCTCGCAGATCCGGCCCAGGCCGCGGCACCCGGCCGGGTCGGCGGGGTCGGGCACCAAGGGGCCGGTGACCCTCAGGTCCAGGGCGCCGGCCAGGGCGTCGGAGACCCCGGGGTCGGCCCGGTCGGCATTGGTGTGCGCGATATGCAGCGCGATGTCGTTCTTGATCAGGGTGTGCACCGCCCGGCCCTTGAAGGTGGCGGCCGAGACCGTGGTGGTGCCGCGCAGATAGAGGGGGTGGTGGGCGACGATCAGGTCGGCGCCGAGCCCTACCGCCTCCTCGACGACCTCCTGTACCGGGTCCACGGCGAACAGCACCCGGCCGACCGGGCTGCCGGGGTCGCCGCAGACGGTGCCCACGGCATCCCACTGCTCGGCCCGCTCCGGGGGCCACAGGGCGTCCAGGGCGGCGATGACTTCAGACAGTACGGGCACGGGGAAAGGCTACCTGCACCCCGTACCCGGCCGGTCGGGAAGCGGTCGGCAAGCACAGTCACCGTCGTTTTCTCCGGTGAAAGCCCCAAGTTCCACCCATACGCGTGAAGCACCTCCCCACGGAGGGTTGGGAACGGAGGGCGAAAACTACGTTCTGTGCCGGAGGTGACGTTTCTCATGACGGTCTGTGCCCCCCAGAGCACTGCTGAGAGCGCTGTCCACCGCGCGCCGGTCCCGCTGCGGCGCCGCGCGTTCACGGTCACCGCGGACGGTTCGTACGCCGCCTGGCTGGCGCTGAGCCGCAGCACCGGCGGCTGGTTCCCGGAGCGCTGGACGCTGGACGGCCCCGAGCCCTACGCGGTGCCGCTGCCCGGCAGCCAGCCCGAGGAGCCGGACACCGAGGTGCTGCCGCTGGCGGACGGCCGGGTGCTGATCCGCCGCCGGGTGGCCGAGCGGTTCGCGCTCTCGCTGCTCTACCCGACCGGTCCGGGCACCGGCGAACTCCCGCTGGGCGCCATCGAGTGCCCTCATCTGTCGCTGCTGCCTCCCGCGCCGGACGGCCGCTCGGCCTACGCCCTGGTCCATGGCGACCTGGCCACCACCCTGTGGCGGGTGCACGGCGGCAGCCGCGGGCCGGAGCTGCTCGCCAAGGTGGCGGGGCGATGCTCGGGCGGCGCCTGGCTGGACCGCGGCGGCCGGCTGCTGGCCCTGGACCGGGAGCTGGAGGGGGTCACCAAGGCGGTGGTGGTGGACCTGGAGCGGGGCGAGACCAGCCCGCTGCTGCAGATCGCCGAGCACAGCGACGACCGGCTGGTGCTGGCCGATCCGGACAGTGGCCTGCTGCTGGTACGGTCCGACGCCCCCGGCGAGGACCGGCTGGGCTGGGGGGTGCTGGGCTCGGCGCGGCCGGTGCGGTTCCCCGAGTGCCTGCGGCTCGCGGACGCGGCCGTGGTGCCCTTCGCCACCCAGCCGGGGCAGCCGCTGACCCCGGAGACCTGCTCGGTGGCGTTTCTGATCGACCGGATGGATCCCGATCCGATGGATCCGGGCCCCGGCTGCTGGGTGGGGGTGTGGCGGCCTGCCGAGCGGCGGCTGCGCCAGTTCCCGGGGCCCGTCGGCTGGGTGGCCGGGGCCGGGCTGTGGACCGCCGACGGCGAGCTGCGGCTGCCCTGTGTCACCCCCCAGGTGCCCTGTGGTCTGGCCCGGTGGCGGCTGCCGGAGGAACCGGAGGAACGGCCGGAGGACGATCCGGGCGGCGCGTCCGCGCTACGGCCGGTGCCACTGCAGCAGGCGCCGCACGCCCGGGCCGCCGCCCTCAGGCCGCTTTAGGGGTTACCCATCTGACATACGTTCGAGACTGGGTGGCTGGCCGGATCAAGGTCCCGTTAGGATGGGGCGGGGGCTGCGCAGCGGTACTGGAGGGGCTTGCGCGGAAAGCGTGTCAACCGCAGGCGCAAGTGGCCCAAGTGGCCCCCGGTGCACGCAATTCCCACACCGACGGAGTGACCTTCCCCATGTCCGAAGCCCGAATCGACACGACCGAGGCGAGCCGTATAGAGGCTTCCGCCCAGGCCGCAGCCGCCGGCTACGGCAAGCACCGAGGCCCGGCGTCGCTCGCTGACGACCAGTCGGCCTCACCGCACGGAAAGCACCGCCGCCCGGCGGAGGCCAACTGACGCGTCCCCCAACGGGAGTGGGGCGGAGGCCGGGGTTGCCGGCCACCCGGTTCCGCCCCTTTTTCCGTTATTCCGGACTTGCGCCCCAATGGCGCTGCAAGGCCACTTCCACGCCATCTCCCGCTAAAGAGCGAGGAGTTCGGTCGCCGCGAAGGACTCCTCCTTGTGCTCCGCGAAGAACCGGCTGAACCCGCCCTCCAGATCGTCCAGGGCGAACCGGGCGGCGATCCGGGGCCGTTCCAGCACCGCCACCCGCCCCCCGTACACCACCAGCACCTGCCCGTTCACTCCGTCCGCCGCGGGCGAGGCCAGATGCCCCACCAGCGGTGCGACCTGCTCCACCGCCAGCGGATCGGGACCGGTCACCGGCGCCGCGCCGAAGACATCCTCGGTCATCCGGGTGCGGGCCCGGGGGCAGATGGCGTTCACCGTCACCCCGTATTTGCGCAGCGCATGGGCCGTGGACAGGGTCAGCCCCACGATCCCGCCTTTGGCGGCCGCGTAGTTGGGCTGTCCGGCGGCGCCCAGCAGAAACGCCTCCGAGGCGGTGTTGATCACCCGCCCGTAGACCGGCTCCCCACTGGCCTTGGCCCGCTCCCGCCAATGAGCGGCCGCAAAGCGGATGGTGTTGAAGTGGCCCTTGAGGTGGACCCGGATCACCGAGTCCCACTCCTCCTCGGACATGGCGAACACCATCCGGTCCCGCAGGATGCCCGCGTTGTTCACCAGGACATCCAGCGAGCCAAAGGTGTCCAGGGCCAGCCGCACCAGCTCCCGCGCCGTCTCGAAGTCCCCGATGTCCCCGGCGTGGGCGACGGCCCGGCCGCCCGCCGCGCGGATCTCGGCCGCCACCGCCTCGGCGGGGCCCCGCGAGGCGGCGCCGGAGCCGTCCCGGCCCGGCTGCCCATGGTCGTTGACCACCACCGAGGCGCCGCGCCGGGCCAGTTCCAGGGCCTCGGCCCGGCCCAGCCCCCGCCCGGCCCCGGTGACCACCGCCGTTCTGCCGTCCAGCATCGTCGTCATCGCCGCCGTCCCCTCACAGCTCCACACAGGTACGCAGCGCCACACCCGAACGCATCTGTTCCAGCGCGTCGTTGATGCCCGTCAGCGGCACCCGGTGAGTGATCATCCCGCTGAGGTCCACCCGCCCGGCCCGCCACAGCTCGATGGCCCGGCGGTAGGAACGCAGCACATCGCCGCCGCCGTAGAGGGAGGGCAGGATGCGTTTCTCGTTGAAGAACAGCTCGAACATATTGAGTTGCAGGGTGTCGTCCATGGCACCCGCGCCCACCACACACAGGGTGCCGCCGCGCCGGGTCATGTCATAGGCGGTACGGGCGGTGGCGGAGGTGCCCACCACCTCGAAGACATAGTCGAAGCCCTCGCCGCCGGTGAGCCGGTTTCTGGCGTCGGCCAGTTCCTCCGGCTCCACCGCCTCGGTGGCCCCGAACCGCAGCGCCGCCTCCCGCCGGGAGGCCACCGGGTCCACCGCCACGATCCGGGCCGCGCCCGCCACCCTGGCCCCCTGCACGGTGGCGATGCCCACCCCGCCGCAGCCGAGCACCGCCACCGAGGAACCGGCCGCCACCCGCGCGGTGTTGAGCGCCGCGCCCAGCCCGGTGGTCACCCCGCAGCCGATCAGCGCGGCGATATCGAAGGGCACATCGTCCGGGATCGGCACCGCGCATCCGGCGCCCACCACCGTCTCCTCGGCGAAGGTGCCGGTGCCGGCGAAGCTGAACACATCCGCGCCCGGACGGCGGAAGTTGGGGGTGGAGACGCTGAGGAAGCCGGACAGGCACAGCTGGGTCTGCCCGCGCCCGCAGGCGGAGCAGCTGCCGCAGGCGGGCAGCCAGCACACCAGCACCCGGTCACCGGGTTTGACACCGCTGACCCCCTCACCGGTCTCAAGCACCTCGCCCGCCCCCTCATGCCCGGGGACAAAGGGCGCGGGCTGCGGCAACACCCCGGACATCGCGGACAGATCGGAATGGCACAGCCCGGCGGCCCGCATCCGCACCCGGACCTTGCCGGGGCCGAAGCCCACCGCCTCGATGTCATCGACGACTTCGAGCTTGTCCTGCCCCTTCTCGTGCTGTACGGCGGCGCGCATGGCCGGCTCCCTTCCTACGGCTGTCAGGTACGGCTGTCGGGTGCGGCTGTCAGACACCGCTTCAGGTACCGCTGTCGGGTGCGCAAAGCTCAGCGGTGCTCGACGACCGTGTCCGCCAGCACCGTCGCATCCCGGCGCTCGGGCACCGTCACCGAGACCTGGATCCGTCCCGGCCCCGGGCAGTCCCGCCACATCCGCACCCGCAGCCGCTCCCCGGGGAAGACCACTCCGGTGAACCGGGTGCTGTACGAGCGGACGCGGCCGGCCTCGCCGCCGAGCAGACCGTCCACCACGGCCTTGAGGGCGATGCCATAGGTGCACAGACCGTGCAGGATCGGCCGGTCGAACCCGGCCCGCCGGGCGAACTCCGGGTCGGCGTGCAGCGGATTGAAGTCCCCGCTCAGCCGGTAGAGCAGCGCCTGGTCCTCCCGGACGAGCCGCTCCACGGTCAAGTACGGTGCCCGCTCGGGCAGTTCCAGCCGCATGGCGGTACCGCGCTCCCCGCCGAAGCCGCCCTCGCCCCGCACATAGATCTGGGCGTCACTGCTCCACAACGGCCCCTCGGCATCGGTCACATCACTGCGCAGCACAATCACCGCCGCCTTGCCCTTGTCATGGACGGCGGCGACCCGTGAGGTCTGGGTGGCCCCGGTGGCACGCACCGGGATCGGCCGGTGGACCATCACGGACTGGCCGCCGTGCAGCACGGCCGCCAGGTCCACCTCGATCCCCGGCGCGGACAGCCCGCCGGCCAGGGCCATTGCGCCACCGGCCACGGTGGCGAAGGAGGGCAGCACCTGCAACCGGCTCTCCAGGGTGTAGCGCAGCTCGCCCGGGTCGGTGGCCGGACGGCCCGCACCAATGCCCAGGTGATAGAGCTGGACATCCTTGTGGTCCCAGGACAGGGCGGTCACTCGCGGCTCGGCGGCGATGGCCTTGGCGGCGTCGATGGGCATGCAGGGCTGTATAGCCCGATCCGGATGGCATGGGAAGACAGCCGGCCCGGGCGGTCCGGCGGCCACCGGCATCTGCGCTGCTCACAGCGGGACAACGGGGTTTCGTAAGCTGTGCGATATGACGAGCACGGCAGCCGGGGAATCCGCGCAGTGGACGAGGATGCCCACCACCAAGACCTTCGTTCCCTTCCTCCTCGTCAACATCCATGACACCATCGCCGTGCTGACCGGCGGGATGCCGCTGCCCTGGCTCGGCGGCCTGGGCGAACTGGCCTTTGTCGCCCTGTATCTGGCGACCGTCTCAGCCGCCCTGGACGAGGACCGCCGGGACACCCGCACCCCCCGGCTGCTGCTGGCCGCGCTGGCCGTGGTCACCTACGCCCTGGCCGTCGGCTACTGGGACCACTGGCAGATGTGCTTCCCGCTGCTCTCCCTGGCCACCGGTGTGGTGCTGCGCCGCGACCCACGGCTGATCGCCTTGACGCTGGCTCTGCTGGGCATCACCTACGGGATCATGGCCTCGCTCCGGGGCGGCCATGACACCACCGGAACCATCGTCGCCGCGGGCTGGGGCACCGGCCTGGCCGGAATGCTGGTCGCCAACCTGCTCAACCTGGTGGAGAGCAATGCCGCCCTGCGCGCCACCCGCGAGCAGCTGGCCCACGCCGCGGTGGAACGCGAACGGCTGCGGTTCTCGCGGGACTTGCACGACCTGCTGGGCCACACCCTCTCGGTGATGGTGGTCAAGGCCCAGGCGGTGCGCCGGCTGGGCCCGCGCGACCTGGACGCCGCGCTCTCCCAGGCCGCCGATATCGAGGCGGTGGGCCGCCAGGCGCTGACCGAGATCCGGGAGGCGGTCACCGGCTACCGGGAGAGCAGCCTGGCCACCGAGCTGGACAACGCCCGTTCCCTGCTGGAGGCTTCCGGGATCACCGCCGAGATCAGCCACTCCGGCCCGCCGCTGCCCCCGCAGAGCGGCGCGCTGCTGGGCTGGGTGGTACGCGAGGGCGTCACCAATGTGGTGCGGCACAGCGGTGCGGCGCACTGTGCGATCGAGGTGCGGGGCGAGCAGGACCGCGTCCATCTGGAGATCACCGACGACGGCGTCGGCCCGTCCGCCGCGCCGGAAGCGGACCGGCCCCGGCCGAAGACCGGCGGCAACGGCCTCAAGGGCCTCGCCGAACGCCTCGCCACCGCAGGCGGCTCCCTGACCTCCGGCCCGTCCGGCCGCCATGGCTTCCGCCTGGTGGCGGAACTTCCGGTGGACGAGGAGGGGTCGGTGGCCCAGGCCACGTCCCGTCAGGGCCGCTCCGCGCACCGCTTACGCTGAGCGGTATGACAGAGACCGCCCCCGAGCAGCCCCCCAGCCCCATCCGCGTACTCCTCGCCGAGGACCAAGGGATGATGCGCGGCGCGCTGGCGCTGCTGCTCGGTCTGGAGGACGACTTCGAGATCGTCGGCCAGGTGGCCAATGGGGACGAGATCCTGCCCAAGGCCCTCGAAGTGCGGCCGGACGTGGCCCTGTTGGACATCGAGCTGCCGGGCCGCAGCGGGCTGGACGCCGCGGGCGACCTCAAGTCCGGGCTGCCCGAGTGCAAGGTGCTGATCCTGACCACCTTCGGCCGCCCCGGCTATCTGCGCCGGGCGATGGAGGCCGGGGCGGCCGGGTTCCTGGTCAAGGACGGCCCCGTGGAGGACCTGGCGGCCGCCATCCGCCAGGTGCTGGCGGGCAAGCAGGTCATCGACCCCGCCCTTGCCGCGGCCGCGCTCAGCACCGGCCCCAACCCGCTCACCCAGCGCGAACGCGAAGTACTGGCCGCGGCGGTGGACGGGGCGACGGTCGCCGACATCGCGGCCAAGGTGCACCTCTCCCCGGCCACGGTGCGCAACTATCTCTCCGCCGCGATCGGCAAGACCCAGACCCGCAACCGCATGGAAGCGGTCCGCACGGCCCGCCAGAACGGCTGGCTGTAGCCGGCCGCCGCCCACGGCGCCCAGCCCCCACCAGCAGCGTGCCCACGAACGACCGCAAGGACGAACGATGCCCCCAACCCCCGCCATCCTCAACGCCTTCGAAGAAGCCAAGGGCTTTATGCCCGTCCACGAGGGCCTGGCCCTCCATGAGGCGGCCACCGAAGCGGCCCGAACCGGCCTGCCCCTGCTGGAAGTCGGGACATACTGCGGCCGCTCCACCATCCTCCTCGCCGACGCCGCCCGCCAGGCCGGCACCACCGCCATCACCATCGACCACCACCGCGGCAGCGAGGAGCAGCAACCCGGCTGGGAGTACCACGACCCCACCCTGGTGGACCCGGTCGTCGGCCGCATGGACACCCTCCCCACCTTCCGCCGCACCCTGCACGCCGCCGGCCTGGAGGACCATGTCATCGCCATAGTCGGCCGCTCCCCCCAGGTGGCGAGAACCTGGCGCACCCCGGTCGGCCTGGTCTTCATCGACGGCGGCCACACCGATGAGCACGCCACCGCCGACTACGAGGGCTGGGCCCCGCACCTCGCGCCCGGCGGACTGCTGGTCATCCACGATGTCTTCCCCGACCCCGCCGACGGCGGCCAGGCCCCGTACCGCATCTATCTACGGGCCCTGGAATCCGGCGCCTTCACCGAGGTCTCGGTAACGCACTCGCTGCGCGTGCTGCGCCGGACCGCCCCCGGCCACTGAGCACAGGCGCTACCATCGCCCAGGTGTCCACCGGCAGCCTCCCCCGCATACTCCGCCCGCTCAGGGCCGCGGCACTGACCACGCTGCTCCTGGCGGGAGTCGCGGCTTGCGGCGGCGAAGGCCACAAAAGCAGCGCGAGCGACGCGAGCACCGCATCTCCCAAGTCGGCCGAGCCCAGGCCATCTTCGGCCGCCCCCGCCGACAAGGGGGCCGCCGGCAAGGGGTCCACCAGCAAGACCGCGCCCGCCGAAGAGCACCCCGGCGACGGCCCCCTCAAGGGCAAGGTCGTGGTCATCGACCCCGGTCACAACATCCACAACCAGGACCACCCCGCCGAAATCAACCGGCAGGTGGAGGCGGGCAACGGCCGCAAGGAGTGCGACACCACCGGTACCGCCACCAACTCCGGTTACGCCGAGGCCACCTTCAGCCTGGATGTCGCCCACCGCATCCGGCGCATCCTCCAGGCGCAGGGCGCCACCGTCACCCTCACCCATGACGGGGACCGGCCCTACGGCCCATGTGTGGACGAGCGCGCCGAGATCGGCAACAAGGCACACGCGGACGCCTCGGTCTCGGTGCACGCGGACGGCGCGGCGCCCGGCGACCGCGGATTCCATGTGATTCTTCCCGCATTGGTGAAGAACGAGCAGGCGGACACCTCCGCCATCGTCGGCCCGTCCAGGGAACTCGGCGAGCGGATCGCCGGGAACTTCGTCCGCGTCACCGGCAGTGCCCCGTCCAACTATGTGGGCAAGGGAACGGGGTTGGACGTCCGTGGCGATCTGGGCGGCCTCAATCTGTCCAAAGTCCCCAAGGTGTTCATCGAATGCGGCAATATGCGCGATCCCGATGATGCCGCCCAACTCACCGACGAGGCTTGGCGCGAGAAGGCGGCGCAGGGGATCGCGAATGGCATCAGTGACTTCCTTCACGGGTAACGGGAGGAAATAACGGCAGGCCACAGGCGTGTCACGAGGGCGAAACGAAGAGGCGCCCCGGACATGGGAGCGATAGGTTCCCCCGTACGATGGGGGGCCGTGTTTCCCCCGCGCCTCGCACCTCGCGAACTGGCATCGACACCAGCTGACAACTTCCCAACTGCACGGACAAAGGACTTCAGGTGAACATCCGCTCCCTCACTCGAGGCGACGGCGTGGTGATCGGAGCAGCGGTGTTGCTGTTCATCGCCTCGTTCCTCGACTACTACTCGGTCGACTGCAGCGGTCCTTACTGCGACTCGTCGAAGATCCCCAACCTCTGGGAGGGCAAGGTCTTCCCGGCGCTGCCGTCGATCGTGCTCGCCGGCCTTATCGCGGCCGCGCTCATCGTCGCCTCCCGTTTCCAGCAGGGCCGCAATGTGCTGGGGCTCACGCTGGAGCAGTGGGGGACGGCGCTCGCGGTCTTCGCGGCCTGGACCACGCTGTGGACGCTCTTCGACGGTCCGCTTGAGGACATGAACTCCAACATCGGGGTGGGCATCGGCCGCATCCTGGCGCTGATCGCCAACCTGGTGATGGCCGCGACCGCTCTGATCGCCCCCCGGATTCCCGCCCTCAAGGCCCCCCTGGTGGGCGCCCCGCGGCCGGCCGCCTCCCCCTACGGGGTCGGCCCCAACCCGGGCTATGGCTACCCCAACCCGGCCACCGGCCAGGCGGCCACCCCCTACGGGGCTCAGCAGGGTTCCCCCTACGGCGCCCAGGCCCCGTTTGTCCCGCAGGACCAGACCACGGTGCAGCCCGCCGCCTCCCAGCCGGACGGCGGTGCGGGTGCCGGGGCGGCCCAGGCGGAGTCCGGCCAGCCCTCCGGCGCCCAGGGCGGCGCCCCGGCCGCCGGGTTCACCCCGTTCTGGTTCGCCGTCCCGGTGAACCGGCCGCTGTTCCCGGAGGACGGCTCGGGGACCCCGATCGCCGAGCTGACCCCGGGCACCTGGTACCTGGCCGTGGACCAGCGCGGTCCGGCCCTGGTCGCCCAGACCCAGGACGGCCGCCGAGGCGTCCTCCAGGACACCTCCGGTATCCAGCGCGGCTGATTCACCGCCCCGCTCGCATCCACGCCAAGGCCCGCCGGTTCCCTCCGGCGGGCCTTCGCCGTACAGTGACCCGCCATGCGACTCGGTCTCGCCCTCGGCTACTGGGGCCGCGCCCCGGACCCCCGCCACCTTCAACTCGCCCGCACCGCCGAAGACTTGGGCTACCACTCCATATGGACGGCGGAATCCTGGGGCTCCGACGCCTTCACCCCGCTGGCCTGGATCGCCGCCCATACCCGGCGTATCGCGCTGGGCACCGCGGTGGCCCAGATGGCGGCCCGTTCCCCAGCCGCCACCGCCATGCACGCCCTCACCCTGGACCACCTCTCCGGCGGCCGGCTGCTGCTGGGCCTGGGACTGTCCGGCCCCCAGGTGGTGGAGGGCTGGTACGGACGCCCGTTCCCGGACCGTCCCCTGACCGCCACCCGCGAATACGTGGACGTCATCCGCCAAGTCCTACGCCGCGAAGCCCCGGTGACCCTGAACGGGCGCTATTACCGCCTCCCCTACGACGGCCCCGGAACCACCGGCCTGGGCCGTCCCCTCAAGCCCATCACCCACCCCCTACGCCCCGAACTCCCCATACTGCTGGGTGCCGAAGGCCCCAAAAACATCGCCCAGACCATCCGCATCGCCAACGGCTGGCTGCCGCTGTACTGGTCCCCCGCCCGCGCCGGTCTCTACACCGAACCCCTTGCCGCCGCCCCCGAGGGATTCCTGGTGGCCCCCCTCGCCCAGGCCCGCCTCTGCACAAATGTCACCGAGGGCCTGCGCCCGGTGAAGGCGATGCTCGCCTTCTATATCGGCGGCATGGGCCACGCCCGCCGCAACTTCCATGCGGAGCTGCTCTCCCGCTGGGGATACGGTGAAGTCACTGCCCGCATACAGGAGTTGTTCGCGGCCGGACACCGCGAGGCGGCAGTGGCGGCCGTACCTGACGAACTGGCCGACGAAATCTCCCTGGTCGGCCCGCGTGAACGAATTGCCGACCGCCTGGCGGCCTGGCGCTCCGGCCCCGTCACCGACCTCCTGATAACGGCCCCGGATCCGCCGACCCTCCGCCTCCTCGCCGAACTCAACGTCTAACGCCGGGACGCCTCAACTCCTCGGCGGTTTCCCCGCCATATACAGCCAGGTACGGAAGAAGTCCCCCAGCTCCTTCCCCGACTTCGCCTTGCAGAGCGCAAAGAACTCTCCCGCGTCCGCGTTGCCATGGCGATGCCCGCTCACCCAGCTCCGCAGGATGTCGAAGAACACCCGGTCCCCCACGATCTCCCGCAACCGCTGGAGCATCATCGCGCTGCGCCCGTACACCGGACGTCCGGATATCTGCTCCGCGTTCGGTGTGGCGGGCGGATAGGACCAGATGTCCTCGCCTGCCGGGCCCTTGCTCTCCGGGTCCTTGCCGTCGTAGTAGTCGTCGAAAGTCTGCCGCACCGTGCGGCCGCCCTGCTTCTCCTCCCACATCCACTCCGCGTACTGGGCGAAGGCCTCGTTGAGCCACATATCACGCCAGTCGCGCGGGGTGACCGAGTTGCCGAACCACTGGTGGGCCATCTCATGCACCACCAGTTTGTCGGAGGGCGGCTCCTGGTAATAGGGCTTGGTCTGGGTCTCCAGGGCGTAGTGCACCTCGGAATTGCGGTCGATTACCGCGCCCGCCGAGGCGAAGGGGTACGGGCCGAACAGCCCGGTCTCCCAGTCCAGTACCCGGGGCAGCAGTTGGCGCATTCGTCCGGCGGCCGCCTCCTCGCCGGGCACGGAGGCGATATAGAGCGGCAGCCGTCCGGCCCGGCCCCGGGTGACCTGGAACTCCCCCACCGCGACGCTGGCCACATAGCCGGCCATCGGTTCGCCGTTGTGCCAGACAAAGGTGGTCTTGCCGTCCTTGGTCTGCTGGTTGCGCAACTCCCCGTTGGCCACGGCGGTATAGCCCTTGGGCACGGTCACCGTGAAGTCATAGGCGGCCTTGTTGGAGGGGTGGTGGTTGCCGGGGAACCAGGCCATGGATCCTTCCGGTTCGCCCAGTCCGACCGCGCCATGCTCGGTCTCCACCCAGCCCTCGGTGGCGCCGTCCGCGTCCTGGACGGTCTGCGGAGTGCCCCGGTAGCTGATCTCGGTGGTGAACCGGGCGCCCTTGGCCACCGGATGACGCGGCCGGACGGTGAGTTTGGTGCCCCGGCGGGAGGTATGGGCCGGTTTCCCCTCCACCCGGGTGTCCCTCAGCCGCATCCCCTTGAAGTCCAGGCTGAAGGCGCTGAGATCCTGGGTGGCCCGGGCGGTGATCACGGCCTTGCCCGCCAGCAGATTGCCCTCCGGCCGGTAGTCCAGGGTCAGCCCGTAGTGTTCAACCCGGTAGCCCCCATTGCCCAGTCGGGGAAAAACGCTGTCCCCCGCACTCTGCGCTCCGGGGCGCCCCTGACCTCCGTCGGCGCCGGCGCAGGCCGTGACGAACACCAGGGTCAGGGGTATCGCGCACCGCGACAGCCTGCGGGGAAGCGCCCGTTGTGCCGGTCTTCGGAGAGTGTCTGCCATGCCCGCGATGCTCTCATTGCCGACGAGCGCGACAACGTCCCATACCGGACGGCCGGTTCAGCCGCCCGAGTGGGTCAGCTCGCTCGAGGAGGGCGTCTTGTCCTTGACCTCGGCACCGGCGCTCTTGCCGGCGTCCTTCACCTTGTTGATGACGTCCTGGTAGTTGTTGACGTCGCCGTCCACGGAGTCACCGTTCTTCAGCTTGCCGGGCAGGCCCTTGAGCGACTCGATGCCGGCGGCGACGGGCGCCAGTGCCTTGGAGAGGGTGGGGTCGCCCTCGGCGTTCTTCTTGGCGGCCTTGAGCCGGTTGTAGGTGAAGGTGCCGGCCAGGGCCGCCTTGGCCAGGGCCTTGACCCGGCCCTTCTCGCCCTTCTTGAAGGCGCCTTCCTTGTAGGGCTTGACGATCCATTTGTAGGTGGCGCCCGCGGCGAGCCCGGCGTTGGCGACAAACCGGGTCTTGGCGAACTTCTGCTTCTCCGCCGAGGTGGTGGGCGAGGCCTCGCTCTTGCTCTCCTTCTTGCCGCCGCCACCGCAGGCGGGGGCGACCAGGAGCAGGCTGCAGACCAGGGGCAGCGCTACGGCGGTACGGCGAACGCGGGCGCGACTGGACACGGTGGCCTCCGACGGCGCTTGGGGACAGTCCCGACAAGGCTTACCCAAAGCGGCGCTTCCCGCACTCCGGACCGTACCGTTCGGGCGACGCCCTCGTTCATGGGTCCGGCCCCGCCCGGCAGGCTATCCGCAGCAGTCGGGCTCCAGCCCCGTCGGCAGTCCCTCGCCGCCGAACACCGCCATGGTCGCCTCGTCACCGCCCAGCGCGGCCACCGCCAGCAGCAGGGCGCCCGCGGTCCAGCTGGTCTGCTCCTCCGGCCAGACCGCCTGGTCCGCGAAGACATAGCCGGTCCAGTACATGCCGTTGTCCGCCCGCAGATGGCCGATCCAGCGCAGGATCTCCACCGCGCGGTCGGACTCGCCCATCACCCAGAGCGCCAGGGCCAGTTCACAGCTCTCGCCACCGGTGACCCAGGGATTGGGCACCACACAGCGCACCCCCAGGCCCGGCACCACAAAGCGGTCCCAGTCCGCCTCGATGCGCCGCTTGGCGGCCTCGCCGGTGAGCGCGCCGGCCAGCACCGGGTAGTACCAGTCCATGGAGTAGCGGCTCTTGTCCAGGAAGCGCTCGGGGTGGTGGCGTATCGCATGGCCCAGCAGGCCCACCGCCAACTCCCAGTCGGGCTGCGGCTCTTCGCGGTGTTCGGCGATGGCCAGCGCGCAGCGCAGCGCCTGGTAAATGGAGGAGCATCCGGTGAGCAGGGCCTCGGGCACCGCCCGGCCGTCCGGCTCGCGCTTCCAGCCGATCTGCCCGCCGGGCTGCTGGAGGCCGAGGACGAACTCCATGGCCGCGTAGACCACCGGCCACATCCGGTCCAGGAAGGCGTCGTCGCCGGTGGCCAGGTAGTGGTGCCAGACGCCGACCGCCACATAGGCGGTGAAGTTGGTCTCCCGGCCGCGGTCGGTGACCTCCTCGGCGGCGCCGTCGGCATAGGCCGCGTACCAGGAGCCGTCGGCGTTCTGGTGCTCGGCCAGCCAGCGGTAGGCGGCCTCGGCGCGGCCGTGCTCACCGGCCGCGTCCAGCGCCATGGCGGCCTCGACATGGTCCCAGGGGTCGAGGTGGTGGCCGCGGAACCACGGTATGGCCCCGTCCTCGCGCTGGACGGCGGCTATCCCGGCGACGGTCTCGGCGGCCTCTTCGACCGTGAGCACTCCGGGCAGCACCAGGCGTTCGGTACGTCCCGGGCGGCGGCTGTAGGTGGT
The DNA here is from genome assembly GCF_003121295.1 of Streptomyces orinoci. Classification (GTDB taxonomy): domain Bacteria; phylum Actinomycetota; class Actinomycetes; order Streptomycetales; family Streptomycetaceae; genus Streptomyces; species Streptomyces orinoci. The sequence continues at coordinate 277,437 of NZ_PHNC01000029.1, forward strand.
CACGCGCGCCCCTCCGTGGTGGCGTGCGAGCCGGTTGCGGGCGCCCCGTCCTCGCCCAACGCGCCCTGGGGAGCGTGCGGCTTGGTGGCATAGGCGACAAAGCTCTTGCCGATCACCGGGTTGAGCGCCTGCTCGGCCAGCCGGGTGGCCAGGGGCTTTTTCATGATGTCCCAGACCAGCAGCTTGTGGTACGCCCGCACCGGCAGCGCCTGGTCGTTGTCCACGCCGAAGGCGCACTTCAGCCACCAGTAGGGGCTGTGCAGACCGTGTGCATGATGGGTGCCGTACGGCCGGAGCCCGGCCTCCCTCATCTTGCCGAGCAGTTCATCGGCCTTGTAGATGCGGATATGGCCGCCCTCGACCTCGTGGTACGCGTCGCTGAGCGCCCAGCAGATCTTCTCCGGGCCATAGCGGGGCACGGTGACGGCGATCCGGCCGCCGGGCCGCAGCACCCGGACCATCTCGGCGAGCACTCCCTTGTCATCGGGGATGTGCTCCATCACCTCCGAGATGATCACTACATCAAAGCTCTCGTCGGGGAAGGGCAGCGCCAGGGCGTCGCCCTCCATGGCGGTGGCGGTGGCACCGGCCGGGGCCTCACCGGCCTCCTTCATGGCGGCGAACCACTTGGCGACCTCGCGGATCTCCTCGGCGTTGCGGTCCAGCGCCACCACCCGGGCGCCGCGCCGGTAGCACTCGAAGGCATGCCGGCCGGCGCCGCAGCCCAGGTCGAGGACGCGGTCGCCGGGGGCGAGCGGGAAGCGGGAGAAGTCGACGGTCAGCACGGTGTCTGCTTTCGTCCGGCGGAGCGGGTCGGTGGTGCGTGGTGGCCGGGTCTGCCCGGTGGGTCAGGTGAGCCCGCCCGGTGGTCAGACGGGTCTGCCGGGGCGGGCGGCGGTGCCCTCGCGCGCCCGGCGGGCCGCGGTCCAGCGGGCGAGGGAGGCCCGGTAGTGCTCGGCGGTGCCAATGGCCGCCTGCCGCCAGGTGAACCTCTCCAGCACCCGCTGCCGTCCGGCGGCGCCCAGCCGGCGGCGCAGTCCCCCGTCGTCCAGCAGCCGGCCGAGGGCGGCGGCCAGCGCGCCGGCGTCGCCCGGCGGCACGGCCAGGCAGGTCTCGCCGTCCGGGCCGGCCACCTCCGGGATGGCGCCGCCGGTGGTGGCGACCAGCGCGGTGCCGGTGGCCATGGCCTCGGCGGCGGGCAGCGAGAAGCCTTCGTAGAGCGAGGGCACACAGGCGACCTGGGCGCCACGCACCAGGTCCACCAGCTCGGCGTCGCTGATGCCCTTGACGAACTCGACCGCGCCCGCCAGCCCGAACCGTTCGATGGCCTGGGCCACCGGCCCGTCGTCGGCACGCTTGCCGACCACCACCAGATGGGCGTCCGGGTGCTCGGTACGGACCTTGGCCAGCGCCTCTATCAGGTGGATCAGGCCCTTGAGCGGGACATCGGCGCTGGAGGTGGTGACGATCCGGCCGGGGATCTCGGCTACGGCGGGGTCGGGGGCGAAGAGGTCGGTGTCGGCGCCGATGGGCACCACATGGATGCGCTCCGGGCGCACCCCCAGATGCTCGGTGATCTCCTGCCGGGAGGAGCCGGAGACGGTGAGCACCCGGGGCAGGCGGCGGGCGACCCGTTCCTGCATCCGGGTGAAGCCGTACCAGCGGCGGACGGACAGCCGGCGCCCGAGGTTGTCGGCGGCGTCCAGTTCCAGGCGCCGGTCCACGGTGACGGGGTGGTGAATGGTGGTCACCAGCGGGGCGCCCAGGTCGGCGAGCAGGCCATAGCCGAGGGTCTGGTTGTCGTGGACCACGTCGAAGTCACCGCGGCGGGCGGCCAGATGGCGCCGGGCGCGCAGCGAGAAGGTCAGCGGCTCGGGGAAGCCGCCGGTCCACATGGTGGCCACCTCCAGGGCGTCCACCCAGTCGCGGTACTCCTCGCGGCCCGGGGTGCGGAAGGGGTCGGGCTGCCGGTAGAGGTCCAGGCTGGGCAGCTCGGTGAGGGTGACCCCCTCGTCGAGCACCGGATAGGGCTGGGCGCCGATGACCTCCACCGAGTGCCCCAGACGGGCCAGTTCCCGGGAGAGGTGGCGGACATAGACCCCTTGACCACCGCAGAACGGGTTGCCCTTGTAGGACAGCAGCGCGATGCGCAGCGGGCCGTCACCGTCGGCGGCGGGCACCGCGCGGAGCGGTGGTGACCCGACTGCCCGGGCGGTCTCAGCGGTCACTCGCGGCCCCCTTCTTCCTGCAGTTCAGCGGGAGCGTAACCGCTGCCTATACCTAGAACAAGTTCCAACTATCGCCGGGCCCGGCAACTGCCGACCATACCGGGCGGGTTCAGAACACGTTCCAGTGATTCGCGTCACTGCGCGAAGCCCTGACATCATGCAGCGTGTCCGCCGCCGCAGCCGGTACGCACGGAACGGAACCCCCAGCCACAGATGACCGCATCCCCCAAGCCGGCCGCCGCGCCGCTCACCGAGCGCCAGGAGGCCCGCCGCCGCCGCATTCTGGCCACCAGTGCCCAACTGGCCGGCCGGGGCGGCTTTGACGCGGTGCAGATGCGGGAGGTGGCGGAGTCCTCCGGGGTGGCGCTCGGCACCCTCTACCGCTACTTCCCCTCCAAGGTCCATCTGCTGGTGGCCACCATGCAGGACCAGTTGGAGCGGCTGCACGACACCCTGCGCAAACGGCCGCCCACCGGGGAGGATCCGGCCGCACGGGTCGCCGAGACGCTGATGCGCGCCTTCCGCGCCATGCAGCGCGAACCGCATCTGGCCGACGCCATGGTGCGCGCCCTGACCTTCGCCGACCGTTCGGTCAGCGCCGAGGTGGACACCGTCTCCCGGCTGACCACCGCGATCATCCTGGACGCCATGGGGCTGACCGGCACCCCCACCCCCGAGCAGCTCTCGGCGGTCCGGGTGATCGAGCACACCTGGCACTCGGCCCTGGTCACCTGGCTGTCCGGGCGGGCCTCCATCGCCCAGGTGCGGGTGGACATCGAAACGGCCTGCCGGCTGATTTCCTGAGTCCTTTTCGCTCTTGCGTTTTCCCCGCCTGTCGTCAACTCCCGCAAGGTTCATGCCTCGCAGGTATGAAAGGAGCGGCCGGTGTTAAACGAACAAGGCTGTAGAAGTCCTGCGGGGAGGAACGGTTCGGTGATCCAGGTTCTGCTGGTCCATGACACCCGGCTGCTGCGCACCGCGCTGGCGGCACTGCTGGAGAAGGAGCCCGGTATCGAGGTGACCACGGCCGGGTGGGGGGAGGTCGCCGGACTCGAGGGACGGCCCCAGGTGTGTGTGGTCGATATGGACTCCCCGGAAGCCGCCAAACCCCATGGCGTAAGGGAGCTGGCCCGGCGATGTCCCGCCGGCGACGGACCGCACAGCGCACTGCTCGCCCTGGTCAGCCGGGGCCGTCCCGGCCCGCTGCGGCTGGCCTATGAGGCCCGTGCGCTGGGCTACCTGAGCAAGAACGCCGCCCCCGAGCACCTCATCGAGGGCATCCGCAAGGTGGCCTCGGGCGAGCGCTATATCGACGAATCCCTGGGCTTCGGCTTCCTCCAGGCCGCCGATATCCCGCTGACCACCCGGGAGCTGAACGTCCTCTCACTGGCCGCCGAGGGCGCCTCCATCGACGAGATCGCCTGCGGCCTGCACCTGGCCAACGGCACGGTACGCAACTATATGGCCGCCATCACCCGAAAAACCGGCGCCCGCAACAGAGTTGACGCCATACGTATCTCCCGCAGCGCCGGCTGGCTGTAAACAGGCGGACGGGCCCTCCCCTGAGGGAGGGCCCGCTTTACCGCTGTGACCGCTGCCTGGATCAGATGCAGAGCAGCACGCTGACCTGGCTGACACAGGACAGCAGGCTGACCGTGCTCTCGTGGGCGGTGGTGCCCAGGTCCTCGGACTCCATGCTCTGCAGGTCGAGAAGCGCCATGATGGTTTCCTTTCTCATGGGGACTGTTTGGTACTGCTGGGTACTGCTCATCACGGATCCGCGGTGCAGCGGAACCGGCTCATGGGGCCCGGTGCGTCCGGGCGTCGGGGGCGGTCAGAGGAACGGCAGCCGGACCGGGCGGTCGTCCAGCGCCGCGCCCAGGGCGAGCAGACAGCCCGCCGTTCCGGTGGCCAGATCCATGGACAGTCGCATCATCTGGTGTCCGGGGAAGGCCAGTTCGCCTCGGTAGGACATGCCGTACCAGCCCAGCGCCCCGACCTGCGCGGCCAGCGCCGCGCGGTGGTCGCCGGGGGTGGTGGTCCGGCTGAGGTGCAGGATCATTCCGGCGCGCCCCTGGAACAGCCCCGGCTGGGCGTAGAACCGGGAGCAGGCGGCGGGCAGGATCTCCGCCCGGGCACGGGCGAGTTCCTCGTCCTCGGTGTGGGCGAGCAGTTCGTCCAGCACCATGGCGATGCCCACGCTGCCGTCGCCCAGATAGGGCATGGTGCGCCACTTCTCGTCCACCTGGCGGCTGCCGCTGGGGGTCAGCACGGTGTGGGCCAGATCCAGCCGCAGCGCATTTTTGGCCAAATCCAGCAGCGCCGGGTCGGCGGTGCGCTCATACAGCCGCAGGAAGAGCAGGGCCGGCCCACTGGCCCCGCGCAGCAGCCCCGCCCGGCCGCGCCGCGCCCGCTCCCGATCGGCCAGGTCGGCCGCCTGCCGCTCGGCCAGCAACCGGGCTGCCTCCTCGGCCCGTTGGGCCAGCCGGCTCTCGCCGGTGGTGTGCGCCAGCCGCTCCAGCACCAGGCCGATGCCGGCCAGTCCGCCGCGCAGATCCGGGGTCAGCCGCTGCCACCGTTCGGCGAGCACCGACTCCACCAGTTCCAGGGCTCTTTCGCGGTGCCCCAGCCGGTCCAGCACCAGGGCGACGCCCGCCAGCCCGTCGTACAGCCCCAGCGGGGTGCCGGCCGGCGGCGGGGCGGTGTGCCTCAGCAGCCAGTCCTCGCCGGCCTCATAGCGCTCGGCGCCCACCTCGGCGAGGGCGTGGAGCACTCCGGCCGCGCCATGTGCCAGGCCCAGTCCGCCGCCGTCGGAGAACTGCTCCACATCGCCGGGGAACAGCCGGTCGTCCCGGTCCACGGTGGCCGAGGCGAGGATGCCGCGCACCATGGAGTCCCGGGCGGCGGGCCAGTCGGCGGTGTCCGGCAGCGCGGAGCCCGATGGCGGAACGATTGGCGGAACGATTCTGCCGGTGCCGTCCGCGGTACGCGTGATCTCCCGTACCGCCTCGTCCAGGAACTCCCTTGGCACCTCCGGGAATTCGGCGGCGATCACCTCCGCCAGATGCGCCGCCTTCTGCCGGTCGATCACCAGCAGGGTGGTCACCGGCAGGAACAGCGCCAGCCGCAGACAGGCCAGGGCATAACGGTCCACCTCCACGCCCCGGCGGTCCGGCGGGGCGAAGAAGCCGGGGTGGGCGACGACTTGACGCCCATTGTCCGCGGCGTCCGCGGCCGCCTCGAAGTCGATCAGCGCCACCGACTGCTCGTCCGGCGCCACCATCACATTGAACATATGCAGGTCGTTGAAGACCATGCCCCGGGAGTGGACGGCCGTCACGGCCTCCTCCACCGCCCGGTGCACCCGCAGCGCCCACCGGGTGTAGTCGGCCACCGCCTTCGGATCCGGGCGGGCCGCCAGCAGCGGATGCCGTTCCGCGAAGAAGGAGTTGAGCGCCCGTCCCTCGACAAAGTCCATCACCAGGAAGCGGTGGTCCCCCAGCTGGAACCAGTCCCGCACCTCGGGCGCCACACCCAGCCCCGACAGCCGCTCCAGCGCCGCCTTCTCCCGCTCCAGCCGGGCCACCGCGTCGGCGCCGTCCGAGGCCAGACCGGCGTAGGGCCGCCCCTCCTTCAGCACCACCTTGCGGCCGTTACGCCGGTCGGTACCGGTGTACACCCCGCCGCCGTTGGAGAAGTGCAGCGCCTTGTCGATGGTGTAGGGCAGCTCGCCCACCGTGGTCGCGTTGCGCGCGGCCAGCTGCGGCCGGAGGAACTCCGGCAGGGTCACCCACTCCGGCACCCGGAACGCCGGCTCCCGCCCGTCCGGCACCAGCTTCCCCTCGCCGTCCTCCACCGCCGGCACCAGCCGCCCGCGTTCATCCACACAGAACCGCCGGGCGAACGCGCCGTAGCGCACATACAACGGCCCCTCGTGCCAGCGCAGATCGGTGAGGATATACGGCCCTGGCCAGCCGCCGATCAGCTCCTGCAACTCATTGAGCGTGAGCTCCAGTTGCCGCTCATCCGACGGGTAGATGGTCACGGCCTTGCCGCTCATGTCCCGCCCCGCGTACTTGCTGTTCCTCAGGTGCAGCAGATGCGGCGCCGGTACGAACTTGAAGGGGATGCCCCGGGCCACGCAGTAGTCCCAGACCGTGGCCGCCGTCTTCTCGGCGGTGTCCGCGGTGGCCGCCACATGGATCTTCCAGCCCTGCGCGGGCAGTTCCTTGCCGCTGGGGAACAGATGCAGCCAGTCCCCGGTACGCGCGCTCTCCCACCCTCCGGGCACCGGCCGCCGCGCCGTCTCATACAGCGCGCTCCCCTGCTCCCCGATGCCGGCCAGCCGGTCCGGGGTCTCATAGAATTGCCCGTCCGCCAGGCAGTAGACCTCGTACCGCTTGTCCATTGTCTCCCCCGAGGTACGCCCCTGAATTGCGACGGAACGAGGCTGCCATGGGGTGCGGGGGGCGGAACAGTCACAGATGTCACTGAGTGACCGTGCGGAACGCACGAGTAACAAGGGTGAGTTGAGGACAGTGTACGCACCATGCGGGAAATCGGCGCAGACCGGTGCGGGGGGCCGTCCGGCCCGATGAACGGTGCGCCCCCGGGCGCTGAACGCGCAGGGCGCCCCTCCCCTACTCAGTGGCCCCCTCCACCCACCCCTCCCGCTCCTCCCTCAACTCGAACCACACCCGCTTCCCCATGAGTTGCAGCTCGTCCCAGATCCCGCTGACGCCGGACGCGTGAGCGATCTCTTGCACGAGCGCGAGCCCACGACCGCTCTCTTCGTCGTCCCGGGCCTGCCGGGGCCATGGCAGGCGGCGGATGTTGTCATCGCATACGGCCACGACCACGCCGTTGGTGTGCGCCGTCAACTCAATGCGCAGGCTGCGCACTCCGGCGTGCTGGACGACGTTGGTCACGACGTCGGAGACGCAGACGCAAGCGTCATCACTCAGGCCGAGGTGCCCCGTCGCCTCGAGTGCGCCAGCGACGAACCGCCTCGCCAGCAGGGGGGTACGGCGGTTTGCCGGGGCGGTCAACTCATAGTGGGACTGTGCTGCTTCTTCGCGGATGGTGCTCGTGGCAGCGGCCACTGCTGTGCCCATGGCGGTCTCCCCAACGCGATACCTGGCGGTCGGCACTCCTCGGGGCCATCCGTGGCCCGGCCAGCCATGGGCGAACGTCGCTGCGGCAGCTGCGCTTCGGTTCATTCCCTGGCAATGAGGTGCGCAGTTTGAGCAGACCACACTCAGCATCCGTAGCACGAGTTCTACTTCCACATCCAACCCGTTGGAGTGCTGTGTCGCTCAACTGACCAACGTGGCACCATGGGAGCACCCCGTGAGGAGGCAGGACGCACGTGCCACCGAGAGCAGCACCAACCGCACGGCAACAGCGACTTGGCGCCGAGCTACGCAAGCTGCGCGAGCACGCCGGGATGACCGCACCCCAAGCCGCGAAGCACCTTGGCACCAACCGAACCGGCATCAGCAACATCGAAGCCGGCCGCTTTGGGGTGAGCGCCGAGCGCGTCAGAGCGCTGGCCCGCATCTATGCGTGCCAAGACACGGCCTACGTGAACGCGTTGGCCGTCATGGCCGAAGAACGCGGCAGAGGCTGGTGGGAGGAGTACCGCGGCTCCATCGCGACCGGCGCCCTCGATGTGGCTGAACTTGAGCACCACGCCTGTCGGATTCGGACGGTCCAGATCCTCCATATGCCGGGCCTCCTGCAGACCGAGGACTACGCGAAGGCCGTACTTGCCACAGCCATCCCTTCCCCACCATCAGCTGTCCTGCGGCGCAGACTTTCCTTCCGCATGCGGCGCAGGGACGTTTTGGACAGTGCAGGGGCGCCTGACTGCACCTTCCTCATCCACGAGTCCGCGATGCGGATGCAGTTCGGCGGCCCGAAGGTTACCCGGCGGCAGCTGGAGCACGTGCTCGAAGCGACCGAGCGGGACAACATCACAGTTCGAGTCATCCCCTTCGCGGCAGGCGGCTTTCCCAACGCGGGGATCTCCACGCTTTACGCTGCCGGACCCGTTCCTCAACTGGACACCGTTCACCTGGACGTCGCCCAGGGCAGCGCCCTTCTGAATGACGAGCACTGTCTGGCAAACTACCGAGCAATCCTTGACAGGGTGGAAGACGTGTCGTTGTCAGCCTCAGACACCGGTGCACTGATGCTGGACCTTATCAAGTCTCTCTAAAGGCCTCTGACCATGACAGGCATATCCTGGAAAAAATCGCCGTTCTCGACAGACGGGAACGATTGTATCGAGCTGTCCCGAAACGGGGGTACGGCTTTCCTTCGGGAGAGCGCTGACCCCGAAGTCGTTTTGCGCATAGGGCTACGCGCCCTTCGAGCTCTCTTCGGCAGCATAGGTGCGGGCAGAGATTCAAGCACCCCATTGTGCGACGTCCCACACCGCTCTGAATTCTGCGCTTGAGATAGCGCTGGCCGAGAACTCCGGTTGCCGTGCGACGTCCTCGATATCGCCCACAGGGACCTCGCTCAGCCCCACCTCTCGCCCTTCATGAGATTCGTCGGCTTTCAACAGCCTGCCGTCCCGGAACCCTACAACTTTTCTGACCTCGTAACCGTCCGATCCGATCTCACTGTAGATGACGCTTGGCTCGTCATCGAAGTCGTGATGCCATACAAATTTCCAGCACTGCATATCAATTCTTTCCCGAGGCTGCCCTTCGCCCGCTATCAGGGACGTGACTGCACTCCGCCACAGCACCTAAGCGATTGAGAAGGCCCTCAAGCGCTTCCCTGAGATTGTCTTCTGTGAATGCTTCTCTGTGCTCGTGCCACAGTTCTCCAGTGGCGACTTCAGCACAGGCCAGCTCTATGGCACCGCTGCCCCAAAAGGTGAATTGACCCACGAATTGTTCATTGTCGATCGCCAGAGAGACGCTGCGCTCCTGCCACTCAACGCGCGTTACATCAAGTGTCACTTCCCAGCCGGCCTGGCGTAGGGTGGCCGAGTTATCGTCCACCCAGGCCCTCAAGACCTCCCCCTAGGTGGAAACTTTTCTGCATGCACCATCAAGCGTCTCTCACCGACCGTCCGCGGGAATGACGCTCTCACCCCTGCGACCGAATCGCCACTGGGTATAACGCCACCTCGCCGCCTTGCAGTGACCCCAGAGTCAATCGCCAAATTGATTTCTGATGGACTCTACTCGTGCATTGAGCAGCTGGATCCACATGTTGTCAGGGTTATTCGTATACTCGGCAGTCTGCGCCCCAGGCGCAGTTTCGATGAGGTGCAGCAGGGTCCAGGAGAGGCCAAAACAGTTGTCTTCGCCGAAGACAGTCGTGAGCGCTTGGGCCTCCTCGTCCGAGATCGGACCTTTGATTCGCTCCAGGAGACGCTGAGTCTCTGCGATCTCTTCAACAGATGCATCTTCAGATGGGAAGGGACCCGCCTCCAGCATGTCCTCTACCTCAGGCCTCAAGGTCATGAAATCTCCTTAAATCATGCCGATGCCTCGGTAATAGGCGAGTAGGTCTTGAATTCCGTGATTGAAGTACGACGGATCCCCGTAGTGTATCTCACCTATTCGCCGCACGTCCCAGATATCCTTTTGCGAGTACTTCACGGAAGGAGAGTCCAGCATCTTGACCCTTGATGATTCTACCTTTTGCGCCATACGTGCGCGTGAGGACGTGATCCTCATGCTTTATAACAATCGCTCCACCCTCGCGCCTGGACAGAAACCCGAGTCCGTCTTGTGGCATGTGGTGAGGCGTTAGTCCGTCGCCAGGGACGCCGGGCTCGAGATCACCGAATCGTCATGCACCGGTGTCAGCACTTCGGTACGGCGGAATTCGCCAATCAGCGCCCGCGGATTGCCCTGCCGGGCGTAAAGCGTTGTTAGTTCGTCAGTCAACGACATCTATAGGTCCCTCCCCGGTCAGAGAGGTTACCGGGGAGGAGTGACAGTGCGGGCTGAGGGGCGGGTGCGACGCCGTTTCGCGCCTGCGGCGCGGCTGCCCCCGACCGCGCACCACCCCTGACCGTTGTCCGAAGACGTCGGGCTCTCTCGTAGGGGCCAAGCGCCGTTGGCGGCGATCCCGAGACAAGTAGGGGTTAACGTCTCCCAAAAAGGAGAGGAAGACACTCTCGCCCCCGGTTACCGCCGGGAACTCACTCGCAGCCGCAGCCGGCGGCACCCCGCCCGCGCCAGCGACCACCCCGGCCGCCCGGCGTCCGGTCTCCTCAGAAAGCCCCGCCTCCTGATGCTCATCAGGCGGCGTTGCTTGTGAGTTGGCTGGTTGGTGTGACGGGCCGGGGTGGCGCTGGTCAGTCGATCAGGTCGGCTGTCCAGTACCGATGGACGATCTCACGGTAGGTGCCGCCGTGCTGTTGGTTGCGTCCGCTGTGGCTGAACGCCCAGTCGCGGCACCGCTCGAATTCCGGGTGCATGCCCGATCGTTCACCGCACCCCATGCACTCCAGCTCGTGCGAGACCAGCGGGGTGCCGGGCACCTTGGTGGACATGATTCGCCAGCGAGCAAAACGGAATGTGGTGCGGGTCATCGCCCCTCCCCTGACATCAGGTTGATGCCGTGGGCGGTGATGACGACTCGGACGCCGTCTCGTAGGGTGATGGGTGGCTGGGCGCATCCGCAGCGCCTTTGTGCGGGCCGTTGAGTGGATGACTGCGGGGCGGTGTGCGGGGGCGATGCAGGGGTGCTGGTGGCCGGATGGGATTGCCTGGCTCGGGTGAGCCATTGGCGGATACGGTTGAACATGTCGCGCTCCTTCGCAGCGTGGCCGTGCCCCGGGGCCGTGCTAGCGGTCGCCGGGGTCTGTCATCTTCCCGGCTCATGAGGCGAGTTGGGCCCTGTCAGGTGTTGACTACAGTGGGAAGTCAACAGACACACTCACGGCGGGATCACCAATGCCCGGTCAAACGTTCGGCGAGGCGGCCAAGGAAGCACTACGTCAGCGGGGAACGTCACTGAGAGCCGCCGCCCGCGATATGAAGTACGACCCCGCATACCTTTCACGCGTTCTGTCCGGGAAACAGCTTCCCTCGCCCCAACTTGCAAGGCACATCGATAAGTTGATCGGCGCCAATGGGACTCTGGCTGCCCTGGCATCTGCGACGAACGGGGACAGCATTTCACGCCTGGCCAAAGCGATTGAGAACCCCTCTCGCATCGACGCAGGAACCGTAAAAGCGCTTGCTGATGTCCTTTGGACCCAAAGGCAATTGGAAGATGCGGTAGGGCCCCGTGCGGTGCTTCCGGCCATGCGGGCCCCATTGGCCACAATCAAGGACTTGGCGCGTGGTGCGCGGGGAACACATCGCAGCGCCTTTGTGGCTGTTGCCGCTGAATGGGTCCAGTACACAGGGTGGCTGCATGCCGCCATTCGCAGGGATGAACGCGCGATTGATCTGCTCTCACGGGCCGAGGAGTTGGCCGACGAGGCCGACGATCCAACCATTGCCGCGATCGCGGTCAGCTTCAAAGGGTACGTGGCGCGCCAACAAGGAAGACACAGGGGTGTGGTACGCAACGCGATGGCGGCGCTGCACACGCCCGGGGTCCACCCGGCACAGCGCTGTTTCGACACACTTCAAGCGGCTCAGGGTTACGCCTCGGCTGGAGAGAAGCGGGAAGCCATCAAGATGCTTGATGAGGCTGTGCTTCTGACTCAGAAAGAAGTCGAGCCCCCACCCTCTCTTTACTGGTACCGCCCGCCGTTCTTCCAGATGAACATCGGTATGGTCTATCTCGGCCTGAACAAGTACACAGACGCCGTCGATTTCCTCAAAGAGGGCCTGGACGGACTGCCAGAGGATCAGCGTTCAGCCGAGTGGACAGGTGAATACCGCCAATCTCTGCAACAGGCTGTAGGTGCATGTTGAACACCCTGGCCACTGTCGCCATAACGGCGCACTGAGGTCCCTGCTGGGCCGGCCAGCAGGGACCTCAGTCGGCAGGTGTTAATCCGGCCCTTGTTGAGCCCGTCGTACATCACACCGTAGCTACGTCGGTGCTCGGACAGCAGCGTCAGCTCGACTGCCGAGTGCACCGCGCCAGGCGCACACAGCACCGCATCGGCAAGCTTGAACAGTCGCCGCCGCGTTAGTCAGGCACACGCACAACCCGTCCCGTCCCGGAAAGCATGACGCTTCCACGAACATGGGCGGATTCCGTGGGCCTGGGGAGCTCTGCACGGAACGGATTGAACGTTGGGGGCTTCATGGCCGCTTCGCTGCCTGGGCGGTCAACTCCACTCAGACGGCCGGGGCCAGGGTGCACAGCGAGGACGGATCAGCCATCCGCCCGGACCCGCTGCCGGATTTCCTCCGGCAGCGGGTAGTACCGCTCAGCCGGGAGCTTGCTTACCGCTTCTGCTGTACGCCCTTTTGTGACATCGGAGTGGACCTCGTGGACAAAATCGGTGATATCGGTGATGCCGGTGACCCAGTCGTCCACATAGCGGTCTACCGCCTCACCGGAGAGGCCGACCTGGATCGCCCGGGCGGTAAGAGGCTCCAGGGTGATGGAGCGTTCAGGATCCCACTGGATTCGCACCGGGCTCTCGCGCAGCTCGCTTCGCCACGTGCGCTCGTTGGGATGCAGCGTGTGGTCGAAGTGGCTCAAGGCGGCATGGCCCAGAGCCCATTCGAAACCTTCTCGGGTGATCTCGATGGCGAGCACACGCTCCTGGCCGGGCTTGGACGCCCACCCCGAGCGGTACATCATCCACAGGAACGACGGCTTGATCCAGGTCATCCGTTCCCGCTTGAACGGCGCCACGAACGTCCCGGCCCGGACCGCCCGTTCAGCGATCGCTTTTGGATATGCCTGGTAGACGGTGATGGCGGAGTCTCCATAGACGGCCCTCACCAGGCACTTCCGGGCCGTCGCCTTGTCATGGGCGAGCATTGAGCGATTCCTCTCCGGCCCATGCCTCACTTCCCCGGACCACGGGCCCTTCGACCCACACCGCACCTGCCGTGTACGCCGCCCATCGCAGTTCCTGGCAGCCGAAGGACGGTTCGCCCCAACTGTCCACCCACACATGGAGTTTGCCTCGGCCAGCCCGGGTGATGTCCCACCACTCCCAGCCCCGGGAGTCGTCATCGGAGTCGAACCGGTAGAGCCAGTTCTGGAGCTCCCAGGGGTTACCCCCCGTATAGCTCGTATATGCGTCGCGGCCGCTCCTCGCGAACTCCGGGACCTGGGCATCGTCGGTCGATCCGATGGCGGTGAACCAGTCCGGAACCTCGTCGACAGGAACGGTATCCTCCTCGAAGTCCGCGGTGGCGCCGAGGTTCACCGCGGCCGACAGCACCGAGCGCAGGCGCTGCGCATACTGCGCGGGATCACCGGCGACCTCCACGGAGAACTCGCAGAGGACCGGTGGGGCGGATTCGACATCGGGGCAGCGCCGAAGGCGCTCAAGTTCCGCTTCCAGGCTTTCCGCGCTATGCATCATCGAGGTGTGAATCAACCTTCCTGAACGACTCGTCCGGATCCGGGAATGATGGTCTTCCTGAGGTCTCCCAACAGCTTATTGGGTATCCCATAAGATCTGCCCCCTTTGTTGGGTCCCAGATTTCGGGATACTCCTTGAGTAGTTGCTTCCATTCCTGCCGGGTGAACGCGTCGCCGTCAATGTGGTCGTCCTTGTTCTGCGGCAGCGCATCGGACCGGACGGCGTCCCGGTACTCCTGGGAGATGTCGAAGGCGACGATCTGCCCGCCATCGCCCCGGCACTCAAGGGTGTGTCTGATGTCCCCGCTCATATTGAGGTACAGCTTCCCGGCGCCGGTGATCTTCACCTCGCCATTGTCTCAGCGGGAGGCCCCGCCCCCGGTTACCGTCGGGAACTCACTCGCAGCCGCAGCCGGCGCCACCCCGCCCGTAGCAGCAACCACCCCGGCCGCCCCAAGGCCAGCGCCAGTCCCGCGAGGGGCAGTGCCAGCAGCAGGATCTGGAGCCAGGCCGCCGCCAGGGCCACTGCTCCGTCGGCGTGAGCCAGCAGCACACCGGCCCGCCGCCAGTCGGACTGGAGCAGCTGCGGCAAGTTGACGGCCACCAGCCCCAGTTGAAGCGCCAGCGTGGGAATCAGGAACAGCACCCAGCAGGCCACCACAAGCTGCGGGCGCCGCTTGAGCGCGTCCAGCAGGCCGTCCTCGTCGCGGCGCCGGAGCAGCACTCGTCGCAGAATCGGGGCGATGTATTTGAAGAGGTCGGGGATGCCGACCAGGTCCGCGACGATGTAGTAGCCGTCGAACCGCAGGGTCGGGAGCAGCTGCTGGATGATCTCCAGGTTGACGGAGAGGATCGCCACCAGCAGTGGCTGGAAGCCGGTCAGCGCATAGCAGCCCAACAGCCCTACGGCGAACAGTGCGTTGAAGTAGACGCCGCCGAGGTCGGCCCGGATGCGGCCGGCCCGGCTCAGCCGGTAGGAGTTGGTGATGTCGGTGTAGAACGCGGGCCAGACCAGATAGATGCCGCAGCCCATCGCCCCGGGCCGCACTCCGCCGTACCGGCAGGCCGCCCCATGGCCCAGTTCATGGAAGGCACAGGAGGCGATGGCCAGCCCGATCACCAGCAGGATGAGGGCCGGTGAGGAGAACACCGACCGCAGCGCGGCGGCGGTGTCCTGGGTGGTCAGCAGCCAGGTCTCGCCCGCCAGGAACGCGCAGACGCCCAGGATCACCAGCACCGGCCGGAACAGCCAGGCGAACAGGCCGGAGAGAAACCAGGTGAGGTGCTCCGGCAGCACCGCCAGCCGGAATCGGAAGGCCAGGAAGGGGTCGCTTCTGGTCTGCGGTGGCGGGGGCGAGCCGTCGGCGCGGGTGGTGACGCCCAGGGGCGCGAGTTTGCGGTCGATGAGGAAGGTGATGTGGTCGGCGGTGAAGCACCGTCCCGTCTCCCGGCTGAGGTCGGCGGCCACCCGCTCGGTGACCGGCTCGTCGTTCCGGTCCTCCACCGTGTGCCGCTCCAGGGAGCGGACCAGCTGGTAGAGCAGGGCGGGCAGCCGGACCAGCTGTCCGTCCGGGCGGCAGACCAGCTGGGGCGGCTCCCGGTATCCGGAGCCCTCGAACTCGCCGACCAGTTCCGTACCGGCCACCAGGGACGGTCCCCCGGTCCGGCCGGTACGCGGGGCGGATGGCAGCGACATGGGCTCTCCGGAGCGTAGGGGGAGGAAGACGGGGAGGGACCGGATGTCTCCGGCCCCTCCCCGGACAACTGCGGCCGGCCGCCGCGGTCCGGTGCTGCCCGGTGTTATCCGGTGCTATCCGGTCAGTGGCTGGAGATGGCCGCCGGGACGCAGGTCACACCACCGGCCGGGTTCTGGGAGCCCAGGCCCAGGGAGCCCAGGAGCCCCGGGGTGCCCTGGTGGTCGATGGCCTGGCAGGCGGAGAGGGCGGTGGTCCCATGGTCGCTGGGGGCCGGGGCGAACACCCCGCCACCGGTGGCCGCGGCGGAGCTGCTGCTGGCGGCACCCGCACCGTCGCCGCCGGGGTTGTTGAACGGGGTGGCCACGATGCCCATGACGGTGCGCTCGGGCAGCACCTCGCCGGAGATCAGGTCGAGCTCCTCAAAGCTGATGACGTTTTCCATTGCAATCCCCTTTACTCGGTTTTTTCGCACCCGGAAGGCCCGTTCGGCGATCCGGAGATTTTTGGCGGGCGCCCGGTACGGGCGGCGCACCGTGAACTGTCCTGCGCCCACGCGGTATTGACGTGCTGACGTCAGAGGAAGTGGTCAGTGGCTGGAGACCGCCGCCGGAATGCAGGACATGGTGTAACCGGGAGTGCTGGAGGCCAGCCCCAGGGCGGCCAGCAGGCCGGGGCTCCCCGGGTCCTGCCGGTACTGACAGGCATAGGCCACGGTCGTGCCGTGCTCGCTGCGCACCAGCATCCGGTACAGCGGATGGTCGGCCCCCGGCGGCGCAACGGTTGACAGCACGGTGCGCGGAGGCAGGGGCTCACCGGCAATCCGGTCGAGTTCCCAGAAAGTAACGGCGGACCCCATCGTCAGTTCCCTCCCTCAGGGATGACACCGTCGCCATCACCCCTCCACACGGCCAACGCCTCATAGGAATACCGGACCCAAGGCCCATCCGGCGATCACTCAATAGGGTTGCGTTGCCTGGGAATTGCGATTCCCGGGGACGAGTTTTCCTTGCCTGCTACGTCCGTTCACGTTGCCGGTGGCTGTGATTCGCCCGGCCGCTGGGGATCAGCGGCCGCGCCGCGGGGGATGGCTGGACGCGGATGGCCGGGCGCGCGCCATGGGATTCGGCAACTCCCCGTGTGGTCGCCATGGTTAGGGCGTCTTGCGCCCCATACGTCAATGAGCGTAGGGGCGTTTGACGGACATCACCGTCCGGTACGGGCCCAGTGTCGTAGTAGTGGCCGCGAAACGCGGCGACCTGCGGCGAACTGCGGCGGACCGCCGCGCTCAGACGTCCGTCAGGCAGACCCTCTTCGGCTGTACGAGCGGGGAAGCGCTCACCTTGCCGCAGTCGTCGCAGTTGATGAGGAGAAGCGGCCTTCCGTGATCGTCGCTGATCGCATTGGGCCAGGTGCTCCTGCCATGGCACTCGACGCAGGGAGTCTGGTGGTACTGCTGGATGCCTCGCCAGATGGCGTTGATCTGCTGGGGGTTCATGGTGCTGTCCATCCGTGAGGTAGCCACAGCTGGAGCCCGGCGGAGTCCGCGCGGGTCCTTCAGGGTCCCATGCGGCAGTGATCGCTGTCCGGTGTTTCACCGTACGGCTCATGGTGTACGCGGCGGCGCAACCGCCTCTGCCGACGACCGCCGTCGCCCGCCCCATGGGCCGTGAGCAGCGGCTACGGGCCCGGGAACACCAGCTCGCCGGTGTCCGCCCGGCGGATGGTGATCGCCTCCACCGGGCACGCCTCGGCCGCGTCCAGCACCGCCCGCGAGGGCTCACTCTCGGGGGTGACGGGGTGCGACTTATGGGCGGCGTCCAGGCGGAAGGCACCGGGGGCCAGGGCCGCGCACTGGCCGGAGCCGACGCAGCAGCCGCGGTCCACGGCGAGCTGCCAGCGGCTCATGCTCATGCCCATGCTCATGTCCGCGCTCACGCCCCCGTCGGCAGGTGGATCATCTTGTGTTCCAGGTATTCGGCGAAGCCCTCCGGCCCGAACTCCCGCCCGATCCCCGAGGACTTGAAGCCGCCGAAGGGTCCCAGCACATCCAGGCTGAAGGTGTTGACACAGTAGGTGCCGGTGCGGATGCGCCGGGCGAAGGCCACCCCGCGTTCCATATCCGCCGTCCAGACGCTGCCGGAGAGGCCGTACTCGGAGTCGTCGGCGAGGCGTACCGCGTCCTCCTCGTCCTCGTAGGGGATCAGGCAGACCACCGGGCCGAAGATCTCCTCGCGGGCCACCCGCATGGTGTTGGCGGCCTCGCCGAGCAGGGTGGGCGCCACATACCAGCCGGGCCCGGCGGGGCATTCGCCGCCCGCCAGGACCTTGGCGCCCTCGCGCTGACCCAGGGCGATGTACTCCAGCACCTTCTCCCGCTGGCGTCGGGAGACCAGGGGCCCGATGCGGGTCACGGGGTCCAGCGGGTCGCCCACCGGCATCGCGTCCGCCGCGGCGGCGAAGCGCTCGGCGTAGTCGGTGTAGCGGGTACGCGGCACCAGGATGCGGGTCTGGGCCACACATGCCTGGCCGTTGTTCATCCAGGCGGCGGGGACGACTCCGGCCACCGCCGTGTCCGGGTCGGCGTCGGGGAGTATCACGGCCGCCGACTTACCGCCCAACTCCAGGGTTACGCGGGTGAGTTCACGGGCGGCCACGGCCATCACCCGCTTGCCCGCGGCGACCGAGCCGGTGAAGGAGACCTTGTCCACGCCGGGGTGGCCGACCAGGTACTCGCCGGTCTGGCTGCCGCCGGGCAGTACCGACAGCACCCCCTCCGGCAGCCCGGCCCCGGCGGCGATCTCGGCCAGCAGATAGGCGTCCAGCGGGGTCTCGGGGGCCGGTTTGAGTACCACCGGGCAGCCGGCCAGCAGCGCGGGCGCCAGCTTGGCGGCCGCGGCGAACTGGGGGACGTTCCAGGGCACCACCGCCGCCACCACGCCCACCGGTTCGCGCCGCACCAGCAGCGGGCCCAGCGCGCCGGTGCGGCGCTCCTCGTAGCACTGTTCGCGGGCGACCCTGAGCGCGCCGTCCCAGACCATCACCGCGCCCAGCGCCTGGGCGAGCAGGCTCCAGGAGCAGGGTGAGCCGTTCTGGGCGGAGATCAGCCGGCCGATCTCCTCATAGCGGGCGGCCAGGCCGTCCTTGATCCGGGTGACGATCTCGATCCGCTCCTCCGGCGGCCGGGCGGCCCAGCCGGGGAAGGCGGCCCTGGCGGCCGCCACCGCGCGGTCCACATCCGGGTACGAGGCGTGCGGCACCCGCCCGATGACCTGCTCGCTGTGCGGTGAGACGACCTCGATCACCTCGTCGGTGGCGGGGTCCGTCAGCACCCCGCCGATGAAGAGCTGCCGGTGCTCCAAAGCTGCCGAATCTGACGCCATGTCAGACGTGGTAGCACCGGCCGGGCCGCCCGGCAATGTCCCCGGCGGCCGGGATCACTCCGGAGTCGGTGGGCGGGATCACTCCGGGTCGGTGGGCGGGGCCACTGCGGGGCCGGTAGGCGGGACCAGTCCGTACCCGGCGGCCGGACCTGCTGACCAGCGGCCGCACCCGCTGACGCAACCGCCCGGTAAGTGCCCACTAAGCGCCCGCTAAAATGTCCGGAAACCCGGTAAAAACCCGGCGTCCGATGTCTGAGAGGCACCCCTAACCATGGCCCCCCGCTCCGCCACGCGCCGGACCTCCGCGATTCTGGGCGCGATCGCCCTGTTCGCCACCACCGGTGTGACCGCCGCGTCCGCCGACTCCTCCCCGGCACCCAAGGTGCCGGGCCTGTACGGCAGCTCGGACCCCAAGTTCGACGGCGTCTTCCGCCAGTCGCTGGCCTTCCTGGCGCAGAACGCGGCCGGGGTCAGCCCGGCCCCGCAGGCGGTGGACTGGCTGGCCGGACAGCAGTGCGCGGACGGCGGCTACCCGGGCTTCCGGGCCGACACCGGCAAGCCCTGCGATGAGCACAAGGGTGAGTTCACCGACAACACGGCCGTGGCCGTACAGGCGCTGGCCGCCGTGGGCGGGCGCGGTGAGCAGGTCAAGAAGGGCCTGGACTGGCTCACCGCGCACCAGAACGCGGACGGCGGCTGGGGCATGGGCCCCGGCGAGACCAGCAACTCCAACTCCACCGCCGCCGCCATCGGCGCCCTGGCGGCGGCCGGGAAGGACCCGGCCAAGGTCACCGCCAAGAGCGGCAAGAGCCCCTATGACGCCCTGCTCACCTTCCAGCTGGGCTGTGACGCCAAGGGCGATGACCAGGGCGCCTTCGGCTGGGCCCCGCAGAACGGGCAGCTGACCGCCGACAACTCCGCCTCCGCCGCCTCGGCGCTGGCCGCCCTGGGCAAGGGATACCTGGTGCCGCCGGCGGGCAAGGACGACAAGCCGGTCCAGCCGCTGGACTGCAAGCAGGGCAACGGGGTCAAGGGGGCCAAGGACCCGCAGGCCGCCTCCTCGGCCGCTTCCGCCTACCTGGTGAAGAAGCTCGACGCGACCGGTGACCACCTGGAGTCCTCCATGCCGGGCGCCCCCAAGGGCCCGGACTTCGGGGTGACCGCCGACGCGGTGACCGCCCTGGCCGCGGGCGGCCACCGGCAGGCGGCCGAAAAGCCGCTGAAGTGGCTGGAGTCCAAGGACGCCAAGGCCGTGCAGTGGGCCAAGGGCGACTCCGGCCAGGGCGACCCCGGCCGGCTGGCCAAGCTGGTGCTGGCCGCCCATGCGGCCGGTGCCGACCCGCGTGACTTCGCCGGCACCGACCTGGTGGCCCAGCTGAACGCCACCGGCCCCAAGCCCGCCGCCACGCCCACCCAGCAGGAGGAGAAGAAGAAGGAGAAGGGCACCACCTTCGGCGTCTGGTGGTTCGTCGGGGTCTGCCTGGTGGCCGGGATCGGCGTCGGCTTCCTGCTCAGCGGCCGCAAGAAGCAGCAGTCGTGACCAGGGCCCGCACAGCGGGCGCCCTGCTGATCGCCGGGCTGCTCGCCCTCCTCGGTGCCGCCCCGGCGCAGGCCGCCGGGTACCGCTACTGGTCGTTCTGGCAGAGCGGCGACGGCAAGAGCTGGACCTACGCCACCCAGGGCCCGGCCCAGGCCCGCCCGGCCGACGGCCAGAGCATCGGCTTCCGCTTCGCCGTCAGCCAGGACTCCGCCAACGCCGCCAAGCCGCGTACGGAGCCCGGCTTCGCGGCCGTCTGCCGGAACACACCCGCCCAGGCGGGCCATAAGCGGGTGGCCGTGGTGCTGGACTTCGGGACCGCCGAGGACGCCCCCGACAACGAGCGGCCGCCCGCCGGCCGTACCGCCTGTGCCCAACTGCCCGGTGACGCCAGTGCCGGTGACGCGCTGGCCGCGGTGGCCAAGCCGCTGCGGTACAACTCCGCCGCGCTGCTGTGCGCCATCTCGGGCTATCCCAGGGCGGGTTGTGGCGAGCAGGTCGAGGGCGGAAAGCACTCCGGCACCGAGAGCGGAGCCAAGAGCGAGGGCGGCGAGGGGCCGTCCGTGGGGATGATCGCCGCCATCGCGGCCGTGGTTCTGCTGGGCGCCGGCGCCCTGTGGCAGGCGCGCCGCCGGCGCGGATGAGCGCGGGGCAGGCGCGCCCCCGGGAGTTGCACGCGGGCGCGTGGTGGATATGGGCGCTGGGCCTGGCCACCGCCGCCTCCCGCACTACCAATCCGCTGCTGCTGTGCCTGCTGGTGGCGGTGGCGGGCTATGTGGTGGCGGCCCGGCGCACCGAGGCGCCCTGGGCCCGCTCCTATGGCGCCTTCCTCAGGCTGGGCCTGGCCGTGATCGTCATCCGGCTGGTGTTCGCGGTGCTGCTCGGCTCCCCCATCCCCGGTACGCACACCGTGCTCACCCTGCCGGAAGTCCCGCTGCCCGACTGGGCGCGCGGGGTGCGGCTGGGGGGCCGGGTCACCGCCGAGGGGCTGGTCTTCGCCCTCTATGACGCGCTCAAGCTGGCCGCCCTGCTGATCTGTGTGGGCGCCGCCAACGCCCTGGCGAATCCGGCCCGGTTGCTGAAGTCGCTGCCGGGCGCGCTCTATGAGGCGGGAGTGGCGGTGGTGGTGGCGATGACCTTCGCCCCCAATCTGGTGGCGGACGTCCAACGGCTGCGCGCCGCACGGCGGTTGCGCGGCCGCCCGGACCGGGGCCTCAAGGCCCTGCTCCAGGTGGGACTGCCGGTGCTGGAGGGCGCGCTGGAGCGTTCGGTGGCGCTGGCGGCGGCCATGGACTCCCGTGGCTACGGCCGTACCGCCCAAGTCCCGCGTGCGGTACGGCACACCACCTCGGCCCTGACCCTGGGCGGTCTGCTGGGGGTGTGCGCCGGAACCTACGGTCTGCTGGCCGACCAGGGCGCGGGGTACGGCATGCCGCTGTTGCTGGCCGGGGTGCTGGCGGCCCTTGCCGGGCTGCGCCTGGGCGGCCGCCGCTCGGTACGCACCCGCTACCGGCCGGACGCCTGGGGGTTGCGGGAGTGGCTGGTGGCCGGCTCCGGGGCCGGGGTCGCCGCGCTGATGATCGTGGCCGGTTCGCAGGCCCCCGGGGCGCTGCACCCCTCCGCCGTACCGCTGACCGCGCCCCGGCTGCCGCTGTGGCCGGCCGCCACGCTGCTGATCGGGCTGGCGCCGGCCTTCCTGGCGCCCGCACCGCCGCGCACGCGGGGCCGTACCGCGCCGCCTGCCCAGGCCCGTACCCAGCCGCATAACGAGGCCCGCACCGAGCCGCGCACCCAGGCCCCTACCGAGCCGCCTGCCCAGACCCGAACCCACCCGCATACCGAGGCCCGCGCCCACCCGCCTACCCAGGCCCGTACCCAACCGCGCACCCAGAAAGGAGACTCCGCCCGGTGATCCGCTTCGAGCAGGTATCGGTCAGCTATGACGGCGCCGCCGCACCCGCCCTGCGGGATGTGGAACTGACCATCCCCGAGGGCGAGTTGTGCCTGCTGGTCGGCCCCTCCGGGGTCGGCAAGTCAACCCTGCTGGGCGCGGTCGGCGGACTGGTGCCGCACTTCACCGGCGGCACCCTGCGCGGCCGGGTCACCGTGGCCGGGCGCGACACCCGTACCCATCGGCCGCGTGAACTCGCCGATGTGGTGGGCATGGTGGGCCAGGACCCGATGGCGCATTTCGTCACCGACACCGTGGAGGACGAACTGGCCTATGGCATGGAGTCGCTGGGCCTGCCCGCCGACACCATGCGCCGCCGGGTGGAGGAAACCCTGGACCTGCTGGGCCTGGAGGCCCTGCGCTCCCGGCCCATCGCCACCCTCTCCGGCGGCCAGCGCCAGCGGGTGGCCATCGGCTCGGTGCTCACCACCCACCCCAAGGTGCTGGTGCTGGACGAGCCGACCTCCGCCCTGGACCCGGCCGCCGCCGAGGAGGTGCTGGCGGTGCTGCAACGCCTGGTGCACGACCTGGGTACCACGGTGCTGCTGGCCGAGCACCGGCTGGAGCGGGTGGTGCAGTACGCGGACCAAGTCATCCTGCTGCCCGCGCCGGGCGCCGCCCCCGTGGCCGGCGACCCGGCCGAGATCATGGCCCGCTCACCGGTGCATCCGCCGGTGGTCGGCCTGGGCCGGATCGCGGGCTGGTCCCCGCTGCCGCTGTCGGTACGCGACGCCCGCCGCAAGGCTGCCCCGCTGCGTGAACGGCTCGCGGACCGTACCCCGCCGCCGGTGTCCCCGGCGCCCCCGGCGCCCCTGGTGCCGCAACAGCGCCCGCGTCCAAGGCTGTTGGGCCGACGCTCCATGGAGCCGTCCACCGCACCCGCCGCCGAGACCTCCGCCCTGGTGGTGCGGCATGGCAGCCTGGACGCGCTGCGCGGGGTGGACCTGCGGGTGGGCGCCGGGGAGACGGTGGCCCTGATGGGCCGCAACGGGGCGGGGAAGTCAACCCTGTTGAAGACCCTGGTCGGCATGCACGCCCCCGCCCGGGGTTCGGCCCGGGTGGGCGGCCTGGAGCCGCACCGCACCGGCCCGCGCCAACTGCTGCGCCGGGTGGGCCTGGTGCCGCAGGAGCCGCGCGATCTGCTGTACGCCGACACGGTGGCCGCCGAATGCGCGGCCGCCGACCGGGACGCGGAGGCCGCGCCCGGCACCTGCCGGGCGCTGGTGTCCGAGCTGCTGCCGGAGGTGGCCGACGCCACCCACCCCCGTGACCTCTCCGAGGGCCAGCGCCTGGCCCTGGCCCTGGCCGTGGTGCTCACCGCCCGTCCGCCGCTGCTCCTGCTGGACGAGCCCACCCGGGGCCTGGACTACGCGGCCAAGGCCCGCCTGGTGGAGATCCTGCGCGTGCTCGCGGCCGAGGGCCATGCGATCGTGCTGGCCACCCATGATGTGGAGCTGGCCGCGGAGCTGGCGCACCGGGTGGTGATTCTCGCCGAGGGCGAGGTGGTGGCCGACGGGCCGACCGCCGAAGTCGTGGTCTCCTCCCCCGCGTTCGCGCCCCAGGTGGCGAAGGTGCTGGCGCCCTCCCCCTGGCTCACGGTCGCGCAGGTGCGGGACGCGCTGGGGCTGGTGCCGTGATGAAGCTGCCCCGGCGCCGCCCTGGCACCGTTTCCCCGGCGGGCTCCGCGCCCCGCGAGGGGCGCCAGGCGGACGCGTATACGGCTCCGCCGAGTGGGCGCCATCAGCCGCAAACGGCCCGCACCGGACCCGGCACCGCGTCCCGCCCCAACCCCATCCGCCTGGGCCCCCGTTCCATCACCGCCCTGACCCTGATCACCCTCACCGGCATGGCCGCCTTCGCCTGGCCCCTGCTGGCGAGCGGCAACTCCGGCCTGGCGCACAGCCATGACGCGCCCTACCTGTTCGCCGCCCTTCTCCCCCTCCTCCTCGCCGTTGTCCTGGCGACCATCGCCGACACCGGTCTGGACGCCAAGGCCATCGCCATGCTCGGCGTACTGGCCGCCGCCGGCGCCGCCCTGCGCCCGCTGGGCGCCGGCACCGCCGGCATCGAGCCGATGTTCTTCCTGATGGTGCTCTCCGGCCGGGTCCTCGGCCCGGGCTTCGGTTTTGTCCTGGGCGCCCTGTCGATGTTCGCCTCCGCCCTGCTCACCGGCGGGGTCGGCCCCTGGATGCCGTTCCAGATGCTGGCCATGGGCTGGGTGTCCATGGGCGCGGGCCTGCTGCCCGGCCCCGGCCGGCTGCGCGGCCGCGCCGAACTGGCCATGCTGGCCGGGTACGGAGCGCTGTCCTCCGTCCTCTACGGCACGGTGATGAACCTCCAGGGCTGGCCCTATATCGGCTCGCTCGCCTCCGGGATCTCCTTTGTCCCCGGCGACCCGCTCTCCGCCAACCTGGCCCGCTTCACCGCCTACTGCCTGGCCACCTCCCTGGGCTGGGACCTGCCCCGCGCCGTGGTCACCGTGCTGGCCACCCTCACCCTGGGTCCCTTCGTCCTGCGCGCCCTGCGCCGCGCCACCCGCCGGGCGGCGTTCGAGGCACCGGTCACCTTCACCTCGACCTCGTAACGGAACCGCCATGAGCCATCCCATCGTCACCCGCAGCCCGGGCCAAATACGGGGCAGCATCGTCGCCTCGGCGGCATTGGGGCTCGCCCTCGCCATCGCCGCCGCCGTGCTGCTCCTCGTCCCCGTACCCCGGGCCCTCCACGAGCAGCGGGCCTTCGCCGCCGCGGCCGAGTGCCCGGCGAACTCCGGCTCCGGGGACTGCCTGCGCCGGATGCCGGCCACCGTGACCGGGACCGACAGCGAGTACGTGCACAAAACGACCGTTCACTGGCTGTCCCTCACCGAACGGAACGGCACCGCGCACCGCCTGGCGATGCGCAACACAGGCCCCGTCTACTCCTCGGTCTCCCCGGGCGACCGGGTCACCGTGACGTACTGGCGCGGCCGGATCCGCTCCGTCGGCTTCCACGGGTGGCGCCAGGCCACCGCCGAGAACCCGGCCGGCAGATACCGCACCTGGTCCGCGGCCGGTCTGGGCCTTCCCGGGCTCGCCGGTGTGTTCCTGTGGTGCGCCCACGCGCTGCGCCGGGCCTGGCACAGCCCCGATCCCGCCGTACGGCGGGGCCGGCGCATGTACGTTCCGGTGACGGCCGCGCTCGTCATCGGCGGCATCGGCTGCATCGCCCCGTTCGTCACCTCGAACCTGTCCGCGGCCCTCCAGCTCACGGCGCTCTGCGACGCACTCGTGCTGGTGGTCACCGCGGCGGTGATGTTCCTGCTGGGGCGGCGTACCTCCGACTCCCTCGCGGTCACCCCCCGGACGCCCGAGCGGGAGGAACGCTTCCCCGGCCTGGTCATCGGCCAGGTCCCCTATGCCGGCGGCGGCTTTCTGGTGGCCGCGCCCGGTCAACTGGCCGTGACCATCGACCCGGACGGCCGGATCCTGCGCAAGCCGCTGCCGCGCACACTGCTCGTCGAGCGGGTGCGCCACCTCTACCTCACCGACCCCGTCGATGCTCCCCAGCGCGGTTCCCGGGTGATCGAATGCCGGGACGGTGAGCAGCAGGTCCTCATCGTCACCGGGAAGAAGAACGTCCCCTGGGTGCTGGGCGCCCTGGCACCGGAAGCGGTCAGGACAGCCGCTGAATGATCGTCCCGGTCGCCAGCGCCCCGCCCGCGCACATGGTGATCAGCGCGAACTCCCCGTCCCGCCGCTCCAGTTCATGCAGGGCCGTGGTGATCAGCCGTGCCCCGGTGGCCCCCACCGGATGCCCCAGGGCTATGGCGCCGCCATTGACATTGACCTTCTCCAGGTCCTGGTCGAAGACCTGCGCCCAGGACAACACCACCGAGGCGAAGGCCTCGTTGATCTCCACCAGGTCGATATCGCGCAGCGCCATCCCCGCCTTGCCCAGCACCGCGCGGGTGGCGTCCACCGGCCCGTCCAGATGGAAGTGCGGGTCACAGCCGACCAGGGCCTGGGCGACGATCCGGGCCCGGGGGCGCAGCCGCAGGGCGCGGGCCATCCGTTTGGAGGCCCATAACAGGGCGGCGGCTCCGTCGGAGATCTGGGAGGAGTTGCCGGCCGTGTGCACGGCGGTGGGCATCACCGGCTTGAGCCGGGCCAGCGCCTCCATACTGGTGTCGCGCAGCCCCTCGTCCCGGTCCACCAGGCGCCACATGCCCTGCCCGGCCAGCTGCTCCTCCTCGGTGGTGGGCACCTGGACCGCGAAGGTCTCGCGCTTGAAGCGCTCCTCCGCCCAGGCGCGGGCGGCCCGTTCCTGGGAGCGGAGCCCCTGGGCATCCACATCGGCCCTGGTCAGTCCGCGCCGGCGGGCGATCCGCTCGGCGGCCTCGAACTGGTTGGGCAGGTCCACATTCCACTCGTCGGGGAAGGGTCTGCCCGGCCCGTGCCGGGAGCCGCTGCCCAGCGGCACCCGGGACATGGCCTCCAGTCCGCAGCCGATGCCTATGTCGATCACCCCGCAGGCGATCATGTTGGCCACCAGGTGGTTGGCCTGCTGGGACGAGCCGCACTGGCAGTCCACGGTGGTGGCCGCCGTCTCATACGGCAGCCCCATGGCCAGCCATGCCGTGCGCACCGGGTTCATCGACTGCTCGCCGGCGTGGGTGACCGTGCCGCCGACGATCTGTTCCACACAGTCGGGCTGGATGCCGGTGCGGGCGAGCACTTCCCGGTAGGTCTCCCCCAGCAGATAGGCGGGATGGAGATTGGCCAGCGCGCCGCCGCGCTTGCCGATGGGGGTGCGTACGGCCTCGACGATGACAGGTTCTGCCGCCAT
Source organism: Streptomyces orinoci (assembly GCF_003121295.1). GTDB lineage: Bacteria > Actinomycetota > Actinomycetes > Streptomycetales > Streptomycetaceae > Streptomyces > Streptomyces orinoci. The sequence goes on from NZ_PHNC01000029.1 coordinate 304,538, forward strand.
GACTCGTCCTCTCCCGGATGCCCGCGATCCCAGTCCTACGCGCTGCTACCGCCGGTACGCAAGGGTCGCGCAAAGCCGCGCCGGGCAACAGATGGCGTCGCCTTCATTGCCTTGTCCGGGGCCCGGAGTTAGCGTCGGGCCAGTTGGCTGACGCTGCGTCAGACGAAGCGTCGGCACCCCCCGAGGAGTGGTCGCCATGACCTGCCCCGCCCTGCCGGACGGCTTCGACTTCACCGACCCCGGCCTCTACCACCACCGTGTACCGTTCCCGGAGTTCGCCCTGCTGCGGCGTACCGCGCCGGTGTGGTGGAACGCCCAGCCGCCCGGCATCGCGGGCTTCGGCGACAACGGCTACTGGGTGGTGACCCGCCACGCCGATGTACGCGAAGCCTCGCTCCGCCCCGAGGATTTCTCCTCCGCCCGCAACACCGCCGTGATCCGCTTCCGTCCGGACATCCGGCCCGAACACATCGACGCCCAGCGGCTGATGATGCTCAATATGGACCCTCCGGAGCACACCCGGGTGCGCCAGATCGTCCAGCGCGGCTTCACTCCGCGCGCCATCCGCGCCCTGCGCGAGGCACTGCATGAGCGCGCCGGGGCCATTGTGGAGCGGGCGCGCGCCAGGGGCGGCGGTGACTTTGTCACCGATATCGCCTGCGAACTCCCGCTCCAGGCCATCGCCGAGCTGATCGGCATCCCCCAGCGCGACCGGGCGAAGATCTTCGACTGGTCCAACACAATGATCGCCTATGACGATCCCGAACTGGCCGCCGATCACCGGCCGGGCGTCGAGGCCGCCGCCGAACTGGTCGCCTACGCCATGGAGTTGGCCACTGCACGGACGGCCTGTCCCGCCGACGACATCGTCACCCGCCTGATGGCCGCCGAGGACCAGGGCAACCTCCGCTCCGATGAGTTCGGCCTGTTCGTCCTGCTGCTCGCCGTGGCCGGAAACGAGACCACCCGCAATGCCATCACCCATGGCATGCACGCCTTCCTCACCCACCCCGACCAGTGGGACCTCTACCGCCACTCCCGCCCCGCCACCACCGCCGAGGAGATCGTCCGCTGGGCCACCCCGGTCACCGCCTTCCAGCGCACCGCCACCCATGACACCGAACTGGGCGGCGTCCCCATCACCGCCGGCCAGCGCATCGGCCTCTTCTACGCCTCCGCCAACCGCGACCCCGAGGTCTTCGACTCCCCCGACACCTTCGACATCACCCGCGACCCCAATCCCCACCTGGGCTTCGGCGGCGGCGGCCCGCACTTCTGCCTGGGCAAGTCCCTGGCCATCCTGGAAATGGACCTCCTCTTCGCCGCCATCGCCGACACCATGCCCGACATCCAACTCGCGGGCGAGCCACGGCGGTTACGGTCGGCATGGCTGAACGGGATCAAGGAGATGCGGGTGCGGTACGGGGGCGGGTAGGGGGCCTCTTGGCGGGAAGCCCCCCGCAGGATCGCCCGTTCCTCCACCATCGGGTTCACCGCGGCCGCTGCCGTGCCGGCACAGGCGCAAGGCGTGATCGGCGGTGCTCTGGGAGGCGCTTGGCCGCCTGTTCAAGTGGGCAGTACCTGGACACCGCCCCGATGGCGCACCCGATGGCGGCTCTGCCCGGTCCTACTCGGTCCGCAGTGCGGTGGCGGTCCGGGTCCGTGCCGCCCAGCCGGCCGGCGGCAGTGCGCCGAGCAGGGCGATCACGATCCCGCCGGCCAGCAGGGGGATGAGCAGCCCGGCGGTGTAGACGTGGGAGACGCTCGGCGGCAGGTGCCGGCCGATCGCGTTCCCCATCGGGGTCAGCGTCGCCTTCTCCACCGCGGCCCCGAGCGGGACCCCGATCAGCCCGGCGATCAGGCCGGTGAGGGACACCGAGGTCAGCACCATCGCAATGGTCTGCTTGGGCGTCATCCCAAGGGCCTTGAAGATCCCCAGATCATGAACCCGCTCCCGGGTGTCCTGCACCACCATGCTCAGCACCCCGAGCGCGGCGACCGCCACCATCATCAGCGTGAGCGTGGCCACCAGGGTGCCCATGATGATCATCACGATGTTCTTGCCCCCGTCCGAGTGCGGCTGGACCGAGGCGTTCAGCGGGGTCAGCGCGGCGGCGGCTGAGGTGGACCAGTCCGGTCCGCTGACGTTCGAGGCCAGCTCGACGTTGAACTGCTCGATGTGCGGGGCCAGACCGGCGGCGGTGAAGGTGGCCGCGTCCGTCATGACCGTGTAGTCGCCCACGTTGGTGTCGAAGTTGATGCCGACGACCTTCAGCGGCAGTTGCTTGTTCTGCTGCACCACGGTGACGTTGTCACCGACGTGGATCCCCACCGTCGTGGCCAGCTTGTCGCCGACCACGGCCTCGCCGGGCGCCGAGAACCAGCGGCCGGACAGCAGCTCCATGTTCGTCCAGGAGAAGTCGCCGGTGACCGTGAACACCCTCGGCGGTTCGCCGCCGGGCGGGGCGCCGACGATGGTCGCGCCGCTCTCGCCCCAGCCGAAAGCGGCCTTTGTGCCCGGGGTCTTGGCGAGCGCGGCGGCGACCTTGGCGGCATCCAGGTGTGGCCTGCGCGGGTCGTTGGGGCCGTAGCGACCCCAGGGCACGCCTACGTCGGCGGTGGGTTCCACGAACTCCGACGCGACGTTGAAGCCTGAGGTACTGGTGTCCAGGTACTTGTTGAACGCGGACTCCAGCCCCACCGCGAACGTGGCACTCACCACGCCGAACAGCACCGCCGCACCGACCAGTACGGCCCGGGCCGGCCGGGCGAAGGGCTGGGCCAGCCCCAGCGACATGGCCCGGGGCAGCGGCAGCCGCGAGGCAAGGCGCTGCGCCGTCCGACCGGCCCCGGCCCTGGGGGCGCGGCCGGCCACCAGGGCCTGCACCGTCGGCATCCGGCCGGCCCGCAGTGCCGGGATCAAAGCCGTGGTGCCGACGATCAGCAGGGTGCCCAGCGGCACCACGGCGCTGACCCACCACGGAATCGTGGCACTGGCCGCGCCGAGCTGCTTGGTGGCCTCGTCCAGGATCGGCACAGCCAGGAGATTGCCGGAAACCGTGCCGAGCACCAGGCCGAGTGTCGCCGGGATCATGGCCTGCGCGGTGTAGGCGCGGGCCACCTGCGAGGGGGTGAAGCCCAACGACTTCAGAATCCCGATACGCCGGATTCCCGACGCCACAGCCCCGCTGACCACGATCGCGATGATCAGCACCGACATCAACAGCCCTAGGATCCCGAAGCCGATCAGGAACGGCACATAGGCCCTGGCGTTGCCGCCGGCCTGCTGCTTCGCGGTCAGGTACGACTGTCCGCTCTCGACCGCGCCGGCCGGCGCAGCGGCGGCCACCGCCTGCTTGTCGGTGGCGATGTCGGCGTCGGTCCCGGCCTTGGCGAACCGGTAGAGCATCTGCATGTCGGACCTGGCACCGGCGGCGGTGAGCCGCGCGAAACCGTCGGCGGTGGCGAAGGCGGTCGCGCTGTTGGTCACCGAGCCGCCGAAGCCGACGACCTTGAACGACGGCTTGCCCGGCAGGGAGGAGAACACCACCGAATCGCCGAAGCAGACGGTGGCATAGTGCTGCCACGGCAGGGCGATCTCGCCCCGGCCGGCCGGCCAGCGCCCCCGGGTCAGCACGAGTTGGTCCATCCCGGAGGTGCTGCCCAGGCCGGGCCGGGTGGTGACGGTGATCGGACCGTTGTCGTGACCGGCGAAATCCTTCTTGGGGCAGTCCGTGCCGACGGTCGTGTCCAGGGCCGCGGCGATCGGGTACGGCCCGGCCGCCTCGGTGACGCCGGCGGCGTGCGCGGTGGCGGCGGCCTGCGCGGCCGTGGCCTTCGAACCGTCGAACTGGACCGCCAGGTGCGCCCCGTTCCGGGCACTGAAGGCGTGGTCGAACGGGGCCTGCACAACGGCCAGCAGGCCGAGGGAGAGTACTGAGGACGTCACCGCGGCGAACGTCGTCAGGGCCATCACGATGGACTGGATCCGACGCCGGCCCACGCCGGAGCGTACGACCTTGCCGAGCGCGCTCACCGGCTCACCTCCGGCAACAGGCGGGCCACGGGCCGGAATCCGGCCTCGAAGAGGCGCCGGGGCATCAGGGGCTTGCGCAGTGTCATCCGACCGCTCCCGCCGGACGGGTCAGCGGCGTGCGGGCGGCCAGGCCGGTACCGCTGCCGTCGTTGACGACGTCCCGCTTGACCGCGCCGTCCACCAACTCGATCGTGCGGCGCGCGGTGCTCGCGGCCAACTGCACATCGTGGGTCACCAACACGATGGTCTGGCCCTCGCTGTTCAGGTCCAGCAGCAGCCGGCGCACATCCTCGGCCGAGCTCGAGTCCAGCGCGCCGGTGGGCTCGTCGGCCAGCAGCAGCGCCGGCTTGTTCATCAGGGCCCTGGCCACCGCCACCCGCTGCCGTTGCCCGCCGGACAGCCGCTGCGGGTAGGCCTTGGCATGCCGGTCGATGCCCAGCGAGCCGAGCAGCTCGATGGCCCGCCGCTTCGCCTCACCCTTGCCCATCCCGGCCAGCTGCGCCGGAACCATGACGTTGTCCAACACGGTCAGGTCATCGAGCAGATTGAAGAACTGGAAGATCATGCCGATCGAGGCCCGGCGGTACTTCGCCGAACCGGCCTCACCGAGCTGATCGACGCGGGTGCCGTTGACGGTCACGGTGCCACTGGAAGGCTTGTCCAGACCGGCGATCAGATTCAGCAGCGTGGACTTCCCGCTGCCGGAATGGCCGAGGATCGCCACGCAATCACCGGACGCCACGGACAAGGTCACACCGGCCAGCGCGGGCGGGCCGTCGTCGTACTTCTTTATCGCGTCCTGGAGAGCGATCATCGGCGGATTCGTCATGGCCATGAACCTAGGAACGGACCCTGATCCATCGCGTCGGCCGGCGGATGTCAGCTCTCCCCCAGGCCATCGGCCCGGCGGTGTACCCGGCGTACATCCCCGGGGCGACGCGCAGGGCCGACGCCGCTGAATACGATCTCCGGATGGAAGAGCTTCTCCAGCGTCTCTCGACATCGAAGCGCGTGACCTGGCTGATGTCACAGGCCGTGGTGCCGGCCACCGCCTGCTGCTACGCGATGCTGCTCCCCTGGACGATGCCGGCCCCTGCGGACGGCCTGTTCCGGTTCCCCGACCTCGAGCCCGTCGAGATGCTGGGTCTGTACGTCGTGCTCGCCCTTCCGGTTCTGCTGGTGCGCCGTCTGCCGGCGACCGTCTTCGCGGTGATCCTGGGCGAATCAGTCCTCGGCGACCTCTTCGGCGCGCAGCCCGTGATCGTGTTCGTCCTGCTCGTCGCCTTGGCCGGGTACCTCGCCGCCCGGCGGCCGAAGGCGGCCGCCGTCGGCTCCGTCGCAGGCGTCGCGGCCGCGTTCGTCAACGACCTCCACGGCTACCCCGGGAAGACCGTCAGCGACGCGGCCCAGTGGACCGGGGGGATCGCGTTGTGGTTCGCGGTCGCCTGGGTCTTCGGAGGCGTGTATCGCAAACGCCGTGAATACCTCGAAGCCCTGCACGAGCAGAGGGCGGCCCGCGCCGTCATGGCCGAGCGGCTGCGGATCGCCCGTGAACTGCACGACAGCGTCGCGCACAGCATCGGGATCATCACGGTGCTGTCGGGAGCGGCGGCGCGGGTCGTGGAGACCAAGCCCGAGCAGACGCGGCAGGCGCTGACCGGCATCGAGTCCACCAGCCGCCAGACGCTGCTCGAACTGCAGCGCATGCTCGGGGCGCTCCGCCGCGCCGAGCCGGACGACGCCATGCCGGGGGCCGCTCCGCTGGCGCCGGCCGGCAGCCTGGCCGACGTCCCGCAGCTCGCCGAACGCACGGCCGGCGCCGGGGTGCGGGTCCAGGTGACCTGGCGGGGCGAGCAGCGTCCGCTGCCGCCGGAGATCGAACTGTCGGCGTTCCGGATCATCCAGGAGTCGGTGACCAACGTGGTGCGGCATTCCGGGGCGCGAACGTGCCGGGTTGCGGTCGGTTACGAGCCGGAAAAGGTGACGATCGAGGTGGTGGACGACGGGGACGACGGTTCCGGCGGGCCGGGCCGTCCGAGGCACTCCGCGGCCGGCGGGAGCGGCTTCGGCCTGCTCGGCATGCGCGAGCGCGTCACATTGCTGTCCGGCCAGTTCAGCGCCGGCCGGCGTCCGGAGGGCGGATTCCGGGTGACGGCGAGCCTCCCGGCATGAGCGTGCGGGTGCTGCTGGTCGATGACCAACCCCTGATGCTGGTCGGGCTCCGGATCCTGATCGGCGACACCGACGACCTGAAGGTGGTCGGCGAGGCCGGCGACGGCCGCGAGGCGGTACGCCTGGTGCGTGAACTGCGGCCGGACGTCGTGGTGATGGACATCCGGATGCCCGGCATGGACGGGATCGAGGCGACCCGGCAGGCGACCGCCGAGCCGGACCCGCCCAAGGTGCTGGTGCTGACGACCTTCGACGACGACGAGTACGTCTATGGCGCACTGCGCGCCGGGGCCAGCGGATTCCTGCTCAAGAGCATGGCCCTGGACGCGATCCTGGACGCGATCCGCGTGGTGGCGGCCGGTGACGCGTTGCTCGCGCCGAGCGTGACCCGACGGCTGATCGCGGACTTCGCCGGAACGTCCGGCCCTGCGGCCCCCGAACCGGACGCCGAGCCCGCCGCGGACCCGAGTCCCATCGCGGGGATCACCGACCGGGAACGCGAGGTGCTGGCGCTGGTCGGACAGGGACTGTCGAACACCGAGATAGCCGAGCGGCTGGTGATCAGCGCGGCGACGGCGAAGACCCATGTCGCGCGGCTGTTCGCCAAGCTCGAGGCGCGAGACCGCGTCCACCTGGCGATCATCGCCTTCGACACCGGGCTCGTGCCGCGCAGACGGTAGGGCAGGATGCTCCGCCGGAGGTCACCTCGGGCAGCAGACCGAGCGCGTCGTAGCCCGCTTCGCCGCGGCCAGTTCGCCTCCCGCGGCCAACTGGCCGCGGCCATCGGCACCTTCGTCCTAGCCTACGACGAACGCCGAAGGGTCAACGCGGCGCCGCACTAGTGCTGGAAGAGCACTTCCGGATTGTTCGGCGAGGGGCCGTCCAGCAGCGGACTGTGGATCCCCTTCAGCGTCCGGTCGAAGAACGCCTTCACATACTCACGCGTGATCACGATTCCACGTTCGGGGTCGAGGGGCGGCGTCGGGAATCCGGCCTGCTCCTCGAGCAGGTCCACGTCGGTGAAGCTGGGGTGGTTGGCGCCGGTGACCGCCAGCCACTTCTTGTAGCCGCCGAGGGCGGCCCAGGTGTGCTCCCAATCGGTGTAGTCGTCGCCGGGCGCGGAGTCGGGCACCTCGCCCAGCATGAGGAACGGCCGGTTGATCTGGCCGGGCATCGGGACCGGGTAGAACGTGCCGTCCATGTTCACCCCGGCCCGTACTCGCGGGTCGGCGATCATCGTGGTGACGGCCGCCGCTCCGCCGATGGAGTGTCCGGCCATGCCGATCTTGTGCTTGTCGATGAGGTGTGCCAGGCGCCACGCGGTATTGCCATGCGTCAACTGGTCGATAACGAAGGACATGTCCAGCGCGCGGCTGGCGGTGACCGTGTTCATATCGCGGTGCGGGTCATCGCAGATCGCGCACGGCGGCGTCTGGCCGTTCGCCAGCGTTTCGCCGCTGTCCTCGTGGGTGGGGCCGACGAGCGCGACAACGTAGCCGTGACTGGCCAGGTCGGTCGCGAGCGAGGTGAGCACCATGCGCGGGTCCCCGAATCCGGGTGAGAGGAGCACCAGCGGATGCTTGCCCCTCTGCGGCCGCGCGCCGTCGAAGGCGTGAGTGGTGACGCTGGAAAGGTTCTGCGGGGTGATGCCGTAGTTCGCCGGTATCTTCGCGCGCTGGATGTGTCCGGCTGCCTCGGCGAGGGTCATATAAGGGGCCGGAGTCCCGGTCCCGGGCACGGCCGGGTAGACCATGGTGACGGTCAGTTGGCGGGGGCCGGATGACGGCACCCACGGGTCGGGGCGGTTCTCGTCGGTGAGGTGGATGATGTCCTCGCCTGCGGCGAATGGGCCGGTCGGCGCGGGGAGCCTGCCGTGGAAGGTCGGCGTGGGCGCGGTGGCCGTGGCCGGTCCGGCGTCGAACGCGTGCGTGGCCGACGGTGTGGTCGTGGCGGCGAACCCGGCGCCGGTTCCGGTGACGAGGGCGGCGAGCGCCAGCGCCGCGACGGCGCTGATACGGCGGTTGCGTTTCATGGGATCGACGCTAGGTTCCGCAGCTCCGCACCGAATCAGCCCGTCGATGCAAACATTCCGGTGTTGTTTGTGTCGTTCGTAGCCCCCGCGAGGTACCGGAGTAATCCGCCGGGAGTATGTCGTGCGGCGCGGGGTTCCCTTCACCGGCATCGTCGAGCGCCACCTTCGTCCTGGCCTACGACGAACACGACGCCAAGCCCTACCACTGGACCTACAACGGCAGCCCACGCCAAGCCGCATGAATCCCCGAAGGATCAACACGGCGCTGCACTAAGGGAGTCGTACGGCCTCAAGCCAGTCGTCCGCAAGTAGGTCCAAGATGAGTGACTGATCCCCGAAGACTTGGGTGGCACTCATGTCCCAGTCGGTCAGGACGTACCAGGACTGGTCCTTGGCCCACCACTGTGCAGGAAACTTCAGAGAGACTCCGGAGTGCGGGTCTTCGCAGATGTCATAGTGAGCCACCCCTTCCCGAAGAGCGCCCTCATGGGCTACGACGGTTGGGCGGACAAGGTCTTCCACATAGGCCTGAGCCCAATAGCACTCGGTGTCCAAGCCCTCGGCACTGTGCCTGGCAAGGACCTTGACCAGCCGGGCCAGACTCTGCCGGTCCGGTTGCCCTTCACTGGGAGCGATCGCCTCGGGCGACCGGAATCGCCCTTGGAGGACTCGCCAGTTCGGATTTCGCTGCCAGGCTTCCCAGCTCTGGCCCATGCTGGTCACTTCGTCACGCCAGAGAACTCGGTCAGCTCCCCGGTAGGCGGCGTGGAGAACCCAGCAATTGTCCGGATAGTTCTCCGGCTCGTAACCCGTCAAAGCATCATCCTGTTCCAGGAGCGGGCGCATTCCGCCCATCGGGTCGCTGTCCGGTACGGGTTTCAGCATGAGACCTTCTCGCAATGGGTGATTGGACACTCTGGAAATCGAGGGACCGCACGGGCAGTTGCCACAGTTGTGAGTGCGTTTCTTTGGCTTCAGAAGCCTCATCCCTGCCGGGTGGGTGGCGCCCCCTGTGTCAGGAGGCGCCACCACATTCACCGTCTGGGGCTCTTGGACCGGCCGGGGAGATGCTACTTCATCTGCTACTCCCCATGGTATTTCTCGAAGCCGAACTCCTGCTTCAGATCTCCGGTCACCTCGACGGTGGGATCGAAGTCCCTGCCTTTTTCCTTGCCGCTCTTACTGTAGCTGCGGTACTGCACGTTCCCGCTGTCCGTGGACCAGACCTCAATCTTTCCCTTGCCGGGAATATCCCTGGTGATGTCCGGCTTCCCCAGACTCTCGTGGAGACCCTTTCTCAGGTCCAGGACGTGGTTCTGCTCGATCATCCAGACGTCACCCTTGTCGTTCCAGCCGAAGGGCTTACCGTCCTTGCCGAGAAGGACCTTGCGTGCACCTTCGATGCGCTCCGCAGCCCGGCCGACCCTCGTCCCGTGGGCGATGTCATCGACGAGCTTGGCGTACTTCTTGCCCTTGAAGACCTTCCCCGGCCCGACGGCCGCCAAAGCCCAGAGGCACGGCGACCAGGCAGGATCCGAACCGCAGTCGGCAACGTCCCCGGCTCCGAAGAACTCGGCCAGGATGTAGTCCATGTCCTGGTAGCAGCGCGGATCGAGTTGACGCCAACCGGAGCACTTCTTCGCCTGCTCCTTGGCAAGCTTCTCGATCTCGTCGTTCAGCCGCCGCTCTGCTTCGGCTTGGTCCTTCTCCCTCTGCTCCCGTTCCGCGATCTCCTTGGCCCAGGCTTGGATGCGTTCCTTCTCGCGCAGTTCCGCAACGCGGGCTTTGGCCTTCGCCGCCTCGACTTTGGCGGCGGTAGCGTCCCTGCCTGCCTGCTCGGCGTAGGTGCGTGCCTCAGCGGATGCCGCGTAGGCATCGTTCGCCTGCTCGCGTGCCCACGCCGCCGATGCTTCGGCTTCGTCGGCGTACGCCTCGGCTGCCTCGGCATCCTTGGCAGCCGCCGAGGCTGCGTCACGGGCGGTCCTGGCCGACGCGGCGGCCTCAATTGCTGATGCCGCAGCCTCCTTAGCGGACTGGTTGGCCTGCGCAGCGTATTCCTTGGCCTTGCCCGCCTCAGACTTGGCCAGGTCAGCGGCTTGCTTTGCCTCTTGCTCGGCCTTTTTCGCGTTGGCCGCGGCGACTGCGGCTTCGGCCGAGTTCTTCTGCGCCATCGCTGCTGCGACAGCGACCTCTGCAATGAGTTTCTTGACCACAGCCACGTGAGTGGCGGTCAAGTGGTCGGCACGAGCAGTCATGTACTGCCCGACCTGGATGAAGTCGTGCAGTGATGCTGCTGTGCCCTCGAGCGCGACCTTCGCGGCAGCCATGGTCTCGGGACCGCCGTGGGCCATCAACTGAGTTGCGGTCAGGCGCTCGTCGGTCTGCGCGGCTATGTACTGACCCTCGCCGAGGAACTGGCGAAGTTTGGCCGCTGAGCCATCCTTGAGTGCGTCGCGAGCCGCCTCCTTGAGGTACTGTCCGCCGTTGTTACCGATCTGGGTGATCCGCAAGCGATAGTCGGTCAGCGCCGCCTCATGCTGACCAATGCTCAGGAACTCGCCAATCTGCTGAGCACTGCCCTTGAGAGCCTGTTCGGCGGCTTTCCTGATCGATTCGAGACCGCTCTCCCGGGCGAGGCGCTGTACCTCGGCGCGCTCGTCCTCTTCCGTCGCCAATTGCCAGCCGGCGAGGACGTATTCGCGGACATCGTTATCGGATCCGGAGAGAGCGGCCTTGGCGGCAGCCTGACTCCAGGGACCACGGGTCTTGAGAGCCAGGAGTGCAACTTTGCGGCCCTTGGTGACGACCTCGTTCTGATCGGTTCCTGGCTTGGCAGCCTCCGCTGCCAGGTGTGCAGCTTCGTCGTCCAGCTCCTTGCGCTCCTTGACAGCGACTTCCGCCGCCGCCTTGCGCTGTTCCTCATCGCGCTTGAGGGCCTTGGCCCGCTCCATCCTAGTTTCGGTCCGGGCCTGAAGCTCCTCGGCCTCAATCTTCCGTGCGACTTCCTGCACCTTGTTAGCGGTGATCACAGCCGTGTTCGCCGCATCGGCCGCTTCCTTGGCCTTCTGTGCGTGGACTTTCGACTCACCAGCCGCCTTGCTCGCCTCGCCGGCGTGCTTGGCTGCCTCTTCGGCTGCCTTCGCGGCGTTCTCGGCGTGCTGGGCAGAGGAGTATGCCGCCTGTCGTGCCGCCGCAGCCGCATCTGCGGCTTCGTAAGCCAGTGTCCGAGCCCGCTGTGCGGCGCGGGCCGCGGCCTTTGCCTGGCTTCGCGCTGTTGCCGCCCATTCCCTGGCCTCGGCAGCCTTGGCTCCGGCTTCACCGGCGTAAGCAGCGGCTTCGTCAGCTGCGTCGGCGGCTGCGTCAGCGCTGGCTGCCGCGTTCGCGGCCGCATCGACCGCGTTGCCAGCGGCGCGCGAGGCATTCTCTGCCTCCTTGGCTGCGTCACCGGACTTTTTCGCCGCCTCCGCGGCGTTGTGCGCGTCCTCGGCTGCTTTACGTGCGGTCGCGGCACTACCCGCGTCTATCGCGGCGTCCGCTGCGGCGCCACGTGCACGTGATGCCGCCTCGGCCGCGGCGGCAGCGGCTGCGGCTGCCTGTGCTGCGGCGTCGGCAGCCCTGCGTGCCGCGTAGTTGGCGGCCTGTGCGGCGCCAATGGCCTCCTGTGCTGCTGCCGCAGCGCTGGCAGCAGCGTTCGCCGCTTGCTTGGCGGCCCCGGCTGCACGGGCGGCATCCTTGCCCGCGGCCTGAGTCTCGGCAGCGGCAGTCTGCGCTGCCGTCTTGGCGGAAGCCGCCGCCCTTTCCGCCTTCTCGGAGGCCGCCTTGGCGGCCTCCGTCTGACGCTTGGCCTCCTCGCCCGCTTCCTTTGCCTGCTGGGCCAGTTGTCCGATGCCGGCACGCTCCTGGTCACGGTTTCGTGCGATGTACTGGCCGACCTCCAGGAATTCACGGATGCCGAGAATGGATCCGCGAAGTGCGGTCTTGGCGGCTTCCTTGGTCGCCGGACCGCCGGAGCTCATGATCTGCGTGACATGCATCCGGTCGTCGTTGTCACGGGCTGCATATCGTCCGTCGTCCAAGAACTTGCGGACGTCATCAATGGAGCCACGCAGTGCTGCATTAGCGGCTTCTTTGACGACCGGGCCGCCGGCGTTCCCGATCTGGGTGACCTGCATGCGCTGGTCGGTCTCCAGCGGCGCCTTCCACCCATCCTTGAGGAAGGAACGCAGTTCCTCGGGGTGCGCTGATGAACTGTTGAGAGCCTTCAGCGCTGCCTTGTGCAGTGAAGGACCGCCTACGGTTCCGAGCCGCGTTGCGTCCATGCGGTCATCGCTGATCTCAGCGAAGTCCTTCTCGCGTTCAAGGAAACGACGAACGTCAGCGTCAGTGCCCGTCAAGGCCACTTCTGCCATTGCTCTAACTGCGGGGCCACCCTTGGTCCAGAGCTGTACGAGACGCCCGCGGTCGGTGATCAGCGGAAGGTCAGCGCTGTCGTCTTCATCTCCCGAAACGTTGGCTGCAGCAGCCGGATGCGCTCCTAGCAGACCGGCCATTAGCGCCAAGGGAAGCAAACATAGGCACAGCAGACGCGTGCCAATCCGCCGCCCTTCATGGGTCAAGTATAGGTCAAGTCTCACTGCTCAGCTTTCCTCCGAAAATGGGCGCCAGTAGCTCGGCGCCGCGAGAGCATAGCCGGGAGGAAAATGATCTCGCCCGACGGGTTCCCGTCTCAACTGCCTTGCAGAACAGGCGGTTCGAAGAGGCGTCGCGGCATGTCGCTGGTCGGGCTGGTGCGTCGGCGACGCTGGCGCTGCCGATTCGAGATCGTGCCATTGGGTACGTTTCGATGGTCAAGATGTATCAAAGCACACGGGGTGGTAAGTTGCCCGGCGGCCGTTAACCTTTGCCAAGGCATTACGTGCTGCTTCCTGTCTGTGTCTTGAATCATGAAGGGACCCCCCCGGTGAGACTTCGCGCACGTAGGGCGCTTTTTGCCAGCGTCGTCGTGACTGGCTGTGCCGTCTTCGGCATCACGACACATGGAACTGCTGCTGCCATCGGTGGTGCCGCGGAGTCGGCATCGCCGCCTTTCGCGGTGGAGACCTTCGAATACCCGAACGCCGCCAAGATCCTTCAGGAGCAAGGCATCGCGCTCCGCTCGGGTGACGGTCACATCCTGCTGGCTGATTGCAAGGTGTCGGCTGACATCCAGGTCTTCACTTCGCAGGATCACCCGGGTCAGACGGATCGCGGCAAGTACTGCTTCAAGGTGACGGGCAGCGGTAAGAGCGGCTACCTCAAGTTGGAGATCCCCAAGGTCTTCAACGTTGCTACTGGGGATTACGCGGTGCGGGCCAGCGTCACCGCCGAAGGCAAGACGCAGACCGTGAATGTGGCCAAGAACGACTTCGAAGCCGTCGGTCAGGGTGTCGACCCCAAGGCCCAACCGACTGTTCTGGTCGAGCTGCGCGTTACTGGCTGATTCAGCCAGGGCTCGACGTGACGCACTTTCCAGCTCAACAGCACCGGGGTAAGCCCCAGAAGGATACAAACATGCCTGCCATACGTTCGCGCACAACGTGGGTGACCGGACTCCTCGCATCCGCTGTCGCGGCCAGCCTCATGACTGCTGCCCCTGCGAACGCCGTCAATGGCTCGACGGCCAAGGACGGCTCATACCCGTTCATGGTCAAGCTCGACATCGGTAGCGGCGAGCGCAGTTGCTCCGGTGCCCTGGTCGAGCAGCAGTGGGTGGTCACCGCCGCCAGTTGCTTCGCTGAAAAGCCGACCCAAAGCCTTGAGGTCCCTGCCGGTGCTCCCAAGCTGAAAACCACCGCCATCATTGGCCGGGCAGACCTCACCCGTGACACCGGTACTGTGGTCGACGTTGTGGAGCTCGTGCCACGCTCCGACCGCGACGTGGTGATGGCCAGGCTGGCGAAGCCGGTCATGGGCACCATGCCCGCCGGTGTCAGCACAAGTGCGCCACTCCCGAGCGAGGACCTCTGGGTCGCCGGTTACGGGCGCACCAAGGACGAGTGGGCGCCCGACCGGATCCACTACGGGAAGTTTGGTGTGGGCTCGGTACAGGGTTCCGACGTCACCCTGACCGGCAAGTCCGACGATGCTGTCGTATGCCAGGGTGACACCGGTGGCCCCGCGTTCCGCGAGATCGGCGGACGTTACGAGCTCGTTGGCGTCAACAGCCGCTCCTGGCAGGGAGGTTGCCTCGGTAGCGAGAGCGAGACCCGCAAGGGTGCTGTCGATGCCCGCGTCGACGACATCGCCGGGTGGATCCAGTCCGTCTCGTCCCGAACGCTCCTGGCACGCTCCCAGTGGAAGGACGCGACGTACCTGGCATCCGGGTACTTCACCGGGCCCGACAACGGCAAGCGGCGCATGGACCTGTTCGTCATCTGGAAGGACGGCAAGGCCAGCCTCTTCCAGGGTGCCGACCACGACGACCCCAAGCAGCCCTTCTCTGCTGAGCACCAGATCGAGAAGCCGGGCAGCTACTGGACCAGTGCCCGTGCCATCACGGGCGGCAAGTTCACCGAGAACGGTTCCGATGGCATCACCGTGCGCTGGGCCAACGGAAAGGTGTCGACGTACCTGCACGTGGACCAGACGGGCGTCCACGACGAGGTCACCCTCCGTGCGGGCGGCGGCGACAACCCGTTCTGGAAGAACGCCCGACTCATCACCGCTGGCCGGTACACAGAGAACTCCCTCCGCGACGACCTGCTCGTCATCTGGGAGGACGGCTCGACCTCCATGTACACGGACATCGGCACCAAGGGACTCAGCGGCTGGGTGCAGCTGACCAAGGCCGACAGCGGCTGGAAGAACGCCGTTCAGATCAGCGCCGGTGAGTTCGCAGGCAAGAAGACTGCCGACCTCGTCATCCGCTGGAACGACGGCCAAACCCAGATCTTCCCTGGTGTCGATACTGCCGGCTACCACGGCAGCCGCATCAGCATCCGACCCGTCGGCTCCGCATGGAAGAACGCCGAGATCCTGACCGTGGGTTCGTTCGTGTCCCGGTCCGACCACCCGAACGACGTCCTGGTTCGGTGGAACGATGGCAACCTGAGCTACTACCCGGGCGTTGACACGGCTGGCACCCATGGTGAGGTCCAACTCGTGGGTTGAGCCTGGCAGGTTCCTTATTTCGGCCGTCACCCGCCTTGACGGCGGGCGTGCCCCCACAAGATTGTGGGCAACGACTTGGAGCGGTGAGGGCATGGGCTGGGGGCGACGTGAACACGTCGCCCTCTTCCATGCCTCCGCCAACCGCGACCCCGAGGTCTTCGACTCCCCCGACACCTTCGACATCACCCGCGACCCCAACCCCCACCTGGGCTTCGGCGGCGGCGGCCCGCACTTCTGCCTGGGCAAGTCCCTGGCCATCCTGGAGATGGACCTCCTCTTCGCCGCCATCGCCGACACCATGCCCGACATCCAACTCGCAGGCGAGCCACGGCGGTTACGGTCGGCATGGCTGAACGGGATCAAGGAGATGCGGGTGCGGTACGGGGGCGGGTAGGGGGGGCTCCCCGAGGGGGCTGATCACTCAGCAGAGGTGAGACCTTGATACGCCTCTCGCAGGTCTGACGCCTCGGGCAGTTGCCGCGCCTCCACAGCCTTGACGACTTCCAGTGCGCGCCAGTGATTCGACGGGACAACCCGCCCGGACAGCATTGCTTTTTGCGCCGCATCACAGGCTTCGTCCAGGCGGTCGCCACCAAGAAGCGCCAACGCCAGGTCAATGTTGGCCGACGCCACCCGCCGGGGCCACTTGCGGATGTCATCGGCAGGAGCCAGGCGGGCAATCACTTCTCTCGCGTACGCTTCTGCGGCTGGATCACCCAGCCACGCGAGCGTTGTCGCCGTGTAGGACAGCAGCTTTCCGGGGTCGTACTGATAGTGGTGCTCGGTTCCCTTTCGAGGAACGAGAGAGGATGCCATGCGTTGGACCCGGTCAAGGACCGCATAGGTGGCTTTCTCCCCGAGCCGGGCCCTCGACCTTCCTTCCTGGGCGGTTGCCTGAATGGCGACTGAACTTCCCGCAGGGGCCAGCGCCTGCGCAGCCTGGGACAGTTCGACCGCACGGGAATAATCGCCGTCCGTCAGGACACGCCACGCCTCCGTCTCCAGACACCAAGCCTCGATTTCTCGGTGTTCGGCGTGCTGGGCAAGCGTTGCTGCGGTCCGCAGGCGCGCGGTAGCGGCTTGTTCCTGGCTGAGATCGATATGCAAGGTCGCACCAAAGAGCTGAAACCACCCCCCGACAATGAAGAGCCGGCGTTGTTCCGCAAGGGTCATCCGCGCATCCATCAAATGCGAGATGTATGCAGAGTGCTTTCGCACGCGCTCCATCAGCTCTTGCGGCGGAGATACCGGATACGCCATCGCCAGATCATCAAAGGCCTCTTCCAGCCGTCTGAGCGTTTCCGAACCCACGTCACTGGCAGCGACTCTCCGAGCCAACTCCAGGGCCTCGATTTCATCCTCAGTCTCACAGTGACCATTTGAGGTCCATGCGACAGGCGAATACGCCGCATTCAAGGCATCCGGAGCCAGCAACTCATCCAGTTCACCGGCTGCGAGGTCCAAAACCTTGATGATTTTGGGCCGTTGCCACGGCTGAGGGCCATATTCCCCGCTCTCCCAGCGCTGCACTGTTGAGCGATCCACGCCCACTGCTCCCGCAAAGGCCTCTTGGTTGTACCCGCACGCCTTCCGGCGTTCCGCGAATCTCCGCCTCCTGCTGAGGCTCGCCATGTTGGACCGTCCCTCCGCCGTTCGGACGCCACCGCCCTGGTCAGCGTAGCCAGTGCGGCAGGGCTGCGGCCCGACTGCGGCCTTTCTGCCGTGGCAGACCCCAACGCGGCGCGCTTACCTGTCGGTTGAGCCCGGCAACCGGGCGCACGTCGTGAGGAGTGAGCGGGAGATGAGCAGCAACGTTGCAACGCTCGTGGGTGAGCTGGTCAACGACGAGGCGACGGGGCGCATAGGCGTCCTCACGGCACTTGACGACGAGTGGACCGACCCCGCCGCGCCGCGCCACCAGCGCCGGGTACAGCGGGTCGCGTTCATCAGGCCCGTGGGTGGCGGCCGGGAGTGGACGACGCACCCGGAACTCGTGAGGCAGGCATGATGCGCACTGTGGCCTTCATCGGCATCGCCCTATCGGCAACCCATTGAGACTCCCGCCCCCTTGCTTGACGGCTCGGTTCCGCCTGCGCCACGGCGGGAGAAGACGGCAAGGGGGTGGGCACAGACCCGCCCAACGAGAGCGGGACCACATATGCGCACAACCGAAAAGGAGAGTGCGAAGTGAACGCCACACCTTCCCTGCCCGCACCTGAAAAGGTGGCGGGGCGAGCACAGGAGATCCTGTCGGCCATTCTGGCCGACCCGGAGTTCGATGCCTTCGCCGCTGCGTCCCTCAAGTACGACGAGGACTGGTCGTGCTTCGCCGGCGCCCCCGTCATCAGCAGGTACAACCAGGAAGCGGACAAGACCCCGCTTCTCAACGAGGGCCTTCGTGCCCTCTCCCTCAAGGCGGCTGTCTTCGAGATGACCGGCGACGAGCAGGCATCGGAGATTCCCATCGCGATTCCGGTGGACGAGATGACCCACGCAATGATCGCGCAACCGCGCCTGCTCGCACGCATCACACAGCGGGCCGGCATTCAGGTCATCCACCAGACCGACCAGGAGCACACGGACTACCAGACCGGCGACTACACACACCAGGCGTACAAGCTCGCATGGGGTGATCCACCTGAGCGCTACTGGATCGATCACGAAGAAGCACAGCGACGGCTGGACATCCTCCGCGAGAAGTACGAGGCTGCGGGCTTCCTGAACATGGGGCAAGCCCACGTCATCGACTTCGGGGAACTGGTCGCCGCGTAGCGACTAGGCAGTGTCTGATGGCTCTTGCCTGTGCGGTGGATCTGTCGCCGTTGCGGGCAGGAGCCTTGCATGGTGCGGCGGCATGAACTGACCAACGCTCAATGGGAACGTATCGCTCCGCTGCTGCCTGAAGTAGGTGGGCCGGGTGGGCGGTGGGCCGATCACCGCACGGTGGTCAACGGAGTGCTCTACCGAACCCGGACCGGGATTCCCTGGCGTGACCTGCCCGAACGCTACGGTCCCTGGCAGACCGTGTACGAGCGCCACCGCCGCTGGTCGGCCGACGGCACCTGGTCGAAGATCCTGCGCGCACTGCAAGCAGACGCCGACGCCACCGCCCGGGATGCGGACGGCTCCTGGGCCGTCAACGCCGATTCCACCACCTGCCGGGCCCACCAGCACGCGGCCGGGGCACCCCGCCGGCCCCCGGCCGACCACCCGCAAAAAGGGGCGGCGCCCGTGAGGATGCGGAGGGGCGTGAGGCCCTGGGACGCTCCCGGGGCGGACTGACCTGCAAGGTCCACCTGCTGGCCGACGACCGCTGCCGGCCCCTGGTCTGGCTGACCTCACCCGGCCAGCGCGGGGACAGCCCCATGTTCATCCCGCTGATGCAGGCCCTGAACGTGGCACGCACCGGGACCGGGCGCCCGCGCACCCGCCCGGACCGGGCCCGCGGCGACAAGGCCTACTCCAGCCGCGCCAACCGCAGTTACCTGCGACAACGCCATATCAAGGCCACGATCGCCGAACCGGACGACCAGCGGGCCAACCGCCTCCGGCGAGGCCGGGCCGGAGGACGCCCTCCGGCCTTCGACCAGGCCCAGTACCGCCTTCGCAACACCGTGGAACGCTGCGTCAGCAAACTGAAACAGCACCGGGCCGTCGCGACCAGATACGACAAACGCGACTACATCTTCCACGGCACTCTGGCCACCGCAGCCATCGTGATCTGGCTCCGCGACCTCACCAAAGAGCCATCAGACACTGCCTAGCTGAGTGCGCGGCGCAGCGCCGCGATGACGTCAACGTCCGGGAAGACGCGGGGAACCTCGACGGTGGCCTGCTCGATGAGCCCTTCGAGCAGTATCGGCGCTGCGCTATGCAGCAGTTCGCGCAAATACGGCACCAACTCGGCTTCGCTGGCAGGCCATTCGATCTCTGTCGTCAACGAGGCGTTTTCGCTCTGTACCGCCCGGCCGGAATCCCGACCTTCTCCGGGTGGACGCAGACCGGGACCCCCCCAGCGGTGTAACGGTGGCCATCCGCAGGGTTGAACGGGCACTCCTTCGTCGGCCGCTCGAACACGTCGAACTCGCCAAGAGGGAAGCGGCGTGAAGGGCAGATACCGCACGTCGAGTGCTCTGCGTCGGCGCTCACAAATGGCTCAGCCATGAGCCGAGCGTAACCCCGCCCACTACGCGGTCCGTCCCACACGAACAGACATGCCCAGGCCCCTGCCCGGTCGGCCCTTGAGGCCCAACAGCCGGGCGGACCGTACCGCCGCAGCTTCGACCGCTCCGGGCTCACCGTGGACGGCGACGGCGGGCCCGGCCGCCGGACAAGCCCATACGCAGAAGCCCTTCAGCAGCTGGCAGCAGGCCACAGAAAACGTCAGTCTCACTAACCCCCAGACGCCCCAACTACCCATAGACGCCCCAGAATTGGTCCGTACCCAACCCCTTGTCTTGGGCCATCCGCACACTTACTCTCGGGTACACCTTTCTGGGGCGGCATGTTCGCACAACGCACGTTCGGCCGCATCGAACCCCTGATGCGGCAATTGCAACCGGCATGCCGCTGGGCCGCGTTGTCGCACCGCTCATCAAGGGGACGGACGAGATGAAAGACGCTCAGGGCAGAGAAGTGACGGGTCGCGTCAGATGGCGGAAGTTCGCCGTGCTGGCGGTGCCGGGGTTCGCGGCGACGGCCGCGTTGGCCGTGGCGCTGGCACAAGGGGCGCTGGCGGCCTCGTTCGCCGTGTCGGGGCAGGAGTTCAAGGTCACCGCGAAGAGCCTGGACGGCGACGGCTTCGTCCAGTACGGCGGCGTGGACCGGACGGTGCGCAAGGAGCTCGTACCGGTGGCCGTCACCGCCATCAAGCACGCCAAGCTCACCGACATGTGCCAGTCGGTGGTGACCCACCTGGGCCCGCTCGGCGACATCACGCTCAAGCTGCACGCGGGCGGGGGCGGCAAGCCCGCCGAGGCCACCGATCTGTTCGTGGATGCCACCCAGCTCTCCGGTGACGCCTCCTTCGACGACCTCCAGCTCGGCCAGGACGCGTCCACCCTCAACAAGGGGCCCAAGACCGCCCAGGGCATGCAGGACGCCTTCGGCCAGCAGTCCACCCATGTGAGCATCACCGGCCTGCACCAGACAGCCCGGGCCACCAACGCCGGTAAGTTCACCCTCGCCGGGCTGAGTCTGAACCTGTCCAAGGGCGCCGACGAGTGCAAGTAAGCGCTGCCCCGGCCCACGGGCGGCGTCATCCATGGCGGGCCTGGCGGCAGTGGCGCAAGGGACGCCCCTTCTGGGGCGGGCTGTTCGCGGTCTTCGCGGGTACGGAGATCTGCTCACTGCCGCTGGCACCGCTGAAGATCATGCTCGCTCAGGGGATCGCCGGCATTCCCTCGGTCCTTATGGGACTGGTGATGATCCTGATGGGCCTGAGCGCCTGGTTCGCCCCCGGCTACCGGGTGTTCGCCGGGATCGTCACCGTGATGTGCGCGGCCGCCGCACTGGTGATGTCCAACCTGGGCGGCTTTCTGATCGGCACCCTGCTGGGCGTGATCGGCGGCAGCATGATCTTCGCCTGGCAGCCGTACCCTCCGCCGGAAGCCCAACCCGAAGGACCCGCACCCGGCCCCACCGGCCCCATTGAACAAGCACCGGACGACGACCGGCCCACGGCCAGTACGCAACACCCACAGCAGCAACTTCCCCCCAAGGAGTCGCAATGATGAGTGTGCACAGATCCCGCACCCGCGCCCTGCTCGCCACCGGCGCCGGACTGGCCGTCACCGCCGCGCTCACCCTGGCGGGCACCGCCAACGCCCGTACCGCCGACGCCGCTTCGACGACCGTCGGACCGGCCGGGCACTCCTTCGCCGCCACCCTCAATGGCACGGCCACCTTCACTGCCGGAAGCGTCACCGTCACCTGTAACACCTCCAGCACCGCGCCGGTCAGCGGCAGCAGCAACAACCAGATACCGGCGGCGCCGGGCAACAGCAACTCGGCCGGTCCGGTGGCCAGTTCGCTCAATCCACCGGTCTACTCCGACTGTTCCACCAATGTGCCCGGTGTGGATGCCTCGGTGACCACCTCCGGCACCTGGGGCATCTCCGTCCAGAACGGACCCTCGATCACCGCCACCTTCACCATGCCGTCCGGCAGCTTTGTGCTCCAGACCACCGGCCTGGCCACCTGCACGGTGACCGCGGCGCCGAGCGGACCGGCCAGCTTCGACTCGACGTTCACCAATGGCACGCCCTCGCAGATCAGCGTCTCCAACGCCACCATCCCGGTGTCCGTCACCGGCGGCTTCGGCTGCCCGACCGCGGCCACCACCTCGACCTTCAACGCGGTCTATGACGTCACGGATGTCACCGATCCCTCGCAGCAGATCACAGTGGGCAGCTGACGCCCAACCGCCGCGGCCAGGGCCCCGGTTGGCCGTTCAGCGGCCGGCCGGGGCCCGTACACACGTCTCAGCGGCCGGCCGGCAGCGGTTCCGCCGCGTCGCTGGGCTCGCGGGCCCCGGGCAGCTTGGCCAGGGCCTGCCGGCCGGGGCCGGTGAGGGCGTACTGGATGGCGAAGCCGCAGGCGACCACCGTCGCGCCGCCCAGCGCGTCCAGCACATAGTGGTTGGCGGTGCCGACGATCACGGTGAAGGTGAGCAGCGGGTAGAGCATGCCCAGCGCCTTCATCCACGGCTTGGGCGCCACCATGGCGATCACCACCCCGCACCACAGCGACCAGCCGATATGCAGCGAGGGCATGGCCGCGTACTGGTTGGAGAGCTCGGTCAGCGCGCCATAGTCCGGATTGTCCAGGTCCTGCGGCCCATTGGCGGTGTCGATAAAGCCATGGCCCGGCATCAGCCGCGGCGGGGCCAGCGGGTAGGCCCAGAAGCCGATCAGCGCCAGCAGGGTGGCCAGGGCCAGGGCGGTGCGCGCCCAGCGGTAGGTGGCGGGGCGGCGCAGATACAAAAAGCCCAGCAGCGACAGCGGCACCAGGAAGTGGAAGGTGCCGTAGTAGTAGTTCATGCCGTCGGTGAGCCAGTCCACCCCGGCCACAAAGTGGTTGAAGCCATGCTCGACGTCCACATGGAGAAACTTCTCGATACCGAGGATCTGCCGGCCGTGGTGCTCGGCCACGCTCCGCTCATCCGGGGCACTGCCGCGGATATACGAGTAGACGAAGTAGCCCACCCGTATCAGCATCAACTCCAGCAGGAGATTGGGCCGGTTGAGCGGGCGGCGCCAGAAGCCCAGCAGCGGGACCCAGGAGAACCTGCCGGGCTGCGGCTCGGCGAACGGGGTGGGCGTGGGGCGGTTCCAGGCCGCCGAGCGGCAGGAGAGGAAGGGCACCAGACAGGCGGCGGCCAGCGCCGCCAGCAGCGGGGCGTTGTCGCCGACCGGGCCCAGCACCGGGTTGTCCGGCACCAGCACCCGGCTGGTGAGGGTCATCACCAGGACGACCAGGACCGGCCAGACCATCCGGTCCGCCCGCCGCTTGCCCACCCGGCCGCAGACCGCCAGCAGGAGCCACAGCTGCTGGTGCTGCCAGGCGGTGGGCGAGACGGCCACCGCCACACAGCCGGTGATGGCGGTGGCCAGCAGCGGCTGGCCGTCCCTGGCGTAACGCACCGCCCGGCGCAGGCCGGTGACCGCGACGGCGGCGGCCAGCAGGAGGTAGAGCGTGACCTCCACGGGGCCGTGCAGGCCGATGCGCAGCAGCAGTCCGTGCAGTGACTGGTTGGCCAGGGAGTCGGGCTTGTCGCCCAGACCGGCACCGGCCAGATGGTGCACCCAGTAGGTCCAGGAGTCATCCGGTACGGCCGCCCAGGCCAGCGCGGTGAGCGCGGCAAAGGTGGCCCCGGTGGTGACGGCGGCGCGGCGGCGGCCGGTCAGCCAGAGCAGCGGGACAAAGAGCAGGACGGCGGGCTGGAGCGCCGCCGCCACACCGATCAGCACCCCGCCCGCGTGCCCGGAGCCACCCGCCAGGCGCGGCAGACAGCAGGCGAGCAGCACCAGCAGCACTGGAATGATGCTGGTCTGGCCCAAGTTGAAGGTGTTGCGTACGGGCAGCGAGAGTACGGCTAGGATCACCGCGACCGGTGCGGCCAGCAGTCCGGTGCGCCGGGACACCGGCCCCGGCAGGGCACGGGCGGCGACCAGGGCGAGGGCGACCACGAGTAACAGCGTGCCGAAGGTCCAGACGATGCCCAGACTGTGCTCGGCGGCGGCGGTGAGCGGTTTGAGCACCAGGCCGGCGAAGGGCGTGCCGGTGAACTGGTCGGTGTCATAGAAGGAGCCGCGTGCCCGTAGGACGCCGTGATCTCCTATCCAGGAGGCGAGATCGGTGAAGCGGCGCTCCGGCGGCCGCCGGAGTACCACCGCGGCCTGACGGGCGGCCAGCAGCACGGCGACGAGCCATAGCGCGGCCAGCGCCACAACGGTCCGCGAACCCGCCCTCGGCGGACTCGCCAGCCCGCCCCGCTCTGCATTCGCCACGCCCCGCCGCTCCTCCAGTCGCCCAGCTCGGTCGCACTCGTCGGGCCTTACGAGACCTTACTGAGTCCTCGGGGACAGACGCAGGTCACCCCCCGGTCACCTGACGCCGTTCGGCGGCGTGGCCGGAATGCGACGGCCCGGTATGCGGGGCGTCCGGCGCCCCTCACCCACCGGTCACCTGCGGCTCGTCCCGGCATCGGCTCACCCGGGCGTTCGAGGGGCGGTGTTGACGTTGGCCGGTACTGATCCCCGGCCGGGCGCCGGCTTCCACCGCTCTGCGGCAGGATGGGCCCCGCCCGGCGCCTCAGAGGAAGGCACACGGACGGGGCTGGGTGTCACACAGGTGGAAGAGCATCCGGCGGAATGATCGGCGTACCGCTCGTGTGCTCACCCAGGCAGGGTGGGCGCTGCTTGCAGAAGAACCCCCGCCCCCGGCAGGCGAGGCACTTGTGGGGCGCCATCATCTCGCCGGGCTGACCGGAGGCGTTGACGTAGAGCGTCGGGGACTCGTAGGTGCCCCTGCCCCTGCATCCCTTGCAGAGGTGATGGGGGCCGGGGCAGGGGCCGTCAGTCATGACCGGGTGTTGTCGTCAACCCAGCCAGAGCCCGCACACGTGCTGCACTGCTGCTCTTCGTACTCCGGGCCGCCGGGGTTGTCTTCCATGTTGTGGTGGCGCTCCACCTGGATGGTGCCCCGGCCGCCGCACATGCTGCATTGAGTGGCCACTGCTGGAACCTCGCATCTCTCATGTTGGTGATGATGCTCTTGCGGTCCGTGCATGTCCCTCGTTCGCGGATGGCTCCTCCTTTCTGCGTAGGAGCCCTTGGCGACTCGGCCGATCTCGGCGGCCTTTGCCGTGTCACCCCGGAGGGCGGCAGCCATCCTCGACGCCGCCGGCGTGGTGCAGGATTCACAATTCAACTTTTGAGGGGTGGAGTTGGCGCCGTCCAGCAGCGCTCGGCGGGCGTCAAGAGTGCGCCTCCCGCAGGTGCCTGCCCATCAACACAATGCAGTCGGTCACCCTGCTGACATCGCCCCGCTCCATCGCCTCCCGGCGTTCGGCCTTGAGCCGGTCACACTCGGCGCAGCGCCTCGTCTCGGTGGGCATGCCGTCGGGCGTCAGCACGTGTACCCCCGGCGGTTCAGCATCATTACGCGGGCTGCGAGGTGCTCGCTGGGAGTCGCGCGCCGGTACGTGGTGGTGTACCAGGGCGTGCCACCGTCCGGCGGGCACAGCGTGACCTCCGTGCCGTCCCAGCGCATGACCTGCCCCGTGCGTCCGGTGGACGTGTCGATGACCCACTCTCGGAGCCCCGGAACCCAGGTGGCGGCACTGTTCGGTCCGGCCGTGAACTGCCCTTGCTCGGGTCCACGCTGCGCGTTCACGAGACACACACCATGGGTGGTAGTCGGTGTCATGACGTTCTTGCCTCCATGTGTCCCGCTCATCCCGGGCGGGCATCAACCGTGAGGCTCAGCTTCCATCCACACTGCTGGCGCTGACCAGGCTATTTTGTAGTCCAACTGCGTTTGGAATGTGGGGAGTTGAACGTATGAGCGAACCAGAGCATCCAGCGGTGACCTTTGGCCAGGAGATCAGGTACGCCCGCGAAACGCGCGGTTGGTCACAGGCAACGCTTGCCGACAAGCTGTGCTGTCAACAGCCATACGTCAGCAAGGTGGAGCGGGGGGCTCAGCTGGCAAGTGCCACCTTCGCCGAACAGTGCGACAAGGTGTTCGGCACGCCAGGCGTGTACGCGCGCATGCGGGAGCGGGCGGCGGACGCGGGTAACCCAGCGTGGCTGGTCCCGTATCTCCAGTTGGAGCGGGAAGCGGCAACTGTCTGCGACTACTCGCCCGTTCTGGTGGCGGGCATACTTCAAACCCCGGAGTACGCGGAAGCTGTCTACCGCTCGGCTCGTCCGGACGACTCGGTACTCAGCATCAAGCAGCGCGTAGAAGACCGTATGCGGCGCAAGGAAGTGTTCGACAGGCCCAACCCTCCGTCGTTCTGGGTCATCCTGCAAGAGGCTGTGCTGTGGTCCGGCCTGGGCGGCGCTGACGTGATGCGGGGACAACTTGAGCATCTGGTCGCGGTGTCCGAGCATCCATCCATCACGGTTCAGGTGCTCCCCTTTGGCGGCACTCCTGTGAGGGGAACGCCGTTTATCTTGCTCAGGCAACAGGACGGGACCGAAGTCCTGTATGCGGAGAACTACGTGCAAGAACAGGTGCATGACTCGCCGGAGGCGATTGCCGAAGCACGGGCAACGTATGAGCGGCTACGTGCCAACGCCTTGTCCCTGCCCGATTCCCTCTCCCTCATTCGGCACGTCATGGAGGCATACAGACATGAACACCACCCCCGACCTCACCCACGCGATATGGGTGAAGTCCAGCTACAGCGACGGCAACGGCGGAACCTGCGTCGAATGGGCCCCCACATTCGCCTCTGGCATCGTCCCCGTCCGTGACAGCAAGGCACCACACGGCCCATTCCTGGCCTTTCCTGCGTCGTCTTGGTCAACCTTTGTGAACGGCGTCCAGAACGGCGAACTCCCCACTGCCTGACACTTGTTACCCCGGCCCCGTCCCCGCCGCACAAGGGCCACGGGGCCCCTCTACACCCGCAGGCACAGCCGGCGGGGGTCTTCACGACTCAGAGGCAGCGGTCACCGAAGCGCGGGCAGCATACGAACGCCTACGCGCGGATGCCCTGTCGCCTGCTGACTCTCCGGCCCTGATACGGCAAGTTATGGAGGCATACGCCCAATGAGCACCACCCCCGACCTAACTCGCGCGATATGGGTGAAGTCCAGCCACAGCCAAGGAAACAATGGGCAATGCGTCGAATGGGCCCCCACATTCGCCTCTGGCATCGTCCCCGTCCGTGACAGCAAGGCGCCGCACGGCCCCGCTCTGGTCTTCTCTGCGCTGTCCTGGTCGTCGTTCATAAACGGCGTCCAGAGCGCCGAACTCCCCACTACCTAACCCTCTCCCGCGCCACCCCGGCCCCGTTCGCGCCGTACAAGGGCGACGGGGCCCCTCTACGCCCGCAAGGGCCGGCCGGCATCGCGCTTCTTCGGTTGCCGGATGTAGGAGACTGCTCGCACGTGGTCCAGGTCATGGACCCCAGTCCCCAGAGGTGTCATGTGTCCAGTGTCGTAAAGATCAATGTGCTGACCGTTCCCGCCGAACAGCGCGAGGTGCTGGAGAAGCGCTTCGCCTCCCGCGCCGGCGCGGTGGAGAACTCGGACGGCTTCGAGTGGTTTGAGCTGCTGCGTCCGGTGGAGGGCACCGACCAGTACCTGGTCTACACCCGCTGGCGCAGCGAGGAGGACTTCCAGGCGTGGATGGAGGGCCCGATGAAGGCCGCCCACCAGGGCGGCGGCGAGGGTGCGCCCAAGCAGGCCCCGGCCGCCACGGGTTCCACCCTGTGGTCGTTCGAGGTGGTGCAGCAGGCGGCGCCCAAGCAGGGGTGAGTTCACAGATGCGGGGCTGAGCACCCCAGCGGGCCCGGGGCGGCGGAAACTTCCTGGCACGGCAAGGGAGTTCGGGGGAACATGCGCCGCATGACGCCGTCCCCCTGGGCCATCGCCCCGCGCCCCGTATCCGACCCCGTCTCCGCCGCCCTGCTGCGGGAGTACCTGGTGGATGTGGCCGACCGCTGGTACGTCCTGCACCATGGCCGCACCAGCACGGCCGAGGAGATCGAGCGGCATCTGGCCGAGGATCCGGGCGACGATCTGGAGCCGCCGCGCGGCGTGCTGCTGGTGGCCGAGTACGGCGGCCGGGTGGCGGGGTGTGCCGGGCTGCGGCGGCTGGACGCCGGGACGGCCAAGGTGACCCGGGTGTTCGTCCGCCCGGAGCGGCGTGGGCTGGGCGGCGGGCCGGCCCTGCTGGACGCCCTGGAGGCGGTGGCCCGTCAGTGGCGGGCGCGGCGACTGGTGCTGGACACCCGGCTGGATCTGGTCCAGGCCCGCGCGCTCTACGCCCGGCACGGCTTCACCGACATCCCGCCGTACCGGACCGGCCCCTATAGCGAGGTGTGGCTGGGCAAGGAGCTCTGAGCGGCCCTTGCCCGGTGGCTCAGGGGTGCCGGTGGTTGGCGGGCCTGGTCTCGCCCTCCCCGTCATGCGGCTGCTCTGCGTCGGATCCGCACAGCTCCCTGCACAGCTCCTTGACCAGTTTGTCGAGGTCCTGGGGGCGGTCCGGGGTCCACCAGTCGCCCAGCAGTTCGGCCAGCGACTCCTCCCTGGCCCGCAGCAGGCGCTGGGCCTGCTGGTCGCCCTCCTCGGTGAGACGGACCTGGAGGCCCTCGCGGATGACCAGGCCGCGGCTCTCCAGCTGCATATCGGCCTCCGTGATGGCCCTTAGGGGTACGTCCACCCGTTCGGCAAGCAGCGCCGGTTCCACCGACCCATAGCGCTTGGTGCGCACCAGCAGCCAGCTGGCGGCGGGCAGCAGGTCCAGTCCGGCCCGTGCGGTGATGTCCTGGTAGATCTTCTTGCGGCCCTCCCGGCTGCTGAGCACTGACAGCGCCCGGGCGACCTCGTCCCGGGAGGAGCGTTCCACCGGGTTGCTGGAGACCACCTCGCTGGCCTCGGGGGCGGTGACGCTGGCCCGCAGCGGCTCCTCGCGCAGCATCCAGGCCAGCAGAAAGGCCAGCACTCCCACCGGTGCCGCGTAGAGGAAGACATCGGTAATCGAGGTGGAGTAGGCGTCCAGCACCGCGCCCCGGACGGCGGGCGGCAGCTTGGCCACCGCGCGGGGGTCGGCGCTGAGGCTGCCGGGGGTGACGCCGGGCGGCAGCCGTACCCCGGCCAGGGCGTCGGCGATGCGCGGCCCCAGCTTGTTGCTGAAGATCGTGCCGAAGATGGACACGCCGAAGGAGGCGCCGATGGACCGGAAGAAGGTCGCGCCCGAGGTGGCCACGCCGAGGTTCTCGTAGCCCACCGAGTTCTGCACGATCAGCACCAGCACCTGCATCACCAGGCCCAGCCCGAAGCCGAAGACAAAGAAGTAGACGCTCATCACGGCGGTGCTGGTGGCGGGGGTGAGCTGGTGCAGCAGGAGCAGCCCGATGACCATCACTCCGGTGCCGGCGATGGGGAATACCTTGTACCGGCCGGTGCGGCTGACCAGTTGGCCGGAGGCGGTGGAGGAGATCAGCATCCCGGCCACCATGGGGAGCATATGCACCCCGGAGAGGGTGGGGGTGACCCCATGGACGACCTGGAGGAAGGTCGGCAGATAGGTCATCGCCCCGAACATCGCGAAGCCGACGATGAATCCGATCACCGAGCAGAGGGTGAAGGTGTGGATCCGGAAGAGGTTCAGCGGCAACACCGGCTCGGCGGCCCGCCGTTCGACCACGATAAAAGGCACCAGCAGCAGCATGCCCAGCACGCCCAGCAGAATGATCTGCCAGGACTCCCAGGGGTAACTCACCCCGCCCAGCGAGGTCATCAGCACCAGGCAGACGGCCACCGCGGCGATCAGGGCGGTGCCCGGGTAGTCGATACGGTGCGGGGTGCGGCGGACGGGTATGTGCAGTACGGCCGCGATCACGGCCAGGGCTATCACGCCGACCGGCACATTGACGTAGAACACCCAGCGCCAGCTGAGGTGGTCCACGAACAGCCCGCCGAGCAGCGGACCCAGCACACTGGTGCCGCCGAACACGGCGCCGAACAGGCCCTGGTAGCGGCCCCGGTCCCGGGGCGGCACGATATCGCCGACGATCGCCATGGACAGCACGATCAACCCGCCGCCGCCCAGGCCCTGGAGCGCCCGGAAGCCGATCAACTGCGGCATATTGCGGGCCACTCCGCACAGCACCGAGCCGATCAGGAAGATCACGATGGCGGTCTGGAAGAGCTTTTTACGGCCGTACTGGTCGCCCAGCTTGCCCCAGAGCGGGGTGGCGGCGGTGGAGGCCAGCAGATAGGCGGTGACCACCCAGGAGAGGTGGGACAGCCCGCCCAGGTCGCTGACGATGGTGGGCAGGGCGGTGGAGACGATCGTCTGGTCCAGCGCGGCCAGCAGCATGCCGAGCAGCAGGGCGCCGATGGCGACCCGGACCCCGCCCTGGGTCTGCCCCTCGCCGGGTGCGGCCTGCGCCGCCACCGCGCGGTCCGGGGTGTCCTTGGCCATGGGACCTCCTCAGTGCGGCCGGGTGCGCCCGTTGTATGAAGCGCGCCGGTGCGTGCGGGCGTGCGCTGTGCGACACCTCAGCTCCATCTCAGGTCCATCCTGAGACGCTCGCCTGCCCACGGCCCGCCGAGGTACGCCATCGGCCGTCCCCCCAGGCCCCGGAAACCGGCCTTGACCTGGTGCGTTGGCGCCGACCCCCGGATTTTTTGTATCGTGGAGAAACAAAGTGGCCCCGCCCGCACTCCCTGACCGGCGGTCGGGGCCGCTTGTTCTCTTTTTCCGGCCGCCTCCGGACCGCCCCCGGGCCACCCGGACCGCTCAGCGGCGCTTGGCCAGAACGACCTCGCGGACCCGCTCCGCCGGCTCCCGCACGGCCGGCCGGGCCGCTCGCCGGTTCCTATGCCGTGGCCGGCGCTAGCAGGTATGAACTGGCCGCCGGCAGTTCCGGATATGGCTCGGCCGCACGCGCGGCGGCCAGGGCCGCGTCGAACATGGGTGAGCCGATGAGGGATTCGCCGGAGTGCCGCTCGGCGGCCTTGAGCAATGACCAGGCGGGCCCCTCGATGCCGTGCACCGTCACCCCGCCGAACCCGGCGGCGCGCAGTTCGTCCGCGAGTTCCGCCGCCATATGGAAGTACACGGTCGTAAAACCCTTGCGGCCGGGCTCATGACGGCCGGTGGCCAGGATGTCCGTCACCGCCTCGCGCACGCTCTCGCGGGCCGGCCAGGTGGTCGCGGTGTGCTCGAAGAGGGAGGCATAGCGGTTGATCGCGGCTGCGGCGACCAGACCTCCGGGGCGTCCGTCAGCCTACGGGCGTCGCCCAACTCGGCGGAGCAACCGCGCGCTTGGGCCTGGACGATATGGCGCTCCACCGGGTCGATCAGATGCACCTGGTAGCCCTCGCCGGTCAGCCACTCGGCATGCACCCCTGGCCCGCCGCCCACATCCAGGACCCGCGCGGGCGCGGGCGGCAGGCGGCGGCGGAGCAGCTGATGCGCGATGCTCTTCGCTCACCGGTCGCCCTGTCCAGTCCGCGCCCCGCGCCGCATCGCGAAGAACTCACGCCCCCGCTCCTCCGTGAGCATCTCCGCGAAGGCGGGCTCGACGAGCAGGGAGACCGGGGCTATATGGTCCTCGTTGAGCGGGCGCCAGAGGCGCAGGGCCTCTCTCAACTCCGGCCAGGCCGCGTCCAGAAGCCGCTGTCGGCGTTCCTCGGGCGTGCCGGTGGGCACCGGCTCGGCGGGTTCGCCCGCATCGGCGGAGTCGATCGCGTGGAGAGTGGCCTGGACGCTCAGGGTGAACACCTGCCGCTCGGGGTCCCAGACCGGGGTGGCCGGCTCCGGTACATGGAAGGCCGGGTCGGCGGTGAGGCGGCCAAGGAGACGGTGTACGGCCGCGTCGAACTCGGGGTTGCCGAAGCTGGGCCGGAAGCCGGGGGCGCGGCGGCGGGAATCGTAATCGGCCAGCACCAACTGCAAGGACTGCGGACGGAGTTCGGCGAGGTGGGGGGAGATCTTCTCGGCGGCCAGCAGGGGCAGCAGTTCGGCGGCGAAGAGGGAGTTGCGCAGGAGCAGGCCGTCCTTGTCGTCATCGGTCAGCCGGCTCACCGGCAGTGTGTACCGGTCACCCAGCATGGCCAGCGCCTGGAAGCGCAGCAGGTCGGCCCGTTCATGGCCGAACCGGGACGCCTGCTCCAGCACCGCCAACGGCTCTTCGGTCTCGCCTGCGAGCAGGTCCAGGCGGGCCGATTCCACCTTGGCGTCCCACTCGTCCCGGGTCGCGCCCGAGGGGCGGCGCAGGGCGTGGAAGCCCGCGTACTGGTCGTACATCAGGTGGTAGAAGGAGTCGAAGCGCTCCGGTCCGTTCCCGGACCAGGAGCAGAGCCAGTAAGCGGCCCATTCGCCTTGCTCGTTCACATCCTCGGGGTCGAGGAGAACGACTCCGGCGTCCGCTTCGAGGGAGATGCGCAGGGAGCGGCGGAGGATGGCGGCCTCGGCGGCCTCGTCGGAGTCTTCGAAGTCGTCGGACTCCGCGATGTCGCCATCGTCATCGCCATCGTCATCGTCATCGGCGAGGTCGTCGGAGTCGTCCTCCCCCGCCAACTCCTCGTAGATCTCGATCCAGTGGGCCTCTTCCGTATCGGCCAGCCACGCCAACTCATCCGCTCCCGCGAGCCGGTAGATGAAGCATCCGGCGTCCCGCCAGCCGTCGGTGACCGCGAGGAACTCACGGAGGGACGACGGCAGCGGACGGCCCAGACGGGCCTCGGCGGCGGTGAGCCGGGCCTCGCTCGCCGGGGGGAAGCCGAGCCAGCCGTCCCGTACCACCGCATCGTCCAACGGGGCGTCCTGCTCCGGGTCATGAGCCCGGATCCACTCCTCGCTCCAGCGCTTGAGGAAGGGTTGCCACTGAGTACGGTGCATATGAGTACGGTTCATGGCACCACCCTGCCGCATGGCACTGAGCGATGTGTCCCGGCGGGCAGGCCGGAACCGGTGGACCGGTCGGGCGCGTCCTCATTGGGACGGAAACGAGTAGTGGGGGACGTGCATGAGCATGGGCAACGATCGGCCGAGCCGGCAGCAGTTGCGGGACAGCTTCCACCGTGGCGTGCTGAACGCGCTGGCGGGGGAGGTGTGCACCGCCACCCTGGTGGACATGGACACCGACGAGGCACTGTGGGCGATCGCCAGTGCAGAACCGGCCGACCGTGAGGAGCTGGTGGCGGCGGCCTACCGCGCCTTCGCCGGGCAGCTGGACGGCAGCAACGCGGCCCGCCGGGCCGAGGAGATGCAGCGCCGGTTCGATGCGTGGACGCAGCCCAAGAGCTGAGCGCACCTCGGGCCTCCCCGGGGGTGTCCCGGCTCACGACTGTGGGTGCCGCTTCAACTTCTGCGGAATCCTTGAGCATTGCAGCGTCACGAACCCGGAAGTCCCACGGCCGGGAGTCCGGCCGGATCAGCGCAAGTTGAGCCTTGGATCGGCGAGGCGGCCCGCTCAGCACCATGCGCATCGACATGCAGCCGGGAGCCGGTGCCGGCGGGACCGCCGCCTCGACACGCGGCACCCCGATCAACCCCAACGAGTAGCGGGACCCGGGCGGCGGCCGGGTTATCCGGCCGCACCCGTACGCCGCCCCTTGGCCAGCAGCGGGAGCAGGGCCAACAGCCCGGCGCAGAGGGCGAGATGGAAGCCCAGGGCCACCGCCAGCGCATGGCCGTAGGCGCCCGCGTCGCCATGCCGGGCGCCGCCCAGGGTTCCGTAGTAGAGCACGCCGACCACGGCCACTCCCACCGCGCCGCCGACCTGCTGGCCGGTGGACAGCACACCCGAGGCCATGCCCGCCTCGGCGGGCGGGACCCGGGAGAGCACGGTGTTGATCAGGGGGGTGACCAGCAGGCCGTTCCCCGCGCCGATCAGCAGGAAGGACGGGGCCAGGTCCCAGGCCGCCAGGGACGGTCCATGGTGGACGCACACCGCGATGGCCAGGGCGTAGCCCAGGGCGGCGAGCAGGGCGCCGGCCCGGAGGACCCGGGGGCCATGGCGGGTCAGCCGGCCGGCGGCCAGGCTGGCGGTGAAGAAGGCCGCCGCGAAGGGGATGTAGATCAGCCCCGCGCCCATGGTGTCCAGGCCCAGGCCGTCCTGCACGGTGAGGGAGAGGATCAGGAAGAAGGAGTTGATGCCGAAGTAGGCAAGCAGTACCAGGGCCATGCCGACCGCGAAGGACCGCCGGCGCAGCAGGCTCGGGCGTATCAGGGGCGCGCCGCCCCGTGCTTCCACGCGCCGTTCGACCCATAGGAATCCGGCCAGCGCGAGCGCGGCCGCGGCCAGGCTGAGCCAGGTCCACAGCGGCCAGCCGACCTGGCGGCCCTCCACCAGCGGGACCACCAGCAGCAGAAGGGCCAGGCTGAGCACCGCGGCGCCGGGCAGGTCCAGCCGCTGGGCGCCGGGGGCGCGGGACTCGGGTACAAAGGCGGCGGCCAGCGCCAGGGTGAGCAGGCCGACCGGGACATTGACCCAGAAGACGGGCCGCCAGGAGGTGCCGAAGAGGTCGGCGGAGACCAGTGCGCCGCCGAGCAACTGCCCGGCCACCCCGGCCAGTCCGATGACCGCGCCCAGGACACCGAAGGCGCGGGCCCGCCGCGACGCGGGCAGCAGCACCTGGATCATGGAGAAGATCTGCGGGAAGAGCGCCGCCGCGCCCAGCCCCTGGACCACCCGCGCGGCGATCAGCGCGCCGGGCCCGCCGGCGGCGGCACAGGCCACCGAGGCCAGGGTGAACAGGGCCAGGCCGGTGAGGAACATCCGCTTGCGGCCCCAGAGGTCGCCCAGCCGGGCGCTGGTGATCAGGGCCACGGCGTAGGCGAGTTGGTAGCCGGCCAGCACCAACTGGACGTCGGCGTCACTGGCGTTGAGGTCCTGCTGGATGGCGGGGGTGGCCACCAGCACGATAAAGGTGTCCAGGACGGCCATGAAGACCCCGGCCAGCATGATGGACAGGGCGCGCCAGGGGGAGGGGGCGGCGGCGGCCGGGGGTGCGGACACCGGGAGTTGTGTCTGGGTCATGAGTCGAGGTTCGGGCCGGACGCGGGGGTCATACAGGGGGTACTTATGCTGGTGGCCGCGGTACCCCCCTGAGGGAGCCCGCGACGCCCCCGAGGAGCGCCCCTGGGGCGCGTACCGCCGCACCGTCCGCCTATTCATCCGCCTATTCATCCGCGTACCGAGGAGCGCCGTGGCCGACCTGGAACACCGGCGCGCCCTGGCGCTGTTCCTGCGCTCGCGCCGGGAGCGGGTCACCCCGGACCAGGCGGGCATCCCGGCGGGGCCCCGGCGGCGTACCCCGGGGCTGCGGCGGGAGGAGGTGGCCCAGCTCTCGGGTGTCAGTGTCACCTGGTACACCTGGCTGGAGCAGGCACGGGACATCACCGTCAGCCGGCAGGTGCTGCACAGCCTGGCCCGGGTGCTGCTGCTCTCCCCGGCGGAGGCGCGGCATCTGTTCGCGCTGGCGGGCGAGGGGGCGCCGGTGCCGCCTGCGGTGCGCCGGGAGCCCGGTCCGGCCCTGCAACGGCTGGTGGACGCACTGGATCCGCATCCGGCGTATCTGGTGGCGCCCAACTGGGACTTGGTGGCGTGGAACCGGGCGGAGGCGGGGCTGATCGGTGACCCGGCGCGCTGGCCGGAGGGCGAGCGCAATCTGGTCCGGCAGGTGTTTCTGGATCCCGGGCTGCGGGAGCTGCTGGTGGACTGGCCGGGGCAGGCGCGGGCGCTGCTGGAGCAGTACCGGGCGGAGGCGGACCGGCATCTGGGAGATGTCTCCTTCGGCGCGCTGACCGAGGAGCTATGCGCCCGGAGCGAGGAGTTCCGGTGCTGGTGGGACACCCATGATGTGGCCGAATTCCGGTCCGCGCGGCGGGAGTTCGCACATCCCGGGGCGGGGCGGCTGGTCTTTGACTACCTCAAGCTGGCGGCGGTGGACGCACCGGGGCTGAGTCTGATCGCCTGCATGCCGGCGGACGAGGAGACGGCGGCACGGCTGCCGGAGCTGGCGGGGTACGCCGCCGGGCGCGGCTGACGCCTGACGGCCGGGCGCCCCCTGACACTGACGCCTGACGGCCCGGCGTCCCTTGGCCCGGGAGGGCCCGTTTTGTATCGTGGATGAACAAAGTGGATAAACCATAGGGCCGCGCCGAAGTACCGCGCGCCCGCCCCCGACACCTGGAGTACCGAATGCCCACCCTCGCCTGCCAGGCCGTACTCCTCGATATGGACGGCACCATCGTCAACTCCGACGCCGTGGTGGAACGCTGCTGGCGCGCCTGGGCCGCCGAACACGGCCTGGAGGGTGACGAGGTGATGAAGGTCGTCCACGGCCGCCAGGGCTACGCCACCATGGCCGTGCTGCTCCCCGACCGCCCCATGGAGCTCAACCACGCCGACAACCGGCGCATGCTGGCCGCCGAGACCGCCGATATGGCGGGCGTGGTGCCGGTGGCCGGCGCCCCCGCCTTTATGGACGCCCTGGCCCGGCTGCCGCACGCGCTGGTGACCTCGGCGGACGGCAAGCTGGCCGCGGCCCGGATGAACGCGGCCGGGCTGCCCATGCCGCCCGTCATGATCACCGCGGAGTGCGTAGGCGCCAGCAAGCCGGACCCGGAGGGCTTCCTCAAGGGCGCCGCCGAGCTGGGCTTTGCGCCCGGGGACTGTGTGGTCTTCGAGGACTCCGAGGCGGGCATCGCGGCGGGCAAGGCGGCCGGGATGCGGGTGGTGGGCGTGGGCCCGCGCGCCGCCGCGCACGCCCCGGACGCCCAGGTCGGGGATCTGACCGGGGTGCGGGTGGAGGCCACCGCGGACGGCGGCCTGCTGCTGCACCTCCCGTAGGCCCGCTGCACCTCCAGCAGGCCCGTCAACAGGCCCGCCGGCCTCAGCCGATGGCGGCCTCGTAGAGGCTGAACCCGGCCAGCGCCAGCATCACCAGCGCCGCCACCTTGGTGATCAGCGCCAGCGGTACGTACTTCATCAGGGTGCGGCCGCCCATGATGCCCAGGGCCGCGACCGCCCACAGGCCCAGCACCGCGCCCACGCCGACCGAGACCGGATCGTCGTAGCGGGCCGCCAGGTTGGCGGTCATGATCTGGGTGAGATCGCCGAACTCGGCGACCAGGATCAGCATGAAGCCCGCCCCGGACACCTTCCAGAAGGACTGGTCGGCGGGCTTGGTGATCTCTTCCTCGTCGTCGTCCTTCTTCAGCAGCAGCATGGCGGCGCCGAGCAGGAAGGCGGCGCCCACCAGCGCCTGCAGCAGCCGGTGCGGCAGCAGGGTCAGCAGGCTGCCCGCCGCGATGGCCAGCGCCACATGCACGGCGAAGGCCGCCGCCACTCCGGCGAACACATAGGAGGCGCGGTAGCGGGTGCCGAGCATCAGGGAGGCGAGCGCGGTCTTGTCCGGCAGTTCGGCCAGGAAGATCACGCCGAAGACCAGCGCGGCGACGGTGAAGCTGAACACGGGTTTCCTCTGTCGGTGGGGGCCGCCGCACCGAGTGTCCCGCTTGGATCAGGGGTCGCTTCGGCACGGCAGCGTCATGGACACTGCGGCCGAAGGTCTCGCTGGCGCACGGCCGTTGGCCGAGTGCCTCCGGGCGCCGGCCGAGCGGGGCTCGGCAGTATGTCGACGGTCCGGCGAAGAGCTACTCCCCTTCTGCTTCCCCCAGGGTACGTGACCGTATGAACGGCCGCCGCCGGGCGGCGTCCCGGTGCAGCCGCCCACGGGCGATCAGCTCCAGCACCACGGCCACCGCCACCGACTGCACCGCCAGCAGGGCCACCAGCACAAACAGCTGCACCGCGCCCGCCTGCACCGGCGAGGCGCCGCCCAGCAGCATGCCGACAAAGGCCCCGGGCAGGGTGACCAATCCCACCGTTCTGGTCTGGTCCAGGCCCGGCAGCAGGGCGTCCGAGGCGGCGGGCCGGGCCACCTCCAGCCGGGCGTCCCGCTCCAGCAGCCCCAGCGCCAGGCCCGCCTCCACCTCGCCCCGCCGGGTGCGCAGTTCGTCCAGGGCGCGCCGGCCGGCCAGCACGGTGGCGGTCATCCCGCCGCCGATAAGGATCCCGGCCACCGGGATCAGCGCCAGGCCCTGGAATGGCACCAGGCCGGTGAGCAGCAGCACCGCCACCACCGGGCCCACCCCGGCGGCGATCGGCAGCGCCGCCCAGACCCAGCTGCGGTTGTCGGTGATCCGGCGCCCCGCGGTCCAGGACGCCACCGCGAACATCAGCAGGACGAAGCCGGCCAGCGAGGCCGCCCGGTGCACCACCCAGCCGATCAGCGCCGAGACCACCGCCAGCTGGACGGCGGCGCGCAGCCCGGCCAGCGCCACGGCGCGGGCGTAGCCGCGCTCCCGGTGGTCGGCCAGGCGGGCCAGCGCGGTCACCGCCACGGCGGCGACCAGCAGTACGGCCAGCACCACGCCCAGGGTGCGGTTGACCGGCAGCAGGGTGGCGGCGAGGAGCACCCGGCCACCCTAGCCTCGCGCTCCCTCACCGGCCTTGCGCTCCGTCACCAAGAGAACGCAAAGCGAAAACGGTCAAGAAACTTGAACTTGCAAGCACTATGAGGGATACCTAACCTGTGAGACCGCTCGTTGTTTCCCGTCCCTGACACGAGGAGCCAGGCATGTCCCCCACCACCACCGGCACTCCGGCCACTGCCGCCCCCACCGGAGCGGCCATCCCGCTCGCCGAGCGGCTGGACGCCGCCCGTCCGTATGTCCTGTCCGCCTTCCGCGTCGTGGTCGGCCTGCTCTTCGCCTGCCATGGCGCGGCCTCGCTGTTCGGCGTCCTGGGCGGCGCGGTGGGCGGCGGCACCATCGCCGCCGGCACCTGGCCGGGCTGGTACGCGGCCGTGATCCAGCTGGTCGGGGGCGTCCTGGTGCTGCTCGGCGCCGCCACCCGCAGCGCCGCCTTCATCTCCTCGGGCTCCATGGCCTACGCCTACTTCGACGTCCACCAGAGCCACGCCCTGTGGCCGATACAGAACGGCGGCGAGGCCTCCGTGATGTTCTGCTGGGCCTTTCTGCTGCTGGTCTTCACCGGCGCCGGGCCGCTCTCCGTGGACCGTCTGATCTCGCGCTCCCGCCAGGGCTGAGCACCGCCGTCAAGGCGCCCCGGGGCACGTGATGCAGCTCGCATCCCGTGCCCCATGCACATTCCTCAGCAGCCCCAGGCGTACTGTGTACGGTTGTGAAGGCCGCTCCTGCCGCTCCCCTGCGACATCGCGGCGGGGGACCGTACCAGGAGATCGGGTCGTGCTGGAGCAGCTCGGGGCGTTGGCCAACACGCCCTGGATATACGTCGTGGTGGGACTCTCCGTCCTGCTCGACGTCTTCCTTCCGGTGCTGCCCAGCGGCGTACTGGTCATCACCGCGGCGACCGCGGCCGCCGGCTCGGCGGTCGGCGGCGACCATCCCCGTCCCGACCTGGCGGAGATGTTCGCGCTGGTGCTCTGCGCCGCCACCGCCTCGGTCGTGGGTGACCTGGTCGCCTACCGGCTGGCCTGGCGCGGCGGTGACCGCTTCGACCGCGCCATCGCCCGCTCCCGCCGGCTGACCGCCGCTCAGGAGAAGCTGGGCACCGCGCTGTTGCGCGGCGGCGGGGCGCTGGTGGTGGTGGCCCGCTTCGCGCCCGCCGGGCGTTCGGTGGTCAGCCTGGGCGCCGGGGTGATGCACCGCCGGGTCCGCGACTTCCTGCCCTGGTCCGCACTGGCCGGGCTGAGCTGGGCCGCCTACAGCGTGGGCCTGGGCTACTTCGGCGGCCGCTGGCTGGGCGCCACCTGGGTGGGTACGGCCGTCTCGGTGCTGGCCCTGTTCCTGGCCGGAGCGGGGGCGGCGTTCCTGATAAGGCGCCCGCGCGAGGCCGAGGCGGGCTGAGGCACAGCCGAAGAGATGCGGCTGCCCGCGCCGCCGACAGAGCGCGGGCAACCGCACCGGACTCAGCGGACCTTGGCCCTGACACCCTTGTCGGCCATGGCACTCAGCCCATTCGCCCACAGCGCGTCCACCCTGCGGCGCTCATTGGCGTCGGGGTAGGGGTTGGTGCAGGACGGGCCGGGGCCGCCGCCGGACATCAGCTCGCTGCACGGGCCCGAGTAGTGGTCCGGCAGGCCCAGCACATGGCCGGTCTCATGGGCGGTGACCCGGGTGGAGTTGAACTCCTGGTTCTGCTGGTAGTCCAGGAACACATAGCCATGGCCATGGCCGTCGGTGCTGGCATAGGAGCCATTGGGGTCGTCGCCCTCGTAGTACGTGAAGTCGGCGTTGCCGCCCGCCTGCAACCGTATGTTGTGCACCGAACTGTTCCAGATGCGGGCCGCGTTGGCTATCTCGCCCGCGAAGCTGGGCGCCTGGCTGGCGTCATAGGTGACGGTCACCGTACGCAGGCCGGGCGAGGCCTGCTGCTTGGCCAGCGCCGACTTCATCACCGCGGCGAAGAACGCCTTGTTGTTGGCGGCCTCCGCCTTCGATCCGGCGTACGCGGCTCTGGACCTGGCGGTGGAGACCTGGTGATGGTCCCCGGCCGCCTGGGCCGGTACGGCCGTGATGACCGCCGTCAGCCCAAGGCCGAGGGCGGCGGTCAGTACCATGGAAGAGCGCTTGAGCGCAGGGCGGAACGTGCTCATGGAGCGGTTCATGTGGGGGACTCCATTCGTACGGCGCCCCCGGCACCGCCGGGTGGGACCCGGGTGGGACCCGGGTGGGACCCGGGTGGGACGGCGGTCCGGAAGGCACCGGAGAACCTTTGGTTCCGCAGAGTGTGCGCCGGTCATCGCCGTGATGGATGATGCCAGTTGGTGATAGCGCCGTCGTATCACCCCGGGCGGGGCGGAAGTTACCGGGATGTGGCTGGTGTGACCAGCGAGGCGCGGTTATGCTCCCGCCGTGGAGCTTGAGGTCAGGCACCTCCGAGCGCTTTGCGCCATCGCCGACACCGGCAGCGTACGGAAGGCCGCGGTGCGGCTCGGCATGACCCAGCCCTCGCTCACCACCCAGCTGCGGCGCATTGAATCGGCCGTCGGCGGACCGCTGTTCACCCGCGACCGCACCGGCAGCCGGCCCACCCCGCTGGGCCAGACCGTGCTCTCCCGGGCCCGTCCCATAGTCGCCGAGATGACCGCCCTGGTGGCGGCCGCCAGGGATGCGGCGCCGGCCGGACTCGGCGGGTTACGGCTGCGCATCGGCGCCATCGGCAGCCGGGCGGTGGCGGGTTGGCTGCTACGCATCCACAAGCGGCTGCCGGAGGTGGACACCACCGTTCAGATAGAGGTCTCCTCCAGCGCTCTGGTGCAACTGCTGTGCGCCGGGCAGCTCGATGTGGCCCTGCTCCATGAACCGGCCGGGTTCCCGCTGCACCTCCCGGAGGGGTTACGGCGCTGTGTGGCGGTGCCGTACGAGCCCCGCTTCATCGCCTTGTCCGCGGCGCATCCGGCGGCCGAGGGGAACTCCGTCCCGCTGGCCCAACTGGCCGAGGACGCCTGGCTGATGGACCCGGCGGCCGACCATGACTGCGCCGCGCTGCGCCATGCCTTCACCCTGGCCGGGTTCAGCCCTCGGCTGCTGTCCGTCCGTGACCACTCCATCGCGGGTGACCTGGTGGCTTCCGGTGAGGCGGTACGTCCCTGCGGGCCACTGGACGAGCCCGGAGCGGGTACGGTCGTCCGCCCGCTGTGCGGCGACCCACTCACCGGCCGCCTCCTCCTGGCCGCCCGCCCCGGTGCACTTTCCGGCACCCAACTGGACGAACTCTGCGGGGACTTACGCGAGTGCTACGGGGAACTGGCGGGCGCGAACACGGCCTACCAGGCATGGCTGGAAGGGCGCGGGGGCTCGTCGGCCGGGGAGGAGTGAGCGGAGGCTCCTTCGCGGACGCGAATCGTTTACGGCCGGTATCAGTCACGCGCCGGAGCCGCATGGCCATCAGCGCGCCCGGCCCCCTGATGGGGCGCGCCAGAACAGCGCCCCTCCCACTGCTCGGCCGCGCACCCTGCATGGCTCTCCGTAATACCCACGCCGCTTGGTTATCAGCGCCGAGCCCCCTAAAGAGGAACAGGCGGCTCCAAGCCGGCAATGAGTGCGCCATAGTTGGTGAACCGCCGCACCCCGCAAGCCAGGCAGCTCTCCTCGCCCCGCTCCCCCGGCACCCAACCCGCCACCTCATGGCGGCAGTTCACTCGGGGTGGGACCACCACAGATGCCGCCCCATCGCGGCGATCGCGGACTCCCCCGCCCGGACCTCTCCCCGCCGCACGGCCTCGTCGTAGCCGCGCCCGAGTTCCCCGCAGCGTCCACAGGGAAGCGGCCGGACTTCCGCCCGTTGCGCCCGTTCGCCCTGCTCGGCGGCCTTTTTCTGCAATGCTCCTCACCATGCCCCCACCGTCTCTAGAGCCTGAGGTAAATTCAAGCAGACTGTCTCTATACAGGGCAAGAGGCACCCCCGCTTCCCTCTACGCTGTTCTCCTCCAGAGAGAGGTGATCGCTTCATGGCCAGTCCGGGCACCAGCCGCCGCCCCAAGTACCAGCGGATCGCGGCCGATTTGCGGCACGCGGTCCAGGCGGGCGAGTACCGCCCCGGCGACCGCCTGCCCGGCGAGAACGACCTGATGGCCGCCTACCAGGTGGCCCGGATGACGGCCCGCCAGGCGCTCGGCGTCCTGCAGAGCGAGGGCATCGCCGAGGCACGCAAGGGCGCCGGTGTCTTTGTCCGCTCCTTCCGGCCGCTGCGCCGGCGCGGCATCCCCTCCGGCCCGGACATCAACTCCGTTGGCCTGGAGCGGGCCGTGGAGGAGCGGCGCACTCCTCCGCCCCCCGTGGCCGACGCCCTGGCCCTGCCGCCGACCGCGGTCATCCCGGTGCGCGACCACCGCTTCATCCGGGAGGGCAAGCCGGTCCTGCTTTCCACCTGCTACCAGCCGGAGCCCGCGGTGACCCCGGTGCGCTTCCGGGAGGAGATCCGCTGCCGGATGCCCTCCTCCGAGGAGGTCCAGCAGCTCCGGCTGCCCCAGGGGACGCCGGTGATCCAGATCCGGCGCATCGGCTATGCGCCCGACGGGCGGGCGGTCGAGGTCAACGAGCTGACCATGGACTCAAGTTCCTATCTGCTGGAGTACGAGTTCCAGGCGTGACCCGCCCGGTCCGTTTGCGAGTGCGCGCCCGCCGGGTGACCGTGGGAGAGGACGGCCCTCAGAGCCCCTCGCTTCTCTTGGAGCGCCCGGGAGGTCCCCATGCCCACGCGCACCCTCAAGGACAAGGTGGTCGTCATCGGTGGCGCCTCCCGCAATCTGGGCGGTCTGAT
This sequence comes from Streptomyces orinoci, assembly GCF_003121295.1. Taxonomy (GTDB): domain Bacteria; phylum Actinomycetota; class Actinomycetes; order Streptomycetales; family Streptomycetaceae; genus Streptomyces; species Streptomyces orinoci. Next base: position 347,438 of record NZ_PHNC01000029.1, read on the forward strand.
AGCCACCGAGATCGCCGCCGAAGGCCCCAAGCTGGTGGTCCACTACAACAGCGACTCCTCGCGGGACCAGGCGGAGCGGACCGCCGCCCGGTGCGAGGCCGCCGGAGCGGAGGCGATCACCCACCAGGGGGACCTCACCAAGGTCGCGGAAGTGGAACGGCTCTTCGACGCCGCGCACAAGTCCTTCGGCAAGGTGGACTGCATGGTCAATACGGCCGGCATGGTGATCAAGAAGCCGATGACGGAGACCTCCGAGGAAGAGTTCGACCGGATGTTCGCCGTCAACACCAAGGCGGCCTACTTTATGATGCGGGAGGCCGCCAAGCGCCTGGAGGACGGCGGCAAGATCATCACGGTGGTGACCTCGCTGCTCGCCGCATACACCGGCCTGTACTCCGTCTACGCCGGCAGCAAGGCGCCCGTGGAGCACTTCACCCGGGCCCTGTCCAAGGAACTCTTCGGCCGCCGGATCTCGGTCAACAACATCGCCCCCGGCCCCATGGACACCCCCTTCTTCTACCCGGCCGAGACCGAGGACTCCATCGCGTACCACAAGTCCTCATCGATGAACGGTGAGTTGACCAGGATCGAGGACATCGTCCCCTGGGTGAGATTCCTCCTCACCGACGGCTGGTGGCTCAACGGCCAGACCCTCTTCATCAACGGTGGCTACACCACCCGCTGATCCGCCGCGGCCCACTCGGCGTCGGGTTTCCGTTGCCCGCCACGGCGTGTCGGGTACGGAAACCCGACCCGGAACGGCCGGTGCGCGGTGCGGCTACGGTTGATGACCATGCCTCGTATCCGCCGCGCCCTGAGCGCTGCCGCCATAGCCCTGGCCATGACCGCGGGCCTGGTGTCCTGCGGCCATGGCCACGACTCTCCGGCCGCCCGCCGCTCGCCCCGGTCCCCCGCCGTGCCGGCCCTGCAGGCCTGGGTGCACCCCGGTTCCGCGGGCGACCCCGTCTGCAGCGCGCCCGCCGAGTACCGGGACGGGCGGCTGCGCAAGGGCACCCTCAAGGCGGAGTACTGGGAGGTGGACCTGCATGGCGAACTGGCCCTGCAATCCGCCGGTGAACTGCCCTGCAATGGCTTCAGCGAGGCCAACGCGGCCGAGGTGAAACGGAATTCGGCCTACCAGTACACCACCGTCTCCGCCATGGACCATGGCGCGGTCGCCGCCCTGGTCAACGACCCGGCGCGCCGCACCAGGGCGGCCGGCCGGCTCACCGATCTGGCCAAGCGCATTGGGTTCACCGGTGTGGACATCGACTTCGAGGACTTCTGGAGCTGGTCGGCGCGGGACGAGCGGGGCTTTGAGGCGTTCCTGGCCGAACTGGCCCGCGGCCTGCACTCCGCCGGGCTCAGGCTCCAGGTGGACGCCCCGGCCCAACTCCACGACGGCGACTCGCCGTTCAGCTTCAAGGGCGCGCTCGGCGCGGGCGCCGACCAGCTGGTGGTCATGGCCTATGGCCGGGTCTTCGCCTCGTCCGGCGACGAGCGCTGCCTGGCCATCGCACCGGACGACTGGGTACGGGACGCGGTGCGCTATGCCCGGTCACAGGTTCCGGACCCGGAACGGCTGGTCATCGGGCTGCCCTCGTACGGGGTCAGCGCGCCGGACCCCTGCGACCCCAAGCGCGTCCAGGACAGTCAGCCGCTGACCGTGACCCGCCGCCGGCCCGGCTACTCCGAGGACCCGGAGGTGATACGCCGCCGCCGCGACCCCGGCTCGGGCGAGGTGCGCTGGGTCGATCAGGGCACCCTCTACGACTACGCGGACCAGACCACCATGGACGCCCGGCTGGCCCTGCTGACCCGGCTCGGGGTACGCCATGTCTCGGTGTGGGTGCTGGGCGGCGGCAATCCCTGGTTCTCGGCGAAGGCACTGAGCGGCGGGTAGGCCGTGCGGGTTTGCGGGTTACGGCCTGCCTGATGGCTCTTGGCCGACCGCTGGGCCCCGTAAGGGGCGCGGGGCGCTGGACCGTGCGGCTCCGCCGCGTGGGCGCGACCAGCCACAGACGTCCCGCACGTGACAAGTGACCAACACTATGGGGCCGCTCACCGCAGGAACCGCACCCGGCGATGGCCCGGCCCTTGAGCCGTCAAACACCGCCTAGCCGTGCGGGTTTGCGGATGGGCCGTGTGGGTTTTCGGTGCGACGGCCCTCGGGGCAGCGGCGCAGCCGGGGGCGACAGGCCGTTGTCCGACCCCTCTGCCAGCATGGGCACATGCTCCAGGTATGCCTCAACGGCCCTCGTACCCGCGCGGATCACGATCGTCTCCCCGTCACCCCGGAGGAACTCGCCGCTGCCGCCCGGGCGGCGGTGGCGGCCGGGGCGGAGGATGTCCATCTGCACCCCAAGGATGCCCAGGGGCGCGACTCCCTGGCCCCCGGCCCGGTCGCGGCGGCGGTGAGCGCCGTCCGGGCCGCCGTGCCCGGAGTCGCGGTCGGGGTCACCACCGGGGCCTGGGCGGTGCCGGACCCCGGGGAGCGGGCCCGGCTCGTCCGGTCCTGGACGGTGCTGCCGGACCACGCCTCGGTCAACTGGCATGAGGACGGCGCCCGGTTGGTGGCCGAGGTCCTGCTGGACCGGGGCATAGGCGTCGAGGCGGGGATCTTCTCGGGTACGGACGCGGCCCGCCGCTTCCTCGCCTGGCCCCGGGCGCATCAGGTGCTGCGCGTCCTGGCCGAGATTCAGGATCCGGATCCGGACACCGCCCCGCGGGCCGCCGAGGATTTGCTGCAGCTGTTGGGCATACGGCCGGAGTTGCCGCTGCTGCTGCATGGCGAGGGTGCGGCGGCCTGGGCGGTGCTGCGGATGGCCGTGGCACGCGGACTGCACACCCGGATCGGGCTGGAGGACGCGCTGCACCTGCCCGATGGGGCGGCCGCGCCGGACAACGCGGAGCTGGTGCGTACCGCGCGGTGCTATGCGGGGTCCGGAACGTAGGAGTCCAGGGCGGCGGCCAGCCGGTCGATGGCCGCCCGTGCCTGGTCCTCCGCCAGGGCCCTGATGGCCGATCCGGCCACCACGGGGGCCTGGTCGCCGGGGTAGCCGGCCTCGGTGAGGGCCGCCCGGATCTCCGTCTCCACCACGTCCAGCATGCCCTCGTCGGCCAGGTCGGTCTTGTTGAGGAAGGTCACCACCCGCGGGATGCCGATCTCCCGGGCGAGCCGGAGGTGTTCACGACCCTGGGCGGTCACCCCGTCCGGGGCGGCGACCACCAGGATGGCGGCGTCCAGCCGGGCACCGGCCTCGGCCAGGCCCTTGAGGTCCTCGGGCTTGGGGCAGTCGATGTGCACATAGTGGCGGGCCGCGGTGTCGTACTCGACATGGCTGGCGTCCACGGCGCCCTCGCGGGCCTGCTCCTCCGGGGCGCGGTCCACGGCCTGGAAGTGGCCGTGCCCGGTGTCGTTCTCCTTGGCCAGCACTCGGGCGAGGGCCACCGTGACCGTGCTCTTGCCATGGCCCATATGGCCAAGGGTGCACACATTCACGGTGGATCTGGTGCGCTCGGACTGCTGCTCGGCCATGGGGTTCCTCGATTCCTCTTTACGGCGGCTGGTCCATGGCCAACGATGCAAAGCCGGACCGGGTCACGTACCGCCCCTGGGTCCGGCAGCGGCTCCGTACCGGGCTCGTCAGCGGTGGTGAGCCGCGCCCCTGGCGCCACCGCTTCCCACGACGGCGCGTTCCGGTACACCGGCCCCGCTGCACGGGACCGTCACCAGCGCGGGAAAGCCACTGCCGCACGCCTATGTGAGGCGTACGGGAACTGGGGCACGCCTCCGCCGGCGCGGACGGGTTCCGGCTCCGGCCCTCCTCGCGCACGGGCTCTGTGCTGTATGCCGAGGCCGCACCCGCCGGGAACCGGTCGTTGCTGCTGCGCTCGGTGGTGGGAGTCGGTCCGGGCGGTGGTGTGCCACAGCGCTCCGGATCGGCCGTCACAGTCAATGACTTCACCACCGCTGCCGTCGGCTACGCACTCCGTCCTGCGCGATGTGAACACCGGCGCCTGCCCGGCCGGTTTGGCCACCGGCTCTGTGCTGTCATCGCCCCACGGCTACCGCAGCAACTCCATTCAGCACCACACAGCCGTCCAGCTCGACCAGTCCGACAATGTCTGGCCGGCCAACAACTGGTCCCGGCTCGCCCCGCCCACCGGCGGCAATGGCCTGGCCGAATCATCGGAGTCGCCACACCCGTGTGCACGCCCCTGCCCCCGGCACCCGCCCGCCCGGCGACGACAGGCTCCACCGCCTGCTCCACCCAGACCAGCACGCAGCCCGGATGACCACGGCTGCCGCTGCCGCCCGCGTGGTCATCCGCTCATATCGGGCTCGTGCAGCGCGACAAGCTCTTTCAGATCATTGGCGACCATGACCTGAGCCAGGCGCCCGGCCACGGCGACGACCCTCGGCCACGAGGGCGAGCACAGATATTCCTCGTCGGCACCGCTGGGGGCCTGGGCCGCCGCATTGAGCGCGACGCCCAACTCGCCCATAAGCGAGACCTCTTCCCCGGTTCTCAGGCTGACGCCGAGGTATCGCTCGGGCTCGTCCGCGTCACAGAAGTCATCGAAGAGCGTGTGAAAGACGTGGTCGAGGTTCTCGAACTCCGAAGGGTCGAGCCATATGTCCCGCCGCCACGGTGGATTGGCCAGGGCCAGGACCACAGGCAGGACATGGACCCGGTGGTTCGCCAGGAGACGGGCGTCTTCGCTCATGGCGCCGAGCCTGATGCGGGCCCAATGCGGGGTTGCTGCGGGCTACTTGGCGCGTGCCTTACGGCCCTTGGGCGGCTCGCATTCCCTCGCGGCCGCGATAAAGGGCTTGAGCGCATCATGGAGCCTGTTCAGCGAGTCGGGCCCAAGCTCGATCTGGTAATACTGGACGGAGGGCACCAGCCTGGTTTCGAATTCGCCGCTTCCGTCCTCATCATCCCTTGCGGCTCCGGCCCGTACTTCCATGCCCGGCACTGCGAACGTGTGCAGATGGACATCCCTGGTAACAGTCGGGTCGAGGTCGTCATAGGCCTCGACCCGCACCCATGTCTCCTGAGTAATGGACTGGTCGCCCACCGTCAATATCCTGTCCCCCTTCCGCACACCCGGCTCGTCCCGCCGCGATTCGTCCACCTCGATAAACCTGGTACCCATCAGCGCCCCTTCCCAAGAACGTCCAAAGCGTAGCCGTTGCTGGGGAGTTGCATTCTCGCCGCCCTCGGTAACGGGTGGTCAGGTCGCTGTCCGCGACTCACTGTCCCCGTCGTGCTGCAATTGAGCCGGACCGGCCGGCGTCTTGATGGGCAGGGGCGGACAGCCCTCCTGCTGCCGGGTGAGAGCCACCAGCTCTTCCGGAGGTTCGGTCCCGTCTCGCACAGCCATGACGTATGCCTTCGCCCTCTGTGGTCCCAACAGCGGAGCCTGCTTGCGCAGCTGGCGTATCGCAGCCATGGAACCTTCGGACTCCACCGGTAGAACTCCTCCCAGCCACCGGCCACGTATGTCGTGACCGGGATGTGGTGGATGCTCCCGTCCTGCCGGTCCACCGGATAAGGGCCACGCCCCACCAGCATCTTCTCGGGATCACGACTTCGGATGTACTCCACCGACTGCCGGATGACCAGCCACCCGAGAGCGTGCTCCTTCACCTCGAGGACAGCCAGGTCGCGCAAGCGCGCCCGGGGCGACTCCTGCTGCTCTTTGGACAGCAGGCCCTCAACCAGTTCGACGGCGCGCTCCTTGGCTACGCCTCGGAGGAACCCTCTCCCCCCTCCGCCGAGGGGCCGTCCGCGGCGGCACCACGGCCCGGGCCCAGCTCACCGCCGTGTGCACCGCCGTCCGGCAGTACCCGGTTGGCCAGCTGCCCGGGGTCGGGGTTGACCCCCAGCGCCCGCATGGCGGTCATGGCATTGAGCCGGTCGCGCAGCGCCCGGTCCTCGACCCGGTCGATCACGGCACGGGCGTTCTCCAGCTTGTGGTCCTCCTCGATCTGCACATCGAGCCGCTTGGCCTGCTCCGTCAGATGCTTCCGGGCCCGGTTGGAATGGACCGCCAGCGCACCGCCCCCGGTGGTGATCAGAGCACCGATCAGGCTGGTCATCACCGAGACATAGCCATGGTTGGGCGCTCCGGCGTGCACCAGGGCCAGGCCGCCGCCGACCAGGACGATGGCCGCCCCACAGGACATAAAGATCACGCTAAGCCGGAAGGTGGCGTCCGCCTGTCTGAGCGCCTGGCGGATGAAGTCGAAGAACAGCTTCTGCCGCTGGCCCGCCAGGCTCGGCTCCGGCTCACCGCTGGGATTGAACGGCGCCGGAGGCAGAAACTGCTGGTTGACGGTGACCGTTTCACCATGGACCACGGCACCGTAAGAGGCCCCGCTGATCCCGTACTCGTTCTTGGCCTCGCCGCCGGCGTCCGGCCTCTCGTCCTCGTCACCGCCATGGATCCGGTTGGCCGCCATCGAAACCCCCGATCGCCTGGCACCTCAAGTGCCCCGGATCGAGAGTAGCGCCGCCAACTCACCGGCGCCGCCGCCCGGTTCACCGGCCCCTCCCGTCATCCGGGGAGTGAAGGGCCCTTCGGCCCGAGGGCGCACGCCGGAGCATGCCGGTCCGGCGTCTGCCCGGCCGGCCCCCTGTGCGCCCTGTCCCGTGCGGGTGACACGCGTGCCTGCGCCTCGTGGGCTGGAAAACCTCCTGGTGATCCAGGCGGCGTTCGTTGTCTGTCCCCACTTCGGAGGTGTCCGGTGAACCCTGTCCGTCGTGTCCTCACCGCTGTGCTGGCAAGCGCCTTGCTCTTCGTGGGGGGTACGGCCCTTGCCGCACCGGCGCAGGCACAGCCCAATGCTCACGAGCAGCTTGACCTCCCGCCCTTGGACAAGGTCCTCGACAAGATCACCTCGTCCGTCAATCAGCTCCTTGACTGAGGCCGATGGATCATCCGCCGACGTCAAAGACCCCCAGCCGATCACGTCTGGGGGCCTTCTCCCTGGTGGGCGCAGCTGGGATCGAACCAGCGACATCTGCTTTGTAAGTTCGTCCGAACCCCTTTCTAGGCAGAGGACAGGCGGGTACCTCCGCACGCGGAGCATCGATCTGTGTCTCCTCATGTCCAGCGACGTCCGAGCACGTTGCCGTCAACTCTTGCCGTCAGGGAGCGACCGGAGCATGAGCGCTCTCCTGGCGGCATCCGCTCGCCGCCTCAGGCTCCGACAGTCAACCGCTTGGCCACACGTTGGCCAGGCGGGCCCATAGATCGCGGCAGGGGCACCTACTGAAATCAGTGGGTGACCTACGCTGGGCACAGTCGAACCTGTCGGAGGGAGACACGTGACCGAGGGCGGCAGCACCGGCTACCAGGAGATGGCGGGCACTCTGAGATCCCAGATCGCAAGTGGCTCTCTGCGTACGGGGGATCGCTTGCCGTCTGAGGCAGAGCTCAGCAAGACGTTCGGTGTCGCCCGCGACACCGCCCGTCGTGCCCTCCTCGCACTGGAGGCTGACGGGCTAGCTCGTGTTGTGAAGGGCCGGGGGCGCTTTGTGCAGGACCCCAAGCAGCGGAGCCTCCCAGCGACCACGAAGCGCGAAGAGGTTGCGGCAGCTCTTCGCGCCAAGATCAGAAGCGGACAGCTGACTGTGGGTGCCTTGCTGCCCTCCGAAGCAGGACTGTGCAAGGAATACGGCGTCTCCCGCTCAACCGCGCGCCAGGTGTTCGCGGACCTGGAGCGGGAGGGGCTGGCCAGTGGCTCACAGGGGGCGCGCCGCGTGGTTACGGCGCCGGCTGACTTTCACGACGATGGGGACCGGTCCACGGCTTGGAAGGTCTATGGCGAGCGACCCATCTATGAGAACCAGTGGGTCACCGTCGCCATGGCCGACATCGAGACGCCAGACGGTGAACGCTTCGAGCATCACAAGGTGTACCTGCCGGCCGCAGCAATGACCGCCATGCTCGATGACCAGAACCGCGTATTCCTGATGTGGCGTCACCGATTCGTCCCTGATAAATGGAACTGGGAACTGCCGGGCGGGTTGATTGACGAGGGGGAGGACCCGGCCGTCACTGCCGCTCGCGAAATCCTGGAGGAGACCGGGTACCGCCCCAAGGGAGAGCTGGAGCATGTAGCCAGCTTCGAGCCCATGATTGGCACGGTCACCAGCCCGCATCACGTCTATGTGGCGAGGGGTGTGGAATACGTGGCCGAGCCAACGGAGGTCAATGAATCCCAGCGCACCGCTTGGATTCCACTCTCCAAAGTGCCCGAGCTGATCAAAGCCGGAGAAATCGCGAACTCAGGGACGCTGGTGGCTCTTCTCCACCTATTGGCGACGACAGAGCACAGGTCACGCGCTGCCTAGAAGCTTCTCGATGCGGCGGCGCTGACGGCAGGACCCAGTCAGCGCCGCCAACCTACGCGCCGCTTCGGCCTGCTTCCTCGCCTCGCTGACGTCTCCCTGCTTGATCAGAGCCCCGGCCAAGTCGCAGCGCAGTCCTGCCTCCGCTCGGTTGAACCCGGCAGCTTCCATGGTGGAAAGTGCCTGGCTGAGATCTTCCACTGCTTCGTGGGCGCCCAGGCTGGCCAGGCAGTTCCCCCTCCATCTGACCAGGTGGGGGCCTGCTAGGAACAGGTATGGCAACTCCGGGTCGGTGGCGTCCGCCGGCAAGGAGCGGTCCGCCTCCTCCAAGGCGCGGCGGCATTCCAACTCATTGCCTGCCATCGCGTGTGCCTCTGCCTCTGCCGCGCTCAGCCATGCCGTCATAAGGGCAGGAATGCGTGTCCCGCCTAGTTGCCGTGCCTGACAGATCAGTTGGACTGCTTCAGATGGCTGATCCAAGTCCAGCAGAACGTAGGCCTGTTGGGCGGTCGCGTGCACGAGAAGGCTGGCACTTTCTGCCTCTCTGGCTGCCGCCTTTGCCACCTCATGCAGATTCCATGCATCGCGGAACCTGCCGAGGTCGAGCGCCTGCCAACCTGCCAGGGCCGCAGCATCCGATAGGGCCCGGGCCGTTAACTTGCGGGCGTTGAGTGTCGCCCCGTGCTTCAGCAAGCCCTCCATATGGCTCACATGCGCCTCGATTTGGGGGAGGAGAGCTGACGCCCCAAGTCGCCGGTCCATCTGCCGCAGGTTTTCCGTCTGTGCCTCAAGCAGGCAAACAAGCGACTCGTCAGCGCTGGCAGCTGCAAGCAACTCGCGCTTGAGGAACGTCACTTCATCGGCGTCACTATCACCAACATCTTCTGGAAAGCACCCCAACTCGGCCGCGCTGCACTGGTAGACGTCGCAGAAGAGAGTCAGGTAGTCGCCAACCAAAGGACGCCGTCCCGATTCCCACTCCCGGATCATCCGGTCAAGGCTCTCGTCGGAGGCCACACTGAAGCCACGGACGGTCGCCGCGCGCTTCAACTCCAGTACGAGGCGCGCCTTCTTCCAGACGGCCTGAGCGCGGCGATCGGCAAGCGCGGTCATGGCCACACCCCCTGATGACCGAGGACGGGCCGCCATTGTGGCCCGTCCATGGACCGGTGCAACAGGGGCGGACAGTCCGCCCCTGTCCGCCTCGCTCCTCTGCCGTCCCCGGCGCCTCAGGCCGCACTCTCGAAGCACGGCGAACACAGCCGAACGAAATCCGCGGACCGCCTTGACGGGCAGTCCGACAACACCCAACATGTATCTGGACGCCGACATACAAGTTGGCTCTGTAGGACCTGCCTGCCCGCGGCCTCGCCCGGTTCGGCAGTAGTCCGGTTCAGGTCCCATCCCTGACTCGGACTGGCGGCCCTGAACAGGCCGGAGGGCACCGGATCCCTTGGCAACCGGATGGCTTAGACCGAAAGGTCACGTCTCCATACGCCTACCAACGGAAGCGCGCTTCCGGGAGGAGACCTGTCCACGTCCACTCTCCAGTCAGGGAGGGATCGTGCACACCCAACGACGACTTCAGGCGCTGCCGTGATCGACCGGCATGGCGGCGCCGTTCGGCAATCCGCTCGGTGGCCGGCAAGACCAGGCCCGCGTGAGCGACCGGTCATCTCCTGGTTTCGCGGCGGTTAGCGCTGCGGCCGGTTGCCTCCTCCGCCCGTCCGGCGCGCTGTGCGCGGCGTCGTACGGGCGGGGTGGTGGGGAGCCGGATGGACCGACTTCAACGGCGGGCGGCTCCGGTGCTGGGACACCGGAGCCGCTGTTCAGGGCCGTTTGGATCTCACAGGAGCAACGACCCATGAAGCACATCGGTGCACTTCGGGCGGTTGTTACCGCCTATGAGCACGACCGCGGGCCCACGGCCGCGGAGCTGGATGCCATCGGCGCTGAGATGCCGCTGATTGAGGCGGAAGTCGCGTTGCTGGACGTTCAGATCGCCCTGTTGGACCGGCCGGTGTCAGAGCTGGACGAGCGGCGGTTGCGCCGGGCTCGGCGGCGGGTGCTGGCCGCGCGGCGCCAGTTGGCCAACCGGACGTTCGTGGTGCCGGGGGTGGGGGCGTGAGTGACGCGCTGACCTTCGCCGAGATGGCCGGGCCGCTGGCTGCGCTGCGGGTGCTGGCTGCGGACTTCGGGGAGCTTCCGGCGCCGACCGTGAGCGTCTCGGCCGTCTTCCCGAACCGCCTGGAGCTGGCGTTTCACTCCGGCTTCGCCGACTTTGAGCGGTGGCGTGAGGCGCTGGGCATCGCCCCGGCGAACGTCGGCTACCGCGTATTGGACAACGGCCGTACGGGCGTTGTGCGAGTGCTTGTTCCGTGCGGGGGCGCGGAGTTGGAGCTGGTGGGCTACGCCGACATCTCCCCTGCCGTACTGGTGGGGGGTGCGGCATGACTACGCCTGCCGCAAGGTCCCTGAGCTGGGGGCAAGTCCTAGTCCTGGGCGCCGCGGCGGTGCCCGTGGTGGCGTTCGGTGCCCTGGGTGCGCTCGGCACTTACAGCAACATCGTCAGTGTCTTCCGGCGGTCGGCCACCGCGCTGGGCGTAGTGGCCGCGGGCGAGGGTGCCACGCTCGTTCTGGCCCTGGTGCTGGTGGGCCTGACCTCGCTGGGGCAGTCCTCGCCGGCGGCCGTTCGCTTCGGTCTGTGGGCGCTTCCTGCGGTCGCGTCCCTGACCGGGGCCGTCATCGCGCCGACCATGGTGGAGATGGTGGTGTTCGCCGTGACTCCGCTGGCCATGTGCGTGTCGGCGGAGGGCATGGGTCTGCTGGCCCGCCGGATCGTGGTCTACCGCACCGGCGTGGACACCGAGGCTCAGCGTCGTGACGCGGCGGTTGTGCGCAGGCTGGCCTACCACCGGGCCCGCGCGGCGAACCATCCCGGCGAGCGGGCCCGTGAGCGCTCTGAGCGGGCGTCCTGGCGGCTGGCCCGGCAGATCGGTATCGGGGATGCGTCGCTGGGCGGGCGGCTGTTGGAGGTACAGCGGGAGCGGGTGGCGGCCGGTGCGGATGCCGCGCTGGCGGACATGTTCTCGGTGCCCGTCACGTCCGTGACGGCACCCGTGACGCCCGTGACGGCCCCTGTGACGTCGAGCGTGACGCCGGATGACGAACCGACTTCCGCGCCCGGCAGTGGCCTTCCCGTGTGGGGCGAAGTCCCTGCGGATCCGGGGGGCGTCACGGATGACTGTGACGCGGAAGGCACGCAGGTCAGCGGGTCTTTCCCGGAGGGTGTGACGGCTTGGGACGATCCGGTGCCGTTCTGGCCGGAGCCTGCCGTCACGGCGCCCGGCGCCGCTGGTGATGAGCCGGACGGGGCCGAGCCGGACGACGATGAGGCGGAACCCTTGTGGGAGCCGCGTCGGCAGACCGTGACGCTGGCGGACGTGGCCGCCGTGGCGGGCGTGCCCACGCCCGAACCCGGCGAGTCACTGAGTGACCTTCAGCTGATCGTGGTCATGCGGTATCTGCGGTACTCCGCCGAGCCGCCCCTGTCCTACCGTCACGCCGTCATGGCGTTCCGGGAAGCCGGGTTCGTCGGCGGTGAAGCGCGTGTGCGGGCCGCGTGGGGCGCTGTGATGTCCCATGAGGAGAGCGCGCCGTGAGCGGGGTGTTCGGCCGGTGCTGGGACCCTTCCGGCGCCTTGCATGGGATACCGACTTTCCCATGGCGGCTGGCGCCGGAGGGTCTGGCGACTCGCCGACAGCTGCGGGCCCGTGGGCTGCGCCCTGGTGGCCAGCCCATCGCGGCCCAGATCATGCGCTGCTCCCGCCGCCGCAGGGCGGGGGTGGCCGTCGCCTACCTCTACCGCATCGACCAGGCCCAGCCGGTCAGGCCGATGACCCCGGCCCGGCGGGCGGCGCTGGAGCGTGCCATGACCGCCCGCCGCACCTGCCCGGCCTGCCGAACGGACGCCGGGTACTGCATCCCGCGCTCGCTCGGCATGTGTGTCACCTGCGCCTACCCGGACGGACAGAGCCACTGACCTGGCAAGGAGCCGCGTCCTCATGCGCAAAGACCGCACGCTGCGCCTGCTGTCCCTCGCCGCGTCCTTCGGGACCGGCACCTGGACGGCCACCGACATCGGTATCGAGCTCGCCGGTTACGGAGTGCCGTTGACCTTGACGGTTGGCTGTGCCCTCACGGTGTGCGCGTCCGTCACCACCTTTGGAACCTCGGTGGCCGACGCGTTGACCACCGCCACCTACCGGTGCCCCGCGCCCGGGTGCAGCTTCAAGGCCCAGGTCCGCCACGCCAGCCCCGGCATGAGCCGACGCTGGCAGGAGATCGCAGCCGCGCACCCGGGGCACGAACTGAGCCGCCGCGGCACCTGAACAGGCACTACGGGCCTGCCGCTCACCGCCGGCGGGTGGCAGGCCCCATTCCTCGCTTCTCCCGCTTTTCGATTGGGAGGTTTCCCCTTGTCCAGCCGTATGCGCGTGCGGAGGGGGTTCACCACCGTCCGTATCCCGCGTCAACGTGGGCGCACCACTGCGCCGTTCGTGGTGGTGGTGCCTGAACGGTCCTCGCTGCTGTGGGGGCTGCTGGGTTTCCTCGGCGGGGCGGTGTGGGCCCGTCGCCGGGGTTTCGTCCCGCTCGTTCTCGCCTTGCTCGCCCTGGTCGGCACGGCGCTGCTGCACACCGTGGCGCCGTGGTCCGGCTTCTTTCTCGCTGCGCTGGCCGCCGTGCCGATGGTGTGGCTGGTGGTCGTCCAGCAGCGGCATCCGGCCGCCCGCCGCTCGGTGTTGGGGTGGCGTCTGGCTCTGGCCCTGCTGGCGACATCCGTCCTGGCCTGGCTGGCGCTGGCCGTCTGTTTCGGGCCGCTCGCCGAGCCGCTGGGCCTGTGGCTGCTGGCCACCGCCCTTGCCGCGCAGGCCGCTTGGCTTCTCGTCCGCCGCCCGCACTGACCAAGGAGAGTCCATGTCCCCTCAGGACAACGGTGTTCGGTTCGCCAAGGGCAACGGCACCAAGGTCAACAGCAAGACACTGTTCGCACCCGGCATCACGCTCAACGTCAACTCCGGCAACCGCAACAGCGGCGGCGGCTCGATGGGCGCCGCTCACGGGGGCCGTCCGCACGCCGAAGCGCTGCTTCCCGCCCCGGAGTTCACCTCCCCGGCTCAGGTGCGGCACTACTGCAACAGCCTGCGGGCCGCGGCTGTCACCTTGTCCATTGAGGTGGCCATGGGCGCGGAAATCCTCAAGGGCGTCCTCGGTGCGGTGCCCGACCCGGAAGGCCGCATCGGTGGGTCCCGCATGCGTGCCGCGAAGGTCAGCCGCAAGCTCCAGAAGTGCGCGGACGCGCTGAGGGACGCGGCGAAGAACGCGGCGGCCACCTACGCCCTGTTCCAGCAGCAGTACGAGGAGGAGATCAACCGTGTCCGCCACCGTGCCCGGCGCCCGCACGCGCCGCGCATGGACTGGGCCCAGCAGTAGGGAGGCTCGGTGATGAGCGAGCGCAACGCCGTTGAGCAGCAGTACGAGGAACAGCTCCGGGGCCCTTCCGGCTCCTCCGGGGCCACCAGTTATGTGCTCCACCGGGCCAAGCCCCACCTGCCGCCCTGGTGCGGTGTTGCGGCCACCGGTCTGGCCGGGGTGTTCGGCCATGCGCGGTGGGCCAACAGCGCGGCGGCGGGCGTCGGTCTGACCCTGGCCTCTGTCGCGCTGACCGGGGTGACCTGGTGGGCGGGCAAGGCGGGCAGTCAGCAGCGCCGTCTGCACTCCGCCATCACCGTGGCCGCCGCCACTTCGTGGTGCACCGCCGCCTGCCTGGCCGGACCGGCCACCGGCCCGTTGCCGGACTTGTACCTGATGGGCGGCCCGGCCGTGGCCTTGTCCTGGAACGTCCGTGTGGTCATGCGCCGCAACCCCGACGCGGCAGGCCACGGCTCGGACAGCGGGTTGCTGGAGAAGGTGGGGCTGGCCCGGGCGCAGATCGGCGCGGCCAAGGTCGAGCCCAACCGCGTCACCGCACCGGTCACTTTGGAGGCCGGCAGGCAGACCAACAACGATGTGACCAAGAGCCTGCCGTTGATCGCATCCGCGCTGGACCTGCCGGCCACCGCCATCCGCTACACGCCCAATCCGGCGTCGGCTCGGCGCGGTGAGCTGGTCATCGTGCCAGAAGACATGCTGGCCGAGGTCATCGAGTGGGAAGGGCCCTCCCGGCTGGGCGGATCGATTGCGGAACCGCTGGTCATCGGGCGTTACGACGATGGATCGCCGCTTCGCCTCTGGCTCCCCGGTGACCCGGAAGCCGGGCGTAACTCCACTCACCTGCTGATCGCGGGTGTGTCCGGCTCCGGCAAGGGTGACACCGCGCTCAACGTGCTGACGGAGATCCTGTCTCGTCAGGACGTGGTGGTGTGGATGTCCGACCCGAAGGCGTTCCAGGACTTCGCCCCGCTCAGGCCGGGCCTGGACTGGGCCGTTGAGGGCGGCACCGGCACGGAAGTCATGGTGGAGGCCGTCAAGGCAGCCATTCCGGCGCGCACGCGCTGGCTGGGTGCCCACAGCTACCGCCAGTGGGTCCGTGAGGCGGCCGAGACCCAGACCAGCCGGGATCACACCTGCCGCCCCGATGGGCAGCCCTGTGGCTGCCCGGGGATGCCGTTCCTGGTGGCGTGGATGGAGGAGGGGGCCAACACCCTCCGGGCGCTGGGCGACGATGCGTTCACCGGTATCGCCCAGGAAGCCCGCTCGGCGGGTATCGCGCTGGTGGTCTCCCTTCAGCGGCCGTCGTACGACCAGATGTCCACCAGCACCCGCGCATCGCTGCCGTCCGTGATCGCGCTGGGCTGCGACCCGCGCGACGAGGGGTTCTCTCTGCCGGAGGCGGTGCTGGACGCGGGCGCCCATCCCGGCGCGTGGGGCAACCGGCGGCCCGGCTACTGCTACCTGGTCAGCCCCGGGGTCCCTGACGACCGCTACCCCTCCCCGGGCCGGACCTGGCACTTCTCCTCCCGGGCTATCTCCGCCATGGAAGTGCTGGCCTCCTGGGCCCAGCGCAACGGCGCCAGTGCCGGGCCCGTCACCGCCCAGGCGGCCGCCGGCGTCGCCGGGCAGCTCTACACCGGCCGGGCGGCCCCCGGCACCCCGGCGGCGGCACCGGCCACCGCGGAGGAGGACGACATGGACCACGGGCTTCTGGTGGACCCCGAGGACGCAGACCTTGACCCGGAAGCCGAGCTGCCGGAGTGCGAGCCGGGTGACGACGCCCCCCTGTTCGGTCGGGAAACGGGCCGGAAGCCGTCCCCGGAGGAGGCACGGCGCCTGTTCGCCAAGGCGCTGGAGGAGTTCGAGACCGAGGGCCGGATGGTGGTGGGTCCGAAGGACTTCACCGACTGGTGTGACGCCCACGGCTACAGCCGCCCCTGGGTCTCCGAACGGCTCAAGGAAGCCGCCCTTGAGGGGCGCCTGGAACCGACCAGCAAAACCGGCCGCTGGCGCATCGTCCCGGCTCTCGCCGACGCCTGACACTTCCTGACAGTCACGACCGCCTGACACCCAAACCCCTAGGCAGACGCGCTGTCACGCGGCCCTGACACCGCCCGCTGACGCCACCTGACACCTACGCCTGACACCTGCGCGGGCCCGCGCCACCTTCCTGGTGCGGGCCCGCCGCCTATCTCCGAGGAGGACGGCATGCCCCGCGCCCAGTCGCCCGAGCCCATCGAAGTCCACCACCCGGTACCCCTCCCCCCGCCGCACGCCGCCGCACTCACGCCCGTCCAACCGGGGGCGCAGCCCGCGGTGCAAAGCGTCCAGCTCCCGGACGGCCGCATCGTCACCGGCTACACCCTCACCCCCACCCCACCGCCCGCGACCGCCCACCAGCCGGCCGTCTCCCGCACGGCGGTGAACGTCGCCCTCGGCGGTATCGGGTTCGCCGCGGTCTGCGGCGGCCTGCTGCTGCTGGCCTCGTTCCTCGCCGCGCTGGCTGCCCTCGTGCACCAGCTCATCATCCTGGCCGCCATCGTCTTCGGCGGCTGGATCGCCGCCCAAGTCCTCCACCCTCGCCGCCCCGACAGCGGCGGCACGGTCGTCAACATCCGCCGCGCCATCTTCAAACGCAACCACTTCCACCACTGAAGGAAGCCAACCCTCGTGATCCGACTGCGAATCCACCGCACCACATGGCCCCGCCATGCGCTGGTGCTCACCGACACGCCCCGCCCCGACTGCCGTCGCTGCGACGGTGACGGAGGCATGACGCACGACTACGGCGACCCCGTGACCGGCGAGTACGCCGGAACGGACTGGGAGCCCTGCACCTGCTGGAACGAACACCGCCGCTGGATTCTCCTGCCCCTGCCGCGCCCGCCGCGCCGACTCCGCACCAGCCGCACCCCCGCCGCTGTCTCCGACCCGTGGGCTGCCACCGGGCACAGCGAGGAACCCCCCTTCTGACACCAACTCGAAGGAGAACCAATGTCGTTCGGAGAAACCCCGATCACCGTCATCGGCAACCTGACCGCGGACCCGGAGCTGAAGTTCACCAACTCCGGCCACGCACTGGCGAAGTTCACCCTCGCGGCCACCCCGCGCGTCTTCGACCGCGAGAGCAACCAGTGGAAGGACGGCACATCCACCTTCTTCCGCTGCTCCGCCTGGCGCGCCCTCGCCGAGCACATCGCCGGAAGCCTGGCCAAGGGCTCCCGCGTGGTGGCCTACGGCCGTATCCGCCAGCACAACTGGCAAACCCCCCAGGGCGAGAACCGCTCCATGCTCGCCCTGGAAATCGATGACATCGGCGCGTCCCTGCGCTTCACCACCGTCGCCATCGACGGCAAGCACACCACCAGCACCGCCCCGTCCGCCGACACGTGGAACACCGCGGACACCTCCACCGAGGCGGGCAACGAGCCGCCGTTCTAGACCCGCCCGGGGCGACCGCCCGATCTCGCCAAAGACACACGGTCGCCCCGGCCAACCAGTCGCTACACGACCTGTTGGAGGCATCCAGCATGACCCACCGCTCCTTAGCGCTGCCGGAGGGCGGCAACATCAGCTTGTGCACCGGGTCCGGTGCGCTGGACCTGGCCGTGGAAGCCGTCACCGGTCTGCCCACGGTCATGGTCGCGGAGAAGGACCCGGCCGCCTCTCGGCTGCTGGCCGCCCGCCTGCCCCATGCCCGCAACCTGGGCGACATCAAAGCCGTGGACTGGGCGGTCCTGTCCGCCTCGCTGCCGCGTCCGGCGGCGCTGACCGCCGGCTTTCCCTGCCAGGACATTTCCAACGCCGGGCCTCGGGGAGGGATCGCCGGTGACCGCTCAGGACTGTGGAAACACGTCGCCCACGCCATTCGCCGTCTTCGACCCCGGCTCGTGTTCCTGGAAAACGTCGCCGCCATCCGCAGCCGGGGACTCGACGTCGTCGCCGCGGACCTGGCCGCGTGCGGGTATGACGCGCGATGGATGTGCCTACGAGCTTCAGACCCCGAAATCGGGGCCTGTCACCGGCGGGACCGCTGGTTCGCCCTCGCCTATCCGGCTGCTGAAAACCCCCACCTCCCAACTGGGACGCAACGGCGGACCCCAGCACCCGGACAAGCGCCGCGCCGGCGGGCACGGGCCCACGCTGGAGGACGAAGTGGTCTTCTTGCTGCCCCCGACGGACGCATGACCCTGCTGCCCACCCCGGCCGCCGCCGACGGAACCGGCGGACCCGGAACCTCCCCCAAGCGCAAGGGCGGCATGAACCTGCGTACCGCCGTCACCCTGCTGCCCACCCCAGCGGCCCGCGACTGGAAGTCCGGCGCCTCCAACCTGCTGGAGACCAACTCCCGTCCACTGAACGAAGTGGTGGTCAATCTGCTGCCCACCCCCAAAGCATCGGATGGCCCGCACGGCGGCCCCAACCAGCGCGACAAAACCGGGAATTACTACCTTCCCGGACAGGCCGTCCGCCTGGACGGGCGGTGGGTGGCCACCAACGGCACCGACTACGGGCCCGCCATCCGCCGCTGGGAGGCAGTGCTGGGACGCCCCGCACCCGAACCCACAGAACCTGGGACCAAGGGCAACCGCCGGCTGTCCCCGGCGTTCGTGGAATGGATGATGGGCGCCGAACCCGGCTGGGTGACCAGCCCGGACCTGGGACTCTCCCGCTCCGACCAGCTCAAAATCCTCGGCAACGGCGTGGTCATCCACCAGGCCGTCCACGCCTACCGCGCACTGCTCGGCACCCTCGCGCCCGAAACAGCAGGCTCCACCCCGGCCCAACTCGCCCTGGACATCGCCTAAAACACGCCCGGGGCGACCGCCCGATCTCGCCAAAGACACGCGGTCGCCCCGGCCAACCAGTCGCTACACGACCCGTTGGAGGCACCAGCATGACCCAACACGCCCCCGAACGGCGAGCGTCAACCAGCCAAACGCGGCTGCTTGACGCCGCCCTGCGCGCCGCCCGGAACCGCTGGCACGTCCACCCCCTCCGCCCCGGCCAGAAGAGCCCTGCCCTGCACGGGGAGCGCACCTGCCCCCGGACCGGCGAATGCCAGGACGGGCACCGTAAGTGGGAAGACCGAGCCACCACCGACCCCGCGCGCATCCGCCGCGCCTGGGCCGCCGGCCCGTTCAACATCGGTATCGCCACCGGCCCGTCCAACCTGCTCGTAGTCGATCTGGACGTGCCCAAGGACAAGGGCAGTTCGGACGCGCCTGACGGCGCGACATCCTTCAAGGCGCTCTGCGAGCGCGCCGACCACCGCTGGCCCCGCACCTACACGGTGCGGACGCCCAGCGGCGGTCTCCACCTGTACTTCTGGGTCTGGCTCCCCGAGCGTCTTCCCTGCACCGCCGGCACCCTCGCCCCGCACATCGACACCCGCGCCTGGGGCGGAAACATCGTCGCCGCAGGCAGTACCACCCCCGAGGGCACCTACACCGTGGTGACGGACCTGCCACCGGCCAGCCTGCCCTACTGGCTGCTGGAACTCCTGCACACCCCGCCCAAACCCCCTGCCACACCGGCCGCGCCCCGGCTTGTCGCGCCCGGATGTGCCACCCCGCGGGCCAAGGCGGCCCTGGCGCGGGAAACGGCCGAGGTGGAGGCAACAGCCGAGGGCGGGCGTAACGCGCGGCTGCTGGCGGGCGCCCGCGCCATGGGCCGGTTCGTCGCCTGGGGCGAAGTCCGGCGAGATCAGGTGGAGTTGGCGTTTCAGGCGGCGGGTGAGGCGGCCGGGCTGTCTGCGGCCGAGTGCCGCGCCACCATCCGCAGCGCCCTGGACTGGTCCATCCGCACCTGCCGCCCCAGGGAGGCAGCGTGAGCGCCACTTCTCCCCGCCCCGCCCCTGAAAAGCCCCTGTGGGGCCCCGGCTCCGCCAACTGCGGCCAGGGGGCAGCTTCGCCGTGCGACGGAGAAAGGGCCGCCCGTCAGGGCGCCCTTTCAGCTCTTCCCACCGCCTCCCGCGGAACCCCCGCGGCGGCGGGTGACGGTCGGTGGCCCGTGGCCTGGCTCCACATCCGTGCGCCCAGGGCCGCTATCCCTACCGCCACTTCGATCTGCGCGTGCGGCCGGAGCCGCCACGCTGCGGGCCAACGCAGGGTGCTGGCGCTCATCGAAGACCACCAAGCCCACCGCGCCCACTGCCCCCTGCGCACCACCGAGGAAAGGAGGAACGCCGCATGACCAGCGCCGCCGAGCCCGCACCGTCCATCGACGGCGCGGCCCTGCTTGACGAAGTGGAAGCGTTCCACCGCCGCTTCAACGTCTTTCCCACCGAAGCCGCCTATGTGGCCGTGACGCTGTGGGACGCCCATGCTCACCTCATCGATGCCTTCGACAGCACAGCCCGTCTGGCGTTCCTCTCACCGGAACCCGGATCGGGCAAGTCCCGCGCCCTGGAGATCGTGGAAACCCTCACCCCACGCGCGGTCACCACCGTCAACGCCTCCGCCAACGCACTGTTCCGGCTCGTGGAAGCCGGCGGCGGGACACCCACGCTGCTCTTCGATGAGATCGATACCGTCTTCGGTCCCAAAGCCGGCGGCAACGAGGAGGTGCGGGGGTTTTTGAACTCCGGCTACCGGCGCGGGGCCAAGTCTCTGCGCTGCGTCGGGGACGGCTCGAACCAGAGCACCGAGTGGTTCTCCTCGTTCTGCGCGGTTGCCATGGCCGGGCTTGGCTCCCTGCCGGACACCATCCTGACCCGCTCGGTCATCATCCGCATGCGCAAGAAGGCCCCCAACGAGAAGGCCGAGCCCTACCGCCGACGCGTCCACGAAAAGCAGGGCCACGTCCTGCGGGACCGGCTCGCCGACTGGGCCGCCACCGTGCGCCACCAAGTCGCCGAAGCCTGGCCCGAGATGCCCGAGGGGGTCACCGACCGGCCCGCCGACGTCTGGGAACCACTACTCGCGGTCGCAGACGCGGCCGGCGGCCACTGGCCGGACCGGGCCCGTGCCGCCTGCATCGAACTCATCAAGGCAGCCCAGGAAGGCGACGAAGCCTCCCTCGGCGTACGTCTGTTGACCGACCTGCGCGACCGGGTGTTCGGCGGCGCCGACCGCATGCCCACCGCCGCCATCCTCGAAGTCCTCCTCGGACTGGACGACGCCCCCTGGGCCGACCTGAACGACGATGGCAAACCGCTCACCGCCCGCGGTCTGTCCAAGCTCCTCAGCCAGTACGTCCGCCCCGACAACTCCCCTATCCGGCCCCGGGGCATCCGCGTCGGCAGCGGCACCCCCAAGGGCTACTACGCGGACGACCTCACCGACGCCTGGGCCCGCTACTGCCCCCCTCCCCCTGGAAAGTCCGCAACATCCGCAACAGCCGCAACACCGCAGGTCAGAGAGGGTGAATCCGTGGCGGAAGCCCCCGCCGAAAGCCGCCACATGCTCGCGGAAAACGGCACACCCCAACTGCGTCTCGCAGGCTGACCAGTCCCACCCCCTCCGGTGCGGGCGCGCCGCAGCGTGCCCGCACCTATCCGCAACACAACCGCCATCCGCCACACATCCAAGCCGCTGACCAGCAATGTTGCGGCGTGGCGGATGTTGCGGACTTCCCAGAAGGGGCCACGGGGCCCCGACGCTCGCCTAGGAGGCTGTCCCGGATGAGCACCGCCCTCCCCACCACCCATGAAGCACTGACCGTCCCGGAAGTCATGAAAGCCCTGCGCTACAGCCGGTCGCGGGTCTACGACCTGATTCGCTCGGGCGTCCTGCCCTCCTTCAAGGAAGGGCACCTCCGACGCGTTCCCGCCGACGCCCTCAGCGCCTACCTGCGAGCCAAGCTCCTTGAGGAGATTGCCTGATGGCACGCAAGCGGAACCCCAACGGTGCCGGCAGCATCTGGCAGCGCAAGGACGGGCGGTTCGAGGCCCGTGTGTACGTACCTCAGCCGGACGGCACCCGTAAGCGGAAGACCGTGTACGGCGCGACCTGGGCCGAGTGCGACGCCAAGCGCCAGGAGTTGATCCGACGCGATCGTCAAGGAATTCCGACCCCAACCCGCTCGGCGAAGCTCTCGGAGTGGCTGCCGTACTGGTTGGAGGAGTTCGTCAAACCCGAGCGCAAGAAGACTACTTACGCGAAGTACGAGACGCACATCCGGCGATACCTCGTCCCGCTGCTCGGCACGAAGCGGCTGGAGAACCTTGGCGTGCCGGACGTTCGGCGCATGCTCTCCGCCGTGGCGTCTCAAGCGTCCCCGGCGACGGCGAAGGAGTCGCACCGGGTGCTGCGAAGTGCTCTCACGGCCGCCTGCCGCGAGGAGTTGATCAGCCGCAACGTGGTGCAGCTCGTCCCGGCGCCGCGCGTCCAGCCGCGGGAGCTGACGCCCTGGAACCTGGACGAGACGCTGCTGTTCCTGGAACAGGCCAGAGGGGATGCTCTCTATGCCGCGTTCGTCCTGGCTGTCGCGCTGGGGCTGCGGCGCGGCGAGATTCTGGGGCTCCGGTGGTGTGATATCGACCTGGACCGCCGGATGCTAACCGTGCGGAACCAACTCCAGCGGGTGCAGAAGGAGTTGTACGCGGATACCACCAAAAACCGGCGCACGCGCACGATCCCGGTACCGCTGATGTGCATTGCCCCACTCCGTTGGCAGCGTTTGCGCCAGCGTGAGCAGTGCCGGGAAGCCAAGCGGGCGTGGGACGAGACGGGCTATGTGTTCACCACCCGGACCGGCCGGCCGGTCGAGCCCAGAAACCTCAGCCGGTCATTCGAGCGGATCGCGGCCGCAGCCGGGCTGCCGAGAATCCGGCTGCACGACGCCCGCCACGGGTGCGCCACCCTGCTGTTCGCCGCCGGGGTCCGGCCGCGGGTGGTGATGGAGATTCTGGGTCACTCCCAGATCGCGGTGACCATGAACACCTACACCCACGTTTCGGACGACACCCGCCGTGAGGCCATGGGTCACATGGACCGGCTGTTGAAGCGGCGGCGGCACTCCGCGTAGGGCCACTGCCGTCGATCCCTGCCGTCAAAAGACCCCGCAGCAGATCGCTACGGGGTCTTTCGGCTGGTGGGCGCAGCTGGGATCGAACCAGCGACATCTGCTTTGTAAGAGCAGCGCTCTACCGCTGAGCTATGCACCCGGGGTGGAGAGGACAGCGTACATGGCCGCGCCCGCTTCCCCGCAATCCCGTCGGGTGGGGGGTTATCCCCACCCCCGATGCGGTAGCGAGTGGGATCGTGCCGGGCTTGATCGGGTTTCTAGGGTGAGGGATGTGTCCGATGCCCTGCCGCCGAAGATGGAGATGATCATGGCTCGCTTTGCCCGTGCCGCCCGACTGTCGCTGCTGGCCGGGGGTGTCGTCATCGCGGCGGTGGCCGTTGCCGGGTGTGGGTCGGCCGATCTGGACGATGCCAAGGCGGAGCACCGGGCGTTTGCCTTCAGTGGGCGGACGCTCACCGTGGACTCGGACAACTCGCAGCTGGAGCTGGTGCCGGGCAGTGGGAAGGATGTGCAGGTCACCCGGTGGTTCGCCGGGTGGTCGGTGGGTGGGGAGACCAAGGCGTCCTGGGAGCTGGAGCAGGGGACGCTCAAGCTGCGGGAGCACTGCGGCGGGATCAGCAGCGACTGCCGGAGCAAGCACCGGGTGGAGGTGCCGCGCGGGGTGGCGGTGGTGGTGAAGGACGGCAATGGGCAGGTCACGGTGCGGGACCTGACCGAGGACGTCCAGGTGAGCTCCGGCAATGGGCGGATCGTGGCCCAGGGCCTCAAGGGCGAGGTGCGGCTGCGGTCCGGCAATGGTGAGGTGACGGGCGAGGGCCTGGCCGGACGGAAGGTGCGGGCGGAGTCCGGCAATGGGCGGATCCGGCTGTCGCTGGACAAGCCCGCGGAGCAGGTGACGGCCGAGAGCGACAACGGGGAGGTCAAGATCACCGTGCCGGAGGCGAAGTACAAGGTGGACGCGGGCAGTCACAACGGACAGGTGCATATAGGCGTCAAGCGGGACGACGACAGCCGGTACGCCCTGTCGGCGCACAGCGGCAACGGCGCGGTGCGGCTGGAGACCGCCGGCTGACCGTCCCGCCGGCTCTTCCCGGGCGGATGGGAGAATGGGCCTTCGAGCCTGGGGAGAGCAACCGGAGAGGCAGGGCGGCGCGTGACGGCTACCACGGCGCGGTCGGCGGGGGCGGTACGGGCGGTAAGGGAGACTCTCGCCCTGGTGCTGCTGCCCTTGCCGCTGCTGGCGGTGGCCTCCTCGGCCGCCTTCGCCGGCGGCGGGACGCGCCGCTGGGGGCGGGGGCGCGGCGAGGGGCAGCGGGCCCAGGCCCAGGCGGCCAAGGACGCGGCGGCCGCGGCCTTCTATGAACTGGACACCGCCCAGCGGGAGCTGCGGATCACCATAGAGACCATCACGGCGGTGGACGGTTCGCCGGCGGCCCGCAAGGCGGCCGCGGACTTCGAGGCGTACGGGGCACGGATCGACCAGGTGTCCGGCGCCTATATCGATACCGTGGACGCCCACGATCTGGACCGGGAGGACCTGGACGGGGTCACCGCGGCGCGGGCGAGTGCCGAGCTGAGCCGGGCCCGGGACGAGCTGGCCGGGGTCAGGGCGGACCTGGAGCGGTTCGGGCGGAGTCTGGCGCCGCTGCTGGCCCGGGCCGAGGCTGAGCTGGCCCGGGTGGCGCCCGCGGTGGAGCGGGCCCGGCAAGGGCTGCTGGCGGCCACCAACGCCCTGGAGACGGTGCGTGGTTCGGGGCTGCGGGCCGATGAGCCGGCGGCCCGGCTGGCCGCGCTGGCCCCGGAGCTGACCAAGCTCAACCAGGGGGCCGGGCAGCACGGGGTACGGCAGACCCTCGCCCGCGCCGAGCGAGTGCTGCGGGAGGCCCAGGCGATCGCCGCCGAGGCGGAGCAACTGCCCGTACGGGTGGCCGAGATCGACAAGCGGCTGGTGTCCCTGGCCACCCGGGCCCAGGCGATCAGCACCCGGGCGGCGGGTGTCGCCCCCATCCTCAGTGAGCTGCGCCGCCGTTACAGCCTGGCCTGCTGGCAGGACCTCCAGCAGGTGCCGGAGGAGGCCGAGCGGGCGGTGCGGGAGGCGGAGGAGAAGCTGCGCGAGGCCCGTACCGCGCGGCAGGAACAGCGCTGGGCGGACGCCACCTCGCTGCTGGCCATGGTGCGGGCGCTGCTGGCGGACACCGATACGGCGGTGTCGGCGGCCGGTGACCGGCTGCGGCGGCTGGACGAGGTGTCCGCGGACCGGCAGCGGGAGATCGAGCGGACCCGGTTCGCCCTGCGGGACGCCCAGCGGCTGGCGATGACCGGCCGCAGCACCCCCGATCCCCGCCATGCCGCCCCGCTGGACCAGGCGGTGGCCCGGCTGGAGGCGGCGGTGGCGGCCCTGGAGGGACGGCATCCGGACTGGTGGCGCTTCCTGATGGAGATGGAGGGGGTGCGGGAGACGGCGGCCGAGGTGGTGGGGCGCATACGGGCGGAGCGTGGGGGCTCCGCCCGGTAGGGCCGGTTTTGCGGGGTGCGGGCCGTGTGTGGCCTGTCCGGGACCCGCGCCCCCGACGCGGCCCCCGGTTCGCTGGTTATGCTGCCTGGCATGCCCCGTTACGAATACCGCTGCAAGGCGTGTGGTGACACCTTTGAGCTCAACCGGCCGATGGCCGAGTCCTCGGCGCCCGCCGAGTGCCCCCAAGGGCACCCGGACACCGTGAAGTTGCTGTCCACGGTCGCGGTCACCGGCACCAGCGGCCCGGCCAAGCCCGCGCCCTCCGGCGGGGGTTGCTGCGGCGGCGGCTGCTGCGGCTGAGCCGTCGGCGTGCAGCCGCTGGGCTCGGCCGCCGGGTTCAGCCGCGCTTGCGCGCCAGGGTCAGCCCGTCCGCGACGGTGAGCAGCACGCTCTCCATCCGGTCGTCGGCCGTGGCGTGCTCATTGAACGCCCGGACCGCGGCGCCCATCGGGTGGCCGCCCGAGGGGTCCAGGACGGTGCCGCCGAACAGGACGTTGTCCACCACCAGCAGTCCGCCGGGCCGCAGTCTGGGCACCAGCTCCTCCCAGTAGTCGATATAGCCGTCCTTGTTGGCGTCCAGGAAGGCCAGGTCGATATGCGGCTCGGCGGGCATGGCGCGCAGCGAGTCCAGGGCGGGTGCGATCCGCAGCTCGATGCGGTCGGCCACCCCGGCCTTGGCCCATGCCTCATGGGCGGGGCCGGTCCACTCCTCGGAGACGTCCAAGGTGATCAACTTGCCGTCCGCGGGCAGCGCCTGGGCCATGGCCAGGGCGGACAGGCCGGTGAAGGTGCCCACCTCGACAAGGTGACGGGCACCGGTGAGCCGTACCAACAGGGCCAGCAGCGGCCCCTGTTCCACCGGAATCTGTTTGCCCGCGGCATCCGGGAAGCGGGCCCGGGTGGTGTCGATCAGCTCGCGCTGCACCGGGTCCGGCTCGGGGTTGTGGGCGAGTACATAGGCGTAGAGCTCGGGGTCGAGCCAGTGGCTCTTTCCTGCGGCCATTGAAACCTCCTCGGTTCCCAACCGGTCTGTGGCTCCTTGAGGTTACGTCTCAGCGAGCCGCCGCCAGCAGGCACCGGAGGATCTCCTCCCCCGCCAGGACACCGCGGGTGTCCAGTGCGGTGACCCGGGGCGCGGTCCAGCCGGTGGCCGCCAGTTCGCCATGGCCCGGGCGCCAGCCCTGGTCGGCGGCGAGCAGCAGTTCCGCGTCCAGCAGTGAATCACCGGCCGCCAGCAGCCGGGTGGCGCCGGTGCGGCGGGCCACCTCGGCGACGGCGGCGCTCTTGGTGAGCGGCCGGGGCACGGCATAGACCTTGCGGCCCTGGAGGGAGACGGTCCAGCCGCGTTCCCCGGCCCACTCGGCGAGTTCGGCCGGCCAGGCGGCGGGCAGCCGGTCCCGGTCCACGACCAGATAGGCGAAGAGGTCCTCGGCGGTGCGCTCCTTGAGCAGCCAGGCCGGGTCCGCATGGCGCAGCAGCCGGGCGCGTACCTCCGCCAGCGGGGCGCAGTTCTCGGCCAGCGCGCCCCGTACCCGGGCCCGCCAGGTGAGGTCGGGTTCGCCGTGCACCAGCAGTTCCCCGCCATTGGCGCAGACCGCGAACTCGGGCGCGGGGCCGGGCAGATGGAGGCGGGCGTACTGCTCGCGGGTGCGGGTGGTGGCCGGGACGAAGCAGGCGGTACGGGCCAGTTCGGCCAGCAGGGCGGCGGCCGTCTCGGTGAGGTAGGACAGCGGTCGCTGTTGGTAGGTCTCCACACACAGCAGGCGCGGCGCCCGGGTGTCGGGCATGGTCAGCCCCAGGGCGGCGGCCGAGTAGACCAGGGTGCGGTCCAGGTCGCCGGCGACGAGCACACTCACCGGGCTTGCACCGCCTGGCCGTTGGCGCCGGTGGCGCCCCGGGTGTAGCGGGGGTGGATCAGGCCGACGCAGTTGTACGGCAGTTCGTCCACCTCGGCGACGGGGACGCCGCGCTGTTCGGCGAGCAGCCGGATATGGGCGAGTTCGGCTCCGGCGCCGCGCCGGGCGAGGATCTTCCAGGGCACCCGGCGCAGCAGCACCCGGGTGGTCTCGCCCACGCCGGGTTTGACCAGGTTGGTATCGCCGATGCCGTACTCCGCGCTGATCCGCTCCATGGCGGCCCAGCCGCTCCAGGTGGGGGTGCGGTCGGTGTCGGCGAGTTCCTTGGCGGCCAGGGTGGCCTCCTCATGGACGTCCGGGAAGCGGGCGCCCACGGTGTCCAGGAAGGAGCGGGAGACATCGGCGGCGGCCAGCTCCCGGTAGAACTTGGCGCCGTGGAAGTCCTCCGGCCCCACCAGGTCGGCGCGGAGCACGGTGCGCGATATCAGGCCGGAGACGGTGGAGTTGAGGCAGGCGGAGGGGATCAGGAAGTCGTCGCGGGTGCCGAAGGTGTCCACACAGTGGCCGGGGTCGGCGAGGACGGCCGGGCGGGGGTCGAAGGGGGTGCCGCGCAGGGCCTGGTCCAGTTCGCGGGTGATGGCGCCCTTGCCGGTCCAGCCGTCCACGAAGACCACATCGGCGGGGTCATGGTGGTCGGCGAGCCAGCGCAGGGCCGCGGTGTCGATGCCCCGGCCGCGGACGATGGAGAGGGCGTAGTGCGGCAGGTCCAGGCCATGGGCGTACCGGGCCCAGCGCCGCATCAGAATGCCGACGGGGGTGCCGGCCCGGGCGAGGGAGACCAGGACGGGCCGGGGGGAGCGCTCGGCCAGCACCAGATTGGTGACGGTGCCGACGGCCCGGGCGACGCGGGCGGCCGAGGCGTCCAGGGCCGTCCGGTAGAGCTCCTGGTAGCGCTCGCTGGGCTGGTACTCCTGGGGCAGCGACTCGGCGTAGTGGGCGCCGCCGCGCTGGATGGCCTCCTCCCGTTCCTCGGTGGGTGCCTCCAGGGTGACGGCCGAGAGGTCCTGGAGCAGCCAGCCGACGTCCTCGGGGGCATAGGAGGAGAAGGCGGGGCCGCGCAGGGGCTCGCGGCGCTCCCGGGCGCCGGGCCGATGGGAGGGGATCACTGCCAGCAGTGCCCTTTCGGTGTGGGCGGAGAGCTGGTGCAGAAGGCCGCCGGGGGCGTGCAGCCGGGGGGTGTCGGCGGTGTCGTCGATGACGCTGACGATCACGTCGAAGCGGCCGTCCGCGATGTTGTAGGCGTAGCGGTCGCCTTCGCCGGAGCCGTCATGGGCGGGGAAGGTGAGGCGGGAGCGGATGGCGTAGCCAGGGTGGTCCATGGCGACGACCGGTGAGCGGGTGGTGGTGGAGAACCGTATCTCCGTGTGCGGGAGCCGGTTTTGGAGCTCCTCCGCCAGGCGGAGGGGGGCGTACATCAGCTCTTCGGTGCCGAGGACGAGGATGCGGGCGGGTGGTCCGCCCTTGCCGGGCGCGATCCGGGCGGCCAGTCGCTCCGCCATGGCGGGCAGGGCGGCTTCCAGTCGCTCGCGGTGTGCGGGGGTGAAGCCATGGCGGCCGCCGTCGGGGAGGCCGGCGGGCCAGCCGAGGTCCACTCGGGGGATTTCCCCGGCCGCGGCCCTCACCGGAGCGGGGGGCTCCGCCTGGGCACCCCCGGAAGCCGCACCGTCCTCAAACGCCTTAGGGGCTGGACCAGTTGGCGGGTAACCCGGACCCTCCAGCTCCGCCACCAGCGCGCTGCCGCGCTCCAGCACATCAGGGGGGAGAGCGACCTCACCGGTGGCGAGGGCGACCACATCGATCCGTATGCCCAGCTCCGCGGCGAACGCGGCCAGTCCGGCGCGGTCCGCGGACGACCGTACGTCCACCAGCGACGCGACCACATAGCGCCGGCGCGGGGCCCTCGTATGCAGCGCGGCGATCGTATTGCGCACCGTACGGCCCGTGGACAGCTCGTCGTCCACCAGCACCAAGGGCCCCGGGGTGGTCAGCAACCCCGCGTCGGAGGGCAGCAGCAGATGCGAGGTCGCATGGCTGTGCTCCTCCTCGAAGCCACCGGCCGGCGTCATCCCCGGCACCGCCCGCCGGGTGGAGTGCAGACAGGACACCGGCCCCAGGCCGTCCGCCACACAGTGCCCGAGGCCGGTGGCGGTCTCGGCGTAACCGAGGACCACCGCCCCCTCGGCGCTGCCCAGCAAGTCCCTTACCCGGCGGCCGAGTTCCAGCCCGGCGCCCCGGACCACGCCCGGCCGCTGCGGCATATGCTTGCCCAGCACCGTGGAGACCAGCAGATGGGCCCGCCGGGGGTTGCGGCGCAGGGCCAGGCCCAGCAGCTCCGGCAGCCGGGCGTCCCCGGTCAGCCGGACACCGAGCCGGTCCGCCACCCACTGCCCCGGCCACACCATGTCCTCGCTCCTCCTCATGCCGGCTTCCCGACGCTCGCCGCCAGCAGTTCCACAAAGCCCACGTCCTCGCGGGCCACGCCGAAGACCTCGGCGCGCCGCAGGGTGCGTTCGGCCCAAGCGCGGTGCGGCTTGGCCTCGTTCATCTTGTTGGTGTAGGCGGAACGCAGCACTCCGCCGCCGTCCCGTACCGAGCGCAGGATGTCCCGTGCATCGCTGTATTCCTCATGGCTGACCACCGACAGCGCATGGACCGGTGCCACATGCGAGGGGTGGATACAGGTCTTGCCCTGGAGCCCATTGGCCCGGTCCAGCTCCAGCTCGCGGAGCAGGCCGTCCAGGTCATGGGCGATCAGGGCGGTGCGCAGCGCGTCGGCGGGCCCGGCGAAGGGGCTGCGGCGCAGCTGGGGTTTGAACATCCGCTCATGGGGGCGGAAATACTCCCAGACCGGACCGGTGATGGTCAGGCCGCTGTCATCCGCGCGGCCCAGCACATTGACCACATCGGCGATCACCGAGGCCACCAACTGGACGTCATAGGCGGTCATATCGGGCGCCCGGCGCAGTCCATAGGCCGCGCAGAAGTCGGTGACCCCAAGCCTGAGCGCCAGCACTCGCTCGCGGTATTTGGCGACGGCCCGGGCGATCCCGGCCAGGGTCTCGGCGCGGGTCTCCAGGTGGAGCAGTTCGGGCGACTCCAGGACGGGCATGGCCAATAGCCGCCGGCCATGGGCCACTTCGGCCTCGGTGAGCGCCTCCAGGAAGGGCAGCCCCCGGTCCTCGGTGAACTTTGGCAGGACGAATCCGGACAACAGCCGCAGTGCGGGGCCGAGCCGCCGGGCCAGACCGCCGATCTGCTCCGGCTCACGGACTCTGATAAAGAGCAGCGGCGGGGTGGCCCCGGCCGTGGACAGCTCGATGAGCTGGCGTATCAGGTTGCGCTCGGCCTCGGCGACCTCCTGGTCGGCGATGGAGTCCTCCAGGCACAGGACCATGGACACCACCCCGCGCGCCCGCTGCCGCAGGATGTCCCCGGCCAGACCGGGCCGGGTGGCGGGGCTGTAGAGCGTGGCACCCAGGGCGACGGCGAGGGTGGGCAGCTCGGATTGGGGGCCGAACTCCCCTGGTTCGCTATGGAAGAGATCCTTCCGCACCTCGGGTGCGAGATGGTCGAAATGCCGCACATTCTCCCCGTTCACTGTGCCGTTTGCCTGGTCCCGCAGACCCGTCCGGATGCCAAGGTGGCCGCTTATGGTACGTGCGGCGGACGGTCAAGAGTTCCCCAAGTCACGGAAAAAGCGGCCTCATAGTGGAGTTGTATCCGCTAAGGGGCAAGCGGACGGCCGGGCCCCGCGTTGTCCGGGGGCGGGCGGGGAGTGCAGGATTGCGGCATGACGCACGCCATGCAGAAGGGGTCCAATATCCCGCTTACGGCCCGGGCCGTACGGGCGGTACTGCGCTGGACCCCGGGCCCGGGCATTCCGGATGTGGACGCCTCCGCCCTGCTGCTGGCCGAGGACGGGCGGGTGCGCTCGGACGAGGACTTTGTGTTCTACAACCAGCCCCGGCACCCCTCGGGCCTGGTCCGTCATCTGCCCAAGGCGCGGCTGACCGAGGGGCTGACCGACTCGCTGGAGGTCGATCTGTCGGCCCTGGACGGCGGGGTACGGCGGGTGGTGCTGGCCGCCTCCGCGGACGGTGGTCCGTTCGGTCTGGTCAAGGACCTGTGCGTACTGCTCTATGACACCGCGCGGGCCGGGTCGGGGGACGAGCCGGTGGCACGCTTCGAGGTGCGTCCGGAGACCGGGAAGGAGACCGCCATGATCTGTGGCGAGCTCTACCGGCGGGGCGAGGGCTGGAAGTTCCGGGCACTGGGGCAGGGCTATGTGTCCGGACTGGAGGGGCTGGCCACGGAGTTCGGGATCTCGGTGGAGGATTCGGAGCAGGAGTCGGATTCCGGTTCCGGTCAGCCGGGCGGGACGGGCGCGGGCGCGGTGCCGGGGGCCGCAGGCGGAGTGCCGGGGGCCGCGGCCGGAGTACCGGCGGCTGCGGGCGCGGTGCCGGGAGCCGCAGGCGGAGTACCGGCGGCCGCGGCCGGAGTACCGGACTATCCGCCGCCGCCCTCCGTGCCGCCGGTGGTTCCGGCGTCGGTGCCGCCCGCGATACCGGCGGGTGCGCCCGCGCCACCGCAGGGCGCCGCAAGCGTGCCCGCGCCGCCGCAGAGCGCGCCCGCGGCCGGGTACGGGTACCCGCATCCCGCTTACGGGTACCCGCAGCCCGCGTATGGCTATCCGCAGCAGCGGACGGCGCCCGATCCGGCGTTCCGACTGCCGCCGCAGGGACCGCAGTTCCTGCCGGGGTGAGTTTCGGGTGCGGGTTGGATGTGGCTGGTCGCGCCCACGCGGCGGAGCCGCATAGTGAAGTCGCCCCGCGCCCCTCACGGGGCACCCCTGCCGGGGTGAGTTTCGGGTGCGGGGAGTTCTGGGCTGAGCGCGCAGTTCCCCGCGCCCCTGACGGGGCCCTACGGCGCTAGACCTTGCTCTTGTAACCCCTGCCCCATTGCAGGCCCCAGCCGTAGAGGCGGTCCAACTCGGCCTGGAAGCCGTAGACATACTTCATCTCACGGCGGACGACGATCTCCTTCTTGTTGTTCTCGATCATCACCACCGCGCAGGAGCGCGCCTCCGGGGCCCGTTCATGGAGCGGGATCTCTATCCGCGGGCCATTGCCGGGATAGAGGGTGACCGTCGCATGGGTACGCTCGAAGGCGGGGGTGCCGTCATAGATATAGACGAAGATCAGCAGTCGCTTGATCTCGTCCCGGTGGTCCATATTGATGTAGATGTCCTCACCGGCCCCGGACCCGAACCGGTCGTCCCCGCTGAGCTGAACATACGGCGGGGAGTTGATGCTGCCCAGTATGTTTCCCAGCGGCTGCACCACGCCCTTTGACCCATCCCAGAGCTCATACATACAGGCGAGGTCGAGGTCCACCGAGACCATGGCGGTGCCCTGGGCGGCCACCACCTCGGGGGTGAACTTGCGGAAGAGGCCGCTCATCCCGGCCGTCTTGGGGCGCTCACCGAAGTCCGAAGTGCGCATCCGCCAGGACAGATTGACCCGCAGGTTCCCGGTGACGGCACCCTGCTTGGTCAGCGAATACACCGAGTGACGCTTTGTCAGCTCTATGGCACCGCTCATATGCGGACTGTCGAACTGCCAGCCCGCGCCGCGCCCCCGGTTGCCGAACAGCCTCTCCCACGCGGTCATCTGCGGATCCCCACCCTCTTTGTCGTGGCCCAACTGCCGCGGGGCGGCCCGGGGATGGTGCCCCATGGCCGCCCCGATCAGAGGGTTCCGCAAATGTGCCGGGGTCACACCCCGGATGTCACTTCCTGCTTGGCCGCCGGGTCCGCCTCCACCGCGGCGAGCCTGTTGCGCCGTACCGAGGAGAGGAAGGCCAGCCCGATCAGCACCACACCCACCAGGCCGGTGATGACCTCATTGATCTCGTACTTGATGGTGGCGAGCAGGATGACGGCCAGCGCACCGATCGCATAGTGCGCCCCGTGCTCCAGATAGACATAGTCGTCCAGGGTGCCCTTGCGGACCAGGAAGACCGTCAGCGAGCGGATGTACATCGCGCCGATGCCCAGGCCCAGGGCCATCACAAAGATGTCATTGGTGATGGCGAAGGCCCCGATGACGCCGTCGAAGGAGAACGAGGCGTCTATGACCTCCAGATAGAGGAAGGTGAAGAAGGCGGCCTTGCCGGCCAGTCCGAGCGCCGCGCCGGTGCTCTTCCCCGGCCGCGGGGCGCCGTCCGCCTCGTCATCGTCCTCGTCACCCTCAAGCCGGTCCTCGAAGAAGCCGGAGACACCGCCGACGACCAGATAGGTGACCAGCCCCCCGATGCCCGCCAGCAGCACCGTGGACGCCTTGTCCACCGTGCCCGAACCGCCGTGCAGCGGAACGGCGGTGGCCACGGTGGTGGCCGCGATGATCAGCACCACCAGGGAGACGATCACCGAGAGGGCGTCCACCTTGCCCAGCTTGCCCAGCAGGCGCTCCACCGGGCCCAGCCACTGGATCTCCCGCTCCTCGAAGAGGAAGTCAAGGAAGATCATCAGCAGGAACATCCCGCCGAAGGCGGCAATGGCCGGGTGGGCACTGGTGACCAAGTGCTCATAGCGCTCATGGTCGTTGAGGGCGACCCGGACCGCCTCGATCGGTCCGAGTTTGGCGGTGATGGCCACAATGACCACCGGGAAGACCAGCCGCATGCCGAAGACGGCGATCAGGATGCCCACCGAAAGGAACATCCGCTGCCAGAAGGGGTTGAGCTTGCGCAGGATTCCGGCGTTGATCACCGCGTTGTCGAAGGAGAGGGATATCTCCAGGATCGACAGGATCGCGACGATCGCCAGCCCCTGCCACCCCCAGAGCAGGCCGGCGGCGGCAAGGCCGGCCGCCGTCACGGCGAACGACCAGCCAAAGGTTTTCAGGAGCACAGGTTGAACCAATCCTTCACTGTCCGAGGGTTTTTACCCTGAACAGTAACCGGCTTTAGGAAACGTTGACCCCGAAGTCCAGGGCGATACCCCGGAGTCCGGATGCGTACCCCTGGCCGACGGCGCGGAACTTCCACTCCCCGCCATAGCGGTAGACCTCGCCGAAGATCATGGCCGTCTCGGCGGAGGCGTCCTCGCTGAGGTCATAGCGGGCCAGCTCGCTGCCGTCGGCCTGGTTGACCACCCGGATATAGGCGTTGCGCACCTGGCCGAAGTTCTGCCCGCGGAGATCGGCCTCATGGATGGAGACCGGGAACACGATCTTGTCGCAGGCGGCGGGCACCTTGGTGAGGTCCACCAGGATGGTCTCGTCGTCACCCTCACCCTCACCGGTGAGGTTGTCACCGGTGTGCTCCACCGAACCCTCCGGGCTGCGGAGGTTGTTGTAGAAGACGAAGTACTGGTCG
This sequence comes from Streptomyces orinoci, assembly GCF_003121295.1. Lineage (GTDB taxonomy): Bacteria > Actinomycetota > Actinomycetes > Streptomycetales > Streptomycetaceae > Streptomyces > Streptomyces orinoci. The sequence continues at coordinate 382,075 of NZ_PHNC01000029.1, forward strand.
CCCAGCACCCGGCCCGAGGCACAGAGCAGCGCACTGGCGTCCAGGTCGAAGTCCGCACCGGTGGTGGTGCGGGCGTCCCAGCCGAGCGCGACCACAATGGCGGTCAGATTCGGCGCGGACTTGGAGAGGGAGACATTGCCTCCCTTGGCGAGCGTGACGCCCATGGTGTTGTTCCTCCCCGGGATTGGTGACGGTGCGGCGGCCGGCGGCCGCCATGCGCCCGGCGCCGCGCCTTTACGGAACACCGGAGGGCGAACGCCGGAAGGCGAACACCGGAGGGCGAAATCCCGGAAGGCACGGCGCCGGACCGGGACCGTCAGAACGCTCCTGACGATCCGTCAGGCAAATTGGGCGTCCTCAGACGTTGACCCCGAAGTCCTGGGCGATGCCGCGCAGACCGGAAGCGTAACCCTGGCCGATGGCCCGGAACTTCCACTCCCCGTTGTTGCGGTAGAGCTCGCCGAAGACCATGGCGGTCTCGGTGGAGGCGTCCTCGCTGAGGTCATAGCGGGCCAGCTCGGTGTTGTCGGCCTGGTTGACCACCCGGATATAGGCGTTGCGCACCTGGCCGAAGCTCTGCTGGCGGGCCTCGGCGTCATAGATGGAGACCGGGAACACGATCTTGTGCACCTCGGCCGGCACGGCCGCCAGGTTGACCTTGATGACCTCGTCATCGCCCTCGCCGTCACCGGTGAGGTTGTCACCGGTGTGCTCCACCGAACCATCGGGGCTCTTGAGGTTGTTGAAGAAGACGAAGTGCTGGTCGGAGACGACCTTGCCCTGTTCGCCGGTCAGCAGCGCGCTGGCGTCCAGGTCGAAGTCCGTGCCGGTGGTGGTGCGCGCGTCCCAGCCGAGACCGACTATGACGGCGGTCAGGTTAGGGGCGCTCTTGGTCAGCGAGACGTTGCCGCCCTTGCTGAGACTGACTCCCACGGATCCTCCACTGGTTCAAAGAGGGCGGACGGGAACCGCGCCCCCTGTTGTTGCGATGGCCTCCGATCAACGCGTGGAGACCGGGCGGGGGTTCCCGCCGCCGGGGAACGTCCTGCCGGCGAGGGAGCCGTCGGGGGGCTGGGCGCACTCGGCGGCTGCCGCGGCGCGTCAGAGGGCGCCGAGCGCCTTGACGTACTCGTTCAGGTCACGCGCGTCGGGCAGGCCGTTGACGACCGTCCAGCGCACCACGCCGTCCTTGTCGATGATGAAGGTGCCGCGCAGCGCGCAGCCCTTCTCCTCGTCGAAGACGCCATAGGCACGGGCGGCCTCGCCGTGCGGCCAGAAGTCGGAGAGCAGCGGGTAGCCGAGGTTCTCCTGCTCGGCGAAGACGCGCAGCGAGAAGGGCGAGTCACAGGAGACGGCCAGCAGCTGCACCTCGTCATTGACGAACTTGGGCAACTCATCGCGCAGCGCGCAGAGTTCACCGGTGCACACCCCGGTGAAGGCGAAGGGGTAGAAGAGCAGCACCACGGCCTTCTCCCCATGGAAGTCGGAGAGCCGGACGGTCTCGCCGTGCTGGTTCCTCAGCGCGAAGTCCGGTGCCTTTTCGCCTGCGGCGACAGCCATGGGTCAACACCCTCTCTGGTCACGGAGCTCTCGTCATGGAGCTCTGGTCACGGACGCTCCGGGCACGGAGCCCGGTCGGCGCGCCCAGTGTGTCACCCATGCCGAACGCCCCCGGCGACAGGGTCGCCGGGGGCGCTGGCGGGTGACTGGAGGCGGCGCTACCGGAGCGGCGTCACCGCTTGGGGGTGGCCATCTTGGTGCCGGACCAGTCCTTGGCGACGCTGATGCTCTTGGTCTGGGAGAGCCCGGCGGTCTGCGCGGCGTCCTGGATGTCGCTGGGCTCGATATAGCCGTCGCGGCCGGTCTTGGGGGTCAGCAGCCAGACCACGCCGCCCTCGTCGAGGAACCCGATGGCATCCACCAGCGCGTCCGTGAGGTCTCCGTCCTCGTCCCGGAACCACAGCAGGACGACGTCGGCCACGTCGTCGTAATCCTCGTCCACGAGGTCCTGGCCGATGACGGACTCGATGCCTTCACGGAGATCTTGGTCGACGTCGTCGTCGTAGCCGATCTCCTGGACCACCTGTCCGGGCTCGAAACCCAGCCTCGCGGCCGGGTTGGTCTGCTCCTCCGCGTGGCCCGCGGTCGCGCTCACGGATTGCCTCCTGTCGTCCTTCAAAGAATGCGATTGTGGCCTCGCGCACGCGAGGCATGGGGCGTAGTCCACACGTGCCGGACGGATCGCGCAAGTACCCGCTCAGCGATCCCGCCCAAACGTTGACGTCTCATGGCATCTCCAACCACGGAAGGGGGGCGGCCAGTGATTCAGGACACAGTGTTTGCCGGGTTTATGAAGTTACTCCCCGGGATTACCACCCCCGGGGCCGAACGGCCGTACGCAGAGGACCCCCATAGGGGGCGTAAGGTTGCGATTTGGCCGCCGTAAGGAGGCCACCCTCCGGCACTTCGTCTCACGAGTGGTGGTTACCGCCCAGTAGAGATGACGTTTGCGTCGCCGCGGTCCACGATGGGAGCCGGTGCGACATCAGCGGAGACAGTTTTGACCGCGTGCGCAGCAACATTCGCGTGCAGAGCACGACACGACCGAACAGCGAAGGAACAGCGTGGCTTCCGGATCCGATCGCAACCCGATCATCATTGGCGGCCTTCCCAGCCAGGTCCCGGACTTCGATCCCGAAGAGACCCAGGAATGGCTCGACTCGCTCGACGCAGCCGTCGATGAGCGAGGCCGGGAACGTGCCCGCTACCTCATGCTTCGCCTGATCGAGCGGGCCCGCGAAAAGCGCGTCGCCGTTCCCGAGATGCGCAGCACGGACTACGTCAACACCATCGCGACCAAGGACGAGCCGTTCTTCCCCGGCAACGAGGAGATCGAGCGCAAGATCCTCAACGCGACCCGGTGGAACGCCGCCGTGATGGTCTCCCGCGCCCAGCGCCCGGGGATCGGCGTCGGCGGCCACATCGCCACCTTCGCCTCCTCCGCCTCGCTGTACGACGTGGGCTTCAACCACTTCTTCCGCGGCAAGGACGCGGGCGACGGCGGCGACCAGATCTTCTTCCAGGGCCACGCCTCCCCCGGTGTCTACGCTCGCGCCTTCCTGCTGGACCGCCTGAGCGAGCAGCAGCTGGACGCCTTCCGCCAGGAGAAGTCCAAGGCCCCCTACGGCCTGTCCAGCTACCCGCACCCGCGGCTGATGCCGGACTTCTGGGAGTTCCCCACCGTCTCCATGGGCCTCGGCCCGCTCGGTGCGATCTACCAGGCCCGGATGAACCGCTACCTCCAGGCCCGTGGCATCGCCGACACCTCCAAGTCGCACGTCTGGGCGTTCCTGGGCGACGGCGAGATGGACGAGCCGGAGTCGCTCGGCCAGCTGTCCCTGGCCGCTCGTGAGGGCCTGGACAACCTGACCTTTGTGGTCAACTGCAACCTGCAGCGCCTGGACGGCCCGGTCCGCGGCAACGGCAAGATCATGCAGGAGCTGGAGTCGCAGTTCCGCGGCGCCGGCTGGAATGTGATCAAGCTGGTCTGGGACCGCTCCTGGGACCCGCTGCTGGCCCAGGACCGCGACGGTGTCCTGGTCAACAAGCTCAACAGCACGCCGGACGGCCAGTTCCAGACGTACGCCACCGAGACCGGTGCGTACATCCGCGAGCACTTCTTCGGCGACGACCACCGCCTGCGCAAGATGGTCGAGAACATGACCGACGACCAGATCCTGCACCTGGGCCGTGGCGGTCACGACCACCGCAAGATCTACGCGGCCTACGCGGCGGCCAAGGCGCACAAGGGCCAGCCGACCGTGATCCTGGCCCAGACGGTCAAGGGCTGGACGCTCGGCCCCAACTTCGAGGGCCGCAACGCGACCCACCAGATGAAGAAGCTGACCGTCGAGGACCTCAAGCGCTTCCGCGACCGGCTGCACATCCCGATCTCCGACAAGGAGCTGGAGTCCGGCCTGCCGCCGTACTACCACCCGGGCCGGGACTCCGAAGAGATCCAGTACATGCACGACCGGCGCAAGTCGCTGGACGGCTATGTACCGTCCCGGGTGGTGCGCGCCAAGCCGCTGAACCTGCCCGGCGACAAGGTCTACGCCCCCATCAAGAAGGGCTCCGGCCAGCAGTCGATCGCCACCACCATGGCCTTCGTCCGCCTGCTGAAGGACCTGATGCGGGACAAGGAGATCGGCAAGCGCTTTGTGCCGATCGCCCCGGACGAGTACCGCACCTTCGGCATGGACTCGCTGTTCCCCTCGGCGAAGATCTACAACCCGCTGGGCCAGCAGTACGAGGCCGTGGACCGCGAGCTGCTGCTGGCGTACAAGGAGTCGCCGAACGGCCAGATGCTGCACGACGGCATCTCCGAGGCGGGCTGCACCGCCTCGCTGATCGCGGCCGGCTCGTCCTATGCCACGCACGGCGAGCACATGATCCCGATCTACGTCTTCTACTCGATGTTCGGGTTCCAGCGCACCGGTGACCAGTTCTGGCAGATGGCCGACCAGCTGGCGCGCGGTTTTGTGCTGGGTGCCACCGCGGGTCGTACCACCCTGACGGGTGAGGGCCTTCAGCACGCTGACGGCCACTCGCACCTGCTGGCATCGACCAACCCGGCCGTGGTCGCCTACGACCCGGCGTTCGGCTACGAGATCGCGCACATTGTGCAGGACGGTCTGCGCCGGATGTACGGGGAGAACCCCGAGGACATCTTCTACTACCTCACCGTCTACAACGAGCCGATCCAGCACCCGGCCGAGCCGGAGAATGTGGACGCCGAGGGCATCCTCAAGGGTCTGTACCGCTACAAGGCGGCCGAGCAGGGTGCCATCCCGGCGCAGATCCTCGCCTCCGGTGTGGCCGTGCCGTGGGCCGTCGAGGCCCAGAAGATCCTCGCCGAGGAGTGGAACGTCAAGGCCGATGTCTGGTCGGCGACCTCCTGGAACGAGCTGCGCCGGGACGCCATCGAGGTGGAGGAGCACAACCTGCTCCACCCCGAGGAGGAGCAGCGTGTTCCGTATGTCACCAGGAAGCTCGCCGGTGCCGAGGGCCCGAAGGTGGCCGTGTCCGACTGGATGCGGGCGGTTCCGGACCAGATCGCGCGCTGGGTGCCCGGTACGTACCAGTCGCTGGGTGCGGACGGCTTCGGCTTCGCGGACACCCGTGGTGCGGCCCGGCGCTTCTTCCACATCGACGCCCAGTCGATCGTGGTCGGGGTGCTGACCGAGCTGGCGAAGGAAGGGAAGGTGGACCGGTCGGTGCTGAAGCAGGCCATTGACCGGTACCAGCTGCTGGATGTCGCGGCCGCCGACCCCGGTGCGGCCGGTGGTGACGCGTAGTCGCCTGCGCTGACGCGCACGCTTGACGCCCGGGCCCTTTGGGGCCCGGGCGTTCGTCGTGTCCGGGACTGCCGGCGCTCGTCAGATATGGCCGCCGGGGGCCACGGCCGCGTGCTCGCCTCGCTTGGTCAGCAGGGCCACCAGGGCGGCGCCCACCGCCACCCAGCCGGCGACAAAGAACGAGGTGCTCATCGCGGAGACAAAGGTGTGATGGGCCACGTCGGTGATGGTGGCCGCCACCGGGGCCGGGGTGTGCGGCGGGACCGGGGCGACGCCCAGTTCGGTCACCTTGGCACCCTTGTCCATGATCTCCGGCGGCTGTGGCGGCAGGCCCGCCGCCGCCCAGCGGCCGGGCAGCAGATGGCTCACCCGGGAGGCGACCACCGCGCCCAGCACGGCCGTCCCCAGCGAGCCGCCCACCTGCATGGCGCCCTGCTGGAGGCCGCCCGCCAGGCCGGCGTGCTCCAGCGGGGCATTGCCCACGATCACATCGGTGGCGCCGACCAGCACCGGGGCCAGGCCCAGCCCGAAGAGCGCGAACCACAGGGACACCAGTGGGGTACCGGTGTCCGTCTTGAGGGTGGACATACCGAAGCAGGCGGCGGCGGTGCAGACCATGCCCAGCACCAGCGGTATCCGCGGCCCGAACCGGGTGATGGCCGCCCCGGCCAGCGGCGAGGCGACGATCATCATGCCGGTGAGCGGCAGCAGATGCAGACCGGCGTTGACGGGCGACATCCCATGGACGTTCTGCAGGTAGAAGGTGACATAGAAGATCCCGCCCATAAAGGCGAAGGCCATCAGCACCATCAGCACGGTGCCGGCCGACAGCGGCACCGAGCGGAACAGCCGCAGCGGCAGCAGCGGTTCGCGGACCCTGGTCTGCCAGAGGACGAAGAACACGAAGCACAGCAGCGCGCCGCCCAGGAAGGCGAGGGTGCGGGTGCTGCCCCAGTGCCAGTCGGGCACCTTGATCAGCGCCCAGATCAGGCAGAACATCCCGCCGGAGAGCAGCGCGATGCCCAGCAGGTCGAAGGAGCGCGGGGCGTTCTTGCTGCGCGGGTCGGCGAGGAAGAACAGCGAGAGGACCACGGCCAGCGCGCCGACCGGCACATTGATGTAGAAGACCGACTGCCAGTTGACATGCTCCACCAGCAGACCGCCGACGATCGGGCCGCCCGCGGTGGAGGCGCCGATCACCATGCTCCACAGGCCCAGCGCCATATTGAGCTTCTCGGCCGGAAAGGTGGCGCGCAGCAGGCCCAGCGCGGAGGGCATCAGCAGCGCCCCGCACAGGCCCTGCAGCACCCGCAGGCCGATGACGGCCGACACATTGCCGGACAGCGCGATGAGTCCCGAGGAGGCGGCGAAGCCGGTGGTACCGATAAGGAAGACCAGCCGGTAGCCGAAGCGGTCGCCCAGCTTCCCGGCGGTGATCAGAACGACGGCGAGGGCCAGCAGATAGGCGTTGGTGATCCATTGGACGTCGGCGAGCGAGGCGCCCAGATCCTTCTGGATGGCGGGGTTGGCGATGGCGACGATGGTGCCGTCCAGCGCGACCATCATCACGCCGATGGCGACGGTGAGCAGGGTGAGCCAGGGATGGCCCCGGAGTCCCTTCCGGGGCGCCAGTTCCGTGGTCGCGTCCGCGACGTTGGTCTCAGGCGTCATGGACCGAGATTATGGCAGCCGCTGACAATTGACAAAGGGATTCATGAGTCATTACCTGACAAGTTGCGCCCAACTATTCTGAGCTGCCAGAACACTTGCGAAAGAGGCACCGGCCATGGCCATCGACAACGCGACGGATCCCGCCGCGCCCCCGGGGCTGCGCGAACGCAAAAAGCAGCGGACCCGCAACACCCTGATCCGCTGCGCCCTGGAGCTGTTCACGGCCAAGGGCTACGAGGCCACCACCGTGGATGAGATCGCGGCCGCGGCCGATGTGTCACAGCGCACCTTCTTCCGCTACTTCGCCAACAAGGAGGAGGTGGCACTCTCCCTGCAGGCCGTGGAGGAGGAGTACGCCCTGGCCGCGCTGCTCGCCCGGCCGGCCGCGGAGGGGCCGCTGACCGCGGTACGCAACGGCGCCACCGCCTCCTGGGGGCCGATCCGCCGGGCCATCGCCGAGGTGGTCCCGGTCACCTTGCATCTGCGTATGCAGCGCGTCATCGAGTCCACCCCCCAGCTGCTGGCCGCCCGGCTGCGCCGGCTGGGGGCGCTGGAGGAGCGGCTGGCCGCCGAACTCGCCCGCCGGGAGGGCCTGGACCCGGCCCTGGACCCCCGGCCCCGGGTGCTGGTGGCCGCCTGCTGCGGAGTGATGCGGGCCGCGGCCCGGGTCTGGAGCGAGGACGAGAACGCGGGCCTGGACGACCTGGTGGAGCTGATGACCCGCCATCTCGACCAGCTGGCACCGGCGTTGGCGGACGACTGGCGCACGGGGCGATAGCCGGCACTCGTCAGAGGTGCCGTACACGTGTCCGGTATCACGCCCTTTGAAACGTGAGTTGCGTCACCGATTTGGCGGACGCGCTCAGGTTTCTCCTAGGGTGTTCGGCGGTGACTTCCTTCTCGGAGCTCGACTCCCCCTCCCTTCCGTGGACGAACTGGACCACGGTCTGGCGCACTCTGCTCGCGCTGGCCGTGGTGTTCGTCATGCTCGCCACCACCGGGTGGACGGCCGTCCGGGGGCAGAAGGCGGCCGGCGACCCGTACACCGTCGCCCTGACCGCCTGGAAGCACGGCAGCCTGGCGGGCCACCCGCTGCCCTCGCCGTACGCGGCCCCCTCCGTGCTGGCCGGCTTCTTCGGCTCGCTGACCGGCGCCGAGCGCAGCGGCCTGGCCCAGCGCTATCCGCTGGTGGTCGGCAACCTGGCGGGCGCCCCGGCGGAGCTGCGCTACCAGGCCAACCGGATCGCCCTGACCCAGGCGCGGGCCGTGGAGCGGCACCGCGGCAAGGACTCCGGGCTCACCCCGGCCGGCCGCTATGAGGCCACCCGCCGGATGCACCGCCTGGACTCGCTGCTCGCCGACCACCGGCAGATCCTCGCCTTCGACCCCACCGGCGACGGCCGGGTGGCCGAGGTCTTCGGCGACCTCGACCACGCCCAGCGGGTCTCGGTGGTGGTCCCGGGCGTGGACACCAATCTGCTGACCTTCGAGAAGAGCAACCGCGCGTACACCGCCCCGGTGGGCATGGCCGAGTCGCTCTACGACGCCGAGCGCAAGGCCGCCCCCGCCACCCGTACCGCCGTCATCGCCTGGGCCGACTACACCTCGCCGGTGGGCGTCGGGCTGGACGCCGCCACCGGCCGACTGGCCGCCGAGGGCGCGCTGCGGCTGCGCACCCTGGTCAAGGGCCTGCCCGGTGACTCCTCGGTGGCGCTGTTCTGCCACAGCTATGGCTCGGTGGTCTGCGGGGTCGCCGCCCGCGACCTGGATCACCGGGTGAGCGATGTGGCGGTGGCCGGCAGCCCCGGGATGCGCGCCGAGCATGTCTCCGAGCTGCGCACCACCGCCCGGATATGGGCCATGCGCGACCCCGGCGACTGGATCCACACGGTGCCCCACCTGGAGGTCGGCGGCCTCGGCCATGGCGCCGACCCGGTCTCCGCGGACTTCGGGGCCCGGGTGCTGTCCTCGGCCGGCGCCCAGGGGCACACCGGCTACTTCGCCCCGGGCACCACCAGCCTCGCCAACTTCGCGGACATCGGCGTCGGCCGCCCCGCCGAGGTGCGCTGCGCGGACGCCGACGGCCGGTGTGCCGATGACACCACCCCGGCTGCGTCCTCGGCCGCTTCCCCGGTCGCATGACGCGCGTAGCTCCTTGAGGGGGGACGCGGAAGCGGCCGCCGCATACGATGAGCCGCATGGGTGATGTACTGACGGGTTTCCACACCGTCTGGGAGTTCGACACCGACTCCTTGCTCATCCGCTTCGAACGGGGGATCCGCACTCCGAAGCTGCTCCAGACGCTCGGTGAACGGCGCATCCCCTACGAAGCGCTGGCGGCCGTGGAGCAACTGCCGGGCAGACGCGGGACGGTGGTGCTGCGCGCCGTTCCCAGAGCGGGCGCCGACCCGCTGATGGACGCGGCCGACGGGCAGCTGCGCGAGGGCTGCGACCCCTACCGGCTGACGCTGCCGGCCGAGCGGGAGGGGCTGGCCGCGTACTACGCCGAGGAGATACGCGCGGCCCTGGGGCCGCGGGCCGGTGAGCCGGCCGAGCGGCACCTGGTGGCCGCGCCGGAACCGCCGCTGTCCTTCAAGGGCTATGACGGCAAGGCCTCCTTCGACGGCAAGGTCGTCTCCTACCGCTGGTCCTGGACGGGCGCCTCCTCCGCCAAATGGAAGGGCGGGGACCGGCGGTTCGCCGTGGAGGAGCTGTCCGGGGTGCAGTGGCGCTCCCCGGAGGGCCCCGGCGGGCATCTGCGGCTGCTGCCCCGTACGGCGGACGGTCACCGGCCCGGTGAGGCGGACCAGGATCCGGCAGCGGTGGTCTTCGGCATGGGGTACGGGCTGGTGCATGAGTCCCTGCCCTTCGCGGCCTCGGTACTGGCGGCGGTACGGGCCGCCTCGCCGGCGGCCGTCCCGGCTGCGGCGGGCGCGGTCGCCCGCCCTGACCCCGGCGCGATCGCGGAACGCATCCGGCACTTGGGGGAGCTGCATTCGGCGGGGCTGCTGACGGATGACGAATTCGGGGCGAAGAAGGCGGAGTTGCTGGCTGAGCTTTAGGTTTTTGGGGTGGGGGTGGATTCCCTGGTTGGGTTCCGGCTTTTCGGCTGCGGGCTGTCCATGGCCGGTCGCGCAGTTCCCCGCGCCCCTGGGCGGGGCCCGGCCCCGAAAGCGCACCCCCACCCGAGGCCGGGTGCCGCGGCTGCGATTCTCCTGCAGGCCGTCCCCGGTCGGTCGCGCAGTTCCCCGCGCCCCTGGGTGGGGCCCAGGGCCGAAAGCGCACTCCCCCCGAGGTGGCCGGGTGGGCGGGAGTCCATACCCCGGTATGACGCCATGGCGGCAGCCACCCGCATAGGCTGAGGCGATCATGCTCGACGCACTGCGCAGAACGCTCACGGCCGGGCCGCCGGATCCGTTGCTCGGGTCGGCCAAGCGGCCGTTTGTCCGGAAGCTGCCCTATGTGGTGGCGCTGATCCTTATCGCGGCGCTGCTGCCCTCCTCGGCCCGTCTGATGGTGCGTGACTACCGGCTCGACACGGGGCTGGCACTGGTGCTGGCCGTGGGGCAGGCGGGGCCGCTGCTGCTGGCGGTGCGCAGGCCGTTGCCGGCCTGGGGCATCTCCTTCGCCGCGGGCTTTCTGGGCGCCTGGTTTACGCGCCAGATGTCGCTGCCGCCGGACAATCCCTGGCCCTGGTCCGCCCCGGTGACCATCGAGCTGGTGATCCTGATGCTCGCGCTGGGGCTGCGGGAGCGGCCCCGCGTGCTGGTCCTGGTCTGGCTGCTGATGACCGCCGGGACCGTCATGTTCCAGACCGGGGTGCACCCGCCCGGCAATGGCAGTTCGGCAGTGGTGCTGGTCCTCGGCGGCCTGCTGATGGCGATGGGCGTCGCCCTGCGCGACCGGGCCCGGGCCCGGCGGGCGCTGGCCGAGCAGGAGACCATCAGCGAGGCCGAACGGGCCCAGCGCACCCTGCTGGAGGAGCGCGCCCGGATCGCCCGTGAGCTGCACGATGTGGTCGCCCACCATATGTCGGTGATCACGGTGCAGGCGGACAGCGCCCCGTACCGCATCGCCGGGCTGCCGCCCCAGGCGAGCGAGGAGTTCGGCGCCATCGCCGCCACCGCCCGCGAGTCGCTCGGCGAGATGCGCCGGCTGCTGGGCGTGCTGCGCAGCGACGGCAGGGGGTCCTCGGCGGCCGAGCGGGCGCCGCAGCCGGGTCTGGACCGGATCCAGCAGCTGGTGGAGGCGACGGTGCGGTCCGGGCTGCCGGTGGAGCTGTCGCTGGCCGCCGAGGCGCTCGCCGCGGACCTGCCGCAGGCGGTGGACCTGTCCGCGTACCGCATCGTCCAGGAGGCGCTGGCCAATGTGGTCCGGCACGCCCCGGGGGCGCTCACCCGGGTCTCGGTCACCACCGACGGCAGCGGCCTGACCATCCTGGTCGTCAACCAGCCCGCCGACCGCCCGCACGCCCCGCTGGAGACCTCCGGCACCGGGCACGGCCTGGTCGGCATGCGGGAGCGGGTACGGCTGGTCGGCGGCACCCTGGACACCGGCCCGCTGCCGGACGGCGGTTTCCGGGTCGCCGCCCGGCTCCCCCTCGGCGAAGACGCCGGCGCCGGCAGCGGCACCGACGGCAGCGCATCCACCCCTCCCACAGAGAAGGACTCCCCCGCCGCATGACCATCAAGGTGATCATCGTCGATGACCAGGCGATGGTGAGGGCCGGTTTCGCCGCCCTGCTCGCCGCCCAGAGCGACATCGACGTCATCGGTGACGCCCCGGACGGGCGGCAGGGCGTCGAGCTGAGCCGCCGCACCCACCCGGATGTGGTGCTGATGGACGTCCGGATGCCGGAGATGGACGGCTTGGAGGCCGCCCGGCGGCTGCTGGACCCGCCCAAGGGGGTGACGCACCGGCCCAAGGTGCTGATGCTCACCACCTTCGACGTGGACGACTACGTCTACGAGGCACTGCGGGCCGGTGCCTCCGGCTTCCTGCTCAAGGACGCCCCGCCCGCCGACCTGATCTCCGCGGTGCGGGTGGTGGCGGCGGGCGAGGCCCTGCTGGCCCCCTCGGTCACCCGCCGGCTGATCGCCGACTTCGCCCGGCAGCGGCCGGCGCCGCGCCGTAACCGCTCGCTGCGTCTGAACGGGCTGACGCCCCGGGAGACGGAGGTGCTGGAGCTGATCGCCCGCGGCCTGTCCAACCAGGAGATCGCCGCCGGCCTGGTGCTGGCCGAGCAGACGGTCAAGACCCATATCGGGCGGGTCCTGGCCAAGCTCGGCCTGCGCGACCGGGCCCAGGCGGTGATCTTCGCCTATGAGTCGGGCCTGGTACGGCCGGGCGACGACGGCTGAGCCGCTGATCGCTCCCGGCCGGCCGGCTACCCCTGGCCGCTGCTCACTCCCGGCCCGCCGAGGTGAAGGACATGTCGCCGTACCGGTTGCCGGACACCTGCCCGGCGATCGGCTCCAGCGCCGCCAGCTCCTCGGCCCCGAGCACCAGCCGGGTGGCGCCCACATTCTCGGCCAGCCGGGAGCGCTTGCGGGTGCCCGGGATCGGCAGCACGGACATCCGGTGCACCTCGGCCCGCTGCTGCACCCAGGCCAGCGCCACCTGCGCCAGGGTGACCCCATGCCGCTCGGCGATCACCCGGAGCGGCTCCAGCAGGGCCGCGTTGGCGGCCGCGTTCTCACCGGTGAACCGGGGGTGGGTGCTGCGCCAGTCGTCCGCGCCCAGCTCCTTCTGGGCGTCCACGAAGGCACCGGTCAGAAAGCCGCGGCCGAGCGGCGAGTACGCCACCAGGGTCACACCCAACTCCCGTGCGGCAGGCACCACTTGGGACTCGATGTCCCGGCTGAACAACGACCACTCGGACTGCACCGCCGCGATCGGGTGCACCGCGTGCGCCCGGCGCAGCTCCTCGGCGGTCACCTCGCTCAGCCCCAGCTGCTTCACCTTGCCCTCGGTCACCAGCTCGGCCATGGCGCCCACCGTCTCCTCGATGGGGACACCCGGCTGGAGCCGGTGCATGTAGTAGAGGTCGATCTGCTCGACGCCCAGCCGCCGGAGGCTGGCCTCCACGGCCTGGCGGAGGTATGGCCGGTCGTTGCGGATGGTCCGCTTCCAGAGGTCCTCGGGGTCGTTGACGATCCCGAACTTGGTGGCGACCCGCACCTCCTCCCGGTGCGCCTGGATGAAGGGCGCGATGAACTCCTCGTTGTCACCGTTGCCATAGGCGTCGGCGGTGTCGTAGAGCGTCACGCCCAGCTCCAGGGCCCGCTCCAGGGTCGCCCGCGCCTCGTCGGTGTCGGTGGTCGGACCGTAGGCGAAGCTCATGCCCATGCAGCCCAGGCCCTGGACGCCCACCTCGGGGCCGTTTTCGCCGAGCCGCGTGGTCGGTATCTTCTCGTTGCTCATCTGAGGATCAGGCCCCTTCGGACGCCCTGATCCGGGCGCCATAGATGTCGATCTTGTAGTCGAGTACCCCGAGCGTTCCCTGCAGTTCGGCGATCCGCTGCCGGACCTCCTCGCGGTGCCGGCGCAGCAGCCGTTCACGCTCGACGAGCGTGTGGTCGCCCTCGCGGACCAGCTGGGCGTAGCGGACCATGTCCGCCACCGGCATCCCGGTCAGCCGCAGCTTGCCGACCAGGTCCAGCCAGTCCAGATCGCGGTTGGTGTAGCGGCGCTGCCCGGTGTGCGAACGGTCCACATGGGGCATCAGCCCGATCCGCTCGTACCAGCGCAGGGTGTGCGCCGACAGGCCCGCGTAGTCCGCCACTTCGCCGATGGTGTAGCGCTCCCGCCCCTCGGGACGGCGCCGGCGCTCCCGCTCCAGGGGGGTGCAGTCCTGCGTCCTGACCGGTACGGCATCCATCACGCTCATCCGAATCCCCCTGTGGCGTCCCTTGGCGACGGCGTCAACGCTAATGACTTGGAGTGCACTCCAAGCAAGCGGATACCTGCGGATATCCGGGGAACGTGGGGGTCGTCCGGGATATCTGAGGTGATCCCGTCCGGGATAGGCTCGCTGCCATGCAGAGCCTGCGGATGATCGAGAACTGGCCGGTGACGACCGCGGCCGCGGCGGTGGTACGCGCGGACGGCACCCACGCGGGATCGTACGGCCCGACCGGGCACCGTTTCCCGCTGGCGTCCGTCACCAAGCCGCTGGCCGCCTATGCCGTGCTGATCGCGGTCGAGGAGGGCGCGGTGGAGCTGGACGAGCCGGCCGGCCCGCCCGGCTCGACGGTCCGTCATCTGCTGGCCCACGCCTCCGGGCTGGCCTTCGACGAGCCCCGGCCGATGGCCGAGCCGGGCACCCGGCGGCTGTACTCCAACGCCGGGTTCGAGGTGCTCGGCGACCACCTCACCAAGGCGACCGACATCCCCTTCGCCGAGTATCTGCGCCAGGCGGTGCTGGAGCCGCTGGGGATGACCGCCACCGAGCTGCCGGGCTCGCCCGCGAAGGACGCCGTCTCCACGGTCGAGGACCTCGCCCGGTTCGCCGCCGAACTGCAGGCGCCGCGGCTGCTGTCGCGCTCCACACTGGACGAGGCGACCTCGGTGGTCTTCCCGGGGCTGACCGGGGTGCTTCCGGGGTACGGGCATCAGCGCCCCAACGACTGGGGGCTGGGCTTCGAGCTGCGCGACGCCAAGTCGCCGCACTGGACGGGGAGTTCGTCCTCGCCCCGGACCTATGGCCACTTCGGCCAGTCCGGCACGTTCTTGTGGGTGGACCCGGAGGCGGGGCTCGCCTGCGTGGCACTGACGGACCGGGCGTTCGGGCCCTGGGCGATCGAGGCCTGGCCACTGCTGACGGATGCGGTCCTGGCCGAACTCGGCTGACCGCCGGGGCCTTTCCGGCGCTCCGCGCCGGGTTTCCCCCACCCGCCCACCCGTCACCCTGATACACGACCGGTCCGCGCCCGCCCACCCGCCCGCCCGCTGAGCTCAACGGGCGGGCGGGTGGGCGAAATCCCCGGCGCGCAGCGCCGGGGTCACGGATAACGCGGCTCCGCGTGCATCTCCCAAAGCAGCAACTCCGCGTCCTCCAGCGCTTCCGCCCCCATGTCCATCGCATCCAGGATGCGGGCCGCGTCCCCCTCGCCCAGTTCCTCGTCGCCCAGCGCCAAGCGCCCCCGCACCACGTGCACATACAGCCAGGGCGCCCCCGGCAACGCCAGCCGCGCCCCGCACGCCGGACGGCGCACATGCAATACGGCCTCCGCACGCCGCAGCGTGTACGGCGCGTCATCGGCGACGTTGCGCACCACCTCGTACGCGGGCGAACCCCCCGGTTCAGAAGGCGTCACCCACATCTGAACAAACCGCAACGGCACAGCGCCGGCGTTCCGCTCCACATGGCGAACCCCGGACCCCGCGCTCAGCCGCTGTACATCCCCCGCCCGCACCACGGCCGTATGCCCCGTGGAGTCCTCATGGGTCAGCTCGCCCTCGATGACCCAGGTGACGATCTCCACATCCCGGTGCGGATGCTCCGCGAACCCCGCCCCCGGCGCCAGCCGCTCCTCATTGCACGCCGCCAGCGGCCCGAACCGCACATTGTCGGGGTCGTAGAACCCGGAGAAGGAGAAGGCGTGCCAGGTCTCGATCCCGGCCGCCGGATCCCCGCCCCGGTAGCGCTGCCCGGCGCGCTGCACGTAGATCACCACTGGGCTACCGTAGCCCGCCGACCCCGCACCGCACCCGGATAGGGCAGGCTTGTCCCGTGCCTGAACCCGCCGCTCACACCCCGCATCCGCACAGCGCCACCCTGCGCAACCTGGAGAAGTCCTCCGGGACCCTGGCCGCCGCCGCCATCGCCCGGATGGACGCCCAGCTGCCGTGGTACCGGGCGATGCCTCCGGAGAACCGGTCCTGGATCGGCCTGGTCGCCCAGGCCGGTATCGCCGCCTTCACCGAGTGGTTCCGGCACCCGGAGACGCCCCAGGCGATCAGCACCGATGTCTTCGGCACCGCGCCGCGCGAGCTGACCCGGGCGATCACCCTGCGCCAGACCGTGGAGATGGTCCGCACCACCATCGAGGTGATGGAATCGGCCATTGACGAGGTGGCCGCCCCCGGTGACGAGTCCGCGCTGCGCGAGGCGCTGCTGGTCTACGCCCGGGAGATCGCCTTCGCCACCGCCCAGGTCTACGCCCAGGCCGCCGAGGCACGCGGCGCCTGGGACGCCCGGCTGGAGTCGCTGGTGGTCAACGCGGTGCTCTCCGGCGAGGCGGACGAGGGCGCGCTGTCCCGGGCGGCCGCGCTGGGCTGGAACTCCCCCGCGCATGTCTGTGTGGTGCTGGGCACCGCCCCCGACGGGGACAGCGAACTGACCGTGGAGGCCATCCGCCGCGCCTCCCGGCACGCCAAGCTCCAGGTGCTCACCGGGGTGCTGGGCAAGCGGCTGGTGGTGATCGCGGGCGGCTCCGAGCAGCCGCTGCAGGCGGCCAAGGCGCTGATCGGCCCGTTCGCGGCCGGTCCGGTGGTGGCCGGCCCGGTGGTGCCGGATCTGCTGGCCGCCACCCGCTCCGCCCAGGCCGCGGCCGCCGGACTGCGGGCCTGCGCGGCCTGGCCGGACGCTCCCCGTCCGGTGCTGGCGGACGATCTGCTGCCGGAGCGGGCGATGGCCGGGGACCCGGCGGCCAAGGAACAGCTGGTGGAGGAGATCTACAGACCGCTGGAGGAGGCCGGATCGGCTCTGCTGGAGACTCTGAGCGTCTATCTGGAGCAGGCGAGCAGCCTGGAGGGCGCGGCCAGGATGTTGTTCGTCCACCCCAATACCGTGCGGTACCGGCTCCGACGTGTGACGGACGTCACCGGATGGTCTCCGTCCGATGTGCGGTCGGCCTTCACCCTGCGCATCGCGCTGATCCTGGGGCGTCTGGCCGAGGCCGACTGAGCGACGTAGGCTTTTGTGGAACGTTGACAATTCCCCTGACGGTTCTTGGTCCCTGTCCCCACGGGTGGGCCAAGCCGTACACGAGAGAGAGTGTGAGGGTGCTCGTACTCGTCGCTCCCGGCCAGGGCGCTCAGACGCCCGGCTTCCTGACCCCCTGGCTCGACCTCCCCGGCGTTGAAGACCGTCTTCGCCGCTGGTCGGCGGCCATCGACCTGGACCTGGTCCACTACGGGACCAAGGCCGACGCGGACGAGATCCGTGACACCGCGGTGGCTCAGCCGCTGCTGGTGGCGTCGGCGCTGCTCTCGGCCGGACAGCTTTTCGAGGACTCCGAGGACTTCACCCGCCTGGTGGGCGCCACGGCCGGCCACAGCGTCGGCGAGCTGGCCGCCGCCGCGCTGAGCGGGGTGCTCACCGAAGAGGCGGCGATGGAGCTGGTCCGCAAGCGCGGTCTGGCCATGGCCGAGGCCGCGGCGGTCACCCCCACCGGGATGTCCGCGCTGCTGGGCGGCGAGGCCGAGGTGGTCCTGCCGCACCTGGAGCGGCTCGGGCTGACCCCCGCCAATGTCAATGGCGCCGGGCAGATCGTGGCCGCGGGCACCCTGGAGCAGCTGGCCGCGCTGGCCGAGGACAAGCCGGAGGGCACCCGTCGGGTGGTGCCGCTGAAGGTGGCCGGCGCCTTCCACACCGTGCATATGGCCCCGGCGGTCTCCGCCCTCCGGGCCGCGGCCGGTGAGCTGACCGTGCGCGACGCGCACACCCGCTTTGTCTCCAACCGCGACGGCGCCGTGGTCACCTCCGGCACCGAGCTGGTGGAGCGGCTGGTCGGCCAGGTAGCCAACCCGGTGCGCTGGGACAAGTGCATGGAGACCTTCCAGGAGCTGGGGGTCACCGCGATCATCGAGGCGGCGCCGGGCGGCACCCTTACGGGCATCGCCAAGCGCGCCCTGCCGGGTGTCAAGACGCTCGCCCTCAAGACGCCGGACGACCTGGCGGCCGCCCGCGAGCTCATCGCCGAGCACGCCGGTGCCCCCGTCTCCCCGGCCGAATAAGGAGCCCGAGACCATGACTGCGAAGATCAGGCCCGGCAAGGGCGCCCCGCACGCCCGGATCCTGGGCGTCGGCGGCTACCGCCCGACCCGGGTGGTCCCCAATGAGGAGATCCTCAAGCGGATCGATTCCTCGGACGAGTGGATCCGGTCCCGCTCGGGCATCGCCACCCGGCACTGGGCGGGCCCGGAGGAGACCGTGGCCGCCATGTCGGTGGAGGCGGCGGGCAAGGCCATCGCCGCGGCCGGCATCGCGCCGGAGCAGATCGGCGCCGTGGTCGTCTCCACGGTGTCGCACTTCAAGCAGACCCCGGCGGTGGCCACCGAGATCGCCCACAAGGTGGGCGCGGGCAAGCCGGCCGCCTTTGACATCTCGGCGGGCTGTGCCGGCTTCGGCTACGGCCTGACCCTGGCCAAGGGCCTGGTGACGGATGGCTCCGCGGAGTACGTCCTGGTCATCGGCGTGGAGCGGCTCTCGGACCTGACCGACCTGGACGACCGTTCCACCGCCTTCCTGTTCGGCGACGGCGCGGGCGCCGTGGTCGTCGGCCCGGCCGAGGAGCCCGGCATCGGCCCCACCGTGTGGGGTTCGGAGGGCGACAAGGCCGAGCACATCAAGCAGACCCTGCCCTGGGACGTCTACCGCGAGGAGACCGAGGTACGCTTCCCGGCCATCACCCAGGAGGGTCAGGCGGTCTTCCGCTGGGCCGTCTTCGAGATGGCCAAGGTCGCCCAGCAGGCGCTGGACGCGGCCGGGGTGGCACCCGAGGACCTGGATGTCTTCGTCCCCCACCAGGCCAACATGCGGATCATCGACTCAATGGTCAAGACCCTTAAGCTGCCGGAGAGCGTCGTGGTCGCCCGCGACGTGGAGACCACGGGGAACACCTCCGCGGCCTCCATTCCGCTGGCCATGGAGCGGCTTCTGGCCACCGGAGCGGCCAAGAGCGGTGACACCGCGCTCATCATCGGGTTCGGGGCGGGTCTCGCGTACGCCGCGACGGTCGTTACCCTCCCCTAGGCGAGATCCCCGTACGGTCCGGCATCGTCCGGCCACCGTCCGGGACCTCTCCGCACCAGCAGTTTCCTTACTCCAGTTCCACCGCAATATCGAAGGAGCGCCGCAATGGCCTTCACCCAGGAAGAGATCGTCGAGGGTCTCGCCGAGATCGTCAACGAGATCGCCGGTATCCCCGTCGAGGACGTCCAGCTGGACAAGTCCTTCACCGATGACCTGGACGTGGACTCGCTGTCCATGGTCGAGGTCGTCGTCGCCGCCGAGGAGCGCTTCGAGGTCAAGATCCCGGACGAGGACGTCAAGAACCTGAAGACCGTCGGCGACGCCGCGGACTACATCCTCAAGCACCAGAGCTGACCCGGCGTTTGTCGCCACCCTGCGGTGGCGGAACCAGCACCTCTACTCGTGGAGACAGAATTCCTGTGAACTCGACCAATCGCACCGTGGTCGTCACCGGTATCGGCGCAACCACACCGCTGGGTGGCGACAGCGCAAGCACCTGGGAAGGGCTGCTCGCCGGGCGTTCCGGCGTCAAGCCCCTGGAGGGCGAGCGGTTCGCCGACCTCCCGGTCCGTATCGCCGCCGTGGCGGCGGTGGACCCCGAAGACGTCCTGCCCCGTCCGCTGGCCCGCAAGCTGGACCGCTCGGCGCAGTTCGCGCTGATCGCGGCCCGCGAGGCCTGGGCGGATGCGGGCTTCACCGGCAAGGCCGGCGAGGACACCACCGTCGCTCCCGAGCGGCTGGGCAGTGTCATCGCCTCCGGCATCGGCGGGGTGCAGACCCTGCTGGACCAGTACGACGTGCTCAAGGACAAGGGCGCCCGCCGGGTCTCCCCGCACACCGTGCCGATGCTGATGCCCAACAGCCCCTCCGCCAACGTCGGCCTGGAGGTGAACGCCCAGGCGGGCGTGCACACCCCGGTCAGCGCCTGCGCCTCCGGCGCCGAGGCCATCGGCTACGCGGTGGAGATGATCCGCACCGGCCGCGCCGATGTGGTGGTCGCGGGCGGCACCGAGGCGGCCATTCACCCGCTGCCGGTGGCGGCCTTCGCCAATATGATGGCGATGTCCAAGAACAACGAGGAGCCCGAGAAGGCCTCCCGCCCCTACGACAAGAAGCGCGACGGCTTCGTCCTCGGCGAGGGCGCCGGTGTGGTCGTGCTGGAGTCGGCGGAGCACGCCGCCCGGCGCGGCGCCCGGGTCTACTGCGAGGTGCTGGGCCAGGGCCTGTCCGCGGACAGCCACCACATCGCCCAGCCGGAACCCACCGGCCGCGGCATCGCCGCCGCCATGCAGAACCTGCTGGAGTGCAGCGACCTCAAGGCGGCCGAGATCGTGCACCTCAACGCGCACGCCACCTCCACCCCGCAGGGTGACCTGGCCGAGGTCAAGGCGCTGCGCAAGGTCCTCGGCGAGGACCTGGACCATGTGGCCATCTCCGCCACCAAGTCGATGACCGGCCATCTGCTGGGCGGCGCCGGCGGCATCGAGACGGTCGCCACGGTGCTGGCCCTGCACCACCGGACGGCCCCGCCGACCATCAACGTCGATGAGCTGGACGACGAGATCGACGCGGACATCGTCCGCGGCGAGCCGCGCAAGCTGCCGGAGGGCACCATCGCGGCGGTCAACAACTCCTTCGGCTTCGGCGGCCACAATGTGGTGCTCGCCTTCCGGACGATCTGATCGCCCGTCAACTCATGTCGCTGCCCGGTCACTTGGTGACCGGGCAGCGTCGTTTTCCGGCCCGGACGGCCTGAGCCCGGATGTCCTGCCCGGCCAAGTACGCGGCCGGTAGCACCGGTTGCGCCCTACGGCCGCCCCCGCCGGCCGGCGGTCTCCGGGCGGCTACCCCGCCTCGCCGGAACCGTCCGCGTCACCCTGGAAGCTGGCGAAGTACGAGGCCGCCATGTCCTCGCCCCCGTGCCCCTGCCCGACCGCCCGCCGGAACCGCTCCAGCCCGGCCGCAGCCACATCCAGCCGCACCCCGGCCCGCTCCGCGGCCGCCACGATCAGCTCGGCGTCCTTGGCGGCGGTGGCGGTGGCAAAGCTCGGCGGGGTGAGCGAGTCCTCCATCAGCAGCCGGGACTTGACCCGCAGATAGCCCATGTCCAGCGGTCCGCCCTCGACCACCGCCAGGAAGTCCCGGGGGTCCGTCCCCAGCCCCTCGGCCAGCGCCAGCGCCTCGGCCACGCCATGGGTGGCGGTCAGCACCCAGCTGTTGACCACCAGCTTCAGCCGGGTGGCGGCGCCTGAGGCGGCATCCTCGCCCACCCATACGGTGCGGCTGCCGATCGCCTCGAAGACCGGCGCGATCCGCTCCCGCACCGTCCGCGGCCCGGCCGCCAGCACCACCAGGGTGCCCTGCTCGGCGGGCTGCCTGGTGCCGGAGACCGGGGCGTCCACCAGCACCAGCCCCCGCTCCCCGGCGAAGGCGGCCAGCTCGGCCAGCCCGTCCAGGCCCGCGGTGGAGGACTGTACCCACACGGTGCCCGGCCGCAGCTCCGGAGCCGCCCGCTCCATCACCTCCAGCGCGGCCGAGGCGTCATGGAGCATGGTCAGCACCACATCGGCGCCGCGCACCGCCTCCCCGGGCGTCCCGGCCACGGCCACTTGATCGGCGGCCAGCGGCTCGGCCTTGTCCCGGCTGCGGTTCCAGGCGCGTACATCCAGCCCGGCCCGGGCGAGGTTACGGGCCATCGGGGCGCCCATGGTCCCCGTACCGAGGACGGCTACTGAGAGAGTGTCAGACATAACGGCCACGCTAGGTGCTCGAGCCCGCTCCAGGGCAAACCCCGCACCCGTCCCGGCGGGACAACGCTAAACAACCTGGTGCAACCACCGCACCGGCGCACCCTCCCCCGCATAGCGGAAGGGCTCCAGCTCGTCGTCCCATGGCTTGCCCAGCAGCTTGGCGACCTCGCCCGCCAGCTCGGTCTCCCCCCGCGCGGCCCGGTTCATGGCCGCCCGCAGCCGGTCCTCGGGGATGAGGATGTCCCCGTGGATACCGGTGACCGCATGGAAGATGCCCAGGTCGGGAGTGGAGCTATAGCGCTCGCCCTCGGCCGTGGCGCAGGGCTCGGCGGTCACCTCGAAGCGCAGCAGATGCCAGCCGCGCAGTGCGGAGGCCAGCTTGGAGGCGGTGCCTACGCGGCCCTGCCAGGAGAACTCACAACGCCAGGTGCCGGGCGCGGCCGGCTGCCGGATCCAGTCGAGGGTGACCCGCCCGCCCATGACGCCGGCCACGGCCCATTCGACGTGCGGGCACAGCGCACGCGGCGCGGAGTGCACATACAGAACTCCACGTGTCGTCACCGGGACCTCCCGTGCGTTCGAGGTTCGCCTTCCCCAGCGGCCTCGCACCCGTACATTCTGCCCCAATGGTCACTCACGTACCAGGTGAACGAGGTTACCAACAGTAAACACCATCGGGAGCAAATCTCCCGAAATGGGACAGGCCTGATGTCCTGTGAGATGACGGTACGGCATGCGAACGCTGCCCGGACCGGTTGGGCCGCTCCGGAAAGCTATCGTGCAATGGATCCCCCGGGGTGACGTACCGTCGGTCCCGGACAGATATCACCCGGCCGGAGGGGGAAGTCCATGCGCATCACTCGGTGGCGGCGGCCAGCCGCCCGGACCGCCGTGGCGGCGGTGTCGGCCGCACTGTCGGCGGCCCTGCTGCTGACCGGCTGCGACGACCGTACGGCCGCCACCGGCGAGCCCCGGGCCAAACCGACGCCCGGCCCGGTCTGGAACACCCACCCCCAGTCCATCGCCTCGCTCGGCGACTCCATCACCCGCGGCTATGACGCCTGCTCCCTGCTCGCCGACTGCCCCGAGGTCTCCTGGTCCACCGGTACCGAGGTGGACAGCCTGGCCGTCCGGCTGCTGCCGGCCCCGCAGGGGCACAGCTGGAACTACGCCCGCACCGGCGCCCGGATGGCCGACCTGCCGGGCCAGATGCGCGCGGCCATCGCCCACCGGCCCCAGCTGGTGACGGTGCTGCTGGGCGCCAATGACGCCTGCCGCACCGAGGTCGGCGCCATGACGCCGGTGGCCGACTACCGCCGCGACTTCGAGCGCTCGCTGGCCGAACTGCGCCGCGCCCTGCCCAGCACCCAGGTCTATGTGGCCAGCGTCCCGGACCTCAAACGGCTGTGGTCCCAGGGCAGCCGCAATCCGCTGGGCCGGCAGATCTGGAAGCTGGGCATCTGCCCCTCGATGCTGCGTGACGCCGAGGCCCAGGACGCCGCCAGCCGGCAGCGGCGGGCCGCGGTGGACCAGCGGGTCGGCGAGTACAACACGGTGCTCCGCCAGGTCTGCGAACGGGACCGGCTGTGCCGCTATGACGGCTCGGTCCATGAATTCGCCTTCGGTGACGACGAGTTGAGCCGCTGGGACTGGTTCCACCCCAATAAGCAGGGGCAGCGGGAGCTGGCCGAACTGGCCTACCGCCGGGTCACCGCGAGCTGAGCACGGACTGAGCCCGCCCTTGAGCACGGCGGGGCAGGGGAAGGACCCGTCAGGTGGTCCCGCCCCTGCCCAGCCGCACGTTATCGGATGAACCCGCCGGATTCCCAAGCGAGTTCACCCGGCGGCCTCACTCCGTGCTGTCGTGGTGGGTACGCAGGCCCACCCCCAGGATGCCGTCCCAGTCGGTCAGTTCCTCCACCAGCGGATGGGCGGAGACTCTGCCCTCCAGATTGAGCACCACATCCGCCTCCCGCACCTTCCCCTTCTCCTGGGCCTCCGACTCGATATGCACCCCCGTCACCCGGAACCCGCTGGTGGTGCACAGCTCCAGCACCCGGCCCAGCAGCCCGCGCCGGGTGCGGTAGGACAGCCGCAGCTCTATGCGCTCCACGGCCGGGGCACCGGCCAGCCGGCGGGATATCACCGGGAAGCCGCGCACCACCAGGAAGTGGACCAGCGTCGCCGCCACGCCCAGCAGCGGCAGCCCGCCCCCGCAGGCCATGCCGACCGCGCAGGTCAGCCAGATGGTCGCGGCCGTGGTCAGGCCGCGTACCGCGTCCCGGCGGACGAAGATCAGTCCGCCGCCGATAAAGCCGATGCCGGAGACGATCTGCGCCGCCACCCGCGAGGGATCCAGGGCCGTCCCCTGGAGCCCCACCACGGCACCGAAGCCATGGATGGAGACCTCCATGAACAGCGCGCTGCCCACCCCGACCAGGGTGTGGGTGCGCAGACCCGCGCTCTTCTGCCGCCACTCGCGCTCCAGACCGATCAGCGAGGACATCAGCAGGGCGAGGCCCAACTCGGTGAACTGACGGACTCCTTGGCCGCTGCCCGGGGTGAAGAGCGGCGGCGCCGACGCGAACTCCACTGTAGCCATACGGCCATTGTGGCCGGAAAGCTACGGCCCTGACAGAGCGTCCGCTCCGGCCCTACCGTTTGTTCCGGCGCGGTGATTTCATGCGGCCCCATGAGAATCAGCACGCTCACCCCGGGCCTGCGGGGCGCCCTCCTCGCCGCCACCATCCTGCTGCTGTCCCCGCTCGCCGCGCCCGCCCAGGCGGCGCCCGGCACCCCCTCGCCCACCGTGGAGGAACAGCGGCTCGGCGGCCGCATACCGCAGGAGATTCTGCGGCGCAGCGGCTTCGACCGGGTCGGCGCCGATTTCGCCCGCGCCCTGGCCGGCGTCCACAGCCTGGACCAGGCCGACCGGCTGGCCACCGAGCAGGGGCGGCGGCTATGGCGCCGGGCGGTGGACCGGGTCCAGGGGCGGGGGCCCTCCGGTGGTGATCTGAGCCGGGACGACGACCGTCCGCTGTACTGGGCCCGGCTGGAGCTGACCGGCCAACTGCGCCGCTGGCAGCCGGAGTTCGCCCTGGACGACCGGCACCGGGCGGCACTGATGGAGCGGGTGGAGCGGGCCTCGCGGGGCCAGGATTCCATCACCTTCCCGGCCGGTCACCGCGTCAAGCGCATCCTGGTGACCGGCTTCGACCCCTTTGAACTCGACGACGACGCACGGCGGTCCAACCCCTCGGGCGCGGCCGCGCTGGCGCTGGACGGCACCACGGTCAACACCCCCTCGGGTCCGGCCCGCATCGAGACCGTGCTCTTCCCGGTGCGCTGGGACGACTTCGCGGCCGGCACGGTGGAGCACACCCTGCTGCCGTACTTCCGCCCCGGGCCGCGGCAGGTGGACATGTTCACCACCATCAGCCAGGGCCGCCCCGGCCGCTTCGATCTGGAGCGCACCAACGGCGCCTGGCGGGGCGGCTTCGAGGACAACGCCCGGATCTCCCGGGAGGGCATGGTGCCGGTGCCGCCCGGGGTGCCCAGCGTCCATCCGCAGCCGCAGTGGACGGTGACCACCCTGCCGTACGCGGCCATCACCACCGCCAAGACCGGCTCCTACCCGGTGTACGACCACACCGATGTCACCGAGATCCCGGCGGGCGGCACCGAGCCGGTCGAGCGGCCGGACGGACCGACGCCCGGCTCCACCGCCCGGGCCGGGGGCGGCGGTGACTACCTCTCCAATGAGATCGCCTACCGGGCGACGCTGCTGCGGGACGCGGTGAAGCTCCGGGTTCCGGGCGGCCATCTGCACACCCCGGTGCTGGAGTTCGGCGCCGGCAACACCTCACCGGACGGGGCGGTGACCGATCCGGACTTCGTCCGCAACCGGCTGGCCATCGTGGCCCAGGTGCGGTCGGTGCTCATGGTGGCGGCGGGCACCCTGCGCGGGTGATGATGGGCCAATGATCATCGCAGCTGCCCAGTTCACCGCCCGCCCCCTGGACATCGGGGTCAATGTGGCGGTGATGTCCGAATTGCTGGCCGAGGCGGCGGAGCGCGGTGCCTCGCTGGTGGTCTTCCCCGAGCTGGCGGTGAGCGGCTATGAACTCGACGCGATCGTGGCCGGTCAGGACCGGCTGACCCTGGAACCGGACGACCCCCGGCTGCTTCCGCTGCGCGAGGCGTGCCGGGCGGCGGGGGTCACCGCGGTGGTCAACTGCGCCGGGCGCGGGCCGGTGATCCAGTCCCTGGTGTACGGGCCGGACGGGGAACTGCTCACCCGCTATCTCAAGCGGTGTGTAACGGACACCGAGCGGGCCGCGGGCTTCACGGGCGGTACGGAGGACGGCCGGTTCACGGTGGACGGGGTCCGGGTGGGGCTGCTGATCTGTTACGACGCCCACTTCCCGGAGCTGACCGCGGCCGCGGTGGCCGACAACTGCTCGCTGGTGGTGGCGAGTTCGCTGTACGGGCGCGGCGGCGGCGTGGAGGAACGGGCCGAGCTCTTCCCCCGGCTCGCCAAGGAGCACGGGATGCCGGTGCTGCTCGCCAACCATGTGGGGCCGGCCGGGAGTTATGTGGGGTGCGGGCTGAGTGCGGTGTGGGGGGTGGACGGGTCGGTGCTGGCCGAAGCGCCGGGTGAGGCACCCGGGTTGGCGCTCGCCGAGATCTGACCCGCCCGCCTTTACTCACCGGGCAATCGGGCGGGTGGGTGGGCGGAACACGCCCCGAAGGGGCGTGCCCACCCACCAACGGTCAGCCGATGACGCTCAGCGTC
This sequence comes from Streptomyces orinoci, assembly GCF_003121295.1. Classification (GTDB taxonomy): domain Bacteria; phylum Actinomycetota; class Actinomycetes; order Streptomycetales; family Streptomycetaceae; genus Streptomyces; species Streptomyces orinoci. The sequence goes on from NZ_PHNC01000029.1 coordinate 408,628, forward strand.
ACCTCGACATTCCCCCGCACCGCCCGCGAGTACGGGCACACCTGATGCGCCTTCTCCACCAGCGCGGTGGCCACCGCCTGGTCCACACCGGGGATGCGGGCGGAGACCGCCACCGCGAGCCCGTACCCGCCATCGGCCGTCTTCCCCAGCCCGACCTCCGCGGTCACCGTGGACCCGGAGACATCGGCCCCCTCGCGCCGGGCCACCACTCCCAGCGCACTCTGGAAGCAGGCCGCGTACCCGGCCGCGAACAGCTGCTCGGGGTTGGTCCCGGCCCCGCTGCCGCCCAGCTCCTTCGGCGGATTGACCACCACATCCAGCTTGCCGTCGTCGCTGGCGACCCGTCCGTCCCGCCCGTTCTCGGCGGTGGCCACCGCGGTGTACAGCACGTCCATGGACATCACTCGGCCCCCAGGTTCACGATCATCTTGCCGGTGTTGTCGCCGCGCAGCAGGCCCAGGAAGGCCTCCACCGCGTTGTCGATTCCATTGACCACCGTCTCGTCGTACTTCAGCTCGCCGGACCGGATCCAGCCGCCGACCTCGTCCACGAACTGCTGCCGCAGATGCCCGTGGTCGCTGACGATCATGCCCTGGAGCCGCAGCCGCTTGCCGATGGCCTGGACCAGATTCCGCGGGCCGGGCGTGGGCTCGGTGGCGTTGTACTGGGCGATGGCCCCGCACAGGGTGACCCGTCCATGGACGTTCAGCGCCCCGATCGCCGCCTCCAGGTGCTCCCCGCCGACATTGTCGAAGTAGACGTCGATGCCCTCGGGCGCGGCCTCGGCCAGCTGCTCGGCGACCGGGCCCTTCTTGTAGTTGAAGGCGGCGTTGAAGCCGTACTCCTCGATCAGGCGGCGCACCTTCTCGTCCGAGCCGGCGCTGCCGATCACCCGGGAGGCGCCCTTGAGCCGGGCCATCTGCCCGACCTGGCTGCCCACCGCGCCGGCCGCACCGGAGACGAACACCGCGTCGCCCTCCTTGAAGGAGGCGACCTCGAACAGGCCGGCGTAGGCGGTCATTCCGGGCATGCCCAGCGCGCCCAGATAGGCGGAGAGCGGCGCGGCACCGGCGTCGGCCTTGACCGCCCGGGTGGCGTCCACCACCGCGTACTCGCGCCAGCCGAGGTCGTGCAGCACATGGTCGCCGACCGCGAAGCCCGCGGAGCGGGAGGCGATGACCTCGCCGATGGCGCCGCCGCTCATCGGACGGTTCAGCGAGAAGGGCGGGACATAGGACTTGCTCTCGTTCATCCGGCCCCGCATATAGGGGTCCACGGACATATAGAGGTTGCGGACCAGGATCTGGCCCTCACCGGGCTCGGTCACCGGCTCCTCGCGCAGGGCGAAGTCCTCCGGCTTGGGCCAGCCCTGCGGGCGGGCGACCAGGTGCCAGGCGCGGCCGGCGGCGGGTGTGACGGACATGGTTCGACCCTCTCCGGGTTAGTTCAGTACCTGAAACAACCCTGCACCTAGATATTTTATGTTGTCAAGCAACTGGGTAGGCTGTCCCCATGCCCCGATCCGTTCCCCGCTCCGATCCGCTCACCGTCGAGGTGGTCGAACTCATCGCGACCATCGTGGCGCGCTATCACGAGGAGTACGAGGCGGTGGCCGCCCGGCACTCGCTGACCGGCGCCCAGGCCAAGCTGCTGGCCCTGCTGTCCCGGGAGTCGCTGCCCATGCGGCAGATCGCCCAGCGGCTGAAGTGCGAGCCCTCCAATGTCACCGGCATCGTGGACCGGCTGGAGACCCGGGGGCTGGTGGAGCGCCGCCCGGCCCCGGACGACCGCCGGGTGAAACTGGCCGCGGCCACGGAAGCGGGCCGGGAGACGGCCCAACTCCTGCGCGCCGAGCTGGACTTCGCCCGGGAGCCGCTGGCCGCGCTGTCCCAGGACGAACGCACGGTGCTGCGGGATCTGCTGCGCCGGATGGTGGGTGAGTCCCCCGTATGAGCTCCGCGTCCGGCAAGGATTCCGCCGCCTTCGGCCCCGACGACTTCCAGCTCGTCCTGCTGCGCCGGATGGCCGACTTCCAGCCACATCTGGTCGAGGACGCCCTGCGCCGGCTGGGCGTGGGCCGGGGCGAGCTGCGCGAGGCCAACCGGCGCTGGCAGGCCATGGTGCGCTCACCGCGGTCGCGGGCCGCCGGGGCCCGCTACCGGTCGGTGCTCGGGCCGCCGGAGAGTACGGGCAGCCGGCGGATCGGCGATCTGACCTTCGAGGCGGCCCTGTGGCCGGTGCCGCTCTGGCCGGATCTGCGCTTCGAGGTCCTCACCGCGCCGGGCGGCGCGGTCTTCAATGAGTGGCTGGTACGGGCGCCGGGCGCGGCCCCGCCGGTGCCGCATACGGTCGAGGAGCTGACGCCCTGGAGCCACACGGTGGATGAGGTGGCCCGGGCCTTCGCCCCGGCCCGTCCCATGGAGGGCACCGCGCCGACCCGCTGGCGGCTCTCCTTCACGGCCGACGACGCGGCCGGGGGCAGGGGTGAGTATGTGGCGGACTTCACCTGGGGGTTGCTGCAGGAGGTCACACCGGCCGCCGGCGGGTAATGGGCTCGCCCATCCGACTCATCCTTCAGGTGGACCCGAACCGTCCGTTTGCCCGATGAGCGGCCCGTAAAGCCGCACCTACGGTGAAGGACATGCCCCGCACCCGCGTCATCCTCTTCGCCCTGGCGGCCTTCGCGGCACTGGCCCTGCCGGCCGTCCTGGTGACCAGCCAGAACGACGCCGGAAAAGCCATCGGCACACCCGCCTCCGCCGAGGAACCCCAGCGGCTCACCATCCCCTCCATCGATGTGAACAGCCCCCTGCTCCGTCTGGCCCCCGACAAGGCGCCCCCGCCCGAGAATGGCATGACCGCCGGCTGGTACACGGCCAGCGCCCGCCCCGGAGAGCCCGGCGCGGCCGTGATCATCGGCCATAAGGCCCCTGACGGCCGGGCGGTCTTCCGCGACCTGCACAGGGTGGGCAAAGGCGAGGCCATCGAGGTCGAGCGCGGCGACGGCAAGGTGCTGCGCTTCACCGTCACCGCGACCCGGACCCTGGACAAGCCCGCCGACTTCCCCGCCGCCGAGGTCTTCCACGCCCCCGGGGAACGGGCGCTGCGCCTGGTCACCTGCACCGGTGAGCGGGACGCCCGGGGCCACCCGGTCCATGACCTGGTCGTCTACGCCACGCTGCGTTCCTGACGGCCCGCCCCGCCGGCGGCCCCGGGAGCCCGGCCTTAGGCGGTGTCCGACGACTCGTGGACCGTGCCAGCGCCGGGTGCCGTTCCTCCGGTGAGCGGCCCCATGACCCGCGGTCATGTGTCACGTGCGGGCGCATGTGGCTGGTCGCGCAGTTCCCCGCGCCCCTTAGGGGCGCCCCAAGAGCCGTCGGACAGCCCCTCTAGGCCAGCTCGGCCGTCAGCGTGATGGTGGTACCGGCCAGCGCCTGGCTGACCGGGCAGTTCTTCTTGGCCTCCTCGGCCGCCGCGGCGAAGCCCGCCTCGTCCAGGCCGGGCACCTCGCCCCGTACCGAGAGATGGATGCCGGTGATGCCCTCGCCCGGCTGGAAGGTGACCTCGGCCTTGGTCTCCAGCCGGGTGGGCGGCGTTCCGGCACCGGTCAGACCGTGTGAGAGCGCCATGGCGAAGCAGCTGGAGTGAGCGCCCGCGATCAGCTCCTCCGGGCTGGTTTTGCCATTGGCCTGCTCCGCCCGGGAGGGCCAGCTGACCGGCTGGCCGGGGATGCCGGACGAGTCGAAGGTGACGGTGCCACTGCCCTTGAGCAGCTCGCCTTCCCACACGGTGTGCGCGACGCGGTTGGTTGCCACGATGGTCCTCTCGAAAGCCGGTTGCGAAGATCGGGACTCCCCGACCCTCTCGTTCCGTTCCCGCGCGGGACGCCTCCCCAACCCCGGAACGCCTGGCCGGGCCCGGGCTCAGACCGAGGCGTCCCCGCCCTCCGCGCCGTCCCCGCCCGTGGCCCGGGCGACCGAGGCCCGTACCTCGTCCATGTCCAGCGCCCGCGCCTGCCGGATGACGTCCTCCAGCGCGGGCTCGGGCAGTGCCCCGGGCTGGGCGTAGACCGCGATGTTGTCCCGCACGATCATCAGCGTGGGAATGGAGCTGATCTCGAAGGCGGCGGCCAGCTCCGGCTGGGCCTCGGTGTCCACCTTGGCGAACACCAGGTCGTCATGGCGCGCCGCGGCGCCCTCGAAGACCGGCGCAAACCGCCGGCAGGGGCCGCACCACTCGGCCCAGAAGTCGATCAGGACGAACGGGCTGTCCGCCACGACCGCGTCGAAGTTGTCCTTGGTGAGTTCCACGGTGCCGCCGGCCATGCCGCGCACCTCGCTTTCCGTCTCTCGTCCGGTTCGGTCCGGTGGGCGTGCGATGGGTCACGGGCGGCAACCGGGCCGCGGCGGCCGGTATTCCGGCTCCCGCCGGGCAGGCACCCGATGGCCTACACGCACCTCCCGGCCCAGCCGATGTGACCGTGGTTACATCCTCCCTGGAGGTGATTTCGTATGACCGGTATGACCGGTGACAGGCGGCCGGAGGACAGACAGCCGGACGAGGACAGACAGCCGGACAACGACAGAGAGCCGGACAGCGAAAAGCGGGCGAGCTCCTCAAGGCGCCGGCTGGTGACCGTCGCCGCGCTCACGCCGGTGCTGGCCGGCGCCGGGGCCATGGGCTTCCGGGCGGCGCGCGGGCCGAAGCCCGGCGAGCGGCCCCTGATCAAACCGGTCACCACCACCCCGGCCGACTGGCGGGAGATCGACCGGACGCTCAACGCCCAGGGCCGGGTGGCCGGAAAGACGGTCTACCGAGTGGGCTTCCCCCGCCATGACCTCAAGGTGAGCTCCCAGGGCATCAAGGTGGACCCCAATATCGGCATCGGGTCCTATCTCTCCTTCATCCGCTACGCCGACGACCGCACCATGCTGATGGGCGATATGGCCGTCACCGACGGCGAGCTGGAGTGCCTGATCGACACTCTGCAGGAGCATGGCATCGGCCAGACCGCCATCCATAAGCATCTGCTCGCCCATGAGCCCGCGGTGTGGTGGACGCATGTGCACGCCGTCGGCTCCGGCACCGCGCTGGCCCGGGGTATCCGGGCGGCGCTGAAGACCACCGGCACCCCGGCCTGGTCCAAGCTGAAGCGGCAGCCCCCCGGCGACCTGGACACCACAGGCATCAGCGAGGCGATGGGCGCCCGGGGCGGCAATGAGGGACGGATCTTCAAGTTCACCTTCGCCCGCCGGGAGACCATCGTCGATCACGACCGGCTGCTCCCCAAGGGCACCGGCGCCACCACCGCCATCTCCTTCCAGCCGCTGGGCGGCCAACGGGCCGCGATCAACGGGGACTTCGTACTGATCGCCGATGAGGTGCAGGGCGTCATCCGGGCGCTGCGGCGGGGCGGCATCGATGTGGTCTCACTGCACAGCCATATGCTGCACGAGCGCCCAAGGCTGTTCTATCTGCACTACTGGGGCGTGGGTGACGGCGTAAAGCTGGCCCGGGGACTGCGCTCCGCGATCAAGGTCACCAATGTGGCACCCTCCGGCCTCTCCGACCCCGCTTAGTTCCCTCTGATTCCTTCCGGCTCTCCCCTTTCCCTCCCCGTTACCCATCGGTCTACGAATAGTTCGGTTACCGACGTATCCTTCCGGGTGTCACGGAATCCAGGGGAAGGGGAGCCATGCCCGCCACCGTGCTGGTCCGGGAGCGGCCCCGGCCGCGGGTGATACGCGAGAGCCCGTACGCCTGGCGGCTGGCGGTGGCCACGGTGTGCTTCGGCGCGTTTATGGGCCAGCTGGACGCCTCCATAGTGACCCTGACCTTCGGCAGCCTGCGTACCGAGTTCGGTGCCTCGGCGGCCGCGGTGGAATGGGTCTCGCTCGGCTACCTGCTCACCCTGGTCGCCCTGCTGGTGCCGGCCGGGCGGCTCTCCGACGCCCATGGGCGCAAGCTGCTCTACCTCTATGGCTTTCTGCTGTTCACCCTCGCCTCGGCCGCCTGCGGACTGGCCCCCTCGCTGGCCGCGCTGACCGGCTTCCGGGTGGTCCAGGCCGGTGGCGCGGCCCTGATGCAGGCCAACAGCGTCGCCCTGGTGACCACCAGCGCACCGCGCGGCCGGCTGCGCGCCGCGCTGGGCGCGCAGGCCGCCGCCCAGGCGCTGGGCCTGGCCCTGGGCCCCACCGTGGGCGGCGCGCTGGTGACCACCCTGGGCTGGCGCTGGGTGTTCACCATCAATGTCCCGATAGGCGCGGTGGCGCTGCTGGCCGGGCACTATCTGCTGCCGCGCAGCCGCACCCGGGACCGCTCCCCCGGCTTCGACTGGCCCGGCCTGGCCTGGCTGGCCACCGCGACCACCACCCTGCTGCTCGGGGTGTCCGCCGCCTCCGCACCGGCCGTGCCGCGCTGGGCGGCCCCGGTGCTGCTGCTGGCGGCCGCCGCGGCGGGCCGGGGCTTTCTGCTCCGCCAGCGCCGGGCCGCCCACCCGCTGGTGGACCTGGCGGTGCTGCGCGGACGGGCGGTGGCCACCGGACTGTCCGCGGCGCTCTGCGGCTATCTGGTGCTCTTCGGGCCGCTGGTGCTGGTCCCCGTGGTGGTCACCTCCTCCGGCGCCTCGGAGCTGACGGCCGGGACGGTGCTGACCGCCCTGCCGGCCGGGTTCGCGCTGGGCGCGGTGGGCGGGGACCGGATGGTGCCCCGGCGGCTGGGCGACCGGAGCCGCTGCCTGCTGGGCGCCGCCCTGGCCGCCGCCGCCCTGGCCGTACTGACCGTCCTCACCCCGCACCGGGACGGGCTGGTGCCGCTGCTCGCCCTGCTGGGCCTGGGCCTGGGCATCTTCACCCCGGCCAACAACGCCCTGGTCATGAGCGCCATGCCCACCGGCCGCTCGGGCACCGGCGGCGGGCTGGTCAATATGGCCCGAGGACTGGGCACCGCACTGGGCGTAGCCCTGGTCACCCTCGCCCTGGCCCCGGGCCTCGCCCCGGGCGAACCGGCCGCACTGCTGATCCTGCTGGCCGTCGCCCTGACCGGCGGCACCCTCTCCTGGCTGGGACCGCGCGACCGCCGGGGCGCGTGAAGGCCTGGGGCCCGTGAGGGCCTGGGCCTCCGAGCCGTCGGGCGGCGTCCGGACGGTGGGTAGAGTCCCGCCATGCCCCCCAAGTCACCCCCCTCCACCGGCACCGACGCCCGGCTGCTCACCGAGGCCGTCACCCGGCTGCGCCGGGCCCTGCGCACCTCCATCCGCACCGACTACCCATGGGAGCAACTGCCCGTCGCCCAGGTGGAGTTGCTCCAGGCGCTGGCCGATCACTCGCCCGTCCGGATCGGTGACCTGGCCGCCCGGCAGCGGCTGGCCACCAGCACCGTCAGCGGTCTGGTCGGCCAGATGATGACCGCCGGGCTGGTCGCCCGGGCGGTGGACCCGGCCGACCGGCGGGCCTCCGCCGTCACCCTCACCGACACCGGTCGCGCCCAGCTCACCGCCTGGGCCGAGGCCCATGAACGCCGTCTGGGCGCCGCCCTGGACGCCCTGCCGCCCGCCGACCGCACCGCCCTGCGGGCGGCCCTGCCCGCCCTGCTGCGCATCGCCGAACTGCTGGGCGACGACGACCAGGACTGACCCGGCTCACTCCGGGGCGGCCCCGCCCTCGTCGAGGGCGTACTCCTCGGGAGCCGCCTCATAGGAGTACAGCTCGGCATAGCGGCCCCAGTCGGTGGCCGTCTCCAGCTGCCGGACCGCCTGCTCGCTGGTGTAGTGGTGGGCGAGCAGGTCCCGGAAGAAACCGGCCCGCAGACTGCCGCCGGTGCGCCGCAGACTGGTGACGACCAGCTTGACCAGCGGCGCGCACCTCAGCACCGCATCGGCGAAGATCTTCTTCGACTCCTGGACATCGGCCCTGGCGAATGCGGCACCGCGCTCGGTGAGCAGCAGGTCGCCGTCCCGGATGACCGCGAAGCCCAGCAGGTCCAGGGCGTCCACCTGGGGCAGCAGGTCGTCCACCTCCAGGCCCAGTTCCTCGGCCAGATCCGCCAGGTCACAGCGGTCGCCGTGCTGGGCGAGGATCTCGGCCAGACCGGACAGCCCGTCCACGCTGGCCTCCGGCAGCGGGGTGTTGGCGATGGTGCGTTTGGCGAGGTCGGAGGGCTGGGCGGGGCCCCGCCCGGCCACCGGGGCGGCGCCCTCCTTCTCCCGCCCGGTCATCACCTGGTAGACGGCGTCGATCAGGGCGTCGAACTCCGGGGCGTTGCGGTCCCGGGGGCGGGCGAAGGGCACCTCGAAGGTGGCCCGGAGGCTGCCGGGGCGCGAGCCCAGCACCACCACCCGGTCCGCCATCAGCACCGCCTCCTCGATGTTGTGGGTCACCAGCACCACGGCCCGGGTGGGGAACTGGCCCGAGGCCCACAGCTCCATCAGCTCACCGCGCAGGTTCTCGGCGGTCAGTACGTCCAGCGCGGAGAAGGGCTCGTCCATCAGCAGCACATCGGGCTCCACCACCAACGCCCTGGCGAATCCGACGCGTTGCCGCATTCCGCCGGAAAGCTCCTTGGGATAGGCGGACTCGAAGCCGTCCAGACCGATCAGGTCGATGGCCCCGATGGCCGCCTCGGCCCGCTCGGCGGCGGGCATCCCCCTTGCCTCCAGGCCGAGTTCGACATTCTGCTGGACGGTCAGCCAGGGCAGCAGGGCGAAGGTCTGGAAGACCATGGCGGTGCCCCGGTTGGCGCCGGTCAGCGGGGCGCCCCGGTAGCTGATGGTGCCGGAAGTGGGCGGGATCAGCCCGGCCAGGCAGCGCAGCAGGGTGGACTTGCCGGAGCCGGAACGGCCCAGCAGGGCGACGATCTCCCCGGCCCGGATCTCCAGATCGACCCCGGCCAGCACCGGCAGGGCACCGTCCGCTCCCGCGTAGGACTTGGTGACCTCCCGGGCGGCGAGCAGCACCTCGCCCCCGGGGCCTGCGGTCGGGGCCATCATCGGACCTCCCCTTCCTCTCTAGGCGCTCTGCAGCGAGTAACGGGTCTCGGCCAGGCGGTAGAGCCTGCGCCACAGCAGGCGGTTGAGGGCCACCACATAGCAGGCCATCACCGCGATCCCGGCGACCAGTTGCGGATAGTCGCCGTGCGAGGTGGCCTTGGCGATATAGGCGCCCAGGCCGGTGGCGGTCAGGGTGGTGCCGCCGAAGGTGACCACCTCGGAGACGATGGAGGCGTTCCAGGCGCCGCCGGAGGCGGTGATCCCGCCGGTGACATAGGCCGGGAAGATCCCGGGGATGATCAGACGCTTCCAGCGCTGCCGGCCCCGTACCCCCAGGTCGTCCATGGCCTCGCGCAGATCGGTGGGCACGGCGGCGGCCCCGGCGATGGTGTTGAACAGGATGTACCACTGGGCACCCAGCGCCATCAGCAGCACACCGCCGACGTTCAGCGACAGGCCGCTCCACAGGAAGAACCAAGTGGCCAGCGGGAAGAGGAAGTTGGCCGGGAAACTGGCCAGCAGCTGGACCACGGGCTGGGCGATCCTGGCCAGCCGGGGCGAGAAGCCGATCCGTACGCCCACCGGGACCCACACCACGGTGGCCACGGCGACCAGTACCACCACCCTGGCCAGGGTGGCCAGCCCCAGCAGCAGCGGTTCGGCGAAGACGCCCAGCCCGGTGCTGCGGTGCAGATAGCCCAGCAGACCGGCCAGGCCCCAGCCGATCAGCCCGCCGGCCACCAGCGCGAAGACCAGGTCGCCGGTGCGGCGGCGGGCCCGGCTGACGGTCAGCGGCCGGTCGTCGGTGCCCAGCACCCTGGCCGCCCGGCCCATGACCTCGGCGGCCCACCGGGCCGGCCGGCCCAGCAGCCGGGGCCAGGAGGAGCGGCGCAGAAAGTCCAGCACCAGGGACCGCTGGATGTCGGCGGCCTCGGACTGCTCGTTCTTGAACCGCTCGGTCCAGGCGGTCAGCGGCCGCCAGAAGACAAAGTTCACCCCGAACACCAGCACCGCCATGGTGGCCACCGCCCAGCCGACCTTGCCCAGGTCGCCCTCGGCGATGGCGGTGCCCGCGTACGAGCCCAGGCCCGGCAGCGCGTACTGGTGGCCGCCCACGCTGATCGCCTCGGAGGCCACCAGGAAGAACCAGCCGCCGCCGAAGCTCATCATCCCGTTCCAGACCAGCCCGATGGCGCCGTTGGGCAGCTCCACCTTCCAGAACCGCATCCAGCGGGTGAAGCCGAAGGAGCGGGAGATCTCGTCCAGCTCCCGGGGCAGGGTGATCAGCGAGTGATAGAAGCCAAAGGTCATGTTCCAGGCCTGGGAGGTGAAGATCGCGAAGATGGCGGCGAGCTCCAGGCCCAGTACCGAACCGGGGAACAGCGAGAGGAACCAGGCCACCGCCACGGTGAGAAAGCCCAGCACCGGCACCGACTGCAGGATGTCCAGCGCCGGGATCAGCACCCGTTCCAGCCGCCGGCTGCGGGCCGCCGCATAGGCGTACCCCAGGGTGAAGACCACCGAGGCGGCCAGCGCGACAAACATCCGCAGCAGGCTGCGCGCCGCGTAGTACGGCAGCCTGGCCGGGTCGGTGTCCACCTTCACCACCCGGGCCGGGTCGAAGGAGACCGTGGCCCCCTTGCCCACCCTCAGCAGCAGATAGATCCCCACCAGCACGGCGACGGCCACCACCAGATCCACCCAGGACAGCCGGGACAGCCGCCCGGTGACCCGGGCGGGCAGCGAGGCCCGCGAGGCGGCTGATCGGGAGGGGTAGACCATGGACAGCTCCTGTCCCCAGTCGATCACACCCCCGCCGAGTTCGCCCCGTCAGAGGGGCGCCCGCGCGGGCGCGACGGCCTACCGGCGCTGACGCGCCGCCGCCTCCCCCAGCACCCGCGTCAGCTCCACCGGCAGTCCCAGATGCTGAGCGACCCACACCGCGTCATGCCCGTGCCGGACCAGCACCCAAGCCGTATAGACCTCGCCCGGGCTCGGCGCTCCCGCCCCCGACAGCAGTGGACGTACCGCCTCCGCCGGAAACCCGTCCAGCGTCTCCGGCGTGAACCAGCTGTCGTCCACCGGCCCCGCCGGCAAGGTCTCGTGCTCCACCCGGAGCCGGACCCGGTGCTGGTACGCCGAGAGGACAAGCAGGGCGAGGGCCAGGGCGGCGGCCCCGGCCAGCGCACCGGCGGCCATCGGCCGGTCCTGGCCGGCGGCGGCCTTGACCGCCACCACCGCCAGCACTCCAATGGCCACGGCGGCCACCGCCGCCAGCCCCTCGCCGGGGTGCGGATGCGATGCTTTCACGGCACGGCCTCCCTGCCTCGGCCCCCGCTCCCATCCTGCGACGCACAACGCCCCGGCCGGAAGGCACCGGCCGGGGCGTGAGACAAGCAGAACGTTTCTGCACTGCTGCCGCAAAGTGGGGCGGGTGGGACTCGAACCCACGGCCGACGGATTATGAGTCCGCTGCTCTAACCGGCTGAGCTACCGCCCCGTTCACGGCGCGTCGCGCACATCTGTGCGCGCCGTCTGCCGCAGCATAGCCGCTCATACGATCTGTTGCCCCGGCGGGGGCGCATCGTGTGACCAGCCTGACCTTGAGGACTTCGGCCGGGGCGGTTTGGTTCCCGCCGGGCATAAAAAAGGACCCCCGAGGGGGTCCTTCTCTCTGCTCCTCCGACTGGACTCGAACCAGTAACCTGCCGGTTAACAGCCGGCTGCTCTGCCAATTGAGCTACAGAGGATCGCGCTCCCCCGACTGGACTCGAACCAGTAACCTGCCGGTTAACAGCCGGCTGCTCTGCCAATTGAGCTACAGGGGATTGGCTTGTGCCTCGAATGCCGCCTCCCCGGGTCTCCCGGGCGGCGTGCGCTCGCTGCGAGACATACATTAGCGCAAGCAGGGGGGTGCTCCGCCAATCGGTATCCCTGGAGTGACCTTCGGGGCCGCCGGGTAGGCGCCGAGCAGGGGTTTTCGACGGAAGGATGGGCGCGATGCGCTACCGGCTGACGTTCATCGCCGGGCTGGCTGTCGGGTATGTACTCGGCACCCGGGCCGGCCGGGAGCGGTACGAGGAGCTGCGCAAGGGGGCACAGCGCATCGCGCAGAATCCGGCGGTGCGTAATACCGCCGAGTCCGCCGCGCAGAACGCCCGGTCGCTGGCCGGGCGGGGGCTGGACCGGCTGGGCAACCGCATCCCGGCCCCGGTGGCCGAGCGGGTGCGCTCGCTGCGCGAGCAGCGCGGGGCGGACGAGGACGAGTGGGGTACGAGCAATACCTGAGCAGGGATTTGGCATCATCTCCGCATGGGGATAGTCGCCGGGCTGGACAGTTCCGCCGAGAGCACACGCATTGTCGTCTGTGACGCGGAGACGGGCGCCGTGCTGCGCCAGGGTTATGCGCCGCACCCGCCGTCCGCCGCCGAGGGCGACCCTCAGGGGTGGCTGATCTCCCTGGGCGACGCCGCCGCCGGAGGGGTGCTGGAGGGCGTAGAGGCCATCGGCGTCTCGGCGCAGCAGCACGGGCTGCTGACGCTGGACGCCGGAGGGGTGCTGGTACGGCCCGCGCTGCTGGGCAACGACAAGCGGATGCAGGCCGCGGCGGCCGATCTGATCGACGCGCTGGGCGGCCGGGCCGCCTGGGCGGAGGCGGTCGGTTCGGTGCCGCAGGCCGCGCTGGCGGTGGCCAAGCTGCGCTGGCTGGCCCGTAACGAGCCGGAGTCGGCGAACCGGGTGGCGGCGCTGCTGCAGGCGCACGACTGGCTGGTCTGGCAGCTGCTGGGGCGGCCGATGCGCCGTACCACCGACCGCGGTGACGCCTCCGGCACCGGCTTCTGGTCGGCGGCCACCGGCTCCTGGCGGCCGGATCTGGTGGAGCTGGCGCTGGGGCGGCAGGCGGCGCTGCCGGAGGTGCTGGGCCCGGCCGAGCCCGCCGGGCACACCCCCGAGGGCCTGCTGATCTCGGCCGGCACCGGGGAGACCATGGCCGCCGCCTTCGGCCTGGGCGTGGGTCCGGGCGACGCGGTGGTCTCGCTGGGCGCCTCCGGCTCGGTGTTCGCCGTCCACCACCAGGCGCTGACCGACCCGGGCGGCACCATCACCTCCTTCGCCGACGCCACCGGGATGCATCTGCCGGTGGTGCACACGCTCAACGCGGTACGGGTGCTGCGCGGCACCGCCGAGCTGCTGGGTACGGACCTGGCGGGGCTGTCCGAGCTGGCGCTGCGCTCCTCCCCCGGCTCCTACGGGCTGGTGCTGCTGCCCTATCTGGAGGGCGAGCGGACCCCGTATCTGCCGCACACCGCGGGCACCCTGACCGGGCTGCGGCGGGAGAGCATGAAGCCGGAGCACCTGGCCCGGGCGGCGTTCGAGGGGATGCTGTGCGGGCTGGCGGACGCGCTGGACGTACTGCGCGGGCGCGGCGTGATGGTGCGTCGGGTGTTCCTGCTGGGCGCGGCGGCGGAGCTGCCCGCGGTGCGGGCGCTGGCGCCCCAGCTGTTCGGCACCCCGGTGGTGGTGCCGCAGCCCGCCGACTACGCGGCCCTGGGCGCGGCGCGGCAGGCCGCCTGGGCGCTGGGGGCGCACCAGGGCACGCTGTCCCCGCAGGAGCCGCCGCACTGGCCGGCCCCGGCCGGCCAGGTCTTCGAGCCGGGCGAGGAGCTGGCGGCGGGTCAGGCGGTGCGCCAGCAGTACGCCACGGTGCGCGAGCAGACCCACCCGGGGGCGTTCCAAGCGGCACCCCAGTAGCGGGAGTTCAGTCCAGATAGCCGCGCAGCTGGTCGGCGAAGGCGTGGTCGCGGAGCTTGTTGAGGGTCTTGGACTCGATCTGCCGGATGCGTTCCCGGGTGACGCCGAAGATCCGGCCGATCTCCTCCAGGGTGCGGGCCCGGCCGTCCACCAGCCCGTAGCGCAGCTGCACCACCTTGCGTTCCCGCTCGCCCAGGGTGGAGAGCACCGCCTCCAGGTGTTCGCGCAGCAGCAGGAAGGCGGCCGACTCCACCGGGGAGGCGGCGTCACCGTCCTCGATGAGGTCGCCGAGGGCGACGTCGTCCTCCTCGCCGACCGGGGCGTGCAGCGACACCGGCTCCTGGGCCAGCCGCAGCACCTCGCTGACCCGTTCCTCGGAGAGGTCGAGGTAGGCGGCGACCTCCTCGGCGGTGGGTTCGGTGCCGCGTTCCTGGAGCATCCGGCGCTGCACCCGGACCACGCGGTTGATCAACTCCACTACATGGACCGGGACTCGGATGGTGCGTGCCTGGTCGGCCAGGGCGCGGGACATGGCCTGGCGTATCCACCAGGTCGCATAGGTGGAGAACTTGTAGCCGCGGGCGTAGTCGAACTTCTCAACTGCCCTGATCAGTCCGAGGTTTCCCTCCTGGACCAGGTCCAGCATGGTCAGTCCGCGGCCTATGTAGCGCTTGGCCACCGAGACCACCAGCCGCAGATTGGCCTCGATCAGCCGGCGCTTGGCCATCCGGCCGAGCACCACCAGCCGGTCCAGGTCCATGGCCAGCTGGGTGTCCAGGTCGGGGGTACGGGCCAGTTTCTCCTCGGCGAACAGCCCGGCTTCCACCCGGCGGGCGAGCTCCACCTCCTCCTCGGCGGACAGCAGCGGGATGCGGCCGATCTCCCTGAGGTACTGGCGGAAGAGGTCGGAGGACGGACTGCCGGTCTCCGAGCGCCGTTCGTCCTCGCGGGCCGGCTCTTCGGGGAGGGTCTCGGCGGCCGGCGGCCCGGGCTGGTGCGGCACGGCCGGGGCGGGGACGGGGGCGGCCGGGTCGTGCTGGAGGATGGGGGTCCGGGTCTGCACGGGGGCGACCTCCAGATGATCGCTGCTGGGGCAGAGAACGCGGGCGCGGCGGCGGAGGTCCGCCGTCCGTCCCGGCATCGAGAGCGGCTTCGCGGAGGGTTCCCGGCCCTGTAATCGCTCCGGAGGACTCAGGCACCGCCCACCAGTGTGGGGCACGACGCGGGCCCGCCACGAGGGGCTTGCGGCCACTTTCTGCGGTCGGGCAGTGACCGGCTGGTTACGGGGCCCGGTCGCGGCGTTACAGCGCCGCCGCGCCCCGGTCCTTCAGCGCGCGGCCGTACTGCTCCAGGACCCACAACTCGTTCTGTACGGCGGCCAGATGGTCCGGCGCGGCCTGGGCGCCCAGCCGCACCAGGCTCGCCTGCACCTGGCTCACCCGGCGCTCCACCGCCCGCAGCCGGACCTGGACCAGCTGGGTGCCGGCGTAGACCTCGTCCACGGTACGGGCGTGCAGCGGCTCCACGGCCAGCTCGGTGACCATCGAGCGGACGGTGTCGTCGGGGGCGGCCTCGCGGACCCGGGCCAGATAGGAGTCATCGGCCTGGGCCACTCCGCCCGCCTCCTCGATGGCCCGGCGGACCACCGCGTAGGGCGGCGCGGTGAACTCGTCCTCGCCGTAGGCGTCAAAGGCGGGAGAGACCAACTCGGGCCGCTGGAGGGCGAGTTTGAGCAGTTCGCGCTCGGTGCGGTGGGCCGGGCTGCGCAGGTTGAGCGCCGGGCCGCGGGGGCCGGCGGGCCGTTCGGCGGGAGCGGCGGCGGCCTGGCGGGGGGCGGCGGGGGCGGGGCGGTTACGGCCGTCGGGGCGCTCGGCGCGCTCCCGGGCCCAGCGGGCCAGCTGGCTGACCCGCATCACCACGAACTGGGTGTCCAGGATGCCCAGCAGCCCGGCCAGCCGCACCGCGTACTGGTGGCGGATGGAGCTGTCCTTGATGCCGGCCACGATGGGCGCGGCCTCCTCCAGGGCGGCCGCCTGGCCCTCGGGGGTGTCCACCTCATGGCGGCCGACCACCGAGCGCAGGGCGAACTCGAACAGCGGGGTGCTGGTCTCCACCAGCTGGCGCACCGCCTCGTCGCCGCGGTCCAGCCGCAGCTCACAGGGGTCCATTCCGCCGGGGCTGACGGCGATATTGGTGTGCGCGGCGAACTTCTGGTCGTCCTCGAAGGCACGCAGGGCGGCCCGCTGGCCGGCGGCGTCCCCGTCGAAGGTGAAGATCACCTTGGCCCGGGAGTTGTCCATCAGCAGCCGGCGCAGGATCTTGATGTGGTCACCGGCGAAGGCGGTGCCACAGGTGGCGATGGCGGTGGTGACCCCGGCCAGGTGGCAGGCCATCACATCGGTGTAGCCCTCGACGACCACTGCCCGGTTGCCCTTGGCGATGTCCTTCTTGGCCAGGTCGATGCCGTAGAGCACCTGGGACTTGCGGTAGATGGGTGTCTCGGGGGTGTTGAGGTACTTGGGGCCGTTGTCGTCCTCGCGGAGCTTACGGGCGCCGAAGCCGATGACATCACCGGTGATGTCGCGGATGGGCCACATCAGCCGGCCGCGGAAGCGGTCGATGGGGCCGCGGCGGCCCTCCTGGGAGAGGCCGGCCAGGACCAGCTCCTTGTCGGTGAAGCCGCGGCCGCGCAGAAAGCGGGTGAGGTGGTCCCAGCCGGCCGGGCTGTAGCCGACCCCGAAGTGCTCGGCGGCGGCCTGGTCGAAGCCGCGCCCGGCCAGGAAGGCGCGGGCGATCTCGGCCTCGGCGCTCTGCAGCTGCTCGGCGTAGAACCGCGCGGCGGCCTTGTGCGCCTCGACCAGGCGGGTGCGCTCGCCCTGCTGGCGGCCGGGGGTGTAGCCGCCCTCCTCATAGCGCAGAGTGATCCCGGCCTGGGCGGCCAGCCGCTCGATGGTCTCGGTGAAGGAGAGGTGGTCGATCTTCATCACGAAGTCGACGGTGTCGCCGCCTTCCTGGCAGCCGAAGCAGTGGTACAGCCCCTTGGCCGGGCTGACGTGGAAGGACGGCGACTTCTCGTCATGGAAGGGGCACAGGCCCTTGAGGTTGCCGCCTCCGGCGTTGCGCAGCTGGAGGTACTCGGATACGACGGCGTCGATCGGGACAGCGTCCCGGACCGCCTTTACATCGTCATCGTTGATCCTGCCTGCCACGGGTGAATTCTACGGGGAGGCTCGGACACCTCAGCCGGCCAGGGATTCCAGGGGCACCGTGGGGTCGGCCAGGGCGGCCGGATCGACCACCGCGCCGGTGCGGATCAGGTGCTGCACCCGCTCGGCGACCTCCCACACATTGACGTTCATCCCGGCCAGCACCCGGCCCTCGCGCAGCCAGAAGGCGATGAACTCCCGCTTGGCCACATCGCCCCGGCAGACCACCTGGTCATAGCTGCCGGGCGGGGCGTAGCCGTGGTACTCCAGGCCCACCTCGTACTGGTCGGAGAAGAAGTAGGGCACCCGGTCGTAGGAGACGGTACGGCCCAGCATGGCCCGGGCCGCGGCGGGGCCGCTGTGCAGGGCGTTGGCCCAGTGCTCCACCCGCAGCCGGGTGCCCAGCCAGGGGTGCTCGGCGGCGGCGACATCGCCGGCCGCGAAGATATCGGGGTCGGAGGTGCGCAGCGAGGCGTCCACCGCGATGCCGCCGCCGTCGGCGCGGTCCACCAGGGCCAGTCCGGCGGCCTCGGCCAGGGCGGTGCGCGGGGCGGCGCCGATGGCGGCCAGCACGGCGTGCGCGGGGTGTTCCTCGCCGTCGTCGGTGCGTACGGCCAGCACCATGCCGTCCTGTCCGGTGATCTCGGTGAGCCGGGCGCCGAAGTGGAAGCGGACGCCATGCTCGCGGTGCAGCTCGGTGAAGAGCTGGCCCAGCTCGGGGCCGGTCACGGTGTGCAGCGGGGTGGGCTGGGGTTCGACGACGGTGACCTCGGCGCCATAGCCGCGGGCGGCGGCGGCCACCTCCAGGCCGATCCAGCCGGCCCCGGCGATCAGCAGATGGCCGTTGTCCCGGCCGAGGGAGGCCAGCACTCCGCGCAGCCGCTCGGCGTGGGCGAGCCGGCGCAGGTGGTGGACGCCGGCCAGCGAGGTGCCGGGGATGTCCAGGCGGCGGGGTTCGGCGCCGGTGGCCAGCAGCAGGCGGTCGTAGTGGACGCGGGTGCCGTCGCCCAGGCGGACCGACTTGGCGGCCCGGTCCAGGTGGACGGCGGGCTGGCCGAGGTGCAGCTCGATATCGGCCTGGGCGTACCAGGCCGGCTTGTGGATGAAGACGCTCTCCCGCTCGTCGCTGCCGGTGAGGAACCCCTTGGACAGCGGCGGCCGCTCATAGGGGTGGTCCCGCTCGTCACAGATGAGGATCACCCGGCCGGTGAAGCCCTCGGCGCGGAGGGTCTCGGCGGCCTTGGCGCCGG
This sequence comes from Streptomyces orinoci, assembly GCF_003121295.1. Lineage (GTDB taxonomy): Bacteria > Actinomycetota > Actinomycetes > Streptomycetales > Streptomycetaceae > Streptomyces > Streptomyces orinoci. The sequence continues at coordinate 426,822 of NZ_PHNC01000029.1, forward strand.
CCAGCCCCCCTCCGACGATGACGAACGTCTGGTCTGCGTCCACCACTTGCTGCCTCCTCGCTGCGGTTACGGGTGTGTGCCCGTCGGATCGCCAGTGCCGAGCGTCCCGCACGTGGCCTGCCGCCGAAAGGGGGACTGCCCCGGACGGGTCAGCTACCCGGGCCGGGCCCGGGGACTCCTCGGGGCGCCGGGGCACCGGATCACCGGCTCAGCCGCGGGGCGCGTACGGCACCCCGGTGAGCCGGGCGTGCAGGGAACGGGCCGAGGCGTCGGTGAGCGCGGCTATCTGGTCGATCACCGCGCGCAGCCGCCCGGCGTCATCGGCGGCCGCGGCGAACAGCGAGCGGAACTGGGGGTCCAGTCCGTCGGGCGCACGGGCGATCAGCGCCTCGGTCAACTCCCTGATGATGATGCGCTGTTCGGCGCGGATCTTCTCCTGGTCGGGGCGCTGCATCACATAGCGGTCGGCCACCGCCTTGAGCACCGCGCACTCCAGCCGGGTCTGCCGGGGCACCACCAGCCGGGCCCGGTAGCGGGTGAGCCGGCCGGGGCCGTGGCGCTCGCGGGTGGCGTGCTCGGCGGCCAGACAGAACCGGCCGATGAGCTGGCTGGTGGCGTCCTTGAGCCGGGCCTGGGCGACGGCGGAGCCGTCATAGCCGTGCGGCCACCACTCCTGCTCCAGCAGCCGGTCCAACGCCTCGGCGAGCTCCGCGGCCTCGGCGCCGGGGGCGTAGCGGCGGGCGGCCACCGCGAAGACCTCGCGGCGCTCGGGCTCGGCCAGCAGCACATTGGGGTCCAGGTGGCCGGCGTGCAGGCCGTCCTCCACATCGTGCACCGAGTAGGCCACATCGTCGGCCCAGTCCATCACCTGGGCCTCGAAGCTCTGCTGCTGCCCGGGGGCGTCCTGCCGGGACCAGCGGTGCACGGCCAGGTCGTCGGGGTAGACGCCGAACTTGCGGGAGGCCGGGTCGGTGGGGTGACCGCCGCGCGGCCAGGGGTATTTGGTGGCGGCGTCCAGGGCGGCGCGGGTGAGGTTGAGGCCGACGCTGACCGGCTCGCCGGTCTGCGGGTCGGGGATGAAGCGCTTGGGCTCCAGGCGGGTCAGCAGCCGCAGGGACTGGGCGTTGCCCTCGAACCCGCCGCAGGGCGCGGCCAGTTCGTCGAGCACCTGCTCACCGTTGTGCCCGAAGGGCGGGTGGCCCAGGTCGTGCGCCAGGCAGGCGGTCTCCACCAGGTCGGGGTCGCAGCCCAGGGCGGCGCCCAGCTCCCGGCCGACCTGGGCGCACTCCAGGGAGTGGGTCAGCCGGGTGCGCGGGGTGGCGTCCCAGCCGTGGTCGCTGGCGCCGGGGGTGACGACCTGGGTCTTGCCGGCCAGCCGGCGCAGCGCGGCGGAGTGCAGCACCCGTGCGCGGTCGCGCTGGAAGGCGGTGCGGCCCGGGCGCTTGTCGGGCTCGGCGGCCCAGCGCTCCAGGTCCGCCGCCGTGTATCCGGCGACGACGGGCTGTTCCCCTTGGGCGGCTTGGGTGGTGCCTGCGGTGCCGTTCATACCCCTGACGGTAACCGGAGGGTGTGACAGCGGCAGGGGCCGTACCGGGAGCACCGGAACCACGGCTCGGGCCAATGCGTCACTCACTGCGACAACGGGGGCGTGAAGGGGGAGCGTCATGAGACTGCCGGGCACCCGGCGCGGCAAGCGGCGGGCGCTATGGGCCGTGATGGCCGCCTGTGTACTGGCCCTGCTGCCGGTCACCTGGGTGTGGGCAAGCACCGGCGACCGGCTGCGGACAGTGGCCGACGCACCCCAGGCCCCGGTGGCGATGGTCTTCGGCGCCGGGCTGTGGCAGGGCAGACCCTCCCCCTATCTGGCCGACCGTCTGGACACCGCCATCGACCTCTACCGCCGGGGCAAGGTCCGGGTGCTGCTGGTGACCGGCGACAACGGCCGGGAGTCCTATGACGAGCCGGACGCCATGCGCGACTATCTGGTGGCGCACGGCGTTCCCGGGCAGCGCATCGTCCGGGACTACGCCGGTTTTGACACCTGGGACTCCTGCGCCCGTGGCCGGCGCGTTTTCGGGGTGCGCCGTGCCCTGCTGGTCAGCCAGGACTTCCATATCCGCCGGGCGGTGGCGCTCTGCCGGGCGGCCGGCATCGACTCCTACGGGGTGTCCGCCGCCGTCCCGCACGATATGACCCGGCTGGCGGGCGGCGCCCGGGAGGTCCTGGCCGCCGGCAAGGCTGTCTTCAGCGCGGCCTTCCGGCCCGACCCCACCTGTCTGGGCCCGCACGAGCCGGGTGTGCAACGGGCGCTGGCCGCCCGGTGAGCGGTACTCAGCCGAGCGGTGCTCAGCGCTTGGGCTCGCGGTTGTTGATGGCGTCCAGATAGAGCTTGAAGATCTCGTCGTCATTGACCGGGCTATAGGAGACATCGGCCGACTTGTCCCCGTCCGGGCCGCCGCCGTTGAGGCCGCCCAGCACCCCCACCAGGTCGCCGGTCCTGGTCTTCTCATTGAAGCGCACCAGCCAGGGGCTGCCGGAGGTGCCGGAGAAAAAGCCGTCACAGCGCATCTTCAGCTGGTTGTAGTCCTCCAGCCGGCTGGTCATGGCGGTACAGCGGATGGCCTCGTCGGCCGGGTCCTCGTCCGCGCTGGGGTAGCCGATGACGGTCACCCGGTTGACGAAACCGGGGGTGCGGATGAGCCGGTTGGCACCGGTCACCTGCTCGATCTGCCGCCCCTTGTCATCGGGCTTGACGGTGGCGAAGGCGAAGTCCAGATTCGAACCCTCACCGGTGTCCGAGCGCCGGGGGTCGGTGAAGGTGCGGGTCAGCGGCCATACACCGTAGGGCTGTTTGTCCGCGCCCTGCTGGTAGTCGGGGACAAAGGCGGCGTCGTCGCCTATCGAACAGTGCCCGGCCGTCACAATCAGATTGCCCTTGGGGCTGTGCACCACGCTGGCCGTGCAGTGGTGGCTCTTCATGTCGTCGCCGGTGTAGAAGATCACGCCGACCGAGGGGACGCCACCGAAGTGCCGGGCGCTCCCGGTGATCCGCTGGGCCTCGCTCCCGGCATCCGCGTCGTCGTCCTGCTGGGCGGTGCGGGACGGACCCCAGAAGCGCTGCGCCTGCTCGCTGGACCAGCTGCGCTCCTTGTGGTTTCCGCCGGCCCCCCGGGGTACCACCGCCGCCAGGGCCACCACATACAGCCCCGCGAGCACGGCCCGGGCCCACCGGGCCCGGCTCCACCGGGAGAAACGCACCAGGCACCCCCACCACGTTCGGAAGGTCGTCGAAAGGCTAACCGCATCATCCGGGACCGGGACCACTCCGGAGTGTTCTCCGTACAGTCCGACGACGGACGCCTCGGCGTATGACCAGCGTACGAATGCTCAACAAACCCTCGCCGAATTTGGCATCCGGCGTGGCGCAGGGTGCCCGGACCACGGCTCCGCCCGCCCGGACGATTCCGCGAAAGCCGAGGTTATCGGGGTTGTGAACCGCTGTGCACCCCTTGGTCCCGGCCGGTCCCGGCCGCCGCCTCAGCCACCCCACTGGTCAAAGGCCAGCTTGCAGACCAGGGAGACGACGACCACCACCAGCACCCCGCGGACAAAGCCGGTACCGCGCTTGAGCGCCATCCGCGCCCCGGTGGCACCGCCCGCCAGATTGAACACGGCCATGGGCAGCGCCACTTGCCAGAGCACGGTGCCCTGCACGGTGAAGGTCACCAGCGCCCCCACATTGGTACAGGTGTTGACGATCTTGGAGGTGCCGGAGGCCGCCACCAGGTCCATGCGCAGGATCCCGGCCAGGGCCAGCACCAGGAAGGTGCCGGTGCCGGGCCCGATGAGGCCGTCATAGAAACCGATACCCAGCCCGGCCACGCCGATCGCGGCCAGCACCCGCCGCCGTGAGGGCGGCAGGGCCGGCACGGTGGCGGCGGCACCGAAACCCGGCCGGAACAGGACAAAGGCCAGCACCGCCAGGAGCACGGCCATGATCAACGGGCGGAGCACCGAGCTGTCGATACCGGCGGCGAACAGCGCCCCGCCCAGCGAACCGGCCATCGCCGCCAGGCCGATGCGCACCGCGGTGCGTACATCCAGCGCGGCCCGGCGGGTGTAGGCGACGGCGGCCGCACTGGTGCCGCAGATGGCCACCGCCTTGTTGGTGCCCAGCACATAGGCGGGTGCCGCATGCGGCAGACCGACCAGCAGGGCCGGGAGTTGCAGCAGCCCGCCGCCTCCCACCACGGCGTCGATCCACCCGGCCGCCGCGGCGGCGACACAGAGCACCAGCAGAGTTGTCAGGGATATGTCGTGGGTCACCCGGGCGATCGTACGGAACGCGCGATCGCGGCGAAGCGGGGCCCGAAGTCACCGGTCCTGTTGCCGCGGAACTGCTGCCCGCCGGGCTGGGAGCGGACGTTGTGCAGGGTGACATCCCCGCCCGGGGTGGCCGCCCTGTCGCAGGGTACGGGGCCGTTGGGGCCGGGGTAAGGAGAGGGAACCGGTCCGATTCAGCGGGGTGTTGGGCCTGGGCTATCGAGGACTGCTGTGCCAGCGCCAGGAGTTGAGCTTCTCCCGGCCCGGCAGTGCCGACCGCCCCGTACACCACAGCAGTGCCGGCCAGGGTTCGGCCTCCTGTGGTGCGTCCGGGAACAGCCGGGCCAGCGCCCGCTCGCAGGGCCCGGCCGGCGGGGTGAACTCCACTCCCAGCCCGGCGGCTATGTCGTACCCGTGCACCAGGGCCTCCACCACGCCCATGGCCCCGAAGCCGGCCGGATCCGACCGCCCGGCGGGGTGGTAGGCCATGACCTCGGCCGGCGTGGTCCGGACCATGGCCGTCAGCAGCCCACCACCGGCCTCCACCAGCTGCAACAGCCCGTCCGGGCCCGCCTCCCGGTCGGCGAAGACCACATTCCGCGGACCGCCCGGCCGTCTGCCGACCCGGAGGGAGGGGAGGTACCGCTCCAACGACGGGGCGCGCGGCCCCAGTTGGGCGGCATAGCCGAACAACGCGTCCACCAGGTGCTCGGCGGTCTCCCAGCAGTCCCAGTCCAGCCCGGCGGCGGGCCTGCCCCAGCGCGCCTCCGGCACGCCGGTCAGCGCGTCCACCGTCAGATGCACCGCCGTCTGGACGTCTTCGGCGGTCACCGGGCCCGCCGGCCTCTGTGAATTCAGCATGGCGGGACCGTATCAACGGCCACTGACAATGCGGTGAGTTGAGGTTCGGGCACGAGGGGTGAGCGAAGCGGAATCTCTTGCTCGGGTGTCGGGTCCGGACCGGGTTCGGCGTGGCCTGACAGCCCTGCGCCGGGTCGCCTACGCTGAAGGCATTACCGGCTACCACGCGCGGCGTATGCGCCCCGGGGCGCGTACGAAGGCGTGTGCAGATCACTGAGGAGCGCCGCGGAGTGAACGGCTGGACTGTGCACGACATCCCCGACCAGAGCGGCCGCACCGCCGTGGTGACCGGCGCCAACAGCGGGATCGGCTATGTCACCGCCCGCGAGCTGGCCCGGCGCGGGGCGCGGGTGGTGCTGGCCTGCCGGGACCGGACCCGGGGCGACGCGGCCTTGGAACTGCTGCGCACTCAGGTTCCCGGGGCGGAAGCGGAGTTGGCCCTGCTGGATCTGGCCGACCTGTCGTCGGTGCGTACATTCGCCGCGGAGCTCAAGGCCGACCGGGTCGATCTGCTGGTCAACAACGCGGGTGTGATGGCACTGCCGCAACTGCGCACGGTGGACGGCTTCGAGATGCAGTTCGGCACCAACCACCTGGGGCACTTCGCGCTCACCGGGCTGCTGATGCCGCGCATCCGGGAGGCGGGGGACGGGGCGCGGGTGATCAGTGTCTCCAGCGGGCTGCACTTGCTGGGTACGGTCGATCCGCGGGATCTCCAGATGGATGGCCGCTACCGGCGGTGGATCGCCTATGGGCGCTCCAAGAGCGCCAATCTGCTGTTCATCCATGAGCTGGCGCGCCGGCTGGCGGCCGTGGGCTCACCGGTGGTGGCGGCCGCCGCGCATCCCGGCTATGCGGCGACCAATCTGCAGACCGCGGGCGGGCGGCTGGAGCAGCGGCCGGTGGCGAAGCACGCCATCGAGCTCACCAACCGGCTGGTGGCGCAGAGTGCGGAGGATGGTGCGCTGCCCACGCTGTACGCCGCCACGGCGCCGGGTGTCCGCCAGGACGACTTCTTCGGGCCCCGGGTGCAGTTTTGGCGGGGGGCGCCGGTGCGGTCCTTGCGGGCGGGGTGGACTCGGGACGACCGGGCGAGTTCGGGGTTGTGGGATGTGTCGGAGCGGTTGACCGGCGTCCGCTATGGGTGGCCACCCAGGGTGTGAGGGCGCCCCTCGGGGCTCGCCCGGTTCCCCTGCGGGCCGTGCATGGTTGCTCGCGCGGTTCCCCGCGCCCCCGAAAGGGCGCCCGGCGCTGGGCCGGTGAGGTCGGAGCTCCGGCTCGCTCTGAGGGGGCGCCCCTACGAGCCGGCGTCCATGCCTGATGCCTGGAGGATTCCACGGGCGGCGTGGGAGTCGATGTGTTCCGCGAGGGCGGTGAGCAGTGCGGTGCCCTCGTGGAGGGTGCCGTGTTCGCGGGAGCGGCGGGCGCCGGTTTCCAGGTGGTGCCATAGGAGGGGGTTGGCGCGGAGCACTGCCAGCTCCAGTTCGACCCGGACGCCGGAGGCGTCCCGTAACACCAGCCGGGGGGACACCCCGTCCAGCCTGCGCAGCCGGGTCAGCCGGTCGGTGCGTACCCGGCGTTCGCGCAGCAGGCCGCGTACCGCCAGCCAGTCCTCGCCCGCACTCACCCGGGCCGGGCGCAGGACCAGCAGCAGGGTGGCGCCCAGCACCGTCCAGCAGCCGCCCCGGGGCCAGTCGAGGGTGCCCCGGGCGGCGTCGGCGCCGGTCAGCAGTCCGGTGAGCCCCAGTCCGAAGCACCAGGCGGACCTGGCCTCCCGTCGCCATCCCCGGTCCCGGACGATCGTCCGGGATGCCGGGCGCGGATGTGTCCCGCGCGCCTTCGCGCGGACCCGTAACGCCAGTCCTCGCCGTGCCATGGGCCGTCCCATGGTCGTGACGGTAGAACCGGTACTTCCTCCTCCCGCCGCACATTGACGCCACACTGACGCAAAGTCAGCGAAATATGACGCGGTCCTGACACGCGGGGGCTCCTGGCAGCCAACAGGCGTCAAGAAGGCGTGAAGATCCGTAGGAAACCCGCCAAGAGAGCGCCAACACCGGCCACCGACCGGTCAGTACGGGCGCACGCTGGCCCTCCCACGTCACGGAGGTACGACAAGAGATGTCCATGCTGGCCAATACGGACAACCGGCCCGGCGGACAGGGCGAGGAACCGCCGGATACCGGCGCCGCGCAGGCCGACGCCGAGGAACGGCACCGGCTTACGGCCACCCAGGGGCTCGCCGCGCTGTCCCTGGACGCCATGGCCTCGGTCGCCTACGGACCCGAGTCCATCGTGCTGGTGCTGGCCGCGGCCGGTGCGCACGGCCTCGGTTTCACCCTGCCGGTCACCCTGGCCATCGCCGCCCTGCTGGCCGTACTGACCGCCTCCTACCGGCAGGTGATCGCCGCCTTCCCGGACGGCGGCGGGTCCTACGCGGTCGCCAAGCGGCATCTGGGCCGGCGCACCAGCCTGGTCACCGCGGCCTCCCTGATCCTGGACTACGTCCTGAACGTGGCCGTCTCGGTCACCGCCGGAGTGGCCGCCCTGACCTCCGCCTTCCCCTCGCTCTATCCGCACCGGCTATGGCTCTGCCTGGCGGTGCTGACCCTGGTGACCTGCGTCAATCTGCGCGGCATCGTGGAGTCGGCGAGGGCCTTCATCGTTCCCACCGCCGTGTTCGTGGGCTCCATCCTGGTGCTGATCGTGGTGGGTCTCTTCCGTGACGGACCCGTCAGCACCCATGCCGCCCAGGGGCATGCCTCGGTACTGAGCTCCAACGCCACCTCCGTGGGCGCGCTGCTGCTGCTCAGGGCCTTTGCCGCCGGCTGTTCCGCGCTCACCGGCGTGGAGGCGGTGGCCAACGCCGTCCCTTCCTTCCGCGCACCGCGCGCCAGGCGGGCCCAGCGCACCGAGGTCGCCCTGGGCGCCCTGCTGGGGGTGATGCTCATCGGCCTCTCCGTCCTCATCGGCCGCTTCCACCTCCAGCCGGTGGAAGGGGTGACCGTGCTGGCCCAGCTCGCGGACGCCTCCCTGGGCCACAACTGGGCTTTCTATGTGGTCCAGTTCGCCACCGTGATCCTGCTGGCACTGGCCGCCAACACCTCCTTCGGCGGACTGCCGGTGCTGATGAGCCTGCTGGCCCGGGACAACTATCTGCCGCATGTCTTCGCCCTCAAGGCCGACCGCCAGGTGCACCGTCATGGGGTGCTGGCGCTGGCCCTGGTCTCGGCGCTGCTGCTGGTCTTCTCCGGCGGGGACGTCAACACCCTGGTGCCGCTGTTCTCCATCGGCGTCTTTGTGGGCTTCACCATCTGCCAGGTCGGCATGGTCCGGCACTGGCGGCAGGAACGATCCGCCGGGTGGCTGGGCAAGGCGCTGATCAATGGCTTTGGCGCGGTGCTCACCGGGGTGTCGGCGGTGGTCGTCACCGCCACCAAGTTCGCGGAGGGCGCCTGGCTGATCGTGCTGGCCCTGCCCGTGCTGGTGATCGCCTTCGAGATCGTCCACCGGGCGTACGGACGGATCGGCGAGCGCCTGGGGCTGGGCCGGATCCCCGAGGCCCCGCGCCGCTGCCACTCGGTGGTGGTGGTCCCGGTCGCCTCCCTCTCCCGGCTGACCAGCAAGGCGCTGACCGCGGCGGTCTCGCTCGGCGACGAGGTGGTGGCGGTGACCGTGACCCCCTCGGACACGGAGGGGCAGCGGGCGGCGGAATCCCTGCGCCGCGACTGGGAGTTGTGGAACCCGGGCGTGGACCTGGTGGAACTTCCCTCCCCCACCCGGGCGTTGGGCCGTCCCATCGCCGACTATGTCCGCGAACTGGCCGACCGCCACCCGGACAACCGGGTCACCGTCCTGATACCGGAGGTCGAACCCGCCCACTTCTGGCAGCGCCTGCTGCAGAACCAGCGCGGCGCGGTGATGGCCCACGCGGTACGGCGGGACACGGACGCGGTGATCTGCCGGCTGCGGTTCCGGCTGGGGGCACCGATGGCGTAGGGCGGCGTGTCCGCCGGCGGGAGCCCCGCCGCCCGGTACGGGCGACGGGGCTCCCCTGAGGGGATCAGCCGTAGTGGCAACGGGCCTGCAGAACGATGACCTCGCCGTCCTTGGGCAGGCACACCAAACGGTGTTCGCCGGTGATCCGCCGGGACCGGGCGCCGGCCAGAGCATGCTTCAGCGGCTCGGGTTTGCCCATGCCCGCATAGGGGTCGCGCAGGGTGTCATCGATGAGCCGGTTGAGGCGCTCGAGGATCTGCGGGTCCGCCGTCTGCCAGTGGACGCAGTCCTCTGAGCGCCCAGTACTGGTCGGTACGGCGTCGGGGGCAACCGGCCCACTGATGGCGCCCTCGGTGGTGCGCCAGGCCCTCCCCAACTCTAGGCGTCCCGCCGCCCGATGAGGAACAGTGCCAGTGCGAGGGCGACGGCCGCGTACCCCGCGCAGAGCAGGATCGACACCGTCGGCGAGAAGGTGTCGGCCTGCGGATGGAGCGACACGGCGGCGGCCGCGGCCCGTTGGAGGCCGAAGCGCATCAGGTGGTGGCGCAGTTCCTGCGGGAGGTGGTCCAGCACCTGGGGCACCAGGAAGACCAGGGTGAACAGCACGGCGATGGCACCGGCGGTGGACCTCAGGATCGCGCCCAGCGAGGTGGCCAGCACCGTGACGGCCACCAGGTACAACACCGCATAGCCGACTGCCCGCAGGACGCCGGGATCGCCCAGCGACACTCCACCGTGGCCATGGGCCATCACCGCCTGGCTCAGCAGGAAGGCCGCGCCGAGGATGACCGCGCCCGCGGCCAGCGCGAGTGCCGTGGTGACCGTGACCTTGGCCAGCAGCACCTTCCGGCGCTGCGGCGTCACCGCGAACGTCGTCCGGATCAGCCCGGTGGAGTATTCGGAGCTGACCACCAGCACCGCCAGCACGCCGATCACCAACTGGGCGAAGAGCGCCCCGAACAGCGGGGCGGAGACCGGATCGAAGGACGAACGGTCGCGCGGGCTCATCGTCGGCCAGTTGTCCGCGGTCGTGCCGGCGACCGAGAGGGCCACGATGATGACCAGCGCGGCGGCCGCGGCCAGGGACAGATAAGTCGACCGTACCGAACGCAACTTGATCCATTCGGCCTTGAGCAGCTCAGTTCCCATCACACATCCCCTGATATTCGACCGAGTCCCTGGTCAGATTCATAAAGACGTCCTCCAACGAGGCCTGTCGGGCGGCCAGTTCATGCACCGGCAGCCCGTTGCGGGCGGCCAGGTCGCCGATCCGGTCCACTGTCAGGCCGGTGACCAGCAGTTCCTGGGAGCCTTGGTACTCAACGCCCGCGCCATGCTCCCGGAGCACTCCGGCCAGCGAGCCGCGGGCGGGCGAGCGGACCTGCACCTGGCCCGTACCGTGCTCCGCCAGGAAGGCTTTGACGCCGGTGTCGGCGATCAGCCGGCCACGGCCGATCACAACCAGGTGATCCGCGGTCAGCGCCATCTCGGACATCAGATGGCTGGAGACGAGGACCGTACGGCCCTCCGCTGCCAGCGACTTCATCAGCTGCCGGACCCACCGGATGCCCTCGGGGTCCAGGCCGTTGACCGGCTCGTCGAACATCACCACGGGCGGATCGCCGAGCAGCGCGGCGGCAATGCCCAGCCGCTGCCGCATCCCCAGCGAGAACCCGCCGGCCCGCTGATCCGCCACCTGCCCCAGGCCCACCTGCTCCAGTACCTCGCCCACGCGCCGCCTGCCGACTCGGCCGGCCACGGCCAGCGCCATGAGATGTGCCCGCGCCGAACGGCCAGGGTGGACGGCGCCCGCGTCGAGCAGCGCTCCGACCTGGTGCAACGGGTGACGCAGGTCCCGGTACGGCAGCCCGCCCACGAGGGCCGTGCCACGGTCCGGCGCCTCCAGGCCGAGGATCGCCCGCAGAGTGGTGGACTTGCCCGAGCCGTTGGGCCCGAGGAATCCGGTGACACGGCCCGGCCGGACCGTGAAGGTGAGGCCGTCAACCGCGGTGACCCTGCCGAACCTCTTGGTGAGTTCAGTGACTTCGATCATCATCTCTCCCTTCGGCGTCCAAGGTGTCAGCCGCCCGCCCGCCCCGGCGTCGGAGCACGGGCGGTTTCCGGGGGTGCGGCCATGGCATGACCCGGCGGTGTCAAGTACGCCTGGGGGATGACGGCCCGGGGGGCGATGTCCCGCACCATGGCCCCCGGCTACCTTCGCCGCATGACCGCCGCTGCCATACCGCCCCTCAACCGACGCCTGCGGGCCCGCGACCTGGTCGCCATCGACGCGCTGACCGGCGCCGTGCTGTGCGTTCTCACGCTGCTGCACGGATTCGGCCCGCCCGAGGCGGTGGTTGCGTTCCCGGCCGTGGCCATCGTCGCGGCGGCCCTGGTGCTCGGTGCCGCGGTCGCGCTGCGGCGGGTGCTGCCCTGGCCGTCGCTATGGGCCGTGGCGCTGGCCTCGCCGGTCGTGGCGCAGGAGTCGCTGTCCTTCCCGGTGCCCGTGCCGGTGGCGATGGGGCTGGTGCTGTACACGCTCGCCGTCCAGGTGCCGCGCAGGGAAGCCGCACGGGGCCTGGGTCTCCTACTCGGCGGTACGGCCCTCGGCGTGGCCGCCGGGCGGTTCGGTCTGCTCGGGCCGAGGCTCGCCAACCCGGTCGAGTTCCATCACGCCTTCCGCCAGGAGGTCCTGGGCCTGATGCTGTGCGCGTTGCCGCTGTGCGGAGTGTGGATGACCGGTGTGGCGGTGGGCGCCAACCGCGCGTACACGGCCGGGCTGCGGGCGCAGGCCGAGCAGCGCGCCCGTGAACTGGTCGCCGCCGAACGCCTGCGCATCGCCCGCGAGTTGCATGACATCGTCGCGCACAACCTTTCATTGATCACCATGCAGGCATCGGTCGCCGGCTATGTCGCCGAAGACCGCCCCGAAGAGGCCGTCAAGGCCCTGGTGTTGATCGAGCGGACCGGGCGCGGTGCGCTGACCGAGATGCGCCGGCTGCTGGGTATGCTGCGGGACGGCGAGGGGAACCGGCGGGATCCCGAGCTGGTGCCGGCCCCCGGTCTGGCGGACCTCGACCAACTCCTCGCGCGGACGGCCGAGTCCGGGCTGCGGGCGGAGCTGAGGATCTCCGGTGACCGGCGCGAACTGCCCGCCCCGCTGGAACTCGCCGTGTACCGGATCGCCCAGGAGGCGCTGACCAACGTGATCAAACACGCCGCTGCCCGGCGCGTCCGGGCCGTTCTCACCTATGGCGAGGACTCCATCGGGATCGAGGTCACCGATGACGGGCGCGGCGCGGCCGGCCCGGCCGGTGTGTCGCCCGGCCATGGGCTGGTCGGCATGCGCGAACGGGTCGCCGTCTACGGCGGTGAGATCGAGGCCGGATCGCTGCCCGGCGGCGGCTTCCGGGTCAGCGCCCGGATCCCGCTGGAGGCCGCCCGGTGATCAGGGTGTTGATCGCGGACGACCAGACGCTGCTGCGCGGGAGCCTGCGCCTGCTGCTCGACTCCCAGCCCGACATGGTGTGCGCCGACGAGGCCGCCGATGGCAGCCAGGCGGTCGAGCTCGCCGCACGGGAACTTCCCGATGTCGTGCTCATGGACATCCGGATGCCGGAGCTCGACGGGCTGGAGGCCACCCGCCGGATCGTCCCCGCCCATCCGGCCGTGCGGGTGCTCGTTCTGACGACCTTCGATCTGGACGAATACGTCTATGGCGCCCTGCGCGCCGGAGCGAGCGGCTTCCTCCTCAAGGACACCCCGCCGGGCGAACTGGTCGCTGCGATCCGGGTGATCGCGAGCGGCGAGGCCCTGCTGGCACCGGGGATCACCAGGAGGCTCATAGCGGAGTTCGCCCGGCTGCCCGAGCCGGGGCGCCGCCCGACCACGGGGCTCACGGCCATCACCGGCCGGGAACGGGAGGTGCTGGAACTCATCGGACGCGGCCTGTCCAACAAGGAGATCGCCGACCGTCTGGTCGTCAGCCAGGCGACGGTGAAGACCCATGTCGGGCGACTGCTGGCCAAACTCGACGCCCGGGACCGGGCCCAACTGGTCATCGTGGCCTATGAGAGCGGCCTGATTGTGCCGGGGTGACGGTGCCTGTGTGAGGGTGCCGCGCTCTGCGACGCATCCTGCGCCGCATCGGTACCAGTGATCCCGGCCATCCGAAGAGCGGCCATGGAGCCCGGTGCTTGTGACACCCTCTTCCCCGGCATCCACTGGCCAAAGGCCATCAACGGGGGACGGACTCCATGAACGACACCACACGCATAGCCCTGGCCCTGGCCATCGTGGTCCTGATCGTCCGCCGCCGGCTCCGCACCCGGCCCGTCCGGGAGACCGCCCCGCTCATCTGGCTGGGCGTGCTGGCCGCGCTCGGGGGTGCCGCCCTCACCTTTGGCGCCAAGTCGGTGACCCTGAGCGCCCAGTACTGGTCGGTACGGCGCCGCGCGGCAACGAGCCTTACGCTCCAGCGGAGTTGACGCGGAAGCCCCGCCCTCCATGAAGGAAGGCGGGGCTCGTCATAGGTCAGCCGTTGTACCAGAGCTGGTCGGAGTTGCCGTTGCAGGGCCACTGCATGACGTCGTCACCGTCCTTGACGCCGCCCTTCCAGACCCCCAGGCACATGCCCGAATTGGCGTTGATCAGGCGGAACTTGCCGGAGCCCTGGTAGTCGTACTTCCACAGCTGGTCGGAGTTGCCATTGCAGCTCCACTGAACGGCGGACTCGCCCTTCCAGTTGACGCCGCCCTGAATGCCCAGGCACTTGCCGTAGGCGTTCTTGATGTGCCGGTAGCCGTTACCGGCGTCCTCGAAGGACCAGCGCTGGTCCGGGTTGTAGTTGCAGCCCCACTGGATGGCATCGACGCCTGTGCCCATCCAGATGCCCAGGCACTTGTTGGAGTGGGCGTTCTGGATGCTGTAGGAGATGTCCGCGGACGCGGCCGGCGCGGTGGCGATGGCGGCACCGACCACCACAGCCGCACCGGCGGCCACGGCGGAGCCACGGCTCAGGAGATTCTTCAGGATTGTCACGGTATTCCCCCGTTGATGTGCTCATGCGGAATATTGGCCAGGCGTGATCATGAAGCACGAGCTGTCGTCCAGTCAAAATCCGGCCAGATTTCATGTCATGACGGCCTGTGGCCGTGCTCCGTTCGTGCGGACACCCTCAGGGGTGGGCCACCCGAAGATGGACCCCCATGGCTTCCGTCATCGCCATGGCAACGCCCCGGTCACCGGCTGCCGGCGCCTCGGCTCGCCTGCGCTTGATGTCCAGGCACTCTTCGCACACTGAGCGGACGAGCACCGCATTCCCGGACGTCGCGTTCCTGCTCTGGTAGTTGGCGGCGGCGACTCGCGCCCGGAGCGCATCCTGCGCCGTTGCGGGGCGTACGTCGCAGAGGTACGCCTCCCAGCGCTGCCCTCCCGCCGGGGACCTGAGCGTCACCCGACCCTGGCTGCTGCCTACGACCTCACCAACCCGCTCCCGCCTTGCGTCGAAGAGCAACTCCCCTTGCTCCGGCCCCGGCAGAGATCCGCCCATCGCAGTCACCTGGCACCCCCAGTCATCACAGCTCCGCATTCGACAGCCCCTTGGTGGACCGCCTTGCAGGAGCATGCCGGTCCATCAGAGACACCACGGTGGCAATGAGCGGACAGCTGGGCCGTCCAGCAGCTACCGTTGAAGAACGCCCAAACGTCCGCTGGGGGACCCTTGAACTCGGCTCGACGATCGGCTATGAACTCCGCCGGCCTGTCACCCAGGCAGCTCACTCTGCGAGTAGGCGTTTCCGGCAAGACCGTAGAACGGTGGGTTGCCGATGAAGAGTTGATTCCGCACGCCAGAAACCGAGAAGACGCCTCCATGGCGTTGGGAGTGGAGGCCGGGATGTTGTGGCCCAAGGCGGTCAGGGGCAGGCTCAAGACCGGAACGGATCAGGAGATCATCCAGAGCTACCCCTACCGTTCCGCCTGTCCGTCCACCCTATGGGGCGAGTTGATCGGCGCATCCGCCGAGGAGTTGTTCTTCGGCGGCTACACCTCGTACTTCCTGTGGACCCAGGTGCCCGCTCTGCCGGAGACACTGCGGCGAAAGGCCGCACAGGGATGCCGGGTCCGCTTCCTGCTGGGGGACCCCGAAGGGCCCGCCACCCGCCAGCGCGAAGAGATCGAGGACGTGGCCCTCACCGTCTCCGCCCGTATCAGGATGACCTTGCAACAGCTGGACAGACTGGGCCGGATCGAAGGCGTGGAGACACGGTTCTCCTCGCCTGCCGATGCCGCGAATCACGTCTCGCTGTCCGTCTTCCGGTTCGACGGCGAGGCACTGGTCACCCCGCACCTCGCCAGGCTGGCCGGCCATGACTCACCGCTGCTCCATCTGCGGCGGCGCGGCGAGGGCGGGATGTTCGCGCGGTTTGCGGAACACGGCGAGGAGTTGTGGACGCGCGGGGTCCCCGTTTCCGCGGGCTGACGCCCCCAGCACACCGGCAACTGCTCGATCCCGTCCGGAAAGCCGGCCCTCAACCGCTCCGGCTCGCCCGCGAGTCGCAGCTCCCCCCGCCCCCGATGGCGCCCCCTACGGACCCCGCTCACCCCCGACCCGCCAGCCTCCCCCGTACCGCCTTCAGCAGTTCCACCCGTCCCACCCTCAGGGTGAGCGCATCCTTGCCCGGTACCGGCTTGGCGTACCAGGGCATGCCCAGGCGCTGCCAGCGGGCCACCGCCAGGCCGGGCTGCGGGGGTACGGGTACGGACCATTCCGCGCCGGCGGCGGCCAGGCGCAGGGAGAGGCGCCACTCGCCCGCCGTGGTGCAGGGCAGCAGGGTGGTGAAGCTGCCGTCGTCGGATGCCTCGACCGGAGCGGTGAGTTCGGTGCCGTCGGGGCCGAGGGCCCGTACGGTCAGTGCCCCCGCGGGCCAGGAAGCCAGCGTACAGCGGCCGTTGACGGCCAGTGTGGCGGGCGCGTCCGGGGACCAGGCGGCACCGGTGACCTTCAGATGGGGCGGCACCCGGTGCCGGGTCTCGCCCAGGTCCAGGCTGAGGTTGCCATAGGGCTTGGTGGTGTAGAGCGCGACGGCGGTGCCGTCCCCGGTGACCAGGGTGGTGGTCCGGGTGCTGACGGTCTCGGCGCGGCGGCTGCCCAGGCGGGCTTCCTTGGTGATGCCCTGGGCGCCCACTGCCAGGGACAGATCCCACAGTCCGGCGGACAGCGACGCCGGCTCGATGGTGACCTCGAAACCGGCGGCGGAGTAGTCGAACTGGCCGCCGTCCTCCTCGGCGCCCAGGCCGGGGGTGGGTATCCGCCGTACCGGAAGCCGGAGTTCGGTGTCCGAGCCACGGCGGCGCAGGATCAGCTCGGTGCTGACCTCATCGGCCGCTGTGGCGGATATTCGGTGGATATAGGCGTGTCCGGTCAGGCGGAGGCCGCTGGGGGTGAGCTCGGCGGACTCCACCAGGTGGCGGGCGCGCAGCTCGGCGGTGATGTCGTAGCAGTCGTCGGGGAGGTTGAGGGTGGAGTCGCGGAAGTACGGATACTCGGCGTAGGCCCGGCCGTTCTCGGCCAGGATCTCCGGGCCGGAGGCGGTCGCGGACAGGGTGGTGATGCCATAGCTGGCGGCGCCCCGGTCCAGTTCCCAGCGGACCAGGGTGAGCAGTTCATCCAGCAGTCCGCGCCGGATCAGCTCACAGCGCAGCCGGACCACGGCGGGCAGCCGGGCGGCCAGGCCGTCGCCGTAGTGGGGGGCGATCAGATCACCCAGTTCGCGCAGGTATTTGTCCTGTACATCTCGGTGCGGCTCGCGGAACAACTGCAATACGGCATCGCGCAGTTCCACCGCATAGTGCCGGTGCAGCAGGATGTCGCGCCGCTCCCCCGCCGGGACCTTCGCCGCCACCAGCTCGGTCATCTTCCGGAAGAGATCGATCCGCATCCGGGTGCCATGCGGCTGGGCGGTGATGTTGTTGCCGTCCTCCCGGGCCACCCAGTACAGGCAGTCATAGTCGGCGACCACCGAGATCGATGCCGCCTCCAGATAGGCGGTGGCGGTGAAGGGCTGGTCCTCGCCGATGGACAGCCCGGTGTCGAAGCGCAGCCCCAGCCGGTCGATCAGCTCCCGGCGGAAGAGCTTCATGGGGTTGAGCGTCCAGTAGACCCGGGAGGCGAAGACATCGGTGGCCGGCTGGTTGCGGCCGAACATCGACGTCGGGGCCCGTCGGCCGCCCTCGCCGACGATCCGGCCCAGCACCACATCGGAGCCGTTGTCATCCGCCGCGGCCACCATCCGGGCCAGCGCCTCGGGGCCCAGATGGTCGTCGGCGTCCAGGAAGAAGACATGACGGCCGGTGGCCAGATCCAGGCCGCGGTTGCGCGGACCGGCCGGTCCGCCGGAGTTCGGCTGGTGGATCACCCGCATCAGCGGCGCCCCGGCCGCCAGACGGTCCAGCTCCCCGGCCGTGCCGTCGGTGGACCCGTCGTCCACCACGATCAGCTCGATCCGCTCCGCGCCCAGGGTCTGCTCCAGCACGGAGGTGACACTGCGGGTCACATACGGCATGGCGTTGTACGCGGCGATGATCACCGTGACATCCGGGCCGGGCATGGCGCACTCCGTTCCTGCGGTCCCAGGGTGGGTCGGTGTGGTGTCCGGGAACCCGGCACAGTTCATTTCAGGATATTACGAGCATCAGCCGGCGAACCCGAACCGATGTTTGTGATCGAGGGGGGTCCTGCCGGAATCCCCCTTCCCCGCCCCGGGTTGATCCGTACGATCACAGGCGACCGGAAACCGCCAACCCAGGCAAGGGGGCAGCGACATGCCGATCAACCGCAGAGGGCTTCTGACCGCCGGGGCCAGTATGGCCCTGCTGGCCGGATGCGGCTCCAACACCGGCCGGAACGAGGGAAGTTCCGCCCGTATCCCGCATCTCTCCCATTGGTACCACCAGTACGGCGAACCGGGCACCGAGAAGGCCGTACACCGCTACGCCGAGGCCTACCGCAAGGCCGACGTCCGGGTGCAGTGGCGCCCGGGCGGCAACTACGACCAGCAGACCGCCGCCGCACTGCTCACCGCCTCCGGGCCGGATGTCTTCGAGGTCAATGGCCCCACCCTGGACCAGATCCGGGGCGGCCAGGTGCTGGACCTCACCGATCTGATCAAGGACGTCCAGGGGGACTTCAACCAGGCGGTGCTGGCCCCCAAGATCCATGAGGGGCGGGTCTGGGGCATTCCCCAGGTCATCGACACCCAGCTGCTCTACTACCGCAAGAGCCTGCTGGACGCCGCGGGCGTACGGCCACCGGCGACCCTGGACGAACTGGTGGACGCGGCCCGCAGACTCACCGGCAAGAAGACCAAGGGGCTGTTCCTGGGCAATGACGGCGGGGGCGGGGCGCTGGCCGGAACCCCGCTGTACGCCGCCGGGCTCAGCCTGATCACCCCGGACGGCAAGGTGGGCTTTGACGACCCCGCCGCCGCCCGCGCCCTGGCCAAGCTCCGGCAGCTGTACACGGACAAGTCCCTGCTGCTGGGCGCCCCCAGCGACTGGGCCGATCCGGCCGCGTTCATCCAGGGGCTCACCGCCATGCAGTGGTCGGGTCTCTGGGCGCTGCCACAGATCAAAAAGGCGCTGGGCGACGACTTCGGGGTGCTGCCCTTCCCCGCCGACGGGCCGGGCGGCAGGCCCGCGGTGCCGGTGGGCGCCTATGCGGCGGCGATCAGCTCGCGCAGCGGAAACCATACGGCGGCCCGGGACTATGTGCGCTGGCTATGGGTCGAACGCACCGATTTCCAGACCGACTTCGCGCTCTCCTACGGCTTCCATATCCCCGCCCGCACCTCGCTGGCCGCCAAGGCCGACAAGCTCAAGGACGGTCCGGCCGCCGACGCCGTGCGCTTCACCAGCCAACACGGCTACGCCCAGCCGCTGTTGTGGACGGACGCCGGCCGGCTGGCCTACCAGGACGCGCTCAGCCGGATCATCAAGGACGGGGCCGACCCGGAGAGCCAGCTCAAGGCGGTGGTGCGCAGAACCCGGGCCGAGCTGGACCGCGTAGGGAAGAAGCCCTGAGTGCCCTCCGCCAGCCGCCGCCGGCGGCGCCACCATGCCCTGTGGTTCTGGGTGTTCACCGGGCCCTTTGTCGCCGGGCTGGTGCTGTTCACCTATGTCCCGCTGGGCTGGAGCGTCTTCCTCAGCTTCCATGACGCCCACAACACCGTCACCCCCAGCCACTTCACCGGGCTGGCCAACTACCGGCAGATCCTGGGCGATCCGGCCTTCCGCTCGTCGCTGGCCACCTTCGCCGTGTTCACCGCCTTTATCGTCCCGGCCACCTATGCGCTCTCCCTCGCCCTGGCGCTGGCGGTCAACCGGCTGCGCTTCGCACGGGCCTTCTTCCGCTCGGTGTTCTTCCTGCCCACCGCCTGCTCCTATGTGGTGGCCGCCCTGATCTGGAAGATGTCCCTGTTCAACGGGGTGCGCTTCGGGCTGGCCAATACGGTGCTGGGCTGGTTCGGCGCGGAACCGGTGGCCTGGCTGTCCACCACCCATCCGCCCTGGTACTGGCTGGTCATCGTGACCGTACGGCTCTGGCTGCAGACCGGGTTCTATATGATCCTTTTCCTGGCCGGACTCCAGCGCATCCCCGCCCGGCTCTATGAGGCAGCCGCGCTGGACGGCGCCCGGCCCGGCTGGCAGACCTTCCGCCACATCACCTTTCCCGCGCTGCGCAGTACCTCGGTGGCGGTGGTGCTGCTGCTGGTGATCAATGCCTTCCAGGCCTTCGACGAGTTCTTCAACCTGCTCTCCAACGCCCAGGGTTACCCGCCCTACGCCCGGCCGCCGCTGGTCCACCTCTACTACACGGCGCTCGGCCAGGGACAGGACCTGGGCCTGGGCAGCGCCGGGGCGGTGGTGCTGGCACTGATCATCGCGGTGGTGACGGTGGTGCAGGGGCGCTGGTTCGGACTGGGGCGCAAGGAGGAGTGAGCCATGCATGATGCACTGACCCGGCTGGGCCGGGCGCTGCGGCTGGTGCTGCTGACCGCACTGGCCGTGCTGTTCCTGATCCCCTTCTATCTGCTGCTGCGCAACGGCCTGGCCGACGAGGCGGATATCACCGCCCCCGACTGGACCTTCTTCCCCCACCGGCTGCACTGGTCCAACCTCCGGGAACTGTTCGACGATCCCGGGGTCCCGATGGCGCACGCGCTGTTGAACTCCACCCTGATCGCGGTGCTCACCACGGCCGGCACCCTGCTGCCGGCCTCACTGGCCGGCTATGGCCTGGCCCGTATCCCCTACCGGCACGCCAACGCGGTCTTCTACGCCATCCTGGGCACCCTGCTGGTCCCGGCG
Organism: Streptomyces orinoci; assembly: GCF_003121295.1. Classification (GTDB taxonomy): domain Bacteria; phylum Actinomycetota; class Actinomycetes; order Streptomycetales; family Streptomycetaceae; genus Streptomyces; species Streptomyces orinoci. Next base: position 447,372 of record NZ_PHNC01000029.1, read on the forward strand.
GCGGTCACCTTTGTCCCCTCCTTCGTCCTGGTCTCCTCGCTGGGCTGGGTCTCCAGCCTGCGCGGGCTGATTGTGCCCACCCTGTTCAGCGCCTTCGCCTGCTTTGTCTTCCGGCAGTACTTCCTGGGCTTTCCACGGGAGTTGGAGGACGCGGCGCAGGTGGACGGGCTGGGGTACTGGCGCACCTACTGGCGGGTGGTGGTGCCCAACTCGGCCCCGGTGTTCGCCGCGGTGGGCGTGATCGTCTTCATTGGCGCCTGGAACGCCTTCCTCTGGCCGCTGGTCATCGGGCAGGACCAGGACGCCTGGACGGTACAGGTGGCGCTGTCGGCGTTCACCACGGCGCAGACGGTCAATCTGCATGAGCTCTTTATCGCGGCGGCCGTCTCGATTCTGCCCTTGCTGTTGGTGTTTCTGCTGCTACAGCGCTACATCGTGGCGGGCGTAGAGCGTTCGGGCATCGACGACTGAGGGCTGCGGCAGCGCCCCAAGGGGCGCGGGGCGGCTGTACCATGCGGCTCCGCCGCGTGGGCGCGACCAGCCACCGAGCGCCCGCAGACGACGTACCGGACATCAAGCGGAGCTCTCTCTCCGCCGGGCGGAAACACCACTCCGCCCGGCGCTACATCGACGCCGATGCGGAGTGGCCCGGCAGCGAGGACTTCGTACGACGGCCCTGCGGGCCCCGGTGGCCGCCGCGCAGTAAGGCGGCGCCCAGCGGGGTCAGGGTGTGCATCACCGCGCTGCCATGGCGCAGGGTCAGCACCAGTCCCGCCTCGCGCAGCACCCCCGCGTGCTGGCTGGCGGAGGCGGCCGACACCCCTACCCGGCGGGCGAGTTCACTGGTGGTGCAGCCGCCGCCGATGGAGCCCAGCACCGCCGAGCGGGTCTGCCCCACCAGCTTGCCCAGCGAGCGCGGGGCCTCCTGCACCACCGGGGCCGACTCCGAGGTGTGCCTGGCCGGATAGACCAGCACCGGGGTGAGTTCGGGGTTCTGCAGCGCCACCGGGTTGCCCCGGCAGAAGAAGGAGGGGACCAGCAGCAGGCCGCGGCCGTTGAGGTAGAGATCGCGGTCCACCGGGTAGTCGGCCTCCAGCACCGGCGCGTTCCAGCGCATGGTGGGCGGCAGCGAGGACAGCAGCGCGTCCGCCCCGCCGTCCAGCAGGGCCCGTCCCCGTACCGCGCGGTCCGCCTCTATCTGCGCCTGGATATGCGGCCAGTAAGGGGCTATGGCCGCCTCGTGGTAGGCCAGCAGCGCGCCGATCAGCTTGCCGAAGGCGCGGGCGTCGCCCTCGGCCAGCGATCGTATCCAAGCGGGCAGCGTACGCACCGTGGACAGCCGGCCCAGCTCCTGGTGCACCCGGCCGGGCGGGGTGGCCCGCAGCGCGGCCACCCCGGCCTGAAGTCCATGCACGCCTTCGGGCGGAGTCAGGAAGTCCGGGAAATAACCACGAGGCGGAACCAGCGGCGCCAGCAGCCGCGTTTCACTATTCAACCGAGTACGGGTTTCGGAGCGCCAATCGCCGAAGATCGACTCCCCTTGTTTGTCCCGCAGTCGATGCAGACTCAATACGGTTTCCCAGAGCACGTCCGGGTCTCCGGCCAGTCGCAACCGGGCCAGATCGAGTCCAGTGAAATGGACACGCAGCACCAAACCCCCACATGAGACATCCGCCGTCACCCCCCGCCCACTGAGTATGCACACCGATACGTGCTGTTACCACGCCCTTTTGGCCACAGTTGAAAGGACTCGCGGCGAACACCCCCCAAGCGAAATCCTATTCAGGCACTCAGGGCCGCCCGGGCTCGTTCCCGTGGGGGGTGGCGAGCGGAAAAGCGGCCGCTGAGTATGCGAGTTGCCGCCCGAGCCGATGCGGGCGGCAACAACTCCCGGTGGGGGAGTAATGAGGGGCGGCGCTCCCGCACGGGCGCCGCCCCTTCGCCGGTTTCCCGGCGCCGGAGCCGCCCTCGGGGCTGAGGGTTGAGGTCCCCTCGGGACGGCTTCGGTGACTGTTGTGTGGAACTTGTGTTACGCGAGGGTTACCGGCCCCCGACGCAACGGCCCTCGCCTCAGCGGCTGTCGCTTCCGTTGGCCAGCGCGGCCGCCCGGCCCGCCTCCAGCCGCGCCACCGGGACGCGGAACGGGGAGCAGGAGACGTAGTCCAGGCCCACCTCATGGAAGAAGTGCACCGACTCCGGGTCGCCGCCGTGCTCGCCGCAGACGCCCAGCTTGAGGTCGGGCCGGGTGGCCCGGCCGGCCTCGGCGGCAGCCCGCACCAGCGAGCCCACGCCGTCCCGGTCGATGGTCTCGAAGGGGCTGACCCCGAAGATGCCCTTCTCCAGGTAGGCGGTGAAGAAGCTGGCCTCCACATCGTCCCTGGAGAAGCCCCAGACGGTCTGGGTGAGGTCATTGGTGCCGAAGGAGAAGAACTCGGCGGCCTCGGCGATCTGACCGGCCGTCAGAGCGGCCCGGGGCAGCTCGATCATGGTGCCCAGGGTCAGGCCCAGCCGGACGCCACTGGCCTGCTCGACCTCGGCGATGACCCGCTCCGCCTCCTCGCGGACGATCTCCAGCTCCTGGACCGTGCCCACCAGCGGGATCATGATCTCCGCACGCGGGTCGCCCTTGGCGTTGCGGCGCTCGGCGGCGGCCTCGGCGATGGCCCGTACCTGCATGGCGAACAGGCCGGGGATCACCAGGCCGAGACGCACCCCGCGCAGACCCAGCATCGGGTTCTGCTCATGCAGCTTGTGCACCGCCTGGAGCAGCCGCAGATCGTTCTCATGCGGTTCCTGGCGGGCCTCGGCCAGCGCCACCCGCACCGACAACTCGGTGATGTCGGGCAGGAATTCATGCAGCGGCGGGTCCAGCAGGCGGACGGTGACCGGCAGTCCGTCCATGGCCTCGAAGAGCTCCACGAAGTCGGCCTTCTGCAGCGGCAGCAGGGCACCCAGTGCCTGCTCCCGCTCGCTCTCGGTGTCGGCCAGGATCAGCCGCTCCACCAACTCCCGCCGCTCGCCCAGGAACATGTGCTCGGTGCGGCACAGACCGATGCCCTGGGCGCCGAACCGGCGGGCACGGGAGGCGTCTTCGGCGTTGTCGGCGTTGGCCCGTACCCGCAGCCGGCGCATCTGGTCGGCGAAGGCCATCATCCGGTGCACCGACTGCACCAGATCGTCGCCCGCCGCGGCAGCGGCCTCATGAGACACAGCATCGGCACCGGCGTGCATCCGGCCCTCGAAGTACTCCACCACCGGGGACGGGACCACCGGGACCTCGCCCAGGTAGACCTTGCCGGAGGAGCCGTCGATGGAGATGACGTCGCCCTCCTCGATCACCGTGCCGTCCGGGGCCACCATCCGGCGGCGCTTGGTGTCCACATCCAGTTCCTCGGCGCCGCAGACACAGGTCTTGCCCATGCCGCGGGCCACCACGGCGGCGTGCGAGGTCTTGCCGCCCCGGGAGGTGAGAATGCCCTCGGCGGCGATCATGCCATTGAGGTCATCGGGGTTGGTCTCCCGGCGGACCAGGATGACCTTCTCGCCCGAACGGGACCACTTGACGGCGGTGTAGGAGTCGAAGACCGCCTTGCCCACCGCGGCGCCCGGGGAGGCGGCAATGCCCCGGCCCAGCAGCTCCGTTGTGGCCTTCTCGTCGAAGCGGGGGAACATCAGCTGGGCCAGCTGGGCGCCGGTCACCCGCTGGAGCGCCTCGGCCTCACTGATCAGGCCCTGGTCCACCAGCTGGGTGGCGATGCGGAAGGCGGCACCGGCGGTGCGCTTGCCCACCCGGGTCTGCAGCATCCACAACTTGCCGCGCTCAATGGTGAATTCGATGTCGCACAGATCGCGGTAGTGCGTCTCCAGCGTCTCCATGATCTGCATCAGCTGGTCGTAGGACGCCTTGTCCAGCGCCTCCAGCTCGGCCAGCGGAACGGTGTTGCGGATGCCCGCCACCACATCCTCGCCCTGGGCGTTCTGCAGGTAGTCGCCGTAGACGCCCTGGTGGCCGCTGGCCGGGTCGCGGGTGAAGGCGACGCCGGTGCCGGAGTCCGGGCCCAGGTTGCCGAAGACCATGGAGCAGATGTTGACGGCGGTGCCCAGGTCACCGGGGATGCGCTCCTGGCGGCGGTAGAGCTTGGCGCGCTCGCCGTTCCAGGAGTCGAAGACCGCCCTTATCGCCAGGTCCATCTGCTCCCGGGGGTCCTGCGGGAAGTCCCGGCCGGTCTCCCGGGCCACGATCTCCTTGAACTCCCCGACCAGAGTGCGCAGATCGGCGGCGTCCAGCTCCACATCGGTGGTGACGCCCTTGGCGCGCTTGGCCTCCTCCAGGGCCTCCTCGAAGAGTTCGCCGTCCACGCCCAGCACGGTCTTGCCGAACATCTGGATGAGGCGGCGGTAGGAGTCCCAGGCGAAGCGCTCGTCACCGGCCTGGGCGGCCAGCCCGGCCACCGAGGCGTCGGAGAGGCCGATGTTGAGGACGGTGTCCATCATCCCGGGCATGGAGAACTTGGCGCCCGAGCGGACCGAGACCAGCAGCGGGTCGTCGGCCTGGCCGAGCTTCTTGCCCATCCGCCGCTCCAGCGCGTCGAGGTGCCCGGAGACCTCGTCGCGCAGGGCCGGGGGCTCCTGGCCCTCGGCGAGGTAGACCTTGCACGCCTCGGTGGTGATGGTGAAGCCCGGAGGGACGGGCAGACCGAGGTTGGTCATCTCGGCGAGATTGGCGCCTTTTCCACCGAGAAGGTCCTTGAGGTCCTTATTGCCCTCGGTGAAGTCGTAGACGAACTTCTGGCGATCTTCGTTTACCGGCACGGGACTCGACTCCTCACTGGGGCCTCCCGGACGCAGGTGGGGAGGGCTGCCCTGACGGCGGGGAGCGTACCCAGATCGAAGGCTTCTGAGGAGGTCCACTCCATCGTCATGGGGCCTTAACCGCCCGTCTGCCAACAGATCGAAAGTCTTCGACCGGGCAGGGCCCTGAACAGGGGTCGTTCATTTCTTGTACACATGATCACCGGGCTCGACCGGACGATCACTCAGGGTCGATAAATCGGCACCTTCGTCGCCATCTTGTGAACACAAGAAGGGTGGCACCCAGTGCCACCCTTTGGAAGGTGGACCCCCCTGGAAAGCGCTCATCTGAGCACACCTTCTATCAGAGGTGGCGAGAATCACGCCCCGGGGGGTCCCCCGAACGGCCCATTCCGGGCGCCGCTCAGCCCCCGGAAGTGTCCAGCTCCGCATCGGCGCTCACCGCCGCACAGTCATAGGGATCGTCCAGCCAACCGTCCGGCAGGACCACCCGGTTACGGCCCGAGGTGCGCCCGCGCGGGCCATCGGCACCCGCCGGCCAGGGCTGGTCCAGATCGAGCTCGCTCAAAAGAGCGTCCAGCTCGGCCAGCGAGGAGGCGACGGCCAGCTTTTTGCGCGCCTCGGAGCCCACCGAGAAGCCCTTGGTGTACCAGGCGACATGCTTACGGAAGTCGATGACGCCGCGCTCCTCGCTCTCCAGCCACTGGCCCAGCAGCTCGGCATGGCGCAGCATCACCCGGGCCACCTCGCGCAGGGTGGGCGCGGCGGGGCCGGTGCCGGTGCCGTCCGGCTGCTCCGGCGCGAAGGCGGCCACCAGATCCCCGAACAGCCAGGGCCGGCCCAGGCAGCCGCGGCCGACCACCACTCCGTCACAGCCGGTCTCGCGCATCATCCGCACCGCATCCTCGGCCGACCAGATATCGCCGTTTCCGAGCACCGGGATCTCCGGGACGGTCTCCTTGAGGCGGGCGATGGCCTCCCAGTCGGCGGTGCCGCCGTAGTGCTGGGCGGCGGTGCGGCCATGCAGCGCGATGGCGGTGACGCCCTCCTCCACCGCGATCCGGCCGGCGTCCAGATAGGTGAGGTGCTCGTCGTCGATGCCCTTGCGCATCTTCATGGTCACCGGCAGCTGCCCGGCGTTGCCCACCGCCTCGCGCAGGATGGAGCGCAGCAGATTCCGCTTGTAGGGCAGGGCGGAGCCGCCGCCCTTGCGAGTGACCTTGGGGACGGGGCAGCCGAAGTTGAGGTCGATATGGTCGGCCAGATCCTCGTCCACGATCATGCGGACGGCCTTGCCCACGGTGACCGGATCGACGCCATAGAGCTGGATGGAGCGCGGCTTCTCGGTGTCATCGAAGTGGATCAGCCGCATGGTCTTGGCATCCCGCTCCACCAGCGCCCGGGTGGTGATCATCTCGCTGACGAACAGCCCCTTGCCGCCGGAGAACTCCCGGCACAGCGTGCGGAAGGGGGCGTTGGTGATGCCCGCCATGGGCGCCAGCACCACCGGCGGCTGCACCGAGTGCGGACCGATCCTCAGCTGGGCGGGCTGCGTCGGCTGCGTGATGCTCGGCTGCTTCATCAAGGGGCTTCCTCGGTCATACGGACGGGAGGGACGACCCTCAATTGTCCCTCATCCGGCGGAGGCGGCGGCCGGGCGGCGGCTCAGGGCCAGCCGGTGCAGCCGCTCCAGCCGCTCGCGGCTCTCCTCGTCCACCGGGGTGTAGGTGCTCAGCCGGGAGCCGGGGTTGGGGCCCAGCCACAGGCTGCTGTGGCAGACCCGTATCAGGCCGATCTCGGGGTGCTGGAAGGCCTTGGTGCGGTTGCCGACATCATTGACGACCTCATGCCGCGCCCAGATCTCCCGGAACTCCGGAGAGGCCTCGTGCAGCCGCTTGACCAGGCACTTCCAGGCGGGCTCCGCCACATGCTCGGCCATCGCGGCCCGGAACCTGGCGGTCATCAGCCGGATGGTCTCCTCGCGCTGCACTATCCGGGCCCGCCACTCGGCGTTGGTGAAGGTCAGCCAGAGGCAGTTGCGGTCGGCGGCGGGCAGGGCGTCCAGGTCACAGAGCAGCTGTCCGTAGGAGCGGTTGTAGGCCAGGATGTCGTAGCGGGAGTTCTGCACACAGGCGGGGAAGGGCTCCAGCTGCTCCAGCATCTGCAGCAGCGCCTCGGGCACCCCGGTGCAGGCGGTGTCCGGCATCGGGTCGGCCACATTGGCCAGGGCGAAGAGGTGGGAACGCTCGCCGCGGTCGAGCATCAGCGCCCTGGCCACCGAATCCAGCACCTGCACGGAGGCCTGTATGTCACGGGCCTGCTCCATCCACGTGTACCAGGTGACCCCCACGGCGGCGAGCTGGGCGACCTCCTCCCGGCGCAGGCCGGGGGTGCGGCGCCGGGCGCCGCGCGGCAGACCGACCTGCTCCGGCGTTATCCGCTCACGGCGGCTGCGCAGGAAGGCGGCGAGCTCGCTGCGGCGGATGCTGTCGGCGGCCTCGCCGCTCATGCCGGAGGGGGCGGACGGGGCGTCCGCGGCGGTGCGGGCGGTGCCGGATCGGCCGGAGAGCCCGGTGAAGGCGGCCGAAGCTTCGGGGGCCATGGTGGTCATGTCTCCAAGGGTGCGGGACGGTTCAGCGGGTTGCCAGGTAGTGCTGGTACCAGGATAAAGAGACTCTGGTACCAGGCTGTGGGGAGCGGGATCGTCGTACCCGTGAGCGAAATCCGTACCGCCTCCGCGCCCGCGCCGGCCCCCGCCCCGCAACGGGTGGGCCCCCGGTCCGCCGACCGTTCCCCCGCTTCCTCCGCATCCCCCGCGTCCGCCGCCTCCCCCGCTCCGGCGCTGAGCGCGCTGGGTCTGCTGACCGTGCTGCTCGGCGCCGCGCTGCCGATGCTGGACGCCTTTATCGTCAATGTCGCCCTGCCCACCATCGACCACGACCTGGACGCCGGCCCGGCGCTGCTGGAGATGGTGGTCGGCGGCTATGGCGTCGCCTATGCGGTGCTGCTGGTGCTGGGCGGCCGCCTCGGTGACATGCTCGGCCGCCGACGGCTGTTCCTGTGGGGCACGGCCGCCTTCGGCCTCACCTCGGTGGCCTGCGGCCTGGCGCCGGACGCCTGGACCCTGGTGGCCGCCCGGGTGGCCCAGGGCGCGGCCTCGGCCCTGATGATGCCCCAGGTGCTGGCCACCATCCAGGCCACCACCAGCGGGGCCAAGCGGGTCCGCGCCATGAGCTACTACAGCTCCACCGCCGGGGTGGCCAGCGCGCTCGGCCAGGTGCTGGGCGGAGTGCTGGTCTCGCTGGACATAGCGGGCACCGGCTGGCGGTCCATCTTCCTGGTCAACGCCCCGGTGGCGGTGGCCGCCCTGCTGCTGGCGCTGCGCACGGTGCCCGAGACGCGCTCCGAGCAGCCGACCCGGGTGGACGGCCCGGGCACGGCGCTGCTCTCGCTGACCCTGGTGTCGCTGCTGCTGCCGCTGACCGAGGGCCGGGCCACCGGCTGGCCGCTGTGGTCCTGGCTGCTGCTGGCGCTCTTCCCGGTGGCCACGGTGAGCTTTGTGGTGGTCGAGCGGCGGGCCGAGCGCCTGGGGCGCACTCCCCTGGTGCCGCCCTCGCTGCTGCGGATCCCCTCGATGCGCAGCGGGCTGCTGGTGCTGGTCCCGTTCTGCCTGGGCTGGGGCGGCTTTATGTTCATGATGGCGGTGGCCTTGCAGGAGGGGCTGCGGCTGGGCCCGATGGCGGCGGGGCTGGCGCTGGTGCCACTGTGCGCGGCGTTCTTCGCCGCCTCGATGGCCGGTCCGCGCCTGGCGGCCCGTCATGGCCGGCGGGTGGTGACGGCCGGGGCGCTGCTGCAGGCGATCGGCCTGCTGGCCGGGATAGCCACCTTCCACTGGGGCTGGGACGGGCTGAACGCCTGGGGCCTCGCGCCCGCGCTCACCATCCAGGGTCTGGGCCAGGGCCTGCTGTTCCCGCTGACCATGCGGACCATGCTGAGCGAGGTGCCGGTCGCCCAGGCCGGTGTCGGCGGCGGGGTCACGGTCACCGCCCAGCAGTCCTTTATGGCCCTGGGTGTGGCCACGCTGGGCACTCTCTTCCTCTCACTGGCCTCCTCGGCGGGGATGGCCGACGCCCTGACGGCCACGCTCGGCGTGCAGCTGGCGGCCTCGGCGGCCACGGTGGGGCTGAGCTTGCGGCTGCCGCGCCGGATGCGGTGAGGGGCTGTGGCGAGGGGCCGTCGTCCGCGGTTCGCCCTATGGGCTGACAGATATTGAAATCTGTCAGCCCATAGGGCACGCTGGAGGCACCGCACCGTATCCATGTCCCGAGCCTCCGAGGAGTCCCCGTGCAGCAGCGCACTCTTGGCACCACCGGCCCCCAGGTCTCCGCCCTCGGCCTGGGCTGCATGGGCATGTCCGCCCTCTACGGTCACGCCGACCGCGGCGAGTCCATCGCCACCATCCATGCCGCCCTGGACGCCGGCATCACCCTGCTGGACACCGGCGACTTCTACGGCATGGGCCACAACGAAATGCTGATCGGCGAGGCCCTGCGCAGCGCGGGCGCCAACCGGGAAAAGGCGCTCCTCAGCGTCAAGTTCGGCGCCCTGCGCGGCCCGGACGGCGGCTGGTTGGGCTATGACGGCCGCCCCGCCGCGGTGAAGAACTTCGCCGCCTACTCCCTGCAGCGCCTGGGCACCGACCACATCGACGTCTACCGCATCGCCCGGCTCGACCCGGCCGTGCCCATCGAGGAGACGGTGGGTGCCATCGCCGAGCTGGTCCAGGCCGGGTACGTCCGCCATATCGGCCTCTCCGAGGTGGGCGCGGAGACCATCCGCCGGGCGGCCGCCGTGGCCCCCATCACCGATCTGCAGATCGAGTACTCACTGATCACCCGGGGCATCGAGGAGCAGATCCTGCCCGTCTGCCGGGAGCTGGGCATCGGCATCACCGCCTATGGGGTGCTCTCCCGTGGCCTGATCAGCGGACACTGGAGCCGTGAGGCGCGGCCCGCCCCCGATGACTTCCGGACGCTGAGCCCGCGCTTCAGCGGTGCCAACCTTGAGCACAACCTCGATCTGGTGGATGCCCTGCGCAAGATCGCCGAGGCCAAGGGGGTCAGCGTGGCGCAGATCGCCATCGCCCGGGTCCTGGCCCGGGGCGAGGACATCGTGCCGCTGGTCGGCGCCCGCCGCCGGGACCGGCTGACCGAGGCGCTGGGCGCGCTGGAGGTCACCCTCAGCGCGGCGGACCTCTCCGCCATCGAGAAGGCGGTGCCTCCGGGGGCGGCGGCCGGTGAGCGCTATCCCGCCGCGCAGATGTCCAGCCTGGACAGCGAGCGGTGACCGGGTGAGTGGGCGCCCTCTCGGGTCCGGGCCCATCGGCGGGTACGGTCCCTTGGAGGAGCCGCCCACGTACGCCCGCCGAGCAGGAAAGGACCAGCGCAGCGCCATGCCGCCCGAGACTCTCACCCCCCAGCGCATTCTTGAGGCCACCGAGGAGGTGCTGCGCCGCTTCGGCCCGGCGAAGGCCACGGTGGTCGATGTGGCGCGGGCGCTGGGCGTCAGCCATGGCAGTGTCTACCGGCACTTCGGCAGCAAGGCGGCGCTGCGGGAGGCTGTCACCGACAGGTGGCTGGACCAGTCGCACACCCGGCTGTCCGCCATCGCCGGTGCGGAGGGCCCGGCCGGGCCCCGGCTGCGGGAGTGGCTCGGCGCCGTGTTCGCCGCGAAGCGGCGCAAGGCTGGTGAGGATCCTGAGCTGTTCGCCACTTATCTGGTGCTGGCGGCGGAGAACAGTGCGACGGTGGAGCGGCATATTGCGGTAATGCTGGGGCAGCTTGCCGGGATTGTCCAAAGTGGGGTAGAGCGGGGAGAGTTCGCCTCGGCTGACCCCATGACCACCGCTCGCGCGGTGTGGGATGCGACGGTTCGCTTCCATGACCCCGCTCATGCGGCGGAGTGGGGGCGCGCCGGGATCGACGCGGCCTTTGACGAGGTGTGCGAGCTGATCCTTCGGGGTTTGCGGGTCTGAGGGTGCGTTCGCTTTGTCCGCGGGTTGAGTTCGGCTGATCGCGGGTTCCTCGCGCACCCGCCGCGTTGTGGGCAGTCGTTCCGCAGGGCGATGGGGGTGCCCCCGCGCCGTTCAGGCGTGGGGGAGGGTGGGCACAACGCGACCACCGGGCCGCACCCGGCGACGAAAGCAGCGTTCATTGCCGGGTGCGGGCCGTGGGTGGCTGATCGCGCAGTTCCCCGCGCCCCTGACGGGCGCGCCCGTGCCGCTAGGCGACGCCGAGGAAGCGGAGTACGGCCAGGACGCGGCGGTGGTCCGCATCCGCCTTGGGGAGGTCCAGCTTCGCCAGAATGCTGTTGATGTGCTTGGCCACCGCACTCTCACTCACCACCAGCCGCTCCGCGATCCCCGCATTGGAGCGGCCCTCCGCCATCAGCTCCAGTACCTCCCGCTCCCGCGCGGTGAGCCGTTCCAGCGGGTCGCTGTGCCGGCGCACCAGCAACTGGGAAACCACCTGCGGGTCCAGAGCCGTACCCCCGGCGGCCACCCGGCGCAGCACCTCGATGAACTCCTCGACGTCCGCGACCCGTTGCTTGAGCAGATAGCCCACCCCCCGGGTGTCACCGGTCAGCAGATCGGTGGCGTACCGCTCCTCCACAAACTGGGACAGCAGCAGCACCGCCGTGTCCGGCCACTGCCGCCGGATGAGCAGTGCGGCCCGTACCCCCTCGTCGGCGAAGCCCGGCGGCATCCGCACATCGCTGACCACCAGGTCGGGCCGGTGTTCCTCAACCGCCGTCAACAGGCCCTGGGAATCGCCCGTTTCGGCCGCCACCTCGAAGCCGGCGGCTTCCAGGACCTTCACCAGCCCCACCCTCAGCAGTACGGAATCCTCGGCGATCACGGCGCGCACGGCAGCTCCACAGTCACAACGGTCGGGCCCCCCACGGGGCTGCTGATCGAGAAGGTGCCGTCCACCGAGGCGACGCGCTTGGTCAGCCCGGCGAGTCCGGTGCCGCCCGACGGGTCGGCGCCGCCGACTCCGTCGTCGGAGACGACGACCAGCAGTATCCCCCCGAACCGTTCCACGGTGACCTCCGCCCTGGACGCCTGGGCATGCTTGACCACATTGGCCAGCGCCTCGGAGACCACGAAGTAGGCGACCGCCTCCACCGCCGGGGCGGGCCGGGACGCCATGTCCACCCGGACCCGCACCGGCAGCGGCGCCCGCTCGGCCAGGCCGGACAGCGCCGCGTCCAGCCCCCGGTCCTCCAGCACCGCCGGGTGCAGGCCGCGTACCAGGTTGCTCAGTTCCTCGATGGCCTCCTTGGCCTCCCGGTGCGCCTCGTCGATCACCTTGCGGGCGTCCGGCGGCAGATCGGTCAGCGTGGCCTTGGCCAGGCCCAGGTTGACGGCCATGGACACCAGCCGTTGCTGGGCGCCGTCATGCAAGTCCCGCTCGATCCGGCGGCGTTCGGCGTCCGCCGCGTCCACCACCGCGGCCCGGCTCTCGGTGACCTCCGCCACCCGCCGGGTCAACTGCTCGGCGCGGCTGGGGCCCAGGCGGCCGGCCGCAGCGCGGGTGTCCAGCCGGGCCAGGGCGGTGGACAGCCAGGCGGCCAGATACAGACCGCACACCCCGAGCGCGGTGACATACCCGGCCTGTACGGCATAGCGGGCGAACTTCAGCCGTTCCTCGACCGGTACGGCCCACATCCAGACGTAGATGGTGGTCGCCCACAGCGAGGCGGCCCACAGCAGCAGAACGCCCACCGCGGCCAGTGCGCACAGCGGCCCGGCCACCAGGTGGTAGGCCACCTGCCGCCAAACCGCCTCGCCACGCAGCCAGTTGGCCGCCCGCTCACGGCGGGAGGCACCCGGGGTGCGCGACAGACGCGGGATCTCCACCCCCAGCCGCGCCCGGAAGCGGGCCCGCTGCGCCGCGGTGAGCAGCGGCGCCGCCGCCACCAGCGCGGCCAGCGGCAGGAACACCGCGAGCAGCACGCTCAGCACCCGGGTGGGCCCGCCGGGCAGCCAGGGCAGCGCCAGGACCAGCAGCGCGCCGATCTGCACCAGGATGCCGGTGGCATGGAAGGCGACGGCGCGCCCGGCGTTTTCAAAGGGGCGCAGCAGGGGCCGCAAGGGCGTGGGAATGTGCATGGACACAAGGTAGGTCCGCAGGTCAGCCCGGACCATCTCGCTGCCGCCCGGCTCGGGGGTATAGCCAGTGCCACCCCAGGACGGACATCCGCGCTACCGACTTCCGTCCCGCGCCCGGCGATGCTGAGGGTGCCCGATCAGCCCGTCCCGCCGAGGAGCCTTCGATGTCCGTCGTCCATATCCCGCGCCGCGTCCAGGAGTTCGGTCACGGTCAGGAACTGGCCGAGGTCATCCCGCTGCACGGCGAGGTCCGGCCGGCCCGCGCCCGGCGCCCCTGGCTGGGGTATCTGCTGCTGGGCAGCGGGCTGCTTCTGCTGCCCTGGCTGTCGCTGCTGGCGGCGGGCCTGACCGGCCCGGCGAACACCCCGGAGGCCTGGGTGGGCCTGGACCTCCTGGAGGCCCTGGCCCTGGTCACCACCGGCCTGTTGATCATCCACCGGGACCCCCGCCAGATCCTGGCGGCCGCCGCGACGGCCCCGCTGCTGGTGGTGGACGCCTGGTTCGACGTGGTGACGGCGGCGCCGGGCACGGACCTGATCTCGGCCGTGGTACTGGCCTGTTGCGCGGAACTGCCGATGGCGGCGGTGTGCGGGGCGGTGGCGGTACGGGGGTTCGCGCGGCGGGGGTGAGTGTCAGTGGGTGTGAGTGTGAGTGGGTGTGAGTGTCGGTGCCGGCCGGTATATGCACCAAGGGCCCCGGCCCCGCCGCAAAAGCGGCGGAACCGGGGCCCGGCCCAACTACAGGATCAGCAGCCCAGCAGGCGCGCGCCCAGGTAGGACTGGATCTGGTCCAGCGAGACCCGCTCCTGCTTCATGGTGTCGCGCTCGCGCACCGTCACCGCGTTGTCCTCAAGGGTGTCGAAGTCAACGGTGACGCAGAACGGCGTGCCGATCTCGTCCTGGCGGCGGTAGCGGCGGCCGATGGCGCCCGCGTCGTCGAACTCGATGTTCCAGTGCTTGCGCAGGTCCGCCGCCAGGCCCTTGGCCTTGGGGGAGAGCTGCGGGTTGCGGGACAGCGGCAGGACGGCGACCTTGACCGGGGCCAGGCGCGGGTCGAGGCGCATCACGGTGCGCTTCTCCATGACGCCCTTGGCGTTGGGCGCCTCGTCCTCGTTGTAGGCGTCGAGCATAAAGGCGAGCATGGCGCGGTTGAGGCCCGCCGCCGGCTCGATGACATAGGGGAACCAGCGCTCGCCGGCCTCCTGGTCGAAGAAGGACAGGTCCTGGCCGGAGCCCTTGGAGTGGGCCTGCAGGTCGTAGTCCGTGCGGTTGGCGATGCCCTCCAGCTCGGAGTACTCGGTGCCGCCGAAGTTGAAGCGGTACTCGATGTCAACGGTGCGCTTGGAGTAGTGGGAGAGCTTCTCCGCCGCGTGCTCGTACCACCGCATGTTCTCCTCGCGCATGCCGAGGTCGGTGTACCAGCTCCAGCGCTGCTCCATCCAGTACTCGTGCCACTTCTCGTCCTCGCCCGGCTTGACGAAGAACTCCATCTCCATCTGCTCGAACTCGCGGGTGCGGAAGATGAAGTTGCCCGGGGTGATCTCGTTGCGGAAGGACTTGCCGGTCTGGGCGATGCCGAACGGCGGCTTCTTCCGCGAAGTCTGCTGCACCTGGGCGAAGTTGGTGAAGATGCCCTGCGCGGTCTCGGGGCGCAGGTAGGTCACCGAGCCGGTGTCCTGGGTGGGGCCGAGGTGGGTGGAGAGCAGGCCGGAGAACTGCTTGGGCTCGGTGAAGCCGCCCTTGTTGCCGCAATGCGGGCAGTTGACGTCGGCCAGGCCGTTCTCGGGGAGCTTGCCGTGCTTGGCCTCGTACGCCTCCTCCAGGTGGTCCGCGCGGAAGCGCTTGTGGCAGGAGGTGCACTCGGTCAGCGGGTCGGTGAAGGTGGCGACGTGGCCGGACGCCTCCCAGACCTCACGGGCCAGGATCACCGACGAGTCGAGACCGACCACGTCGTCGCGCGAGGTGACCATGGAACGCCACCACTGGCGCTTGATGTTCTCCTTGAGCTCCACGCCGAGCGGTCCGTAATCCCAGGCGGCGCGCTGGCCACCGTAGATCTCACTGCACGGATAGACAAAGCCACGGCGCTTGCTCAGGCTGACGATGGTGTCGATCTTCTCGGCGGCCACGGTGCTCTCTTCATTGCGACGATGAACAGCGAATGCTTCAGGTTACCGGCGTGGATACCCCCTGAATCAAATCGGTTCCCGGGCCCGGGGGGACGCTCTCCGGCCACCCAGCTTGTTGACAATCGTTTCCAGTTTTGTTGAAAATGACTGTCATGAACGTCTGCCGGGCTCGCGCCTTCCGAATAACCACGCCTGCCGTCGCCGTGGCCCTCGCGCTGGGCCTGGCCACCCTCACGGCCTGCTCCCCCGACAGCCCGGCGAAGTGGGACAAGGACGGCAAGCTCAAGGTCACGGCCTCGTTCTACCCCCTGGAGTTCCTCGCCGAGCGAATAGGCGGGGACCACGTCCATGTCACCGGTCTCACCAAGCCGGGGCAGGAACCGCACGACCTGGAACTCAAGCCCCGCCAGATCACCGAGCTCGGCAAGAGCGGCGCCATCGTCTACCTCAAGGGTCTGCAGCCCGCCGTGGACGACGCCGTCAAGCAGTCCGGCGTCCGGCATATCGCCGACGCGGCCTCCCTCACCAGCCAGGAAGTCCATGGCACCGAGGTGGACGGCCGCCACCACACCACCGGCGACAACGACTCCCACTCCGAGAACGAGCACGGCGCCGACCCGCATATCTGGCTGGATCCGGTGCGTTACGCCCAGGTCGCCCAGGGCGTGGGCAAGACCCTCGCCGAGGCCGACCCCGGCCACCGGGCCGACTACCTCAACAACACCCACGCCCTGGTCAAGCAGCTGGACGAGCTCAACCAGAAGTTCGCCACCGGGCTGAAGAACCGCGCCTCGGACACCTTCATCACCACCCATGCCGCCTTCGGCTACCTCGCCGAGCGCTATGGCCTGGTGGAGGAGGCCATCAGCGGACTGGACCCGGAGTCCGAGCCCAGCGCCGCCCGGATCAAGGACCTGCACAAGCTGGCCGCCGAACACCATGTCAACACCGTCTTCTTCGAGACCCTCGCCAGCCCCGCCGCCGCCAAGGCCCTCGCCGGTGACCTGCACCTGAAGACCGATGTCCTGGACCCGCTGGAAGGCATCACCGACGCCTCCCGCGGCCGGGACTACTTCGAGGTCATGAACGCCAACCTCACCGCCCTGCAGAAGGCGCTGGGCACCAAGTGACCGACCACACACCGCCGGAGGCAGCCATGGAGCAGCCCGTCATATCCCTGCGGAGCGCCACCGCCTCGCTGGGCTCGCGCCCCGTCCTGCGCGGCATCGACCTGACCGTGCGCCGCGGCGAGGTGGTGGCCCTGCTGGGCGCCAATGGCTCCGGCAAGTCCACCGCGGTCCGCGCCATCGTCGGCCAGGTGCCGCTCACCGGCGGCGAACTGGAACTCTTCGGCGTCCCCCGGCGCCGCTTCAGGCAGTGGGCACGGGTCGGCTACGTACCCCAGCGCACCACCGCCGCGGGCGGGGTGCCCGCCACCGTGCGCGAGGTGGTCTCCGCCGGGCGGCTGGCCCGTACCCGGCTGGGCCCGGTGCGCAAGGCCGACCGGGAGGCCGTGGTCCGGGCCCTGGACCTGGTGGGCATGGCCGACCGGCTCAAGGACTCGGTGAACGCGCTCTCCGGCGGCCAGCACCAGCGGGTGCTGATCGCCCGCGCCCTGGCCGGTGAACCGGAACTGCTGATCATGGACGAGCCGATGGCCGGGGTGGACCTGGCCAGCCAGGAGGTCCTGGCCAAGGCGCTGCGCGCCCAGGTGGATCGGGGCGCCACGGTGCTGCTGGTGCTGCATGAACTGGGCCCGCTGGAGCCGCTGATCGACCGCGCGGTGGTGCTCCGCGACGGCTGTGTGGTCCATGACGGACCACCGCCCGAGGCCGTGGGGCAGCACGCCCTGCCCGGCCATGACCATGTACACCCGCACGCCGATCCGGCCGCGGAACCGACTCGGACGGGACTGCTCAGCTGATGGACATCCTCGACGCCGCCTTTATGCAACGGGCGCTGCTGGCCGCTCTGCTGGTCGGCATCACCGCCCCGGCGATCGGCATCTATCTGGTCCAGCGCCACCAGGCGCTGATGGGCGACGGCATCGGCCATGTCGCCCTCACCGGCGTGGGCCTGGGCTTTCTGCTCAACACCAGCCCGGTGTGGGTGGCGGCCGCGGTCTGTGTCGGTGGTGCGGTGGCCATGGAGCTGATCCGCTCCTATGGCAAGGCCCGCGGTGACATCGCCCTGGCCATGCTCTTCTACGGCGGTATGGCCGGCGGGGTGATGCTGATCAACCTCTCCTCCTCCGGCTCCAACGCCAACCTGGTCAGCTATCTCTTCGGCTCGCTGACCACCGTCTCCCGCCAGGACATCGTGGCCATCTGCCTGCTGGCCGCCTTTGTGATCGCGGCCACCCTGGGCCTGCGCCGGCAGCTGTTCGCCATCTGCCAGGACGAGGAGTTCGCCCGGGTCACCGGACTGCCGGTGCGGCTGCTGAACCTGCTGGTGGCCATCACCGCCGCGCTGACCGTCACGGTCGCCATGCGCGTGGTGGGACTGCTGCTGGTCAGCGCGCTGATGGTGATCCCGGTGGCCGCCTCCCAGCAGATCTCCCGCAGCTTCGCCACCACTCTGGCGCTGTCCGTCACCATCGGCGTCCTCGTCACCCTCTCGGGCACCGCCACCTCGTACTACGTGGACGTGCCGCCGGGCGCCACCATTGTGCTGCTGGCCATCGGCGTCTTTATGGTGCTCACCGCGCTGGCCGCCCCGCTGGCCAGGAAGCGGGCACGCAGCACCGCCGACCAGGAACGCTGCACCCTCGCGGACACCGCGGACGAGGTCGAGGTGTAAGGGCCGCCACGGCGGTCCGCACCGGACGGGCCCCTCCTCCGGGCCTGGCACAATTGGCCGCGTACGTGCGTTGGGTGTGCAGCCGAGTTTGAGGAGGCAACTGTGGCGACCGCCGGTCCCCCGGTACGCGGCCGATCCACCAAGCAGCGGGCCGCGGTGGCGGCCGCGCTGGACGAGGTGGATGAGTTCCGCAGCGCGCAGGAGCTGCACGACATGCTCAAGCACCGCGGCGCCTCCGTCGGCCTGACCACCGTCTACCGCACCCTGCAGTCGCTCGCCGACGCCGGTGAGGTCGATGTGCTGCGCACCAGCGACGGGGAGGCGGTCTACCGCCGCTGCTCCAGCGGGCACCACCACCATCTGGTGTGCCGGGTGTGCGGCAAGGCCGTGGAGGTCGAAGGCCCGGCCGTGGAGACCTGGGCCGATGCCATCGCCCGGGAACACGGCTTTGTGGACATCGCCCACACCGTGGAGATCTTCGGCACCTGCGGGGATTGTGCGGTCAAGGGCTGACTTCGGCAGCGCATGGACCAAGCCGCCCCGGGCATCGCCCGGGGCGGCTTCTCCTATGCGCCATCTCAGGCGCGCGGCAGCCGTGACTCCAGCAGCGCCCGGAGCCGCTCCTCGTCGGCCGGGCCGGCCAGCCCGCGCTTGGGGAGGATCACCATGCACTGCCGGTCCGTGGACAGCAGCACAAAGAGGTCCCGGCGCTCCAGATAGCAGCCGAACTGCATCCACGCCTGCCGGGTGGTGGACTCGGCACCGGCGCAGATCACCGCCTGCTCGTCCACCGTCACCTGACGCGGTCCTTCCCGCCGCAGCCGGCCCCGGTGGAACAGGGCCTGGTAGCCCAGGACTTGCAGGGCGAAGAAGTAGCAGGCCGCGACCAGCAGCGCCCACTCCCTGAGGCCCACCGCGCCCACCCCGCTGCGGTGGATGTGCAGCGCCAGTCCCGCCGGGGCCAGCACCAGCAGCAGCACCGAAGCCCAACTGGTCAGCCGGGCCTTGGTGACCACCCGGTTCCGGGCCCGGATCGCGGCCCGGAAGTCCTCCACGGTCAGCTGGAAGGCCAGCGACACGCTCCCGGTGGAAACGGTCAACGGACCTCCCCCTTGACCTCGTTGGGGATCGCCCCGCCGAAGCGCCGGTCGCGCTGGGCGAATTCCAGGCAGGCCCGCCACAGGTCACGCCGGTCGAAGTCCGGCCACAGCACGTCCTGGAAGACCATCTCGGCGTAAGCGCTCTGCCAGATCAGGTAGTTGGAGGTGCGCTGCTCACCGGAGGGGCGCAGGAACAGGTCCACATCCGGCATGTCCGGGTAGTACATGTACTTGGCGAGGGTCTTCTCGTTGACCTTGCCCGGGTCCAGCCTCCCGGCCGCAACTTCCTGGGCGATGGCGGCCGCCGCGTCCGCGATCTCGGCGCGGCCGCCGTAGTTCATGCAGAAGTAGAGGGTGAGCCTGTCGTTGTCCTTGGTCTGTTCCTGGGCGACCTGGAGCTCCTTGGCCACCGACTTCCACAGCTTGGGCATCCGGCCCACCCAGCGCACCCGGATGCCGAGTTCATCGAGCTGGTCGCGGGTCTTGCGGATGAAGTCGCGGTTGAAGTTCATCAGGAACCGCACCTCGTCCGGCGAGCGGCGCCAGTTCTCGGTGGAGAAGGCATAGAGCGAGATATTGCCGACGCCCATCTCGATGGCGCCCTGGAGCACGTCCAGCACGCGCTCGGCACCCACCTTGTGCCCCTCGGTGCGCGGCAGGCCCCGCTCCTTGGCCCAGCGGCCGTTGCCGTCCATGACGATCGCCACATGCTCGGGGACCAGCTCACCCGGGATCTTGGGCGGCCGGGCCCCGGAGGGATGCGGCTCGGGGGTGCGGTACTCGCGTCGGGGACGGCCCAGAATCCCGCGTCGTGCCATGGGTGCCACTTCTCCTAGTTGCTGTTCTCGACATAACGGAGGGAGCGCAGCCCCCGTTCCAGGTGCCAGTGCAGATACGCCGCCACCAGGCCGCTGCCCTCCCGGACATAGCGCGGCTCGCACGCGTCCGCCGTCGCCCAGTCCCCGGTGAGCAGCGCGCCGAGGAGCTCGATCGACTCCGAGGAGGGTACGACGCTTCCGGGCACCCGGCATTCCCCGCAGACCACTCCGCCCGCGGCGGTGGAGAAGAACCGGTTCGGCCCGGGCATGCCGCAGCGGGCGCAGGCGTCAAAGCTGGGTGCGTAGCCGTTGACCGCCAGCGAGCGCAGCAGGAAGGCGTCCAGGATCAGGTTGGGGGCGTGCTCCCCGGCGGCCAGGGTGCGCAGGCCGCCGACGAGCAGCAGGTACTGCTGTACGGCCGGTTCGCCCTCGTGGTCGGTGAACCGCTCGGCGGTCTCCAGCATGGCGGTGCCGGCGGTGTAGCGGGCGTAGTCGGTGACGATGCCGCTGCCGTAGGCGGCGATGGTCTCGGTCTGGGTGCACAGCGGGAGGCCGCGGCCGACCAGTTCTCCGCCGCGGGCGAAGAACTGCACATCCACATGGGAGAAGGGTTCCAGGCGGGCGCCGAACTTGGACTTGGTCCGCCGTACGCCGCGGGCTACGGCTCGGACGCGGCCGTGCGCTCGGGTGAGGAGGGTGATGATCCGGTCCGCCTCGCCCAGTTTTTGGGTGCGCAGCACGATGCCGTCGTCGCGGAACAGAGTCATGTCACTCATTGTCCCGCACTGGCGGGACGTCTCTTCGCCCACGGTTGCCCTGCGGCTGCCGGGCGCGCCCGGCGAGGGCAGGGCGTCGCGCTTCGGCCGCAGGCCGTGGGTGGCCGGTCGCGCAGTTCCCCGCGCCCCTGGCGGGGCGCCCCCAGCAGGGGCGTGCGCTACGACGGCGTGCGGGTCGCCGCGGTGAGGAGGCGGGCCGTGTCGTCGGGGCAGAGGGAGAGGGCGCGGCCCACCGTGGACAGGACTTCCCGCTCCGCGGGGCGGTAAGGCCCGTCCGCCAGGGCGATCCGCGCCCCCTGGAGCAGAATCGACTCCCGGCCGGCCGGAGCGAGATGCGGAGCCAACGGCTCCAGCGCCTCATGGAGCTCAATCGCCAGCGCCGTACCCCGCGCGTCGAACCCGCTGCCCGACGCGGCCCGCAGCCCCGGCAGCCGCCCCGTGTCCGCCGCCAGCGCCTCGATCAGGGTGACCAGCTGCTCCTCGCTGCAGTCGGCGAACCCCGCGGCCCGTACCGCGCCGACCGCCGCCCGGCGCACCGTACGCGCCTCGGTGCCCCCCGCCGCCAGCACCGCCAGCGCCACCGTGTGCACCGCGTCCCGCAGCATCGCGGAGAAGCGGGTGGTGGTGGGGTGGTCCAGGATGTCCATGCCATAGCGCGCCCCGCAGGCGGTGCACTCCACGACCGGCCCCACCGGCCCGCGCGCGAGCAGCGGCAGCCCGAACACCACAAGACGGCGGCGGCCGACACGGCGGTGGTAGTTGCGGTCACCGCCACAGCCGGGGCAGAAGAACTCGCCGTCACCGACGGTGCGCCACACGGTGCGTACGCCCAGCACACACCAGTCGGGGCTGCGTCGGCCTTGCGCGTGCATCACCGGGCACCTCCATAACGCCACGGCATTGTCGCCGCGTTGACGTGATGTTAGCCACATCGACAATGTGCCGTCAGTACCCCGTACGCAGAGTTGCGCGGAGTTGGGAGAAGTGCCGCTCGAACACGCCACCGATCCCACCGGATCCAGTGGTTTCGGTGGCGCGCTCTTGACAACTCCCTTACGGGGCAGGGCATTCAGCCCCGGTAGGCCCGGTTGACCGCCGACACCAGCGCCTTCAGCGAGGCCCGGGTGGTGTTGCCGTCGATGCCGATGCCCCACAGCACCCGGCCGTCGATCACGCACTCGATGTACGAGGCGGCCTGGGCGCTGGCGCCCTCGCTCATGGTGTGCTCGGTGTAGTCCAGCACTCGCGCGTCCACCCCGATCGCGGCCAGCGCGTCCACAAACGCGGAGATCGGGCCGTTGCCGGTACCGGTGAGCACCGTGGGCGTCCCGTCCACCACGGCCTCCACGGTCAGCGCGTCGGTGCCCTCGCCACCGGTGGTGGTCTGCGCCGAGCGCAGCTGGATCCGGCCCCAGGGCCGCTCCCCGTCCGGCAGGTACTCGTCCCGGAATACCGCCCAGATCTCCTGCGGGCTGACCTCACCGCCCTCGGCGTCGGTACGGGCCTGGATGATCCGGGAGAACTCGATCTGCATCCGGCGCGGCAGGTCCAGCTTGTGGTCGTTCTTCAGCACATAGGCGATTCCGCCCTTGCCCGACTGGGAGTTGACGCGGATGACCGCCTCATAGGACCGTCCGACGTCCTTGGGGTCGATGGGCAGATACGGCACCGCCCACTCCATCTCCGACACATCCTTGCCCGCCGCCCGGGCCCCGGCCTCCATGGCCTCGAAGCCCTTCTTGATGGCGTCCTGGTGGGAGCCGGAGAAGGCGGTGTAGACCAGGTCGCCGGCGTAGGGGTGGCGCGGATGCACCTCCATCTGGGTGCAGTACTCCACGGTCCGCCGGACCTCGTCGATCTGGGAGAAGTCGATCTGCGGGTCCACGCCCTGGGAGAACAGGTTCATCCCCAGCGTCACCAGGTCCACATTGCCGGTGCGCTCGCCCTGGCCGAACAGGCAGCCCTCCACCCGGTCCGCCCCGGCCATCACTGCCAGCTCGGCCGCCGCCACCGCCGTACCCCGGTCATTGTGCGGATGCGCCGACAGGCACACCCACTGCCGCCGGGACAGGTTCCGCGACATCCACTCGAAGCGGTCCGCATGGGTGCTGGGCGTCGAACGCTCCACCGTGGCAGGCAGGTTGAGGATGATCTCGCGGCCGTCCTCCGGCTGCCAGACGTCCATCACCCCCTCGCAGACCTCCAGCGCGAAGTCCAGCTCGGTGTCGGTGAAGATCTCCGGGCTGTACTGGTAGCCGAAGACCGTCTCCTCGCCCAGCAGCTTCTCCGCGTACTCCATCACCAGCCGGGTGCCGTCCACCGCGATCTGCTTGACCTGCTCGCGCGAGCCCCGGAAGACCACCCGGCGGAACAGCGGCGCGGTGGCGTTGTAGAGGTGCACGGTGGCCCGGTGCGCCCCGCGCAGCGACTCCACGGTGCGGGCGATCAGCTCCTCACGGGCCTGGGTGAGGACGGAGATGGTCACATCCTCCGGTACCGCGCCCTCCTCGATGATCGACCGGACGAATTCGAAGTCGGTCTGGCCGGAGGAGGGGAAGCCGACCTCGATCTCCTTGTAGCCCATCCGCACCAGGAGATCGAACATCTCCCGCTTCCGGGCCGGGGACATCGGGTCGATCAGTGCCTGGTTGCCGTCCCGCAGATCGGTGGAGAGCCAGCGCGGCGCGGCGGTGATCCGCCGGTCCGGCCAGCTGCGGTCGGGCAGGTCCACGGCCTCGTACCGGCCGTAGCGGTGCACGGGCATACCGGACGGCCGCTGGGTGACGGTGGCGGCGGTGAGGGGAGTGGGACGGCCTACGGACTGGAAGGTCTCGGGCATGGTGCGCGGCGCTCCTCGGATATCCGCTGAGGGGACGGCCGACGGGGTGGCTGCGGGGCAGCACCTGACTCCGCGGGGAGGGGGTCGGCCTATCGACTACAGGCCCTCACCGCGGCAGCTAAGCAGGAGCATCCCGGAACGCATGGTGCGCAGCACCCTAACCGAGTCCCCCGGCCCCCGCCCGTCCGTTCCAGCATGCGGGACGGACGCCCGTATCGGACCGGCGCCACCCATCTTTGTGAATCCGCACCGGACGCGCTGACAGCCCCGTACCCCGGTGCGACATTGCGTCCATGAACCCCACCGAGAGGCCATACGTCCACCACGGCATCGTCCCCCCACACCTGCTCGACCGGCTGGCCCGCTCCGAGGATCCCCGCCACCATGAGCCCGCCCTGCGCACCCTGGAGCATGACTCCACCCTGCGCACCCGCCGCCTGCTGACCGCCTCCCGTACCACGGCCGCCGCCCCCTCCCCCGCCCCGGCCGATCACCCCCAGCGCACCATCTATGACTCCGGCCACCAGCAGGACCTGCCCGGCCGGCAGGTGCTCGCCGAGAGCGACCAGCCCTGCAAGGACGCCACCTGCAACCGGGCCTATGCCGGGCTGGGCGCCACCTTCGACTACTACCTGCACGTTCATGACCGGCACTCCATCGACGGCGCCGGTCTGCCGCTGATCGCCTCGGTCCACTACGGCGAGAACTATGACAACGCCTTCTGGGACGGCGAGCAGATGGTCTTCGGCGACGGGGACGGCGAGGTCTTCGGCGACTTCACCGGCTGTGTGGATGTGATCGGCCATGAGCTCACCCATGGCGTCACCCAGCACACCGCCAACCTGGAGTACTACGGCCAGTCCGGCGCGCTCAACGAGTCCCTCTCGGATGTCTTCGGCTCGCTGATCAAGCAGTACTCGCTGGGCCAGACCGCCGACCAGGCCGACTGGCTGATCGGCGCCGGCCTGCTGGGCCCGGACATCCATGGCGTGGCCCTGCGCTCCATGAAGGCCCCCGGCACCGCCTATGACGATCCGCGCCTGGGCCGCGACCCCCAGCCGGCCACCATGTCCGGCTATCTGCACACTCCCCGCGACAACGGCGGGGTGCATCTCAACTCCGGCATCCCCAACCACGCCTTCTATCTGCTGGCCACCGCGCTGGGCGGCCATGCCTGGGAGCGGGCCGGCAAGATCTGGTACGCCACCCTCACCGGCGGCGACCTGCCCGCCGACGCCGACTTCGCCACCTTCGCCCGGCTGACCGCGGCCACCGCCCGCTCGCTGTACGGCGAGGGCGCCGAGACCGGGGCCGTGCTCAAGGCGTGGGCCCAGGTGGGCGTCCCCACCTCGTAGCCACGGCCCGTACGGGCCACAATGAGCCCATGCGGATCGTCATCTCGCGCACCGGGGGCTTCGCGGGCATTGAGCGCCGGGCCGAACTGGACACCACCGGCCGGCCCGACGCCACCCACCTGGAAGCCCTGGCCCACCGCGCCCTGGCCCCGGGCCGCGACGCACCCGGCGGCCGGGGCGTGCCGGACGGCTTCCACTACGAAATCACCGTGGACAACCGCAAGGTGCACCTCGCGGATCCCCATCTCACGGACGACCAACGGGAGTTGATCCGGACCATTCTGCGCGAAGGCGCCTAGCCAAGTCCCCGGAATGCCTGGCCGAAGACCTCTCGCGCCCGGTCCAGCACGGCCTGGCACCATGTGGCGTCGTCGAGGGGGGCGAAGGCGGCCTTGAGAGCCTGTTTTTCCGGGGCCGCGACGGCCTGGTGAGCGGGGCGCCGGAGGTGCAGCAGGTTGTAGAACAGGCCGTCGGCCGCGCTGCCCTGGGACGGACCGCGGATAACGCCCGCACCCTGATCACCGCAAACCCGTCCGGGCACCGGGGCGTGTGCCGGACACCTTCCACTACCCATCTCAGCGCCGCTCCACGGAAGTTGATCCCAACCGTCCTGCGCAAAGGCGCCTCGAACTCCCTTTCACCCAAGTAGGGTTTGTCCCCCCTCCTCCCTACACACAGGGCCGGTGTCCAATGAACACAGCAACCGCTCCCGCTCTGCCCCCGCGAAGATTCACGGACCGCCGAATACCCGCTCTCCTCGCCGCAGTTACCCTCCTCCTCTCCGCCCTCACCGTCATCCTGGGCACGGGCGCGGGCGCCGCCCATGCCGCCACCGCCGGACGCTCGTCCAGCGGCTGGTCCTGCTCCGGGGCACCCGTCCCCGCCGGGTATGTCATCACCAACTACGACCGCAACGGCTGCAACGGCCAGGGCTCCTGGTTCCACCAGCCCGTCCGCGACGGCATCTGGACCTGCTCCGGTTCGCCCATCGTCCCCGGCTATGTGATCGCCAACTACGACCGCAACGGCTGTAGCGGCATCGGCGCCTGGTACCACCGGCTGGCCCGCAACGGCCTCTGGACCTGCTCCGGTTCGCCCATCGTCTCCGGCTATGTCATCACCAACTACGACCGCAATGGCTGCAATGGCATCGGCGCCTGGTACCACCAGCTCGTCCGCAACGGCATCTGGACCTGCTCGGGCTCACCCATCCCGCCCGGCTACCGCAGCATCTCCTTCAACAGCGGCGGCTGCAACGGCATCGGCTCCTGGTACACGGTACGCAAGTAAGCCCCTGGGCTCAGCGCACGCCGGGCCCACCGGCCGAGCGCCGCTCCCGGACCACGGCACGTAGTCGGTCCACCCGGTGCCGGATCTCGGCGGCGTGCGCGGGGTCCATGGCGGCGGCCGGTCCCTCACCATGACAGGTGCGGCAGAGGCCGCCGGAGAGTGCCTGGGGTGTGCCGGGGATACCACAGCCGGTGCACTCCAGGATGCGGGCCTGGCTGACCGGAACGCTCACTTCGGGCGGCAGTTTGTCGATCAGCCGCCTGCGGATGAACGCACCCGGGCAGTGAATCGGTTCCCCCGGCAGCCCAAGCCCCAGCAGGCGCGCGAACTCGCCTTCTCCCACACCCCGTTGGAACCATTGCTCGGCCAGTGGGGCCAGGGCCGCGCACTCGGCGGCGGAGAGGGCCAGGCGCGGCTGGCTACGCCCGAGCGCGGCCAGCGCGCGATAGGCCCGCGACGGCCCGGCTTGCGGCCTCTCGGCCACCTCTTTCGGGGTGTCCCCCGCAAGGAAGGTTGACCACCACTGGTCATCGCGCGGCGTCCGGCTGAAGAAGGTGCGGGTCACCCACTGGGTACGCCCCTCTGCGGCGGGCTCCTGCACTCGCCTCAAATGACCTGCCCTGGCGAGGTTGTTGAGCGCGGTACGCACCGCTTGCTGCCCATACGCCGCGAGCTGCTTCGCCAGCGTCTTGGCGTCCATGGCGGCGCCGTCCGGCAGCCGGTCGATATACGCGGCGATGGCCGCCTCGCGGGCGGGGAGATGCGCGAAGTCGCGGGCGGTGCGAGGACCTTGATCCGGAGCGGAGCGTTTGCCGTACCCGGGGGCGGCCATGGGGGTAACCTGGGCAGTAGCCATGAGATCGACCTCGCAGTCTGGGATCTTGTGGTCAGGCCCTCGGAGGTGTTGCCACACCGACCGGGGGCCGTTTGCTTTCTCAGCACGCTATACGGCCTCGGCGGCCTCTCCGCCACGGATTCCGAAAAGTCATCCGTTCGAGTGCGCAAGGCAGTTGGCGGGCCAGGACGCCTGGGTGGGTGGGCGGGTCAAGCCCGCCACCCATTCCTTGGAAAGAGCGCTCGGGGTCCGGGGGCCGGAGCTCGGGAGTATGCAGTCGAAGGTGGCCCCAGGAGAGCGCCACAGAAAGCGCAGGGGCACTCCGCACCTTGATCTTTAGTCCATGACGGGAATATCTCCGAGGCGGCATGGACGCCTCATGCCCGACCTGCATACGGTCAGATGCAGGAGACCCAACCGGGGTCAGCCTCCAAGGGAGTTGGCACATGGCGCTTACGCGGCTCACGGGCAGCGGACAGGGCGACTGCGGCAAGAAGGACTGCCCGAACGTCTACCTCGACGACTCCGACGGCGGCTTCGTCGTCCAGGGCGAGACCTCCAACGCGTTCCAGCCCCCAGCCGGTGAAGCGTTGGTCAAGATCCCTGAGAGGGTGTTGAGGGAGGCATTCCGTGCTCTTGGCTGGTGACGCCTGGGACGCCAAGTTCCGGGACTTCGCAAAGGAAGCGTGGCGACTTGAAACGCTGCCCCAGTACATCGTCCCGCAGGAAGCGGAACAATTCTCCCGGTTCCTCTCCGGCCAACCAGTGGTTCCCGAAGACGATGACGAATGGATCGACCTGATCCAGAAGCACCGGGAGACCGGCGGAAGCATCGGACGGGTCCACATCGTCACGCGGCCGCTCTCGGACTATCTCCGGTTTGAGTTCGCACAGTACTATGCCCCGCAGTTCGACGCCGGGGAGGACATCCGAATTCTTGACGTAACGGACCGGCCCAACCCGCTGGCAGACGTTCAGGATTTCTGGATGTTCGACCGGTCCACGGTCGTACTCATGAACTACGAGCCGGACGGTAAGCAAATCAATCGGGAACTATTCAATGGGGACCCCACACCGTTCCTGGAGTACCAGCGAATCGCCCTCGCCGAGGCTGTGCCGTTCTCGGAGTACGTGAAACAGCTTGACACTTGAACCCGCAGAGCTGGGCCAGAGCAAGGCTGACCTGGCGGAGACGCTGAGAGAACTACGCAAGCGAGCCGGCCTTACGGGGGACCGGCTCGCTCAGCGTTGTTCCATGAGCCAATCCAAAATCAGCAAGATTGAAACGGGTAAACGAACCCCGTCGCTCATGGACGTAGAACGGATCTTGAGGGCACTGAAGGCGCCTCCTGGCCTCATCGCCGAAGTAACAGCCCTGGCCCGAATCGCTAACACCGAGTGGCAGGACTACCGGTCGCTCCTCCGCAAGGGGCTCGACAAAGGGCAGGTCGAGCTAGCCGAGGTAGAGAAGATCACCACCGAGTTCCGGTTCTTCCTGTTGTCGATGATTACCGGCCTGCTCTCGACGCCTGAATACATCAAAGCCAGCCTCGACGACGTCGAGGGCGACCTAGGGAAAGTGATAAGCAAGAAGCTGGAGCGACAGGCTGTACTCTATGACCAATCGAAGTCGTTTACATTCATTCTTACCGAGCAAGCCGTGCGGTTTACGAAGATCCCGCCACACGCCATGGCCATCCAGATCGATCACCTGGTGTCACTTTCTCATCTGCCCGCGGTGAGGCTTGGGGTCATTCCCGTGGATACATATCTGCCGGGATGCCCGCTGACAACGTTCACGGTATATGACGAATGCATGGCAACCGTGGAAGCGTCTACTGGAGTGATGATGTTCCGCGACCCCCCGCGATGTATCCGCGTACCTCGACGAATTCGCCGGATACGAGGAGAGGGCACTGTTCGAGGATCACGCACGAGAACGCCTGTCCGCATGGGCCAATGCTTACCGTTCATGATCTTTAGTCCATCACGGGAATGCAGGTCATATCCGCTCGCTTAACGGTCCACAATCTCTCCATGACCACCGAAACCGATACTGCCGCACAGCAAGCCGACGCTTTCATGGCGGGAAAGAAGAAGGCCGATGACACGGCCTTCATGCTGGGTCGTGTACTGGCTGAGATGGGCATCAAAGTCGGGGACGTGGACTCGTGGCCGCTGCTGACGGGCCGCGCATCCCTCAGCGGTGAGCCGTCCGTCTACCTCGGGACGGTGCCGTTGCCGACGGCACGCAAGCTGATCAACGCCCTGGTCTTCGCGGAGTCCAGGAGGCGGAACCCGCCGGAACAGTGCGACTGCCGTTACGACGCCTAGCTCGGTATCCGCACCCACCTCAATCAGGAAGGCACGGCCATGACCGGCCTGTACAGCCTCACTCTTGACGGCGCCCAGTTCTCCAAGGCGTGCGGAGGCAACACCCACCCCGACGGCGAGGCGTGCGTAACCCTCGCCCGTATTGGAGAAGACGCCTGGGCTCTGGGCGACAGCAAGCGCCCGCATGCCGCACCCCTGCGATTCACCACGGCGAAACTGAACGCGGCGGGGATCAGTCCGTCCCGCTTCGGTCTCTCGGTCTGACCGACAACGGCTCCCGCCCTCCCGTACTCCAGGGCGGCGGGAGCCCTTCACCTACAACTGGACGGGAACCGTGCACTTCCACGGCTACCTATGGGTCGGCGACAAGGCCGTCTTCGACAAGGAGAGCCTGCGCCGCCCGCCCCCGGCGGACGAGCCGCCGGCAACCTGCCCACCGGACGTCATCCAGCGCTACCGGGAAGCCGTCGCCCAATGGCGCACCACCGATGTACCACCGCTCCAGACCGCCCACTTGTTGCTGAAGCCGGCCAAGGCAATCCGGGGAACCTGGAACGATCCAGCGCAAGCCGCGCAATGGGTGAGTGGCCAACTCGCCCACTACACAAGACACATCAACAGTTCCCACAACCGGCATGCCGTCACTTCCGCCTACGCGGCCGAAACCCTGGCCCGGGGCGACGACGTCTCGTTCGGGTTCTACCTCGGACGTCCCCTGTTCCTCAGCATCGCCGTGGTGACATGCTCGCCGAACCGGTCGGCACCTGAACTCCACTGCCCCGCATGACGCCCCTCAAGGAGGCTGAACATGTTCCTGGACGACGAAGAGTGGAAGGCCAAGTTCCAAAACTTCCAGGCCGAGGCGTGGAGGCTCGAAAGGCTTCCTGAATACCGCGTACCCCAAGAGACGGAAGAGTTCGCCCGCTTCCTGGCCGGGGAGAGGCCCGCCGTCACATACGACGACGACTGGCAGAGGCTCATCCGCTCACACACGGCATCCGGCCGCGCGATGGGGCGGGTCCACATCGTCACGCGCCCGCTCTCGGACTACCTCCGCTTCGCGTTTCAGTACTACGCATACAGCGTCAAGGCAGGCGAGGACGTCCGCGTCCTGGACGTGACCGACCGGGAGAACCCTCTCCCGGACTTCCAGGACTTCTGGATCTTCGATCACTCGACGGTCGTGCTGATGCACTTCGACGCGGAGGGCAGGCCCGTCAGTCGCGAACTCTACGAGGGTGACCCGGAACCCTTCCGGCAAGCCCAGCGGATCGCCATGGCCGAGTCCGTACCGCTCTCCGAATACCTGAAGGGGACCGCGTCCGAAACCATCTAAAAGCCCAGCGTCCCCGGGGAGTTGATATCGACGGTGACCACACCGGGCGGGTAGGCGCCCTCATCGCCGGTCAGCGGAATCGTCATGGCGGCAAGCACACGGCGGGAAACGCTCTCCTCTTCCGACTCCGCCTGTATCGGACGGCAGCACCAGCCATATTGCCGACCAGCACATTGAGCGCCTAATGCCGGTCGGCGCTGGCTTTGACGGCTCCGGCGTCAACAGTGGTCACGCGCGCATTGCCCGGGCCGCCCGTGCCTTTCTCGCAGCCATCTCGTAGATGTTGCCCAGGACATCGGGAGCCCGCTCGAACTCCTCATCACTGATGTCAACGCCGATCACGTTCCGGACGACTTCCCGGTCAGCGGCAAGGCGCTCGGCGCGCTGCGCGGCGGTAAGGTGCTCCGCCGCCAGCATCTCGACCAACCGGCCGATGCTCATATCGCGTTCCATGGCCAACTCGGCCAGGTGCTCACAAGCCCGCCGCCCGTCTCCGGTACAGCCCCCGCATCCGCCGTGCCATCACCCCCGGCGCATGCCGTTGCAGCCACTCCCCCACCCGGTCACGGGCCGGGAAGACGATGACCGGGCGGTTGCGGGCGACTCCGGCGAGGATGATGGCCGCCGCCCGGTCGGCGGGGACGGAGCCGGGCGGGGCGGGGACATCGCGCTTGCGCTCGCCGAGGATCGGTACGCCGAAGATGCCGGTGTCCACCATGCCGGGGCAGACCACCGAGACCCGTACCCCATGCGCGGCCGCCTCCGGGCGCAGGGAAGTGGAGAGGCCGACCACCGCGTATTTGGTGGTGTTGTAGAGCGTCTGCATCGGCACCGGGATCAGGCCGGAGATGGAGGCCGTATTGACGATATGGCCCGAGCCCCGGGCGCGCATATGCCCATACGCGGCGCGGGTGCCATGGATCGCGCTCCAGAGGTTGACGGAGATGATGCGTTCCCAGTGGGCGGTGGTGGCCCGGTGAAAGGGCAAAGTGCCGCCGATTCCGGCGTTGTTGAACATATGGTCAAGGCGTCCGTGCCGCTCCACGGTCTCGTCCACCAGGGCGGTGACCTCCGCCTCCCGGGTCATATCCACGGTGTACGGGTGCGCCGACTCGCCCAGCGAGGCGGCGAGTTGGGCGACCCGCTCCCCGTCGATATCGGCCATCACCACCTTCGCCCCGGCTGCCAGGAGCCGGCGGCTGAGTGCCAGGCCCATTCCGGAAGCCGCACCGGTCACTATGGATACTTGGTCATTGAACATGGGCGGGTTTCCTTCCCGTAACCCGCCTTCCCGCTGCGGAAACCGGGCCAGTTCAACCCCGTACCAATCAACCGACGGCCGCAAACGCCTCGTTGCTCAACTCACGCAACAGGGCCAGCCGTTGTACCGCCTCCGAACCGGGCGGCGGGGTCAGGATGATGACGCGCTGGTCGCCGGAGGGGGCGAGGAGGACCTGGCAGTCGAGGACCAGGGGCCCGGTCTCCGGGTGCAGCACCCGCATCCGGGACCGGCGGCGGACGGCCACCTCGTGGAGCGCCCATAGCCGGGTGAACTCCTCGCCGGTGGACAGCAGGCGGGCCAGCAGACGGGCCGCGGCCGGGTCATCGGGGCGGCGGGCCATGGCGGCGCGCAGGTCGGCGATGTGCAGACGGCTGTAGTGGTCATGCTCCTCCGGCGGGTACGCGGCCCGGGCAGCCGGGTCGGCGAACCAGCGCCAGACCACATTGCGGCCGTGTTCGGAGACGGTGCAGACGCCCCCGAGGAGGGCCTCGGCAATGGGGTTCTGCGCCAGGACATCACCCAGGGCGCTGAGGATCTGGACGGGTGTGGTGGGCAGTTGGCCGAGCAGATGCAGCAGGCCGGGGGCGATGTGGTCGCCGGAGGCGGCCCCGGCGGGCGGCTGGTGGCCGGCGAGAAGACAGAGGTGGTCGTGTTCGTCGGAGGTCAGCCGCAGGGCGCGGGCCAGGGCGGCCAGTATCTGCGGGGAGGGCTGGGGGCCCCGGGCCTGTTCCAGGCGGATGTAGTAGTCCGCCGACATGCCCGCCAGCTGCGCGACCTCCTCGCGCCGCAGGCCGGGGGTGCGACGCCGGGGCCCGGCGGGCAGCCCCGCGTCCTGCGGACGTATCCGCTCCCGGGAGCGGCGCAGAAAGTCGGCGAGTTCCGGGCGGTTGATCGTCATGCGGACATCCTGCCCGGCCGCGGACCGTATCCAGGGACTGCCGGTCCCAGGTTGATCAGGTCTCTGCCGGGCGAGGGCGGGCGGCGGCAGTGTTGCCGGGGACGGGCCAAAGGGGCCCGTAGCCCGTAGCCCGCAGCAGCGAGACAGCCGAAGGAGAGCGACCATGGCCACCGTGACCGTCGCCGACGCCCTTGTTCACTACGACGTCCACCGCGACGTCCACCACGACCGGACCGGAGAGGGCGGCGGCGAACAGCCCGCGCTGCTGCTGGTCCATGGAACCGGCTCCGCGGGCGCCGGGCTGACCTGGGGGCAGATCGCGCCGGTGCTGGCGGGCGAGGACCGCACCGTGATCACAGCGGATCTCTCCGGCACCGAGCGCACCACCGACGGCGGGGGCCCGCTGACTGTCGAGGGCCTGGCCGCCCAGGTGATCGCCGTGATCGAGGACGCGGGCGGCGGGCCCGTGGATCTGCTGGGCTTCTCCATGGGCGCGCCGGTGGCCGCCGCCGCGGCCGCCCTGCGGCCGGACCTGGTACGGCGGTTGATCCTGGTCGCGGGCTGGGCGCACACCGAGGGGGACGAGTATCTGCGCAACAACTTCGCGCTCTGGCAGCAGTTGGGCGAGAGCGACCCGGCCGCCTTCGGCCGCCTCGTCGCCATGACCGGCTTCAGCCATGGCTTCCTCAACGCCATCGGGCGTGCGCAGGTCGAGCAGCTGGTCGCCAATATGCCGCCCACGCCCGGCACTTTGCGCCATGTGGACCTCGACACCCGGGTGGACATCCGCCGTCTGCTGCCGCGCGTTCAGGCGGAGACCCTGGTCATCGGGGCCACCCAGGACGCCACCGTGCCCGTGGAGCACAGCCGCGCCCTGCATGCCGCCATCGGCGGCAGCCGGTACGCCGAGATCGACGCCGGGCATGTGGCCTTCTTCGAGAAGCCGGAGGAATTCGCCAAGCTGGTACGGGAGTTCATCACCGGCTGACCGGCTCGCCGGCTGACCAGTCCGGTCGTAGCGGTCAGAAGCCCAGTCTGCGCAGCTGCTTGGGGTCGCGCTGCCAGTCCTTGGCGACCTTGACATGCAGGTCCAGGTAGACCGGCGTGCCCAGCAGCGCCTCGATGTGCTTACGGGACTTCATGCCGACCTCCTTCAGCCGGGCGCCCTTGGGGCCGATGATGATCCCCTTCTGGCTGGGGCGCTCGATATAGAGGTTGGCGTGGATGTCCAGCAGCGGCTTGTCCGCCGGGCGGTCCTCGCGGGGGAGCATCTCCTCGACCACCACGGCGATGGAGTGCGGCAGCTCGTCGCGGACGCCCTCCAGCGCGGCCTCGCGGATCAGCTCGGCGACCATGACCTGCTCGGGCTCGTCGGTGAGCTCGCCCTCGGGGTAGAGCGGGGGGCTCTCCGGGAGCAGGCCGACCAGCAGGTCGGCGAGCAGCGAGACCTGCTTGCCGGCGGTCGCCGAGACGGGGATGATCTCCGCCCACTCGATGCCCAGCTCCTGGCCCAGCTTCTGGACGGCCAGCAGCTGCTCGGCCAGCGCCTTGGAGTCCACCAGGTCGGTCTTGGTGACCACGGCCACCTTGGGGGTCTTCTTGATCGCGGCCAGCTCGGTGGCGATAAAGCGGTCACCGGGGCCGATCTTCTGGTCCGCGGGCAGGCAGAAGCCGATCACATCGACCTCGGCCCAGGTGGTACGGACCACATCGTTGAGCCGCTCGCCCAGCAGGGTGCGTGGCTTGTGCAGACCGGGGGTGTCCACCAGGACCAGCTGGGAGTCCGGGCGGTGCACAATGCCGCGCACGGTGTGCCGGGTGGTCTGCGGACGGTTGGAGGTGATCGCGACCTTCGTCCCCACCAGTGCGTTGGTCAGGGTCGACTTGCCCGCGTTGGGGCGGCCGACGAAGCACGCGAAGCCCGCGCGGAAGGGCTGCTGGGAGGAAGAGGGGGCCTTGTCCATGTCACATATTCTCCCTGATCGCCCCGGCGGCGCAGACCAGCGGGGCGATCAGGGGGCGATCAGCCACATCGAGGGGCTCAGCCGGCGGTGATCGCGGAGAGCGGGGTGCCGTCCGGCCCGGCCAGTATCACCGGGGTCCCGGGGCCGCCCAGGTCACTGACCGCCGCCCGGTCCTCCTCCGGCACCCCGGCCGCCTCGGAGACCACCGCCGCCGCCTCCAGGGACTTCGCACCGCTGGCCACGGCCATCGCCACCGCGGTCCGCAGGGCGCTCAGCCCCAGGGAGGGCAGGGCGACCGTCCCGGCGACATAGGTGCGCCCGGTCTCGTCCCGTACCGCCGCGCCCTCGGGGACGGCGTTACGGGCCCGGGTGGCGCGGGCGAGCGTGATCAGCTTGCGGTCTTCGGGGCCGAGCGCGGTGATGTCCGTCATGGGGTGAGGATAGTGAAACCGCTGGTTCACCCGGCCACCGAGTACATCCCGCCCCGGCGGCCCTCCGGGCTGGTGAGCCACTCCAGCTTGGCGGCGGTGCCGGAGTCCGGGACCGGGTTGTGGAAGACCAGCGCCAGGTCCGGGCGGGCCGGGACGCGCAGCTGGGTGGCCTCCAGATACAGGACACCGACCAGCGGGTGGCTGTACTCCTTGGTCAGCTGCCCGGCGGGACGCACATCGTTACGGGCCCACAGCTCGGCGAACTCCGGGCTGGTGGTGGCGAGTTCGGCGATGATCTCGGCGAAGCCCTCGTCCTCCGGGCGCTCGGCGCAGGCGGCGCGGTACTGGGCGACCACATGTTCCGCGTTCTCCCGCCAGTTGTTGGCGCGCGAGCGGTAGAAGGGGTCGGTGAAGAAGTCGATCAGGCAGTTCTGCCGGGTCTCCGGGCGGAAGCCCAGCACCAGACCGGCCGCCTCGTTGTAGGCGACGATGTTCCAGTAGGGGTCCATGATGTGCGCCGGGTAGGGCATCCAGCCGTCGATCAGCCGGTGCAGGCCGTCACAGAGGTAGTCCTCCGGATAGGCGGCGTCCGGCAGCGGCGGGTTGAGCCCGGCCAGTACATAGAGGTGGCGGCGCTCGGTGCCGTCCAGCTTGAGCACCCGGGCCACCGAGTCCAGGACCTGCGGGGAGACGGTGATGTCCCGGCCCTGCTCCAGCCACTGGTACCAGCTGGCGCCCACGCCGGCGAGCACCGCGACCTCCTCCCGGCGCAGGCCGGGGGTACGGCGGCGGGCGCCGCCGTCGGGGAGGCCGGCCTCGGCCGGGGAGACCCTGGCCCGGCGGCTCATCAGGAACTCCCGCAACTCCGGCCGCCGGCGCGACTGCCGCGCGGATGCCGTGGGGCGTGCGGACGCTGTGGACGGAGTGGTCCTTGTGGACGGAGTGGTCAAGGCTTCCCCCTGCTGCCTGGTGGTGCGGCCACCACCATAAACGCCTTCTCCCCATGGGTATTCCGGAAACCGGAGGGTGGGGGCATGGCGATCGACACCTCTCCCGCCCCACCGGTGGTGGCCGCGGCACCCGACCCCTCCCTCTCCGCCCGCGCAAAGCTGGTCCTGCTGGTGCTGTGCGCCGCCCAGTTCATCGTCGCGCTGGACTTCTCCATCCTCAACGTCGCACTGCCGGTGCTGGGTTCGGACCTCGGCATGGGCCAGGCCGATCTCCAGTGGGCGGTGACCGCCTTCGCCCTGCCCTCCGGCGGCTTTCTGCTGCTCTTCGGCCGGATCGGCGATCTCCTGGGCCGCAAGCGGCTGTTCCTGGCCGGGATGGCACTGTTCACCCTCGCCTCGGTGCTGGCCACGCTGGCCTGGGACCCGGCCGCCTTCCTGGCCGGGCGGACGCTCCAGGGGCTGGGCGCGGCGGTGATCGTCCCGACCGGTATGTCCCTGCTGACCACCACCTTCGCCGAAGGACCGCAGCGGGAACGGGCGTTGGGCGTCAGCGGCACCGTACTGTCGCTGGGCTTCACCGTCGGCATGGTGCTGGGCGGGGTGATGACGGACGCCCTCGGCTGGCGTTCCACCATGGGACTGCTGGCGGTGGCCGGGGTGGCGGTGCTGGCCCTGGCGCCCGGGCTGCTGCCGGAGTCCCGGCATCCGCAGCGGCCCCGGATCGACATACCGGGCGCGGTGACC
The DNA here is from genome assembly GCF_003121295.1 of Streptomyces orinoci. Classification (GTDB taxonomy): domain Bacteria; phylum Actinomycetota; class Actinomycetes; order Streptomycetales; family Streptomycetaceae; genus Streptomyces; species Streptomyces orinoci. The sequence goes on from NZ_PHNC01000029.1 coordinate 484,236, forward strand.
GTGACCGGTGGTCTGCTGGCCCTGATCTACGCCCTGTCCAGCGCCGCCCAGCGCGGCTTCGGCGGCGCCGATGTGCTGGTCTCGCTGGTGGCCGGGGTGCTGCTGCTGGCCGCCTTCGTCCTGGTGGAATCGCGGGCCGCCCAGCCGCTGGTCTCGCTGCCGATGCTGCGGCGGCGCACGGTCGCCTGGGGGAACCTGGGCGGACTGGTCACTTTCTCGATGATGACCACCGTGGTCTTTCTGCTCACCCTGTATCTGCAGGAGGTGCTGAGGCTCTCCGCCTTCCGTACCGGCCTGGTCTTCGGGGTGCAGGGGGCGTTCGCGGCGGGGGCCGGGATTGTGGCGCCCCGGGTGATCGCCCGGTTCGGGGCCCGTAACACCCTGGTGACCGGGCTGGCGGTGCAGGCGGTGTGCACCGCGGTACTGCTGGGGCTGGGAGTGCGTTCCGGTGCCTGGCTGGCTCTGGTGGCGGCGGCCATCGCCTGCGTCGGCCATATGTGGGCCATCGTCGCCTATGGCGTCACCGTCACCTCCGGACTGCCGGACCATGAACAGGGCCTGGCCACCGGCCTGGTGACCAGCTCCCAGCAGCTGGGCATCACGGTGGGCATCCCGCTGCTGAGCGCGGTCTCCTCGGCGCGCACCGCGGACCTCAAGGACGGCGGCGCCTCCTTCGCCGAGGCCACCCTGGGCGGCGTACGGCTCGGCCTGGGCGTGGACGCGGCGGTGGTGGCCGTGGTGGCGGTGCTGATCGCGCTGGGGCTGCGGGGGCGGCGGGCGGGACGCTGAGGTGCCGCCGGGCTCAGCCCGGCCCCTCCGGCCCCGGGCCGCGCAGCCGGACCTGCTCCTCCAGCCGGGCCAGGCTCTGCTCCAGCGCCTCCTCGATGGCGCTGGGCTCGGGGGCGTGCGACTCGTCGAAGAAGGTCAGATGCACGGTCACCTGGCTGACGCCGCCGTTGTGGGCGCTCACCTGGAGCCAGCCGGTGTAGCGGCCGGCCTCCTTGGTGCCCCACTCCATGCGCAGCCGGTCCGGCTCGGTGCGCACCAGGGCGGCGGCGTCCTCGCCGGTACGGTCCTCATGGACGGTGACCGAGGGCGGATTCTGCGGGCGGACATGTACATCGCCGGGCAGCCAGCTGCCCAAGTGGCCTAGGTCGCAAGCCTCGTTGAAGACCACCTCGGGCATCGCGGGCATGGCCCGGGTGCGTTCGAACTCGCTCATCGATGGCTCCCCTGCGGCCGGTGCCGGGGGTGGCACCGGGACCGGTTCCGGGTCTTTCCGCCCGTGGCGGCGGTGATCAGCAGGCCGCCCATGATGGATGCGTTCTTCATGAAGTGGATCTTCTGCTGCATCCGTTTGAACTGGTCCTCCTCCTGCCAGAAGGCGTGACCGGCCAGGGTGGTGGGGACCAGGCTGGCGGCCAGGGTCAGCGCGGCGATCCTGGGAAACCGGCCGAGGGCGAGCATGGTTCCCGCCACGACATGGACCGCCCCATTGAGGCGGACCAGCGTACGGGCGTCCCTTGGCAGGCCGGGTACGCGCTCGGCGACGGCCAGGGCGACGGGGGCGGCGGCCTTGACCAGCGGTTCGGGTGGGTTGAGCGTCTGTAGGCCGCTGGAGAGGAACGAGGCGGAGAGCAGCGGTCTGGCAATGGCTTTGAGCAGGACCATTGCCCCCGGGTATCCCCAGTGCGCGGCGCTATGCGCGACTTCCCCCACTTGGCGGTGCGGGGCGCCCCTCTCAGCGGCGCGGGGAACTGCGCGACCAGCCCAATCCGGCCCGCAGCCGAACTCCGAGCGTCTTTGGCAGACGCCCGCCCCATCGCCGGGTGCGCCCCCGTTGGGGGCGCGGGGAACTGCGCGACCAGCCCAATCCGGCCCGCGCCGGCGACGATACGGCGTCTGCCAAGGGCGGTCGCCGTTCGGCCGCGGGCCGGTGGGTGGCTGGTCGCGCAGTTCCCCGCGCCCCTGAGGGGGCACCCGGCGACGTGTGGCGTCTGCCGAGGGCCGTTGCCGTTCGGCCGCAGGCCGGTGGGTGGCTGGTCGCGCAGTTCCCCGCGCCCCTGGCGGGGGCACCCGGCGGCGTATGGCCTCCCCGCGCCCCCGGTGGGGCGCACCCGGCAGCGGGAAGCCGGGGCTGGCTCAGACGGTTCGGACTGGCTCGACGAGTACCGTCACAATGCGGTTGCGGCGCCCCGCTGCCGCCTCGGCCGTGAGCCGGAGTGCGGACAGCGTGGGATCGGGACCCGGCGTGGCGAGCGGAACCTCCGCCACCGCCCCCGCGATCGGCACCCTGCCCAGCCGCTTGGCCAGCAGGCCCCCGACCGTCTCCACGTCCTCGTCGTCCAGCTCCAGGCCGTACAGCTCGCCGAGGTCTCCGATGTCCAGCCGGGCGGTCACCCGGTAGCGCTCGTCGCCCAGTTCCTCCACCGGCGGCAGCTCCCGGTCGTACTCGTCGGTGATCTCGCCGACGATCTCCTCCAGGATGTCCTCGATGGTGACGATGCCGGCCGTACCGCCGTACTCGTCGATCACCACCGCACAGTGCGTCCGCTGCTGCTGCATCTCGCGCAGCAGATCGCCCGCGTTCTTGGTGTCCGGCACAAACACCGCCGGCCGCATGGCCGTGGAGACCAGCTCGCTCTCCGCGTCCCGGCTGATATGCGTCTTACGGGCCAGGTCCTTGAGGTAGACGATGCCGACGATGTCGTCCTCGTTCTCCCCGGTGACCGGGATCCGGGAGAACCCGGAGCGCAGCGCCAGGGTGAGCGCCTGCCGGATGGTCTTGCCGCGTTCTATGACCACCAGGTCGGTGCGCGGCACCATCACCTCCCGCACCAGGGTGTCGCCCAGCTCGAACACCGAGTGCACCATCCGGCGCTCGTCGTCCTCGATCAGCGACTCCCGTTCGGCCAGGTCCACCATGGCCCGCAGCTCCGCCTCGGAGGCGAAGGGGCCCATCCGGAACCCCTTGCCGGGGGTGAGGGCATTGCCCAGCAGGATCAGCAGCCGGGGCACCGGGCCCATGATCCGGGCCAGCGGCAGCAGAACATAGGCGGCCGCGATGGCGGTGCCCAGCGGATGCTGGCGGCCGATGGTGCGCGGCGATACGCCGACCGCCACATAGGAGACCAGCACCATCAGCGCCATCGCGGCCAGCAGCGCCTGCCAGGTCTCGGCGAAGGAGTGCAGACAGACATAGGTGACCAGCACCCCGGCGGCCATCTCGCAGGTGATGCGCACCAGCAGCGCCACATTGAGGTAGCGGGTGGGGTCCGCGGCCACCGCCATCAGCTTGGCGCCACCACGCCGCCCGGAGCGCAGCACTTCCTCGGCGCCATAGCGGGTGGTCACCGAGAGGCCGGTCTCGGCGCAGGCGGCCAGCCAGGCCACCATCAGCAGCAGGACCGCGGCGGCGATCAGCTGGCCGGTCACGTGATCGTCGGAGCCGGGGAGGCCCCTTCGATGCCGCGCTCGGCTCGCCAGCCGTCGATGATCGCGGCCTGCAGGCCGAACATCTCGGCCTTCTCGTCGGGCTCCTCGTGGTCGTAGCCCAGCAGGTGCAGCACTCCATGGACGGTGAGCAGCTGGAGCTCCTCGTCCATGGAGTGCCGGGTCGGCGCCGCCTCGCCCTGCTGCTTGGCGACCTCCGGGCAGAGCACGATGTCACCGAGCAGGCCCTGCGGGGGCTCCTCGTCGTCCTTGGCCGGCGGACGCAGCTCGTCCATCGGGAAGGACATCACATCGGTCGGCCCGGGCAGATCCATCCACTGGATATGCAGCTGCTCCATCGCTTCGGCGTCAACCACGATGACCGACAGCTCGGAGAGCGGGTGAATGCGCATCCGGGCCAGGGCATAGCGGGCGACATCGAGGATCGCCTGTTCATCGACCTCGGTGCCGGATTCGTTGTTGACGTCGATCGCCATGGTGCTGGGTGGCTCCTGCTTCTCGATCACTGCGCCGGTTACTGCGCGGCGCGGCTGTCGTACCTGTCGTACGCATCGACAATACGGCCCACCAGCTTGTGCCTCACCACATCATTGCTGGTGAGGATGGAGAAGTGGACGTCGTCCACACCCTGGAGGATCTCCTGGACCTGGCGCAGACCGCTCTTGGTGCCGCCCGGCAGGTCGATCTGGGTGACATCACCCGTGATCACGATCTTGGAGTCGAAGCCGAGCCGGGTGAGGAACATCTTCATCTGCTCGGGGCTGGTGTTCTGGGCCTCGTCGAGAATGATGAAGGCGTCATTGAGCGTCCGGCCGCGCATATAGGCCAGCGGCGCCACCTCGATCGTCCCGGCGGCCATCAGCCTGGGGATGGAGTCGGGGTCGAGCATGTCGTGCAGGGCGTCGTAGAGCGGCCGCAGATAGGGGTCGATCTTCTCGTAGAGGGTGCCGGGCAGGAAGCCCAGCCGCTCCCCCGCCTCCACCGCGGGCCGGGTCAGGATGATCCGGTTGACCTGCTTGGACTGGAGCGCCTGCACCGCCTTGGCCATGGCCAGATAGGTCTTTCCGGTACCGGCGGGGCCGATGCCGAAGACCACGGTGTGCTTGTCGATGGCGTCCACATAGCGCTTCTGGTTGAGCGTCTTGGGACGGATGGTGCGGCCCCGGCTGGAGAGGATGTTCTGGGTGAGCACCTCGGCAGGCGTCTCGGCCTGGCTCTCCTCGTCGCGCAGCATGGCGATCGAGCGTTCCACCGCGTCCTCCGTCATCGGCGCACCGGTCCGGAGCACCAGCATCATCTCGTCGAACAGGCGCTGAACCAGGGCGACTTCATGCTGCTCGCCGGTAGCGCTGACCTCATTGCCGCGGACATGGATGTCCGTGGCCGGAAAAGCCTTCTCGATCACGCGCAGCAGCGCATCGCCGGAGCCCAGTACGGTCACCATGGGGTGCTTGGCCGGGACGGTGAAGCGGGCCTGTGCCTGCGGTCGTGTGGGTGTCTGAGTCATGGGCCGGCTCTCTGGCCTGCTCAACCCCTCTTTCTCTGTCGAGAACCCTGGATGACTCCAGGGTACGACGCCCTCCGGGCCCCCTCCGAGGGGTTTTACGAGCCGGGGCCGCCCCCGCACGGATCCGGTTACCGCCCCCGCAGGGATCCGGCTACCGCCCGCGGAAGCCCAGTGTCGGCACCGCCCGCCGCAGCGGCCAGGGCCGGGCCGCCGAGGGCAGCACCCCGTCCAGGAAGGAGTAGCGGCGCAGCGCGTCCCCGGCCTGGTCGTCATAGGAGCGCAGGTGCTGCCACCAGGCGGCGATCTCCACCCAGCCGGGGGCGGAGAGCGAGCCGCCGAACTCCTGGACGGAGAGGGCCGAGGTCAGACAGGCGAAGGCCAGCCGGTCGGGCAGCGGCCAGTCGGCCAGGGTGCCGGTGACAAAGGCGGCCACAAAGACATCCCCGGCGCCGGTGGGGTCCAGGGCCTCCACATTGATCGCCGGTACCTCGGCGGTCTCCCCGGTGCGCGAGTCGGCCGCGTACGCCCCCTTCTCCCCCATGGTCACCACGGCCAGCGGCACCCGCTCGGCCAGCGCCCGGGCCGCGGCCCGCGGGCAGTCGGTGCGGGTGTAGCGCATGGCCTCCTCGGCGTTGGGCAGAAAAGCCTCGCAGTGCTCCAGGCCGGCCAGGTCGTCAGGATCCCAGCGGCCGGTGTCGTCCCAGCCCACATCGGCGAAGACCCGGCTGCCGCGCCGGGCCGCCCTGGCGATCCACTCCTCCCGTTTGCCGGGCTCCAGCAGGGCCACCGCGGCCCGGGCCGGGCCGGGGCACTCGGGTCTGGGCGTCTCGGGCGCCTGGTGGCCGTGCGAGACCATGGTGCGCTCGCCCTCATAGGCCATGGAGACGGTGACCGGAGAGTGCCAGCCGGGCACCACCCGGGACTGGCTGAGGTCGATGCCCTCGCCCCGGGAGAGCGCCTCCCAGCAGTACTCGCCGTACATATCGTCGCCGAAGGCGGCGGCCAGCGAGGTGCGCAGGCCCAGCCGGGCCAGCGCGGTGGCCATATTGGCGATGCCGCCGGGGCTGGAGCCCATGCCCCGGGCCCAGGACTCGGTGCCGCGCACCGGGGCGGAGTCCAGGCCGGTGAAGATGATGTCCAGGAAGACGGTTCCGGTGAGGAAGACATCGGTGGCCGGATCGTCCCCGGAGCGGACCTCGGCGAGCGGGTCGAGGACCGGTGCCGCACCCTCGAAGGCGGGCTGCGCGGGCTCCCGGCACACGGGCGAGGGCCCTTGGCACGAGGAAGCGGAAGAGGAAGCGGAAGAGGACGGATTCGGCATCTGGGCTCGTGGCTCCTCTCGCGGATGCGGTTCCGGACAGTCTGCCCGATGCTGCGGTACGTTCCGGCCATGAGGCTGACAATTCTCGGCGGCGGTGGTTTCCGGGTGCCCCTGGTCCACCGGGCTCTGCTGGACGACGCGCGGCGCGACGCGCCGGGTCGCGTCACCGAACTCGTGCTCTATGACACGGATTCGACCCGTGCTGATGTGATCTCCTCGGTGCTGGCGGCCCAGGAGCAAGGGGTGCCGGGCGCGCCCTCGGTAAGAATCGCCCGCACCCTGCAACAGGCCCTGGGCGGGGCCGACTTCGTATTCTCGGCGATCAGAGTGGGGGGCACCGCGGGACGCGCCCGGGATGAACGGATCGCCCTGGGCGAGGGGGTGTTGGGCCAGGAGACGGTGGGCGCCGGCGGGGTGCTCTACGGGCTGCGGACCGTACCGGTGGCCATGGAGATCGCCGAACTGGTGGCGGAACGGGCCCCGGACGCCTGGGTCATCAACTTCACCAATCCGGCCGGGATGGTGACCGAGGCGATGTCCTCGGTGCTGGGCGACCGGGTGATCGGGATCTGTGACTCCCCGGTGGGCCTGGTGCGCCGCGCCGCCCGGGCGGCGGGCATCGACGCCGAGCTGGCCGAATACGACTATCTCGGGCTCAACCACCTCGGCTGGCTGCGGTCGTTGCGCCATGACGGCCGTGAACTGCTGCCCGGTCTGCTGGCGGACGACGCGGCGCTGGCCGGCATCGAGGAGGGCAAGCTCTTCGGCGGCCGCTGGCTGCGGGCGCTGGGTGCGCTGCCCAATGAGTATCTGCACTACTACTACTTCCGCCGGGAGACCCTCGCGGCCGCCCGGCAGGCCGCGCAGACCCGGGGGGAGTTCCTCCAGGAGCAGCAGGGCGGCTTCTTCACCGCGGCGGCCGCCGACCCCGAGCGCGCCCATGAGCTCTGGGAGCGCGCCCGGCTCCAGCGCGAGGAGACCTATATGGCCGACAGCCGGGCGGCCAGCGGCGGCTGGCAGCGCGACTCCTGTGACCTGGAGGGCGGCGGCTACGACCGGGTGGCGCTGGCGCTGATGCGGGCGGTGTCCCGGGATGAGCGCACCCGGCTGATCCTCAATGTCCGCAATGGCGGCGTCGTCCCGGAGCTGGACCATGAGGCGGTCATCGAGACGGTCTGCGAGGTGAGCGCCAAGGGCGCCCAGCCGCTGCCCGGCGCCCCTTTGCGGGAGGACCAGCTGGGGCTGATGTTCCAGCTCAAGGCGGTGGAACGGGCCGTGATCGAGGCGGCCTTGGGCCAGGACCAGGACCTGGCGCTAAGGGCCCTGGCGCTGCATCCGCTGGTGGACTCCCCAGCGGTGGCCGCCCGCATTCTCGACCGAGCGGTGGCGTGAGAAGAGTGACATTGACCGGGTGCGGCGCCAAGCCCTAGCTTTCGCGCTGCACCCACCTTTGCTTATCAGGAGCTGACACGTTGTCTACGCGCGTCCGTATCGCCGCAGCCACCGCCGCCCTCGCCGTCGGGGCCGGCCTGTACGCCGCCGGGGCGGCCACCGCCGGCCACTCGGTCCCGGTCACCGACAAGGAGATCCCGAACCTCACCCAGGTCCAGGACAAGATCAAGGCGTACTACGGCGACACCGTGGACTCCAAGGGCCGGCACTGGGCGTCCGCCAACAGCAACTACGCCAAGCAGGTCGAAGGCGTGGAGGCCAAGGCCAAGCAGCAGCTGGAGCAGGTCGTCAAGAACGCCAAGCACAACAAGGTCAAGCCGGCCATTGTGCTGGACGTGGACGACACCACGCTGCTCACCTACAACTACGAGCTCCAGCAGGGCTTCGCCTTCACCCCGCAGTCCCAGGACGCGTACCTGAAGTCCACCGACATGCCGGCCGTCTTCGGCATGCCCAAGCTGGTCAACTGGGCGCAGTCCAAGGGCATCACGGTCTTCTATGTCACCGGCCGGGACGAGCACCAGCGGGCCTGGAGCGTGCGCAACCTGAAGAACGCGGGCTACAAGCCGGTGGCCGACCGGGCCCACTTCTTCCTGAAGAACAAGAAGACCCCGCCGGCCTACCTGGCGTGCGGTGCCAAGTGCACCACCATCGAGTACAAGTCGGGCACCCGCAAGCACATCGAGTCCGAGGGCTACCGCATCGTCGCCAACTTCGGCGACCAGTACAGCGACCTCAAGGGCGGCTACAGCGAGCGCACTTACAAGCTGCCGAACCCGATGTACTACCTGCCGTAACCGGGTGCCCCGGTTTCGGGGCGCCCCCCTCAGGGGCGCCCTACGCCCGCTTGGGGACCGGCACCGTCATAAGGTCCCGGGCGACGGTCAGTTCGCCCGCGAACCCAGCCGCCCGGGCCTGCCGCTCGAAGATCTCCGGGTCGTCATAGCGCTGCGAGAAGTGCGTCAGCACCAGATGCCGGACGCCCGACTCGGCCGCCACCCGGGCCGCCTGGCCCGCCGTGAGGTGGCCGTGCTCGGTGGCCAGCACCCGGTCCTCGTCGGTGAAGGTGGACTCGATCACCAAGAGGTCGCAGCCCTCGGCCAGTTCGAAGACGCCCTCGCAGAGCCGGGTGTCCATGATGAAGGCGAAGCGCTGGCCGCGCCGCTCCTCGCTCACCTGGTCAAGGGTGACGCCGCCCAGCGAGCCCTGGCGCTGGAGCCGGCCGATGTCCGGCCCGGCGATGCCGAGTTCGGCCAGCCGCTCGGGGAGCATCCGCCGGCCGTCCGGCTCCACCAGACGGTAGCCATAGGACTCCACCGGATGCGACAGCCGCCGGGCACTCAGCTCATACCCCTTGGTACGGGCCAGCATCTGCCGCTCGCCGGAGACCGGCTCGGGCGCCAGCTTGACCATCTCCTTGTAGGCGGTGGCATAGCGCAGCCGCTCGAAGAAGCGCCGGCCGCTGGCCGGGTAGTGCGCGGTGACCGGGTGCGGCACCCGGTCAAGATTGATCCGCTGGATCACCCCGGCCAGCCCCAGTGAGTGGTCGCCATGGAAGTGGGTGACACAAATCCGGTTGAGGTCATGGGCCGCCACCCCGGCGCGCAGCATCTGCCGCTGGGTGCCCTCGCCGGGATCGAACAGCAGGCCCTCGCCGTCCCAGCGCAGCACATAGCCGTTGTGGTTGCGGTGGCGGGTGGGCACCTGGCTGGCGGTGCCCAGGATCACCAGTTCACGGACGGACAAGGCGACTACCCGGGCGGCCAGTTGAGCCCGCGCCCGCCGAGCACATGCAGGTGGGCGTGGAAGACGGTCTGCCCGGCGCCGGAACCGGTGTTGAAGACGACCCGGTAGCCCTTCTCGGCCACGCCCTCCAGGGCGGCGATCTCGCCGGACTCACGCAGTATGTCCGCGATCACCTGGGGCTCGGCGGCGGCCAGCGAGGCGGCGTCGGGGTGGTGCACCTTGGGGATCACCAGGACATGGGTGGGCGCCTGGGGGTTGATGTCGCGGAACGCGACGGTGGTCTCGGTCTCCCGGACGACGGTCGCCGGCACCTCCCCCGCGACAATCTTGCAGAACAGGCAGTCCGCCTGCGGTTCTCCCGCCACCGCTCAGCTCCTTAAAGGGTCGTCGGCTCACTGTTTATGCGGATGTTACCGGGCAGGGCCCCAGGCCCCGGCAGAGGTATTTGTGAAACAAGGTTTTATAGGTTTCACACCCAAGCTTCACCTTCCCCCCTTACTCTCTCCTTGGGGGAACGCGCGTACAGGGGAGCGCGTGTGTGATGCCCCGGCGTGCCGGGGCAGTTCCAAGGGGGGCCGTTGTTCATCTCCGCCGTTGTCTGTCTGGTGTCACTGGCCCTGTTCTGGATGGCGGCCTTCACCCTCTGGTGGCAGATGCACGCCTGGCGCACTCCCGAGACGCTGGCCGCCACCCGCTTCCATCCGCCCAGCGGCGAGGGGGCGTTGAGCTTCTCGCTGCTGGTCCCGGCCCGCCATGAACAGGCCGTGCTGGAGCACACCGTCAACCGGCTGCTGGAGTCCACCCATGGCGACTTCGAAGTGCTGGTGATCATCGGTCATGACGACCCGGAGACCGCCGAGGTCGCCCGGCGGGTGGCCGCCACCGCGCCGGACCGGGTGCGGGTGATCACGGACACCCATGAGAAGAAGAACAAGCCCAAGGCGCTCAACACCGCGCTGCCGCACTGCCGGGGCGAGGTGGTGGGCGTCTTCGACGCCGAGGACCAGGTCCACCCGGAGCTGCTCAGCCATGTCGATCACGCCTTCCGCTCCACCGGGGCGGATGTGGTGCAGGGCGGCGTCCAGCTGATCAACTTCCACTCCAGCTGGTACAGCCTGCGCAACTGCCTGGAGTATTTCTTCTGGTTCCGCAGCCGGCTGCATCTGCACGCGGCCAAGGGCTTTATCCCGCTGGGCGGCAACACCGTCTTCGTCCGCACCGAGGTGCTGCGCGAGGCCGGCGGCTGGGATCCCGACTGCCTTGCCGAGGACTGCGATCTGGGGGTGCGGCTGTCCAGCCGGGGCAAGCGGGTGGTGGTCGCCTATGACTCGGAGATGGTCACCCGGGAGGAGACCCCCGGCAGCCTGATGAGCCTGCTCAAACAGCGAACCCGCTGGAACCAGGGCTTCCTTCAGGTCTACCGCAAGCGGGACTGGCGCCAACTGCCCAGCCTGCCGCAGCGGATGCTGGCCCGCTACACCCTGATGACGCCCTTTATGCAGGCGTTCACCGGCGTCATCATCCCCATCGACATCGGCATAGCGCTGCTGCCCGATGTGCCGGTGGGGGTCACCATCGTGGCCTTCCTGCCCGCCATCACCGCCCTGGTCACCTTCGCCTTCGAGGTTGTCGGGCTGCATGACTTCGGCGTCCAGTACGGGCTGCGGGTACGGCCGGTGCACTACGCCAAGCTGGTGGCCGGCGGCCCCTTCTACCAGTTGCTGCTCGCCGGGGCCGCGGTGCGCGCGGTCTGGCGGGAGCAGCGCGGCCGCAGTGACTGGGAGCTCACCCGGCATGTGGGCGCACACCTCACCGGCGAGGATGTGCCCGCGTGACCACCACCCTGCCCACCGCGCCCAGACGCGAACGCATACCGCCGCCGGCGCCCCGCCCGCCGGTGCTCGGGCTGCGCACCTCCCGCCCGGATCTGCTGGTCTGCGCGGCGGTGCTGGCCGCGATCGTCTGCGTCCAGGGCTGGAACATCACCGGCTTCCCGGCGCTCAGCGATGACGAGGGCACCTATCTCGCCCAGGCCTGGGCCGTACAGCAGGACAAGGGCCTGGCGCACTACACCTACTGGTACGACCATCCGCCGCTGGGCTGGCTGCAGTTGGCGGTGGTCACCTGGCTGCCCTCGGTGCTGGCCCCGGCCACCCTCTCGGTGGCCCCGATGCGGCCGGCCATGCTGCTGGTGACCGCGGTGAGCGCGGTGCTGCTCTTCGCACTGGCCCGGCGGCTGGGCCTGCCGCGCTGGGCGGCCGCCCTGGCCATGGCCCTGTTCGGCCTGTCCCCGCTGGCGGTGGTGCTCCAGCGGGAGATCTTCCTGGACAACATCGCGGTGCTGTGGATGCTGCTGGCCTTCTTCCTGGCGGCCTCGCCACGGCGGCACCTCTGGCACCACTTCGGGGCCGGGCTGGCGGCCGCGGTGTCGGTGCTGTCCAAGGAGACCATGCTGGTGGTGCTGCCCGCGCTGCTGGTCACCATGTGGCGGCACAGCCACCGTGACACCCGCAAGTTCGCGGTGACCGGGGCGGTCACCGCCTGCGGCCTGATCGGCCTGACCTATCCGCTCTATGCGCTGCTCAACAACGAGCTGTTCCCCGGCCCCGGCCATGTCTCGCTGATCGACGGCATCAAGTACCAGCTGAACCGGGCCGGTTCGGGCTTCATCCTGGATCCGCACTCCGGCGCGCACGCCGCCCTGCACTCCTGGCTCTACTACGACACGGTGCTGCCACTGGGCGGGCCGGCCGCCACGGTGCTGCTGCTGGCCTCGGCCCGCTGGTCGGTCACCGGCCGCGCCCTGGCCGGTCCCGCCCTGGCCGCCGCCATCCTGGCCCTGGTCGCCCTGCGCCCCTCCGGCTACCTCCCGGCCATGTACATCATCCAGGCCCTGCCCTTCCTGGCCCTGTCCCTGGCGGGGGTTGCCGCCTCGGTGACCCATGCGGTGCTGCGGGGGCGCCTGCCGATGCGGAGACCGGCGCGGCGCCTCGCGGTGCCGGGCGCACCCTCGCCCCAGCGGCCGGTGGGACGGCTCCTGGGCCGGGCCTCGGGCGACGCGCAAGCGGTTGCCGGTGCGGTGCCGGGCGGCGTCCTGGCGGGGACTACCGGAACCTCGCCCCGTGCCGCCGGGCTCGCCCGGACCGGTCTTCAGCCCGTACGCCGGGGCGGCACCCGGAATGCGCCGGCCCGCCGTACCGTGGTGGCCGCCCTGGCCGCCGGATGCGCGCTGCTGGTCGTCCCCCGCTGGTATCACGGGGACCGGATCGCATTGACGGCCGACGCCAACTCGCCCTATCGGCAGGCCGCTTCCTGGCTGGGTGATACGGCCCGGGTGCCGCGGCCGGCCCGTACCAGGGTCCTCGCCGATGACGCCATCTGGCTGGACCTGGTGCACTCCGGCTACCGGCCCGGCACCGGGGTGATCTGGTTCTACAAGGCCGATCTGGATCCGGCGGTCGGCAGCACCCTGCCGCATGGCTGGCGGGACCTGGACTATGTGGTCGCCTCACCGACCGTACGCCGGGACGCGGCCACCCTCCCCCTGGTGCGGGCCGCCCTGCGCAACTCCCGGGCCGTGGCCGTCTTCGGCGCCGGGGTGGACCGGATCGAGATCCGCCGGGTCAACCGGGCGGGCCGATGACCGTACCCGACACCCTGCGGGCCGAGGCCGCCGCCACCGCGCCCACCGCCACGCCCGGCAACCGGCTGGGGCTCCCGCTGGCCCGGCTGGTCACCTTTGGGCTGATCGGCCTCACCGGCTTTCTGCCCAACCTCCTGGGCCTCAAGTTGCTGATCTCCGCCGGGATGTACTACCTCCCGGCCGAGATCGTGGCCAACCAGTTCGGCGTGCTGTGGAACTTCGTTCTCACCGAGGCCCTGCTCTTCCGCCAACGCCGGGGCCACCGCCACTGGGCGGACCGGGTGCTGCGCTTCGCCCTGCTGGCCAATGCCGATCTGCTGCTGCGCATTCCGCTGATCGCCCTCCTGGTCGGCGTGGGGCACCTGGGAGCCTTGTCCGCCACCGCGCTCGCCCTGCTCACCACCTTTGTCCTGCGTTTTGTGGCCACCGAGGCCCTGGTCTATCTCCCCCGCAAGCGCCCCGGGCGCCACCGCCGAAGCAGAAGGGATCATTAGTGGCCCTGCGCACCCCCTTTCTCAGAGCCAGACGCACCAGGGCCGCGAGCGCCCTGCTCCTCGCCACCGGCGCCTCCATGGGACTGCTGCTGGCCACTCCCCATCCGGCCAGGGCCGGATCCAATCTCGTGGTCAACCCGGGCTTTGAGTCCACCGGTTCGGATGGCATGCCCACCTGCTGGGAGAAGGCCGGCTGGGGCGACAATGACTTCACCGTCACCACCACCGGCCCCGAGCAGGCGCACAGCGGCAGCAAGGCGCTGTCCATCACCCTCACCCGCCGGGTGAACGGCGACCGCAAGGCGATGATGCTGGAGAACACCTCCTGCGCCCCGGGAGTGACGCCGTCCCGGCAGTACGACCTGTCGCTGTGGTACAAGTCCACCACTCCGGACGCGGCCATCACGGTCTTCCGGCATGACGTCCAGCAGGGCTGGCAGTACTGGACCGACCTCAAGTCGCTGCCGGTGAGCCAGGGTTATACGCAGGCAGCGGTCCGTACCCCCGTGGTTCCGCCCAACACCGACCAGCTCACCTGGGGCGTATCGGTCTATGGACCGGGCACCGTGGTCTCCGACGACTACGACATGGAGGACGCCACCCAGCCCGCCACCGGCGCGGTCTGCACCGCGGGGGACGCCTGCACCAAGGGCAGTTGGCAGGTGATGCCGTTCCGCAACCCGGTGCGCAGCATGCACTCGGTAGTGCTGCGCAATGGCAAGGTGCTGCTGGTGGCCGGCTCCGGCAATGACCCCGGCCTGTTCAAGGCGGGCACCTTCTCCTCCGCCGTCTATGACCCGAAGACGGGCTCGTTCAAGACCGTTCCCACCCCGGTGGACATGTTCTGCGGCGGCCATGTCCAGCTCTCCGACGGCCGGGTGCTGATCATGAGCGGCAATAAGTCCTATCCGGCGGCCGATGGCAGCCATGGCTATGAGGGCCTCAAGGACAGCTATCTCTTCGACCCCGACACCGAGTCGTACACCAGGGTCAACGACCTGGACGACGGCCACTGGTACCCCTCCGCGACCGAGCTGGGCAATGGCGATGTGATCACCTTCGGCGGCCTCAAGCAGGACTCCAGCGGCAATGTCACCGCCCAGAAGTTCTCCGCCGCCCAGCAGAAGTGGCTGCCCGGCAACCAGGTCAACCAGACCTGGTCGTACTGGGGCCTGTATCCGTCCATGATCCTGATGCAGGACGGGCGGCTCTTCTACTCCGGCAGCCATGTCTTCGGCAATGGCACCCCCGGCACCGGCGCCTCCATCTACGACTACAACGCCAACACCATCACCGATGTACCCGGCCTCCAGGACAAGGACCACCGCGACCAGTCGATGAGCGTGCTGCTGCCGCCCGCCCAGGATCAGCGGGTGCTCACCATGGGCGGCGGCAATGTCAATGACAACCCGGAGGCGAGCCGGCTCACCGATCTGATCGACCTCAAGCAGGCCAGTCCCCGTTATCTGCCCGGGCCCTTGCTGCCCCAGGGCACGGTGGACATGGGGCAGGGCCCGAAGCCGGAGAGCGGCGCCCAGGGCAAGATGTATGTCTCCGCGGTGCTGATGCCGGACGGCCAGGTGCTGGAGACCGGCGGCGGTCTGCACGACCGGGCCGACCCGGTCTTCGAGGCGTCCATGTACGACCCGGCGAGCAACTCCTTCAAGCCCGGCATGGCCACCGACCCCATTCCGCGGACGTATCACTCCTCGGCCTTTCTGCTGCCGGACGGCCGGGTGATGGCGGTCGGCGACAACCCCGGCAACGGCACCTTCGACGAGCATGTCTCCATCTACACCCCGCCCTATCTCTTCAAGGGGGCGCGGCCGCAGATCACTTCGGTGGCCAATGACAAGTGGCAGTACGCAAGCACCCAGCGCATCACGGTGGACCGCCCGGTGGTCAAGGCCGAGCTGATCCGCCCGGCGGCGGTCACCCACTCCTCCGACCCCAACCAGCGCTTTGTGGACCTGCCGATGACGGTGGGCTCCGATGGCACCACCATCGACCTCAATGTCACCAGCAACCCCAACTTGGCGCCGCCCGGCTGGTACATGCTCTTCGCGGTGGACGCGGCCGGGGTGCCCTCGGTGGCCTCCTGGGTGCACCTGGGCGGGCCGGACGCACTGGCCTCCCCCATGACGCACGACTTCGCCCGCCATATGTCCCATGACCCCAAGTCGCCCATGAAGCAGCGGAGTTCACAGCCGGTATCCCCGCAGATCTCCGGCTGCGACCGCCACTACGGCACGGCCGGTGTCTGTGTTCCCACCGTCTTCCCGCAGTCGGTGGCCCCGACCACCGAGGGCCGGTGTTCCTGGCTGAAGTCCCATGGCTATGGGAAGTTGCGGGTCAATGGCACCGCCGACCCGCTGCGGCTGGATCCCCGGCGGACCGGAACGGCCTGCGGCTGACCGCCCCGGCCGCCGGGCACACCGCCCTAACGCCCGGCGGCCTCCTCCTCGGTTTCCGTCTTCGGCCAGTTCTCCAGCGCGAGATGCAGCGCCTCGACCGTCCGCCGCCAGGACAGCTCCACCGGGCGGGCGTGCCCGAAGCCGCCGCTGGCCTCCAGGCTGATAAAGCCATGGAAGGTGCTGCGCAGCAGGCGCACCGCGTCGGTGAGGTCCGGTTCGGCCAGGCCGTAGCCGCGCAGCATGCCGTAGGTGATCTCCGCGGTACGGGCGAGGGCGGGGGCCTCGGCCACCACGGCCGGGTCCATCCGGATCTGGGTGGCCGCGTACCGGCCGGGGTGGGCCAGGGCGTACTCCCGGTAGGCATCGGCGAACGCCACCAGGGCGTCCTTGCCCGCCCGTCCCGCGACGGCGGCCCCGATCCGGTCGATCAGCTCTCCACCGGCCAGCAGGGCCAGGCGCACCCGCAGATCCTGAAGGTTCTTGACATGGGAGTAGAGGCTGGCGTCCTTGACCCCGAAGCCGCGGGCCAGCGCGGAGATGGTCACCTTCTCCAGGCCGACCTCGTCCGCCAGGTCGGCCGCCGCTCTGGTGAGGCGCTCGGCGGAGAGTCCCGCACGTGCCATGGTTACCTCGCTTCCTAATTGAATTAATAGTTTGCCTAGACAGTCTAGGCATGATTGGCTCCCTCTTATGAAGCCCGTCACCGAGAAGGACATCCGCACCTCCTTCATCAACTGCTCCAAGGGCGAGGCCAAGCGCCTCTCCCTGCCCCGTGACCTCACCGAACAGCCCTGGGACGACCTGGACTTCCTGGGCTGGCGCGACCCCGCCGCGCCCAACCGCAGCTATCTGGTGGCGGAGCGCGAGGACCGCCTGGTCGGCGTCGCCCTGCGCTTCCCCGCCCAGCAGCGCGGCTTCCTGCACCGCAGCATGTGCTCGCTGTGCCTGACCACCCACCCCGGCAACGGTGTCTCCCTGCTCACCGCCCGCAAGGCCGGCGCCGCGGGCCGCGAGGGCAACTCGGCCGGTGCCTATATATGCACCGACCTGGCCTGCTCCCTCTACCTCCGGGGCCTGAAGACCGTGGACGGCATAGGCGCCCGCCTCCATGAGTCGCTCTCCCTGGAGGAACAGACGGCACGGCTGAGGGCACGGCTGACGGAGTTCATCGACAAGCTGTACGAGTGAGCCGCCCTCATCACCCGATCCGGGAACTTCCTTCCCTCGTGGGCACGTTGACCTGATGTGATGATGCTGACGAGCCTGCTGCTGATGACGGTTCTGGTGATCGTCCCCTTCACCGTGGCCTCGGCCCGGTACCTCCTGCGGCGCCCCGGCCGCGCCGGCCTCGGCCCGGGCGCGGCCGCCACCGAGGAGCTGCACGCCTTCTTCAACGCCAACAAGCGGGTGCAGCAGGAACAGCGCCGGGTTGATCTGCTGCGCCGCGACAACACCGAGGACGGCGCGCCGCCCCGGATGGGCATCGACCTCGAAGCGGGCACCGCGCGAATCCGGCGCGGCTGAGCCGCCTTCGCCCTCTGCCATCCTGTACGCATGCGGTGGAAGACCTACGGCGAGCGCGAGATCTACACCAACCCCTGGGTCAACCTCTGCCTGGTGGACGTCGAACAGCCCGACGGCTACCGCGAGGAGCACCATGTACTGCGGCTGCGGCACCTGGCCGTCGGCGCGGTGGTCAACGACCACCGCGAGATCCTGATGATGTGGCGGCACCGCTTCATCACCGACGCCTGGGCCTGGGAGCTGCCCATGGGCCTGATCGAACCCGGTGAGACCCCGGCCGAGACCGCGGCCCGCGAGGTCGAGGAAGAAACCGGCTGGCGCCCCGGCCCCATGCGCCCCCTGATCTACGCCGAGCCGGCCAATGGCATCACCGACTCCCAGCACTTCGTCTTCCGCGCGGACGGCGCCACCCATATCGGCCCGCCCACCGAGAAGAACGAGTCCGACCGCATCGAGTGGATTCCGCTGACCCGGCTCCGCAGCATGATCGACCGCCGCGAGATCGTCAGCAGCGGGTCGCTGGTGGGGCTGCTGTATGTCCTGATGGACGAGGGGATCCGCTGAGGGCGTAGCGCACGACTGGGCAGGCCCCGCTCAGCCCCACCGCCCCGTCCGCCCCAGCAGCAGTGCCGCTGCCGCCGTGCCCGCGGTGGAGGTGCGCAGGACGCTGGGGCCCAGGCGGTACGGCCGGGCGCCGGACTGCTCGAAGGTGGCCAACTCCTCTGGGGAGACGCCGCCTTCGGGGCCGACGATCAGGATGATGTCGCCGGTCTCGGGGAGGGGGGCGGTGGCCAGGGGGGTGCTGCCCTCCTCGTGGAGGACGGCGGCGAAGGCGGCGGTGGCCAGGAGGGGGGCCAGCTGCTTGGTGGTGGCCAGGTCGGCCACCGCCGGGAAGCGGAGGCGGCGGGACTGCTTGCCCGCCTCGCGGGCGGTGGAGCGCCACTTGGTGAGGGACTTCTGGCCGCGGTCGCCCTTCCACTGGGTGACACAACGGGACGCCGCCCAGGGGACGATGGCGTCCACCCCGGTCTCGGTCATGGTCTCCACGGCCAGTTCACCGCGGTCGCCCTTGGGCAGGGCCTGGACGACGGTGATGCGCGGCCGGGGCTCCGGCTCGGAGCGGATGGAGGTGACGGCGACATCGAGACGGTCCTTGCCCTCGATGGCGGCGACGGTGCCGAAGGCGCCCGTACCGGCGCCGTCGGTGAGGACGATCTCCTCGCCGACGCGCAGCCGGCGGACCGAGACCGCATGGCGGCCCTCGGGGCCGTCCAGGGGGAAGACCGTGCCGGGGAACACACCCGTGAGGGAGTTCTCTTCGACCAGGAAGACCGGGGCTGTCATGATTCGCTCCCTCGGGTGGGGTGGTGCAACGACGCACGGGCGGCGTCGAGTTCGGCGGCCAGGACCGCCACCAGGCGGGCCGCCGGAAGTTCACGGGCCAGGCGGTGGCCCTGCCCCGCCCAGAGGTTGAGCCCCTGGGGGTCGCCCGCGGCCGCGGCCGCCCTGCGCAAGGGGGCGGTGAGGTAGTGGAGTTGGGGATAGGCGGCCGGGGCGTAAGGGCCGTGTTCCTGCATAAAGCGGTTCAGCAGGCCGCGGGCGGGGCGGCCGGAGAAGGCCCGGGTGAGTTCGGTGCGGGTGAACAGGGGGTCGGTCAGGGCCGCCTTGTGCAGGGGGTGCGCACCGGACTCGGGGCAGGGCAGAAAGGCGGTGCCCAGCTGGGCGGCGACCGCGCCGGCGGCCAGCACGGCCGCGATCTGGGCGCCGCGCATCAGACCGCCCGCCGCGAGGACGGGCAGATCGACGGTCTCCACCACCTCGGTGAGCAGGGCCAGCAGGCCGGAGCCGGCGTGGTCGGCATAGGGGTCGTCATGGTGGGTGCCCTGGTGGCCGCCGGCCTCGATGCCCTGGGCGCACACCGCGTCCGCGCCCGCCGCCCGCGCGGCCAGCGCCTCGGCGGCCGAGGTCACGGTGACCACGGTGAGGGAGCCGGCGCGGGAAAGGGCGGCGAGGTCCTGGGAGGAGGGGCAGCCAAAGGTGAAGGAGACCACCGGCACCGGATCCTGGAGCAGAATGGCCAGCTTGGCCTCATAGGCGTCGTCGGCGGGCCGGTCCCAGTCGCCCAGCGGGGTCTCGTACCAGGTGGACTCGCCCGCCAGTTGCTCCGCGTAGACCTCCACCGCGGCCGGATCGGCGGCGGGCGGCTGCGGCATAAAGAGGTTGACGCCAAAGGGCCGGGAGGTGGCGGCGCGCAGCTGCTTGATCTCCTCGTACATCGCCGCCGGGGTCTTGTAACCGGCGGCCAGGAAGCCCAGGCCCCCGGCGTCGGAGACGGCCGCGGCCAGGGCCGGGCAGGAGGCGCCGCCCGCCATCGGAGCCTGCACGATCGGATGCCGGAGCAGGCCGGTCAGCGCGGCCGTCCGCCGGGGGTCAGAAGCCATGGCCACATCGTGGCACGGGTGACGCCGGGTGCCGAATCGGGCGGCGGTGGTACGGGCCGGGCGGCCGGTCCGTACCACCGTTCAGCGGGCGAACGGCGGGCGTTTCAGGGGCACTTGCCGGAGCCCGGAGCGGTTCAACGGCCGTTGAACGCGTCCTTCAGCCGGGAGAACAGCCCCTGCTGCCCCGGCTTGAACTCGCCCATCGGACGCTCCTCGCCGCGCATCTTGGCCAGCTGGCGCAGCAGTTCCTCCTGCTGCGGGTCAAGCTTGGTGGGCGTGGTCACCTCGACATGGACGATGAGGTCACCCCGGCCGCCGCCGCGCAGATGCGTGACACCGCGCTGGTGCAGCGGGACGGACTGGCCGGACTGGGTGCCCGGGCGGATGTCGATCTCCTCGACGCCGTCCAGGGTCTCCAGCGGCACCTTGGTGCCCAGCGCGGCCGCGGTCATCGGGATGGTGACCGTGCAGTGCAGGTCGTCGCCGCGGCGCTGGAAGACCGGGTGCTTCTTCTCGTGGATCTCCACATAGAGGTCACCCGCCGGGCCGCCGCCGGGGCCGACCTCGCCCTCACCGGCCAGCTGGATGCGGTTGCCGTTGTCCACACCGGCCGGGATCTTCACGGTCAGGGTGCGGCGGGAGCGCACCCGGCCGTCGCCCGCGCACTCCGGGCAGGGAGTGGGGACCACGGTGCCGAAGCCCTGGCACTGCGGGCAGGGCCGGGAGGTCATGACCTGGCCCAGGAAGGAGCGGGTGACCTGGGAGACCTCACCGCGGCCGCGGCACATGTCACAGGTCTGCGCGGAGGTACCGGGGGCGGCACCCTCGCCGCTGCACGTGGTGCAGACGACGGCGGTGTCCACCTGGATCTCCTTGGTGGTGCCGAAGGCGGCCTCGTCCAGGGTCACCTCGATCCGGATCATGGCGTCCTGGCCGCGGCGGGTGCGCGAGCGGGGCCCGCGCTGGGCCGCCTGGCCGAAGAAGGCGTCCATGATGTCGGAGAAGTTGCCGAAGCCGGCGCCGAAGCCGGCTCCCGCGCCGCCCCCGGAGGAGGACAGCGGGTCGCCGCCGAGGTCGTAGACCTGCTTCTTCTGCGGGTCGGAGAGCACCTCGTAAGCGGCGTTGATCTCCTTGAACCGCTCCTGCGTCTTGGGGTCCGGGTTCACATCCGGGTGCAGCTCGCGTGCGAGACGGCGGAAGGCCTTCTTGATCTCGTCCTGCGAGGCATCACGCCGTACGCCGAGGACCGCGTAGTAGTCCGTGGCCACTTACGACTCCGCCAGGATCTGTCCGACGTAACGTGCCACTGCGCGTACCGCTCCCATCGTTCCGGGGTAATCCATGCGGGTCGGTCCGACCACGCCGAGTTTGGCGACGGCCTCGCCGCCCGAACCGTAGCCGACCGCGACGACCGATGTGGAGTTGAGCCCCTCGTGGTCGTTCTCATGACCGATGCGCACCGTCATCCGGGAGTCGGTGGCCTCGCCGAGCAGCTTGAGCAGCACCACCTGCTCCTCCAGCGCCTCCAGCACCGGCCGGATGGTCAGCGGGAAGTCATGGCCGAAGCGGGTGAGATTGGCGGTGCCGCCGATCACCAGACGCTCCTCGGTCTCCTCGACCAGTGTCTCCAGGAGCGTGGACAGGACCGTAGAAACGGTTCCTCGGTCGTCCGGCTCGAAGGACTCGGGCAGGTCCTGCACCAGGCGCGGCACCTCGGTGAAGCGCTGGCCCACCACCCGGCTGTTGAGCCGGGCGCGCAGATCCGCCAGGGTGTTCTCGCCGACCGGGGCCGGGCAGTCCACCATGCGCTGCTCGACCCGCCCGGTGTCGGTGATCAGCACCAGCATCACCCGGGCCGGGGCCAGCGCCAGCAGCTCCACATGACGCACCGTGGAACGGGTCAGCGACGGATACTGCACCACCGCGACCTGCCTGGTCAGCTGGGCCAGCAGCCGGACCGTGCGGCCCACCACATCATCGAGATCGACCGCGCCGTCCAGAAAGCTCTGGATGGCCCGGCGTTCGGCGCCGGACAGCGGCTTGACGCCGGCCAGCTTGTCCACGAAGAGGCGGTAGCCCTTGTCGGTGGGGATCCGGCCGGCGCTGGTGTGCGGCTGGGCGATAAAGCCCTCGTCCTCCAGGGCGGCCATGTCATTGCGCACGGTGGCCGGGGAGACTCCCAGCCGGTGCCGCTCGGTCAGCGCCTTGGAGCCGACCGGCTCCTCGGTGCCCACATAGTCCTGGACGATGGCGCGCAGTACCTCGAGCCTGCGTTCGCTCAGCATCTCGCGCACCTCCAGTCCAGCGACCTACAGCCGTCTTACGGGTCTTACCAGGGCTCCGTCTCTTGGCACTCAATGGTCACGAGTGCCAGAACCCTTCCGTAAGTGTACGGCCGGGCCCCACGGCCACGGCAAGGGCCGCTGCTGTGACATGGGCTCCGGGCGGGCAACCGTACCGCGACACCACTAGGTTCCTGCCATGGGAAGCAGCGGAGAAGACCGTCAGGAGCAGCATGCGGGGGCGCACTGGGAGCATCTCGCGCCGGGCGTAGTCCGCCGCAGGCTGCCGGGCTGGGACGCCACCGTCGGCGCCATCGCGGGAACCGCCGGCGTGCTGCTGGTGGACACCGGTTCCACCCCGCGGGAGGGGGACGGGATCCGCCGCGAGGTGACGGACCTGTTCGGACTGCCCGTGACGCATATCGCACTCACCCACGCTCATTTCGATCATGTGCTGGGCACGGCGGCCTTTCCGGGGGCGCGGGTGTACGGGGCGGTGGGGCTGGCCGAACTGCTGCGGCACTCACCGGAGGCGCTGCGGGCGGACGCCATGCGGTATGGAATGCCCGCCGGGGAGGCGGCCGCGGCGGTGGACGCCCTGGTGCCGCCCGGGC
The DNA here is from genome assembly GCF_003121295.1 of Streptomyces orinoci. Taxonomy (GTDB): domain Bacteria; phylum Actinomycetota; class Actinomycetes; order Streptomycetales; family Streptomycetaceae; genus Streptomyces; species Streptomyces orinoci. The sequence goes on from NZ_PHNC01000029.1 coordinate 507,127, forward strand.
ATCCGGTCTCCGGGGAGCTGACCGTCGATCTGGGCGGCGGGCGGCGGGTGCTGCTGGCCAATGTGGGGCCCGGGCACTCCCCGCACGACCTGGCCGTGCTGGTGCCGGGCGCGGACGGCACCCCCGAGGTGGTGTTCTGCGGCGACCTGGTGGAGGAGTCCGGCGAACCCCAGGCCGGACCGGACGCCCTTCCGCACGCCTGGCCGGCGGCGCTGGACCGGCTGCTGGCCCTGGGCGGCGAGGAGGCGCTGTATGTCCCGGGGCATGGCGCGGTGGTCAATGCCCGCTTTGTCCGTGAGCAGCGCAACGCCCTGGCCCGCCGCTTCGGCGTGTCGTAACCGGGTGGGGCCGGTTTTTCCTATCGTCTCGGGGTGCGCAGCAGACAGTACGGACCCGACCTGACCCCGCCATGGAAGCGGAGTGCTCCGGTTCCGGAGGTGCCCGCCGAGGTGGATCTGGTGGTGGAGGAGATCTCCACCGGCTTCTGCGGCGCGGTGATCCGCTGTGAGAAGACCGCCCAGGGGCCGACGGTCACCCTGGAGGACCGCTTCGGCAAGCACCGGGTCTTCCCCATGGAGCCGCGCGGTTTCCTGCTGGAGGGCCGGGTCGTCACCCTGGTACGCCCCCAGTCCCCCGCCCCGGCCGCACCGCGCCGCACCGCCTCCGGCTCCCTCGCCGTGCCGGGCGCCCGGGCCCGGGTGGCCCGTGCCGGGCGCATCTATGTGGAGGGCCGGCACGACGCGGAGCTGGTGGAGCGGGTCTGGGGGGACGACCTGCGGATCGAGGGCGTGGTGGTGGAGTACCTGGAGGGCATCGACGACCTCCCGGCCATCGTCCGCTCCTTCGCCCCGGGGCCGGACGCGCGCCTGGGCGTGCTGGTGGACCATCTGGTGCCGGGTTCGAAGGAGTCCCGGATCGCGGCGGAGGTCACCGGTGAGCATGTGCTGGTGGTGGGCCACCCGTTCATCGATGTATGGGAGGCGGTGAAGCCGTCATCGCTGGGCATCGCCGGGTGGCCCCGGGTACCGCGTGGGCAGGACTGGAAGACGGGGGTGTGCCGGGCACTGGGCTGGCCGCCCAACACGGGGGCCGCCTGGCAGCGGATTCTGGGGGCGGTGTCCTCTTACAAGGACCTGGAGCCGGAACTGCTGGGCAGGGTCGAGGAGTTGATCGACTTTGTGACGGTGGGGAATTAGCGCGGCTTGCCGGGCAGTGTCCTGAACTCGGACGTGTCCAGGGTCTGTTCCAGCACCTCAATATGCACGGGGTCGCCGAACTTGCTGACATGCTGGTTCGCATAGTCGGCGTCCTCGCCTGCGCCAACCGGTTGGGTCAACAGCACGCACTTGGCGGCGAACGGATCGACGATCAAGTAGGCGGGCACCTTCCCCGCCGCGTACACCGAGCGCTTGACGTGATAGTCGTGGTGGGCGCTGTTCTTGGAGACAACCTCCAGAAGCAGGGCGACGGCTGAAGCGGGCACAACTCGCCCAGGGCCCTCGAACGCACCGCGCTCGATAACCAAAAGGTCCGGCTGGGGTTCGCTCTTCTCCCCTGGAATCGCGATGTCCTGCGTTGTCATCCGATTCCAGCGGCTGCGGGGAATCTGATCCATCACAGACTCGACAATCGCGTTGTGAACCCAGTCGGGCCCCGCCATCATCACGATGTCCCCCCGCAGCAGCTCCGCCTTGTAGCCCTCCGGAACCTCCAGGTTCGCGAAGTACTCCGAGACGTCGGTAATCAGCCGGTCATCCACAGCGGTCATCTCCGTGGCCCTCCACATCGCGCCGCGCACATTGCGCAACAGCCTATGAACAGCCTAGGCACGGCGGGGCCATCTCGTCACCGATTCACCCCTGCGGGTGATCAGTCCACCAGATCCCTGACCACCGCGTCCGCCAGCAGCCTGCCTCGCAGGGTCAGTACCGCCCGTCCGGCCGCGTAGGGCTCGGGCTGGAGCAGCCCATCCGCCAGGGCCCGCTCGGCGGCGGCCGTACCGGCCGGCTTGAGGAGCGACAGCGGGCAGCCGTCCACCAGCCGCAGCTCCAGCAGGATCCGCTCCACCCGGCGGTCCTCCGCCGACAGGATCTCGCGGCCCGCGCCGGGCGACCGGCCCTCGCCCAGGGCCTGGGCGTAGGCGCCGGGGTGCTTGACGTTCCACCAGCGCACTCCCCCGACATGGGAGTGCGCGCCCGGCCCCGCGCCCCACCAGTCCGCGCCGCGCCAGTAGAGCTCGTTGTGGCGGCAGCGGGCGTCCGGAGTGGTGGCCCAGTTGGAGACCTCGTACCAGTGGAAACCGGCGGCGGCCAGCCGCTCCTCGGCGATCAGATAGCGGTCGGCGTGGACGTCGTCGTCGGTCATCGGGACCTCGCCCCGGCGGATCCGGCGGGCCAGCTGGGTGCCCTCCTCGACGATCAGCGCATAGGCGGAGACATGGTCGGGACCGGCGCCCAGGGCCGCGTCCAGGGAAGCGCGCCAGTCCTCGTCGCTCTCACCCGGGGTGCCATAGATCAGGTCCAGATTGATGTGCTCGAAACCGGCGGCGCGCGCCTCGGCCACACAGGCTTCGGGCCGGCCGGGGGTGTGGGTGCGGTCCAGGATCCTCAGGACATGCGGGCGGGCGCTCTGCATGCCGAAGGAGATCCGGTTGAAGCCGGCCGCGCGCAGTTCGTCCAGGTAGCGGGGGTCCACGGAGTCCGGGTTGGCCTCCGTGGTGATCTCGGCACCGGGGGCCAGGCCGAACTCCTCGCGGATCGCGGCCAGCATCCGGCCCAGGTCGGCGGCGGGCAGCAGGGTGGGGGTGCCGCCGCCGATGAAGACGGTCTCCACCGGGCGCGGGTCCGCGCCGAGGACCTTGCGCGCCAGCCGGACCTCCTCGGCCAGGGTGTCGGCGTAGTTCTCCCTGGAGGCCAGGGCTCCGCCGGAGCCGCGCAGCTCACTGGCGGTGTAGGTGTTGAAGTCGCAGTAGCCGCAGCGGGTGGCGCAGTAGGGGACATGCAGATAGAAGGCGAGCGGCCGCTGCCCGGAGGCGGCCAGGGCCTGCGGGGGCAGCGCCCCGTCCTCGGGCATGGGCTCACCATCGGGCAGTACGGAAGGCATGCCCCCCATTGTCCGGCATCGGCGCCGGGACCCCGGCCTCAGTCCTCCCGGGTGCCCTGGTACATGGCCTCGATCAGGTCCTTGTACTCGCGCTCCACCACCGGCCGCTTGAGCTTGAGGCTGGGGGTGAGCTCGCCGTGCTCCACATCCAGGTCCCTCGGCAGCAGCCGGAACTTCTTGATCGTCTGCCAGCGCTGCAGCCCCTCGTTGAGGCGCCGTACATAGCCGTCGATCAGTTCCACGGTGTGCGGGTCGGCCACCACCTCGGCGTACTCCTTGCCCTCCATGCCGCGTTCGGCGGCCCATTTGAGGATGGCGGGCTCGTCCAGGGCGATCAGGGCGGTGCAGTAGTTGCGGTCCGCGCCATGCACCAGGATGTTGGAGACAAAGGGACAGACGCCCTTGAAGCGGCCCTCGATCTCGGCGGGCGAGATGTACTTGCCGCCGGAGGTTTTGATCAGGTCCTTTTTGCGGTCGGTGATGCGCAGAAAGCCGTCGGGGGACAGCTCGCCGATGTCACCGGTGTGGAACCAGCCGTCCGGCTCCAGCACTTCGGCGGTGCGCTCGGGCTGGCCGTGGTAGCCGGCCATCACACCGGGGCTGCGCAGCAGGATCTCGCCGTCGTCGGCGATCCGCACCTCGGTACCGGGCAGCGGCTTGCCCACGGTGCCGGTGCGGTAGGCCTCGCCGGGGTTGACGAAGTTGGCGGCGCTGGTCTCGGTGAGGCCATAGCCCTCCAGGATGTGGATCCCGGCGCCGGAGAAGAAGTAGCCGATCTCCGGGGCGAGCGAGGAGGCGCCGGAGACACAGGCCCGCAGCCGTCCGCCGAAGGCCTCCCGGATCTTGGCATAGACCAGGACATCGGCGGCCTTGTGCTTGGCCGCCAGCTTCAGCGGGACCGAACGGCTGCCGGTACGGCGGTAGTTGTCCTGGGCCGTCCTGGCGTACTCGCGGGCGATCCCGGCGGCCCACCGGAAGATCTTGTACTTGGCGGCGCCGCCCTCCCGGGCCTTGGCCGCCACTCCGTTGTAGACCTTCTCGAAGATGCGGGGCACGGCCGCCATATAAGTGGGCCGCACCACCGGCAGGTTCTCGATGATCTTGTCCACCCGCCCGTCCACGGCGGTGACATGGCCGACGCTGATATGGCCGGTGGTGAGCACCTTGCCGAAGACATGGGCCAGCGGCAGCCAGAGGTACTGGACGTCATCGGGCCGCACCAGCTCGGTCGCCGCTATCGCCCGGGACATATACGACCAGGAGTCATGGAGCAGTCTGACTCCCTTGGGACGCCCGGTGGTTCCGGAGGTGTAGATCAGCGTGGCCAGTTGCCCGGCGCGCAGCGCGCGGACCCGGTCGCGGACCACCTCCGGGGTCTTCTCCAGGCGCTCGGCACCGCGCCGTTCCAGCTCGGCCAGGGAGATCACCCAGCCCTCGGGGTCGTCCTCGGCGGGCCGGGCGTCGGCCGCTTCGATCACCACCACATGGGCCAGCGCGGGGAGTTCGGCCCGGTGCTCGCGGGCCTTGGCCAGCTGGGCGGCGTTCTCCGCGATCAGCACCCGGCTCTCGGAGTCGCCCAGGACAAAGGCCGTCTCATCGGCGTTGGTGCTGGGGTAGATGGGGGTGGTGGCGGCACCGGAGCACATGATGCCGAGGTCGGCGAGGATCCAGTCCAGCCGGGTGTTGGAGGCGAGGGCGACCCGCTGCTCGGGCTCGATGCCCAGCTCCACCAGGCCGGCCGCGATGGCGAACACCCGCTGGGCCGCTTCTCCCCAGGTCAACGAGGCCCAGTCATCGGGACCTTGACCGGAGGCGGGCGGCACGGGGTACCGGTACGCCTCCGCGTCCGGTGTGGCCTCCACCCGCTCGAGGAAGAGGGTCGCCACGGAGGGCGGCCGGCTCTCGATCAAGGTCTGCGTCTCGCTCACGGCATCCTCCGGGGCCCGCCTCGTTGCTGGTGACTCGCGAGTAACCTTCCAAGCAGTGATCAGAGTAGAGCCGATGGGCCCTGTGCGTAAGAGCACCAGAGCACCGAAAAGGTGCCCACTCGCCGTCGAGTGGACACCTTTCGGTAACGGACCGTGCGCGGGCTACTTCTTGCCCTTCTCGCCCCCGCTGTCGTCGGTGGACAGCACGGCGATAAAGGCCTCCTGCGGGACCTCCACGCTGCCGACCATCTTCATCCGCTTCTTGCCTTCCTTCTGCTTCTCCAGCAGCTTCCGCTTACGGGAGATGTCACCGCCGTAACACTTGGCGAGGACGTCCTTGCGGATGGCGCGGACGGTCTCCCGGGCGATGACCCGGGAGCCGATGGCGGCCTGGATGGGCACCTCGAAGTTCTGCCGGGGGATGAGCTCGCGCAGCTTGGCGACCAGCCGCACGCCATAGGCGTAGGCCTTGTCCTTGTGGGTGATCGCCGAGAAGGCGTCCACCTTGTCGCCGTGCAGCAGGATGTCCACCTTCACCAGGTCGGAGATCTGCTCACCGGTGGGCTCGTAGTCCAGCGAGGCATAGCCACGGGTCTTGGACTTCAGCTGGTCGAAGAAGTCGAAGACCACCTCGGCCAGCGGCAGGGTGTAGCGGATCTCCACCCGGTCCTCGGAGAGGTAGTCCATGCCCATCAGCACACCGCGCCGGGTCTGGCAGAGCTCCATGATGGCGCCGATGAACTCGCTGGGCGCCAGGATGGTGGCCCGTACCACCGGCTCGTGCACCTCGGCGATCTTGCCGGTGGGGAACTCGCTGGGGTTGGTGACCTCGTGCTCGGTCCCGTCCTCCATCAGCACCCGGTAGATCACATTGGGCGCGGTGGCGATCAGATCCAGACCGAACTCGCGCTCCAGGCGCTCACGGATGACCTCCAGGTGCAGCAGGCCCAGGAAGCCCACCCGGAAGCCGAAGCCCAGGGCGGCGGAGGTCTCCGGCTCATAGACCAGCGCGGCATCGTTGAGCTGGAGCTTGTCCAGGGCCTCGCGCAGCTCCGGATAGTCCGAGCCGTCCAGCGGATACAGACCGGAGAACACCATCGGCTTGGGGTCCTTGTAACCGCCCAGCGCCTCGGTGGCCCCGCCCTGGTGCTGGGTGATGGTGTCACCGACCTTGGACTGGCGGACGTCCTTCACACCCGTGATCAGATAGCCCACCTCACCGACCGAGAGGCCGTCGGCCGGGAGCATCTCCGGGGAGTTGGTGCCGATCTCCAGCAGCTCATGGGCGGCGCCGGTGGACATCATCTTGATGCGCTCGCGCTTGGACAGGGTGCCGTCCACGACCTTGACATAGGTCACCACGCCCCGGTAGGCGTCATAGACCGAGTCGAAGATCATCGCGCGGGCGGGGGCGTCCTTGACGCCGACCGGGGCCGGGACATCGCGCACCACACGGTCCAGCAGCTCGGGAACGCCCACGCCGGTCTTGGCCGAGACCCGCAGCACATCCTCCGGCTCACAGCCGACCAGGTTCGCCAGCTCGGCGGCGAACTTCTCCGGCTGGGCGGCCGGCAGGTCGATCTTGTTGAGCACCGGGATGATGGTGAGGTCGTTCTCCATGGCCAGGTAGAGGTTGGCCAGGGTCTGCGCCTCGATGCCCTGGGCGGCGTCCACCAGCAGGATGCAGCCCTCGCAGGCGGCCAGCGAGCGGGAGACCTCATAGGTGAAGTCCACATGGCCCGGGGTGTCGATCATGTTGAGGATGTGGGTGTTGCCCTTGTCGCTGGAGGGCGCCCACGGCAGGCGGACCGCCTGGGACTTGATCGTGATGCCGCGCTCGCGCTCGATGTCCATCCGGTCGAGGTACTGCGCGCGCATCTGCCGCTGGTCAACCACGCCGGTCAGCTGAAGCATCCGGTCGGCGAGCGTCGACTTGCCATGGTCGATGTGCGCGATGATGCAGAAGTTACGGATCAGAGCCGGGTCGGTACGGCTCGGCTCGGGCACGTTGGTAGGGGTCGCGGGCACGCAGGATCCATTCGGTGACTTCGGCGTTTGCACGCCAGTCTCGGCGGGAGTCGGGTATACGACCTCTCCATGGTCCCATGAGCGGCGGGTGAGGTCCGGTTTGGGAGGGTCGAGTTCCTGCTGGTAGCCTGGTCCACTGTGCTTCGCGACCCTCTCATGCGCGGGCACACCTTCAGCAAACCAACGAACCTGAAAAGGCTCTTTCGTGGCGAACATCAAGTCCCAGATGAAGCGGAACAAGACCAACGAGAAGGCGCGCCTGCGTAACAAGGCCGTCAAGTCCTCGGTCAAGACCGCCATCCGCTCGGCCCGCGAGGCCATCGCCTCCGGTGACGCCGAGAAGGCCGTCGCCGCCGTGCGCCTGGCCGGCAAGAAGCTCGACAAGGCCGCCAGCAAGGGTGTCCTGCACAAGAACGCCGCCGCCAACAAGAAGTCGGCGCTGGCCAAGCTGGTCGCCGCCAAGTAAGGCAGCTCCCGTCGGTACGGGCTAGCGGACCCTCTCAACCGCTCCGTCCGGCACCTTTTCCCGCCGCACGCGGTCGTTCGCCACGCGGGTGCGGCATGAGCCTTCCGGCTCGCTGAACGTCTCAAGGGCCCCGTGTCCGTCCTTTCCCCAGGACGGGCCGGGGCTCTTGTGCGTTCAGATGCGTTTTCGAGTGCGGGTTGTCGGTGGCTGGTCGCGCAGTTCCCCGCGCCCCTTACGGGGCGCTGCGGCGGGCGGCTCGGGCCACCGTGACCACGGCCTTTTCCAGGGCGTACTCGGGGTCGTCACCGCCGCCCTTGATGCCGGCGTCGGCCTCGGCGATCGCCTGGAGGGCCAGGGCCACGCCATCGGGGGACCAGCCGCGCATCTGCTGCCGCACCCGGTCGATCTTCCAGGGCGGCATGCCCAGATCGCGGGCCAGATCGCCGGGACGGGCGCCGCGCGGGGCGGAGGCCAGCTTGCCGATGGACCGCACCCCCTGGGCCAGCGCGCTGGTGATCAGCACCGGGGCGACCCCGGTGGCCAGCGCCCAGCGCAGTGCCTCCAGTGCCTCGGCCGCCCGGCCCTCCACGGCGCGGTCGGCCACCGTGAAGCTGGAGGCCTCGGCGCGGCCGGTGTAGTAGCGGGCGACCACGGCCTCGTCGATGACGCCCTCGATGTCGGCCATCAGCTGGGCGCAGGCGCTCGCCAGCTCGCGCAGATCGCTGCCGATGGCGTCCACCAGCGCCTGGCAGGCCTCGGGCGTGGCGGAGCGGCCGCCGGAGCGGAACTCGGTGCGGACAAAGGCCAGCCGGTCGGCGGGCTTGGTCATCTTGGCGCAGGCGACCTCCCTGGCCCCGGCCTTGCGGGCCGCGTCCAGCAGGCCCTTGCCCTTGGCGCCGCCCGCGTGCAGCAGCACCAGGGTGATCTCCTCGGCGGGGGCGCCGAGGTACGCCTTGACGTCCTTGACGGTGTCCGCCGACAGGTCCTGGGCGTTGCGGACCACCACCACCTTGCGCTCGGCGAACAGCGAGGGGCTGGTGAGCTCGGCAAGGGTGCCGGGCTGGAGGGCGTCCGGGGCGAGGTCGCGGACGTCGGTGTCCGCGTCGGCGGCCCGGGCCGCCGCCACCACCTGCTGCACGGCACGGTCCAGCAGGAGTTCTTCCTGGCCCACGGCGAGCGTCACGGGGGCGAGGAGATCGTCGGAAGCAGTCTTTCTGGGCATCGCGTCCAGCATCCCACGCGCTACCGACACCCCCGTTCCGGCCGCCGGAGGCGTACCGCACAATATGCGGGTGACCAGTGTTTTCCGTCCTTCGACTCCCATGCGCCACCTGTTGGTGCTGCCCGACCGCGAGACCGCCGAGGAGGTGGCCGAGGAAGCCGGGCAGCGCTTCGTCCTGGACGACGACCCGCAGGTCGTGCGGGAGGCGCTGGCCGGGGAGGACGATGCCGAGGACGCCCAGTGGCTGGTGGTCCTGGAGGACCCGGACGGCGAGCTGAACGCCCGGGCGCTGCGCGAGCTCGCCGAGGAGTACGACGGCTGGCTGGAGACCGAGAGCGAGTGATCCGCCGCCGCCCGGCGGTGACGGCGGTGGCCGCCCCGGTCACCGCGATCGGTCCGTCGGTGTCGGTGCGCAGCACCACCGCGCCCGCCGAGCGCAGCGCCGCGACCGTGCCCGGGGCGGGGTGCCCGTAGGGGTTGTGGGGGCCCGCCGAGATCAGCGCCAGCCGGGGGTTGAGCCGGCGCAGCAACTCCGGTTCCTGGTAGGCGGATCCATGGTGGGCGACCTTGAGGACATCCACCGTGGAAAGCTCCGGGTGGGTGAGCAACAGCTCGCGCTGGGCGGGTGGTTCAAGGTCCCCGGGGAGCAACAGGCTGATTCCGCCGGTGTGTACCAGCAGGGTGACGCTGGCGTCATTGGGCCCGTCCTCGGCCGCCGGCGAACCGCCGTCCGGGGGCCAGAGCACCTCCCAGGACAGCGGGCCCACCCGCCCGTGCTCGCCCTGCCGGGCGGTGACCACGGGGACGCCCGCCCGGGCGGCCTGCTGCCGGACGAAGGCGGCCTGGCCCGGCGGCCGGGCCAGCAGGGTGGTCTCCACCGCCCCGACCGAGCGGCCGTGCAGCACTCCCGGCAGCCCGTCCACATGGTCGGCGTGGAAGTGGCTCAGCATCAGCAGCGGCACCCGGTCGATACCGAGGCCGCGCAGACAGCGGTCCACGGCCCGGGGCTCCGGCCCGGCGTCCACCACCACGGCGGTGCCCTCCCCCGCCGCCAGCACCAGGGCGTCGCCCTGGCCCACATCGCAGGCCACCAGCCGCCAGCCGGGCGGCGGCCAGCCGGTGACCGCCCTGGTCAGCGGGGCCGGGCGGAGGACAGCCAGCAGCAGGAGCAGAGCGCAGGCCGCGCAGAGCCAGGGGTGGCGGACCAGGCGGCGGGCGGCCGCCACCACGGCCACCGTGACGGCGGCCAGCAGCAGCGCCCCGGGCCAGCCGCCGGGCCAGCCCAGCTGTGCCCCGGGCAGGGCGGCTCCGGTACGGGCCACGGCGGCCGTCCAGACGGCGGGCCAGCCGGCCAGCCAGGCCAGGCCGTATGCGGCCCAGGGGGCGAACGGGGCCATGGCCAGGGCGGCGAAGCCCAGCACGGTGGCCGGGCCGATGGCCAGTTCGGCGAGGAGATTGCAGGGGATGCCCACCAGGCTCACCCGCTCCGACAGCAGCACGATCACCGGTGAGCACACGGCCTGGGCGGCCGCGGCCGCCGCGATGGTCTCGGCGGCCCTGGCCGGCACCCCGCGTCCGCGCAGGGCGTCGCCCCAGCCCGGGGCGAGGGTGAGCAGGGCTCCGGTGGCCAGCACCGACAGCGTGAAGCCATAACTGCGCGCCAGCCAGGGGTCGTGGAGCACCAGGACCAGGACCGCGGTGGCCAGGGCGGGCAGCAGGCCGCGGCGGCGGCCGGTGCCAATGGCCAGCAGGGTGATCAGCCCGCAGGCGGCCGCCCGCAGCACACTGGGGTCGGGGCGGCACACCACCACAAATGCCGGCACCAGGGCGGCGCCCAGGACGGCAGTGAGCCGCAGCGGGATGCCCAACCGGGCGGCCAGGCCCCGGCGTTCGGCGCGGGCGGCCAGGTGCGGCGGGCCGATGAGGACCGCCAGCAGAATGGTGAGGTTGCTGCCGCTGACCGCCAGCAGATGGGTCAAGTCGGTGGCCCGGAAGTCCTCTTCGAGTTCGGGCGGGACGCGTGAGGTGTCGCCGACGACCAGGCCGGGCAGCAGGGCCCGGGCGTCCGGGTGAAGGCCGTCGGTGGCGGTGCGCAGACCGGCCCGCAGCCGGGCGGCGGTGACCTGCCACCAGTTGGGCGGTTCGATGACCTTGAGCGGCCCCCGGTCGTCGATCCGGACCACGGCCGCGATCCGGCCGTCGTCCTGGTGCGGCGGGGCCAGCCTGCCGGTCACCCGCAGCCGGGTGGAGGGCAGCAGGCCCAGCCAGTTCTGATGGGCCATCAGCAGTACCGGGGTGCGCAGGGCGGTGGCGCCCCGGCGGCCGGTCAGCCGAGTGGCCTCCGCCTCGGCCAGCACCGCCTGCGGGGCCTGGGCGGCGCCCCGCACCTTGGGCCGGGCGGCCCAGGGGTCCTTGGTGAGCCTGACCTCCAGGGTCACCGTGGCGAACCCTTCGGCCAGGGCGGGCAGCGGCCCGCCGCGGGCCTCGGCCGCACTCAGCGCACCCGAGGCCGCTCCGGCCGCGCCGCAGAGCAGCACGGCCGCGGCCGCGGCGGCGGTACGGCGCCGGCTCGCCCCGGGCGCCGGGCCGGAGTTGGCGCCGGGGGCGGGGGCGCGGCCGGGGGCGGGGGCGGGCTGTCCGGGGCCGGGGGGCGGTGCGGCCGGGGCGCGGTGAGCGACCAGGGCCAGCGCGCCGGCCAGCAGCACGGCCAGGGCGCAACCGGTGGCGGCGACGGTGCCGTTGGCAGTCAGAGCGATGGCAGCCCCGGCCCAGGCGGCCAGCGCCGGGGCCACCAGCCGCAGATCCGGGGCGGACGGGGCGGGGTGCGTGCCCTCCGGCCGGGGTGTGGTGACGCTCATGGCTGAACCAGGGAACGCAGCTCACCGAAGCGGCGGGCGCCGATGCCATGGACCTGGCGCAGCTCGTCCACCGAGCGGAATCCGCCGTGTTCGGTGCGGTAGTCAATGATGTGCCGGGCCAGCGCCGGGCCGATGCCGGGGAGGGTGGCCAGCTGCTCGGCGGTGGCGGCGTTGAGACTGACCGGCGAGCTGGGCACCGCCTTCCCCCGGCCCGCAGGTACGCCGGGTGCGGGCGGTGCGCCGGGCGGGGGCGGGAGGGCGCCCGAACCACCCAGGCCCGCCTGGCCGTTGGGGGCGCCGGTGGGCTGGGGGGCGCCCACCACGATCTGTTCGCCGTCGGTCAGGATCCTGGCCCGGTTGAGCCCGGTGAGGTCCACTCCCGGGCGGGCTCCCCCGGCCGCCTCCAGGGCGTCGGCCACCCGGGAGCCGGCGGGCAGGCGCTGCACGCCGGGATGCCACACCTTGCCGCTGACATCCACCACCACGGCTCCGCCCGCACCCCCGGGGCGTACGACAGCCGGGGCGGCGCCCGGGGCAACGGCGGGTGGCGGCAGCACCGCCGGGGCGCGGACCGGGGCGGGGGCGGAGGCCGTTGGGGTCTCCCGCTCGGGCGCCCGTACCTCCGACGGCCGCCCCGCCCAGAAGTGCCAGACGGCGAGGAGCACGGCGAGCGCCAGGGCGGCGCCGATGGCGGCAACGGTTCTGGGCTCCATTCCGCAGCGGAGCCGCACCCACATCGGCAGTCGCTCACCCATAAGCTGCCGCCAACGGGCGGGCGGCGCGGGCGGTTTGGCGATACCCGGACGCCCGGGGCCACCGGGCGCCGGGTACGCGGAGAATTCGGCACCCGGCACACCCTCGCCCCCATCGGCACCCGGCGAACCGTCCTGTTCACCGGCCCGAGTCGGCCCGTCGAACCCGGAACGCGCCACCGCTTCGGGCCGCGCGGGGCCGGCGGAAGCAAGGCGGAGCAGCCTCTCGGTCCGCCGCGCCGGGCCGTCGGCCGTGGGGCGCACGGCGGCCCGTCCCGGCCCGGTGCCGGCGCGGCAGCCGCCACGGACGCGGCGGCCGGGCCCGCCCGGGGGCCGTCCGCGCGCCGGTGGCCCGGCCGGTGACCCGGCGCGCCCGCCGGAGGTCTCCCCCGGCACCTCCGGGGCCTCCGGGGCCTCCGGGGCCTCCGGGGCCTCCCCCAACAGCAGGGCAGCGCGCGGAGCATTGGTTACCGTCAGTGTCTTTTCCGTCATGACAGGCGACGATAGCCAGCCCCGGCCCAACCAGCTGATCTTGGTCAAATCCCGTGGATGACCAGGGAGTTGTGGATAACTTCATCACTCCGACGAGGGATTGACCGTCAGGAGATTTCCGGGACCCGGCAACCGACGGTGACCACCACCAGTCCGCCGACAGCGGCCAGCGCCGCCAGCACTCCGGCGAAGACCGTCGCCCCGGTGGTGAGTCCGGCGGCATCGCTGAGGAATCCGGCGGCCACCGGCAGCGAGCCGGCCAGCAGATAACCACCCATATTGAGCGCGGAGTTGGCCTCGGCCGGCCGGTGCGGGGCGACGGTGGCACTGAGCAGCGACAGTCCGCCCAGCTGGCCCATGCCCTGCCCCGCGCCCGCCAGCACCGCGGCGGACAGCAGGGCCACCACCGACGAGGCATGCACCGCGCCGACCAGCGCAACGGTAGCGGACGCCGCCGGGCGGGGCGCCGGCATCCGCACCATGACCAGCAACGCGGTCGCCGGCAGGGCCATCTCCACCAGGAAGACGGTGACGGTGGGCGCGGGCAGCGCCTCGGACAGCAGACCGGAGAGGAACGGCCCCAGGCCCGCGCCCAGGACCATCGCACAGGAGGCGAGCAGGGCGCCCAGCCGCCGTCGCCGCTCGCCCGCCATATCGGTCACCGCCGCCATGCCCGCGGAAACGGCCGCACCCACCGCCACCCCGGTCAGCAGCCGGGCCACGATCAGGGCGGTTACCGAGGAGGCGGTGGCGAAAACCGCGCGCGCCACCAGGGCCAGACCGAGCGCGGGCAGCAGCACCGGCTTGCGCCCCAGCCGGTCGGAGAGCACTCCACAGACCAGCAACGAGCCCAGCAGGCCCACGATAGAGAAGGCGAACACCACGGTGAGCGCACCCTTGGAGAAGCCGATGTCCCGCTGCCAGAGCACATAGAGCGGGGTGGCCGCATTGGAGAGCGCAAAGACCGCGGTGACCGGCCAGGCCGCCAGCCACACCCACCACAGGGGAGCCTCGGCGGCGGGCGGCGGGGCCACCGGGGCCGGTGCGGTGCGCCGCTCAACCGGCGCTGCTCCAAGGTCGCCCACCGTGCCGCCGGGACCGTCCATCGTTGTACTGCCCCAACCGCCCGGCCTGCCGGAACCCCTGCCGGAACCGGATGCCCAGACCCTTCGCCTGGAGACCGTGCTGGGGACGCTGAACGATCCCCTGCGGCTGACCATCGTGCGCAAACTCCTGCTGGAGCGAGCGGAGTTCGACCATCCCTGCGGCTGGTTCGGGCTGGACCGCCCCAAGTCCTCGCTCACCCATCACTTCCGCGCACTGCGCGAGGCGGGTGTCCTCCGGCAGCGTCAGTACGGACTGGAGCGCCGCAGCGAGGTGCGCATCGACGACCTGCGGGAACGGTTCCCCGGCCTGCTGGAACTGGTCGCCGCCTGGACCCCGGAGACCTGACCGGCAGGGGCCGGTGGGCGGCCTCGTTCACCGGTCATGGGGCTAGCGGGGAGAGACCACCACTCCCAGCAGTCCCGGACCGGTGTGTGCCCCGATCACCGCGCCGACCTCGCTGACATGGAGCTCCCCCAGCGCCGGGAGGCGGTCGCGGAGGCGGTCGGCGAGCAGGGTGGCGCGCTCGGGGGCGGCCAGGTGGTGGACCGCGATGTCCACCGGGGCGCTGCCGGCGCGTTCCACGGCGATCTCTTCCAGGCGGGCGATGGCCTTGGTCGCGGTGCGCACCTTCTCCCGCAACTCAATGCGCCCGCCCTCCAGCTGGAGCAGGGGTTTGACGGCGAGGGCCGAGCCCAGCAGGGCCTGGGCGGCACCGATCCGGCCGCCCCGGCGCAGATAGTCCAGGGTGTCCACATAGAAGTAGGCGGCCGTGGCCTCGGCGCGCTTCTCGGCGGCGGCCACCGCCTCATCCAGGGTGCCGCCGGCCCGGGCGGTCCCGGCGGCGGCCAGGGCGCAGAAGCCCAGGGCCATGGCGACCATGCCGGTGTCCACCACCCGCACCGGGACGGGTGCCTCGCGGGCCGCCAGCACCGCCGCGTCATAGGTGCCGGAGAACTCGGCGGAGAGGTGGAGCGAGACGATGCCCTCGGCGCCCTCCTCGGCCGCCGCCCGGTAGGCGGCGGCGAAGACCTCGGGGCCGGGCCGGGAGGTGGTCACCGGCTTGCGCTTCTGCAGGGCCTGGGCGACCGAGCGCGCCGAGATCTCGGTGCCCTCCTCCAGGGCCCGGTCGCCCAGGACGACCGTCAGCGGCACTGCGGTGATCCGGTGCCGCTCCATCGTCTCTGCTGGCAGATAGGCCGTTGAATCGGTGACGATCGCGACATGGCGGGACATGCCCCGGAGGTTACCCGCCGGAGGCCGGGGGCCGCAGTCCGCCCCCGTCAGCCCGCGCTCTCCGGGCGCCGGGCGGCCTGCTGCCGCTTCTCCCAGGACAGATCGGACAGCCAGGACGGGCGGCCCGGTATCGCCGAACGCTGCCGCTCAGGCCGTTCGGGCTGTCCGGGCTGTCCGGGCTGTCCGGTGCGTTCCGCTCCGGAAGGGCCGGACGCGGACTTCGGGGAGGCTGCCGCGCCGGGAGCGCCCTCCTCCTCCACCGCCGTCCAGTGCCGCAGGGCGCTGGCCTCCATCCGGATCTGCTCGCCGAGGTCCGCCAGATCCTCGTGCTGGAACTGGCGGGCGCGGTCCTGGGCGGCCCAGCGCAGGGCGTCCGCCGACTCCCGGATGGCATCGGTGCGCTTGCGCAGCTCCGGCAGGCTCTGGGCGATCCGGCTCTGGCTGGGCTCGCTCTCCAGGCGGCGGAGCTCCTCGTCCAGCTCCCGGCCGTGGCCACTGAGGCGCTGGAAGAGGGCCAGCGACTCGGAGAGCGACGCATCCTCGGCGGAGCGCTCACGCAGTGCCTCCTGGGTGGCGCGCATCGAGGTGCGAAGGGAGAGCCGCAGCTGGGCGACCTCGCCGGCCGGGCCGGGCCGGGCGAACTGCATGGCCTTGAGGCGGGTGTCCTCCACGGTGCGGCGGGCCTGGGTGACGGTGTGGTCCACCCCGCGCTTGACGGCCTTGACGGCCTTGACCGTGGCCAGCACCGCCAGCGTGACAAACAGCGCGACGGTGAGGGCGATTATCACGGCCACGGCTTCCATGGGGCGCTCCTCGGGCAGGCTCTCCGGTTTCACATCCGGCCGGGTTGGTGTCCGGCGGTGTCGTCCCTTCCACGGTAAACGGCAAGGGCAGGCCGTGGGTTCCTTTCGAACCCCCAACCTGCCCTTAGGGGAGATCCCAGGGGTGGCGCCCCCGGGACCCCGGCGGGCCTCAGCGGATCCCGTCCGCTTCAGGCCCCAACTCGCTTACGCCGGAACGATGTTGACCAGCTTGGGCGCCCGCACGATGACCTTGCGGATCCCCGCGCCGTCCAGCGCGGCCAGCACGGCCGGGTCGGCCAGCGCGACCCGCTCCAGCTCCTGCTCGCTGATGGCCGGCGGCACCTCCAGGCGCGCCTTGACCTTGCCCTTGACCTGGACCACGCAGGTCACGGTCTCGTCCACCACATAGGCCGGGTCGGCCACCGGGAAGTCCCGGTGCACCACCGAGCCGGTGTGGCCCAGACGGTGCCACAGCTCCTCGGCGATATGCGGGGCCAGCGGAGCGATCAGCAGCACCAGGGTCTCGGCGACCGGGCGGGGCACCTCGCGCAGCTTCACCACATGGTTGTTCAGCTCGGTGATCTTGGCGATGGCGGTGTTGAACCGCATATTCGCCAGGTCCTGGGTGACGCCGTCAATGGCCTTGTGCAGGGCCCGCAGCGTCTCCTCGTCGGGCTCGGCGTCCACCACGGTGACCTCACCGGTGGTCTCGTCCACCACATTGCGCCACAGCCGTTGCAGCAGCCGGTACTGACCGACCACGGCACGGGTGTCCCAGGGGCGGGAGACATCCAGCGGGCCCATGGCCATCTCGTACAGGCGCAGGGTGTCGGCCCCGTACTCGGCGCAGATCTCGTCCGGAGTGACCGCGTTCTTCAGGGACTTGCCCATCTTGCCCAGCAGCCGGGAGACCTTCTCGCCCTGGTAGTAGTAGGCGCCGTCGCGCTCCTCCACCTCGGCGGCGGGCACCGCGATGCCCCGGGCGTCCCGGTAGACATAGGCCTGGATCATGCCCTGGTTGAACAGCTTGTGGAAGGGCTCGGCCGAGGAGACATGACCCAGGTCGTACAGCACCTTGGACCAGAAGCGGGCGTACAGCAGGTGCAGCACCGCGTGCTCGGCGCCGCCGACATACAGGTCCACACCGCCGTGCGGCTTGTCCTCGCGCGGGCCCATCCAGTAGCGCTCGGCCTCGGGGGAGACCAGCCGCTCGCTGTTGTGCGGGTCCAGGTAGCGCAGCTCGTACCAGCAGGAACCGGCCCAGTTGGGCATGGTGTTGGTCTCGCGGCGGTACCGCTTCGGTCCGTTGCCCAGGTCCAGCTCGACATTGACCCAGTCCTCGTTGCGGGACAGCGGGGTCTCCGGCTCGGTGTCGGCGTCGTCCGGGTCGAAGGTGCGCGGCGAGTAGTCCTCGACCTCGGGCAGCTCCAGCGGCAGCATCGACTCGGGCAGCGCATGGGCCACGCCGTCCTCGTCGTAGACGATCGGGAAGGGCTCGCCCCAGTAGCGCTGGCGGCTGAACAGCCAGTCGCGCAGGCGGAAGTTGACGGTTCCCTCGCCGATGCCGCGCTCGGTCAGCCAGGCGATGACGGTGCGCTTGGCCTCGTCAACTCCCATGCCGTTGATGTCCAGTTGGTCGTTGGCGGAGTTGATCGCCGGGCCCTGGCCGCCGTAGGCCTCGCCCTCCCAGCCCTCGGGCGGCTGGACGGTACGGACGATGGGCAGCTCGAAGGCGGTGGCGAACTCCCAGTCGCGCTCGTCCTGGCCGGGCACCGCCATGATGGCGCCGGTGCCATAGCCCATCAGCACATAGTCGCCGACGAACACCGGGATGCGCTCGCCGGTGACCGGGTTGACGGCGTGGGCGCCGGTGAAGACCCCGGTCTTGTCCTTGCCCTCGGTCTGCCGCTCGACATCGGTCTTGGTCTGGGCCTGCTTGCGGTAGGCGGCAATGGCCTCGGCCGGGGTGGCGGCACCGCCGGTCCAGGCCGGCTTGGTGCCCTCGGGCCAGGCGGCCGGGACGATGGCGTCCACCAGGCCGTGCTCCGGGGCCAGCACCATATAGGTGGCACCGAACAGGGTGTCGGGGCGGGTGGTGAAGACGGTGATCTTCTCGTCGTGGCCGTCCACCGCGAAGTCCACCCGGGCGCCCTCGCTGCGGCCGATCCAGTTGCGCTGCTGCAGCTTGATGGCCTCCGGCCAGTCCAGCGCGTCCAGGTCGTCCAGCAGACGGTCGCCATAGGCGGTGATGCGCATATTCCACTGGCGCAGCTTGGACTTGAAGACCGGGAAGTTGCCGCGCTCGGAGCGGCCGTCGGCGGTGACCTCCTCATTGGCCAGCACGGTGCCCAGGCCGGGGCACCAGTTGACCGGCGCGTCGGAGGCGTAGGCCAGGCGGTACTCGCCCAGCACGGCGTCGCGTTCGGCGGCGCTCAGCTCGTTCCAGGGGCGCCCGTCGGGGGTCGCGCGCTCACCGCTTTCGAACTGTGCCACCAGCTCGGCGATGGGGCGCGCCTTGCCCGCCTGCTCGTCGAACCAGGAGTTGAAGATCTGCAGGAAGATCCACTGGGTCCACTTGTAGTAGTCCGGGTCGATGGTGGCGAAGGAGCGGCGCTTGTCGTGGCCCAGGCCCAGCCGGCGCAGCTGGGCCTTCATGTTCTCCATATTGGCCTCGGTGGAGACCCGGGGGTGGGTGCCGGTCTGCACCGCGTACTGCTCGGCGGGCAGGCCGAAGGCGTCGAAGCCCAGGGTGTGCAGGACGTTGTGGCCGGTCATCCGGTGGAAGCGGGCGGTGACATCGGTGGCGATATAGCCCAGCGGGTGGCCGACGTGCAGACCCGCGCCCGAGGGGTACGGGAACATGTCCATGATGAACTTGGTGGGCTTGGCGACCGTCTCCGGGTCGCCCCCCAGCTCGCCCCCGGGGTTGGGGGCCGCATAGGTGCCCTCGGCGTCCCAGAAGTCCTGCCAGCGTGCCTCGATGTCGGCGGCCAGCGCGGCCGTATAGCGGTGCGGGGCAGCCACCTCGGCGGCGGTAGTGGTCTCGCTCATCGTCCTCAATGCTCCATCGATCGTCGTCTCTGCCTGCGTCGCGTGCGCTCCGGGGCGGCCCCGGAGATCTCCGGGCGGGCCCGGAAATGAAAAATCCCCTCGCACAGGAGGGGTCGCCGCGCCGATGCCGGTCCTTTGAGGACCGGGACTGATCAGCGCGGCTCGCTAAGCAGGAGGCGTACGGCACGCATGCGGTCAGGTTACCGCAGGGGTGCCGGGGCCCGCACCGAGGTACGGGCTCCGGCGGGGGCGTCAGTGCCGGTGACCGGGGATGTACGAGGTCACATAGTCGGCGCCGGGCGAGCCGACACCGGTGACGTTGTCGTAACCGACGGTCGCGGAGAGCGAGCTGTCATTGCCGAAGGTGCGCAGCGAGGTCAGCACGCCGTCCTTGGCGTCCGCGCCATTGGCGAAGTCCCTGCGCACCACACCGATGCTCTGGCCCTTGCCCAGCGGGTGGTCGGTGACATCGTGGTAGGCGGAGGTGCCATAGCGGTCGTAGATGGCCGGGTTGGCGAAGCCGAGCGGCACACCGTGGCGGGCCTGCTGGGCCAGCACCTGGATGGCGGCGATCACCGGGCAGGAGAGCGAGGTGCCGCCGATGCGGTACTCGCCGTACTTCACCGACTTGTCGGGGAAGGTCTGGGTCTGCCCGACCAGGAAGCCGGTGTTGGGGTCACCGATGGCGGAGATGTCCGGGGCGACGCGCATCGGCTTGGTGCTGCCGTTGATCTTGGACAGTGCGTCCGGGACCACACCGCGCTGGTAGAAGGGCTGCTCGACCAGGGTGCTGGTGCCGCCGCCCGCGCCGCCGTTGAAGGCGCCGGGGAGGTTCTCCCAGTTCTGGCCGTCCTTGGACAGCGAGGCCTTGTGGGTGCCCCAGCCGGTCTCCCAGAGGTACTTGTCACCCTTGCCGACGGCCAGCGAGGTGCCGCCGACGGAGGTGGCCCAGGCGGAGTTGGCCGGCGAGTCGATGGTCTTCTGGCCGTACTTGGCGGCGTTGTCGCCGTCGTCACCGGAGGAGAAGTAGAAGCCGATGCCCTCGACCGCGCCGGTCTGGAAGAGGTGGTCGTAGGCGGCCGCGGCGTCCGGGGTCTCCTGGGACTCGATGCTGCTCCAGGAGTTGGAGACGACGTCCGCCAGCCGGTTGTCCACGACCTTGTTGAGGGCGTCCATCAGGTCGGGGTCCTGGCAGGAGGCGCCGCCGACGTAGACGATGTTGGCGTCCGGGGCCACCGCGTGCGCGGCCTCGACGTCCAGGGTCTCCTCGCCGTACCAGCCGGAGGCGTCACAGGCGTCGGGGCCGGTCTGGGTGTAGTCGCTCGGCAGCACCTGGCTGAGCTGGCCCTTGCGGTAGGGCTTGTCGCCGTTGCGCTTGGCGTACTCCTGCGCGTCCTTGACGATCGTCGGCGAGGCGTAGGCGTCGGTGATGGCGATGGTGGCGCCCTTGCCGGTGAAGCTCTTGGCGCCGTACGCGGCCCGCAGCTGCTTGCCGGTGTAGCCGCGGATGGCGTAGGGGGCCTGGCTGCCGTAGGCCGGCGGAAGGTCCTTGTCGACCTTGGAGCCGTAATAGGTGGAGAACGGGCCGGAGTTGACGAACGCCTTGCCGGGGCCGGGCAGGGTGTCGGCCGGGCGGTTGAGCTTGGGGGCGTTGTTGAGGCCGGTGACCGTGAGCACCGCGCCGTCCAGGGAGGCCGGGACGGAGGCGGTCTTGGCGGGGGCGACGAGGGTCTTGCCGTCCTTGGCGTACTTGTGCAGCTCGGCGCCGAACGCCTTCTTGACCGCGGCGGCGTCACCGGTCACCGAGATGTAGTGGTCGTTGCTGCCGGTCACCTTCAGGCCGGAGGACTTCAGCCAGGCGGTGACCTTGGCTATCTGGTCCTTGGTGGGGGCGAACCGGCTCTTGGCCTGCTTGGCGGTCAAGTACTTGCCGTAGTGCGGAGACTTGGGGTCCGAGACGGCCCGTGCGTAGTCGGCGAGGCCCTTGGCGTCCCGGCCGGCCAGGTAGACCCGGGCGCTGATCTCCTTGGACTCGGGGGCGGCGCCCCGGTCGGCCCTGGCGGTGGCCCAGGCGGGCTTGGTGCCGGCCAGCGACTGCCGGTCGTGCGGGCCGCTGTCGGCGCCGGCGGTCGGCGCGGTGAGCGCCAACGCCCCGGCCACCAGCGGCAATGCCGCCGCCAGAGACAGGCCGGCGCGCATTCTGGAACCTCTTGCTCTCATGAAACCCCCTGCGATGCGCATGGTCGCGAATGTTCGCGTGGTCGCCTATGCGGGGGCGGTGAATGCCGTCCGCATATGGGACGTCACTCTGTCGATGAACTGTTCATTTATGGGGCATGAGTTCGCCAAGAAGAGACCAAAGAAATCTCATGTTCCGGCTGAGCAAGGGGCGTTGAGGGAGCAACAGCGCAAAACCGGCGAGGGAAGGGACCAAATGGACCGACGTTAGCAGCGGTGCTGCCGTCCCGGGCGGGGTTGCGAGAAGCGGTGGTGGCGCCTCGCCGGGCGCCTAGGGTCGCGCGGCATGAGCCCGCACGCCTCGCTCTTCCTTGACCGCACCGCCGGCGTCCTGGCCCTGGTGGCGCTCACCGCCACCGTGGTCTGGGGGCTGATCGCCGCCGACTGTCTGGCCGTGGTGCCGCTCACCGCACGGGCCCGGCTGCTCGCCCAGGCCGTCCACCGGGCGCTGGGCGTTGGCGCGTTGGGCTTCCTGGCCGTGCATATCGCGGTGAAGACGGCCGAGGGGCACGCCGGAGCGGCGGCGGCACTGCTCCCCTTCTCCTCCGGAGCACTGCTCGGCCTGGGCGCGCTGGCCGGATATCTGCTGGTGCTGGCCGCGGCAACTGGAGCGCTGCGTTCCGCATTTGTGGGACGCGGACGGCTGGCCCGGCGCTGGCGGGTTGTGCACTCCTGCGCATACCCCGCCTGGTGCGCCGCCCTCCCCCACGGCCTCAAGGCGGGCCGCGCACCGGCGACTTGGGTGACCGTCTGCTACGCGCTCTGCCTGGCCGCGGTGGCGGCGGCCCTGGCCTTCCGGGCACTGGCCGCCGCCCCGGCCGGGAGGCGGGTACGGAACGGGGTACGGGCGGCTATGCGCCCCGGCACGCGCCCGGGGCGCGGCAGGCGGGCGGCACGACCGGTGCGTGCCGGGTCCGCGCTGGGCCGGTATGTGACAGGGTCCACGCGAGCCCGGCGCGGCCGGAACGCACGGGGAGTACGGGGCGCGGGCAACCGGAAAGCGGGCGGGCGGGCAGGAGTGCCCGGTGAGGTACTCGCGGCACCGCCGCGTCCGGGGAGGCACGGATGAATGAACCACTGCCCGAGCTGCCGCCGGTGGTGGCGCTGGGGCCGGCGCGGGTGACGGCCGGGCTGGCCGATGCCGAACGGCTGGACCGGCGGGCCCACTTGGCCGTGCACGGCGGACCGCCCCGGCTGACCGAGTCCCAACTGGCGCTGCTGGCCCAGGCCGTAGCACTGCGCGGGCGCGGCGGTGCGGGCTTCCCGTTCGCCCGGAAGCTGCGGGCGGTGGGGGACGCGGTACGACGGCGCGGAGTGCGGCCGGCCGTGGTGGTCAATGGGTGCGAGGGGGAACCGGCCTGCCGCAAGGACACCGTGCTGCTGGCCCGGGCTCCGCACCTGGCCCTGGACGGGGCGCTGCTGGCGGCCTCGGCACTGGGGGCCCGGACCCTGGTGGTCGCGGTCACCCGGGCATGCACCGAGTCCTCGGTACGGGCCGCGCTGGCCGAACGGGGACTGTCCGACCGGCGGGGGCGAGCGGTACGCGCCCGGGTGGTACGGCTTCCGGAACGGCTGGTCTCCGGGGAGTCGGCCGCCTTGCTGCGGGCCGCCGACGGCGGGCCGGCGCTGCCGCCCGGGCACCATCCCCGGGCCGCCGAGGCCGGGCTGGCGGGGATGCCCACCCTGCTGTCCAACGCCGAGACCTTCGCCCAGCTCGCCCTGGCGGCCCGGCTGGGCGCACCCGGCTATGCCGCGACCGGTTTCCCCGGGGAGCCGGGCACCCTGCTGCTCACCGTCTCCGGGGCGGTGCCCGCCCCCTGTGTGGTGGAGGCGCCCGGCGGGGTGCCGCTGCCGGAGGTGCTGCGGTGGTGCGGGGCACCGGGCGCGGTGCAGGGGGTGCTGGTGGGCGGCTACCACGGCGCCTGGCTGGACGCCGCCGCTGCCGGGCGGGCCGTGCTGGCCCGGGACGCGCCGGCCGCGCTGGGCGGCACCCTGGGCGCGGGTGCGCTGCTGCCGCTGCCGCTGGACAGCTGCCCGCTGGGCGAGGCGGCCCGGGTGGCGCGCTGGCTGGCCGGAGAGTCCGCCGGGCAGTGCGGGCCCTGCCGGGTGGGGCTGCCCGCGCTGGCCGGGGCGCTGGAAGAGCTGGCCGGTGGCGGGGCCGCGGGTGAGGCGGCCCTGCGGCAGATGGCCGGAGCGGTACGCGGACGCGGCGCCTGCGGGCACCCGGACGGCGCGGCCCGCTTCGTCCTCAGCGCCCTGGACGCCTTTCCGGACGACCTGGCAGCGCACCTCGGCGGTGGCGGCTGCGGGCGGCCGACGGCCGGAGTGCTGCCGCTGCCCGCCACCGGGGCGGAGCCGGAGGCGGCCGAGGAGCGGCTGGCGGTGGACTGGACGCTGTGCGAGGGCCACGGTCTGTGTGCCGGGCTGCTGCCGGAGCTGGTGCGGATGGGAGCGGACGGCTATCCGGCGCCGGCGGACACCGCCGTGCCCCGGCGGCTGCGCGGCCGGGCCCAGCGGGCGGTGAGCCGCTGCCCCGCCCTGGCCCTGCGGCTGGAACGGCACCAAATGCACTGAGCGGGCCGCCCGTTACCGGACGACCCGCTCAATTCACTGTGGAGCTAAGGAGAATTGAACTCCTGACCTCCTGCATGCCATGCAGGCGCTCTACCAACTGAGCTATAGCCCCTTGTTCTGTTTTCCGCCCGGTTCCCCCGGCGACATCGACTACATTACACGGCCCCACCCGCCATCTGCCAAATCGAGGGCCTGCTCGATCAACAGTGATTTCGCTTTGCCCGATTTGCCCCCTTGTCAGGGGCAGTCAGGCCGTGGCGAAGGAATAGAACCGCTTGAGCGCGCAGTGCTCATCGAGCAGCCGGCCATAGATCGGCTCGCCCTCCAGCTCCCGATAGGTCTCGATCGGGTCGCCCTTTATGATCAGCGCCCGCGCGCACTCGACGCACCAGTACTGGTAGTCGGGATTGATCGGCTCCATATCGCGGACGATCGGTGTCCCACTGCCACACCAGTCGCATTTCCGGCTGTGTGCACCCATTCACTCAGCTCCAGCTGTGGCCGCAGGCGGTACAGACATAGGAGACACCGCCGTTGTCGCCAAGCACCTGGGCCACATGAGCGGATCCGCATGCCGGACACTGAATCGACGCCGTCAGAGGGAGGGCATCGGACTCCGCGAGGATGCGCATCGGCATAATGCCTTCCCTCCCCTTCGGCCCCGTCCGCTCCCGGCTGTCCGATTCTGCCATGCGACGGGCGCCAGGTCAGCGCCGCGGCCGCACCAGGCCCGTACCCACCGCGGCCACGGCCGTACCCCCCAGGGCGAGGCAGGTGATCCAGAGCGAATGCGCCGCCATATGCGCCCCCGCGCCCCCGGCGCCGCCCAGGTACACCGCCCCGAAGACGGCGATACCGGTGAGCATGCCGATCTGCGAGGTGGTGGCCAGCAGCCCGCTGGCGTCCGCGGCGTGCTCCGGATCCACGGTGGCCAGCGCCCGGGTCAGCGTGGGGCTGAAGGCCATGCTCACCCCGGCCCCACAGGCGGCCGTCAGCACATAGAGCGCGGCACCGCCATCGCCCCCGCCCCGGAGCAGCAGTCCCAGCCCCAGATAGCCGGCCGCCGCCAGCACCAGGCCCACCGGCGCCAGCGCACCATGCCAGCGGGCGGGCAGACGCTGCCAGTTGAGACCTATGACGCCGAACAACGCGGCCATGGGCACAAACGCCAGGCCCGTCTGCTGGGCGCTGAACCCCAGGGCGCTTTGCAGATGGAGCGAAAGCACCAGCAGAAAGGCCCCGTTGACCGCCATGGACAGCCCGATCCGGGCCACCGCCCGGGGCATTCCGGGCGCCCGCAGCACCACCGGCGATATCAGCGGCGCTCCCCCGCGCCGGGCCAGCCGGGACTCATAGGCCCCGAACACCACCGCCAGCACCGCGCTCAAGGCGAAGGACGCCCAGCACCACAGCGGCCAGCCCTGGTCCTGCCCCAGCACCATCGGCACCGTGAACAGGGTGACCGCCGCCGCCAGCAGCAGCAGGCCCGGCAGATCCAGCCCCCGGGAGCCCTCGCCCGCCTGCCGCCGGTCACGCGGCATCAGCCGCAGGCCCAACGCCACAAGCAGCACGCCTATCGGCACATTCACCAGGAACACCGGCCGCCAGCTCAGCCCATAGAGATCCGCGCTGACCAGCACCCCGCCCACGATCATGCCCGCCGCCGCGCCGGAGGCCAGCACCGCCGAGTAGGCACCCAGTGCCCGGGTGCGCGAACTACCGGTATACGTACGCTGGATGAGGCTGAGCACCTGCGGCAGCATCATCGCGGACCCGGCGCCCTGAACAAACCGGAACGCTATCAACTGCCCCGTATCCGCGGCGAGTCCACAGCTGAGCGAGGCCAGCGTGAACAGCGCCACGCCCAGCAGGAACAGCCGCCGGTGGCCATGGCGGGCGCCCAGCCGGGCGCCGGTGATCAGCAGCACGGCATAGGCGATGGTGTAGCCCGCCACTATCAGCTGCATCCCGGCTCCCGAGGCATGCAGCTCGGTGCGGATGGTCGGGGCGGCCACATTGACGATGAACACATCGAGCAGCGCCATGAATTGGCCGGTGAGCACGATCGCCAGCAGCCAGGCCGGTCTCGGCGGGCGGCCCCGGGCACCCTGGGCGGCGGCGTTGTCAGTGGCACCCGCTTTACTGACGGAACGAGTGGGGGAGGCTTCGGCGAGGATCTCGGTCATGGCAACCAGCCTCGGGCAGGCGCTGCACGGGTACCGAGAGCCCACGGATGCTGGTACCGACAGCACCTGGCAACCCCCCGGGCCGACGATGACGATGGGGGAATGACCACCATGGCGACGACCAACGGACGCAAACGCCCGGAGCTGGCCGCCTTTCTGCGCAGCAGAAGGGCCCGGGTGACCCCGGCCGACGTCGGTATGCCCGGCGGGCTGCGGCGCCGTACCCCCGGGCTGCGCCGGGAGGAGGTCGCCCAGCTCTCCGGCGTCGGCGTCACCTGGTACACCTGGCTGGAGCAGGGCCGTCCGATCAATGCCAGCGTGCAGGTGCTGGACGCCATCGCCCGCACCCTCCGGCTGGACCAGGCGGAGCGCGAGCACCTCTACCAGCTCGCCGAAGTCCCCTACGCCCCGGAGCGGGTGGCCGACGCGGAGTTCGTCGGCCCGGAGGTGCTGGGCATCGTGGAGAGCCTCCATCCGCTGCCCGCCGTGGTCTACAACGCCCGTTACGACGTGCTGGCCGCCAACACCGCCTATGGGGCCATGTTCCCCTTCATCCACCTCACCCCGGAAGGCAAGGGCAATGTCCTGTGGCAGCTGTTCACCGTGCCTCCCTGCTGCTGCCCCTTTATCGACCGGGAGGCCGAACTGCCCCTGCTGGTGGCCGCGTTCCGCGGTGCCTATGGCCGTCATGTGGGCGAGCCCGCCTGGGAAAGCCTGATCGAGCGGCTGAGTACGGCCAGCGAGGACTTCCGCCGGCTGTGGAACGCGGGGGATGTACTGCCGCCCGGCCACCGGATAAAGCATGTGCACCATGTCTCGGTGGGCGAACTCCGGCTGACCTCCACCTCGCTGGCGGTGGGCGGCGTTCCGGAGACCCGGATCGTGGTCTACACACCCAATGACGAGGAGAGCCGCGAGCGGATACAGCGGCTGTGCGCCGAGGGGGACCCGGTCATCGGCTGCTGTGTGCACGCCCGCCGGCTCTCCGAGATACGCGCCCTGCAGGCGGAGACCCGGGAGCCGGAGAAGGTGGGCTGAAAACGAAGATCCCGCCCTTCTCCTCAAGAGAAGGGCGGGATCATCAGGACTGTGGAGCTAAGGAGAATTGAACTCCTGACCTCCTGCATGCCATGCAGGCGCTCTACCAACTGAGCTATAGCCCCGCTGCTCTCGGTTCCCCCGGAGGTTTTCCCCCGCGTTCCCCGCGAACAAGAAGAACTTTAGCCTGCGACCTGGCCAAATGTGAAATCGGGCGGAGGCCGCCCCCGGCGGCGCTCAGTCGTCGTCGCCGAGGACGGGCTCGGGCAGGGTGCCGGCGTTGTGCTCCAGCAGCCGCCAGCCGCGGGCGCCCTCGCCCAGCACCGACCAGCAGCAGTTGGTGAGGCCGCCGAGCGCCTCCCAGGAGTGCGGCGCCAGGCCCAGCAGCCGGCCGATGGTGGTGCGGATGGTGCCGCCATGGCTGACCACCACCAGGGTGCCGCCGTCCGGCAGCTTCTCCGCGCCGGAGAGCACCACCGGGGCGGCCCGGTCGGCCACCTCGGTCTCCAGCTCACCGCCGCCGCGCCGCACCGGTTCACCGCGCTTCCACGCCGCGTACTGCTCGCCGTAGCGCTCGATGATCTCCTCATGGGTGAGGCCCTGCCACACCCCGGCATAGGTCTCCCGCAGTCCGGCGTCACTGGTCACCGGCAGCCCGGTGAGCGAGGACAGCTCGGCGGCGGTGGCGGTGGCCCGCTTGAGGTCGGAGGCCAGGATGGCGTCCGGCTTCATTGCGGCCAGCAGCCGGGCGGCCCGGCGGGCCTGGGCCACCCCGGTCTCGGTCAGCTCGATGTCCGTGGAGCCCTGGAAGCGGCGCTCGACGTTCCAGGCCGTCTGGCCGTGCCGCCACAGCACTATGCGGCGGCCCCGGCCGCCGCCGCTGCCGTTCAGCTGAGCTCCCCGTGCGGGGCGCCCTCACCGGCCTGGGTCCGGGCGTACTCCTCGGCCTTGCCCTTGGTGGCCACCGCGTCGGCGGGCAGCTGGATCTCCGGGCAGTCCTTCCACAGCCGCTCCAGTGCGTAGAAGACGCGCTCCTCGCTGTGCTGGACGTGCACCACGATGTCCACATAGTCCAGCAGCACCCAGCGGGCGTCGCGGTCGCCCTCGCGCCGCACCGGCTTGGCGCCCAGCTCCTTCAGCAGCCGCTCCTCGATCTCGTCAACGATCGACTTGACCTGGCGGTCGTTGGGGGCCGAGGCCAGCAGGAAGGCGTCGGTGATCGACAGCACATCGCTGACGTCATAGGCGATGATGTCGTGCGCGAGCTTGTCGGCAGCCGCCTGGGCGGCGGCCTGGATGAGCTCGATGGAGCGGTCCGTGGCGGTCACAAGCCATGCTTTCGCTAGGGGTCGGTACGCCTCAAGGGTCTCATGACCCGCCGGTGCCCTCCCCTGGCTTTTCGGCCCCGCTCAGCTCCGGTAGTCCTTGCCGAGCACCACCGTGATGTCGGCGTTGGCCGCGCCCTGTCCCTTCTTCACCGCGCTCACCGGCAGCCCCAGCGTCTTGGCTGCCTCCCGGGCGTCCCCGGCCCGCTTGTCGTCGGTGTAGACCACCGAGGAGGCGTGCTGGACCGGGACGGTGCCGCCGTCGAGGTAGGTGTAGCCGCCGTTGACCAGCGCCACCTGGGCCGACTGGGCCGCGGCCGGGCCGCCTGTGGCGTTCCTCACGCTCACCCGGGGGGTGCTGTCCTGGCCGGCGCTCTTCACCGCGCCGCCCAGTACGTCCTTGACCACCCGGTCGGCGGCCGCTCCGTCCAGGGTGCCGTCCGCCCGTACCGGCAGCAGCGCGGTGTCATAGGCACCGGCCCGGGCCCGGGCGGCCAGCTGGGCCAGTGAGGCGCCCAGTTCCTTGACCGACAGCGAGGGGTCGGGGATCTGGGCCAGCTGCTCCACGGTGTTGGTGGCCGCACCGGTGTCGGTGGAGAGCTTCTTCAGTACGGCCTGCATCACCTGTCCGAAGCGGGCCAGCTGCTGGTTCTGGTCCTCGCGGGCGCCCCGGTAGGTGGCATAGGCGACCGCCGTCTGCCCATTGAGGTTCTGGCCGCTGCCGCGGTGCACCTGGGGCTGGTCGCCGGGCTTGGCGCCCGGGACATCGGTGTCCGCGTCCAGGGTGATGCCGCCGACCAGCTGGACCAGGTTCTCCAGATAGGGGGTGTCCAGCCGCCAGCTGCCCTTGATCTGCGAGCCCAGCAGGGTGTTGAGGGCGTCCCTGGTGGCGCCGGTACCCGCGTCGGTGACCGATTTGCCCAGAGTGGTGGCGCCGCCGCCCTCCTTGGCCACGGCCAGCGAGTTGGGCAGCAGGACGGTGGTGGCCTTCTGGGTGGTCCGGTTGTCCACCAGCAGGGCGGTGGAGCTGCCGCCGCCCTTGATCTGGCGCAGATGGACCACGATCACATCGCGCTGCTGGGCACCGGCGGCCGCGCCGCCCTTCTTCTGGTCCGTCCCGGCCAGGAAGAACCAGGCCAGGCCGCCGGCCAGGACCAGCACCAGGGCCACGCCCAGCGCCAGATAGCGGTTGCGGCCCTTGCGCTTGCGCTCATCGCGGCGTTCGGTGCGGCTCTCGCTGAACTTCAGCCAGTCGATGACGTCCTCGGACTCCTCGTCCGGGGTCTCGACAAAGGAGAACTGCTCGGTGCGGTAGACCGGCGCCTCCTCGCCGCCGGCGGCCTGGTCCGGTGCCTGGCGCGGCTCGGGGATCTGCGGCTCCGCCGGGGCCGCGGGCTCGGCCTGCCAGTCGGCCTGCCGCTCGGTCTGCCGGGGGACCCGCTCCTGCTGCCGGGTCTGCGACTGCGGCTGGAACTGCGGCTGCGGCTGGGGGGCGGCGGGGTCCTGGCCGGGGTGCTGGAACTGCTGCTGGGAGGCGGCGGCATAGGGGTCGTAGCCCTGGGCCTGCTGCGCAGCGGGGTACTGCTGGAGGGGCCGGCCATAGACGTCATAGACCCGCTCCGGCGCGTCCGGGTGGTACACCGGCTGCCCATAGGCGTCATAGCCGTAGACCTGCGGCTGGTACGCGTAGGGATCGTGCGGGTACGGGTCCTGGCGGTCGTTCAACGGTGCCCCTCGAATGGCCCTCGAGCCGGGATCGGCCGGTTGTCAGCCGTCGTGACGGTACAGCTTGCGCTTGTCGATGTAGCGCACCACACCGTCGGGCACCAGATACCAGACCGGCTCCCCGGCCGCCACCCGGGCCCGGCAGTCGGAGGAGGAGATGGCCAGGGCCGGGACCTCCACAAAGGAGACCCGGTCGTCGGGCAGCCCGGGGTTGGCCAGTATGTGGCCGGGCCGGGTCACCCCGATGAAGTGGGCGAGCTGGAAGAGCTCGTCGGTGTCGCGCCAGGTGAGGATCTGGGAGAGCGCGTCAGCGCCGGTGATGAAGAACAGGTCCGTGTCGGGGTTGAGGTCCCGCAGCTCACGCAGGGTGTCCGTGGTGTAGGTGGGACCGCCGCGGTCGATGTCGATGCGGCTGACCGAGAACTGCGGGTTGGACGCGGTGGCGATCACCGTCATCAGATAGCGGTCCTCGGCGGGCGAGACCCGGCGGTGGCTCTTCTGCCAGGGCTCCCCGGTCGGCACAAAGACCACCTCGTCGAGGTGGAACTGTGCCGCCACTTCACTGGCGGCGACCAGGTGGCCGTGGTGGACCGGGTCGAAGGTCCCGCCCATCACGCCGAGCCGCCGCTTGACGGGCTCCGTCTGCTGTCCCATGCGTGCAGACCCTACTGGGCGCCGTGCGGCACCGGCCGTCCGGGGACGCTCCCGGCTCAGCGGTCCCGGTTGAAACGGGTGGTGATCCAGAGCAGCAGAAGCAGGATGACCAGCGCGGCGCCACCGGTCATAAAGGGGCTGATGCTCTTGTGGGTGTCCACATGCTCGCCCTCGGAGGCGAGGGTGACCAGGGCGGCGTGGGCAGATGCGATGTTCACGTCGGCAGGAACCTATCCGGGAGGGATCGGGTGGAGACTTCGGCCACATCGTATGCGGGGACTTATCCGAAGCTCACGCCGACTCCGGGCACGGGCGTACCGGACGGTCACTTCCGGTAGCCGCGCAGCAGGAGCCAGGCGGTGAGCGGGACGCCCACCAGCAGCACCAGCAGCACGGTGCGCAGCATCGTGCCGGGGCCCTGGTCGTGGGCGTTGACGGCGAGCACCTCGGTGAGGGCGGGGTGGGCGGCGAATTCCTGGATAGCGGGCATGTCTCCACGGTAGCCATGTCAGTGACACGGCCTAGGGTGGGGTCCATCAGCCAAGGGGGACGGCCGAGCCGAGGGGGTTTTCCATGGGTTCCATGAGCGAGGACACGGTGGGCGGCGAGCGGTCGCCCGCCCGCGACCGCAGGCGGTTCCCGGGCATCTCGTCCCGGGCCTATGAGCACCCGGCGGACCGTTCGGCGCTGGTGGCGCTGCGCAAGCTCAGCGGCTTCGACACGGTGTTCAAGGCGCTCAGCGGGCTGCTGCCGGAGCGCAGTCTGCGGCTGCTGTTCCTGTCGGACTCCGTGCGGGTGAGCGAGCAGCAGTTCCCGTATCTGCACACCATGCTGCTGGACGCCTGCCAGATCCTGGACCTGCCCCGGGTTCCGCCGATGTATGTCACCCAGGATCCGCAGCCGGGTGCCATGTGCGTCGGGCTGGACGAGCCGGTCCTGGTGCTCACCACCGGGCTGCTGGAGCTGCTGGACGAGGAGGAGATGCGGGCGGTCGTGGGCCACGAGGTGGGCCATGCGCTCTCCGGGCACGCGGTCTACCGCACGATACTGCTGTTCCTGACCAATGTGGCGGTCAAGGTGGCCTGGATCCCGCTGGGCAACATAGCGGTGATGGGCCTGGTGACCGCCCTGCGGGAGTGGTTCCGCAAGTCGGAGCTGTCGGCGGACCGGGCGGGGCTGCTGGTGGGGCAGGATCCGCAGGCCTCGCTGCGCGGGCTGATGAAGATCGCGGGCGGCAACCATCTGCACGAGATGAACGTGGACGCGTTCCTGGCCCAGGCCGAGGAGTACGAGGCCGGGGGTGACCTGCGGGACTCGGTGCTGAAGATCATGAATCTGCTGCCTCGGAGCCATCCCTTCGCGGTGGTAAGGGCGGCCGAGCTCAAGCGATGGGCGGAGAGCAGGGATTTTCAGCGGATCATGGACGGGCACTATCCGCGGCGGTCGGAGGACGGGGAGGCGTCGGTGTCCGGCTCCTTCCGGGAGACGGCCGGGCACTACGCGGATTCGGTGCGCTCCAGCAAGGATCCGCTGATGGGGCTGGTGCGCGATATCGCGGGCGGCGCGGGGGACTTGGGCAGCAGGCTGCGGGATACGTTCCGGGGGGCGAAGGGGGGTTCCGAGGGGCCCTCGGAGGGGCCGGGCAAGGATGCTTCGTAGGCCGTTTTCGGGTGCGAGTTGTTTGTGGCTGGTCGCGCCCACGCGGCGGAGCCGCATGATGAAGCCGGCCCGCGCCCCTGAGGGGTGCCCCTTGCGGGGCCCCTCAGGGGGCGCTTGGCTGTGCTGAAGGAGCCAGTACGCCGCAGAGGGCGGCGGTCGGGGCATCGGTGGCGTAGGGGTCGGTGCCGGGGCGGCGGTCCTCGCCGGGGCGCTGGCCTGCCAGCAGCGGGTGCAGATAGGCCGCGTCATCCGTGGAGCAGGTCTCCGGGCCGGCCTGGACATAACTCTGCAGTACCTGGAGCCGGTTGCCCTGGAGATCGTCGCGGTCGAAGCGGAAGCGCATCACCCGGCGCACGGTGAACAGTGAGGCCGGTGCCGACTGCGGGGCGTTGGCCGGGCGTACGGCGTAGACGAAGGTGTGGTCGGCCGAGACCTCCAGGGCCGCGGGCGAGACCTCGGTGACGGTGAAGGCGCCCGAGGTGCGGACCACCGGGTCCGCCAGCGCGATCCGGGCGGGGTCGAAGCGCACCATCCAACCGGTCGCCGCATGCAGCCCGTCGGCGGCCGGTTTGGCCAGACTCCGGTCGAACTGGGCCAGTTGAGAGGGCGCCAGCAGCAGCCGGACGGCGCGCGGGTCGGCGCCCAGCAACACCCCCCGGTCCAGGGCGGATTTGCGGGTGTACTCCTTGGCGGTGGCCAGCGCGGCCATCACCAGGCCCTCGGAGAAGTTCTGGGTGCGCCGTACCGCCGGCAGATTGATGCCGTCCACTCCGTCGCGCAGATGGGCCGCCGGGCTGTCGGCGAACAGCCGGGCGGGCGGGCCGCCGGGCACCGGGTCGCGCGGCACCAGTGGCACCACGGTGCTGCGCAGCGGCTCGGCGGCGGGCGGCCGGGGTTCCTTGTAGGGGTGGCGCAGGCCCATATAGACGGCCGTGCCGAAGGCCAGGGTGATCAGCACCACCAGGAGCAGCAGCTGGCGGGAGGCGCCCAGCCGGGCCCAGGCGTGCCGGGTACGGACGGCGGGCGCGTGATCGGTCATCCGCTCCTGGGCGGAGGATTCCTGGAGCCGGGCAGCGCGGACGAACGATTCGTCGAAGACGACGGATCGGTACTCCTCGTCGCCACCTCCCGGAACGCCCTCGGGGGTCCCCTCAGGTGGGTCTCCAGGCCCGTCCATACCTCAAGGGTAGGTCTCCCGGCGCTTTGGTAAACGCGCTGGTACGCGACAACTTCCCCGGGTGGCGGCGGTCAGCCCCGGCGTGTTGCGGCGGAGGCGGCCGGGGCCCTTGAGCCGGCCGGGACCGAGGGCAGGGCGCCCGGCTGCCCGGTCGCGGCGGTGTCCAGGCCGGTGGTGGCGGGTGGCGGGGAGGGGTCGCGGCGCTCCCCGGAGGAGGCGCTGCGGTAGACGGCCGCGAAGGCCAGCGCGATCACTCCGATGCCCATCACCATGGCCAGCACCCAGGCCACCGGGCGGTGCCAGCGGGCCCGGCCTCGGTAGGGGCGGCGCCAGGAGCCGTACCGGCCGTAGGGGCCATAGGCGTCGTCGGGATCGAGGTCATGGGTCAGGCCGGGCAACTCGCCCGCGCCCAGGGGGCCTTGGTGCGGCTCCTGGCAGAGGTCGTCCTCGGCGGAGCCGGCGGCCGGGCGGGCGCGGGCGGCGTCCGCCTCGGCACGGGCCCGGTCGGCGGCCAGTATCCGCTCGGCCGCGCTGGGTTCGTGGATCACGGCGGACCGCACGAAGTCCTCGTCGAAGACCACGGAGGCGAACGGGTCGTCCGCGCCCCCGTGGCCGTGGCTGTCGGGCTCCTCGCCGTCCGGGAACGGCTTGCCCCCCACGTCGTCCGGCACCCGTCCAGCGTAAACCCGAAGCGGTCAATCCGCGCGTGCGGGACGGGAATTCGGTCCGCCGCCGGCCCCGGTGCTAGCGCCGGGTGTGGCCGTCGCCGGTGACGATGTACTTGGTGGAGGTGAGTTCCGGCAGGCCCATGGGCCCCCGGGCGTGCAACTTCTGGGTGGAGATGCCGATTTCGGCGCCGAAGCCGAACTGGCTGCCGTCGGTGAACCGGGTGGAGGCGTTGACGGCCACCGTGGTGGAGTCCACCAGCTGGGTGAAGCGGCGGGCGGCCGCCTGGGAGGTGGTGACAATGGCCTCGGTGTGCCCGGAGGACCACAGCCGGATATGCGCCACCGCCGCGTCCAGCGAGTCCACCACGGCCGCCGCGATGTCATAGGAGAGGTACTCGGTCTCCCAGTCCTCCACCACCGCCGGGACCACGGTGGCCGGGGAGCCCTTGGCCAGTTCCTGTACCCGCTCGTCGCCGTGCACGGTCACCCCGGCCTCGGCCAGCACGGCCAGGGCCCGGGGCAGGAAGCGCTCGGCGATGTCCTGGTGCACCAGCAGCGTCTCGGCGGCGTTGCAGACGCTGGGGCGCTGGGCCTTGGAGTTGAGCAGGATCTGCACCGCCATGTCGAGGTCGGCTTCGGCGTCCACATAGACATGGCAGTTGCCGGTGCCGGTCTCGATCACCGGGACCGTGGACTCCTGGACCACGGTGCGGATCAGGTCGGCGCCGCCGCGCGGGATGAGGACGTCCACCATGCCGCGGGCGCGCATCAGCTCGCGGACCGACTCCCGGCTCTCCCCCGGCACCAGCTGGACGGCGTCGGCGGGCAGCCCGGCGCCGCCCACCGCGTCCCGGATCACCCGGACCAGTGCGGTGTTGGAGGCGTACGCGGAGGACGAGCCGCGCAGCAGCACGGCGTTGCCGGACTTCAGGCAGAGCGCGGCGGCGTCCACGGTCACATTGGGGCGGGCCTCGTAGATGATGCCGACCACCCCGAGCGGGACCCGGACCTGGCGCAGGTCGATGCCGTTGGGGAGGGTGGAGCCGCGGACCACCTCGCCCACCGGGTCGGGCAGCGCCACCACATTGCGGACATCGGCGGCGATGGCCCGGACCCGCTCGGGGGTGAGGGTCAGCCGGTCCACGGTGCTCTCGGGGGTGCCCGCGGCGCGGGCCTTGGCCACGTCCTCGGCGTTGGCCTGGAGGATCTCCTTGGTACGGACCTCCAGGGCGTCCGCGATGGCGAGCAGCGCGTCGTCCTTGGCCGAGCGTGGCAGCGGCGCCAGGTCGGCGGCGGCGGCGCGGGCGCGGTAGGCGGCGCGCAGCACGGCGGACTGGGGCATGGGGTCGGCCAGGGGGGAGGGGAACTCGCTGCTCATGGCTGGCAGGGTAGTCGCCCGGCGGGCGATGGTTCACCACGTTTCAGGGGGTGGACAGCGCGGTCGGCCAGGGGCCGTGGCAGGGCGTCCCGGTCAGAAGGGGTGGACGCCCACGGGGGTGGCCGGGAGCGGGCCATAGCCCTCGGCGACGCGCTGCTGGTAGGTCTCCCGGTCGATGACCTCCAGGCCGACGATCTCCCAGGGCGGCAGCCGGGCCGTGGAGCGGTGCTCGCCCCACAGCCGCAGGGCCACGGCGGCGGCGTCATGGAGGTCGCGGGCCTCCTCCCAGTACCGGATCTCGGCGTGGTCGCCCGCGTAGCGGCTGGTCAGCAGGAAGGGGTGGTCATGGGCGAGCTGCTCCAAGGCCCGCCGGACCTCCGCCGGGGGTGCCTCGGCGCCGGAGACGCTGAGGGTGATGTGCCACAGCCGGGAGGTCTCCCCGGCGGCCTCCCCGGCGGATTCCACCGGGCCGGTCTCCCCGACGCTGGTCAGCGTGCGCTCCTCCTCCGCAGCCCTGCGGGCGTGCGGCAGGGCCCCTGGGCGCCCTCGTCTCACCGGCGGCCTCCTGTTGTCGCCGGCCCCGCGCGGCGCGCGGCGGAGCCGTGTCGTGCTGGTCTGGCCCTGCTCTCGGCACCGCCCGCCCGCGACGGCCCCGCACATCAAAGTTGACCAGCCCGACGGCGGCCGCGGGGCGGTTTTCCGGAAAGGTTCCGAGGAAAGCCTGGGCTCACCTGGGGCGGGGCCCGCCGGGGTTGACGCCCGTCGGACACCCGTCGCACGCCCGTCGGACGCCCGTCAGGGGTGCAGCACCACCAGGTCGTCCCGGTGCACGACCTCCCGCTCGTACTCGGGCCCCAGCTCACGGGCCAGATCGCGGGTGGAGCGGCCGAGCAGCCGGGGGATCTCCCCGGCGTCGTAGGACACCAGGCCACGGGCCACCGCCCGGCCGGTGACATCCCGCAGTTCCACCGGGTCGCCCGCGGAGAACTCGCCGTCCACCGCCGCGATGCCCGCGGGCAGCAGCGAGCCGGTGCCCTGGACCACGGCCCGTACCGCGCCCTCGTCCAGGGTGAGCGAGCCGCGCGGGGTGGAGGCGTGGGCCAGCCAGAGCAGCCGGCCGTCGGGGCGGCGGCCGGTGCGGTGGAAGAAGGTGCCGGTGGGACGGCCCAGCAGGGCGTCGGCGGCGCGGCTGGCGGAGGTGAGGACCACCGGGATGCCCGCGGCGGCGGCGATCCGGGCGGCCTCCACCTTGGTGACCATGCCGCCGGTGCCCACCCCGGCCTTGCCGGCGCTGCCGATGGAGATGCCGTCGAGGTCGCGCGGGCCGGTGACCTCGGGGATGCGCGAGGTGCCGGGGGTGCTGGGGTCGCCGTCGTAGAGGCCGTCCACATCGGAGAGCAGCACCAGCAGGTCGGCCCGTACCAGGTGGGCGACCAGGGCGGCCAGCCGGTCGTTGTCACCGAAGCGGATCTCGTCGGTGGCCACCGTGTCGTTCTCGTTGACCACCGGGACGGCGCCCATGGCCAGCAGCTGGTCCAGGGTGCGGCGGGCGTTGCGGTAGTGCGCCCGGCGGCTGGTGTCGTCGGTGGTCAGCAGGACCTGGCCGACCCGGCGGCCGTAGCGGGCGAAGGAGGCGGTGTAGCGGGCCACCAGCAGCCCCTGTCCGACGCTGGCGGCCGCCTGCTGGCGGGCCAGGTCGCGGGGGCGCCGGTCCAGCCCCAGCGGGGCCAGGCCGGCCGCGATGGCGCCGGAGGAGACCAGGACGATCTCCTTGTCCCGGGTGTCCCCGAGCACTCTGGCGATCACATCCACCAGGGCGTCCACCCGGTCGGCGTCCAGTCCGCCGACCGCGGTGGTCAGCGAGGACGAGCCCACCTTGACCACGATCCGGCGGGCCTCGGTGACCTCGCGCCGCTCCCCTGCCCCTGACACCCCTGTCAACGTGGATACTCCCCTGTGCTCGCCGGGCCTGTCGCGCTTTCGAAGCGGCCAATCTACCCTCTGTGGATTGTGGTCGTTCGACCCTATTTCGCGGCTATTGCCATGACGGAAGATTGCTCCTGGCCCAGCGGGCGTCATACGGTCGGTTGCGGCCGTTGTCCGAACGTTGCCGTTTGACGTGTCCACCACGGTCTCTTAGACCCCTCAGTTCCTCCTGCCAGGAGCCCGCCCAGTGCCTTCTGCCGGAAATGTCTCCCGCCGAGCCGTACAGGCCGCGGCGCTACTCGCGATGCTGGTGTTCTTCGCACTCCAGCTCACGGGAGCGCTGCTGCCCAGTGCGCCGCTTCTGATCGCCACCTCGGCGGCGGGCCTCGCGCTCGATCTCTATCTGCAGCACCGCGACCCAGGTCTGCTGGCGCTGCTCGGCAAGATCCGCTTCGACGTCATGGTGCGCCAGCTGCTGCGCGACATGCTCGTCCTGGTCGGACTGCTGCGGCTGCACGGCGACGGCTCGCTCAGCGGCTATGCGCCGCTCTTCATCGGCCTGGTGCTGTTCTACGGCGCCCATCTGGCCTGCCAGGCGGTGGCCATCCTGGTCCGCCGCACCCGCACCCTGCCGTTTGTCACCCGCAATATCGACGCCTCCGGCCTGCGGCTGTGCGCCGCGCCGCCGCGCATCCTGGCCCGCCAGCACGGCCGGCGCCTGGTGCGCTTCGCGGTCCCGGTGACGGCCGGCCTGCTGGCCGCGGCCGGCACCGGCAAGGCCCGCTACGGCACCATCGGCGTCGCCCTCGGGCTGCTGCTGGCCCTGGGCGGCACCGTCTATCTGGCGAGCTGGCTGCGCCGCGGCAAGCGGGTGGCCAATGAGCAGCAGGCCATGGAGTGGCTGGACAAGTGGCTGGCCGACTACCGGCCCACCGTCGGCATGTACTTCTCCGGCGGCACCAGCTCGGCCTACCAGGCCAATATGTGGCTCTCCACCCTCGCCCAGCTGGACGGGCGGCCCATCATCGTGCTGCGTGAGCGCTTTATGGTGAAGAAGATCGAGGCCACCGACGTCCCGATCATCTGCATCCCCAAGGTCCACCATCTGATGGCCCTGGAGAAGTCCACCCTCAAGCTGCTGCTGCACCCGGCGAACTCCGGCAAGACCTCGCAGGTGCTGCGGATGCCGTCGATCAAGCACGCCTTCATCAACCACGGCGAGAGCGACAAGCTCTCCAGCTGCAACCCCTACTCCAAGGCCTACGACGAGGTGTGGGTGGCCGGTCCGGCCGCGCGGGAGCGCTACCAGCTCGCCGACATCGGCGTGGAGGACAAGGACGTGGTGGAGGTCGGCCGCCCGCAGCTGGCACCGATCAAGCCCTACGCGGGTGCTCCCGTCCATCCGTACACCACCGTGCTGTACGCCCCCACCTGGGAGGGCTGGGACGGCAACCCGGGCAACACCTCGGTGATGCTGGCCGGCGAGAACATCGTCCGGGAGCTGCTGGCCGACCCGGCCGTCCGGCTGGTCTACAAGCCGCACCCGATGACCGGCTCGGTCGATCCGCGGGCCGGTGCCGCCAATGAGCGCATCATGCGCATGATCCGCGAGGCCAATGAGCGGCGCGACGGCGCCCGGCCGGGCCCGGAGGCGCTGGCCGAGCTGGAGCGGCGCACGGTGGAGCTGGACCGGCTGACCACCGCGGTCTTCCGCAACAGCGCGGACGAAACCGAGCGGATGCTGCTGCAGACCGCCCCGGAGCCGGGCCGCGCGGCGGCGGTGGACGCGGCCACCGCGGCCTGGGAGGCCGCCTACTGGGCCTCGCTGCCCGAGTGGGAGCACCAGATCATCACCGGGCCGCGCCCGGCGCTCTACAGCTGCTTCAACGAGGCCGACCTGCTGATCAGCGATGTCTCCAGCGTGGTCTCGGACTACCTGATCAGCGAGAAGCCCTATGCGGTGGCCAACACCAGCGGGATGAGCGAGGAGGAGTTCCTGGCGAACTTCCCGACCGTCACCGCGGCCACCATCCTCACCCCGGACGCCGCCCAGGTCCCGGCGCTGCTGGCGGCGGTGCGCGACCCGCGCCTGGACAAGCTGGGCCCCGCGCGTGCGGAGCTCAAGGGCCGGCTGCTGGGCCCGTCCGACCCGCCGTCCCTGGTGCGCTTCAACCAGGCGGCGCTGGAACTGGCCCGTAAGGCGGACGAGCGCAACGCCCGGGTGGCGGCGCGGATGGCCGCCTCGGAGATCCCCGGCCAGCGCGGGGACCTCTCGGAGGTCGCCGGGCGCTGACGCCCGTCCGGGCCCGGGGCTCCTCCCCTGGGCCCGAGGGCATCGGAAACACGAAGAGGGGCGGCCTTGACGGCCGCCCCTCTTCGTATGCCCGCCCCTTACGCGAAGGGGTCGAAGCCCTCGTACTCCTGGTCCGCCTCGTCGCGCTCCGCCTGCCGGTCGCGGCGGCGCTGGGCCGCGGGGCGCGGGGCCTCGAGGCGGTGGTCCTCACCACGGCGGCCCAGCATCTCCGCACCGGCGGCCATCGACGGCTCCCAGTCGAAGACCACCGCGTCCTCCTCGGAACCGATGGCCACGCCGTCGCCCGCCCGGGCACCGGCCTTCATCAGCTCCTCCTCGACACCGAGGCGGTTGAGGCGGTCGGCCAGGTAGCCCACGGCCTCGTCGTTGTTGAAGTCGGTCTGGCGCACCCAGCGCTCCGGCTTCTCGCCGCGCACCCGGTAGATGCCGTCGTGCTCCAGGGTCACCGTGAAGCCGGCGTCGTCCACCGCCTTGGGGCGGATGACGATCCGGGTCGCCTCCTCCTTGGGCTTGGCGGCCCGCGCCTCGGCGACGATCCCGGCCAGGGCGAAGGACAGCTCCTTGAGGCCCTCCCGGGAGACGGCCGATACCTCGAAGACCCGGTAGCCGCGGGCCTCCAGATCGGGGCGGATCATCTCCGCCAGGTCCCTGCCGTCCGGGATGTCCACCTTGTTGAGCACCACGATGCGCGGCCGGTTGTCCAGGCCGCCGTACTCCTTGAGCTCGGCCTCGATCACATCCAGGTCGGTCAGCGGGTCGCGCTCGGACTCCAGGGTGGCGGTGTCCAGCACATGCACCAGCACCGAGCAGCGCTCGACATGCCGCAGGAACTCCAGGCCCAGGCCCTTGCCCTGGCTGGCACCGGGGATCAGACCGGGGACGTCGGCGATGGTGTAGACGGTCGAACCGGCGGTCACCACGCCCAGGTTGGGCACCAGGGTGGTGAACGGGTAGTCGGCGATCTTCGGCTTGGCCGCCGAGAGCACCGAGATCAGCGAGGACTTGCCCGCACTGGGGTAGCCGACCAGCGCCACATCGGCGACCGTCTTCAGCTCCAGCACGATGTCCTGGACGTCACCGGGCTCGCCCAGCAGGGCGAAGCCGGGGGCCTTGCGGCGGGCCGAGGCCAGCGCGGCGTTGCCCAGGCCGCCGCGGCCGCCCTGGGCGGCGATGAAGCGGGTGCCATGGCCGACCAGGTCGGCGAGCACATTGCCGTGCTTGTCCTGGACCACGGTGCCGTCCGGGACGGGCAGCACCAGGTCCGTACCGTCCTTGCCGGAGCGGTTGCCGCCCTCGCCGGGCTTGCCGTTGGTGGCCTTGCGGTGTGGGCTGTGGTGGTAGTCCAGGAGGGTGGTGACCGACTGGTCCACGACCAGGATCACATCACCGCCACGGCCGCCGTTGCCGCCGTCCGGCCCGCCGAGCGGCTTGAACTTCTCACGGTGTACGGAGGCGCAGCCGTGGCCTCCGTTACCCGCGGCGACATGCAGCTCGACGCGGTCCACGAAGGTGGTCATAGCGGTGTGCCTCCAGATACATACGGGGTGATGTCTGTTGTAACGCAGCGAGGGCGGACCCGCTTCCCCGGCCGGGGAAGGGAGGTCCGCCCTCGCTATCGCTCTACGGGGCCTGGATCAGCTGATCAGGCGACCGGAACGATGTTGACGACCTTGCGGCCACGGTGGGTGCCGAACTGCACCGCACCGGCGTTCAGCGCGAACAGGGTGTCGTCGCCACCGCGACCGACACCGGCGCCCGGGTGGAAGTGGGTGCCGCGCTGGCGGACCAGGATCTCACCGGCGCTGACGACCTGACCGCCGAAGCGCTTCACGCCGAGCCGCTGAGCGTTGGAGTCGCGACCGTTCCGAGTGGACGATGCGCCCTTCTTGTGTGCCATGTCTTCTCAGTCCCTTACTTCGCCGGGGCGTCGATGCCGGTGATCTTCAGCGCGGTGTGCAGCTGACGGTGACCGATGCGCTTCTTGTAGCCGGTCTTGTTCTTGTACTTCTGGATCCGGATCTTGTCGCCCTTGTGGTGGTCGACAACCTCGGCCTGAACCTTCACGCCGGCCAGGACCCACGGGTCACTGGTGACCGCGTCACCATCGACGACCAGCAGCGTGGAGAGCTCGACGGTGTCGCCGACCTTGCTGGTGGAAATACGGTCAACTTCGATGACGTCGCCGACAGCAACCTTCTGCTGGCGACCACCGGTGCGCACGATCGCGTACACGCGGAACTCTCTCTCGCTAGGTTTCGAACCTCTGATGCCAGCCGCTCGCACGGGCGGGAAGCCCATGACTGTCCGAGTGGATGAGCGGCCTCTTCCGGCCCGGCCGGAAGGTATTTGCTCAGAAGCAGGCGTACAGACGCCGAGGAACGAGCTTACGGGGCCTGACCGAGGGGGTCAAACCGGGCCCCGTGGCGGGGCGCCGTGCGGACACGGCGCCCCTGCCGGGCAACCCCTACTCGTCGGCCGCCGCCGGCTCCGCCTTCTTGGCGGGGGCCTTCTTGGCGGGGGCCTTCTTGGCGGGGGCCTTCTTGGCCGTCGTCTTCTTGGCGGCGGCCTTCTTGGCGGCGGCCTTCTTGGCGGTGGCGGTCTTGGCGGCGGTGGTCTTCTTCGCCGCCGTCTTCTTGGCCGCGGCCTTCTTGGCGGGAGCCTTCTTGGCCGCCGTCTTCTTGGCCGCGGTCTTCTTCGCCGCCGTCTTCTTGGCGGGCGCCGCCTCCTCGGCCTGCTCCGGCCCGGCAGCCTCGACGGCCTCGGCCGGCTCGGCGGCCTCGGCCACCGGGGCGGGAGCCACCACGACCACCGCGGCCTCCGCGGCACCCGCCGGAGCGGACGCCCGCCGGGTCACCCGGCGGCGCGGACGGGCCGGCGCCTCGGCCTCGGTCTCGGCCACGGCCGGGGCCTCGGCGACGGGCGCCGGCTCCGGCTCGGGCTCCGGCCGCACCGGTGCCGGGGTCTCCACCACGATCTCCGGCTCGGCCTCGGCCGCCTTGGGCGGACCGGCCGGCGCGGACACCTTGCGGGTGGCCCGGCGACGGGTACGCCCGCCGCGCCCGGCGGCCCGCATGGCCTCCGCCTCGGCCTCGCCCGGGCTGCCGAACCAGTCCTCACCACTGCTGATGGCGGGCACCAGCTGGGCCTCGGTCACCGCGACCGGCTCCAGCACGGGAGCCTCCTCGGCCTCCGGAATCTCGGCAGCCTCGGGGGCCTGCACGGCCTCCTCCGCCTCCGGGACCTCCACGGCCTCCGGCGCCGCGCCCTTGCCCTTCTTCCGGCCGCGCTTGCCGCCGCCACCGCCACCGGTGGTCGCCGCCTGGTCCATATGCACGACCACGCCACGGCCGTTGCAGTGGACACAGGACTCGGAGAAGGACTCCAGCAGGCCCTGGCCGACCCGCTTACGGGTCATCTGGACCAGCCCCAGCGAGGTCACCTCGGCGACCTGGTGCTTGGTGCGGTCCCGGCCCAGGCACTCCAGCAGTCGGCGCAGCACCAGGTCCCGGTTGGACTCCAGCACCATGTCGATGAAGTCGATCACGATGATGCCGCCGAGGTCACGCAGCCGCAGCTGGCGCACGATCTCCTCGGCCGCCTCCAGGTTGTTCCTGGTGACCGTCTCCTCCAGGTTGCCGCCCTGGCCGGTGAACTTGCCGGTGTTGACGTCGATGACGACCATCGCCTCGGTCCGGTCGATCACCAGCGAGCCGCCGCTGGGCAGCCAGACCTTGCGGTCCAGCGCCTTCATCAGCTGCTCGTCGATCCGGTAGGTGGCGAAGACATCGACGTCCGAGGTCCACTTCTGCAGCCGCTCGACCAGGTCGGGGGCGACATGCGAGACATAGCCGTGGATGGTCTCCCAGGCGTCGTCACCGCTGACGATGACCTTGGAGAAGTCCTCGTTGAAGATGTCGCGGACCACCCGGACGGTCATGTCCGGCTCGCCGTAGAGCAGGCTGGGCGAGCTGGTGGAGATCATCTTGGACTTCTTCTGGATGTCCTCCCACTGCGCCTGGAGCCGCTGGACATCGCGGGCCAGCTCCTCCTCGCTGGCGCCCTCGGCCGCGGTGCGCACGATCACACCGGCGTCCTCGGGGACGATCTTCTTCAGGATCTGCTTCAGCCGGGCCCGCTCGGTGTCCGGCAGCT
Source organism: Streptomyces orinoci (assembly GCF_003121295.1). GTDB lineage: Bacteria > Actinomycetota > Actinomycetes > Streptomycetales > Streptomycetaceae > Streptomyces > Streptomyces orinoci. Next base: position 551,183 of record NZ_PHNC01000029.1, read on the forward strand.
TGCGGCTGATACCGGTCATCGAGCCCTCGGGCACATACACCAGGTAGCGGCCGGGCAGCGAGACCTGGCTGGTCAGCCGGGCGCCCTTGTGCCCGATCGGGTCCTTGGTGACCTGCACCAGCACCGACTGGCCGGACTTCAGCGCCGACTCGATCCGGCGCGGGCCATTGCCCATGCCCAGCGCGTCGAAGTTGACTTCACCGGCGTAGAGCACGGCATTGCGGCCCTTGCCGATGTCAACGAAGGCGGCCTCCATCGACGGCAGCACATTCTGCACCTTGCCCAGGTACACATTGCCGACGTAGCTGGTGGCCTGCTCCTTGTTGACGAAGTGCTCGACGAGGACGTTGTCCTCCAGCACTCCGATCTGGGTGCGGTCGCCCTGCTGGCGGACCACCATCACCCGCTCCACCGCCTCGCGGCGGGCCAGGAACTCGGCCTCGGTGATGATCGGCACCCGGCGGCGGCCCTGCTCACGCCCCTCGCGGCGGCGCTGCTTCTTGGCCTCCATCCGGGTCGAGCCCTTGATGGACTGCACCTCGTCGAAGCCGGTACCGGCCTCGGCCTTGCGCTCGCGCGGCTCGCGGACCTTGACGACCGTACGCTCCGGCTCGTCCACGCCCGCCTCGACCTCCAGCGGCTCCCCGCTGCGGCGGCGACGGCGGCGACGGCGACGGCTGCCGGCGGTGGAGACGGCCTCCCCGGCGGGCGCCTCGGCGGCCTCCGGCTCCTCGGCCTCCTCGGCCTCTTCCGGCTGCTCCTCCTCGCCGGCCTCCAGCTCGGCCTCGGCGGCCTCACCCCGGCGGCGGCGACGGCCACCCCGGCGACGGCGCCGCGAGGGACGCTCGCCCTGCTCCTCCTCGGTCACCTGGGCCTCGGCGGCCTCGGGCTCCTCGGCCTCTTCCTCCGGCTCCTCGGCGACCACACCGGGCGCGGCCACGGCGGCCTCGGTGACCTCCGCGGCCTCACCGCGACGACGACGGCGGCGACGCGGCGCGGGCTGCTCCTCGGCCTCCTCGGCGGCGGCCGGACGGGGCTCGCCCGCCGCGAAGGCGGCGGCAGCGGTCTCCGGCGTCTGGAACATCGGCTCGGTGAACACCGGCGCCTGGAACACCGCGGTGGGCGGCAGCTGGGCGGCCCGGCGGCGGCCCCGGGCGGGCGCCTCCTCGGCGGGCTGCTCCACCGGCGCGGCCGCCGCGGCCTCGGCACGACGGCGGGTACGGCGCGGACGGGCCTCCTCGGCGGGCGCCTGCTCCGGCTCCACGGCCTCGGCGGTCGCCTTGCGGGTGGCACGACGGCGGGTACGGGCCGGCTTGGCCTCCTCCTCGGCCTCCTCGGCGGCGGGCGCCGCAACGGCCTCGGGCTCGCTCACCGGGGCCTCGGCCTGCCGGGTGGCACGACGGCGGGTACGAGCGGGGGCTGCCTCCTCGGCAGCGGCCTCCTGGGCCTGCGCGGCGGGCTCCGGCGCGGACACCGCACGGGTCGCCCGACGACGCGGACGCGCGGGCGCGGCCTCCACCGTCTCCTCGGCCTCCACGGCCTCCGGCTCGCTCACCGGCGCGGCCTCGGCCTGCCGGACGGCACGACGGCGAGTACGGACAGGCGCCGCCTCCTCGGCAGCAGCCTCGGGCGCGGACACCGCACGGGTCGCCCGACGACGCGGACGCGCCGGAGCGGCCTCCACCGTCTCCTCGGCCTCCACGGCCTCCGGCTCGCTCACCGGCGCGGCCTCGGCCTGCCGGACGGCACGACGGCGAGTACGGACAGGCGCCGCCTCCTCGGCAGCAGCCTCGGGCGCGGACACCGCACGGGTCGCCCGACGACGCGGACGCGCCGGAGCGGCCTCCACCGTCTCCTCGGCCTCCACGGCCTCGGCCTGCTCCTCGGAAGCCTCTGCCTTGGGAGCCTGCTCCTCGGGAGCCTCCGCCTTGGGCGCCCCGGCCGGGGCGCTGGCCCGCCGGGTGGCCCGGCGGCGCGGCCGGGCCGGGGTCTCGGCGGCGGCCTCGGCGACCGGCTCCGGCTCCGCGGCGGCGGCCGCGGCCGGCTCGGCGGCAGGGGTCCGGACGCTCGCCGGGGCCTCGGCCGCGGCGGCGGTCACCGGCGGTCCGGCCGGACGCGAGGCCGCACGACGGCGGCGGCGCGGCGGCAGGGTGTCGCTCGGGCTGTTCTCGTTGTTGTTCCCGGCGGTGCCGGGCTCGCTGGGCTCATTGGTTTCGAGCATGCGGGCGGTTCTCCCGTCACGCTCCCGGGCGCCACGCCTGGATCCGGTCCGCCGCCCCGCGTGATGAGCGCGGGGCCGCCGTCCGGGGCGCGGTCGCCGCACGGGAGCTGTCGTCTCGCTCGCCGGGTCCGTTGCCTAGGCACCGGCGAAAGTCTCCTGGTCAGTGCGTCTGCCGGACCCGGGTGGCTCCCTGGCGCGGCGGCAGCGCGGCGACGGCCGTCTTTACGCCGATCCTCCCGGCGCCGTGACTGCCCCGGCGGCCGTTGATGTGGCGGCTGCGGTGGCGTCGCGGTCAAGCGCGAGCGGGTCGGTCACCGTTCCGGACTCCTCATCGAGCAGCCCCTGCGCCAGCCTGGTCACCGCTGCGGGGACCGGCGGCGCCAGGTCGGCCACAGCGCGGAGACCGGACAGGACGTCGTCGGGTCGAACGGCGGGTGTCTCATGCCGAACAACCAGCCGCAGTATCGCACAGGGACCGTCGCCGGGCCTATCGGCCGGAGCGGCGGTGGCTTCCAGCCGGAGCACCGCGCCCCGGGCATCGAAGCTGCGCAACCCGTTTTTCGTCCGGCGTTCCACCTGGACGCTCTCCGCCGCGAGGAAGGCTTCCACTGCCTTCTCCGCCTCGGCGAGCGGTACGCCGTCCAGCCGCAGCTCCCAGACGGAAGCCTCCAGCCGGTCGGCGAACGAGGAGGTCCGGGCCTCCACCGCGTCGATGATGTCCAGCCCGGCGGGCAGCGACTCATCGAGCAGCTCCCGCAGCCGCGCGGGGTCGCGCGTCTCGGTGAGCTGGATCTCCAGGTACTCGGCCTCGCTCCCGGTCCCGGTGGGTGCGGCGTTGGCGTACGACACCTTGGGGTGCGGGGTGAAGCCCGCGGAGTAGGCCATCGGCACCTCGGCGCGGCGCAGGGCCCGCTCGAAGGCGCGCTGGAAGTCACGGTGGCTGGTGAACCGGAGGCGGCCGCGCTTGGTGTAGCGCAGTCGGATGCGCTGCACCGCCGGTGCGGGCGGCGGGCCTTCGGGCTGTCGCTTGCCCAGTGGTCTCGTCCTTCGTGAGTGCGGTCGTACTGCTACCAAGAGTACGTGCCGCACGGAGTTGCGCGCTCCGGCGGGTGAGACTCAGTCGGTGACGAGGACGTCCTTGTCGTTGAAGACCTCGACGATGAAGACCAGCAGCCGGCCCATGCTGACGGTGTACTCGACCATGATGTTCTGGGTCAGCCGGATGGTCCGGTCGTCGCCGGTGGCGCTCATCGGGCGCGACAGCTCAAGGAACGGGTCCCGGGCCAGCAGGGAGATTCCCTTGTCGAAGGCGGCGCGCTGCTGGTCGTCCAGCCGGTCACGGGCGGCCGCGGCCTGCTCGGTGAAGTGCACCTGGTACGTGTGCGGCACGTCGTCTCCCCTTCGCGAGTAAGCCCTACGGGAGGGCCCGGAGGCCCTCCCGTAGCGTCAGGTTATTGCTTAACGACCGTCAGGGGCAGCAGCTTCTTACCAGTCGGACCGATCTGAATGGAAGTGTCCATCTGAGGACACACCCCACAGTCGAAGCACGGCGTCCACCGGCAGTCCTCGACCTCGGTCTCGTCCAGCGCGTCCTGCCAGTCCTCCCAGAGCCAGTCCTTGTCCAGGCCCGAGTCCAGGTGGTCCCAGGGCAGGACCTCCTCGTAGGAGCGCTCGCGGGTGGTGTACCAATCGACGTCCACGCCCTGCGGCGGGAGCGTCTCGGCGGCGCAGCGCATCCACTGGTCGTAGCTGAAGTGCTCGCGCCAGCCGTCGAAGCGGCCGCCGGACTCGTAGACGGCCCGGATCACCGCGCCCACCCGGCGGTCACCGCGCGAGAGCAGGCCCTCGACGATGCCGGGCTTGCCGTCGTGGTAGCGGAAGCCGATGGAGCGGCCGTACTTCTTGTCGCCGCGGATCTTGTCGCGCAGCTTGGCCAGCCGGGCGTCGGTCTCCTCGGCGGACAGCTGCGGCGCCCACTGGAAGGGGGTGTGCGGCTTGGGGACGAATCCGCCGATGGAGACCGTGCAGCGGATGTCATTGGAGCCGGAGACCTCGCGGCCCTTGGCGATGACATTGACCGCCATGTCGCCGATCTGGAGCACATCCTCGTCGGTTTCGGTGGGCAGGCCGCACATGAAGTACAGCTTCACCTGGCGCCAGCCGTTGCCGTAGGCGGTGGCCACGGTGCGGATCAGGTCCTCTTCCGAGACCATCTTGTTGATGACCTTGCGCATGCGCTCGGAGCCGCCCTCGGGGGCGAAGGTCAGACCGGAGCGGCGGCCGTTGCGGGTCAGCTCGTTGGCCAGGTCCACATTGAAGGCGTCCACCCGGGTGGACGGCAGGGAGAGGCCGATCTTGTCTTCCTCGTACCGGTCGGCGAGGCCCTTGGCGATGTCGCCGATCTCGGTGTGGTCGGCGGAGGACAGCGACAGCAGGCCGACCTCCTCGAAGCCGGTGGCCTTCAGGCCGCGGTCCACCATCTCGCCGATGCCGGTGATGGAGCGCTCCCGCACCGGGCGGGTGATCATGCCCGCCTGGCAGAACCGGCAGCCGCGGGTGCAGCCGCGGAAGATCTCCACGGACATCCGCTCGTGCACGGTCTCGGCCAGCGGCACCAGCGGCTGCTTGGGGTAGGGCCACTCGTCGAGGTCCATCACGGTGTGCTTGGACACCCGCCACGGCACGCCCGAGCGGTTGGGGACGACGCGGCCGATCCGGCCGTCGGGCAGGTACTCCACGTCGTAGAACTTGGGGACGTACACCCCACCGGTCTTCGCCAGCCGGAACAGCAGCTCATCGCGGCCGCCCGGGCGGCCCTCGTTCTTCCAGGCCCGGATGATCTCGGTGATCTCCAGCACGGCCTGCTCGCCGTCGCCGATGACGGCGCAGTCGATGAACTCCGCGATCGGCTCGGGGTTGAACGCGGCGTGCCCGCCGGCCAGCACGATCGGGTGGTCCTCGGTGCGGTCCGCGGCGTCCAGCGGAATGCCGGCCAGGTCCAGCGCGGTGAGCATATTGGTGTAGCCGAGCTCGGTGGAGAAGCTCAGGCCGAGCACATCGAAGGCGGACACCGGGCGGTGCGCGTCCACCGTGAACTGCGGCACACCGTGCTCGCGCATCAGCGCTTCCAGGTCCGGCCAGACGCTGTAGGTGCGCTCGGCGAGCACACCCGGCTGCTCGTTGAGGACCTCGTAGAGGATCATGACGCCCTGGTTGGGCAGGCCGACCTCATAGGCGTCCGGGTACATCAGAGCCCAGCGGACATCCGTTTCGTCCCAGTTCTTAACGGTGGAGTTCAGCTCGCCACCGACGTACTGGATCGGCTTCTGTACGTGCGGAAGGAGGGCTTCCAGGCGCGGGAAGACCGACTCAACAGGCATTCGCGATGACGTCTCTCATGAGCGGACAGGGAGTGACCCTCAAGGGTAACGTGACCGGGACGGCCCCTTTCGCGTTAGCCGGATCACGCCCACCCCTCACGCCACCGCTCCTGGGAGGCCCGCGCCCAGACCTGGGGCAGCTCCCGCTCGTCCGCCGCCGCCCGCTGCTCCTCGCGCCCGTAGAGCAGCCCATAGGTGAAGCCCGGCTCGCCCGCCGCCTGGGCCTCCTCGGCCAGCTCGCGCAGGGCCGAGCGGGCCAGCACGCTGTCCTGGTGGTCGCCGAGCAGGGTCTGTACGGACTTCATCCGCCTGGCGAACCGGGCGGCGTCCCCGCCCAGCACCTCCGCGGCATAGCGGACCCGCTTGGCCGCCTTGCGGGCCTCGTGCAGCGCGGTGTCCCGGCCGGGCCCGGGGCCGGTGTCCAGGGCGCGCTCCATCCGCCCGGCCAGCCGCCGGTAGTCGCGCAGCACCGCCTTGGCCAGCACGCGTTCCGGCGGGCGGGCGGCGGCCTTGCCCAGCGGGGGGTCGGCGAGCAGGGCGTCCAGGGAGTCCAGCAGGGCGAGGTAGCGCTCGCCGTTCAGGACGGCGGTCAGCCGCCGCCGGGAGCCGGTGCGCCGGGCCGCGGACCAGGCGCGGACCCGGGCCCGGACCGGTCCCCGGACCAGGCTGCGCGGCAGTTCGTCCAGCCGGGCGCGCAGCCGCTCCACCAGCACCTCACGGTCCCGGTCCAGGCCCAACTCGGCTGCCAGCCATTTGAGTTCAGCGGCGATCGGGTCGGTGGCCCGGCGGTCCACCACCTTGCCGTAGGAGCGGAAGGCGCTGCGCAGCCGCCGGGTGGCCACCCGCATCTGGTGGACGGCGTCCTCGGTGCCCAGCCGCGCCCCGGGGTCCAACTCCACCAGCAGCGCCACCTGTTGGCGCAGATGGTCCAGTACGGTCCGGCCGGCGCCGGACCCGCCGGGCCGCTCCCCGGCGGGGCCGTCGGGCGGCTGCGGCTCCAATTCGGCCAGGGCGCGGGCGAGTTTGGAGGGTGAGCGGGCGGGGCGCAGCCCGGCGGCCAGCAGCCGGGGTTCCAGGGCGTCCAGCAGGGCGGGGCCGGCGCCGGGGGCCAGTTCGATCTCGGCCTCGGTCCAGCGGGCGGTGCCCAGTACGCCGTCCAGCCGGGTGGCGGTGACGGTGTCGGTGCTCGCCTCGGCGAGCAGGGCGCCGTCCGCGTCCAGCAGGTGCTCCACCCGGCGCCGGGTGGCGATGCGCATCAGCGGGAGCAGTGGGGCGTCCCTGGTCCGGGAGCGGACCAGGGCGGCCAGGGGGCGGGGCACCGCCCGGCGGGTCAGCGGGGCGCGCACCTCGTCGCGTACGCCGGGGGCGACGGGCAGCTTGAGGTGCCAGCCGGCGTCGGGGCCGCCGGTGCGGCGGCGCAGGGTGATCCCGGCCGCGAGCAGCCGGCGGTCGGCGGTGTCGTAGTAGACGGCGTCCAGTTCGGCGGTCCCCCGCTGGACGGTCTCCGCCACCGGCCCGGCTCCGTTCAGCACGGGATACAGCGGCGCCCCGGGGAACAGCGGTGCCCGGCCGTCGGCCCGGTGGTTGCGCTCGGCTTCGTATTTACGCTCGATCTCCCGCAGCGTCTCCGCCATGCCGCCGAATCTAGTCCGCGCCGGGCGCGAGCGGCAGACCTTATGCCGCCACGGCCCTTATGCCGGTACAAGCCCTTGTGCCGCCGCCGGCGGCGCGCTATGCCGGGGCCAGGGGGCGCCGGGCCTTGACGGCCTGGAGCAGGCCGAGGGCGGTCCAGGCGGCGAAGGCGGAGGAGCCGCCATAGGAGACAAAGGGCAGCGGCAGGCCGGTGACCGGCATGATGCCCAGGGTCATGCCGATGTTCTCGAAGGACTGGAAGGCGAACCAGGTGATGACCCCGGCGGCCACCATGGCGCCGTACCGGTCGGTGGCCTCCCGGGCGATCCGGCAGGCGCGCCAGAGCACCACGCCCAGCAGCAGGATGATGGCGCCGGCCCCCAGAAAGCCCAGCTCCTCACCGGCCACCGTGAAGACGAAGTCGGTCTGCTGCTCGGGGACGAACCGGCCGGTGGTCTGGGGGCCGTGGAAGAGCCCGGCACCGGTGAGGCCGCCGGAGCCGATGGCGATCCTGGCCTGCATGGTGTTGTAGCCGATGCCGGAGGGGTCGAAGGCGGGGTTGGCGAAGGCGGCGAAACGATTGATCTGGTAGGTGTCGAGGATGCCGAGCTGCCAGATCAGTACGCAGCCCAGCACGCCCCCGCTCAGCAGGCCCAGGATCCAGCGCCGGGCGGCGCCGGAGGCCAGCAGCACGGCGAGCACGATCACCGCCAGGACCATCACCGAGCCCAGATCCGGCATCAGCAAGATGACCAGGACGGGCACCGCGGCCACGCCCAGCGCCTGGAGCACGGCGCGGTGACCGGGGCGGGAGCGCTCCCCGGAGTCCACCTGCCGGGCCAGCAGGACGGCCATCCCCAGGGTGATGGTGATCTTGGTGAACTCGGAGGGCTGGACGGAGAACCCGCCGCCCAGCTGGATCCAGGACCGGGCGCCGTTGATGGTGGCACCCAGCGGGGTGAGCACCGCGGCGGTGGCCAGGACGGACAGTATGTACAGCACCGGCACCGCGCCGCGCAGCGCCCGGTGACCGGCCCGGACGGCCCCGGCGGCCAGGGCCAGGCCGATGACGGTGTTGAGGATGTTGCGCTTGAGGAAGTAGTAGGGGTCGCCATGGGTGAGCCCGGTGCGGCCGCGGGTGGCCGAGTAGACCAGCAGACAGCCGAGTACGGACAGCGCCAGGGCGGCGAGCAGCATCGGCCAGTCCAGCCGGCGCAGCGCCCCGTCGCGGCCGGTGAGCCTGGACCAGGTTGAGCGGGGCGGGGCGAAGCGGCGGAGCGGCAGGCTCCCGGCGGCACTCACTGGGGCCTTTCGTCCTCTCTCCGGGTGGCGGAGGGGGAGGGAGCCGGGTCGATGTGCGCCGCCTCGATGCTGCCGTCCTTGTCGATCCTGGGCAGCCCGTTCTGGGGGGCGGGCAGCAGTGCCTTGGCCGGGTCGATCTTGCCGTTGCCGTCCACGCCATAGATGGCGTTGTAGATGTTGCGGACGGCCGGACCGGAGGCGCCGGAGCCGGTGCCACCCTGGGAGATGGTCATCACCACCGTGTAGTCCTTGGTGTAGGTGGCGAACCAGGAGGTCGTCTGCTTGCCGGCGACCTCGGCGGTGCCGGTCTTGGCGTGCATCGGGATCTCCTTCTGCGGCCAGCCGGTGAACCGCCAGGCCGCGCTGCCCTCGGTGGCCACCCCGGCCAGCGCGCCGTCCAGCTGGTCCCGGGTCTTGGCGTCGAACGGCAGCCGGCCGTGCGCCTGGGGCTTGATCTGCTCGATGCGCTTGCCGTCGGGGCTGACGATCGCCTTGCCCACGGTCGGGTTGTACAGGGTGCCGCCATTGCTGATGGCCGCGTAGATGGTGGCCATCTGGATGGGGGTGACCAGGGTGTCGCCCTGGCCGATGGAGTAGTTGACCGAGTCACCGGCACGCATCCGGTAGAAGGACTCGCAGTTCTCCTTGGCGATCTGGCCCGCGTAGTCGCCGGGCTGCGCCTTGGCGCCCTGTTTGCACCAGGTGTCCTTGTTGGCCTCCCAGTACCGCTTCTTCCAGTCCCGGTCCGGCACCCGGCCGCGGACCTCGCCCGGCAGGTCGATGCCGGTCTCCTTGCCCAGGCCGAACTGGCGGGCGGTCTTGTAGAACCAGTCCTTGGGGTTCTTGGGGTTGTTGCCGCCGTCCTTCTGCCACTGCTTGTAGGCCAGGTCGTAGAAGACGGTGTCGCAGGAGACCTCCAGCGCCCGGCCGATGTCGATGGGGCCGTAGCCCTTGGACTCGAAGTTGGTGAAGACCTGGCGGCCGATGTTGTACGAGCTGGAGCAGTTGTATTTGTCGGTGAAGGAATAGCCCGCCTTGACGGCGGCGGTGGCGGAGATGACCTTGAAGATGGAGCCGGGCGCGGCCTGGGCCTGGATGGCCCGGTTGAGCAGCGGGTAGTCGGAGTTGTCGCCGGTGAGCGCCTGGTAGTCCTTGCCGGAGATGCCGCCCACCCAGACATTGGGGTCATAGGTGGGATTGGAGGCCATGGCCACCACCCGGCCGGTCTTGGACTCCATCACCACCACGGCGCCCGCGTCCGCCTTGTAGTTGACGCCGGTGTTCCGGTCGAGCTCCTGGCGGGCGTCCTTCATCGCCTGGTCCAGCTCGCGTTCCGCTATGGCCTGCACCCGGGCGTCGATGCTGGTGATGAGGTTGGAGCCGGGCTCGGGCTTGTCGCTCTTGGCCTTGCCGATGACCCGGCCCAGATTGTCCACCTCATAGCGGGTCACCCCGGCCTTGCCGCGCAGCTGGGCGTCGTACTGCCGCTCCAGACCGGAGCGGCCGACCTGGTCGGAGCGGACCAGCGGGGAGTTGGACTGCTTGGCCTTCTGCATCTCGTCGCTGGTGACCGGCGAGAGATAGCCCAGCACCTGGGCGGCGTTGGCCCCGCCGGGGGCGCCATAGCGGCGCACCGCCTGGGGCTCGGCGGTGATGCCGGGGAAGTCCTCGGCGCGCTCGCGGATCTGCAGGGCCTGCTGGGGGGTGGCCGCGTCGGTGATGGGGATGGGCTGGTACGGGGAGCCGGACCAGCAGGGCTTGGGGGTCTTGGCGTCGCACAGCCGCACCTTGACCGCCACATCCTCGGGCTTCATGCCGAGCACCGAGGCCAGCCGGGCCAGCACGCCGTGGCCCTTGTCCTTCATCTTCATCAGGTCGGTGCGGTTGGCGGAGACCACCAGCCGGGTCTGGTTGTCGGCCAGCGGCACCCCGCGGGCGTCCAGGATGGAGCCCCGGGTGGCGGGCGCGATCACCTGCTGGATGTGGTTGTTGGCGGCCTCCGCGGTGTACTGGTCGCCATTGCGGATCTGCAGGTACCACAGCCGGCCGCCCAGGGTGACCAGCAGCGAGACCACCAGGATCTGGATGACGATCAGCCGGATGTTCACCCGTGAAGTACGGCCGCTCTCCGGGATGTTGCTCATAGCCGCTTGCCCCCCTTGCCCCAACCGCCGTTGCGCGCGGCCCCCTTGACCAGCAGCCCGCGCCGGCCGCCCAGCCGGCCGCCGCGGCCGCCGCGGGCGCTGACGCTGGTGAGCCAGCCGTACGGGCCGTCGCCACCGCCGGCCACCGGGGTGCCCTCGGCCAGCGGATCGCTCTCGCCGCGCCGGGCCAGCGCCATGATCAGCGGCACCGTGAACGGCGCCAGCAGCAGGTCGTAGAGGGCGGCGGTGAACACCAGCCCGGTCAGGCCCACATGGCGGGCGGCGGTGTCCCCGACCAGCGAACCCACCCCCGCGTACAGCAGCGTGGAGCCAATGGCCGCGCCCAGCACCACCAGCATCGGCAGGGTGGCCGAGCGCAGCCGCCCGGTCTCCGGCCGAGCCAGCCCGACCGCATAGCCCACCAGGCAGAGCACCAGGGCGTAGCGCCCGGCGGCATGGTCGGCGGGCGGCGCCAGGTCGGCCAGCAGCCCGGCGCCGAAGCCGACCAGGGCGCCGCCGGAGTGCCCGTAGACCAGGCCCAGCGCGACCACCACCAGCAGCAGCAGATCGGGCACCGCGCCCGGCAGATGCAGTCGCGCGAAGACGCAGATCTGGAGCACCAGGGCGATCACCACCAGCGCGGTGGAGAGCAGAATCCGGTTGAGGCGCATGGGCATCGGTTTCAGTCCCTGGGGTTGGCGCTCGCGGAGGCTGAGGGGCTCGGGGTGGCGGTGACGGTCACGGTGGGCGTCGGCTGGACGGCTGGCCGGGGCGGCAGCACGGTGTCCCGGGGGTCCTCGCGGGGCGGCTGGACGACCACCCCGACCAGGTCGAGCTTGCTGAATCCGACAAAGGGCCGCACCTGCACGGTGCGGGTCAGCCGGCCGCCGGCCGGCTCCACCCGGACCACCTCGCCCACCGGGACGCCCGGGACGAAGGGCTTGTCCTGGGCGGAGCCAAAGGTGACCAGCCGGTCCCCGGGGTGCACGGCGGCCTTGCCGTTGAGCAGCTCCACCTTCAGGGTGCTGTCGCCCTGGCCGTTGGCGAAGCCGATCTCGCTGCTCTTCTCCAGCCGGGTGCCCACGGTGAACTTGGGATCGCTGGCCAGCAGCACGGTGGAGGTGGACGGGCCGACGGTGGTCACCCGGCCCACCAGGCCGTCCCCGTTGAGCACGGTCATGTCCCGCTTGATGCCGTCATGGCTGCCCACGTCGATGGTCACCGTCCAGGAGAAGCCCTGGGCCGCTCCTATGGCGATGACCTGGGCGCCCTTGATCCCGTACTGGCCGCGGCCGGCCGTCTTGAGCATGGTGTCCAGCTCGCGGACCCGGGCCCGGTTGCGGTCATTGCTGCCCAGCCGCTGCTTGAGCAGGGTGTTCTCATGCTCCAGCTCGGTGATCTTCTTGCTGCGGTCCCCGGAGTCCCGGACCGCGGCGACCGCGCCCGCCACCGGGTCCACGGCCGCGGCGACGCCCTCCTCCACCGGCCCGAAGGCCGAGGCGGCGGCGCGCCGCACACCGTCCAGAGGGGACTGCTCGCCGCCGCGGATATCGATGGTGATCAGCGCGAACGCGATGGCGACCAGCAGTACCAGTAGCAGCCGGCTCTCTCGTGTGTCCCTCACGTGCGGCGGCATGCCCTTCTCGTCGGACCGGCCGTGCTGCGCGCCGGAACCGGTCATCGGCAGCGTTGTGCCTGTATATCAGGCCGGGGCCCTAGCGGCGGGGTTGGGCGTCCAGCACCTGCTGAAGCGCCTCGAACTCCTCCACACACTTGCCGGAACCCAGCGCCACCGAGTCCAGCGGGTCCTCCGCGATATGGATGGGCATCCCGGTCTCCCGGCGCAGCCGCTCATCCAGGCCGCGCAGCAGGGCGCCGCCGCCGGTGAGCACGATGCCACGGTCCATCACATCGCCGGAGAGCTCCGGCGGGCACTTGTCGAGGGTGGTCTTGACCGCGTCCACAATGGAGTTGACCGGTTCCTCGATGGCCTTGCGGACCTCGGCGGCCGAGATCACCACGGTCTTGGGCAGGCCGCTGACCAGGTCGCGGCCGCGGATCTCGGTGTGCTCGTCCTGTTCCAGGTCGTACGCCGAGCCGATGGTGATCTTGATCTGCTCGGCGGTGCGCTCGCCCAGCAGCAGGCTGTACTCCTTCTTGATGTGCTGGATGATCGCGTTGTCCAGCTCATCACCGGCCACCCGGATCGACTGCGCGGTGACGATCCCGCCCAGCGAGATCACGGCCACCTCGGTGGTGCCGCCGCCGATGTCCACCACCATGTTGCCGGTGGCCTCGTGCACGGGCAGGCCGGAGCCGATCGCCGCGGCCATCGGCTCCTCGATGATGTGCACCTGGCGGGCACCGGCCTGGGTGGACGCCTCGATGACAGCACGGCGCTCGACGCCCGTGATGCCCGAGGGCACACAGACCACCACCCGGGGACGGGCCATCCAGCGCCGCTTGTGGATTTTCAGGATGAAGTAGCGGAGCATCCGCTCGGTGATCTCGAAGTCGGCGATCACGCCGTCCTTCAGCGGCCGCACCGCGACGATGTTCCCCGGCGTCCGCCCGATCATCTTCTTCGCCTCGGCGCCCACCGCGAGGATGCCGCCGGTGTTGGTATTGATGGCGACGACTGACGGTTCGTTGAGAACGATCCCGCGACCTCTGACGTACACCAGCGTGTTGGCGGTCCCGAGGTCGACAGCCATGTCACGGCCGATGAACGACATGTTGTTCCCCATGAGGATACGTCTGGCCTTCCCAGCTGGAGCGATTGCTTACATGAGGTCGGCAGGTGGTACTGCTGCGCTGCGGGGCGCGGAAACTTCATCGTAGTCTCGCCCGGCCGAACGCGCCGCGACAGTTGCTCCGCCATTGTGGGCGGAACGCAAGCCCTCCCCTGTAATGGTGACGTCGTGTCGGAGTGAGAGGTTCCCCCGTTCGCCACGCATATGTCATAGGGCGACCGAAAGGAAAATCGGTCGCCCCTGATCAGAATAGGTGCGCGCCTGATCCCGTATCAGACAAGGCCCGGAAAGAAAATCTTGATTTCCCGCTCGGCGGACTCCTCGGAGTCCGAGGCATGGATGAGGTTCTCGCGCGTGATGGTGCCGAAGTCACCACGGATGGAACCGGGAGCGGCCGAAATCGGGTCGGTCGGCCCGGCCAGCGCCCGGACGCCCTCGATGACCCGCTCGCCCTCGACCACCATGGCCACCACCGGGCCCGAGGACATAAAGCCCATCAGCGGCTCATAGAAATCCCGGCCCACATGCTCGGCGTAGTGCTGTTCCAGAGTGGCCCGGTCCAGGGTGCGCAGCTCCAGTGCGCCGATCGTCCAGCCCGCCTTGCGTTCGATCCGGCCGATGATCTCGCCGACCAGACCGCGCCGGACGGCATCCGGCTTGAGGAGGACGAGGGTGCGCTGGCTCATACTGCGGCTCCTTGCGGGGCGATCGACTGTGGTGGGCCAGAGGGTACAGGGGCCTGGCCACCGCTTTGCACCACGGGGTTAACCGGCCTCGGCCGCCTCGGCGGCAAACCGGGCCTTGGCCACGTCGATCTTCCGTCCGAAGTGCACCGAGGCCCACCACAGACCGGCGAAGACCAGCCCCAGGAAGAACATCACCGGGACCACAAAGCCACTGAGCACCAGGCCGATCTGCAGGGCCCAGCCCAGTGCCACCCCGCCGGGGCGGGTGAGCATCCCGCACAGCAGCACGCTCAGCAGCATGGCGATGCCGCTGACCGTCCAGACGGTGCCCATGGACAGATCCGACAGCCGCATGGCCACCAGCCCGGCAAATCCGATGACAAAGAATTCACCGATCAGAGTGCTCGCGCACAGGGTCCGCATGGTCAGCTCCTCCTCAACAGCAGCCGGGCCTCGCCCACCGTGATCACCGAACCGGTCACCAGCACTCCGGCTCCGGCGTACTCGCCCTCCTCCTCGGCCAGGGTGATGGCCGCCTCCAGGGCGTCGTCCAGCCGCGGCTCGACCTGCACCCGCTCGGCGCCGAACACCTCCACGGCCACCGCGGCCAGCTCGTCCGGATCCATCGCCCGGTGGCTGGAGTTACGGGTCACCACCAGCTCGGCGAAGACCGGCTCAAAGGCTTCCAGCAGGCCGCGTACATCCTTGTCGTCGCTGGCGCCGACCACGCCGATCAGCCTGCTGAAGCCGAAGGCCTCGCTCACCGCCTCGGCGGCGGCCTGGGCGCCGGCCGGGTTGTGCGCGGCGTCCAGCACCACGGTGGGGCTGCGGCGCACCACCTCCAGGCGACCCGGCGAGGTGACCGAGGCAAAGGCCCGGCGGACGGTGTCGATGTCCAGGGTGCGGGCGTGCTGGGAGCCGATGCCGAAGAACGCCTCCACCGCCGCCAGCGCCACCGCGGCATTGTGCGCCTGGTGCGCGCCATACAGCGGAAGGAAGACCTCCGGATACTCCCCGCCCAGGCCGCGCAGGGTCAGCAGCTGGCCGCCGACCGCCACCTCCCGGCCGGTCACACCGAACTCCATGCCCTCCCGGGCGACCGTGGCATCCACCTCGACCGAGCGCTTGAGCAGCACCTGGGCCGCGTCCACCGGCTGCTGGGCCAGCACCACGGTGGCGTCCGGCTTGATGATCCCGGCCTTCTCGCCCGCGATCTCACCGGGGGTGGCGCCCAGCCGGTCGGTGTGGTCCAGCGCTATCGGGGTGACCACGGCGACCGTGCCGTCCACCACATTGGTGGCGTCCCAGGTGCCGCCCATGCCGACCTCGACCACGGCCACATCCACCGGGGCGTCGGCGAAGGCGGCGAAGGCCATGCCGGTGAGCACCTCGAAGAAGGACAGCCGGAACTCCTCCGCCTCGTCCACCATCCGCACATAGGGCTCGATATCGCGGTAGGTCTCGATAAAGCGCTCGGCGCTGATCGGGGCGCCGTCCAGGCTGATCCGCTCGGTGACGGACTGCACATGGGGGCTGGTGTAGCGGCCGGTGCGCAGATCGAAGGCGGCCAGCAGCGCCTCGATCATGCGGGCGGTGCTGGTCTTGCCATTGGTACCGGTGATGTGAATGGCCGGGTACGCCCGCTGCGGCTCACCCAGGACGTCCATCAGCTTCTGGATGCGCACCAGCGAGGGGTCCAGCTTGGTCTCGCCCCAGCGGCCGGCCAGCTCGGCCTCCACCTCGCGCAGCGCCCGGTCCACCTCCGGGTCCTCCGGGCGGCCGGGCACCTCGGCCTGCGGCGGGGCCGCCTGGGTGCGCAGCGTACGGCTGCCGGCCTCGATGACGGCCAGGTCTACGTCGCGAGTGGTCTCGGTTTCGACGATCTCCTCGAACCGGTCGTTATCGCCGGATTCGTGCTCGCCGGGGTGGTCGTTCTGGGGGCGCTCGGTCACGCGGACCAGTCTACGGAGCCGGTCCGACAGCCGGGCCCAGGGCCGGTCCGGGCCGCGCCGACCAGGAGCACTATGTTCCGCTTTGGCATACCGTTTTGTTGGGTTATCTCCACTGTTGGGTGGTGACCGCTTGTCTGCCGGCCGCCGCCCAAGTGCCACCCGAGCGCCCGGAGAGCTGGTGAGGCCCATGGCCACCGAGGACCGGGACCGGCTCCAGGCCGTCGTCCAGGCCCTGCCCGCCGGTGCGGTGCTGCAGGGCCCGGCCGACGAGGTGCTGGCGGTCAACGACCGGTTCATCCGGATGTTCGACCTCGCCGGGCGCGTCGAGCTGTCCCCCGGCGCCCCCATGGCCCCCCTGGTCCCGCTGGTCCGCGCCTTCTTCCCGCCCGACCCCGGCGGACCGCACTCCCCCGAGGAGATCCTGGCCCGCCGCCATGGACACCGGGTGGCCGAGATCCCGCTCACCGACGGCCGCACCATCCGCCGCGAGGTGGAGCCACTGCGCCAGGGAGACGCCTACCTGGGCGCGCTCTGGCTCTTCACCGATGTCACCGAACGGCGCCGCCGCGAGCACGACCTGGAACGCGACAACCGGGCGCTCACCGAGCTGGCCCGGCAGCGCAACGCCTTCACCGCCGCCGCCAGCCATGAGCTGCGCACCCCGCTCACCACCGTGATCAGCTTCGCCGAGCTGCTCACCGACCCGGCCTTCGGCGCCCTCACCGCCGAGCAGCGCGGCTTTGTGGACGCCATCCGGCGCAACGGCGAGCGGATGCAGCGCGTCATCTCCGACCTGCTGTTCACCACCCGGGCCCGGGCCACCGGCCTGGAGCTGGAATTCGGCACGGTGGACGTCCCGGCCATGCTCCAGGACGCGGTGCTGGAAGCCCTGTGCGCATCCCCGGTCTTCACCGTCCTGCACTGCTCCCCCGGCCCGCCGCTGCGCGGCGACCGGCACCGGCTGCACCATGTCCTGGGCAATCTGCTGGAGAACGCGGCCAAGTTCACCCCGCCGGACGGGCAGATCACGGTCACCGCCCGGCCGGGCCCCGAGCACTGGCTGATCGAGGTCGCCGACACCGGCATAGGCATCCCCGAGGACGTCCGCGACAAGATCTTCAACGGCTTCTACCGGGCGCCCAACGCCCGCACCGGCGGCTACCCCGGCACCGGCCTCGGGCTGGCCATCTGCCGCACGGTCGTCGAGCTGCACGGCGGCACGCTCTCGGTGAGCGGCGCGGAGGGCGAGGGCGCCGTCTTCACCATCCGGCTGCCCCTGGCGGGCCCGCCGCCCGAGCCGGAGGAGCCGCTGCCGTGACCCGCGTCCTGCTGGTCGAGGACGACCCCGACCTGGCGCTCGCCCTGCGCACCCTGCTGGACCGCGCCGGTCATGAGGTGGTACGCGCCGACAACGGACGGGAGGCGCTGCGCCTGCTGTTCGCCGAGCGGCCCGGGCTGCTCATCCTGGACATCGGGCTGCCCGAGCTGGACGGCTGGGAGGTCCTGGAACGCACCCGGGACCTCAGTGACCTGCCGGTCCTGCTGCTGACCGCGCGTGGCGCGGAGACCGACCGGGTACGGGGCCTGCGCTCCGGCGCCGACGACTATCTGCCCAAGCCCTTCGGCAACGAGGAGCTGCTGGCCCGGGTGGAGGCCCTGCTACGGCGCAGCGCGCCCGGCCGCTTCGCCGGCGAATCCTTCGACACCGGCCTGCGGCTGGTGCCGGAACGGCGCTCGGCGGTCTGGCAGGGGCAGGAGGCGCGCCTCAGCGACATCGAGTACCGGCTGCTGCAGCTGCTGGTGCGCAACCGGGGGCGGGTGCTGACGACCGAGCAACTGCTCGACCGGGTCTGGGACGATCCGGATGGGACGGGGCGGGAGCGGGTGAAGTTTGCGGTGCTGCGGTTGCGCAGGAAGCTCCGCCAGGCGGCGGGCGACGAGGCCGCGGACCCCCTGGAGGCCGTCCGCGGCCTCGGCTACCGCTACCGCGCGGCGGACGAATAGGTTTCCGGTTGTGGGCAGTCGTTCCGCAGGGCGATGGGGGTGCCCCCGCGCCGTTCAGGCGTGGGGGAGGGTGGGCACAACCGCCACCGGGCCGTACCCGGCGACGAAACCGCGTCTGCCGACCACCGCTGCCGCTCGGGCGCGGACCGCCCGTGGCTGATCGCGCAGTTCCCCGCGCCCCTGACGGGGCGGGGCCATGCGGGGCGGCAGCCCCGCAGAGAAACGGCGAAAGGGCGGGTCCGGGGCCCCCTTCCGCGGCAGCCACCCCCACCGGGCCGCACCCGGCGAGGAAACGGCGTCCGCCGACAGCCGTTGCCGTTCGGCCGCGGACCGTGCGTGGTTGCTCGCGCAGTTCCCCGCGCCCCTTACGGGGCGCACCCCGCACCGCGGCCGGGCGGGCCCGAAGTCCCGGGGCGGAAGTCCCGGGCAGCCCCCCGCGGGGGATCCGCAACCGTTGGGCAACCGACGCTCAGCCGGGTGCGCAACCGACGACCCGGAGGGTCGGAGCCGTACCCGGAACCCCGACGGCCCAGGAGCGCACCCCGCATGCACCAGCCCACCCGCGTCGCCATAGTCCTCGGCACCCGCCCCGAGCTGGTCAAGCTCACCGACCTGATCCGCCTCCTGGGCCCGGCCGCCCACCTGGTCCACACCGGCCAGCACTACGACGAGGCCCTCTCCGGCCGCTTCCTGGACGAGCTCGGCCTCCCCGAGCCCACCTTCCTCACCGGCGTCGGCGGGCAGCCCCGCGCCGTGCAGATCTCCGCCGCCCTCGCCCAGCTCGACGAGCTGTTCACCGCCGAGCCCCCGGCGGCCGTGGTGGTCCAGGGCGACACCAACGCCGCCCTCTCCGGCGCGCTGGCCGCCAACGCCCGCGGCATCCCGCTGCTGCATGTGGAGGCCGGCCTGCGCAGCCATGACCGCGCCATGCCCGAGGAGCACAACCGCGTCCTCATCGACCGCATCGCCGACGTTCTGTGCGCCGCCACCCCCGAGAACCGGGCCAACCTGCTGGCCGAGGGCATCGACGAGGCCCGGATCGCGGTCACCGGCAACACCGTGGTGGAGGCCGTCCGCAACCAGCTGCCCGCCCAGCCGGAGCGCACCGCCCTGCTCGCCCGGCACGGCCTGACCGCCGACTCCTACCTCCTGGCCACCATCCACCGCCCGGAGAACACCGACTCCCCCGCCGCCCTGAGCGCCATCCTCACCGAACTGGCGGCGCTGGCCGAGGAGTTGCCCGTGCTTCTGCCGCTGCACCCGCGCACCCGGGCCCGTATCGAGGCCGCGGAGCTCACCCCGCTGCTCGCCCCGCTGAGCGTCACCGCCCCGCTGGGCTACTCCGAATTCCTGGCGCTGGCCCGGCACTCCGCCCTGCTGGTGTCCGACTCCGGCGGCATCCAGGAGGAGTGCACCGTACTGGGCCGCCCGCTGGTGGTGGTACGGCGCTCCACCGAACGCCCCGAGGCCATGGCCGAGTTCGCCGACCTGGTGCCGCCCGGCCCGGAGATCGGCCGCGCCGCCCGCCGCCGGCTGGCCTCCGGCGCCGCCGGGCTGGCCCGCCTGGCCGCGCTGCCCAGCCCCTTCGGCGACGGCCTCGCCTCCGACCGCATCGTCGGCCTGCTCGCCCGGCTCACCACCCCGGCCCAGCCGGTCGCCGCCTGATCCACCACCCCACCGCACCCAGCCCGACAGCCACTCAAACCCCAAGCGCACACTCCATGTTCAATCACCCTGCCCTCCTCGCCTTCCCCTTCGCCCTCCTCGCCTGCTTCCTGCTCTACTGGGCCGGCGCCCGCCACGCCTACCTCCGCCGCCCCACCGCCACCCCCGGTGACCCCGGCGACTTCGGCTGGCACTTCTTCGTCCCCTGCCGGGACGAGGAGGCGGTGGTCGGCACCACCGTCGCCCGCCTGCGCGCCGACCACCCGCGCGCCCATGTCTGGGTCATCGACGACGACAGCGACGACCGCACCGGCGCCATCGTCGCCGAACTCGCCGAGGACGACCGCCGGGTGCATCTGGTCCGCCGGCACCGGCCCAACGCCCGCCAGGGCAAGGGCGCCGCGCTCAACGCCGCCTATGACGAGCTCAACCAGTTCCTGGCCGGGGGTACCGACCGCGAGCGCGTGATCGTCTGTGTCATCGACGCCGACGGGCAGCTGGACCCCAATGCGCTCAATATCGTCAGCGGCCCGGCCGGGTTCGCCGCGCCCGAGACCGGCGGCGTCCAGGTCAGCGTCCGGATGCGCAACACCGGCGATCCCCGCCCGCTCCCCGGGCACGGCCGCCTGCGCAATGCCTTCGCCCGGCTCCTGGTGCGCATGCAGGACATGGAGTTCTCCGTCTCCAACGCCGGAATGCAGTTGCTGCGCGGCCGCACCGGCTCGGTCGGCCTGGGCGGCAACGGCCAGTTCACCCGGCTCTCCGCGCTGGACCGGATAGCCGAGCACGAGCGCCGCCCGTGGAAGCACGGTGCACTGCTGGAGGACTACGAGCTGGGCCTGCACATGATCCTCGGCGGGGACCGGATAACCCACCTCACCGACACCTGGGTCTCCCAGGAGGGCCTGCCACACACCCGCCGCTTTCTCACCCAGCGCACCCGCTGGGCCCAGGGCAATCTGCAGTGCGTCCGCTACGCCCCGCGCATCCTCGGCTCCCGCCACTACAGCGGCAAGGGCGTCCTGGAGACCCTCTACACCTTCCTCCAGCCGGTCGCCCACCTGGTCACCCTGGCGCTGTGCGCGGTGCTGTTCACCCTGCTCGGGCTGCACGCCGCCGAGGACGGCCCGGCCGAGGCGTTTTCCGGCATGATCGCCCTGTGGCCGCTGGTGCTGGTCCTGGCGGTGGTCTCCGTACTGCCCTTCGTCCTCTGGGGCCCGGTCTACCGGCGTGACCGCGCCGCCGACCGCTCACTGCTGACGGCTCTGCTGTGGGGAGTGGCACTGTGGCTGTACGCGTACCACCTCTTCCCGGTGTCGGCCCGCGGCTTCCTGCGGATGCTGCGCGGCCGCAATGGCTGGGCCAAGACCCGCCGCAACGCGGAGCGCACCGGTTCCGGCCCGACCGCGATTGAGGCGTAAGTCACAGCCAACTCGGGCAACCCCGGCTAGCGTTCCTCCCTCTCACCGCCGGTGACAGTTGTGCCCGGAACCAACAGGGGTTCCGGGCGGTGGAACGGGAGCATTGTGCGGATACCGGTACTCAGCAATCGGATGCACTTGTTGCTGCTCACCGCATGGGCCCTGCTCTGGTTCATGGTGGTCGAGCCCAGTGGCGGATTCTCCTGGCACTACCTGCGCACCGGTGGCGAACTCATCTACCAGGGCGGCGCGTCGGGCGACGGCGGTCTCAACCTCTATGCCCGGCACCCCGAGTTGCAGATGGGCCCGATCAGCTTCCTGGTCGCCGGCCTGTTCAACCCCTTCCCCACCGAGGTCGGCCAGGTCATGGCCGAGGCCCTGATGTCCGCCCTGGGCCTGGTGATCCTGGTACTGGCCGGCCGCAGCGCCGCCATGCACTTCCTGGGCACCGGCACCAACCACCAGCGGCTGCGCCAGCGGGTGCTGATCGCCGGACTGGCCTTTGTCCCCATGTGGACCGAGGTCGCCGTCCGCTTCGCCCACCTCGATGACGTCCTGGCGCTGTTCTGCACCGCCTGCGCCGTCTACTCCCTGACCCGCTGCAACGCCGCCGCCACCGGCATCTGGATGGCCCTCGCCCTGGACTCCAAGCCCACCGCGCTGGCCTTCCTCCCCCTGCTGCTGGCCCTGCCCAGGGAGCGCTGGCTGCGGGCCGGACTGTGGTGCGTGGGGCTGGTGGCCGCCGCGTGGCTGCCGTTCTTCCTGGTGGACGTGCACTCCTTCGCCGCCGCGAAGTTCACCATCCCCAACAGCCCGGCCTCCGCACTGCGCTGGCTGGGCGGCAACACCCCCGTGACCCCCGACTGGGCCCGCCCGGCCCAGGCCGCACTGGGCCTCAGCCTGGGCGCGGTGGCGGTCTGGCGCGGCCGCTGGGCCGCGGTGGTACTGCTGGGCGCCAACGCCCGCATCCTGCTGGACCCCAGCGTCTACACCTACTACACGGCCTCGGTGCTGCTGGGCACCCTGGTGTGGGACGTCTGCGGGCAGCGGCGCCTGGTCCCGCTGTGGAGCTGGCTGGCGCTGACCGTGCTCTACGGCAGCGTGTTCCTGGTCCATGACGACCCCACCCGGGGCCTGATCCGCCTGGCCTTTGTGGCCGTCTCCACGGTCTATGTCCTGTTCTGGCCGCAACGCGACCGCCGGGGCCGCAACAGCCGCCGCTCCGTGGACCGGGTGGAGGAGCAGCCCCTGGAAGGCCCCTGGGGCCCCATGTGGGACCCGGGCCGCTCCCGCCCCTGGGAAGCGAGGCCCGTCAACCCGGCCCCGTAGGGGCCCGCAAGGGGCGCGGGTGCCCCGTAAGGGGCGCGGGGAACTGCGCGACCAGCCCACAACGACCCGCACTGTGCAGGCAACGGGGCGCTCCCCGGCCCCATTTCGACTGCGGGCCGCCCGTGGCTTCTCGCGCAGTTCCCCGCGCCCCTAACGGGGCGCCCCAACCGGCCCAAAGCAGCCGTATCAACCCTGCGGCAGCGCCGCCAGCTGAGCCGTGATCCGCGCGATATCAGCCTCCGCAGCAGCCTTGCGCTGGCGAATCCCCTCAACCACCTTCTCCGGCGCCTTGCCCAGGAACTTCTCGTTCCCCAACTTCGCATCGGCCTGGGCCAGTTCCTTCTCGGCCAAGCCGAGATCCTTGGTCAACCGCTTCCGCTCCGCCGCGAAGTCGATCGCACCGGAGAGGTCCAGCTCCACCGTGGCGCCCGCCACCGGCAGGGTGGCCGTGGCGTGGAAGCCCTCCTCGGCCGGCTGGAGGCGCAGCAACTGCCGGATCGCGTCCTCATGCGCGGCCAGCGAGGTGCCCGCCAGGTCCAGCCGGGCCGGAACCCGCTGGCCCGGCTGCAGGCCCTGGTCGGACCGGAACCGCCGGACCTCGGTGATGACCCGCTGCAGTTCCTCGATCTCCCGCTCCGCGGCCGCGTCCCGGAAACCGGAGTCCTTCGGCCACTCCGCGATGACCACCGACTCCTTGCCGGTCAGGTTGGTCCACAGCGTCTCGGTGACAAACGGAACCACCGGATGCAGCAGCCGCAGCAGCACATCCAGCACCTCGCCCAGCACCCGGCCGGAGACCCGCGCCTGCTCGCCGCCCGCCATAAAGGTGGTCTTGGACAGCTCGACATACCAGTCGAAGACCTCGTCCCAGGCGAAGTGGAACAGCGCGTCACTCAGCTTGGCGAACTGGTAGTCGTCATAGAGCGCATCCACCTCCGCGACCACACTGTTCAGCCGCGAGAGGATCCACCGGTCGGTCGCCGACAGCCGCTCCACCGGCGGGAGTTCGCCCTCCACCGTGGCACCGTTCATCAGCGCAAAGCGGGTGGCGTTCCAGATCTTGTTGGCGAAGTTGCGCGAGCCCTGGACCCAGTCCTCGCCGATCGGCACATCCACACCCGGGTTGGCCCCACGCGCCAGCGTGAACCGCACCGCGTCCGAACCGTACTTGTCCATCCAGTCCAGCGGATTGACCGCGTTGCCAAAGGACTTGGACATCTTCTTGCCGAACTGGTCGCGCACCATGCCGTGCAGGGCGATGGTGTGGAACGGCGGGGTGCCATCCATGGCGTACAGCCCGAACATCATCATCCGGACGACCCAGAAGAAGAGGATGTCGTAGCCGGTGACCAGCACCGAGTTCGGATAGAACTTCGCCAGGCTCTCGGTCTTCTCCGGCCAGCCCAGCGTGGAGAACGGCCACAGACCGCTGGAGAACCAGGTGTCCAGAACGTCCGTCTCCTGGCGCCAGCCCTCACCGCTCGGCGGCTCCTCGTCCGGACCGACGCAGACCATCTCGCCATTGGGCCCGTACCAGACCGGAATCCGGTGGCCCCACCACAACTGCCGGGAAATGCACCAGTCGTGGAGGTTGTCCACCCAGCCGAAGTAGCGGGACTCCATCTCCTTGGGGTGGATCTTCACCTCACCCTTGCGCACCGCCTCGCTGGCCGCCTGGGCCAGCGGCGCCACCTTGACCCACCACTGCATCGACAGCCGCGGCTCAATGGTGGTCTTGCACCGGGAGCAGTGGCCCACCGCATGGGTGTACGGCCGCTTCTCGGCCACGATCCGGCCCTCGGCCCGCAGCGCGCCGACGATCGCCGATCGCGCCTCGAACCGGTCCAGACCCTGGAACGGGCCGTGCGCCGTGATGACCCCATGGTCGTCCAGCACGGTCAGGCTGGGCAGGTCGTGCCGCCGCCCGATCTCGAAGTCATTGGGGTCATGCGCCGGCGTCACCTTGACGGCACCCGTGCCGAACTCCGGGTCCACATGCTCGTCCGCGACCACCGGAATCCGCCGCCCGGTCAGCGGCAGCTCGATCTCGGTGCCGACCAGGTGCTTGTACCGCTCGTCCTCGGGGTGCACGGCGACCGCCGTGTCACCCAGCATGGTCTCGGCGCGGGTCGTGGCGACCACGATCTCCGCGTCCCCGCTGCCATAGCGGATGGAGACCAGCTCGCCGTCGTCGTCCTGGTACTCCACCTCGATGTCCGAGATGGCGGTCAGACAGCGCGGGCACCAGTTGACGATGCGCTCGGCGCGGTAGATCAGCTCGTCCTCGTAGAGCTTCTTGAAGATGGTGCGGACGGCCTTGGACAGGCCCTCGTCCATGGTGAACCGCTCGCGGCTCCAGTCCACCCCGTCACCGAGGCGGCGCATCTGCCCGGAGATCTGCCCGCCGGACTCGCCCTTCCACTGCCAGACCCGCTCCACAAACGCCTCGCGGCCCAGGTCGTGCCGGGACTTGCCCTCCTTGGCCAGCTCCCGCTCCACCACGTTCTGGGTGGCGATGCCGGCGTGGTCCATGCCCGGCTGCCAGAGCACCTCAAAGCCCTGCATCCGCTTACGCCGGGTGAGGGCATCGATAAGCGTGTGCTCGAACGCGTGTCCGAGGTGCAGAGAGCCGGTGACATTCGGCGGCGGGATGACGATCGTGTACGGCTCCTTGGCGCTCTTGGCGTCCGCCTCGAAGTAGCCCCGCTCTACCCAGCGCTCGTACAGCGGCCCCTCTACTTCGGCCGGCGCGTACTGGGTCGGCAGTTCCGGGGCGCTGTTCTGCTGCTGCTGAGTGTTATCGGTCACGCACGGAATTCTACGGGGCGGCACTGACAGCCCTCGAACCGATTAGGCCCTCCGATCCGGCCCTCCCCTCCGCGCCCCCGGCGATCGGACCGGCGGCATGATCGCGACAGCGCGTCACCCCGCCACGGCCCCTCGTCCAGCCGGAACCGGGCGGCCTCACCTCCGGCCCGCTCACCCCCGACCTGACAATGACGGCCCGGGAACTGGCCATGGCTACGCCAAACCTCCGTCAAGAGACCGGCCCACATCGGCGACAAATAGGGCCTACCGCCCAGGATTTGGCCACTGTTCCAGAACCGTTGCGGCCCCGAGCTAAAGCCGGGATAAGCCATCGGGGAGTATGGCGCGACATACAGCGCCGCTCCCCACAGCGAACCAAAGAGAGACAGCACCCACCATGAGCTTCAACCAGCCGGGCCCCTACGGCCAGCCGCCGC
Source organism: Streptomyces orinoci (assembly GCF_003121295.1). Taxonomy (GTDB): domain Bacteria; phylum Actinomycetota; class Actinomycetes; order Streptomycetales; family Streptomycetaceae; genus Streptomyces; species Streptomyces orinoci. The sequence continues at coordinate 576,917 of NZ_PHNC01000029.1, forward strand.
AGCCGCCCCAGGGCCCCACTCCCTACGGCCAGGGCGGCGCCCCCGGCCAGCCCGGCTATGGCTACCCGCCCGTCGGCGCCCCGCCGGTGGGCCAGCCGAACCCCTACGGCGCTCCGCCCCAGCAAGCCCCCTACGGCCAGCCGCCGGCCGCCCCCTACGGCGCCCCGCCCCAGCCGGGCCCCTACGGCCAGCCGGGCATGCCCGGCGCCTACCCGCCCCCGCCGGTTCCGCCGCAGAACGGCGGCGGCAAGGGCAAGACGGTCGGCATCGTCATCGGCGCGGTGGTCCTGGTGGGCGCCATCGCGGGCGGCGCCTTCGTCTTCCTCAAGGGCGGGGGCGGCAGCGACGGGAAGGTGAAGCCTTACACCATCGTGCTGCCGGACACGCTGCTGGACGGGAAGTACACCAAGGACGCCGGCAGCGACAAGTCGCGGTCCGTGGCGGGCGATTCCGACACTGTGAAGCACGGCATCAAGAACGGTACAAGCGTTTTCGCCGGGTACACGAGCAGCGCCGACAAACTCAAGCTGAGCGTCGCGGGCGTCTACGGTGAGCTGTCCGACCCGAAGAAGACGGTCGATGACATGATCGCTGACATCGATAAGAAGCAGCAGTCCGCCACCGCCACCGGGGCGAAGATCGAAACCGTCACGCCGTGGACCGAGTTCCACCCCGGCGGATTCGACGGCGCGGTGATGAAGTGCAGGCTGCAGAAGGTGACCATCACCGTCATGAGCACCTCCGCCGAAACCCAGAACAGCTCCTGCATCTGGGCCGACTCCAGCGCCTTGGCGATCGTCCAGCACCAAGCCTCCAAGAGCAACTCGCCGCTGGGCGCCTCCACCTCCTCCACCGCCGACGCCATGTCCGCCAAGGACCTCGCCGACGCGACCGCAAAAATCCGCACCGCCGTCCGCAAGGACAAGTAGCAACCACCCCAAAGCAATTGGCCCGGAGGGACGACACATGAGCCAGGACCAGCCCAACCCGTACAGCCAGCCGGGCCAGCCCAACCCCTACGCCCAGCCGGGCCAGCCGGGCCAGCAACCCAACCCTTACGGCCAGCCCCCACAGCCGGGCCAGCCCCCGCAGCCCAACCCCTACGGGCAGGGCGGCAACCCCGGCTACGGCTACCCCCAGGCGGGCCAGCCGCCCCAGCCCAACCCCTACGGGCAGCCGGGCCAGCCGCCTCAGCAGCCCGCCCCCTACGGGGCGTACCCCCAGCAGCCCCAGGGCGCACCGGGGATGTACCCGCCCCCGCCCATGCCTCCGCAGCCCGGCAGCAAGCGCACCGGCAGGACGATCGGCATAGCCATCGGCGCGCTGGTGGTCGTGGGCGCCATAGTCGGCGGCGTCCTCTACTTCACCGGAGGCGGCGGCTCCAACTCCGTTGCGGACGACGGCAAGCGCTACAAGCTCACCACCCCCGACACGGTGGCCGGCGACTTCACCAAGGACGCCGCCCAAAGCGACGACTCCCCCTTCAGCTCCTCCGACAAGGCCGATTTCGAGAAGCTGGGCGTCAAGAACCCCCAACAAGTCAGCGCCACCTATAAGTCAGGCGCGGCTCTGACCATGAAGCAGCTGCATTTCGGCGGAATGTGGGGCGACATCAAGGACCCCCAGGCGGTGGTCGATGGCATGTTCAAGATGATGTCCGAGAAGTCGAAGGACGGAAAACTGATCGGCTCCCCGCAGAAGATGTCACCCAGCGGCCTCGACAACGCGGTCATGAAGTGCCAGTACATCCAGGCGAACGACGACTCCGCCCCGGCCCCCATGAAGAACGCCAAGATGCCGCTGTGCATTTGGGGCGACCACAGCACCGTGGGCCTCACCTTGTATGTGGATGCCGCCACCATGCTCGCGGGCAAGGACACCCCCATCGACCAGGCCGCCGACGCCTCCGCCAAGCTGCGCCACGACGCACGCGTCGAGGTCAAGTAGCGCGGGCCGGCCACGCAGTGGAAACCGGGCCACCGGACCTGTTCGCCGACGGCCCGGCCGGTGTCCAGTCCACCAGCAACCCCCGTGCTGACGACCGCCAACCACTACCATCCGGACCATGGTTGAGCAAGAGACGGCATTCCGATCGCTGGACGGGACCGCTCTGGCGGGCACGATGACTCTCCCCAACGGCCCCACCAACGGGTTGGCCGTACTGGTGCACGGCGCCGGTGTGACGCGCGAGGAAGGCGGGTTCTTCTCCCGGCTCGCAACCGGCTTGGCGTCATCCGGCCTCAAAACTCTTCGGTTTGACCTGCGCGCTCATGGAGTCAGCGGCGGTCGGCCGGAAGAAGTGACGATCTCCGGAGTCGCCAACGACATCAGGGCCGCCTGTGATCACCTACGGAGCGCCAGCGAAATCGACGTCCCCGTACATGTCATCGCCGCCTCGTTCTCCGGAGGCGCGGCCGCACTGCACGCGGCGTTCCGACCACAAGACGTCAAACGGTTGGTTCTGCTCAATCCCCGACTCGATTACCGCGAGCGGTACATCACCAGCCGTTTGCACTTCAATGGCGACTACATCTCCGCGAAGGGCGCCAAGGCGCTCGACGAACAGAACTTCACCGAGCGCAGCCCGTTCGAGCTGGGCCGGGCGCTGCTCAACGAGGTTTTCTACCTGGACCCCGAGGCTTACCTCGGCAGGGTCCGGGCCCCAGCGCTGCTGGTCCACGGAACGAAGGACACCTTTGTCCCGGTCGAGTCCTCCCGGAAGTACGTGAACGCCTTCGGCGGCCCAGCCGAATTGATGGAACTCGAAGGCGCCCAGCACGGATTCGCGGTGCACGAGGACCCTCAGTACCTTCAACCCCAGTCGCGGGCCTGGCAGGCCGAGGTCATCAAGCGGGTGAGGGCGTTCCTCACGGACTAGCCGGGCAAAGCTGTAAAAGCTCGCCGCAGCTCCCTGACCGCCGGTCGCCTGGCCTGCGGCCGAAGTAGCGCAATTGTGCGGCGAAGCTCACCCAGGGCCTGCCCAAAGCCAGGTGCGGCGGCGAGCCGGAGAACCTTCATGCCGACGGCGGCGGCCTCATCGGGTGCTCCGGCGGCGGCCAGCGCACCAGCCAGATGGGCGGTAAAGAAAGCCCTGTCCCTGGGCGCGAAACCGCCCCCGGCGAGACATTGGCGCAGCAGGGTTACGGCCAGTTCAGGCCGCCCGATTTCCCGGTGGCAGATCGCGCTCTGCGCCGTCAGCCTGTCGGCGTTGTAAGCAGCGCACAATGGCCCGGTGCAAGTGGCTGGTTGTGCGGGTGGGGCATCGGCAAGGGCGTCCTCGGCTTGATCAAGAGTACGTGCCACCACATCCGGTGCAGCCCCGGTGAAAGCCATGGCTCGGGCCTGCTGCTGAAGCGCTTCGGCCTTGGCACGCGGTGGCAGGGTCCACGGTCCATGGACGGCGGCTTGTGCCAGATCACACATACGGGAGGCGTCATCGCGCTCAGTGGCCTGTGCCTTGCGCAGCAGGACATAGGCGTGCATTGCACCGTCTCCGCTGAGGGTTGCCCATTCGACAGCCCGATCGTGGAAGAAAGCGGTGGTCTGCGGCGGCGCACCGGCGTCACGGTGAAGCCAGGCAGTGAATTCCGCGGCCCGAGCGCCGACCATGAGCAGTTCTCGACGCACTGCGGGGGCGGCGTCGCGGGCAAGGGTGTCGATGGCACCAAGGATGCCCAGGGCTGCGGGAAGCGCCTGGCGTGGTCCGGCCCGGCCGTCCGCCCTGGCAGCCTCGTCCAAAGCCGCGCGCAGATAGCTGACGACGTGTTGGTCCGAATAGCGACGGGCTCTGGTGAGTGCGGCTGCTAGGTGATCCGTGGCAGCCGCATCGAGCACTGGCGTGACACCGGCCAGAACTCCGCCGAGGAACCTTCGTCGGAGCACGGGGTTCTCCAGGTCGTCGCAAGCCGGATCGATCGCCTCGGGTTGGGTTGAGTGAGGCTGAGGCGGCAAGAAACCCAGCTGCTCCAGCGGAACGTCACCGAACATCGAACGCAGGACCCGGCGGGCAACGCGGTTCGGCCAGCCCGGTGTTGAGGACTCCCACCTACGTACCTGCCGGACTGTGATCGTCGCCGACTCGCCCAGCCGTCGAGCGTGCTGAGCGTATGCCTCGGCGAGGTCGGCTTGCGTATGCCAACCCCGCCCCAGGCGAGCGGCGATGAACCTGGTGTTGCCCTGACTGCGGGACATGAACACCCCTAGCGACCTGCCACTTACGGAACGTGGAGGACAGACGGTACCGTGCGCGGTCGCGATACGGCGATGTGTCCTCCGATATGACCTCGATACCGCTCCACAGACGCGATGGACTCAGCTCAGCGAAGCCCCGGCTCGACAGCCGGCTTCCCAGCAAACGTTCCGCGCCAGGAGTTCGCCATGCGTCCCGACCACCGAAGCCAACCACTGCCACCCACCCCCCTGATGAACGGCGACAACACCCCCCTCGACCTGGTCACCATCCGCGCCACCATCCGCCGCGCCCTCCAGGAGCGCATCACACCCCCGCCCGCCCGCGAGGTCGATGAACTCATCCGCGCCCTCCGAGAACATCTGGAGCGCATGCTCGCCGAAGCCGCGTCCCGGGCCACCGAAGTACCGCCCGGCACCGTGGCCCGGGACCGCTGGGACGCGCTCATCGGGCACGTACGCTTCGACCTCGACTTCGGCGCGGGCGAGGAACGCCCCATCCGCTGCGCCGCCCGCGCCTATATGCAGATCCTCGCCCGCGACGCCCGCTTCCTGGCCGACTGCCTGGACGAGTGAGCTCCGGGCAGCCGGCCGCAGCGGCGTCAGGGACGGACGTAAGTCCGCGTCAGCATCTCCATGTTGTGCCCATCCGGGTCACAGAAGTACGCACCCCGGCCCCCGAAGAGATCATTGGTACGCCCGGGCTCCGTGTGCCGGGGATCCGCGAAATACGCAACCCCGTGCTCCTCCAGCCACGCGATCCCCGCATCGAACCGCTCCTCCGGCACCAGAAACGCATAGTGCTGCGACTGGATGGGCTCATCGCGCTTCTCGTAGTAGTCCAGGGTCACACCATTGCCCAACTCAACGGGCAGGAACGGCCCGAACCGGCTGCCGACCGTCAGCCCCAGCACTCCGGCGATGAACTCCGCCGAGGCCTGCTGGTCGCTGGCATAGATGGCGATGTGGTCCAGCTGAACGACCGTGCTGGACGTCGTCTCGTACTGCTGCATCTGCGCTGATTCTCCTGGGTCTGTTGAAGTCAACTGATCACTGAGGAAAGACGCAGCAGAACGGCGGGCTTCTCGCCCGCCCCGGCCTCAAAGCGAGGCCGGGTACCCGACTCGTGAATGGCCCATGGCCGACCCGGCAGTCACGATCGCGATCCTACGGGCGCCCGGCGAGGACGAGCAACCAAAGAAGCCGCCAAAGGGGCAACCGAAGGAGCAACTACCCACCCAGCACCCGCACATCCGCGAATGCCGCGCCCGCCGGCTGCCCGCACACCTTCCCCGCCGTCTCCCCCGCGAAGCTGAACCCCCCGGCCGGCTACGGCCGTCCGCCGCGCACCGCACATGGGTGCGGACGACCCAGGTCGCCCCGGCGCAGCACATCACCCCGCATCTCCCGCCCCGGCCGGGCCGGATCCGGTGCGGCGGTGGTGCCATGTGCGTAGAGGGAGGGACACGGGTGTACCAGGACGCGGCCGGTGAGCCGCCAGGGGCAGCGGCCTGACGCCGCGTACCGGCGCGGTGAGCCGGATCTCGGCCAAGTCGTGGGCAGCGGCGGGCAGTTCCACCCGTGAGGGGTCCACCGGCGAGGGCAGCAGCTTGTAGCGGCGGTCCGGCCGCCCCCAGCACACAGGCCATGGCGGCCCCCAGCACCCACACCTCATCCTCCGGGCTACCCGGGGCCAAGGACGTTCCGTGTCGGGAAACCTTTGCCGCCGAGGGCCAACCGGCAAAGGTTTCCCGCCAAGGTTGATGACGCAACAAAGCCCCCGCCCCGCCCCGGAGAAGCCATCGGGGAGCCATCGGGGAGCCATCGGAGAGGATGGTCCGATGCGCGGCGCGCTGCATTCGCTTGAGCGCGAACTCCACACACCCAAGGGGGACTCCACACACATGGGCTTCAACCAGCCGGGCCCATACGGCCAGCAGCCACCGCAACCGCCCCAGCAGCCCAACCCCTATGCCCAGGGCGGCCCGCCTCCCCAGCCCCCGTACGGCCCGCCTCCCCAGCAGCCCAGCCCCTACGGGCCCTACGGGCAGCAGCCGGGGGTGCCCAACCCGTACTACCCGCCGATGCCCCCGCAGCAGCCCCAACAGAGCGGCTCACGCACCGGCAAGGCGGTGGCCGTGGGCATTGGCGCGGTGGTCCTGGTCGGGGCGCTGATCGGGGGTGCGGTCCTCGTACTTGGCGGCAAGGACTCCGGGGCGTCCGGCAAGCACGGCGAGAACGGCAAGGGGGGCAAGCACGCCGCGGCCGAGGGCGGGCAGCCCACGCCCACGCCCACCGTCACCTCGGACGGCAACTCCGGTACAGGCAAGCGCTACAAGCTCACCAATCCCGACACGCTGGCCGTGGAGTTCCACAAGCTCAACGACCGGGGGTCCAAGGACTTCGACTCCGGGGACAAGGCCGACTTCGAGACCATGGGCGTGCACAACCCGGACGGGACCAGCGCCGACTACCGGGCCGGCGTGGCCGGCAGCAGCGGCCAGAAGCAGCTCCACTTCATTGGCGTCTGGGGCGAGATCAAGGACCCGGGAAAGGTGGTGGACAATGTGCTCGGTTCGCTGCAGCGGCGGCTCGGCGACGGCAAGGGCCAACTGGTGGGCAGCTCCCAGAAGTTCACCCCGAGCGGGCTGGATGACGACGCCGTTGTGAAGTGCCAGTACTACAGGCTTCCGCTGGACAGCAAGGACTACAAGATCCCCCTCTGTGTGTGGGCCGACCACAGCACCACCGGCGTGACCATGCTCACCGAGAGCGCTTCCCTGCTCGCGGGCCAGGACACTCCCCTGGACCATGGCGCCGACGTGGCCGCAAAGATCCGGCACGACGCCCGGGTCGAGATCCACTGAGCCAAGGTGCCGGGGAGTCCGGACCCTTCCCAGAGCTCCCCCGGGACCTTCCCAGGAGCTCCCCGGCGCACCCGTCCCGCTAAGCGCCCACGTTCACATAGAAGTTGTCGCCGGGGAGGATGTGGTAGGCATCGTAGAAGTTCTTGAGGATGGCGCCCTGCGCATTGTTCTCCGAGAGCGGCACCCATTTGATGGCGCGGTTCGGCGGGGCGTAGGCCGTGCCGCCCTGGGTGGTCGAGGCGAAGGGGTACTCATCGCAGGACGGCTGGGTGCCCTTGTCCTTGGGGTTGACCTTCCACCAGATGTCACCGGGCCCGGGCTTGACGTTGGGGCCGCAGACGGCGTTGCGGTTGGCGTTCTTCTGGGCCTCGGTGGCGCGGGTCAGCGGAATGCTGGAGCCGGGCTTGCCAATGTGCAGGCCGGCCCGCTGAACGCCTCGGATGCTGTCCACGATGCCGGGCAGGGAGGCCATCTTCGACTGGCCCTTGTCGGAGTCGACCACCACACGCCGGGGGTCGGAGTAGACGCATCCCGGGGCGCTGCCCACATAGTCACAGCGCCATGCGGACCCCGAGGTCATGCTGCCCGCGCTGAAGGTGTCCCCGGGCTTGTAGTAGGTCAGGCCGTAGACGGTGCGGCCGGTGATCTGCTGGTCCTTGGCGACCGAGGCGCTGTAAGTGAAGGAGCCGGAGTACGAGTTGGAGCCCAGGTAGAACGGCGCCTTCAGCGCCCCGCCCGGTGTCGAATGGCAGGAGGTGCCGCAGGCGGAGAGGAGGGTGGCACGGATTCCCACGCCCTCCCCCCAGGTGGCGGCGGGGCCGACGGTGACCTTTTCCGTCCAGGTGGTGGAGCGGAGTTCCAGGCTGGTCTCGTGGTAGGTGTGGAACCGCGCCTGCCCGACCAGGACTTTCTCGGGGCTCCACACCGAGACGGTGACCAGGCCCCGCTCGCAGAGATGTGTGCGGAGAAAGGCATTGGTCATGGGGTTGGGTATGTCGGTACAGAACCCGGGCGGGTCGCCGGGTATCCCTGCCAGACGTGAGTTCGCTTCCGCCGCGCGGGAGTTGTGGAGCGTGGGCTTCTCGGCCGCTCTCAGATCGGTTTTGACCGTGAGTCTGTAGCGTGCCGGTGCCGGCTTGGCCGCCGCCTGCGCCATGCCCGTACCGGACACCAGGAGCGCCAGCGCCGCCCCGGAGGCCATCACGGCGCGTCTTGTCGTTCCCTTCACGATGGGCTTCTCCCAATCGCCGCCGCGCGTCCATCAGGGCCCCTTGCCCATGCCGGGGCGGCAGGCTGGGGCGAAGCTAGGGCAGCCGGTCGTCAACGGCTTTCAAAGAGCGGTGGATTGGCGGGTTCGGGTCCCGGTATGGCCGATTCCGGGAAGTGGCCCTTGGCGCAAACGTCAAAGGCGCCCGGCACTGCATCGGCCGGGCGCCCTCCCTGAAACAGCGGAGCGCTACGCGCTCTTCTCGTGCCGCTCACCCGGCTCCGTGCCCCGAGTCCTCGGCACCAGCGTGGGGTTGACATTGGACTGCACCACATCGGCGGTGATGACCACCCGGGCCACATCCTTACGGGAAGGCACCTCGTACATCACGGACATCAGCACCTCCTCCATGATGGCGCGCAGCCCGCGCGCACCCGTGCCGCGCAGAATGGCCTGATCCGCGATGGCCTCCAGCGCGGGACGGTCGAAGTCCAGCTCCACACCGTCGAGTTCGAAGAGCCGCTGATACTGCTTCACCAGGGCGTTGCGCGGCTCGACCAGGATCTGGAGGAGCGCGGCGCGGTCCAGGTTGTGGACCGAGGTAATCACCGGCAGGCGGCCGATGAACTCGGGAATCATCCCGAACTTCACCAGGTCCTCCGGCATGACCTCCTGGAACTGGTCGCTGGCCTCGATCTCCCGCTTGGAGCGGATGGTGGCGCCGAAACCGATGCCCTTGGCGCCGGCCCGGGCCTCGATGATCTTCTCCAGACCGGAGAAGGCACCACCCACGATGAACAGCACATTGGTGGTGTCGATTTGGATGAATTCCTGGTGCGGGTGCTTGCGGCCGCCCTGCGGCGGCACGGAGGCGGTGGTGCCTTCCAGAATCTTCAGCAGGGCCTGCTGAACGCCCTCACCGGAGACGTCCCGGGTGATCGACGGATTTTCGCTCTTTCGGGCGACCTTGTCGATCTCGTCGATGTAGATGATGCCGGTCTCGGCCTTCTTGACGTCATAGTCGGCGGCCTGGATCAGCTTCAGCAGGATGTTCTCGACGTCCTCGCCGACATAACCCGCCTCGGTCAGCGCGGTGGCGTCCGCGATGGCGAAGGGCACATTGAGCATCCGGGCCAGCGTCTGCGCGAGCAGCGTCTTGCCGGAGCCGGTGGGGCCCAGCAACAGGATGTTGGACTTGGCGAGTTCAATGCCGTCGTCGCGGTTGTGCGCACCGGTCTCGCCGGCCTGCACCCGCTTGTAGTGGTTGTAGACGGCGACGGACAGGGCCTTCTTGGCGGCCTCCTGGCCGACGACATAGCCCTCGAGGAATTCGTAGATCTCACGGGGCTTGGGGAGTTCCTCCCAGCGCACCTCGGAGGTCTCCGCGAGTTCTTCCTCGATGATCTCGTTGCAGAGATCGATGCACTCGTCGCAGATGTACACACCAGGACCCGCGATGAGCTTCTTCACCTGCTTCTGGCTCTTGCCGCAGAACGAGCACTTGAGCAGATCGCCGCCGTCACCGATGCGTGCCACGAGGTGCTTCCCCTTCGCCTGGGATCCGCCTTGTTCTGCGAACCCGAGTGCTTGTCTATCGACGGTACCTTGCCGGGCCCCCCGTGCGGGCCCCCCTTGTACCTACTCGGGCCAAGGGGGGTACCGGCGGCACTGTGTCCGAGAATGAATCCCCGGCGGGATTCAGACCGACACGGACGACTTTCGCGTGGACACGATCTGATCGACCAGGCCGTAGGCGAGCGCGTCCTCGGCGGTCAGGATCTTGTCGCGCTCGATGTCGTCGCGGATCTTCTCAATGGGCTGGGTGGAGTGCTTGGCCAGCATCTCCTCCAGCTGGGTGCGCATCCGCAGGATCTCCTGCGCGGCGATCTCCAGGTCGGAGAGCTGCTCGCGGCCGGTCTGGCTGGACGGCTGGTGGATCAGCACCCGGGCATTGGGCAGCGCCATCCGCTTGCCGGGGGTGCCGGCGGCCAGCAGGATGGCCGCGGCGGAGGCCGCCTGGCCCATACAGACCGTCTGGATGTCGGGCTTCACAAACTGCATGGTGTCGTAGATCGCGGTCAGCGCGGTGAACGAGCCGCCCGGCGAGTTGATGTAGATCGAGATGTCCCGGTCCGGGTCCATCGACTCCAGGCAGAGCAGCTGCGCCATGACGTCATTGGCGGAGGCGTCGTCGATCTGGACGCCGAGGAAGATCACGCGCTCTTCGAAGAGCTTGGCGTAGGGGTCGTACTCACGGACGCCCTGGGAGGTGCGCTCCACAAAGCGCGGGACCACATAGCGCGCTTCGGCCTGCGGGCCGGTGTAGAGGCCACTGAGGCCGCTGGCGGCGGAGAAGTTGTTCATGCGGGTGTTCACCATCCTGATGGCGATCGGTGGGCTGGGATGACGGCTGTGGAGCGGTGTGCCGGGGGTCAGGCCCCGGTGCCGCCGCCGCCCGGAACGCCGGAGGCGTGGGTGATGATCTCGTCGATGATCCCGTACGCCTTGGCCTCCTCCGCGGTGAACCAGCGGTCGCGGTCACCGTCGCGGATGATCGTCTCGACGGTCTGGCCGGTGTGCTCGGCGGTGATCTCCGCCATCCGCTTCTTGGTGCGGAGCAGCTGCTCGGCCTGGATCTTGATGTCCGAGGCGGTGCCGCCGAGGCCGGCGGAGCCCTGGTGCATGAGGATGTCGGTGTTCGGCAGGGCGAAGCGCTTGCCCGCGGTGCCGCCGGTCAGCAGGAACTGGCCCATCGAGGCGGCGAGGCCCATGCCGATGGTGACCACGTCGTTCGGGATGTACTGCATGGTGTCGTAGACCGCCATGCCGGCCGTCACCGAGCCGCCGGGGCTGTTGATGTAGAGGTAGATGTCCTTGTCCGGGTCCGCGGCCAGGAGCAGCATCTGCGCCGTGATCTTGTTGGCGATGTCATCGTCCACCTGCTGGCCGAGGAAGATGATCCGCTCGTCGAGCAGTCGGCTGTAGACCTGGTCGCCGAGGCCACCACCGATGGAAGGTCCGCCGGCGGCGGAAGGCATCAGATTCGTCACGTGATCCACCTGCTCGTCTCTGACGGCAACGGGCCGTCTCCGCGTCTTCACTCGCGGGCCGGGGTTCGCATGGGCCGGTACGGTTCCGGCGCGCTCCAAGTCTTCCCCTGCCCTCGTATCTACGGACCCTAACGCGCTGGTCGGCGGGCGCCATCCCGCATTCGGAACTGTTCGCTCTGAGCGCAGGTTCGGTTGGGCCCGCGGTGCGCGTACGGGCCCGGCCGCGGCCCCGTGACAGGGGTGCGACCGGGCCCGTACCAGCGACTACCGGGTGAGGGCTCAGGCCTCGGTGGAGGTCTCCGCCTCGGCGGAGGTCCCGGCCTCGGTCTCCTCGTCCTCGTCGTCCAGGTTGACGACCTCGCCGTTGGAGTCCTTGACGGTGGCGGCCTCGACCACGGTGGCCAGCGCCTTGCCGCGGGCGACCTCGCCGACCAGCATCGGGACCTGGCCGCCCTCGACGACCGCCTGGGCGAACTGGTCGGGGGACATGCCGGAGGACTGGGCGCGGCGCATCAGGTGCTCGGTGAGCTCGTCCTGGGCGACCGACAGCTTCTCCTTGTTGACGATCTCGTCCAGGATGAACTGGGTCTTGATGCCCTTCTCGGCCTGCTCCTTGAGCTCGGCGTCGAACTCCTCGGCGGACTTGCCCTGGATCTCCAGGTACTTCTCCAGGGTCAGGCCCATCTGCCCGAGCTGGTGGTGCTCCAGGTTGTGCTTGCGGGTGTTGACCTCGTCCTCGAGCAGCTTCTCCGGCATCGGGACCTCGACCAGCTTCAGCAGCTCGTCCAGGACCTTCTCCTGAGCCTGGGTGGCCTGGTCGAACTTCTTCATCCGGGCCAGCCGCTCACGGCTGTCCGCCTTGAGCTCCTCCAGGGTGTCGAACTCGCTGGCCAGCTGGGCGAACTCGTCGTCCAGGGCGGGCAGTTCACGGGTCTTGACCGCGGTGACGTCCACCTTGATCTCGGCCTCCTTGCCCTCGGCGGAACCGCCCTTGAGCTCGGAGGTGAAGGTGGCGGAGCCGCCGGCCTCCAGACCGGTGACGGCCTCGTCGATGCCGTCCAGCAGCTCGCCGGAGCCGATGGTGTAGTCGATGCCCTTGGCGACGCCGTCGGCCAGCACCTCGCCATCGACCTTGGCCTCGAGGTCCACGGTGACGATGTCGCCCTCGGCGGCGGCGCGCTCGACCGGGGTGGTGGTGGCGAAGCGCTCACGCAGCTGCTCGACGGACTTCTCGACGTCCTCGTCGGTGACCTCGACGGCGTCAACGGTGACCTCGATGCCGGAGTAGTCCGGGATCTCCAGGGCCGGACGGACGTCCACCTCGGCGGTGAAGGCCAGCAGCTCGCCGTCCTTCAGCTCGGTGATGTCCACCTCGGGCTGGCCCAGCGGGTTGAGCTCACCCTCGTTGACGGCCTCGGTGTAGAACTTCGGGAGCGCGTCGTTGACGGCCTCCTCCAGCACGGCGCCACGGCCGAAGCGCTGGTCGATCACGCGGGCGGGGATCTTGCCCTTGCGGAAGCCCTTCACCGTGACCTGCTGGTTGATCTTCTTGTACGCCGCGTCGAGGCTGGGCTTGAGCTCCTCGAAGGGCACCTCGACAGTGAGCCGAACCCGGGTCGGGTTCAGGGTCTCCACGGCGCTCTTCACGGTTCGGTCTCCTTGGGGCTGACTTCTGGGTTTCTGCTGAGGTCCTCAGCGGATCGCGCCCGGTAGAGAGACACACAGACGCGCAGCTTGCATAGTAACCGCACGCACGATGAGGCCCACAAGGTGATCTTGCTGGTCGGGGTGGCCGGATTCGAACCGACGACCTTCCGCTCCCAAAGCGGACGCGCTACCAAGCTGCGCCACACCCCGTCGGTGCGAGAGGTAGGGTACATGTCCGCGCGGGGCCCGGATGCCCGAACGGCCCAGGAGCCGGGATGGTGCGCGGGGGGTGTGCGGTGAGGCCGCCGGACCCGCTACGATGCACGTCAGTGCCGCGCACCCCACAGGGGTTCGAACGGTGCACGCGGGCGTAGCTCAATGGTAGAGCCCCAGTCTTCCAAACTGGCTACGCGGGTTCGATTCCCGTCGCCCGCTCCAGTACGCCTCCGGCTCCGGCCGGAGGCGTTTCGTTTCCTCGCATCGTTTCTTCGCGAGGGCCGCCTCCGGGGCGGCCTCAGATCTTGACGTTCTGGATGGTCCGGGCGATCGAGTCCAGGAAGTTGTGGATCGACGGGGCCAGGCCGCTGGAGGCCAGGAAGAAGCCGAAGAGCATCGCGATGAGCGCCGGGAAGCCGCTGATCTTCCCGTTGCGGGTCATCACCACGAGGATGATCCCCAGCAGCAACACCGTGGACAGTGAGATGGCCACAACTGATCACACCCTCGGTCAAAAGCACCTGCCCGGCCCACCGCGGGCCCCCTCGGCACTTATGGTGCCACCAACTCGCCCTATGTAGGGGCGCAGTGACGATTCATCGAGCAGGTGCTCCGGTCAACAAAGGATCGATTTCGGCCGCTGAGGCGGAAGTCCGTTGCCGGGCAGGCGATTTGGGTGGACTTCTGCCCCGCCACTAAGGTGCCTGGGGTGTCCCCCACCACCAAGGCGCAGACCGCGCCGTCCGTGCCGTCCCAGGTATCCGGCGGCGGCCGGCCCCGGGGCGAAGGCGCCGCCGGGCAGCGCGATCCCTTCTTCGACAACGCCAAGTACCTGGCGATCGTGCTGGTCGCGCTCGGCCACTCCTGGGAGCCGCTGACCGACAGCAGCCGGGCGGCGATGGCGCTCTACCTCACCGTCTACGCCTTCCATATGCCGGCCTTCATCCTGATCTCCGGCTACTTCTCCCGCGGCTTCGACCTCGGCCCGGCCAAGCTCAAGCGCTTGGTCAGCGGGGTGCTGGTGCCGTATTTGATCTTCCAGGTGCTCTATGTCGGTTTTCAGCGGTGGCTGGAACCCGACGCCCGGCCGGACGCCTTCTCGCTGCTCAATCCCTGGTACCTCAACTGGTTCCTGGCGGCGCTGTTCCTATGGCGGCTGACCACGCCCATCTGGCAGCTTGTGCGTTGGCCGGTGGCGGTGTCCTTCCTGGTCGCGGTGGTGGCCTCGGCCACCCGGGAGGTGGGCAGTGATTTCGATCTCATGCGGGTGCTGCAGTTCCTGCCGTTCTTTGTGATCGGCCTCCAACTGCGGCCGGAGCACTTTGCGCTGGTCCGCCGGCGGTGGGTGCGGATCGCGGCGGTGCCGGTGTTCGCGGCCGCGCTGTTGGCCGCGTACTGGCTGGCGCCCCGTCTGGACAGCGGCTGGCTGTACCACAACTCCTGTGTCCAGGACCTGCACCGGCCCGCCTGGACGGCCCCGTTCAGCACCCTGGCGCTGTTCCTGGCCGCCGCGGTGCTCATCATCGCCTTCCTGGCCTGGGTGCCCCGCCGCCGGACCTGGTTCACCGCGCTGGGTGCGGGCACGCTCTACGGCTATCTGCTGCACGGCTTCGTGATCAAGATCTCCCGCTGGTACGAGTGGTACGACGCGGCCGCCTGGATCCGCCGCCCGCTGGGCGAACTCCTGGTCACCCTGCTGGGTATCGCGATGATCACAGCGCTGTGCAGCGCGCCGGTACGGCGGGTGTTCCGTCCCCTGATGGAGCCGCGGATGAACTGGGCGTTCCGCAAGGTCACCTGACCACCGCTCACAAAGCCCGTAGGGCGCGGCCGATGTGGGCCACCCCTTCGGTGATGGCGGTGGAGGGGGTGGCGGCATAGCCCAGCACCAGCCCCGGCGGGCCGGGGCGCTGCCGGTGCCAGGACAGCGGCTGCACCTTCACTCCCCGCTCCAGCGCGGCGGCGGCCAGCTCGGTGTCGCAGAAGCCCGCCGCGAAGGTGACCGTCAGATGCAGCCCGGCCGCCGCGCCCTGTACCACGGCGCCGGGCAGCGACTTGGCTACCGCCCGCACCATGGCGTCGCGCCGGGCACGGTGGCGGCGGCGCAGCAGACGTGATTGCCGTTCCAGTTCACCGGATTCCATCAGATGGGCCAGCACCAGCTGGGGCAGTGCGGCATTGCCCAGGTCGGTGCACCGCTTGGCCTCGATGACGGCGTCCCGATGGGCGGACGGCACCAGCAACCAGCCGGTGCGCAGAGCGGGGGCCAGCAGCTTGGAGACGCTGCCCGTGTAACAGACCCGCTCCGCCAGCATCGACCGCAGCGCGGGGACCGGGGGCCGGTCATAGCGGTGCTCGGCGTCATAGTCGTCCTCGATCACCAGCCCGCCCTCCGCCGCCCAGCCCAGCAGCGCCCGGCGCCGCTCGCCGCCCAGCACCACCCCGCTGGGGAACTGGTGAGCCGGGGTGAGCAGAACGGCCGGGGCGCCGCAGGCCCGTAGCGCGGCCACATCCACGCCTTGTTCGTCCACGGCGACCGGTGGGGTGTCCATCCCCCAGTGGGCCAGGTGCTGACGGGCGCCCATCGAGCCCGGGTCCTCTACGGCCACCTGCCGGATGCCGTCCGCCGAGAGAGCCTGGGCCAGCAGTCCCAGGGCCTGTGCGGTGCCGGCGGTGATCAGCACCTGGTCCGGGCCGGCCCGGAAGCCCCGGTAGCGGGCCAGCCGGTCGGCGACCGCCCGGCGCAGTTCCACGGCGCCCCGGGGATCGGCGTAGCCGAAGGCGCAGGGGGTGAGTCCGGCGAGCACCGCGCGTTCGGCGCGCAGCCAGGCCGCCCTGGGGAACGCGGCCACATCCGGCAGTCCGGGCGAGAGGTCGATCCGGGCCGGTGCGGTGCGCAGCACATCGAAGGCGTCCGTGCCAGGGGTCGCCGGGAACGGCGAACGGGCCCCCACTGCCGGGTGGTTGGGCGTCGGGGGCGCGGGTGCGGTCAGGGGTGCGGCGACCACAATCGTGCCCCCACGGCCGCGTCCGGCGATCTGCCCGTCCTCCCCGAGCCGCCGGTACGCCTCGGTCACCACGCCCCGGGAGACCCGGAGTTCGGCAGCGAGCACCCGGGTGGCGGGCAGCCTGCTGCCCACCGGGAGCCGACCGTCGGTGATCGCCTGGCGCAGCCGGGCGGCCAGCCAGTCGGTCCGGCCGCCGGGCGGCGCCTGGCCGATGTCCAGCTGAAGGAAGTCGGCGCCGGCGGTTGCGGATCCGCTTATGGACCCGTTGGCATGCGCTCCATTGGATCTGTCCACCGGGCCATTCTGCCGACACGCTGGGATCATGAACACGGGATATGTACACGGGTATTCGGCCGTCGAGGCGCGACGGCTGGACGACCAGGCGGGTGTGCTGGCCGATCTGCTGCACTCGGACACGGCCTTCGCGCCGGGCAGCCGGGTATTGGAGGTGGGCTGCGGGGTCGGCGCCCAGACGGTGCGGCTCGCCCAGGCCGGGCAGGGGGTGCGGATCACCGCCGTGGACTCCTCGGCCCGTTCCCTGGAGCTGGCCCGGGAGCGGGTGGCGGCCGAGGTGCCCGGTGCCCAGGTGGAGTGGCTCCAGGCCGACCTGCACCAACTCCCGCTCGCCGAGGGCTGCTTCGATCACCTCTTCATCTGCTTCGTCCTGGAGCACCTGCCGGACCCGCTGGCCGCCCTGACCGCGCTGCGGCGGCTGCTGCGCCCCGGCGGCTCGGTCACCGTGATCGAGGGTGACCACGGTTCGGCCGTCTTCCACCCCGACAGCCGCTATGCGCGGGCCGCCATCGGCCATCAGGTCCGGCTGCAGTCCGCGCACGGCGGGGATGCCCTGATCGGCCGCCGGCTGGGACCGCTGCTGCGCGAGGCCGGCTACCGGCGGGTGGTGGTCACTCCGCGCACGGTCTACGCGGACGACGGGCGCCCCGCACTGGCCAGGGGCTTCACCCGGAACACCTTTGTCGCCATGATCGAAGCCGTCCGGGAGAAGGCCCTGGCGGCGGGCCTGACCACGGCCGCCGACTGGGACCGGGGGATCGCGGACCTGCGCCGTACGGCAAGGCCCGGGGGCACGTTCCACTACACGTTCTTCAAGGGCACGGCGGTCCGTCAGGTGGTGTCCGGCGGTCTCGGCCAATGCCACCGGCCGGCCGCCCAGCCGCTCAGTCGCGGCAGATCAGCAGCAGCGCCCGGTCGTCGTTGACGTCCTTGGCGACCGCCTCGATCAGATGCCAGGCGGCGCCCGCGAAGCCGGAGGAGACATAGCGGTCGGCCGCGCCGGTGAGCCGGTCCATGCCCTCGGTGAGTTCGCGTTCCGCGGTCTCCACCAGGCCGTCGGTGAACAGCATCAGCACATCGCCGCGCCGCAGCGTGCCCTTGACCGAGTCGAACTGGGCGCCGTCATAGACGCCGAGCAGCGGACCCTCGGCGGACTTCTCCTCCCAGCGGCCGGTCCCGGCGCACAGATGGAGGCCGGGCACATGCCCGGCGGAGAAGAGTTCGTAGTCGCCGCTGTCCAGGTCCAGCACCAGGTGGACGGAGGTGGCGAAGCCCTCGTCCCAGTCCTGGCGGAGCAGATAGCCATTGGCGGCGGGCAGGAAGGCATGCGGCGGCAGCGAGCCCAGGAGGCCGCCAAAGGCGCCGGAGAGCAGCAGGGCGCGGGAGGCGGCGTCCATGCCCTTGCCGGAGACATCGGTGAGGACGACCTCCAGGGTGCGGCCGCCATTGGTACGGGCGCCGACCACGAAGTCGCCGGAGAAGGACTGGCCGCCGGCCGGGCGCAGCGCCATCTCCCGGTGCCAGCCGCGCGGCAGTTTGGGCAGCTTGCTCTGGACGCGGATGCGTTCGCGCAGGTCGAAGAGCATGGTGCCGCCGCGCCGCCAGGGCACTCCGACCCGGCTGCGGAACTGGGCGATCAGCAGGCCGAAGAAGCCCACCGCGGCCACCACCAGGATGGTGCCGGGGGTGACCCGGTCGGCGCCGTAGGCATAGGGGTCCAGGACGGCGGACTCCACGATCAGCGCGGTGGCGGCGGTGGCGTAGAGGCCGAGCAGGCTGGCCGGGCGGAGCAGCAGTCCGCCGGCCACGATGGGCAGCACCAGGGCGGCAGGGGCGCACCATTCGGGCTGGGCAATGGTGCCCAGGGCCAGGGCCGGGACGGAGAGCAGCAGGGCGGTGAGGGCCAGCCAGTCGGAGCCGTCGCCGCGGAAGTAGTCCACGCCGGACTTGCGCACACTGGTGCGGACCCGGTGCAGTGCTTTGCGCATCCGGGCCGTCGGGGTCTCCGCACCGCCAGTCATTGCTTCGGGACCTTATCCACCCATTCGGCGGTGCGTCGATTCACGCCGCGCCGACACGACAGCCTGGGCGCGGCCGGCCGGACGCCCCGGAAGCAACCCTATGCGAAAGTCGTTCGGCCGCACGGGTATACGGCGCTTGGCATGGGTTTCGGCGGGTGGCCGGCGTGGCAACGGCGCGCCGTCCAGGGCGTGAACGCCGGGGAGGGCGCGCGGGGGCGCTCGTGGAAGCCCGGGGAAGCGCGGGATGAGCGGGGGCGGGGTACGCGCGCCGGTGGCCACCCTCCCGGTGCCCACCGGGCCCTGTTCTCAATGGCGTTGGCAGTCCGGGCACCAGAAGAGGTTGCGGGCGGCCAGTCCTGCGGTGCGGATCTCGCCGCCGCAGATATGGCAGTGCTGTCCGGCGCGGCGGTAGACGTACACCTCGCCGCCGTGGTCGTCCACCCGGGGCGGGCGGCCCATGGCCTCGGGGGTGTGCTCGGGACGTACCGTGTCGATCCGGTTGTTGCGTACGCCCTCGCGCATCAGCGCCACCAAGTCGGCCCAGATCACGTCGAATTCGGACCGGGTGAGATCGCGTCCCGTTCGGTATGGATCGATGCCATGCCGGAAGAGGACCTCGGCGCGATAGACATTGCCCACTCCGGCGATCACCTTCTGGTCCATCAACAGCGCGGCGATGCTGCTGCGGCTGCGGGATATCCGGGCGAAGGCGGGGGCGGGATCCGCGTCCGGGCGGAGCGGGTCCGGTCCCAGACGGTCGTGTATCGCCTGCTTCTCCTCATCGGTGATCAGCGCACAGGCGGTGGGACCGCGGAGGTCGGCATGGGCTTCGGGGGTGGCCAGGCGCAGCCGCACGGTGTCGGTGGGCGGCGGGACGGGGGCCCGGCCCAGGGTGTACTTGCCGAACAGGCCCAGGTGGACATGGATCCAGCCGGTCGGCCGGAAGTCCAGGAACAGGTGCTTGCCATGAGCCTCGGCGCCGGCCAGCGGCTGTCCGTCCACCAGGGCGGCGCCATCGGCGAACTTCCCCTGCGGGCTGGTGACCCGCAGTGGCCGGCCGGCCGGGAAGAGGGCGCGATGGTCCGCGGCGAGGCGGTGAATGGTGTGCCCTTCGGGCAAGGGGATGCCTCCGATGCGTCGGCCCGCGGCCGGGGCTGGGCCACCGGGACCGCGGGCCGTCCGGGCTGGGTCAGCCCTGCTGCGGGTGGTGGGCCGGGATCGGGGGGAGCTCGCCGGTGGTCTCGTAACGGCTGAGCATCTCGATACGGCGGGTGTGACGCTCGTCACCGGAGTAGGGGGTGGTGAGGAAGATCTCCACAAACTTCACCGCCTCCTCCTGGGAGTGCATCCGGGCGCCGACCGAGATCACATTGGCGTTGTTGTGCTCCCGGCCCAGCGCCGCCGTCTGCTCGCTCCAGGCCAGGGCCGCCCGGACGCCCTTGACCTTGTTGGCGGCGATCTGCTCGCCGTTCCCGGAGCCGCCGATCACAATGCCCAGGCTCTCCGGGTCGGCGGCGGTCCGCTCCGCGGCGCGGAGGCAGAAGGGGGGGTAATCGTCCTGGGCGTCGTAGATGTGGGGCCCGCAGTCCACCGGCTCATGGCCATGGGCCTTGAGCCATTCGACGAGGTGGTTCTTGAGTTCGTAACCGGCATGGTCGGAGCCGAGGTACACGCGCATGCGTGCAGTCTGACATGCCCGGGCAGCCGTCACTCTCCAGGGACGAGTGCGCACACTCGGTGAAGACAACGATACGGATTCGGGTCTTCCGAAATACCGCCCGGGAAAGTTCTAATGCCCAGGACTCGTACCCCGAGTAATCCCAGAACCAAAGGAATCCTGTTCATGAGCGCGATACCGCCGACCATGACAAAGGCGTCCTCGGGTGATCCCGCGGACGCCGCGTCGGGCACCCAGGACGGCCTCAAGGCCGGGCTCAAGAACCGGCATTTGTCCATGATCGCCATCGGTGGCGTCATCGGTGCCGGTCTCTTTGTGGGCTCCGCGTCCGGTATCGCCGCGGCCGGTCCCGGCATCCTGATCTCCTATGCGCTCGTCGGCGCCATGGTCGTCTTTGTGATGCGCATGCTCGGCGAGATGGCCGCGGCCAACCCGACCTCCGGCTCCTTCTCCGCCTATGCGGACCGGGCGCTGGGCCGCTGGGCCGGCTTCACCATCGGCTGGCTGTACTGGTTCTTCTGGGTCGTGGTGCTGGCGGTCGAGGCGACCGCCGGTGCCAAGATCCTTCAGGGCTGGATCCCGGCCGTGCCGCAGTGGGGCTGGGCCCTGATCGTGATGCTGGTGCTGACCGCCACCAACCTGGCCTCGGTCAGCTCCTACGGTGAGTTCGAGTTCTGGTTCGCGGGCATCAAGGTGGTCGCGATCGCCGCCTTTATCGTCATCGGCGGACTGGCCGTCTTCGGTGTGCTGCCGGGCTCGCACAGCGACACCGCCGGACTGTCCAACCTGACCTCGCACGGCGGCTTCCTGCCCCATGGCCCCGGGGCGATCCTCACCGGTGTGCTGATGGTCGTCTTCTCCTTTATGGGCAGCGAGATCGTCACCCTGGCCGCCGGTGAGTCGGAGGACCCGCAGCGCGCGGTCCGCCAGGCGACCAACAGTGTGATCTGGCGGATCGGCGTCTTCTACCTGGGCTCGATCCTGGTGGTCGTCTCGCTGCTGCCGTGGAACTCCAAGGCCATTGCCGACAAGGGCAGTTATGTGGCGGCGCTGGACTCGATCGGCATTCCGCACGCCGGGCAGATCATGAATGTGATCGTGCTGACCGCGGTGCTGTCCTGCCTCAACTCCGGCCTCTACACGGCCTCCCGGATGGCCTTCTCGCTGGGTCAGCGCGGTGACGCGCCCAAGGCGTTCTCGGTGACCAACAAGCGGGGCGTGCCGCAGACCGCGATCCTCGCCTCGGTGGTCTTCGGATTCGTCGCGGTGGCCTTCAACTACTGGTGGCCGGACACCGTGTTCAAGTTCCTGCTCAACTCCTCCGGTGCGATTGCCCTGTTCGTCTGGCTGGTGATCTGCTTCACCCAGCTGAAGTTCCGCGGGATCATCCGGCGCGAGATGCCGGAGAAGCACCTGGTGAAGATGTGGCTCTTCCCCTATCTCACCTGGGCGACCATCGGCATGATCCTCTTCGTCCTCGGCTACATGGTGGTGGACGGCGGCGACAACCGTGACCAGGTGCTGGCCTCCAGCCTGGTCGGGGTGCTGGTGCTGGCCCTGGGTGTGATCCTGGGCCGCCGCCACAAGAAGGCGGAGATCGCCGAGTAGTTCTCGGTAAGTACGGGCCGGGCCCGCGTTTCCCTCCGGGGGGCGCGGGCCCGGCGTCGTTTCCGTGGTCGCTGACCGGTCAGCCGATGGGCGGCAACGGACACGTCCGCACCAGAACCGGTCTCCCCCCGCGGGCAGTTGGGATCTGCCCGTACGGTCGCACCGGTCCAGACAGCGGAAGGACGCCCGTTGGCCACGCGACTTGTGAAGATCCCCGCTGCTCGCGGCAGACTGCGGGAAGCCGCCGAGCAGATCCAGCTCGCCACCGGGCGGCGGATCGAGATCATCAGGGGCACGCTGCTGATGCCCCCCGCTCCTCCCGTTCACCATATGGCGGCCCTGAACGACCTGCGCCACCTCCTGGACGACCGGCTCCCCGAAGGTCTCGGCGACTTCGAGAACGTCGCCGTACCGTTGCCGGGCGACCCGGACGACTACGCGGTACCCAGCCTGCTGGTGTGCCGGACCGCCGTCCTGGCGGCCGAACCCCAGGAGTGGCTGCTGCCCGGCGAGGATGCCGAACTCGCCGTCGAGGTGACCTCGCCCTCCGAGCGCCCCGTGGGCGTCGCCGACAAGATCGCCTGGTACGCGGAGGCCCGGGTACCGCGACTGCTCTATCTGTTTCCGGCGAAGGGGAGCTGGAGCCTCCATTCCCGTCCCTCGGACGAGGGCTACCGCACCGTGTCGTACGGCAAGTACGGCGACGCCGTGCCGCTGCCCGATGAGCTGGGCGGCGAGCTGCCCACCGGGGACCTGCCGCGGTACGAGGCATAGACGAACGGGCCCGCATCCCCTGACAGGGAACACGGGCCCGCGGCGTACCGGAAAGGGTCAGCGACGGCCCACCAGCCGCCAGGCGGACGGCAGTACGCCCATGGCCAGCGCCGCCTTGAGCGCGTCGCCGATCAGGAACGGGGTCAGGCCCGCCGCCACGGCCTGGGACAGCGACAGATGAGCGGCGAGTGCCAGATAGGGCACGCCCACCGCGTAGATGATGGCCGAGCCCAGAGCCATCGTGCCCGCCGTCCGCAGTGCCGAGCGGTCGCCCCCGCGACGGGCCAGGGCACCGGCCACCGTGGCGGCCAGCAGCATGCCCAGGACATAGCCGAAGGAGGGGAAGGCCGCACCGGAGCGGGCCTCGGCGAACCACGGCATGCCCGCCATACCGGCCACCGCGTAGAGGGCCAGCGAGAGGAAGCCCCGGCGGGCGCCCAGGGCGGTGCCCACCAGCAGGGCGGCGAAGGTCTGCCCGCTGACCGGAACCGGCGAGCCGGGAACGGGCACCGTGATCTGCGCGGTGACCCCGGTCAGCACCGCGCCGCCCAGGATCAGGGCGGCGTCCCGGACCCGGGCCCGGGCGGCCGAGGAGGCGGGCAGGAGATCGGCGAGGACCGTACCGGTCCCAGTCACTGACGTTGCGGCGGTGGCCATCGGAACTCCCCGAGAGGTGCGTGGATAAGGCATGAATAAGAGGACAGGCTGACGTTAGTCCAGCCCGGTCCATTCGGCACGTAGTCACCTTTGACAAAGCCCGGCCCATAGCCTTTGGCGGGTTTCGCCCGAGTGATGCTGGTCACCTGCCACCCGGCCCGGCTTGGCCGGAAGGCCCGGCTCGGGAGATTGTGGACGCGCGCATACCTTGCGCCCCCGTCGCAAGCCCCGCGCTCCCGCACGACACCTGAGAGTACGAACCGCATGCACGACGCACCTCCGGCCGCCGAGCCGCTCGCCGGCGAGCAGGAACCTCTGTCCGCGGGACTCAAGCAGCGGCATCTGACGATGCTGGGGCTGGGCGGAGTGATCGGTGCCGGGCTGTTTGTGGGCTCGGGCGCCGGGATCGCGGTCGCCGGGCCCGGGATCATCGTCTCGTATCTGATCGCCGGTGCGCTGGCGATGCTGGTGATGCGGATGCTGGGCGAGCTCTCCTCGGCGATGCCCGCCTCGGGCGCCTTCTCGGTGCACGCCGAGCGGGCACTGGGCCGCTGGGCCGGGTTCACGGTGGGCTGGCTCTACTGGTTCCTGCTGGTGATCGTGCTGGCCGTGGAGGCCACCGCCGCCGCGCAGATCGCCCATGGCTGGGTGCCGGGGATGCCGCAGTGGGCCTGGGTGCTGGTGTTCATGGTGGTGTTCACCGCCGCCAACCTCTCCGCGGTGAAGAACTTCGGTGAGTTCGAGTTCTGGTTCGCCGCGCTCAAGGTCGGCGCCATTGTGCTGTTCCTGGGCCTGAGCCTGCTGGCCGTCTTCGGTCTGCTGCCGGACACCCATCCCGTGGGCTTCACCAACCTCACCGGCCAGGGCGGCTTTCTGCCGCGCGGCTGGAGCGGGGTGATCTCCGGAGTGCTCGCCGTGGTCTTCTCCTTCGGCGGCCTGGAGGTGGTCACCATCGCCGCCGCCGAGTCCGAGGACCCGGCGCGGGCGGTGGGCCGGGCGGTACGCAGCGCGGTGTGGCGCATCCTCTTCTTCTATGTGGGCTCGATGCTGGTCATCGTCACCCTGCTGCCCTGGTCCTCGCTGAAGCCGGGCGAGAGCCCCTATGTGGCGGTGCTGGACCACATCGGGGTGCCGGCGGCCGGCCAGATCATGCAGATCGTGATCTTTGTGGCCCTGTTGTCGGCGCTCAACGCCAACCTCTACGGCTCCTCGCGAATGGTCTTCTCGCTGGCCGAGCGGGGCGAGGCGCCGCGCTCGCTGCTGACCGTCTCCGGCGGCGGGGTGCCCCGGCGGGCCGTACTGGCCTCGGTGGCCTTCGGCTTCGCCTCGGTCATCCTCAATCTCAAGTGGCCGGACTCGATCTTCCACTATCTGCTCAACGCGGTGGGCGCGGTGCTGCTCTTCGTCTGGGGCCTGATCGCCGCCTCCCAGCTGCGGCTGCGGCGGCGGATCGAGCGGGAGACGCCGGAGCGGCTGTCCCTGAAGATGTGGGCCTTCCCTTATCTGACCTGGCTGGCGCTGGCCGCCATGGGCGGGGTGCTGGTCCTGATGCTCACCGACGCCGGCTCCCGGCCGCAGCTGCTGTGGTCGGCGGCGGCCACCGGTGCGGTGCTGGCGGTGGCGGGCCTGCGCGAGCTGCGGCTGCGCCGCGCGTCCTGACGCCGGCCGGTTCGGGCGCCATGCTCGTCCCCGGCGAAGAGCCTGGATGAAAAGCCCGGAGGAAAAAGCCCGAGCAAAAAGCCCGGTTTCTGACGATCCGCCAGTCGCGGAGAGTCACCCCGGTGTCTGAATAACGGACACCTCTGTCAGAAGTGTTGTCCTGAGCGAACATCGCCCCCACACTGAGGCAACTTTTCAGCGCTGATTCACCTTCCTTAACTCATGTCACGGGGACGGACACCACCATGACTCGCATAACCGCGACCTCCGCGACCGAGCGCGAAGCCAGCGATACAACGCCGCACTCGGCCGACGGCGCCCTGTCACACGGCCTCAAACAACGCCATCTGTCGATGATCGCCCTCGGCGGGGTGATCGGCGCCGGACTGTTCGTGGGCTCCGGCACCGGCATCGCGGCCGCCGGACCGGGGATTGTGCTCGCCTATGCGGTGTCCGGGCTGCTGGTGATGCTGGTGATGCGGATGCTGGGTGAGATGGCCGCGGCCAACCCCGCCTCCGGCACCTTCTCGGTGCACGCGGAGCGGGCCATAGGCCCCTGGGCGGGCTTCACCGCGGGCTGGATGTTCTGGATAGAGCTGTGTGTGGGCATCGCCGTGGAGGCCATCGGCGCCGCGTCCATCATGGTGAAGTGGTTCCCCTCCACGCCCTCGTGGATGTGGGTGCTGCTGTTTATGGCCGTGTTCTGCGGGACCAATCTGGCGGCGGTCGGCAACTTCGGCGAGTTCGAGTTCTGGTTCGCCGCGCTGAAGGTGGCCGCCATCGGCACCTTCCTGGTCATCGGGGTGCTGGCCATCCTGGGCCTGCTGCCGGGCACCTCCGCCCCGGGCACCCACAACCTCACCGGACGCGGCGGCTTCCTGCCCAATGGCACCGACGGACTGGTGGCCGGACTGCTGGCCTCGGTGTTCGCCTATGGCGGCCTGGAGACGGTGACCATCGCGGCGGCCGAGTCCGAGCAGCCGGTCAAGGGCGTGGCCAAGGCGGTGCGCACCGCGATGTGGCGGATCGCGCTGTTCTACGTGGGCTCCATGCTGGTGGTGGTCACCCTGCTGCCGTGGACCGACAAGTCGGTGGTCACCGACGGCCCCTATGTCGCGGTGCTCAACTACCTCGACATCCCGGCGGCCGGCCGGATCATGGATGTGATCGTGCTGGCCGCCCTGCTCTCGGCGATGAACGCCAATATCTACGGCGCCTCCCGGATGTCCCACTCGCTGGTCCAGCGCGGCGAGGGCCCCCGCTTCCTGGCCAAGGTCAGTAACGGGGTGCCGCGCCTGACCGTACTGGCCTCCTCGGCCTTCGGCTTCCTGGCGGTGCTGTTCAGCTACTGGTGGCCCACCACCGTCTTCAAGTGGCTGCTCTATATGACCGGCGCCGCCGTGCTGGTGGTCTGGGGCTTTATCGCCGCCACCCAGCTGCTGCTGCGGCGCAAGCTGGAGCGCGAGGAGCCGGAGAAGCTGGTGGTACGGATGTGGGCCTTCCCGGTGCTCACCTGGGTGGCGCTGGCCGGGATCGTGGCCACCCTGGGTCTGATGCTGCGGGAGCAGGACACCGCCGAGCAGCTGTACGCCACCGCGGGGCTCACCGTGGCCCTGGCGCTGACCGGCTATCTGCGCCAGCGCTCGGCCGCCGCCAGGCGGAACTGACGCACTGACAACTCTCCGCTCTCCGGGCGGGGTGGGACCTGATTCTCAGGTCCCACCCCGCCTTACGTCTTTGGGCCGAGAATGCCCCCTCGTTCCGCCAGCGCCGGGCACTTGCTGATAGCGTCTACCTGCAAGTTAATTGCAATAAGCAGTCGGAGGGCTCGGCATGGCCATCTACACACTTCCTGAACTCCCGTACGACTACGCGGCGCTCCAGCCCGTCATCGACGCGAAGATCATCGAGCTGCACCACGACAAGCACCATGCGGCCTATGTCAAGGGCGCCAATGACACCCTGGAGCAGCTGGCCGAGGCCCGTGACAAGGACCAGTGGGGGGCCATCAACGGCCTGGAGAAGAACCTCGCCTTTCATCTCTCCGGCCACATCCTGCACAGCATCTACTGGCAGAACATGACCGGTGACGGTGGCGGCGAGCCGCTGGAGAAGGACGGCGTGGGCGAGTTGGCCGACGCCATCGCCGAATCCTTCGGCTCCTTCGCCAAGTTCAAGGCCCAGCTCTCCAAGGCGGCCGCCACCACGCAGGGTTCGGGCTGGGGTGTGCTCGCCTATGAGCCGCTCAGCGGCAAGCTGATCGTGGAGCAGGTCTACGACCACCAGGGCAATGTGGGCCAGGGCTCCACCCCGATCCTGGTCTTCGACGCCTGGGAGCACGCGTTCTATCTGCAGTACAAGAACCAGAAGGTGGACTTCATCGAGGCCATGTGGCAGGTGGTCAACTGGCAGGACGTGGCGAAGCGTTACGCGGCCGCGAAGGAGCGGGGCAACGCGCTGCTGCTGGCGCCCTGACCTCCGCCCCCCAGCCGCCTGCTCGTGATCGTCTTCTCACCCGTGTCACGCGGCAGGCACGGTGGAGGCCCCCGCGCGGTCGAGTCGCGCGGGGGTCTTCCCCATGGTCCCAGGCTCAGGCGTGTCCGAACGCCTCGCCGGTCACGGTGAATTCACGGGCCAGCCCGGTCTCATGCAGCCGGGCGAAGGGGGCGAAGGGCACTCCGCACTCCGACTTGCCACGGTCGAAGTTCCAGCTCTTCGCCACGGCGAAGCGGTAGTCGATGACGATGGAGCCATCGGCAGCCACCCGGACGGTGCCGGTCAGCCGGAACTCCACACAGCGCAGGGCCAGCCACCAGTCGGGGCTGACCCGCCGGGTGATCAGGGCGTCCCGCCAGCCGCTGTCGGCGGGGTACGCGGCGGGGGCGCGCGGTCCGGCGTTCCACCGGCGCAGTGCCTCTTCCCGCCAGCGCCGGAGCTGTTCGTCGGCGGCGGCGCGGACGGCCGGCAGGGCGAGCAGCGCCTCGGCGTCCACCCGGCGCGGGGTACCGGTGGCGCCGAGGTAGTGCCGCAGCATCCCGGCCGCCTGCCGCAGGCCGAGGGCGTGCCACAGGGCGGCCAGGGTGCGGCAGACCGCGACGGTGAGCAGGTCGTACGGGCGTACGGGCAGCTCGGCGAAGGCGGCGTTGGTGCAGGGTGGCTCCGCCTCCGCCCAGCCGCCGTCGCGGCCCAGGGGCTCGCTGAGGTCGGTCTGGCCCATGGCGCGACCCTACGATGTGAGCCCGTCCCGCGCCCGCCCACCGGGTTCCCCCGGGGGACACGGTGCGCCCCCTTGGGGGCGCGGGGAACTGCGCGACCAGCCACGGACGGCCGTGCAGCCGAACGACTTCCGGCGCCACCCCAAGGGGCGCGGGGAACTGCGCGACCGGCCGAGGACGGTTCGCACCCGGCGACGAAACGGCGTCTGCCAACAACCCCTGTCGTCCGGCCGCAGGCCGTGCGTGGCCGGTCGCGCAGTTCCCCGCGCCCCTGGTGGGTGCCCGGCGACGAAACGGCGTCTGCCGACAACCCCCGTCGCCCGGCCGCAGGCCGTGCGTGGCTGGTCGCGCCCACGCGGCGGAGCCGCATATGTGGCCGCCCCGCGCCCCTGACGGGGCACCCTCAGTCGAAGATGGGGCCCTCGGTCCTGGTGCGCTTGATTTCGTAGAAGCCCGGCGTGGAGGCGACCAGCAGCGTGCCGTCCCACAGGCGGGCGGCGGCCTCGCCCTTGGGGGCGGGGGTGACCACCGGGCCGAAGAAGGCCACCTCGCGGCCCTCGGGCCCGGGCACCGCGATCACCGGGGTGCCGACCTCCGTACCCACCTTCTCGATCCCCTCCGCATGCGACTTGCGCAGCGCCTCGTCATGGGCGTCGGAGTCGGCCGCGTCCGCCAGCGAGGCCGGCAGCCCGGCCTCCTCCAGGGCGGCGATGATCGTCGCCCGCTCCCGCGGCAGCCCCTGGTTGTGGAAGCGGGTGCCCAGCGCCGTGTAGAGCCGCCCCAGCACCTCCTCGCCATGCTCCTGCGCCGCTGCGATGCACACCCGCACCGGCCCCCAGGCGGAGCGCATCGTCTCGGCGTAGTCCTCCGGCAGCTCGTCCAGCCGGTTCTCATTGAGCACGGCCAGGCTCATCACATGCCAGCGCACCCGCACCGGACGCTGCTTCTCCACCTCCAGCATCCAGCGGGAGGTCATCCATGCCCACGGGCACAGCGGGTCGAACCAGAAGTCGGCGGTGGTCTTCTCGTCTGTGGTCACCCTTGGCTCCTGCTCCTCGTACGCAATGAACGGTCAGCCTTTCAACAACCGCCCCCATGCCATGATTCCTCAAGCTCGAAAGTCCAGCCGATCCGAGGGAGCCCGCACGTGCCCGGCGAGAATCTGACCCGTGAGGAGGCCCGGCAGCGGGCCGCGCTGCTGACCGTGGACGCCTACGACGTGGCACTGGACCTGCGTTCCGCGGTGGGTGAGGCCAATGGCGAGCCCCGCACCTTCCGCTCGGTGACCACCATCCGCTTCCGCTGCGCCGAGCCCGGCGCCGCCACCTTCGCCGACCTGCTGGCGCCCGCCGTCACCTCGGTCACCCTCAACGGCCGCGAGCTGGACCCGGCCGCCGTCTTCGACGGCTCCCGGATCGCGCTGGACGGCCTGGAGGCCGACAACGTCCTGGTGGTGGACGCCCAGTGCGCCTACAGCCGCACCGGCGAGGGCATGCACCGCTTTGTCGATCCCGAGGACGGCGAGGTCTACCTCTACACCCAGTACGAACCGGCCGACGCCCGCCGGGTTTTCGCCAACTTCGAACAGCCCGACCTCAAGGCCCCGTTCACCTTCGCGGTCACCGCCCCCACCGGCTGGACCGTGCTCAGCAACGGCGCCCAGGACGGCGAGTGCGCCCCCGTGGACGCCACTTCCTCCGCCTGGCGCTTCCAGCCCACCCGCCCCATCTCCACCTATATCACCGCCGTGGTCGCCGGTCCGTACCATGTGGTCCGCGACCACTACCGGCGCCAACTGCCCGACGGCGGAACCCTGGAGATCCCGCTGGGCGCCCTCTGCCGCAAGGGCCTGGCCAAGCACTTCGACGCCGAGGACATCTTCACCGTCACCAAGCAGGGCTTCGACTTCTTCCATGAGCACTTCGGCTACCCGTACCCCTTCGGCAAGTACGACCAGGCCTTTGTCCCGGAGTACAACCTGGGCGCCATGGAGAACCCGGGCTGTGTCACCTTCCGCGAGGAATTCGTCTTCCGCGGCAAGGTGACCCGGGCCGCCTATGAGGGCCGGGCCAATGTGATCCTTCATGAGATGGCCCATATGTGGTTCGGCGACCTGGTCACCATGGAGTGGTGGGACGACCTGTGGCTCAAGGAGTCCTTCGCCGACTTCATGGGCTCCTTCTCCCAGGTGGAGGCCACCCGCTTCGACAACGCCTGGGTCACCTTCGCCAACCGGCGCAAGGCCTGGGCCTACCGCGCCGACCAGCTGCCCTCCACCCACCCGGTCACCGCCGACATCCGCGATCTGCAGGACGCCAAGCTCAACTTCGACGGCATCACCTATGCCAAGGGCGCCTCGGTGCTCAAGCAGCTGGTGGCCTATGCCGGACGGGACGCCTTCCTGGAGGGCGCCCGCCGCTACTTCGCCCGGCACGCCTATGGCAACACCCGCCTGGCCGACCTGCTCTCGGTGCTGGAGGAGACCTCCGGCCGGGACATGACCACCTGGTCCCGGGCCTGGCTGCAGAGCTCCGGCGTCAACTCCCTCACGCCCGAGGTCACTTGTGACGCGGACGGCCGGATCACCGAACTGGCCGTGCTCCAGGAGGCGGACGGCGAACAGCCGCTGCGCCCGCACCGGGTGGCCATCGGCCTCTACCGCCGCGAGGGCGCGGAACTCGTCCGCTACGCCCGCGCCGAGACCGATGTCACCGCGGCCCGCACCGTGGTCACCGAGCTGGCCGGGGCCCAGGCCCCGGAGCTGGTCCTGGTCAATGACGAGGACCTGACCTACTGCAAGGTCCGTTTCGACGAGCGTTCACTGGCCACCCTGCGCGCCCACCTGGGCGACCTCACCGACCCGCTGGCCCGCGCCCTGTGCTGGTCCGCGCTGTGGAACCTCACCCGGGACGCCCTGCTGCCCGCCCGGGACTTCCTGGACCTGGTCCGCCGCTTCGCGGGCGACGAGAGCGACATCGGTGTGCTCCAGACCGTCCAGGGGCAGGCCGCCACCGCGCTCACCCACTACACCGTGCCCGCCTCCCGCGAGGCGGCCGGGCGGCTGCTGGCCCAGAGCGCGCTGGCCGAGCTGCGCCGGGCCGAGCCGGGCAGCGGCCACCAGCTGGCCTGGGCCCGCTTCTTCGCCCAGCTGGCCACCGACGAGGACGAACTGACGCTGCTCCAGGACCTGTTGGCGGGCAGCGCACGGATCGAAGGGCTGGAGGTGGACCAGGAACTGCGCTGGGCCTTTCTGCTCACCCTGGCCGCCCGGGGCGTGGCCGGGCAGGACGCGCTGGACGCCGAGCTGGACCGCGACAACACCGCCTCCGGCAAGCGGCACCAGGTCCGCTGCCTGGCCGCCCGCCCGCTCGCCGAGGTCAAGGCGCGGGCCTGGGCGGATGTGGTGGAGTCCGACCGGCTCTCGAACGCCCTGGTCGAGGCCACCATCTCCGGCTTCGACCAGCCGGACCAGCGGGAGCTGCTGGCGCCCTACGCCCCGCGCTACTTCGAGGTGATCGAGAGCGCCTGGCGGGAACGGTCCATCGAGATCGCCCTGTCCATCGTCCGGGGCCTGTTCCCGATGACCCAGGGCGACCGGGCGACCCTGGACGCCACCGACGCCTGGCTGGCCGCCCACCCCGACGCCGCGCCCGCGCTGCGCCGGGTGGTGCTGGAGTGCCGTGACGACCTGGCCCGCGCCCTGCGCGCCCAGGACTGTGACGCCGAGGTGATCGGCTAACAACCCTCCGTATACAGGGGCGTTGGGCCTTTCGAAGGTCGAACGCCCCTGCATTGGTCCGCTGTTGTCCGCATTTGTCAACGGGCCTGTAACAGCGGTTAAAGGACCGTCGGACGACGGGAATGGCCGGGACATGAGCTACGACACCCCGCTTTCGCCTCGTCCGCTGCACCACCTCACCGACATCCGGCACCGGGTGATGACCTCGCGTCAACTCCGGGAGCACGGAGTGACCTCCACAACCGTCAACGAGCGTTGCCGGCCCGGCGGTCCCTGGCAGCCGCTGCTGCCCGGGGTCTATCTGCTGCACTCCGGTCCGGCCAGCGGCGAGGAGCGGCTGCACGCCGCCCTGCTGTACACCCTGGCGCGCACCCAGGGCGTCCCCCGGCAGCCCGGCCCGCAGGAGGACCCGGCGGCGCCCTACGGCCAGGCGATGATCACCGGGCTGGCCGCGCTGGCCCTGCATGGCTTCGCCACCGCTCCCCCGCCGGCCGCCCTGGACCGGATCGAGGTCCTGGTGCCCAGCACCCGCCGGCTGCGCCCGGCCGGGTTCGTCCGTCCGGTGCGGGCGCACACCGTGCCCCGCCCCCGGCTGCTGGCCGGGGTACCGGTGGCGCCGGTGGCCCGGGCGGTCGCCGACGCGGTGGCCGCCCTCACCCAACCCGCCCCGGTGCGCGCCCTGTTGGCGGAGGCGGTGCGCGGCGGCCACTGCGAGCCCTCCCAGCTGGTGCGCGAGCTGTCCCGGTCCCGGGTGCTGCACCGGCCCGCGGTGCAGTCCGCGGTGGACGGCCTGCTGGCGGAGAGCCGGGCGGCGGCCGAGGGCCGGCTGTACGCCCTGGTGGCCGAGCATGCCCTGCCCGCCCCGCTGTGGAATGTGGAGCTTTGGCTGCCGGGCGGCCCCTGTCTGGGCGCGGTGGACGCCTTCTGGCCGGACCATGGCGTGGTGGTGGAGATCGACACCCGGGCCCCGCACACCGAGGAGGGTATGCACTGGTCCGAACCGGCCCGGCGCGGCGAGCGGCTGGAGCGGCTGGGGGTGGCGGTGGTGCACCTCACCCCGCGGCAGCTGGCCGGGGACGCCGGGGAGACCGAGCGGCATGCCGCGGTGGTACGGACCGCGCTGGCGTCCTCCGCCGAGCGCGACCCGGCCGCGTATCTGGTGGTGCTGCCGAAGTGATCAGCGCTTGAGGAGCAGTTCGGTGTTGCGGTCGGTGGCCTCGCCGACCAGGGAGGGGTCCGACCCCGGTGCGTTGAAGGCCAGTTCGCGGTAGAGCGAGGCCAGCCCGGTCTGCGAGAGGTCGTGGAAGTCGGTGCGGTACGGAGCCGCGGACTCGATGAGGGTGGTGAACAGCGAGATGGTGCCGTCGTGGTTGTCAGTGATCTCGATGACCCGGGCCAGCTGCGGATAGTCGATATGGGAGGCGGTGGCGATCTCCCAGAAGGTGCCGCGCGGCCGGATCCGGTTGCGGTGGCTGTGACCGTTGATCCAGGCCAGGACGTTCTTGTGGCGCTGCAGCAGATCGATCAGCTCATCGCCGCCGTACCGCTTGTCCTGGGGGTGGGCGGGGTCGGGGGTGGTGTTGTCCATGCTCCAGCTGGGATGGTGGCTGAAGATCAGGACATAGTCGTCCTTGTGGTCCGCCAGGACCTTCTCCAGCCAGCTGAACTGGGCGCTGCCCAGGGAGCCCTGGTAGTGGCCGCCGGGCGAGGTGGAGTCCAGGCTGACGCCCAGCACCCGGTCGGAGACCCGGAAGGTGTAGTAGAGGTTCCCGGAGTCGAGGTTGGCCTTGGTGTAGCCGTGGCCGGCCGGGCCCTTGCCGGTGTAGGCGGGGTCCAGATGCATGGCCATGTACTGATGTTGCGTCAGCGGTACCCGGCGCGGGTCGGGGGTGACCCGGCGCAGTTCCTTCTTGTGCCGGCGCAGCAGGTCCTCTATGCGCTTGCCGCGGGGATCGACGCCGTGCAGTTCGCCGTCCATCAGCCACTTGGCCTCTTTGGCCGGGATGGAGTAGAGCTTTTTGCCGCCCACCGCGACCTCGGCGATAAAGGAGCCGACGGCCGGGTAGCAACCGCCGGACAGCAGATCGTGGTTGCCGAAGGTGGAGTACCAAGGGATGTTCAGGCCGGGGCTGTTGACGCGGCGCATGGCGGCGTCCAGATAGCCGTGGATGCGCGGGTAGCCCACCGCCTTGTCCTGGTCGCGCAGTGAACTCTCCGGGTGCCAGTAGAGCTTGAGGTTGCTGTTCTGGACGCCCTCGTAGTGGCGGGGGTCACCGGTGTTGGGGGTGAGCCGGCCGCCGCTCATGGCGGTGAGGAACCACTCGGCCTCGATCTTGGCGTTCTCGTCGCCGTTGTCGCCGGTGGTGATGACAAAGCGCAGCGGGGAGCCGGTGGCCGGGCCATGGCGGAGCTTGTTGACGCGCTCGATCAGGGAGACCACGCCGGGCAGGGTGAGCGCCTCATGCGGGCGCCAGGCGCCGGGGCCGCCGGAGCGGAAGAACTCATAGCGCAGCGGGTGCTGTACGTCCGTCAGATGCAGATCGGTGAACTGGACGAAGGAGGCCAGGGTGGTGCGGCGGCGGTCCCGGGTGGCACGGGCGGCGGAGAGCTCGGTGCGTACCCGGCGGGGCCAGCCGGGCCCTTCGCCCAGGCGGCGGTAGCCGCCGCTGCCGCGGGGGGCGGCCACCGAGGCGAGGGTGGTGCCGGCGCCGGAGGGGGCGGCCTCGGCGAGGGTGCCGGTTTCGGGCGCGCCGGCGGCCGGGTGGGTGCCGGGGTCCGGGGTGTCGGCGGCGGCGGAACCGGCCAGGGTCAGGGTCAGTCCGGTGCCGACGGCGCCCGCCGCCGCCAGGAAGCCGCGGCGGTCGAGGTGCGGGGCTGCGGATCTGGTGGATCTGCGGTGCATGGCGGTCTCCCCGAGTGCGAAGGCGATGACGTGCTTCTCTGGCAGGTGGGCTGCGGCTGCCGTCAGTGAGGATGGTTGGCAGCGCGGATGACCTCGGCGTTAACGCGGCAGCAACGGCCGCCGCCGATCACCTCACATCGATCTTGGCGACTGCGAACCGACATATCTCACTCGTCCCCTGGAGCGCTGACGCTCACTCAGCGTTCACCCAGCTGGGAACGCCCCTGGCGGAACCTTAAAGGCCGTCAGGTGATGTTGTAGTCCGTTTGCCCTAGGCCACCACGGCGGTTCATCCGCTAGATCCGGCTTCATCCGGCTCTGCCCCTGGCGGGTTTACGCCATCTTTATGTTTCCTGGCCGACAACTCTCCCCAAATCGCTGCCAGTTACATAAAAGTGAGCGGTCAACCACTACTCACTCAAGGCACAGGGACCTCCATGACCTCCCCCACCTCCGGCGGCAGACGTACCGGCCGAATAGCCGTCGCGGCCGCCATCGCGGCCGCGCTCACCGCGGCGGGCCCGCTGCCCGCCTTCGCCGGCCAGCCGGTGACCACCGCCAACCCGGCCCCGGACAAGCTGGGTTCACAGGGCGCGGGCCTGCTGGCCAAGGCCAAGGCCGACGGTGACAAGACGGTCACCATGATGTTCTCCACCACTCCGGGCGAGACCGGCCGGCTCGCCGGCAGGCTCGGCGCCATCAAGGGCGCCTCGGTGGGCAAGGTCTACGACAAGCTGGGCTATCTCCGGGTCACCGTCCCCACCGCCAAGGCCGATGCCGCCATCGCCCAGGCCGAGCGGCTGTCCTCGGTGGAGAGCATCGACCTCAAGGAGCAGATCAGGCTCCCCGACCCCACCCCGCACGGCGACACCGTCCCGGGCGCCGGAGCGGGAGCGGGAGCCGGGGCCGGCAAGGGCCGCTACCCGGCGCCGGGCAAGGACACCCCGGCGAAGAACCCCTACCAGCCGGCCTTCGAGACCGGCGCGGTGGACTTCGTCAAGGAGCACCCCAAGGCCGACGGCCGGGGGGTGACCATCGGCATCCTGGACTCCGGCGTCGATCTGGCCCACCCCGCGCTGCAGAAGACCACCACCGGTGAGCGCAAGATCATCGACTGGGTGACCGCCACCGACCCGCTGCTGGACGGCGACGGCACCTGGCTGCCGATGACCACCGACGTCCATGGCCCCTCCTTCACCTTCAACGGCCGCACCTACACCGCCCCCGAAGGGGACTACCGGGTGGCGCTGTTCAAGGAGAGCGCCACCCTCGGCGGCGATATGCAGGGCGACCTCAACCGGGACGGTGACACCACCGATTCCTGGGCGGTCCTCTACGACCCGAAGAAGGGCACCGTCCGCGTCGATCTGGACGACGACGGGGACTTCCGCCACGCCACCGAGATGAAGCCCTACAAGGACGGCTTCCAGGTGGGGTACTTCGGCAAGCAGGACCCCAAGTCCCAGGTGGCCACCCGGATTCCGTTCACCGTGCAGATCCGCAAGGACGTGCCGATGGACCCCAAGGGCGGCGACTGGGTCGGCAAGAAGGCCGACTTCGTCAATATCGGCGTCATCGAGTCCGAGCACGGCACCCATGTGGCCGGGATCACCGCGGCCAACGGCCTGTTCGGCGGCCGGATGAACGGCGCGGCCCCCGGCGCGAAGATCGTCTCCTCCCGGGCCTGCACCTGGAGCGGCGGCTGCACCAATGTCGCGCTCAAGGAGGGCATGATCGACCTGGTCGTCAACCATGGCGTGGACATCATCAATATGTCCATCGGCGGGCTGCGCGCCCTCAACGACGGCAATGACGACCGCGACAAGCTCTACACCCGGCTGATCGACCAGTACGGGGTGCAGCTGGTGATCTCCGCGGGCAATGACGGCCCCGGCGCCAACACCATCGGCAACCCCGGGCTGGCCGACAAGGTGATCAGCGTGGGCGCGGCCGTCTCCAAGGAGACCTGGGCCGCCAACTACGGCTCCCAGGTGACGACCCCCTACGCGATGATGCCCTTCTCCTCCCGCGGCCCGCGCGAGGACGGCGGCTTCACCCCCACCCTCACCGCCCCCGGCGCCTCCATCAACACCACGCCCACCTGGGAGCCGGGCGCCCCGGTCGCCGAGGCGGGCTATCAACTGCCCGCCGGATACGGCATGTTGCAGGGCACCTCAATGGCCTCCCCGCAGGCCGCCGGTGCCTCGGCGCTGCTGATCTCGGCCGCCAAGCAGCAGCGGATGCACCTCACCCCGGCCGACCTGCGCACCGCGCTCACCAGCACCGCCCGGCAGATCAAGGGCGTCCAGGCCTATGCGCAAGGCGCCGGCCTGATCGACATCCGGGCCGCCTGGAAGTCGCTGCGCCATGGCGCGACCGCCCATGACTACCAGGTCAAGGCCCCGGTGGACACCGTGCTCTCCGGCCGCCTGAAGACCCCCGGCTTCGGCACCGGGATCTATGACCGCGAGGGCGGCCTCCAGACGGGCCGGAGCAAGACCTATCCGGTCACCCTCACCCGCACCTCCGGCCCCGCCGGGGCGGTGTGGCACGAGCTGAAGTGGCGCAACAACGACGGCACCTTCAGCCTGGCGGGCCCCGGCCGGGTACGGCTGCCGCTGAACAAGCCGGTGACCGTCAAGGTCAAGGCCAAGCCCCGCACGGCCGGTATCCACACCGCCATCCTGGCCGTGAACGACCCGCACACCGAGGGCATCGACCTCCAGCTGATGACCACCGTGGTGGTCTCCGAGCCGCTGGGCGGGCAGCACTCCGGCACGGTGCAGCGCAACGCCACCCGCTCGTACTTCGTCACCGTTCCCAAGGGCACCAAGACCCTCCAACTGCGGATGGACGGCCTGCGGCCGGGCAGCCAGACCCGGTTCATAGCCATTGACTCCCGGGGCATGACCATGGACCCCACCAGCACGCCCAACTGCTACCCCAACTACTCCAACCCCAAGAACACCTGCCGCCCCGACCAGCGCTCCTACGCCGACCCCACCCCCGGCGTCTGGGAAATCGAGGTCGAGGCCCGGCGCACCTCGCCGCTGCTGGACAACCCTTATGTCCTGACGGCGACGGCGCAGGGCGCCCAGTGATCAGCGTCTAGCCACGGGGCGGGTGTCCATGACGGGCACCCGCCCCACCGGCCCCGCCGCGGGACCGGTTCCGGATCACCCACCATGGCCCTGGGCCGCCGGCCCCCGTCCCGCCCCTCGGACAACGGATTGGACTTTTGGTACCGGTCGCCCCGCATCATGGAACCGTCCACCCTGGACATGCCGTAAGAGAACGTACGAACCAGTACGTGAACGAGCAGGGAGTCCCCATGCGGATCGGAATCGTCGGAGCCACCGGTCAGGTCGGCGCGGTCATGCGCAAGATCCTTGCCGAGCGGAAATTCCCGGTCACGCAGCTGCGCCTGTTCGCCTCGGCCCGGTCCGCCGGTTCCACGCTGCCCTGGGAGGGCCAGGAGATCACCGTGGAGGACGCGGCCACCGCCGACTACTCCGGGCTGGACATCGTGCTCTTCTCCGCGGGCGGCGCCACCTCCAAGGCGCTGGCCGAGAAGGTCGCCGGCCAGGGCGCCGTGGTGATCGACAACTCCTCGGCCTGGCGCCGCGACCCCGAGGTCCCCCTGGTGGTCTCCGAGGTCAACCCGCACGCCATCGCCCACCGCCCCAAGGGCATCATCGCCAACCCCAACTGCACCACCATGGCCGCGATGCCGGTGCTCAAGCCGCTGCACCTGGAGGCCGGCCTGACCTCGCTGGTGGCCACCACCTACCAGGCGGTTTCCGGTTCCGGCCTGGCCGGGGTCGCCGAGCTGGACGGCCAGGTCCGCAAGGCGGCCGAGCACGGCCCCGAGCTGGTGCACAACGGTGCGGCGGTGGACTTCCCGGAGCCGGGCGTCTACGCCCGTACCATCGCCTTCAATGTGCTGCCCATGGCCGGGTCCCTGGTCGATGACGGCAGCTTCGAGACCGACGAGGAGCAGAAGCTCCGCAATGAGTCCCGCAAGATCCTGGAGATCCCGGACCTCAAGGTCTCCGGCACCTGTGTCCGGGTACCGGTCTTCACCGGCCACTCCCTCCAGGTCAACGCCCGCTTCGAGCGCCCGCTGTCCGTGGCGCGCGCCTATGAGCTGCTGAAGGACGCCCCCGGTGTGGAGCTCTCGGAGATCCCCACCCCGCTCCAGGCGGCCGGGCAGGATGCCTCCTATGTGGGCCGCATCCGCGCCGATGAGACCGTGGAGCACGGCCTGGCCCTGTTTGTCTCCAATGACAACCTGCGCAAGGGCGCGGCCCTGAACGCGGTCCAGATCGCGGAGCTGGTGGCCGAGGAGCTGGGCGCCTGAGACGCCCGTTGAGATTCCGGGGTAGCCGGCGCCTGGCTACCCCGGTGGTCCTCCGGCCCCGGACTCCTGGTCGCGCTCAACGCCATCTTGACCGGCGAAGGCTCACGCCTCGACCGGGAAGCCGCTGGTGTCGATCACGAACTTGCGGCCATCCACCAGGTCCACCTCCACCACCTGACCGTAGGCGTACTCCGAACGCTTCGCGTACCCGGTCGGCAGAGCCCCTTCATACAGCGTGCAGACCCTCTTGAACGGGTCGATGATCAAGTACGTCTCGATGCCGAACCGACCGTACTTGGCCACCTTGGTCACATAGTCCTGGTCATCCGAATCCGATGAGACAACCTCAATGGCGGCGACCACGTCCTGGCACACGTAGCGCTTGCCCCGAGGCTGGGCGTCCAGGTCGAGGATGCTCACGTCCGGCGCCGACGAAGTCTCCCCCGGGAAATCAATCGCCACATCGAAAACCAGCGGCACATCTTCGCCCAGTGCCCGCTCAGCCTGCCGCGTGATACTGCGGATGGTGTTGGACTGCGTCGGACTCTGCGGCGTCATGATCACCCTCCCATCGATGATCTCAACCACGTAGCCCTCCGGCGGGGTCATGGTTTCGACCTCGCGCCAGAGCCGATCGAGCACCGCCATGGCTCGCACCTCCCTGCGCTCATTGCGTGTGCCGCCAGCGTACCCACCGGCACCGACAACGCCTTGCGTGGAAGGATGACCGGCAACGTCCAGTTGAGCGTGAATGTGAAGGAGAAGCCCAGGTGCCTGGCACGAATCTGACCCGGGAAGAGGCCGAGCGGCGGGCGCGGCTGCTCACCGTGGACTCCTATGAGATCGAGCTCGACCTCTCCGGGGCGCAGCAGGGCGGCAGGTTCCGCTCGGTGACCACCGTGCGGTTCGACTCGGCCGAGGCCGGGGCGGACACCTTTATCGACCTGGTGGCGCCCGAGGTGCGCCAGGTGGTGCTCAACGGCGAGGCCCACCAGCCCGCCGAGGTCTTCGCGGACAGCCGGATCGTGCTGCGCGGGCTGCGCGCGGGGCGCAATGAGCTGCGGGTGGTGGCGGACTGCGCGTACACCAACACCGGTGAGGGACTGCACCGGTTCGTCGATCCGGTGGACAACCAGGCCTATCTCTACACCCAGTTCGAGGTGCCGGACGCCCGCCGGGTCTTCGCCTCCTTCGAACAGCCCGATCTCAAGGCGACGTTCACCTTCACCGTCAAGGCTCCCCAGGGCTGGACGGTGATCTCCAACTCGCCCACCCCGGAGCGTCCCGAGGACGGCGTCTGGCGGTTCGCGCCCACCCCGCGGATGTCCACCTACATCACCGCGCTGATCGCGGGCCCGTACCACAGCGTGCACAGCAGCTACCAGAAGGACGGGCGGACCGTCCCCCTCGGCATCTACTGCCGTCCCTCGCTGGCCGAGTTCCTGGACGCGGACGCCATCTTCGAGGTGACCCGGCAGGGCTTCGACTGGTTCCAGGAGAAGTTCGACTACGACTACCCCTTCGCCAAGTACGACCAGCTCTTCGTCCCGGAGTTCAACGCCGGCGCCATGGAGAACGCGGGCGCGGTGACCATCCGCGACCAGTATGTCTTCCGCTCCAAGGTGACGGACGCGGCCTACGAGCTGCGGGCCGAGACCATCCTGCACGAGCTGGCCCATATGTGGTTCGGTGACCTGGTCACCATGAAGTGGTGGAACGACCTGTGGCTCAACGAGTCCTTCGCCACCTACACCTCCATCGCCTGCCAGGCCGCCGCGCCCGGCTCCAGGTGGCCGCACTCCTGGACCACCTTCGCCAACTCCATGAAGACCTGGGCCTACCGGCAGGACCAGCTGCCCTCCACCCACCCGATCATGGCGGAGATCAACGACCTGGAAGACGTGCTGGTCAACTTTGACGGCATCACCTACGCCAAGGGCGCCTCGGTGCTCAAGCAGCTGGTGGCCTATGTCGGCCAGGACGAGTTCTTCCGCGGCGTCCAGGCGTACTTCAAGGAACACGCCTATGGCAACACGCAGTTGAGCGATCTGCTGGGCGCCCTGGAGAAGACCTCCGGACGCGATCTGCGCACCTGGTCCAAGGCATGGCTGGAGACGGCCGGGATCAACACCCTGCGGCCGGAGCTCACCACCGACGGCGCGGGAGTGATCACCTCCTTCGCGGTGCGGCAGGAGGCCAACCCGCTGCCCGAGGGCGCCAAGGGCGAACCCACCCTGCGCCCGCACCGGATCGCCATCGGCTGCTATGAGCTGACCGATGGCCGCCTGGTGCGCACCGAGCGGGTGGAGCTGGACATCGACGGCGAGCTGACCGAGGTACCGCAGCTGGTGGGCAAGGCCCGCCCGGCGGTGGTGCTGCTCAATGACGACGACCTGTCCTACGCCAAGGTGCGCCTGGACGAGGAGTCGCTGAAGACGGTCACCGCGCATCTGGGCGACTTCGCCGAGTCGCTGCCGCGCGCCCTGTGCTGGGCCTCGGCCTGGGACATGACCCGCGACGGCGAGCTGGCCACCCGGGACTATCTGGAGCTGGTGCTCTCCGGCATCGCCAAGGAGTCCGACATCGGCGTGGTGCAGTCGCTCCAGCGCCAGGTCAAGCTGGCCC
The DNA here is from genome assembly GCF_003121295.1 of Streptomyces orinoci. Taxonomy (GTDB): domain Bacteria; phylum Actinomycetota; class Actinomycetes; order Streptomycetales; family Streptomycetaceae; genus Streptomyces; species Streptomyces orinoci. Next base: position 618,632 of record NZ_PHNC01000029.1, read on the forward strand.
TGGACCTCTATGCGGCGCCCGAGTGGCGGGAGACCGGACTGGCCCGCTGGACCGAGGCCACCCTGGAGCAGCTGCGGGCGGCCGAGCCGGGCAGCGACCACCAGCTGGCCTGGGCGCGGGCCTTCGCCGCCACCGCCCGTACCGCGCCCCAGCTGGATCTGCTGGCCAGCCTGCTGGACGGCAGCGAGGTCATCGAGGGTCTGACGGTGGACACCGAGCTGCGCTGGGACCTGCTGATCCGGCTGGCCGCCACCGGGCGGGCGGACGAGCAGGCGATCGAGGCCGAGCTGGAGCGGGACCGTACCTCGGCGGGCGAGCAGCACGCCGCCTGGGCGCGGGCGGCCCGGCCGACGGCTCAGGCCAAGGCGGCCGCCTGGGAGCTGGTGGTGGAGCAGGGCAAGCTGCCCAACGCGGTCCAGGAGTCGGTGATCGGCGGCTTTGTCCAGGCCGACCAGCGCGAACTGCTGGCCCCGTACACCACCAAGTACTTCTCGGTGATCAAGCGGATCTGGGAGACCCGGGACCATGAGGTCGCCCAGCAGATCGTCACCGGTCTCTACCCGACGCTCCAGATCTCCCGGGAGACCCTTCAGGCCACCGACGCCTGGCTGGAGAGCGCCGAGCCCAACCCCGGTCTGCGCCGGCTGGTGACCGAGGCCCGGGCGGGCATCGAGCGGGCGCTGAAGGCCCAGGCCGCCGACGCGGCGGGCGCCTGACGCACATAAGGGGCCGGGGCGGTACGCCCCGGCCCCTTACTGCTCAGCCGGCCACCGGGCCGCACCCGGCAATGAAACGGCGAGTTGCGACGACGGCAGCCGCTCGGCCACAGGCTGCGGGTGGCTGGTCGCGCCCACGCGGCGGAGCCGCATATCGCAGCTGCCCCGCGCCCCTGAAGGGGCGCTCCGCGTCAGCGCGAGGTGCGCGGGTAGTGGGTGTCGTGCGTCATGACGTTGTCCGACTTGCGGGACAGCACCATCACCAGCCCGGCGATCACCAGGAACAGCACGATCGGCGCGGCGACAAACAGCCCCAGGGTGTTGATCAAGCTCAGGCCCGGGCCCGGGTCGTCACCGTCGTCGCGGGTGAGCGCGAACGCGGGGGACGACATCAGCAGCAGCATCAGCGTGCCGGCGGAGACCGCTCCAGCGCGCACGGCGTTCATCTTCTTATTGCTCACGAGCTTAAATTAACCGACCCCTCCGGACCCCGCGCGTCCGGGGTGGCCTCCATGGCCCCGGCCCCCGGGCAGAGCCGCCGGACCTCCTCCATCAGGGCGTGCAGCCGGGGCGAGGCGGCCAGCTCCTCCAGGGACAGCGGCCGTCCCCCGGCGTCCGCGACCGGCAGCCGCCAGTTGGGGTACTCGTCCCAGGTGCCGGGCAGATTCTGCGGCCGCCGGTCGCCCACCGCGTCGGGCAGCCAGATGCCCACCATCCGGGCGGGGGTGCTCAGCAGGAACCGGTGCACCGCCCGTACCGCCGCCTCCTCGTCGCCCGGCCCCTCCGGCAGCAGCCCCAGCCGGCCGAACAGGGCCAGCCACTCGGCCACCGCCTTGGCGTCCTCCCGCTGCTCCACCGCCAGCGGCCTGGCCAGCAGCCCCAGCCGGTGGCGCAGCACCACATGGTCGCCGGTCAGCCGGGCGGCGGTGCTGGGCAGGTCATGGGTGGTGGCGGTGGCCAGACAGCCCGCCCGCCAGCGGTGCGGCGGTAGCGGGGCCGGGTGGCGGGGCTGCTGGTAGTCGCGCTCGAACCACAGCACCGAGGTACCCAGCACCCCCCGCCCGTCCAGCGCCTCCCGCACCCCCGGCTCCACCGTCCCCAGGTCCTCGCCGATCACCGCCGCGCCCGCCCGGTGCGCCTCCAGGGCCAGCACGCCCAGCATGGCCTCGGCGTCATAGCGGACATAGGTGCCCCGTCCGGGCTCCTGGCCCTCGGGCACCCACCACAGCCGGAACAGGCCCATCACATGGTCGATACGCAGCGCCCCGGCATGCCGGAAGAGTGACCGCAGCAGCTCGCGGTAGGGGGCGTAGCCGGTGGCCCGCAGGGCGTCCGGCCGCCAGGGCGGCAGCCCCCAGTCCTGGCCCCGGGAGTTGAAGGCGTCCGGCGGCGCCCCCACCGACATCCCGGCGGCCAGCGCGTCCTGCTGGGACCAGGCGTCCGAGCCGCCCGGGTGCACCCCCACCGCCAGGTCGTGGACCAGGCCGGTGCGCATCCCGGCGTCCCGGGCGGTGCGCTGGGCGGCGGCCAGCTGGGCATCGGTGAGCCAGGCCAGCCGGCAGTGGAAGTCCACCCGCTCCAGCAGTTCGCCGCGGGCCCGGGCGGTACGGGCCGAGCGGGGGTCCTTCAGGGCGCCGGGCCAGCGGCGCCAGTCGCCGCCGTGCACCTCGGCGAGCGCATTGAAGGTGGCGTGGTCGTCCAGGGCCTGGCCCTGGGCGGCCAGGAACTCGCAGTAGGCGGCGCGCCGTCCGGGGCTCAGCGGCACCGTGTGCACCAGCTCCAGCGCCCGCAGTTTGAGCGCCCATACCGCGTCCCGGTCGATCAACTCGCCGCGGCGCAGCACCGATTGCCGCAACTCGGCCGCCTGCGCCAGCAGTTCACCCGCCGCCCGGCGCTCCGCGCCGCCCAGATAGCCGTACTCCGGGATGTCCTCGATCCGCAGATGGACCGGATCGGGGAAGCGGCGGGAGGACGGGCGGTAGGGCGAGGGGTCGGTGGGCGCCGTGGGCAGGGCGGCGTGCAACGGGTTCACCTGAAGGAAGTCCGAGCCGAACTCCCGCCCGGCCCAGGCCGCCAGTTCGGCCAGATCACCCAGGTCCCCCATGCCCCAGGAGCGTTCGGAGAGCAGGGAGTAGAGCTGGACCAGGAAGCCATGCCCGCGCTCGGGCGGCTGGGGCAGCCGGCGGGGCGCGACGATCAGCGGCGCGCTCCCGGAGCGGCCGTCGGGGGCGTGCGCCCGCAGCAGATGGCCGCCCAGCGGCAGCGGCCCGTCGCCGGGCAGGCTCCGGCCGTCCTCGGTCTGCACCCTCAGCACGGCGCCCTCCGGCAGGCCCTCCAGGGCGGGCCGGGCCGTACCGTCCTGGACGCGCCCGGCCGTACCGTCCTGCGTGAGCCGGGCCGTACCGTCCTGTGCCGTCAGCACCACCACCGGCGGCAACAGCCGTCCCTCCGCAGCCCGTTGACGTGCCTGGAGCGCATCCCGCACCGCCCGGGGCGTGGAGGCGTCCACCCCCAGTGCGGCCAGCACCGCGACCACGGTGTCCTCCGGCACCGGGACGCTCTGGCCGGGCGCGGGCTGGTACGAGGTGGCGACACCGTGCAGTTCGGCCAGGCGGGCCCGGTCCATGGCAAGCCTCCCAGGGCGGTGGCGGGGTCACCCCTGCCCTACCCGGCGGCGGGCCCCGGGAAATCCCCCGGGGTCCCCCCGGGAATTCCCCTGCCCACCCGACTCCCCAGGGCAATACCGGCACTTCGGTCAGCTGCGTTGACACACCCAGCGGCTGGTGATGGGCTCAACGCTCATTCACCGTCAGGAGGGGCTAAAAGAAGGCCGTGCGCACCATGGGCAACGACCTCTCATCCGACAGCCGGGCCGACGGGCGGCGGCCGCGCCGCTCCCTGGGCATCGGCTCCCTGACTCCCCGCCCCCGGCGTGCCGGGGTGACGGTGCTGGCCGCCGCGCTGCTGGGCGGGCTGCTGGCGGGCACCCCGGAGGCGATGGCCGCGCCCCGGCCGGAGGATCCGGCGGCCACCGCTCCGGACGGCGGCGAACAGGACGGCACCGGCGGTCTGCCGCCGGTCTGGCCGCGCCCCCAGTCCGGCCGGGCGCAGGGGGCGTACGCCCCCGTGGGCACCGAGGTCACCCTGATGTCCGGCCCGGACACCGACCACCAGGCCATTGGCGCCCTGCGCGACCTGCTGCACGACCTGGGCGCCCGCACGGTGGTGGACGCCCAGCCCGGCGGCACCCCGCCGCCGCGCGGCCTGATCGTCTACGCCGGCGGCAGGCCCGCCGAGGACGCGCTGCACGCCCTGGGCGCCCCGCCGGTGGGCGACCTGCCCCAGGGCGGCTACCGGCTGGCCACCGGGGTACGGGACGGCCGCCCCACCGTGGCGCTGTCCGGCGAGGGCGAGGACGGGCTGTTCCACGCCGTCCAGACGCTGCGCCAGCTGGCACAGGAACGCGACGGCGGGCACGCCTTCGCCGGGGCGGTGATCCGGGACTGGCCGGGCACCGCGGTACGCGGGCTGACCGAGGGCTTCTACGGGCAGCCCTGGTCCTGGTCCCAGCGGCTGTCCCAGCTGGACTTCATGGGCCGCAACAAGCTCAACCGCTATCTCTACGCGCCCGGTGACGATCCCTACCGCCAGGCCCGCTGGCGCGACCCCTACCCCGCCGACCAGCGCGACGCCTTCCGCGAACTGGCCGAGCGGGCCCGCCGCAACCATGTGACGCTCGGCTGGGCGGTCAGCCCCGGCCAGGCCATGTGCTTCTCCTCCGCCGCCGACCTCCGGGCGCTCAAGCGCAAGGTGGACGCCATGTGGGCACTGGGCGTACGCGCCTTCCAGCTCCAGTTCCCCAATGTCAGCTACACCGAGTGGCATTGCGGAGCGGACCGGGACAAGTTCGGCCGCGGACCGGAGGCGGCCGCCAAGGCCCAGGCCAAGGTGGCCAACGCCCTGGCCGGCCACCTGGCCGCCAAGGGCGGCGCGGCGCCACCGCTGTCCCTCCTCCCCACCGAGTTCTTCCAGGACGGCCGCACCACCTTCCGGCGCGCCCTGGCCGAGCACCTGGACTCCCGGGTGGAGGTGGCCTGGACCGGTGTGGGCGTGGTGCCCAAGACCATCACCGGTGGCGAACTGGCCGCGGCCCAGAGCGCCTTTGGCCACCACCGGCTGGTCACCATGGACAACTACCCGGTCAATGACTTCACCCAGAACCGGATCTTCCTGGGCCCCTACACCGGCCGCGACCCGGCGGTGGCGGTGGGCTCCTCGGCCCTGCTGGCCAATGCCTCGGCCCAGCCCACCGCCGCCCGCATCCCGCTGTTCACCACCGCCGACTACGCCTGGAATCCGCGGGGTTACCGCCCCCAGGAGTCCTGGCAGGCCGCGATGGACGCCCTCGCGGGCGGCGACGGCAAGGCCGGGGACGCCCTGCGCGCCCTGGCCGGCAATGACGCCTCCTCCGTGCTGGGCGGCGATGAATCGGCCTATCTGCGGCCGCTGCTGGACGACTTCTGGTCCGCGCTCTCCGGCACCGACTCCGACCGTCTGACCGCCGCCGCCGGAAAGCTGCGCGCCGCTTTCCGGGTGATGGCCGGCGCCCCCCGGGCCCTGGGCAACACCCTGGGTACCGAAGTCGGGCCCTGGCTGGACCAGTTGGGCCGCTATGGCGAGGCGGGCGGCCAGGCGGTGGAGATGCTCACCGCCACCGCCCGGGGCGACGGCGCGGCGGTCTGGCGGGCCGAACTGGAGCTGCTGCGGCTGCGCGAGCGCATCGGCCGGGAGGAGGCCGTGGTCGGGGACGGTGTACTGGCCCCCTTCCTCACCCAGGCGCTGGCCCGCGCCAATGGCTGGCTGGGCGTGGACCGTCCCCTGGGCACCGCGGGCCGGGCCACCGACGGCGACCCCGCCTCCACGGTGACCGCCAAGCCCGGGGACACCCTGGATGTCCCGCTCCGCCGCGCGATGCCGCTGACCGCCGTGACCGTTCTCACCGACCCGGCCTCCGGGGTACGCGGCCAGGTGCAGGCCCGAACCGACCGGGGCTGGCAGCCGCTGGGCGCCGTCGCCGACAGCGGCTGGACCCACCTCGCCGCACACGGGGTACGGGCCGACGCCCTGCGCGTGGTCTGGGACTCCGGCGCCACCCCGCCCGCCCTGCACGAGATCACCCCCTGGGCCGCCGACGGCTCCACCGCCGGCCTCCGGCTCACCTCCTCCGAGATCACCGCCGACGCGGGCGGCGACGCGGCGGTGGCCGAGCTCAAGGTGGTCAACCAGCGCCCGCAGACCATCACCGAATCCCTCGCCGTCAAGGCGCCCAAGGATGTACCGGTCAGCGCCCCCTCCCAGGTGACGGTGGTGCGCGGCGGCGTCACCACGGTCCGGATCGAGCTCAAGGTCCCGGCTGGGAACACCGCCCGTACCTTCACCGTGCCCATCCAACTGGCAGGCCAGGAACGCACCTTGACGGTGCACGCCTATCCGCCGGCCGGCGGGCCCGACCTGGCGCAGGGCGGCCGGGCCGATGCCTCCAGCACCGAGGCCGCCGACTACCCCGCCTCGGCGGCCGTGGACGGCGACCTGGCCACCCGCTGGTCCTCCCGGCCCGACGACCACGCCTGGTGGCAGGTCCAACTGCCGCGCACGGTACGGCTGGGCAGCGTGGTGCTGCACTGGCAGGAGGCGTATGCGGCCCGCTACCGGGTCCAGGTCTCCGCCGACGGCCGCATCTGGCGCGACGCCGCCACGGTCACCGATGGCAAGGGCGGCGTGGAGACGCTCCGGATGGACGCGCCGGGCACCCGGTACCTCCGCGTCCAGGGCGAAAAGCGGGCCACCCCCTTCGGCTACTCCCTCTGGGAGGTCGAGGCCTACGCCACCCAGGATGCCGGAGGCCACTGAAACGCCCGCGTTCATCGGTTGTTGACCGAGCTCTCGGAACGTTCGCCATGGCGCGGGAAACGCCCCGCCGCCACCACGGACGACCGAAACGAGGACAGCACATGCGCACCTCCGCACGCTTCGCGGCCCTGGCCGCGGTGACCGCCATCGGCCTCGGCGCGCTCGCCACCGGCACGGCCCAGGCCGGCGCCCAGGCGGCCCGCAGCACCCATATCCGTCTGCACAACGGCACCGGATGCACGCTGACCCGCACCGACTACGGCCTGGACCACGGCATCTGGTCACAGGGCCAGGAGCCGCCGTACCGGATCGGCAACACCGTTGACGCCGACTTCCAGTCGGAGAGCAACGGCTTTATGACCGGCACGGAGGGCCATGTGACCTTCCAGGCGTCCGAATGCGAGGACGGCTTCCGCAACGGCCGCACGGTCCGGCTGCACTGGGACAACCCCTATGCCGGCTCCAACGGCTATGACAGCGACGGCACGGACAACACATTCCGCACCACGCGTGACGGTGGCGGGGGCGACAACGCCTATGTCGCATGGGGCATCTGGAAGAACTGACCCTGTGCCGGGGCACCGTCGCGGCCGGCGGTGCCCCTTCAGGGGCGCGGGCCGCCGGAGAGCGCCCCTTCAGAGGCGGGGCGAACCGCCCCCCTCCCCGCAACTATCCCCCCGCCCCACGCGTCCGTGATCGACGACCACTTCAACCGATCACCCCGGAGGCACGCGATGTGCGGAACCCATGAAACGGGCGGAACCCGGCGAAACGCCGAACCGGCGGTCGGCCGACGCGGCCTGCTCCGCGGCGCCATGGCAAGCGCAGCGCTCGGTACCGGCCTGGCCGCCACCGCACACCCCGCGGCGGCGTCCCCGGCGAACAGCCGCCGCTCCCCGGACGGTCTCAAACTCCGCTGGCTCGGCGTAGCGGGCTGGGAACTCTCCTTCGGCGAACACAGCATCCTCGTGGACCCGTATCTCTCCCGCCAGGAGTACCGCAGAGCGGACGGCACCACGAACCCCGCCATGCCCCTGAAGCCGAACCCCGGAATCGTCGAGACCGTGGCCCGCCACCACCTCACCAAGGCCCCCGACCTGGTCCTGGTGACCCACGGCCACTGGGACCACCTGCTCGACGTCCCCCAACTCCTCGGCCGCGGCGGCTGGAAGGACGCCACGATACGCACCCTGTGCGGCGAAACCCACCTCTACCTGCTGCAAGCCATGGACACCGATCCCGCCCGCCTGGAGCACTGCATCACCGTCACCGGCGGCGAAGTCCTCCGCTTCCCGGAGGGCTCGTCCGCCCAGCCGCCCGCCTGCACGGTGGAGGTCTTCCGCAGCCTGCACAGCCAGCTGCCCGGCTATGGCTTCCCGTACCACGGCCATCTGATCGCCCGCCCCGAGCGTCCCACCCAGCTCCAACACCTCCTCGAAGGAGGCACCTTGGGCTATCAGGTCACCGTGGGAGCCAACGGCCCCCGAGTGATGTTCCTCAGCGGCACCGCCAACTTCGCCGAACGCGAGGTCGCCGGGGCCCGGCCCGACGTCCTGGTACTCGGCGTCAGCGGCCACACCGGTGTCCACCGCCATATCGAGCGGGCCATGGAAGCCCTGGGCAACCCGCCGGTCGTGGTGCCCAGCCACCACGACAACATGCTCACCGAACTGACTTCCCCCGATATCGCCAAGTCCATCAACCAGGACGCGGTGCGCGACCTCCGCCGGATCGTCGAACCCTTGGGCGCCACCGTTCTGGAACCGCGTCATCTGGCGCAGTTGGCGCTGTGAGCCACCGCTTACCGTACGAGCGGCGATACGGGGCGCGCGAGGAATCACTTGCGCCCTTGACCGGAATGACCCGCAGGGTCGATGGTCCTGCAACCGCAACCATGCGCTGCACGGGAGGCAGTCGTGACGCTACGGTTCATCGCGAAAGACCCCCAGACCGACGGCAAGGACTGTCCGACAGCTTGGGTGGACGACGAGGCCAAAGAGATCGTCATCCAGGGATGGAAGGCCGGCAAGGAAACGCTGGCCAAGTGCCGGGAAACGGGGCCGATCCCGGAAACCGAGGCAGTGGTGAGGCCTCCGTTCCGTATGATCCCGGTCACCAGGGAGGCTTGCGATGTCGCAGAAGGCGTTCGACTTTGACGAGCTGTTCAACTCGGCCGAACGATCCGCGGTACACCTGGAGATGCGCGACACCTATGGGGTCGTCGAAGGGAACGCGGACTTCGCGGCCTGGAAAGCCGGTGATTCCAGCAGCCGTTACGACCGCACGGGGCGCCGCAGAGCATGGCTGGAGCTGGTCGCTCGCACCGTGACCCGCGGAGTGGTCATGCGCCGGGCCCGGATCGTGTCCGAGCCGGTAAGTGACTACATCCGATTCGAGCATGAGGGCACCGGACTGAACATCGAGGCGGGCGAACTGGTGCGGTGGCTCCCACGTCGTCAGGCCTCCGACATCGCATTGCCCGGCAACGACTTCTGGTTGTTCGACAACCGAGTTGTCCGGTTCGGCCACTTCTCGGGAGACGGCGCCTATATGGGAGAGGACTTCACCGACAACCCTGCGGTGGCGAAGCTATGCTCAACGGCCTTTGAGTCGGTCTGGGAGCGGGCAATTCCGCACGAGAAATACAGCGTCTGAACAAGTAGGTACCGGAAGCCAGTTCATGCCCACGTCGCCTTCCTCCGGCGTCCAAGAGATCCGCAAGTCCATCGCGGCGCGTCTGCGAGAGATCCGCCTGGATGCCGGACTGACCGGGCGTGATCTGGCCTTCCACTGCGGCTGGCACCCGGCGAAGTCATCACGAATCGAAAACGTGAAGGCCCTGCCGTCGGACGCCGACATCAGGGCCTGGTGTACCGCTTGCGGAGCCGAATCGGAGGCGGACGACCTCATCGCCATATCGCGCAACGCCCGTTCCATGTACATGGAATGGCGCCGCTTGCAGCGCACGGGGCTACGTCGGCTCCAGGAGTCCTACGTCCCCCTGTTCGAGCGCACCAGGCTGTTCCGGGTGTACTCCTCCCATGTGATCTCCGGGCTGCTCCAGACGCCCGGCTACGCGACGGCTCTGCTGTCGGCCATCACAGCCTTCCGCCGCATCCCCAATGACGTCGAAGCGGCGGTCAACGCCAGGATGGCTCGCTCCCATGTGATCTGCGAAGGCAATCACCGCTTCGCCATCTTGCTTGAGGAATGCGTACTGCGGCACCGCATCGCCGGTGCCGATGCCATGGCAGAGCAACTCGGCCATCTGCTCGCGGTGATGTCTCTGCCATCTGTCTCGCTCGGCATCATCCCATTCACCGCCGAACGGCACATGTGGGTCATCGAGCCATTCATGGTCTTCGGCGACGCGGAGGCCGGGATCGAATTGCTGTCCGCCGATGTGACACTGACCGCGCCCAATGACACACATCTGTACCTCCGGGCCTTCTCCGAGCTGCAACGCCTTGCGGTGTACGGCACCCAGGCCAGGCGGCTCATCGGCGCCGCGACGGCTGCCCTGAAGTGAGTGACCTGCAATCGATTGCAACATCGTGGCCGCCCCCCAACCCCCCTCCCTACCGTCTCCCTCATGACCCCCGAATCCACCGCCACCGCCCAAGCCGCCGCCACCCTCCTCGCCGGAAAGCGAAAGGCCGACGACGCGGCGTTCATGCTCGAACGCGCCCTCGCGGAGCTGGGCATCCGGGTCGGCGACCCGGACTCCTGGCCCCAACTGACCGGACGGGCCTCGCTCTCCGGGGAGCCCGCCGTGTTTCTGGGGACCGTCCCCCTGCCCACCATCCGCAAGCTCATCGACACCCTGGTCCACGCCCGCTCCGAGCAGCACAAGCGCGACCAGCGCGCACTCGGCCACGACTGCTGACCAACCGGGCCGGGTTTCCGCCACGGCGGAGGCGCCCGGAGTGCGGAAACCCGGACCGACAACACCTAGCCGCCGCGCTGGCCGGGCAGCCGCTCCTTGGCCCGGCTGCGCTCCTCCCTACTCGGCCTGCGGTAACCGCAGTTGCAGATCCAGTCGTCGTAACGCAAGATCGTTCCGTCGTGAGCCAGGAGGATCTCACGCACCATGGTTCGGTCCATACAGCGTGTGCAGCGCACACCTTCGCACAGGGTTCGGGGGGATCTCTTCTGACCGGTCGTCTGGCCCATGTCCGCGATGATGCGCCCAAGTTGGCCCGTGGTCACCGGTATCGGGGATGACTCCACCGGATGAGGTACGCCGCCCGGCATGGGACCGTACCCCCACCTGCGTCCTGTCCCCCGCCGGCACCGAGGTCCGGTACGGCCATGACCCCGACGCCTTTGTGGAGATCGGCTCCCTCAGCAAGGTGCTGACCGGGACCCTGCTGGCGCGGCTCGCCACACAGGGTGTCCTGTCACCGGACGACCCCCTGGAACGGTGGCTGGACACCACCCCCGCCACCGGCATCACCCTGCACCGGCTGGCCACCCACACCTCCGGACTGCCCCGCCTCCCCCCGGGGATCCGCCCCTTCGACCCGTACCGTGCCTTCACCGAGCAGGCGCTGCGCGGGCTGCTCCCCCGCCTGGACACGCTGCGTACGGCCGAGCCGGGTGCCCATGAGCTGTACTCCAACTTCGGCTATGCCGTGCTGGGTTACGCCCTGGCCACGGCGGGCGGCCGTCCGTACCCCGAGCTTCTGGACGAGCTGGTGCTGGCGCCGCTGGGGCTGTCGGGCCTGGTCAGCCATGCCCCGCCCGGGGACCGGCAGCTGCTGCCCAAGGGGCTTCTGGGGCGCCCTCGCAGGCCCTGGACCATGACCGGTGCCATTCTGCCCGCCGGCGGTCTCTGGGCGACGCCCCGCGCCGTCGCCCGGCTGCTCACCGGGCTGCTGCTGGACCGTACCCTCGGCGACCCGGCCCCCAGCTGGCAGCGGACCCGTGCCCTCACCTGGCACAACGGGGCGACCGGCACCGCCTCGGTCTTCGCCGGGGCCTTTCCCGACGGCCGCTGGATCGTGGTCCACCGGCTCGGCGGGCGGCACCAGGTCACCGACCGGATGGCCATCGAGCGGCTGAGGGCGATGGCCAGGAGTTGAGCCGGTGGGCGATGAGTCAGGCGAGGGCGGAGAGGAGTTGCCGGGTCTGCTCGGCCTCGCTTCCGGCCTGGAGGCGGTCGAAGAGATCGAGGGCGGCCTCCAGACAGGCCCGGGCCCGGGACGGCTGGCCCAGCCGGCTCAGGCTGCGGCCCAGGGATCTGAGCAGGCCGCCTTCCAGCATGCCGCTGGTGCGGCGGGCCGGCGGCAGAAAGGTCTCGGCGGTGTCGGCAGCGAGGCTGAACCGGCCCTCGATGAGGTGGAGTTCGGCCAGCAGATTGCCGGTGGCCACTTCGAAGGCGGTGACGTTCAGCGATCTGAACAGGGCCAGGGCGGACTCGGCCGCGGCCCGCGCCTCGGCCGTCGCGCCGCATTCACGCAGTACCCGGGCCAGGTAGTAGCGGCCGATGGCCTGGGAGACCGACTCCTGGCCGCCGACCAGTTCCGCACCGCGCTCGGCCGCCGCGCGGGCCTCGTTCAGGCGGCCCAGGCGGGCGTAGTTGAAGGCCAGTTCGCCCAGCGCGGTGCCCTCGGCGACCGGGGCGCCCAGGGAGCGGAACAGTCCCACCGAGGACTCCCCATGCCGCACCGCCTCGGCGAAGCGGCCCTGGACCCGGGCACCGGCACACAGGGTGAGATGGGCGGAGGCGCGCAGCCGCGCCCCATCGGCGCCGGTGCTCAGTTCCAGGGCGCGGGTGAGCTCGAACTCCGCCTGGGGATAGGAGTTGGCGTGCCAGAGCGCGTTGCCGCGCACATAGCGGGCCAGCGCCTCGGCATCCCGCTCGCCCCGGCGGGCGGCCACCCGGGCCAGTTTTCCGGCCAGTTCGGCCATGGCGGTGACATGGTCGCGGCCGGAGAGCACCGTGTTCAGCCGGTCCACCAGGTCCACCGCCTGGGCCGCCGGCAGGGCGGGGTCGGTGCAGGCCCGGACCAGCACCGCGCGCTGGACGGGGGTTTCCCGGCGCATCCAGCCCGCGGCCTGCCGGGCGTCGGCGAAGTCCAGCCCGGGCGAGGCCACCGGCGCCTCGATCAGCCCCCGCTCGGCGGGATCCGCACTGTGCGCGATGGCGTCCGCGGTACGCGCGGTGGCCAGCAGGAAGTCCAGCAGCCGGGCGAAGGCGGCACCGGTGGCGGCGGGCTGGTCCTCCCGGGCGCTCCGGGCGCGGGCGAACTCCCGGAGCAGATCGTGGAAGTGGTAGCGGCCCAGGTGGTGGGATTCCAGCAGATTGAGGTCCACCAGGGATTCCAGGAGCTCCTCGGTGGGGCCGGGGTCGGCCGGGTCGTCGCCCAGCAGGGCGGCGGCGCAGGGCAGGGCCAGATCATCCGCCTCCGGCAGGGACAACAGGCGGAAGGCGCGGGCCTGCCGGGGGTTCAGCCGGGTGTAGGAGAGCTCAAAGGCGGCTTCCACGGCGGCGTCGCCGGAGCGCAGTTCGTCCAGCCGGGGCCGTTGGCCTGGGTGCGGACGTTCCTGGTGCCCGTGTTCCCGGTGCCGTGGGGCCTGGTGCCGTTGGCCGGTCAGCCGGCGGGTCAACTCAGCGATGGTGCAGTCGGGTTCGGCGGCCAGCCGGGAGGCGGCGATGCGCAGGGCCAGTGGCAGCAGCCCGCAGGCGGTGGCCAGGGCCGCGGCCGCCTCCGGCTCGGCGTCCACCCGGCGTTCCCCGGCCACCCGGCGTAACAGCTCCAGGGCCTGCCCGGCGGGCAGCACCCCCAGCCGCAGATGGTGCGCCCCGGCCAGCTCGGACAGCCGGGCGCGGCTGGTCACCAGGACCGCGCTGCCCGCGGTGCCGGGGATCAGCGGGCGCACCTGCTCAGGGGAGGCGGCGTTGTCCAGGACCAGCAGCCGGCGGCGGTCGGCCAGCAGCGAGCGGTAGAGCGTCACCCGCTCCCCGCCGTCCTCGGGGATGTCCTCGTCGGCGGTGCCCAACTCCCTGAGCAGCAGGGCCAGTACGGACTGCGGGTCGAGCGGCCGGCGGTCGGCTCCGCGCAGGTCGGCGTAGAGCTGCCCGTCCGGGAAGCGGCCGGCCAGGCCATGGGCGGTGTGTACGGCGAGGGCGGTCTTGCCCACCCCGGCCATGCCATTGACCGCCGAGACCACCACCGCCGGGGCGTCCGCGCCGGTCAGCAGCCGGGTGAGCTCCGTCAGCTCCGCGGTACGGCCGGTGAATCCGCCGATGCGGGGCGGCAGGCTGCCGGGCCGGGGCGCGACGGCCGGGGCGGCGGGCCGCAGTGCCGGGTCGGAGCGCAGGATCCGGGCGTGGAGGCGGCGCAGCGGCTCGCCGGGGGCGGTGCCGGGGCCCAGGAACCGCCGGGTGTCCTCGAAGACGCCCAGCGCCTCGGCCTGCCGCCCGGCCCGGTACAGCGCCAGCATCTGCACCGCGCGCAGCCGCTGGCCGGCCGGGTACTCCACCACCAGGGCGCCCGCCTCGGCGGCCAGATTGGGGCGGTCGCCGATTTCGGCGTCCAGTTCCAGCCGGGTCTCCAGCAGCGACTGGCGTACCCCGGCCAGTTGGGTGCGCAGCGCCCGGGCGTGCGGCCCGTACAGCCCGGCCAGCGGCTCGGCGGACCACAGGCGCAGCGCCTCGGTGACCACCTCGCGGGCCTCGCCGGCGGCGCCGCCCGCGGCCCGGATGCGCTCGGCCCTGGACCGGGCGCGGACGAAGTCCCAGGCGTCCACGGACGGGCGGGGCACCCGCAGGGTGTAGCCGTCGCCCACGGTGAGCAGCGGCGGCTGCCCGGCGTACGGGGCGAGGGCGCGGCGCAGCCGCCAGATGTGGGTGCGTACCGCGTGTTCCGGACGGGCCGGGCGGTCGCCCTCGTCCCATATCGCGTCGATGATCAGCGGCATGGACACCGTCCGCCCGGCGGCCGCCAGCAGTACCGAGAGCACCTCGCGCTGCTGGGGGCGGCCCAGGTCCACCTCGGTGCCGTCGTACCAGGCGCGGACCGGGCCGAGCAGGGCGAAGCGGAAGCCGGGGGCGGGCGTCACCGGGTGGCGCACTGCGGCGCGTAGCCGAAGAGTGTGGACCAGGCCGCGATCCGGTAGGGGGCCTCGCTGTCGGGGTGATCGGCGTCCGGCCGGGTCTCATAGATCATCATGCTGCCGCCGGGGACCACCGCGAGGCGCTTGTACGCCATGTGCATACAGTTCGCGGTCCCGCTCTGCCAGACGATCCGCTGGTCGCGGTCGGTGACCACCAGCTCCCCGTCGGGGCGCATCACCGCCCGCTCGCCGCGCCCGGCGGTGTCGGTGTGCCACCGCTGCTGCTCGGTCCCGTCCACGGTGGTGACCAGGGCAAGGTCACCGTTCTCGCGCATCCGCAGGCTGGTGTCGCCGACGTCGAAGTGCCGGCCGGGGGCGAGGGTCTCGCCGTCGCCCAGCGCGTCCGAGGGCAGCGGGCTCTCGGTCCGGGTGGTGGCCCGGCCGGTGGCCCGGCTCTCGGCCGAGGCAGTGCCGCCGGCGGTCAGCAGGGCGGTCACGGCGAGCAGTGCGGAAACGGTGGCGGCGGTGCGTCTGGCCTTCATCGCGGACCTCTCGATTGCCGGGTACCGGGTTGGTCCGACTCTCCTGGCCCGCGATCAATGGACAATCAACGATGCGCAAACGGGGATCCGGGCACGATCCGGGAACGGGGCGGTGCCTGGGTCCGCGCCTGGGCCGATGGGCCGGGCCATCGCCGATACGACGATGGCCCGGTCCTCTCAGGCAGAGATGCCGTCGATCCGGGCCATCGCGTCCTCCGCGCCGTATGCCTGAAGGTAAGGCAGCCAGCGCGGATCCCTATGCCCTGTGCCGATGATGCGCCAGGCCAGGCCGGTGGGCGGGGCGGGCTGATGGCGCAGCCGCCAGCCCAGCTCGGAGACATGGCGGTCGGCCTTGACGTGGTTGCAGCGCCGGCAGGCGGCCACCACGTTCTCCCAGGAGTGCTGACCGCCACGGCTGCGCGGGACGACGTGATCGACGCTGGTTGCGACGCCACCGCAGTAAGCGCAGCGGCCGCCGTCACGGGCGAAGAGTGCGCGGCGGGTGAGCGGAACCGGGCCCCGAAAGGGGATCCGCACAAAGCGCTTCAGCCGGACGACGCTGGGTGCGGGGATGGTGCAGGACGCGCTGTGCAAATAGGCGCCGGTGTCCTCAAGGCTGATCGCCTTCTCGTTGAGGACGAGTATGAGCGCGCGGCGGAGCGGTACGACGCCGAGCGGCTCGTACGACGCGTTGAGGACCAGAACATGCGGCACGGGTGCCTCCCTGTACGCCGGCGGCGCGTGGCTCGCGCCGGGACGATCTCCTGCAAGTGTCCCCTGGCCGCTGGTCATGGCGCCACCATCGGCGGGTAACGGGTCACAGGTGTTTTGTGACACACCTCGGTCATCCCCGCACAGGACCTGCCCCACTTCGAACACAACAACGGACCATCCGCCCTGCCCCGATAGTGTGGTGGGTCGGCCGGTCCGCCGCTTCGCGGACCGGTGAAGGACATCACGAAGGGTTCCCGCTGTGTTTCGGTCCGCTGCCCTGGTCGCCGCAGACTCGACTCCCCTCCCCCTGGCCGTCGGCTCCGGCCGGGCAGGGGGGACCCCCCCCACTTCCCTGGACCAAGCGCAACGCACGGCCGACGACGCCGCCGGCTGGGTGGAGCAGAACTGGTCCGTCTGGCTCACCAATGGGCTGCGCATCATCCTGATCCTGGTGATCGCGGTGGTGCTGCGGTCGCTGATCCGCCGGGCCATCACCAAACTGATAGCCCGGATGAACCGCACGGTGGAGGCGGTGGACCACACCGCGCTGGGCGGTCTGCTGGTCAACGCCGAACGGCGGCGGCAGCGCTCGGAGGCCATCGGCTCGGTGCTGCGCAGTGTCGCCTCCTTTGTGATCATGGGCACCGCGGCGCTGACGGTGCTCTCGGTGCTGAAGATCAACCTGGCTCCGCTGCTGGCCAGTGCGGGTGTGGCCGGTGTGGCCATCGGTTTCGGCGCCCGGAATCTGGTCACCGACTTCCTGTCCGGGGTGTTCATGATCCTGGAGGACCAGTACGGGGTCGGGGACGAGATCGACGCGGGGGTGGCCAAGGGCACGGTGGTGGAGGTCGGCCTGCGGGTGACCAAGCTGCGCGGGGCCAATGGCGCGATCTGGTACGTCCGCAATGGCGAGGTCAAGCGGATCGGGAACCTCAGCCAGGGCTGGTCCCAGGCGGAGGTGGATGTCACCCTCCGCTACGACGAGGACCTGGAGCGGGCCCGCGAGGTGATAGCCGCGGTGGGCGAGGAGATGGCCAAGAGCGCGCCCTGGGACGAGAAGCTCTGGGAGTCGGTCGAGGTGATGGGCCTGGACTCGCTGGCGCTGGAGTCGGTGGTGGTACGCATCCAGGCGAAGACGGCGCCGGGTGAGGCGGCGGCGGTGGAGCGGGAGCTGCGCTGGCGGATCAAGGGGGCGCTGGATGCGGCGGGGATCCGGCTGGGCTCGGTCCAGCCGGCGCAGGCGGATCAGAGTACGTCCGTGGACCCCATGGCGAATGTGGCCGCCCCATCGGCGCTGGGCAACCCCTCTTCGCCGCAGTCCCTGGCCACGGCGCCGATACCGCCGGGGCCGACGCTGAGCAAGTAAGGGCTCCCCGTCGCCGGGGGCGTTTGCGTCTGCCGATGGCCGTTGCCGGCCGGCCGCAGGCCGTGGGGGCTGATCGCGCAGTTCCCCGCGCCCCTGACGGAGCGCACCGTGATCGACCTCGCCCGGCAGGGCCACCCCTCTCCGGGCACGCCCTTAAGGGGCGCGGGGAACTGCGCGACCAGCCACACTCGACCCGCACCCAACCGGCCACGGTCATCGGCAGACGCCGCATCATCGCCGGGGTGCGCCCCTTCAGGGGCGCGGGGCAGCTGCGATATGCGGCTCCGCCGCGTGGGCGCGACCGGCCACCGACGGCCCGCGGCCGACCGACAACATCCCCCCGCAGACGCCACACCCCCGCATCGCGATCTGAACAAGATCACCGCATAACCGGTGTCTTTGTCAGCCCCTACGGCCATACTTCAGGCCAGGCACCCATTCCCCGCCGCCCCGCGGCGAACGGGCGAGCGGGCGGGGGGCGCCACCAGCGACCAAGGGGGGGTCACGTGTCACACCCGCAGCCACCCGGCGCGGCGCCGGGGCGCGCACCGGGGCGAGCACCGGCGCACGCCCCGGCCACCGCCCGCCAAGGGCTCGCCGCCCTACGCGAAGCCCTAAGACGCACCCGCACCGCGGCCATGCGGACCGAGCCCGGCCGGCTGCGCGCGCTCGGCGCGGCCGTCGCCGCCCTGCTGATCGTCTTCGGCGCCCTCACCGCCTGGCAGGTCAGCGACCGTTCCACCGCGGCCGACGCCGTGGTGAACCACAGCCAGCCGCTGAGCGCGGCCGCCGCCGATATCTACCGCTCGCTCGCCGACGCGGACACCACCGCCGCCAGCGGCTTCCTGGCCGACGGCAAGGAGCCCCGCACCGTTCGCGAACGCTATGAAAAGGACATCGACACCGCCTCCGCCCTTCTGGTGAAGGCGGCCGCCGGCGCCGACCGGGCATCCTTCGAGCACACCCAGATAGCCAAGCTCAATCAGCAACTGCCGCTCTACACCGGCCTGGTGGAGTCCGCCCGGGCCAACAACCGGCAGGGCCTGCCGCTGGGCGGCGCCTATCTGCGCTATGCCAGCGACCGGATGCGCCTGGAGCTGCTGCCCGCCGCCCGCAAGCTCTATGAGGCGGAGACCGGCCGGCTGCGCTCCGACTACCATGACGCCGAGTCCTGGCCCTGGTTCGCCCTGGCCGCCGGGGTGCTGACGCTGGCCGCCCTGGGCTGGGCCCAGCACCGCGAGTACCGCCGCACCAACCGGGTGTTCAACCAGGGGCTGCTGGCCGCCACCGCCGCCACCACGGTGGCCCTGCTCTGGCTGACCGCCGGCCATGGCTTCGCCTGCGCCGGTCTCAATGGCTCGTACCAGCACGGCGCCAAGTCCATGGATGTCCTGCACACCGCCCGGATCGCCTCGCTCCAGGCGCGCGGCGCGGAGAATCTCACCCTGGTCGCCCGGGGCGCCGTGGTCACCGCCGACAACCGCGATGCCTATGAGGAGAGTTACGGCCTGAATATGCGGCAGCTGGCCGGCGATGCCTCGGCCGCCGCCCCGGTCGGCGGCCTGCTGGCGCGCGCCGGTTCGCTGGCGGACGGCCAGGGCGGGCGGCAACCGGTCGCCCGTGCCCAGGAGTTCGTCCGCCAGTGGCGCCAACGGCACCAGCGGGAACGGACGGTGGACGAGGCCGGTGACTACGCCAAGGCCCTGCCCATGGTGATCGGCGACAAGGACAGCACCGGGGAGTCCTTCGACCGGGTGGACGCCGAGCTGCAAAAGGCCCTGGACCATGAACAGGGCGAGTTCCGGCGCTCGGCCGACGACGGCCGGGGGGCACTGACCGGGCTGGCCGCGGGCGCCGCCGCCCTGGCCCTGCTGGGGGCGCTGGGCGTGCTGCTCGGCATCGGCCGCCGGCTGTCGGAGTACCGATGACCGGGGCATCGAGGACCGGGGTACCGAGGACCAGGAGAGAGCGGATGAGCGGACGACGGAGCATGAGGTCCTCCACCGCGGGCGCGGCCGCCGCGCTGGCCTGCGCGCTGGCCACCACCGCCGCGGTGCTGGTGCCCACCTCGGCGGGCGGCGCCGGCCAGCTGCCCGTCTCCCGGGCGGCCCGCCACGCCGCGGCCCCGGCCGCCGACTGCACCGACCCGGAGGCCAGCCTGCGTCCGTCCACCGTGGACGGACCCGCGGTACGCCGGATCAAGGAGCGCGGCAAACTGGTCGCCGGCATCGACCAGAACAGCTATCGCTGGGGCTATCGCGACCCGTCCACCGGGGAGTTGAGCGGTTTCGACATCGATCTGGTGCGGGCCATCGCCAAGTCCCTGCTGGGCGACCCCGACAAGGTCATCTTTCTGGCCATCCCCACCAACCAGCGCATCCCCGCGCTGAAATCCGGCAAGGTGGACATCGTCGCCCGCACCATGACCATCAACTGCACGCGGCTGCGCGATGTCGCCTTCTCCACCGCCTACTTCGAGGCCGGCCAGCAGCTGCTGGCCCCCAAGGGCAGCCCCGTCAAGGGCTTCGACGACGCCTCGCTGGGCGGCCGCCGGGTCTGCGCGGCCAGCGGTTCCACCGCCGAGACCGAGCTGGCCAAGAACAACCACGGCGCCGCCGTGCTGCATGTCCCCAATCAACTCGACTGTCTGGTGCGGCTGCAGCTGAGCCAGGTCGATGCAGTGCTCACCGACAACGCCCTGGCCGCCGGACAGGCGGCCCAGGACCCGTCCGTGGGACTGGTCGGCAAACCGTTCACCACCGAGTTCTACGGCGTGGCGATGAACCTGGACGCCACGGACCTGGTACGCCGGGTCAACGCGGTTCTGGAGGACTACCGCCGGGGCGGGTCCGACAGCCCCTGGATGGTCGCCTACCGCAAGTGGCTGGCGTCCGCGGATCTCGGGATCACCGCCCCGCCGGAACCCAGGTACAAGGATTGAGGCGGGCTGGCGCAGACTGGAAGCGACGGACCTGTGAAGCCGAACCCCCGGCGGCCGCAAGGCGCTTGGGGACGGCACCGAAACGACGCGGCTCGGCCGCGACGGGAAAGGGGATCGATGGCGGTCGCGGGACCCACCGGGCCGGCCCTGAGCCGCGAGGAGGTGGACCGGGCGCTGGCGCGGCTCGGCGCGGAACACGAGGCCGTCGAGTCCTCCCTGCTCGCCCTGCAGGACCACGCCGGCCGCCGGCTGCTGGAGGGCGCCGAGCTCACCGGTGTCACCCGTGGGCGGTGGGCGACGGCCGAGGCGCTGATCGCCCGGCTGTGGGCGTACTTCGACGTCTATACCGCCGCCCTGGAGCGGGCCCGTGAGCTGCGCGGGCGCCGACGCTGGCCCACCCAGGGCGAGTTGGGCGAGCTGACCGATCTGCTGCTCGGGGACCGGGTCACCCTGCCCGGCGCCACGGCCGCCCTCTCCGGCGCGGGGCCCACCGCCCGGCTCAGTGAACAGCTGAGCCTCCAGGAGCTGGTGGACCGGATGAACCGCTGGTACGCCGAGGCACTCGATGTGGTGGTGATCGCGGACGCGGTGTGGTCGGCGCTGCCCGCCCGGATCGATCTGCTGGCCGCCGAACTCCAGCGCACCCGCTCGCTGGCGCACTCGGTGGGGGTACGGCCGGGTGAGCACCCGGCCGGTGACGACCTGGAGCGGATCACCGCCGAACTGGCCGCGCTGCGCGCCGAGGTGATAGGGGATCCGCTGTCCTTCTGGACCGGTGACTCGCCCAGCGCCGCCCCCGGCGGCGGCCGCCCCGACACCGGGCGCTACGACCGGGCGGCGCGCGCCCTGGAGGAGGTGCGGCGCGAGATCGAGGCGGTGCTGACCGTCCGGCAGGACGCCGAACAGCGGCTGATGCGGGTGCGCGATGTGCTCTCCCGCGCGGACCGCACCCTGCAGGAGGCCCGCCAGGCCCGGGTGGAGGTGCTGTCCAAGATCGCCGCCTCGGTGGTGCCGGCCGTCTCCGGCCCGCCCACCGCGCTCCATGAGCATCTCTCGGCCGCCGCCGAGCACCGCAGACGTGCCCAGTGGCACCGGCTCTCCCCGCTGCTGGAGGAGCTGGAACGGCGCGCCGAGGAGGAACTGCTGCGCGCCCGCGAGCAGTTGACGGCGGTGACCGCGCCGCTGGCGGTACGGGCCGAGCTGCGCGGCCGGCTGGACGCCTACAAGGCCAAGGCGGCCCGGCACGGGCTGGCCGAGGATCCGGTCCTGGTGGAGCGCTATGACGCCGCCCGCCGGATGCTGTGGAGCGCGCCCTGCGATCTGGCGGCCGCCGAAGCGGCCGTACTGCGCTATCAGCAGGCCATCGCGGAGGCTGTCATACCGCCCGCACCGGGCGTAGCGGACCATAGGGGGAACCGATGAGCGAACAGTGCCAGCGATCCGACTGTCCGGGGTCGTACGAGGACATGGGCGGCGGTGAACTGTACTGCGACACCTGTGGGTTGGCGCCGGTGGTCTCGGCCTCCGGAATGATCTCTTCCCCGCCCACCGGGATGGCCGCCGCCGCGCTGGGCTCCCAGCACAGCGGCCGGGGCTCGGCACCGTCCTCCCGCTCGTCCCGGTCCGCCTCCTCCCGCCGCTCGGTCTCCGGACGGCTCTCCCGCTCGCTCTCCGGCGGCACCGAGGCGGCCTCCCGCTCGGTGTCGGTACGCACCTCCAGCACCGGAACCGCCGGCTCCGCCCGGGGCAAGCTGGGTGCGGGCCTGGTGAGCATGCCGCCGGTGCCGCGCCCCGATCCCCGGGCGGCGGTGCTGGCCGACCCCGAGGTGCCGGAGCGCAAGCGGTTCTGCAGCCGCAGTGAGTGCGGCGCCCCGGTGGGGCGTTCCCGCGGCGACCGGCCGGGGCGCACCGAGGGCTTCTGCACCAAGTGCGGCCACCCCTACTCCTTCGTCCCCAAGCTGCGCGCGGGCGATGTGGTGCACGGCCAGTACGAGGTGGCGGGCTGTCTGGCGCACGGCGGCCTGGGCTGGATCTATCTGGCCATGGACCGCGCGGTCTCGGACCGCTGGGTGGTGCTCAAGGGCCTGCTGGACACCGGTGACGAGGACGCCCTGGAGGTGGCGCTCTCCGAACGCCGCTTCCTGGCCGAGATCGAGCACTCCAACATCGTGCGCATCTACAACTTTGTGGAGCATCTGGACCAGCGCACCGGCAGTCTCGACGGCTACATCGTGATGGAGTACGTCGGCGGCAAGTCCCTCAAGGAGATCGCCAATGAGCGGCGCACCCCGGAGGGCCGGCGCGACCCGCTGCCGGTGGAGCAGGCCTGCGCCTATGGCATCGAGGCCCTGGAGGCCCTGGGCCATCTGCACAGCCGCAATCTGCTGTACTGCGACTTCAAGGTGGACAACGCGATCCAGCAGCACGACCAGCTCAAGCTGATCGACATGGGCGCGGTCCGGCGGATGGACGACCGCACGAGCAGCATTTACGGCACCGTCGGCTACCAGGCTCCCGAGGTCGCCGAGGTCGGCCCCTCGGTGGCCTCCGACCTCTACACCGTGGCCCGCACCCTGGCGGTGCTCACCTTTGACTTCCAGGGCTACACCAATGTCTTCGTGGACAGCCTGCCGGACCCGGACCATATCGAGGTCTTCGCCCGCTATGAGTCCTTCTACCGGCTGCTGGTACGGGCCACCGACCCCGATCCGGGGCGCCGGTTCGCCTCCGCCGAGGAGATGGCCGACCAGCTGACCGGGGTGCTGCGCGAGGTGGTGGCGATCCAGACCGGCAAGCCGCGCCCGGCGCTGTCCACCCTGTTCGGGCCGGAGACCAAGGTGGTGGACGACAAGCTGTTCCCGGAGCTCACCGAGGCCCCCTCGGTGCTGGGCGCCCGTACCGCCCGGGGCGCCGGGCCCGCCCCGGCGGCGCTCCCGGCGGGCGGGACGGTGGCCACCGCCCCGCTCGACGCCGGGGCCGCGGCACTGGCGCTGCCGGTGCCGCTGGCCGATGCGGCCGACCCCAACTCCGGTTTTCTGGCCGGGCTTTCGGTCTCCAAACCGGCCGAGCTGTACACCGCCCTGCAGGCCGCCCCGGTGAACTCGCTGGAGCTGCGGCTGCGGCGCTACCGGGCGCAGCTGGAGCTGGGCGAGCTGACCCATGCCGCCAAGGCGCTGGCCACCCTGGAGGCGGAGTACCCGGAGGACTGGCGGATCGTCTGGTACCGGGGGCTGCACTCGCTGGTCACCGGGGACCATGAGACGGCCGCGCTGTCCTTCGACGCGGTCTACGACGCCTTCCCCGGCGAGCCGGCGCCCAAGCTGGCGCTGGGCGTATGCGCCGAGGTGCTGGGCCAGCTGGACAATGCCGCCGAGTACTACCGCCTGGTGTGGACCACCGATCCCGGCTTTGTCAGCGCCGCCTTCGGGCTGGCCCGGGTGCTGCTGGCGGGCGGGGACCGGGCGGGCGCGGTCGGCGCCCTGGAATCCGTACCGGAGGCGTCCATTCACTTCACCGCGGCCCGGGTGGCGGCGGTACGGGCCCGGCTGCGCGGGCGGCGGCCGGCCGAGTGGCTGCGGGAGGATCTGGACGCGGCCGCCGGGCAGGTGGAGCGGCTGGCCGACTTCGGCCTGGACCCGGCGCGCCGGGAGCGGCTGGCCACCGAGGTGCTGGGTACCGCGCTGGACTGGGTACTCTCCGGCAGTCCGGGCGGCGCGCCCGGGCCGGGCACCCTCACGCTGCTGGGCAGCGAGGCGGACGAGCGCGGCCTGCGCTTCGGCCTGGAGCACTCCTACCGGGTGCTCGCCCGGCTCGCCCAGCGCGGCGAGGAAAGGATCGAACTGGTGGAGGCGGCCAACCGTTTCCGCCCCAGGACATGGGTGTGATCGATGTCGCAACTGCCGCAACCCGCACAGCTGACGGTGTGTCCCGCCTGCCGTGAGCCCCTGGACCCGGCCGACAACTACTGCGGCGGGTGCGGCGCGGACCTCTCGGCGCCGCCCGCGGAGGGCACCGCCCGGGCGCGGCGGCCGCACCCCGGCGACGGCGGGGCGCCACCGGAGCACCGGCCGGGGCTGCCGGCCCAGTCGGCACACCAGGCGCCGCCCGGCACCGGGCGGCGCTGTGCCGCCTGCCGTTCCGGCATGATCGACAACGACGGGTACTGCGAACACTGCGGGCATGCACAGCCGCGCGAACGGGATCATATGGAGCACGAGACGGCGGGCGTGGCCGCGGTCAGCGACCGGGGGCTGCGCCACCACCGCAATGAGGACGCCTATGCCGTGTCCAGCACGGCGCTGCCCGACGGCGGCACCGCCGTGGCGGCCGTGGTCTGTGACGGGGTGTCATCGGCGTCCCGGCCGGACGAGGCATCGGCCGCCGCCAGCGCCGGGGCGCTGGCCGCCATCGAGGAGGCGCTGGGCCGGGGCGTACCCCCACGTGAGGCCACCCACCAGGCGATCCTGCTGGCCGCCGGGCAGGTCAGCGCGCTGGCCGGGCCCGGCCACCAGCCCCGGGAGCACAGCCGCTACCAGCAGGAGAACGCCCCCGCCTGCACCATCGTCAGCGCGGTGATCACGGGCGAGCTGCTGACCATCGGCTGGGTCGGCGACAGCCGGGCCTACTGGGTGCCGGACGACCGCGGCACCCAGCCCGCCCGGCTCACCGAGGACGACTCCTGGGCGGCCCAGATGGTGGCCGCCGGGCTGCTGTCGGAGGACGAGGCGTACGCGGACGAACGGGCGCACGCCATCACCGGCTGGCTGGGCGCGGACGCCTATGAGGTGGAGCCGCACACCGCCGCCTACCATCCGGACCGCCCCGGGGTGGTGGTGGTCTGCACCGACGGCCTGTGGAACTACGCGGAGACCGCCGAGCAGATGGCCGCCGTGGTCCCCGCCGACGCCCGTACCCACCCGCTGGAGAGCGCCCGCCGGCTGGTGGAGTACGCCCTTGCCTGCGGGGGCCACGACAATGTGACGGTGGCCGTACTACCGTTCCCCGCACGGGCCGAGGGGGCAGCGACGGCCTGACGCCGCCAGGCGTGCACGGGGGGAAGCACACGGTGCTCCGGCAAGGGGCACCACTGGTCAATCCGCCCGTTTCGCCGCCCAGTTGACACTGCGCAGACCGAAGGAGCGGATCGGATGTCCAACCTCGCCAGGCCCGAAGTGCCGCGATTCACCGTGGATGTGTACCAGAACGCCTACCTTCCCGAGGGCGGGCGCGAGGTCAACGCCATCGTCACCGTCAGCTCCACCGGCGGCGGCGCACCGGCCGGAACGGCTCCGGACGCGGCCGTGGTCATCATGGTGGACTGCTCCGGCTCGATGGACTATCCGCCGGCCAAGATGCGCAACGCCCGGGACGCCACCGCCGCCGCGGTGGACGCGCTGCGCGACGGGGTCTCCTTCGCCGTGGTGGCCGGCACCCACCAGGCCAGGGAGGTCTATCCCGGCGGTGGCCGGCTGGCGGTGGCCGACGCCACCACCCGGGCCCAGGCCAAGGAGGCGCTGCGCAAGCTCAGCCCGGGCGGCGGCACCGCCATTGGCACCTGGCTGCGGCTGGCCGACCGGCTGCTGTCCTCCTCCGGCCGCTCCATACGCCATGGCATTCTGCTCACCGACGGCCGCAATGAGCACGAGGAGCCGCAGGCGCTCCGCGCGGCGCTGGACTCCTGTGCCGGACGGTTCAGTTGTGACGCCCGGGGGGTGGGCACCGACTGGGAGGTCAAGGAGGTCACCGGCATCGCCTCGGCGCTGCTGGGCACCGCCGACATCGTGGCCGACCCGGCCGGGCTGGCGGCGGACTTCACTCGGATGATGGAGGCCGCCATGGGCAAGGAGGTGGCGGATGTCGCACTGCGGCTGTGGACCCCGATGGGCGCCGAGGTCACCTTTGTCAAGCAGGTCGCCCCGAGCATGGAGGAGCTGACCAGCCGGCGGACCGAGGCCGGGCCGCGTGCGGGCGACTACCCCACCGGCGCCTGGGGCGAGGAGTCCCGCGACTACCACGTCTGTGTCCGGGTCCCCGAGGCCGCGGTGGGCCAGGAAATGCTGGCCGCCCGGGCCTCGCTGGTGCTGCCCTCCCCCGACGGTTCCGCCCAGGTGCTGGCCCAGGGCCTGATCCGGGCGGTGTGGACCGACGACCTGGCCGCCTCCACCACCATCAACCCGCGGGTCGCCCACTACACCGACCAGGCCGAGCTGGCCCAGGTCATCCAACAGGGCCTGGATCTGCGCAAGTCGGGCGATATGGATGGGGCCACCGCCAAGCTGGGCCGGGCCGTCCAGCTGGCCAACAGCTCGGGCAACGAGGCCACCGCCAGGCTGCTGGCGAAGGTGGTGGATGTGGTGGACGCGGCGACGGGTACTGTGCGGCTGAAGGCGAAGGTCACCGCGGAGGCGGAGATGACGCTGGAGACGCGCTCCACCAAGACGGTGCGCGTCAAGAAGTAACGCCGCAGAACGCAAGGCCGTGAAGAGGCACTTGCCCGCTTACCGGCTCATGAGGGGGAGAGACCGACATGCCGACCTGCCCTAACGGCCACCACCAGTCGGCGGCCGAAGACTGGTGCGAGGTCTGCGGCCACCGGATGTCCGGGGCCGCGGCGCCCGCCGGGAACATTCCCGCCCCGCCACCGCCGCCGCCCTACCCCCATCCGGCGCCCGGTCCCACCATGGCCGCCGAGCTGTGCCCCCAGTGCCGCACGCCCCGCGAGGCCCATGCGCCGTTCTGCGAGGAGTGCCGTTACAACTTCCTCAACCAGACGGCCTCTTCCTTCGCGCCCCCGCCGCCCATGGCACCCATGGCGCCCAACCCCTACCAACACCCCTCGTCCGCCCAGCCGTTCAGCTACTACGACTCCAGCTCCTCCCAAGTGCACCGGGAAGCCGAGCCACTTGGGCCGGACCCGGCGGCGCAGCCGGAGCAGAGCGAGGGCGACTGGATGCTGCCCCCGCCGCAGACCGCCCCGGCCGCCGGCTGGTACGCGGTGATCGCCCCGGACCGGGAGTACTTCCGGTCGATGATGAACCGCAGCGGCCCGGAGGCGGCCGGGCTCAACCTGCCCGCCTACTCCCCCGAGCAGCGGATCACCCTCACCGGCCCCCAGGTCACCATCGGCCGCCGCCGGCACAGCACCGGCGAGTCCCCCGATATCGACCTCTCCCGTCCGCCCGAGGACCCCGGCGTCTCCCACCAGCACGCGGTGCTGGTGGAACAGCCGGACGGCAGCTGGGCGGTGGTGGACCAGGACTCCACCAACGGCACCACCATCAATGGCTCGGAGGACTCCATCCAGCCCTATGTGCCGGTGCCGCTGCGGGACGGCGACCGGGTGCATCTGGGGGCGTGGACCACCATCACCGTGCACCGGTCCTGAGCCGCCGGTGCTCCGCCGGGCGTCTGCGACCATGGAGGGGTGAATGAGATGCGACGCGGCACGCTTGAGGAGCAGACCTTCTATGAGCGGGTCGGCGGCGAGCAGACCTTCCGGCGCCTGGTGCACCGCTTCTACCAGGGCGTCGCCGAGGACCCGCTGCTGCGCCCGATGTACCCGGAGGAGGACCTCGGCCCGGCCGAGGAGCGGCTGGCGCTGTTCCTGATGCAGTACTGGGGCGGGCCCCGGACCTACAGCGAGCAGCGCGGCCACCCCCGGCTGCGGATGCGTCACGTTCCGTTCACCGTCAACCGCGCCGCTCATGACGCCTGGCTGCGTCATATGCGGGAGGCGGTGGACGAGCTGGAGCTGCCCCCGGCCGAGGCCGGGGAGCTGTGGCGCTATCTGACCTATGCCGCCGCCACCATGATCAACTCCCCGGGCTGACGGGTCGCTCGGGGGCGCGGGGCGACTGCACCATGCGGCTCCGCCGCGTGGGCGCGACCAGCCCAAAGACGACCCGCGTCCGAAACGCAGAGCGGTGGCCCCACACGGACCGGCCGACCCGGGGTCTCAGGCCGGGGTGACGGTCAGCCCGGACAGCCCACCGGTGCGAACCGCGATGGACCCGTAGGGAGTACGCAGCCGCAGCCAGCCCCCGGCGGCGAACAACGCCAGGCCCTCCGGGGCGCCCGCCGGGCGCAGAAAGCCCAGCGACTGGGCGGCGTGCACCGCGCGCAGCGGCAGCCCGGTCCCGCCCAGGGTGCGGGACCAGATCTCCCGGCCCATCCGGTCGCGCTCCTGCCGGGTACGGTGCTGCTCGGGCAGGGCCGCGTCCCGGGTCCGGAACTCGGCCACCGCCGTGGCCAGCGCACCGCGCACCGCGGCGGGCTCCGGCAGGCCGGAGACCTGCCGCCAGCCGCCGCGCGGGGGCAGCACCCCGGCCCAGGGCGGTCCGGTGACCGCCGGGGGCAGGACGGCCTCGGTGCCCCCGGCGTCCAGCGCGTCCGCCAACTGCCCGGCGGAGACGGTCAGATCGAGGGTGTCGGCCGCCGCCAGCCGGGCGGTGCGGATGGCGAGCACCTCGAAGGACGGCGGCCGGCCGAAGACGCCGAGCACCCCCTGGCCGGCCTGGAGCCGGACCACGGCGGCCCGGTCGTAGTGGATCAGCCGGGCCAGGAAGGCGGCCAGGTCGTCCGCCTCCCCGGCATCGGCCAGCCGCAGCCGCTGCCCTGGTACGAGCGGGGCAGGCGTCATGCCGCGACGGCCTCCTCCGGCTCCCGGTCGTCCCGGAACTCCTCCAGGAACTCCCGCTCCCGGTCGGTGAGCCGGCGCGGGCGGCCCCGCTCCAGGTCGAAGGGGACCACCACAGTGGTCGCCCGGGCGTAGGTGTGCTCCTCGTCCTTGACCTCATAGGCCACGGTCAGCGAGGAGGTGCCCACCTTGGTCACCCAGGTCTCCACGGTCACCGGGGCATGCCGGTGCACCAGCGGATGGAGATAGTCGATCTCATGGCGGGCCACCACCGAGCCGCCCGCGAAGGATCCCTCACCGGCCCGGGGCGCCGTCTTGAACATGAAGTCGATCCGCGCCTCTTCCAGATAGCGCAGGAAGACCACATTGTTCACATGACCGAAGGCGTCCATGTCGGACCAGCGCACCGGGCAGGAGTAGACATGACGAGCCACGCTCAGCCCCGGGTCAGCTTCTTGTAGCTGGCACGGTGCGGACGCGCGGCGTCCGGGCCCAGGCGCTCGATCTTGTTCTTCTCGTAGGACTCGAAGTTGCCCTCGAACCAGAACCACTTGGAGTCGCCCTCGTACGCCAGGATGTGGGTGGCGACGCGGTCCAGGAACCAGCGGTCGTGGGAGACCACCACGGCGCAGCCGGGGAAGTCCAGCAGCGCGTTCTCCAGCGAGGAGAGGGTCTCCACATCCAGGTCGTTGGTGGGCTCGTCGAGGAGCAGCAGGTTGCCGCCCTGCTTGAGGGTGAGCGCCAGGTTGAGGCGGTTGCGCTCACCGCCGGAGAGCACCCCGGCCGGCTTCTGCTGGTCCGGGCCCTTGAAGCCGAAGGCCGAGACATAGGCGCGCGAGGGCATCTCGACCTGGCCGACGTTGATGTAGTCCAGCTCGTCGGAGACCACGGCCCACAGCGTCTTCTTGGGGTCGATATTGGCGCGGGCCTGGTCCACATAGGAGATCTTGACGGTCTCGCCGACCTTGATGTCTCCGGAGTCCGGGGTCTCCAGACCCTGGATCATCTTGAACAGCGTGGTCTTTCCGGCGCCGTTGGGGCCGATGACGCCGACGATGCCGTTGCGGGGCAGGGTGAAGGACAGGTCGTCGATGAGGACCTTGTCACCGAAGGCCTTGGAGAGGTTGCTGACCTCGACCACCACATTGCCCAGGCGCGGCCCCGGCGGGATCTGGATCTCCTCGAAGTCCAGCTTCCGCATCTTCTCGGCCTCGGCGGCCATCTCCTCGTAACGGGCCAGTCGCGCCTTGGACTTGGCCTGGCGGCCCTTGGCGTTGGAGCGGACCCACTCCAGCTCTTCCTTGAGGCGCTTCTGGCGCTTGGCGTCCTTCTGGCCCTCGACCTTCAGCCGGGCGGCCTTGTTCTCCAGGTAGGTGGAGTAGTTGCCCTCGTAGGGGTGGGCGCGGCCGCGGTCCAGCTCCAGGATCCACTCGGCCACGTTGTCCAGGAAGTAGCGGTCGTGGGTGATGGCGACCACGGTGCCGGCGTACTTGGCCAGGTGCTGCTCCAGCCAGTTCACCGACTCGGCGTCCAGGTGGTTGGTGGGCTCGTCGAGCAGCAGCAGGTCGGGGGCCTCCAGCAGCAGCTTGCACAGGGCCACCCGGCGCTTCTCACCACCGGAGAGGTTGGTGACCGGCCAGTCGCCGGGCGGGCAGCCCAGGGCGTCCATGGCCTGCTCCAGCTGGGCGTCCAGGTCCCAGGCGTTGGCGTGGTCCAGCTCCTCCTGGAGCTTGCCCATCTCCTCGAGCAGCGCGTCGGAGTAGTCGGTGGCCATCTGCTCGGCGATCTCGTTGAACCGGTCGAGCTTGCCCTTGATCTCCGCGACGCCGTCCTGGACGTTCTCCAGGACCGTCTTGTTCTCGTCCAGCTTCGGCTCCTGCATCAGGATGCCGACGCTGTAGCCCGGGGAGAGGAAGGCGTCACCGTTGGAGGGCTGCTCCAGCCCGGCCATGATCTTGAGGACGGTGGACTTACCGGCACCGTTCGGGCCGACCACACCGATCTTCGCACCGGGCAGGAAGCTCAGCGTCACGTCATCGAGGATGACCTTGTCGCCGTGCGCCTTGCGCGTCTTGCGCATGGTGTAGATGTACTCAGCCAAGAGAAACCGTCCGGCAATCGAGAAGGGCCAATGTGCGGCTCCGCCGCATGAGGGCAGACACATCCATCTTGCCGTACCGGCCGCCCTGGGCGGAAACGCGATACGGCCGTGGCCCGGCGCGACGGGCGGCCGCCGGGCCGCCCGCCCCGCCCGGCGCCTACTTCCCGGCCGCCGTCCTCTTCCGGCGCAGCAGGAACACCACGGCGCCGCCGGCCGCGATCAGCGCCCCGCCCACCCCGGCAATCAGCGGGGCGGTGCTGCCGCCGCCGGTCTGGGCCAGCGGGCGGCCGTCGGTGCCGGAACCGCCGGTGGAGCCGGTGCCGCCGCGGCCGGCCTGGGTGACCAGGGCCTCCCCGGTGGGCGCGGGGGCGGCTATGCCGGTCCTGCAGTCCAGGACGCCGGTGAAGGTCCGGTCCAGACCGCCGGGCCCGGTGACGCCGATCTTGTAGTTCTGGTCCTCGCCCACCTTGACCAGGGTGGTCTCCGAGCGTCCGGCGGCCACGGTGTGCTTGCGGCCGGCTATCCGGTAGCCGAAGGGCCGGTCGCCCCGGTTGTCCACGGTGATCTCCACCCCACCCCGGGCACAGTCCCGCTTGGCGCTCACCGCGGGCGCCGGGCCCTGCTTGGCCCAGGTCACGGTGGCGTTGGCGGTCACACTGCCGTCGCTGGACCCGGCCAGGACCATGGTCTGGGTCCTTATGCCGTCCCCGGTGAGGACCCGGCCCACCGGGACCTTGGTGGTGGCCGAGGCGGTGATCGAGGCGGCGCCATCGGCGGCCCCGGCCGGGACCTGGAAGAACAGCTGCCCGCCGTCGGCCGTGGTCTTCACGGGCTTGCCGTTTTTGTCGGTGACCCTCACTCCCCGGCTCGCGGCCTCGGGGCCGGGGGTGAGGGTGACGCTGTCGGCCTTGGTGTGCACCGTCACCGGCCCCAGCCGCCGCCCGGGCCGCCCGGAGACGGCGGGCGGGGTCAGGCTCAGCGAGGCGCCGGGCTCGTCCTGGTTCTCGGCGTGGTCATAGAGGTAGTCGGCCAGCTTCTGGGCCGCGGGGCTCACCGCCTTGACCTTGGCGTGGTCGGAGTAGCGCCAGATGGCCACCTGGGTGCCGGCGGCGGCCTGCCGGTCGTCCAGCGACCCCACCCCGGCCTTCTGGGCCAGCGCGGTCAGGTCGTTGACCTGGGGGTAGGAGTTCTGCAGGATCCAGCGGATCCGGCCGGCGTCGGCATTGCCCTGCAGCGAGGACTCCCGCCAGCCGGCCTCCTTGTAGTGAGCGCCTTCCACGGTGCCGGTGTTGATGTCGATGCAGTAGGTCTGCAGCGAGCCGCCCTTGTCCACATCCATGGTGAACAGCCCCGCCCGGACCGGGCCCTTCTGCGGGCTCTCCACGGTCACCCAGTCGCTGACGGTCAGCTTGCCCAGGGTGGCCGAGGCCCCGCCCGCGTTCTGCGGAGTGTTCTGCATGCTCTGGGTGTTCTGCGGTGCGTCCTCCGCCGCGGCCGGGCCCGCGGTGGCTATCGCGCCCATGGCGAGCAGACCGGCCGCGAGGGCGGCCGCGACAGGACGGGCGGCACCCCGTCTCCGCACAGACTTCATGGATTTCCTTTCGGGCGAGCGCGGTTGACGCACACCGGCCTGTCGAAATCTCGTCTCGCCAGGCAACTCGGAGATCGGCGGCCCCCGTTGTACCCACCGGATCCTAGGGAGCGCGCACAACCTCCAGGCTGCGGAGGCCGATCGAGCGGTGATCCGAATCGGAATCGTTATCGGATGATGGTGTTCCGCTTGGGATTGTCGACAAATCCCCAGAGCAAATCCCCCGATTCCCCCCGGCCCTGCCGGACGCCCTCGGAGACGCCCTCAGAAGGGGGCCACCACCATCGGCTCGGCGGCCGGCGCTCCCTGACCACCCGCTTCACCGGCCCCGGTCCGCGCCCCCGGATCCGTGGCATCCGCCGGACTCGCGGCATCCGCCTGACTCGCGGCCTCCACCGGATCCGCCGGCAACGGCCGCACCTGGCTGACCCGTCGGAACACCGAGGTTCCCCGCGCCAGGTCATGCCCGACCGACACCGCGTCAATATCCGCCGACAGCCAGTGCTTTCCGTCCCGCTCCTGGCTGGTGATCCGCAACTTGCCCCGGACGATGAGCGGTTCGCCCAGGGTGACCGAGGCCACCACATTGGAGGCCAGCGTCCGCCAGGCCCAGACCGTGTAGAAGCTGGTGTAGGCATCCGCCCACTCCTGCCGCCCCTTGTCCCACCGCCGCACCGTCGCCGCCAGCCGGAACCGGGACACCGCCGCCCCGTTCGCCGTCTCCCGGAAGTCCGGCTGGGTCGCCACATTCCCCACGACCGTCACCAAGGTCTCGTTCACCGTCATCGCCTCCCCCGCCGAGCGCCGGGCTGGTCCCGGCCGATGACGCCCATGCTGCCCATGATCGCCAGATCCCGCTGAGGGCTGTGGACCGGCGAGCGGCTGTGGAAAAACCCGTCACCCTCACGGGCAGCAGGGCACTCCCGCCGCCCCTCAGCCCTCGCCCGTAGCGATCACATACTGGGCCCGGACCTCCCGGTAACGCAGCAGCTCCGCCGCCACCGGCTCCAGCACCCGCTCCCGCCCGCACCCCGCCGCCCCGGCGCGCAGCCGGCGCTCGGTCTCCAGGGCGTATCCCTTGGCCGGTCCCCGCGCCGCCACCCGGCAGCACCAGGCCAGCAGCGGAGCCCCCGCCCCGCCCCCCGCCGACACCACCGGCGGCAGCCACCAGGGACCGCCCAGCTCGCCCAGCAGCACCCCCGACAGCCAGGCCAGGCCCAGCAGTTGGGTCAGCAGCAGCACCGCCTGGCCGATGGCCGCCATCGCCCACCACCGCGGCCGCACCGGCCGCACGGCCGCTCCCGCCCGCGTACGCCCCACACCGGTGCGCCGGCCGCCCGTACCCGGCCACCGGCCCTTCGCCGGCGGCACCGGGGCCCCGGCCGCGCCCACCTCGTCCAGCGCCTCCGCCAGCCCCCGGGCCCCGCGCACCGCCGCCTCGTGCACCGCCTGTGCCCAGGGCCCCGGCAGCCCGTCCGATGCCTGCTGCGCCAGCACCCGCACCGCCTGCTCCACCAGCGGCCGGGACGCCGTCCGGCGCGGCGCGCCCTCCGCCCCGGCCAGGGTGTCCCCGCCCGCCGTGTCCTTGCTCCGGATCCGCCCGTACCAGCCCCGCAGCCGTCCCCAGGGGGTGCCGCAGGCGCGTTCCGCCTCGCGCCGCCACATCCGTTCCGCCGCCAGGCCGGAGGCCCGGGCGCCCACCGCCTCGGCCAGCCGGTCCTCGAAGTCCCGGCGTGCCCGGTCGGTCAGTCCGGGCCGCCCCTCGGCCACATACGCCGAGCGCAGCCGGGCCGAGACGCCGTCCACATCGGCCGCCAGGCGCAGCTCGGCGGCGCACCGCCGGCCGGCGAACTGCCCCAGGGTCTCCCGCAGTTCGCCGACTCCCTCGCCGGTGAGGGCGGACAGCGCCAGCACCGCCGCCCCCGGCTCGCCGTGCTCGCCCAGCGCCAGTCCGTCCTCGTCCAGCAGCCGCCGCAGATCGTCCAGCACCTGGTCCACCGCCTCCGGGGACAGCCGGTCGGTCTGGTTGAGCACCACAAAGGTCACCTCGGCGTAGCCGGCCAGCGGCCGCAGATAGCGCTCATGCAGCACCGCGTCGGCGTATTTCTCCGGGTCCACCACCCAGATCACCGCGTCCACCAGCCCCAGCAGCCGGTCCACCTGTTCCCGGTGGCCGGGGGCGGCCGAGTCGTGGTCGGGCAGGTCCAGCAGGATCAGGCCGCTGAGCGCCGGGTCGTAGGGGCGCGGCGGCTGGCGGCGGCAGCGGGGCGGGATGCCCATCCGGTCCAGCAGTCCGTCGGCGCGGTCGGTCCAGGTGCAGGAGATGGCCGCGGCGGTGGTCGGCCGCCGCACCCCGGCCTCCGAGAGCTGGGACCGGGCCAGGGCGTTGAAGAGCGTGGACTTGCCGCTGCCGGTGGATCCGGCGATGGCCACCACGGTGACGTCCAGCGCATGGCGCTGCCGGGCCGCGGCCTCCTCCAGCACCCGGCCGGCCTCGGCGAGGGTGCCCGGGTCCAGCCGGGCCCGGGAGAGCCCGACCAGTTCCCGCAGGGCGTCCAGACGTTGCAGCAGTGCCCCGCCCAGGGCGGCCGCCGACCGCTCCCGGCCCGCCTCGCCGGTGTGCTCCGCGGCCTGCGGCCGTGCCTTGTCCTCCGCCTCGGACCGCGCCCGGCGCGCGATCAGGCCGTCGTCCCAGGAGCGGTCGGCCCGCTGCCGGGCGGGTGGTCTGCCGCGCTCACCACGGCCGTCGGCGACGGTCACCGGGTCACCTCTCCTTCTTCAGTACGGACAGGGCGGCGATCAGCTCGACTTGGGGGTCCGGGGTCACTTCCAGGGCGTCCAACGGGGCGATCCTGCGGTCGCGTTCGGCCTCCAGCACCCGCTCCAGACACTCCGTCAGCAGCCGCCCGCCCCGGTCCCGCAGCCGCAGCGCGCCCTGGGCGCCCAGCAGTCCGGCCAGGTTCTCCCCGGCCAGATGGGCCCGCCGGCCGCCCAGCAGCGCGGCGGCGAGCAGCGCGGCGGCCTGGTCGGGGTCGGCGGGGCGCTCCGGGGTGCGCGCCTCCTCCTCGGCCAGCTCCTCCAGACAGCGCCGCCAGTGCCGTACCGCCACGCCGATCCGGGCGCTGACGCCCTCGGCGTCCCGTGGTGCCAGCGCCTCGCCGGCGGCCGGGTCGCCGGCGGCGGCCTGGGCGATCTCCTCGTCGGCGGTGTCCACGGCACAGTTCAGCAGGGCGGCCAGGGCGTGGCAGAGCGCGGTGAGCAGTTCGTCGGAGGTGCTGTTGTCCGGATAGCCGCGCCAGTGGGTCAGCGCCTCCCCGGCCAGTGCCTCGCCCGCGGCGGCCTCCCGCCGGATCCGCTCCAGGGCCCGGCCGTAGGCGTCCTCGGCGCACTGCGACAGCCGTAGCGCCGCGGCGTGCTGCACCGCCGCCGCGTCGGCCAGTCCGGGCAGCCGGCTGCTCAGTGAGGAGAGCACGCCGTCGGCGGTACGGGCCCGGGCCACGGTCCGGGCGGCCGGGTCCTGGGCGCGCTGGGTGAGCCAGGCCCGCAGCCCGGCGACGGCGGTGCCGGGCAGCAGCCCGCTGCCGCCGGCCACCGACTCGGGCAGCTCGGGGATGGTGAAACGGGGCACATCACCCAGCCCGGCGGCCTCCAGCAGTGCCCCGAACTGCCGGGACACCTCCCCGGCCACCTGGTGCGGCACCCGGTCGATCACGGTGACCAGAGTGACGTCGTACTCCTTGGCCGCGCGCAGCAGATGCCAGGGCACTGCGTCCGCGTAGCGGGTGGCGGTGGTGACCAGCACCCAGATGTCGGCGGCGCAGATCAGTTCGGCGGCGAGTTCGCGGTTGCGGGTGACCAGGGAGTCGATATCGGGCGCGTCCAGCAGGGCCAGTCCCCGGGGCAGCGCGCGGTCGGTCTCCAGGCGCAGCCCCGCGGGCCCGTCCTCCTCGGGCTCCTCCTGGTACCCGCCGCCCTCCACGGCCTCCTCGCCCTCCTGCCCCTCGAAGGCGGCGGCCCCGTCCTGGGCGGGCACCACCCAGACCCGGCGCAGTCCGGGCAGCACCCGGGGCCCGGCGAACCAGTGGTGATCGTCCGGATGACAGACCAGCACCGGCGTACGAGTCGTCGGCCGCAACACCCCCGCCTCGGTAACCCGCCGCCCCACCAGGGAGTTGACCAGCGTGGACTTGCCGGCTCCGGTGGACCCTCCCACCACCGCCAGCAAGGGCGCTTCGGGGGCGCACAGGCGGGGCACCAGGTAATCGTCGAGCTGTGCGAGCAGCTCGGCCCGGTTACGGCGGGCGCGGGCGGCGCCGGGAAGGGGGAGCGGAAAGCGCGCGGCGTCAACACGGTCACGCAGTGCGGACAGCGCATCGAGCAGTCTGGGCCGTACATCCAAGGTCGCCACACGCGCAGAATGCCCAATTCTGGTGTGTTTTTGAAGCGTATAGCCCCTGGAGCGCGAGGCGTGGCGAGTGAGACCCTGGCATAACGAGTAGACAACACCCGCCGTGTGAGGCGTGAAAAACGGTGCATGATTCGCACCCGCCTGCGATTATCAGGACCGCTTCACCGAACCTCCACAACGTGTTACGGAGGTGAAGCAACCGGGACGAGGTACGCGGAGCCCTATCCTTGTCCCCGGCAAGGTCACGGCACCACCGAGCCCGGGGCTTCAGCCGTCCGCGACCGCCGCACACCGGCCCCCGTAGCTCAGTGGATAGAGCAGGCGCCTTCTAAGCGCTTGGCCGCAGGTTCGAGTCCTGCCGGGGGCGCCACACGGAGGGGAACGGAAGCCGCGCCGGTCCCGGCCTGTTCCCAGCGCCTCGGCGGCGAGGGTCCGGGTGGCCCACTTGGTGCGAGTGCCGGTGGAGTTGACTGCTCGTCCGCTGCGCGGAGCGGTACCCCGGCGGCTTCGAGCCGGTGCTCGACGAGTGCGCCGAAGTACCTGCGGCGCTCAACGCGTTCAATCGGCCTACAGATCACGGCAGTGAAGATCCCGCTGCGACCGCCAACTCACGCACCCTTACCCCGCGTTCGGCCGCGGCGAGAGGACGTTGACGGGAACGGCTTGCTTTCATACATGCATACATGTATGAAAGCCTTATGCGCAGAACCCCCGAGGAAGCCGCCCAGACCCGCGCGGCCCTGCTCGACGCCGCCCTCTTCACCTTCGCCGAACAGGGCGTCCCCTCGACCAAGCTGGCCGATGTCGCCCAGCGTGCCGGAGTCACTCGCGGCGCTGTATACCACCACTTCGCCGACAAGGCCGACCTCTATGCGGCCGTCATCGCCGAATCGTGGGACACGGTCACCGCCCCCGTATGGGCCGCCCTGGAGGGCGAGGCGCCCCTGGAGAGCCGTCTGTCCGGCTTCCTTGTCAGCTGGCTGCGCCGGCTCCGCGAGGACGCGCGCTTCCGGGCCCTGCTGACCCTCACACTCAACGCCTCCTACGCCCCCGCCCTCGACGAGTCACCCCGCGCACGCGGTTCCTCCGCGAGCCGCGAGGCCAAGGCCTTCGGGCTGGCCGACTGGCAGGGGCGGCTGGGGCGGACCCTGGCCGGCGCCGGCCCCTCCGCCCAGCACGGCGGTGCCGACGGTGCGGGCGCCACCGCTACCCATCTGCTGGCCTGGCTGTGCGGTACCGCGATGCTCGCGGCCGCCGATCCGGGCCTCCTGCCACCGGCCGACGCCTCCGGCGTCGCCCCCGTCATCAGAGGTGCACTCGGATGATTTCCCCTTCCGGCTCCCCCGCCCCCACCGCCGCCCCCTCGACCCGGCCAGGCGCCGCCGTCGCGGTGACCGCGACCGCGTTGGGGGTCGATATGTTCCTCTACGGCAGCCTTGTCCCGCTGCTGCCCAAACTCCCCGCCGTGGGCGGCTCCGCCCTGACCGCGGGTGTGCTCTTCGCCGTGTACGCGGTGGCGTTATTGGGGGCGACTCCCTTCGTCGGGGCCTGGGTTGACCGTCGCGGGCCCCGGTCCCCCCTCCTTGCGGGCCTGGTCGGTCTCGCCGCGGCCACTGTGTTGTTCGCCGCGGCCGTCGATGCCTCCGGAACCGGCGGTCTGACCCTGCTGCTGCTTGCTCGCGCCGCCCAGGGCGTTGCCGCCGCGGCGTCATGGACCGCCGGGCTGGCGCTCGTTGCCGCCACCCACGGTCCGGACCACCGGGGACGCGCCATGGGTGTGACCCTGTCCGCCGTGGGCGTGGGGATTCTCCTCGGGCCCGCCGTCAGCGGACCGCTTGTCGATGCCTTCGGTCCGCATTCCCCCTTCATCCTGATCGCCGTGCTCGCCGCCTGCGACGCGGTCGCCCGCCTTGTCCTGGTCAAGCCGGTGGACTCCGGCGAAGTAAGGCTGCCGTACCAGGTGTTGCTGCGCGGTCCCGGCGCCGGGCTGCTGATCACGCTCACCGCCATGGGCGCCACCGCGATCGCCCTCCCCGAACCCGTACTCCCCCTGCACCTGAACCACCTCGGTATGGGCCGCACCGGGATCGGCCTGGCCTTCGCCATGGCGGCACTCGCCGGCAGCCTCGCCGCACCCGTGGCCGGCGCGCTCGCCGATCGTTCCGGTGCCACTCGGATGGCGGCCATCGGCGCCGCGGTCACCGCGGTGGGGTTCGTCCTGGCGGGCCGCGATTCCATGGCCTGGTCGATCGCCGGCCTGGTCGTCGTGGGAGTGGGCGCCCAGGTCATCCTCGCCCCGACCCTGCTGCTCGTCGGCGGTCTCGCCGAACACGGCCGGCCGGCCGCCTATGGATCGGTGTATGCGCTGTACAACCTCGCCTACACCGGGGGGCTCGTTCTCGCCCCGCTCGCTGCCGGCTCGGTCACCAGGGCGACCAGCGTCGCCGTCACCACGCTGGTGGCCGCCACGGCGGCCGTCGTACTCGCCCTGGTACTGGGCACCCGGCGTCAGCCGGCCAGGACTTCCACCGAGTCCCCGCAGCCGATCCGTCCGGGCCGCTCCACGGAGGCGTAGCAGCCGACGTTGTGCCCGAAGTCGCGGTGCACGGTGCGCAGAAGGGCACGGTCGGCGGGGATGCCCTGCCTGGGATGCGAGATCATCACGCATCGCGGGCAGGGCGCCTCCACGCGCAGCACCGCGCCGCCCACCCGTATCGTCCGGCCCAGCCAGTCGGGCCCGGCCGGGCCCTCGACCACCAGGTTGGGGCGGAAGCGCAGCACGGCGACCGGGCTGCCGGTGGCCCGTTCCAGGGCCTCCAGGTCGCCGGTGGTGACCAGGTGGACGGGGAAGGCGTCGAAGTAGGTTCCGGGAATGGTCTGGAATTCGGCCACCTCCGGCGGCAGGACGGACAGGTCGGGCAGCTGCGAGAGGTCCGGCACTCCGAACAGCTCGCACAGGTACCGCTCCACGTCGTCGGGGTAGACCCGCAGATAGTGCTCGCGCTCACGGGCGGGGAGCCGGGGCCGCAGGCTCACCTTCCGGCCGAGGTGTTCGCTCAGGACGTCCGGGGTGGCCGGGTCGTCCGAGGCGGGTGTCCGGCCGTCCGGCAGCCGCAGTTCTACGACGGGTGACGGCCGGTCAGGGTGCGGGGGGCGGGCGTAACGCGGGTGGATGTCGAGCAGCGCCGGGAGCTTGCGGGCGTCGGCGATGCAGCCCCGCTCGTCGTCCAGGACCGCCCACCACCGGTCCCCGAGCAACCCGTCGGAGCCGACCGGGCAGTCGGTCAGTTTCTCACCGGCCATGCTCTTGACCGGGTACCGCCAGACCTCACGCACCATCAGCCGGCCGGTGTGTGTCATGGAGCCTCTCCTTTGCGGCGATACGGGTGCCCGGGCGGGTCGAGGCACCACCGGAATGCGTCGCGCACCTGTCCGGGGGTGACCCGGGCGATGTGTGCCGCATAATCGGCCGCCGTGGCGGCCGGGACGCCCGCGACCTCGTATCCGACGAGCCGTTCGGTGGTGCCACGAGCGGTTTCCAGGGCCTGGTGACCACGGACGATCAGTTGTTCCTTGGCCGGCTCCAGGAGCCCGGGCGCGATGGCCTCCTCGGCAAGGCCCTGGAGGACGGCCCGTACCCGCTCGGCGACCTCGGCCGCCACCCTCTCCTCGCAGGCGGCGGCGCACATGCAGTAGCCGCCCTCGGCGAACTCGCGGCTGAAGGCGGCGAGGGAGTAGGTCAGCGCGCGTCCCCGGCGCAGGCTGCGGTCGAGGAGCCCGCCCCGGCCGCCTGCCACCGCCCAGGCCACATGCAGCGCATACTTGGCCGGCGAGGCCAGCGGCACGCCGGCGGTACCCAGCAGGTACCACGCGCGCCCGGGCCCGGCCGGCAGCGTCCGGGAGACGGGCGGCCGGGCGGGCAGCGGGACGGTGGCCGGGGCCGGGCGGAAGACGGCAGCGGACAGCGCCGCCGCCAGGGCGTCCACGGTGGCGGGGGCCGCATGGGAGAGGGCCACCACCGGAGCCCTGCCGAGCAGTCCGGCCGCGTCCGCGTGGATCCCCTCCGGCGAGCGGGAAGCCAGGTACTCGCTGCGTTCGTCGTGGCCGATGGCATAGCGATGGCCGGAGCCGAACAGTGCTCTGCGCAACGGGTCGGAGTGGTGCTCGGCGGTGGGTGCACCGGCCGGTACGGCCGAGGGCGGCGGGTGGTGCGGCAGTTCGGCGAACCAGTCCGCCAGCCTTCCCAGTGCCCGTGCTTCCTCCGCGGGCGTCTCCAGAGTGAGCCCGGTGAAGTCGGCGGTGGTCACGGGCTCGGCCCGGACCGCGGCCCCGGCGCGCCGGGCCAGGGCGGTCACGGAACGGGCCCAGCCGAACGCGGCCAGGGGAGCGGCGAGTGCCGCGGCCCGGCCGGCCCCGGCCAGCGGCACCGCGAGGGTGGCGGCCGCCACCAGCGGTGGGGGAGCCTCCGCCGCGGGGGGTGCCGCGGTGACGAGCACCGCGCCGCCCGGCAGCGCAATGCGCCGTGGCCCGGTCATGACTGCTCCGGCCCGTCGCCGCAGGAGTCGAGTTGACCGGACCAGCGGGCGACGCAGCGGGCCGCCTCGGGTGCGGTGACGGCGGTGAGCCGGGCGGGCCAGGCCAGGGCGGCGTCGGCACCGAGCCATACGGCCCGGTCGGCCATGGCCTGCACGGCGTGGGCGGAGCGGAGTTCGGGGACCAGGGCGTCGGTGCGCAGCCGGTACGGGCCGTCAGCGCCGAGCAGGGTGTCGTGCACCCCGGCGAGGGCCCGCGCGACGGCGACGGCCGCCTGGCGCGGGCCATTCGCCGCCACCATGATCCAGGTGCAGCTCCGGTCGCGGAGTTCCAGGTGCTGGATGTCGAGTCCGCCGGCGGTACGGACCACACGGCGGGCCAATGCCTCCGGTGCGGCCGCGCCGGGCTCCGGGGGCCGGGTGAAAGCGAAACCGACGGCCTGACGATTCCCTGCCGGGACCTGAGCCATGACGGGCCGTTCGACCAGGTCCCGGCCAGGCCGGCCGGCCACGGGCCGGGGCCCGGGGGCGGCCGGCCGGGGCAGGCCGGCGGCCGCCTCGGCAATGGCAT
Organism: Streptomyces orinoci; assembly: GCF_003121295.1. Lineage (GTDB taxonomy): Bacteria > Actinomycetota > Actinomycetes > Streptomycetales > Streptomycetaceae > Streptomyces > Streptomyces orinoci. The sequence continues at coordinate 660,720 of NZ_PHNC01000029.1, forward strand.
CGGCGTGCCGTTCCGGACGATCGGTCACCAGCAGCAGGGTGGCGTCCTGCGGGCGGTACCAGGCGGCGTGCAGGTCGCGGACGAGCGCCGGGGTGCACCGTGCCAGGACCCCGGGGTCGCCCAGGGTCGGGTGTGCGTGGCCGGTGCCCTCCCACAGGGCGGCGAAGAGGGCTTCCTGGAGGCGCCAGCGCGGGTCCGCGGTGCGCTGTGCGCGCTCGGTGCGGATGGTCGCCAGCTCGTCGGCCAGTTCGGCCTCGGTCACACACAGCGGGGCGAAGGCCGCGGCCAGCAGGGTGGCGGTGGCCACGATGTCGTGGTGGCGCACCAGGGCCTTGTAGAGGGTGTACTCGCGCGAGGTTGCTGCGGCGACCCGGTCGGCGGCCCCGCCCAGGGAGCACCGGACGACGAGGTGTTCCAGGACGTGGGCCAGGCCCTGTTCACGGGGGCCTTCCCCGGCACTGCCGACCGGGATGCGCAGAGCCAGAGCGGCGAGGCGGGTGCCCGGCCGGTCGAGCGCGACAAGGCGGAGTCCTCCGGGGAGGGTGCGCCGCAGCGGGGCGGCCGTGGTCATGGGCGGCATGGCCGGCCGGTGGCGGGGACGAGGGTGACCAGGGTCTGGGCGAGCAGCCGGTCCTTGTCATCGACGGCGATGACGACCCAGTCGCCGGGGGCGAGGTGCGGGTTGTCATCGAGCACCATGTCATGGGTGACAGCGGGCTGTTCGGGGGTGCAGACCAGTTCGGTCCGGTGGATGACGCCGACCGCCTCCCAGGCAACGGCGATGTGCTCGGGTCCGGTGAGGCCGGTGAGGGAGAGCGAGAAGCGGGCCACCCGGCGTCCTTGTGCGTCCCGGGTGAACCGCAGGTCAGCGGCGTCCAGGGCGAGCGGGCAGACGTACTGGGAGGTGAAGGGGTAGGGGACATGGCGCCCGGCCCGGTCGAAGACAACGGCCTGGACGGCGAGCAGCCGGTTCTCGCCGTCGTGGACGGAGGCATGGCAGTAGTCCCGGTCGCGGCCGTCCTCGAAGAGGACCAGGACCTCGGAGGTGGCGGCCGGTTCCTCGGGGGTGAGGGTGCGGTGGTAGATGCGGCATTCGTCGCGGTCGACGAAGAAGAACTTGTGGGTCACGGTGGCGGGGCCGGTGAGCTTGCCGACGGCGCTGGTCAGGGTGAGCCTGATGCCCGTACCAAGGGGCTGGGTGTCCACCGTGAGCTGAAGCGGGCTGCTCTCGGGCGGTAGTTGACGGCTGGACACATGCCGGGCGAATGCCTCGCGGATGTCGCTGGTGTGCGCGAAGTCGTCCTTGCGGACCATGCCCACCACTTGCCGGGCGTCGAAGGAAGGGGGTTGCATACGGGTTCGGTCCTTTCCGCTCAGGGCAGGGGATGCGGATACGGGTTGTCGGGCAGGGAGCCGAAACCGAGGGCGGCCGGGAGGGAGTTGAGGCGGCGGGAGCCCAGCAGCCGGCAGGAGTGGACGCCGGAGAGGTGCTGGAGGCCGGGGACCAGGACCCGTACCACGTGCACGCCGGCCCGCCGGACGTCCGGGGTGGTCAGGTCGGCGACGAGGACGCGGTGCCCGGCGTCCCGCAGCTCCGCCGCGATGCGGTCGAGGGGATCGTCCTCGGCGGGCGGCGCGGGGCGTTCGGGGCGGAGGCACTCGGCGGGCCGGGTGGGATGGACGAGGTAGCCGGCCCGCTCGCGCAGCCCGGGGTATTTCGAGTAGAGGATGGCGTGCTTGTTGAAGTCGTCCACGTCGGAGAAGTCCTCGGCCATCTCCCAGTCCTCATGCTGGCGCAGCAGCCGGCGCACATAGGTGAGGCCCTGGGCGGCCTCCAGGAACGCCTTTTCCACGGCGGCCGTCGGCGACCAGCGGCAGGCGCTGCCGAAGGACATGATCTGTTCGCTGCCGCTGTGGTGTTCCATGACCGCGACCACGGTGGCGGGCGACAGGTCGAGCGAGAGGTCGTGGAAGCGGACCCGCCAGGTCTTGGCGCGCTCCACGAGGTAGGAGACGCGGGAGGAGGCCGTCACCGCGTCGGCGGGCATCGGGCGGGGCGGCAGCCGGTGCAGCCAGGAGATGGCGAGGGCGTCCCGTTCGATGATCTCGTACAGACCGCTGAGCACCGCCTGGCGGAAGGTGGGCCCCGCGGCCAGCCCGGTGGAGATGGACGGGCCGATGGGCGCCTCCTCCTGGACGCGGCGGTAGTGCATATGGACCTGGGAGGCGGGAGCGAGGACGGTCTCGCCGGTCAGCCAGTCGGTGCTGGGCGCCCAACGGACGGGAGTGGTCTCGCCGAAGGGGAGGAAGGGGAAACCGGGCTGCTCGTACTGGTGCGGGGCGAACAGGCCGAACTCGCCGGGGTGGACCGCCGGTTGACCGAGGTCACACCAGCGGGCGAGGCGCAGGTCCGCGCCGCGGTAGAAGCCGGCGGCGTACCGTTCCAGGGATTCCCCGATGGCCGCGGCGACGGCATCGGACTTGGTGAAGCCGGCCCCGCCATTGCGGGTGACCCGCATGGGTGGCTTCAGCAGGGAGAAGTCCGCGGAGACGCTGCCGCTGAGATAGACGGCGGGGCCGCTTTCGGCCCGGCGGACGCTGACGCCGTGGACGATCCCCACGCGGTCGTCCTCCACCGCGGCCATGCCGATGGCGTCGGGGTCCTCCTCCTCGGGCCGCTCGGCCGGATGGCCGGAGCAGACCGGGCAGTTGGGGACCGGCAACAGGTGGCGGCGGGCCGGGTCCGGGCCGCTGTCATCGCCCCACAGCAGCTCGTCGGCGTGGTCGGCCCGGGGGTCGGCCAGCCAGCCGGCGACGCGCCGGCCCACCGCGGCGGCCAGCCGTGCGGCGGTCCATGGCGCCACCCCGTGCTGCACCGGCCGGCCGCCGGTGCGGTCGAGGAGACGCATATAGTCCCGCCAGGTGGCGCCGTGCACCGAGTTGGAGCAGACGCGCATCCGCAGGCAGGCGTAGCAGGCGCCGCCGCGTCGCGGGCACCACAGGGGCCCGGCGAAGGTGCTGTTCTCGCCGGCGATGCCATAGACGAGGTGGGCGAGCCCGCGCTCGACGCAGCTCTTGCTCAGCGCCGCGGCCCTGGGATCGAAGAGCGAGGCGGTGGCGAGGATCACCAGCGCGGGAGGTGCGCCGTCCGGACCGTCCGCATCGGTGCCGGTTGCGGGAAGCTCGCCGACATCCACGGCCCCGGTCCCCGGGGTGCCGTCGGTGACGGCGAGCAGATGCCGGGTCAGGGCCCGGGGCCCGTAGACCGCCAGCCGGTGCACCGGTGCGGCCGCCGGTTCCCGTGCCGTGTCGTGCACCGGCTCGGCGGGGGCGTCCGGGGCCAGCATGGCCCGCAGCCGGTGCAGGGCGTCCGGTGCGGTGGCCAGCCCGCCGAGCCCCTTGCCGCGCACCCGGCGGACCTCGCCCAGGGTCTCGACAAAGCCGTTCTCGTCGTCGGCCAGGTGAATGCGGGTCCGGGTGTCGATGCCGGTCATGCGTTCCGCTCCTCCTTGCGTGTGCCGAGCAGCGTCAGATACAGGACCGCGTCGTCGCTGCCGTCCACCCCGACGAAGTCGTTGAAGTAGTCGTCGATGAAGGCGATCATCGGGTGGGCCACCAGACCGAGCGCGGTGGCGTTGGTCACCACGCTCTGTGCCAGATGACCGCAGTCCAGCAGGACGGTGCGGTAGCCGCGTTCGCGGTACTTCCACTGGTTGCGGCGGAATGCGCCGACATAGATGACCAGGGCCGCGGCACCCGCGACCCGGTCGCGGTATCCGGTGTACTCGGCGACTTCGGCCAATGTGCGGGAGCCATCGACAAGTTGCAGGGCGCATTTTCCGGGGTGGAAGTAGTAGAGGCCGCGTTCGATGCCCGTGACATTCTCGGCCAGCAGGAACAGGTCGCTGGAGTAGAGGCCGCCCGCGGACGGGGTGGCCCGCAGGGGCAGCCTCAGCCCCTCCCTCGCATCGGCGCTGCCGGTGACCGCGTAGCTCAGGCTGAGCAGGTGGGCGAGTTGGTCGCGGTCGAGGGGGCGGCTGCCCATGGGGGCCCAGGAACGGCGGCGGCGGACGCAGATATCGAGCGGCAGCAGCTCCGGGTCGCCGGCCGGCCGCAGCGGGTACTGGCGACGGGTGTGGCCGAAGTCCCGGTAGGCGAGGCCGAGCAGCCGGCGGGCGCGGGGGGCCATCTGTGCCAGATCGACCAGCGGAAGGCCGCCGGGGACGGTGCGCATCTTGGAGTTCTCGTGGAACACCCGGCTGATGCGGACCTGATCGCGCTCATAGGCCAGGGAGAGCTGGACGGGTGCCCGGAGCCCCGGGGGCGGGTCCTCGTGGACCGGGGCCGCGACGCCGGAATCACCGGGGACGATGCGGCAGCCGACGACATGGCCGGGGGTGTCCGTGGCGGCCGGGCTGAGAAGCGTGGCCGTTGCCCGGTATCCCGATCGCCGCAACCGCGCCCGGATTTCCGCCAGTTCACCCAGTTCATCCGGAGGTGACGGAGCCAGGCCGGAGTCGCCGGCGCCGTCATCCGGCAGCACGCCGACGGCCTGAGCCGGCCCGCGGCCCGCCATGGCGCCCGCGAGGGACACCGCCCCGGGAGCCGCCGCCCGGACCGGCCGGCCGGGGAGGGCGGCCGCATCGTCGCGTCCGCCGAGGGAGTCGATGACAAAGGCACGGAGGGCCGCCCAGACGGCCCGTTCGACGCCGCGCTCCTCCGACAGATCGCAGACGGTCGCCGTCCAGGGCTGTGCGGCGCGCTCAAGACGGACCACGGCGGTGAACGCGGGCACTCCGGCGACGTCGCCGGTGCGGTGGCAGTCGAGCCGGCCCGCGACCTCGCGCAGGGCCGGGACGGGCGGGCAACTCACCTTGCGGGACTGGCCCGTTGGCCGGTGCCGGCGGGCGAGCTCACCGTAGACGGCGCGGCAGACGGCCTCTTCCCGGGTCGGGGCGGCGCCCACGGCGCAGCGGGAAAGGGGGCCGGCGGCGCGGCGCAGGCGGAGCGCGGCGGCCCGTTCGGCCAGTTGCCAAAGAGCGGTCCGGCGGTCGGCGGCAACGGCCACGTCCAGCATGGGGATCGGGGTGGCGCGCAGGTCGAGGACCTCCCGGGCGGAGGCGGGGGGGACCAGCGCGGCGGCGTAGGCCCGGACGAACAGGGGCAGGGGAACGGTCCTGACGGCATACCCCTGCTCGGTTACACAGCGCAGCGGATCCGCCATGGTCAGACCTCCGTCCATTCCTGGGCGGCGGGGGCGTGGCGGGTGCACACGGAACAGTAGGGGTCGCGCCAGATGGCGGTGGTTGTCTGCTCGCAGTGGGTGGTGTCCACGGTGGTGACGCGGCCCCAGGGGTGCTCGCCCTCGATGGGGAGGAAGGCCCGCAGGGCCTGATGCGCCATCAGTCCGCCGAGCCAGCGCAGGGCGGCGGGCTGCGTGGTGGACCAGCTCGCGGGGCTGACGCGCGTGGCGTCGGCGGTGGTGCCGACAGGGCCGAAGCAGCTCAGGCAGGCGGTCTCCCCGGGGATGGTCCAGGGCCCGACCCGGACCTGGTGAAGACCGGCGAACACCGGCACCAGGGGGCAGCCGGCGTCGCACAGCCGTTGATTGGCCTCGTCGAGCTCGGCCTCGTCGGTGGCGACGACCACGGTGAGAGCAGGGGTGGTGCCGGGCTCGGCAAGGACCAGTCCCTGCTCCGCCAGGGCGGTGGCCAGGGGCGCGGTGAGAAGCGCGTCGCCCGTCAGCGCCAGCGGCTTGTCCTTCACCGCGCCGTAGGCGGGGCCGGGGGTGTCGGTCCGGCGGGCGATGAAGGAGTACAGCGCGCGGTCGGCCGCCGTGCGGACGGGGCTGTCCGGCCCGGTGGGGAGCAGCACACCGAGGTGCGTCAGCTGGTCGGCGAAGGGCAGGAGGCGGTCGAGGTCCTCGGCCGGGAGCTGTTCCCGCAGGGGAATGCTCCGGGTGAGCCGCGGAACGAGCCGGGTGACCACATCCCGCAGTTCCGCGCCGTGTTTCCCCGGCGCCTTCACCACATAGCGGCGTGGGCCCGCCAGAATTTCGAACCGGTCGTCCCCCAAGGAGGTCAGGGCCACATCGGTGGCCCCGACAACGGTGGTCTGTGCCAGGTCAGTTGGGTTCACGCCGCCAACGTACGGGCCGGGCCGGGGGCGGGCCGATACCGATTTCCCGTAGTACGGAACCACGGTTTTCCGGGCCATTGACAGCACAACTGCCCCTGGTCATTCGACAGTTGCGGATTGCCCGCGCAAATGATCCGCCAGAGTGCCGGTGGCGGCGGCGCGGGCCGGCGGGTGGAAGGCGAGGCAGCGGACGGCCGCTTGGAGGTAGGCGGCCCCGGGATCGGCGAGAAAGCCGCCTCCGCCCAGCGCCTCGACCGCGGCGGCCGCCACTTGGACGACGGCGTCCTGAGTGTGGTAGCGGGCCAGCAGGGCGGGCCCCAGGAGGTCGGTGCCGGCCGTGAGTTCGTCGGCCCGGGCGGCGACGCCCTCCAGTGCATAGCAGGCGCCCTCCAGGGTGACGGCCATGGCGGCCAGCGGCGCCTGGGCGGCGAGGGGCGCGGCCAGCACCCGTTCGACCAGGGCGGCGGCCATACCGGCGTAGGAGGCGGCGATCAGCAGCTCGAAACGGACCAGGGACTGGCGCAGGGCCTCCGAGGTGGTGCCCACCGGACCGACCTCGGAGACCAGCCGCCTGGGGACGAACACGTCCCGGAGGATGACTTCGTCACTCTCCGCCCCGGCGAGGAGGTGGCTGGGCCAGAAGGAGCGGCGGTCCAGTCCCGGGGAGTCGGCGGGGATCACGGCGATGGCGAGCCTGGGGTCGCCTGGGCCGTCGATCCGCACGGTGGCGAAGAGCAGGTCCATGGAACTGCTGAGGCTGCAGGGTTTCTTGCTGCCCGAGACAAGGATGCCGCCGTCGGTGGGGCGGCCGCTCATGTCGGGGCGCAGGATGCCCGAGCCGGGCCTGCCCTCGGCGGCACCGGACGCGACGAGCAGGGAGTTCCGGGCGACGGCCTCGGCCAGCAGCCACTCCATGCCCGCCTCCTGCCGGTCCCAGACGGTGAGTCCGGCCACGGAGAAGTGATGCATGGTGGTGGCCACCGCCAGGGAGGGTGCCCGGCAGCCGATCGCCCGCTGGATCCGGATCCCGTCCCGCAGGCCCACGCCGAGGCCGCCGTGGTCCCGGGGGATGAACAGGCCCGGCGCTCCCGCCTGCCGGAACCAGTCGATGGCGGGTGAACCGGGACGTTCGAGGGCGTCGAGGCCGGCCTGGGCGAGCCGGGCGTCGAGGCCGGGCAGGTGGTCCTCCAGCAGGCGGCGGTCCTCGGCCAGGAATCCGGCGTCGCTCATCGCCGTCCCCCGTCGTCGGCGGCTGTGGGGCGGTCCGCGCCGGGTCCGGCGCCCGGCTCCGTCCCGCTCTCCGTCCCGGCCTGGATCTCGATCTCCCCGACGAGCGCGCGGAGGATCACGGCTATGTAGTCGCCGAGGGTCTGCGCGGCGATGGGCTCGATGACATCGGCCAGGGTGGGGATGCCCATGTCGAATTCGCAGGCGAACTCCACCCGGCAGCCGCCCTCCTCGTCCCGGAGCTGCCAGTGGCCGGTGAGGTGGTCGAGGTCGCCGTCCCGGAGGGTGAACTCGACCCGGTGCCGGGCGGCGTCGAACCGTTCCTCCTCTGTCCATTTGAGGATGCCGCGGCGGAATTTCACCTCCCAGGAGCAGCCGGCCCGGCCGTCGCCGAAGTCCTCGGTGTCCACCCGCAGCACCGCGTCGGTCAGTTCCGGGTAACGGGGGAAATCACAGATGACCGGGTAGAGTTCGGCGGCGCTCCGCCCCTTGGCCACACCTGTCGTACGTACCTGTCGCATGGGAATCCTCCTGACCGCAAAGACGCTAGAGGTGGCGGCGCGCGACGGCGGCGGCGGCGCCCGCGACCGCGGTGCCGAGCCAGCTGAGTTCGTCGTCGCCGTAGAACACCGACGGGGTGAACCGCACGGTCCCCAGGGAGTTGGCCGTCGGGCAGACCACGACGTCACGCTCGAGGAGTTCCAGGACGAACTCGCCGGCCAGAGACTCCGAGATGAACTCGACACCGAAGAGCACACCGCGGCCGCGGACCTCACTGACCAGGTGCCGGCAGCCGGCGAGCCGGGTGTGCAGGAGCTCCCTCAGGCGGCCCTCCAGCTTCCGGGCCCGGCCGGGCGCGTCCTCGCGCAGGACCGCCTCGACGGTGTGCCGGACGGCGACGGCGGCCAGGGGATTGCCGCCGTAGGTGGAAGTGTGCAGGAAGGGGTCGCGGTTGAGGGGGGCGAAGACCTCGCCGGTGGCGACGACGGCGCCGACCGGGATCACTCCCCCGCCCAGGGCCTTGCCGCTGAGCAGCATGTCGGGTACGACGCCCTCGGCCTCCACGGCCCAGAGCTCGCCGGTCCGGCCCAGCCCGGTCTGCACCTCGTCGATGATGAGCAGGGCACCGGCCCGGCGGCAGGCCCGCGCGATGTCACGCAGGTAGCCGGGGGGCGGGATGCGGACGCCGCCCTCTCCCTGGACGGGTTCGACGATGACGGCGGACCGTTCGGTGAGGCGGGCGGCGAGGGCCGCGGCATCGCCGTACGGGACGAAATCGACCGGGCCGGGCAGCGGTTCGCAGGGGCGGCGGAAGGTGTCACGGCCCGTGACGCTCAGGGCGCCCAGCGTCTTGCCATGGAAGCCGCCACGGGTGGAGACCACATGGTTCCTGCCGTTCAGCCGGGCCAGCTTGAGTGCGGTTTCGCAGGCTTCCGCGCCCGAGTTGGCAAGGTACACATACTCCAGGCCGTCCGGGGCGGCGTCGGCCAGGGCCCGGCAGGCGCGGGCCAGTTCCTCGTGGAAGACCAGCGGTCCGGTGATGGCGAGGTCGGCCAGCTGGGCGCGGACCGCCTCGACCACCGGAGGGTAGCCATGGCCGAGGAGGAAGACACTGAACCCTCCGCAGTTGAGGAGCCGCCGGCCGTCGGCGGTATGGAGGTGGTCGCCCTTGGCGCGGGCGATGACCGGGGCGGCCATCAGATCCGCCAGCCGGGCCAGCCCCGAGTTGACGTGGCGGCGGTAGAGGCCGAGGACGTCGGCGCGGGACATCCGTGGTTCCGTGGTCATGCGATGGCCCCCGGAGGAATCAGACGGACCCGGCTCCCCCAGTGGGAGAGGGACGCATCGAGGCAGGAGACGAGGTCGGGAGGGTCACCGGGACCAGGCAAACCCGGCTCGACGGTGGGCAGTTGGCGGTCGGTCGTCAGCGGGCCGAGGATGTCGGTGAAGAGCTCCAGGCGCTTGCGGACATCGGCGCCGAGACGGTCACCGAAGGCGGGCATGATCAGGCGGTGCACCATCTCGGAGTCCACCATGCGGGGAGTGGGGACCTGCCAGCCCCTGCGCCGGGCGTAGGCGGTGCAGACCGCGGTGAACTGGTCGATGGTCAGGGCTCGTTTGCCGGCGGTGATCCAGTGCTCGCCGCCGGCTCCCGCCTCGATCAGGGCCACCGCGCAGGCGGCGGCATAGTCGCGCGGGAGGAAGTCGATAAAGGAGCCCGGAGCCACGGGGATGACATGGGCCTCACCGGTGACCAGGGCCTTCATGGCGGCGTACACGCCCTGGAAGCGGGGGATGGAGCCGTCGGCGCTATGGCCGATCACCAGGGACATGCGCAGGATCGACCAGGGCACTTGAGCGGCACGGACGAGTTCCTCCGCGGCCTGTTTGGACTCCCGGTAGGCGCGCGACCGCCCGGTGGGGATGCTGCCGGGGCGGCGCTCCACATAGATGGTGCTGATGAGGTGGAACGGGACTCCCGCGTCGGTTGCCAGACGCAGGGCATGGGCGGTTCCACCGGCGTTGACGCGGTGGATGTCGGCGGCGGACCGGGTGAAGGAAGTGATGGCCGCACTGTGGATGACACCACCGATCCGTCCGGCGAGCCGGCGGTACGGGCCTGGAGCCAGCCCCAGGGCGGGGACGGTGACATCGCCGGTGAGCAGGCCGGCGGCGTGGGACGGCCGGGTGCCGCCCTCCCGGACCAGGCCGATCGCCGCATGCGCGGGCAGGGCCGCCAGCAAGCTCTGTCCGACGACGCCCGCCGCTCCGGTGACAAGGTAGGGACGAGACATTGGAGGTGTCCTCCGGTTCGGTCGCGGGCCGGACGTGCCGGGCACGACCGGGTGTGTGGAGCGCGGGCCGGGCCGGTATCGGCGCCTGGCTCACATCAGCAGGGAGTAGCCGCCGTCGATCACCACCGTCTGCCCAGTGATCATCTCCGCCTGGCCGGAGAGGAGGAAGGCGGCGAGTGCGCCCACATCCTCGGGCCGGGTCAGCCGGCCCGCGGGGGTCCTGCCGAGGGCGGTCTCGAACAGTTCGGCATGCCAGGGAAAGCCCCGGGCGGCGTCGGTATCGACGAGGCCGGGGGTGACGGCGTTGACCCGGCAGTGCGGGGCGAGCTCGACGGCGAGGTAGCGCACCAGGGATTCCTGGGCGCACTTCGCTGCGGCGAGCAGGCCATAGGCGTGCGGCAGGACCCGCCGGGCGCCGAGGCTGGAGACGGCGAGCACGGCGCGCAGGCCGGGTGCGGCCTGGACGAGGCGGAGCAGGGTGCGGGCATGGGTCTCCACGGCCCAGTCCCAGTGGCTGCGCCGGGTCTGCGTCAGCGAACGCTCCACTCCGGTACCGGCGTTGGAGACGAGCAGGGTGGGTGCCCCGAGTTCGGCGGTGACCCAGTCGATCACAGCGGCCGGGACGTCACTGTCGGGGTCGCCGAAGAATGCGCGGCGGGCGACGGCCCGTACGCCGAGCTTTTCGAGGGCCGTCACGGTGTGTGCGGCGGCCTCGCGGTCGCGAAGGTAGGTGACGGCGACATCGGCGCCGTCGGCGGCGAGGCGGCGGGCGATACCGCCGCCAATGCCCTTGGTGCCGCCGGTGACCAGGGCCACCTGTCCGGCGAACGGCCGGGGCTCGGACGGGCCGTCGGACGGCGTCGGGGTCAGCTCCGGGGAGCGGCCAGGGCGAGGGAGCAATTGACACCTCCCAGCGCGAAGGAATTGCTGAGGGCGAGCGTGGTACGGGCGTTCCGCGCCCGGTGGGGAATCACATCGAGGTCGCAATCGGGATCGGGACGGCCGTAGTTGGCGGTCGGCGGCAGAATGCGGCGGTCCAGTGCGAGGGCGGTGGCGGCCGCCTCGGTGGCGGCGGTGGCACCCATGAGGTGGCCGTGCAGGGACTTGGTGGACGACACCGGGGGCGGGTCGGCGAAGAGCTCACGGATCGCCCGGGCCTCACAGGCGTCCCCGGCCGGGGTGCCGGCGGCGTGGGCATTGACGTATCCGACGTCGCCGGCCGGCCGGCCGGCCATGCGCAGGGCTCCCTTCATCGCGGCCAGGGCGCCCCGCACGTCGGGCCGGGGGCGGGAGAGGTTGTAGGCGTCGGCGGTGTGGCCGTAGCCGACGACCTCGGCGTAGATATGCGCCCCGCGGGCGCGGGCATGCTCCGCCTCCTCCAGGACCAGCACGGTCGCTCCCTCGCTCATCACCAGGCCGTCGCGGGCGGCGTCGAAGGGCCGGCAGGCCTGCGCGGGGTCGCCGCCGTGGGTGGACAGGACCCGGGCGCGGGCGAAGGTGCTCAGCGCAATGGGGTTGAGCGGGGCGTCGCACCCGCCGGCGAGAACGATGTCGGCGGTGTCCTGGCGGATGAGGTCCATGCCGCGGGACAGCGCGTGGCCGGAGGCTGCGCAGCCGGTGGTGGGACATTCGACGGGTCCCATGAAGCCGTAGCGCATGGAGACCAGGCCCGCGGCGACCGTGGGCATCATGGCCATGCTGGTGGAGGGCGAGATGGCCCGCCAGCCACGGGCGGTGAGCACCGCGGCCTCGCCGGCGATGCGTTCCATGCCGGCGTAGGCGGTCGCGATGACCACGGCGGAGCGCAGCGGGTCGGCCTCGGTGCCGGTGAGAGCGGCGTCCTGCATGGCCAACGCGGCCGCGTGCACGCCGAGTTGGGCGAATCGCTCGGCACGGCGCAGGACATGGCCTTCGATGTGGTCCTCGGGCCGGAAGCCGTGGATCTCCCCGGCGGCGGTGACGGGGAAGCCGGGGAGAGTGACGCGGGTGAGGGGGCCGATGCCCGGGCGGCCCTCCCACAGGGAGTCCTCGAAGTCCTTGACGCCGATTCCGATGGGGGTGACCGGGCCGATACCGGTGATCGCCACCCGGCGGGCGGTCATGAGCGCTCCAGCAGTTGGGTGACCCGGTCCACCAGCCCCCGGACGACCAGCATGTCCTGGAGGTTTTCGTCGGTGATGGTCAGGCTGTGGCGTTCCTCGAGGATGGCGACGGCACTGATCAGATCGACCGAGTCCAGGCCGAGATCGTCGAAGAGGTGGGCCTCGGGGGTGATCTGTTCGGCGGGTACGGCGAACCGTTCGGTGAGCAGCGTGCGCAGTTCGTGCTCCACCGTGTCCCTGGTGCTCTTCACGGCTGTACTCCTTGCCGGTCGGGGATGTCGGGTCACAACCCGCCGTCGATGTGGATGAGTTGTCCGGTCATGGCGGGGTTGTTCACGCAGTGCCGTACGGCCGCGGCCACATCCTCGGCGGATACCAGGGCTCCGGTCGCGGTGAGCTGGAGGTACCGGGTGCGGGTGGGCCCGCCCACGTCGGCGGTGAGGCGGGAGGCGACGAGGCCGGGCGAGACCACATTGGCGGTGATGCCGTGCCGGCCGGTCTCCCGGGCGACGGCGCGGGTCATTCCCAGCAGACCTGCCTTGGCGGCGGCGTAGTTCGCCTGGCCGGGCACGCCCAGCGCCGCGGCGGCCGAGCCGATGCTGACGATCCGGCCATGGCGCGCGGCGAGCATATGGGGCAGAGCCTGACGGATGCAGCGGAACGCCCCGGTGAGATTGGTGTCAATGACCTCGTCCCAGTCCTCGTCGCGCATGCGGGCCGCGGGCCGGTCGTGCCGCATGCCCGCGGCGTTGACCAGGACGGTCACCGGGCCCAGCGCCTCGGCCGTGGCGCGGAACGCGGCGCGGACCGCGGCGGCGTCGCGGACGTCGAGCGGGAGGGCGACGGCTTCGGGCAGTGCGGCCGCCAGGGCGCGGGCCGCGCCCTCCGCGGTGCGGTAGCAGGCCGCGATGCGTATGCCGTCGGCGGCCAGCGCCCGGCAGGCCGCCGAGCCGATGGCGCCGCCGGCACCCGTGACGAGGGCGACGCGGGGCTCATCCGCCATGGCGGTCCTCCGTGCCGGCCGGCCGGGGCGCCGCCCGGTCCTGCCGTTCGGGCTGGAAGGGGCGCGGGGTACGGGCCTCCTCGTCGCCCGAGACCAGCCGCAGGTCGAGCCGGTGCTGCGGCAGCGTCTCGCGGATGAGGCCGAGCAGCCGGGCGGGGGAACCGGGGCCGAGTTCGGTGAAGGCCCGGTGTCCGTCGGCGGCGGCGCTCTCCACGGCCGCCCGGAAGTCCACGGTCCTGCTCATCCCCGTCACCAGGAGCTCCTTGATGCGGCCGGGATCGGTGGTGGCGGTGCCGGTGACACAGGAGTACAACGGGGCGGCGGGCGGGCGGAGTTCGATGTCCTTCAGGGCACGGCGCAGCGTGTCCGAGGCCGGCTCCATCAAGGGCGTGTGGGCGGCGTAGGGCACCCGCAGGACCCGCGTGCGGTGGGCGCCGCGGGCCCGGCACCGGCGGGCCGCCTCCTGCATGGCGGCGTTCTCGCCCGCGAGGACGGTCTGGGTCGGGCTGTTGACGTTGGACACCGCAATGGCCGTTCCCCGGCGGGCAATTGAGCCGCAGACGGCGCGGACCTGGTCGGCGGTGAGGCCGAGGACGGCCATCATGCCGGTGTCCGTCGTCGCGGCGTCGGCCATGGCCCGCGCGCGCTGCGCGGTGAGGACGAGGCCGGTCTCGAAGGAGAGCGAGCCGACCGCGGTGAGGGCGGCGAACTCGCCGAAGCTGTGGCCGATCACGCCCTCGGGGGGCGGCCCGTGCCGCAGCAGCGCCCGGGCCGTGGCGACACCGACGACAAACAGGGCGGGCTGCACGGTGGCGGGGTCCCACGCGGGCTCCGGGTCGGTCAGGCAGCAGCCGGTCAGGTCGGTGCCGAGGATGTCGCGGGCGGTGCGGAGCAGGGCGGGGGCCTCACCGCAGCCGGCCGCCATATGCGGGCGCTGTGCGCCCTGGCCGGGGAAGACCCAGATGCTCATGTTCCCTCCTGCGGTGAGGTCGCGCAGTGCCCTTCCCGACCGATCCCCAGTGAGCCTAGGGAATGCCGCACACGGTCAGCCATCCCGGAATTCCTTAACAATGTCCTGGGGATTCCCGGGAGTATCCGCGGGGGTGTACGCGGTGACCAGCGCCGGCCGAATGGTGCCCGCCTCGTATTCCCGGCGGGCGGCGGCAAGAGTGGCCCGGAGCAGGTCGGCCTCGGCCTGCCCGAAAATCGCTGCCACATCGCCGGAGAAGATCTCCATCACTTTGAGCCGGTCACGCAGCAACGCGGCGGCCCAGTCGGTGAGATCACGGATCCGTATGCCGAGGAATCCCGCTTCCGTCAGCTGGCGGAGCCGCTCGGATTCGCCGGTGAGAAAGAAGACGCCGGGCGGGTGGAAACGGCGGAATCCGGCCGAGGGCGTGCGTCCCGCGCGAACCAGGCTCACCTCCTCGGTCATCACCAGCACCCCGCCGGGCCGGAGCACCCGGAAGGCCTCGGCCAGCACCGCGCCGGGGTCCGGGAAATGCGGCAGGGAACCGGTGCACACCACCGCGTCGAGACAGCCGGTGCGCAGTGGCAGGGCGTGCACATCGGCCTGGAGGGGCCGGACGGGCGGGCCCGTGGCGGCCGCGATGCGGGCGCAGAGACGGATGTGTTCGGCAACGATGTCGATTCCGACGGGCGTTGCGACGGTACGGCCCCGGGCGCGCAGCCCGGTGGTGAGGTGGCGGAGGGCGCCCCCGAGGCCGCAGCCCAGTTCGGCGAGTGTGAGGGGGCCGCCGGGCGGGAGGAGGCGGGTGAGGGCGGCGACGACGAGGTCGCAGCCGGGCGGCCCGAAGTGGCCGAGTTGGTCAAGACCCAGCGCACGGGCCTGTGCGGGGTCGCCGGCCAGGTCGAGGGCGTCGGCGTAGGAGCGGTCCCAGTCGTCCAGTGCGTGGAAGAGCCCATGGTGGTAGTCGCCCTGGATCCGGCGCTGATGGGCGGTGTCGTTCCGCATGGCTGATCCCGGTGGTCCTTCCGGCAGGGGGCAACACATGACGGCGTGCGCCCGCTCCGTCGCGAGACGGAGTGCGGACGCACGCCCGGGATACTGCGGTGATTACTCGAACTCGACTTCGGAGATGTCGAGCGAGGAGGTGGACGTGGAGGTGCTGCAGCCTTCCTCGACACCGATGGCCTCAAGGCTCGATACCTGCTCGTCCACAATCTCGAACGTAATGTCCGCCATTGCCTTCCCCTCCTTCACTTGGGCTTTCCTGATGGTGCGTCATCACCCTAGGACGACCGGGTAAAACCGGCCTCACGGGTTGCCGTGGGATTTCGCGGATTACTCGGACTCCACCCAGGCGATCTCAATCGAGGAGGCGCAATTCGCAGCACGGCAGGAGCACCCGGCGGGACGGACATCACGGGATTCCGTGGGAATTCCGGGACGCTCAGGCCAGGCCGAGCACCGTGGCCCGTTCGACGACTTCCAGGCGGTTGCGGGCGCTGAACTTCGCCAGCAGGTGCCGCATGTGGTACTCGACGGTGTTCTCGCTGACGAACAGCACGCCGGCGATCTCGCGGTTGCGCAGCCCCCGGACGAGGAGTTCCAGGACGTCGCGTTCGCGCCGGGTGAGATGGGGAGCGGGGCCCGTGGCCCGTTCGCGGAGAGCGTCGCTGAAGACGCGGTCCATCACATTGACGTCGAGGGCGCGGGCGGCGCGCAGGGCGGCGGCGGCGCGACTCAGACTTATCGTTTCTTCAAGGTAGACCTGACAACCCCGGCGCATCCAGCGGTCGCGCCGGCGCCAGTCCCCCCGCCGCCCCAGCATGGCCAGACGGACGTTCTCACGGACGGCCCGGGCGCCGGAAACGGCGGTCTCGATGTCACCGTCGTCCAGTTCCTGTCCGGCCAGGACCCAGTCGGCGCTGCGGGTGTGCACGGCCGGCGCGAGCTCGTCGCGGTCGGCGCAGCGGTAGACCCCCATCCCCCCGGACTGCTGGAACCGTCCCTCGGGCATGGCGGACCACGACCCGACGAGGATGACATGACAGTCCACCGTGTGGGATGCGCACAGCGGACTCGTCATATCGCTCGGCATGACTCGCATCACAAAGCTCCCCCGATCCAACAGATGTGACATGGTCAGTCGCTCGGCGCGCGGACCGGTCAGCCCTCCCCCTTGAGCCCGGCCCGCGCGTACAGCCACCGCAACCAGCGTGGCGCCCACCAGTTGGCGCGTCCCATGACCAGCATGAACGCGGGTACCAGCACGCCACGGATCACCACGGCGTCCACCAGCACGGCCAGGAACATGCCCAGCCCGAGCAGTTTGAGCACGGAGACACCGGAGCTGGCGAGTGCCAGCAGCACCCCTCCGATCAGTACGGCCGCCGCCGTGATGATCGAGCCCGTCCTGCCGACGCCCTCGATCACCGCGCGGGTGTTGTCGCCGTGCAATGCGTACTGTTCACGGATCCGTGACATCAGAAAGATCTCGTAATCCATGGACAGGCCGAATGCGGCGCAGAACATCAGGACCGGTACCGTCACATCCAGGTATCCGGTCGAGACGAAGTCGCCCACCAGCCACTTGAGATGGCCGTCCTGGAAGACGTACACCATCGCTCCGAACGAGGCGGTCAGGCTGAGCGTGTTGAAGAAGATGGCCTTCAGGGGCACTACCAGGCTGCCGGTGAAGAGCAACAGCAGGACGAACATCACCAGCGCGATGAGGCCCGCCGCATAGGGAAGCCGGTCGGTGATCACCGATTTGGTGTCGGTGAAGAGCGCGGACGCGCCCGCGACAAACCTCTCGCCCGGCCCGGGACCCGCTCTGATGTGCCGGACGACCTGCTCGCTGCGGTCCGAGAAGGCGTTGTCCTCCGGCACCGCCATGATCCGGGTGACCCCGGCATGCTCATAGGCGTCGGGCGGGAGATTGGCCGGGCCCGTCCTCGTCCCGTGCTCATAGCGACCGGAGGCGCCCATGGCGTAGGCGACGCCGTCGAGCCGCGACACCTGCCGCAGATACGCCTCTCCGGCACCGGGAGAGGCGCCCCGGACCACCACCTGGATGGGGTCGAGCACTCCCTTGTCGAAGTGGCCCTCGATAAAGCGGGCGGCGCGGTACGCCTCGGCGTGGGCGGGCAGCACCCGCTCATCGGTCAGACCGAACGTGGCTTGGGTAAACGGCAGTCCCAGCAGTACCAGGAACCCGGCGACGGGCAGGGCCACCCGCAGCGGCCGGCGGGAGATCCGGGTTGCCAGCCTCGACCACCAGGACTCGGCGGCCCCCACGGATGGCCGGTGGCCGAGCCTGCGCAGCCAGGGAGTGATGTCCCCGGCCTCCAGCCACCGGCCCGCGGCCAGCAGCGCCGCGGGCAGAACGACCACGGCCACCACCCCGGCGCTGAGCACCGCGGGAATCGCCGCATAGGCCAGGGAGCGCAGGAAGTACAGCGGAAAGAGCAACAGGGCGCTCAGGCACAGCGCGACGGTCAGCGAGGAGAAAAACACCGTCCGCCCCGCCGTCCGTACCGCGGTGACCGCCGCGTCATGGGCGTCCCTCCCCCGGGACGTCTCCTCCCGGAACCGCATCAGGAGGAAGAGGCTGTAGTCAACGGCCAGTCCGAGCCCCAGAGCCGTCGTCAGATTGAGCGCGAAGACCGAGACATCGGTGAACTCGGTCACCACCCGCAGGATGGTCAGGGTCAGCACCACGCCGACCACGCCGACCGCGAAGGGCAGCAGCGCGGCCAGGACCGTGCGGAAGACCACCAGCAGGACGAGCAGGATCACGGGAGCGGCGAAGAGCTCGGCCCGCGCCAGATCGTTGTCGCTCTGCCGCTGGAGTTCGGCGCTGGACTCCGCCTCGCCGGTGGCCATGACGTCGAATGGGACATGACGTCCCGTCAGTCCGGGGACGATGCGTTTGGCCGTCCGCTGGGCCCGGTCGTCGTCACCGGCCAGACTCACGGCGACCACGGCGGAGCGGCCGTCGCGGGCACGCAACAGCGGATCGCCCGTCGTCCACGGGGACTGCGCCGCCGTCACGCCCGGCAGCCGCTCGACCTGCCGGACGTAGTCGAGGCCGGCCCGGCGGACCGCCGGGGAGTCCACGGGCGCGTCTGCACGGAGCAGGAGAACCAGCCGGGGACGCTCCATGGAGAAGGCCGCGCGCAGTTCGGCCTCCGCCGTCCGTTCACTGGCGGTTTCAGCCGCATACCCGCCGTTGGAGAGCCGCCCGACGGCCCCGGAGCCGTACCAGCCGGCCAGCGCCACCACGACCACCGTCAGAGCGAGCACCAACCGGCGGTGACCCAGGACGAGTTCGGTGACCTTGACCAAGGCGGTGCGACTGCCCGGTGCGGCGGAACAACTGTCTGCTGCGCCCAAGACTCCCCCCAGCTTGGCCGTGCTCGGACGGGTGGACCGGCACCGTCCGCGGGGCCTGTGCCCGCAGGCCGGTGCCGCCACCGCCAAAATGATACACGCAAGTATGTATGATCCTTTGGATCATATGGCGGCACCCGGAAACCCGTAGCCATCGTGACGGCCCTTACAGGGCGGATAAAACGGCAGAACCGGCCAGTTGACGGGTCGTACCCCACTGCCCATCATGTGCCGCAGAGCGCCGCACACAGCGGGGCCGGCGCCGGTATGGCGGATGGGGTGCGCCGGTCAGGTCCGTCCTGTCCAGGAGTCCCCATGCCCCACCGCCGCACTACCACCTTCACTCCCCCAACAGCCGCGGTGCACCGCAGCGTCGATGTCGTCGTCGTGGGAGCCGGAATGGCCGGCCTCGCCTGCGCCCGCGCCCTGCACCGGCGCGGGGCCGACACCATCGTGCTGGAGGCCCGCGCCCGGGTCGGCGGCCGGGTGCTGACCACCTCGGCCGACGGCCGGCTCGTGGAACTCGGCGGACAGTTCATCGGGCCGGGACAGTCCCGCGCCTATGCCCTTGCCGCCGAGCTCGGCCTCCATCCTCTCCCCACCCACGCCTCGGGCCGGCACCTCGTAGAGGACACCCGCGGCCGTCCGCACCGCTATGCGGGCTCCGTTCCGCACTGCGCCCCGCATGCCCTGCTCGATGTCGCCCTCGCCCTGCGGCAGTTCGAGCACCTCGCCCGCACCATTGACTGCGCGGCACCCTGGCGCTCCCCGCACGCCGCGCGGCTGGACGCCGCCACGCTCGGCGACTGGATCCGCCGTCACGTCCGCACCCGGCACGGACGCCGCCTGTTCACCCTCGCCTGCGAGGCCGTCTGGTCCGCGCAGCCGGCCGAACTCTCGCTGCTGCACGCCCTGTTCTACGCCCGGGCAGCAGGCAGCTTCGACGCGCTGCTGCGCACCGAGGGCGGCGCACAGCAGGACCACCTCGCCGAGGGGGCCCAGGCGCTGGCACTCCGCATGGCGGACCAACTCGCCGGGCGCGTACGGCTGGAGACGGCGGTCCGCTCCATCACCCAGCACGACGGCACCGTCCGGGTCCGGACGGCGGACGGTGACACCTGGCGCGCCCGGCATGTGGTGGTCGCCGTCCCGCCCACGCTCGCCTGCCGGATTCACTACGACCCGCCGCTCCCCGCGGAGCGAGACGCGCTCACCCAACGGCTGCCGATGGGCAGCGTCGTCAAGTGCGTGGCTCTGTATCCGGCACCCTTCTGGCGGCGGGAAAACCTCAGCGGGCAGGTCACCAGCCTGTGCGGGCCGATGCGCGCCGCCTTCGACAGCTCCCCCCGGGACGCCTCGTACGGCGTCCTCCTCGGATTTGTCGAGGGCTCCGCCGCCCGAGCCCATGCCCGCCGGTCGCCGGGCGACCGCCGGGCCGCCGTCACCGCCCAGCTGGCCCGTCTCTTCGGTCCGCGGGCCGGCGAACCGCAGCACTACACGGAGGTGGACTGGGCGGCCGAGCCATGGACCCGGGGCGGATACGCCGCACTCTTCCCGCCCGGCGCCTGGACCCTCCTGGGGCCCGCCCTGCGCCGCCCGGTCGGCCGGATCCACTGGGCGGGCACCGAGACATCCACCCGCTGGTGCGGCTATATCGAGGGCGCCCTCGACTCCGCCCATCGCGTCTGCGCGGAGATCACCGCAGCGGAGGCCGGCTGAGCGGTTTCCTCCTGGAACTGGCACATTTCGCACCGGAGATGACGCGGCCTCCGGTCCGCCCTTCCCCTCCCTCCCCGGCCCGTATTAGCCTCAATCCGGGCGCGAGAGGCGGGCCTGGGGGTCAACTCGGCAGGTGAGCGGGTTGAGTTCCGTCGTAGTCATGAGCAGTCGTGGAAGACGAGAACGATAAGGACGTCGCCGTGCCCACCGGGAATCTGCTGGCCATCAGTGATCTGCACGTCGCCTACCAGGACAACCGGGCCGTCACGGAATCCCTGCGTCCGGTCACCGAGGACGACTGGCTGATCGTCGCGGGGGACGTCGGCGAGCGCTACGCCGACATCGAATGGGCGCTGACCCTGCTGGCGCGGCGCTTCGCCCGGGTGATCTGGGCGCCGGGCAACCATGAATTGTGGACCGTCCCCCAGGACCCTTGTGATCTGCGGGGCGAGAAGCGCTATCTGCACCTGGTGGAGCTGTGCCGCGGCCTGGGCATCGACACGCCCGAGGACCCCTACCCGGTGTGGGACGGGCCGGGCGGGCCGGTGGCGGTGGCGCCGCTGTTTGTGCTCTATGACTACTCGTTCCGGGTGCCGGGGGCCGACAGCAAGGAGGAGTCGCTGCGCCGGGCCAGGGAGGCCGGGGTGGTGTGCAGTGACGAGTACTTCCTGCACCCGGACCCCTATCCCGCCCGGGAGGACTGGTGCCGGGCCCGGGTGGCCTACAGCGAGCGCCGGCTGGCGGCCGTTGACCCGGACCTGCGCACGGTGCTGGTCAACCACTGGCCGCTGGTGCGCGAGCCCACCCGGATCCTGCGCTACCCCGACTTCGCCCAGTGGTGCGGCACCGAGCTCACCGCCGACTGGCATCTGCGGTTCCGGGCCGCCGCCGGGGTCTACGGGCATCTGCACATCCCCCGGGTGACCCGGCATGACGGAGTCCGGTTCGAGGAGGTCTCGGTCGGCTACCCGCGCGAATGGCGGCCCCGCGGCCCACGGCGGCTGCCCCGGCAGATCCTGCCGGTGCCGGCCGACGACCGGGAGGGGTTCATCCATTGATCGAGCGACTGGTGCCTGCCTGGGCGGTGGCCGAGGAGGCGTTCGAGGACGCGGCGCAGGACGTGACCGGCGTGCTGTTCCCCGAGGAGGCCGCCGCAGTGGCACGGGCGGTGCCCAAGCGGCAGCGGGAGTTCGCCACCGTACGGGTCTGTGCCCGGGCGGCGCTCGGGCGGCTGGGGTACGCCCCGGCACCGCTGCTCTCCAGCCGGCGCGGCGCGCCGCGCTGGCCGGGCGGGGTGGTCGGCAGCATGACCCACTGCGACGGCTACCGGGCCGCCGTGGTGGCCGGGGTGGCGGACGCGGCCTCGCTGGGGATAGACGCCGAGCCCCACGGTCCGCTGCCGGACGGTGTGCTGCGTGTCGTCTCCCTGGAGAGCGAGCGCACCCATCTGGCGCGGCTGGCCGCCGAGCGGCCGGAGGTGCACTGGGACCGGCTGCTGTTCAGCGCCAAGGAGAGCGTCTTCAAGACCTGGTATCCGCTCACCGAGCGGGAACTGGACTTCTCCGAGGCCGAGTTGTCCATTGACGCGGCGGCCGGGACCTTCGAGGCCCGGCTGCTGGTGCCCGGTCCGGTGGTGGGCGGGGAGCGGCTGGCCGGTTTCACCGGCCGCTGGCTGGTGGACCGTGGCCTGGTGGTCACGGCCATCGCCCTGCCGGCCCCGGCCGCCGAGCCGGACCATGGGACGGCCGAGGAGGCCGCCGTCCGGTGACAGACACGGGCGTGGCGCCCGCCGACCGCGTCGGGGGCGCCACGCCGGGGGACGGTCCGCTTGTGGCGGGCGTCCCGGTCGCGGAGGGTGCTCCGCGCGTCAGGAGTTGATGCAGACGTTGCCGCTCGCCGCGTTCAGCAGACCGACGATGTCGATGGAGTTACCACAGAGGTTGATCGGCACATGGATCGGGATCTGGATGACATCACCGGAGAGCACACCGGGCGAGTGGGCGACAACGCCTTCCGCGTCCGCGTCGGCTACGGCGGTGCCGGTGACGCCGGCAAGAGCGAAGCCCACTGAGGCGGTCAGTACAGCTGCCTTGGCGAATCGTGACATGTGGTGACACCTTTGTTCGGTCTGACGGAACGAGCTCACGGCCAGTGACCGGTCGCAGCCCGGATAAACGCATGGCAGACGCAAAGGTTTCGTCGGTGAAGCGGACGGGTGACCGTCTGTCACCGGATGGGATGTGTCCGGAAAACTACCGTTCTGTTAGCGCCCGCACCATGGGGACGGCTGGCGAGCGGCCGTCCGGCGCCGCCTATGAGCACTCGCCGGACCGGCGCCCCTCTCCCGCCAGATGTTCCATCAGCACCGCCCGCAGCTCCCGTGCGGCGCGCGGCGGTGGGGCGTCCTTGCGGTGTGCCACCGCGACGGTACGGCGCATCCGGCCGTCCGCGAAGGGGGTGACCCGCAGCCCCGAGCGGGCCGCCACCATGCCGGGCACCACCGCCAGGCCCAACCCGGCCCGGACAAAGCCCAGTACGGCATCCATCTCGCCGCCCTCCACGGTGAAGGAGGGCTCGAAACCGGCCGCCCGGCAGGCGGCGATGGTCATCTCCCGCAGGTCATAGCCGCGCCGGAACATCACCATGGGCAGTCCGCGCAGCTCCTCGACGCGCAGCCGGGCGCGGCGGGTCGGCGGCGGTACGGACGGCGAGGTGACCACCACCAGCTCCTCATGGAGGAGTTCGGTGGTGGTCAGGGCCGGGGCGCCCACACCCAGCGGGGTGATGATCAGCGCCAGGTCCAGGCCACCGGCGGCCAGGGTGCGCACCAGGTCCTGGGAGCCGCCCTCGTCGATCAGCAGCTCGATGCCGGGGAAACGGGCGTGATAGGCGCGCAGCACATCGGGGACCAGGCTGGCGCACAGGCTGGGCGGGGCACCCAGCCGCACCCGGCCGCGCCGTAGCTGGGCGACCTCCTGCACCTCACGGTGGGCGGTCTCGGTGTCGGCCAGGATGCGGCGGGCCAGCGGCAGCAGCGCCTCCCCGGCGTCGGTGAGGGTGATGTTGCCGCGCGCCCGGTGGAACAGTGCGGCCCCCAACTCCCGTTCCAGTGCCCGGATCTGCTGGGAGAGCGAGGGCTGGGCGACATGCAGCGTCTCGGCGGCCCGGGTGAAGTGACGGACTTCGGCGAGGGCCGCGAAATAACGGAGCTGCTGGAGTTGCACTCCATCATCGTAGATAGGCATTGCCTATGGAAACCAGCTGCACCATGTCTTGGACGCATCACCGCTTGCCGACCTAGCGTCGGGTCCATGGCACTGGCGACGACCCGGACGGCCCGCGACCCGTCCCTTATCGGCTCCCTATGGCGCTCGACCGTGGGCAAGAAGGCGGTGATGGCCGGCACCGGCCTGATCATGCTGGCCTATCTGGTGGCCCATATGCTGGGCAACCTCAAGGTCTTTTTCGGGGCCGGGGAGTTCAACCGCTACGGGCACTGGATACGCACCATTGGCGAGCCCTTTCTGCACCATATGTGGTTCCTCTGGCTGGCCCGGGTGGTACTGACCGCCTCGGTGGTGCTGCATGGCGTGTCCGCGTACCAGCTCAGCCGCCGCGATCTGGCGGCGCGCCCGGCGAAGTACCGGCACTCCCGGCGGCGCAGCAGTTATGCCACCCGGACCATGCGCTGGGGCGGGGTGATTCTCGCCCTGTTCATCATCTGGCACATCCTGGACCTCACCACGCTCACCGTGAACCCCAACCACCAGGAGGGCCATCCGTACCAGAATCTGGTCGCCTCCTTCGACCGCTGGTATGTCTCCGCCTTCTATATCGCCGCGATGCTCGCGCTGGGGCTGCATATCCGGCATGGGTTCTGGAGCGCGGCCCAGACGCTCGGCGCCAACTCCCCGCGCCGGGACCGGGCGTTGAAGGCCATGGCCAATCTGCTGGCGGCGGTGCTGACTTGTGGCTTTATCGCCGTTCCGGTGGGCGTTCTGACAGGAGTCGTGAGCTGATCATGTCGAGTTACCTCCGCCATACCACCGGTGAACCGGTGATCGACACCAAGGCCCCCGCCGGCCCCATCGCCGAGCGCTGGGACCGGCGCCGGTTCGCCGCCAAGCTGGTCAACCCCGCCAACCGCCGCAAGCACACGGTGATCGTGGTGGGCACCGGACTGGCCGGCGGCGCCGCCGGGGCGACGCTGGCCGAACAGGGTTACCGGGTCGTCCAGTTCTGCTATCAGGACTCCCCGCGCCGGGCCCATTCCATCGCCGCCCAGGGCGGTATCAACGCGGCCAAGAACTACCGCAATGACGGCGACTCCATCCACCGGCTGTTCTATGACACCGTCAAGGGCGGTGACTTCCGGGCCCGGGAAACCAATGTCCACCGCCTCGCCCAGATCTCGGTGGAAATCATCGACCAGTGCGTGGCCCAGGGGGTGCCCTTCGCCCGGGAATACGGCGGCCTGCTGGACACCCGCTCCTTCGGTGGCGTCCAGGTCTCCCGCACCTTCTACGCCCGCGGCCAGACCGGGCAGCAGCTGCTGCTCGGCGCCTATCAGGCGCTCTCCCGGCAAATAGCCGCCGGGCAGGTGGAGATGCATGCGCGCACCGAGATGCTGGACCTGATCGTGATCGACGGGCGGGCCCGGGGCATTGTGGCCCGTGATCTCCTCACAGGTGCCCTCTCCACCCACTTCGCGGATGCCGTGGTGCTCGCCAGCGGCGGCTACGGCAATGTCTTCTATCTCTCCACCAACGCCAAGAACTCCAATGCCACGGCGATTTGGCGGGCGCACCGGCGCGGTGCCTACTTCGCCAATCCCTGCTTCACCCAGATCCATCCCACCTGCATTCCGCGCTCCGGCGACCATCAGTCCAAGCTGACGCTGATGAGCGAGTCGCTCCGCAATGACGGCCGTATCTGGGTGCCGAAGCGGGCGGGGGACCAGCGGGCGCCCCAGGACATCCCCGAATCCGAGCGCGACTACTACCTGGAGCGGATCTACCCCTCCTTCGGCAATCTGGTGCCGCGCGATATCGCCTCCCGCGCCGCGAAGAATGTCTGCGACGAGGGGCGGGGAGTCGGCCCCGGCGGGCAGGGCGTCTATCTGGACTTCGCGGACGCGATCCGCCGGATGGGGCGGGCGGCCGTCGAGGCCAAGTACGGCAATCTCTTTGAGATGTATGAGCGCATCACCGCCGAGAACCCTTACGAGGTTCCGATGCGCATCTACCCCGCCATCCACTACACCATGGGCGGGCTATGGGTGGACTACGACCTCCAGACCACCGTCCCCGGCCTGTTCGCCATCGGTGAGGCCAACTTCTCCGACCATGGCGCCAACCGGCTGGGTGCCTCGGCCCTGATGCAGGGCCTGGCCGACGGCTATTTCGTCCTGCCGGCGACGATCAATGACTATCTGGCCCGGCATCCGCAGGAGGAGGTCCCGGACGACCACCCGGCGGTACGGGCGGCATTGTCGGAAGTGGCCGGGCGCCTGGAGCGTCTGCTGGCCGTGAACGGCGACCGCACCGCCGACTCCTTCCACCGTGAACTCGGCGAACTGCTCTGGGACGAGTGCGGAATGGCCCGTACCGAGCATGGGCTGCGCAAGGCACTGGACCGGATTCCCGCACTGCGGGAGGAATTCTGGCGGCGGATCAAGGTGCCGGGGAGCGGGGTGGAACTCAACCAGTCCCTGGAGAAGGCCAATCGCATCGTTGACTATCTGGAACTCGCCGAGCTGATGTGCCTGGACGCTCTGCACCGGACGGAATCCTGCGGCGGTCACTTCCGCGAGGAGAGCCGGACTCCCGACGGTGAGGCCGCGCGCAAGGACGAGGAATTCGCATACGCGGCGGCCTGGGAGTTCACGGGTACGGGCGCGGCGCCCGTGCTGCACCGGGAGGCTTTGCACTTCGAGTATGTCCGGCCCGCCCAGCGGAGCTATACGTGAGCCACGTCCGCCGGTATGACAACGCCTTCCACCAACGCCCGAGGTACATCTGATGAAACTGACCCTGCGCATCTGGCGCCAGCGCAACGCGGACGAGCCCGGCGCGATGACCCCTTACGAAGTCACCGGGATCAGCGAGGACATGTCCTTCCTGGAGATGCTCGACCAGCTCAATGAGCGGCTGATCCTGGAGGGTGAGGAGCCGGTCGCCTTCGACCACGACTGCCGGGAAGGCATCTGCGGGGCCTGCGGCATGGTCATCAACGGCCAGGCGCACGGCCCGGAGCGGACGACCACCTGCCAGCTCCATATGCGGCACTTCGCCGACGGCGACACCATCGACGTCGAACCCTGGCGGGCGGCGGCGTTCCCGGTGGTGAAGGACTTGGTCGTCGATCGGTCGGCGTTTGACCGGGTGATCGGGGCCGGCGGCTATATCTCCGTACCGACCGGCTCCGCGCCGGAGGCGCATGCCACGCCGGTACCAAAGCCGGTGGCGGACCTCGCGTTCGAGCACGCGGAGTGCATCGGTTGCGGGGCGTGTGTGGCCGCCTGCCCCAATGGTTCGGCGATGCTGTTCACTTCGGCGAAGGTGGTGCATTTGAATGTGCTGCCGCAGGGGGCACCGGAACGGGAGTCCCGGGTACGGGGGATGGTCGAGGCGATGGACGCCGAGGGCTTCGGCGGTTGCACCAACACCGGTGAGTGCGCGGTTGCCTGCCCCAAGGGGATTCCGCTGACTTCGATCGGGCGGATGAATCGCGAGTATCTGCGGGCGGTGGTGAAGGGTACGCCTTCGGGGGGACGGTAGCCGTGGGGGGTGCGGGGGTTGCGGCCAGGGCGTGGGCGCGCCCGGCGCCGCAAGTCGCCGCCCAGGGCGTACGGGGGCCCGGCCTCAACGGGCGTAGGAGCCCAGCCCTTTCAGGCAGTACACATACTGGTTGAGCGTCACCCCACCTCGCGTCATCCGCTCCGAGAAGGTGTATTCCGTGCCGTCGATGCTCCGGCACTTCTCCATGTCGCTGGTCGCGTAGAAGACTTGGATGACCTTGTAGTGCGCATCGGAGGCGGAGCAGGCGACCTCATGGACATTGCTCACGGTCACCGGCGTGGTGGAGTCCGGGATGGTGCCGTTGAGGCAGGTCCCGGTGGTGTGCGGCAGGGCCGGGGGCGGGGCCAGGGTGATGGGGGGCAGGGTGAAGCGGGGTACCGGAGGCACATAGTGGTACGTCGGTGCGGCCGGTGGGGAGTAGGTGTCGGTCGGCCTGGCGTAGCTGTAGGGGGTGGGCGAACTGCTGCCGGACGACGCCGAGGAGCTGGAGCCGTGGTGGTTAAAGGCAAAGACCAGGGCCACCACGGCGGCCAGGCCCAGGAAGGCCAGCAGCCCTGCGCGCGGGCCTCTGTTGGCGGGCGGCCGGGCCGCCGCGACCACATGGATGCGGATCAGCACCTCGCCCTGTGCGGTGGGCGCCGTGATAAGCGCGCCGTCCGGTACGGGCGGAATGCGCACCGTGAGCGGGCCGGTGGACAGTTGGACGGTCTGGACGACACCCTGGGCCGCCTGTTGCGGGGTGAGTGTTAACGGGACTTCTATCGGCACCGATGGCTCCATGAGCTCTGGAGGCGGCGCGGCTCCCCCGGGCGCCGCCTCGTCAATGCTGCAAGTGTGGCCATTGTGCGGCTGGTTGACCAGCCATTGGGCGCGCCCGGGCGGCGGAGCCGCGTATCCGGTGCGGCCCCACGTCCCTTACGCGCGCCCCAGAGGGCTCACTTGGCGCCGAAGTCCTGGGTCCAGCGGGGGCCGCCGGGGGCCTGGTTGACGCCTACGCCGAGGTCCTTGAAGGAGCAGTTGAGGATGTTGGCGCGGTGGCCGGAGCTGTGCATCCAGGAGTCCATCACCGAGGCAGGGGTCTGCTGGCCATAGGCGATGTTCTCGCCATAGGTGCTCCACTGGTAGCCGGCGGCGGTGATGCGCTCGCCCGGGCCCTGGCCATCGGGGTTGGTGTGGTCGAAGAAGTTACGGGCGGCCATGTCGTCGGAGTGGCGCTGGGCGGCGGCGGCCAGCTGGGAGTTGTTGCGGACCGGCGAGCAGCCCACCTTGGCGCGTTCGGCGTTGACCAGGGCTATCACCTGCTCGGCCAGGGAGCCGGAGGCGTCGTCCACGGTGGGCGCCACCGGCTTGGGAGCCGGGCGCTCGGTGGTGGCGCTGGGCTCGGGGGCCTCGGTGGTGGGGGTGGCCGAGGGCTTGGCGGTCCGGGAGGCGGAGGGGGAGGGCTTGGGCTTGGCGGAGGGGGAGGCGCTGGGGCGGACGGTGGCGGAGGGGCTGGGGGAAGTCGCCGGGATGGTGCGGTCGTTGAGGGCGCGTACCTGGCCGGCATCGGTGGCGGACTGGCCGCGTACCTCGCGGTCCTGGGAGCCGTTGAAGAGGTAGACCCCACCGGCCACGGCAGCCAGCACGGCCACGGCGGTACCGGCGGCCAGGGCGCCCTTGCGGTTGCCGGGGCGTGCGCGCCGGCGCCCGCGCCCCTTGGCATGCGAGGCGGAGGATGCGGACGGGGCAGCGGAGGCGGACGGTATCGACTGCCCGGCCGGTGTCGATGAGGCGCCCGGTATGGACTGGGTCACCGGCATGGACTGGGTGGCCGCCATCGACTGAGCCGCCATCGACTGGGTGTGCAGCACCGCCCCGCTGCGCCACCACTCCAGCAGCGCCGCCGTCACCGGCACCAGGCCGAAGCCCACCAGCAGGCCCTCGGCGGGGACCAGGGCCGACCAGGCGCCACCGCACTGGCCGCAGGTGCGGGCATGGCGGGCGATGCGCTTGCGCCACAGGGCGGACGGGACACCGTCCCAGGGGGCGAGCAGAGAGGCCAGTTCCTGGCAGCGGGGGGTGACGGACAGGGCCCGTACCACCCCACGGGCGGTGTCCAGCTGGGCCTTGGTGCGCTGGACGCGGACCGCGGTGTGCTGAGGGGTGAGCTCCAGCGCGGCCGCCACCTCGGCGCGGGTCAGTTCCCCGGCGGCCTCCAGCCACCACAGGGAGAGGGTCTCCCGCTCGCCCGGGTCCAGCCAGCGGGTGGCCTCCACCACCTCGCGGCGCTGGCCCTGCAGGCCGAGGCGGACAATGGTGAGGGAGACGAAGTCCCCGGCGGGGTCCGGCACTTCGGCGACCGTCTCGGGCAGCTCACTGACCGGGGTCTCCGGCCGCTGGGCGCGCCAGTGGCCGCGTATCTGGTTGGTGGTGATGGCCACCAGCCAGGAGCGGAAACTGGCGGGGTCGCGGAGTTCGCGCAGGCCGTTGACCACGCGGAGCATGGTCTCCTGCACCACGTCGTCCACGTCCGCGTGACCGTTGAGGGCCCGTCCCACGATGTTGTAGACGAGCGGCATGCAGGCGGTGACCAGCTCGTCCTGCGCGGCGGTGTCCCCCGCCCGCGCCGCCTCTATCAGGGCCACATTCTCCATGTGCACGCCCACACACCCCTCTCGTTGGTTCAAGCCGACATAGAGGAGACGGCCCGGAGGGCACTGGATAACAGAAATTCGGCGGGACGGACGTGGCGCGCGTCACACCAGAAACTCGCGGAGCAGGCCGGGGGTGACCGACTCCGCGAAGCCCGCGGCGTCTTGGGCCGCCATATCGCGGATGTGATGTCCGTCCGCGCACCGGGCGACCGCCACCGCGGCGGTGGTGGTGCAGACGCCCGCCCGGCGGGAGAACGGGGAGTCGGTGAAGGTCCAGGCGACCACGGCGGTACGGTCCAGGGCCACCGTCCGGCGCCATAGCGTGCCCGAGCGGATCACCAGCCAGCGGCCGCGCAGTTCATGGCCCAGGGCCCGGTAGGCGCTGCGCGCCAGGGTCAGGGCGAGCGGGACGGAGAGCAGCAGCCAGCCCAGCGCACACCAGAGGAGGACGGGGGTGAGCAGCGCGCCGAGGAGCGTCAGGACCACGGTCACCGGGAGGACGGCCCAGGCCAGCACCCTGGTGATACGGCGGCGCAGGGCTACCCGGGGATGCGGGCGCAGTTGGTCGGTGTCGATCTCCTCGCCCAGCACCCCGGCCCGTATCCGCAGCGCCTCGGCCCGGGGGGCGGGCGGCATCAGGATGCTGCGCTTCTCGTTCTCCTCCTGGTTGCCCAGCCCGCCGGCCACGGCATGCACCGTGGCGCCGCCGCCGGCCCGCAGCAGCAGCGGTTCGTCGATGGCCACGCCGCGCAGGCGGGCTCGTTCGATGGAGACGGAGTGGGTGGTGAGCAGGCCCCGGCTGACCCGCAGGGTGGCGGGGTCGGACCACTCCAGCCGGTAGCGCCACCAGTCCTTGATATAGAGGGCGATGGCGCCGAGGGTGCCCAGTGCGAGGACGGCGATCAGGGCGAGGGGGATCGTCAACCACAGGGCGCGATGGCCGAGTTCGGCGAAGGAGTTCCGGACCGGACCGATTTCCCAGGGTTTGATGCCCATGCCGTCCAGGGCCCGCCACAGACCGCCGCCGGCGGTCAGCACCCCACCGAACACCCAGAAGGTGAGCGGGGCATAGCGCAGCCAGCGGGGATCGGCGGTGGCGAGCACCGCGTCGGCGGCCGGTGTCCCGCCGCGGGCGAGCAGTTCGGTACGCAGGCGTTCGGCCTCGGCGCGGGAGAGCGTCTCCAGGGCAATCCGCTTCTGGTGGCCGCCGGTTCCGATGCGCAGCACCACCAGGCCCAGTACGCGCTGGACGGGGCTGGCGGTCAGGTCGATATTGCGGATCCGGTGCAGGGGGATGGAGCGGAACCGGCGGGACAGCAGGCCGGTGCGCAACTCCAGGGCTTCCGTGGTGACCCGGAACCGGGTACGGCGCCAGATGACGAAACCGGCCGCGGTGATGACGGTGAAGACCAGCGCGATGATGCCGAGGGTGATCCAGGCGCGGGTGGTGAGGTGCCCTCCGGTGGCCAGGGCGGTCAGGGCCAGCGAGCCCAGGGGTGGGCCCAGCCAGGCGCAGTGGGCGAGCAGGGTGCGGGGATCCAGCTTGCGCCATTGGCTGTTGGCCTCGCTGGTTTCGCCTGCGCGGGCCTCGCTCATGCCGTCTCCATTGACCTCGCTCATGTCGCGTCCTCGCGTACCAGGCGGGCGGCTTCGGCGATGCGCTCGGCCATCTGCCGGGCGTCCTCATCGGACAGGCCCGCGATCCGTACCGCGCCGGCCGTGGACGCGGTGGTGACGGTGACGGTGGCCAGTCCGTACCGGCGCTGAAGCGGGCCGCGTACGGTGTCCACGGTCTGTACCCGGCTCAGCGGGGCTATCCGGCGCCGCTGCCAGAACCAGCCGTCGGCGGTGTAGACGGCCGACTCCCCCACCTCCCAGGCGTGTACGCGATAGCGCAGTCGCGGCATCACCAGGATGAACACCAGGGCGGGCAGCACCAGGAGAAGCAGGGTGAGGGGGACCAGCCAGGGCAGGGCGCCGGGGAAGAAGAGGACGGAGAGCAGCAGCAGTGCGGCGGCGGTCAGCAGCAGCGGGCCGCCGGGCAGCAGCAGGGCTTGGGTCCGCCACCAGCGGCGGGCTCGGGGATCGACCTTGTTGCGCGGCGGGCGGAGCCTGAGCCCGGTATCGGTCATGGAGTGAACCCCCTCTTGTTGGTGCCGCCGGTAAGGTATAGCAATACAGCTGACTTGGAAAAGGGAGGGCGACGGCAGTGCCCAGGCGTGTGGACCACCAGGAGCGCCGGCAGCGGATCGCCGGAGCGCTCTGGCGGATTGCCAGCACGCGGGGTCTGGAGGGGGCCAGTCTGCGCGATGTGGCCGCCGAAGCGGGTATCTCACTGGGGCAGTTGCAGCACTACTTCGCCACCAGGGAGGAGATGCTGCGCTTCACCCTGGAGCACTTCAGCGCACTGTCCGGGGAACGGATCCGCAAGCGGGTGGCCACCGGTTACCCGGAGCCGACGCCTAGGGCGGTGCTGCGGGAGATCGCGGCGGAGCTGCTGCCGCTGTCGGAGGAGCAGCGGGTTGCGCTGCGGGTGCAACTGGGGTACCTGGTGCGGGTTCTGCACGATGAGGGGCTGCGGCCGCAGGCGCGGGAGGGGGTGCTGGCGCTGCGCGGTCTGCTGGCCGACCAGCTACGAATCGCCGCCGAGCGCGGCGAGTTGACGGCGGGGCTGGACCCCGAGCGGGAGGCGGTGCGGTTGCTGGCGCTGACGGATGGGCTGGCCAATGCGGTGCTGCTGGATGTGCTGGCGCCGGGGGCGGCGATGGGGTTGGTGGATGAGCATCTTGGGGGGGTGTTCGGGGGGTAGGGGGTGGGCGGTGCGTTTGGCACGTTTCCGGGTGCGGGTTGTATGTGGTTGCTCGCGCAGTTCCCCGCGCCCCTGAAGGGGCGCAACCGCCGCGTTGTGGGCAGGCGTGCCGCAGGGCGATGGGGGCACCCCCCAGCGGTAGCTGGGGGAGGGTGGGCACAACGCCCACCGGGCTGCACCCGGCGATGAAACGGCGTCTGCCTGCGACCGTTGCCGCTCGGGTGCGGGTCCGCTTGGGCTGGTCGCACAGTTCCCCGCGCCCCTGACAGGGCGTACCCGGCGAGTTGATGGCGACTGCCAGCAGCAGAGGTCGGTCGGCCGCGGGCCGTGGGGGGCGCGCCCGCGCGGCGGAGCTGCATAAGGCAGCTGCCCCGCGCCCCTCAAGCCCCGCGCCGCGCCGCCCGGTTACGGCCGCCGGGGCCGGGGGACAAGGCCGCGGCCAGTTCGTCCAGGGCGTCCACCAGGAGTTCGGAGCCGCGGACGGCTACTCCCTCGTCGCCCTCCCGGGCGTGCCACTCGGCCAGTGCCTGGCGTGGCAATGACCAGTCCAGGGCGCGGCGTTCGCGGACAGCAGTCACCGCGTCCGGGAGCGCTTGCTGCAATGCGCGGGCGAACTGCCCGGCAGCCGGGGAGGGTTGGGCCTCGCGGTCCGGCAGGTGGGCCTCCATCAGCATGGTCACCCGGCCCATGGTGGCCAGCGCGGAGTCCGCCGCGCGTTCGGCGGTGCGGGAGATGCCCCGGTGGCGTACCGGCTCCTTCAGGGCGCGTTCGGCCGCCTCCTCCCAGGCCACTCTGGCCGCCCGCTGGTCCAGCAACGCCTCCCGTACCCGGCGCTGGTTGCGCTCGGCGGGCCGTGCGTGGACGTCCAGCACCGCCAGCGCATAACGGCCGTTGGCCGACAGCCACTCGGCCAGCCGGTCGCGCAGCCGGGACGTCTCCCAGATCGGCAGCAGGGCGTACCCGGCCATGGCCAGCAGTCCGCCCAGCAGGGTCAGCGCCACCCTGGCCTGGACGGTCTGCGACCAGCCTTCGCCCACCATGCCCAGCAGAAAGATCACATAGGCGCCGATACAGGCCGAGACCACGATGTAGCCGGTGCCAGTGAGCAGATAGCCCAGCCCCACGCAGACCACCGCCAGCGCGGCGCACACATACACCCCGGGGTGCAGCAGGGCGGCCAGCGCCGCCCCGATCAGTACGCCGATCACGGTGCCGGCAAAGCGCGCCACACCCCGGGTGTAGGTCTGGGCGAAGTCCGGGCGCATCACCATCACCGAGGCCATCGGCGCCCAGTAGCCATGGCCCAGCGGCAGCGCGGTGCCCAGCACATAGCCGACCGAGGCCACCGCCGAGACCCGTACCGCGTGCCGGCCGACCGGCGAGGACCAGCGGGCCTCCCGGTGCAGGGCACGCAGCACCACCGGCACCAGACGGGGCACCGTGGGCCGCAGCAGATGGCGGGGCTCCTGGGCCGGTGCCCGGCGGGTGCCGCGGCCCGGCTCGTCGGTCTGGTCCACCGCGTCGCCCAGCAGGGCCATCAGCCGGTACGCGGAGCGGCGGGCCGGGCCGGTGAGCATCGGTCCGGACTCCGGCACCCGCAGCACCGCCATCGCCTCCGGCGGCAGCTTCACCGGCTTGCCCCAGCGGATGGCGCGGGCCACCGCGTCCAGCACCACGGCGGTGGCGCCCAGCAGGTCCCGTACCCGGTCGCGTTCCGGACCCTCAGCGGGGGCGCCGACCACCGGGTCGGCCAGCGCGGCCAGCACCGGGCGCAGCCGTTCCGCGATGCCGCGCGGGCCGCCCAGCTGGCGTGGGCGGTTACGGGCCTGGCGGGGTGTGAGCTCGGCGGCCGCGCGGGCCTCGATCAGCGGATGGGGGTCGAAGGGGGCCATCGGGTCATGGCGGAGCCGGCGCGCATAGTCCGCCTCGGCGGCCAGCGCGTCGGCCAGGGCGTCCCGTTGCAGCCCCCAGGGCCTGATCGGGAACAGCACAATCAGCAGCGCCTGCACCAGACCGCCGACCACGATCAGCGCGGCATGGTGCACCGCGCCCCATACGGAGGTGGGCAGGGTGACGGTCACCAGCATCACCGCGACGGTCTGGGTGGCGACCAGGCCGGAGACCGGGCCCACCGCCCAGGCCATTCCGGCCAGCAGGGTCCATACCGTCAGCAGGACGACGAAGACAATGTGGTTGAAGGCGGCCAGATAGCCGAGGAAGGTGCTGATACCCAGTCCGGCCGCCACCCCCAGCGCCAGCACCGGGCGGGGCCGCCAGCTGCGCTGAAAAGTGGCCAGTCCGGCGGCGAAGGCGCCAAAGGCGGAGGAGACGGCCAGGGCGGGGGTGGCGACGGCCAGCAGGACACCGATGACCAGGGCGACGCCGCAGGCACTGCGCAGGGCGAGCTTCGGTTCGAGCGGGGTGCGCTCGATCGTCAGCCCGGCTCGGGCGGTGTCCTTCAGGGCGCTTGACCAGGTCATGGCCTGAGCTTACGGAATGGCTGGTTCCAGGCGGTTCCGGGTTCAGCGCCCCGCACCCTGAGGGACGCCCTCAGCGATGGCTCGGGAAGCCCAGGTCCACCCCGCCGTCCTGCGGGTCCGGCCAGCGGGTGGTGACCACCTTGCCCCGGGTGTAGAAGTGGACGCCGTCGTTCCCGTAGATGTGGTGGTCGCCGAAGAGCGAGTCCTTCCAGCCGCCGAAGGAGTGGTAACCCACCGGCACCGGAATCGGCACATTGACCCCCACCATGCCCGCCTGCACCTCCAGTTGGAAGCGCCGGGCCGCGCCGCCGTCCCGGGTGAAGATGGCGGTGCCATTGCCCCAGGGCGAGGAGTTGATCAGGGCCAGGCCCTCCTCATAGGTGGCCGCACGCAGTACGCAGAGCACCGGCCCGAAGATCTCGTCCCGGTAGGCGTCGGCCGTCACCGGCACCTTGTCCAGCAGGGACAGCCCGATCCAGTGCCCGTTCTCGTATCCCTCCACCGTGAACCCGGTGCCGTCCAGCACCACTTCGGCACCCTGGGCGGCGGCCCCGGTGACATAGGAGGCGACCTTGTCCCGGTGCTCCCGGGTGATCAGCGGGCCCATCTCGGAGGCGGGGTCGTTCCCCGGCCCGATCTTGATCTTCTCGGCCCGGTCCCGGATCCTGGCCACCAGGGCGTCGCCGGTGTCGCCCACCGCGACCACCGCCGAGACCGCCATACAGCGCTCCCCCGCGGACCCATAGGCCGCCGAGACCGCGGCGTCCGCGGCCGCGTCCAGGTCGGCGTCCGGCAGCACCAGCATATGGTTCTTGGCCCCGCCCAGCGCCTGCACCCGCTTGCCGTTGGCGGCGGCGGTGCGGTGGATATGCCGGGCGATGGGGGTGGAGCCCACAAAGGAGACGGCGGCCACATCCGGGTGTTCCAGCAGCCGGTCCACCGCCACCTTGTCACCGTTGACCACATTGAACACACCGTCCGGCAGCCCGGCCCGCTGGGCCAGTTCGGCCAGCAGCAGGGCGGCCGAGGGGTCCTTCTCGCTGGGCTTGAGAACAAAGGTGTTGCCGCAGGCGATGGCCAGCGGGAACATCCAAAGCGGCACCATGGCCGGGAAGTTGAACGGGGTGATGCCGGCCACCACCCCGAGCGGCTGCCGGATGGCGGCCACATCGACCCGGCTGGACACCTCGGTGGACAGCTCCCCCTTCAGCTGGGTGGTGATGCCACAGGCCAGCTCCACGATCTCCAGCCCGCGGGCCACCTCGCCCAGGGCGTCCGAGTGCACCTTGCCGTGCTCGGCGGTGATCAGCCGGGCCAGGTCCTCGCGGTGCGCGTCCAGCAGCGCCCGGTAGGCGAACAGCACCGAGGTACGGGCGGCCAGCGAGGAGGTTCCCCAACTGCGGTACGCCTCCTTGGCGTTGGCCACCGCCGTATCGACCTCGGCCGCCGAGGCCAGGGCGACCCGGGTGGTGACCTCGCCGGTGGCGGGATCGGTGACGGGTCCATATGAACCGGAGGCGCCTTCGACGGCCCGGCCGCCGATCCAGTGGCTGACGGTCTTCATCTGCTGCCTCTCACTGACCTAGGGATACCGGCTGACCTGGAGATACCGGCGACGTGCGGCGGCCTGCCTGTCGTACTCCGCCCGCGCCGCCAGGGCCGCCGGGCGGGTCGCGGTACGGGCGACGGGCACATCCCACCACGCCTGGGCGGGCGGCGCGCCCGACACTGTGTCGGCCGTTTCGGTCTCCACATGGACACACACGGGGCCGTCGGCGGTACGGGCCGTCTGAAGCGCCTCGGCCAGCTCGGCGGTGGTACGGGCCCGCAGCACCCGTACGCCCAGCGAGGCGGCGTTGGCGGCCAGGTCCACCGGGAGCGGGTCGCCGGTGTACGAACCGTCGGGGGCCCGGTAGCGGTAGGCGGTGGCGAAGCCCTCGGCGCCGACCGAGGCGGACAGCCCGCCGATCGAGGCATAGCCATGGTTCTGCACCAGGACCACCCTGACCGGGATGTTCTCCTGGACGGCGGTGACCAGTTCGGTGGGCATCATCAGATAGGTGCCGTCCCCGACCAGGGCCCAGACGGTACGGCCGGAGGCCAGCCGGACCCCCAGCGCGGCCGGGATCTCATAGCCCATACAGGAGTAGCCGTACTCCACGTGGTAGTCGCCGGTGCCATGCGAGGGCCAGAAGCGGTGCAGATCGCCGGGGAGCGAACCGGCCGCGTTGATCACCACATCCTCCGCCCCCACCACCCGGCGGAGCGCGCCCAGCACCTGCAACTGGGTGGGCCGGTCCGCCGGGCGCCCCGGGGCCAGGACGCGTTCGGTGATCCGGCGCCACTCATGGCGGCCCCGGGTGTACTCCCGCTCGTAGTCATCCGGCACCCGGTAGCCGGTCAACTCCGCGCGCAGCGCCTGGAGTCCGGCGCGGGCGTCACCGGTGAGGGCCAGGGCGGAGAGCTTATGGGCGTCGAAGGAGGCAATGTTGAGGTTGACAAAGCGGACGTCGGGATCGGCGAAGAGGGTGGCCGAGGCGGTGGTGAAGTCGGTGTAGCGGGTGCCGACGCCGATCACCAGGTCGGCGGTGCGGGCGAGTTGACCGGCCACCGCCGTGCCGGTGTGGCCGATGCCGCCCAGGTCCATGGGCAGTTGGTGGTCCACCGCGCCCTTGCCGGACTGGGTGGTGGCCAGCGGGATACCGGTGGCCAGGGCGAAGGCGGACAGTTCCGCCTCGGCCCCGCTGTGCCGTACGCCTCCGCCGACGACCAGCAGCGGGCGGCGCGCGGCCCGTACCGCCCGTACCGCCTCGGCCACGGCATCCGGGTCCGGCACCGGGCGGCGCACCGGCCAGACCCGGTCGGCGAGGAACTCCTCGGGCCAGTCGAAGTCCTCGGCCTGGACGTCCTGGGGCAGGGCCAGGGTGACCGCGCCGGTCTCGGCCGGGTCCGCCAGCACCCGCATGGCCTCCAGGGCGGCCGGGATCAGCGCCTCGGGGCGGGTGATCCGGTCGAAGTAGCGGGAGACCGGGCGCAGACAGTCATTGACCGAGACATCGCCCGCGCCGGGCCGCTGGAGCTGCTGGAGCACCGGATCGGCGGGGCGGGTGGCGAAGGTGTCGCCGGGCAGCAGCAGCACCGGCAGGTGGTTGATGGTGGCCAGCGCGGCACCGGTGACCAGATTGGTGGCGCCCGGTCCGATGGAGGTGGTCACCGCCTGCGCCGAGAGCCGCCCGCACTCGCGGGCGTAGCCCACCGCCGCATGCACCATGGCCTGTTCATTGCGGCCCTGGTGGAAGGGCATGGCCTGCTGCCCGGTCTCCAGCAGGGCCTGGCCGATGCCGGCCACATTGCCATGGCCGAAGATGCCCCAGCAGCCGGCGATCAGACGCCGGCGCCGCCCGTCCCGCTCGCTGTACTGGTGAGCCAGGAACTCCACCAGTGCCT
Organism: Streptomyces orinoci; assembly: GCF_003121295.1. Lineage (GTDB taxonomy): Bacteria > Actinomycetota > Actinomycetes > Streptomycetales > Streptomycetaceae > Streptomyces > Streptomyces orinoci. The sequence goes on from NZ_PHNC01000029.1 coordinate 699,232, forward strand.
GGGCGACGGTGAGCCGCCGGGCCGGCCGTGGGGTCATCGGGGATCTCCTGCCGGGTAGAGCGGAAGCCGGGGGTCCACCGGCTGATCGGGCCAACTGTCGCGGATCCAGGCGTGCTCGGGATGGTCCCGGATAAGCCAGCGGCGTTCGGCGCCGGGACCGGCCATGACATTGAGGTAGTACATATCGTGTCCGGGGGCGGCGATGGAGGGCCCATGCCAGCCGTCCGGGATCAGTACGGCATCGCCGGTACGGACCTCGGCCAGCACATCGGTACGGTGGTCCGGCCCGGAGGGGGTCACCCGCTGATAGCCCAGGCCGGGCGTGCCATGCGCCTCGGAGATCTCGTAGTAATAGATCTCCTCCAGCGCGGACTCCTCGCCCGGGTGTTCCTCGTCGTGCTTGTGCGGGGGGTACGAGGACCAGTTGCCGCCCGGGGTGAGCACCTCCACCGCGATCAGCCGGTCACACTCGAAAGTGTCCGCGGCGGCGAAGTTGTTGACCTGTCGGGAGCAGGGTCCGCTGCCGCGGAGCTCTACGGGGATGCCGCTTGCGGGGCGGTAACGGGCGGCCAGTCTCCGTTCACAGCGGGCGCCGGGGAGGGCGAAGCGGCCGCCGTGGGCGGTGGTGAGGGTGAGCTGCGCGTCGCGTGGGGCGTAGGCGAAGTCGGTGGTGGCCGTGAAGGGGCTTGCCCGCCCGTGGAGTTCAAAGGTTTGGCCGTCGATGGCGACGGTACAGGCGCCGCGGAGCGGCAGCACGATCCATTCGCTGTCGGCGGTGGGGAGGGTGTGGGTTCCGCCCGGGGGCAGTTCGAGGACGGTGAGGGAGGTGTGGGTCCAACCGGCCCCTTGGGGGGTGATGTTGAGGCGGTGCGGGGCGGGGTTCCCCCGGAGGTGGTGTTTGATGACGGTCACGATGTCGTCTCCTGTGAGTGCTGTTGGGGGCGCCCCGTCAGGGGCGCGGGGAACTGCGCGACCAGCCACCGGCGGCCCGCACCCGGCAATGAAACGGCGTCTGCCCATATCCCCCGTCGTCCGGCCGCAGGCCGAGTGTGGCTGTTCGCGCCCACGCGGCGGAGCCGCATAACCGGCAAGGCCCCGCGCCCCTGAGGGGGCACCCTCATAGCAGCGCCACCGCCCGATCCACCGCACCCACCACATCCCCGTCCGCGGGGTACAGCAGAGCCCGTCCCGCCACCAGCCCCCGAACCCCCGGCAGCCGCAGGCCCATTCGCCAGCCCTCGTACACATCCGTCCCCTCGTCCCCGCCCAGCAGCACCACCGGCAGGGTCGTCGCCCGCAGTGCGCGTTCCAGGTCGGCGGGGTCCTCGGTGACCGGCACCTTCAGCCAGGTGTAGGCGGAGCTGGCGCCCAGCCCGGAGGCGATGGCCAGCGAGGTGGCCACGGCCCGGCCGCTCAGATCGGTGCGCAGCCGTCCCCCCGAACCCCTGCACAGGAAAGGCTCGATGAACAGCGGCAGCCGCCGGGCGGCCATCGCGTCCACCGTCCGGGCGGCGGACTCCAGGGTCCGCAGCGAACCGGCGTCCTGGTAGTCCAGGCGCAGCAGCAGCTTGCCCGCGTCAAAGCCGCGCCGGGCCAGGTCCTCGGCGCCCGGGCCGGTGAAGCGGTCGTCCAGTTCGAAGGAGGCGCCCAGCAGGCCGCCGCGGTTCATCGAGCCCATCACCACCTTGTGGTCCAGGGCGCCGAGCAGCAGCAGATCGTCCAGGATGTCCGCCCCGGCCAGCACCCCGTCCACACCGGGGCGGGTCAGGGCCAGGCAGAGGCGTTCCAGCAGATCGGCCCGGTCGGCCATCACCGGGCCCCGGCCGCCCACCTCCAGGGCGCCGCGCGCCGGGTGGTCGGCGGCGATGATCAGCAGCCGGCCGCTGTCGCCGAGCAGGGGGCGCCGGGGCCGCCGGGCGGCGGCCTCCGCGATGGCCTCGGGATGGCGGCTGCGGACGGTGGTGAGGTCGGCGATGGTGATGCTCATGGGCGCTGCCCGGCCAGCAGGGCCTCGATCTCCGCGGGCCGCGGCATCGCGGAGGAGCAGGCGAGCCGGGAGGCGACCAGCGCGCCCGCGGCATTGGCATAGCGGATCACCTCGGTCAACTCCCAGCCCGCCAGCAGGCCGTGGCAGAGTGCCCCGCCGAAGGCGTCGCCCGCGCCCAGTCCATTGAGCACCTCCACCTCGACCGGTGGCACCTCGGCAACGGTCCCGTCCCGGTGGACGGCCAGTACGCCCTTGGGCCCCTGCTTGACCACCGCCAGTTCGACCCCGGCGGCCAGCAGGGCCTCGGCGGCGGCCCGTGGTTCGCGCTCTCCGGTGGCCACTTCACATTCGTCCGCGTTGCCCACCGCCACGGTTGCCCGGGCCAGCGCCGCCGCGTAGTGCGGCCGGGCGGCGGCCATGGCGTCATGGCCGGTGCTGCCGCCGTCCGAGGAGGCGCCGCCCGCGCCGCCCCAGAACACCGGCCGCCAGTCCAGGTCGAAGACGGTGCGGGAGCGCCGGCCGCGGGCCCGGAGCGCGGCCAGGGTGGCGGTGCGGCTGGGTTCCTCGCACAGGCCGGTTCCGGTCATCCAGAACACCCCGGCGGATGCGATGGCGTCCAGGTCCAGATCACCGGGGTCCAGGTGCAGGTCGGGGGCCTTGGGGCGGCGGTAGAAGTAGATGGGGAAGTCATCGGGCGGGAAGATCTCGCAGAAGGTGAGCGGCGTGGGATATCCCTCCACCGGGGTCACCCAGCGGTCGTCCACCCCGAAGCCGCGCAGCGCCCGGTGCAGGAACTCGCCGAAGGGGTCGGCCCCAGTGCGGCTGACCAGTGCGGTGCGGCGGCCCAGCCGGGCGGCGGCCACGGCCACATTGGCGGCGGACCCGCCGAGGAACCGGCCGAAGGTCTCCACCTCGGCCAGCGGCACCCCGGCCCGCAGGGGGTAGAGGTCCACACCGAGACGGCCCATGGTGATCACGTCATACGGTCCGGCAGGCGGCTCGCTCATGGCTCAGGTCTAACGGCGCCCGCTCAAGCCTGTCAAGGAATTGTCCTTACATATAGACGTGTTGGGCATCCGGCATGACGTTACGTCCGTATGTCCTGTCGAAGTCTTGACACCCTCTCGCTCCGGGCCGGAGTCTGGGGTCAGCCCGTCCCGGCGACAGAAGGGCCACCCGCCGTATGGACTCCGCCCGCAGGGAATCAGCCAGCAGGGAATCGGCCCCCACCGCCCCCCTGGACCGCATCCGGATCGGCTCGGCGCCCGACTCCTGGGGTGTCTGGTTCGCCCAGGACCCGCTGCAAGTGCCCTGGCCCCGCTTTCTGGACGAGGTGTCCCAGGCCGGGTACGAGTGGATCGAGCTCGGCCCCTACGGGTATCTCCCCACCGATCCGGGCCGGTTGCGCGAGGAGACCGCCCGGCGGGGGCTGCGGGTGTCCGCGGGCACGGTGTTCACCGCGCTGCACCGGGGGCCCGCGGTATGGGAGGAGACCTGGGCGCAGGTGTCCCAAGTGGCGGCTCTGGCACAGGAGATGGGCGCCGGGCACCTGGTGGTCATCCCCTCCTTCTGGCGGGACGACCGCACCGCCGAGCCCATCGAGGACCGGGAGCTGACCGCCGCCCAGTGGCGCGACCTGGCCACCGGAATGGAGCGGCTGGGTCATGAGGTGCGGGAGCGCTATGGGCTGCGGATCGCGGTCCATCCCCATGCCGACACCCATATCGACACCGAGGAACATGTCCGGCGCTTCCTGGACGCCACCGATCCCCGGCTGGTCAACCTCTGCCTGGACACCGGGCATTACGCCTACTGCGGCGGGGACAGCGTCCGGCTGATCGAAACCTATGGCGAACGGATCGGCTACCTCCACCTCAAACAGGTGGATCCGGCCGTACTGGCCGAGGTCACCGCGCGGGGCACTCCCTTCGGCCCGGCGGTGCGCCAGGGTGTGATGTGCGAACCACCACTGGGCGTACCGGCGTTGGAGCCGGTGCTCCAGGCCGCCCAGCGGCTGGACGCCGATCTCTTCGCCATCGTCGAACAGGACATGTACCCCTGCCCGCCGGACCGCCCACTGCCCATCGCCCGCCGCACCCGCGCCTTTCTGCGCTCCTGCGGGGCGTGACCGAGGAGAACGGCTGACCCCATGACGCTGCGCATCGCCCTGCTGGGCGCGGGCCGCATCGGCTCGTTCCACGCCCGGACCCTCAGCCGGATGCCCGAGGTGGCCGAACTGCTGGTCGCCGACGCCGACCCGGCCCGGGCCGAGGCACTGGCCGGGCAGACCGGGGGCCGGGCGGCCGGCGAGGTGGGCCGGGCGCTGGAATCGGGGGTGGACGCGGTGGTGATCGCCACCGCCACCGCCGCCCATGCCGAGCTGATCGGCCGGGCGGCCGCCGCCGGGCTGCCGGTCTTCTGCGAGAAGCCCATCGCGGTGGACCTGCCGGGCACCGTCCGCGCCCTGCGCCAGGTGGCCGCGGCCGGCACCCTGCTGCAGATCGGCTTCCAGCGCCGCTTCGACGCCGGCTACCTGGCCGCCCGGGAGGCGCTGCGCTCCGGCCGGCTGGGGCGGGTGCACACCATCCGGACGGTCACCTCCGACCCCGCTCCCCCGCCCGCCGAGTTCCTGCCGCTGTCCGGCGGGCTGTTCCGGGACTGCATGGTGCATGACTTCGACGCGGTGCGCTGGCTGACCGGACGGGAGGTGACCGAGGTCTACGCCCGGGGTTCGGCCGGCGGCGCCCCCTGCTTCCGGGAGACCGGCGATGTGGACACCGCCACCGCCCTGCTCACCCTGGACGACGGCACCCTGGTCGGCGCCACCGCCACCCGGTACAACGGCGCCGGCTATGACGTACGTACCGAGCTGTGCGGCGAGCGGGACCAATGGGTGGTGGGGCTGGACGACCGTACGCCGGTCACCTCCGCCGAGCCGGGCGGCCCGGGCGCGCCCCGGCGGCCCTGGACCGGCTTCCTGGAGCGGTTCGCGGGGGCGTACCGGGCGGAACTGGCCGCCTTTGTCAGCGCCGTGCACGGCGCGCGGAACAGCCCGTGCCCCGGCGACGAGGGCCTGCGTGCCCTGCTGGTCGCCGAGGCCTGTGAGCTGTCCCGGCGGGAGAACCGGCCGGTCAGTACGGCGGAGGTGGCCGGGCGGGCGGGGCTGGGCTGACCGCGGGCCCTGACAGCGCGTCACCCGCCGGTTACGGTCGTCACATTCGGGCGAGCCTTCTGTCACAGCCGATCGACAGCCCGTTCCGGGGTGCGGGCCCCGTCGTTCAGCCGGGCCAGGGTGCTGATCAAGAAGGCCGCGCCGCAGTCCCCCCGCCGGACCCCCTCCGGAGCTGCGGCGCAGCGGAGAGGCGCGAGAGATGACCGACCGTCGACTCTGGTCCTACCGGGAGATCGCAGCGCATATCGGGGTACAGACCGACACCGTGCGCTCCTATCGCAAGCATGGCCTGCTGCCCCTTCCGGACCTCACCGAAGGCGGAAAGCCCTACTGGTTCGCCGACACCATCCGGCTCTGGGTGGCCCAGCGTCCCGGCAACCGCCCCCGCCGCAGGGTCTGACACCGCGGCCGCCCACCCCCTGGGGAATACCCCCAGGGGGTATATTGTTGTTGACGCAGCCACGGCCGGAACGGCCACCGACCCCCCAAGGAGCACCGGCATGACTTCCCAGACCAACTCCGCCACCACCGTCGTCTACCGGGTGACCGGAATGACCTGTGGCCACTGCGAGGGCGCCGTCAACAGCGAGATCTCCGCCATCGAGGGCGTCACCTCGGTCAAGGCCGACGCCGCCGGCGGCAAGGTCACCGTCACCGCCACCGGCCCGCTGGACGACGAGGCCATCCGGGCCGCCGTGGACAAGGCGGGCTACGAACTGGCCGGGCGCGCCTGATCCCGGCGGCCGGTGCCGCGCGCCCCGCACCGCGCGTCCCAGTACCGCCTTAACTGAGCCCTGATTTCCCCATCAGGGCTCTTGCCCTTTTACGCCCCTTTTGCAAAGAGACCTAGATCACAACCATTTAGGGGTAACCATTCCGGCCGGCGATTGGTCTAACCAGGCAGTGCTGGACCGTCTTGGGGGACGGTCGGGCCACGCGTGGCCGGGGCACGTACCCGGGGAGCTTTGAGCGGCCCTCCCGTAAGTACGCGTCCCGGCAGATGCGTGCCACCGCTCGACTCCCGGGCGGATCCCGTGGGGGGAATCCGAGCCGGGCGGAAAGCGCCCCATGCCGACCCGTGGGGGGATCGGACATGGGGCGCTTTTCATTTGATGCCGACTACACAGACTTACCCGCCCTTTACTCGCATGTCCGCGGAAAAGCCGGACGCCCCGGGCCCGCCTTCGGAGGAAGGCCGGCCCGGGGCGTCCTGCCAGGGCGTTCGCCGGGTCAGCGCTGTTCGACAGGCACGAAGTCGCGCTCCACCACGCCGGTGTAGATCTGCCGCGGACGGCCGATCCGGGAGCCGGGCTCCTTGATCATCTCGTGCCACTGGGCGATCCAGCCGGGGAGCCGGCCGAGCGCGAAGAGCACGGTGAACATCTCGGTGGGGAAGCCCATGGCCCGGTAGATCAGGCCGGTGTAGAAGTCCACATTGGGGTAGAGGTTGCGCGAGACGAAGTAGTCGTCGCTCAGCGCGTGCTCCTCCAGCTTGAGCGCGATGTCCAGCAGCTCGTCGGACTTGCCGAGGGCGGAGAGGACATCGTGCGCCGCGGCCTTGATGATCTTGGCGCGCGGGTCGAAGCTCTTGTAGACGCGGTGCCCGAAGCCCATCAGGCGGACACCGTCCTCCTTGTTCTTCACCTTGCGGATGAAGGAGTCCACATCACCGCCGGAAGCGGCGATGGACTCCAGCATCTCCAGCACCGCCTGGTTGGCGCCGCCGTGCAGCGGGCCCCACAGGGCGTTGATGCCGGCCGAGATGGAGGCGAACAGGTTGGCCTGCGAGGAGCCCACCAGGCGCACCGTGGAGGTGGAGCAGTTCTGCTCATGGTCGGCGTGCAGGATCAGCAGCTTGTCCAGGGCGCTGACCACCACCGGGTCCAGCTCGAACTCGGCGGCGGGCACCGAGAAGGTCATCCGCAGGAAGTTCTCGACATAGCCGAGGTCGTTACGCGGGTAGACCACCGGGTGGCCGATGGACTTCTTGTAGGCGTAGGCCGCGATGGTGGGCAGCTTGGCCAGCAGCCGGATCGTCGAGAGGTTGCGCTGCTTCTCGTCGAAGGGGTTGTGGCTGTCCTGGTAGAAGGTGGACAGCGCGCTGACCACGGAGGACAGCATCGCCATCGGGTGGGCGTCCCGCGGGAAGCCGTCGTAGAACCGTTTGACGTCCTCGTGCAGCAGGGTGTGCCGAGTGATCTCGCCCTGGAAACGCGACAGCTCCTCGGCGGTGGGCAGCTCGCCGTTGATCAGCAGGTACGCGGTCTCGATGAAGGTGCTGCGCTCGGCCAGCTGCTCGATCGGGTAGCCGCGGTAGCGCAGAATGCCCTGCTCACCATCGAGGTAGGTGATGGCGGACTTATAGGCGGCGGTGTTGCCGTAACCGGAGTCCAGGGTCACCAGACCGGTCTGGGCACGCAGCTTGCCGATATCGAAGCCCTTGTCGCCGACGGTGCTGTCGACCACCGGGTAGGTGTATTCGCCGTCCCCGTAACGCACTACTACAGAGTTGTCGCTCACGTCATCCCTCACCGACGTTGTGCCTCTTCTTTGAGGTGCCCTGACTACCCCTACCTTCCCCCATTTGGCCGATGAACGTGCACTCGGGGTCGGCCATAGGGCCTAAGGGCGGCACTCAGTGCCGCCAACCTGGCCATACTGCCCCCTTCGTCCGGATTGGTAAACCGTTCAGAGACGAACAACACCTCCGGCCCCCAGCCGGTGATCGAGGGCCGTGCAGCGCCGGCCCGAGCCGACCGTACGCACCGCCTGCCCCAGGGCCCGCCGGGAGCCCACCAGCACCACCAGTCGTTTTGCCCTGGTTACCGCCGTATAGAGCAGATTGCGCTGGAGCATGGTCCAGGCGCTGGTGGTGACCGGGATCACCACCGCCGGATACTCGCTGCCCTGGGAGCGGTGGATGGTCATGGCGTAGGCATGGGCCAGCTCGTCCAGTTCACCGAAGTCATAGGGCACTTCCTCGTCTTCGTCGGTATGGACGGTCAGCCGCTGCTCCACCGGGTCCAGGGCGGTGACCACGCCGACGGTGCCGTTGAAGACCCCATTGGCGCCCTTTTCATAGTTGTTGCGGATCTGGGTGACCTTGTCGCCCACCCGGAACACCCGGCCGCCGAACCGCCGTTCCACGGTGTCCGGGCGGGCGGGCGTGATGACCTGCTGAAGCAGACCGTTGAGGTTCCCGGCGCCGGCCGGGCCCCGGTGCATGGGGGCCAGCACCTGGACGTCCCGGCGCGGATCCAGGCCGAACCTGGCGGGGATCCGCCGGGCGGCCACATCCACCGTGAGCCGGGCCGCCTCCTCGGTGTCCTCCTCGGCGAACAGAAAGAAGTCGGCCAGCCCCGAAGTGATCGGCGGCTGGCCGGAGTTGATCCGGTGGGCGTTGGTCACCACTCCCGACTGCTGCGCCTGCCGGAAGATCCGGGTGAGCCGGACCGCCGGGACCGGGCCGCCCGGGGCCAGCAGATCGCGCAGCACCTCCCCCGCGCCCACCGAGGGGAGTTGGTCCACATCACCCACCAGCAGCAGATGAGCACCCGGCGGCACCGCCTTGACCAGCTTGTTGGCCAGCAGCAGATCCAGCATGGATGCCTCGTCCACCACCACCAGGTCGGCGTCCAGCGGGCGGTCCCGGTCATAGGCGGCGTCACCGCCCGGCTTGAGCTCCAACAGCCGGTGCACGGTGGAGGCTTCGGCCCCGGTGAGCTCGGCCAGGCGTTTGGCGGCGCGGCCGGTGGGCGCGGCCAGCACCACCTTGGCCTGCTTGGCCCGCGCCAGCTCCACCACCGAGCGCACCGTGAAGGACTTGCCGCAGCCGGGGCCGCCGGTGAGCACCGCCACCCTGCTGGTCAGGGCCAGTTGGACGGCCTGCTGTTGCTCGGGCGCCAGCTCGGCGCCGGTGCGCGCCGCCAGCCAGGCCAGCGCCTTGCCCCAGTTGACGTCCGTGAAGGCGGCCAGCCTGTCCTCGGCGGCGTTCAGCAGTCTGGACAGCTGCCCGGCCAGGGAGAGTTCGGCCCGGTGGAAGGGGACCAGATAGACGGCGGTGACCGGCTGCCCGTCCTCCGGACCGGGCACGGTCTCCCGCACCACCCCCTCGGGGTCGGCGGCCAGTTCGTCCAGGCACTCGATGACCAGCCCGGTGTCCACCTGGAGCAGCTTGACCCCGTCCGCGATCAGCCGTTCCTCGGGCAGAAAGCAGTGGCCCTGGTCGGTGGACTGGGAAAGGGCGTACTGCAGACCGGCCTTGACCCGCTCCGGGCTGTCATGCGGAATGCCCACGGACTGGGCGATGCGGTCGGCGGTCAGAAAGCCGATGCCCCAGACATCGGCGGCCAGCCGGTAGGGCTGGTTGCGGACCACGGAGATGGAGGCGTCACCGTACTTCTTGTAGATGCGCACCGCGATGGAGGTGGAGACGCCCACGCCCTGAAGGAAGACCATCACCTCCTTGATGGCCTTCTGCTCCTCCCAGGCGGCGCCGATCAGCTTGGTCCGCTTGGGGCCCAGCCCGGGGACCTCGATCAGGCGCTCCGGCTGCTTCTCGATGATCTCCAGCGTCTCGGTGCCGAAGTGCTCGGTGATGCGGTCGGCGATACGCGGGCCGATGCCCTTGATCAGGCCGGAGCCCAGATAGCGGCGGATGCCCTGGATGGTGGCGGGCAGCACGGTGGTGTAGTTCTCCACCGTGAACTGGCGGCCGTACTGCGGATGGGAGCCCCAGCGGCCCTCCAGGCGCAGCGACTCGCCCGGCTGGGCGCCGAGCAGCGAGCCGACCACCGTGAGGAGGTCGCCACCGCCACGGCCGGTGTCCACCCGGGCGACGGTGTAGCCGTTCTCCTCGTTGGCATAGGTGATCCGCTCCAGAACCCCTTCGACGACCGCCAGTTGAACCATGCTCCGACGGTACAGCGGGGGTCCGACAGCGCCGCGGGCCATCCGGAATTCGAGGGGCCCGGTCCCCGACCGAGCCCCTCGTTCCCCCCGCCGGCCTCCCCCATATCCCCCCGGATGTACTCCCCCCGGGAAGCCGGATGCCAGATACGACCCGTGGGAGCTGCGCGGGGTTGCAGCCAATTCGAAGCGTTATCAATCCGTTACCGCTGGTGGTGGCCGCCCCGCCTGCCGCCCGGGAAGCCGTTGACCATGAAACTGGCCTTCTCCACCCTCGGTGTCCCCGGTCTGCCCGTCCCCGATGTACTGCGGCTCGCCACCACCCATGGCTATGCGGGGGTGGAACTGCGCGCGCACCCGGAGGAACCGGTGCACCCCGGTTCCCCGCCCGGGGTGCGGGCGGAGACGGTTCGGCGGTTCGCCGACGCGGGAGTGCTTCCGCTGTCCGTGGCCGGGTACGCCAGGGTGGCGGCGCCCGGACCGGACGAGCCGGTGCTGGCCCAGCTGGCCGAGCTGATCCGGCTCGCCGCCGACCTGGGGGCGCCCTACGCCCGGGTCTTCCCCGGCGGCGGCGACCAGCCGGCCGGGGAGGCCGACGCCCTGGCCGCGCGGCGGCTGGGCACGGCGGCTCCGCTGGCCGCCGACGCGGGCGTACGGCTGCTGCTGGAGACCCATGACTCCCACCGCCGGGCCGAGGATGTGGAACGGGTGCTGGGGCTGGTGGGACACCGCCAGGTGGGGGCGCTCTGGGACGTCCTGCACACCTGGCTGGGCGGCGAGGCACCGGAGACCAGTGTTCCGGCACTGTCGCCCTATCTGGGCTATGTCCAGGTGAAGGATGTCGTCTCGGCCGATGATCTGACGCCCATGCCGCCGGGGAAGGGCGTACTGCCGCTGGGCGCCTGTGTGGCCGCGCTCTGCCGGGCCGGCTGGGACGGGTGGCTGTGCTGGGAGTACGAGCAGCGGTGGTACCCGGGGGCGACGCCGTTCACCCAAGTCGCCGACGCGGGACGGGAGTTCCTGGGACGGCTGGCGGCGGGCTAGTTCCGTGCCCGCCCCCGGCGGCGGCAGCAGCCGCCGTTCCGGCCAGAATGGGGCACAACTGGCCGGCATTGGGGAGGGAATGGTGTGGGGACGTCGGAGCCGCTGATCACCCTGGATCGGGAAAGTGCCGTTCCGTTGCAGCGGCAGGTGTGCGAGCAGTTCACCGCGCTGATACGGGCCGGCCGGCTGCGGCCGGGCGAGACGGTGCCCGCCTCCCGGGAACTGGCCGGGCAGTTGGGGGTCTCACGCACAGTCGTGCTGCGGGCGTACGAGCTGTTGCGGGCACATGGGGTGCTCACCGCCAAGCGGGGATCCGGCACCCGGATCGCATTGAGCGTCGAAGGCGTCGGCGCCACCGAGCCTGCCTGCCGGACACCCCTGGCACCGCAGCCGCCCCGGCCGACCGATGCGGGGCACGCCCTGTGGCAGCCCTGGGAGCCGCCGCCTGTGTACGAGCAGGGCGACCTGCTGGACTTCCGGCACGGTACCCCTGCTTTGAACGAGTTCCCGGTGGCCCGGTGGCGGCAGTCACTGACCGAGGCCTACGCCAAAGCCGGTGCGACGGCCCTGGGTTACGGCCCCGCCGAGGGGGCGGCCGCGCTGCGCACTGAGATCGCGGCGCTGGTGCGGCGCAGCCGGGCGCTCGCCGTCCCGCCCGACCAAGTGCTGGTGACCGCAGGTGCGACCCAGGCCATCGACATCCTGGTGCGGCTGCTGGTGCGGCCCGGTGACGTGGTGGTGATCGAGGACCCCAGCCATACGGTGCTGCGCCAGATCTTCGGCTTCTCGGAGGCGGCCGTGGTGCCGGTGCCCGTGGACGAGGAGGGGCTGCGGGTCGCGGAGATCGACGAGCGGGTGCGGGCCCAGGGTCTCCAACCGGAGCGGGTGCGGCTGGTGTTCGTCACTCCCTCCCATCAGTTCCCCACCGGCGTTGTGATGAGCCAGAACCGGCGGCGTGCCCTGGTGGCCTGGGCCCAGCGGCGCGGAGTGACGGTGCTGGAGGACGACTACCACAATGAGTTCGCTTTCTCCGGGGAACGACTGCCGGCACTGGCCGCCGATCCGCACGGCGGCACCGTGGTCTATGTAGGCACCTTCAGCAAGACGCTGTTCCCGGCGCTGCGCATCGGGTACGCCGTGCTGCCACGGCAGTTGGTGCGGCCGTTCCTGGGCCTCAAATGGATCACCGACCGGCTGTCCCCGACCGTCGAGCAGGAGGCGCTCGCGGAGTTCATCGCCTCGGGTGCCTACGCCCGGCACATCGCCCGCACCACCCGGCTCTATCGCCAGCGCAGGCGCCGGCTGCTGGAGGAGCTCTATGGACGGTTCGGTGCCGGGGTACGCATTTCCGGGGCGGCGGCCGGGCTGCATGTCCTGGTTACGCTGTCGGCGGCGGCCGGAGCCGACGAGACGGAGATCGCCCGGCGCGCCACGGCCCGGGGCGTCCGGGTCTATCCGGCCTCCGGCTACTACGTGCTCCGGCCACCGGAGGAACCGTCCTTCCTGATGGGGTACGCGGCGCTGCCGGCCGCCCGGATCACCGCAGGGGTGGAGCTCCTGGCGGAAGCGGTACAGGAGGTGAAGCGGGCATCCCGGCGGTGAAGCGAGGGCGACGGAAGCGGGCCCGCTGGGCGAAGGCCACCGTGCAGTCGAAGACCGCCTTGGCGGTGCGGCCCTCTGCGGAGAGGGCCGGAGAGCAGGCAGGTGACTGGCTGGGGTCCAGCGGGAAGCCCTCCCGGTCGGGCAGTACCAGCAGGTCGTGGTCGGCCTGGAGCCGGGTCGTCATCGCCCACCACAGGTCCGCTTCGGACTCCGGGTCGACATCCGCGTCCACGGCCACCACCAGCTTGGCCATCCGGAATTCCTCCAGCACCGTGGCACAGGCTTCGGGGACCAACGCGTCCTCGGCAGGAGACCGTTTCTCCTCCCACTGCACCACCACCATCAGCTGGCCGCCGCCGGCCGTGGGGCAGTGCACCGCCCGTACCGGGGCGCCCAGCCGACGCAGCCGGCCCAGGACCGCGGCCTCCATGCCGAATCCAAGCAGCACCGACTGCTCATACCCAGGCCCGGATACGGCCTGCAGCACGGCGCCGGAGCGGGCATGGATCCCGGTGATCCGGACCACCGGCAACAAGGGGTGTGCCCGCCCCTGGTAGCCGAGGAACTCCGGGGTGGCATGGGGACCGTCCGGGTTCTCCGGCATCCGGTCCGCCAGCAGCTCGCCCTCCAGCACGAGTTCGGCATGGGCGATGTACTCGCCCGCGACGGTGCGGCACGGCAGCAGTTCCACCGGGCCGCCGCCCAAGGCTCCGGCCACCGCCAGTTCGTCCAGTCCGGGAGGGACCAGGGCGGATGGGCAGCAGGAGGAGAGCAACACGGCGGGGCCCAGGCCAAGGTGGATGGCGACCGGCAGCGTACGACCACGGCGTATCGCCGCCCGGTGGGCGGCGTCCAGGTCACGGCCCGGCACCATCCAAATGGTCAGCAGGTCGGGGCCTCGGACGCACATCCGGTGAATGGACAGGTTACGCACCCCGGTGTCCGGGTCGGTGGCCAGGACTGCACCCAGGGTGAGATAGGGCCCGGCGTCTTCCTCCGTGAGCACGGGGATGGGCAATTGCCCGAGGTCCACCGGGCGCGGGCTGCGGTCCCAGGGCGCGGCGTCCCAAACCCGGACCGGCGGCAGCGGGGCCGCCACCGCCTCCAGCAGCCGGTGCGACATCTCAGCCGGGGTAAGCCCGAGCAGGGCGGCGGCCCGGGCCCGCGTCCCATAGAGCCCCATCAACACCGCTCCGGGCTTCCCCGACGGTGGCCGGACCCGTTCGAAGAGGACGGCGGGGCCCGGCCCGGTGGGCGGCGGGGCGGGGGTACCGGCCCACCGAGCGTAACGGGAGGAGACCCCAAAGCGAGCCGGGACCTCCTCCCGCACCCGAACCAGCTCGCCGGGCAGCGAGTCCAGCCCGGCGAGCGCGGTGCGGAGATCGGCGAACCGACGACGGGTCATGGCGCCTGGTCCAGAGCGCCCGACCGTCGCCGCTCCGCCAGCCGCTCCAACTGGAGCCGGGTCAGCTCCTCGATGAGGGTGCGATAGGTCGCCTCGACGATGTCGGGCGGCATGCCGTTCTGCTCGGCGAGGCCCCGGACCTTGGCGATGACCTGCTCGACCCGGTCGCGTGAACGGACCGTCTCCTCGTCCCGTTTGAGCTCCGTCAGGGTGCGCACCACCCGGGTGCGCTCGGCGAGGAGCGCTACTATCTTCCGGTCCAACTCATCAATGGCCAGCCGGAATTCATCGAGCCGAGCGCTCGAGGACGTCATCAGGACACCTGCCGGTCGATCACATAGACCAGCGTCGGCTCACCATCCGCGCCCTGCGACCGATGGCGTTCACCGTCCGGAATGACAAATCCCATGCCTGGCCTGCAGGGTACCGAACGGTCATCGAAGTGAATGGTGAACTCACCGCCCAGCACATAGCCCTGATGCCCACGCAGGCACCATTCCTCCTCATTGAAACCGGCCGGGAGTTCCATCAGGCGAACGCGCAGTCCCTGGGTGTAGGCGATCTTCACCCGGCCCTCGGCGCCGGGCTTGGCCCACTTCTCCCAGGGAACGGCGTCGAAGTCCACGCCGACCAGGGTGGGTGTGTCGGTGGTCATGTCTCTCCTATACACGGGAGCGGATAACGCGTTCATTGCGGTCGTCCAGCGGAAGTACGGGCTCTCCGGTGATGTCCTCGTACTTCCTGAGCAGCCGGATCATGCCGAGCATCCGGTGGATCATGCGGTCCAGCGCGTCCAGGCCCTCGGCGTCGTGCAGCCCGGGAGTGCCGAGGGTGTTGCGCAGCAGGACGGGAAAACCGCTGCCCACCAGGATCATGCGGTTGAGCAGCAGGTTGTCGACAACCTGGTTGTGCACCGAGGAATCGCTGTAGCGTCGGCCGGTGACGATGATGCCGCCGACCTTGTTGGCGAGCGGCCGGTCGAACCGCAGGTGGCCCACCCCCGCCCGCTCGATGAAGATCTGCATCAGGTGGGCGAGGCCGAAACCGTGCACGGGCACCGCGTAAACAATGCCGTCGGCACGCTTCATCTCCTCCACGATTTCCGCCACATCGTCCTGCTGGACGCAGGGCGCCAGCCGGGAATTGCAGTCACCGCATGGGCCGCAGGGCACAATGCGGTGGTCACGCAGCTGAATCGTGCGCAATTCACCACCGAGGGCGCGTATCAGTGACCCCGTGTGGCCGAGGGCGAGATCGGTATTACCCCCGGCGCGTTCGGAACCGTTGATGCCCACGATCAACGGGCCAGTCGTCATCGGTTTCCCCCTTGATACCGACGTCAGTTATGCAGTTTTCCGGCGAAGTAGTCGATATATGCCTGCATATCAAAGTGGCCGTGCCCGGAGAGGGTGAAGAGGATGACGCGCTCCGCACCGGCTTCCCTGGCCGCCAGGGCCTCGTCGATGGCAACACGCACCGCGTGGGTGGATTCGGGCGCCGGCACGATGCCCTCGTTGCGCGCGAAGGTCACACCCGCCTCGAAGCAGTCAAGTTGGGGCACCGCGCGGGCCTCCAGCAGGTCCGCCTCCCGCAGAGCACTGATGATCGGCGACATGCCGTGGTAGCGCAGCCCGCCCGCGTGGATGCTGGGCGGCACAAAGTCATGGCCGAGGGTGTGCATCTTGGCCAGCGGGGTGAGCCCTGCGGTGTCACCGAAGTCGTAGTCGTAAGTGCCCTTGGTCAGGGTGGGGCAGGAGGACGGCTCGACCGCGACCGTGCGCACCGCTCGGCCGCCGCCCAGCTGTTCACGCAGGAAGGGCAGAGCAAGGCCGCCGAGGTTGGAGCCACCGCCCGCCGCGCCGATCACCACATCCGGGTAGTCGTCGGCCAACTCCATTTGGAGCAAGGCCTCCTGGCCGATGATGGTCTGGTGCATCAGCACATGGTTGAGGACCGACCCGAGGGCGTACTTGGCCTTGCCCTCACTGGCCAACGCGGCCTCGACCGCTTCCGAGATGGCCAGCCCGAGGCTGCCGGTGGCCTCCGGGTCGGCGGCCAGGACGGCGCGTCCTGCTTCGGTGCGCTCACTCGGACTGGCGGTGACGGAAGCGCCGAAGGTCTCCATCAGCCCGCGCCGGTAGGGCTTCTGCTGATAGCTGACCTTCACCATGTAGACCTCGCATTCGAGGCCGAAGTAGGAACAGGCCAGGGCCAGGGAGCTGCCCCACTGGCCAGCACCGGTCTCTGTGGTGAGCCTGGTGATGCCCGCCATCTTGTTGAAGTACGCCTGTGGAACGGCGGTGTTGGGCTTGTGGCTGCCCGCCGGACTGACCCCCTCGTACTTGAAGTAGATACGGGCGGGAGTCCGCAGCGCCTGCTCCAGGCGCCGCGCCCGGATCAGGGGCGAGGGACGCCACTGGCGGTAGATGTCCAGGACCTCGCCCGGGATGTCCACTTCCCGCTCGGTGGTGAGCTCCTGGGCTATCAGCCCCGGGGGGAACAACGGTTCCAAGTCGGCTTCGTTGACCGGCTCCTTGGTGCCGGGGTGCAACAGCGGCGGTACCCCGTTGGGCAGGTCCGGGACCACGTTGTACCAGGTGGTGGGGATGCGGTCCTCGGGGAGAAGAAACTTCGTCCGGTTCATGTCTGCTTTCCGCTTGCGGGAGTTCCGGATGTCGGGATCGGTTGGGGCTGCGCGGCGCCGGGGGCGGCATCGGATGTCGTCCGGATGCGCAGCAGGGCGAAGGCGGCCATGCCCACGATGGGGGTGGCCAGCATGGTGAAGAAGACGGAGCGGTGGCCGTGAGCTTGCCACAGGACGCCGAGACCGGCCGGCACCAGCAGTCGGGCAAGCCCCAGGACGAATCCATTGAGCGCCATATAACCGCCCACTCGCTGCTCCGGGACATGGTCGGCGATATAGGTGGGCACCACCACGGAGACCACGATCTCGCCCAGCGTCCACACCACCGTGGACAGCAGAATGGCGGGGAGCGAGAACACAACGGCAGGAATGGCGAGTCCCAGCGTCCACAGCAGTCCGGCGAACAGCAGCAGGACCTTGGTGGAATAGGCGGTGATCCGCTTTTCCACCAACAAGCCGAGGCCCACCACGACCGCGCTGTTGATGGTGTAGACGACACCGACGAGGCCCGCCGAACGATCCAGGACATCGGTGACGGCGAGCGGCAGGGTGTACTCCAGGCCGATCAGCGGCGCCACATAGAAGAACGAGACCAGTACCACCAGCAGCACATGGCCATGTTCCAGGCGCCGTCGGCCGGTCCGGGGCGTGGTCCGGCCGACGGCGGTCAGGGCGGTCCGTTCCCCGTCCGGCACCCAGGCGACGATCAGCGCCGCGCACACCAGCCCGGCCAGGATGTTGCCGGCGAACATCACCGAGTACGAGTAGGCGGCGGCCACCCCGCCGAGCAGCGGGCCGATGCCCATGCCCAGGTTGTTGCCGATGTAGTTGACGGTGTAGGCGAAGGGCCGCTGCTCCGGGCTTGTGAGGTCGGCGATAAGCGTGTTGGCGGCGGGAGAGAACATGCCCATGCCCACCATGGCGACGAAGAGCAGCGCCGAGTAGGTCCAGGGCGGTCCGTCCAGAGTGGCCAGACCCAGGTATCCCCCGGCGTTGAGCAGCAGGGCGGAAATCAGCGCCGGGCGCCTGCCGCGCCGGTCACAGTAGGGCCCACTGAGCAGACTGCCGGCCAGCAGGCCGGTACTACCGACCGAGATCAGCAGACCAGCCTCCCCGGTACCCAGCCCTTTGCCGCGCACCAGGTAGACGGCGAGCAGGGGGAAGACGAACATCCCCGCTCGGTTGACAAAGGCCACGAGAAACAACACTCTCAGCGCTGACGGGAGTTCGGCGAACCGCTCCCGGAACCGGGTCAGCCGCATATCCGCCTCAGCCCCGTGCCGTCCGGACTTGGAACGCGTCCCGGACGGTCTTGAACCGGGCGCGCACATCATCAAAGTCCGTGCCCTGACAGACGTACCAGCCCAGGACATCGTTGGAGCGGGTCGGTGGGGCCAGCACATCGCCGACGCTCTTCCAGACGTCCGCGTCCAGCACGCCTTCCAGTGCCATGAGTTCCTGCGGGGTGGTGATCTCCGTGATCCGTCCGTACCGGGCGGATCCCAGGTACTCGGTGCCGATCTCGGGGCCGAGGCGGGCTGCCGGGCGGTGGCCTGGGTCCAGTTCCAGCCGGCACCACTCACCGGCCAGGTTGATGCCCCGGCCGGCCTCGATCGCCGGGACGATGGAGCCGCCACCCGCCCGGGCGCCGGTCTCCCCGAACACCACCTCGCCCGCTTCGGACACGAAGAACTCGCTGTGCGAGACGCCGGTGCGCATCCCGAAGCCCCGCAACACCGTGGCGTTCAGCTCCAGAATCCGGCGCTCCGGCGCGGAGAGACCGTACTTGCGGGAGACCGTCCCGCCCGGCTCGTCGAGGTACTCGAGAACGGAGTAGGTGTAGCGGGAGAGTTGCTCGAAAACGATCTCACCGTTCTGCAGCAGCGAGTCCACGTGATATTCCACGCCACTGATGAACTCCTCCACCCGGTACTCATGGCGGTCGTCGCCCATTTCCCGCCAGACACGCCTGAGTTGCTCCCCATCGTCCACCCGGTAGGTGTTACCGCAGGCCCACCCCGCATAGGGCTTGATTACGACCGGGTAGCCGACCTCGGCCGCGAACTCGGTCACAGCACCCAGGGTGTCCGGGCGCACCGAGCGCGCCACCCGGATACCGAGTTCCTCGGCCCTGCGGTGCATCACGTTCTTGTCCCGGAAGTTGAGCGCTTCGTCGGGGGTGAGCCCGGGGATGTTGTGGTCCCGGCGGCAGCGGGCGGCGGGCAGCACATCACCCTCGAAGAGCGGGAAAATCCGCTCGATCCGATGGCGCGCACAGATCTCCGTGACCATTGCCCGCACGGCAGCGGTGTTGTCCAAGTCGGCGTGATAGCACGTCCATTGACGCGCTTCGGGCGCTTCCTCCCCTGCCGGAAGCAACAGGACGGGCTGGACGCCCAGCTCGGTGGCGGCCTCGGTCACCGCCCGCAGTTGTGCCGCGTAACGGCCGGCCGACGGCCGGTAGACGACCAGGATGGAACGGTTCATCGGTGTCTCCTCAAGGTCAGCGGCGAGATCAGCGGCTCAGCGCGGAGGCCGCGAAGGGCCGCCCGGAGCGAGCCGCGCGGTCGAGTACCACCGGGCCCAGGACCTCCCCGGTGTGCTCCTTCAGCGCCGCGGTCAGCCTGGCGAGCGCCGCGTCGACCGCCGCAGTGCCGTCCTGGTGCACGGCCTCCACCGTGATCAGCAGTCGGCGGCGCCCGGGGACAGTCTTGATCAAATCGCTCTGCCGCCAGTTCCACCGGCGAGAGTGGGCCCGGCCCTGCCCGTCCGCGTAGACCACCTCTCCCGGATCCGGGTGCTCCGGGGCACCGGGGGCGCCGAGCGGGAGGTAAACCTCACTGCCGTCCGACGGGCGGACTGTCAACCGGCCGGGTTCGCGATCCCTTCCTGTGACGGTGCCGATGTCGCAGGAGGCGATGGGCAGCCGGGTGGCGAGCGACACCGCGTTGCACAGATCGACCATGGAGTTGATGCGCGGGAGCCGGTCGCCCTTGGCGACCCGGCGCAGCAGGGATTCGACCGCGCAGGGGAAGCGGCTGGGATTGACGCCAAAGGCTCGGTATGCCTCCCGCCAGGCCGCGACTGCCGGCAGGGCGGCGATCTCCGCCCTGCCGGGCGACTCCCGGTGCAGCGCGCCCTCCGCCTCGGTGAGCAACGCGTCCACGGCGCCGGAAAAGCGGGTGACCTCGATCTCCGGCAAGGCGATAAGGCCGAGCACATAGCCGGGAACACGGGTGACGATGCGTTCATCGATGGTGACGGTGAGGGAATCCATGGGGGCCCTTCGTGCGGGTGTCGTCGTCCCGACGGTACGGAGCCGGGCGGGGGCGGGATGTGGCCAATTCCTGGAAGTCGGAGAAGGCCACTTTCCGCGCTGAGGCCTGGTTGACGGCCTCTGGCCGACCGCCGGTGCGCCGGTCCGGCCCGCTCCGCTCAGGCAGCGGAGGTGGCGGCCGGACTCCGCACGGACCCCAGGAAGTTCTCGAAGAGCCGCATTCCCCCCTCCGTCGTCACACTTTCCGGGTGGAACTGAACGCCCTCCACGGGCAGGGTGCGGTGGCGTACGCCCATCACATGGCCGTCGTCGAGGGAAGTGGCGGTCACCGTCAGCGCCTGGGGGACCGGGGTGTCCACGACCAGCGAGTGATAGCGGGTGACGGTCAGCGGCTCCGCCGCGCCGGTGAACACCCCCCGGCCGTCGTGCCGTACGGCGCTGGTCTTCCCGTGCATAAGGGTGCGGGCAACGGTGATCAGGCCGCCATAGGCAAGGCCGATCGCCTGGTGCCCCAGACAGACGCCAAGCAGCGGCACCCGCCCGGCGAACGCATGCACCAGCTCGACATGCCCGGAGTCGGCCGGGTGGCCAGGCCCCGGCCCGAGCACCACCGCATCCGGCCGGGTGGCCAGTAGTTCCCCGGCCTCGCGGGTATGGGAGCGAACCACCTCCGTCTCGGCGCCCAGGGCGAGCAGGTACTGGTCGATGATGTGGCTGAAACTGTCGTACGCGTCGACGAGCAGCACCTTCATGGCAGCAGTTCCTCTCCGGTCAGCGCCCAGTACGGGGCGCTCATCTTGGCCAGCGTCTCCCGCCACTCCGCGGCGGGCTGGGAGTCGGCCACCACGCCCGCCGACGCCTGGGTGGTATAGCGCCGTCCGTCATGGACGGCCGTGCGGATGCACAGGGCCAGCACCGCGAAACCCCGGACGTCCACCAGGCCGAGGGCCCCGGCGTAGATGCCCCGGGAGTCGCCCTCCATCTCGTTGATGATTTCCATGGCGCGGATCTTGGGAGCGCCGGTCATGGTGCCCGCCGGGAAGGTCGCCTGGATCACGTCCCACACGTCCGTACCGGGGTTGAGCTCGCCGGAGACCGTGGACACCAAATGGTGGACGTAGGCGAAGGGTTCGACGTCCATCATGGTGTCCACCGACAGGCTGCGTGGCTTGCATACCCGCCCGATGTCATTGCGGCACAGGTCCACCAACATCACATGCTCGGCCTGCTCCTTGGCGCTGGTGCGCAACTCGGTCACCCGCCGGCCATCCTCAGCGGGGTCGGTGGCACGGGCCACGGTGCCGGCAATGGGACGCATCACGATACGGCCGCCCTCGACCCGGACGAACAGCTCGGGGCTGGCGCCGATGACCGTACGCCCGGCCCAGGGAGCCAGGTACATATAGGGAGAGGGGCTGCGGTACCGCAGTCGGCGGTACACCTGGGTGGGCGTCAAGTCCGTCTCAACCTCGATGCGATGGCCGATCTGGATCTGGTAGCTGTCACCCACGCCGAT
Source organism: Streptomyces orinoci (assembly GCF_003121295.1). Lineage (GTDB taxonomy): Bacteria > Actinomycetota > Actinomycetes > Streptomycetales > Streptomycetaceae > Streptomyces > Streptomyces orinoci. The sequence goes on from NZ_PHNC01000029.1 coordinate 720,787, forward strand.
GTGATCGAGACAGCGCCGCACCCTGTCGGCGAAAGTGGCCTCGTCCACGGTGTCCCGGACCGACCGCGGCCGCCGGGCCGCGGGGAGCGGTTCCGGCTCCTGCGGCCCTGTGGGGGCAGGGGAGGCCACCACTGCGGGAATCCGTTCGTCACCAGGCGGGAACTCCGCCGCATACGCGCCCAGATGACGTACCACTCCGGTACGCAGGTCGTACCAGAGGGTGTGCCGGAACAGGGTGAGCGTGCAGCGGGGGAGCTCCGACTCGGCTCGGCCGGGCGGCAGTTTCTCGATCTCCCAGGCGGCCTCGTAGGACAGTGCGGTGAGGAAGCCGAAGGCGAAGGCGGACTCGCTCACGTCGGTGTCGACCTCGAAGGCCGCCTGGAACGCGGCGAGCAGCCGCCAGACCTCTCCCTGGCCACCCACCCGCCACAACCGCACGGCGCCCCGCCGTGCGGACGGATAGCCGCACACCATGGACACCCGGGCGCCCAGCGCCTCGCCCAGCCCATCCGGCGCGCTGAGCTCCACGCGGTCGGCGAAGACCCGCAATTCCGCAAGTCTGCCCCAGCCGATAGTGGCCGAGTTCCGGTCCCGGGTCGGCCCGTCGAGGCTCTCCAGCAGGTAGACGTCATCCAGTGCCCGGTCCCGGACCAGGGCCTCGTGCACCAGAAGCGGATTGCTCGACGGCAGCTCGGTGGAGACCACTCGGACCCGGATGGGTCCCGAACGGCGGTCCGCCTCCGAGGCCGGCACATTCGATTTTGTCAGCACAGACATGGCAGAGCCTTTCCGGTCCCCCCTGGACCACTCGCATCTATGGGTGGCCCCGGACGCCCGGACAGCGACCGTGCGTTTCCGCATACGGTCGCCAATGTCCTTGCTCGCGGCTCCGGTTCGAACCGGACCCGCCACCCCCGTGTCATTCGCCATGCGGACGCTCTTCGTCCGCTGTGACGGTCAACTCGCCACCCCTGCTCGGTGCTTGACCGAACTGGTGGGCGAAAATCTCCTGTACCGACTTCATCAAACGGAGACCGGCGCAGTCCATACCACTTCCAGTCCGAAGGAGCAGACCACTTGTCCTGGCACCTGGCACTGACCGTGGACCGCCGGGCAAGGACCCCGATGGTCATCCAGATCAACAACGCCCTGCGCCGGCTGATCGAGAACGGCACACTGCAGCCCGGATCTCGCTTACCCTCCAGTCGACAACTCGCCACCGATCTGGCCATCTCGCGCAGTGTGGTGGTCGAGGCGTACGAGCAACTGGCCGCCGAGGGCTACCTGGTGACCCGGCGCGGTTCGGGAACCTGGGTAGGAGACAATGCCCGGTCCGTCTCCGTCGGTTCCGTGCTCGTCCCCGACAGTGCGGCTCATCTCGCCGGTGTGCGCTGGGATTTGCGTACCGCCTTCTCAGACCTCCAGGCCTTTCCCCGTCAGGCCTGGCTGCGCTCGGTCACCGCGGTGCTCGCTCAGGCAGGAACGGCCGAACTGGGCTATGGACCGCCCAGCGGGGTACCGCTGACCCGAGCGGTCCTCGCCGCATATCTGGGCCGGGTCAGGAGTGTTCGTTCCCGGCCCGAGAACCTCATGGTCACCTCAGGCTTCGCCCAGGGCCTGTCATTGCTGTGCAAGGTGCTACGGGACCAGGGGCACGAGGCACTCGCCGTCGAGGACCCCGGGCACCCGGGCGAGTGGGAGTTCATCGCCGGCAGCGGCTTACAGCCAGTGGCCATCCCGGTCGACGAGAACGGACTGCGGGTGGATCTACTGCGGGCCAGTGGTGCCCGTGCCGTACTCACCACCCCGTCCCACCAGTTCCCCACTGGTGTCCGCCTCAGTGCGGAACGCCGGGAGAGCTTGGTCGCCTGGGCCCGTGAGGTCGGCGGCTATATCGTCGAGGACGACTTCGACAACGCCTATCTGGAGCCCGCCGATCGGGTGGCGGCTCTGCAAAGCCTCGCCCCGGACAGGGTGATCTACGCGGGAAGTGTCAGCAAAGTGCTCGCCCCGGCCCTGCGCCTGGGCTGGCTGGTCGCCCCCGCGGAGCTGATGGCCTCGATCGAGTACGCCCGGGCCGGCTGGGACATCGGCTGCTCCGGCATCGAGCAGCTCACCCTGACCCACTTCATCGCCACGGGCGAGTACGACCGCCATCAGCGCCGGCTCCGCACCGAGTTCCGCCGACGTCGGGAGGTCATCCGGCGGCTTGTACCACACCGGCTCCCGGGCGCCCGGATCATCAGCAGGGACCATGGCCTGCAGACCTATCTGCTGCTCCCGCCCCGGGTGAGCGAGGAGGCCCTGGTCCGTGCCGCCCGGTCCCGCTCCATCCTGCTGCACGGCGGCACCCACTTCGCACTCGCTCCCAACATCCCCAGACCGCCCGCGATCGTACTCGGTCATGCTGGGGTGAATGAGGAGGATCTGGACCAGGTGCTGGCGGAACTTGGTCAGATCTGCCAGCAGTTGACGGATTCCTAGTCCACCGCCAGCCGGACGGCGACAAAGGCCAGCAGCAGACCCGTCACCCGTCGCTGCACCCCCTCCCACCGCGGCCGCCGCCGCAGCAGCGAGGCCACCGAACCGGCGGTGAGGACGATCAGCGCGTTCACCGCCACCGCCACACACACCTGCACCAGGCCCAGCACAAAGGACTGCACCGGCACCGCCCCGCGCCGGGGGTCCACAAACTGCGGCAGCACCGAGACATACAGCACGGCGATCTTGGGGTTGAGCAGATTGGTCAGCAGCCCCATCAGGAACAGCCGGCCCGCCGACTCCCGTTGCACTCCCCTCGGCGCGAAGACCGACTCCCCGCCCGGCCGCAGCGCGCGCCAGGCCAGCCAGCCCAGATAGGCCGCCCCGGCCAGTTTGACCGCCTGGTACACCGCCGGAACCAGCGAGAACAGGGTGGCGATCCCGGCCACCGCGGCCAGCAGATAGACCAGGAACCCGGTGGCCACGCCCAGCAGGGAGACCAGTCCGGCCCGGCGGCCCAGGGCCACCGAACGGGACACCAAGTAGGCCATATTGGGGCCGGGGGTCAGCACCAGACCCAGGGCGACCAGGGTCATACCGGCGACGGCATGCGCGGGGACAACGGCAAGAAGTTGTGGCATGCGAGGAGGATCACCCGGCTCAACCGTGCAGCACCAGCGCGCGGTTCTGCACCATGGGATTCAGCAACGCTCAACAATAAGGAGAACTTTCGTGCTTGACCTGACGCGTCTGCGCGCCCTGCACGCCGTCTCGGTGCACGGATCGGTCAGCGCCGCCGCCCTCGCCCTGGGCTACACCCCCTCCGCCATCTCCCAGGCCATAAGCAAGCTGGAGCGGGAGACCCGCACCACGCTGCTGGAGCGGCGCGGCCGCGGGGTGGTGCTCACCGACGCCGCCGACGCCCTGGCCCATACCGCCGCCGAGCTGCTGGCGCTGGCCGAGCGGGCGGAGAGCGAACTCGAGGAGCGGCGCGGCAGGCCCGCCGGCCGGCTGACCGTCGGGGCCTTCGCCACCGCCGCCCGCGATCTGCTGCCCGGCGTACTCGCCGAACTCGCCCGCGAATACCCCGCGTTGGATGTACGGATGACCGAGGTGGACCCACATCTCTCGGTGGACCTGGTGGCCCGGGGCGCGCTCGACCTGGCGGTGGCCCATGACTGGGACTCGGTGCCCCGCCCGGCGCCGGAGGGCCTGGAACGGGCGGAGATCGGCACCGACGGCTGCGATGTCCTGGTGCCGGAGGGCCACCCGCTGGCCGGACACGGCACCCTGGCCGCCGCGGATCTGGCGCACCAGCGGTGGATCTGCCAGCCGCCCGGGACGGTCTGCCACACCTGGCTGATCCGTACCCTGCGGGCCATCGGCCATGAGCCCGAAGTGGGCCACCAGGTGGCCGAGTTCCACACCCAGCTGGCGCTGGTGGCGGCCGGGCTGGGCATCGCCCTGGTGCCCCGGCTGGGGCGGGGCCCGCTGCCGGCCGGGGTACGGGCCCTCCCGCTGCGGCCCATGCCGGTGCGCCGGGTCTCCGCCTACTGGCGCACGGGGGCGGCCCGCCGTCCCTCCATCACCGAAACGGTCCGCCTGCTGCGAGCGCACTGGCCGGGCACTCCTTGAGGGCGCCCCCGCCAGGGGCGCGGGGAACTGCGCGACCAGCCCAAGCGGGCCCGCACCCGAGCGACAACGACCGTGGGCAGACGCTGTTTCGTCGCCGGGCGCGGCCCGGTGGCCGGTACCCCCACGGGCAGTGACCCTCCGCTGGCGCGCCTTACCGCACGCCCACACGCCCCCCTCCATTCCCCCGTACACACCGCGGCCGAAGCCCCCTCCGGTAACCCTGGTGGGAACCCGGCTCGTTGGGGGATTTATGCGCCATCCCGCGCTGCCGACAGCGCTGTTCGTCCTGGCCGTGCTCTATGCACCGGTGGCCCTCACCGACTGCCATACCCCGGGGCACGAGGGGGAGCGGGAGACGGAGGCCGCACCGCCGCCCCCGGTCTATCTGGCCAGGGGCAGCTGCGCCGGACCCGCCCCCGGCCATTCCCAGCTGGACTGCGCGGACCCCCGGGCCGTGGCCCGGGTGCTGGCCCGCTACAACGGGCCGCGGGAGAGCGGCCCGCGCTGCCCGGAGGACACCGACTTCGTCCTGCGCCTCGCCCCTGTGAACGCCGGATCCTCGGAGGAGCTCAGCGCGCCCGAGGGCTATGCCTGTATGCGTGCGCTGCACCCGCCGCACCCGGGCGACCCGGGCATGGGCGGCGGCCCGCTGACCGTGGTCGGCGACTGTGTCTACGCCGAGCGGCGCGGGGAGACGCAGGAGGAGGTGAAGGAGACCGCCTGCGACGGCTCACAGGCGCACGCTCCGGAGTACCGGATCGCGGCGGCGGCGCGCACCCGCGACTCCTGCCCCAAGGACACCGACCTCTATGTACAGATCGGCGGCGGGACACCCATCGGGTGTGCCCGCCGCCTCGGTTGATCTCAGAACCGCCGGCCGCTACGGCCGCAGGGTGGACTCCCGCTCCACCCGCACCTTGTCCAGCTTTGCGTCATAAGGCGCCAGCGGCTGCGCACGCCGCTCGTCCCGCTGCACCGCCGCCGGGGCCACCCCGGCCCAGCGCAGCACCTCGGCGGTGGCCTTCTCCCGCTCATCGGCGACCAGTTGCGCGATATTGGAGCCATGGTTGCCGCCCGGCGCGAAGAACCGGTAGTCGTGCCGGGCCTCGGCACCCTTGCCCAGCCGGAACGGCTTGGCGCCCCAGGGGTCGTTCTGCCCGTAGACAAAGAGCATCCGCTCGCTGTCCTGGCGTACCCAGCGGTCCACATCCGCCATCTCGCCCGGGTGCCACTTCATCGGGATGTCCCTCGGCACATAGACCCGGGGGCTGTTGATGCCGGGGTAGCGCAACACACCCTTCAGCTGCGGGTACTTGACGTGGGGGTAACCCAGCTCGGTGCCCGCCTGGTAGTAGTACGGGGTGAACTGCTCCAGGCCCTGGTCGGTGTAGCCGTCGAAGCCCGAGATGTCGTCGATGAACTTGTACAGCACATCGGTGGACGCCTTGGTGGCCGGCACCGAGGCGCAGTCGCTCTGCAGGTGGTACTGCCAGAACGACCACACCAGGTCCATCACCACATTCTCATAGGCCTTGTCGGCGCTGCCGACCACCTTGAAGGTCTTGCCGTTGTCCCGGGCCCACTGGCTGTAGCGGGCCACGATCTCCTTGCGGCGCACCAGCGCCTCGCGCTGCACCGAGTTCAGCTGCTTGCGGCAGGCCGCGTCCCCGACGGTGGCGAAGAACCGGTCGTAGGCCGAACCCTCCTGGGTCACCACGTCATTGGGCGCCACATAGGCGACCGTGCCGTTCATGTCATGAGGAAAGAAGCGGCGGTAGTAGGTGGCGGTCATTCCGCCCTTGCTGCCGCCGGTGGCCAGCCAGTTCTTTCCGTAGACCGGCTTGAGCGCCTGGAAGAGGCGGTGCTGGTCATTGGCCGCCTGCCAGATGTCCAGCTTGGACCAGTCGGCGGGCTGCGGCCGGGACGGAGTGAAGAAGCGGTACTCCATCGAGACCTGGTTGCCGTCGATGATCCGGGTGGGCTCACTACGGCTGGGCTTGGTGGAAACGTTGTAACCGGAAGTGAAGAAAACGGTGGGCCGGTCAGTGGACTTGTGCAGCAGGGTAAAGCGCTGCTCGAAGTTCCCCCGGTCCGGGTGACGGTGGTCGATCGGCTGACGGTAGGTCAACACAAGGTAGCGGTAGCCCGGATAGGGCTTCTCCTCGACAAAACGCATCCCGGGAATCTTCAGGATGCGTTCCTTGATATCCGGCTCGGGGGCGGTGGTCGCCGCCCCCGCCGTCGCCGTGCCGGCGCCGAGTGCTCCTATCAGCACCGCCAGCGCCAGCAGCCATCTGAGAGCCTTGCGCATACGCCCTCCCCTGGGTTCGCAAAGGTCGCCGCGAACCTACCTGGGGCGACAAGCGACGCGCCAGACCCTCCCGTCACACCGGCAGAACCCGTCCGTCACACCGCGGCGGACTCGAACTCGCCGGTGAAGGTGCGCCACAGCCGGGCGTACCGCCCGTCCAGGGCCAGGAGTTCGGCATGGGTGCCGTCCTCCACCACCCGGCCATGGTCCATCACCACCACCCGGTCGGCGCGGGCGGCGGTGGTCAGCCGGTGTGCCACCACCAGGGTGGTGCGCCGCCCGGCCAGCCGGTCGGTGGCCTCGTTCACCAGGGCCTCGGTGGCCAGGTCCAGGGCGGCGGTGGCCTCGTCCAGCAGCAGGATGTCCGGATCCACCAGTTCCGCCCGGGCCAGGGCGATCAACTGCCGTTGTCCGGCGGAGAGATTGCGGCCCCGCTCGGTCACCGGGTGCAGATAGCCGCCGTCCAGGGTGGCGATCATCTGGTGGGCGCCCACCGCCCGGGCCGCCGCCTCCACCTCGGCGTCGGTGGCCTCCGGACGTCCATAGGCAATGGCGTCCCGGACCGTACCGGGGAAGAGGTACGGCTCCTGGGGGACCACCCCCAGCCGGTGCCGGTAGCCGGTCATCTCCAGCTCGCGCAGGTCGTGCCCGTCCACCCGGACCGCGCCGGAGGACGGGTCGTAGAACCGGGCGACCAGCTTCACCAGGGTGGACTTCCCGGCGCCGGTCTCGCCCACAAAGGCCACCGTCTGTCCGGCCGGGATGGTCAGCTCGACCCCGGCCAGCGCCTCCTCCTCGGCCCCGGCATAACGGAAGCGCACCTGGTCGAAGACCACCTCGCCGCGCAACTCCCCGACCTCGACCGGTCGTTGCGCGGCCGGGGTGGAGGTGCGCTCGCGCAGCAGCGACTGCACCCGGCCCAGGGAGACGGTGGCCTGCTGATAGCCGTCGAAGACCTGGGAGAGCTGCTGCACCGGCGCGAAGAACAGGTCGATATAGAGCAGATAGGCCACCAGCGCACCGGCCGTGAGGGTGCCCTCACTCACCCGCCCCGCGCCCACGATCAGCACGGCGGCGGCGGCCACCGAGGACAGCAGCTGGACAAAGGGGAAGTAGACCGAGATCAGCCACTGTCCGCGCACCCGCGCCCGCCGGTATTCGTCGCTGCGCTCGGCGAACCGGTAGGCGCCCGCCGCCTCGCGGCGGAACACCTGGACCACCCGCAGTCCGGCCACGCTCTCCTGGAGGTCGGCGTTGACCGCCCCGACCCGTTCCCGGGCGAGTTCATAGGCGCGCACGCTCTGCCGGCGGAAGAACACCGTGCCGATCACCAGCGGCGGCAGGGTGGCGAAGACCACCAGGGCCAGCTGGACGTCCAGCACCAGCAGGGCGACCAGGATGCCGAAGAAGGTGAACACCGAGACCACGGCGGTGACCAGCCCGGTCTGCAGGAAGGAGGACAGCGCGTCCACATCGGTGGTCATCCGGGTCATGATCTTGCCGGTGAGTTCGCGCTCGTAGTAGTCCAGGCCCAGCCGCTGCAGCTGTGCGAAGATCTTCAACCGCAGGGCGTAGAGCACCCGTTCACCGGTCCGCCCGGTCACCCGGGTCTCGCCGACCTGGGCGGCCCACTGGACCAGCACCACCAGCAGGGCCAGCGCGGCGGCGGTCCAGACCGCGCCCAGCGCCATCCGCCGCACACCCTGGTCGATGCCATGCCGGATCAGCACCGGCAGCAGCAGCCCGGCGATGGCGTCCACCACCACCAGCAGCAGGCCCAGCGCCAGCGGGGCGCCGAAGCCATCCAGCAACTGCCGCAGACCGTACCGGGATTCGCCGCGTACCGCCTGCTCCTCGTCCACCTCGGGGGTGTCGGTGGCGGGCGGCAAGGCGGCCACCTTGGCGAGGAGTTCAGGGGTGGCCGGCATGCCGGAGGCGGGTGCCTCGGGGGTGTCGGGCCGTACCCAGAGCGATGGGGTGACACCGTCGATCACCTGCCGCCTGCGGCGTACCGGCTCCGGGTCCGGCAGCGCCAGTCCGGCCGGGTCCCTGGGCACCTCGGCCAGTTCATCGGGGTCGGTCAGCAGCCGCCGGTAGAGCTCACAGCGCTCCTGCAACTCCTCGGCGGTGCCCACGTCCACCAGCCGGCCGCCGTCGAGTACCGCGATCCGGTCGGCCAGCTGGAGGGTGGACGCCCGGTGGGCGATCAGCAGGGTGGTGCGGCCGCGCATCACCGAGCGCAGCGCGGTGTGGATCTCGTGTTCCACCCGGGCGTCCACCGCCGAGGTGGCGTCGTCCAGCAGCAGCAGCCGGGGGTCGGTGAGGATGGCGCGGGCCAGGGCTATCCGCTGGCGCTGGCCGCCGGAGAGGGTCAGGCCCTGCTCGCCGACCTTGGTGTCATAGCCCTCGGGCAGCGCGGTGATAAAGCCGTCGGCCTGGGCGGCGCGGGCGGCGGTGCGTATCTGCTCCTCGGTCGCCTCCGGCAGACCGTAGGCGATGTTGTCGCGGATGGTGTCGGAGAACAGGAAGCTGTCCTCCGGCACCAGCCCGATCGCCGCCCGCAGCGAGGAGTGGGTCAGTTCGCGTACATCCTGGCCGCCGATGCGCACCGCGCCCGAGGTCACGTCGTAGAAGCGGGGCAGCAGCAGGGCCAGGGTGGACTTGCCGCTGCCGGAGGTGCCGACCACGGCCACCGTCTCGCCGGGCTCGATGCGCAGCGAGAAGCCGTCCAGCACCGGGCGTTCGGGGTCATAGCCGAAGGAGACCCGGTCGAACTCCACCGAGGCGTCGGCGTCGGCGGGCAGTTCCCGGGCCTCCGGGTGTTCCGCCACCACCGGCTCGGTGTCGATCAGTTCCAGCACCCGCTCGACTCCGGCCCGGGCCTGCTGGCCCACCGTGAGGATCATGGTGAGCATCCGCACCGGGCCGATCAGCTGGGCCAGATAAGTGGAGAAGGCGACAAAGGTGCCCAGGGTGATCTGGCCCCGGGTGGCCATCCAGCCGCCGAGCGCCAGCATGGCCACCTGTCCCAGGGCGGGGACGGCCTGCAGGGCGGGGGTGTAGCGGGCGTTGAGGCGTACGGTGCGCAGCCGCGCGGCGAACAGTTCCCGGCCCACCTTGCGGAGCTTGCCGGTCTCCTGGTCCTCCTGGCCGAAGCCCTTGACCACCCGGACCCCGGTGACGGCCCCGTCCACCACTCCGGCCACGGCGGCCGCCTGGCCCTGGGCGTACCAGGTGGCGGGGAAGAGCCGGATCCGGCTGCGGATGGCCAGGAACCACAGCGCGGGGGCCACGGCCAGGGCGACCACGGTCAGCAGCGGGGAGAGCGCCGCCATCACCACCAGGGAGATGAGGAACAGCAGGATGTTGCCGATCATCATCGGCAGCATAAAGAGCAGGCTCTGGATCAGCTGGAGGTCGCTGGTGGCCCGGCCGATCACCTGGCCGGTGGAGAGCTGGTCCTGGCGGATGCCGTCCAGCCGGGCGATCGAGGCGTACATCTCGGTGCGCAGATCGTGCTGGACGTCCAGCGCCAGACGTCCGCCGTAGTAGCGGCGGACGAAGGTCAGGCCATAGACGACCAGGGCGGCGACGATCAGCAGGGTGGCCCAGGGGGCCAGCGGGCGCCGGTGGGAGCCTATGACGTCATCGATGATCAGCTTGGGTATCAGCGGCACCAGCGCGGTGACGGCCATGCCCAGCAGGGAGGATCCCAGGGCCAGCAGCACCGCGCCGCGATACCGCCAGCAGTATCCCGCCAGTCTCCTGGCCCAGCCCTGCCCGGTGTCTTCCGCCGCCACCAGCCACCTCCCGAGTGTTCTTCGCCAACGGAAGGCGCCAACACCGCTCGCGGCGGATTTCATCCCGCCGCAACATGGTGCGGCGCCGGTCCGCGGTCAGATGCCCGGCAGGTACTGGATCAGCAGGTCGATCAGTTTGATCCCCAGGAAGGGGGCGATCAGCCCGCCCAGCCCGTAGAGCCGCAGGTTGCGGCGGAGCAGGGCATGGGCGGAGGAGGGCGCATAGCGCACCCCGCGCAGGGCCAGCGGGATCAGCGCCACGATCACCAGGGCGTTGAAGATGATCGCGGAGGCGATGGCCGAGGTGGGGCTGTGCAGGCCCATGATGTTGAGCTTCTCCAGGCCCTGGTAGCCGGCCACCCCGCCGAACATGGCGGGCACGATGGCGAAGTATTTGGCCACGTCATTGCAGATGGAGAAGGTGGTCAGGGCGCCCCTGGTGATCAGCAGCTGTTTGCCGACCTCCACGATCTCGATCAGTTTGGTGGGACTGGAGTCCAGGTCCACCATGTTCCCGGCCTCCTTGGCGGCGGAGGTGCCGGTGTTCATGGCCACCCCGACATCGGCCTGGGCCAGGGCGGGCGCGTCATTGGTGCCGTCCCCGGTCATGGCGACCAGGTTGCCGCCCTGCTGCTCCTGGCGGATGCGGGCGAGCTTGTCCTCGGGGGTGGCCTCGGCCAGGAAGTCGTCCACTCCGGCCTCGGCGGCGATGGCCCGGGCGGTGAGCGGGTTGTCGCCGGTGATCATCACGGTCTTGATGCCCATGGCACGCAGTTCGGCGAAGCGTTCGGCGATGCCGGGCTTGACCATGTCCTTGAGGTGGACGGCGCCCAGTACCCGGGCGCCGTCCCGGTCTTCCACGGCGACCAGCAGCGGGGTGCCGCCGCCGGCCGCGATGGAGTCGGCGATCCAGCCGGCCTCGGGGGGTACGGTGCCGCCGCGCGCGGCCACCCAGTTGAGGATGGCGGAGGCGGCGCCCTTGCGGATCCGGCACACCTCGCCCTCCCAGGCGAAGTCCGCCCCGCTCATCCGGGTCTGGGCGCTGAAGGGGACGAACTGGCCGTGGGCGAGCTGCTGTTGGGGGCGGTCGGGCAGTCCGTAGCGCTCCTTGGCCAGGGTGAGGATGGAGCGGCCCTCGGGTGTCTCGTCGGCCAGCGAGGCCAACTGGGCCGCGTCCGCCAGCAGTTCGGCGGCCACCCCCTTGACCGGGACGAAGGAGGCGGCCCGCCGGTTGCCCAGGGTGATGGTGCCGGTCTTGTCCAGCAGCAGGGTGCTGACGTCCCCGGCCGCCTCGACGGCCCGGCCGGACAGGGCGATCACATTGCGCTGCACCAGGCGGTCCATGCCCGCGATGCCGATGGCGGAGAGCAGCGCGCCGATGGTGGTGGGGATCAGGGTGACCAGCAGGGCCACCAGCACGGTGATGGTCTGCTGGGCGCCCGCGTAGCCGGCCATCGGCTGAAGGCTGACCACGGCCAGGATGAAGACGACGGTCAGCGCGGCCAGCAGGATGTTCAGGGCCAGCTCATTGGGGGTCTTCTGCCGGGAGGTGCCCTCCACCAGCGCGATCATCCGGTCCAGGAAGGTGCTGCCGGAGCGGGAGGTGATCCGGACCAGGATCCGGTCGCTGAGCACGGTGGTGCCGCCGGTGACTCCGGAGCGGTCGCCGCCGGCCGCCCGGATGACCGGGGCGGACTCGCCGGTGATCGCCGACTCGTCCACCGCGGCGACCCCGTCCACCACCTCTCCGTCGCCCGGCACCACCTCACCGGCCTCGACCACCACCACATCGTGGGGCTGGAGTTCGGTGGCCGGAACGCGCTGTTCCTCCCAGTCCCGGGGGCCGCTGCCCACCCGCCAGGAGCGCAGCCGCCGGGCCATGGTGCTGCTCCGGGTCCGCCGCAGGCTCTCCGCCTGGGCCTTGCCACGGCCCTCGGCGACCGCCTCGGCCAGATTGGCGAAGACCACGGTGAGCCAGAGCCAGCCGCTGATCAGCCAGGTGAAGACGGAGGGGTCCAGCAGCGCGGACAGGGTGGTCAGCGCGGAGCCGACCTCCACCACGAACATCACCGGGTTGCGCACCATCACCCGGGGGTGCAGCTTGCGCAGCGCCTCCGGGAAGGAGGCCACCAGCTGCCGGGGATCGACCGCCCCGCCGGCCACCCGCCGGTGCCTTCTGCGGCCCGAGGGCTCCGGCGGAGCGGGGGTCGGCGGGGTGACATCCTGCTCGGGGGCCAGGTGCAGCATCGGGTGCCTTTGCCGGGTCGGGGTGAATGATCACCCCAGCCAACCGTGCGGGAGCCGCCGCCGGATGGCTCCTGACGGCCCCTTGGCGCCCTCCGGCCCCGGTCTTACGCGCCCTTTACGCGGACCTTTACGGAACCCTTTGCGTAACCCCTTGCGCGACCCCTTACGCGCCTGCCTCCCGGCGCTGGGCGGCGATCTGCCGGGACATGATCGTGGTCAGCTCATAGGCGGTGTGCGAGGCCGCCACCGAGGTGATCTCGGCATGGTCATAGGCCGGGGCGACCTCCACCAGGTCGGCGGAGACCAGATGGCAGTCGGACAGTCCCCGGATGATCTCCAGCAGTTCGCGGGAGGTCAGACCGCCGGCCTCGGGGGTGCCGGTGCCGGGGGCGTGGGCCGGGTCCAGGACGTCGATGTCGATGGAGATGTACAGCGGGCGGTCACCGATGCGCTGGCGGAGCTGGTCGGCGATCTCGTCCACGCCACGGCGCATCACATCGGCCGAGGTGACGATGCCGAAGCCCATCTTGGCGTCGTCGTCCAGGTCCTTCTTGCCGTAGAGCGGGCCCCGGGTGCCGACATGGGAGAGGGCGGAGGTGTCCAGGATGCCCTCCTCCACCGCACGCCGGAACGGGGTGCCATGGGTGTACTCGGCACCGAAGTAGGTGTCCCAGGTGTCCAGGTGGGCGTCGAAGTGCAGCAGGGCCACCGGGCCGTGCTTACGGGCCACCGAGCGCAGCAGCGGCAGGGCGATGGTGTGGTCGCCGCCCAGGGTCATCAGCCGGGCGCCGGTGTCCAGCAGCTCGTCGGCGGCGGCCTGGATGGTGTCCACCGCCTCGTCGATGTTGAAGGGGTTGGCGGCGATGTCACCGGCGTCGGCGACCTGGGCCAGGGCGAAGGGGGAGGCGTCCTGGGCCGGGTTGTAGGGGCGCAGCAGCCGGGACGCCTCACGGATGGCGTTGCCGCCGAAGCGGGCGCCCGGGCGGTAGGAGACGCCGGTGTCGAAGGGCACCCCGACCACGGCCACATCGGCCGAGCCGACCTCGTCCAGGCGCGGCAGCCGGGCAAAGGTGGCCGGGCCCGCGTAGCGCGGGACGCGGGAGGAATCGACGGGGCCGCGCGGTTCACGCGGGGCTGCGGCGGTGGTCATGCGTGGAGCCTCTCGGGACGCTGCCTGGGACGTGACCGAGGGTAGGCAGGGGCCCGGGCGCCGCACATATACGGAATTGAGGGGTTGGGCTTCCTCTTATGGACACCACGTCCATCGCGTCTCCGCCCGGGGAAGAATGGGGCCATGTCGATACCACTGTCCGTGCCCGGCCGTGCCGAACTGATCGACCACCTGGTCCGTACCCGGATCGCCGGCGTCGTGGCGACGCCCCGGGCCAACAGCCTGGACCACTACCGCAAGCTCGCCCATGGCGACCGGCACCACTGGCTGGGGGTGGAGCTGGGCGACCGCTGGCGGGACGAGCAGGATGTGCTGGCGGTGATGGCCGAGCGGTGCGGGGTCAGCGACGACCCCGAACTGCGCACCGGCCCGGACTACATCGACCCCGAACTGACGGTGGCCGCGCTGGAGCGGGCGGCCGCCTTTCTGCGCAAGGCGGCCGAGACGGGCCAGCGGGTGCTGCTGGCCACCGGGCACCCGGGCGGACTGCTGGACGTCCACCGGATGACGGCCGCCGCCCTGCGCTCGGCGGGCTGCGAGATCGTCGCCCTCCCCCTGGGGCTGACCGCCGACGAGGGCAGTGTGCACCCGGTGGCGGATGTGGCCGTCTATGAGCGCGGCGCCGCCCTCTGGCACACCCACTCCCCCGCCCCGATGGCCGCCATCCTGGACGGCCTGGCCCTGGCCGGCCGGCCGCTGCCGGACCTGGTGGTCGCCGACCACGGCTGGGCGGGCTGCGCGGCCCAGCGCGGCATCGACGCGGTCGGCTACGCCGACTGCAACGACCCCGCCCTCTTCCTCGCCGAATCCGAGGGCACCCTGCGGGTGGCCGTCCCCCTGGACGACCATGTCACCGACCCTCGCTTCTATGAGCCGATGACGGCCTATCTGCTGTGGTACGCCGGGCTGTTGGGCTAGCCCGTCCGGGGTGCGGGCCCCGTCAGGGGCGCGGGGCGACTGCACCATGCGGCTCCGCCGCGTGGGCGCGACCAGCCACGGAAAACCCGCGCCCGCCAACGCTCAGACCGGCCCCGAACGCCGCGCGTTCCACCCCCGCACCACCAGCCAGCTCCCCCCATAAAGCACGGCCGCCTCAAACCCCCGCAGCGCCGCGCCCCATATAAACCGTGCGCCGCCGGTGAGTTCGAGCACCCGCTGATGCCAGAAGAACAGCACCACCACGCCCAGCACGATGACCGCCACCCCCGCGGCCATCAGCAGCAGCCGCGGTACAACCCCCAACCGCGCACCCTCATACGGCATTTCGACCCCTCCCCGGTCAATGGCCCTCTTGGTAAAGAGAGTACAAGGACCCACTGACAGCCCCCGGCAGGGATCAGCGCGGCACCCGCACGACCCCCTCCTGTATCACCGACACCGCCAACCGCCCGTCCTGGGTGAAGATCCGCCCCCGCGCCAGCCCCCGCCCGCCCTGGGAGGTGGGGCTCTCCTGGTCGTAGAGCAGCCACTCATCGGCGCGGAACGGCCGGTGGAACCACATGGCGTGGTCCAGGCTGGCGCCCACCACATCGCCCACCACCCAGCCACCGCGCCCATGGGCCAGCAGCACCGAGTCCAGCAGGGTCATATCGGAGACATAGGTGGCCAGGCAGACATGCAGCAGCGGATCGTCCGCCAGCTTGCCGTTGGTCCGGAACCACACCTGTGACCTGGGCTCCCGCGGCTCGCCCGCGCTGGCGAACGGCGGGTCGTCCACATACCGCAGATCGACCGCGGCCCGCGCCCTGAGCAGCCGCTCCACCACTCCCATCCCGCCGATCCGGTCGGCATGCCGGGCCAGCAGCTCGGCCGGAGCGGGCAGATCCAGCGGATCCGGTGCGGCCGGCATCGCCTCCTGGTGCTCCAGCCCCTCCTCATGGGCCTGGAAGGAGGCGGAGAGATGGAAGATCGGCTGTCCGTGCTGGACGGCCACCACCCGGCGGGTGGTGAAGGAGCGCCCGTCGCGGATGCGGTCCACGGTGTAGACGATGGGCACCCGGGGATCGCCCGGGCGCAGGAAGTAGGCGTGCAGGGAGTGCGCGGGTCGCTCCTCCGGCACCGTGCGCCCCGCGGCGACCAGGGCCTGGGCGGCCACCTGGCCGCCGAAGACCCGGGGGATGAGCGCATGGCGGCTGACGCCGCGGAAGACATCCTGCTCGATCCGTTCCAGGTCGAGCAGGTCCAGCAGGTCCTCCAGGGGGGTAATGGGCTCGTTCACGGTGCTCACAGGCCCATCGACTTGGCGATGATGGACCGCATCACCTCGCTGGTGCCGCCGTAGATCCGGCTGACCCGGGTGTCCGCGTACAGCCGGGCCACCGGGTACTCCATCATGTAGCCATAACCCCCGTGCAGTTGCAGGCACTTGTCGATGACCACCGCCGCGCGCTCGGTGGTGAACAGCTTGGCGGAGGCGGCGTCGGCGGCGGTCAGTTCGCCCGTGTCATGGGCCTCCAGGGCCCGGTCCACCACCGCCTGCATGGCGTCCACCTCCGCCTTGCAGTCGGCCAGGACGAACTTGGTGTTCTGGAAGGAGGCGACGGCCTTGCCGAAGACCGTGCGCTCCCTTACATACTCCTTGGCGAATTCCAGCGCCGCGGCGGACTGGGCGTAGGCGCTCACGGCGATGCCCAGCCGCTCCTGCGGCAGGTTCTGGCCGAGGTAGGAGAACGCTCGTCCCTCCTCGCCGAGCAGGTCCTCCACCGGCACCTTGACGTCGTCGAAGAAGAGTTCGGCGGTGTCGGAGGTCTGCAGCCCCAGCTTCTCCAGTTTGCGGCCCACCGTGTAGCCCTCGGAGGAGGTGTCCACCACCAGGATGGAGATGCCGCCGCGCCGGTCCTCCGGCGTGGGAGGCGCGGTACGGGCGCAGACCAGCACCCGGTCGGCCTGGACGCCGCCGGTGATAAAGGTCTTGGCGCCATTGAGGACATAGTGGGTGCCGTCCTCGGAGAGCCGGGCGGTGGTGCGCATTCCGGCCAGATCGGAACCGGTGCCCGGCTCGGTCATGGCGATGGCGGTCATCATCTCGCCGGTGACAAAGGGCGGCAGCCAGCGCCGCTTCTGCTCCTCGGTGGCATAGGCCAGCAGATAGGGCAGGCAGAGCGCGGTGTGCACCCCGCTGCCGCCGAAGCTCACCCCGGCGCGGGCGCACTCCTCGACGATCACCGCCTGGTATTTGAAGCCGGACTCGCCCGCGCCGCCGTACTCCTCGGGCACCTCGATGCCGAACACGCCCAGCTCGCCGAGCTTTTTGTAGAAGTCACGGGGCACCAGGCCGGCCTCGCGCCACTCGTCGTAGTAGGGAACCACCTCGGCGGCGATGAAGTCGCGGATGGTCCGGCGGAACGCCTCATGGTCGTCGTTGAACACGGTGCGACGCACAACTACCCCCTTGGGCGGGCCGGTTCACCGCGACCCGGTGCTGGTGCTAAGCGCTTGCTCAGTAACTCACCGGGAAAGCTACCGGCCGGTCACCTCAACTGTCCAGGATGGAACCATTATTGGGGCACGTCGGCGGACTCGGCGGGCTCTACCGCTCCGGCGGGCTGCGCGCCGCCTGCGGAGAGCGCGGCCAGCGCGCCATGCGCCAGCCGCCGCAGCAGCGCGGCGGTGGCGTCCCGGCCGGGCAGCGCGCCCGGACGGCCCAGGTGCGGGGTGGAGTTGAGCAGGCCGAACACCGCGTGCACCGCCGCCCGGGTGTCGGATTCGGCGACGTCCGGATGCAGCCGCCGCACCACCTCCACCCAGAGCTCCACATACTGCCGCTGGAGCGAACGGACCAGCTTGCGGTCGCTGTCGCGCAGCTGGCCCAGCTCCCGGTCGTGCAGCACGATCAGCGCACGGTCGTCCAGCGCGAAGTCGATATGCCCGTCGATCAGGGAACCCAGCACGGCGGCCGGGCCGTCACCCGCGCCGGTGGCGGCCGCCACCCGCTGCCGGCCCTCGGCCAGCAGCCGCCCGCTGATCCCCACCAGCAGCTCGGCCAGCATGGCGTCCTTGCCCGCGAAGTGGCGGTAGAGGCCGGGGCCGCTGATCCCGACGGCCGCCCCTATCTCATCCACCCCCACCCCATGGAACCCGCGCTCGGCGAAGAGCCGGGCGGCCTCCTGGAGGATCCGCTCACGGCGGCTGGGGGCGGGGGCGGCGGGGAGCAGCGCCCGGGCTCGGCTGGCTTCGTCGTTCACGGAAGAAAGTGTAGACAGTTCCGTTAGCGCGCGTTAACCTGAAGGCGGAGTTAACGCTCATTAACAGAGCTGATCGGCTGATCGTCCGGGCAAGGGGGCTCGTGTCATGCAGCAGGCACCGGTGCTGGCCGGCACCGCAGATCCGGCGTCCGACGCCTGGCGGGCCAATGAGGCCGCCCATCGAGAGCTGGTGGCCGGCCTGCGGGAGAAGCTGGCCAAGGCCCGGCTGGGCGGCGGGGAGCGGGCCCGGCAGCGGCACACCGCCCGGGGCAAGCTGTTGCCGCGGGAGCGGGTGGACGCCCTGCTGGATCCCGGCTCGCCCTTCCTGGAGCTGGCCCCGCTGGCGGCCGAGGGGATGTACGGCGGCGAGGCCCCGGCGGCCGGGGTGATCGCCGGCATAGGGCGGGTCTCCGGCCGTGAGGTGGTGATCGTCGCCAATGACGCCACCGTCAAGGGCGGCACCTACTACCCGATGACGGTCAAGAAGCATCTGCGCGCCCAGGAGGTCGCGCTGGAGAACCGCCTCCCCTGCCTCTATCTGGTGGATTCCGGCGGCGCCTTCCTGCCCATGCAGGACGAGGTCTTCCCCGACCGGGAGCACTTCGGCCGGATCTTCTACAACCAGGCCCGGATGTCGGGGGCCGGCATCCCGCAGATCGCCGCGGTGCTGGGCTCCTGCACGGCGGGCGGCGCCTATGTCCCGGCGATGAGCGACGAGGCGGTCATCGTGCGCGGCCAGGGCACCATCTTCCTGGGCGGGCCGCCCCTGGTGAAGGCGGCCACCGGTGAGGTGGTCACCGCCGAGGAGCTGGGCGGCGGAGAGGTGCACTCCAAGGTCTCCGGGGTCACCGACCACCTCGCCGAGAACGACGCCCACGCCCTGCGGATCGTCCGCACCATCGTCTCCACCCTGGGCCAACGCGCCCCGCTGCCCTGGGCGGTGGAGCCGGCCGAGGAGCCCAAGGCCGATCCCGCCGGGCTCTATGGTGTGGTCCCGGTGGATTCCCGGACGCCCTATGACGTCCGCGAGGTCATCGCCCGGGTGGTGGACGGCTCCCGGTTCGCCGAATTCAAGGCCGAGTTCGGGCAGACCCTGGTGACCGGCTTCGCCCGGATCCATGGCCACCCGGTGGGCATCGTCGCCAACAACGGCATCCTGTTCTCCGAATCCGCCCAGAAGGGCGCCCACTTCATCGAGCTCTGCGATCAGCGCGGCATCCCGCTGGTCTTCCTGCAGAACATCTCCGGCTTTATGGTCGGCAGGGATTATGAGGCGGGCGGGATCGCCAAGCACGGCGCCAAGATGGTCACCGCCGTGGCCTGCACCCGGGTGCCCAAGCTGACGGTGGTCATCGGCGGTTCCTATGGCGCGGGCAACTACTCGATGTGCGGCCGGGCTTACTCCCCCCGCTTCCTGTGGATGTGGCCCAACGCCAAGATCTCGGTGATGGGCGGCGAACAGGCCGCATCGGTGCTGGCCACCGTCAAACGCGACCAGCTGGAGGCCCGGGGCGAGAGCTGGACCGCCGAGGAGGAGGACGCCTTCCGCGCCCCCATCCGCGAGCAGTACGAAACCCAGGGCAACGCCTACTACGCCACCGCCCGGCTCTGGGACGACGGCATCATCGACCCGCTGGAGACCCGGCAGGTGCTCGGCCTCGCCCTGACCGCCTGTGCCAACGCGCCCTTGCCGCAACGGGATCCTGCCTCTCCCGGCTATGGCGTCTTCCGGATGTGAGGGGACAGCTGACCATGTTCGAGACCGTTCTGGTGGCCAACCGAGGCGAGATCGCCGTCCGGGTGATCCATACGCTGCGCAGACTGGGCATCCGCTCGGTGGCCGTCTTCAGCGATGCCGACGCGGACGCCCGCCATGTGCGCGAGGCCGATACCGCGGTGCGGATCGGCCCGGCGGCCGCCGCCGAGAGCTACCTCTGCATTGACCGGCTGCTGGAAGCCGCCGCCCGCTCCGGAGCGCAGGCCGTCCACCCCGGCTATGGCTTCCTCGCCGAGAACGCCGCCTTCGCCCGCGCCTGCCGGGAGGCGGGCCTGGTCTTCATCGGTCCGCCCGCCGAGGCGATCGAGCTGATGGGCGACAAGATCCGGGCCAAGGAGACGGTGCGGGCGGCGGGCGTGCCGGTGGTGCCGGGCTCCTCCGGCAGCGGGCTGAGCGACGCCCAACTCTCCGAGGCCGCCCGGGAGATCGGGATGCCGGTGCTGCTCAAGCCCTCGGCCGGCGGCGGTGGCAAGGGCATGCGGCTGGTGCGTGACCAGGCGCTGCTGGGCGAGGAGATCGCGGCCGCCCGGCGGGAGGCCCGTGGCTCCTTCGGCGATGACACCCTGCTGGTGGAGCGCTGGATCGACCGGCCCCGGCATATCGAGATCCAGGTGCTGGCCGACGGCCATGGCCAGGTGATCCACCTCGGCGAGCGCGAGTGCTCGCTCCAGCGCCGCCACCAGAAGATCATCGAGGAGGCACCCAGCGTCCTGCTGGACCCGGAAACCCGGGCCGCGATGGGCGCCGCCGCGGTGCAGGCCGCCCGCTCCTGCGGCTACACCGGTGCGGGCACGGTGGAGTTCATCGTGCCGGGCAATGACCCCTCCTCCTACTACTTCATGGAGATGAACACCCGGCTCCAGGTGGAGCATCCGGTCACCGAACTGGTCACCGGGCTGGACCTGGTCGAGTGGCAGCTGAGGGCCGCCGCGGGCGAGCCACTGGGGCTGACCCAGGAGGAGGTCACCCTCTCCGGCCATGCGGTGGAGGCCCGTATCTGCGCGGAGGTCCCCGCCCGGGGCTTCCTCCCCTCGGCGGGCACGGTCCGGCTGCTGAGCGAGCCCCGGGGCGAGGGCGTCCGGGTGGACTCCGGCCTGGCCGAGGGCACCGAAGTGGGCACCTCCTATGACCCCATGCTCGCCAAGGTGATCGCCTATGGGCCCGACCGCCCGACCGCACTGAGGCGGTTGCGTGCCGCGCTGGCGGAGACGGTGGTGCTGGGCGTCGAGACCAATACCGGCTTCCTGCGGCGCCTGCTGGCGCACCCCGATGTGGTCTCCGGCGACCTGGACACGGGCCTGGTGGACCGGGACGGGGCCGCGCTGGCCGAGATCCCGGTCCCCGACGAGGTCTATGCGGCGGCCGCGCTGCTACGGCAGACGGAGCTGGAGCCGGCGCCCGGCCCCGGCTGGACCGACCCCTTCTCGGTTCCCAGCGGCTGGCGGCTGGGCGGTGAAGTGGCCTGGACAGCCCATGAGTTCAGGGTTCCCGGCCAGGAGCCGGTGACGGTGCGAGTCCAGGGCCGCGCCGGCGACGCGGAGGTCCTGGTGGAGCCCGGGTCCGGGCAGGCGGGGCCGGGTGCGCACTCGGAGGCAACGGGCGGCGCCGGCTCCCCGGCGGCGATGCGGGCGGCCCTGCGGACCGGCAAGGGCAACGCACCCGGCGCGGCAGCCCACCCGCACCGGCTCGTCCTCGAACTGGACGGTGTCACCCACCACTTCACCAGCGCGCCCAGCCCCATGGGGACCTGGCTCGGCCGGGACGGCGACGCCTGGCATATCACCGATCACGACCCCATCGCCGCCCTCACCGGGGGAACCGCCTCCCATGCGGGGGCGCTCACCGCACCGATGCCGGGCACCGTCACCGTGGTCAAGGCCGGGGTGGGGGACACCGTGACCGCGGGCCAGAGCCTGCTGGTGGTGGAGGCGATGAAGATGGAGCACGTCATCGCCGCCCCCTATGACGGCACCGTGACCGAGCTGGATGTCACCCCCGGAAGCACGGTCGCGATGGACCAGGTCCTCGCCGTGGTCACCGCCACCGCCCCCGAGGAGGAGTCATGACCGAGGGACTGCCCATGGCCGTACCCGACCCGGCCCTCCCCCGCAGGGTCCGCATCCATGAAGTGGGGCCCCGGGACGGGCTGCAGAACGAGCAGGCCACCGTACCGACCGAGGTAAAGGCCGAGTTCATCCACCGGCTGGCGGCGGCGGGTCTGGACACCATCGAGGCCACCAGCTTTGTCCACCCCAAGTGGGTTCCCCAACTCGCCGACGCCGAGCGGCTGATGCCACTGCTCGGCGATGTCGGGGCACATCTTCCGGTGCTGGTGCCCAACACCCGGGGTCTGGAGCGGGCCTTGGCCCTGGGCGTCCGGGAGATCGCGGTCTTCGGCAGTGCCACCGAGTCCTTCGCCAAGGCCAATCTCAACCGCACCGTCGATGAGTCCCTGGAGATGTTCGCCCCCGTGGTGGCCGCGGCCCGGGAGGCCGGGGCCACCGTACGCGGCTATCTCTCCATGTGCTTCGGCGACCCCTGGGAGGGCCCGGTCCCGCCGGCCCAGGTGGTCAGGGTCGGCCGCCGGCTGCTGGAGCTCGGCTGTGACCAGCTGAGCCTGGGCGACACCATTGGCGTCGCCACCCCAGGCCATGTCACCGCACTGCTGACCGCCCTCAACCAGGCGGGAGTGGCGACCGGGCAGCTGGCCGTCCACTTCCATGACACCTATGGCCAGGCCCTGGCCAACACCCTTGCGGCGCTCCGCCATGGCGTCACCACCATCGACGCCTCGGCCGGCGGACTGGGCGGCTGCCCCTACGCCAAGAGCGCCACCGGCAACCTCGCCACCGAGGACCTCGTCTGGATGCTGCACGGCCTGGGCATCGAGACCGGGGTCGATCTCGGCCGTCTCACCGCCACCAGCGTGTGGATGGCCGACCGACTGGGCCGACCCAGCCCCTCCCGCACCGTGCGTGCCCTCTCCCACCAGGAGTCCTAGCCATGCCGCTGGATCACCGCCTCACCCCTGAACACGAGGAACTCCGCCGCACCGTGGAGGAGTTCGCCCACGATGTCGTCGCGCCCAAGATCGGCGACTTCTATGAGCGCCATGAGTTCCCCTATGAAATCGTGCGCGACATGGGCCGGATGGGCCTGTTCGGCCTGCCCTTCCCCGAGGAGTACGGCGGCATGGGCGGCGACTATCTGGCCCTGGGCCTGGCGCTGGAAGAGCTGGCCCGGGTGGATTCCTCGGTGGCCATCACCCTGGAGGCCGGGGTCTCGCTGGGTGCCATGCCCATCTACCACTTCGGCACCGAGGAGCAGAAGCGCCAGTGGCTGCCCCGGCTCTGCTCCGGCGAGATGCTGGGCGCCTTTGGCCTGACCGAGCCCGAGTGCGGTTCGGACGCCGGCGGCACCCGGACCACCGCCCGCCTGGACGAGGCCACCAATGAGTGGGTGATCAATGGCACCAAGTGCTTTATCACCAACTCCGGTACCGACATCACCGGTCTGGTGACCGTCACCGCGGTCACCGGCCACACCGAGGAGGGAAAGCCGCTGATCTCCTCGATCATCGTCCCCTCCGGCACCCCGGGCTTCACCGTCGCCGCGCCCTACTCCAAGGTCGGCTGGAACGCCTCCGACACCCGTGAGCTCTCCTTCGCCGATGTCCGGGTGCCTGCCGCCAATCTGCTCGGCGAACAGGGGCGCGGCTACGCCCAGTTCCTGCGCATCCTGGACGAGGGCCGGATCGCCATCTCCGCCCTGGCCACCGGTCTGGCCCAGGGCTGTGTGGATGAGTCGGTGGCCTATGCCCGTACCCGTATGGCCTTCGGCCGTCCCATCGGCGCCAACCAGGCCATCCAGTTCAAGCTGGCCGATATGGAGATGCGGGCCCACACCGCACGGCTGGCCTGGCGGGACGCCGCTTCCCGGCTGACGCATGGCGAGCCCTTCAAGAAGGAGGCCGCGCTCGCCAAGCTCTACTCCTCGGAGATCGCGGTCACCAACGCCCGGGAGGCCACCCAGATCCACGGCGGCTATGGCTTTATGAACGAGTACCCGGTGGCCCGGATGTGGCGCGACTCCAAGATCCTGGAGATCGGCGAGGGCACCAGCGAGGTCCAACGAATGCTGGTCGCCCGGGAATTGGGACTCACCGGCTGAGCTGCCGCCTGCCGTCGAGTCCGTATCGTCACAACTCGCCCGTCCTGCAAGAATTCCCCCATGGCTGAGATCTTGCAGCGGGACGGCAGTTGGACCTTTGACGGCAGCGCCATACGCATCGTCCCGGGCCGGGAGCGGGGGGTGCACCTGCTCCGCCAGACCCTGGGCGAGCTGGTGGTCCCGCTGGCCGCCCTGGCGGGCGTCTCCTATGAGCCCGGCCGCAAGGGCGGCCGGCTCAGGCTGCGGCTGCGCGAGGGCGCCGACCCGCTGAGCCAGGTCACCCGCGGCCGGCTGCCGGAGGCCGCGGATCCGTACCAGCTGAAGGTGGAGGCCGACCGCTCCGGCGTCGCCGAGTACCTCGCCGAGGAGGTGCGCAACGCCCTGCTGCTGGAGCAGGTGCCCAGCGGCCCGCTGGACCGCTATCTGCTGCCCGGCCCCGCCCTGCCGCTGTCGGTGGCGGCCGGGGACGGCACCGTCTCCTTCGACGGCGAGCGGGTCCGTCTGGAGTGGAACTGGCTCACCGAGGAGAGCAAGTCCTCCGGCGGCCCCCGCACCCTCTCCCTGGCCGAGATCACCGCCGTGGAGTGGGCGCCCGGCGCCGGACTGGAGAACGGCTACCTCCGCTTCCTGGTCCCCCAGGACGCCGGAAAGCTCCCGCCCAAGCACGACCCCCATGCGGTGGAGCTGTTCGGATTCAAGAAGGACGGGCTGATGGCCCTGGTCGCCGCCGCGGTGACGGCCCGGCTGCCGCACCCCCGCCGGCCCCGCGAGGAGCCGGTCTTCCTGGTGCCGCCGCTGCCCGCCGCGCCCTCCGGCCCGGGCCAGGACGGCGGGGCCGGCGGCTCCGATCATGACGCCCTGCTGCGCCGGCTGCGCGAGCTGGGTGAGCTGCATCACAGCGGAATCCTCACCACCGAGGAGTTCACCGCCGCCAAGCAGGCCATCCTCAAGCGCTTCTAGCCCGCCCCGGCCCCTGCCCCCGATCCCCGCAAAGGTCCAGACCTGCCCGAAATCGGGCAGAATTCTTGCGAAAGTAACGCCTACCCCTCAGGATCAACGGGTGCTCGAACGCCGTATGTCCCATGACGACCTGGTGGATCACCTGGTGCGCAGCACGCCGCTTCAGCGCGGCGAGGCCGCCCGGGTGGTCCTGGACGTCCTGGCGTACTTCGACGAGACGACCGAGGAGTTTGTCCGCCGCCGCCACCGCGAGCTGCAGTCCGGCGGCATGGTCAACGCGGAGATCTTCGAACGGATCGCGGCCGAGCTGCCGCACCGCGCGGTGTCCCCGCCCGAACTCTCACTGCGGCAGCTGCGCCGCATCGTCTACGGCTGAGACCGGCGGTCCGTGGCGCCGCACCGCCGCGGACCGCCAGCGAGCACCCCTGAACGCCTGCCCTGGGAGGGTCACCTATGTGTGGAATCGTCGGATACATCGGTAAGCGCGATGTCGCCCCGCTGCTGCTGGAGGGCCTGCAGCGGCTGGAGTACCGCGGCTACGACTCCGCGGGCATCGCCCTGCACTCCGGCGGCAAGACCGGCGGCCTGAAGGCGGCCAAGGCCAAGGGCCGGGTCCGCGAGCTGGAGGCCCGGCTCCCCAAGCGCTTCAACGGCACCACCGGCATCGCCCACACCCGCTGGGCCACCCATGGCGTCCCCAATGACGTCAACGCCCACCCCCACCTGGACGCCGAGGAGAAGGTCGCGGTCGTCCACAACGGCATCATCGACAACGCCGCCGAGCTGCGCACCCGCCTCACCGCCGAGGGCGTCACCTTCCTCTCCGACACCGACACCGAGGTCCTGGTCCACCTCATCGGCCGCTCCCAGGCCGAGACCCTGGAGGAGAAGGTCCGCGAGGCGCTGCGCCACATCGAGGGCACCTATGGCATCGCGGTGCTGCACGCCGACTTCCCGGACCGCATCGTGGTGGCCCGCAATGGCTCGCCGGTGGTCCTGGGCATAGGCGAGAAGGAGATGTTCGTCTCCTCCGACGTCGCCGCGCTGGTCAGCCACACCCGCCAGGTGGTCACCCTGGACGACGGCGAGATGGCCACCCTCAAGGCCGATGACTACCGCACCTACACCACCGAGGGCTCCCGCACCTCCGCCCAGCCGACCACCGTGGAGTGGGAGGCCGAGTCCTACGACATGGGCGGCCACGACACCTATATGCACAAGGAGATCCACGAGCAGGCGGACGCGGTGGACCGCGCCCTGCGCGGCCGGATCGACGACCGCTTCTCCACCGTGCACCTGGGCGGCCTCAACCTGGACGCCCGCGACGCCCGCGCGGTGCGCCGGGTGAAGATCCTGGGCTGCGGCACCTCGTACCACGCCGGCCAGATCGGCGCCCAGATGATCGAGGAGCTGGCCCGGATCCCCTCGGACGCCGAGCCGGCCTCCGAGTTCCGCTACCGCAACCCGGTGGTGGACCCCGACACCCTCTACATCGCGGTGTCCCAGTCCGGTGAGACCTATGACGTGCTCGCCGCCGTCCAGGAGCTCAAGCGCAAGGGCGCCCGCGTCCTGGGC
Source organism: Streptomyces orinoci (assembly GCF_003121295.1). Taxonomy (GTDB): domain Bacteria; phylum Actinomycetota; class Actinomycetes; order Streptomycetales; family Streptomycetaceae; genus Streptomyces; species Streptomyces orinoci. The sequence goes on from NZ_PHNC01000029.1 coordinate 747,098, forward strand.
CTGGTGAACGTGGTCGGCTCGGCGATCGCCCGGGAGACCGACGGCGGCATCTATGTCCACGCCGGCCCCGAGGTCTGTGTGGTCTCCACCAAGTGCTTCACCAATATGGTGGTCTCCTTCGCGCTGCTCGCCCTGCACCTGGGCCGCATCCGCGACCTGTCGGTGGCCGACGGCAAGCGGATCATCGAGGGCCTGCGCAAGCTCCCCGCCCAGATCTCCGAGATCCTGGCCAACGAGGAGCAGATCGAGAAGCTGGCCGAGGAGTACGCCGACGCCAAGTCGATGATGTTCATCGGCCGGGTGCGCGGCTACCCCGTCGCCCGCGAGGCCTCGCTCAAGCTCAAGGAGGTCTCCTACATCCACGCCGAGGCCTACCCGGCCTCCGAGCTCAAGCACGGCCCGCTGGCCCTGATCGAGCCCGCCATGCCGACCGTGGCGATCGTGCCGGACGACGACCTGCTGGAGAAGAACCGCGCCGCCCTGGAGGAGATCAAGGCCCGCAGCGGCCGCATCCTCGCCGTGGCGCACCAGGAGCAGGAGAAGGCCGACCACACCATCGTGGTGCCCAAGAACGAGGACGAGCTGGACCCCATCCTGATGGGCATCCCGCTGCAGCTGCTCGCCTACTACACGGCCAAGGCCATGGGCCGCGACATCGACAAGCCGCGCAACCTGGCCAAGTCGGTCACCGTCGAGTAGCCCACCCCCAGAGCCGGGGTGATCGTTTCAGGAGCGGGCCTGTCCCCCGCGGCGATGAACGGTCACCCCGACGGCAGACGGCGCTCCCCGCGCGTGCCACCAAGCGCGCGGGGAGGCCGCCTCCCCGGTGCCGGCGCAGGGCGCCGGCGGTGATGCCGCCGGTCCCGGGAACCGTCACCTCCCGTCCGGCAGCACGCACTTGGCGGAGTTCTACCCGCGACCGGGGCGGCATCCACCCCTACGCACGGGTAGGTTGAGCATCGCGTCATTGACGCCTCGGATCATCACCCTTGCCGCATGGGCAGGTTGACGCCCCGCTCCCCAATGAGCAGGCGCCGGCAGGGAAATACCCCGTCAGGGAATGACGACCACGGGCCGCTGCGCACGCCGCGCCAGCCGCCCCGCCACCGAGCCGAAGATCCGCCCCACGATGCCATGGGTGGTGCCGACCACGATCGCGTCGGCCGCGTACTCCCGCCCCACTTCCTCGAGTTCATGGCAGATGTCGCCGCCGCGCTCCACCAGGATCCAGGGCACCTCGGAGAGATGGTCCGCGCACGCCAGCTCCAGCCCCAGCACCTCGGTGCGGTGATCGGGCACATCGACGAAGACCGGCGGCTCACAGCCCGCCCAGACAGTCGTCGGCAAGCGGTTGGCGACATGGACGATGATCAGCCCCGAGCCCGAGCGCCGGGCCATCCCGATTGCATACGCAAGCGCTCGTTCGCTCGACATGGAGCCGTCGAAGCCCACCACGACACCGTGCTGGAACGCCGGATCGCAGGAATGACGTGATTCTTCCGCCGCTTCGGGGTGCGCCGTCTGATCGGCGACCCGCTTGCGGTCCGCGGGTTCGGGGAATTCGTGACCGGCCATGAGGTGTCTCGGCGAGGGAAGTCCTCTTGCGGAGGGAATCGGCGGTGGACTGTGTGCTGTTGTCGGGCACCCGGTGCGCGACGGACGGCAGGGAGAAAATCCGTCCGGGATTCATCTTTTCAAGCGCTTACCCCCCAGGGTACGGCGCCACTCCTCGGGTGCCCAGGGGCGTGACGGCTCGCGAAGGACGAGCCGGCGGCCCCCCGGGGCCCGTGGCGCCGCCCGGCCGGGGACGCCGGAAGGAGCCGTCGCACCGGCTGCGGTGGGCGGCGGACGCCGGGCCGGCGACTGTGGCACACGGTCCCCCTCGGCGGTGTGTGGGCAGTGACGAGTGAGCGTTCACCGGAGCATGCACGAGCCCGACGCGGAGCGCAATGCCCCGGTCTCACCACCCCTGCCCGCCTCCCGAGTGACCCACACGCCGGGCGGCCGTTGTACTACCGCCAGCAGCCGCCAGCAGGGAGCCGATTGAGTGCCCGGAACCCGTGATGACGCCCAGGACGACACCGCCGAGCGGGAATCGCCCGATCCGGTGAGCGACGTGGTCCGCTGGGCAGTCTTCAGCTGTGTCCTGGTGCCGGTGGTTCTGCTGATGTGCGGTCAGTCCTTCGGTGGCGCCGCCGGCTGCGCGGCCGGGCTGGTGGCCGTCACCTGTGCCTGCCGGGCGCTGCTGCGCCAGGCCGAGCGCGGCGCCGGACGGTCCTGGGCCGAGCAGGCCGCCCCGCACCGCGGCCGGCACGGCCGCACCGGCAATGGAAGCCACCGCGGAGCCCGCCATCCGGGCTCGGGCACCGCATTGGACTGAGCCACCGGCCCCTTCCACCCATAGCTTTTCGGCCAACTTCCGGCCGGTGCCCACAGCTTGGCCCAAGTGCCCCCCAGCAGCCCCTGGACCAGGGAGTAAGGGGCCGTATCGGGCGGTTGCACCCTACGGGGATTGGGCAGGGGCGAGAGGCGTACTTTTCAGCGAGCCCTGCAAGTGCAACGCTTCGTGATCGAACGCTTCGCGCCAAGTTGCCATATCGACATAGAGCCGGGTGGTGAACTGGTCACCGCGACTTCGTCTGACCCAGTAGATTCGATCTTGGCCATGACCGGCGGGGGAACCGTTCAGGACCGAGGGGAAACGTGCAGGACCGAGAGGACTCGACCGCCGAGGGGGGCTTAGCGCCATGAGCCAGGACTCCACGTCCGTACCGGAGACCGTGCGCAAGCTCTCCGGACGCCGCCGCCGTGAGATCGTCGCCGTACTGCTCTTCAGCGGCGGCCCCATCTTCGAAAGCTCCATTCCGCTCTCCGTGTTCGGAATCGACCGGCAGGACGCCGGGGTTCCGCGCTACCGCCTGCTGGTGTGTGCGGGTGAAGATGTGCCATTGCGAACAACCGGCGGCCTGGAGCTGACCGCACCCTATGGGCTGGAGGCACTCGCCAGGGCCGGCACCGTCGTGGTTCCGGCCTGGCGGTCCATCACCCAGCCGCCACCGCCCGCCGCGCTGGACGCACTGCGCCGGGCCCATGAGGAGGGCGCCCGCATCGTCGGGCTGTGCACCGGGGCCTTTGTACTGGCCGCGGCGGGTCTGCTGGACGGCAGACCGGCCACCACGCACTGGATGTACGCACCGACGCTCGCCAAGCGCTATCCCTCGGTCCATGTGGACCCCAGGGAACTGTTCGTGGACGACGGTGACGTACTGACCTCCGCGGGCACCGCGGCGGGCATCGACCTGTGCCTGCACATCGTCCGCACCGACCATGGCGCGGACGCCGCAGGGGCCCTGGCCCGCCGGCTGGTGGTGCCACCGCGGCGCAGTGGCGGCCAGGAGCGCTATCTCGACCGGTCTTTACCGGAGGAGATCGGCGCCGACCCGCTGGCCGAGGTCGTCGCCTGGGCGCTGGAGCATCTCCACGAGCAGTTCGATGTGGAGACGCTGGCCGCCCGTGCCTATATGAGCCGCCGGACCTTCGACCGGCGCTTCCGCTCGCTCACCGGCAGCGCTCCGCTGCAATGGCTGATCACTCAGCGGGTGCTCCAGGCCCAGCGGCTGCTGGAGACCTCGGACTACTCGGTGGACGAGGTCGCCGGGCGCTGTGGTTTCCGTTCGCCGGTGGCACTGCGCGGGCACTTCCGCCGCCAGCTCGGCTCGTCCCCGGCCGCCTACCGGGCGGCCTACCGGGCGCGCCGGCCACAGACCGGGGAGGGCCGGGCGGAGCGGGGGGAACGGGCGGAGCGCGCCGACCGCGCCGAGCGGGGGGAGCGCTTCGACCGGCCGGAGATCGGTGAGCCACGCTCCGGTGAGTCCCCGGCGCTGCCCGGCCGGCGGGCCGCGCTGGCCGCCGCGCACTCCGCTCCCGGGGCACCGCTGGCGGGGCAGCAGCACCACGGCGGGCATGGCCTCCACCCGGGCCAGGGACCGCATGGTCCGGTGCATGGGCTGGGCCATGGAACGAACCCCATGGAACCCGGCAAACCGGATTCCGATCTCTATAGCCCGCACCTGCCCGGCCAGCGAGAACGCCCCGTAGGGTGAGCCATATGAACGATCGCATGGTGTGGATCGACTGCGAGATGACCGGGCTCTCGCTGTCGGACGACGCGCTCATCGAGGTGGCCGCCCTGGTCACCGACTCCGAGCTGAACATCCTCGGCGACGGTGTGGACATCGTCATCCGCCCGCCCGCCGAGGCCCTGACCACCATGCCCGAGGTGGTGCGCCAGATGCACACGGCCTCCGGGCTGCTCGCGGAGCTGGACGGCGGGACCACGCTGGAAGAGGCGCAGCGCCAGGTCCTCGAGTACGTCCGTGAGTATGTCCCGGAGCCGGGCAAGGCCCCGCTGTGCGGAAACTCGGTCGGCACCGACCGCGGCTTCCTGCTGCGGGACATGCCCGAGCTGGAGCGCCACCTGCACTACCGGATCGTCGATGTGTCCTCGGTGAAGGAACTGGCCCGTCGCTGGTTCCCGCGCGCCTACTTCGCCAGTCCCAAGAAGGCGGGCAACCACCGGGCGCTGGCCGACATCCGCGAGTCCATCGCCGAACTGCGCTACTACCGCGAGGCGGTCTTTGTGCCGCAGCCCGGCCCGGACTCCGACACCGCGAAGGCGATCGCGGCCAGGCATGTGGCGGCCGTGCCCGGCGAGTGACGTAGCTCGCTCCCGGCTTGGGCGAAAGCCGGGAGCGAGCACCCCCAAAGACCCTGTAGACTTCTTCTCGGCCGGTGGGAAACACGGAAACAAACGCCGGACATGGTGGGTATAGCTCAGCTGGTAGAGCACCTGGTTGTGGTCCAGGATGTCGCGGGTTCGAGTCCCGTTACTCACCCTGATCAGACCGAGGCCCGGTCCGCACTCGCGGACCGGGCCTCGGTGTTTGCGCGGTGAGGGACCGTCAGCCGCGGACGGCCTTCCCCCAGCGCTGGGACTGGAACTTGTGGCCGAAGGTTCTGCTGAGCTCCCGCTGGCCGTGCCCGGGCGCCAGGGTGAGTGAGCGGCCCTTGAAGTCGCGGTGTTCGAAGACGGTCACCGGGCTGTGGCCGTGGTTGTAGAGCGATTCCACATGGGCCAGGGCGCGGTCGCGGGTGAGGTCCTTGCTGTCGCCGGTCAGCCGGGTGACCGTGCCGGTGTAGCGCAGACCGCTGTAGGCACAGAGGCTGCCGGCCGGGCAGTTGGCCGGGGCCTGCTCGGCCCCGTCGGCCGCGAGGGCGGCGGGACCGGCGGACAGCAGCAGGGTGGTGAGGCCGAGGGCGGCGGCGGTGCGCCACCGAGAGTGATCAGTCATAAGGCAAGAGTTAGCAGAACCGGTTCCGGGGAAACGGTTCGCCGGTGTCCGGTGTTGACCGTGTCACACGTCCGGCCGTCGCGTCCTTGACTCTCCGCCAGGATGCGGCAACCTTTCAGAGCAGATTTCAGAGCAGACCAAGAGCCGCTCCCCAGCAAATCTCCCCGCCCCCAGCCCAGTTGACCGCCCATGCGCCCACCGGGCGCCGGGAAGGACGCCATGCGCGGCAGCATCCGCATCCGCCGGGCGGCGCTGCTGCCGGCCGTGCTGCTGACCGCCGCGCTGCTCGCGGCCTGCGCGCCGGGCGGGGCGGACGGCCGGACGACCACCCTCACGGTGGGCACCTTCGGGGTCTTCGGCTACCGGCAGGCCGGGCTCTACGCCGAGTACGAGCGGCTGCACCCGGGGATCAGGGTCCGGGAGAGCGTGATCGAGCGCAATGACGTCTACTACCCCCAGTTGCTGACCCACCTGGCGGCGGGCAGCGGGCTGGCCGACATCCAGGCGGTGGAGGTGGGTGGCATCCACGATGTGGCGGCCGCCCGCGGTGATCTCTTCGAGGACCTGGGCAAGGCCCCGGGGGTGCGCCGGAGCACCTGGCTGGACTGGAAGTGGGCCCAGGCCACCACCCCGGACGGCCGGACCATCGGGCTGGGCACCGATATCGGCCCGGTCGCCGTCTGCTACCGGAAGGACTACTTCCGGAAGGCCGGGCTGCCCACCGACCGGGCGGCCGTGGGCCGGCTCTGGGTGGGCGACTGGGGCGGCTACCTCCGCATCGGACAGCGGTACCGCGACCGCGCCCCGGCGGGCACCGTCTTCACCGACTCGGCGGCCGGGCTGTTCAACGCCGTGCTGCACGGCTATGCCGAGCGCTACTACGACCGGTCCGGCCGCCCGCGCTTCGCCGACAGCCCGGCCGTACGGGCCTCCTGGGAGCTGGCGGTACGGGCGGTGCGCGAGGGGCTGACCGCGCGGCTGAAGCAGTTCGAGAAGCCCTGGGACCAGGCCTATGCCAATGGCCGCTTCGCCACCGTGGCCTGTCCGCCCTGGATGCTGGGCTATATCAAGGAGAAGTCCGGGGCGGCGGGCCACGGCCGATGGGATGTGGCGGCCGCCCCCCGCCCGGCCAACTGGGGCGGCTCCTTCCTCACCGTGCCCCGGGCGGGCCGGCACCGGGCCGCGGCCATCGCACTGGCCACCTGGCTGACCGCCCCCGAGCAGCAGACCAGGCTCTTTGTGAAGCAGGCCGCCATCCCCTCCACCCCGGCCGCCTACGCCATGCCCCAGGTGGCCTCGGCCCATAACCCCTACTTCGGCGACGCCCCCATCGGGCAGATCTTCGCGGCGGCGGCCCGGGGAGTGCCGACCCTGGTGATCGGGCCGGACGAGCAGCAGATCGGCTCCGCCTTTGTCGATGTGGGCATTCCCCAGGTCGAGCAGCAGGGCAGATCCCCGGCGGCGGCCTGGGCGGCGGTCCAGCGGGAGATCCACAACGCGGTGGACCCATGACCGCCACCGCCCCCGCCCTGGAAGAGCCCGCCGGACCCGGCGAACGGCCCGCCGTCCGGCCACCGGACGCGGCCCCGTCCCGCCGCCGCCCCGGCCGCGCCCACCGGTACACCCCCTATGCCTTTCTGGCCCCTTTCTTCCTCTGCTTTGCCGCCTTCGGCCTCTTCCCGCTGCTCTACACCGGCTGGACCTCGCTGCACCGGGTGGAACTGACCTCCCCGGACCATATGGAGTGGGTGGGGGCGCACAACTATCTTCGACTGCTCCAGGACGACTTCTTCCTCAATGCGCTGCGCAACACCTTTCTGCTGGGGGTGCTCTCCACCGTCCCCCAGCTGCTGATGGCGCTGGGGCTGGCCCAGTTGCTGCACTACCGGCTGCGGGCCGCCACCTTCTGGCGGGTGGCGCTGCTCACCCCGTACGCCACCTCCGTCGCCGCCGCCTCACTGGTCTTCGTCATGCTCTACGGGCGTGACTACGGCCTGGTCAACTGGGCGCTGGGAGCGGCTGGTCTGGGGCCGGTGGACTGGCAGAACGGCACCTGGAGCGCCCGGCTGGCGGTGTCCTCGATCGTCATCTGGCGGTGGACGGGCTACAACGCGCTGATCTATCTGGCGGCCCTGCGGGCGGTGCCCGAGGAGCTCTACGAGTCCGCGGCGCTGGACGGGGCCTCGCGCGCCCGGCAGTTCATCCACATCACGGTGCCCGCCCTGCGGCCGGTCATCGCCTTCACCCTGGTGGTCTCCGCCATCGGCGCCACCCAACTCTTCGGCGAACCCCTGCTGTTCGGCGGGGCGGGCGGCCAGAAGGGCGGGCCCTCGCGACAGTTCCAGACCCTGGGGCTCTATCTCTATGAACAGGGCTGGTTCGACTACCACTTGGGGCGCGCCTCGGCCGTGGCCTGGGCGATGTTCCTGATCCTGCTGGCGGCCGGCGGGCTCTACGCCCTGGCGGCCCGGCGGCCCGCCCGGAGCGCCGGACGATGAGCGCCCGCCGCGCCGGCCGCCGCGCCACCGCCCTGGTCTACGCCGTGCTGGGCCTGTTCACCGCGGGCTCGCTGTTCCCGCTGCTGTGGACGGCCGTGGCCGCCTCCCAGGACAACGCCCGGCTGGCCGCCACCCCGCCGCCGCTGGCCTTCGGCGGCCGGCTGCCGCACAACCTGGGCCGGGCCTGGAGCGAGGCCGGTCTGGGCCGGGCGCTGCTGAACACCACCCTGGTGGCCGGGACCGTCGCGCTGAGCACCGTGCTGTGCTGCACCCTGGCCGGTTTCGCCTTCGCCAAGCTGCGCTTCGCCGGGCGCCGGGCCCTGCTGGCCGTGGTGATCGGCACCATGATGGTGCCGCCCCAGCTCGCCGTGGTCCCGCTCTTTATGATCGTCGCCCGGCTGGGCTGGGCCGACCGGCTGCCCTCGGTGGTGCTGCCCTCGCTGGTGAGCGCCTTCGGGGTGTTCTTTATGCGGCAGTACCTGGTCCGGGCGCTGCCCACCGAGCTGCTGGAGGCGGCCCGGATGGACGGCGCGGGCAGCCTGCGCCTGGTACGGCATGTGGTGCTGCCCGCCGCCCGCCCGGCGATGGCGGTGCTGGGCATGCTCTCCTTCGTCCAGTCCTGGAACGACTTCTTCTGGCCGGTGATCGCCCTGACCCAGCAGAACCCGACCGTCCAGGTGGCGCTCACCGGGCTGGGCCGCGGCTATGTCCCCGACCAGGCGGTGGTGATGGCCGGTGCGCTGCTGGGCACCCTGCCGCTGCTTCTGGCCTTCGCCCTGCTGGGCCGCCATATCACCGGCGGCATCATGCACGGCGCGGTCAAGGGCTGAACCATGTTCCCCCGTCCTCTCCCCCGACCCTCCGGAGCATCGCCATGCCCAGCCAGTTCCCGCACGGTTTCGTCTGGGGCGCGGCCACCGCGGCCTATCAGACCGAGGGGGCGGTCCATGCGGACGGCCGTACCCCCTCCATCTGGGACACCTTCAGCCACACCCCCGGCAGGGTCCGGGCCGGGGACACCGGGGACATCGCGGACGACCACTACCACCGCTACGACCAAGACGTCCGGCTGATGTCCCAACTGGGGCTGGGCGCCTACCGGTTCTCGGTTTCCTGGCCGCGCGTCCAGCCCACCGGACGGGGCCCGGCCAGCCAGGCCGGGCTGGACTTCTACCGGCGGCTGGTGGACGACCTGCTGGCGCATGGCATCCAGCCGGTGCTCACCCTCTACCACTGGGACCTGCCCCAGGAGCTGGAGGACGCCGGCGGCTGGCCCGAGCGGGAGACCGCACACCGCTTCGCCGACTACGCCCAGCTGGTCGCCGGGGCACTGGGCGACCGGGTGCAGGAGTGGATCACCCTCAACGAGCCCTGGTGCAGCGCCTTCCTGGGCTATGCGACCGGGGTGCACGCCCCCGGCCGTACCGATGCCGCCGCCGCGCTGCGCGCCGCCCACCACCTCAGTCTGGCGCACGGCCTGGGCGTCCAGGCGCTGCGCGCCACGCTGCCCCGCCGGGCCAGGGTCGCCGTGGCGCTCAATCCCAATGCGGTACGGGCCAGGAGCGCTTCGGCCGAGGACGAGGACGCCCGGCGCCGGATCGACGCGCTCGCCAACCGGATCTTCACCGGGCCGATGCTGCATGGCGCCTACCCCGCCGACCTGTTCACCGACACCGCCGCCATCACCGACTGGTCCTTTGTCCAGGCCGATGACGCCCGTACCATCCGGCAGCCGCTGGACTGGCTGGGCATCAACTACTACACCCCCTCGGTGGTCTCGGCCGCCACCGGCGACCGGCCGCCCTCCGGCCCCACCGCCTACCCGGGCGCCGAGGAAGTGACCTTCCACCAGCCGCCGGGCACCCGGACCGCGATGGGCTGGACCGTGGACCCCAGCGGGCTCTATGAGCTGCTGATGCGCTTCTGCCGGGAGGTGCCCGGACTGCCGCTGGCGATCACCGAGAACGGCGCCGCCTACGACGACAAGCCCGACGACCGGGGGGCCGTGCACGACCCGGAGCGGATCCGCTATCTGCACACCCACCTGGAGACACTGCTGCGGGCGCTGGCCGACGGGGCGGATGTCTGGGGCTACTTCGTCTGGTCGCTGCTGGACAATTTCGAGTGGGCGCACGGCTACAGCAAGCGGTTCGGGGTGGTGTATGTGGACTACGAGACCCTGGAGCGCGTCCCCAAGACCAGCGCCCGCTGGTACCGGGAGGTCATCCGCACCGGCCAACTGACCGTGGGGAAGCAGAAGTTCAGCTGAACGCCGAGGGCGGGGGCGGCGGAGAGGGACGGGCGGTGGCGTCGGTCACCACGGCGGCGCCACCGGTGAAGTCGTCCAGGGCACGGCCGTGTTCCACCCGGCCCTGCTGGGGGTCGCTCGCACAGCGGCGGGTGAGCTCGGCCACCGGCAGCGGCTGCCCCGCGGCCAGCAGCACCGCGTTGCCGAAGCGCCGGCCGCGCAGTACGGCCGGGTCGGCGGCCAGGCAGAGCTCGGGGAAGACCGAACGCACCGTGGCGATCTGCGCCTTGAGGTGGGCCAGCGGTGGCCCGTCCGCCAGATTGGCCGCATAACGGCCGTCCGGGCGCAGCACCCGCCGTACCTCGGCGGTGAATTCGGCGCTGGTGAGATGGGCGGGGGTACGGGCGCCGCCGAACACATCGGCGATCACCAGGTCCGCCCAGCCCTCGGGGATCCGGGCCAGTCCCGCGCGGGCGTCGGCGGTGCGTATCTTGATCCGCCAGGCGGGATCCAGTGGGAGCTCGCGGCGGACGAACTCCACCAGCGGGCCGTCGATCTCGATGATCTGCTGGGTGGAGCGGGGGCGGGTGGCGGCGATATAGCGGGCCAGGGTGAACGCCCCGCCGCCCAGGTGCAGCACCTTGACCGGGGCGCCGGGCGGGGCGATCAGGTCGGCGATATGGCCCAGCCGCCGCTGGTAGGCGAAGGCGAGGTGCGCGGGGTCGTCCGGATCGACATGGGACTGCGGGGCCCGGTCGATCAGCAGAGTCCGGGCCCGGGGCCGGTCACGATCCGGTTCGAGTTCCGCGAGACCGCCGTTGACCTGGGCGGATGCTATGCCCTCGGCCGGGCGGGCACGTCGTCTTGCCATGCGGCAAGTATCGCCCGTCCCCGGCCGGGGTGGCTCAGCGGCAGTGGTGGCTCAGCGGCAGCGGTGGCTCAGCGGCAGCGGTCCACGGCCTCGATGGTGCGGGCCGCCTCGCCCAGCGCGGCCCGCAGCACCACCGGGTCGGTGGCGGCGGAGAAGGCGGCGTCCGGCGCCACCAGCCAGCCCGTGCCGGAGACCGGCGGCTCGGCGCGGCCGGTGCGGGAGGCCCGGCCATGGGTCTGGGTGCAGGCGCTGCCAGGCACATCCCAGCCGGCGGCGGTGCCGGGCGGCACCAGGAAGCCAAGGGTGTGACAGTCCCCGTCGTGCAGCACGGGGCCCACGCCGTCACGCAGCCGCAGGATGTCAACCGCTTCCAGCCCCTGCCGGGCGGGCACGGTCACCAGGTCACAGGGCGCGTACTCGTCCTCCGCCAAGGGAAACCCCTCCTCCGCACATTTCGCTGCGACTGCGCTTACGTGCTTCAACTGCCCTGGGCCGTCAATGGCTACGGGCTTGTGCCGCCGCAAAGGATGGCAGTTCATGGCGGATGGCGAGTGGGATATCCGGTTTGTAGCCAAACCGGGCGGAGCGGGGGCCGGGAAACCGGTACGGTCGTCTCCGCCGCACCGCCGGTCCGGGCGGCGTCAGCCCGGACCGAAGCAAGAGAGGCGTCCGGCCATGGCTTCCTCCCCGGTCTCCCCGGCTCCGGTACCCAATACGGCGTTCCGTGCCCTGCGCGGGCAGCGCTCACCAGGGGAGTTCGCGGCTGCCGTACGGCGGGCGGCCCGGGAGATCGGAGAACAGGTCTCCTGCGACGCCCGGTACATCGGGCGGGTGGAGTCCGGGGAGATCCGCTGCCCCAACTACGCCTATGAGCGCGTCTTCCGGCATATGTTCCCCGGCCGGGAACCGGCCGATATGGGGTTCCTGCCCCGGGAGGCAGTGCGCGGACGAGGGGCGCGCAACAAGAGGAACGCGCCACCGCCGCGCACCGAAAGCCCTGTGGATGGCCATGCGCCCTTTCCCGGGTACCAGGAAGGGGACAGGGCCCGTCCCGGCGGCGAGGAGAGCGAAGTGTTGCGTCGCGCGTTTATGACCGGCGGCACGGCCGCCATGGCCGCCGCCTCGCTGGGCGGCCTTCCGGGCCTGCCCGGCATTCCGGCCCCCCGCCGGGCCGGGGAGAGCGAGGCCCGGGCGGTGGAAGAGGCAGTGCGGCAGATCCGGCTGCTGGACGACCGGCACGGGGCGGACGCGCTCTACCGGCGGGCCGCGCGTCCGCTGCGGGCCGCCTATGAACTGCTGGACGCCGGGATACGCCGCCAGGAGGTGGCCGACCGGCTGCATATCGGGGCCGGTGAACTGGCCATTTCCGTCGGGTGGTTGGCCCATGACTCGGGGCGGCCGGCGGATGCCCGCTCGCACTACGCGGAGGCGCTGGCCACCGCGCGGGTCGCCGGGGACGCGGGGCTGGAGGCCCATGCCTTCTGCAACACCGCCTTCCTGGCCCGGGATGCCGGGCGCCCCCGCGAGGCGCTGCGCGCGGCACAGGCCGCGCAACAGGCGGCGCGCGGGCTGGGTTCCGCGCGGCTGCTGTCCCTGGCGGCACTGCGGGAGGCCGGGGGCTGGGCCGGGCTGGGCGACCGTACGGCCTGCGAGGGGGCGCTCTCCCGGGCCAGGACCCTCTTCGGCCGCGGCCCGGACGAGGCGGACCCCGAGTGGATGAGCTTCTTCGGGGAGGCGGAGCTGGAGGGGCTTCAGGCGCAGTGCTGGTCCGCACTGGGGGACTGGCCACGGGCGGCGGCGCACGCGGAGCGGGCGGTGGCCCTGCAGGATCCCCACTTTGCGCGCAATATCGCTTTGTACACCGCGCAGTTGGCGGGGGATCTGGTGCGGGCGGGCGAGGTGGAGGCTGCGGCGGAGGCGGGCGGGCGGGGGCTGGATCTGCTCGCCGGTGTCCGGTCGGCTCGCATCCGGGCGATGCTGGCCGATACGACGCGGCGGTTGCGCAGCTATCGGCGCAATTGCCGGGTGGCCGACTTCTTGGAGCGTGCGCCCCTTTAGGGGGCGCGGAGTTGAGGGGTGCCCCCTCCGGGGGCGCGGGGAACTGCGCGCCCAGCCCGATGCGGCCCGCACCCGAAATGTGACGGAGGCACCCCCGAGGGGCGCGGGGAACTGCGCGCCCAGCCCGATGCGGCCCGCACCCGAAATGTGACGGAGGCACCCCCGAGGGGCGCGGGGAACTGCGCGCCCAGCCCAGTGCGGCCCGCACACAAGATGTAACTGGCGCCCAGCGGCGCTGCGTTGTTTTCCGGGTGCGGGCCGCACTTTGGCCGGTCGCGCAGTTCCCCGCGCCCCTGACGGGCACCGGTCGAGTTCCGGGTGCGGGCCGCACGTGGCTGGGCGCGCAGTTCCCCGCGCCCCTGGCGGGGCGGGCGGTCAGCCGAAGTGGCCCGTGTCGTTCCAGCGTTCGATGGCCGGCGCGTCATACGCCCAGCCCAGAATGGACAGCGAGGTCGGGTCCAGGCGGATGCGAGCCGCGAAGGACGCGTCCAGCCCCAGCCAGCGCGCCCCGATGGTGCGCAGAATGTGACCGTGGGCGAAGATCAGCACATCGCGGTCCGCCGAGCGCGCCCAGGCGATCACCTCGTCCGCCCGGGCGGAGAGCTCGGCAAGGGTCTCCCCCTCCGGCACCCCGTCCCGCCAGATCAGCCAGTCCGGCCGGTCCGCCTTGATCTCGGCCGGGGTCATCCCCTCGTACGCCCCGTAGTCCCACTCCAGCAGCGCGTCCCACTCGGTCGCCCGGTCCCCGAAGCCGGCCAGCTCGCAGGTCTCGGCCGCGCGGAGCAGCGGGCTGGTGCGTACCTCCACGTCCGGCAGGCCGTCCCAGGGGGCCCGGTGCAGCCGCTCGCCCAGCAGCTTGGCGCCGCGCCGGCCCTCGTCCAGCAGCGGGATGTCGGTACGGCCGGTGTGCTTGCCGGACCGTGACCACTCGGTCTGCCCATGCCGGGCCAGCAGGATGCGGGGTGCGGGTGCCGCGGACGCCATCGGAGAGTGCCCCCTGGAGCTTGGTGATGTTTGCTACGGACCGCCGCCAAGGAAACGCCGCGAATCATGACATTCGGCGCGGGTCCGTTCAGCCTCTATCATCACTCACTTGCCCATCGGACAACCTCCGGGGCCCGAACGGGCGTCCTAAACCCATGCCCCTCGCCAGCGGGCCGCCAACGGCGGACGAACTCGGCATTTCCGGGAAGCCGCGGGGCGGTGTGCGACCAATGTGGCGTACACCGTACGGTTGCTTGCGCGCTACTGGCCGCCTGAACACATGGAGAGCGTTTCGGATGTACCGCACCGCACCACTCGGGAAGCGGCCGCGCTGGTGGACCGAACTGCCCCTGATAGCCGTCGTGTACGGGATGTACTCGGCAGGCCGGCTTCTCGCCCGGGGGGACGTACAGTCGGCGGTCGGCCATGGTCTGTCGATCCTCGATCTTGAGAAAACGTTTCGAATAAACCTGGAGCACCCGCTCAACCGGGTTTTCACCAACAACCCCGTGCTGGGTGTGCCGGCCGACTTCGCCTATGCCTCGCTGCACTATGTACTGACGCCCGCCGTCCTGGTCTGGCTCTTCCGCCGCCATGGGGAGCACTACCGCAAGCTGCGCACCTGGCTGCTGATCTCCACCATGATCGGGCTGATCGGGTTCACCCTGCTGCCCACCTGCCCGCCCCGGCTGCTCGACCCGGCCAATGGGTTTGTGGACACCATGCAGCACTACTCCTCGTACGGCTGGTGGGGGGCCGACGCCAGTGCGCCGCGCGGCTTCGGCGGGCTGACCAACCAGTACGCGGCCATGCCCAGCCTGCACGTCGGCTGGGCGCTGTGGTGCGGGGTGGCGCTGTGGCGGCACGCCCGGCACACCTGGGTCAAGGTGGCCGGTGCGGCCTACCCGCTGCTGATCGCCCTGGTGGTGATGGGCACCGCCAATCACTACTTCCTGGACGCCGTCGCCGGGGTGGGCGTGATGGGCCTGGGGTATCTGCTGGCCGCCCCCGCGCTGCGGCTGGCCGGCGCGCTGCGCTCCCGGCTGTCCCGCTCCGGGACCGGTGAATCCGCCCGCTCCGGGACGGGTGAATCCGCCGGGACGCCCACGACTGTCGGTGCCGGATGCGAGACTGCGGCTCATAGCGCTCGTAGTGCTCCCGGTGCTCCTGGTACTCGTAGCGCTCGTAGTGCACGTACCGCACAGCCGGAGACCCTTCGCGAGGCGGATCCCAGTGACCCCATCCCTCGACAGCTCCCCCGCCAGGCCGTCCGGGGCGAGGCCGCCGACAACACCCCCGACGGCAGCCCCGACGGAGCTGCTACGGCGGCTCGCTGAGCTGCGCGGCCCCGCCGTGCCCCCGCGTCCGCTGGACGCCCGGGCGCTGGCCGCGCTGGCCGCCAACCCCGGCTGCCGGCGCCGGGCGCTGCTGGACGGCGCCGGGGTGGACAAGGGGGCGCTCGCCCAGGCGCTGGGCGCCCCGGCCGCCTTCGGCCGCTCCCAGTTCGCCTTCGTCCGCGGCCATGCCTTTGAGTCCCGGGTCAAGGCGGACGGCGGCGCCGAACTGGTCCGGCTGCTGAGCGAGCAGCTGGGCCACAAACCACCCGAACCGGATGAGGTGGATGTACCCGAGCTGACCGCGGCCGGCCCCGAGGGCCGTACCGCCCGCACCGCGCTGGCCCTGCGCCAGGCCACCGGGGCCGGCCGCTGGGCCCTGCTGGACCACCCCATGCTGGCGCTGACCATCGCCGGCACCCCGGCCTATCTGGAGCCGGACGCGGTGGTGGTCGGGCCGGACGGCGGCTGGACGGTGGTGGAGATCAAGTCCTTCGCCATGATCGACGGCGCCGCGGACGCCGCCAAGGTGGGCGCCGCCGCCCGCCAGGCCGCCGTCTACGCGCTGGCCCTGCGGGGCGTGGCGGACCGGCTGGCCGCCGGGCGGGTGAGCGAACAGGCCCTGCTGGTCTGCCCCAAGGACTTCTCCAACCTGCCCACCGCCGCCCTGATCGACCTCCGCAAACCGCTGGCCACCACCCGCCGCCAGCTCTCCCGGCTGGTCCGGGTGGAGGAGATCGCCGCCGGACTGCCGGAGGGCGTCTGCTTCGACCCGGACCGCCCGGCCGCCGAGCTGGCCGCCGCCGTGGCGGCGGTGCCCGCCGCCTACGCCCCGGACTGCCTGGCCGGCTGTGAGCTGGCCTTCCACTGCCGGGAACGGGCCCGGCAGGCGGGTCTGGTGGAGCGGCTGGGCCGCTCGGTACGGGCCGAGCTGGGCGGGCTGGCCACGGTGGAGTCGGTGCTGGCCGCCGCCGGGGGCGACGGGGGCGACCCGGACGACCCGGCGGTGGCCGCCCTGCGCCGGGCCGCCGCGCTGCGCGCCGAGGCGCTGGGCCGGGAGGCGGCGCCATGTCGCTGATCACCACCCTGGCCCGGTTCGAGGCGGTACGGGACGGACGCGCCCGGCCGGTCGCCACGGTGCGGCACCGGCACCTCGCCGAACGGCCGTTGGTGCTGGTGCCGCTGACCACGGCGGGCGAGACCGGCGCCCCGCTGGGCGCGCTGGTGGGCACCGAGCGGACGGCGCCCCGGCTGCTGACGGTCTGCCAGCCGCGCGACCGCGACCAGCGCGCCGCCTTCCTGGCCGCCCTGGCCGAGGAGGTGCTGCCGCATATCGAGGGCTTCGCGGCGGAGGTGACCACCGAGGAGCGCACCGAGACCGACCCGGCCACCGGCCGGCGCACCCCGGTCCGGGTGGAGCTGTGCACCGACGCCCCGCAGCTGCTGGTGCCCAGCGCGGCGGGCGTGGAGTATGTACGGCTGCTGGGCCGCTCCATGCGCTTCCGGCGCACCGCCGAGCAGGACCCGGCCGCCGCCTTCCCGGCCCCGCCCCGGGTGCCGATGCTGGGCCGCTGGCTGACCCACTTCGCCGAGCGCGCCCAGGTCCCCGGGTCCTCGCTGCTGCTGTCCATGACCGGGCTGCTCACCCGGCACTGGGCCACCGGCCAGAGCCCGCTGGAGGACCAGCATCTGGGCTCGCTGCTGGCCTGGATCGACCCGCCGGACGGACTCTCCGGCGCCGAGGCCGCGCTGCGGGTGGAGCTGGAGCGGGACGCCGAGGGGCTGCTGTGCCACCCGCCCGCCGGGCCGGCCACCGACCCCGCCTTCGACAACAAGCGGCTGGCGCCCGCGCTGGCCCGTTACGACCGGGCCCGGGCGGTGGGCCGGGGCGTGGAGCGGGCCGCGGCGGAGATGGCGGAACTGCTGGCCACCCAGCTGCGCCCGGCCTGGGACGCCGTCTGGCACGGCCTGGATCTGCTGCGCGCCCTGCCGGAGGGGGCGCATGTGGCCGAGCGCTGGAAGCGGGACCGCTGGTCCTACACCGCCCACCGGGACCGGATCCGGGCCGGGGAGCCCCCGCAGCCCCGGCGCGACGACGCGGTGACGGCCGCCCGCAAGCTGGCCTCCCGGGAGACCGCGCAGGCCCGGCTGGAGGCCCAGGAGGCACTGGACGATCCGCTGGTGATGGCCGGGCGGCGGCTGGCCGGCGAGGCGTTCGCCGGAGAGGTCACCGCGGTGGTGATGGAGTACACCGAGGCCAAGGTGCCCCGGCCGCGCCCGCTGGTGACGGTGCGCACCGAGGACGCCCCGCATCTGGCGGAGGGCGCCCGGGTGCACCGGCTGCTGGCCGATGGCCGGACGCAGACCGGTGAGTTCACGGCGGCCGGGCCGGACAGGCTGACCGTCCGGCTGACCGGGGGCATGGGGCGCGGCAGACAGCCGGAGCCGGGCACCGTGCCGGAGCCCGGCGAGCGGGTGTGCTGGACGCTCTTCGAGCATGCGCCCAGGGGCGGTCCGGCGCTGCCCGAGCCGGAGCACACCCCCTGGACCCATGGCGGCCCGCCTGGCGCCATGGCCGACGAGCCCGACCCGGTGACCGCGGAGGACTACCTGTGACCACCGTGCCCCAGGCGCGCACCGGCGGCTTCGACCCGGCCGCGGCGGCCTCCGCCGCCACCGAGGCCATCCTGCGCGACACCCTCGATCCCCGGCACCGCGGTGTGGTGGTGGACTCCCCGCCCGGCGCCGGGAAGTCCACCCTGGTGGTCCGGGCGGCGCTGGAGCTGGCCCGGGCGGGCCGTCCGCTGATGATCGTCGCCCAGACCAACGCCCAGGTGGACGACCTGGTGCTGCGGCTGGCAGAGCAGGACGGCCGGCTGCCGGTGGGCCGGCTGCACAGCAGTGAGCCGCACCCCTACGACCCGGCGCTGGACTCCCTGGAGTCGGTGGTGACCTCGGCCAAGGTCGCCGAACTGGCCGGGCTGGAGGTGGTGGTCTCCACCGCGGCGAAGTGGGCGCACACCAAGGTGGCCGAGCCCTGGGGCCAGGCGATCGTGGACGAGGCGTACCAGATGCGCTCGGACGCGCTGCTGGCCGTGGCGGGGCTGTTCGAGCGGGCGCTGTTCGTGGGCGATCCCGGACAGCTGGATCCCTTCAGCGTGGTGGGGGCCGAGCAGTGGGCGGGGCTGTCCTACGACCCCTCGGCCAGCGCGGTGTCCACCCTGCTGGCCCACAACCCGGAGCTGCCGCAGCACCGGCTGCCGGTCTCCTGGCGGCTGCCCGCCTCGGCGGCGCCGCTGGTCTCGGACGCGTTCTACCCCTACACCCGGTTCCGCAGCGGCACCGGGCCGGGCGAGCGGCGGCTGGCCTTCGGGGTGCGCTCGGACGGTTCCGGGCCGGACCGGGTGCTGGACGAGGCGGCCGAATCCGGCTGGGGCCTGCTGGAGCTGCCCGCCCGCAATACGCCGCGCACCGACCCGGAGGCGGTGCGCGCGGTGGCTCTGGTGGTGCGCCGGCTGCTGGACCGGGGCGGGGCGGTGACCAGTGAACGCTCCCCGGACCCGGTGCCGCTGACCGCCGGCCGGATCGCGGTGGGCACGGCCCACCGGGACCAGGCGGCGGCCGTCCGGGAGGCGCTGCACGGGCTGGGGGTGTCCGGGGTCACGGTGGACACCGCCAACCGGCTGCAGGGCCGGGAGTTCGATGTGACGGTGATGCTGCACCCGCTGTCGGGGCGCTCCGACGCGACCGCTTTCCATCTGGAGACGGGGCGGCTGTGCGTGCTGGCTTCCCGGCACCGGCATGCGTGTGTGGTGGTCTGCCGGGCGGGGGTGGACCGGCTGCTGGACGAGCATCCGTCCACGGAGCCGGTGCGGCTGGGGGTGGCGGTGAAGTTTCCCGATGGGTGGGAGGCGCATCATGCGGTGCTGTCCCATTTGGCGGAGCACCGGGTTTTCTGGCGCCCTTGAGGGCGCCGGGCTGCTTGCGGCTCCGCCGCGGGTCCGGCTGTCTTTGACCGTTCGCGGGTTCCCCACGCGCCCGCGTCTGCCGACGACCGCCGTCGCCCGTCCACGGGCCGTGGGTGGTTGCTCGCGCAGTTCCCCGCGCCCCTGACAGGGCGCACCCGGCAAGAAAACGGCGTCTGCCGACGACCGTTGCCGGTCGGCCGCAGGCCGTGCGTGGCTGGTCGCGCAGTTCCCCGCGCCCCTGGGCGGGGCGTCCCGCCGTCGATCGGCCGCAGGCCGGGGGCTGGGCGGGCAGTTCCACGCGGCGTGGCGAGCGCTCTTGCGTGGGGCGCGACAATGGATGGCGGCTGACGATCCTGGAGGTAAGTACATGTGCGAGCCGAAGCAGGCTCCCGGCGCGAACGACGGCGGCCGTCGCCGCCTGAGGCCCGCCCCCCTGCTCTTCGAGCCACCCGAGTCCGTGGCCGATGCCGAGCACTTCTTCGACCTTGAGTCCATCGAGGACCCGCGCGAGCTGCTGGCCCGTTCCACCGAGCTGGCGCTGGCCTTCCGGGCCGCGGCGGACCGGGCGACCGAGTACCAGGCGGTGGCGGCGGCCCAGCTGGCCGACCCCCGGCGCTTCGACCGCCTGCCCACCTCCGTGATCGCGGAGCGCGCCGAGTGGAGCGAGGACTACGCCAGGAAAATGGTCGAGTTCGGCCGCGATCTGATGCGCGGCAGCAGGACCCCGGACTGAGCGGACCGGAAGGTCCGTACCCCCAGCACGGCTCATGGCCCGGAACCATGAGCCGTTGGCATATGCGGCGCGTAATTTAGCGCACCCCGCTCCGCCCTGTCCCGAGTTCCGGCAACAACGCCGAACGCCCCCGGCCGCCCCGCCGACCATGGGTTTATGGACACCAGGCCGCGCATCCCCCACCCCGCGTTCCCCGCCGCCGCCCGGGTCAGCCCCGCCGGCGCCGACTGGCTCGCCTCGGCCAGCCCCTTCCCGCGCAGCGTGCTGGCCCTGTGGGCGGACAACCCCCACGCCCCCATGGTGCTGCCCTGCGGCCGGGCCTTCGATGTGATCGCGATGCCGGCGCTCTTCGGGCGCCGGGTGCTGGACCGGCTGTGGTCGGCCGGTCCCGGGTCCGGCCCGGTCGCCGCCCAGCAGGGCCGGCTGCTGCTGTTCACCGCCCCCGGCACGGCCCAGCGGCTGCCCGCCCTGCTGCGCTGGGAGGAGTGGGGCGGCAGGGAGCGGCCCGAGGTGCCGCCGCTGCTGTGCCATGGCCCCGGCGACGCGGTGACCGTCCCCCCGCTCTGGCCGCCGGACGAGACCGAGCCCACCCCGCCCGCCACCCGCTGGCTGGTCGCCCCGGAGGAGCGGCGTCCCCGGCTGCCCGGCCCGGAGACCCTGCTGTGGGCCTGTGTACGCACCGCGCGCACCGCCCGCCCGCGCCCCCGCACCACCCCCCTGACCAGCGCACCCGCGCTTCCCCGGGGCTGAAACATACGGATTTTCATTCCCCCGGAAGGGGGTGCTACAGTCTTCCACGTCAGCAGGCGCCGCTAGCTCAGTTGGTTAGAGCAGCTGACTCTTAATCAGCGGGTCCGGGGTTCGAGTCCCTGGCGGCGCACAGACAGCGAGAGGCCCCTCACTTCGGTGAGGGGCCTCTCGCGTGCTCCGCTCAGTCCCGGCTGACCCGCACCGTCCAGGCCCCGCCCGGCGTGTGCCCGGTCACCGTCACCCGTACCCCGTCCATCCCGCTGGACAGCGACTCCCCCACCCCCAGCGGCGCGTCCGCCAGCGGCGGATAGACCGCCTGGCCGGGGCAGGCCCGGCTGCCGGGGTGGCCGTTGAGCACCTGGATCGGCCCGGCGCCGGAGGGGGTGTCGCTGCGCACCCGGTAGACCAGCACTCCTTCCGCGCAGGTGGTGGTGTCATTGCCGGAGGCGGTACGGGCCTCCATGGCCAGCGCGCTGGTCAGGCCGGTGCGCACCACCACCAGCCGGGTGCGCTCATCGCTGCCGGGCCGCATCGGGGCCTCCAGCGGCTCGATGCCGTGCTCGCTCTCGCCGCGTCCGGTGACACAGGCCACCTGGCGCCGGCTGATCCAGCCGAGCTTCCACTTGTGCCAGGCGAAGGGGTCGGCCGCCAGTCCGAACTGGCTGCCCATGAGGTCCCAGTCGCCGACATGGGTGTCCCAGTCGCCCTTGCCCTCAGTGGGCCGGTGATAGAGGTCCGGCAGGTCCAGGACATGGCCGGTCTCATGGGCGAGCACATTGCGGTCCGGCGGATGGTGCTCGAAGACGGTGACCACCCGGCGCAGTTCGGTGCCGTCCACCCGCAGCGGCCGGTCCAGGTTGACCACCTTGGTGGCGTCCGAGTCCACTCCCGGGGCGTCCGGGTCGGCGACCAGGTAGACCAGCCCGTAGTCGGAGAAGTCCACCCTGCCGCGCACGGCGGCGATGGCGTCCCGCAGATAGGCGGAGCGCAGTTCGCCGTCCCAGTCCCGCTGTATGTGGTACGCAGTGGACGGCCGGGGCATCCGGAACCAGCGGTTCAGGGGGTGCGGGCGCACCGAGAACCGCCCGTAGGAGGCCCGTTCGAAGAACCGTGAGGTGGCCGGGAAGTGGTCGGCGACCAGCTGGCCGGGGGTGGTGACGGGCCGGGAGTCCGGGAAGGCCAGGAAGACCATCAGCGCGTCCAGCCGTCCGTCGGGACGCGGATAGGCCGGGTTCCAGCTGTCCAGGCCCTCGGAGTGGTGGGCCTGGGTGCGGGGCAGCGCACAGGGGCCGCCCGGCGCGATGGCCCGAGCCGGGCCCGCCACCACGGTCGCGGCGATGGCGCTGAGCGCGGTGAGCACGGCCCCGGCACGGCGCAGCAGAGGCCGGTCCACTCCCAGGGGTGTCGGGGGACGCACCACATCGACCTCCGCGGACGGATTGGGGACGCCTCACCCACCCTCCGGCGATTTGTGGTGCTATGCCCTGTTCCAGTCCCCCAGTCGAGTGACTGGGCCGACTTCTGGGTACATCACACTCAGTCACGGATGGTCAATCAACAAGTCGCGGCCGGACAGCCTCAGACGGGAGCGCACATGGCCGTGCAGGGACGCACAGAAACGGTCAGACCCGGGACGGCGGCCCCACCGGGCGCGGCCAAGCCGCTGGAACGGTCACCGCGCGAGCTCTATGATCGCCACATTTAACAGCATGGAATCCCCCCAACAAGCAGCCAAATACGGCCATTTCGACCACGCGCAGAACAACCGTGAAAGCCGCACCCTCACAGTGCGGACCGAATGCCACGCGGGAGCGAGCGGTGAGCGGAACCCTCGACGGCCAGGGCGGTGCACCGGCGTCGGCCGTCACAGATTGTGACGTCAACTCGAATGATTTCCGTGCCGCCTTCCAGGCCGCGCACCTCGGGATGGCCCTCGTCGGCCGCGACGGCCGGGTACGCATCGCCAATGAAGCGCTGGGCGCGCTGCTGGGCACCGAACCGGCCCGGCTCCAGGGCTGCCCGGTAACCGAGTTCGCCGGGCTGCGCGAGGATCCGCGCAGCCGGCTCGCCTGCCGGGAAGTGCTGCTGGGCCGCCGGGAACGGCTCAGCTGCACCCGGCGGCTGCGCCGGCCCGGCGGCCGTACGGT
Source organism: Streptomyces orinoci (assembly GCF_003121295.1). GTDB lineage: Bacteria > Actinomycetota > Actinomycetes > Streptomycetales > Streptomycetaceae > Streptomyces > Streptomyces orinoci. Next base: position 770,040 of record NZ_PHNC01000029.1, read on the forward strand.
CTGGGCGGAGGTCAGCCTGGCACCGCTGCCGGACAGCTGTGATGTCCTGCTGTCGGTGGCCGACATCACCGAGCAGCGCGAATTACGGGCCAGGCTGCGGCACTTGAGGATGCACGATCCGGTGACCCGGCTGCCCAATCGCAGCCTGTTCTTCGAGCGGCTGGCCGCGGCGCTGACCGCGGCCGCCATGAACCGGCGGGACGGCGGCCGGATCGGCCTGTGCTACCTGGACCTTGACGGCTTCAAGGCGGTCAATGACACCCTGGGCCACCGGGCAGGCGACCGGCTGCTGAGCGCGGTGGCCCGCCGGCTCACCGAGTGCGCCGCGTCCGGCGGGCATCTGGTGGCCAGACTGGGCGGTGATGAATTCGCCCTGCTGGTCGAGGAGTCCACCGGCACCGATCAGCTGGTGCGGCTGGCCGGCGCGGTCCAGGCCGCGCTCCAGCGGCCGTTCGAGGTGGCCGGGCAGCGGCTGTCGGTCTCGGCCAGCATCGGCGTGGTGGAACGCCCGGCCGCCGGCACCCATGCCACCGAGCTGATGCAGGCCGCTGATACCACGCTCTACTGGGCCAAGGCGGACGGCAAGGCCCGCTGGGCACTCTTCGACCCGGAGCGCAACGCCCACCGGATCACCCGCCAGGCACTCTCCAGCACTCTGCGCCCGGCGGTCGAACGGGGCGAATTCGCCCTGCACTACCAGCCCTTGGTAGGCCTTGGCGACGGCGTGGTACGAGGAGTCGAGGCGCTGGTGCGCTGGCGGCACCCGCAATTCGGCACGCTGGCCCCCAACCGCTTCATCGGGCTGGCCGAGGAGACCGGGGCCATTGTGCCGCTGGGCCGCTGGGTGCTCAGAACCGCCTGCCGTCAGGCCCGCGCCTGGCAACTGGCCCGGCCGCACAGACCGTTGGTGGTCTCGGTCAATGTCGCGGTGCGGCAGGTCTGGGACTCCGACCTGGTGGCCGATGTGGCGGCGATCCTGGCCGAGACCCAACTGCCGCCCCGGCTGCTGCAACTGGAGCTCACCGAGTCCGCGGTGATGGGCTCCTCCGGGCGCCCGCTGCAACAGCTGCGCGCGCTCAGCGAGATGGGAGTGGCCATCGCCATCGACGACTTCGGCACCGGCTACTCCAACCTCGCCTACCTCAGCCGGCTGCCGGTCTCCACGCTCAAGCTGGACGGTTCCTTTATGCGCGGCTTCCGGGCCGGCGAGCCGCCGAATCCGGCGGACGAGACCATCGTCGAAGCACTGGTCCAGCTCGCCCACCGGCTGGGCCTCACGGTCACCGCCGAGTGCGTGGAGAGCGCCGAACAGGCGGAACGCCTGGGCCGCATCGGCTGCGACACGGGCCAGGGCTGGTTCTACTCCCGCCCCCTCCCCCCGGACCGCATCCCCGAACTCATGGGCCCCCCTTGAGCGCCGCGCGCCCCCTCAAGGGGCGCGGGGAACTGCGCGAACAGCCACGGGCGGCCCGCACCCGAAACGCAGGAGCCGCGCACCCTCACCCCCGCGGCAGCCCATACGCATCCGCCACCAAGTCATAACTCCGCAACCGCGCCTCCACACCATGCACATTCGCAGTGAGCATCAGCTCATCCACCCCGGTCCGGGCGACCAGCGCGTCCAACCCGGCCCGTACCTCGTCCTTCGTTCCGAAGACCACCGTGCGCAGCCGGTCGTCGAGGAACTCCCGTTCCACCTCCGTGGGCTGGTAAGCCTCCGCCTCCTCAGGCGAAGGCACCAACCCCGGCCGCCCCATCCGCAACCGCAGCATCGCCAGTGCCCCCGTGAGCACCTGCCGCCGCGCCTGCTCCGCGCTGTCCGCGGCCACCACCTGTACGCCGATCTTGGCGTACGGCCGCTCCAGCACCGCCGACGGCCGGAAGGACTCCCGGTAAAGCTCCAGCGCCGGCACCGTATTGGCCGGCGAGAAGTGATGGGCGAAGGAGAACGGCAGTCCCAGCGCTCCGGCCAGCCGGGCACTGAAGCCCGAGGAGCCCAGCAGCCATACCGAGGGCCGGTCCGCCCGCTGCACCCCGCCGGCCACCCGCCCCTGGACCGGGCCGGGCACGGCATGGATCCCGGCATAGGGGTGGCCCTCGGGGAAATCGTCGTCCAGGAAGCGGATCAGCTCCGCCAGCTGCCGGGGGAAGTCATCGGCCCCCTCCGACAGGGAGCCGGTCCGGCGCAGCGCCGCCGCGGTCGCGCCATCGGTGCCCGGGGCGCGCCCCAGGCCCAGGTCAACCCGCCCCGGCGCCAGCGCCTCCAGCGTGCCGAACTGCTCGGCGATCACCAGGGGCGCATGGTTGGGCAGCATCACCCCGCCCGAGCCCAGCCGGATCCGGCTGGTGTGCGCGGCCAGATGCGCCAGGATCACCGCCGGGGACGAGCTGGCGATGCCCGGCATCGAGTGGTGCTCGGCCACCCAGAAGCGGTGGTAGCCCCGCCGTTCGGTGAGCCGCGCCAGCTCGACGGTGGAGCGCAGCGCGTCCCCCGCGGTCCGTCCGCTGCCCACCGGAGCCAGGTCCAGTACCGACAACGGCACCGGAGCGCTTCCCCGCGCCATCGCCCGGATGCTCTCGTCCTGCGCTCTGGTCACTCTCAGCCGCCTCTCTCCCACTGGCCCCTGGCCCAACTGGCCCTCCCGGCCCACCGGGCTCACCGGTCGGGTGATTAACCGGAGAGCTTCTCCGTTTTATTCCCGGCCCACCCCGGCCGGATAAGAGCCAATGGCATATGCCGAGATCACCCAGGGCTGGACAGCGGTCACCCCGGCTCGCGATTCTGCTCAAGGCCCGCTGCCGGCAGGCAACTTGGCCTCTATCGTGGAGCAGGGGACCCAACGCGACCCGCAAGGGGGGAACCGTGGCGCTCAAGCCCGAGCCGACCGCACCACTGCGCTCGGTGCGGCACGCCCTGCGGGTGCTGGAGTCGGTGGCCCGGCATTCCGGCGGCGTGGCCGAGTCCCAGCTGGCCAGGGAGACCGGCCTGCCCGCCGGACAGTTGTCCCGGCTGCTGCTGATGCTTCGCGAGGAGGACTACCTCCGGCACACCGAGGACGGCGGCTATGTGGTCGGCGACTCCCTGGTCCTGCTGGGCTCCGGAGCCGCCCGCGAGCAGGCCCTGCGGCAGAAGCTCCAGCGCTCGCTGTGCAGGCTGCGCGACACCGTGGGCGCCGCCGTCTACCTCAGCGCCTATGTGGACGGCGAGGTCCGGATCACCCAGTACGCGGACGGGCCGGGCACCCCCAAGGTCAACGAATGGGTGGACTTCCGCACCGCCGGGCACGCCCTGGCGGTGGGCAAGTGCCTGCTCACCCAGCTCGACCACGACGAGCGGCGCGAGCATCTGTCCCGGCACCGCACGGCCCGCTTCACCTCGCACACCATCACCAGCGAGAAGGCTCTGCTGCACAAGCTGGCCGCCCAGCCCGCCACCGTCCCGGTGCTGGACCTCCAGGAGTACGCGGTGGGCACGGTCTGCGCGGCGGTGCCGGTCACCGCCGGGTCGGCGGTGGGCTCGCTGGCCCTCTCGCTGCCGATGTCCGAGGCCCACCGGCTGCGCGAGGCGGCCGACCTGCTCAACCGGCACGCCGCCCCGATGCTGCTCTCACTGGTCCTGTGACGGCCCTCCGCCTGCCCTCCGGCGGCCCCCCGCGGGGCAGTGGTCGGGAGCACCCCCGGGACCAGGTAGTATTTATCCCGTCAGCAGGCGCCGCTAGCTCAGTTGGTTAGAGCAGCTGACTCTTAATCAGCGGGTCCGGGGTTCGAGTCCCTGGCGGCGCACAGACGGTAAAAGGCCCCTCACTCCGGTGAGGGGCCTTTTGCGTTGATCCGCCACCATCCGCTGCCACCGCCCATGACTTATGTCATCGCCGATGGGTGACCGAACGAATCTGCCGCCGCGGCACGCCCCCGGACAGAATTTTGGTCATGGACACCGCGACCGCCAACGCCACCGTCACAGCAGCCCCCACCGGGCAGACCACCGGCCGGACCACCGAGCAGGCCACCGACATCAAGCCGCTCCCGGTCTGGTTCTTCGTCTTCGAGGGAGCTTTGTCCGCCTCCTTCGACCTGTTCAAGGCGAACCCCCACGCCCTGGTGGTGCTCGCCGTGCTGGGCGCCGTCAATCTGATCGCCTCGCTGACCGTGCTGCGCTCCCGGCTGCGCCTGATGAAGGGGCTGCTGCGCAACAAGGGCACCCGCAAGGTGGCCATCGGCCTGATCGCCCTGCGGTTCGGTGTGCACCTGATCATGGGCGCCATCGGCTGCCAGGCCACCTCGGCCGTCGCGCACTACGCCTTCGCCGCCGCCATGACGGCGACCACCGTCACCCTGCTGTGGTTCTCCCAGCGCACCGCCCTGCGCGCGGTGGCCGCCACCCGCGCCTGAGCGGGCGGCGAACCCCGGCTCGTAGCGGCCCGTAGCATGGAGGCCGCCCGCCCGGCCGCGACAGAACAGGAAAGCCAGTGCCCCAGCGCCGTCGCCCGACGACCGCGGCCGCACTCGCCCTCCTGCTCCTGGCGGTGCTCTTCGCCCCGTCGGCCACCGGAATCCGGGCTTCCGCGGACCCCGCCCCGGCCCGCGCCACGCTCGCCCAGCAGGCGCACCCGGACACCGGCCCGCGCGCCGGCGCCCCCGGCTCCGGCGGCAGCTGCCGCCCCCTGGACCTGCCGGTCAAAGGCACCGAGGCGGTCCTGCCCCATGCTCAGCCGGACCCGCTGACCACCCCGGGCGCCACCCGAGCCCCGCTTGCCCAGACACATCCCGCCCCGGCGGGACCGTCCCGGGCCCCGCCGCCCCCGGTCGCCGGGCGCGCCGCGCTCCTGCCCGTCCTGCGGATCTAGACCCGCCCGCACGGCCCCCGCCGGGCCGTGCTTCGGCATGTCCGGATTCCCGTAAGACGCATGGAGATATACCGCCTTATGTCCGAGAAGGCCGCAAAAAAGGCCCCTGCCAAGACCCCCGGGAAGACTCCCAGGAAGTCCCCTGCCAAGGGCCCCGGGAAGCCCGCCCTCACCCCCGCCCGCCGCCTGGCCGCCATCGGTGCCGTCCTGGCCCTGCTGGTCGCCGTGGTCGCGGCCGGCATCGCCATCGCCGGCGGCTCCGGCAAACACCGGCCCGCCGCCGGCTCCTCGGCCGATCCCCAGCAGAAGGTCTACGACCAGGTGGAGCGGACCACCAGCCGCCGGGAGAAGGCCGACCCGCTGGCCCTCGGCCGCGCCGACGCCCCGGTGGTCCTGGTCGAGTACGCCGACTACCAGTGCTCCTTCTGCGGCCGCTTCACCAGGGAGAGCCAGCCCGAGCTGATCAAGAAGTATGTGGACACCGGGGTGCTGCGCATGGAGTTCCGCAACTTCCCGATATTCGGCGAGCCTTCCTCCCGCGCCGCCCGCGCCTCCTGGGCCGCCGGGCAGCAGGGCCGGTTCTGGCAGTTCCACGACGAGCTCTACGCCAAGACCCGCAAGGGCGCGGCGCTCGCCGAGGACAAGCTGGTGGACCTCGCCCGGGATGCCGGGATCAAGGACCTGGACCGGTTCCGCACGGATATGAACGGCTCCGCCGCCGAGGCGGCCGTCAACAAGGACCAGGAGGAGGGTTACCGGCTGGGCGTCCAGAGCACCCCGTCCTTCCTGGTGGGCGGCCGCCCGCTGGCCGGCGCCCAGCCGATGTCCGAGTTCGAGCAGGCCATCGAGCAGGCCAAGGCCGCGGCCGGGGCTAAGAAGTGACCGACATCGGCTACCTCGCCGCCTTCCTGGGCGGCGCCCTCGCCCTGGTCAGCCCGTGCAGCGCGCTGCTGCTCCCGGCCTTCTTCGCCTACTCGCTGGCGAGCCCCGGCCGGTTGCTGCTGCGCACCTGCGTCTTCTATCTGGGTCTGGCCACCACCCTGGTGCCCCTGGGCGCCGCCTCCACGGCGGCCAGCCGGCTCTTCAACGGCCACCGGGAACTGCTGATCACCATCGGCGGCTGGACGGTGATCGCCCTGGGCGCGGCCCAGATCGCCGGCCTGGGCTTCGCCTCCCGTACGGCCCAGCGGGCGGCCGGCCGGATCACTCCGCGCTCGGCCGCCGCCACCTTCCTGCTGGGCTGTGTCTACGGCCTGACCGGGTTCTGCGCGGGCCCCATCCTGGGCGCGGTGCTCACCGTGACCGCCGTCCAGGGCAACCCGGTGTACGGGGCCTCCATGCTGGCGGTGTACGCCCTGGGTATGGCGCTCCCACTGTTCGTACTGGCCCTGTGCTGGGACCGCTTCCAGCTGGGCACCCGCGGCTGGCTGCGCGGACGGGAGCTACGGCTGGGACGGCTGCGGCTGCACACGACCTCCCTGGCGTCCGGGCTGTTCTTCATCGCCATCGGGGTGCTCTTCCTGCGCTATGACGGCACCACCGGCCTGCCCGGAGTGCTCGACGCCGACCAGGAGTTCCACCTGGAGGAGCTGGCTTCCCGGGTGGGCAACGCGGTACCGGACTACGCGCTGCTGGCGGTGCTCGCCCTGCTGGTGGCGGGCGCCCTGGCCCGGTACGCGCTGCGCGGCCGGGCGCCCGCTGCCCCGGATGCCGATCGGCAGCACCGCACCGATCCGCACCGCACCGATCAGAACTGCACGTCGGAGCAGGCGTAGAAGGCGTTGCCGGTGTCCGCGATGGTCCACACCGCGAGGATCAGCTGCCGCCCGGACTTCCCGGCCGGAATGGTCCCCTGGTGCTCCACGATCGCGGACTCCGGCACCCGCCCGTCGTAGGGCACCGTCAGGAACGGCTCCGGCTCCAGCTCGGAGCGGGTCAGCGGCTGAGTGGGGTCATAGCTGTCATTGGTGATGTAGTAGCGGAAGTCTGTGGTGGCATGCCGGGCCGTCAGCCGCCAGCGGAAGGTGTAGTCCTGGCCCGCCGTGAGGCTGGTGGCCGGCCAGGCGCCGCCGCGGGGGTCGTCGAGTTCGGCGAAGCGGCTGTTGCCGCCCGCGCAGAGGGTGCCGTCGGAGGGGCCGGCGTCCGGAAAGCCCTTGGGGCCCTCGACGCTCTGCGGCTCCCACTGGATCTCACCGCAGTCCGGCACCGTGCCATTGGCACAGAACTCCTGGCGGCTGGTGGGGGCGTCGGCGTAGCCGTGGCTGCTGGCCGTACCGGCGGTGGACAGCACCGATACACAGGCGAGTGAGCAGCCGACGATCACCGCACTGATCTTTTTGCGCATGCTGCGCTCCTCAGGAACGCGGGGGGTTCTTGAGTCCGATAGGGAAGTGCGGTCTGGACCAACCAGGAGGTTAGACCCGGCCAATCATCATGTCCAGGCCAACTGCCCAGGACAGCCGCGGCCAACACGCGACCGTCAGTCGCAGCCCTCGTCGTCGTCCTCATCGCAGGGATCCGGCGGATCCACCCGCCCATAAAGGTTGGGGTTGTACCGCGAGAAAGTACTGACCCGCACCTTGGTGCCCGGTCTGGCCGCCTCCAGATACCGCTGATCACCCAGGTAGATGGCCACATGATGGACGCCGGACGCCCGGCCGTTGCTGGACCAGAAGACCAGATCCCCCCGGCGCAGGGCCCCGCGCTTGATGCGCCGGGTGGCCCGGTACTGGTCGGCGGCGACCCTCGGCAGCTTCACCCCCACCCGCAGATACGCCTGCTGCACCAGTCCGGAGCAGTCCCAGCGGTGCGGACCGGTGCCGCCCAGCGCATAGGCGTCGCCCAGATGCGCCAGGGCGTAGGCGACGGCGGGCTCCAGGGGCCCGGCCGGCTTGGGTGCCTCCGGGAGGCCACCATCCAGGGCCGCCGGGCTGGCGGCGGCCTCCGGCTGCCCGCCGGCGGCCACCGGGCCGGGCCCGGCCAGCACCGCCGCCCCCACGGCGACAACGATCACTCCGCGGTCGGCAGCCCGCATATTCCGGCCCCTTTCGCGCACAGTTCGTACGCAGCCTCTCAGCCCCCACCCCGCCCCGCACCGTGAGAGGCCCGGCCGGATGACCCTTGGCCCCCGGCGGCACCGGCCCCAGCGGCCCCCACCAGGGGCGTACTCCACCGGGATGGTCGGGAGCACCCCTGGGAGTGAGGTAGAGTTTTCTCTGTCAGCAGGCGCCGCTAGCTCAGTTGGTTAGAGCAGCTGACTCTTAATCAGCGGGTCCGGGGTTCGAGTCCCTGGCGGCGCACAGACGGTTTAGGGGCCTCTCACCACTGGTGAGGGGCCCCTAAGCGTTACCCAAAGCTTAGGTGTGCTGGCCAAGCGGATCCCGGCAGGGCACAGTCTCCCAATGGCGAGCGACCTGCTGGAGCGGATCAAGGAGCTGATCATCGACCGGCGGCTGCCGCCGGGGGCGCCCATGCCCTCCGAGCGGGAGCTGACCGAGCTGCTGGGCACGGGCCGTACCTGTGTCCGGGAGGCGCTCAAGGCGCTGCAGGCCATGGGCATCGTGGACATCCGGCACGGCTTCGGCACCTATGTGGGGCCGATGTCCATGGCACCGCTCACCGAGGGCCTGGCCTTTCGCACCGTCGCCGGCCACTACCGGGGCGAGGACAGCCTGCTCCAGTTGCTGGAGCTGCGCGAGGCGCTGGAGACCGGCCTGGCCGGGCGGCTGGCCGGACGGCTGGCGGAGGCGGACCTGGCCGAGCTGGACGCCCTGGTGGCCCGCATGGAGGAGGAGGCACTGGACGGAGCGGTGCGAGTGGAGACCGACCGGGCCTTTCACGCCGCCCTCTGCCGGGGCCTGGACAACCCCCTGCTGAGCGAGGTGCTGGAGGCGTTCTGGAGCGCCTACCGCCGGGTACGCGCCGATCTGCCCGAGCAGCGCTCCGCCGATCCGCGCGCCTCCTGCGCCCGGCACCGCGAGATCGTCGCCGCAATCAGGGCCGGCGACTCGCTTCGAGCACAAGCGGCCATTCGCGACCACTTTTGCAACATTCGCAGCCACCTTCGGCTGACGTACCGCTTTGCCCGGTAAACAGGTCGTTTAGCCCTTGTGATCATGATGGGCCGTCAGAGATCCTGAACCAGCCGACTCTGCCCAACATCACGATCACCGAGGCGAGTTGGACGGTGCCGGAGGGAGCCGGCGCCCGGGTGGCCGCGCCCGCCGAGGGGTCCGGCCGAGGCCCGGGAAACGCACACATCACGCAGCATGGCCTGCGTGCGGGGGGAACGACTGATGACATCCACGCCTGCCGATGCCCGGCGGCACACCCTTGATCCATCCGGACTCGATACATCCAGGACCACCAGAGTGCGGGTCCCGGCCCCGGCCGCCCCGGACGGCCGGCGGTATCCACCGGTCCCCCGGCCCGTCCGCCTGTCCCACCCCAGAACCCGCCCACGCTATGACTATGAGCACCACAGCCGCCTGGCCGGGCCGCTGACCGACCCCGGCCCGGGCCCCTACCGGGTCCGCTACCGCAGCCTGCTGGCCGAGGAGCCGCACCGCGTCCGGGCCGCCCTGCTGCTGAGCCTGGCCCCGGTGGTCTCGCTGGCGCTGCTGATCTGGCTGATGCAGCCCGCGCACTGGACCCACCGGCAGAACGGCACCCTTCTGATGCGGACCCTGGACACCGTGATGCTGGTGTCCATCGGCCTCATCGAGCTGTTCCGCACCATGAACGTAGCCTCCAACGCCCATGCCACCCTGGTGGCCCGGGATCCGATACCCGTGGTCCCGCAGAGCGGTACCAAGGTCGCCTTTCTCACCTCCTTTGTCCCCGGCAAGGAACCCATCGAGATGGTGACCCGCACCCTGCAGGCCGCCATGCGGGTGCGCCACCGGGGCCCGGTGCATGTCTGGCTGCTGGACGAGGGCGACGACCCCGAGGTCAAGGACATCTGCCGGCGGCTGGGCGTACGCCACTTCACCCGCAAGGGAGTGGCGAAATGGAACCAGCCCAAGGGCCCGCACCGGGCGAAGACCAAACACGGCAACTACAACGCCTGGCTGGACGCCCATGGCGACGAATACGACTTCTTCGCCTCGGTGGACACCGACCACGTTCCGCTGCCCAACTTCCTGGAAAGGATGCTGGGTTACTTCCGTGACCCGGATATCGCCTTTGTCGTTGGACCACAGGTGTACGGGAACTACCAGGCGGCCGTCACCAAGGCCGCGGAGAGCCAGCAGTTCCTCTTCCACGCCCTTATCCAGCGGGCCGGCAACCGCTATGGCGCCCCCATGTTCGTCGGCACCAACAATGTGGTGCGTATCAGCGCCCTCAAGGGCATCGGCGGCCTCTATGACTCCATCACCGAGGACATGGCCACCGGTTTCGAACTGCACCGCCACCGCAACCCGGCCACCGGCAACCGCTGGCGCTCCGTCTACACCCCGGATGTACTGGCGGTGGGAGAGGGCCCGAACGCCTGGACGGACTTCTTCACCCAGCAATTGCGCTGGTCCCGGGGCACCTACGAGACCATCCTCAAGCAGTTCTGGAGAGCTCCGTTCAGCCTTTCCCCGGGGAAGTTCCTCAACTACTCGCTGATGGTGATCTACTACCCGATGACCGCGGTCAACTGGATGCTGGGCGCGCTGAGTTGTGCGCTGTTCCTGGGGCTGGGCGCCTCCGGCATCAGAATCGACTCCTCGGTCTGGATGATGCTTTACAGTGACGCCGCCGCCCTTCAGATCGGCCTCTATATCTGGAACCGCCGGCACAATGTCTCCCCGCATGAGCCCGAGGGCTCCGGCGGCCTGGCCGGGATGGTGATGTCCGCGCTCTCCGCACCCATCTACGCCCGTTCGCTGATGGACGCCGTGCTGCGCCGCAAAAGCCGTTTTGTGGTCACCCCCAAGGGAGACTCGGCCAGCCCGGACACCCTCTTCGGCACCTTCCGCATCCATCTCTTCTTCCTTGCGGTCTTCGGCGGTTCGCTGGTGGCCTCGTTCTTCCTGGGCCACACCCATGCGGCCATGCGCACCTGGGCGGCGCTGGCCGTGCTGATCTCGCTGGCGCCGGTGGCGGCCTGGCAGTGGTCCCTGCACTTCGGCAAGCAGCAGCCCGAGGGGGCCACCCGATGAAGTTCCGGTCGATCACCTTCCGGTCGATCAGGTTCCGTCCGGTCAGCTTCCGGCCGTACCAGATCAGCCGCCGCACCCGGCGCACCGCCGGAGGTGCGGCGGTGGTCCTGGTGCTGGCGGGCATGAACGGACCGGCGATCTGGGGCTACGCCTCCGGCCAGTACCGCCAGTACAAGATCAACCAGCCCGCGTACAAGGCGAGGAACGGCCACTGGGAAGCGGTGGACGTCCCCGACGAGTACCGCATCAACACCATTCACGCCGCCCTGCTGCACACCGGCAAGGTCCTGCTGGTGGCCGGTTCCGGCAACAATGCCGCCAACTTCAAGGCCAAGACCTTCCGTACGATCCTCTGGGACCCGGTGAAGAACACCTTCAAGAACATCCCCACCCCCAAAGACCTGTTCTGCGCCGGGCACACCCAACTCCCGGACGGCAAGCTGCTGGTGGCCGGCGGCACCCAGCGCTATGAGAAGCTCCAGGGCGATGTCACCAAGGCCGGCGGCCTGATGGTGGTGCACAACGAGAACCCCGACAAACCGATGACCTTCCCCGCCGGCACCCGCTTCACCGGCGGCCGCACCGGCAAGACCTTTGAGTCCAAGGACCCGGTGCTGGTCCCCCGGGCTCAGAAGAACACCGACAAGGACGGCAAGGTCAAGGTCACCGCCAGCACCGCCCGGGTCTATGTGGAGGCGCTGCGCAAGGGCCCCAAGTACGAAACCGGGCTCACCGACAACTACCGCATCGAGGGCCTCACCGGCGATGACGCCCGTAACTCCTATGGCATCGCCAATAAGTTGTCCTTCGACAAGAAGGATTTCCAGGGCATCAAGGACTCCTTTGAGTTCGACCCGGTGGCCGAGCGCTATCTCCCGGTGGACCCGATGAACGAGGCCCGCTGGTACCCCACCCTCACCACCCTCCCGGACGGGAAGGTGCTCTCGGTCTCCGGCCTGGACGAGATCGGCCAGGTGGTCCCGGGCAAGAACGAGATCTTCGACCCCAGAACCAAGAAGTGGACCTATCTGCCCCAGCAGCGCTTCTTCCCCACCTATCCGGCGCTCTTCCTCACCGAGAAGGGCCGGATCTTCTACACCGGCTCCAACGCCGGCTACGGCCCGGCCGACCAGGGCCGGGACCCTGGGCTCTGGGACCTGCAGACCAACAGCTTCACCCCGGTCCCCGGCATCAGCGACCCGGACATCCTGGAGACCTCGATGTCCGTACTGCTGCCGCCCGCCCAGGACCAGCGCTATATGGTCCTCGGCGGTGGCGGGGTGGGCGAGGACAAGAAGGTCACCGCCAAGACCAGGATCGTCGATCTGCGCGACTCCAGTCCGCGCTTCCATGACGGCCCCGACCTCTATGCCAAGGTGCGCTATCCCAGCAGTGTCATCCTCCCCGATGACACCCTGCTCACCACCAATGGCTCGGGCGACTACCGGGGCCGCAGCGCCTCCAATGTGCTGCGGGCGGAGATCTACGACCCCAGGGCCAACTCCTCGCGCCCGGTGGCCGATCCGCTGGTGGGCCGCAACTACCACTCCGGCGCCCTGCTGCTGCCGGACGGGCGGGTGATGACCTTTGGCTCCGACTCACTCTTCGGCGACAAGGACAACACCATCCCCGGCACCTTCCAGCAGGAGATCGACCTCTATACCCCGCCGTACCGCTTCCGGGCCGACAAGCCGGAGATCAAGGACACCGGGGACCGCACGGTGAAGCTGGGCGGCAGTTCGCACTACCGGATCGACTCGGTCCATCCGGTGGCCAAGGCCCGGCTGATCCGGCCGGGTTCCTTCACCCATGTCACCAACATCGAACAGCGGTCGATCGCCCTGGACTTCAGCAGGACCCCCGACGGCATCACCGTCACCCTGCCCAAGGACCCCTCGCTGGTGCCGCCCGGCTGGTACATGCTGATGGTGGACGACGACCGGAACACACCCTCCGAAGCGGTGTGGATCAGGGTGCCGACAGCCGACGAGCGGTAACCACCCGCTCAGCCATGGGCGTTGCGGGCCAGTTCCAGGGCGTAGCTCTCCCACCACTGGCCCGCCTCGGGGCCGCCCTTGCAGGTGCCGTCCGACTCCCCCGGCCGCTTGACCCAGAGATAGGCGTCCACCAGCTTGTCGCCGGTCGCCTTGGTCGGCGGGGTGCCCAGGGCCCGGCCGGAGGGGTTGCACCAGGCCTTCTCATGGTCATCGCCGTCGGAGAGCGGGCCATTGCCGTTGCGGCTGGTGTCGATGACAAAGTGCTTGTCGTCCAGCAGGGCGGAGAGGGTGCGGCCGTACTCCTTGCTGGCCTCGGTGGTCTGGAAGTTGGAGACATTGAGGGCGAAGCCATCGGCGTCCTCGATGCCGGCCCGGCGCAGCGGCTCGGCCATCCGGTCGGCGGGGGTGACCCAGCTGGGATTGCCGGCGTCCAGGTAGACCTTGGTGTGCGGCTGCCGCTTGAGCCGGTCCACGGCGTCCCTGAGCAGCGAGTAGCGCTCCTCGTGGAACTTCTGCGGGGTGCAGCCGTCCTCCATGTGCGGCAGGGCGTCGGGTTCCAGGATGACCGTGGCCCGGCGGTCGCCGATGCCCCGGGCCGCCTTGTCCACCCAGGCCCGGTAGGAGTCCCCGTCGGAGGCGCCGCCCTGGGAGTACTGGCCGCAGTCGCGGTGCGGGATGTTGTAGAGCACCAGCAGGGCCTCGCGGTCGGCCTTGGCGGCGGCCTCGGTGAAGCCCAGGGTCTGGCCCTCGGGGTTGTCGGCGCCGATCCACTCGGCCATTGGCTGCTCGGCGATCCTGGCGATCAGCTGGGCGTCCTGGCTATGGCCGGACTGCAGCAGCCTGGCCTCCGCCTTGGCGGCGGTGCCATCGGGGTTCACCCAGAACGGGGACTGCTCCTTGGGGCGCTGGGCGGGCGGCGGTACGGCCGTGGTGGCGGCGGGCGTGGGCCGGGCGGAGTTGCTGTCGAAGGAGCAGCCGGCGAGCAGCAGCAGCAGTGCTCCCGCCGCCGTTCCCGCCCGTGCCAGGACCGCACGGGCCGAACGGGTGTGGCCGGTGTGACTGCCGTACATCCACTCCCCCTTGGGTGTACCGCCGGGAGGCTTTGGGAGCGCTCCTCGGGACAACGACCGGGTCGTCCCATGCTGGCACAGCGCCCGGGAACGCCGTGTGCGATCAGACGATGACATCGTGTGGAATCGCCCTCTCGGAGCACCTGCGCTCATCGGAGTTCACCGCGGTCCATGGGAGTTCACGGGGGTTCACCTGGTGGCCTCAGTGCCGTCCGCTGCCCGTCAGATAGGCGGAGACCACCACATTGGCGCGGTAGGAGTGGCGGTCACGGTCGTACTCGCCACCGCAGGTGATCAGCCGCAGCTCGGCCCGGTCCCGGTGATGGGGGCCGTAGACCCGTACCGGGTCGAAGCGGTCCTTGGCCACCACCGAGACCTCCTCCACGGTGAAGTCGGCGGTGGAGCCGTCGGCCCGGTCGATGCTGACGGTGTCGCCGCGCCGGAGGGAGCCCAGGTCGTAGAAGACGGCCGGGGCGCGCTCGGTGTCCACATGGCCGACCAGCACCGCGGCGCCGCGGCTGCCGGGCCGGGTGCCGTCCCGGTACCAGGCCACCGCGCCCGGCCGCTGATAGGGCGGCGGCTCCACCGCGCCCTGCGGGGTCAGCCCATGGCCCTCGACCGGGGCGTGCAGGCCCAGGGTGCGGATGGTGAGCGCGCTGGGCGGGGCGCCGGGCAGCGGGCGGTGCGGTGGTGGCAGGGCCCGGCCGGGCGGACGGCCCGCGGCGGCCACATCGCCGGTGGCGGGGGCCCCGGCGCTGGGCCCTTCGGTGGCCTCCCGCCCCCATAGCCACAGGGCGAGCAGCAGTATGGCCCAGGCCGCTCCGGTCAGCAGCCGGCCATGGCCCCGGGTGCGCGGTTCCGACGACATGGCGGGACCGTCTCCCTCAGCGCTTGCCGGTGTCGTTGCCGTCGGCCGCGTTGCCGCGGCGGCGGTGCCAGATCAGCCCGCCGGCGATCAGCACTCCGGTGCCGCCGACGATCAGTCCGGGCATGCCGGGGGCGTCATCGGGGGCCATCCGCGCGGCGCCGCCACCGCCGGCCGGTTCCGGGGCCACCGGCATCCGGCCCTCATGACGCTCGTGCTCCCCCTCGGAGAAGTCGTCCTCGCGGCTGTCCTCCCGACCGCCGTCCTCGCGGCCGTCCTCCCGGGCGTCCTCGCGGCCGGGCGGCGCCGGGTAGGAGTCAGGTTCATGGTGATGCCGGTCCCGGCCGTCGTGTTCGACCACGGTGAGCTCGCCCCGGGCCACCCCGTCGTGTCCGTCGCAGTCGATCCGCACCGGATAGCTGCCGGGCCGCACATCGGAGCGGACGGTGGCGTCGGCGACATGCCCGATGGCGTCCCGGGCCAGCGGGGCCCGGGCCACCAGGGCCTCGGAGACGGCGGTGGCCCGCTCCCCCATACAGCCGGACACCCGGATCTTCACCTCGGAGCCCGGCCGGCTGGCGACGGGATAGAAGTCCACGGCGCCCACCCGGATATACGGCTCGTCCAGTGCGTGGGCGGGTACGGCGCCGAAGGCCAGGAGCGTCAGGGCGCCGCACAGGGCGGAACGGACTGAGAGCATGGCGAACCTCCTGATTCAGAGGTTCACCCGGCGGAGCGGTGCACCGCATCCGCTCCGCTACCGGGTTACTCCATTCAGTGACCGTACGCGCGCTCCGGCGGCCCTCAGACCAGCTCGACCAGATCGGCGATGGAGTCCACGACCCGGGACGGCCGGAAGGGATAGCGGTCGATCTGGTGGCGGCCGGTCAGCCCGGTGAGCACCAGGAAGGTCTCCATCCCGGCTTCCAGTCCGGCCAGCACATCGGTGTCCATCCGGTCACCGATCATGGCGCTGGTCTCGGAATGGGCGCCGATGGCGTTCAGCCCGGCCCGCATCATCAACGGATTGGGCTTGCCCACGAAGTAGGGCTCCCGGCCGGTGGCCTTGGTGATCAGGGCGGCCACCGAGCCGGTGGCGGGCAGGGCGCCCTCGGCGGAGGGCCCGGTCTCGTCGGGGTTGGTGGCGATGAACCGGGCGCCATTGTTGATCAGGCGGATGGCCTTGGTGAGGGCCTCGAAGGAGTAGGTGCGGGTCTCCCCCAGCACCACATAGTCCGGGTCGGCGTCGGTAAGGACATATCCGATGTCGTGCAGGGCGGTGGTCAGCCCCGCCTCGCCGATGACAAAGGCGGTGCCGCCGGGCCGCTGGTCGTCCAGGAACTGGGCGGTGGCCAGGGCGGAGGTCCAGATGTTGGCCACCGGAACGTCCAGCCCGATGCGGAGCAGCCGGGCCTGGAGGTCGCGGGGGGTGTAGATGGAGTTGTTGGTCAGCACCAGAAAGGGCTTGCCGGACTCCCGGAGCCGTTTGATGAAGGTGTCGGCACCCGGGACCGGGATTCCCTCGTGCATCAGCACACCGTCCATATCGGTGAGCCAGGATTCGATCGGCTTGCGCTCTGCCACTGCGTGACTCCAGGGGTGCCCGAGGGAGGGGATACGCCGGGACGGCACCACTCGTGCGCCGCCCCGGTACTTCCCAGGGTAATCAGCTCCCGGTGGCGGCTTTCCAGGCGCCGACGCAGGCGCCGGGGTTCTTGCCGATGCCGTTCCGCTGCGGTTCCGCCGGCGTTTGCGGTTCCGCTGCCGTTCCGGGGCCGTTCCGGGGGCGCCGGGACACCGCCACCCCGTGCGTGATCCTCGCCGGGGCGGTGTGGCTGCGATCGCCGTTGACGGGCGAGAGTTCCGCCCTGCCGGCCCTGGGCGCGAACTGGGCGGTGGCCGTGCAGTTCGCGGAGTTGAGGCCGTCGGCCCGGTAGACGGTGGTCTCCTTGGCACCGGCGGCGGCCGGTCCGTCGCGGGCGGTCAGGGTGGCGGGAGGACGATCGGGCCCAGGGCGGTGGTCTTACCCGACCCGGAGGAGCCCAGGAGGGCCATCACCTTGCCCGGCTCCACGTTGCGGTGCAGAGAGTCCGGCACCGCCTGGCTGCCGTGGGTGACGGCCGCCCCCTCGGAGCGGTGCCGGGCACCGGCTGCCCTCCGGGGTCCGTGCCAACTGAGCCGGCTTCTCGGGGAGTTCGGCGACCGGGGCCGTACCGGGTCGGCGCCCGGGGCGTGGCGGCGGCATGGGTGCCGGTGAGCACCCCGGCCGCCAGGCGGGGGCGTCACCCGGGAACCGCGATCCGCCGCACCCGTGCGCAGCGGTGCGGTGAGCGCCAGGCCGTCCCGGCCGAGTGCGGCCGGGATGGCGGCGCGGGCGAAGCCCCCGGCGCGCAGCCGCTCAGTGGCGGCGCGGGCAGCGGGCAGGCACCGGTGCGGAGTGGCCGTTCGCCGTCAGCCGCGTGCCCCACGCCGCACCCTCCGGGTGCAGTATGGGCGCCGGGTTCCGGCCAGCAGGGCGGCGCCGCCGGTGATCAGGGCGAAGCCCAGCGCGGCCAGGATGAGCAGCAGGCGGCCGCGGCCGGTGCTGGCGAGCTCGGGCAACGGCTCCTCGGCGGAGCCGGAGCCGGGGGTGGGGGTGGGGGTGGGGGTGTCGGCGGCCGGCCCGGGCCGGCGCTCGGGTGTCCGGGAGGCGGCCGGAGCCGGCTGCTCGGCGGGCGGCCCCACGGTGAAGGTGTAGTCGCCGGACTGCCCCACCCAGGCCCCGTCGGCGCCGCGCCGCTGCACCGCCGTCACATTGGCGGTGACCGGCCCTCGCGCGGCCTGGCCGGTGAAGCCCAGCCGCAGCGGCACCACCACGGCGCCATGGGCGGGGACGGTGAAGCCGGGGAAGCCGGTCCCGTCCAGCACTCCGACGTTCTCCGCCTCCTCGGTCCGCTCGAAGCGCACCGGGCGCCAGTGGGCGGTGCCCCGGTCGTAGAAGTCCAGTTGGATCTGGTCCGGGCGCAGGGCGCGGCCCTGGTCGGCGAGCACCGCGACCGGGTGGACGGCCCGGCACTCGGCACCGGTGGCATTGCGCAGCTCCAACTGCCAGGTGTGCGGCGCCTCTCCGGGCTCATAGGCGGCCGGGCCGCCGGCCAGCCGGGAGGCGATGGGGAACTCGGAGCGGCCCGGTTCACCGCACCCCGGCTGGGCGCCGGCGGGCGGCGGAGCTGCCGGGGCGAGCAGAAATGCGGCGGCGGTGGCCAGGGCGAGGAGCATGGGTCAGCCCTACCCGGCACGCGTGGCGGTCCCTCGACCGGCGGCGGTTTCCCGCCCGATGGGACCAGGCGGGATGGGCCGATCGGGGGTCAGCCCGGGCTCGCGGAACCGGGGATCGGATTGCCACCCGGCTCCCCTTCGGGGCTCCCCTCACCCCCGGCCGAACACCGGTGCGAGCACCAGCTCCGCGGCCCCCTCGGCCACCGTCCGGGCTCCGGAGGGGCTGAGTCCGACCGGGACCGACTCGCCCACCGCCGCGCGTACCCCCTCCAGATAGGCCCCCGGCTCCGCCAGCACCCGCTCGCCACCCAGCACCACCCGGTCGATGTCCAGCAACCGCACCAGATTGGCCGCGCCGACCCCCAGCAGCCGGGCCGCCTCCGCAGCATCCCGGGCACCCAGGCAGAGCGCCTCCAGGCAGCCTCGTCTCCCACAGCCGCATGGGGGCCCGTCAAGGCTCAGCACCTGGTGTCCGAACTCCCCCGCCCCCGTGCGCGGCCCCCGGTGCACCGCGCCGTCGAAGACCAGGCCGGCGCCGAGACCGGAGCCCAGGTGCAGATAGGCGAAGGAATCCGTCTGGCGCGGCCCGCGCAGCACCAGTCCCAGCGCGGCCGCGTTGGTGTCCTTGTCCACGACGACCGGCATGCCCAGGCGCCCGGCGAGTGCCTCGCGCAGCGGAAACCCCTCCCAGTGAGGGAAGCCGGTCACCGGGCCCAGCACCCCGGCCCGGTGGTCCAGCGGGCCCGGAGCGGCCACCCCCACGCCCAGGACCGACCGGCCGGGCGCCGCCAGCGCCGTCACCTCGGCGGTCACCGTGTCCAGCACCGTCCCGGAGTCCGCGCCGAAGGACAGCGGAAGGGTGCGTTCGGCGACCACCGCGCCGGTCAGATCCACCAGGGTGGTCCTCAGCACGGCACGGTCCAGATGCACCCCGACCGCATGGGCTCCCTCCGGGACCAGCCGCAGCACCGTGGCCGGCTTTCCGCCGGTGGAGGCGCGCCGCCCCGCCTCGGTGACCAGGCCGGCCTCCCGCAGCCGGGCGGTGATCTTGCTGACCGCCTGGGGGGTCAGCCGGGTACCCCGGGCCAGCTCCGCACGGCTGGCCCCGGCCTCACCGGCGTCCCGCAGCAGCCCCAGCACCACCTGGCCGTTGTGGTCCCGCAGGGCGGCCAGGTTGGCCCCATGCCCCTCTTCCGCGCCGGCGCGATTCCTCTTCACCCGCCCATTCTCAGCACCCCGCTTGCGCTTTTGCAACGCCGTTGTCAAAGTGGCTCCCATGGATGGCATGGACGACATGGACCGCACCGACCACACCGACCGCACCGCCGCCGAGGGCACCCCCGGCGCCCCGCTGCGCGTCGGGCTCATCGGCTATGGCGTAGCAGGCTCCTTCTTCCACGCCCCGCTGATCGCCGCCACCGAGGACCTGGTGCTGGACACGGTCGTCACCGCCAACCCCGAGCGGCAGCGGCAGGTGCTGGCCGAGCATCCCGGGGCCCGGACGGCGGAGGACGCCGAGGCGCTCTTCGCCCGCGCCGGGGAACTGGATCTGGTCGTCGTCGCCTCCCCCAACCGCACCCATGTACCGCTCGCCCGGCAGGCCCTGGAGTGCGGACTGCCGGTGGTCGTGGACAAGCCGCTGGCGGCGACGGCCGCCGAGGCCGAGCAGCTGGCCGTACTCGCCGACGCCCGGGGCCTGTTGCTCAGCCCCTTCCAGAACCGCCGCTGGGACGCGGACTTCCTCACCCTCCGCAGTCTGCTCGCCGAGGGCACCCTGGGCCGGGTGCAGCGCTTCGAGTCCCGCTTCGAGCGCTGGCGGCCGCACCCCAAGGGAGGGTGGCGCGAGTCCGGTGACCCCGCCGAACTGGGCGGCCTGCTCTATGACTTGGGCAGTCACCTGGTGGACCAGGCGCTCACCCTCTTCGGCCCGGTCAGCTCGGTGTACGCCGAGGCCGATATGCGCCGGCCGGGCGCCGAGGCGGACGACGACACCTTTGTCGCCCTCACCCACGCCAATGGCGTCCGCTCCCATCTCTGGATGAGCGCCACCACGGCCCAACTCGGCCCGCGCTTCCGGGTACTGGGCAGTGACGCGGGCTATGTGAAGTACGGCCTGGACCCACAGGAGGCCGCGCTCCGCGAGGGCCTTCGGCCGGGAGACGGCCCGCACGCCTGGGGCACCGAGCCCAGGTCGTCCTGGGGGCGGCTGGGCGCCGGGGAATCCCCGCTCACCGGCGGCGGGGAGCCGGTGCCGACGCTGCCGGGCGACTATCCCGCCTACTACTCGGCCATCGCCCGGGCGCTGCGCACGGATGGGCGGCCGCCGGTCACCGCACTGGAGGCCGCGGCGGCGCTGCGCGTTCTGGAGGCCGCCCGCATGTCCGCCGCGGAGGGGCGCGCCGTTTCCCTCGACTGAGCGAAGCGGCTCAACTCGCCGGGTACGCAGGGCTATTGCGGTGCGGGCCGCGCGGTCGCATTGCTCGCCGTTGCATTGCGGGTGATGCGTCATGTGCGGGTTGACTGTGGCTGGTCGCGCAGTTCCCCGCGCCCCTGAAGGGGCGCGCGGCGGAGCCGCGTATCGGACAGCCGCCCCGCGCCCCTCATGGGTCCCCCAGCACCTCCCGCAGCCGGGTGGTCACCCCCGTCTTCCAGCCGCCGCCCATGATGGAACGGGCCCGCTGCTGAAGGGGGTTGCCCGGGTCGAAGCCCTCGTGGGCGAGGGACAGCCGGGTGCCCTTGCGCTCCGGGGCCAGGGTCCAGGTGATGGTCCAGTCGGCGCCGCCGGCGGCCTCGGGGTCGGCGTCCCGCCAGCGGAGCTTGAGCATCCGCTCCTGCTCGAAGGCCAGGACCTCCGCCTGGATCACCCCGGAGAACCCGGTGGCGGGCATCGGCATGGCGCGCATGGTGTACCGGTGCCCCGCCGCCAGCCGGAAGTCGCCGGGCATCAGCCACCGGGCCAGCAGTTCCGGTTCGGTCAGGGCCCGCCAGACCTGGGCGGGCGGATACGGCAGGAACTCCTCCAGACGGACGGCCGTCAGGTCGTCAGCGCTCATGCGGGGGAGGACGAGGAGCGGTGCGGGATGAAGACCTTGCTGACGAACTCCGCCAGCTGGTCGTCGCTCACATTGCGGGCCAGGTCCGACTCGCTGATCAGACCGACCAGTTGACGGTTTTCATCGATCACCGGGAGCCGCTTGATCTGGTACTGCTCCATGACATCCAGCACGTCCCGGACATCCGCCCCGGCGTCGATCCATCGCACCTCGCCCCGCAGTTCGCCCGCGGTGACCCCGGAGACGTCGCGGCCCTCGGCGCAGCACTTGGTCACGATGTCGCGGTCGGTGATCATTCCCTTGAGCTTGTTGTCATCGCCGCAGATGGGCACGGCGCCCACATCCAGCTCGCGCATCATCCGGGCGGCATCCTGGAGCGTCTGGTGTTCGCCGACGCACTGCACCGGGTGGTGCATGATGTCGCGGGCCTTGAGGTTTTGGTTTCCAGCCATGATCGGCACGTCCTTTTGCTCGCAAATATCTGTGCCTGCCCTTCGATCACAACACGGAGTCCAGGGCCGCGCCACCGCGCGGGAGGGCCGTTCTCAGCCCGGCCTGGAGCGGTAGAGGACGGCCAGCGCGACGCCCGAACCCACCGCCACCAGTGCCGCCCCCAGCAGCATGTCGCTGCTCATCGGAGGGCCGCTGCGGGCCGGTTCATGGCCGTCACCGGCGACCGGGAGGGCGGAGACCGGGGCGACGGTGATGGGCTGCTGCGCCGCCCGGGCCAGCGGGTCCCCGGTCGGCCCGGCGGACCAGGGTACGTCCGCCTGCCCGCCGTTGCGGCCGTTGTCGGGCGCGGCCACCGGCCGGCCGGAACCGGGCACCATAAAGGCGAAGAGCAGCAGCGCGCCCAGCACCGTGGTCAGCGCGACCAGGGTCAGCGCGGTGAGGGCCGCCCTGGTGGTGGAGGGGATCTGACGGTGACGCCCAGGCGAGGGGTAGCGCATGAATGACGATAAGCACATAAGGCGGACAGGCGGTCGTCAGCACACGCGACGGGTCCCCCGAACGCACCCGGGAGCGGTCAGGCGTCCTTGAGCCGCTGCCGCTGCCGCCCCAGCCCATCGATCTCGATCTCCACCAGATCCCCGGCACGCAGATACGGCTTGGGGTCCGGACGCCCCAGGGCAACCCCGGCCGGGGTGCCGGTGTTGATCACATCGCCGGGGTACAGGGTCATAAACCGGCTGATATAGGCGACCAGTTGGCCCACCGGGAAGATCTGGTCGGCGGTGCTGCCGTCCTGCATCAGCCGGCCGTTTACCCAGGTCCGGATCCGCAGCGCCTGTGGGTCCGGGACCTCGTCGGCGGTCACCAGCCAGGGGCCCAGCGGATTGAAGGTCTCGCAGTTCTTGCCCTTGTCCCACTGCCCGCCGCGCTCCAACTGGAAGGCGCGCTCGGAGACATCGTTGGCCACGGTATAGCCGGCGACCGCCGCCAGGCCCTCCTCCTCGCTGCGGGCATGGCGCAGGGTACGGCCGATGACCACCGCCAGCTCCGCCTCCCAGTCGGTCCTGGTGCTCCCGCGCGGCACCAGCACGGTGTCCTCGGGGCCGGTGACAGTGTCCGGAGCCTTGAGGAAGAGGACCGGCTCCATGGGCATCCGGGCGCCGATCTCCCGGACATGGGAGCGGTAGTTGAGGCCCACGCACACGATCTTCCCGGGCCTCGCCAGGGGCGGGCCGGTCCGCAGGCCGCGGCCGTCCAGCTCGGTGAGCACCCGCGCCCCCGCCGCGGCCCGGACATAGGCCAGCGCGGCCTGGTCACCGAGGAAGGCACCATCGATATCGGAGATCACGGCGGACAGGTCGCGCAGCGTCCCGTCCTCCTCCAGCAGCGCCGGGCGTTCCGCCCCCGCCGGGCCGACACGCAGTAGCTTCATCGGTACAACTCCCCCTGGAACGCGGTCGGCTCCGACTGATCGTCCAAGATCGAACCGGACGCGGCAAGGGCCGTTTCGGTCTTCGGACGGCTACTTCCCGTCCGCCGGGACCGGCTTGACCTCCAGACACGCCCGTTCCACAGCGGACCACACGCTACTCGTCACCACATACAGCGCGGCGGCCAATGGCACCACGGCCACCGTGACCAGGGTGCCGAAGGACAGCCAGCGGCCGGCCTTGGCCACCGCGCCCGCACCGGGCGGAAGGTCCCCGGCGGAGGCGGGGACGGGGGGTGTGCGCCGGACGTTCCAGGTGGCCACCGCGGCCACCAGGAGGAACAGACCCAGATAGACCCCCCAGTGAGCGGCCGAGCAGTGGCCGTTCAGCGGGGCGCCCAGCAGGGTGTGGGTCAGCGGGCCGCCGGCACCGGAGCCGGTGGCGAACAGGTGGTACATCACATAGAAGGCGGGCAGCTGGGCCAGCGTGGGCAGGCAGCCGGCCAGCGGTGAGACGCCCGCCTCGGCGTAGACCTCGCCCAGCGCGCGCCGTAGCCGCTCCGGGTCCTTGCCGTGCCGGCGCCGCAACTCGGCGATCCGCGGCGCCAGCCCGGCTTTGGCCCGCTGCCCGCGGGCGGCGGAGCGGGCCAGGGGGTGCAGGGCCAGGCGTACACACAGGGTGAGCAGGACGATCGCGGCGGCGGTGGCGGAGGCGCCGAACAGCGGGCGCAGCAGCTCGGCCAGTTGGGAAAGCAGCGCGCCAAGTGTGGTGAAAAGGGACATGGTTGAGCCCTCCGGGGGTCTCGTTCAGCCGGAAGCAGCCAGAAGCAGACAAAACTGGTTTCGGCGTGACGAGCCGCGCGGGGCTCCGGGGAGCCGTTACGCGGCCGTCGGAACGAGACGGCCGGGAGCCCGGGGCCGTCGCCGGCCCCGTGCGTCGGGATCGCGCTGGGCGAGGAAGGCCGTGCGCAACTCCCGGTCCCTCAGGGCGGTGCGTATTCGGGTGGGCGTCAACGGCCCCGGGGAATGGGCGGATGCCAGCAGCACCGTGCACAGCAGCAGCGCCGCGGACACGGCGGCCGTGGCGGCCAGGGCCGCCACGGTGCTCAGCAATCCGCTCTCGGCGAGCAGCAGTTGGGCCAGCAGGAGGAGCAGCACGCGGACATGGGTGCGGAACAAGGTGTTCACCATGCCGCTCCTCCCCCGGGCCGGATTCCCGCGCACGTCCCCGCGTACGTTCTTCGATCGGTCGGTAACGATCCTAGACCGGGCCACTGACAACGGCCTCGGCCGGGCCGGGATCGCGGGCCAGCACCTCGGAGTCCGGCCGGTCGTCGGCCGGTTGCGGCCCCAGCCAGGACACCGCCAGGGCGACCAGGAGGTTCACCCCCAGCGCCAGCGCCCCCGCATTCACCCCCCACACCGGGTCGCGGCCGGTGAAGACCAGAAAGCAGACCAGCGCCCCGCCCGCCAGCAGCCCGCCGAGCGCACCCCAGAGCGTCAACTTCCGCCAGACCAGGCCCAGCAGGACCATCGGCACCAGCTGCGCCATGCCCTCATAGGAGATCAGCGACAGCCGCACCAGGGTGTCGGGCCGGGTGTAGGTGAGCACCAGGGCGAGCGTCCCGGCCGCCACCACCACCGCCTGCGCCGCCAGCCGCTGCCGCTCCGGGCTGCCGGCCAGCGCGGGGACGGCACCCAGCACGCTGCGTCCCCACATGGTGCCGATCACCAGCATGAACACCGCCATCGGCACAATCGAGGAGAGCGCCCCGGCCACTCCGACCACCCCCACCGCCCAGGCCGGCAGCGAGTCCACCACCAGCTTGAACAGCGCCAGATTGGAGCCCGCGCCGGTGAGCGAGGGGACGATGAACAGGGCCGCCATGCCCAGCAGCATGGGCACATAGAGCAGCACATTGTAGAAGGGCAGCGCGATGGCGTTGCGGCGCAGGGCGTTGGCGCTGCGGGCGCCCAGATAACCGGCCACCGTGGTGGGAAAGATGACCACGGTAAGGGAGTTGAGGAAGCTGGTGGTGATGAACCAGGTGCGTCCCAGCCCGCTGCCGCCGTGTCCGCTGAGCGTCAGCCACTGCGGCTTCTCGGCCGTCAGCCTGTGCAGAAAGGGACCGTAGCCGCCGAAGTAGTGCAGGGGTACATAGACCGCCAGAAAGCCCAGGGTTCCGATGACCAGTACGTCCTTGAGCACCGAGACCCAGGCGCTGCCGCGCAGACCGCTGATCACCACAAAGCCGGTGGTGACCGCGAAGCCGATGAAATAAGCCTGGTCGAGGCTGATGGCGCCATAGGAGATGGTGGAGACCACCACTCCCATGCCGGTGATCTGGAGCTGGATATAGGGCAGCAGGCAGATGGTGGCCAGCACCGCCACCAGGGCGCCCAGCCAGGGACGGCCATAGCGGTGGGCGACCATATCGGTGATGGACACCAGGCCGTGCCGGCGGGCGTACGACCAGAGGGTGGGGCCCACCAGATAGCCGATGGCATAGCCGCAGGAGAGATAGGCGACCACATAGAGCACCGGGGCACCGAAGTTGTAGCCCCAGCCGGCCGCGCCCAGATAGCTGAAGCTGGTGTAGCCCTCACCGGCCATCAGCACCCAGACAAAGACGGTGCCCAGGCTGCGGCCGCCCACCGACCACTCGGTGATGCCACCGCCCCGGCCATGGCCGCGGGCCGCCAGCAGCCCCAGGGCCACGGTCAGCAGCATAAAGACGCCGAAGACGGTGGTGGCGACGGTGGCGTTCACACCCGGCCCCGCTTCCGGTCGCTGCGGTAGAGCAGGAAGACCGCCGCCGGGGTGAGCAGGGTGGCCAGCAGCAGCCACCAGAAGAGGAAGGGCAGGCCCAGCGCGGTGGGGTGGATGCGGTCGGCCAGCGGCAGCGCCCCCAGGTAGAGCACATAGGGGACGAGCAGCCAGAGGACGGCGGGTCGTTTCTTCAGCGTCGTCAGCTTCAGCGTCTTCAGCACGTCTGCCGACCCTATGGGGTCGGCACTTGCCCGCGGGCCTCCGGCAAGGCCCCGCCGGGTCAGCCGCCGACCAGCCGGGAGGCCGTATAGATCAGCAGGCCCGCCAGGGCGCCCACCACCGTGCCATTGACCCGGATGAACTGGAGGTCACGGCCGATATGCGCCTCCACCTTGCGGGAGGTCTGCTCGGCATCCCAGCCGGCCACCGTCTCGGTGATCAGCGAGGTGATCTCGTCCTGATAGGTGGTCACCACATGGACGGCGGCGTCCTCCAGCCAGCCGTCCACCTTGGCCCGCAGCCGGTCGTCGGCGGTCATCCGGGCGCCCAGCGAGAGGATGGCGGCGCGGGCGCGCAGCCGCAGTTCGCTGCGCTCGTCCTCGGCGGCGGCCACCACCATGGCGCGGACCGAGTTCCAGGCGGAGGTGATCAGGTCCTGGACCTCGCCCCGGTCCAGGACCTCGGACTTCAGCCGCTCCACCCGGGCCCGGGTGTCCGGGTCGGACCGCAGGTCCCCGGCGAAGTCGGTGAGGAAGCGGTCCACCGCGCCGCGCGCCGGATGGTCCGGCATATCGCGCATCTCGGTGACAAAGCGCAGCAGTTCCCGGTAGACCCGCTCGCCGACCTTGCGGTCCACAAAGCGCGGGGTCCAGCCGGGCGCCCCGCCGGTGACCGCCTGCATCACCGAGTCGCCATGTGTCACCAGCCAGTCGTGGGCCCGTACACAGACCAGGTCCACCACCTTGCGGTGGCCGCCCTTGGTGACGATCTGCTCCAGGGCGGAGCCCAGGGCCGGGGCGATCTCCTGGGCGTTGGCGCGGCGGGTGATGGCCTCGCCGACCACCGCCCGTACATCCGAGTCGCGCAGCACGGTGAGCGCGCCGCGCAGGGCGGCGGCCAGTTCGGCGGTGACCCGGTCGGCGTGTTCCGGCCGGGCCAGCCAGGCGCCCAGCCGGGAGCCGATGCCCACCGCGCGCAGCCGGCGCCGCACCACCTCGCCGGAGAGGAAGTTCTCCCCGACGAACTCGCCCAGGCTCACGCCCAGTTGGTCCTTTTTGGTGGGGATGATCGCGGTATGCGGGATGGGCAGTCCCAGGGGCCGGCGGAACAGCGCGGTGACCGCGAACCAGTCGGCCAGCGCACCCACCATGCCCGCCTCGGCGGCGGCCGCCACAAAGCCGGCCCAGGCCCCGGCGCCCGCCGCCTGGGCCCATTTGGCCAGTGCGTAGACCAGGGCCACGGCCAGCAGCAGCCCGGTGGCGAAGGTCTTCATCCGGCGCACCCCGCGCCGGCGTTCCTCATCCGCGAGGGCGGAGGAGGTGAGTCCGGGCGGCGCCTTGGGCATCACTTCCTCGGCGTCCGGCGAATTCTCACCTTGCGACCGTTTCATCCACCTCACCCGTTCCGGCCGTCCTCTTCTGCATTGTCCCTACCGGACGACTCGGCAGACGGCCGTAGAGTTCCCGCCGGGTCCCGACGGGTCCCGCCGGCTGAAGAGCCCGCCGGGAAAGCTTGGTGGGATCATGGAACGGCGAGCAGCGCCGCTCTCGGTTCCGCCCGCCCCGCCGTACCAGGAGACTCGCATGACCAGGCCCCTGCCACGCGGCACCGCCTACACCCTGTCGGCCGCCCTGGCCGCGGTGCTGATACTGGTCTCCACCGCCGTGCTGCTGGGCGGCGCCCGGCAGCACGGCCGCTCCCGCGGTCCGGTGGACGAGACCGGGCAGTCCCCGGCGGGCGACTGGGTGGGCACCTGGGCGGCCGCGCCGGCCTTCGCCGAGCCCAACACCGCCCATGGCCTGCCGGGCTTCTCCATCCGGGATGTGGTGCACACCAGTGTGGGCGGCAGCGCGGCCCGGGTGGAGCTCTCCAATCTCTTCGGCAACCGGCCGCTGGCCATTGGCGACGCCTCACTGGCGGTGGCGGCCGGGCGCGGCGGTACGGCCGCGGCGGCGCCGGGGAGCATGCGCCGGCTGACCTTCGGCGGACAGCGCTCGGTGACCGTGCAGGCCGGCCGGTCCGTACTCAGCGACCCGGTGCCGCTGACCGTGCGTCCGGCCACGGACCTGCTGGTCAGCCTGTACTCCCCGGTGCCTTCCGGCCCGGTGACCCTGCATCCGCACGCCCGTCAGATCTCCTATCTGGCCCGGGGCGAGCACACCCTGGACGGCGGCGGCGCGGCCTACACCGGCCGGACCTCCTACTGGCGCTATGTCACCGGCGTCGATGTCTGGACGACCCAGGCACAGGGCACGCTGGTGGCCTTCGGCGACTCGCTCACCGACGGAGTGACCTCCACCCCGGGCGCCGACCACCGCTGGCCGGACTTCCTGGCGGACCGGCTGCGGCGGGAGCCGGGGGCGCCCCGCTATGGCGTGCTCAACGAGGGCATCAGCGGCAACCGGGTGCTGCTGGGCAACCGCGGCCGGACCCCGCAGAACAACCCCAGCGGGCTGGACCGGTTCGACCGGGACGTACTGCGGCGCACCGGAGTGCGGGTGGTGCTGGTGGATCTGGGCATCAATGACATCCTGCGGATGCCCCGGCAGCTGGACGCCCAGCGGATCGTGGCCGGGCTGCGCCAGCTGACCGCCCGGGCGCACCAGCGGGGCCTGCGGGTGCTCGGGGCGACACTGATGCCCTTCGGCGGGCACTGGGGGGTGGTCGCCGATCGGCAGGAGCCGGTACGGCTGGCGGTGAACGAACAGATCCGCTCCGGTGGCGTATTCGACGCGGTGGTGGACTTCGACCGGGCGCTGCGGGACCCCGCCGACCCCCAGCGGCTGCTGTCCGCCTATGACAGCGGAGACCATCTGCACCCCAATGACGCCGGGTACCGGGTGATGGCGCGGTCGGTGGACCTGGCCGCGCTGCGGACGGGGGTGGCGGGGTAGGCGCCCCATATCTTCGGTCGCGTGTCACGTGCGGGCCGTCTGGGGCTGGTCGCGCCCACGCGGCGGAGCCGCATATGAACCCGCCCCGCGCCCCTTACGGGGCGCTCCCGTACATACGGGCGATGACCTGCTCGATATCCGGCTCGCGCACCGAGAGATCAGCCAGCGGATAGCGCTCCGCCAGCGCCGCCACCAGGGGTGCCGCGCTCTGCCCGGCGGGGAAGGCCAGCCACTGCCGGGGGCCCTCCACCCGCACCGGACGGGCGCCCGGCAGGTCCTCGATGGGCGGGAACTCGCGCTCCAGGTCCACCACCAGCATCCGCTCGCTCTCGCCGACCGCGTGCAGCCCGGCCAGGGCGCCGTCGTAGACCAGCCGTCCCTGGTCGATCACCATCACCCGCTTGCAGAGCTGTTCGATGTCGGTGAGGTCATGGGTGGTCAGGAGCACGGTGGTGCCCTGCTCCGCATTGACCTTGCGCAGCACCTCGCGCACCTTGGCCTTGCTCACCACATCCAGCCCGATGGTGGGCTCGTCGAGGTAGAGCACATCCGGGTCGTGCAGCAGCGCGGCCGCGATGTCGCCCCGCATCCGCTGCCCCAGGGAGAGTTGGCGCACCGGCACCTCCAGCAGCCCGCCCAGGTCCAGGAGTTGGACGCAGCGCTCCAGATTGACGTGGTAACGGGCGTCAGGGATGCGGTACATACGGCGCACCAGGGCGAAGGAGTCGCCCAGCGGCAGGTCCCACCACAGGGTGGTGCGCTGCCCGAAGACCACTCCTATCCGGCGGGCCAGCCGGGTGCGTTCCCGCGACGGGTCGATGCCCGCCACCCGCAGCCGGCCGGAGCTGGGGGTGAGGATGCCGGTGAGCATCTTGACGGTGGTGGACTTTCCCGCCCCATTGGGGCCGATATAGCCGACCATCTCCCCGCGGGGCACGGTAAAGCTCAGTCCGTCCACCGCCCGCACCTCGCGCCGCTCCCGGCGCAGCAGGCCCGTCCGGCGGTGTACCTCGAACACCTTGCACACCTCGTGGAGTTCGATGAATGCCGCTTGGTCTTCCCGCACTCTCAGCTCCCCGTACTCCGGTAACTCCGCAGCCCCGCCCGCCAGATCAGCCCTGCGGCGGTCAGCGCGGCCACCGCCACCAGCGGACCGCAACAGGACACCCAGCCGGGCAGGCCCAGCGGGTCCTCGCGGCCCAGCAGACGTAGCGCCGGCAGCCAGTTGACAAAGGCCAGCGGGACCACAAAGGTCACTCCGCGCACCAGTTCCCGGGCGAACACGGTGGGCGGGTACTGCAGCAGGGTGCAGCCGCCGTAGGTGAAGGAGTTGGACACCTCGGAGGCTTCCGCCGCCCAGAACTGGAAGGCCGCCCCGGCGATGAACACCGCCGAGAAGATGGCCGCCCCGCTGATCACCATCACCACCGTGAACAGGGCTTTGCCGATGGTCCAGTTGACGTCCACCCGGCTGATCCCCCAGCCCAGCACCAGCAGCCCCTGGACGATCCGGCCCAGTCTGCGCGGTGCGAAGCGGTCCGCGGCGGCCTGGGCCAGCACCGGCACCGGGCGCAGCAGCAGGATGTCAAAGCTGCCGTCGCGCACCCGCTGTCCGATCCGGTCGGCATTGCCCAGCAGCAGATCGGCCAGTCCGAAGGAGGAGCAGGTGGCGCCGTAGAGCAGGGCGATCTCGGGGAGGCCGAAGCCGCCGAGCGCATGGATATGCGAGAACATCAGCAGGAGGGCGACGAAGTCCAGGCCGGTGACAAGGAAGTTGCCCAGGGTGTTGATGATGAAGGAGGTGCGGTAGACCATGGTGGCCCTGATCCACATGGCCACGATCAGGCCATAGCCCCGCAGTCCGGACGCCCAGCGCTCAACCACCCTGCACCACCACCTTTGTGGTGGCCCGCGCCTGGGTCAGCCGCCCCAGGCCCAGCAGCGCCACCGCCCAGCCCGCCTGGAAGGCCAGCGCCCCGGCCAGTGACCATCCGGTGTGCCGGCCCAGCAGGACATCCAGCGGGACCTGGAGCACCGAGGCCCAGGGCAGCATCCGGACGATCTCCCCGAAGACGCCGGGGAAAAGGGTGAGCGGCAGCAGCATCCCGGAACAGAACACCCCCAGCAGCATGCTGATCACATTGACCCCGGAGCCGTCCAGCAGCCAGAAGGCGCACAGCGCCACCAGATAGCGCAGCGCAAAGCTCACCAGCAGGCCCATAAAGACCGCCAGCAGAAAGGACAGCCAGCGCAACGGCGCGGCGGGCAGGTCGAGTTGGAAGCAGAGCGCCCCGGCGGCCAGCGGCACCACGCCCCGGCCCAGCAGCTGGAAGGCGGCCCGCCCCAGATCGGCGGACAGCCACCACAGTTGGAGGTCGGCCGGACGGTAGAGGTCGATGGCGATGTCCCCGGTGCGGATGCGCTCCTGGAGCTCGGTCTCGAAACCCCCGCCCAGCAGCGCCGCGGTGGCCAGCAGCGCCTGGCTGACCCAGACAAAGGTCAGCGCCTGCGCCTGGTCGTAACCGCCCAGGCGGGGGCGCTCGGCCCAGAGGGCGGTGAAGGTGTAGGCGAGGATGAACCCGAAGACCGTATTGGTGAACACCCCGGCCGCGGTGGCCATCCGGTAGGTGGCGTACCGCCGGAAGCCGCTCACCGCGACGGCGGCGTACAGCCGCATCCCGCGCCCCCCGCTCTCGTTGAACTTTGTTAGTCCGCCGAGTTGGTCAGCCGACTGGTCGGGCCGAACCCGAAGCGCAGGAGCATAGCCGTAGGCGTCCGTCCCGGTACAGGCAATTTTCTCACCCCGAGGGGTGGTGGACCTGACCCGAAAGGGGTCACCGTGCTGCCAAAGGTGCGCCGCACCCTCAGCCGGAACCCGCGGTGCGACAGTGTTTCGCGGGCGTACGGCACGGCTTCGACACCCGCCGCCGAGGAGTCCCAGGAGACATGAGCGACGAGCAGTCACCGCAGCGTCCGCAGGGCTGGGCGCCCAAGGATGCCCATGGCCGCAAGCGCACCGGCTGGCGTCGGCTGCTGCCCACCTGGCGGCTGGTGCTGGGTGGCTTTCTGCTGGTCGTACTGCTGATCGCGGGCGGTCTGATCGCCGGTTACATGCTGGTGGACATCCCGCCGGCCAATAAGGCGGCCACCGCCGAGAGCAATGTCTTCCTCTACGCCGACGGCACCCAGCTGGCCCGGGACGGCGAGGTCAACCGGGAGAGCGTGCCGCTGAGCAAGGTGCCCAAGGACGTCCAGCACGCGGTGCTGGCCGCCGAGGACCGGGACTTCTACTCCGAGTCGGCGGTCAACCCCGAGGCCATGGTGCGGGCGGCCTGGAACACGGTGACCGGCAAGGGCAAGCAGTCCGGCTCCACCATCACCCAGCAGTACGTCAAGAACTATTACCTGGGCCAGGAACAGACCATCAGCCGCAAGGTGAAGGAGTTCTTCATCGCCATCAAGCTGGACCGGGAGTCCAGCAAGGACGACATCCTCGAGGGCTATCTCAACACCAGCTATTTCGGCCGCAATGCCTATGGCATCCAGGCCGCCGCCCAGGCGTACTACGGCAAGGACTCCGACAAGCTGGACCTGGCCCAGGGCGCCTATCTGGCCACCCTGCTCAACGCCCCCAGCGCCTATGACGTGGGCGCGCACCCGGAGAACAAGGGCCGGGCGACGGCGCGTTGGAACTATGTGCTGGACGGCATGGTCAAGAAGAAGTGGCTGAGCGCCGCGGACCGGGCCCGGATCACCTTCCCGCTGCCGGGCAAGGCCCGGGCCCGCAACGGGATGTCGGGACAGCGGGGTTACCTGGTGGAGGCGGTCAAGGACTACCTCACCAGCAACAAGCTCATCGATGAGACCACGCTGGCGGCCGGCGGCTACCGCATCACCACCACCATCGACCGCAAGAAGCAGGACGCCTTCGTCAAGGCCGTCAAGGCCCAGCTGATGGACGAGTTGAGCGACTCCCGCAAGGTGGACTCCTATGTACGCGCCGGGGGCGCCTCCATCGACCCCACGACCGGCAAGGTGGTCGCCCTCTACGGCGGCATCGACTACACCCGGCAGTACGTCAACAACGCCACCCGGCGCGATTACCAAGTGGGCTCCACCTTCAAGCCATTTGTCTTTACCGCGGCGGTGCAGAACGACGCCACCACCCAGCAGGGCCGCACCATCACCCCCAACACCATCTACGACGGCACCAACAAGCGGCCGGTGCAGGGGCCGGACGGTCCGGTGGGCTATGCGCCCGCCAATGAGGACGACAAGAGCTACGGTCCGATGACCGTCACCAAGGCCACCGACCTCTCGGTCAACGCGGTCTATGCGCAGATGGCCGAGGACGTGGGCCCGGGGAAGGTGAAGAGCACCGCCCTGGCGCTGGGTCTCCCGGCCCGTACGCCGGATCTGACGGCCACCCCCTCGATCGCGCTGGGGCCCGCCACGGCCAGTGTGCTGGATATGTGCCAGGCCTACGCCACCCTGGCCAACCATGGCCGGCACGGCCCGTACAGCCTGGTGGAGAAGGCCAGCAAGGGCGGCGAGGAGGTCCAGCTGCCGGACCGCAACGACCGGCGGCAGGCGGTGAGCCGGGAGGCCGCGGACACCACCACCTCCATCCTGCAGAGCGTGGTGGACAACCCGGGCGGCACCGGGGCGGCGGCCCGCGCCTCGGGCCGCCCCTCGGCGGGCAAGACCGGTACCGCGGAGGAGGACAAGGCGGCCTGGTTCGCCGGCTACACCCCCGACCTGGCCACCGTGGTGGCGGTGATGGGGCAGGACTCCGACACCGGCGAGCAGAAGTCGCTCTACGGGGCCACCGGGCTGCCCCGGATCAACGGGGGCGGCTACCCGGCGCAGATCTGGGCCGCGTACACCGCCGACGCGCTGGCGGGCACCGAGCCCACCGACTTCGACCTGGAGCTGCAGAACGGGGCGGGCACCCCGCCGCCGGAGGCGCCGGCCTCCTCGGCGCCGCCGGCCAGCAGCAGCGCCCCGCCGGTCACCTCGGCGCCGCCCGAGCTGCCGCCGACCACCACCCCGCCCCGGCGGCCCACCCTGCCGCCCGGACCGCCGACGCCCAGCGGGCCGCCGTCGGGGCCGATCATCAGCCTCCCGCCGTACGGCGGCCGGGAGGGGCGGCAGGGCGACCACTCCTCGCACGATCTGCTGGGATACGACTACTGATACGGCTACTGAGCCGAGGTCAGTTTGAGGCCGACCACGGAGACCAGCAGCAGGACCACGAAGAACACCCGCCACCCGGACACCGGTTCGCCCAGCAGCAGCATGCCCAGCACCGCCGCACCGGCCGCGCCGATGCCCACCCAGACGCCATAGGCGGTGCCCACCGGCAGCGTCCGGGCGGCCCTGGCCAGCAGCAGCATGCTGGCGGCGATGCCCAGCAGGGTGAACACGCTGGGCCACAGCCGGGTGAAGCCCTCGGTGTACTTCATGCCGACCGACCAGCCGACCTCCAGCAGGCCGGCGATGACGAGCAGGATCCATGCCATGACGGCACCTCCACAAGGAATCGACCTCAGGGGTGCGTCGTCTTGTCCTGACCCGGTACGGCGCGTCTCGTCGGGATGACCCAGGCTACCGCTACAGGTAAAGGCCCGTGGAGTCCTCCGAGCCCTCCAGCCGCTCGGCGGCCACCGCGTGCAGGTCCCGCTCACGCATCAGCACATAGGCCACGCCGCGGACCTCCACCTCGGCCCGGTCCTCCGGGTCGTAGAGCACCCGGTCACCGGGCTCCACGGTGCGTACGCTCTGTCCGACCGCCACGACCTCGGCCCAGGCCAGGCGCCGGCCCACCGCGGCCGTCGCCGGAATGACGATGCCGCCGGTGGACCGGCGCTCGCCCTCGGGAATGTCGGTCCGGACCAGCACACGGTCGTGGAGCATCCGGATGGGCAGCTTGTCGTGGGTCGTGTTGGTACTCACGCCACGACGGTACCTGCCCGCGGGCCGGTCCGGAGCCGGAGGTAGGGATCCGGTGATACGGATCCCATGAACCGCCGGGCTAGGAACGGCGGCGGCGGGCGACGGTGAGCAGGCCCACCACGCCCACGGCCAGCATGGCCGCCGGAATGATCCGCTCCAGGCGCGGCACCCCCTCGTCGGTGACGAACTGGGCACGTACCTCCGCGGCGATCCGGCCGGCCGTCGCACAGGCCCGGCCGGCGGTCTGGTCCACCTTCGAGGTCACCTTGGCCTTGGCGTCCCCGATGATCGTGCTCGGGTGCAGCCGCACACCGATCTCGTCGAGCGTCACGGCGAGCTCACCGCGCCTGCGGGCGATGTCCGCCTCGATCTGCGCAGGGGTCCTGGCTTCCGGCACCGCGCTGCCTTTCGTCGTCGCAATAAGTGTGATGAAGAGTGATGACCACAGTCTGTCAGCTCCCGGGGCCCGGCGCCCCATGGCATCCCGGTACCGGCGGAGCGCATACGCTCGGGGGCCTGGCACGCAATCGACACAGCCCCTAGGAGAGCCATGAGCGAGCGACTGAGTCCCGGCGACACCGCCCCCGACTTCTCTCTCCCGGACGCGGACGGCGCGCAGGTCTCGCTCGCCGGCTTCCGGGGCCGCAAGGTGATCGTCTACTTCTACCCGGCCGCCCTCACCCCGGGCTGCACCAAGCAGGCCTGCGACTTCACCGACAACCTGGACCTGCTGGCCGGGCACGGCTACGAGGTCATCGGCATCTCCCCGGACAAGCCGGAGAAGCTGGCGAAGTTCCGGGAGAAGGAGGACCTCAAGGTCACCCTGCTCGCCGACCCGGAGAAGAAGGTGCTGGAGGCCTATGGCGCCTTCGGCGAGAAGAAGCTCTACGGCAAGACCGTGACCGGCGTCATCCGCTCCACGGTGATCGTGGACGAGGACGGCAGGGTCGAGCGGGCCCTCTACAACGTCAAGGCCACCGGCCATGTCGCCAAGCTCATCAAGGACCTGGGGCTCTGAGCTCCCCGGACTGATCCCCGGGCTCCGGTCCGTCCACGGCCTCCGGCAGGTCCAGGACGGCCTGGGCACCGCCGCCCGGCGCGGTCCCGAAGGCCAGCCGGGCGCCCAGCACCGCCGCCTGCCCCACCGCGATGGTCAGGCCCAGGCCATGGCCGGTGCCGCGCTCCGGGGCGGCGGTGCGGAACCGGCGCGGCCCCTGGCTCACCAGGTCCGGCGGATAGCCGGAGCCATGGTCGCGCACGGTGATCCGGGTGCCCTCGACCGTCACCTCGATCGGCGGCTTACCGTGCTTGGCCGAGTTGGCCAGGATGTTCACCAGGATCCGCTCCACCCGGCGGGCGTCGGTGGCCACGATCCGGCCCTCGCCGACCACCTCGACCGCCACATCGTCCACCCCGCGCTGGCCGCGGGCCCGTTTGACGATGCCGTGCACCAGCGAGGGCAGTTCCACCGGGTCCAGCTGGGCGCTCTCCACCCCGGCGTCCAGCCGGGACACCTCCAGCAGGTCCTCCACCAGGCCGCGCAGGGTCTGCGCCCGCTCCTGCACCATCTCCACCGCCCTTGGATGCGGCAGCAGTTCGGCCGAGGCCACCAGGCCGGCCACCGGGGTGCGCAGCTCATGCGCCACATCCGCGGTGAACTCGCGCTCGGCCTCCACCCGGGCGGCCAGCGAGGCGGCCATGGCGTGCACCGAGCGCTCCAGTTCGGCCACCTCGTCCCGGCCCCGGCCCCGGCCGCCGGGCGCACCGGCTTCCGGAGTGCCACCGTCCGCTATCCGGCGGGCCGAGGCGGCGCTGTCCCGCAGCCGCCGGGACAGCCCCTGGGCGACAAACCAGGCCACCACCGCCATCAGTCCCACGGTGGCGGCACCGGCCACCACCAGGGCCCGGTCCAGCGCCTTCTGCAGCGGATCGCGCTTGGGGAAGGAGGTGGAGACCGACAGCACCCGGTCGCCCACCCGGGTCGCCGCCCATACCCGGGGGTCCTCGCCGCCGCTGATATAGGTCCGCGGCCCCTTGGCCACCGCCTTGGCCAGCGGGGCGGGCAGCGCGGCGTCCAGCTGGGCGCCCAGCACCAGCTGCCCGTCCCGCCGGTAGATCTGCAGTGCCGAGCTGAGCTGTTCGTCCTGCTGGGACATCGCCTTGCGGTCCCGCTCCAGGCCGGAGATGTGATGCACCGCCACCCCCAGCAGCACTACGGCCAGGGCGGTTACGGAAGAGATCGCCAGGGCGATCCGGCCACGGATACCCATCACGCGATCGAGTAGGTCTCCGTCTGCTTGCCGACGGGGGTCATACCGGTGTAGCGGACCTCCAGGGAGGTGAAGGCCGGGCGGCCGTCCACGATCCGGGGGGCGAGCAGGGTGAAACGGGCGGGGAAGGAGGTACGGGCGGTGCCGCCGGCGCCGCCGGTGACCTGGACCACTCCGGTGCCCTCGGCCTGGTCCCGGCCGTACTGGTCCCAGTGGATATCGCTGGCCACCGTGCCGGAGTTGGCGCAGGTCAGCGTGATGATCTTGGGTTCCGGAACCGGCTCCCCGAAGCCGCAGTCCCGCACTCCCGGCAGCTCACCCGCCGCCCCGCCGGCGCTGCCGGCGTCCGCCGCGCGGTCGCCCTCCTCACGCTGTGCCGCCGCGGTCTTGGGCGCCTCGGACACCGTCCGCGAACGGTCCGCGGCCCGGCCCGCCCAGACGCCGCCCAGCGCCAGCACCGTGACCACCGCGAAAACCACCAGGGCGGATCTCCTGCTGACCCGGCTGGGGGCGGCGCGGTCGGTCATGGGGGCGTCCTCGGTACGCGGAGGGAATCCGGCCGGTTTTCGGCCTTCGGTGTGAGGGACGGCCAAAACGGCCGGCGCGTTCCGTTCGGGCGGTATGAGCTTCGCCGGGCCCGCCGTTGCAGGGGTACGGGCCCCGGCCGGCCGGCGGCGGCCGCACAGTAGAGTAGGCGTGTTGGGCCCGTACCCCAGCTGGCCAGAGGGCGCCGGTTTAGGTCCGGTGTGTCGTGGGTTCGAGTCCCACCGGGCTCACCGGTATGGCGTGGCACCGCTGAACGGTGCCGCGCCATACGTGTGTTACGGGCGCCATCGCGCCTCAGGCCAGCAACTCCCGTACCACCGGCACCAGTTCGCGGAACGCCTGGCCCCGGTGGCTGATGGCGTTCTTCTCCTCGGCGGTGAGCTCGGCGCAGGTGCGGGTCTCGCCCTCGGGCTGGAGGATGGGGTCATAGCCGAACCCCCCGGCGCCTGCGGGGCGGTGGCGCAGGGTGCCGCGGAGCCGGCCCTCCACCACTCGCTCGGTGCCGTCCGGCAGGGCCAGGGCGGCCGCACAGGCGAAGTGGGCGCCGCGGTGCTCGTCCGCGATGTCCGCGAGCTGGGCCAGCAGCAGCTCCAGATTGGCCCGGTCGTCACCGTGCCGGCCGGACCAGCGGGCGGAGAAGATGCCGGGGGCACCGCCGAGCACGTCCACACAGAGCCCGGAGTCGTCGGCGATGGCCGGCAGGCCGGTGGCCCGGGCCAGGGCGTGCGCCTTGAGCAGAGCGTTCTCGGCGAAGGTGACGCCGGTCTCCTTGACATCGGGGATCTCGGGGTAGGCGTCGGCGCCGACCAGTTCGAAGTCCAGCGAGGCGGCGGCGAGAATGGCCCGCAGCTCGGTGACCTTGTTGGCATTGCGGGTGGCGAGGATCAGGCGCTTCATGGGCACCGATTATCTCCGGTGCGGGTGGCCTGCCTCCGGCCCGTACGCCCCGGCCGGCGCCGACGGCCCGGGGGCAGGCCGTCGCTCAGCCCGCGGCGCAGGCCTTGTTCAGTGCGGCCACCGCGTTTTTCAGGGGGCCGGGTGCCGGGTGTTCGCCGTCGGCGATGCCGTCCTGGATGTCGCTGACCGCGGCGGCGATCTCGGTGGTGGCGCCCTTGACCGAGGAGTCGTCGCCGTCCTGCTTGCTGAGCTTGTCCAGGTCGCGGTTGATCCGGTCAACGAACTCCTGCGCGCCCTGCGGGTCCTTGGAGTCGTCGCCCATGGCCTGGCCGAGCCGGTCCGCGTCCTCGCCTATGGTCCTGGCCAGGGAGCCGCAGTCGGTGTCGTCCCGGCCGCCGGAACAGCCGGTGACCAGCGGCAGCGCGAGGACCCCGGCGAGCAGGGCCGCCAGTGCGGCGGTTCGGCGGCGGGCTGCCATGACGTCTTCCCCCAAGTGGTTCGCGGGGGTACGGAACCGGCCCGTACCCCCGTGCATCTTAGGGCGTCGGTGTTAAGAGAGGGTGCGGGCCAGCGCCTCGTGCTGGGCGGCCGTCAGCTCGGCGCAGCCCTGGACGGCCAGGTCCAGCAGGGAGTCGAGCTCCTCGCGGGCGAAGGGCTGGGACTCGGCGGTGCCCTGCACCTCCACAAAGCGCCCGTCGCCGGTGCAGACCACATTCATATCGGTCTCCGCGCGGACGTCTTCCTCATAGCAGAGGTCCAGCAGCGGGACGCCGTCCACGATGCCCACGCTGACCGCGGAGACGGTGCCGGTCAGCGGCTGCTTGCCGTGCTTGACCAGCTTCTTGGCCTGGGCCCAGGCGATGGCGTCGGAGAGCGCCACATAGGCGCCGGTGATGGCGGCGGTGCGGGTGCCGCCGTCGGCCTGGAGCACATCGCAGTCCAGGACCACGGTGTTCTCGCCGAGCGCCTTGTAGTCGATGACGGCGCGCAGCGAGCGTCCGATCAGCCGGGAGATCTCATGGGTGCGGCCGCCGATCTTGCCGCGGACCGACTCCCGGTCGCCGCGGGTGTTGGTGGCCCGGGGCAGCATCGCGTACTCGGCGGTGACCCAGCCCTCTCCGGAGCCCTTGCGCCAGCGGGGCACGCCCTCGGTGACGCTGGCGGTGCAGAAGACCTTGGTGTCGCCGAAGGACACCAGCACGGAGCCCTCGGCGTGCTTGCTCCAGCCACGCTGGATGGTCACCGGGCGGAGCTGGCCTGGGGTACGGCCGTCGATGCGAGACATGGTGCCGAGCCTATCCGGGAATGCCGCGGGCCTCGTCCACAGCTGTGGACGAGGCCCGCGGCGCGGAGCGCGAGGCTCACATCATGTCTTCGATCTCACCGGCGATCGGGTCGGCGTCGGTGCCGATGACGACCTGGATGGCGGTGCCCATCTTCACCACGCCATGGGCGCCGGCGGCCTTGAGCGCGGCCTCATCTACCAGGCTGGGGTCGGCGACCTCGGTACGGAGGCGGGTGATGCAACCCTCGATCTCCTCGATGTTGTCGATCCCACCCAGTCCGGCGACGATCTTCTCAGCCTTGGAAGCCATGTGCACTCCTGCGTTGTCCGGGCCCTTCGGCTCTCTCGCCGACCGGCTTTCACACGGTAACCCACGTTCAGAGCAACTCTGCGGGCTTTTGTCCGCCCACTGGCAAAGGATGGCGGTCAAGGCCCGCAGCGCCCCATAAGTGGTCTACACCAGTATGCGGCATCCAAGGAGCAGGCATGAGTTCGCACGCTGCCGCCGCTCCCCTGCGCTCCTGGTGGCAGGGGTTCTTCGGCGGACTGCAGAAGATGGGACGCAGCCTTCAGCTGCCCATCGCGGTGCTGCCGGCGGCCGGGATCCTCAACCGGCTGGGGCAGCCGGATGTCTTCGGCCGGGACGGCCTGGGCTGGGACGACGCGGCCAGGATCTTCGCCGGGGCGGGCGGCGCGCTGCTGGACTCCGCGCTGGGCCTGCCGCTGCTGTTCTGTGTGGGCGTGGCCATCGGCATGGCCAGGAAGGCGGACGGCTCCACCGCGCTGGCGGCGGTGGTGGGCTTCCTTGTCTACTACTCGGTGCTCCACCAGTTCCCCGAGCACTGCCCAGGGCTGGCCCACTTCAGCGGGACCGGGCTGTGGAGCGGGGTGTGCGTCACCGGCAACGGGGTGGCCACGGTGGCGGTCTACCAGAACCCCGGGGTCTTCGGCGGCATTGTGATCGGCCTGCTCAGCGCCTGGTTCTGGGTGCGCTTCCACCGGGTGCGGCTGGTGGACTGGCTGGGCTTCTTCAATGGCCGCCGGCTGGTGCCGATCATGATGTCCTTTGTGGCACTGGCCTTCGCGGTGGCCTGTCTCTGGGTGTGGCCGCCGGTGGGCCGGGGGCTGACCACCTTCAGCAAGTGGCTGACGGACATCGGCTGGGCGGGCTCCGGGGTCTTCGGCCTGGCCAACCGGGCACTACTGGTGATCGGTCTGCATCAGTTCCTGAACACCTTTATGTGGTTCCAGTTCGGCGACTACACCAGGCCGGACGGCACGGTGGTGCACGGCGATATCAACCGCTTCCTGGCCGGAGACCCCACGGCCGGGCAGTTCACCTCCGGCTTCTTCCCCATCATGATGTTCGCGCTGCCCGCCGCGGCACTGGCCATCACCCACACCGCCCGCCCGGCGCACCGGCCGATGGTGCGGGGCATGATGCTCTCGGTCGGGCTGACCTCGCTGGTGACCGGGGTCACCGAGCCGATCGAGTACTCCTTCCTCTTTGTCGCGCCCCTGCTGTACGCGCTGCACGCGGTGCTCACCGGTGTCTCCATGGCGGTCACCTGGGGGCTGGGGGTGCATGACGGCTTCAGCTTCTCCGCCGGACTGATCGACTATGTGATCAACTGGGGCCTGGCAACCAGACCTTGGCTGATCATTCCGATCGGGCTGGCCTTCGCGGCCGTCTACTACGCGGTGTTCCGGTTCGCCATTGTGCGGTTCGATCTGGCCACCCCCGGCAGGGAACCCGAGGAAGTGGCCTCCGGGATCGAGCGCGAGGCGGTTGAATAGCACCCGGCCGGTCAACATCCGCCGAGCGGCACCCGGTTCACCGCCGGTTAACAGGGCTCTGGCAGCATGCCGCCCTGTGATCCAGCGCACCCGGAGGCGCGGATTCCTTTATGCCCGCTTGACGTGTTACAACAGGTCTAAACCACTTGTGGTTTAGACCAAAAGCGGGCCGTCCCCCCAACCCCCGAGCGCCCGCCTCACCTGGAGGAATCCGATGAGTACGGCTAGCGCTGCCGAAAAGCAGGGCTTCGGAAAGAACGCGATGGCGGTAGCCCAGCGCATCGGCCGCAGCCTGATGCTGCCGGTCGCCGTGCTGCCCGCCGCCGCGCTTCTGGTCCGGCTCGGCCAGGACGACATGCTGGGCAAGCCCGCCCTGGGCCATGTCCTGAACAAGATCGCCTCATTTATGGCGGCCGGCGGCGGCGCACTTCTGGACAATATGCCGCTGCTCTTCGCGGTCGGCGTGGCCATTGGCTATGCCAAGAAGTCCGACGGCTCCACGGCGCTGGCCGCGGTCGCCGGTTACCTGGTCTTCAGCAAGGTCCTGGGCACCTTCACCGACAGCTCGCTGCCCAAGGTCGCCAAGGTCGTCAACGGCAAGATAGTGATGACCGCGGCGCCCGCCGACGCCAAGGTGCTCGGCGGCATTGTGGTGGGCCTGGTGGTCGCCCTGCTCTACCAGCGCTTCTACCGGACCAAGCTGCCCGAGTGGCTGGGCTTCTTCGGCGGCCGCCGCCTGGTCCCGATCCTGTCCTCCTTCGCCGGTCTGCTGCTGGGCATCGTCTTTGGCTACATCTGGCCGGTCCTGGGCTCCGGGCTGCACAACTTCGGTCAGTGGCTGGTCGGTTCGGGCGCCGTCGGCGCCGGCATCTTCGGCGTGGCCAACCGTGGCCTGATCGCCATCGGCATGCACCACCTGCTCAACTCCTTCCCCTGGTTCCAGGCCGGTGACTTCACCAAGCCGGACGGCACCGTGGTGCACGGCGACATCGCCCGCTTCCTCAACGGCGACCCGCACGCGGGCCAGTTCATGACCGGCTTCTTCCCGATCATGATGTTTGCGCTGCCCGCCGCCTGCCTGGCGATCGTGCACTGCGCCCGCCCGGAGAACCGCAAGGTCGTCGGCGGCATGATGTTCTCGCTGGCGCTG
The DNA here is from genome assembly GCF_003121295.1 of Streptomyces orinoci. Classification (GTDB taxonomy): domain Bacteria; phylum Actinomycetota; class Actinomycetes; order Streptomycetales; family Streptomycetaceae; genus Streptomyces; species Streptomyces orinoci. Next base: position 812,944 of record NZ_PHNC01000029.1, read on the forward strand.
ACCTCCTTTGTCACCGGCGTCACCGAGCCCATCGAGTTCACCTTTATGTTCATCGCGCCGGTGCTGTACGCGATGCACGCGGTGCTCACCGGTGTCTCCATGGCCCTGACCTGGGCGCTGGGGATGAAGGACGGCTTCGGCTTCTCGGCCGGTGCCATCGACTTCCTGCTCAACTGGGGCAAGGCCAGCAAGCCGCTGCTGCTGGTGCTGGTGGGGCTGTGCTTTGCGGCCATCTACTATGTGGTCTTCCGCTTCGCCATCCTCAAGTTTGACCTCAAGACGCCCGGTCGTGAGGTCGAGGGTGAGGAGCTGGCCGCGGTGGACGCGCCGGTGAAGTCCGCCCCGGCGAAGACGGCCCCGGTCAAGGAGGTCGCGGTCAAGGCCGAGGCCAAGACCCCGGTCAAGGCCGGTGCGACTGCGACTGCGACTCCGGCCAAGGCCGGTGCGGGGGCCGGGCGTCCGGCCGGATCCCGCCCGAAGGGCAACGGCGGTAAGTCCCGCAACAAGAAGCGCCGCTGAAACTCGCGTTGACCGAACGCCCCCGGAACCGTCCCTGGTTCCGGGGGCGTTCGCCATTGCCGCTCGCCGCGTGGGCTACAGCTCGTACACCGCGCCCGCGTGGGCCAGTTCGGCCGGTCCGTCATAGACCGAGCGCGCGTCCCGGAGGTTGGTCAGCGGGTCCGTCCACGGCGGGATATGGGTGAGCAGCAGCCGCCCCACCCCGGCCCGGGCCGCGCACTCGCCGGCCTGGCGGCCATTGAGGTGCAGATCCGGGATGTCCTCCTTGCCATGGGTGAACGAGGCCTCGCACAGCAGCAGATCGGCCCCCTCGGCCAGGGTGTCCAGCGCCGGACAGGGGCCGGTGTCCCCGGAGTACACCAGGGCGGTGCCCCGGTGCTCCACCCGGAAGGCGAAGGCCTCCACCGGGTGGCAGACCCGCTCGGCCCGGACGGTCAGCGGCCCCAGGGCGAAGGCGCCCGGGCTCAGCGTGCGGAAGTCGAACACCTCGCTCATACACGCCTCGTCCGGAACGTCCCCATAAGCGGTGACCAGCCGGCGTTCGGTCCCGGCCGGGCCATAGACCGGAATGGCGTCGGCGGGCCCGCCCTCATGCCGGTAGTAGCGCGCCACGAAGTAGCCGCACATATCGATGAAGTGGTCGGGGTGCAGATGCGAGAGCAGCACGGCATCCAGGTCGTAGAGGCCGATATGGCGCTGTAGCTCGCCCAGGGCGCCATTGCCCATGTCGAGCAGCAGCCGGTAGCCGTCGGCCTCCACGAGGTAGCTGGAACACGCCGATTCCACGGAGGGGAAGGACCCCGCGCATCCGACGACGGTGAGCTTCATGGGGGCCTGAACCTCCGGGCTGGTGACGGGGGGCTGGTGGCCGTGCGGTGCGTCCGAGGGTAAGGCGGGATGGATACGGCCGCTCCCGTGCGGAGGGGGTGTGTGGCTGGAATCACCAGGACGGACCCGCCGGGACGGGGCGCGGCCCCGTCCGCGCCGTTGACGCGCGTACGGGGCCGCGGGTGCGTAAGTGGGTGCGTAAGCCGGGGCGCTAAAGGGACCGGTGGCGCTCGGCCCGGTCGAGGGTGTCCATAAAGCGCTGGAAGCGCTCGGCGGACTCCTTGCTGCCGGCCGTCACCGTGAACTCCTCCGGCGAGATGCATCCCGCCAGCCGTTCCCGGGTCTCAGGGGCGAGCGCCTCCCATGCCGCCCGGTCCAGCTGTGACCGCTCCGCAGCTTCCGCACTGCCAGTTTCCATTGTTGAGTTGCCTCATGTCCGAAGATCCACATGCGGGACAGTTCATGTGCGTCTCCTACGGGATGATGTCAGCCGCTCGACAACATCGGTAGGGGCAGTCCATCTGTGCACGTTTCCGCCCCTCTGTGTCGTTGAATGACCGGTTCCGCTATCTGCTGGGTCTAGGCCCAGAGTTGACCGTGCAGGGCCCGGACGGCGCTCTCGGTGTCGGGGGCGGTATAGACGCCGGTGGAAAGGTACTTCCAGCCCCCGTCGGCCACAATGAAGGCGATATCCGCGCGCTGTCCGGCCCGTTGGGCCTTGCGGGCCACCCCCAGCGCGGCATGCAGCACCGCGCCGGTGGACACCCCCGCGAAGATCCCTTCCTCGGCGAGGAGTTCACGGGTGCGGCGCACCGCGTCCTCGGAGCCCACCGAGAAGCGGGTGGTGAGCACCGAGGCGTCATAGAGCTCGGGTACAAAGCCCTCGTCCAGGTTGCGCAGCCCGTAGACCAGGTCGTCATAGCGCGGCTCGGCGGCCACGATGCTGATCTCCGGCCGGTGTTCCCGCAGATAGCGGCCCACCCCCATCAGAGTGCCGGTGGTGCCCAGTCCGGCGACGAAGTGGGTGATCTCCGGGAGGTCGGCCAGGATCTCCGGGCCGGTGGTGGCGTAGTGCGCCCCGGCGTTGTCGGGGTTGCCGTACTGGTAGAGCATCACCCAGTCCGGGTTGCGGGCGGCCAGCTCCTTGGCCACCCGTACCGCCGTATTGGAGCCGCCCGCGGCGGGTGAGCCGACGATCTCCGCACCCCACATGGCGAGCAACTGCCGCCGTTCCTCACTGGTGTTCTCCGGCATCACACACACCATGCGATAGCCCTTGAGTCTGGCGGCCATGGCCAGGGAGATGCCGGTGTTGCCGGAGGTGGGCTCCAGGATGGTGCAGCCGGGGGTGAGCCGGCCCGCCTTCTCGGCCTGCTCGATCATGTACAGCGCGGGGCGGTCCTTGACCGAGCCGGTGGGGTTGCGGTCCTCCAGCTTCGCCCAGATCCGCACCTCGGGGGAGGGCGAGAGCCGGGGCAGCCGGACCAGCGGGGTGTTCCCCACCGCGGCCAGGGGGCTGTCATAGCGCATCTCCGGTCAGCGCATTCCGCCGGCCACCGCCGGCAGGATGGTCACGCTGTCGCCGTCCCCGAGCTCGGTGGCGATCCCGCCCAGGAACCGGACGTCCTCGTCATTGAGGTAGACATTGACGAAACGGCGCAGCTCACCGCTGTCGTCCACCAGCCGCTCACGGATGCCGGGGTGCCGGGACTCCAGATCCTTGAAGAGCGCATCGAGGGTGGCGCCGCTGCCCTCGACGGTCTTCTGCCCATCGGTGTAGGTGCGGAGGATGGTGGGGATGCGGACCTCGATGGCCATGGGAGTGCTCCTGTTCGGAGTGCGAAGTGGTGGCGGTACGCGATACGGGCCGGTCGCCGGCGGCCGGGCGTCAGGCCGCGAGACGGCACAGGTCAACGTGGATGCGCGCGACGAGCCGCCGGCCCGGCGCCCGCTCGGCCACGTCAAGGGGAACCATGGGCGCATCGTATCGATTCCCCGTGCGCGGCCCGTATGTTCGTCCCGGTATCCGGACCGTGCCGTCTCGGTGTTCAGTACGCCTCGACGACCCGTACCTCCTCCTCGGTCACCTCGCCGTCCAGGATCCGGAAGGAGCGGAACTCAAAGGGCCCGGCGCCGTCGGTGTCGGCGGTGGAGACCAGAACATAGTGCGCGCCGGGCTCATTGGCGTAGGAGATGTCGGTGCGCGAGGGATAGGCCTCGGTGGCGGTGTGCGAGTGGTAGATGATCACGGGTTCCTCGTCCCGGTCGTCCAGCTCGCGGTAGAGCTTGAGCAGATCCATGGAGTCGAACTCGTAAAAGGTGGGCGAGCGGGCCGCGTTGAGCATTGGGATGAACCGCTCGGGCCGTCCGCTGCCGGCCGGGCCGGCCACCATCCCGCACGCCTCGTCGGGGTGGTCGGCGCGGGCGTGCGCCACGATCTTCTCGTACAGGGCCTGGGAGATGGTCAGCATGCGGCCAGCATAAGCAGGGCCCGGAAATGCCTGAGGGCCCGTCCGCACGGGGGGAGTGTGCGGACGGGCCCGGGTTACCCGGCGGGGGGAGCCGGGAGTCAGGCGGCCTTCTCGACCTCGGGCTCGGGGGCCGAGTAGTCCTTGCGGGCAAAGGCCTGCGGGTTGCGGGCCTTGAGGACAAAGTACGAACCGGCCATGATCGCGCCCCAGATGGGAGCGCAGTACAGCGAGATCCGGGAATCCTTGTCGATGCCCATCAGCACAATCACCATGCCGATGAAGGCCAGTGCGAACGCGCTGGTCCAGGGGGCACCGGGCGCCTTGAACTCCGACTGCGGCAGCTCGCCCCGGTCCGCCTTGCGGCGGTAACGGAGCTGGCAGGCAAGGATCATGATCCAGGCCCACATACCGGAGATGGTGGCGAAGGAGACCACATAGTCGAACGCCTTGCCCGGCCACTGGTAGTTGATCCACACACCGACCAGCATCAGCGCGGCCGAGATGGTGGTGCCACGCATGGGCAGGCCCTTGGGCGAGAGCTGCGCCAGGAACTTGGGGCCCTGGCCGTTGAGCGACAGGTCGCGCAGCATCCGGCCGGTGGAGTACATACCGGAGTTGCAGGAGGACAACGCGGCGGTCAGCACCACGAAGTTGACGATTCCTGCGCCGAACGGCAGGCCGATCTTGGCGAAGGCGGCGACAAACGGGCTGACGCCCGGCATGAATTCGGTCCACGGCACCACGGCCAGGATGATGATGAGCGCACCGACATAGAAGACGGCGATCCGCCAGGGCACCGTGTTGATGGCCTTGGGCAGGGTCTTCTTGGGGTCGGTGGCCTCGCCCGCGGTGACACCCACCAACTCCACGGCCAGGAAGGCGAACATCACGATCTGCAGCGTCATCAGGGTGCTGCCGATGCCATTGGGCATAAAGCCGTGGTGCGACCAGAGCTGGCTGAACGAGGCGGTGTCACCGGCCTTGGAGAAGCCCAGGGTGATAACGCCGACGCCGACCAGGATCATGCCGATGATGGCGGTGACCTTGACCATCGAGAACCAGAACTCCAGCTCACCGAAGAGCTTTACGGAGATCAGGTTGGCGAAGTAGAGGATGACCGTGAAGACCAGTGCCGAAGCCCACTGCGGAATATGGGGGTTCCAGAACTGCACATACTTCGCGGCCGCGGTGACCTCGGTGATGCCGGTGACGACCCAGAAGAGCCAGTACGTCCAGCCGGTGACATATCCCCAGAAGGGGCCGAGGAATTCCCGCGCGTAGTCGGAGAAAGACCCGGAGACGGGGCGGTACATGAGCAGCTCGCCCAGCGCCCGCATGATGAAGAAGATGACCAGCCCGGCTATCGCATAGGCCAGGATCAGGCTGGGGCCCGCCTTGTGAATGGCCGTGCCCGCGCCGAGGAAGAGGCCGGTGCCTATCGCGCCGCCAATGGCGATCATCTGGATCTGCCGGTTGCCCAGTCCCCGCTGGTAACCCTCGGAAGCTTCCTGTCCGCTTCCGTCCCGCGCCTCGGCTGCGCCTGGGGCACGGTCCGCGACCTGCTCAGAGGCCATGAGTGGAACGCCTTTCTCCATACCGATCCGGTCACTCCGGATCGGGTTCCGATCCCCCCGGATGGAGTCCTGCATATGTGCCGACGGTCGGCCGGCCAAGCGTTCCTGCCGTGACAGGGGTGGCGTCACAGAGCAGGTCTCGCAGGTTTATCACGGGTAACGCGGAGATCGCAGAGGCGAATATGGCGTGGATGTGGCCCAGCTCACGGGAAAATTAGGACAAATGTAAATTGAGGCGACAAAGGTCGCCACTGCGGTGATGCGATCGTTATTCGGAATTGAGCGTCCGCTGAGCGAACACCTTGTGAACATGTCATGAAGGAAGGCCCAGCCCACCGCTCAGGACATCAGCGCTTCGACCAGCGTCTCCTGGAGCCCGCCCAGCCAGAGGTAGGCCATCACCATCGGCTTGCGCGGATCGTCGTCCGGCAGCCCGAAGAGCGCCTCCCCGTCGTCCTCCTCGGTGATCTCCAGCCGGGTCCCGATGGTCAGCCGGAGGTCATTGAGCGCGCCCAGCCACTGCCGGCACTGCTCGGGGGTGAGCCGCAGCACCGCCGCCCGGTCCCCGGCCACGCTGAGCGAGTCCAGCGAGCGCACCACGGCCAGGGCGTCCTCGCGCTTACGGGCCCGCAGGTCGTTCTCGGTGTAGCGGCGGAACTCGGCGGCGTACGCCCGCTGCTGCCGGTCCTGCTCGGCGCCCGGCGTGCCATAGGCGTCGGGGAAGAGCCGGGCCAGCGCCGGGTCGGCGGGCGGCTCGCTGGGCCCCTCGGCGAACAGCCGGGCCAGCGGGTCGGCGGCGTCCGGGCCCTGCTCCTCCCCCGGCCCGATCAGCTCCAGCAACTGGACCGCCAGGCTGCGCAGAATGGAGATCTCCACCTCGTCCAGGGCAACCGCCGCCCCGCCGCCGGCCAGCGGCTCGAAGTGCCCGGCCATCAACGGTCCTGCGACAAGGTCGCCCACAGGCCGTATCCGTGCATCGCCTGCACGTCCCGCTCCATCTCCTCGCGCGTACCGCTGGAAACGGTGGCACGGCCCTTGTGGTGGACGTCGAGCATCAGTTTGCGGGCCTTGTCCTTGGAGTAGCCGAAGTAGCTCTGGAAGACATACGTCACATAACTCATGAGGTTGACGGGGTCGTTGTGGACCAGGGTCACCCAGGGCACATCGGGTTCCGCGACCGCGTAGGCGGACTCGCCCGTCTCGGGACGTTCGATCTCGACCGGTGCAACGCTCACGGAATCCATGCTGCCACTCGGCACCGGGCGGTGCACAAACGACCCCCAGAAATCGTCAGACTGACGAGTAAGGGAGGTAGCATCCCTTCGACACCTGTTGGGGATTGCGAGGTAGGGCCAAGTGAACGCTGCGGACCTTGGGCTGCCGGTGGCTGTGCCGTCAACGGCCCTCTTCACCGACCGCTATGAGCTCACCATGCTGCAGGCCGCGCTGCGGGCCGGCACGGCCGACCGGCGCTCGGTGTTCGAGGTCTTCACCCGGCGGCTGCCCGAGGGCCGCCGCTATGGCGTGCTGGCGGGCGTGGGCCGGGTGCTGGACGCGGTGGAGAACTTCCGCTTCGACCCGGCCGTGCTGCGCTTCCTGGCCGAGCACGAGATCGTGGACGAGCCCACCCTGGAGTGGCTGGCCGACTACCGCTTCCGCGGCGACATCTGGGGCTACCCGGAGGGCGAGGTCTACTTCCCCGGCTCCCCGGTGATGCGGGTGGAGGGCACCTTCGCCGAGGCGGTGCTGCTGGAGACGGTGATCCTCTCCATCCTCAACCATGACTCCGCGGTGGCCGCGGCCGCCTCCCGGATGGCGGTGGCCGCCGGGGACCGCCCGCTGATCGAGATGGGCGCCCGCCGCACCCATGAGCTGGGCGCGGTGGCCGCCGCCCGGGCCGCCTTCGTGGGCGGCTTCACCTCCACCTCCGACCTGGCGGCCGGCTTCCGCTACAACATCCCCACCGTGGGCACCAGCGCCCATGCCTTCACCCTGCTCCACGACAGCGAGCGGGACGCCTTCAGGGCCCAGGTGGACTCGCTGGGCGGCCGGACCACGCTGCTGGTGGACACCTATGACGTCACCGAGGCGGTCCGGCTGGCCGTGGAGGTGGCCGGCAAGGAACTGAGCGCGGTCCGCATCGACTCCGGCGACCTGCTGCTGCTCGCCCACCGGGTACGCCGCCAGCTGGACGAGCTGGGCGCCACGGGCACCGGGATCGTGGTCACCAGCGACCTGGACGAGTACGCCATCGCCTCGCTGGCCGCCGCCCCGGTGGACGCCTATGGCGTGGGCACCCAGCTGGTCACCGGCAGCGGGCACCCCACCTGCTCCATGGTCTACAAGCTGGTGGCGCGGGCGGACGGCCCCGGCGCCGACGCCCCGCTGCGGCCGGTGGCCAAGAAGTCCATGGGCGGCAAGATGTCCCTGGGCGGCCGCAAGTGGGCCGCCCGTCGGCTGGACGAGCACGGCGTGGCCGAGGCCGAGGTGGTGGGCACCGGAGAGGTGCCCGCCGAGCTGGCCGACCGGCAGCTGCTGGTGGAGCTGGTACGGGCGGGCAAGGCCGTCGGCCGGGAACCGCTGGAGACGGCACGGGCCCGGCACGCGGCCGCCCGGGAGGGCCTGCCGATGTCGGCGACCCAGCTCTCCCGCGGCGAGCCGGTGCTGCCCACGGAGTACGTCCACGGCGCCGCGTAGGGCCGGGAGCGCAGGGGCCCCGGGAGCGTAGGGGCCCGAAGCGCAGGGCCGGGAGCGCTCCTCCCGCGTGCCCTCCCGTCGCACCGGCGGAGTCACTACCCTCGGTCACAGAAGACGATCCGCACCGTCGGCCGAGCGCCCTTCACAAAGGATCCGCACCATGCACCGTGCATTGATCATCGTCGACGTGCAGAACGACTTCTGCGAGGGCGGCAGCCTCGCGGTGGCCGGCGGCGCCGACGTGGCCGCGGCCATCACCGACCTGGTGGGCGACGCGGCCGTGGCGTATGCGCACATCGTGGCCACCCGGGACCACCACATAGACCCCGGCGACCACTTCTCCGACCACCCCGACTATGAGCACTCCTGGCCCCCGCACTGTGTGGCGGGCACCGAGGGCAGCGGCTTCCACCCCAACCTGGCCCCGGTGATCGCCTCCGGCGCCCTGGACGCGGTCTTCGACAAGGGCGCCCACTCGGCCGCCTACAGCGGCTTCGAGGGCCGCGACGAGCATGGCACCGCGCTGGCGGACTGGCTCCAGGAGCGCGGGGTGACCTGGGTCGATGTGGTGGGCATCGCCACCGACCACTGTGTCCGCGCCACCGCGCTGGACGCGGTGCGGGCGGGGTTCGACACGGAGGTCCTGCTGGACCTCACGGCCGGTGTCGCGCCCGCCACCACGGAGCGCGCCCTGGTCGAGATGGACCGGGCGGGGGTCCGGCTGACCGGCAAGCCGGTGGTTATTTCCGGGTAGCCGGGTGCGGGATGTTTTGTGGCTGGTCGCGCAGTTCCTCGCGCCCCTGAGGGGCGACCGGTTTCGTTGCCGGGTGCGGGCCGTCGCTGGCCGGGCGCGCAGTTCCCCGCGCCCCTGGCGGCGCGCGCTACGCCGCCCCCAGCGTGCGAGGTCGCAGCAGGCGCCGTATCGGGCGCCAGCCCGCCGTCTCCCGTTCCGTCACCGACCGCCACACCAGCCCGTCCGGGTGGTACAGCACCGCGCTTATCTCGTCCGGCGTCGGCGGCTCGGTGTTGCCGCGCAGATAGACCGCCCGGAGCCCCAGGTTCCGGAGCCGGGTCAGCGCCCGCTGCCGGTTGACGGCATGCACCAGCACCCGCACCCGCGACCCCGGCGCTCCCCCGCCGCCGGGTGGACTGGGCAGCGACAACGCGACGATCACGCTGCCATCGGGAAGCCTGGCGAACCCACCGCCTGCCATCCGCATCACTCACCCTTCCGGGACCTGTGTCAATAAGGACGCCCCCCACAGGCATCTAATCGCCCTCCCCGGCGACCCGCCAGAGGTTTCCCAAAGAACCCCTATGACCTGCGTCGATATACCGAGTCAATGGATCTTGAGGCCGGGCTGCGGCCGGACCGCAGCCCCGCCCGGCGCCTCCCGGTCACCGAGGGTGTCAGTAACGACGGCGCGTTCGCCGCTTCCCCCGGACGGGGCAGTGACTCCCCGTGCGCCCCAGTGCTTCCGAGCCCTGGGCAAGGGCACGCTTATCTGCTGTTCCCCTCGGGCAGAGAGGACCGTAGAGTCTTTTTGCGGTACTCATCTGTCGGCTCTGCACCCGGCTCTGCACCCCCACAACGTCGCCCCGAGGACGGATACCGTCATGCCGCGTCCGACTTCCGCACAGATCGCCTATGGCTCGGCCACCGTAGTGTTCTCCACCCTCGCCATGCTGCTGCTGTCCCAGACCCGTTCGGGGGTCGGCGTGGCGGTGGTCGCCCTGGGCGCCCTGGCGCTGGGCCTGCTGGTGGCCGTCACCGTCCCCATGCCACACGGGAGTTCACGCACCGTGGCCCGGGGCAGCGCCCAACTCCCCCGGCAGCGCACGGTGGTTGACGCCGAGCCCGCCACCACCCGGGTGAACTCACTGCCGGGTTGACACCACCACGGTCTTGGCCGCCTTGTCGTGGACGCACTGGTGGTACGGGCTGTCCCAGGTGCACCACAACACATTGACCAGCCAGAAGAGAAACCCGCAACAGGGCACGATCTGCGGCAGGTTGTAGACCGCGGCCCGGATCCAGCCCGGACTGCCCTCGGGCACGGCCCCGTTCTCCAGCATCGCCACCCGGAGGTTCATCGCCATCTTGCCGACGGTCTGCCCCCGGGTGGTGAGCATCAGACCCTCGTAGATGAAATAGACCACCGAGATCAGGATGCTCAGCCCGGTGGTCTTGGTCTGGTCGTTCTGCGGGTCCCAGTGGTGCCAGTTGACGGCCGCGAACACCAGGCTGACCGGAATGGACACAATCAGGCCGTCGATGATCCGGGCCACCAGCCGCTTGAAGCGGTTGCCCAGGGGTGGCATACCGGCCAGCGGGTCCGGCGGCCCATACCCCTGATCGCCGCCATAGGGCGGGCCCCCGTAGGGCGGGCCCTCATACGGCCCACCGGGGCCGCCCGGGGCGCCGGGGCCGGGCCCATAGGGTCCGCCGGGGCCGGGCCCATAGGGTCCGCCGGGGCCGGTCCCGTACGGGCCGCCGCCCTCCGGCCCCTGATACGGCGGCAGGTCACCCGGCGGGGGCGGCTTGCGGAAGGGGTCCTCACCCTGTGGCTGGTCGGTGCTCATGGCCCGAGTAGACCGCAGCGTCCCCATCCGCGCACCCGCCATTGTGCCGTTCGAGTTGCCGGAGCGCCTCAGTCCACGGACCCGGCCGCCACAAAGGTCCCGGCGGCCTTGTCATGCCAGCACTGCCGCCAGGGCCGGTCGAACAGCCCCCAGAGCACATTGAGCACCCCGATGGCCAGCGCCCCCAGCAGCCCGTAGACCAGCCAGCGGCGCAGCGCCTCCCCCAACGAGGGGGTGTCATGGGACTCGATGCCCAACACCCGCACCCCGCACAGCTTCTTGCCCAGCGTACGGCCCCACTTGGCGGTGGGCAGCGCCTCATAGAGCACCCCGGCGAGCAGCAACACCCCCAGCACGATGGCCAGATAGGTGCCGGTGGTGCCGTCCAGCAGCCAGACGGTCACCGTCTGGCCGGAGCGCTTGGCCTGGTCCACCTTGTCGTCGATATGCGCCACCGACTTGTTCCACAGCGGGACCGCCACCGTGCTCACCGCCCCGCCCAGCACCAGGCTGTCCACCAGCCGGGCGGCCAGCCGCCGGGCCAGCGGCGCCGGACGGCCCTGCCGCTGGGCGGCGGCCAGGAAGGGATCCAGCACCGGGGGCTTCCAGGGCGCGGGCGCCGACTCCGCGGGCCCCGGCAGGGGTTGGGACTGCTGGGGCTGCGACGGGGGTGCCTGCTGGGCGAGTTGATGCACCTGCTGTGCCCAGCCCACCTGCGGCGGCTGGGGCTGCGGTGAGAGCTGGGGCTGGATCTGCTGTGGCTGGGGCTGCTGCGGCTGGACCGCCGGAGCGGGCCGGGCCGGAGGCTCCGGGCGGGGCGCCTCCTGCCCGCCGGGCCAGGGCCGCGGCACCAGCGACTCGGCCGGCGGCGGGCCGGGCCGCGAGGGGGTGGCCGGTACGGGCGCGGACTCGGCACGCAGCGCCAGCGTCCCCTCCGCGCGGGGCCGGGGTTCGCCGAACCCGGGGGTCCCTTCCCCGGCCGCGGGCGCCGCCGTGGCCGGTACCGGGGCCGGGGGCACCTCCGCCGCCGGGCCCAGGGGCCGGGCCAGCCGGGGATCCCTGGGCGGCGGCACCGGCCTTCCGTCACCGATCTCCTGCGGCTCCTCGTCCAGGAACACCGGCCCGGTCTCCTCCGGCAGCGGCCGGGAGCTGCGCGCGGCCGGCGGCACGGGGGCAGCCGGGGCCGGGGCCGGCAGGGGTGCGGGGACCACTCCGGGCGGCGGGCCGGGCATCGGCTCCCCCTCCGCCGGGGCCGGCCGGCTGGTCCCGGGTACCCAGGCGGTGCCACTCCAGTAACGGATATAGCCGGGGATGGACGGGTCGGGGTAGAAGCCCGCGCCGGGGCTGCTGTCGGCGGATCCCGGGATGGGTGCGCTCATGGTCTCCGGTGTCCCGTATTCTGCTCGGCCGTTCTGGAATGTCCTGGCAGTCTGCCGCACGCGCGGGGGGCCGCGCGATGGGGTGGTGAACCGCCCGTCGTATGAACCGCTCCGGGCCCGTGGTGGTGACGCCCTGACGTCAATGCGCAAAAGGCAACCCGTAGCGGGGTCAACAGGTCTACCAGACGGCCCACCTCGGTGCCGCCCCGATACCCAGGGGACCACTCGCACGTGCGACCGGTGAGTCAAGCCCGGCGGGTGTGGCCTCAGTGGCCGGGAACGGGGAAGGAGACCGTCCCGAAGGATGCGAAGCCGCGTTGTGGGCGCGGCCCTGACACAGCCGAGTGGAGAGGTCGCACTTGATGCATACGGTGCTGGAAGAAGAGCTGGAGACCGAACTGGTGCTGTCGCCGGAACACGGGATTCCGCTCGCCGCCCGGGTGTCCTACCGGACGGACGACCCCTATGCCGTGCGCTTCACCTTCCACCTCGGCGACGGGACCCCGGTGGACTGGACATTCGCCCGGGAACTGCTGATGGAGGGGGTGCGGCGGCCCTGCGGGCAGGGCGATGTACGGGTGTGGCCGATGCTGTCCCGGGGGCGGGCGGTGGCCTGTGTGGCCCTGGTCTCGCCGGATGGGGAGGCCCTCTTGCGAGTGCCGCTGCGGAAGTTGCGGGAGTGGCTGGACCGTACGTTGCAGGTGGTGCCCGAGGGGCAGGAGGGGCAGTGGCTGGGCCTGGACGAGGCGCTGCGAGTCCTGCTGGCCCCGGCAGCGGGCGAGGAAGGCGCCCCGTAGGGGCGCCCCTCAGGGGCGCGGGGCAGCTGCGATATGCGGCTCCGCCGCGTGGGCGCGACCAGCCGAAACGCACCCCGCACCCACACCACAACGCGAACCCCCGTAACCCCCTCAAAGCACCTTGCCGGGATTCAGCAGACCCAGGGGATCGAAAACCCCCTTGATCCCCCGCTGCATCTCCATGCTCACCGGCCCCGCCTCCCTGGCCAGCCACTCCCGTTTGAGAAGCCCCACCCCATGCTCCCCGGTGATGGTGCCGCCCAACTCCAGCCCCAGGGCCATGATTTCCTCGAAGGACTTCTTGGCCCGCCGGGCCTCCTCCGGGTCTGCGGGGTCGAAGCAGACCACCGGGTGGGTGTTGCCGTCGCCCGCGTGGGCGCAGACCCCGATGGTCAGGCCGTGCCGCTCAGCGATGGCGGCGGTGCCGTCCAGCATCTCGGCCAGCCGGCCGCGCGGCACACAGACGTCGTCGATCATGGTGGCCGGGCGCAGGGCCTCCAGCGCGGGCAGCGACATCCGGCGGGCCTTGAGCAGCAGTTCGGACTCGGCGGCGCTGTCCGCGGGCACCACCTCGGTGGCCCCGGCCTCGGTGCACAGTTCGCCCACCGCCGCCAGGTCCGCCTGTGCCCGTGGAGTGTCGAAGGCGGCCAGCAGCAGGGCCTCGGTGCTCTCCGGAAGCCCCATTTTCCCCAGGGCGTTGACCGCCCGTACCGTGGTGCGGTCCATCAACTCCAGCAGACAGGGCGCGTGTCCGCGGGCCATGATGCGGCGTACCGCCTCACAGGCGGTGGCGGTGGACGGGAACTCGGCGGCCAGCGCCAGCTGTTGTGGTGGCGCGGGCTTCAGGGCCAGTACCGCCCGTACCACCACTCCGAGGCTGCCCTCGGATCCCACGAAGAGGCGGGTGAGGTCATAGCCGGCCACTCCCTTGGCGGTGCGGCGTCCGGTGGTCAGCAGCCGTCCGTCCGCCAGGACCACCTCCAGGCCCAGCACATACTCGGCCGTTACGCCGTACTTGACGCAGCACAGCCCGCCGGAGCCGGTGCCGATATTGCCGCCGATGGTGCACTGTTCCCAACTGGAGGGATCGGGCGGGTAGTAGAGGCCGTGCTCGGCCACCGCCCGGGACAACACCGCGTTGACCACGCCGGGTTCGACCACCGCGATCCGCTCCACCGGGTCGATCTCGATGATCCGGTCCATCTTCACCAGGGAGAGCACCATGCAGCCCTCGGTGGCATTGGCCGCGCCGGACAGGCCGGTCCGGGCTCCCTGGGGCACCACCGGCACCCGTAGCTCGGTGGCGGTGCGCATCACATGCCGTACCTCCTCGACGGTGCGCGGCAGCACCACCACCGCCGGATTCCCGGCGGCGCAGAAACCGGCCATATCGGTGGCGTAGGAGGCGGTGACATCGGGGTCGGTGAGGACGGCCTCGGCGGGCAGCCCCTTGCGCAGCAGCCTGATCAGATCACCCATGGCCCCACCCTGCCACCGCCCGCTCCGGCGGGGAAGATCGCACACCGCGGCCCCGCCGGGAAAGGACGGGGCCGCGGGGCGGGGGGCTGGGAAAGGGGTCAGAGGTTGCCGCGCTTGGCCTGTTCGCGCTCGATGGCCTCGAACAGCGCCTTGAAGTTGCCCTTGCCGAAGCCCATGGAGCCATGCCGCTCGATCATCTCGAAGAAGACCGTCGGCCGGTCCTGCACCGGCTTGGTGAAGATCTGCAGCAGATAGCCGTCCTCGTCCCGGTCCACCAGGATCTTCAGCTCGCGCAGGGTCTCGATGGGCACCCGGGTCTCGCCGGCCCACTCGCCAAGGGTGTCGTAGTACGAGTCGGGGGTGTCCAGGAACTGGACTCCGGCCGCCCGCATGGCCCTTACCGTGGCCACGATGTCATTGGTGGCCAGCGCGATGTGCTGGAGCCCCGGGCCGCCGTAGAACTCCAGATACTCGTCGATCTGCGACTTCTTCTTGGCGATGGCCGGCTCGTTGAGCGGGAACTTCACCTTTCGGGTGCCGTCCGCGACCACCTTGGACATCAGGGCGCTGTACTCGGTGGCGATGTCGTCGCCCACGAACTCCTTCATATTCGTGAAGGCCATCACCTTGTGGTAGAAGTCCACCCACTCGTCCATCTTGCCGAGTTCGACATTGCCCACGCAGTGGTCGATGGCCTGGAAGTTACGCCGGGCCGGGGGCTCCACAATGGGGTCGGCGGCGACGAACCCGGGCAGGTAGGGGCCGTCATAGCCGGAGCGCTCCACCAGGGTGTGCCGGGTCTGGCCATAGGTGGCGATGGCGGCCAGCACGACGGTGCCGTGCTCGTCCTTGAGCTCGTACGGCTCCTCAAGACCCCGGGCACCGTGTTCCACCGCGTAGGCGTAGGCGGCGCGGGCGTCCGGCACCTCGATGGCCAGGTCCACCACGCCGTCACCGTGCTCGAAGACATGCTGGGCCAGGAAGCGGCCGCGCTCGGTGCTCGCCTTGATGACGGTGGTGAAGACAAAGCGGGCGCGGCCCGACTCCAGGACATAACTCGCGGTCTCGCGGCTGCCGTTCTCCGGTCCGGAGTACGCGACCAGCTTCATACCGAAGGCGGTGGAGTAGTAGTGCGCGGCCTGTTTGGCGTTGCCGACGGCGAAGACGACCGCGTCCATTCCCTTCACCGGGAAGGGGTCCGCCTGCCGAGCGGTGTGGGGAGTGTGATCCGTGGTCTGCGTCATGCGCGCAGCGTCTCGCCGATCCACAAGGTGCGCAATAGTTTGTGCATTCGCTGGGCATAATGCACAGCGGTGCCGCCGATTTGGCAGGCGTTCTGTACATGCTGACCACGAGGGGCCGACCATGGCGATCGATCGTTTGGACGGCAGGCTGATCGAGCTGCTGGCACAGGAGCCCAGGATCGGGGTGCTGGAGGCCTCGCGGCGGCTGGGGGTGGCCCGCGGCACGGTGCAGGCCCGGCTGGACCGGCTCCAGGCCCAGGGGGTGATCAGGGGCTTCGGGCCGGATGTGGACCCGGCCGCGCTGGGCTATCCGGTGACCGCCTTCGCCACGCTGGAGATCAAACAGGGGCAGGGCTCGGATGTGCGGACGCATCTGGCGACGGTGCCGGAGGTGCTGGAGCTGCACACCATTACCGGGCACGGTGACATGCTGTGCCGGCTGGTGGCCCGCTCCAATGCGGATCTGCAACGGGTGATTGACCGGGTGGTCGGCTTCGAGGGGATTGTCCGGGCCTCGACGGCCATCGTCATGGAGAACGCGGTGCCGCTGCGGATCATCCCCTTGGTCCGAGCCGCCTCCGACGGCTGAGGGTGCGGCCTTAGGGGCGCGGGGAACTGCGCGACCGGCCACGCACGGCCCGCACGCGACATGCAACCGGAGGTTTGGGGGCCCTTCACCTCGCCGTGGGCGATCAGGCTTCGTCGCCGGGTGCGGCATGTCGTGGGCTGGTCGCGCAGTTCCCCGCGCCCCTGGTGGGGCAACCGGTTTCGTCGCCGGGTGCGGGCCGCCATCGGCTGAGCGCGCAGTTCCCCGCGCCCCTAAAGGCGCACCCTCAGCAGTGAGGGACCGGCTGGCCCGCGGTGAGGGCCCGGAGCGAGGCGACCGCATCGGCCAGCTTGGTCACCGGAACCAGGCGCAACCCCTTGAGCCGCACGGCCTCCGCATCGGCGCACTCCGCCTTCGGGACCAGGAACACCGTCGCCCCGTCCCGCTTCGCCGCCTGCGTCTTCAGCGCCACCCCGCCGACCGGGCCGACCGAGCCGTCCGGGTCGATGGTGCCCGTACCGGCGATGGTCCGCCCGCCCGTGAGCTCACCGCCCCGGCCATCGCCGTCGATCTTGTCCACCACACCCAGCGCGAACAACAGCCCCGCGCTGGGCCCGCCGATGTCCGGCAGGCTCAGCGAGATCTTGACGTCCTTGGGCGAGCGGTGCAGATAGCCCAGGGCCGCGCCGACCGCCGAGTCCTGGGACTTCTTCATATCGGCCACATTGTGCCGCTCGATCTGCTGGTCGGTCTGGCCCGAGGGAAAGACCGCCTCCCTCGGCATCACGGCCCGGTCGGTGCGGAACCAGCCGTCCACCACATCGGCCAGCGAGACATCCACCCGCGGCCCGGTCGCGATGATGGTGACCATCCTCAGCTGCCCGCTGGTCCTGCGGGCGCCGATACCGCTGATGCTGATCACCGGCTTGCGCTCATGGTCGGCGAGCACATTGACCGTGGTGCCCGGCCGCGCGATGGCGAAGGGCAGCGGCGCGAACGCGGCGGTCAGCAGCAGGGCCAGCACGGGCACGGCGCAGAGGACGAGCGTACGGACCCGGCGGGACCGGCGAGGCGGATTCGGCATGCCGTCGAATCTAATTCACCGCGGCCCCACCCGGCACCGAGGGCCTAGCGGAGCGCGTCCGCCACTTCCTTGGCCGCCTCCATCACCCGGGTCCCGACCCGCTCCGGCACACAGTCGGTGAGCAACACCACACCCACGCTGCCCTCGATTCCGCTCACCCCCAGCAGGGGGGCGGCGGCGCCGCTGGCCCCGGCCTCCAGTTCGCCGTGTGTCAGCGCGTACCCGGGGTTGTCCACCTCGCCCCGGCGGGCGGCCAGGATGGCCCGGCCCGCCGCGCCCCGGTCCAGTGGATGCCGGAACCCGGTGCGATAGGCCACGTGGTAGTCGGTCCAGGTCGGCTCGACCACGGCCACGGCCAGTGCCTCGGCGCCGTCCACCAGCGTCAGATGGGCCGTTGCCCCCAGATCCTCGGCCAGGGCCCGCAGAGCGGGCAGGGCCGCCTCGCGGACCAGTGGGTGCACCTGGCGGCCCAGCCTGAGCACGCCCAGGCCCACCCTGGCCCGGCCGCCGATGTCACGGCGCACTAATTCATGCTGCTCCAGGGTGGCCAGCAGCCGGTAGACCACCGTGCGGTTGACCCCCAGGCGGACCGACAACTCGGTGACGGTCAGCCCATGGTCGGTCTCCGCGAGCAGCTTGAGCACGCGCAGCCCTCTGTCGAGCGTCTGCGAAGTCTCCGCGGTCACGACGCCCCTCCTCCGATGAAAGGCGGGCACTCACCGCGGTGGGGCGCCGCCGGTCCCGTTCCGGCGGCGCGCGGGGAGAGACCGCCGGGTCGCTTGACGCGGCCGCGCTCCGCGGCGGCGCTGCCACGGGGCGTGTACGTGACCGGCACGGTAGCGAGCAGGTCCGCTTCGCGGAAGAGTCTGCCCACAATCCGGGCTCGGCGCATATGAATTGCACCTTGCCGCGGAGGACCCGGCGGGGCTCAGCGCATCCTGGTGGCCCACTCCCGCACCTTGTTGATGCGCTCGGTGAGCTGCCCCGCGGTGGCCTCCGCGCTGGGCGGTCCGCCGCAGACCCGGCGCAGTTCGGTGTGGATCACGCCATGCGGCTTGCCGCTCTGGTGGACATAGGCACCCACCAGGGTGTTCAACTGCTTGCGCAGTTCCAGGAGTTCCTTGTGGGTGACCACCGGCCGCCGCTCGGCCGGGATCTCCAGCAGGTCCGCCTCCTGGTCCGGCTTGCGGCGGCTGTGCGCGATCTGCCGCGCCTGCCGCTTCTGCAGCAGCAGTTGGACCTGCTCGGGCTCCAACAGCCCCGGAATTCCCAGGTAGTCCTGCTCCTCCTCGCTGCCCGGATGCGCCTGCATGCCGAACTCGGCGCCGTCATAGAGCACCCGGTCGAAGACCGCGTCCGACTCCAGCGCCTCAAAGGGCAGCATGTCCTGCTCGCCGGTGTCCTCGTCCTGCTGCTTCTCCGCCTCCGCCAGGAGCTTTTCCTCCTCGGCGTAGGGGTTCTCCTCCTCGCCCTCCTTCTTGGGCTTGTCCAGGACGTGGTCCCGCTCCACCTCCATCTCATTGGCGAAGGTCAGCAGGGTGGGGATGGTCGGTACGAACACCGAGGCGGTCTCGCCGCGCCGCCGGGAACGGACAAAACGGCCCACCGCCTGGGCGAAGAACAGCGGGGTGGAGATGGTGGTGGCATACACCCCGACCGCCAGCCGCGGTACGTCCACCCCCTCGGACACCATCCGGACGGCGACCATCCACCGCGAGTCACCCTGGGAGAAGTCGTCGATGCGCTGGGAGGCGCCGGAGTCGTCGGAGAGCACCACCGTGGGCCCCTCCCCGGTGATCTCCCGCAGCAGCTTGGCGTACGAGCGGGCCGAGTCCTGGTCGCTGGCGATCACCAGCGCCCCGGCGTCCGGGATGGACTTGCGCACCTCGGTCAGCCGCTGGTCGGCGGCACGCAGCACATTGGGCATCCAGTCGCCGCGCGGGTCCAGCGCGGTCCGCCAGGCCTGGGAGATGGCGTCCTTGGTCATCGGCTCGCCGAGCCGGGCCGAGAGCTCGTCGCCCGCCTTGGTGCGCCAGCGCATATTGCCGCTGTAGGAGAGGAAGATCACCGGCCGGACAACGCCGTCGGCGAGCGCGTTGCCATAGCCATAGGTGTAGTCGGCCGCCGAGCGCCGGATCCCGTCGTTGCCCTCCTCATAGGTGACAAACGGGATGGGATTGGTGTCGGAGCGGAAGGGCGTACCGGTCAGACAGAGCCGGCGGGTGGCCGGTTCAAAGGCTTCCAGACAGGCGTCGCCCCAGGAGCGGGAGTCGCCGGCGTGGTGGATCTCGTCCAGGATCACCAGCGTCTTGCGCTGCTCACAGCGGTTGCGGTGCAGCATGGGGCGGACGCCGACACCGGCGTAGGTGACGGCGACGCCGTGGTACTCACGGCCCAGCGGGCCGGCGCTGTACTCCGGGTCCAGCTTGATACCCACCCGGGCCGCGGCCTCGGCCCACTGCTTCTTCAGATGCTCGGTGGGTGCGACCACCGTCACCTGCTGCACCACATGGTGGTGCAGCAGCCAGGAGGCCAGGGTCAGCGCGAAGGTGGTCTTTCCGGCGCCCGGGGTGGCCACGGCGAGGAAGTCGCGGGGCTGGGTCTGGATGTACTTGTCCATGGCGCCCTGCTGCCAGGCGCGCAGCTTGTTGGCGGTACCCCAGGGGGCCCGGCCGGGGAAGGCGGGCGAAAGGTGATGGTTGGCGGTGGTGGTAGTCACGGTCTCCGTCGGCGGTCTCGGGGATCGGCAACCGCGTCAGCCTACCGGTGCCCGCCCGCACGCCCCGGGGGACGAGCCCGGCTCACCCCCCGGTGGGACTGAGGTCACATTCCGCCCCACCGTGCAGGGCGCGCAGCGCGGCGGAGATCTCCCCGACCTCGCGTATCGCCCCGGTGGTCACACCGATCACCAGGCGCTCGGCGGCGTCGATGTCCGGGCGGAGCTGGACGCCGTGCAGGGCGAGGAAGGTGACACAGGACAGCCATGCGGTGCGCTTGTTGCCGTCCACCAGGGGGTGGTTGATCGCTATCCCCTGGAGCAGGGTTTTTCCTCGGCGCCTCATGTGCCGGGTGCGGGCCGTATGCGGTTGCTCGCGCAGTTCCCCGCGCCCCTTACGGGGCGCCCCACCAGGGGCGCGGGGAACTGCGCGAGCAACCCACCACCGGCCCGCGGGTGACACACAACCCACTCTCACGCAGGGGCAACCCCCGGAGTCACTCGTCGGACGCGAGCCACGCGCAGCCAGGGACGGCTCGGGCCAAGCACAGGGGGCGCCCCAATAGGGGCGCGGGGAACTGCGCGAACAACCGCATACGGCCCGCACATCGCACCCGGGCCGCACCGGCGACTCCCCCGTCAGCGCAGGCCAACTCCCGCCAAGCACCCAGCCCCCCGCACCCTCAACGCGCGCCGCGCAGACGCGTGGCCGTCCACGCGCCAACCACCGCCATCCCGGCCAGCGCCAGGAAGACGGCGGCAAAGGCGGTCGCACCAGCCCCCCGATCCGCCCCACCCACCGCACCGAAGAGCACCCCACTCGCCCCCACCAGCACAATGTTCCCCAGCGCGTCGGAGATCTGGAGCGCCGCCGAGTTGGCGCCCTCCTGGCCCGGACGGGACAGTTCCAGAACCAGCACGCTGCCACCCGAGATCGTCAGCCCCATGCCATAGCCGCCGATCACCCAGGACACCGCCACCACCCAGGCCGGCACCCCATCCACCAGCACCGTGCTCACCAGGGCGATGGCAGCGGTGATCAGCACCATCCCCAGAAACATCAACTGACGCCGGTACCGCTGGAGTCGGCCCCGGCTCTGGGTGAACGAGCCCAGCGCCCAGGACAGTCCACCACCGGTGAGCGAGAGTCCGGCGGCCGTCGGCGAGAACCCCCGCTGGGTGACCAGCATCAGCGGAATAAAACTCTCCGCCCCCAGGAAGGCCCCCGCCGCGATACCCCGCAGCAGCACCACCGCCGGCAGGCCCCGGGCGGCCCGGAACGTACCGCGCGGCAGCAGCCGCACTATGGACGGCGCCAGCAGCGCCAGGCCGGCCAGCGCGGGCAGCAGGGAGAGCCACTCGCGCCGCTGCCCGGCGTACTGCAGCAGCGCCGCCCCGAACGCCACCGCCAGTGCCAGGACGATCCGGCGCCGCCCAATGCGCCGCGCGCTCCCCGCGATGCCGGCCGCGCCCCCCGTACCAACCGTCCCGACCTGACGAAGTGCGGGCAACATCACCAGCAGCGGCGGCACCACCAGCACCGGTATCGCCAGGAATACCCAGCGCCAGCTCAGCCGCTCCGCCACCGCCCCGGCGACCGGCGGTCCCACCAGCACCGGGACCACCCAGGCCGCCGAGAACGCGGCCATCACCTTGGGCCGCAGCCGCTCCGGGTAGGCCCGGCCGACCACCACATACAGGGCGACCAGCACCAGCCCGCCGCCCAGTCCCTGCACCGCCCGCGCTGCCACCAGCAGCCACATCCGGGCGGCGCTGCCCGCCAGTACCAGCCCGGCGGCGAAGCCGGCGATGCCGGTGAACAGCGGGGCCAACGGCCCCGAGCGGTCGCACCATTCGCCGGACAGCGTCATGGAGAACAGGCTCGCGGTGAAGTACGCGGAGAAGGCGAAGGCGTACATCCCCACGCCGTCCAGCGCCCGCGCCGCCACCGGCATGGCGGTGTTGATGGCGCTCGCCTCAAAGGCGATCAGTGAGACAACGGAGATGATGCCCAGGGTCAGTGCCCGATGGCGGCGGCCGAGGACGCCCTCGGCCGGGCCGCCCGGAGCGGTCCCGGAGTCGGAGCCGGAGCCGGAGGTGAGCGGAGTGGTCATAGCAACCGAGCGTAAGGAGCGCAGCTCAGAAGCGCCCCTGTCAGGAGAACCAGATCCGCTGGTCCTTCCGTCCTAGGGATCATCGACGCGGCACGAGTGAGGCATGAACATGCCATACACTCACCGCGCTCAAGCACTCCGCCCCGGCTCCGGGGCTGCACAACCAGGGGGATCGAGATTTCCGCTCGACGCATGCTCACCGCCGCGCTGCTCATCACCGGCGCGCTCACCATGACCGCCTGCGGTCCGGACGACAGCGGCAAGAAGGACGACGCCTCGTCCTCGGCATCCAGCACCGCCGCCCCGTCCAACGGCAAGGAGAAGCAGGACGGTTCCGCGGACAAGAAGAAGGGCGACTGCCCGGTCATCGCCAAGGGCCACAAGGTCATCCAGGTCACCGGCGTCGAAGGCGCCATGAACAACGTCCTCGCCAAGGACGCCAAGATGGCCTGCAGCCCGTCGATGAACGAGGGCGCCTCCTACCACCCCTCCGGTCCGGTGAAGACCTACCACTGGACCCCCCAGGCCAAGATGACCGTCATCACCAAGGACGGCCCCAAGCAGGTGGACGCGCATGGCATCGGCCATGTGAAGACCTGCGCCGACCCGGACGGCAAGCAGTACGACGGCGGCCAGACCAAGCCGCAGGACCGGGCCAAGGAGTTCTGCAACGGCGGCAACTTCTATGACGTGGTGGTCGGTTCGGGCGACACCATCACCGAGATGACCGAGCTCTACTCCTCCTGAGCCGGGCGGGGCCCGGCCGGCGCCGGGCCCCGTACCGCAAGCGCCGCACCGCGGCCCCGTATCAGGTGGTCAGCAGAACACCCCCGTACGAAACCCCCGCGACCACCACCCAGGAGCACAGCCCCAGCGCGGCCACCCGGGCCCCGGTCCGGGTCAGCGAGGGCAGATGCACCGCGCTGCCCAGCCCGAACAGGGCGGCGGCCAGCAGCAGTTCCTGAATGTGCTGGGCGGCGTCCAGCACGCTTCCCGGCACCCGGCCCGTACTCCGCACCAGGACCATCGCCAGGAACCCCAGCACAAACAGCGGCACCAGGGCCGGGCGCTTCCCGGAGACCGCTGCGCCCCGGCGGCGCCGGCGCGCCGCCACCGCCACCGCCGCCACCAGCGGCGCCAGCAGCGCCACCCGCATCAGCTTCACCAGCACCGCCTCACCGAGCGCCGAAGGCCCGGCGGTCTGGGCGGTGGCCACCACCTGTCCCACATCGTGCACACTGGCGCCGGCCCAGCGGCCGAACTGCCCGTCACCCAGCCCCAAGGGGTGGTGCAGCAGCGGAAGTACGGCGATGGCCAGGGTGCCGCACAGGGTCACCAGCGCCACCGAGGTGGCCACATCCTCCTCATCACTGCCGGACACCTCGCTGACCGCGCCGATCGCCGAAGCACCGCAGATCGAGTAGCCGGTGGCGATCAGCAGCGGCTGGTCACCGCGCAGCCCCAGCTTCCGCCCCAGCCACAGCGTGCCGAAGAAGGTGGCGGCGACCACCGCGAACACCATGGCCACCGTCGCCCAGCCCAGGCCCAGCACATCGTGCAGGCTGAGCTTCAGCCCCAGCAGCACGATGCCCACCCGCATCAGCCGCTTCCCGGCCAGCGTCAGCCCCGGCCGCCCGGCGCCCCGTACCCACTGCCGTACGCCCGGCAGATGGGCGGCCGTGATGCCCAGCACCACGGCCGCGGTGAGCAGCGGCACCGCCGGTACCAACCAGTGCACCGCCCAGGCCAGGGCGACCCCCGCGGCCGCCATGGCCAGACCGGGCAGCTTGCCCGGAGCGGGCGGCTTGCCGGCCGAGGCACGGGGCGCGGACGATGTCCGCGCCCCGGCAACTCCCGTACGGGTACGTGCCGTCTTCGCCCGTCCCGGATCTACGACCGCCATCAGATCTCGTCGGCCGGCAGGTCGTACACCCGACGCACACTGGAGCCCAGCCGGACCACGTCGGCACCGTAGATATGGATCGAAATCGCCTTCTTGGTACAGGAGTTGCGGACCCGGTGGATATCACCGGGCGGCGCGAAGGCGCTTACCTCGCCCTTCGCATTGGTCACATCCGCGGTGGCGACCAGCCGGGCGGTGGTGCCGTCCGGCACCAGGCGGTAGCGCCGCTCGCTCTCCGCGCCCCGGTGCACCCCGGCCACGCCCCAGGAGACATGGTCATGGATGCAGGTCTGCTGCCCCGGCAGCCAGACCAGCGCCACCACCGAGAAGCTGCCGTCCGGCTCGGTGTGCAGCACATGCTGGCGGTAGCGCTCGGGGTCGCCCTCGCACTGTTCCTCGGTGAGCAGGTCCTCGGCGCCCAGGTGGGCCGCGAGCCGTTCACCGGCCAGATAGGCCGTGATGTCGGGCGGCAGGCCGCGGCCCACCGCCTCCCGGATGTCCTCGACGAGCCGGGCGAGCCGGGCGGTCGTCACGGGTGCGGTGGTAGTGGTCATACCCGCAGCGTCGGACGCCCGATCCATCACGTCCAACGACGATCTGTTGACCGGCCCCCAACTCCCGCTTATGGATGGCCGATCGGCGGATACGCTCAGCACCCGACCCGTCGCTCCGCGGCGGCTTTCAGCTCGTCCAGAACCAGCGCGGTGGCCGGCACCCGCAGATGCTCACGCAGCACATAGGCCGACACCTGGCGCCGGGAGGCCGGGTCCAGCGCCCGGACCGTCACCTTGTCGTGCCGCAGGAAGGACAGCACCAGGCCCGGCATCATCGCCACCCCCAGCCCCTCCGCCACCAGCGACTGCACCACCAGATTGTCATCCGTGGTGAAGGCGATGTCCGGGGCGAAGCCCACCTCGGCGCACTCATGCAGAAAGTTGGTACGGCAGCGCAGGCACCCGGCGATCCACCGCTCCTCCATCAGGTCCGCCAGCTTCACCGCCCGGCGGCGGGCCAGCGGGTGCCCGGCCGGCAGCAGCACCGTCAGCTGGTCCTCCAGCAGCGGTATCTCCGCCAGCTCCTCCGGGACCTCCTCATGCAGCCCCGGATAGGTGAAGGCCAGGGTGATGTCGCACTCCCCGCGCACCAGCCGGCGCAGCGAGTCCGGCGGCTCCCCCTCCAGCAGCTCCACCCGCACACCGGGGTGGTCCGCCGCCAGCCGGGCCAGCGCCTCCGGTATCAGGGTGGCCCCCGCGCTGGGGAAGGCGCACACCCGCACCCGCCCCGCCCGCAGCCGGGTCAGCGAACTCATCTGCTGCTGCGCCACGGTGAGGCTGTGGAGAATGGTCTCCGCGTGCCGGGCCAGCGCCTCTCCGGCCTCGGTCAGCCGCATACCCCGCCCCACCCGGGTGAACAGGGGCGTGCCCACGGACCGTTCGAGCGCCTTCATCTGCTGGGTGACCGCGGGCTGGGTATAGCCCAGCACCCGGGCGGCCGCCGAGTACGACCCGGCCGTCACCACCGCGTGGAAGGTCTTGATGTGCCGGGAGTCGAACACACCTGAATCATAAGCGGAATTTGGGATAGACGAGTGAGTGCCCGGGGGTTGCTTCTGGATACCCCACCATCAACTCCGGCAACCTTGGACCTATGCCGCATACCTCTAGCTCTCACAGCTCCGATGGCCCCCATAACCCTTCCGGCCCCCATAACCCTTCCGGCCCGCGGAACTCCTACAGCTCTTACGACGGCGCCGAACTCGCCTACCACCTCCGCCCCGCCCGCGACGGCGCCGCCACCCCGCCCGTGATCTGCCTGGCCGGCGGCCCCGGCCGGGACGCGGCCTACCTGGGCGACCTCGGCGGCCTGGACGCCCACCACACCCTGGTCATCCCGGACAGCCGGGGCACCGGCGCCTCCCCCGCCGCGCCCGACCCACTGGCCTATGCCTTCCCGGCCCTGGCCGAGGACGTGGAGTCGCTCCGCGCCCACCTCGGCCTGGAGCGCTTCGCCCTGCTCGCCCATGACGCCGCCTGCGCCACCGCCCAGGCGTACGCGGCCTCGTACCCGCAGCGCCTCAGCCGTCTGATCCTGGTCACCCCCGGCTCCCGCCTTCAGGGCGAACTCCCCACCGACGCCGAGGAGATCTTCGAATCCCGCGCCGACGAGGACTGGTGGGTGGACGCCTATGTCGCCGTCCACTCCCTCCCCGAAACCCGCGACTTCACCGAGGCCCGTGCCCTGCGGCTGCGCGCCGCGCCCATGGCGTACGGCCGCTGGGACGCCCCCCAGCGCGCCCACGCCGCCACCGAGCCGGACCAGTTGCACCCGGTCCCCCGGGCCGCCTTCTGGCAGGGCGTGGACGAGGCCGCCTGCCAGGCCGTCCTGGAACACCTCCGCTATGTCCAGTGCCCCGTACTGGTCATCACCGGCGACCGCGACGCCGTCACCGGCATGCGCGCCGGCGAACTGGTCGCCCGCTCCTTCCCCGCGCGCACCACACATCTGCGACCGCTGTACGGAGTGGGCCACTACCCCTGGGTGGACGAGCCGGAGCTGTTCCGCCCCCTGATCGAGGGCTTCCTGGCGGGCCGGGAGCCCGTATGAACGCGGCATGTCGGCCCGTGTCGGCCTCGTGGCGGCGGAGCCGGGAGCGTTGTGCGCCCTCCCCCGGCCCCCTATGGTCATAGCCGAAGCACCAACCACCCATCACTGATCACAACTTGGCCGTGTGCCCGAGTGGTTGAGGGGCTCGCCTGCAAAGCGAGTTACGCCGGTTCGATTCCGGTCACGGCCTCTGCGCAATACGGGGTGCCCTGCGCTGTGCGGGGCACCCAGCCCATCTGAGTATCCCTACTCATGTGCGGGCACCGCCCTCGCCCATACCGTCCAGGGCATGACCTCAACTCACCACTCCCCCAGCGGGCGTCCACCCCGCCTTGGCGCGCGCCGGCCTTCCCAGCCGCGCCGTCCACGCCCCGGGTGACTCAGGGCCCTTGAGCCTTGCCCGCGCCGGGCGCGGCACCTGACGGCTATACGTCCGAACGACCCGTCCACGGCCGGTCCCTCAGCCCCCGCCTCCCTCACGGGACCCCGCACTGTTGCCGGCACCGCGCCTCCGCGCCGGAAAACCCTTCGCCCGCAGGCCCATTCGGCCACGGATTCCCAACTCTGAGTGGCGCGAGGACAGCCGGCCCAAGGATGCCTCAGCTCGCCCACCGACTTGATCCGCCGGCCGGGGCGTGGCGGCGTCGGCCCCCCGGACCCTCTTCCCACCGCGACGGAGACCAGCCACAACGTCGCACCACGGCGCTGCGGAACAGGCCGCCTTCCCTGCTCCAACTCCCACAACCCACCGACCCCGAACACGGACTTCCCATGACCACGCCCACACCACCCCCACCCTCATCCCACTTCCCCGGCTCCACCGCCATCAAGTGCCTCATCGCACTCGCCACTTACGCCTTCGCTCTCATCACCTTCATCGTCCTCCCCTTCTCCGTCATGGCCAGCGACAACTGCGACTCTCCCGACCCCCGCCTGATCTGCTCGCCCACCGGCCAGAACATCGTCGCCTGGACCCCCATCGCCACCGCCCTCACGGCCGTAGTCCTGACCACCTGGGGCCTGGTCTCCCGCCGCGAATCCGCCCCAGCGGGCCTGGTCGGCGCACTGACCCTCCTGGTCGCCGCGTGGGCCGTGGTCGGGGGCATCACCGGATGAGCATCCAGTCACCGTCGCGCCCCAACGCCACCGCGGTCCGGCAATCCCGCCGCACGGCTTGGACAGCCTTGTTCATGGGTCTTGTCTCCGTGGCTCTGATGCTGTGGCACTCCTTCAGCGCCCCCTTGGCCTTCGCCCCCGGTTTCGCCGCCCTGCTCCTCGGCCTTCAGGCGGGCCGCCACCTCAAACAGAGCCGGAACCCCAACGACCGCTTCCTGGCGATCACCGCCACCCTCTTCGGCGTGGCAACAGCCGCCATCTCCTTCGTCCTCACCGTCAAGCTCGCCTTCCTCGTCGTCGTTCTCATCCTCTGGGCCATGACCGCAACCGCCGAGTAGGAATCGCCCCCTGGCCGTCGCCGCCCCTCCCCCACCCGCGAAACTTGATCGCAACGGCCCGACGACCAGCCGACGAGGACCCCCGCATGACGATGCCCCCGCCCCCGCCCACACCTCCGCAGCAGCCCTACCCGGCAAACCCCTACGGAGCGGCGGCCCCGCCCTACCCCCATCCCCAGCCCTACCCCTGGGGCGGCCCGCCGGTCCCCCCACCCCGGCGCGGACTGGGCCCCGGGGCCATCACCGCCATCGTCCTCGGCTCCATAGCCGGCGTCGTCTGCCTCGGCCTCCTCGCAACCGTCCTGCTGGCCCACTCCGACGACACCTCCTCCCCGCGCTACCGGCTCACCGTCCCCAAGTCCCTGCTGCACGGCCGGTACACACTGGACGAGGACATGAGCCAGACCCTGGCCGACCACCTCGGCAGTCGCTCCGGCCCCAATGAACGCCATATGAAGGCAGCGGCGGGCAAATACTCCTCCTCCGGGGACCCTCAACTCCTCCTCGCTTCCGGCCTCTACGGCCAAATCCGCAACCCCAAGCGCGCGCTCGCCAGCATGCTGAAGGGCATGAGCGAGGCCGACGGCGCCCATATCAACACCGCACCCCGCGAGTTGACCCCCTCCGGCACCGAAGAACCCATCACCTGCGAGGTACTCGGATACACCCGCTACGGCGCCCCCGGCACCCTGACCGTATGCGGCTGGAGCGACCACAGCACGGTGGCCACGGTCTCCTCCCCCGACTCCCACCACCCGGACCTCCAGGCGGCGGCCAAGCGCGCGGCGGACGTCCGGAACGAGATGCGGGTGCCGCTGCAATAGGGGCACCCAACCGGCTTTCTGAAATTGCAAGGAATTCCAGTGCGGGCATGGAATCGATAGCCAAGTCCAAACCAATATCCAACGCGGTCAGGAGTGCCTCCGGCGGGACAAATATCGTCCACTGCTGAATCTTCGACCATCACACAGGAGGCATCAGGTGATCCAGAAGTTCAACGCTTTCACCGTCATACCTAAATACCGCCGCTCCCAGACCGCATTCGACGTGCATGTGGACGGAGTACGCGCACCAGTAGCCCGGGCAAGGAAGGACAGTTCCTTCGGCAGTCTCTCCAGATATACGGTCCACAGTGAGCCACAACTGGAGTTCGAAGGTTTCGTCACTCCTTTCAAGGCAACGATTCCCGGTTCCGGGGAAGTCGGCAGCGTGGACCACAGGGTACCGATATTGGGGAAAACTCAATGGATATTCGCCCAGAAGAACATGCCTGAACTGAGAGGCGTTCCGTCAGGCATCAACAGCACTGTTCGGCACACCTTCCCGATCAGCATCGTCGGCGACAATTCGCTTCTCGATGCTGTCTTCTCCTTTCGCCTCCATTTCCGTGCACCCGAATCCGACGGCTTCGAACTGACTCGCCTAGCCGGCGCCCGGGCACGTTTCAGGGTCAAGGTCCACGACGACCGCGTCAGCCGTCTGCTCATTCTTTGCAGTGTCGTGCACTTCGCCCGTTACGCGACCGCGGACCCCGTCGAGTACGCCGTTTCCCTGACCTCATTCGACTGATCCCACTCCGGCGTCCAACTAGCGGAAGTATCCACCCTCTCTGATGGGATGAGGCCACCGCGATTCCGTAGCGGTGATCGCAGTCAGCGTTCCCTGTTTGCCGATGAAACCCAGCGAACAGGGCACAAAGACCGCTCAATTAGCTCGCGAGAACTTACCGCCCTCGCCGCATAGTTGAGGAGCATTGTCACTGCTGGGCACGGGGCTCTGAGTGCACCGCAGCATCCCGGATCGGCGCCTGCAATAGTTGACTTGGAGACGGGAGCGGAGGGGCCGTCGTCTTATAGCCAAGTGCACGCCCCCCAACCAACAGTCCAGCACACGCGTCGCGTAACACGTGGAACGCAATGGCTCTACTCCCTCATTCCTCTGACGATCGGCGTGTCCTTCCTCGGCTTCGGCGTGTACGGTCTCCGCCGAGCCGGCGTGCTTCGCCGCATAGGCGTCACTGCCAAGGCTCGGTGAGATGGGAAGCCCGGGCACCTTGGACAGCCAGCTCATCAAGCTGCTGAAGACAGCGAAGTTGCCTCACGTACGCCTGCGGGTCCTCCCATTCAGCTCAGGCGCGCACACCGGCATCGACGGTTCCTACACGATCTTCAGGTTCGACGCAGGGGAGCCGATCGTCGCCGTGGAACCGATGACAACCTCCGTCTATCCAGGTGGAGATGACCACGTCGGCCAGTACGACTCAGCGTTCAGCCGAGTCCTCTCGCAGGCGCTGGGCCCGGCCGAATCACACAAGTCATCAAAAACCTGATCAGAGGTGGCGCTCAACATGTGCACTGCGCATAGAAACGCTACGTTCAAGAAGGCCAGTTACAGCTCGGGCGGTCAGAACTGTCTCGAAGTCTCCGCACCTGACAATGCCGGCAACATAGTTATACGCGACTCCAAGGCCCGAAGCCGGCTGTTGCACTTCTCGACATCGACATGGCGCCACTTCATAGCAGAAATATGCACTGGCAGAGATTGAGTTACCGGTGCTCAACACCTGAGACGCCGGCGTTTTCTCGACCGCCCAAACCACCCGCTGCGAGGTTGTCGCGCATGACAACACTTTCCTGCGGGTGGCTTCCCCGGCATTGGGCAAACCATCCCCTACCCCTGCGGCCCGATTCAGTAGCTCAGCACGGTGCAGCTCGACTCCTCCCATGTTTCACCATGTTGGCTCGGAGACGGCCACCATCGCCAACTCGTCGAGCGGGCCGCAGGGCTTCGCGCTCGAAGGGCCAGCGTCTTATCACTTGATCCATGCAATCACCAAAGGAA
Organism: Streptomyces orinoci; assembly: GCF_003121295.1. Lineage (GTDB taxonomy): Bacteria > Actinomycetota > Actinomycetes > Streptomycetales > Streptomycetaceae > Streptomyces > Streptomyces orinoci. The sequence goes on from NZ_PHNC01000029.1 coordinate 843,778, forward strand.
CTTGAGAAGTGACTCGCATGTCCGAGGTCCGATGGCAGTGTCCTCTGTGAGGGGCAGCCAAGCTTTTCGCCCCAGTCAGTTCCTTCGAAAGAAACGACCCCGAGAGCCGGACCTGTCCGGATGACTGTCAGCCGGCTCAGAAGCCACTTCTTGCTCCTCCGAGTAGACAAGTTCGGCGACGCTGACTCGGAAGTGGCGGACTCGACCGGCCAGTCGGAGCTCCGTAAGCCAAGTTCCATCCGCCAGCTTGAAGACCAAGCGCTCGGGAGCCTCCGACGAGCGGACGCGCCCATGTCCCCCTGGAAGGTACGTCCGCGCCACCTCCTCAGCCAATATCAGAGCTCGTTCCCGGCCACCCGGCACAGGCTTCCTGACGGCTAGCCTCCACCGATGAAAAACTTCGGAGCGAAGAGACTCCACATACTCGGCATTTAGATAATCCTCTTCCACAAGCACATGCCAGCTTCCATCCATCACTATTCTCAAGAGCCTTTCTACTCAATGATCATTGCAACCGCAGGAATGCCCCTCCGGAGTGGTCGGAGCCAGAGGCCGGGCGCCTGCTGAACGACAATGAGCATCCCTCTCCAGCCCCCAATGAAAGCTATCCCGGAAGAGCATCAATCGCCGCTTGCCATGGGTACGCATCCACGTCGCCCTGCCGCGGGTGATGCGGAACGAATCCGCCCTCGCCCAACAGAACGGTGACGCCCGCCGACCGCAACGTCTCAACGCTTCGCGCGACCGCCGGGTGCTTGCCCTGGGCGGCGTTCCAGTGTGGCAGGGCGACGATGGGCAATCCCAGACCGATGCCCTCGGTGATGAGCCCCAAGGCCAGGGTGTCACTGATCCCAGCCGCCCACTTGTTGAGGGAATTCGAGGTCAGCGGAGCCACCAGAATTGCGTCCGGGGCGGGCAACACGTCTTCCTCGGACGGCAGCTTGTACTGATGGCGGACGGGGTGCCGGGTCAGTCTCTGCAAGCGATCGATCTCCCCCTCCATGTCCTCGATGGCCCAGCGGTAGGCATACGGCGTCAGGATCAGGCAAACGTCCCAACCGGCTTTCTGGGCAGCCTGGATGGGGACATCGATCCGGCGAACCGGCGGCGCGGCACCGGCGACGAGGTAAAGAGTCCGGTTGTTCATGCGGAAAGTCCACAACGCCCGGCCAGCGCCCGCAAGCGTCCCTCGGCAACACCCGCACCGAGCAGCCGCAGATCCTCGACGAGCCGGCGGGTACGCGGCCGACAGCGCACTTCTTCCGCCACCTCATGCTCCGCTTCCAGCAAGGTGTCCACCGCTTCCTCGCGGCGCCCCACCTGGGTGTACGCACGAGCCAGGTCGGCGAGATGGTGGGCACGGCGCTCACGCGGCAGCGCCGCGCGGGCAGCGTCAGGAATGCCCTGGGCGACGGCCACCGCATCAGCTCCCTGCGCAAGCTGCACATGCGCGGCAACGCGGTGGAGGGCAACATTCGTCGGCCCGAAAGCTGTCCACATGGCGTTTCCGTCACCACCGAGTTGTGCGGCCCTCCCGGCCGCCTCCTCAAGCAAGGCAGGAACGGCGGCTTCGGCCGATCCCGCATAACGGTCGCCAGACCGGGCCACTGTCGCCTGTGCCATCGCCGCCTTGAGGTACAGCATCCCAAGAACGCTTACTCCGTCCCGGCCCCGAGTGAGCAACTCAGCCTCCAGCCGGCCAGCCGCCGTCGTGGCGAACTCGGCCGCAGCCCTCGCGTGTCCACGGTGGTTCATGGCATCCGCCAGGTGCCGGGCCGCGGACGCCATGACCACCACATCGCCGGACCGCCCGGCTGCCGCCACCGCCCGGTGTCCGGCCAGCCATGCCAAGTCATAGTCGCCGTACTTGATGGCGGCCGCCTCGGCCAGTTCCAAAGTCAGCGACAGCACCCGGAACGAGGCCAGTTGCTCATCTCCACCATGCCGAGCCGCCGCACGATTGGCATCAAGCAATAGCTCGGGTACCAAACGTCCAAGGCTCGCGAAGTGACCCGCCTGGAAAGCGCTCCTGCTGTAAGCCAGATTGCGGCACAAAAGGTCAACGGGCATCGGCTCGGCGTCACTGTTGTCACAGGTACCGGCGATGAGGTCGTGCCCCTGGAGCACAGCCCAAATCCGCTGGATCTCCACGGGCCCCGCGCATTCACCCCCAACAGTGACGGTGTCGGACAGCAGTCGCTCCAACGGAACCCCCAGCACCTGGGCGGCCCGCTCCACCACCGACAGCCGGGGGTCCTGTTGCCGCTGGCCACCCTCCAGGTCCTGTACCCAACGCCGCGACTGGCCCATAAGCGCACCGAAGTCGGCCTGTGTCATGCGTCGATGAGTACGCCAGTAGGCGATCCGCCGACCGATGCCCCTTGTGTCCATCTGGCCCCCGGAGAGTCGCATCACAAGGCACGCACTCCGCATGCCCACTCACCGTTATACCGCCCTTACGGTGAGAGACCTCGCGACCGTGCAAGCGGCCCAGCTCGTAGCCAACCACCGGATAGGAGCACCGACTTGATCGCCCTCATCCCTCACTGTGCCACCAGGACGAAAGCAGCCATCCGAACGGACCGCCAGGACGAGGCCAGCCCGCAACCAACGCCCGGGAGAAGCGCCATCCTTCCGCGCCGCGTCCTGGGTCCCGAGGTGGGTACGTGAGCACTCCGGATCAGAGCAACCACCAGAAGTTTCCAAAAGGCACGTTGGCGATGGACAACGCACGCGGCCGAATCGGCCAGGTGATGGACCACCTGGAGAACCGCATTCAACTCCGGCCAGTCCAGGGAGGGCTCGAGTGGGACGCCACGCTGGAAGACCTGCGACCGGCAACGCCCTCGGAGGAATTGAGCGCCAAGGTCAAGGCCATCAACTCCGCTGCGAAGTTGGGCGGATGACCGAGCACCCCACCGCCCCGCTCAATCACTTGACGTCCGCCCTCGTCAAGATCATGGGCGTGCCGGAAGTCACCCATGAACTGGAATGCCTGACCTGCTCCGCCCGTTCTGGACAGAACAAAGAGCTCGAACCAACCCGCGGCTGGGCCCGTCGGCACTCTGCGGGTATCCCCTCGCACACCACTTACCGAGAAATCGTGCACCGGTACTGGCAGGCATCTCTTCTGAAATGACCGCCCTGGCTTGACACAGCCCCAGCCCGCGGCACCCTCGCATTGTCCAACGGCTGGGGCCGTACTACTGCTTTCATCAACTGGTGCGCGCGCACCAGCCAGTCAGAGCTTGAACAGTACTCCGCGCCAGATCCATCCCGCGTCCAGGACCGTCTTCTGCAAAGGGATCTTCATCTCAGCAGGGTCGAAGCGGAAGGTCTCCTTCATATGCCGACGTCCATCGGGTCCCCGCTCGACCACCCAATGCCGGGATACCGCCCTCACCTGCCCACGGGACCACTCCCCTCCGAAAGCCAGCCTGGGTGGGTTACCGATCCACGTGACCTCCCGTTGCTCGTCAACGGTGCGGACTTCGTGGCTCTCATGGACAAAGCGCATGCGGGTCTTGAGCGTCCGGTCCAGCTGGTTGCGCTGGAAGAAGCCACGCCATGCAGGCTCCAGGACCCGCCACTCCGCCACCAAGTCCGCCCGCTCATTGGCGGCCGCGCTGCGCACGACCCACGGCACGTCGGGCCCATTGAGCGCGAGCAGCGCGTCCCGTACCTGCCAGCCGGGGAGCGGGGTGACTCCTTCGGGGTATTTGGTGCCGTTCAATCTGTCGAGAAAGCCCATTGACCAAGCCCTTCCTGAGCTTCCGCCCCAGCGTCCGAACGCACCGTGCGCACACCGCGTGGCGGTCAAAGCCCCAAGTATCTTTTACGTTGCCGCACATATATCAAGCGCTGCTTTGGCAGTCTTTTCACCAGGAAAGTCGCGACAGAGCGTCGAGAGGAACATCGCGAGCATCATCCCTGCGAGAAGAGGGAGAACCAGCGGCAGCACAAATGGACCAAGTATCTGCATTGAGGCAAACCCGAACCCGCCATGGCCCTGTCCTGCTGTTAGCGGCTTAAACCCATGGATTCGCAGCCTCCACCACATGCGTCCAAACTCGGCTGCAACGACGAGCGCCACCAGTACAGATACCGCAGCGCACAGAGGCCAAGGGTAGCCGTCCCACAGCTTGACAAGCGGGACGGCAAATACGGCATCGACCATCACACAGAGAAAAAACTGGACCATGGACCACGCAACTCGACGCAGCCAGTACGACCCGCCTCGATCAATCCAAGTGCGCCCAAGAACTCCTATCTCAGGCCGGCCTCGGTACAGCAGCCTCCATTGCTCGAGCTGCGCATCCCAGCGCGCATCCCTGTCCCGGCCCAGAGCTTGATCGACGTACCACCGGACTTTTCGAGACCATCCCTCAGGAGGAGGTGAGGAATAGCCGGACACCAGCCGCAGCAGCTCACCAGGGCGCCTCGTCAATTGAACACTCCATGACACAGCTTTTTCTTAGATCTACATGTCCACCTGGACGGCCGGGCTTGCCTGGGATGCCCTGGGGTATGCCACCGGCAACAACTGTACTTTTATGACCGGATAACGGTGCATTTCCAGTTTCTGGCCAACCCGTCGATGAAGGCTCTGAATAGGGCGGATTCCGCATCAGCCACCGAGGCCTTGCGCTGCTTCTCGATAAGCCACTTGTAATCCGCCGATGCCTTAATAGACAAATAGGTGCTGTTTCCTCCGCATTTTGCTACTGGCCGACCGGACGGCGGCGCCATCGTTCCAGCCGGAGCAGCAGACGAAGGGTCGGTTGATTCCCTCTGAAGCGCCGCCATAGTGACCTGCGGAACCTCAGTGTCTTTAAAGCGGATGTCGCAAGTCCAAATCCGATTCGGCAGACTACTTATGCGTTCCGTTTCTCGCTGACCATACCGATCCGGTCTGGCAAGCTCAGGGATGACGAAGCCCTTTAGGCCGCAGGCATCGTTGGGGTTCAAAGCACGGGTAGATGGCGAATGCAGCTCAACGTCCTGCGCCCCGCGCTGAGCACAGCCGGCGTCCCGACTCAATCGGGCCGCCGCCGATTCCAAGGCCTGTGCCATTTCCTTTCGAGCATGCTCTGAGTGCCATGAGTGGTCTACAGCGCGGATCCGAAGCGCCCTGGAGGGGCATCCTCTCGGAAGAGTGATCCAACCTGCGTTGTCGGAAACCCCTCCGGTGCCGCTGCCGGCGAAGTATGAGAAGTCGGCGTTCGTTGCCCAACCATAATCATTGATCGGGAAATCAGCAGGCTCGTCCAGAACTTGAAGGGCTAGAGTACCGGCCTTTTTTGGGAACTCACTGCGCACGCGGACAGTGCAGTCTGTGATCAGACCAGTCTCGCCGGAATTTCGAGTCGCCCCTTGCTCTGAGGAGACACGTCCAGAGATTCCCGTGATCTCTTCAGCCCCACGGGAAGACAAAAGGTCGTTGCACAGCCTCTCCGGTCCAAACAAATTGGTGTTGAAGCCTGCATACAGGCTTGCAGCGATTAGAAGTGTGACCGCTCCACACGCCAGAGCAATCATGCGATGACGCTTCGAAAATCGCAATGTACTCATCGCAGGTACCCGAGAGCCCGGGTGCGGCCCGCCACATAGCTCTGGACCGCTTCTTGCCGCATCTGTTTGATGGAATTGTATTCCGGGTCCATGCGATTGGCCGGGTCGATATGACGCTGTTTAGCTGAGGAGTCAATAAGATCCTGCACAGAGTGCGAGTCCTCAGTCCACGCTTCCGAAATTTTACCTCGAGCATCCTCAGCTGCAAGGTTCTTCACATCGTTTGACCAGTCGTAGAGAGCGGCGTCCAACACACGTTGAGCAGCATCGCCTACTCCGGGAACGAAGGCTGACATCGGAGCTCCGCCCAAGTGATAGCCATATCTGGCTACATCGTCCGCCCACTTTTGCTTCGCATCACGTTGATCCATGATCACATCCGAGCCGACAGCATTCAGGATGCCAAAGTTCATTCCGGTGTCTCTGCTGGGTACCGTCCAGTCGGCATCTCCGTGGAGCGGCCTATCCGGCATCCTCGCGAGAGCATCCGCCGAAGATGCGCGTTCCGTGTTGTAGATCAGCGCGAAACTCTGCGGATCGTCAGCTACGGCTCGTATGACACGCACGAGCGACTCCTGCTTCACGGCGATGTGCGAATCGCCGTTTTTGTCACTCCAAACGCCGTCCTTCCCGCCATCGTAGCCGTAGGCAGGATTTTGGCCGGTCAGGATTTCATGCAGATCAGTGGAATAGTCGGATATGGTCCGTGCGATGGGCGCCCTGAGACTCACCGGCATTTCTTTGCCGTAAGTCTTGTTGAGTGTTTCCAAGGCATCCTGCATAACTCGTGCCTGGCCTTCCGTGTGCCTGGCCCCGAGGCCTGACGGGAATCCTGGCTCATGACCCGTTGAGGCCGCCTCGATCGCCTTTGCCAATCCCTTTCGCGTGTCTGAGTCTTCTACCCACTTAGTCTGATCGAGATCCGGGTGGGTATTATGCCCCGATGGTTCGAAGCGCAATTTCCAGTCGCGATCACGCAAGAGATATTCCAATCGGTGATTCTCGCCGTTTCTTCCCGGATCGAGAAATGCCTCAGCGGTCTTCGGGTCGCGACTGGCTATGTCCAGAAGGCCATCGATCGGATCCTTGGTCACCCACTGAGGAGGGTTACCAAAAGCCTTACCCTTTGGCATCCCCCAGACATGCTTGTCCCTTTTCTCGGCCGCAATCATGTCATCCCCCAGATCGCTTACGAACTGAGGTGAGTAATTCCCACCATGGGACATCAGGGTGACGAGTGACTGATACCCAAGCACTGGCACCTTGCTACTTGGGTCGGTTACCTCTGTGCCTGTCTTGCGGAGACCGTCTCGCCATCTCTTGTAGAACGCTGTATCAGATGACTGGGTTGCCGTTGCCAGCGTTGTGGCAATGTCCGTTTCAATGCCAAGGTAAGCGCCCTTGTCTGAACCCTTTGCTTTCTCAGCGAGCTCATTAAGGCGATCTGAGAGGTGTAGCGTTCTTTCCGGCCCAAGAGCATCAAGAAATGACTGACTAAAAGCCTTGTCTTTGTAATTGTCGCGCAGAAGGTGCTGAAAGTCCTCCAGCTCCTCGGGGGTGAGAGTCCCTTTGTCCAGCCTGTCGGCCAGGTCTATCGCCGCCTTCGACTCGACCCTCCTCCTGTCGCCATCGGCAGCTGCGTTAAAGTGCACTCCGGTCGGATCAGATATCAATCCGTTGAAGAAACTGACTCCGGCCGCCTTTTGCAAAGCGAGCTTGACTCCATAGTCACAGTCATTAACTGCAGTCACCACGGCAGTTATAGCAGAAGCCCAGCTTTCCTCGGCGGACAAAATTGCAGGATTATGAATCAGGTCCATGGTTGCGCCGGAACCGAGTTTGCTCCGATCATATTGCACTCGCCCTTGGCTATCGACGACCATACCTGCCTTTTGGGCCTCACCAACCGTCTTCTTGAGTTCTCCAATGAGTCGCTTAAAGTCTTTATGGGCACTGCGCAGTACGGAGGCAATAGCTCGAGCCTCTCCCTGAGCCGAGGCGAACTCCTGCTGGGTCTGGGAGATGCTCACCAGCCCCACGTCGGCGCTCTGGCCAACCCAGGCACCGTCTCCGACCAGGTCCTGCACCTCACCTTTGTGCTCACTGCCCCGGTCTTTGAACTTACCAGCCATCTCCTCCCATTTAGTTGCGGCCGTGGCCAGCTTTTCAATGTCTATGGTCAGGATATCCTGGTACGAAATCACGGCGCTCCCTAATAGCCCGAAATTTTCGATTGCGGGACAGATCCCGAACCAGTTGAGGTGTGGCTCTGCAGGTTAACTTTCAAGGCATGGTCCGTGCCACTAAGAGATGTTTTAGTGCCCTCCAGACCCACCTTTTCCGTGCCAAGCCGGTGAACTAGAGCTGATACCTGACGACTCCACTCCTCGAGCGCAGACTTCAGACCTACCGCAGTGTCCCACCCTTTCAGCTCACTCGCTGCTGCATGTGTCGCCTCATCCGCATGCGAGCCAGATCTCTTCGTGTCCGGTCCGATGCGGTCCTGCAGGGCGCTGATCGCCGACTTATGCTTATCGTAGGCTATATTCAGATTGGCGCTTTCCTGGTTTCCGGCTGCCGAATCCAGCTTGGTGCTTTTTTGGTGGCTTTCCAGCGCCCTGGCCCGGAGTTCACTCCACTCCTCTTCAAATGCCATATTTCCCCCCTCGCCTATCGCGGTAGATACAAATCCTGCAGGTATGAGCAAATTTCAAACCAGCGTTCACCGGCAAGGTCTGCCTATTGAAGAATTGATACCTTTTGCCGGTTCTCCTTCAAGCGCATGCATTGCACTGCGGTGAGTCGTTACGTCATTTGCGGCTACGGCGCAGGGTTCTAGTCAGTGCCGCGACCGCTGCGCCGAATAGTGCGGCTGCGCCAATGCCTGCAACTACCCACGTCATGGTGCCGTGATCCTCGTGAGTCCGCCCTGCGGCTTGGTCAGGTGTATCGGTTTCACTTGCACGGGGCTTCACAGCCTCTGAGACCGCGGGAGCCGGCATGGCAGAGGTGGGCTTACCAGTCAGCGGATGAATGTCGGCGGCCCCCGGGTCGCCTGGGTCCTCAAGAGCGACGCGGGGACGGATCAGGCCATAGCCGACGTTGTCGTTGCGTTTCTCGCCTGTTGTGGAGCGGCCAGCGGTGTTGATGAGGACGCGGAGGACCTGGTTGGCGGTCCAATCAGGGTGCTTGGACCAGACTAGGGCGGCGGAGGCGGAAGCGAGTGCGGAGGCATCGCTTGTGCCATGGCCTGTGCAAACTCCCGTGCCACCCTTACAAGTTGAGTACATGTCGGCACCAGGCGCGACAAGGGCCACCTGCGGGCCCCGCTCCGACTCGGCGGTTACCTCGCCATCGCGGTTTACCGCTCCGACACCTACGACACCCGCGTAACCCGCGGGGTAGAGAAGCGGGTTGCCTTTTTGTGCTGAATTGCCGACGCCTGCGAAGATGAGCTTGCCCTTGGAGAGGGCGTAGTCCACCGCGTGTTTCTCACTCTCCAGGTCGCTCTTCTGCCCAAGCAGGCTTCCCATCGAGATGTTGACGATCTTGGCTTCCGAGTCTGCCGCGTATCGGATGGCACTCGCGAACGAAGCGTTGGCGATCCGCAGGGGGAGAATCTTCGCTCCCGGTGCAAGTCCCAAGCTTCCTTGACCACCCCGTGCCCTACCAGTTCCCGCGATGAACATGGCCATCCTCGTCCCGTGGCCATTGTCATCCGAAGTCGCTCCGCCCGGCAGTTCTGAGAAGTCTTTGCCCGGCAGGACCTGACCGCGCAAGTCCGGGAGATCTGCCTGTACTCCCGTATCGATAATTGCAACGGTCACGCCAGCCCCTGTGCTGGTCTTCCACATTTCATCCGCGTTCATGGCGTCCAGATACCACTGCTTTGACCGGATGCTGTCCGCCTGCGCAGGCATGACCGAATTCAGTAGGGCGAGTGAGAGCGCAAGGCCGAGGAGTGAGCCAGCTCTGCGTTTGCGCCCGGATGATCCACGGCTACCCATAGTTTGCGCTCTCTTCTTCCACGCTGTCGTTAGTCAACGACTGGAGGGACAGTCCGGCGTCGCTTGCTCTGCGCCCAGGTTTCCTCAACTTCGGTCAAGTAATCCGGACGCGCAGCCTTTTCCGAGCTCTTGTTAGGACGGCGCGGCGGGTTACTCGCGCGCCCCACAAGTCCCGTGCCACCGGGCGTGAATGCGCGTGAAGCGGTGGATGGACGTGTCGATGCGGGCTCACCCACCACGCCGCCAACTTCAGTCGCCAGACGGCGTCCAGTGGTTCCCGTGGCACCTGCCCTAGCCTGACCCCCAGGCACGGCAGACCCTCCCGGGCCATAAGTCATTGGCGGGCGAGTCGTTTGTTGGCCCGGCTCGGTGCCGACGACGGTTCCCCTCGGCATCTGTGCCGGAGTTTGCCCAGTCGCGCGTGGAATCGGTCGGCCTCCGACCACACCATCGCTCGGTGCTTCAGGCGCCGGGATACCAAGCCTTCCAGGGCCTAGGGGGCTTCGTGGGACACCAATCATCGGGCTTTGCGTCGGCAGCCCGGGTCCGCCCACCTCGGGAATGCTCGTCGTCCTCCCTGGCACGGAGCCAGGCTCCCCAATGCGCTTTGTGTTTCCAGGTGTTGGCACAGGTGGCAATGGCAAGCCACCAGGGATTCCACTGATGTGCGGTGCGTGGCTTGTCCCAGGGGAAGGGGTGACTGGGGTTGTTGGAGTCGTCGGCGTCGGTGGCGCAATCACCACGCCGTTCACATGTGTATGCGTGGGAGGTTGTTCACTCCCCGTGGGGATGGTGTGTATGGCTGCAGGGTCTGGGCTCGACGACGCCACGGCATCGTGCCCCGGGGAGGCCGAAGTTCTGACGTCCGAGTATGCCGAGGCCGTCCCAGGGCTGCTGAGCCCTGATTCACCAGCGGGGGAATTGCCACCCCCATCTTTCCCCGTAGGCGCGGGTACGTACTCCATATCTTCAATGGGAGGCGGCGGCATCATCACCGGGGGCATAGGCGGAAAGTTCGGCCGTTCCGCCGAAGTGATCGAAACGCCCGCCTCGTTGTACGACTCAGCCAGCGCTTTCATCAGGCCGGCCGCGTGGAGCCGGTCTGCCTCCAGTGCCTGCTGAGCCTTGTACGCCTCTGCATGACTTGGGCCGCCAAGAGCGTTGGCCTGGTCGTTCGCCAGCGGTCCGGCTTCCGGGATCTTAGGCATCATCAGAGTCTCCGGATGCCTTATCTGATATTCGCTGACGATCTTCTCGTTCGCCTGAGATACGGGGCGCATACTCTTTGCGGCGACCAGGCTGGTGTGCGCCCTGTCCATCGCTTCGCCCACGCTCTTGCTGTAATTGGCCAGACGGCCAACAGCATTCACCATGTCGGCCCCCCAGTCATGGAATGCTTTGGCACCCTCGCTGTCCCACTCGACGCGGCCTATGTCCTTCCGTAGCTTCTCTGCCGCGTCATGGATCTTTTCATGGGCCTCCTTGAGCTTGTCGGCCGCGTCCTTGAGCTTTTCGGGCGCCGCGTTGGCCACCATGGAGTGCAGCTGTTCGTGCGGCAGAGCGTAGAAATCCTGGGACGTATGGTGCCGGTGAACGCTCTTACGTGGGTCCTTCGGCCTGTTGTCCTTCACAGAGTCAGCCATTGCTGACGTCCCCCCAATCCGCAACGAGATAAACCGTCATCCGCCACGCCGTCACCATGTCACCTTGTTGCTGCCCGGCTTGTCGGCAGTGTGGTCGGAGTTCTGCTGGGCAACCGGGCTGCCCTTCGGCGGCACGTAGTACTTCATCAGTTCGCTCTGGACGGCCCACATCTTGTCTCGCTGATCCAGGTCGGTATCCACATATCCGTTGTGTGCGCTGTGGATTGCCAGTTTCAGAGCTTCGATTTGGTCATGCAACAGCTTTGAAAGGGCAACAAGATCTGAGTGAACGGAGTTGTAGGCGCCGTACAGCTCATTCACTTCGGCGAATCCCTGCCCCAGATGGATGGATTCAACTGATGCTTCAGCGATGCTGGTAGGCGGTGCACCGTTACCAGTCAACGTCCGGAGCACCTCGTCAACGCGCCCCTTGAATGTCTCGAGCGTCTCCAGTCTTGTCTCCAGCTTGCCAGTAGCAGGCTGTGCCACCTCAACCCCCACCCCTCAGTCAACCCCATGCGTCCTGCAACAAGCGCCCCAAGCTTACCGACTGGTACTGACAGTCACCCAGCGGGCACGCCTCAACTGACTGAGTAGGACGACGGATTGACGAGCTCTCACCGCGGGCCCATGTGGACGGCCGTCGCTACGCTGCGGCTTCCCCAACCCACCGATGAGGTTCCATGCGCCCTTCGCTGCCCTCGCCTGGCCTGGTATCAGCGGCGCCGAGTGCAGGTGACCACATAGCCGACCGCCAGGGTCAGGCCCAGCCACGCGACGCCGGCGATGCGGTCAGGTCTCCCCCGAGGGGTGGGAGCATGGCGGCGACCGTCGCCCCGTGCAGGGTCAACCCCCCGCCACCGCCGTCTGGGGACGGATCGGCAGGCGGTTGATGGGGCGGCCCGTGGCTGCGCGGACGGCTGCTGCTACGGCGGCGGGGGCGGTGACCACCGGGGCCGCGCTGATGGCCTTGGCGCCGAAGGGGGCCACCACATCGCGCTCCTCGACGAGTTTGACGATGTGGATGTCGGGGGCGTCCAGGGCGGTGGGCAGGGCGTAGCCGGTCAGGTCGGGGCGGCGGACCAGGCCGGCGGAGGTGCGGAGGTTTTCGGTGAGGGCGGCGCCCAGGCCCTGGGTGAGGCCGGCCTCGATGCGGGTCTCGGCCTGGGCGGGGTTGAGGACGCGACCGACGTCCTGGGCGGCGGCGAGTTCGACGACGCGTACCGAGCCGAGTTCGACGTCCACGTCCACCACGGCGCGTACCGCGCAGAAGGCGAGGCCGACGAAGGCGTCGCCCTGGCCGGTCTCGTCCAGGGGCTCGGTGGGGTGGGGGCGGCACTGGGCGGTGGCCCAGAGTTCCTTGCCGTCCAGGGCCTCGGCGACGGTGGTGCTGAGCACGCCGTCATAGGAGGTGATCTTGCCGTCGGCGATGGTGAGCAGCTCATGGGACATGCCGAACTGGTGGGCCAGCGGCTGGAGGAGCTGGGTGCGCACCATGCGGGCGGCGCGTTCCACGGCGCCGCCGGAGACCCAGGTGTGGCGGCCGTGGGCGGCGGGGCCGCAGGGGGGCTGGTCGGTGTCGACCGGGGCGATATGGACGTCCTCGATGCCCAGGATCTCCTGGACGATCTGGCGGGCGAGGGTGGCGAAGCCCTGGCCGGTTTCCACGGCGGCGCAGATGACGGTGGCCACCGAGCCGCTGACCTTGACGGTGGCGGTGGAGACCTCGTCCGCGCCCTCCGCGCCGAGCATATGGACCATGCCCAGGCCATAGCCGACGCCGCGGCGGACGGCGGAGGGGTCGCCCGCGCCGTCCGGGCCGCCGGGGAGCAGCCAGTGCTCCTCGGGGTCGTCCTTGGGGAGGGCGGGGAGCGGGAAGTCCCGTACCGCGGCGAGGAGTTCGGCGACGGGGGCGGGGCAGGTGACGGTCTGGCCGGTGGGGAGGAGGTCGCCGGTGGCCAGGACGTTGCGCATCCGGAGTTCGGCCGGGTCCAGGCCGAGTTTGGCGGCCAGCTTGTCCATCTGGCCCTCGTAGGCGGCGCAGACCTGCATGGCGCCCTCGCCCCGGACATGGCCGGAGGGCGGGTTGTTGGTGCGTACCGCCCAGCCTTCGACGAAGGCGTGCGGGACGACATACGGGCCGCAGGCGAAGGCGACGGCGGCGGCCAGGGCGTCGGAGGAGGAGTCGGCGTAGGCGCCGGCGTCCATCAGGATCTGGGCCTCGACCTTGACCAGCTTGCCCTCGGCGTCCGCGTGGTGGCGGTAGCGCAGCAGGGTGGGGTGGCGGTGGGCGTGGCTGAGGAAGGACTCCTCGCGGGTGGCGGCCAGTTTGACCGGGTGGCCGGTGCGCAGGGCGAGCAGGCCGAGGGGCAGTTGGACGCCGGAGTCCTCGCGGTCGCCCATGGCGCCGGGGACGCCGGTGACCACGATCTTGACGCGCTCCGGCTCCAGGCCGAAACAGGCGGCGGCCAGGTCGCGGTCGTTGTGCGGGTCGGTGGAGGCGGTGTAGATCTCCACCCCGCCGTCCGGGCGCGGTACGGCCAGGCCGGCCTCGGCGCCGATGGGGGCCGGGTCCTGGCGTCCGATGCGGTAGAGGCCCTCGACCACGACCTCGCCGGTGACCTCGGGGTCGCCGAAGCTGAGCGGGATGTGCCGGATGAGGTTGCCGTCCGGGTGCAAGGGCTCGGCGGAGAAGGCCAGTTCGGGGTCGGTGACCGGTTCGAGCAGTTCGTACTCGACAACGATGGCGGCTGCGGCCAGCCGGGCGGTGTCCGGGTGGTCGGCGGCCACCGCGGCGATCGGCTCGCCATGGTGGCGTACCAGCTCCGAGGCGAAGACCGGGCGGTCGGCGACCTTGCGGCCATGAGCGGCGTCCCCGGGCACATCGGCATGGGTGACCACGGCGTGGACGCCGGGCATGGCGGCGGCGGTACGGGTGTCGATGGACAGGATGCGGGCGTGCGGGTGCGGGGAGCGCAGTACGGCGGCCCACAGCAGCCCCTCGGCCCACAGGTCGGCGGCGTAGGGGAAGGTGCCCTGGGTCTTGGCCGCCGCGTCGGCCGGGGGCAGGGAGACGCCCAGGCCGTGCGGCGGGGCCTCGGCGGGCGGCGGAGGGGCGGTGGCAGTGGCGAGGGAGGCGAGGTTGGGCACGCTGCTCGCGTCCACGCCGACGCCCCCCAATCCGCCCGTCCCGGCGTTACCGCCCATTCCCGTCATGCCATTGCCTTTCCGCTGCCACCGTTGTGCGGGCCCGCCTGGTGCGGGATGCGTGCCGTGTCCGTCTCGGGGTGCGCCTCCTCCAGGGCGGCGGCCCGCTCGGCGCGCTCATCGACGACCTGGCGCACCGCGCGCAGTACACCCCGGTAGCCGGAGCAGCGGCAGAGGTTGCCGCACAGCGCCTGGCGGGTCTCCAGCTCGGTCGGGGCGTGGTTGCCCTCCAGGAGGTCATGCACGGTCATCGCCATGCCGGGCACACAGAAGCCGCACTGTACGGCACCACAATCGGCCAACGCCCGCTGGACGTCGGAGGGTTGGCCGTTCACGGCCAGGCCCTCGACGGTACGGACCTCCGAGCCGGCCGTGGTCGCGGCGGGCACCAGGCAGGAGGCCACCAGGCGTCCGTCCACCTGGACCGAGCAGGCTCCGCACTCGCCCTGCGAGCAGCCGTCCTTGGCGCCCGCCAGGCCGAGCCGCTCGCGCAGGACGTAGAGCAGGGACTCGCCGATCCAGGCGTCGGTGACGGGACGGTCGGTGCCGTTGACGCGCAGGACGTAGGAGGCGCAGGGGTGTTCGGTGTACGGGCCGAGGGGGTCTTCGGGGTGGACGAGGTCCGCGGGGTCGGCGGGGTCGGGGTGGGTGATGTCCGGGTGGGTGGCGTCTGGGTGCGCGGGGTCCGTGTGGGCGGGGTCCGCGTCGGTGTGTTGCGCCGCTTCGGGGTGGGTCGCTTCTGAGTGCGCCGACTCCGGGTGGGGCGCCTGGGGGTGCGCCGTCTCGCGGTGGGTCGCCTCGGGGTGGGTCGCCTCGGGGTGCTCGTTGGGGCCGTCGAACTCGGGGGCCGTTTCAGGGGTGTTGGAGGCGTTGGAGCCGTTGGATGTGTCGGGGGTCTGCGTTGCCGTGGGTTCGCCGGGCGACTGGCGGGTTGGGTGCGCCTCGGGTGCCGCGGAGTCTCCGGAAGCCTGGGTTGCTTCGGGCGCGTGGGGCACCCGGGTTGCTCGGGGTGCATCAGGCGTCTGGTGCGCTGAGGCCGCCCGGGGCATTTGGGACGCTTCGTGTTCCGCGGCCCCCAGGGGTGTCCGGGATTCCTGGGTCCGCAGCGATTCCGTGAACTCCTGGTGCGCCAGGGGCTCACGGGGTGCCAGGAGCACCTCGTCGGCCTGGAGGTCAGCGGTCCGCCGGCCGGCCGACTGCCGGTCAGCGGCCTGCGAGGCGGCAGGCTGCGGGATGCCGGACCGCGAACCGTCGGAGTGCAGAGCGTCGGAGTGCGAAGGGCCGGCTTCCGCGGTGGCCGGTTCGGCGGTGGGGGTCGGAGTGGAGGCGGAGCCCGGTTCCGGGGTGGCGGGCACCTCGTCCGTCGCGGCGGCCCAGGCGTCGGCGGGGTATTCGCCGGATTCATCCCCGGCGGCGACCCGTCCGGAGTCATCGGGGAGCGCGGGCACAGTCCACTGGCCCGAGGCGTCCTGGTGGGCGGCGGGCTGGTGCCAGGCGCCACTGCCCGTGTCGCCGGGGCGCGGAGCGGGCCATTCCGCGGTCGCCTCCGGGTCGCGGGCGGCGTTCTCCACCGGCGGCCGGCGGTGCAGGGCGTACTCGCCGGACTCCTCCACCGGGTCGTCTCCGGCGGCGGGAACGCTCCACTGGCCGGTGGACCCGGGGCCGGCCTGGGAGGCGACCGGGGCGAAGGACCACTGGGCGGTGGCGTGGGCTTCCGGGGCGCCGTCGGGGGCATGGCCGTGCACCGGGTCATAGGTGTCGGCGGGCATGGCCCACTCGGTGGTGGCACCGGGCTGGTAGGGCACGGACGTCCAGCCGTCCGCCGCCTCCGGCGTCCCGGTGGGCGCGGGAGCCGCGGCGGACTGGTGCGCCGAGGGGCGCGGGTCGTTGGGATGCGCCGTCTGGTGGGGCAGTTGGGACGATGTCTGGTGAAGGGGCTGGTGCGCTACCGGAGTTGCCGGAGGCGTCTGGGACGCCCGAGATGCCTGAGACGCCTGAAATGTCGGGGGCGTCGGCGAGTGCGGGGCCGCCTGCGACTGCTGGTGCGCGTCAGGATGCGCCTCGCGATGGGCGGCACCATGGACGTCACCATGGGCAGCGCGATGCGCCTCCGGGTGATGGCCCAGGTGGGCGCCCGGCGCCGTCGGGTGGGCGGTCAGCGGGGTGCCGTGCGGGGGCGTGCCCTGCGCGGCCTGATGGGCAGCCAAGTCATGGGGCGCCGCCGGGTAGCCGCCCTGGTGCGGCAGCTGTCCGGGCTGCTGCTGCGAGGGAGCCGGTGCGGCACCGGGGCCGGGCACCATGGGCGTGCCCTGGTGCGGGGTGTCGTGGTGCGCCACGTCCTGGTGCGGGACGTTCTGCCGCAGGGCGTTCTGGTGCAGGCCGTCGTCATGCAGACCATTGCCGTGCAGGCCGTCGTCATGCAGACCATTGCCGTGCAGGCCGTTGTCATGCAGACCATTGCCGTGCAGGCCGTTGTCACGGGACGCGTCATGAGCACCGGGATACGCCGCGCCGGGCGCATGGTGCTGCTGCCAGGAGGCGGCCGCGGGCGGGGTGTAACCGGTGCCGGGGGCGGCCAGCGGGGCCCAGTTGCCGTTGGTACCGGCGCCATGCGCCAGCAGCTCGGGCGGCAACTGGACGAAGGCGGTGCCCTCGTCGTACTCCATGCCGCGCGGCACCGGCTGCCAGGCGCCTTCGCCGGGCGTACGGGACTGTGGCTTCTGATCGTCACTCACGCGAGTGCCCTCCCCAGTGCTCGGCGGGCCAGAGTGGCCACCGTACGCCGCAGGTGCAGCACGGCGGGCGGCAGGGTCCCCGGCTCGGTCCCGTCGGGGCCGGGCGCGGGGTCGGGGATACAGGCGGCGGCCACATAGTCGCCGAAGGCGGCACAGGCCTCGGGGGCCAGGGTGCGTTCGCCGTCCCAGTCGATGAGCGAGGCCACCCAGTGCTCGGCCTCATAGGGCCGCAGCGGCATGGGGGCCACCGCGCCCACCGCGCAGCGGACCATCCGCCGGGCCGGGTCCAGCACCACGGCCACCGAGGCGACGGCGCGGCTGGGGCCGGTGCGGCTGGTGGCCTTGAGGAAGACCTGTGGGGCGTACAGCAGGGGAACCCTTACGTAGCCGATGAGTTCGCCCGGGGCCAGCATCTCCACTCCGGCCAGCAGCCGGCCCACCGGGATCTCCCGGCGGCCGCCGGGACCCACGATGACCAGGGACGCCTCCAGGGCGGCCAGCACGGGCAGCGCGTCACCGGTGGGGGCGGCGGTGACGATATTGCCGCCCAGGGTGCCCGCGTTGCGGATCTGCGGGGGGCCTGCGGCCCGGGCGGCGGCGGCCAGCGCCGGGATGAGCGCGGCGAAGTCGGGCCGTCCCATACGGGCGTGGGTGAGTCCGGCGCCCAGCAGGGCGTGCCCGTCCTGGTACTGCCAGCCGCGGATCTCGCTGATCCGGCCCAGGCCGACCAGTGCCGCGGGCCGCAGCAGCCCGGAGTTGACGGCTGCCATCAGGTCCGTGCCACCCGCCACGGGCACGGCGGCGGGCATGGCGGCCAGCGCCGCCACGGCCTCGTCCAGCGAGCCCGGCAACGTCACGGTGTGCGCCGCCTGCGGTGCGTGCATGGTCAACCCAGCTGCCCCTTCCCCGGTGATCCCGGCCGTTCCCGCCGTACGGTACGTGCTGTCGGCCCGGACGTGGCAACTCTGGCACATCTTCCGCCTCTGCCGACGCCAGGGTCCGTGAACCGCGGAATCCCGTACGCCGCCGGAGCCCGGCCACCGGGCCGGGCTCCGGCGGCGTCTCCGTTGTGCGGCGGATTGCCATCTTTGGGGTTCCTTGTACGACTTACCACGGTGTGTGAAGGTCCACCGTGCCAGGGGCGCGCGGCACGGACCGTCACCTTCCGGGTTGCCTCACACGATCGGGGACGGGTCCTCGATCGGGCGTCCGAGCGGCCGGACTGCGTGAACTCCGGCCAATACGGCGCCTGTGGGCTGGGCAAGGGCGGGATCCGGTTCCGTTTGCCGCCCGGGCACTGCCACCTCGAACGGCCCGGCTGCCGCCGTCACGGCCGGTCACGGGAACACCGAATGCCCGGGCCCCCGTTGGCCCGGCCCCTGGGGCCCAGGGCGTGCCGGTGGACGGACTCCGGCATCCCGCACCACCGGGCACCGCTTTTCCGTTACGCCCCAATAAGACCATTTTCAGGGCGGATTGACGGGTGAACGGCAGCGGGTGGAGGGCGCGGGCGGCTGTTGGCGCGCGGCCGCGTTTCAATCCAACGCTGCGGGCGGTCACTTGGGCTCTGCCCGGCAGCCATTGGGCAGCGCCGTCGCCGAGTAGTACGGTCCCGCGACGCGGGACGAGGAACCGTCCCGGTAACCGGCCGGCAGCGGGCAGCGCAGTGAACGCCGCCGGAGAACCCCGTCCGGGTATACGAACGGCCCCCCGGCGCGGGTGAACGCGGCCAGGGAGCCGTACAGCACTCGGAGGCGGCCGGCCGGGCGGCCGCTTGTCGCCGCCGCCCTCGCCGCGGCTACTTCTTGTCGCCGCCCTTGCCGCCCTTGTCGTCTCCGCCGGCTCCCATGCCGTCGAAGATCTCCTTGCACATGGGGCAGACCGGGTACTTCTTGGGGTCGCGCCCCGGAACCCAGACCTTGCCGCACAGGGCGACCACCGGAGACCCGGAGAGCGCGCTCTCCATGATCTTGTCCTTCTGAACGTAATGGGCGTAGCGCTCGTGGTCGCCGTCGCCATGCGACACCTGCGGCGTCGGCTCTACGAGGGTGCCGGTCCCTGCCCCGCGCTCGGGCTCAAGAGTGCTCATGGTCCCCAAGGGTACTGGGCAGCGGCGCACGGGGTCGGGGCGACGGCGCCCGGCGGGACCGGGGAGTCAGTTGAGGCTTGGATCGTCCGGATAGGTGGCCACCATGGCCAGCTCATTGCGCTGGCGGCGCAGGACGGCCCGCCAGAGGTGGGCGGGGTCCGGAGAGGAGACGTCACCGGGCTCGGACTCCACCACATACCAGGCACCCTCCACCAGCTCGTCCTCCAGCTGGCCCGGGCCCCAGCCCGCGTATCCGGCGAAGATCCGCAGCGAGCCCAGGGCGGTGCGCAGCAGCTCCGGCGGGGCCTCCAGATCGACCAGGCCGATGGCCCCGTGCACCCGGCGCCAGCCCACCGGATCGGCCCGGCCGGCACTGCCCCCCGGCCGGTCGGGCGGCGGCTCGCCGGGGACCACGGCCACCCCCAGCGCGGAGTCCAGGGAGACCGGGCCGCCCTGGAAGACCACGCCCGGCTCGCCGGCCAGCGGGGCCCAGGGCTCCAGGACATCGCCGACCCCGACCGGGGTCGGGCGGTTGAGGACCACCCCGAGGGAGCCCTCCTCGTCATGGTCGAGCACCAGCACCACGGCGCGGTCGAAGTTCGGGTCCGCCAGTGCCGGTGTGGCGACGAGCAGCCGTCCGGTGAGCGAGGACACCTCGGTCATGGCGACATGATCCCGCATTTCGGGTGCCCTGGGGGAGTGGAATCCCGGACCGGGTATGGACCGGGCGGTGCGGCGGGGGGCGCGGAGACCGGTGGCCGGGGCGCGCGCTAACCGGTAGCTATCACTCCGTTAACACAGCGTGTTGTGACAAATTCATGACGTACGGAGAAGGGGCCGGGGGCGGATTTCGGAGGCTCCGGTCGCATTACCCTTTCTTCTTGCCCCCTGCCCAACTCCAGGAACGCGAGATCCATGACCGTCACTGACGATGTCCTGCTTGTCCACGGCGGTACCCCGCTCGAGGGCGAGATCCGTGTCCGCGGTGCGAAGAACCTCGTGCCCAAGGCCATGGTCGCCGCGCTGCTCGGCAGCGGTCCCAGCCGGCTGCGCAACGTCCCCGACATCCGGGACGTGCGTGTGGTGCGCGGACTGCTTCAGCTGCACGGTGTGACGGTGCGCCCCGGCGACGAGCCCGGTGAGCTGATCCTCGATCCCTCGCGGGTGGAGAGCGCCAATGTCGCCGACATCGACGCGCACGCCGGTTCCTCGCGCATCCCGATCCTCTTCTGCGGCCCGCTGCTGCACCGGCTGGGCCATGCCTTCATCCCGGGCCTGGGCGGCTGTGACATCGGCGGCCGTCCCATCGACTTCCACTTCGAGGTGCTGCGCCAGTTCGGCGCGACCATCGAGAAGCGGGCGGACGGGCAGTACCTGGAGGCCCCGCAGCGGCTGCGCGGCACCAAGATCCAGCTGCCGTACCCCTCGGTGGGCGCCACCGAGCAGGTGCTGCTGACGGCCGTACTGGCCGAGGGCGTCACCGAGCTGTCCAACGCGGCCGTGGAGCCGGAGATCGAGGACCTCATCTGCGTGCTGCAGAAGATGGGCGCCATCATCTCCATGGACACCGACCGCACCATCCGCATCACCGGTGTGGACTCGCTGGGCGGCTACAACCACCGCGCCCTGCCGGACCGCCTGGAGTCGGCCTCCTGGGCCAGCGCGGCGCTGGCCACCAAGGGCAACATCTATGTCCGCGGCGCCAGCCAGCGCGAGATGATGACCTTCCTCAACACCTACCGCAAGGTCGGCGGCGCCTTCGAGATCGACGACGAGGGCATCCGCTTCTGGCACCCGGGCGGTGAGCTCAACGCCATAGCGCTGGAGACGGACGTCCACCCGGGCTTCCAGACCGACTGGCAGCAGCCGCTGGTGGTGGCCCTGACTCAGGCGTCCGGGCTGTCCATCGTCCATGAGACGGTCTATGAGTCGCGGCTGGGCTTCACCTCGGCGCTGAACCAGATGGGCGCGCACATCCAGCTCTACCGGGAGTGCCTGGGCGGTTCGGCGTGCCGGTTCGGGCAGCGGAACTTCCTGCACTCGGCGGTGGTGTCCGGGCCGACCAAGCTGCAGGGTGCGGATCTGGTGATCCCGGACCTGCGGGGCGGGTTCTCCTATCTGATCGCCGCGCTGGCGGCGGAGGGGACGTCCCGGGTGCACGGGATCGACCTGATCAACCGCGGCTACGAGAACTTTATGCAGAAGCTGCGGGATCTGGGGGCTCAGGTGGAGCTGCCGGGTTCTGAGGTCTGACGCGTCCACGGCGCCGTGGGGCGGGTTCCGGGGTCTTGGACCCTGGGCCCGCCTCTTTGTTTTCCGGGTGCGGGATGGTGGGTGGCTGGTCGCGCCCGCGCGGCGGAGCCGCATATCGGATACCGCCCCGCGCCCCTTACGGGGCGCCCCTGGCGGCCCCGGGTACGCCGAAGGGCGGCCACCCTGGTCCGGGGTGGCCGCCCTTCGGCGGTAAGAGCCTTACTTGCCCTTGGCGGCTTCCTTGAGCTTGGAGCCCGCGGAGACCTTCACGCTGTAACCGGCAGCGATCTGGATCGGCTCGCCCGTCTGCGGGTTACGGGCGGTGCGAGCGGCACGGTGGGTGCGCTCGAAGGTCAGGAAGCCGGGGATGGTCACCTTCTCGTCGCCCTTGGCGACGACCTCACCGACGGTCTCGGCGAGGGCGGCCAGCACGGCGTCGGCGTCCTTGCGGGTCACCTCGGCACGGTCGGCCAGAGCGGCCACCAGCTCACTGCGGTTCATGTTGTACTCCCGTGTTCTTCTTGCCAATGAGGCGTGAGATCGAAGCCGATGCTGCCAGGGCCCTCGGACAGTCCCCGGACCCGGGTCCGCCACTAGATCCCTCGCGCCCTAGGGGATGCCCCCTGGACGGAGTCCTCGGGGGAGCATCCTGCCCCCACCAGTGGCGGGAAAGCCAATCCGGCACCCTGGAGAGTCACACGGAAAGCGCCACAGCCTCGGATGGGGCCGCGTTTTCGCGGCCCGATTGCTGCCCGACACCCTATGGGGGGCGCCGGAGCCCAGTGTCACGCGACGCGCCGCGTTCAGACAGGCGTGGTGCCCGTCACAACGGCGCCGACCGCCTTGGCGGCCTCCCGGACGGCGCCCGCGACGGCCCCGGCCACCTTGTCGTTGAAGACGCTGGGGATGATGTAGTTGGCGTTGAGTTCGTCCTCGGCGACGACATCGGCGAGGGCGCCCGCGGCGGCGAGCATCATCTCGGTGTTCACGGTGCGGGACTGGGCGTCCAGCAGGCCGCGGAAGACGCCGGGGAAGACCAGCACATTGTTGATCTGGTTGGGGAAGTCCGAGCGCCCGGTGGCCACCACCGCGGCGGTCTGCCGGGCGATGGCCGGGTCCACCTCCGGGTCCGGGTTGGCCAGCGCGAAGACGATCGCGTCATCCGCCATCGCCGCCACATCCTCCGCACCCAGCACATTGGGGGCGGAGACGCCGATGAAGACATCCGCGCCGCGCACGGCCTGCTTGAGGGTGCCGGTGATGTTGTCGGGGTTGGTGTTGTCCGCGATCCAGCGCAGCGCGGAGCCGGGATCGGCCGAGACCAGGTCCTCGCGCTTGGCGTGGACCACGCCGTGGATGTCGGCCACCACCGCGTGCCGCACCCCGGCCGCGGTCAGCAGCTTCAGGATCGCGGTACCGGCCGCGCCCGCCCCGGACATCACCACGCGGACGTCGCCGATGGCCTTGCCCACCACCCGCAGGGCATTGGTCAGCGCCGCCAGCACCACGATGGCGGTGCCGTGCTGGTCGTCATGGAAGACCGGGATGTCCAGCGCCTCACGCAGCCGGGCCTCGATCTCAAAACAGCGCGGCGCGGAGATGTCCTCCAGATTGATCCCCGCGAAGCCCGGCGCGATGGCCTTGACGATCTCCACAATGGCGTCGGAATCCTGGGTGTCCAGGCAGATCGGCCAGGCATCGATGCCCGCGAACCGCTTGAACAGCGCCGCCTTGCCCTCCATCACCGGCAGCGCCGCCTTGGGGCCGATATTGCCCAGGCCCAGCACCGCGGAGCCGTCGGTGACCACCGCCACCGCGTTGCGCTTGATGGTCAGCCGGCGGGCGTCCTCGGGGTTCTCCGCGATCGCCATGCACACCCGCGCCACCCCGGGGGTGTAGACCATGGACAGGTCGTCACGGTTGCGGATGGGGTGCTTGGAGGCCATCTCGATCTTGCCGCCGAGGTGCATCAGGAAGGTACGGTCGGAGACCTTCCCCACCGTCACGCCTTCGATCTCGCGCAGCCGCTGGACGATCTCCTCGGCGTGCGCGGTGGAGGTCGCGGCCACCGTGACATCGATCCGCAGCCGCTCATGGCCGGAGGCGGTGACATCCAGACCGGTCACCGAACCGCCCGAGGACTCCACGGCCGTGGTCAGCTGGCTGACGGCCGACCCGCCCGCCGGAACCTCCAGTCGGACCGTCATCGAGTACGAGACGCTAGGCGCCGTTGCCATGGCCGCTTTCCCCTGCTTTCCCTGATCTTGTTGTGCTGTGCGCGGCTCCGCGCGATGTTCGATCGTCCCACCTACCGATGGGTAGGCGGTAATCGGTCCTTGGTTTATGGAAAGTGGCTTTCGCCATACGGGCAGGACTTTGCGCACGCGTCTACGCACCGATGACGCGTCCCCATGACGCGCACCTACGACGAAAGGGCGCCCTCCCTGAGGAGGGCGCCCTTTCGCGCCGTTTATGACACCGACCCGCCATGCTCGCCTCGCGGCAAGTGGTCGCTCGAAGCGACAAAGGTTGGGCCCGGGGGCTTGGATCGAGCCGGTGCCGTATCCAGGCTAACAAACCACCGCCGAAAGGGATTCCCGGCCGGGAGAACGATTCGCCCCGGCGGTGGAACGGGCCGCTTGGGGTCAGTCCCTCAGCAGGTCCGGCACCCCGCGCTCGTCCGGGTCGTCCCGCTCCCCCGCCAGCACGGTCAGCCGCTGGGTGGCCCGGGTGAGCGCCACATAGAGGACCCGCAGTCCGGCCGGCGACTCATCGGCGATCTCGGCCGGGGTGACCACCACCGTGGCGTCGTACTCCAGGCCCTTGGCCTCCAGGCTGCCCAGCACCACCACTCGGTCACCCAGCCCCGCCAGCCAGCCGCGGGCCTCGGTGCGGCGGCCCATCGGGACCACCACGCCGATGGTGCCGTCCACCTCGGCCAGCAGCCGCCGCGCCTCGGCGCGCACCGCCCCGGCCAGGTCCTGGCCCGCCACCACAAAGCGCGGCTCGACACCGGTGGAGCGGACCGCGGCCGGGGACTCCATGCCGGGCATGGCCAGTGCCAGCACCCGGGCCGCCAGCGCGGCGATCTCCGCGGGGTTGCGGTAGTTGACGGTGAGCCGGAAGCGGCGGCGCGGGCGGGTGCCCAGTGCCTCGTCCCGGGCGGCGGCTGCCTCGTCCGGATCGGACCAGGAGGACTGGGCCGGGTCGCCGACCACGGTCCAGGTGGCGTGCCGGCCCCGGCGGCCCACCATCCGCCACTGCATGGGGGTCAGGTCCTGGGCCTCGTCCACGATCACATGGGCGTAGTCGCGCCGCTCCTGGGCCAGCCGCTCGGAGCGCTCGCGCCGGGACTCCCGGCGCTCCGGCATCAGCTCCTCCAGGCCGGTGAGCTGGTCCAGCGGGTCCAGTTCGCGTGGCTGCCGGGGCCGGGCCGGGGCGCCGAGCAGCGTCTGCAGCTCGTCCAGCAGGGCCACATCGTGCACCGAGAGCGGGCCCCGGCCGTCCGCGTCCAGCCGGGACAGCGAACGGGCCAGCAGCCGCACCTCGCGGGGCGCCAGCACCCGGCGGGAGAAGCGGGCCAGCCGCCGCTCGTCGGCCAGCGCCACCAGGACCTGACGGGGCGTCAACTCCGGCCACCAGTCGGCCAGGAACTCGGTGAAGGAGTCCTCGCCGGTGATGTCCTCGTCGAAGGCGGCCCGTGCCTCGGCGGCCAGCTCCCGGTCGGTGTAGCGGCGGGGGCCGCCCGCCTTGGCCCACAGCGCGTCCAGGATCAGCCGGCGGGCCCGCGGGCGCAGCAGATTGACCGGGGCGGTACCGCCCAGCGCGCTCTGCCGGATCCGGTCCAGCTCCGCCGCGTCCAGCTCCACCCGGGCGCCGAAGGCCACCACCCGCAGCCGCTCCGGGACCTCGCCGAGGTCCAGCGCCCCGCGCACCGCCTTGCGCAGCACCTTGAGCATCCGCGAGGAGCCCTTGATCCGGGCGACGGCGGGCTCGTCATAGGTGTCCGCCTCGGCCCCGTCCACCAGCGAGCCCAGGGCCCGGATGGCCACCTGGCCCTCCTCGCCCAGCGAGGGCAGCACGCCCTCGGTGTAGGCCACCAGCAGCGGGGTGGGCGAGACGATCAGAATGCCGCCCGCGTAGCGGCGCCGGTCCTGGTAGAGCAGATAGGCGGCCCGGTGCAGGGCCACCGCGGTCTTGCCGGTGCCGGGGCCGCCCTCCACCTCGGTGACCGAGGCGGCGGGGGCCCGGATCACCAGGTCCTGTTCGGCCTGGATGGAGGAGACGATGTCCCGCATGGTGTGGCTGCGGGCCTGCCCCAGCGCGGCCATCAGCGCGCCGTCGCCCACCACCGGCAGCGCCGCCCCGTCCAGGGTGGTGGTCAGCTCCGGGCGCAGCAGGTCGTCCTCGACGCCCAGCACCTTGCGGCCCTTGGAGCGGATCACCCGGCGTCGCACCACCCGGCCGGGCGCCACCGGGGTGGCCCGGTAGAAGGGTGCGGCGGCCGGCGCCCGCCAGTCGATGACCAGCGGGGAGTAGTCGGCGTCCAGCACCCCGAGCCGGCCGATGTGCAGCGTCTCGGCGATCTGCGCCCGCTCGTCCTGCACGGCGTCGTCGGCCGGGTCCACGGAGGTGTACGCCCCGTCCGGGCCTTTCTTGCCGTCCTTGCCGCGCAGCAGGTCGATGCGGCCGAAGAGGAAGTCCTCGAACTCGTTGTTCAGCCGGTTGAGATGGACCCCGGCCCGGAACACCTGGGCGTCACGCTCGGCGAGCGCTCCCGGTGTGCCGACCTGGCCGCGCTTGGCGGCGTCGTCCATGAGGAACTCCGCCTCGTGGATCTTCTCCTCAAGGCGCCGGTAGACCCGGTCCAGATGATGCTGTTCGGCACCGATTTCCCGGTCCCGGATCCCGTCCGGGTGCTCGGTGCTCCCGGTATCCGTCGCCACGTGCGCGCGTGTGGCGTTCTGCGCGGCCACCCAGGCCCCCTTCTGTGTGCGTAGGGCAGCCTTCAACCGTACGCGAATCCCGGCGGGGAGCGCACCTGTCAGGACATGAGAGGTATGGCACCGAAGTCAGATGTTGACGGTGGCCAGATGCCCGCCGTCGAGGGTGCGGATTTCGAAGCGGGCGATGTCATTGACCGGGAAGGCGGTGCCGCCATGGGTGTACAGCGGCCCCGCGCCCCACTTGTCGCCCTTGTCCGTCCCATAGCCGGAGGCGGGTACGGCCCAGGTGGTGACCGTCTGCTCCTGCCCCTTGCGGCTCACGGCCACCAGGCGGCAGGTCAACGGGCCCTTGACATGGCCCAGTTTGAGGGCGACCCGGGTGCCCCAGGGCTTGCTCGCCAGGGAGACGGTGGCATCCGCCTTGGTGGCCGGGTCCACGGCGTGGTGCTTCGTCCCCTGCTCGTACATCTCCTCGGCCGCGCTCTCCGGGTGATGCTCCTGTCCGGTGAGCGCCAGGGTGGTCAGCGGGCCGGCCACGATCAGCGCGGCGGCCGCGGCGACCAGGACCGAGCGCCGGGTGCGCTGGACGGAACGGGCCACGGTCACCCGCCGCAGCAGGCCGTCCAGCGCCTCCGGCCGGGGCCGGGGCGGCGGGCCGGTCTCCTTGAGCTCGGCCAGCAGCGGAGTGACGACCAGCAGCTGCTCCAGCTCCCCGGCACAGCGGTCGCACTCGGCCAGGTGTTCCTCGAAGCGGGCCGCCTCGGCCGGGTCGAGGACGCCGAGCGCATAGGCGCCCACGTCCATGTGGTGTGCCGACCCGTTCATGGCGTGACTCCTCGTTCCTGCAGCGAGAGCCGCATCGAGCGCAGGGCGTAGAAGACCCGGGACCGCACCGTCCCGGCCGGAACACCCAGCGCCTCGGCGGCCTCACCGACCGTACGTCCCTTGAAGTAGGTCTCGATCAGAGCCTCTCGGTGGGCTTGGGAAAGGTCGCCCAGCGCGTCGGAGATCGTCATCAGGCGGAGCGCCCGGTCGATCTCGTCCTCCGCCGGGATCTGTTCGAGTGGGGCGGGGTCCACCTCCCGGGGGCGGGCCTGGCGGCTGCGGTGATTGTCGATGACGATGCGCCGGGCCACGGTCACCAGCCAGGGCCGTACGGAGCCGGTGGCCCCGCGCAGCCGGTCGGCATTGCGCCAGGCGCGCAGCAGGGTCTCCTGGACCACGTCCTCGGCCCGCTGCCGGTCGCCCGCCACCAGGCGGGAGACAAAGGCCAGGAGGGCGGCGGCGTGCTCCTCGTACAGCGCCCGCATCAGCTCTTCATCGGGGCCCGTCCGGTCAGCCACGTGGGCATCCTTGCGCACGTCCATCCCTCGGTCGATAGCGCGAAGCGGTGAATCCCCGAGCCCTTCTCCCCGAGCTCTTCCCTCGGTGAACCGGAGCCTTTCTGCCGGTGAGTCCCGAGCCCTTCTGCCGGTGAATACGGACCCCGGCAGCGATCCGCTCAGCCGCCGGGCCGGGAAAAGTCCGCCGGGAAAGGTCCACCGCGGAAACCGGCCGGGAAAAAATCAGCCGCCGCGGCTGAGCGGGCCCCGCCCGGCGTCCGTACGACTGGCCGACGGCCGGTGCAGGGGGCACCGGTTTTCCGGAGGGGGAATCTCCATGCAGCGCAGCAGCGTCATCCTCGCCATCTGCACCACGGCGGGCGCCATAGCGGCCGGCACCGCCTTCGGCATCGCCCTGCCCAACGGCGACTCCACGGCCGCGATGCACCCGGCCGTCCGGCATGGCGCCATGACCGGGGCGGAGGACGCGCCGGGTGACTTAGGCGACCGGACCGCCGGACACACCCGCACCGTCTACTTCGCCGCCGGCCTGGGCGGCGACCAGGAGGCGCCGCCGGCCGACCCCGCGGGGCGGGCCGTCGCCTTCCTCCGGGTACGCGGCGACCAGGTCTCCTACGCCTTCCACTTCCATGGCACCGGGGCACCCACCATGGGCCACCTCCATGAAGGGGACCAGGGGCAGAACGGGCCGGTGCGGATCCCGTTCTTCACCACCAGGCTGCCCGGCGGACGGACCTCGGCGACCGGCACCGTCCGGGTCACCGACGGCGAGCTCCTGGCCGACCTGGTCGCCAACCCCGGCCACTACTACCTCAATCTGCACACCGACCGCTTCCCGGCGGGCGCGGTACGGGGCCGGCTGCACCGGCTCAGCGGCCCGGCCGACCTCTCCGGCGCCCCGGGCGGATTCGCGGCCTCGGTGGTGGACGGCCGGCAGCTCTACACCTGCACCCGGCAGCCGGACCGCAGCTTCGCCTTCGCCCGCAGCGGCGCCCGGGCCACCCTGGACGGCGGCATCGGCCACCTCCAGGACCGGCCGGGCACCGCGCCGCGCTGGAAGGCGGCGGACGGCTCCGAGATCACCGGCACCCTGCTGGCCAAGCTGCCCAATGGGGACGACAACATTCCCGAACTCGACCTGGCCGCCCGGCAGTCGGGCGCCCGTAACGGGCTGCTGTCCCGCACCGGCGAGGTGCTGCGCCTCAACACCCGTGGCGGTACGGCCCCTTCGGGCAGCTGCGACCCCGGGCGGCAGCCGCGGCTGGCGGTGCCGTACCGGGCGGACTACCTCTTCGTCAACCACACCGCGAGCGAGTCCGCCGGCAACTGACCGTTCAGCGCGAGCCGTTGAGCACCCGGCGCCGGTGCCGGGCCACCCGCTCGCGGTTGCCGCACACCTCGCTGGAGCACCAGCGGCGGCGCCGGCCGCGGGAGGTGTCCAGATAGAGCACGGTGCAGGACTCGCCCTCGCACTGGCGCAGCAGTACGCGCACCGCGGGGTCGGTGAGCAGTTCCACCGCGTCCCGGGCCACCAGGCCCACCAGGGCGCCGCACTCCGGGGGGCCGGCGACGGTCCGTATCAGACCGCCGTCGGCGCCGCGCACCGCGCGCAGCACCGGCGGGGCGGCGGAGGCGATGGCATTGACCCGGTCCAGGTCGGGATCGGCGGCCCGGCCGCCGACCTCGGCCCGCACCACCCGTTGCAGCAGGTCACGGGCGGCGTGGAAGCGCCCCAGCCAGCCTGCGTCCACCATCTGGAGTTCGGTGCCCTGGGGCACCGCGCCCGAGCCGAGCAGCCAGCGGCGCAGCCGCTCGGGGGTGCCCAGCCGGTCCACCGGCTCCTCGCCCGGCCGGCCGGACACGGTGGCCACCAGGTCCAGACACAGCCGGCCGGAGTCGAACCGCAGGTCATGGGAGGCCGCCGTCATGCGCGTGTCACCTTTTCCGGAAGGTACGGGGGTACGCACCCCCAGGGTGCCCGGCCGGGCGCCCGCCCGGAAGCCCCGGGGCGCGGGGCGCCCGGGAGGCGGGGTCCGGGTGGGGGGCTGCCCGGTCGGCGCTTGACATCAAGCGCGGTTGAGGAAGCAGGGTCGTCGCCATGTCACGACTGCACACCATGCATCGCCCCGAGGCGGGCATCACCTTGATCAGCCGCTGGGAGACGGGGACCGAGGAGCGGTCCCGGGCCGCCGCCGACGCCCTGCTGGCCGGCTGGCCGGACCGGCCCGACCAGGAGCTGTGGCAACACATCTTTATCGACCTGGACGGCTCCGGCCTGCTCTTCTGCTCCCAGTGGACCAGCGCCGAGGCGCACCTTGAGTTCGCCCGCAGCGGGCGGGCCGCGGCGATCCGGCCGGTGGACGAGCTGGTGCCGGGCATCGAACGGCCGGGGCTGAACCGGACCCGGCTGGGGCCCGGGGTGGTGCCGGACGAGGTGCGCGCCCCGGCCGTCACGGCGGTGGGCTTCCTCCCGGGCGGCTCCGCCGAGGCGGCGGCGGCTCAGCTGTCGGCTGCGCCACCTGCTGGTCTGCTGGCCGCGCACTTCCACTCCACGCTGGACGATTCCCAGGTGATCGTCCTCTCCGAGTGGGCCACGGACGACATACCCCCCGCCTTCCCCGCCGACCGCCGCTACCGCCTCTTCGCCTCCGCCAGCCGCTAGATCCGCCCCGCCAGGCGCGCGGCGAACTGCGCGCCGGGCACCCCAGGGGCGCGGGGAACTGCGCGACCAACCCACGGCGGCCCGCAGCCGAACGCAGACCGCGCCGCGGCGCCGGGTGCGATCTTTTATGTGCGGACCGCACGTGGCTGGTCGCGCAGTTCCCCGCGCCCCTGGCGGGGCTAACGCAACACGTCATCTGCGGACCGCGCGTGGCCGGGCGCGCAGTTCCCCGCGCCCCTGGCGGGGCTGAGGCAGGGCGCGCAGTTCGCGGCGTAGTCAGAGGGCGCGGCGGCGGCGCCAGAGGGAGGCGCCGCCCAGAGCCGCGGCCGCCGCCGTACCCACCCCCGCGCCGGCCAGCAGAATCGCCGTGCCGGACGCCGCCCCGCCCGCGGAGGCGGCCGTGACGATCAGGTGCTCGGTCCGCCGTACCCGGCCATGGTGGCTGACCACGGTCACGGGGTAGCTCCCCTGCCCCAGCCCCTTGCGGATGTGCGCGGGACCGTAGAAGCGCGGATCGTCCCCGTCCCCCGCTTTGCTGTCATCCCGCCTGAGCCGCACCGGATGCTCGAACGCCGGTGAGGTGGCCGTCAGTTGCTCCTCCTCGCCCGGGTCCGGCGAGGCGTCCCGCCATAGGACGTTGACGGTCCCGCCCGCCCCCACCGTGCGCCGGGCGCGGGCCGCGTCGGGGTGCCCGGCGGAGGGGAAGAACTCCGGCCCCCGGGGCCGGCCCAGATAGTCGCTGTCCCCCGGCTCCGCGGACCCCACCTCCAGCGGCTTCTCGGCGATCCGCCGCCCGCCCGGCCCGGTCAGGGTGACCTTGTAGGTTCCGTCCTTGGCATTGCGCGGCAGGGTCACCAGGCCGCTGAACATCCGCGGGTTGTTCCAGTGACTGCCCCGGGGATCGTGCGCCAGCCGCACGGGATGGGCGAAGACCGGCGAGGAGACGGTGAAGGAGGTGCCGCGCTCGCCGGGATAGAGGTCGTCGAACCAGACCCCGAACTGCTCCCCGGGACGGATCACATCGTCCGGGGTGGTCACCTGGAAGGTGGGCCGGCGGGACTCCCGCACCTCCACCCGGTCCTGGGCCACCACCCGCCCCGAGGCGCGCACGGTCAGCGGGTAGGAGCCGGGCCGTACCCCCATCCCCACCGCGGGCCGGCCATGGTGGGCCCGGGCGCCGGAGTCCCGGTCGGTGTAGGGGGCAAGCCGGACCGGGTGCGGAAAGACCGGTGAGGAAACGGTCACCTCGCCCCGGGCGCCCTGCACATCGATGTCGATCAGCTCTCCGGGCCGGTTGTCGAAGGCACCGTTGAGCAGCACATGCACCCCGCCGCCCGCGGCGGCGACAGCCGGGCCGCCGCCCGTCAGCAGGAGCGCGCCGGCGCCCGCCACGGCAACGGCCGTCCGCGTCCAGTTCATCGCGCCACCCCCTTGTCACCGGATAAGAGGGGCCGGGGCGCCCCTGGGTTGCCCGTTGGGCCCGGGCCCGCTACGGCAAAGGCCCCACCGCGGGCAGCGGTGGGGCCTTGACCTCACATGGGATCGAGTGGAGATGGCGGGAATCGAACCCGCGTCCAACGGTGCGGAACCAGGGCTTCTCCGAGCGCAGTTCGCTGCGATTTTCTCGGCCCCGGAGATCACGCGAACAAGTCTCCGACGGGCCCAGCCGCTGTTTGATTTCCCTCCGGGCCCCGCGACCGGGCCTGGAGGTTTAGTTCCCTAGCTGATGCCAGGATCCGGGTCGGGAACAGCCCCGGGCTGACACTTCGCGAGTCGCTACTTAGGCAGCGAGGGCGAAGGAATCGCGCTTGGTGTTGGCGATTATTGGTTTCGGCATATGGTTTACGAGATCATTGCCGCTTCCTCGGCTCGCTTCCCCTGCTTCGACATCCGCTGTCGAAACCGATCATCCCCATGTGGTGTTTTCAAAGAGCGCACCCCCGCGAGGGGGAGTGCGTCGCCCATCGTACGTGACCAACGCCCGGCGGTGCCAGCGCATTCCCTCCGGGGAGCTACCGGGCGCTACCGGCCGGCGAGGGCCCGCTGGCGCCTGCGGGCGGCGGCGATGGCGCGGTCCGACTCCCGGCGGTCCTGCTTCTCGCGCAGGGTCTGCCGCTTGTCGTACTCCTTCTTGCCCTTCGCCAGGGCGATCTCCACCTTGGCCCGGCCGTCCTTGAAGTACAGCGCCAGCGGCACGATCGTGTGGCCCGACTCATCGGCCTTGGACGCCAGCTTGTCGATCTCCGCACGGTGCAGCAGCAGCTTGCGCTTGCGGCGCGCGCTGTGGTTGGTCCAGGTCCCCTGGGCGTACTCCGGGATATGGGCGTTGTGCAGCCACGCCTCGCCGCCGTCGATCTGGACGAAGCCGTCCACCAGCGAGGCCCGGCCCTGGCGCAGCGACTTCACCTCGGTGCCGGTGAGCACCATGCCGCACTCATAGGTGGTCAGCAGGTGGTAGTCGTGCCGCGCCTTCTTGTTCTGCGCGACGAGCTTGCGCCCGCCCTCTTTCTCTTTCGCTTTCGCCTTAGCCATAAGGCACCCATTCTCGCACTAGGACCCCCCGCCGAGGCCACCCAATACCGCGCGGGCCCGGGGCTCCGCATCGCCCTCGACCTCCAGGTCGGGGGTGATGCCCCGGCCGTCCACCGGGCGCCCGGAGGGGGTGCGGTAGCGGCCCACGGTCTGCTCGGCGACCGCGCCGCCCGGCAGGTCCCTGGGCATCTGCACCGAGCCCTTGCCAAAGGTGCGCGAGCCCACCAGCACCGCCCGGCCGCGGTCCTGCAGCGCTCCGGCCAGCAGCTCTCCGGCGCTCATGGTGCCGCCGTCCACCAGCACCACCAGCGGCCGTCCGGTGTCCCCGCCCGGCGCGGCCCGCAGGACCCGCTCCCGGCCGTGTACGTCATAGGTGGCCACCAGGCCGCCGTCCAGAAAGGCGGAGGCGGTGCCGACCGCCTCGGTGACCAGGCCGCCGGAGTTGCCGCGCAGGTCCAGCAGGACGCCCTCGCCGGGCGCCGTCTCCCGGACCGCCTGGCGTACCCGTACCCCGGTGCCCCGGGTGAAGGCGCCCACCTTGATCTTGGTTCCGGCGGTCCGGCCGGCCCGGAACCGGTCCGCCACCACGCTCTGGGCGGACAGCCGCTCACGGCGCAGCGTCAGCCGCAGTGTGCGCCCACCGTGCCGTAGCGCGAGCCGTACCGGGGTACCGGCCCGGGCCGTGCCCGCGTAGTCCCCGCGCAGCCGGGAGACCACCTCGGTCACCGGGCGCCCGGCGGCCCCGGCCCCGTCCACGCTGAGCAGTTCGTCACCGGCTGCGATCTCCGACCGGCCGGCCGGGCTGCCCCGCTGGACGTCCGCCACCTCGATCCGGCCGTCGCCCCGGCTCCGCAGCGACAGGCCCACCCCGACATAGGCACCGTCCAGAGCGCGCTGGAAACCCTGGTACTCCTCGGCGCTGTACACCGCGCCCCACCGGTCGCCGCCATGGCGCCCCGCGTCGTCAGTACCGGCCCCCAGCACCTCGCCCGCGGCGGGCACCGGAGGTACGCCGTGCCGGCCGGCCGCACTCCAGGAGCCGGCGGCGGCACCGGTCACCAGCACCCCCGCGAAGACCAGCGTCAGCGCCGCGCCACAGCGGGCGCGGCGCCGGGGAACGTACCTGGCCGGTCCGGACATGCGCGTGAGTCTAGGCCACCGGACCGGCGCCGTACGGGGAGTTGACATACGGGAGTTGACGCATCCGCGGAAGCGCCACGGCCTCGGCCGGACCCCGGGCTCAGACCTTGAGGTACTTCCACAGCGCGGCGAAGGCGGCCAGCGCGGGCATCAGCAGACCCACCGCGAGCACCATCGGCAGCTTGCTCAACACCGAGCCCCAGCCGATGAATTGAATGACGTCGATGTGGTGCGCCAGCCAGTTGTTCACCAGGAAGTGCTGTCCGCAGATCAGCATCACACAGGCCAGCATGCCGCCCAGCAGCCCGGCGACGGCGGCCTCCATGATGAACGGGATCTGGATGTAGAAGCTGGAGGCGCCCACCAGCCGCATGATGCCGGTCTCCCGGCGGCGGCTGAAGGCGGAGACCCGGACGGTGTTGACGATCAGCGTCAGCGCCACCACCAGCATCAGCGCCATCACGCCCAGTGCCCCGTAGTTCATTCCATTGAGCAGGTTGAACAGCGGCTCCAGCACCTGCTTCTGGTCCTGCACCTGCTGTACGCCCGGGCGCTGGGCGAAGGCGCTGGTGATCACGTCGTATTTGGTGGGGTCCTTGAGCTTGATACGGAAGGACTCCTGCATCTGGTCGGGGGTGACCGCACCGGCGATGGGCGCCTTGCGGAACTCCTCCTGGTAATGCTTGTAAGCGTCCTCGGCCGACTCGTAGTCCACTTTCTTGACGATGTTCATGTTGTCGAGGTCGGCCTTGATCTGTTTCTTCTGCTCCTCGGTGACCGCGCCCTTGGCACAGCTTCCGCCGCTCTGCGCCTCGGACTTGTTGCAGAGGAAGATCGAGACATTGGCCTTGTCGTACCAGTAGCCCTTCATCGAACTGACCTGCTCGCGCAGCAGCAGCGAGCCGCCGAAGAGGGCCAGCGAGAGAGCGACCGAGACGATCACCGCGAACGTCATGGTGAGATTGCGGCGGAGACCGACGCCGATCTCCGACAGAACGAACTGGGCGCGCATGGCGTTGTTCTCTATGCCTTTCAGTGCTGGTAGCCGTAGACGCCACGCGACTGGTCGCGCACGAGACGGCCCTGCTCGAGTTCGATGACGCGCTTGCGCATCTGGTCCACGATCTGCTGGTCGTGGGTGGCCATGATGACGGTGGTGCCGGTCCGGTTGATCCGGTCGAGCAGCTTCATGATGCCGACCGAGGTCTGCGGGTCCAGGTTTCCGGTGGGCTCGTCGGCGATCAGCAGCATCGGCCGGTTGACGAACGCCCGGGCGATGGCCACCCGCTGCTGTTCACCGCCGGAGAGTTCACCGGGCATCCGGTCCTCCTTGCCGCCCAGGCCGACCAGTTCCAGCACCTGCGGTACGGCCTTGCGGATCTCCCCGCGCGGCTTGCCGATGACCTCCAGGGCGAAGGCGACATTCTCCCCCACCGTCTTGTTGGGCAGCAGCCGGAAATCCTGGAACACCGTGCCCAACTGCCGCCGCATCTGCGGCACTTTCCAGTTGGAGAGCCGGGAGAGGTCCTTGCCCAGCACATGCACCTGGCCATGGCTGGCCCGCTCCTCGCGCAGCAGCAGGCGCAGGAAGGTGGATTTGCCGGAGCCCGAGGAACCGACCAGAAAGACGAATTCGCCTTTCTCGATCTCAAGCGAGACATCCCGGAGCGCCGGGCGGTTCTGCTTCGGGTAGGACTTGGAGACGTTGTCGAATCGGATCACGAGTGCACCACGCGTCGGACCTTGAGGAGCGGCACGGAACGCCGCCTTCGCGGCGCCCGTCGGTGTGCGTGACCATACGCGAACGACCCGTGTACGCGCAGTCGGCATCCTGTGTTGGCGCGTTTACCCGCGCCCGCCTCGGGGACAAAACCAGCACAATCGGGACGCCACCCGGGCAACAGGGGGCCGGCCGCGCCGAACGGCGGGAAAGCTGGCACAGTGGTAAGGGAACCGCAGGGCCCACCCGCGCGTTGGACGTACCGGAGGAAGGACATCGCATGACATGCGACCGACTGGTGTGCGCCAACTGCGCGGCCCCGGTGAGCGAGGGCCGGTGCCCGGTGTGCCGGGCGAGCCGGGAGCGGCTGCAGCAGGAGGGCCTGTTCCCGGGGCTCACCCCGGCCACCCTGATAGCGCTGCTGGTGGCGCTGGTCGCGGTGGCGGTGGCCGCTCGGGGCTTCGCCCTCTGAGCGAGCCCTGAACGGACCCTGGAAGACCCCTGAACGACCCTGGACGAGACAAGGCCCGGAGCGCGGTGCGCTCCGGGCCTCCGTCTTCTTCGGGCAGTGCCCGAGTCAGGCGCTGCCCGGCTCAGGCCGCCGTGTTGCGGCTGATCAGCCGAGGCAGCAGCCGGAAGCCGATACCGCCCGCGATCATCGTCGCCGCGCCCACCAGCAGGAAGGTGGTCTGACCGGCACCGGTCTGGGCGAGCTGCTCCTTGGGCTTGGCCTGCTGCACCGGCTGGGCCCCGATGACCTCGGTGCTGGTGTTGCAGTTGCCGCTGTTGGTGTCCACCGGGCAGGTCTTGCCGTTGTCGCCGTTGGTGGAGCCGTGGTCACCCTGGGTGGGCTGGGCCGTCGGGTCCCCGCTGGGCTGCGCGGTGGGCTGCTGGGTGGGCTCACCGGTCGGCTGCTGAGTGGGCTGCTGAGTGGGCTCACCCGTGGGCTGCTGCGTCGGCTCGTGGGTGGGCTCGTGGGTGGGCTCCTGCGTCGGCTGCTGCGTCGGCTGCTGAGTGGGGTCCTGGGTGGGCTCACTCGTGGGCTGCTGCGTCGGCTCCGACGTGGGCTGGCTCGTCGGCTGGTCCGTGGGCTGACCGGTGGGCTGCTCGGTCGGCTGCGGGATCGAGGTCGGGTCGCCGGTCGGCGTGGCCGGACCGGTCGGGTCGTCTGCGGGCTGGGTGCTCACACCATGGGCCTCGGTCTTCGACAGACCGCTCAGCGGCACGTCGATCCCGGCGGCCGAGGCCGCACCCGCGGCCGTCAGCGAGGCACCCGCCACTATCACCGCACCGGCGGTGATCCGCGCGGCGCGCAGCCGCGTCTTCTTCGTCATCTGCCTGCTACCCCCAGTAGCTGTACTCGTCAGTGGAGCAGCCATACACAGGGTCGTGGCACTCGGGGGATGGCGTGTGGCAACACCGGCCCGTAAGGCCGGGCCTTGCACCCCCCACCACACGCACCCCAGTGATACGCATGCCACACGCCAGCCTTCCGAGTTTCCGGAAGGACGTCAAGGCAGATTCAGGAAGTACGCCCGATTATGGGCGAGTTGACCTACTTTTCCTGCTGCTTCCGCCAGCGGATTCCGGCTTCCAGGAAGCCGTCGATGTCACCGTCGAGCACCGCCTGGGGGTTGCCCACCTCGAACTCGGTCCGCAGGTCCTTGACCATCTGGTAGGGGTGCAGGACGTACGAACGCATCTGGTTGCCCCAGGAGTTGCCACCGTCGCCCTTGAGCGCGTCCATCTTGGCCTGCTCCTCCTGGCGGCGCCGCTCCAGCAGCTTGGCCTGGAGGACGTTCATGGCGGTGGCCTTGTTCTGGATCTGCGAGCGCTCGTTCTGGCAGGAGACCACGATCCCGGTGGGGATATGGGTGATACGCACCGCGGAGTCGGTGGTGTTGACGCCCTGGCCGCCGGGGCCGGACGAACGGTAGACATCGATGCGCAGCTCGGACTCGTCGATGTCCACATGGTCGCTCTGCTCCACCACCGGCAGCACCTCGACGCCCGCGAAGGAGGTCTGGCGGCGGCCCTGGTTGTCGAAGGGCGAGATGCGCACCAGGCGATGGGTGCCCTGCTCCACGGAGAGGGTGCCATAGGCGTAGGGGGCCTGCACCGAGAAGGTGGTGGACTTGATGCCCGCCTCCTCCGCGTAGGAGGTCTCGTACACCTCGGTCTTGTAGCCATGGCGCTCGGCCCAGCGCAGATACATCCGCTGCAGCCGCTCGGCGAAGTCGGAGGCGTCCACACCGCCGGCCTCGGCCCGGATGTTGACGAGCGCCTCACGGGCGTCGTACTCACCGGACAGCAGGGTGCGGACCTCCATCTCGTCCAGCGCCTTGCGCACCGCGACCAGCTCGCCCTCGGCCTCGGCCAGGGTGTCCGCGTCCCCCTCGGCCTCGGCGAGCTCGAAGAGCACCCCGAGGTCGTCGATGCGGCCGCGCAGCGACTCGGTCTTGCGCAGCTCGGCCTGGAGGTGGGACAGCTGGCTGGTGATCTTCTGCGCCGCCTCCGGGTCGTCCCAGAGGGAGGGGGCGGCCGCCTGCTCCTCGAGCACGGCGATGTCAGCCCTCATCTTGTCGAGGTCCAGAACGGCCTCGATCGACGCCATGGTCGAGGAGAGGGACTTCAGCTCTTCGGATACATCAACGACTGCCACGCAACCAGACTAACCGCTGTGCGGCGCACCCCGGTCCAGTCCGTCCGGGAGCGGCTAGGGGGCGGGGTCGGTGCGGTGCATACCCGGCTTGGCATCGCCGGAGTCGTGATCACCGGAGACGGCGAACCAGCCGCCCACCCCGGCCACCGTGACCAGCGCCACCGCAGCCGCGCCCAGCTTGAGCCGGCGGCCGCGGGCCTCCTCGGCCGGGCCGCGGTGCCGGGCCGAGCCCGCCCGGCGCTCGCCTGCCGCGCGGGGCGCCCGCGCCGTGCCATGCGCTCCGCCGGCCAGTTCGTCCGGGCCCGGCACCCGCATGCTGGTGTGGGTGTCCCGGCTGGAGTCGAAGGCGGGCGTGGGGACCAGCGGGACCGCGCCCCGGCGGCGCGGCTCGGGCGCCATCGCGGCGGTGGGGTCGTACGCACCGTCCCGGGCGCCGTCGGCCGGGTCCCCGCCCGGCTCGTCGATGTCCAGCGGCGGCAGCCCGGCCAGCTGGGGCAGCAGCTCGCGCAGCCGGGCCGCCAGCTCCGGGGCGCGCAGCCGGGAGGCCGGAGCCTTGGCCAGGCACTGCACCAGCAGCTGCCAGAGCTCATCCGGGATGCCGGGCAGCGGGGCCACGGTCTCGGTGACATGGCGGCGCAGCACGGCCCCGGGGTGGCCGCCGCCGAAGGGGGTGAAGCCGGCCAGCAGCTCATAGAGGACGGTGGCCAGCG
This sequence comes from Streptomyces orinoci, assembly GCF_003121295.1. Classification (GTDB taxonomy): domain Bacteria; phylum Actinomycetota; class Actinomycetes; order Streptomycetales; family Streptomycetaceae; genus Streptomyces; species Streptomyces orinoci. The sequence goes on from NZ_PHNC01000029.1 coordinate 882,998, forward strand.
CATAGACGTCCACCGAGGCGCGCGGCGGCAGGCCCTCGATGATCTCCGGGGCCAGATAGTCCGGGGTGCCGATGACGCTGCGCTGGCCGGAGGCGCGGCCCGGCTCGGCGGCGCGCTCCCGGGGCGGGCGCGGGACGTCCACCAGGCGGGCGATGCCGAAGTCGGTGAGCAGCGCCGGGTGCGCCCCGCCGGGGCCCAGCGGCCCCTCCATGTCCAGCAGGACGTTCTCCGGCTTGACGTCGCGGTGGATGATCCCGGCGGCGTGCGCGGCAGCCAGGCCGTCGGCGATGTCGGCGGCGATGGCGACGGCCGCCTCGGGGGCCAGCCGGCGCTCCCGGTCCAGCCGGGTGCGCAGGTCGGTGCCCCGGATCAGGTCCATCACCAGGGCCAGGTCGGCGCCGTCCACCACCAGGTCGCGGACTCCGACCACATGGGGGTGGTCCAGGCCCAGCAGGGCGGCCCGCTCCTGGACGAAGCGGCCGACGAGTTCCTGGTCGGAGGAGAGGTCCTCACGCAGCAGCTTGATGGCGACCGGGCCCTCGGGCCCCTCGCCGAGCCACACCGTGCCGGCGCTGCCCCGGCCCAGGACCTGGTGGGCGGTGTACCGGCTGCCGATCTTCCGTGCCAAGACTGTTCCCCGACTCCTGAGACAGGCGCGTCCTTCCGAGCAGGCGCGTCGCCCACCAACCTACTTCGGCTGAGGGGATGTTAGGGGCACCGAGCGGTACCCGGCTTCCCTCCCGGACAGAAAACACCTTTCGGGGAAGCCTTTCCGAAGCCTTGCCGGGAAGCCCTCCGGGAGCCGGTGCACCGGGGGTTCGGGGCCCGGCCGGTTACGAGCCGGAACCCAGGCTGGACACCCAGTCCTTGACCGAGACATACCAGTCGTGGGCGGTGTCCCAGAAGTTCTTGCCGTCGGCGACCCATTCCTTGAGCGGGGTGAAGGTCCACAGCGCCCAGGCCGCGATCACCAGGAGGACGATCATAAACAGACAGCCCTTGAGGCAGCCGAGGCCCGGGATGCGCATGGGGTTGGCGCTGCGCTGCCGGGGCGGCCGGGGCTCCCGGCGCGGTGCCCTCGGCGGCTCGGGCTGGGGCTGCGGCGGAGCGTAGTGCTGCGGCTGGGGCTGTGGCTGCTGCCGGGGTTGTTGGTACTGGGGCGGACGCTGCGGCTGTCGGGTGCGCTGGGGCGTGTAGGGCAGCTGCTGCTGACGGGGGTCCTGATACTGCGGGGGCTGCTGCTGGCCGTACTGCTGCTGCGGCTGCTGCCCGTACGGCTGCTGGGGCGGCTGGCCCGGGCGCCGGGTGGGCCGGCGGCGCAGCGGGTCCTCGCTGGGGTCCAGGTACTGGACCTGCGTCTGGTCATTGCGGTCCCGGGCCTGGCGCAGCTGGGTCTGCCAGGGGTGCGGTCCGTCCGGCTGCTGCTCCGGCGGGACGGGCGGCATGGCACGGGTGGGGTCGGCGCCGCCGTACGGGCCGGAACCGGCGGGCATGGCTCGGGTGGGGTCCGAGGCGCCGTACGGGCCGGAACCGGCGGGCATGGCTCGGGTGGGGTCCGAGGCGCCGTACGGGCCCGAGCCGGCGGGCAGCACCTGGGTGGGGTCGGCGTTGGGCCCGGTTTGCGGGAGCAGGCTGGTGGCGGCGTTGGGGTCGTAGCCGCCCGCCGGGGGCAGCACCTGCGTGGGGTCGGCCTCGCCGCCCAGCCCGGTGCCGGGCACCTGGGCGGGCTGCGGGTCGGGCGCCAGCAGGGCGGCCACGCCAAGGGCGGCCTCGGCCTGCTCGGGGCTGGCGTGTACGCCCACCCCGGCGGCGACCACCCGCAGGGCGCGGGCCAGGTTCTCCGCGCTGGGCCGCTCCTCGGGCCGCTTGCGCAGACAGCGCTCGATGACCGTCCACAGCGGCTCGGGGACGGTGGTGGGGCGCCGCGGCTCGGCGCTCAGGTGCTGGTGCAGCACCTCCAGCGCGGTCGCCCCGGCGAACGGCGGACGGCCGGTGACCAGCTCGTACAGCAGGATGCCCGCGCCATAGACATCCACCGCGGAGGTCTGCGGACGACCCTCGGCGGACTCCGGCGCCACATAGGCCGGGGTGCCGACGAACTCATGGGTACGGGTCAGACCGGGCGAGTCGGCGAGGCGGGCGATGCCAAAGTCGGTGAGCATCGGGTGCATCCGGCCGCCCTCGTCACGCAGCAGCACATTGGCCGGCTTGAGGTCCCGGTGCACAATGCCGTCGGCGTGGCTGGCGGCCAGCGCGTCGGCGATCTGGGCGGTCAGCAGGGCTGCGGCGACCGGGGTGAAGGGGCCGTTCTCCCGCAGATAGCGGTGCAGGTCCGGCCCGTCCACCAGATCCATCACCAGCGCCAGCAGATCGCCCTCGACCACCAGGTCGCGGGTGCGGACGATATTGGGGTGGGTGAGCCGGAGCAGCACCGAGCGCTCGCGCAGGAAGCGCATCACCACATCCGCGTCGTTGGCCAGCTCCTCCTTGAGGACCTTGATCGCCACGGTCTCGCCGGGCTGCCCGGCAACCGCCGCCTCGGCGCCCGCCGTCTCGCGCTGGCGCGCACGCCAGACGGTGCCCGTGGCTCCGCGTCCGAGCGGCTCCTCGAGCAGGTATTTGCTGCCTACCGGCCGCACGTCATGCGCTCCCTGGTCGTGATCCGTTTCGATGGCCTCTGGGGTGCTCGGCCTGGCGCCCACTGTAGTGCCGCCCGCCCCGCCGTCCGGCTGGCCGACCGATGGCGGGCCGGGCCCGGCCGGGGCCTTGTCCGGGTGTGGCTTGGGAGAAAGACGCTCTTTCCGGGCGCTCGGTTGCCAGGCGGCGTCAATACCGGTCGGCGAACCGGCCCCGGAGTGTGCACCCCCTTGAACAAATCAGCCACCTCCCGGCCACGAGCTGGCGTTTTCGCATTGCTCGGATGGTCGTCCAAGATCACGAATTGGCTCTCGCCGGGCGCGCTGTCGGTGGCAGGTGCGAGGATGCTCGCAGCACGGTGCGGTGGGGTGGCGCTGCGCGCCGGGGTGGCGACGCGGGAGGCCCCGCGCTCCGTGGTGGACCTGTACGTGCCGAAGCGCTCGTATGTGGCCGGGGGAGGGCTGCCGCCCCCGGCGCGACCGGGCGGGAAGGGACCGTTGACGCCGATGCAGATCCGGCTGACCGTCCTCGGGCCGCTCGGCGGCCAGATCGCGCACGCCTGCGATGTGCTGGTCACCGCTCCGGCGGGGACCGCGCTCGCCGGGGTGACCAGCGGGCTGGCCGCCGCCGTCGCGGCGGCCGGTTCCGACCTCGGCAGCGGGGCGGTGGTGGTCTACGCGGGTGCCGAGCGGCTGGATCCGCAGCGCTGCGCGCTGGGCGAGCCGCCGCTGATCGATGGCGCGGTGCTCTCGCTGGGCGGGCCCGCCGATCCCGAGCTCCATGCGGGGGTGCCGCTGTCCGGGCTGCCGGAGGCGACGGCCCGGCTGCATGTGATTTCCGGGCCGGACGCGGGCGGGGTGCACCTGCTGCACGGCGGGGAGGTCCGCGTCGGACGGTCCGCCACGGCCGATATCCCGCTGGACGACCCCGATGTCTCCCGGCTGCACTGCGCGGTGACGGTGGCCGCGAACGGCCGGGTCACCCTGCATGACCTGGGCTCCACCAATGGCTCCACGCTCGGCGGCACGCCGGTGGACGACCGCCCGGTGCCGTTCCGGCCCGGCCCGCTGCTGCGGGTCGGCGAGTCCGCCCTGGTGCTGCACGGCGCGGACGAGGGCGTCCCCCGCCCGCTCCCCACCGCCCCGGACGGCGAGGGCCACCTCCGGGTGACCCCGGCCCGTCCCGCCGTCCCCACGACCACGGGCCAGGGCACGGCCACGCTCCGCACCACGTCCGGCGGCACGGCCCTCAGCGGCTCCGGCGCCCCGGCGCCCGGACCGGCCGACACCGGCCGGTCGGCCACGCCCCACCCCGCCTCGGACGGAACCGCCCCCACCGGCAACCACGGACCCGCCACGGGCCGGGCGAACACCGCCCCGTACCCCCGCTCCGGCGCACCGACAACAGCCGGAGCGGCCACACACCCGACGGACACCGGCACGCCGGCCGCCCACGGCACCGCCCGGCACACCCCCTTCGGCGGAGCCACGCCAACCGGCAGCCAGGACCCCGCCACGGGCCCGGCGAACACCGCCCCATACCCCCGCTCCGGCGCACCGGTCGCATCCGGCCACACCGACCCGGCAGCCGCTCAGGCCACCGCGCCGCAACCCGGGTTCACCGCGCCCGGTCAACGCGGCACGACCGCCCGTCCCGGCGACGCCACCACGAGTCACGCCAGCCCCTCAGCCACCTCGCCGCACCACCCGCACACGGCCTCGGCCGCAGGCCAGGCAGACAACGCGAGCGGCCACACCGGCCCCGCGACCCCCACGGCGCACGGCACAACCGGACCGGCCCCGCGCCCGACGGGCACCGGCATGAGCCAGGGCGGCCCATCGGCCTCCCAAGGTGCCGCATATCGCCCGGAGTTCGGCACGCCCGCGACACCCACCGCACAGCAGTCCGCCGACCACCCCGCAGGCACCGGTACGGGCCGCACCAGCCCGTCAGCCACCTCACCGCGCTACCACGCTGCACCGGGCCAACCCGGCACGACCGCATACCCGCCAAGCGGCATCACCAGCCACGCGGACCCCGCCGTACCCGAAGGCACCGCATACGACCCGGGTTTGGGCACACACGCGGCACCCGGCGCGCCTCGGTCCGCCGACCGCTCCACGGGCGCCGGTACGGGCCACACCAACCCATCGGACGCAGCACCGAAGCACCAGCACACCGACTCGGCCGCGCACCGGACAGGCAACGGCCAACCCGGCCCCACGACCCCCGATGCCACCGGGCGAACCACGCGACCGGCAAGCACCGGCATGAGCCGCACCAGCCCGTCGGCCACCTCGTCGCAGCGCCCGCACACGGCCCCGACCGCACTGAGCCAACCCCCGGCGGGTAGCGCCACCAGCGTTACCGGCCAAGCGACTTCCCAGGGCGCCGCACGACGCCCTGGCTTCAACATGCCTCCCGCACCCGGCGAGATGGAGCCGACCGCACCACCGGCAGACACCGACGCAGGCCGCATGGGATCCCAAGTCGCCGCACACAGCGCCGGATTCGGCGCGCCCCAGGCACCTGGCACCGTGCCGCACCACTCCATGGCACCAAGCCAACCCGGCACGGCCGCACACCGGGCAGGCGGCACGACCGACGACACCGGCCAGGGAACGCCCCAAGGCGCCCAGCAGCGCCCAGAGTTCGGCACGCGCACGGCACACGGCGCAACCGGGGCGACCGCGCACCCCACCGGTACTGGCGCAAGCCACGCCGGTGCGTCAGGCGCTCGCCCAGCCGCAGGCGCCGCGAGCATCGGTACGGAACACACCGACTCGGCAGCCGCTCCGGGCTCCGGCGCTCCCGGGGCGCCCACCACGCCCGCCAGCCGGGCAGGCACCGGCATGGGCCGCCGCACCGAGTCAGCGACCCCGCCACAACGCCCGTACACCGGCTCGGCGGCAGCCGGCGAATCCAGCCCAGCGGCACCCCAAAGCGCCGTGAAGCACCCCGAGTTCGGCACAATGGCAGGGCCCGGCCGGCCCGGCCCGTCGAACACCGCCAGGGACCACAGCAGCCGGGCGCCCGCCCATGGCACCGGCACCGCGTCGCACGCCGGTTTCCAAGCACCAACGGCACCCGGCCAGCTCGACTCCAGCCACACCAGCGAAGCCGGTCCGGCCGGGCACCGACCGGGTGACACCACCGGCTACAGCGATCACGCCGTGCCCCAAGGCGCCTCGGCACGCCCCGCGTTCGGCACACAGGCGGCACCCGGCCGACCCGGCACCGGCGACAGCACCCCCGCGGCCACCGCACCGCACGACCCGTACACCGGCTGCACGGCCCCCAACCAGCCCGCCCCAGCCGCGCACCCGGCAAGTGCCACCACCGCCCACAGGGGCAGCCAGGCCGGCGCCCCAAGTGGCGTGCGGGGAACGGGATTCGGCGCACCGGCCGTGGCGCAGGCAGGTGCCGGTGGGGGCGGCGGCGGGCCGGAAGCCCAGGGCTCGGCGGCGGCGTCCCGCAGGGCCCCGCACCCGGCGAGCAGTGCCACGGCGGACGGCCAGGGCACCGCGTCGCACACCGCCCCGGCGGTACCGGGCCGACCCAGGACGGGGCGCGCCACCCCCGCCGAACCGGGGCTGATCCCGCATCCGGCGAGTCCGGTTCCCGGCGAAGCCGAACCGGCACCGCAGGGCGCCTCCCCGCGTGGGGGCGGCGAGGGGGTGCCGCGTCACACCGGGAATCCCTCGGGCACCTACGCCGCCTCGCAGCACCGGCCCTCGGTCAGCGCGACCGTGGCATCCGCCTACACCACCGGCACCACCGGAACCGCCCACTTCGGCATTTCGGCCGCCTCCGAAACGCATGGCGGCCGCGGCGGAGTGCTGGCCGGCAGCGCCGACAAGGCAAGCAACAAGGCGGGCAACAAGGCAGACGAGGGAGGCAGTGCAGACGGCAACGCCCGGAACGGCGAGGGCGGTGAAGACAGCGCGGCACCGCAGCGCGAAGGCGGCAGGCGCGGTCGTGGCATAGCGGCATGGGCCCGCCGGCTCACCGGCGGCCGTGGCGGGGCGCTGCGGCCGGGGGCCGTGGAGCCGTCGCCCGCCGAGGGCGGCGCGGCCGAGCCCCGCGTCCAGGTCACCGCCGCCGAGCTGCGCGACCGCTGGCCGGATCCGGCGGCCGTGCTGCTGACGGCGCTGGGCCCGGGCCCGCGCCTGTGGGAGCGCGGCCCGGACCACCCGGACCTGCTGTCCGTCCGCCTCGGCTCGGCCGACCGGCATCTGCCGGGCCTGCCGCCCGGCACCGGCCCGCTGCCCTGCGTCCCGGTCGCCGTGGGCCTGCGGGAGGCGGGTTCGCTGGGGCTGGCCGGGCCCCGGGCCCGGCTGTCCGGCCTGGCCCGTTCGGTCCTCGCCCAGCTCGCCGCGCTGCACTCCCCCGCCGTGCTGGAGTATGTGCTGATCAGCGCCGACCGCTCGCGCTCCGAGGAGGAGCGGCAGGCGGAGTGGTCCTGGCTGGGCTGGCTGCCGCATCTGCGCCCGTCCGCCGGGCAGGACTGCCGGCTGCTGGTCGCCTATGACCAGGAGCAGGCCACCGCCCGCACCGCCGAGCTGGTGCGCCGCCTGGACGACGGCCCGCTGGGCCCGCGGTGGCCGGTCGCCGGGCCGGCGGAGGTCGCCGCGGCGGCCGCCGCCCACCAGGGCCCGTACACCGTGCTGATCGTGGACGGCGACCCCGGCACCCCCGCGCTGCGGGAGACCGTGGCCCGGCTGGCGGCCTGTGGCGCGGCGGCCGGAATCCATCTGGTCTGCCTCGCGGACGCCCCGGCCACCACCCCCGCCTCCCCCGTCTCGGCCACTCTGGCCACCGCGGAGCGCGGCTCCCCCGGTTTCCCGCACTGCGGGGTGGTGGCCCTGCTCAGCGGGGATGTGGCCACCGCGGTCCAGGTCATCCACCGCGCCCCGGCCGGCGGCCCGGGCACCGTGATCGCGGCCCTGGACGCGGTCTCCCAGCCCTGGGCCGAGCGCTTCGCCCGCGCGCTGGCCCCGCTGCGGCTGGCCGAGGGCACGGACGCCTACGGCCCGGGCGCGCGGGTCGCCGCCCTGCCCCGGACCGCCCGGCTGCTGGACGAGCTGGGGCTGGCCAGGGCCACCCCGGCCTCGCTGACCGCCCGCTGGGCGGCGGCCATGGACCCGGGCAGCCGTCCCGGCGGCCGCGCGGTGGCGGTGCTGGGCGCCGGTCCGCATGGCCCGCTCGCCGTGGACCTCGCGGCGGACGGCCCGCATCTGCTGGTGGAGGGCGGTCCGGGCAGCGGCAAGACGGAGCTGCTGCGCGCGCTGGCCGCCTCGCTGGCCGCGGCCGACCGCCCGGACCGGCTGTCGCTGGTGCTGGTGGACGGGGCCGCCGCGGAGCGCGGCGAGGGCCTGCGGGTCTGCACCGAGCTGCCGCATGTCTCGACCTATCTGGCCGCCGCCGACCCGGTGCGGATGCGGGAGTTCGCCCAGGCGCTCAGCTCGGAGCTCAAGCGCCGCGCCGAGCTGCTGGGCCGGCTGGACTTCTGCGCCTGGCACGCGCAGCAGCCCGCACCGGCCCCCGCCGCCAATGCGGCCGGCACCACCAAGGTCGTCGGTCCGCGCCGCCCGCCGGAGAGTGCCACCGGCGATCTGGACGCCTCCTCGGCCGGCACCCTCCAGCTGCGTACCCCCCGGGACGGCGGCACCCCGGCGCATACCGCCGAGAACGCGCTGCCCCGGCTGGTGGTCCTGGTGGACGACTTCGACGCCCTGGTGGCGCCCGCGCTGGGCAGCACCGGCCGGCCGGCCGCCGGTTCGGTGGTCCGGGCCCTGGAGGCGGTGGCCCGGGACGGTGAGCGGCTGGGCGTCCATCTGATCGCCGCCTCCGGCCGGCCGGAACGCACGGCCGACACCGCGGCGGTGGAACGGGCCGGCCTGCGGGCCACCCTGGAGATCGCCCCGCCGGAGGTCACCCCGCCCACCACCGACGGAGCCGATGGTTCCACGGGGCGGCCCGCCCCGGGCCGCGGGCGGCTGCACCGGCCGGACGACGATGCGGTGACCCCCTTCCAGTCGGGGCGGGTGACCGGCCGGATCCCCCGGACGGCCACCCTCCGCCCCACCGTGGTGCCACTGGACTGGCGGCGCATGGGCGATCCGCCCACCCGCCGCCCGGTCCGCGAACTGGGCAACGGCCCCACCGACTTGGCGCTGCTGGCCAGTGCGCTGCAACGGGCCGCCCAGTCGGCGGGCGCCCAGGCGGCACCCCCGCTGCTGTGAGCCGCCGCGCCGCGGATCACTGACCCAACGTCACATCCCCATCACGATCAACTGTCCTGCGCCCCCGGCACTATTGCGAGCACCCACCAGGCGGCGTAGGACTGATCACACGGCACACGGGGAGGACGGCAATGCGCACCACTCTGCTGAGCACACGCACCACCACCCGCACCGCGCTCGCTCTGATCGTCAGTGCGGGCCTCGCGCTGACCGCCACGGCCTGTGGCGGAGGCGGGGGCGGGGACGACGGCAAGGACAAGTCGTCCGCCAAGGCGACGGAGTCCATACCCCACACCGTCCAACTCCCCAGGCTCAGCGGCCAGAAGATCAAGGTGACCGCGGTATGGACCGGCACCGAGCAGCAGCACTTCACCAAGGTCCTCGATGAGTTCGGCAAGCGCACCGGCGCCGAGGTGTCCTATGTGCCCAGCGGGGACGACATGTCGGCCTTCATAGGCTCCAAGGTCGCCGGGGGCGACCCGCCGGATGTGGCACTGCTGCAACAGCCGGGCACCCTGCGGGAGTTCGCACAGAAGGGCTGGCTGAAGCCGCTCTCCGAGAGCGCCACCGCCGAGCTGGCCAAGAACTTCCCCAAGGGCTGGCAGGACCTCGGCTCGTACCAGGGCAAGCGCTATGGCGTCTACTTCAAGGCCAGCAACAAGTCCTTGGTCTGGTACAACACCAAGATCTTCCAGGCGGCGGGCGTCCAGGAGCCCAAGACCTGGCCGGAGTTCCTGCATGCCGCGCAGACCATCGCCGACTATGGCGTCAGCCCGGTCTCGGTGGGCGGCGCCGACGGCTGGACGCTCACCGACTGGTTCGAGAATGTCTATCTCTCCCAGGCGGGTCCGGAGAAGTACGACCAGCTCACCACCCATAGGATCAAGTGGACCGACCCCTCGGTCAAGGACGCCCTGACCACCCTGGCCCAGCTCTTCGGCAAGAAGGAACTGCTGGCCGGCGGCAATGACGGCGCCCTGCAGACCCAGTTCCCCAACTCGGTGACCCAGGTCTTCGCCAAGGGGGACAAGTCCAAGGCCGCCATGGTCTACGAGGGCGACTTCGCGGCCGCCAACATCACCGCCGCCAAGGCCGGGATCGGCACCGACGCCAAGGTCTTCCCCTTCCCCTCGGTGGGCGCCAAGCCCCCGGTGGTCACCGGCGGCGATGTGGGGGTGGCGCTGAAGGACAACCAGGCTGCCCAGGCCCTGCTGACCTTCCTGGCCTCCCCGGACGCCGCCCAGGTCTGGGCGAAGCAGGGCGGCTTCATCTCGGCCAACAAGAACCTGGACCAGGCCGCCTACCCGGACGAGACCCAGCGCTCCATCGCCAAGGCCCTGGTGGCGGCGGGTGACGACTTCCGCTTCGACATGTCCGACCAGGCCCCCGCCGCCTTTGGCGGCAAGCCGGGCCAGGGCGAGTGGAAGGACCTCCAGGACTTCCTGCGCAACCCCTCCGATATCGAGGGCACCCAGCGCAAGCTGGAGTCCGACGCCGCCAAGGCGTTCAAGAACTGACGGGCGCGGCGCCATGACCACCGCGACCGCGGGGGCGGCGGCCGCCCCCGGACCGATACCTCCGGCGGCCGGGCGCGGCCGGGTGCTGGGCAGCAGGCCCTGGGTGGCCGCCCTGTTCCTGCTGCCGGCGCTGGCCCTGCTGGGCGCGCTCGTCGTCTATCCCATCGGCTACTCCGTCTACCGCAGCCTCTTCGACGCCTCCGGCCATGGCTTCACCGGCCTGGACAACTACCGGGAGGTCTTCTCCGACGAACGCATCCGCACGGCGCTGAAGAACAATGTCATCTGGGTGATCGCCGCCCCCAGTATCGCCACCGCGCTGGGTCTGATCTTCGCGGTGCTCACCGAACGGGTGCGCTGGGGAACGGCGTTCAAGCTGGTGGTCTTTATGCCGATGGCGATCTCCATGCTCGCCGCGGGCATCATCTTCCGGCTGGTGTACGAGCAGAGTCCGGACAAGGGTGTGGCCAACGCGGTGTGGGTGGGCATCCATGACACCTTCGCCGAACCGGCCCCCTTCCCCGGCGCCCATCCCCGGCCGGGCGGGGAGCTGACGGCCACCGGCGGCGGCTCGTACACCACCAAGTCGGCGGCCCATGCCGGGAGTCCGGCGGCGCTGCCGCTGGTGGCCGTCAAGCCGGAGGATGTCAGCGGGGCCAAGGACGCGGTGGCCGCCGAACCGGTGCCGGGCAAGGTCACCGGCACCGTCTGGCTGGACTTCGTCAAGGGCGGCGGCGGTACCCCGGGCCGGATCGGGGCGGGCAAGAAGGCACTGGCGGGGGTGAAGGTGCAGGCGGTGCGCGAGGGTCGTACGGTGGCCTCGGCGACCACCGCCGCCGATGGCACCTTCACCCTTCCGGGCAAGACGGACGGCGCCCAACTGCGGCTGCCGGGCAGCAACTTCGCCTCCCGCTACAACGGGGTGGAGTGGCTGGGCCCGTCCCTGGTCACCCCCTCCATCATCGGCGCCTACATCTGGATGTGGGCCGGTTTCGCCATGGTGCTGATCGCGGCCGGACTGGCCGGGGTGCCCAGGGAACTGCTGGAGGCGGCCCGGGTGGACGGCGCCAATGAGTGGCAGGTCTTCCGCCGGGTGACGGTGCCACTGCTGGCACCGGTGCTGGGCGTGGTGGTGATCACGCTGATGATCAATGTGCTGAAGATCTTCGACCTGGTCTACATCATCGCCCCCGGCTCCAGCCTGAGCAATGCCAATGTCCTTGCCCTGCAGCTGTATCAGTCCTCCTTCGGCACCGATGTCAACCAGGGCGTGGGCAGCGCCATCGCGGTGTTCCTGCTGCTGCTGGTACTGCCGGTGATGATCGTCAATATCCGGCGGATGCGGAGGGAGCGGCGGCCATGACCACTGCCGGAACGGGCGTACGGGCCACCCGGCCCCTGCCGGAACGGATCGCCGCCCGGCTGGGCGGCGGAGTGATGCGGCTGTTCCTGGTCGCGGTCGGGCTGTTCTGGCTGCTGCCCACGGTGGGGCTGCTGCTCTCCTCGCTGCGGGACCGCTCGGACATCGCGGCCTCCGGCTGGTGGCAGGTCTTCGCCCACCCCGGGCAGCTGACCACCTCCAGCTATGACACGCTCTTCCACAACGACAAGGTGATGCACTCACTGCTCACCACGGTGCTGATCACCGTTCCGGCCACCGCGCTGGTGATCCTGATCGGCGCCTTTGCCGCCTATGCCTTCGCCTGGCTGGAATTCCCCGGCCGGGACTGGTGGTTCATGGTGGTGGTGGGCCTGCTGGTGGTCCCGATGCAGGTGGCGCTGATCCCGGTGGCCAAGCTCTTCAACGCCCTGGGCATCTTCGAGACCACGGTGGGGGTGGTGCTCTTCCACACCGCCTTCGGCCTGCCCTTCGCCATCTTCCTGCTGCGCAACTTCTTTGCCGAGATCCCGCGTGAACTGCTGGAGGCGGCGCGGCTGGACGGGGCGGGCGAACTGCGCCTGTTCACCCGGGTGGTGCTGCCGCTGGGCGGACCGGCCATCGCCTCCCTGGGCATCTTCCAGTTCCTCTGGGTGTGGAACGACATGCTGGTCGCCCTGATCTTCGCGGACAGCGGCAATCCGCCGATCACGGTGGCCCTCCAGCAGCAGGTCCGGCAGTTCGGCGACAATGTGGACATCCTGTCCTCGGGCGCCTTCCTCTCGATGATCATTCCGCTGGCGGTGTTCTTCGCCTTCCAGCGGCAGTTCATCAGCGGGGTGATGGCGGGGGCGGTGAAGTGACCGTCCCCTGCCCGCAGCGGTAGCGCGAGACGGCACCGCCGGGTACGAACACCGACGCCTCCTCCCGGCAACGCCCGTTGAGCGCCCGCCACTTGGCGAAGTCGGCCCGCTGGGCCCGGAACCAGCGGCCGCCCACGGTGGTGGTGTCCCAGACCACCCATAGCCGGTCGCCGGGCGTCAACCGGCCCAGCCGGGAGAGCAGTTCACCGGTGCCGGTGTCCCGCCCGTAGAGGGTGCCGGAGGCGGCGGGCGAGGCGGCCAGGGTGAGATCGCGCAGGCCCCTGAAGTCATGGGGGTAGAACAGCGCCACCCGGCGTTCATAGTGCGGCAGGAAGAGCACCGCGTCCCCCGGCCGCGCCAGCCGGCCCACCTGCGCGGCCACCAGCGCCGGCTGGTCCCCACGGCCGGACGGCAGCCGCTCGCTGCGCTGCCCGGGCAGCTGGACGGCGAAGGCCGCGCCAATGGCCAGCACCCCGGCCACCACCACCGTCCGCCGCCAGGGCAGCCACCCCAGCAGCCGCTCCGCCCCGGCGGCCACCAGCAGCGGCAGGCCCGCCACACAGAACAGCAGATACCGGTCCAGAAACAGCGGCTGCCGCTGGGACACCGCGAACAGCAGCACCGGCCCCACCACCACCAGCGGCAGCGCCACCGCACTCAGCCCCAGCGGGCCCCGCCGGGGCAGCGGGGCCGGCACCGCCACCGCGGCCAGCAGCAGGGTCACCGCCAGCACCGGCCGTCCGGGCCCGGCGAAGGCGCGGACCAGGGCCTCCGCCTCGGCGGCCCCCGGCCTCCTCAGCCAGGACACCTGCTCGCTCTGCCCCCGCGACAGCACCACCAGCGGCGCCAGCACCACACCCGCCGCCGCCACCGCGCATCCCCACCCCCGCCACACCGGCCACCGCACCCTGGACCACAGCAGGGTCACCCCATGCGCCGCCACCAGCAGCACCGCGAACTCATGCAGCAGCGAGGTGACCGCGAGCACCGCGCCATACGCCACCCAGCCGCGTACCGAGCCCTGCTCCACCGCCCGTACCAGCAGCCAGGTGGCCAGCGCCGCGCCCGCCGCGACCAGGGCATAGGAGCGGCCCTCCTGGGCGTAGTGGCTCACAAAGGGAGTGCCCGCGTAGAGCAGCCCGGCCCATAGCCCCACCCGGGGCCGGGCCAGCCGGCTGCCCAGAGCACCCACCAGGGCGGCGGTGGCGGCGGCCCCCAGCACGGAGGGCAGCCGCAGGGTGACCTCGTCCGGGCGCACCGCCAGCACCGGGTGCATCAGCAGGTAGTACAGGCCATGCACCGCGTCCACCCGGCCGAGCAGCCGGATGATCTGCGGAACCGAGCGGCGGGCCACCTGGAAGGTGGCGCCCTCGTCCCGCCACATGGTGCCCCGGTCCAGCCCCCACAGCCCCAGGGCGAGCATGGCCAGGGCGGGCAGCGCGATGGCGAGTGTTTCCGGTGACGGCCTGTTTGGTGACGGCCTGTTTGGTGACGGCCGTGCCGGGGCCATCCGCCGCATTCCCGACCCCTCCCCGCCGTTCGGCCGCATCACCGCCGAGAATGCCCTGGTTGGCCATACTTAGCCGATAAAAAGGGTTTCGTGGCAGTGAACGAAAGCGAAACGCCTGTCCATCCCGCCTCCCCCGGCACTCCGCTCACCGGTGCGGTGAGCATCATTGTCATCGGCTACAACGACGCGGCGCATATCGCCGACGCGGTCCGCTCCGCCCTGGCCCAGGGCCCGGTGGCCGGCGAGGTCATCGCCGTGGACGACGCCTCCACCGATGGCACCGGCGCCGTCCTGGACCAACTCGCCGCCGCCGAGCCCCGGTTGCGGGTCATCCACCGCACCGCAAACAGCGGCGGCTGCGGCACCCCCCGCAACCAGGGCCTGCGCACGGCCGGTTCGCCCTATGTCATGTTCCTCGACAGCGACGACCTCCTGCCCGCCCATGCCGCCGAGACCCTGCTCGGCGCCGCCCTGCGCCATAACGCCCCGGTCGCGGCGGGTCTGTGTGTACGCCGCGAACTCCCCCGGGGCCGCGACACCGGCTGGCAGCCCGCCCTCTACCGGGAGGCCGCCCTGCTGCGCTCCCCCGAGGACCGCCCCGCACTGCTGCACGACACCCTCTGCGTCAACAAGCTCTACGCCCGCGACTTCCTCGCCGAGCACGGCATCACCTTCCCCGAAGGCCCCTTCCGCTACGAGGACTTCGTCTTCACCGCCCGGCTGCTGGCGGCCGCCCCGCCCATCGCCACCGTCCCCGAGCAGGTCTATATCTGGCATGTCCGCCGGGACGCGGCCAGACCCTCCCTCTCCCTCGACCGGGAGAGCGTGGGCAACTGGCGGGCCCGGGTGCACGCCCATACACAGGCGGTACGGATCCTCCAGGACGCGGGCCGCGACCAGCTGGCCCGGGCGGCCCGGGTGAAGTTCCTCGACCACGACCTCCGGCTCTACACCAGGGAGTTGCCCCTGCGCGGCCCCGCCTACCGGCGGGCCTGGTGGCGGACCACCCGCGACCTCCTGGCCGCCTACACGCCCGGCGAACTGGCCGCTTCCCGCGCTCCCGCACACTGGATCGCCCGGGTGGTACTGGCCGCCGAGCACCCCCGCGACCTGGACCGCCTCGCCCAGCTGGCCACCCGCCCGGCCCGCCTGCTGCCGCCCTACGCCCGGTCGGACGGCCACCCGGTATGGGCGGACGACCTGCCCTCGGTACGGCTGGACGGGCTGACCGCCAAACCGGTGCGCCGGCTGCCGGTGACGGTGGACGGCTCCCTGCGCTTGACGTCCTGGCCGCCCCGCGCCGAACTCACTCTCACCGTCCATGAGTTGTACGACCGCCTCTCCGCCGCCGAGCCCACCTCCATCACCGTGGAGCTGCGCTTGCGGGGCACGGACACGGTGCGCTCCTGCTCGGCCCCGCTGACCCCGTCCGGCCCCGGCTGGACCGCCCGGCTGTCCTTCGCCCTGGAGACGGTGGCCGGCGAGCCGCTGCCGCTTGTCTGGGACTTCCGGGTGCGACTGCGCTGCCGCGGGGGATCCCTGTGGACCGCCGTCCGGGCAATCGGCGGATCACCACGCCGCATCCTGCCCAGCCTCCGCTCCGGGCTCCTGCTGGCCCAGCCCTACCCAACGGCCGGCGGCTCCCTCGCCCTCCGCGTGGCCCCCGGCCCCCGGGGCGCCTGGGCCGTACTCCGCGGCCGCCTGCGCCGCCGCGCCCCATAGGGGCGCGGGGAACTGCGCGAGCGACCACGGGCGGCCCGCACCCGGAACACAACCGCACGCACCCCGAACCCCCGGAACCCCTCACCGCTCAATCTCCTCAAACAACCCCTCCCACCGATCCAAAACCTCCGGCAACCCCAGCGGAGCCACCCGCACCCGCGCCGCCGCACCGTACCGTCGCCGCAGCGAGGAATCCGTCATCAGCTGCCGCAACCCCGCCGCAAAGCGCCGCACATCGCCAGGCGGCACCAGCACCCCCGTCTCACCATGCGCCACCAACTCCCGTACCCCGCCCGAGAGATCGAAGCTCACACAGGGAACCCCCACCGCCGAAGCCTCCGCCAGGGCCATGGGGCGCCCCTCCCGTTCGCTGGTCAGTGCCAGCACGGACAGTTCGCGGTAGGCGGCCGCGACATCCCTGACCACCCCCCGGAACCGGACCCGTTCCGCGATCCCCAGCCGCACCGCCTGTGCGCGCAGCTCCCCCTCCACCGGCCCGTCGCCGAAGAAGTGCAGCTCCCAGTCGGAGAGTTCAGCCGCCGCGAACGCATCGAGCAGCCGGTCCAGCCGCTTGACCGGGTCGAGCCGGCCCACCGCCCCCACCCGCCGGGTGTCCAGCGGGGCCGCCGCCCCCGGGGCGAAGGGCAGCGGATTGGGCAGCACCACCGCATTGGGCAGCCGCTGCCGCCGGAACTCCTCCGCGTCCGCCTCGCTCAGGAAGACCGACTTCTCCAGCCCGGGATAGTGCCGCAGGATCAGCCGCAGATTGTCGCTGTTGCACGCCTGGAGGTAGGACTCGTGGTACTGGCCGATCCCCTTCAGGCGTGGCCGGGCCACCGGCTCCAGCCAGTCCGCAGCCCAGGGCGAGCCCATCACCACAAAGCCGTGCGGCACCGCCGCGAACCGGCGGGCCAGCCGGGAGCGGGCCCGGTCCCGCTCCCGCCGCTCCGCCCGCGCGGCCCGCAGCCGCACCGGATCCAGCCGTTCCCGCAGTGAGCGGGCCTCCCAGCGCGGGGACGGCGGCGAGCGGTAGAGCGTGGTGTGCCGATAGGCGGGCCGGGCCAGATAGGTGTGCGGCTCGGGGCTGGGCCGGATCCCGATCAGCTCCACCCGGTGCCCGCGCTCGGCGAAGCCCTGGGCCAGGGTGTGCAGCACCCGCTGGGAGCCGCCCATGGAGTCCACATCGATGCCGACCAGGAAGAGATTGCGACGGCTCACCGGGGGCCTCCCTCGAAGAACAGGTCCACCACCGACTTGCTGGACCGCCCGGTCTCCAGTGGGTTGAACCGCGCCTGGAAGCGCTCATACGCCCCCGCCCACTCCTCCCGGACCGCCGCCAGATCGCCCAGCACCGCCACCAGATGCCCGGTGTCCGCGAGCAGCGGGCCCGGGGCGATCTCGGCCAGGTCGTAGTAGGTGCCCCGGGAGCTGCGGTAGTGCTGGTAGTCATCGGCGTAGAGCAGGATGGGCCGCCCCAGATTGGCATAGTCGAACATCACCGAGGAGTAGTCGGTGAGCAGGGCGTCCGAGGCCAGCAGCAGATCGTTGAGGTCGGTGAACTCCCGTCCGTCGCGCACCGCGTGACCCAGCTCGCGGGGCACCGTGAAGCGCTCGTAGTAGTGCGGGCGGACCACCACCGTCCACTCCTCGCCCACCCCGCGCACCAGTTCCGCCAGGTCCACCCGGATGGACTCGCCGCTGCTGCGCGCCCCGTCGCGGAACGTCGGGGCATAGAGCAGGACTTGGCGCCCCTGGGGGATCTGCAGCCGTTCCCGGGTGACGGCGGCCCTTCTGCGCTGCTCCGGCTCGTTCCAGCGGACCAGGACGTCATTGCGGGGCAGCCCGGTGCGCAGCAGCTCGCCGGTGTACTCATTGGCGCGGACGAAGGTGCGCTCGAACTCCGGGTTGGGTGCGATCAGCGCATCCCAGCGGTCCACCATGATCTGGTGCCGGCGGCGCCGCCCGGGGCCGGCCAGCCGCAGTTCGGGCACGTCATAGCCCATGTGCTTGAACGCCTGGCCGTGCCAGGTCTGCAGATAGCGGGTGCCGGGGCGTTTGGGGAAGGGCATCGGGAAGCCATGGGTGTCCACCCAGTAGCGGGCCCGGGCCACCGTGCGGACATACTCCCAGCTGCCCCGGCGGACCAGTGGCACACCCTCGGGGTAGCCCTCGCGGCTGTCGGCGTAGGACCACACGGCACGCAACGGCAGGTCGCGGCGCAGCAGTTCCTCGTGGATATAGCGGGGGCTGTCGGCGTAGCCGCGGCCTTCCAGGGCTTCGAAGACCACCAGGTGTTCGTCGATGGGCAGCCGCCCCAGCTCATGGCAGACCAGGCCCTTGGCGCGCAGCCCGGTGACCCGGCGGGTGAGCCGCTGGAAGCGGTGGCGTACCGGCTCCAGGCTGGGTGCCGCCGCCTCGGCGCAGCCGAGCACTCCGGTGCGCTCCCAGTCGAACTCCAGCCGCCCGGCGCCAGTGCGCTCACAACGGACCCTGAGCAGCTGGCCGTTGAGGCGGGCGGAGAACACCGGCAGCTCCGCCGGGGCCAGCAGCGGGTCGGTGCGGCTGAGGCCCTGCCGCTCCAGGACGATCACCGGGTGGCGGCGGCCGCGGAAGCCCTTGAGGCCGGTGGGGATCCGGCGGGGATCCAACAGCAGTTCCGCGGTGCGCAGTTCGCTGCCCGGGGCATAGCAGAAGCGCACTGCCAGCGGGGGGCCGGCGGCGGTGATCCGCAGCTCGGCGCGCAGGGCGGCGGGCCCGGCCAGCAGTCCGGCGGGGTCGTAGGTGTGCAGGGTGAGCCGCAGCAGGGGGCCTTCGGGGGTGAGCGAGGCCACCTCATGGCGCAGCGGACCGGTGGCGAAGGGCTGCTCGTCCAGGCGCCAGCCGGTGATGTCCAGTTCATCGGCGGCGCGGGCGCTCTCCGGCGCCGTGGCGCCCCAGTAGGTACGTCCGGCCTGTCTGAGCACCCGGCGCGGGGCGATCCGCGGGCGGTCCAGGGTGCGGGCGCACTCGGCGGCCTCCTCGTACCGTCCGGCGCTGAGCAGGTACTGGCAGATCCGCTGTTCGTGCGGGATGGCGGCGAGTGCCTCGGGGGCGGCCTCGGCCAGGCAGGGGGCGACGGCGGCGGCGAACTCCTCGGTCCAGCGCCGGTCCCGGAAGGGCAGGTCGCCCAGGTGGAGGCGCAGGTCATGGCGGAGGAAGGCGGTGTCCTTGGCGGGTCTGAGGTCGGCGTTGCCGGATTCCTCCAGGAAGGCGTCGGTGAGCCGGGAGACGGCGATGCGGTCGGTGACATTGCGGATGTCGTCCCGGCGGGAGGTGATGGAGGGGGTGTCCGGGTCGTCGGCCAGCCGCCAGGTGTAGACGGGCCAGGGGACCACCGCGAACCGCCGGGCCAGGGTGTACGCCTGGGCGCTGAAGAGCTGGTCCTCGTAGTGCACCCGCTCGGCGAAGCGCAGGCCGTGCCGGGCCAGGAAGCCGGCGCGGTAGAGCTTGTTGGTGGACAGGTGGTCCAGGAAGTACTCGGGCGCCTGCCGGATGCCCTCCACCACCCGGGATTCGGCGAAGAGTTCGGGATACCACAGGGCGGTGCCGCCGGTGCGCTCGAAGAGCCGGGTGACCGCGCCGGCCACCAGGTCGGCGCCGGTGCGCTCGGCGGTCAGCAGCAGGGATTTGCAGGCGTGGTAGGGCAGTTGGTCGTCGCTGTCCAGGAACATCAGATAGGGGGCGCGGGCGGCCTCGATACCGGCGTTGCGCGGGGTGCCGCAGCCGCCGCTGTTGGCGGGCAGCCGCAGGCCGCGCACCCGGGGGTCGGACTCGGTGAGGATACGCAGGGTGGTGAAGGTGTCGTCGGTCGAGCAGTCATCGACGACCACCACCTCCAGGTTGCGCAGCGACTGGGCGAGCACCGAGCGCACGGCGCGCGGCAGCCGCTCGGCGTCGTTGTAGACGATCACGATCACGCTGACATCGGGGCGGGGCCGGCTGCTCACAAGTCACCTCGTTCCAGGAGGATTCCGGGGCTCGGAATCACTACTCAGAGAGTAGACGCCACCACTGACAGTGACCGTTTCGATGGTGCGCGGGCGGATCCGCCAGGCGGTACGGGCCAGCACCGCGGCCAGGCCGGTGTACATCACGATGTCCTTGAAGGCATGCCGCCGGGCGCTGCCCAGTTCGGGCCAGGGCACCCCGGAGAGCTGCGGCAGCAGCGCCGTCCAGAACCACACCGAGCGCACCGCCGCGCCGCGTACCACCGCCGAGGCGGCCAGCGAGGGCAGCGGCACCAGCGCGTAGTGCAGAAAGGCCGGGCGGGAGACCAGAAAGGCGGACAGCATCAGCAGGGAGGCGCACTCCACCAGCCGTACGCCCTCCTCGCCGCGGCCGTGCCAGCGCAGCCGGGCGAACCAGAGCGCCGCCGCCGCGGGCGGCACCGCCAGCAGCAGGGCGAAGGGCTGGCCGACCCCCAGCCGGGCCAGCACCGCCGGCCAGGAGGCGTCAAAGGGCCGGGCATAGGAGTCCTGCCCGTGCAGCAGAAAGGGCAGCGTCTTGGTGAGAAGCAGCCCCGGCCGGGGCATGGCCAGCGCGGCCGGCAGCGATACCGCCACCGGCACCGCCAGCGCCATGGCCAGCGCCCGCCACCGCCGGGCCAGGGCGAACAGCAGCAGCAGCGGCACCAGCATCGGCTTGAGCGCCAGCGCCGCGCCGACCAGTGCCCCGGCCGCCGTCCAGCGCCCGCGCCGGGCCAGGAGCAGCGCGCCGGGGAAGGCGACCACCGAGGCACAGGTCCAGTTGCCCAGGTGGACCATGCTCTGGAAGGGCAGCGAGAAGGCCAGCCCCACGGCCAGCGCGGCGGCCAGTCTGCTGTCCGCCCGTACCCGGAAGATGCGCAGCGCCAGCAGCGCCCCGGCCAGCACCAGCAGGGCGGTGACCGCGGGGGCCAGATAGAACAGGGTCCGGGCGCCGAGCGGCACTTGGGGCACGGCCGCGAACACCGCGGCGGGCGGGTAGAGGAACCGCCGGTCGGCGTAGGGCGCCCCGCCGTCCAGCAGGGTGTGGGCGGCCCGGACCACCACCGCGTTGTCGATCCCGGTGCGGTCGTCACCCAGCACCCGTCCGGCGCTCAGCAGATACAGCAGCAGCGCGCCGCAGAGCAGGGGCCGGGAGGCGCGTCCGCTCAGCCAGCGGCCGAACTCGTCGCGGGCGGCGGGGGGCCGGGTCATCGGGCGACCACCTCCAGCAGCGTCATCCCGCCCGGTCCATGGGCCCGGGGCCGCAGCGCGGGATCGTCCGGCGGCAGACCGGGCCGGCCCGCGCGCTGGAGCACCCAGCGCACGCCGTACTCCCTGAGCACGCCGAGCCGGCCGGCCCGGGTGGTGGCCGGGGCGTAGTAGCGGCGGGTGGCCTCCCGGCGCCGCCGCTCATCGGGCAGGAACACATCGGGGTAGGCGGGGGCGACGGTGTACGGGCCATAGGCGGGCAGCATCCGCAGGGCGTAGTAGTCGTCGGTGAGCACCGTGGCCCCGGCCGGCACCCGGTCCGCCGCCCAGCGCGGCCGGGGCCACAGGGGCACGGTGGGCACCCGCTGGCGCACCGCCGCCGCGGCCCGCCGGGGCAGGACATAGGTCAGCACCCCGGCCTGGGCCCAGGCGCCCGTCAGCAGGGCCGCCGCGGTCACCGCTCCCAGCACCCGGCGCCGGTGGCCGGCCGCTCCGGCGGTCTCGACGGCCAGCGCCAGCTGGGCGGGAACCAGCAGGGCGGGCAGCACCCGGCCCCAGGCCCAGTGGCCGCTGAGGCCGCCGGCCGTGAACACCGCCAGGCCCAGGGCGAACAGCAGGGCCAGCGGATCGCGGCCGTCCCGCCGCAGCCGTGCGCCCAGGGCGGCCACGCCCGGCAGCACCAGGCAGAACTTTCCGGCGAGATGGGTGTAGAGCGGCTGGTGGATGCCGTCCAGGCCCGGGGCGCCGGTCAGGGCGAAGAAGGGGTAGTAGGGCCAGGCGAGCAGGGGCAGCAGGGCCACCGCCAGGGCCACCCCGATTCCGGCCCACAGGCCAGGAGTTGGCAGGGGACGGCGGCCCAGCAGGAAGGCGAGCAGGCCCAAGACGGCCACTGCGCCGGTGAATTGGTGGCAGAGCAGGATCAGGGCCGCCAGCAGGCCCAGTCCGGCGAAGGCGGGCGTCCGCCAACTCTCGTCCACTGCACGGCGGGTCAGTGCCCATAGCTGCAGGGTGAGCCCCAGGGCCAGGGTGCTGGGGTAGGCCAGGGTGAGCGCCAGCGAGGTGAGTGAGGGCACCCCGCTCCAGGCGAACAGCCGCACCCCCTGGAGCAGCAGCAGGCACAGCAGCGCCAGCGGGAAGGCGGCACGGTGCGGGCTGAGGGTGCGCACCAGCGCCCGTACCCCGGTGACCAGCAGCAGCAGTCCGGCCAGCGCGGCCAGCCGGAGCACGGTGAAGGTGCTCCAGCCGGTGAGCGAGGCGAGCAGGGCCAGCAGCACCATCCAGGGCGAGTAGTAGGGGCTGGGGGTGTCGGCGTTCACCAGGGGGTTGCCCGGGTGGAGCAGATCGGTGCGCAGCCGTTCCAGGACGGCGGCGTGCATCCCCAGGTCCCCGGCCCAGGGCAGCCGCAGCGCCATCAGCAGCAGCAGGCCGGTCATCGCCCCGGCGGCCGCCGGCAGCGCCCGCCGGGGCAGGCCGGCGCGGGCGGTGCGGGCAGTGCGGGGCATGGCCTCGCCGGTCACGGCACTGGGCATGGCGCGGGGCAGCACGCGGCGGTCAGCGCCGGCCTCTGCCGGTGGTACGGGCGGGCTTGGCGCGCAGCCGCCGGGCGCGCAGGCGCAACGGCACAGCGATGGATTCCAGCTGCACCGCCAGGTTCATCTTGGACTCGCCCACGGTGCGGTCCTCGAAGTGGATGGGCACCTCCACCACCGTGCAACCGGCGCGCAGTGCACGGTATTTGGTCTCGACCTGGAAGCTGTAGCCCGCGCTGTCCACGGTGTCCAGGTCCAGTTCGCGCAGGGCGGCGGCGCTCCATAGGTTGAATCCGCCGGTGATGTCCCGCAGCCGGGTGCCCAGAATCGTTCCTGCGTAGACATTGGCGCAGCGGGAGAGCAGCCGGCGGTGCAGGCCCCAGGAGGCGGAGAGGGTGCCGCCGGGGACATAGCGGCTGCCGACCACCACATCGGCGCCGGTGGCCAGGGCGACGCCCAGCATCTCGGGCACCTTGGCGACCGGGTGGCTGCCGTCGGCGTCCATCTGCAGCACATAGGCCGCGCCCTCGGCCATGGCCCGGGTCATCCCGGCGGCGTAGGCGCGGCCCAGTCCCTCCTTGGCGGTGCGGTGCAGCACGCTCACCCGGTGGCGCCCGGATTCCTCGTATTTCTCGGCCAGTTGCTCGGCCACCTGGCCGGTGCCGTCGGGGCTGTTGTCGTCCACCACCAGCAGGCGCAGGCCCTCCAGCGGCAGGGCCAGCAGGGCCTCGGCCATCGGGGGCAGGCTGGCGGCCTCGTTGTAGGTGGGCATCACCACGGTCAGCGCGGTGCGGCTCCACTCGGCGGGCAGCTGGGTGCTGACGGCGGAGGTGTGCTGAAGGCTCATGGGCTGTCCCTCGTCATCGTTGGCTGTCGGGCGGTGGGGGGCGTACGGGCGGTGAATGCGTAACGGACGGCGGGTGTGGACGGACGGCGGGTACGTACGGGCGGCGCGGTCACACGGCGGAGAAGCGGATGGCGGCGTCGGGGATGGCGGTACCGCACCACACTCTTGCCCCCTCGCGCAGCTCGTTGTCGGCCCCGACCCGGGCATGATCGCCCACCACCGCCCCGTCGAGCACGGTGCGCGGGCCGACCTGGGCGGCGTTGCCGATCATGGAGGCGCGTACCCGGGCGCCTTCCTCGATCCGTGCGCCGTCCAGTACCACCGAGCCCTCGATATCGGCGCCCGCGGCGATATACGCGCCCCGCCCCACCACCGTGCCCCCGCTCAGCCGGGCGCCGGGCTCCACATGGGCGCCGGGCAGCACCAGGTGTTCGCCCGGCTCACCGGGTACGGCCGGGGAACGGACCACTCCGCGCACCAGATCGGCGGAGGCCTGGACAAAGGAGGCCGGGCGGCCCAGGTCCAGCCAGTAGGAGGCGTCCACCACCCCGTGCAGCCGGGCACCCGCGGCCAGCAGGCCGGGGAAGGTCTCCCGTTCCACCGAGACCGGCCGGCCCTCGGGGATGGAGTCGATGACCCGGCGGCGGAAGACATAGCAGCCGGCGTTGATCTGGTCGGTGATGATCTGGTCCGGGCGCTGGGGCTTCTCGGTGAAGGCCAGCACCCGGCCGCCGGGGTCGGTGGGCACCAGGCCGAAGGCCCGGGGGTCGGGGACCCGGGTCAGATGCAGGGTGACATCGGCCTGGGCGCGCTCATGCGCCAGCAGCAGCCGGCCGATGTCCACGCCGCTGAGGATGTCGCCGTTGAAGACCAGGACCGGGTCGCCGGGCCCGGAATCCAGCGCCGCCGCGGCGCCGCGGATGGCGCCGCCGGTGCCCAGCGGCACGTCCTCGGTCACATAGGTCAGCCGCAGTCCATGGGCCGAGCCGTCCCCGAAGCAGGGCTCGAAGACCTCGGCGAGATAGGAGGTGGCCAGCACCACATGACGCACCCCGGCCGCCGCGGCCCGGGCCAGCTGGTGGGCGAGGAAGGGCACTCCGGCGGCCGGGACCATGGGCTTGGGGGTGTTGAGGGTCAGCGGCTGGAGCCGGGTCCCCTTGCCGCCGACGAGCAGTACCGCCTCTGTCATGCCACTGTCCTTGCGCTTGGTGGTCTCGCCGTCGCACTGCGTTAGTTTTCGCGGCAAATTACACTACAATCGGCTGTCTGCGTCCAATGTCCTATATGCGTGGCGACCGTTTCGGGAGATGCCCTTGCGACCGGAGAAGAGCAAGAGGACGCTCAGCGGGAAGCGTCCGCCCGGCCCGGCGCGGCTGCTGGCGCTGGGACGGGAGTTCGCGAAGTTCGGCACGGTGGGCGTCCTGGGCATCTTCGTCAACCTGGGGATCTTCAACCTCTGCCGGGGGATCACCGGCCTGCCCGTGGTGCGCTGCAGCGTGATCGCCACCGGCTTCGCCATTGCCTTCAACTACCTGGGGCTGCGCTACTTCACCTACCCGGACCGCGACCGCAGCCACCGCAGCCGGGAGGTGCTGCTGTTCGCGGTGTTCAGCGGGGTGGGGCTGGTGATCGAGAACGGGGTGCTCTACATCGCCACCTATGGCTTCGGCTGGGACGCCCCGTTCCAGAGCAATCTCTTCAAGTTCCTGGGCATCGGCACGGCCACCCTGTTCCGCTTCTGGTCCTACCGGGCCTGGGTCTTCCGGGCCCTGCCCGGTCACTCGCCGCACGGCACACCCATGACCGAAGCCGGCACCACCACCGCGTACCAACCGGAGACCACCGCACCTCCACCGTAGGAACGCGCCCAAGCCCAGCACAGGCGGGCGGCCGGGCCGCCAACGCGGGCGGAAGCCGGGGGAACGAGGGCATGAAGAAAGGGGCGGCCCCCTGGCGGGGCCGCCCCTTCGGTCTTACCGGATCAGCCGTGGCTGCGCAGCAGGGTGCGCATGGTCCGCATGGCCACCGAGAGGTTGGCCAGGTCGAAGGAGTCCGAACCGCGGATGTCGTCCAGCGTGGTGCGGGCGCGGGTCAGGATGGCCGCGTTGTGCTCCTCCCAGGCCGTGAAGCGCTGCTCGGGGGTGGCCGAGCCATTGCCCACCGAGAGGATGTCGGCGGTCAGTGCCGCATGGCAGGCGTAGAGGTCCTCACGGATGGCGGCACGGGCCATGGACTGCCAGCGGTCCGCCCGGGGCAGCTCGATGATCTTGTCCATCAGCTGGCTGATGTGCAGCCGGTCGCCCAGGTCGTAGTAGACCTCCGCCACAAACAGCGGGTCCTTGCCGGTGCGGTCGGCAATGGCCACCACATCCAGCGCCGGGAAGACGGAGGAGAAGCCCGCCACCTTCACCGCCAGGTCGCCGGGGACCCCGGCCTCGGTCAGCTCGTCATGGATGGACTGCCACCACTCGATGTCCGCACCGCGCAGCAGCTTGGGCAGCTCGGCCCAGACCGCGGCCACCCCGTCCCGGAAGAACCCGATGGTCTCGGCCAGTTGCAGGGGCTGCGGGCGGTTGTTCAGCAGCCAGCGGGTGCCGCGCTCGACCAGGCGCCGGGAGTGCAGCCGGATACGGGTCTGGACATCGGCCGCGACCTGGTTGTCCAGCGCCTCCACCGCGTCCCAGACCTCGGCCAGGCCGAAGATCTCCCGGGAGGCGGTCTGCGCCCGGACGATCTCCGCCAGCGAGGCCCCGGTCTCCTCGCGCAGCCGGTGCAGGAAGGTCGAACCACCGGTGTTGACGGTGTCGTTGACCAGCACCGTGGTGACGATCTCGCGCCGCAGCGCATGGCCGTCGATCTGCTCGCCATGGGAACGGCGCAGCGCCTGCGGGAAGTAGGCGTACAGCAGCCGCTGCAGATACGGGTCGTCGGGCAGATCGGTGCCGAGCAGTTCCTCGCTGGTGGTGATCTTGATGTAGGCGAGCAGAACGGCCAGTTCGGGCTGGGTCAGCCCGCGCCCCGCGGCCAGCCGCTCCCGGATCTGCCGGTCGGTGGGCAGGAACTCCAGGGCCCGGTCCAGATGTCCCTCGCGGACCAGCCGGCGCATCACCCGCTGGTGGGCGTGGAGCAGACTGGGCGCCTGGGCAACGGCGTTGGCCAGTGCGACGTTCTGTGCGTAGTTGTTGCGCAGCACCAACTCGCCGACCTCGTCGGTCATTTCGGCCAGCAGCTTGTTGCGCTGCTTGACGGTCATATCGCCGTCGGTGACCAGGCCATTGAGCAGGATCTTGATGTTCACCTCGTGGTCGGAGGTGTCCACGCCCGCGCTGTTGTCGATGGCGTCGGTGTTGACCTTGCCGCCGGCCAGCGCGAACTCGATCCGGCCCAGCTGGGTCAGGCCCAGGTTGCCGCCCTCGCCGACCACCTTGACCCGCAGGTCCTGGCCGTCCACCCGGATGGCGTCATTGGCCTTGTCGCCGACGTCGGCGTGCGACTCGCCGGAGGCCTTGACATAGGTGCCGATGCCGCCGTTCCACAGCAGGTCCACCGGGGCCCGCAGGATGGCCTTCATCAGCTCGGCGGGCGTCATCTTGGTAATGCCCGGTTCGATGCCCAGCGCATTGCGGACATGGGCGTTGACCGGGATGGACTTGGCGGTACGCGGGTGCACACCGCCGCCCGCGGACAGCAGCGAGGTGTCGTAGTCGGCCCAGGACGAGCGGGGCAGCTCGAACAGGCGCCGGCGCTCGGCATAGGAGGTGGCGGCGTCCGGGGTGGGGTCCAGGAAGATATGCCGGTGGTCGAAGGCGGCCACCAGGCGGATGTGCTCGGAGAGCAGCATGCCGTTGCCGAAGACATCGCCGGACATGTCGCCGACGCCGACCACGGTGAAGTCCTCGGTCTGGGTGTTGTGGCCCAGCTCGCGGAAGTGCCGCTTGACCGACTCCCAGGCGCCGCGGGCGGTGATGCCCATGCCCTTGTGGTCGTAGCCGGCCGAGCCGCCGGAGGCGAAGGCATCGCCCAGCCAGAAGCCATAGGACTCGGCGACCTCATTGGCGATGTCGGAGAAGGTGGCCGTGCCCTTGTCCGCGGCGACCACCAGATAGGTGTCGTCCTCGTCGTGGCGGACCACGTCCTTGGGCGGGACCACCTCGCCGCCGACCATGTTGTCGGTGATGTCCAGCAGACCGGAGATAAAGGTCTTGTAGGAGGCGATGCCCTCGGCCAGCCAGGCGTCCCGGTCCACCGAGGGGTCGGGCAGCCGCTTGCCGACGAAGCCGCCCTTGGCGCCCACCGGCACAATCACGGTGTTCTTCACCATCTGCGCCTTGACCAGGCCCAGGATCTCGGTGCGGAAGTCCTCGCGCCGGTCGGACCAGCGCAGACCGCCTCGGGCGACCTTGCCGAAGCGCAGGTGCACACCCTCCACCCGCGGCGAGTAGACCCAGATCTCAAAGGCCGGGCGCGGCGCGGGCAGGTCGGGGATGGCCTGCGGGTCCAGCTTGATGGACAGATACGGGCGGGGGGCACCCGCCTCGTCCCGCTGGAAGTGGTTGGTGCGCAGGGTGGCCTTGATGACGGTGAGGAAGGCGCGCAGGATGCGGTCCTCGTCCAGGCTGGCCACCTGGTCCAGGGCGCCGTCCAGCTCCTCCAGCAGGCCCTCGATCAGCTCAAGGCCGGCCCGCTGCAGGGACGGGGACATCCGGGCCTCGAAGAGGTTCACCAGCAGCCGGGTGATGTGGACGTTGCCGGAAAGCGTGTCCTCCATATACGCCTGGCTGAAGGTGGTGCCGGCCTGGCGCAGGTACTTGGCGTAGGCCCGCAGCACCATCGCCTGGCGCCAGTCCAGGCCGGCCAGCAGCACCAGCTTGTTGAAGTTGTCGTTCTCCGCCTGGCCGGTCCATACGGCCGCGAAGGCCTCCTGGAAACGGGTCCTGGCGTCGTCGCCCTCGACATGGGCGGGCAGCCGCAGGCCGAAGTCGTAGATCCAGGCGGTGGTCCGGTCCGAGCAGCGCAGCTCGTACGGACGCTCATCGACGACCTCCACGCCCAGGCGCTGCAGCACCGGCAGCACCGTGGACAGCGAGACCGGCTCACCGGTGCGGTAGATCTTGAAGCGGCGCTCGCCGGGGGCCGCGCCGACCGGCTCATAAAGGCTGAAGTCGAAGTCGCGGTCGCCGCCGGCCGTGGTCAGCTTCTCCAGGTGGCCCAGGTCGGAGACGGCGGCACGGGGGCTGTGGTCGGCCTTGTAGCCCTCCGGGAAGGCATGGGCGTAGCGGCGCAGCAGCTCGGCGGCGCGCTCCTCGCCGACCTCGGCGGTGAGCGTCTCGGCGAAGCCGTCGGCCCAGGAGCGGGCGGCCTCCACCAGGCGGGACTCGATGTGCTCCACATCGGCGTCGGTGAGCTCGCGCAGGCTGGCGCCGGGCTCCACCCGCACCACGAAGTGCAGCCGGGAGAGCACCGACTCGGTGTTCCAGGCGGTGAAGTCCACGCTGGTGCCGCCCAGTTCCTCCTTGAGGATGTCGATCAGGCGCAGCCGGACGGCCGTGGTGTAGCGGTCCCGGGGCAGATAGACCAGGGCGGAGTAGTAGCGGCCGTACTCGTCACGGCGCAGGTACAGCCGCAGCCGGCGGCGCTCCTGGAGGTAGAGCACGCTGGTGGCGATGGACCGCAGCTGGTCGTCCGGGATCTGGAACAGCTCGTCGCGGGGGTAGGTCTCCAGGATCTGGAGCAGGTCGCGGCCGTCGTGGCTGTCGGGGGTGAACCCGGCGTCGGCCAGCACCTGGGCAACCTTGCGGCGGATCACCGGGACCCGGCGTACCGACTCGGTGTACGCGGCCGAGGAGAACAGGCCCAGGAAGCGGCGCTCGCCGGTGACATTGCCCTGGGCGTCGAACTTCTTGACCCCGACGTAGTCCAGGTAGGAGGGGCGGTGCACGGTGGCCCGGCTGTTGGCCTTGGTGAGCACCAGCAGCTTGTGCTCCCGGGCCTTGGCGCGGGCGTCGGCCGGCAG
Organism: Streptomyces orinoci; assembly: GCF_003121295.1. Lineage (GTDB taxonomy): Bacteria > Actinomycetota > Actinomycetes > Streptomycetales > Streptomycetaceae > Streptomyces > Streptomyces orinoci. Next base: position 912,472 of record NZ_PHNC01000029.1, read on the forward strand.
CCGGCTGAAGGACGGGGAGGTCGGGCGGGGCAGCGGGGCGTGGTGCCCGTCGTGGTGGCCGTCCGCGGTGTGGCTGGGGTCGGAGCGCAGGATGCCCAGGCCGGTGCCGGGAACCGCGGTGAGCACATCCTCCTCGCCGCCGTTGACGGGCGCCTTGGTCAGCTCGTACTCGCGGTAGCCCAGGAAGGTGAAGTGGTCGGCGGACAGCCAGCGCAGCAGCTCGCGGGCCTCCTCCACATCGGTGGCCGGGAGGTCGTCGGGGGTGGGCTCGCCGGGCAGGTCCTCGGCGATGCGCAGCGCGGCATCGCGCATCTTGCCCCAGTCCTCGACCGCCTCGCGCACATCGGACAGCACCCGGCGCAGATCGGCGGCGATCTGCTTGAGGTCCTCGCGGTCGGTCTCCCGGTCGATCTCCACATGGATCCAGGACTCGATCAGCGCGTCATGCGGCAGCTCGGCGCCCTTGCCGGTGCCATGGGCGGTGCAGGAGGAGCCCAGGACCTCCAGCAGCCGGCCGGTGACATCGCGGCGGACCACCACCTGGGGGTGGATCACCAGATGGATGCCGCGGTTCTGCCGGGAGAGCTCATTGGTGACCGAGTCCACCAGGAAGGGCATGTCGTCGGTGACCACCTCGACCACCGAGTGGCTGCAGGTCCAGCCGTTCTCCTCGACGGTGGGGGTGTGCACTCTGACGTTGGCGGTGCCCTGCGGCCGCTGCTCGCCGAGTCGGTAGTGCGAGAGCGCGGCGCCGAAGACGTCCACCGGATCACGGCCGACCAGGTCCTCGGGCGCGGTGTGCAGGTAGTAGCGCTGGAGGTAGGCGGTCAGGGTTTCCTGGTCGAGCCCGTTCTCGTTCTCAGCGACGCGGGCCGCCCGCTCGAGCAGTTCGGCCTTGGCTTCGTCCAGCTTGGTCTGCATGTCCTCTGGCTCCTGTCGCGCGCCGTTGCGTGACATAGGTGGTGAAGGCATCACGCCGCGACCCGGATCGACCGGGCGTCTTCGACGGCATGCCGGAAGGGATCTCCACCGGGCAATTCTCCGTCAGGAGCAGCGGCTGCGTCAGGAGGAACGGCCGCACCCGGTTCAGTGAAGGACCAGCGACCGCCCGTGCGCTGAAGCGCCGCGGGTGGGCGACAGAGGCGTCATCGCCCCTGCTGGGTATTGCGCTGATCACCCCGTAAGGCTATCGCCATTCGCGCCCGGCGAGGTCCCCGGGAGTGTGATGTCCGCCCCAGATCAACTGGCCTCCCGCCGCACCAGCCGGTCGGCCTCCCGGACGGCCGCGGCCAGGCTGTCCACCACCGGCACGCCCGCCGCCCGGAGACTTGCCCGGCTGTGCGAACCACCGGTGTAGAGGACGGCCCGGGCACCGGCGTGGGCCGCCGCCACCGCGTCGTCCACCGCGTCACCGATGACCACCACCTGCTCGGGACGGACCCCGGTGAGCGCGGCCAGATGGCGGGCCATCTGCCCGGCCTTGCCGGTGTCGCTGGGGCCGGTGCGTCCGTCCACCCGTATGAAATGCCGTTCGATGCCATGCGTCCGCAGCAGCGGAAGCAGCCGGTCGTGCGGGGCCAGCGAGCACAGCGACTGGGTGTGCCCGGCCTCCTGCCGCTCGGCCAGCAGCGCCCTGGCCCCCTCGGCCAGCCCGGCACCGGCGGAATGCGTCCAGTAGTGGCGGTGGAAGGCCGCGTCCATCGCCTGCCACTCGGCACCGGTGGGCAGCCGGCCCAGCAGCCGCTCATAGAACCGGGGCACGGGCACGCAGTACAGCTCCCGGTAGCGCTCCAGGGTGATCGGCGGCAGGCCGATCTCCGCGAAGGAGGCATTGGTCGCCGCCATCACCGCGTCGATGTCGTGCAGCAGCGTGCCGTTCCAGTCCCAGACGATGTGCGCCCCGTGCTGTGTCATGCCATGACCGTAGCGGCAGGCACCGACAACGCCCCGGGCTCAGATCAGATTGGGGATCTCCTGCACCGCGAACCACATCAGTTCATGATCGTCCGCGCTGTCCACGGTGAACCGGGCGTCCTCGTCGCCCTGGTCGGCGGCGTCCAGCGCGGCCGCGGCCGCCGCGACCTCGGCCGCGGCCTCCTCGGCGTCCAGATGCACCGCCGCCGCCTTGGCCAGCGGCACCGCCCGGGCGAGCCGGACCGCGCCCGGCTCCCCGGGGTCCCCGGCGGCGACCGCGCCCTCGGGCACCTCCACCGCGACCACCACCCGGCGGCGCGGCGCCGCCGGATCGGCGGCCAGCAGGCGCAGCGAGCCCTGGGCGGCCCGGCCCAGCGCCGCGTACTCCAGCTCCTCCAGGTCGTCCGAGCGGTACCACTCCCGCAGCGCCGGGGTGACGGCACAGCCGTTCAGCGGGGCCGGGCCCAGCTCACCCGCCTGGTGCGCCGCGGCGAGGCCGGGGAGGGTCAGGGGGACATAGACGCGCATGACCGCCGCTTTCCTTGAGGAGTACCTGAGGAGTACCTGATGTGCTGCCAGGATAAGGGGCGAGTCCCCCTTCGAAGTGATCGCCGGCCGGCCGGACGGTGATCCGCGAACCCGCGCCCGCAAGCCCCTGAGCAGCACCGCCTCCCCCGGATAGGTGAACTCCGGGCGCCTCGGCGGGCCCCGCGGACACCCTTGTCGCCGCCCGGCACCGCCGATAGAAGATCACCCCACTCAGAAGGGGGCGATCAGCGTTGCACAGGACCACCGGACCGACCGGCCACCGCACGGCACCACCCCGCCGCACCGACTCCCGGCGCCCCGGCCCGGACGCCGCCGCCCGGCACGGGGCCCGTGCCCGCCTCCCCCGCTACTGGTTCGCCGACCGGCTGCTGCTCGCCCTCAGCGGGCAGCGCCCGGTGCACAGCCTGCTGGGCCACACCCTGCCCGCCGCCTATGAGCACCTCAGCGCGCTGGCGCCCGGGGCACCGCTGCGCCCGGCCCGGCCGGGCGGGCCCACGCCGGTGGTCCAGCGGTGCGGGGAGTTCCAGCCCCAGCCCGGGGTGATCGAGGCCTATGCCCGGATCCTGGCCGGTGACCGGCTGCACGCCCTGGCCTTCCGCCTGGAGCGGTGCGAGGACCAGCGCTGGCGCTGCGCGGCCGTCGAACTGGGCGGCGCCCATGTCTGAGCGGCTGTCAGAGCGGCTGTCAGAGCGGTTGCCCGAACGACCGTCCGAGCGGCCGCGAACGCGGCGGTGGCGGGACACCCGGGGTGTCCCGCCACCGTCAAGGCCGCTGGCGCCGCTACTTCTTGCGGCGGCGGCCGCCGCCGTTCTTCTGCGCCTTGCGGCGCTCCGCCCGGGTCATCCCGTCCGAGGCCGCGGCCCCGGCGGCCTCCGCGTCGGCGAAGTCCCGCTCCTCCAGACCGGCCTCGCCGTCCACGGTGGGGGCGGAGAAGTGCATCCGGTCCGGCCGCTGCGGTGCGCTCAGGCCCTTGGCGCGGATCTCCGGGCGGGCGGCCGGCACGGTGTCCTGCGCCTTGGCCGGGGCCTCCTCCTCGACCGGCACCTCCTCCAGCTGCTGATCGACCTGGACCTCCAGGTTGAACAAGTAGCCGACGGACTCCTCCTTGATGCCGTCCATCATGGCCTGGAACATGTCGAAGCCCTCGCGCTGGTACTCCACCAGCGGGTCCTTCTGGGCCATCGCCCGCAGGCCGATGCCCTCCTGGAGGTAGTCCATCTCATAGAGGTGCTCACGCCACTTGCGGTCCAGCACCGAGAGCACCACCCGGCGCTCCAGCTCCCGCATGATGTCCGAGCCGAGCTGCTCCTCGCGGGCCGCGTACTGCTCGTGGATGTCGTCCTTGACGGACTCGGCGATGAACTCGGCGGTCAGGCCCGCGCGGTCACCGGCCGCCTCCTCCAGCTCCTCGATGGTGACCTTCACCGGGTAGAGCTGCCTGAACGCGCCCCACAGGCGCTCCAGGTCCCACTCCTCGGCGAAGCCCTCGACCGTCTCCGCCTGGACATAGGCGTCAATGGTGTCGTCCATGAAGTGCTGGATCTGCTCATGCAGATCCTCGCCCTCCAGGACGCGGCGCCGCTCGCCGTAGATGACCTCGCGCTGGCGGTTGAGGACCTCGTCGTACTTCAGGACGTTCTTACGGGTCTCGAAGTTCTGCTGCTCGACCTGCGACTGGGCGGAGGCGATGGCCCGGGTGACCATCTTGTTCTCGATCGGGACATCATCGGGAACGTTGGCCATGGCCATGACGCGCTCGACCATCTGCGCCTTGAACAGCCGCATCAGGTCATCGCCCAGCGAGAGGTAGAAGCGGGACTCGCCCGGGTCGCCCTGACGGCCGGAACGGCCGCGCAGCTGGTTGTCGATACGCCGCGACTCATGCCGCTCGGTGCCCAGCACATAGAGCCCGCCGAGCGCCTTGACCTCTTCGTTCTCCGCCTTGACCGAGGCCTCGGCCTTCTCCAGGGCGGCGGGCAGCGCGGCCGCCCACTCCTCGATGTGCTCCTCCGGGTCCAGACCGCGCTGGCGCAGCTCGGCCTCGGCGAGGTCCTCGGGGTTGCCGCCGAGCTTGATGTCCGTACCACGGCCGGCCATGTTGGTGGCCACCGTGACCGCGCCCTTGCGGCCGGCCTGGGCGACGATCTGCGCCTCGCGCTCATGGTGCTTGGCGTTGAGCACCTCATGCGGAATGCCGCGCTTGGCCAGCTGCTGGGAGAGGTACTCCGACTTCTCCACCGAGGTGGTGCCGACCAGGATCGGCTGGCCCTTCTCGTGCTTCTCGGCGATGTCCTCCACCACCGCGTCGAACTTGGCGACCTCGGTGCGGTAGATCAGGTCCGACTGGTCCTTGCGGATCATCGGCTTGTTGGTGGGGATGGGCACCACGCCGAGCTTGTAGATCTGGTGGAACTCGGCGGCCTCGGTCATGGCCGTACCGGTCATGCCGGAGAGCTTGTCGTAGAGGCGGAAGAAGTTCTGCAGGGTGATGGTGGCGAGGGTCTGGTTCTCGTCCTTGATCTCCACCCCTTCCTTCGCCTCGATGGCCTGGTGCATGCCCTCGTTGTAGCGACGGCCGGCCAGGATACGGCCGGTGTGCTCGTCAACGATCATGACTTCGCCGTCCATGACGACGTAGTCCTTGTCCCGCTTGAAGAGCTCCTTGGCCTTGATGGCGTTGTTGAGGTAGCCGACCAGCGGGGTGTTGACCGACTCATAGAGGTTGTCGATGCCCAGCCAGTCCTCGACCTTGGTGACGCCGGACTCGTGAATGGCGACGGTGCGCTTCTTCTCATCGACGTCGTAGTCGCCGGTCTCCTCGATGCCCTTCTGCGGCTCGGCCGGCTCACCGCGCTTGAGCCGCTGCACCAGCTTGGCGAAGTCGCCGTACCACTTGGTGGCCTGGTCGGCCGGGCCGGAGATGATCAGCGGGGTACGGGCCTCGTCCACCAGGATGGAGTCCACCTCGTCCACCACCGCGAAGTTGTGGCCGCGCTGCACCAGCTCGTCCTTCGACCACGCCATGTTGTCGCGCAGATAGTCGAAGCCGAACTCATTGTTGGTGCCATAGGTGATGTCGCAGTTGTACTGCTCGCGGCGCTGCGCCGGCGTCATATTGGCGAGGATGCAGCCGACCGACAGGCCCAGGAAGCGGTGCACCCGGCCCATCAACTCCGAGTCACGCTCGGCCAGATAGTCATTGACGGTGATCAGGTGGACGCCCTTGCCGGAGAGCGCGTTGAGATACGCGGGCAGGGTGCCGACCAGGGTCTTGCCCTCACCGGTCTTCATCTCCGCCACATATCCCAGGTGCAGCGCGGCGCCGCCCATCAGCTGGACGTCGTAGTGGCGCTGGCCCAGCACGCGCTTGGCGGCCTCCCGGACCGTGGCGAAGGCCTCGGGCAGCAGGTCGTCCAGGCTCTCGCCGTCGGCGTACCGCTGCTTGTACTCCTCGGTCAGGGCGCGCAGCTCGGCGTCGGAGAGGTTGACGAAGTCCTCTTCGATGGAATTGACCTGGTCCGCAATGCGGTGCAGCTTGCGCAGGATCTTGCCTTCTCCTGCACGCATGATCTTGCCGAAGACGGACACGTAGGCTGACTCCTTGCCGGTCGGGCCTGGCACTGGGCTCCCCCGCGCGAGCAGGGGTGAAGGTGCGCGGGCACGACGGGACAGTCCCCGCCGCAACGGCCATCGTAAGCGAGGACCCCGCCGCGCCGGGAGGTCCGTCGGACCCCGGGCCGGGTATCACCCGCCGTATCACTCGCCGGGACAACGGACCGGGCCCGGCTGAAGTGCCCGAGCGGGGTAATTCCGCGGCGCGTTGTTGTCACGGCCGTCGGTTCTCACGGCCATCGGTCGTCGCGGCCATCGCTTGGCACGGCCATCGGTTGTCACGGCCGTCACCGGCGGAGCCACGCCGCGCCGCTGTGAGATTCGCCCCGAAAGCGCCGTCCGGGCCGGAACCGGCTCGCCTCACGCCCTGGTCAGCGTTCAGACTCCGCGCATGGAGCCGATATCCCTGCACACCGAGCGCCTGCTGCTGCGCCCGCTGACCTCCGCCGACATCCCCGCCATCCACGCGGCCTGCCAGGATCCCGAGATCCCGCGCTACACCCCGGTGCCCTCGCCCTACACCCATGAGGACGCCCGGGTCTATGTCGAGGAGACCTGCCCCCGTCACTGGCACGAGGACACCGCCTACACCTTCGGCGTCTTCACCAGGGACGAGGGGCGGCTGACCGGGGTGATGTGCCTGGTACGGCTCCAGCTCCAGGCCCCGGAACGGCAGGCCGAGATCGGTTACTGGACGGCCCGCGAGGCCCGTGGCCGCGGCTACACCGTGGAGGCGGCGCGCGAGACGGCGCGCTGGGCCTTCGAGGACCTGGGCGTGGAGCGGCTGGAGTGGGTGGCCTCGGCGGGCAACGAACCCTCCCGCGGAGTCGCACTGAAGCTGGGCTTCCGGATGGAGGGCCTGGTACGGGCGTTCATCGTCCACCGCGGCGTCCGGCAGGACGCCTGGCGGGCGGCACTGCTGCCGGGAGATCTGGGCCTGCCGTCCAAGACGCCCTATGTCCCCTATTCCGGTTCCGACTGACCTGCCCCAACTGTCCTGTCGCGGAGGGGCGTTGTCAGTGGCCGGTTCTAAGGTGCCCCCATGACCACCGCGACCACCGAAGCCCCCACGCCCGTCGTCCAGCTCTCCGCCGATGAGGCCCGGCGCCTGGTGCTGCGCGCCCAGGGCCTCTTGGGCGCGCCCGACCGCGCGGCCGGGGTGCGCGGGATACTGCGGCGGCTGGGCGCGGTCCAGCTGGACACCATCTCGGTGCTGGCCCGCTCCCATGAACTGGTGCCCTACGCACGGCTGGGCGCGGTCGGCCGCGCCACGGTGGAGGCGGCGTACTGGAGCCCCTCCGGGGCGGGCGCGCCGCATACCTTCGAGTACTGGTCGCACGCCGCCTGTGTGCTGCCCATCGAGGAGTGGCCGCTGTTCGCCTTCCGCAGGCGGGCCTTCGCGGCCCGTGGCTACCGCTGGCACCGGCTGTCGGACCCGGAGCGCTGGTGCGCCGCGGTCCTTGACCGGCTCCGGGCCGAAGGCCCGCTGACCGCCACCGAGTTGGGCGGCGCCAAGAACGGCGGCCCCTGGTTCGACTGGTCCGAGACAAAGATCGCGGTGGAGTGGCTGCTGGACACCGGCCAGGTGGTCTGCACCGAACGGCGCGGCTGGAAGCGGGTGTACGACCTGGCCGAGCGCGCCGTGCCGGAGCCGCTGCGCCATGACGACCTGGCCGACACCGAGTGCATACGGCGCCTGGTGGCCCAGGCGGGCGCGGCCCTGGGCGTGGCCACCCGGGCGGACCTCGCGGACTACCACCGGCTCAAGGGCGAGCAGGTGGACGCGGTGATCCGGGACACCGGGCTGGTGCCGGTGAAGGTGGCGGGCTGGCCCAGGCCGGCCTGGGCGGACCCGGCGGCCCTGGCGGAGGAGCCGAGGGGGCGGCACCGTACGACGCTGCTCTCGCCCTTTGACTCGCTGATCTGGGACCGCCCTCGCACCGAGCGGGTCTTCGGCTTCACCCACCGGCTGGAGGCCTATGTCCCCAAGGCCAAGCGGATACACGGGTATTTCGCGATGCCGCTGCTGACCGGGGGCCGGCTGGCCGGCCGGGTCGATCCGGCCCGGGAGGGCACCACCCTGGTGGCCCGGCAGGTCTCGCTGGACGGCGCCAGGTCGGTGGCCCCCATGGCCCGGGCGCTGCGCGAGGCGGCACGATGGGTGGGCTGCGACTCGGTGCGCATCGAGCGCTGCACGGACGCCCGCCTGGCGCCCGCGCTGGTCAAGGCCGTTGACTCAGCGGGGTGACCGGGGCCGCGGGCTCAGCGGATCTCCAGGATCTTCTCCCGCATCGCATACACCACCGCCTCCATCCTGGAATGCAGCTGCAACTTCTCCAGAATGTTGCGCACATGGTTCTTCACCGTGTTCTCGCTGATACTGCTATCTCCCGGGGGATAACCCCCGGACCCCCAGCCGGAGGCGGCACCGGGCTCAGCCCAAGTCAGCGGATCTCCAGGATCTTCTCCCGCATCGCATACACCACCGCCTCCATCCTGGAGTGCAGCTGCAACTTCTCCAGAATGTTGCGCACATGGTTCTTCACCGTGTTCTCGCTGATGAACAACTCCTTGGCGATATCACGGTTGTTCATCCCGGTGGCGACCAGCTTCAGCACCTCCAGCTCGCGGTCGGTGAGCCGGGGGGCGGGCACCAGGCGGCGCTCGTCGGTGCGCTGGATCATCGACTTGAACTCGGTGAGCAGCTTGGAGGCCATGGACGGGCTGATCTGCGACTGGCCGTCGGCGACCGCCCGGATCGCGGTGGCCACCTCGTCGGTGGAGATCTCCTTCAGCAGATAGCCGGTCGCGCCCGCCTTGATCGCGTCATAGAGGTCGGCCTCCTCATCGCTGATCGTCAGCATGATGATCTTGGCGCTGGGGGCCACCTCCTTGATGGAGGTGCAGGCCTCGATGCCGCCCCGCTTGGGCATCCGCACATCCATCAGCACGATGTCGGGCAGCAGATCGGCGGCCTTGTCCACCGCCTCCGCCCCGTCCCCGGCCTCGCCGACCACCAGGATGTCCTCCTCCTGGGCCAGCACAATCTCCAGTCCGCGCCTGAAGAGCGCGTGGTCGTCCACGACCAGGACCCGGATCGGCTCTCCGGCCGTCGTACCCGTCATACCCGTCGTACCCGTCATGCCCGAAGTGCCCCGGTCCGCGCAGGCGCCGTCGCCGTCGTCCTCGACCGGACCGGTCACGGGTCCGAACCTGTTCGCCATCGTTCCTCCCCCTGAAGGCCGTGGCCCCTCGCGGTTTACGGTGCTGCTTCCGCTCCAACCGGTCACCGGCGACCGGCCGTTGGACGCCCGGCCATGATTCCATGCCGGGCGGCCGGACGGGGGCTTCCGCGGTCGCATGACGGTGCCCCGGAAGCCGTCGAAAGCTCCGGAGCACCGTCATGGGACGGGTGGCTACGACTCAGCCGCCGAGCGCTCCGCCCGCGCCGCCGGGCACCTCCTCGGCGAAGGGATCCGCGTTGAGATGGATGACGCCGTAGTCGTAACCGTGCCGCCGGTAGACGACGCTGGGCATCTTGGTGTCGGAGTCGACGAACAGATAGAAGTCGTGGCCGACCAACTCCATTTCATAGAGCGCCTGGTCGAGCGTCATCGGAGCCGCGGTATGCGTCTTCTCGCGGACCACGACCGGGCCCTCGCCCTGGATCTCCAGCGAACCCATACGGGTCGTCGGAATCTTCTCCGCCCCCTCGTCGGCGGTGAACTCCCCGCTGGCGTTCAGCTCGGCACCGCCGGCGGTGAGCGCCACCACTCCGGCCGGAACGCGTCCGTTGTTCCGGCGGGTGAGGCGCTTGTCGTGTTGCTTGCGCAGCCGCGCCTCCAGCTTGGCCGTCGCCAAGTCCAGGGCTGCGTACGGATCCTTCGCTGCGGCCTCCGCCCGGATCACCGGTCCGCGCCCGCGCACCGTGATCTCCACTCGGTCCGAGCGGTCGGCCTGCCTGGGGTTGGGCTCCTTGGACACCTCCACGTCGAGGCTGATCACCTTGCCATCGAGCTTCTGGATCTTGTCCAGCTTCAGCTTCTCGACCACGTGATTGCGGAAGCGGTCGGGCACCTCTGTCTTGCGGCCCTTGACGACGATGTCCACGCAGAACTCCGTTCCCGGATGGCTCCGCCGAAGGTGCGAAGCGCATCCCTCTTGCATCAGACCCCGGGGATACCCGAGGCCACCGACACGGCGGTTTCACCTCCTCCTCCCCCAACGGCAAGATCTACATCCCACCGTTCCCAGCTTCTTCGACGGCACCTGAAACGCGCCATTCGGAGATATGAGGCATAGGCTCTGCCATTCCTCACAACCGAACATATCTCGCCCGGAAGCCTGTCGGTACCCCTTGCCGTGGTCTACCTCCATTCAGGTGTTCCATGGCCCTCTCCATCAGCAACGATGCCTTTTACCGGCCAGTTCCGGTTGACGCCGGCGACCGGTCGCCGGACCCTCGCGCGGCGTGACCGCCACCACCGCCGCCCCCGTCACGCGCCCGCCGGACGCGCGGACCGCTCGCGCCGCCTCCAGCAGCGAGGACCCGGTGGTCATCAGATCGTCCACCAGCACCACTTCCCCGCTCTCCCGCCACAGATGCCCCGCGCCCCGGGACACCGCCAGGGCACCCGCCACATTGGCCCGCCGCTGCCGGGCGTCCAGCCCGGCCTGGTCGGCGACCGTACGCCGCTGGGCCAGCACCGGCGCCACCCGGGCCGGCACCCCGCTCCGGCACAGCGCCCCCGCCGCGGCCCGGGCCAGCCGGCGGCCGGCGTCATGCCCCCGCCGCCGCACCGCGGTCCGCGCGGAAGGCACCGGGACGAGCAGCAGGGGCGCACTACAGCCCCGTACGCCCCTTCCCGCGCCTAGGACACCGGCCCGGCGCACCGCGCCCGCCAGCGCGCCGCCCAGGGGTTCGGCCAGCGTCAGCGCTCCCCGCTCCTTGTGGGCGAGCAGCGCCGCGCGCACCGGCCCCGCATACCAGGCGGCGGTGAACACCGGCGGCAGCCCCTCCGGCACCGGGTCCGGCCAGGCTCGCCAGGCCGGGCGGCCGGACAGCTCGCCCCGGCAGCCCTCGCACAGCGTGGAGTGCGCCGCCCCGCAGCCCACGCACTCGGCCGGCAGCACCAGGCCGGTGATCTCCCGCAGCCATCCCCGCATGGAGGCAGTCTTCCGCCTGCCCTCGTCCCACGCCACCCCTGTGGATAACTCTGGGTAGTGGACGGATACTTGGCGTCAACCGGGGTAGACGGGCGCCGTTCCTTCCCCGGGCACCGGCTTCCAGTTGGTGTCCGGCAGCAGCCGCACCAGGGCGCCGTCCCGCTCGGCCAGCAGGGCCTGCGCCTTTCCGGTGGTGTCCGGGGCGGCCACCCCGCCCACCCCGGTGATCCCGGGCACCGCCGAGGAGTTGGAGGCGGAACCGTCCGTCTCCAGGAACTGCAGCTGCGGCAGACCGCCCTGCTCACTCCCGGCGACCAGCAGCCGGCTGCCGCCCGCCCAGGAGACGCCGTCCACATCCACCAGCCGGGGCGCCACCGGGCGCAGGTCCGCCACCGAGATCCGCACCTCACCGGAGGTGCTGGTCCTGCGGTCCACCCGGCCCAGCCACAACGCCGTACGGTCCCCCTTGTTGATCAGCAGGGCGATCCGCACCCCGTCCGCCGCGATCCGCACCCCGGTGATCCGGCCGCCGTCCAGCGAGGGCAGGGCGACCTCCTGGGGCGCGCCGGTGCCGTCCGGCAGCCGCAGCAGCCGGGGATGCTCCGGGTCCTGGTCGGCCACCCATAGATCGCCCATACCATCCCAACTGGGCTGGGACAGACCCGCCTTGGCGCCACCGTGCACGGTCAGCCGGGCCTCGCCCGGGGTGGCGCCCGCGGTCAGCTCGGTGACATGCAGCGTCTGCCCATTGACCGAGACACCGGCCGCCCGGCGCTCGGCACGGTCCACCGCCACCGAACGCAGCGGCGCGGCACCGTCCGTCCCGAACGGCCCCGGCACCCGGCGCGGTTCCTCCTCGCCGTCGGCCAGGCTCACCAGCCGGTGCCGGCCGTCGATGAAGTACACCCGGTCCGGCCGGCCCGCGATCCGCTCCGGCGCGTAGTACTTGGCCCCGTCCCGGTCCAGGTGGCAGAGCTCCTCGCCACCGCCGTCCTGCAGGGTCACACTGGTCACCCGGGCCGACTCCTGTGCGGTGTACAGCAGTTGGGCCGCCATCCGCAGACACTGCTCCTGGCCGGCCCGGTGGCCGCCGAAGTCCAGCCGGACCTTGAGGGTGTTGGAGTCGTCCAGCGACAGCCGGTTGTCCTTCAGCCGAGTGTGCGGCGGGAAGGCGGTGCCCACCGCGGGGTCCAGCCAGCTGGTGGGCCCGTCCAGCAGCGCGTTGACCGTGGAGGTCACCGGGTCTATCCGCTTGCGCAGATAGACCGGGTCGGCCACCAGGACGTCCCGCCCCTGACCGTCCCCGCCGGCGCCCAGCTGGGCGAAGTAGAACTTGTTGACCGAGCGGTAGATGCGCTGGAAGTCGGCGACCCCCAGCACCAGCCCGGACGGCGGGGAGTCGATGCGCCACTCGCCGTCCTCCTGCGCCAGATGGATCCCTGTCTGGAAGGGCCGCTCGTCCGGCTTGTAGGCATGCTTGCCGTCAACCCGGGCCAGCTGCTTGCCGGTCAGGCTGATCAGCAGCCCCGACTCCCGGTCGCCGCTGCGCTCCTGCCGCACCTTGGGCATCTCGGTGAGGATGGTGGTGGAGGCGGCCGGCTTCCACTGCCGGCGGGCCGCCTTGGTCAGATACATCCGGGCCGTGGCGTAGTCCGGATCGTCGCTGGTGGTCGCCTCCAGAAAGCCCTTGACCAGCTCGGCCGGCTGCTCGCCCTTGCGCGGCGGCACACCGTAGACGCGCACCTGGGAGTCGGCGTCCGCGTGCTGGGAGGAATCCACCGAGCTGACCTCCCCGCCGTCCGGCATGGAGGCACACCCGGTGAGCAGCGCTCCCACAGCCGCCAGGACAAGCACTACGGAGCTCCGTCCGCCCTTGTCGCCCCTCACCGCCGGCTCCCCTCGCCGTCCGCCGTCTCCTCGCCGCGCGCCGGGCGCGCCACCACGCGCGCCCCGCTGCCCGGCAGCGCCGCCGGGTCCACCACCGGCGGCGGTGACGGCCTGACCTGGGTGCGGCTCTGCGGCGGCACCGGTGCTCCCCGGCCGGCCGCGGACAGCGGGATCCCGGCCTCGTTCAGCCCCCGCTTGCGCCGGGAGTCCTCCGGCTCCAGCGGTATGGGCGAGCCGCGCAGCACCCCGCCCGCGGTGGCCGGCAGGGTCAGCCGGAACTGCGAGCCGCCGCCCGGTTCGCCCCAGGCCTGCAGCCAGCCGCCGTGCAGCCGGGCGTCCTCCACCGCGATGGACAGGCCCAGGCCGGTACCGCCGGTGGTCCGGGCCCGGGCCGGATCGGCCCGCCAGAAGCGGTTGAACACCCGGGTCGCCTCACCGGGCTTCAGACCCACGCCGTAGTCCCGCACCGCCACCGCCACCGCTCCGGCGGCCGCCGCCAGCCGCACCACCACATCCCGGCCCTCGCCATGCTCCACCGCGTTGACCACCAGGTTCCGCAGCACCCGCTCCACCCGCCGCGGGTCCACCTCGGCCATCACCGGCTTGTCATCGCCGCGCACCAGCAGCCGGCTGCCCTTGCGGTCGGCCAGCGGCATGGCCGCGTCCACCACCCGCTTGACCACATCGCGCAGGTCTATCGGCTCGGCCTCCAGCGCCGCCGCGCCGGCGTCGAACCGGCTGATCTCCAGCAGATCGGCCAGCAGCGACTCAAAGCGGTCCACCTGCCCGAACAGCAGCTCCGCCGAGCGGGCGGTGACCGGGTCGAAGTCCTCCCGCGCCTCGTGGATCACCTCGGCCGCCATCCGTACGGTCGTCAGCGGCGTCCGCAGCTCATGCGAGACATCCGAGACAAACCGGCGCTGCATCCGGGAGAGCTCCTCCAGCTGCTGGATCTTCACCTGGAGGTTCTGCGCCATCTTGTTGAAGGACTCTCCCAGCCGGGCGATGTCGTCCTCGCCGGTGACCTTCATCCGCTCCTGGAGCACCCCCGCCGCCAGCCGCTCGGCGATGCCGGCCGCCATCCGCACCGGGGTGACGATCTGCCGCACCACCAGCCAGGCGATGGCCCCCAGCAGCACCACCAGGAACACCCCGGCGGTGGCCAGGGTGCCCTTGATCAGGCTCAGCGACTTCTCCTCCTGGGTGAAGGGGAAGAGGTAGTACAGCTGATAGCCCTTGCCGTCCACGTCATAGAGCCACTTGCCGATCACCAGCGCGGGCTCCCCTTCGTCGGAGCCGCTGCGCTTGATCAGGGTGGGCTCCTCGAAGGCGCCGGTACGCGTCCCGTCCAGCTTTTTGCGCAGGCCGGCCGGGACGCTGCGCTCGGGGTCGATGTCCCCGGAGGCCCGCGGGCCCCGGGTGCCCACATGTGCCGAGTCACCGGCGCCGGCCAGCGCCACCACGTAGTACACGCCCTGACCGCCACTGGCCAGCTGCTGCACCAGACCGGTCAGCCAGGCCCCGGCGTCCGGATTGCCCCGGCCACCGGCCTGGGCAGCGTCCTGGCTACGGCCATCGGGCCCGGCGGCACCCGGGTCGGCGGCCGCCCGGGCCGCCTGGAAGCCGCCCTCGGCCTGGCTCTGCGCCGCGTTCCGCTTGGCCTCCAGCAGGCCGTTGCGCACCTGCCCGATGACCACCACGCCCAGCACCAGCACCACCGCGATGGACATCAGCAGCGTGGTGGCCACCACCCGCAGCTGGATATTGCGCACCCAAAGCCGCATCGCGGGCAGCAGCGGACGCCGCACCCAGCGCATATAGAGCCTCAGCAGCGGATGGACGGGCGCCGCGGCCGCACCCTCCGGCAACAGCCGCCCCGCCCGCCACAACCGGCGCAGCAGAGATATTCCGCCCGAGGTCTCCACGGGCCGCCCCGCGCCGCGCTCCGGAGCGGCACCGCCGAACCGCATCTCAGCTGGGCCCCGCCTTGTAACCCACGCCGCGCACGGTCACCACGATCTCCGGGCGCTCCGGATCCTTCTCCACCTTGGAGCGCAGCCGCTGCACATGGACGTTCACCAGCCGGGTATCCGCGGCATGCCGGTAGCCCCACACCTGCTCCAGCAGCACCTCACGGGTGAACACCTGCCAGGGCTTGCGGGCCAGCGCCACCAGCAGGTCGAACTCCAGCGGCGTCAGGGCGATGGACTGCCCGTCCCGCTTGACCGAGTGCCCCGCCACATCGATCACCAGGTCACCGATGGTCAGCTGCTCCGGGGCCGGCTCCTCCGATCTGCGCAGCCGGGCCCGGATCCGGGCCACCAGCTCCTTGGGCTTGAACGGCTTGACGATGTAGTCATCCGCACCGGACTCCAGACCGACCACCACATCCACGGTGTCGCTCTTGGCGGTGAGCATCACGATCGGCACCCCGGACTCACCCCGGATCTGCCGGCAGACCTCGATACCGTCCCGGCCGGGCAGCATCAGATCGAGCAGCACCAGGTCCGGTTTGGTCTCGCGGAAGGCGGCGAGTGCCTTGTCGCCGTCGGCTACAAACGACGGCTCGAAACCCTCACCACGCAGCACGATTCCGAGCATCTCGGCCAGTGCGGTGTCGTCGTCGACGACAAGGACGCGTCCCTTCATATCGACATCATCCCATTACCCGATCGTGACCTGGCACACAGCTGGGCCAATCCCACCTTGGTCACGGGTGAAACAACCCCGTTTTCCGTGACAATCGCGGTCACCAGCTCCGGCGGTGTGACATCGAACGCAGGGTTGTAGACCTGCGTCCCCACCGGGGCCACCGGCACCGAGGCCACCGTCCCGGCCTCGCCCGGCACGGCGAAATCCGTCACCTCCTGCCCGGGCCGCTGCTCCACTTCCACGCCCGAGCCGTCGGCCGTGCCGAAATCCAGCGTGGTGCTCGGCGCCACCACCACAAAGGGCACATGGTGATAGCGGGCCAGCACGGCCAGCGGATAGCTGCCCACCTTGTTGGCCACCGAGCCGTCCGCGGTCACCCGGTCCGCGCCGATCAGCACCGCGTCCACCTCTCCCGAGGAGAACAGCGAACCCGCGGCATTGTCCGCCAGCAGGGTGTAGGCCATCCCCGCCCGGGACGCCTCGTATGCGGTCAGCCGGGCCCCCTGCAACAGCGGCCGGGTCTCGTCCACCCACAGCCTGCGCAACTGCCCGGCCCGGTGCGCGGCCGCCGCCACGGCAAAGGCGGTGCCCTCCCCACCGGACACCAGCGCCCCGGTGTTGCAGTGGGTCAGCAGCTGATAGCCGCCCCCCGGCACCAGCTCCTCCAGCAGCGCCAGACCGTGCGCCGCCATCCGCTCACTGGCCTCGGCATCCTCCCGGTGCAGCGCCCGGGCCTCGGCCAGCGCCGCCTTGGCCGCCCGCTCGGCGGACAGGCCGCCGTCCACGGCGCGGTGGTACGCGGCCAGCGCACGCCGCACCCCATACGCCAGGTTGACCGCGGTGGGCCGGGCACCGGCCAGCATCCCGGCCGCCTCATCCGCGTCAAAACCCCGCACAGCTGCCAGCACCACCCCATAGGCTCCGGCGATCCCCAGCAGGGGCGCACCCCGCACCGCCAGTGTCCGTATCGCCTCCACCAGCGCCGGAACGTCCGTGCAGACCAGTTCCACCTCCTGGGAAGGCAGGCGTCGTTGGTCCAGCAACACGATCACTGGTCCCTCGGGCGGCTCGTCCCAGCGCAGTGCTGCGAGGGCGGGGCAATCGACGGCGTCCATGGACAGCGCGTGGTGATCGGCCATTAGTCCAGTCTGCCGCGAGGCGAACCAGGATTGAAGGGGCCCTCGCTCCTCCTCCTTACGAGCCCCGGGCGCCCAAAGGGCAGCGTGACACGATGGCGGGCAAAGGCTCGGCCGCCGCACCGGCACACGAGCCCCGAAGGAGCGACAGACCATGAACGACTTTCCGGGCCGGAACTCGCCCGGACCCTCCCCGTCCGAGGAGCGGCCGGACGCCGCCCAGCAGCGGCCCGCCGAGGCGAGCGAGGCACCCCGCACGGATGACACGGCAGGGGCGGACGAGGCCGCGCACGCTTCCCAGTGGGCTCCCCAACAGCCGCCCAGGCAACAGTGGTCGGCGCCCATGGGCGGATCGCCCTGGGGAGGACCGCCGCCGGGCGGACCGGGCCGGCCGCCGGGGCCCGGCACTCCGCCACCGCCGGGCTATGGAGCCCGGCCGGGCTGGGGCGCCTGGACACCGCCGCCGCCGGAGGCCCCCCGGCCGGGGGTGATCCCACTGCGCCCGCTGGCGGTCGGGGAGATCATGCAGGGTGCCATCGACACCACCCGCCGCTACTGGCGGACCGCACTGGCCATTTCCGCCTGCCTGGCCGTGGTCACCCAGGCGGTGACGACCATAGCCACCGGGCTCTGGTTCGGTGACGGCGTCGATGTGGAGAGCCTCAAGGACTCCGCGACGCCCCGCGAAATCCTGGATGCCATGGGCAGCAGCATCGGCACCCTGGCCGTCTCGCTGGTTCTCGGCCTGATCGGCACGATAGTCGCCACCGCCATGCTGACCGTGGTCGTCAGCCGGGCCGTCCTCGGCCGCCCGGCCTCCCTGGGCGACGCCTGGCGAAGCGCCCGCCCCCAGCTGCTGCGCATGGGCGGGCTGCTCTGCCTGGTCCCGCTGCTGATGTCGGCCGCGCTGCTGGCGGGCCTGGTGCCGGGCCTGCTGCTCTACGCGGCCGGGGCGGGTACGCTCGCCGGGCTGCTGACGGCCCTGGGGGCACTGGCCGGCACCGTGGCCATGATCTGGCTCTGGGTGCGCTATTCGCTGGCGACCCCGGCTCTGATGCTGGAAAAGCAGAGCGTTCTCTCCGCCATGCGACGGTCCGCGAAACTGGTGCGGGACTCCTGGTGGCGCGTTCTCGGCATTCAGCTGCTCACCGTTGTGGTGGCCACGGTGACGGCGGCGGTCATCAACATTCCGATCAGCCTCCTCCAGGCCATCGCCTCCGGCTCCGCCGCACCGGCCGACCAGCTGACCTGGAGTTCGCTGATCATTTCCGGCATCGGAGCGGCCATCAGCTCGACTCTTACGCTGCCGGTGACGGCCGGGATGACCGTACTGCTCTATGTTGACCAGCGCATTCGCCAGGAATCCCTGGACCTGGAACTCATCCGGGCCGGCCGCGAAAAGCAGTCCGCCTGACCTTCTCGGTCTTCCGGAATGCGAGGGGGGACGTACGGATATGACGTCCCCCCTGCACTCCCCGGAATTACTTGCAGCAAATGTGGCCCTCGACCCCCTGAACGCGAAAAAGCCTCAGGGGCGATCCATCAAATGAATCGCCCCTGAGGCTAAAAATTGTTCGGCGGCGTCCTACTCTCCCACACGGTCCCCCATGCAGTACCATCGGCGCTGAAAGGCTTAGCTTCCGGGTTCGGAATGTAACCGGGCGTTTCCCTAACGCAATGACCACCGAAACACTATGAAACAGACAACCGGCAATTTTGGTTGTTCGTGGTTTCAGAACCAACACAGTGGACGCGAGCAACTGAGGACAAGCCCTCGGCCTATTAGTACCAGTCAGCTCCAACCGTTACCGGTCTTCCACACCTGGCCTATCAACCCAGTCGTCTACTGGGAGCCTTACCCCATCAAGTGGGTGGGAGCCCTCATCTCGAAGCAGGCTTCCCGCTTAGATGCTTTCAGCGGTTATCCCTCCCGAACGTAGCCAACCAGCCATGCCCTTGGCAGGACAACTGGCACACCAGAGGTTCGTCCGTCCCGGTCCTCTCGTACTAGGGACAGCCCTTCTCAAGACTCCTACGCGCACAGCGGATAGGGACCGAACTGTCTCACGACGTTCTAAACCCAGCTCGCGTACCGCTTTAATGGGCGAACAGCCCAACCCTTGGGACCGACTCCAGCCCCAGGATGCGACGAGCCGACATCGAGGTGCCAAACCATCCCGTCGATATGGACTCTTGGGGAAGATCAGCCTGTTATCCCCGGGGTACCTTTTATCCGTTGAGCGACGGCGCTTCCACAAGCCACCGCCGGATCACTAGTCCCGACTTTCGTCCCTGCTCGACCCGTCGGTCTCACAGTCAAGCTCCCTTGTGCACTTACACTCAACACCTGATTACCAACCAGGCTGAGGGAACCTTTGGGCGCCTCCGTTACCCTTTAGGAGGCAACCGCCCCAGTTAAACTACCCACCAGACACTGTCCCTGATCCGGATCACGGACCCAGGTTAGACATCCAGCACGACCAGAGTGGTATTTCAACGACGACTCCACACACACTGGCGTGCATGCTTCACAGTCTCCCACCTATCCTACACAAGCCGAACCGAACACCAATATCAAGCTATAGTAAAGGTCCCGGGGTCTTTCCGTCCTGCTGCGCGAAACGAGCATCTTTACTCGTAGTGCAATTTCACCGGGCCTATGGTTGAGACAGTCGAGAAGTCGTTACGCCATTCGTGCAGGTCGGAACTTACCCGACAAGGAATTTCGCTACCTTAGGATGGTTATAGTTACCACCGCCGTTTACTGGCGCTTAAGTTCTCAGCTTCGCCCCACCGAAATGGAGCTAACCGGTCCCCTTAACGTTCCAGCACCGGGCAGGCGTCAGTCCGTATACATCGCCTTACGGCTTCGCACGGACCTGTGTTTTTAGTAAACAGTCGCTTCTCGCTGGTCTCTGCGGCCACACCCAGCTCAGAGAGCGTGTCTCATCACCGGACATGGCCCCCCTTCTCCCGAAGTTACGGGGGCATTTTGCCGAGTTCCTTAACCATAGTTCACCCGAACGCCTCGGTATTCTCTACCTGACCACCTGAGTCGGTTTAGGGTACGGGCCGCCATGAAACTCGCTAGAGGCTTTTCTCGACAGCATAGGATCATCCACTTCACCACAATCGGCTCGGCATCAGGTCTCAGACTATATGTCACGCGGATTTGCCTACGTGACGTCCTACACCCTTACCCCGGGACAACCACCGCCCGGGCTGGACTACCTTCCTGCGTCACCCCATCGCTCACCTACTACAGGTCTGGTCCGTCGGCTCCACCACTCCCCTCAACTCCGAAGAGATCAGGGCGGCTTCACGGACTTAGCATCGCCTGGTTCAGCGCTGGCGCTTCAAAGCGGGTACCGGAATATCAACCGGTTGTCCATCGACTACGCCTGTCGGCCTCGCCTTAGGTCCCGACTTACCCTGGGCAGATCAGCTTGACCCAGGAACCCTTAGTCAATCGGCGCAAGAGTTTCCCACTCTTGTATCGCTACTCATGCCTGCATTCTCACTCGTGAACCGTCCACAACTACCTTCCGGCGCTGCTTCACCCGGCACACGACGCTCCCCTACCCATCACAGCAGACGTTGGTCCTTATGCTGCAATGACACGACTTCGGCGGTACGCTTGAGCCCCGCTACATTGTCGGCGCGGAATCACTTGACCAGTGAGCTATTACGCACTCTTTCAAGGGTGGCTGCTTCTAAGCCAACCTCCTGGTTGTCTCTGCGACTCCACATCCTTTCCCACTTAGCGTACGCTTAGGGGCCTTAGTCGATGCTCTGGGCTGTTTCCCTCTCGACCATGGAGCTTATCCCCCACAGTCTCACTGCCGCGCTCTCACTTACCGGCATTCGGAGTTTGGCTAAGGTCAGTAACCCGGTAGGGCCCATCGCCTATCCAGTGCTCTACCTCCGGCAAGAAACACACGACGCTGCACCTAAATGCATTTCGGGGAGAACCAGCTATCACGGAGTTTGATTGGCCTTTCACCCCTAACCACAGGTCATCCCCCAGGTTTTCAACCCTGGTGGGTTCGGTCCTCCACGACCTCTTACAGCCGCTTCAACCTGCCCATGGCTAGATCACTCCGCTTCGGGTCTTGGGCGCGCTACTCAATCGCCCTATTCGGACTCGCTTTCGCTACGGCTTCCCCACACGGGTTAACCTCGCAACACACCGCAAACTCGCAGGCTCATTCTTCAAAAGGCACGCAGTCACGACCGCCAAGCAAGCTTGACGGCGACGCTCCCACGGCTTGTAGGCACACGGTTTCAGGTACTATTTCACTCCGCTCCCGCGGTACTTTTCACCATTCCCTCACGGTACTATCCGCTATCGGTCACCAGGGAATATTTAGGCTTAACGGGTGGTCCCGCCAGATTCACACGGGATTTCTCGGGCCCCGTGCTACTTGGGTGGCTTCCAAGAGAGCCGCATAGATTTCAGCTACGGGGGTCTTACCCTCTACGCCGGGCCTTTCGCATGCCCTTCGCCTATCCATACGGTTTCTGACTCTCCGACCAGCCGGCAGACTGATCAAGGAAACTCCCACAACCCCGCATACGCAACCCCTGCCGGGTATCACACGCATACGGTTTGGCCTCATCCGGTTTCGCTCGCCACTACTCCCGGAATCACGGTTGTTTTCTCTTCCTGCGGGTACTGAGATGTTTCACTTCCCCGCGTTCCCTCCATACTGCCTATGTGTTCAGCAGTAGGTGACAGCCCATGACGACTGCCGGGTTTCCCCATTCGGACACCCCCGGATCACAGCTCGGTTGACAGCTCCCCGGGGCCTATCGCGGCCTCCCACGTCCTTCATCGGTTCCTGGTGCCAAGGCATCCACCGTGCGCCCTTAAAAACTTGGCCACAGATGCTCGCGTCCACTGTGCAGTTCTCAAACAACGACCAGCCACCCATCACCCCACCCCAAAAGGGTGAGTTCACTGGGACCGGATCGAGGACCAGCCTTAACGGCCGCACCCTCAGATACCCAACAGCGTGCCCGACCAGACCAGTTCACATCCCTGCGTTCCACGCCGAAGCAGTACTAACAGGACGCTCACCAGAGCCCAGCCGAATAGTCAACGTTCCACCCATGAGCAACCGTGCGAGACATTCGCTCGCAGTCGGCTATGTGCTCCTTAGAAAGGAGGTGATCCAGCCGCACCTTCCGGTACGGCTACCTTGTTACGACTTCGTCCCAATCGCCAGTCCCACCTTCGACGGCTCCCTCCACAAGGGTTGGGCCACCGGCTTCGGGTGTTACCGACTTTCGTGACGTGACGGGCGGTGTGTACAAGGCCCGGGAACGTATTCACCGCAGCAATGCTGATCTGCGATTACTAGCAACTCCAACTTCATGGGGTCGAGTTGCAGACCCCAATCCGAACTGAGACCGGCTTTTTGAGATTCGCTCCACCTCACGGTATCGCAGCTCATTGTACCGGCCATTGTAGCACGTGTGCAGCCCAAGACATAAGGGGCATGATGACTTGACGTCGTCCCCACCTTCCTCCGAGTTGACCCCGGCAGTCTCCTGTGAGTCCCCATCACCCCGAAAGGCATGCTGGCAACACAGAACAAGGGTTGCGCTCGTTGCGGGACTTAACCCAACATCTCACGACACGAGCTGACGACAGCCATGCACCACCTGTACACCGACCACAAGGGGGGCACTATCTCTAGCACTTTCCGGTGTATGTCAAGCCTTGGTAAGGTTCTTCGCGTTGCGTCGAATTAAGCCACATGCTCCGCTGCTTGTGCGGGCCCCCGTCAATTCCTTTGAGTTTTAGCCTTGCGGCCGTACTCCCCAGGCGGGGAACTTAATGCGTTAGCTGCGGCACGGACAACGTGGAATGTCGCCCACACCTAGTTCCCAACGTTTACGGCGTGGACTACCAGGGTATCTAATCCTGTTCGCTCCCCACGCTTTCGCTCCTCAGCGTCAGTATCGGCCCAGAGATCCGCCTTCGCCACCGGTGTTCCTCCTGATATCTGCGCATTTCACCGCTACACCAGGAATTCCGATCTCCCCTACCGAACTCTAGCCTGCCCGTATCGAATGCAGACCCGGGGTTAAGCCCCGGGCTTTCACATCCGACGCGACAAGCCGCCTACGAGCTCTTTACGCCCAATAATTCCGGACAACGCTTGCGCCCTACGTATTACCGCGGCTGCTGGCACGTAGTTAGCCGGCGCTTCTTCTGCAGGTACCGTCACTTGCGCTTCTTCCCTGCTGAAAGAGGTTTACAACCCGAAGGCCGTCATCCCTCACGCGGCGTCGCTGCATCAGGCTTTCGCCCATTGTGCAATATTCCCCACTGCTGCCTCCCGTAGGAGTCTGGGCCGTGTCTCAGTCCCAGTGTGGCCGGTCGCCCTCTCAGGCCGGCTACCCGTCGTCGCCTTGGTAGGCCATCACCCCACCAACAAGCTGATAGGCCGCGGGCTCATCCTGCACCGCCGGAGCTTTCCACCACCAGGGATGCCCCCAGTAGTCGTATCCGGTATTAGACCCCGTTTCCAGGGCTTGTCCCAGAGTGCAGGGCAGATTGCCCACGTGTTACTCACCCGTTCGCCACTAATCCCCGGCCGAAACCGGTTCATCGTTCGACTTGCATGTGTTAAGCACGCCGCCAGCGTTCGTCCTGAGCCAGGATCAAACTCTCCGTGAATGTTTACCGGCCGCGTTTAATTAAAAACTGCCGGTGCACACACACGAGAGCGGAACAACCAGGCGGAATAAGCCCGGTCGTTCACAGCGTCCTCGCTGTGTATTTCAAAGGAACCTCACCCACCACAACGTGGTGGACGGGGTTGTTTTATAGTCTGGCGTTGACTTTTGGCACACTGTTGAGTTCTCAAGGAACGGACGCTTCCTTCGTACTCACCCTCTCGGGCTTTCCTCCGGGCGCTTCCCTTCGGTGTTTCCAACCTTACCAGATCCGATTTCTCGTTTCCGGCCCCCTGCTGGAGCGGGGTTTTCGTCTTTCCGCTTTCGCGTTCCGACGAATTCGACTTTATCAGATTCGAGACAGCCGATCACATCGGCCATTTCGCTTCCGATAAAGAGTCGAGAGGTGCTCCGCGTGAACCATGTTCACCGTCGGAAGCGTTTCAGATGCCAACCGTTGCCAACGGACCAGTCCAGTCCGTCTCAACCGTTCGAATCTACCTCCCCCCTCGACCCGTGTCAACGGGTTTCGTGGGGCAGATGGAGACCTTACCAGGCGCCCAGTGCGCCCCGCACATCAGTCGAAGACGGAGGGCGGGCTCTCAAGTTCCTCCAGCTCGATGCCCGGCGCCGCCAAGACGACGTCACCGGCCAGGTGGACGGTGTGCTGTTCACCGGTGTCCAGGGCGCTGACCTGGTACTCGTCCACTTCCAAGGGGGCGTTGTCAGTGGGGTGTGCTGTCCTGCTGACCAGGGCCCACGCCTGATCGACGGTGCGGGGGGCGAGCACGGGGGCGGTGAAGGTGACAAGACGTAGGCGGGTGGCCGGTGCACCGGGGGTCAGCCGGGAGAGCCGTGCAAGGGCCACCAGGAAGGCGGGGGAGGTTCCGGTGAAGCCATGGGCGCGGACATTGCCCTCGGTGGCATGTTCGCCGTCCGGGTCGGTGCGTACCCAGGTGACGCCGTTGAGGGCGGCGCCGCGCACCTGCCAGTCGGCGGTGCGCAGCTGGAGGCGCAGGGGGCGGCCCAGGGCGTCCACGGCGAGATCGACGGAGCCGGTCTCGGCGCCGGAGGGGGCGATGATCTGGGAGACATAGCGCCAGCCGGAGGGGCCGGCTGCGCACTGGAAGTGTTCATCACCGAGGGGGGTGTGATCGTGCGGATCGTAAAGCGAGTAACGGCCGCGGGGCATGGGGGGATCCTTGGCGGGAAAGGGCCAGGCCCCCGCCCGGGAGGCGGGGGCCTGGCCGGCCGGCTGGTTCACCGGCTGCTGACGTCGGTGCGCTCGGCGCCCTGGGCGCTGATGCGGTGGTCGGCGTCCTTGACGCTGTGCTCAGTAACGGTAGTGGTCCGGCTTGTACGGACCCTCGACCTTGACGCCGATGTAGGCGGCCTGCTCCGGGCGGAGCGTGGTCAGCTTGACGCCCAGGGCGTCCAGGTGGAGCCGGGCCACCTTCTCGTCCAGGTGCTTGGGCAGCACATAGACGTCGGTGGGGTACGACTCCGGCTTGGTGAACAGCTCGATCTGGGCCAGCGTCTGGTCCGCGAACGAGTTGGACATCACGAAGGAGGGGTGGCCGGTGGCGTTGCCCAGGTTCAGCAGGCGGCCCTCGGAGAGCACGATGAGCACCTTGCCGTCCGGGAAGGTCCAGGTGTGGACCTGCGGCTTGACCTCGTCCTTGACGATGCCGGGGATCTTGGCGAGCCCGGCCATGTCGATCTCGTTGTCGAAGTGACCGATGTTGCCCACGATGGCCTGGTGCTTCATCTTGGCCATGTCCGAGGCCATGATGATGTCCCGGTTGCCGGTGGTGGTGATGAAGATGTCGGCGGTCTCCACCACCTCGTCCAGGGTGGTCACCTGGTAGCCGTCCATCGCCGCCTGCAGGGCGCAGATGGGGTCGATCTCGGTGACGACCACGCGGGCGCCCTGCCCGCGGAGCGACTCCGCGCAGCCCTTGCCCACGTCGCCATAGCCGCAGACCACGGCGACCTTGCCGCCGATCAGGACGTCGGTGGCCCGGTTGATGCCGTCCACCAGGGAGTGCCGGCAGCCGTATTTGTTGTCGAACTTCGACTTGGTCACCGCGTCATTGACGTTGATCGCCGGGAAGAGCAGCGTGCCGGCCTGCTGCATCTCGTAGAGGCGGTGGACGCCCGTGGTGGTCTCCTCGGTCACGCCGCGGATCTCCGAGGCGAGCTGGGTCCACTTCTGCGGGTTCTCCGCGAGGGTGCGGTTGAGCAGCGTGAGGATCTGGGCGTACTCCTCGCTGTCCGCGGTGGACGGGTCCGGGGCCGCGCCGGCCTTCTCGAACTCCACGCCCTTGTGCACCAGGAGGGTGGCGTCACCGCCGTCGTCCAGGATCATGTTCGGCCCGCCGGTGGGGGTGTCCGGCCAGGTCAGGGCCTGCTCGGTGCACCACCAGTACTCCTCCAGGGTCTCGCCCTTCCAGGCGAAGACCGGGACGCCCTGGGGGTTCTCCGGGGTGCCGTTGGGGCCCACCGCGATGGCGGCGGCGGCGTGGTCCTGGGTGGAGAAGATGTTGCAGGACGCCCAGCGAACGCGGGCACCCAGCGCCACCAGGGTCTCGATCAGCACCGCCGTCTGCACGGTCATATGCAGCGAGCCGGTGATCCGGGCCCCCTTGAGGGGCTGAGCCTCGGCGTACTCCTTGCGGATCGCCATCAGGCCGGGCATCTCGTGCTCGGCGAGGGTGATCTCCTTGCGGCCGAAGGCGGCCAGCGACAGGTCCGCGACCTTGAAGTCCTGGCCGGTGGAGGTGGTGGTCATCAGGGCTGCTCCTCTGATGGGCGAGCGAGGGATGATTACGGCCGTGCTCACGGCCAGGCTCAACTGACAGGTGAGCCCACAGTGGCCCCCTGCTCTCCCCTGGCCGCAGCGCAGTCCGTCGGAGGCCCTCTCTCCCTCGGCCGGTCCGTCGTGCGGACCGCCCGACCGCCATCAGCAGCGACGTCTGGCTCTGGCCCCGAATCTACACCGGACCGGGAGCCCAGCCCCAGCCCCCACCGGCCGCCCATACCGCGGAAGGAAAGGTTCCGGACAGCTCCCGCCACAGCGGGACCGTCCGCACGCTTTGATCCACTGGCCCGCTGTTGCAGGATGCGGTGCGCGAAGGCATCGCGCGGCCCGGGGCATGCCCCGTCGGGAGGAGAACGATGTGACCAGTCCAGCCGGTCCCCCCGAGGGTGCCGGGAGCGGTGGCCACCGCGGGCGGCGGCTCAGGCTGATCGCGGTGACCGCCTGTCCCACCGGTATCGCGCACACCTATATGGCGGCGGAGAAGCTGGCACAGGCGGCGGAGGCGCTGGGACACCGGATCAAGGTGGAGACCCAGGGGTCCATCGGTGCCGAGAATGTGCTGACGGACAACGATGTCAGGGAGGCCGACGCGGTCATCATCGCGGCCGACACCGAGGTGGACCGCGGCCGGTTCGCGGGCAAGCCGGTGCTGGCGGTGGCGGTCGCGGAGGGGATCCACCACCCGGAGCGGCTGATCGAGCGGGCGGTCGAGGCGCCGGTGTACCGGGGCGGGGGTGGTGGCGCCGCGGGGGCCGGGGTGGGCCCGGCGGCGGGCGGCCAGGGGCGTGGGGTCACCTACAAGGCGCTGATGAACGGTGTCTCGTACATGATCCCCTTTGTGGTGGTCGGCGGGCTGCTGATCGCCGTCTCCCTGGCGCTGGGCGGTCAGGCGACCCCGCATGGACTGGTGATTCCGGAGGGCTCCTTCTGGAAGCACGTCAATGACATCGGGGTCATCGGCTTCACGCTGATGGTGCCGGTGCTGTCCGGCTATATCGCTTACGCCATCGCGGACCGTCCGGCACTGGTGCCGGGCATGATCGGTGGCTGGATCGCCAACACGGGGGCGTTGTACGGCTCCCGGTCGGGGGCGGGGTTCATCGGGGCCATCGTCACCGGATTCCTGGCCGGATACACGGTGCTGGGAATCAAGCGGGTGCGGGTGCCGCGGTTCGTCCGGCCGATCATGCCGATCATCGTCATCCCGGTGCTGGCCACCTCGGCGGTGGGGCTCTTCTTCATCTATGTGCTGGGCAGGCCCATCGCCTGGGTCTTCGAGCACCTCACGGACTGGCTGGGCGGGCTGACCGGGGCCAGCGCGGCGCTGCTGGGAGTGCTGCTGGGGCTGATGATCGCCTTCGATATGGGCGGGCCGGTCAATAAGACGGCCTTTCTCTTCGGTGCGGGGCTCGTCTCCAAGAACCCCGAGGTCATGGGCATGTGCGCGGCGGCGATTCCGGTTCCTCCACTGGGGCAGGGACTGGCGACACTGCTGCGCCGTCAGATGTTCGACGAGCAGGAGCGGGAGACGGGCCTGGCGGCGCTGTTCATGGGGTTCTTCGGCATCACCGAGGGGGCCATTCCCTTCGCCGCCGCCCGGCCGGCGCGGGTGATCCCCGCGAATATGGCGGGCGGTGCGGTGGCGGGGGCGATCGCCGGACTGGCGGCGGTCGAGGACCGGGTGCCGCACGGGGGTCCCATTGTGGCGGTGCTGGGGGCGGTGGCCGGGGTGCCGATGTTCTTGGTGGCGATGGGGCTGGGGGCGGTGGTGACCGGGGTTTTGACGGTGACGCTGATGTCTTTGGGGCGGGCAGGGGGTGCGCCTCGGGAGGGGGTTCCGGTGGGTTCTGAGGTTCCGGGGGACTCAGGGGTTCCGGGGATGGGTGCTCGTCCGTCGGGGGCTGCGCCCGGGCCGGGGGTGTTGTCGGGGTATTTGACCGAGCGGACGGTACGGCCCTTCCTCATGGCCGACGGTAAGCGGGCGGCGATCGAGGAGATGGCCGGTCTGCTGGGGGCGAGCGGATGTGTACGGGATGAGGCCGCCCTGGTGTCGGCGGTGCTCGCCCGGGAGGAGCTGGGGACCACCGGGCTTGGGGAGGCGATCGCCATTCCGCACGCCAAGACGGATGCGGTCAGCGCGCCGGTGGTCGGTTTCGCCCGCTCCGCGGAGGGGATCGAGTGGGGTTCGATGGACGGCACCAAGGCGCGGCTGATCTTTATGATCGCGGTCCCGGGAGGGGGGTCGGAGAACGAGCACCTGCGGATCCTGGCGGTGCTGTCCCGGAGGCTGATGGATCGGGGGTTCCGGGAGCGGTTGCTCGCGGCGCGGGATCCGGTGGGGATTATGCGGGTGCTGGGGGAAGTGGGGTGAGTTGGTCTTCGCTTCGGGTGCGGCACGTCTGTGGCTGGTCGCGCAGTTCCCCGCGCCCCTGAAGGGGCGCCCCCGCGCGTAGCCGGCGGGTACGGGGCGTCCGTGGCTGGTCGCGCGGTTCCCTGCGGCCCGGAGGGGGCGCCTACGGGTGTGGGCCGCCCGGGGTGGCGGTGGGGTCTTCGCCTGCTGCGGCGGCCGCTGGGTCGTAGATGTCTGGTTCGAGGTAGATGACGCGGGCGATGGGGACCGCGGTGCGGATGCGGGATTCGGCGGCGTCGATGGCGCGGGCGACCTGGGCGGCGGTGTGCTCATGCGGCACCGCGATCTTGGCGGCGACCAGGAGCTCCTCCGGGCCGAGGTGCAGGGTGCGCATATGGATGACGCCGGTGACCGTCTCACCGTCCACCGCCGCGGCGCGGATGCTCGCCACCTGTTCGGGGTCGGCCGCCTCGCCCAGCAGCAGGGACTTGGTCTCGGCGGCCAGTACCAGGGCGATCAGCACCAGCAGGGTGCCGATGCACAGGGTGCCCACCCCGTCCCAGAGGCCGTCCCCGGTGGCCAGGGCGAGGGCCACTCCGGCGAGCGCCAGTACCAGGCCGATCAGGGCGCCGAAGTCCTCCAGCAGCACCACGGGAAGTTCCGGCGCCTTGGCCGTCCGTACAAAGCGGATCCAGGACTGCCGCCCGCGCAGCAGGTTGGCCTCCTGGACGGCGGTGCGGAAGGAGAAGCCCTCGGCGATCAGGGCGAAGAGCAGTACGCCGACCGGCCAGTACCAGTTGTCCAGCCGGTGCGGGTGGCTGACCTTCGCATAGCCCTCGTAGAGGGCGAAGACCCCGCCGACGGTGAACAGCACGATGGAGACCAGGAAGCCATAGACATAGCGTTCCCGGCCGTAGCCGAAGGGGTGTTCCTCGCTCGCCCGGCGCTGGGCCCGGCGCCCGCCGAGCAGGAGCAGCGCCTGGTTGCCGGAGTCGGCGACCGAGTGCACGCCCTCGGCGAGCATGGACGAGGAGCCGCTGAGGGCGAAGGCGGTGAACTTGGCGGCGGCGATGGCCATATTGGCGCTCAGGGCGGCGACGATGGCCCTGGTGCCGCCCGAGGCACTCATCCCGGGACCACCATGCTGGCACGGAACACCGTGCACTCGCCGTCGAGTTGGACCCGCTCCCCGGCCCGTACGAAGGCGGACTGCCCGCGCTCCAGGGGCAGTTGGCCCCCTTCGGCGTCCCGCAGCAGCGCGGTGCCCGCGGTGCACAGCAGGATCTGGGCGGCGGCGCAGTCCAGTTGGCGGGGCGGGGCGCCGGCCGGGCGGACCTGGCGGGAGAGGCGGAACTCGTCCACCGGGGTCTCATAGACCTCCTCCTCCCCCGCGCCGGCCTCCGGCCGCAGCACGGCGGGGGTGCCGGCCTCGAAGCGGACCACCCGCAGCAGTTCAGGGACGTCGATGTGCTTGGGCGTCAGTCCGCAGCGCAGCACATTGTCGGAGTTGGCCATGATCTCCACGCCCAGCCCGGCCAGATAGGCGTGTGGTACCCCGGCGCCCAGGTAGAGCGCCTCGCCGGGCTGCAGCCGGATGTGGTTGAGCAGCATGGCGGCGATCACCCCGGGGTCGCCGGGGTAGTGCCGGGCCAGCCCCGCGTAGGCCGCGTACGCCGCCTGGTAAGGGCCCGGCGCGGCGGCCAGCCGTTCCGCCGCGGCGGCCGCCTGGGTCACCGTCTCGGCCATGGCGCCGCGTTCGGCGGTGAGCACGGCGGTGAGCATTTCGCGCAGGGCGTCGGCCTCCGGGTGGGCGTGCAGCAGGTCGGCGTAGGGCTTGAGCGAGTCCACGTCCAGCGCGGCCAGCAGTCCCGCGGTGTGCAGCGGGTCCCGGAAGCCGCACAGGCCGTCGAACTCGGTGAGGGCGCAGAGGAGTTCGGGCTTGTGGTTGGGGTCGCGGTAGTTGCGGTCGGGGGCGTCGCGCGGGACGCCCCGGGCCTCCTCGGCGGCGAACCCGGCCTCGGCCTGCGCCCGGTCCGGGTGCACCTGCAGGGACAGTGGTGCGGCGGCGGCCAGCAGCTTGAGCAGGAAGGGCAGTTGGGGGCCGAAGCGCCGGACGGCCGGGGCGCCCAGTTCCGCTTCGGGGTCGGCGGCGATCAGTTCGGACAGCGGGCGCGGGCCGTCGCCCCGGTCGGCCAGTGAGGGGGCGCCGGGGTGGGCCCCCAGCCACAGCTCCGCCTGTGGTTCGCCGGTGGGCGGGGTGCCGAGCAGCTCGGGAATCGCGGTGGTGGAGCCCCAGGCATAGGGGCGCACGGTGTTGACGAGGCGGTCCATGGGGCGGTTCCTGAGGGGGTTGGCGCGGTGTTACGGGGTGCCGGCGAGGGCCAGGTAGACGGCGGCGAAGTCGGTGACGGCCAGCAGCTCGGCGGCGATCTCCAGGGGGCTGCTGCCCTCGGCCGCCTCCAGTTCGCTGACCGGGGTGTCGCGGTGCAGGGCCAGATCCCGGGCGGCGGCCGCGGGCGAGGTGACGGTGGGGGCCTGCTCGCGCAGCAGGACGACCCGGGCGTGCAGCGCCTCGGGTTCCTCGACCCGGTCCCGGAAGAAATCCTCGGGGTCGGCCCCGGCGGCCAGTGCCCCGGACAGCAGGGTGCCATGCGCGGTGAGCGCCTCGGGCAGTTCGGCGGGCAGCGCCGGACGGCCGGCCAGGGCGGCCAGTACGGTGGCGAAGCGGCGGCCGACGGCGGCGGCCAGCTCGCCCTCGGTCCAGATCAGCGGCAGGGTGTCGGCCAGTTCGGCGGCCAGGGTCTTGGCCGGGTTGCCATAGGTGGCGATGGCCGGGCCGCAGCGCTCGGCGAGCCGGTCCAGCCGGTCGGCGAGGGCGTCCAGGGAGGCGCCGGGAGCGCCGAGCAGACCGAGCCGGTCGGCGAGCGCCAGCAGCGGGGTGAGCAGCGACCAGAGGGTGCCCGGCCCGGAAGGCAGCACCCGGGCGCTCTTCTCGGCCTCCTCCTGGCCGGCCGTGGCCGCCTCGTACCAGGTGGTGGTGAGCGGGATGGACAGACCGCGGGCCTGGGCGGTGGCCTCGGCGAGCGGGGTGCCGGCCGGGCTGACCGAGACCACCGAACAGCCACGGCGGTAGGCCTGTTCGATGAGCAGGCCCAGGCCCGGCTCGGTGCCGTCCGGGCTGGCCACCAGCAGCAGATCCAGCGGTCCGGTCCAGCCGGGCAGGGTCCAGCGCAGGGCGCCGGGGGCCGGGGCCACCCCGGAGGGGCGGACAAAGGCCACCGGGCAGCTGCCGTCGGCCAGGGCGCGCAGCAGGTCGGCGGTGGCTCCGGCGGCCGGTCCCGGTCCGGCGACCAGGACGGCACGCGGGCGGCCGTCGGGGGTCAGCGCACCGACGCCCGCCTCGTCCGCGTTGCGCATGGCGGTACGTACCCGGGCGCCGGACTCGGCCGCGCCCCGCAGCAGACCGTGCAGGTCGGCGCGGGCGAGGGCGTCGGGGTCATCGAGGAGGGACTCGTCGAACACGGTGGATCAACTCCGATCGCCATGGACTCGGTTCGCGGTTCGCCCGGCCGGCCGGGACGGGCGGCGCTACTGCGGGCGCCGGGCCTCATCGACCAGGAGCACCGGGATGCCGTCGCGGACCGGGTAGGCCAGGCCGCAGCTCTGGCCCTGGCAGACCAGCTCGGAGGCATCGCCCTCGGCTGCCGCCGTCTCGCTCAGCGGTGCGTGGCACTCCGGGCAGGCGAGGATCTCCAGCAGGCCGGCTTCCAGCGGCATGGGTGTTTCCCTTCGAGGGTCATGGGTCTTGCGCGGTCAGCGTACCCGGCGGCCCGGGGGCTGAGGGGCGAGCGGCCGGGCGCGTCAGGCGCGGACGAGGGCCAGGGCCTCGTCGCGCACCCGCCGCATGGTGGCCTCCTCGCGGGCCTCCACATTCAGCCGCAGCAGCGGCTCGGTGTTGGAGGGGCGCAGGTTGAACCACCAGTCGGCGGTGGAGACGGTGAGGCCGTCCAGTTCGTCCAGCCGGACTCCCTCGCGGTCCTGGTAGGCGGCCTTGACGGCGGCCAGCCGGCCGGCCTGGTCGGCGACGGTGCTGTTGATCTCGCCGGAGGCGGCATAGCGGTCGTACTGCCTGACCAGCTCGGACAGCGGCCCGGCCTGCCCGCCCAGCGCGGCCAGCACATGGAGGGCGGCCAGCATGCCGGTGTCGGCGTTCCAGAAGTCACGGAAGTAGTAGTGGGCGGAGTGCTCGCCGCCGAAGATGGCGCCGGTACGGGCCATCTCCTCCTTGATGAAGGAGTGGCCGACCCGGGTGCGCACCGGGGTGCCGCCCTGCTCCCGGACCACCTCGGGCACCGACCAGGAGGTGATCAGGTTGTGGATGACGGTGCCGCCGGGGTGCTTGGCCAGTTCGCGGGCGGCGACCAGGGCGGTGATGGCGGACGGGGAGACGGGGGCGCCGTTCTCGTCCACCACGAAGCAGCGGTCGGCGTCGCCGTCGAAGGCCAGGCCGAGGTCGGCGCGGGTCTCCCGGACCTTGGCCTGCAGATCGACCAGGTTCTTGGGGTCCAGCGGGTTGGCCTCGTGGTTGGGGAAGGTGCCGTCCAGCTCGAAGTAGAGCGGGACCAGGTCGATGGGCAGGCCCTCGAAGACGGTGGGGACGGTGTGCCCGCCCATGCCGTTGCCCGCGTCCACCGCCACCTTCAGCCGGCGGATGCCGCCGAGGTCCACCAGTTCGCGCAGATAGGCGGCGTACTCGGCGAGGACGTCCCGCTGGGTGACGGTGCCGGGGGCGGCGGCCGGCTCGGGGGCGCCGCTCTCCGACCACTGCTCGA
The DNA here is from genome assembly GCF_003121295.1 of Streptomyces orinoci. Lineage (GTDB taxonomy): Bacteria > Actinomycetota > Actinomycetes > Streptomycetales > Streptomycetaceae > Streptomyces > Streptomyces orinoci. Next base: position 946,078 of record NZ_PHNC01000029.1, read on the forward strand.
CCAGGGCGCGGATCTCGGCCAGGCCGGTGTCCTGGCCGACCGGGGCGGCGCCGGCCCGGCACATCTTGATGCCGTTGTACTGAGCCGGGTTGTGGCTGGCGGTGAACATGGCACCGGGCAGGCCCAGGTGGCCGCTGGCGAAGTACAGCTGGTCGGTGGAGCAGAGGCCGATCTCGGTGACATCCGCCCCGCGGGCCGCGGCGCCGCGGGCGAAGGCCCGGGACAGGCCGGGCGAGGAGGGGCGCATGTCATGGCCGATGACAATGGCGGCGGCGTCGGTCACCTGGACGAAGGCGGCGCCGAACAGCTCGGCCAGCGCCTCGTCCCACTGGTCGGGGACCACACCACGTACGTCGTACGCCTTCACAAGCTGCGACAGATCAGCCACGGTCAACCCCTCCTGGAGCCGGTACAGGGGGACCAACCTACCTGGCGGGGGCGACATTCCGGACGCCGGACGGGCATCCGGGATCCGAAGGGGATCGGAAGTGACGGCGGACGGCGGGCAAACCCACGGTGAGTCAGGCGGTCAGCCCACGGGGAGTCAGGAGTCCGGTGAGCGCAGCACTCTGAGGTGGCCTCGGCGGGCGACCTCCATGGGGCTCCGGGCGGCGCCGGCCGAAGGGGCGGCCGAGGGGGCGGCGGCCGGGCCGGAGCCGGTGGCGCGCTCCGGCGGACGGGCCGCCTCACGGACCGCGTTGGCCAGCGCTTCCAGGTCGTCACCGCTGGGGCGGGCGGGGCCGGACTCCATGGCCAGCCGCACCACATCCCAGCCGCGTGGGGCGGTCAGCCGCTCCGAGTGCTCGGCGCACAGGTCGTAGCAGTGGGGTTCGGCGTAGGTGGCGAGCGGGCCGAGGACGGCGGTCGAGTCGGCGTAGACGTACGTCAGTGTCGCGACGGCCGGGCGGCCGCACGCGGTGCGCGAACAGCGACGTACAGGGCTCACGAGGTGGGACGGTACCGCACTCTTGAGCGGGCCGCGACGACTCACCCCTGGCTCACCCCTCCGTGTCGTACTGGTTCGTCCGGTGGACGCCGCCCCCGGGCCGCCCGGTTGACCTGCGAGGAGGGCCGCTGGGCGGGGGTCGGCGGCGGTGCTGGACCGTCATCAGTCAGTACCCATAGTGGCATTCGGCATCCGCGCCCCGATCCGGGAGGTGGCCTTAACCGATCGCAAGGACCACCAGAACGCTCATTGGGCGACATCCGATGAGATGCGCGGCTACCGCGTGCACACCGCCGGGTGGCGGATACTCTCGGAAGTGATGGACAGCCCCGTACCTCCCCCGGCCGGTGCCGGGAAAAGCCCCGGTCCCACCGAGCCGCGACCGCGTCGCCGCGACCGCCATGGCCGCGGTATGCGCGGGCCGGTCGCGCCGCCCCAGGTGCCGCTCGCGCTCAGCAGGGCGGAGGCGTTCACCGATCTGGTGCGGGACTCCGCCGAGCGCCTGGAGCGGCGCTGGCCACAGCTGGCGGGGGTGGAGTTCCTGGTCCGCGAGGTGCCGGAGCCGGGCGAGGAGAACGGCCCCGACCTGGGCTCCTTCCTGGACGGGGACTCGGTCCCGCTGGGCCGCTACCTGGCCGCGCACGGCGACCGCCCGGACCGGATCGTGATCTACCGGCGGCCGGTGGAGATCCGTTCCAAGAACCGGGACGAGCGCGCCCTGCTGGTGCACGAGGTCGTGGTGGAGCAGGTGGCCGAACTCCTGGGCCTGGCCCCGGAATCGGTGGATCCGCGCTACGGCCAGGACTGACGCGCCGCCGGAAGTTCCACACCGCCGGAAGGGTACGGACCGGTGGCGGGCCCGGGCCGGTGGCGGGGGTCAGTGGCCCAGCACCGACAGGTCGGGGCTCGCGGCCGGGACCGCCACCGTGGAACGGTCGTCCGGCACCGGCTGGATGGTGAACATCGGGATGCCGTCCTTGGGCAGCGCCAGCATCCGCGAGGCGTACAGCGGTCCGCCGGAGACCTTCTCCACGGTCAGCGCGTAAGCCCCCTTGCCGCCGGCCGGCTGGGGCGGCTCCACCGCCAGCGTGGTACCGGCCTTGACGGTGTAGCTACGGGCCGCCGAGCCGCTCTCGCCGGTCGCGGTGACCTTCACCTGCACCGCCTCGGCGGGGGCGGTCAGCGCGAGGGTGGTGCCCTTGGGGCGGTTGTCCGCCACCGTGCCGCGGATCTCCACCGGCGCGGTGGCCGGGATATAGGCGGTCTCCTGTTTGTCCTCCTTGCCCCGGGTCACCCGCAGCGCGGCCACCACCGGCCCGCTGTCCTCGTCCGCGGTCAGCAGCAGGGAACCGGCCTCGCCCCTGGTGATGCCGCCCAGCTCGGCGATGGTCGTCATCCCGCTCTTGATGTGCAGCGACTCATGCCCGGCGGGGGTGAAGGAGCCATTGGTCCCGGCCAGCCGCAGCTTGACGTCGGAGTCCTGGGAGCCGGGCGCGAAGAGCACCAGCCGGACCGAGGTGGCGTCCGCCGGGATGCCGGGCAGCACCAGCTGCCGGCCGGGGTCGGCCACCGGCGGCAGCCAGTCGCCGCCGGTCTTCTCGTCGGCGGTCTGCAGCGCGGCGGCCACCCGCCCGGAGCGGGCCATGGCATGCACGGTCAGCCCGTCGGCGGGGCCGTCGGCGAGCGCCGAGAGCAGCACCGGCACGGTGGAGCGCGGCGGCACCGTGATGCCCTCCCCGGACGGGGCCTTGACCTGGCCGTCCTTGCCGTAGAGCGCCAGATCGACCACGGCCGGGGCGGTGTCCGGGTTGGTCAGATGGACATAGTCCTGGCGCCCCTTGGCGATGCCCGCGCCCGGGAACCAGAAGGAGGTGCCGGGTGACGAGCAGCTCAGGCCGTGCAGGCCGCGTCCGATGCCCGCGCTGATCACGGTGGTCTGCTGCACGGTCCAGCCGGGGGCCAGCCGGCCGTCGGCGGTGCCGAGCAGGGCGGGGGCGTCGGAGCTGTCGGTCTCGGTGGTGTAGACGCGGCCGGGCTGCTGTGGGGCCAGCACCGGCTTGCCGCCGGGGGCCGTCTGCTTGGCGCTTGCCGCCGGGACCAGGGCGGCGGTGCCCTTCCCGGTGCCCTGCCCGGCGGGGGTGAAGGAGGTGTAGACGGTGTCCGCCACATCGGAGGCGGCGGGGGCCGGGCACAGCAGGGCGGACTGCTGCACCGGCAGCCGCCGGGGTGCGGTATGGGGTGTGTGGCCGCCCTTGCCGGCGGGGGCGTTGAGGGTGGCCGCACCGGTGACCGCGGCCAGTGCCGCGGCGGCCGCGAACAGGGAGAGGGTGGTGCGCTTCACTGCTGCTCGCTTCCGTCGCGTCCGTCGCGGTGCGTCCGGCCGTCCCCGTAGCCGGGGTCCTGGGGCTGCTGCTGACCGTAGCCGTAGGGGTCATGGACCACCGGCTCCGGGTAGGCGGCGGTGCCGTAGGGGTCCTGGGGGTACGCGGCCTGCTGCGGATAGCCGGTGCCGTACCCGTACGGGGCCTCCTGGTACGGCTGATAGCCGGGGTACGCCTGGGCGGCCGGGTCCGTCCAGCCGCCGTCCGCGGGGTACGCCTGCTGGTGGGGCAGAGCGGCATAAGGGTCGGCCGGGGCGGCATAGGGATCGGCCGGCGCGGCATAGGGATCGGCCGGAGCCGCATAAGGGTCCGCCGAGGGCTGCTCATAGGGGTCGGCCGACGGCTGCTGCGCCTGGGGGTCCCCGTAGGGGCCGGGCTCCGGGTCCGTCGGAGATGCCGCGGACACGCCAGGTTCGGCGGGCTGCTGGGCCGCGGCGCGCAGCCGGCGGGCCCGGCGGCCCTCCCCGGTCACCGGCTGGGCGGGCACCGCGGCCGCCGGCTCGGGCTCGGGCAGGTCGTCGTCCACCTCGCGGCGCCGGCCCGGCAGCGCCAGCACCACCAGGACCAGGGCAAGCAGGCCCTGGGCCCACAGCCAGGCGGTGTGGGCCGCGGAGTCCTGGTAGCTCAGCGACAACTTGCCGCCGCCCGCGGGCAGTTGGAAGCCCTGCGCCCAGCCGTCCACGGTGGTGCGCTTGAGGGCGTGCCCATTGAGGCTGGCCTGCCAGCCGGGGGCGGCCCGGTCGGCCAGCCGCAGCACCCGCCCCTGGGGCCCGTCCGGGATGGTGGTACGGGCGTTGACGGGCCCGGCCGCCACCGGCACCGGGTCTGCCTTGTCGCTGACGATCGTCACACGGGCGGCCTTGCGGTCCACCCGCCATAGCGAGCTGTGACTCTCCTGGCTGAGCCGGGTCAGGCCCGGGGTGGCGTCCAGGGCCTGGCCGAGCGCCTTGTCCGCGCTGTCCCGGACCAGGACATAGCCGACCGCGTAGCCGCCCAGCCGGGCCGCCTGGTCGCCGCCGGAGCCCGCCACCAGACCGGCCACGGTGGAGTCCAGCCCATGGTCGCGCAGGCCGTCCGAGGTCTCGGCGTCGCCCATCCGCGCCCCGGAGCCGCGCACCAGGGCGTAGCGGACATGGGCCGCGTCCCCGTCCAGCACCAGGGTGCGTGCCTGGTTCCGGGTGTTGGCCTCCTCGGCGACAAAGGCGGGGACCTGCGCGGGGTCACGGCGCTGCAAGGGGCCGCCCGCCCCCTGCGCCGCCCAGCCCGCCGCGGCCACCAGCGGGGCGGCCACGGCGGTCACCGCGATCAGCCCGGCGACCGGCTGCCGCCAGCCGAAGCTGAGCGCGGCCACCCGCTCCCGGGACCCCTCGGCGCCCACCAGCGTGGCGGCGATCAGGGCCAGGCCGTAGACCAGGGTGGCGGCGCCCGCCCAGTGGTCATGGTTGAGCAGCACCGCACAGAGCAGTCCGGCCAGCGCCGCCGCCCAGGCGGTGCGTACCGCCAGCGGCCGGTCGGCGCGCAGCAGGGCGGCCAGCGCGGCCAGCACCAGGCCGAGCAGCAGGACAGCACCGAAGCCCTTGGGGCCGCCGGGGTCGGCGGTGAGCAGCCCGAGCGGGGCGGAGGTGCCCTGGCCATAGGCGGCCCCGGCCTCGGTGAGGAAGCGGCCGGGATGCGTCAGCAGCCCCAGCGACCAGGGCGCCAGCAGCAGCAGCGGAGTGCCGGTCACCACCAGCAGCCCCGCGCCGTGCGCGGCCAACCGGCCCGTTCCGCCGCGCACCAGCTGGAGCACCAGGGTGCCCAGCCCCAGCAGCAGGGCGAGCGGCCAGACGACCGGGGTGAAGGCGGTGGTGACGGTGAGCAGCAGGGCGTACGCCCAGCAGGCGCGCCAGGAGCGGCGGCCGTCCGGGTGGCGCAGCCCGCCGGCGGCCACCGCGGTACGGGCCATCAGCGGCAGCAGCACGGCGAGCACCGCGGTGCCCAGCCGGCCGGTGGCCAGGGCGCCGGTGACGGCGGGCAGGAAGGCGTAGGTGACGGCGCCCCAGGCGCGCAGCAGCCGGGATTCGACCAGCGGCCGGGAGGCGAAGTAGGCGCTCAGCCCGGCCAGCGGCACCGAGCAGACCAGCAGCAGGGTCAGAGTGAGGCCGGTGGAGCCCAGGAGCAGGGCGGACAGGGCGGCCAGCAGTCCCAGATAGGGCGGCGCTCCGCCGGTGGAGCCGGTGCCCACCGGGTGCCAGCCGTCGGCGTAGCGGCCCCAGAGCTCGCCCAGGTGCTCGGGCACCGGCAGCAGGGCGCCGCCGGAGAGCGCGCCGCCGCCGTACAGGCCGCGGCAGGCGATGGCGGAGACCAGCAGCAGCAGAAGGAAGAGCATGGGCGCGGGCTTGCGGGCGATGCGCCGGATTCTGGCGAACTGTTCGATCTCCAGGAAGTCGGCGTCGTCGCCGCCGGGCCCGGACTCCACCGCGCCATGCCGGCCGGCCGAGGAGGACTCGGCGTCGGGCCGGCCGCCGAATCCGGCGGCCAGTTGTTCCACGGTGACCCGTAGGGTGGCGCCCGGCGGCGGGAAGAGCGGCCGCAACTCCCCCGGGGTGACGGCGCTTTGGCCGCGCCGTTTGCGGGCGGCGCGGACCCGGCCGGGGCGCAGCAGCACCGAGACCAGACCGGTGATCTCGTCCAGCGCCTGGCCGGGTGCCTTGCCGACCAGATAGCCCAGGGTGCGCAGCAGGGTGCCCAGCACGATCCGCAGCAGCACATAAGGCAGCGCCCGGCCACGGGAGTTGGCCAGCAGGGTGTGCACCGCGCCGGCCTTGTCCACCCGGTGCGGGGAGACCTTGCGGCGCCCGGCGCAGTCCACCGGGCGGCGTTCCCGGGAGGCGGCCTCGGCGTGCCGGAGCACGGCGTCGGGCGCCACCAGCACCCGGTGGCCGGCGGAGTGCGCCCGCCAGCAGAGGTCCACATCGTCACGCATCAGCGGCAGCCGGCCGTCGAAGCCGCCCAGTTGCCGGTAGACGTCGCGGCGGATGAGCATCCCGGCGGTGGACACCGCCAGTACGGCACGTACCTGGTCGTGCTGGCCCTGGTCCTGTTCGCGGCGGTCCAGGCCGGTCCAGCGGCGGCCGCCGCGGGCGATGGAGACGCCGACCTCCAGCAGCTGTCTGCGGTCGTACCAGCTGCGCAGCTTGGGGCCGATGACGGCGGCGGGCCGGCCGGCGGCGATCTCCGCCTCGGCCACCCTCAGCAGTTCATGGAGGGCGCCGGGTTCGGGGGCGCAGTCGTCGTGCAGCAGCCAGAGCCACTGGACCGGCTCGGTGTCGCGCTGCTCATAGTCGTAGGAGTCCTCGGTCCAGGTGCGGCTGACGGGGTCCCAGCCACTGGGGGCCCGCAGATAGGGCAGTTCGTCCTCGGTGGGCTCGGGGACGGCGCGTACCGCTTCCTCCACGGCGGTGCCGAAGCCGGCCCGGCGGGCCAGGTGCAGCACCCGTTCGTCGCCCAGCGCCTCGGCGAGCAGCCGGGCGGAGTCATCGGTGCTGCCGGTGTCGGCGGCGACCACGCGCTGAACGGGCCGGTCCTGGCCGAGCAGTCCGGCGAGCGCGTCGGGCAGCCAGCGGGCGCCGTCATGGGCGACCAGTACGGCGGTGACCACATGCCGGGGAAAGGCGGGGGCGGTGGCGTCGAGGGAGTCGGTGGCCGGATAGCGGGCCGTCGTATTGCTGTGCGTCATATTGCTGTGCACGGACATCGGCGTACGGGCCCTCCGGCCGGGAGCAGCCGCCGGAGACAAACGCCCCGGCGGGCTGGCGGTGCTGGACTGCGGTACACACCCGGGGGCGTGTCTCGGACGGCACCCCAGACTAGTGGCTGCCAACACAACGGTCCGCCTCCCAGAGTGCGGGGCGCGGGAGGCGGACCGGTGGATACGGGTGCTGGTGCTGTGCCGGATGGGCTGGACGGGAGGGCCCGTCCCCTGGTCGTGCGGTCAGACCGCGGCCTTCTTCAGCCGACGGCGCTCGCGCTCGGACAAACCGCCCCAGATACCGAAGCGTTCGTCGTTGGCGAGGGCGTACTCAAGGCATTCGGAACGGACTTCACAGGCAAGGCAGACCTTCTTCGCCTCTCTGGTGGATCCGCCCTTTTCCGGGAAGAAGGACTCGGGATCGGTCTGGGCGCACAACGCGCGCTCCTGCCAGCCGAGCTCCTCGTCCGCCTCCTCGACCAGCAGTTGCTGAAACAGCTCGGTCATGTGCGCCCCTCGTCTGTCATTGCGTCCCTGTGATGCTGCCGTGAACAGGTACGGCAGAAAGACACGAGTGAAATTACAAGTGCGCCGATCCGGGCCAGTCAAGCCGAGATCTGCTATTGAGCCCCTTATTCACTCTGCGGAACCAAGGGCGAGCAGAAAGTTGCCAAATCACCACAAGAATGGACACTTCTCCCGCCCGCCACAGGCGTCCCAGTTACCCCGGGTGAAGAGCAGGACGTTGTGGACCCCCCATCCAGTTGCAGCACCCGGCGTATCGTCGGTCGGCGGCTGCCCCCTGAGTACGGAGCGAAACCCTCCGGCCGGGCCGCCCACCGGATGAGGTGAAAGATTCCAGCAAAACGGACATCCGGTTGACATGACACGCCCGGCCCGGTTCTCCTTGTCTCCATGCCAGCGACCTCGCACCTCTGCCTGACCCGTGCCTACGGGTCGCGTTGTGCTGTCCAGGCTCGCTGTCGCTGTTCCAGCTGTTGATGCCGACGAGCTCCGGCTGACGACTCCGCCTCCCGGCCCCGGGCCCGAGTGCCCCGGGTGAGGCGTAGGCGCACCTTCCTTCTCTCTTTCTCTTCGCTTTCGCTCCCCGCCGAGGAATCCGTCCATGAACAGCGACGTCCAGATCGCCGGCGACCCGCTCGCCATCCCCCACCTGATGCCGCCGCCCGCCGCCCATCCCGCCACCGTCGCCGAGTTCGCCGGGCTGGCCCGGGCCATCGCCGCCGACCGGGCGAGCTGGGCGCACCTGGTCCGCTATGACGCCGTCAGCCGCTGGTACCACCGGCTGCGCACCGGGCCCGGTTATGAGGTCTGGCTGCTCAGCTGGGTGCCCGGACAGGGCAGCGGGCCGCATGACCACGGCCCCTCCTCCGGAGTGCTCACCGTCCTCGACGGTGCGCTCACCGAACTGCACCTGGAGGGCGGGCGCGCGGTGCGGCGGCGGCTGGCGCCGGGCGCGCAGCGGGTGTTCGCGCCCGGGTACGCCCATGAGGTGCTCAATGACTCCCTGGAGCCGGCGGTCAGCCTGCACATCTACTTCCCGGGCCTGACCGAGATGCCGCTGCACCGGCCGCAGTGCGCCCACCCCGTGGCCGTCACCGGCTAGGACCGGGCTTCAGGCCCCGTACCCCTGCTGACACCCCCACCCGTCACCCGGCCACCACCCCTCAACGACAGCCCTACGGGCTGACAGTCCCACCCGTCACCCGGCCACCACCCCTCAACGACAGCCCTACGGGCTGACAGACTGCATGGCATGCGCATTGTGGTTCTGGCCGGCGGGATCGGGGGCGCCCGCTTCCTTCGTGGCCTCAAGTCAGCAGTCCCCGACGCGGACATCACCGTCATCGGCAACACCGGCGATGACATCCACCTCTTCGGGCTGAAGGTCTGTCCGGACCTGGACACGGTGATGTACACGCTCGGCGGGGGCATCCACGAGGAACAGGGATGGGGCCGGGCCGATGAGAGCTTCGCCGTCAAGGAGGAGCTGGCGGCGTACGGGGTGGGGCCGGAGTGGTTCGGGCTCGGGGACCGCGACTTCGCCACCCATATCGTCCGTACCCAGATGATCGCCGCGGGCTATCCGCTCAGCGCCGTCACCGAGGCGCTGTGCCGGCGCTGGGAGCCGGGGGTGCGGCTGCTGCCGATGTCCGACGACCGGGTCGAGACCCATGTGCTGATCGACGCCCCGGACGGCACCCGCAAGGCGGTGCACTTCCAGGAGTACTGGGTGCGGCTGCGCGCCTCGGTGCCGGCCCGGGCCATCGTGCCGGTCGGCGCCGAGCAGGCCAAGCCTGCGCCCGGGGTGCTGGAGGCCATCGCCGCCGCGGATGTGATCCTCTTCCCGCCGTCCAACCCCGTGGTCAGCGTGGGCACCATCCTGGGCGTGCCCGGCATCCGGGAGGCGGTGGCGGACGCCGCGGCGCCGGTGGTGGGGCTGTCCCCGATCGTCGGGGACGCGCCCGTACGGGGCATGGCGGACAAGGTGCTCGCGGCGGTCGGTGTCGAGTCCACCGCGGCGGCGGTGGCCCGGCACTATGGACCGGACCTGCTCGACGGCTGGCTGGTGGACACGGTGGACGCCGGGGCGGTGGCCGAGGTGGCGGCGGCGGGCATCCGCTGCCGGGCGGTGCCGCTGATGATGACCGACACCGAGGCCACCGCCGCGATGGCCGCCGAGGCGCTCACCCTGGCCGAGGAGGTACGCGCATGACCACGGTCCCCGCCTACCGGGTATGGGCGCTGCCCGGCATCCCCGAGGTGCGGCCGGGCGACGACCTCACCAAGCTCATCGCCGGTGCGGCCACCGCCGAGGGGCTGCCCGGACTGGCGGACGGCGATGTGGTGGTGGTCACCTCGAAGATCGTCAGCAAGGCGGAGGGCCGGCTGGTACGGGCCGACGACCGGGAGGCCGCCATCGACGCGGAAACGGTCCGCCTGGTGGCCCGGCGCGGCACCCTGCGCATTGTGGAGAACCGGCTGGGGCTGGTGATGGCCGCGGCCGGGGTGGACGCCTCCAACACCGCCGCCGGGACGGTGCTGTTGCTGCCCGAGGACCCGGACGCCTCGGCCCGCGCGCTGCGGGCAGGCCTCAAGGAGACGCTGGGGGTGGACGTCGGGGTCCTGATCACCGACACCTCCGGGCGCCCCTGGCGGGCCGGGCTCACCGATATGGCGATCGGCGCGGCGGGGGTGCGGGTGCTGGACGATCTGCGCGGAGAGGTGGACGCCCAGGGGAATCCGCTGGTGGCCACGGTGGTGGCCACCGCCGATGAACTGGCCGCCGCGGGCGACCTGGTGAAGGGCAAGTCGGGCGGGCTGCCGGTGGCGGTGGTGCGCGGGCTGCCGCATGTGGTGGCCCAAGAGGCGGGCGGGGCACGGGAGTTGGTACGCCCGGCCCTGGACGACATGTTCCGGCTGGGCACTTCGGAGGCGGTCCGGGAGGCCGTCGCGATCCGGCGTACGGTACGGGAGTTCACGGACGACCCGGTGGACCCGGGGGCGGTACGGCGGGCGGTGGCGGCGGCACTGACGGCGCCCGCACCGCACCACACCACGCCCTGGCGGTTTGTACTGCTGGAGTCCCAGGAGTCGCGGACGCGGCTGCTGGACGCGATGCGGGATGCGTGGATCGCGGATCTGCGCGCGGACGGCCGCTCCGAGGAGAGCGTGGCCCGGCGGGTGCGCCGCGGCGAAGTCCTGCGCAGGGCGCCGTACTTGGCGGTGCCCTGCCTGGTGATGGACGGCTCGCACGACTACCCGGACGCGCGGCGCGGCACGGCCGAACGGGAGATGTTCGTGGTCTCCGCCGGGGCCGCCGTGCAGAACTTTCTGGTCGCGCTGGCCGGGGAGCGGCTGGGGTCGGCGTGGGTGTCCTCCACGATGTTCTGCCGGGACGTGGTGCGGGATGTTCTGGGGCTGCCCGGGGAGTGGGATCCCATGGGCGCGGTGGCCATCGGCCGCCCGGCGGGCGAGGCGGCGCCTCGGGGGGCTCGCCCGGTTGACTCTTTCATCACCGTCCGGTGAGTCCGGTGCGGGCCGCACTTGGCTGCTCGCGCAGTTCCCCGCGCCCCTTAAGGGGCGCGCCCCCCGCACGGTCTGCAGACGCCGACGGTGGGCGGCCACCCACGGGAGGGCTCAACGCTGACGGTTGGCCTCCACGGGTGGTGCGTGGGTGGGGGGATCCGCCCCGCAGGGGCGGGTTGTTCGGGTGCGGGCCGCACACGGCCGATCGCGCCCCTTGCGGGGCGCGCTAGAAGGCCGCGTAGTCGCGGATGGGGAAGCGGGGGGCCCGGCGGGGCGGCCTCGTGCCGCTCAGCAGGATGTAGCGGCAAGCCCGATGCCGCTGCCCCGCATACGGCTCCAGAAGCCGGAGCATGCGCTCATCATCCGTGTTCCGGTCACCGGCCAGCGCATACCCCACAATCCGCGGCAAGTGCAGATCGCCGACCGTCACCGCGTCCGCAAAGCCATTGCTGCGCTGCAGCGTCTCGGCGGCCGTCCACGGCCCGATGCCGGGAAGAGCCTGGAGCCGCGCCGCCGCCCCGGGTGCGTCCATGGCGGCCGCCTCCTCCAGGCGCCCCGCCACCCGCACCGCCCGCAGAATCGTCGTGGAGCGCTTGGCATCGACACCGGCCCGGTGCCATTCCCAGGACGGGATCAGCGCCCAGCCGCCCGGCTCCGGCATCACCCGCATCCGGGCGGCCGGACTGCCGGCCGGGCCGGGCGCCGGCTCGCCATGCCGTTGCAGCAGCAGCCGCCAGGCGCGGTACGCCTCGTCACTGGTGACCTTCTGCTCCAGGATCGAGGGGATCAGGGACTCCAGCACCAGCCCGGTACGGGCGAGCCGCAGCCCCGGATGCCTGCGGTGCGCCTCATGCACCAGCCGGTGCCGGGGCGTGAACGCGCCCGGTTCGTCCTCGGCACCGAGGAGGGCGGGGAGCCGGTCGAGCAGCCAGTCGGCGCCCGGGCCCCACGCCTCGGCCCGTACCCGGCCATCGCTCACCGCGAGGTGGACCGTCCCCGGCCCGGCGGGCGTACGGCTGGCCCGCCAGATGCCGTCGCTCACCCGGTACGCCGGGTCGCCGGGCCCTCGGGCCAGGACCCCCAGCGTGCGGGCCAGGTCATAGGGACCGGGCGGGGTCCAGGAGCGGGTGGGCATGGTGGCCAAGGGTACGCGGCCGCTCCGACCACCGCGGGGCGAGCACCACCGCGGGGCCGGCACCGCCACGGCGTCAGCACACCTGGCCGATGCATCGCTTAATCCGACGAAAGCACCTGCCACCGGGTTACCCGCCCGCCCACCCGAGCAGGCTCAGCTGTGACTCGGTGGCGGGAGCGCGCACGGTACTGGTTCGACAGCACGATGTCCCGCGGCACACCCGCCCTGATCGGCTGGCTCGCCGCGGCCTGTCTGGCCGTCGTCCTCCCGGCCAGTGTGCTGCTGGTGTGGACGGACCATGGGGCACCCACCTCCTTACCGGGCAAGCTCCGGGCCATCTGGCATATCGCGGGCCAGACCCTCCGGCTGGGCGGCGAGGCCGGGCCGCCGCTGCGGATCGCGCTCTCCGTGGTGCTCGCCCTGGTCGCCCTGTTCTATGTCTCCGCCCTGGTGAGTCTGATCACCGCCGGGGTCAACCAGCGGCTGACCGACCTGCGCCGGGGCCGCTCCACCGTGCTGGAGGAGGGCCATGTGGTGGTCCTCGGCTGGTCCGAGCAGGTGTTCACGGTGGTGTCCGAGCTGATCGAGGCCAATGCCAACCAGCGGCGCGGCGTGGTCGCCGTCCTGGCCGACCGCGACAAGACGGATATGGAGGACGCCCTGCACACCAAGGTGGGCCCCACCCGCACCACCCGGCTGATCTGCCGCAGCGGTTCCACCAAGGACCCGGCCGTGCTGCCCCGGGTCAGCCCCCGGACGGCCGGCGCCGTCCTGGTGCTGCCGCGCGAGGAGCCGTCCGGGGACGCCGAGGTGGTCAAGACGCTGCTGGCGCTGGGCGCCGCCGGGCAGGACGGCGGGGCCCGGGTGGTGGCGGCGGTCCGGGACGCCCGGTACCGGCTGGCCGCCCGCCTGGCGGCCGGGCCCCAGGGGGTGGTGCTGGAGATCGACGACATCACCGCCCGGCTGATTGTGCAGTGCGCCCGCCGCCCCGGCCTCTCCCTGGTCTACCAGGAGCTGCTGGACTTCGCGGGCGACGAGTTCTACACCGTCCGGGAGCCCGCGCTGGCCGGCCGTACCTTCGGCGAGGCCCTGCTGGCGTACACCGCCTCCTGCCCGGTGGGCCTGGTACGGGCCGACGGCACCCTGGCCCTCAACCCGCCCTCGGACACCGTGCTGGGCCCGGACGACCGGCTGGTGGTGGTCACCGAGGACGATGACACCGCCGTGCTCGCCGCCCCGGCCAGGCCGGTGGACGAATCGCTGATCGTGCCCCGCCCGCCGGTGACCGCCCGGGCCGAACGGGCCCTGCTGCTGGGCTGGAACCGCCGCGCCCCGCTGGTGGTGGACCAGCTGAGCCACTACACCGTCGCCGGCTCGGTGCTGGATGTGGTCGCCGATGGCTCAGCCACCACGGCCGAGGCGGTACGTGCCGCCGGGGAGGCTGCCGGAGCGGCCCTCTCGGTGGTCTTCCGGGAGGGCGACCCCACCCGGCCGGAGGTGGTGGACGCCCTGGACTTCGCCTCGTACGACAGCGTGATCGTCCTGGGTCCCGACCCGGACGGCCATGACGGGTCCGACGGGCAGGATGAGCCCGACGACCGGACGCTGGTCACCTTGCTGTTGCTGCGCGCCTGGGAGCAGTCGTCCGGCCGGGAACTGCCGGTGGTCACCGAGATGACCGACGACCGCAACCGGGGGCTGGCCCCGGTCAGCCCCGGCGCCGACTTCATTGTCAGCGGCAAGCTGATCGGCCTGCTGATGGCCCAGATCTCCCAGAACCGAGGGCTGGCCGGCCTGTTCGAGGAGCTGTTCGCCGCGGGCGGCAATGAGGTCCTGCTGCGGCCCGCCGGCCACTATCTGCGGCCGGGCGCCGAGACCTCCTTCAGCACGGTGGTGGAGTCGGCCCGGCGCCGGGGCGATTGCGCCATCGGCTACCGCGACCACGCGGAGACGGGCACCGGGCCGGGCTATGGGGTCCGGGTCAACCCGCACAAGGACACGGTCCGCCGCTGGGCGGAGGGGGACGAGGTGATCGTGATCGCCACCGGGGAGTGAGGGGTTCCGGGGCGCCGGGTGCGGTTCCTGTGGTGAGCGGCTCCATGCGCTCGGTCACGTGTCGCGTGCGGGCCGCCCGTGGCTGGTCGCGCCCACGCGGCGGAGCCGCATAAAGTGCCGCCCCGCGCCCCTTACGGGGCGCCCCCGGCGGGCAGGGCGCAGGGCGACGGGGCGCCCTACTCGTCCGAGGAGAAGCGGATCGAACCGGCCGGAATCTCCGCGCCGCACCAGACTCGGGCGCCCAGGCGCAGTTCATTGCCGGCGCCGACCACCGCACCGTCGCCGATCACCGCCCCGTCCAGCACCGTACGGGCCCCGATCCGCGCACCGGCACCGATCAGCGAGTCCCGCACCTGCGCGCCCGCCTCGATCACCGCCCCGTCCAGCACCGTGCTGCCGTCCACCCGGGCACCCGGGGCGATCCGGGCCCCGGCGCCCACCACCGTGCCGCCCATCAGCTTGGCGTCCGGCGCCACCTCGGCGCCGTCCAGCACCAGCCGCTCGCCGCAGCGCCCCGGCACCGCCGGGGAGGGGGCGCGGCCCAGCACCAGGTCGGCGGAGCCACGGACGAACGCCTGGGGGGTGCCCAGGTCCAGCCAGTAGGTGGAGTCCACCATGCCGTGCAGATGCGCTCCGTCGGCCAGCAGCCCGGGGAAGGTCTCGCGCTCCACCGAGACCGGGCGGCCGGCCGGGATGGTGTCGATCACCGAGCGGTTGAAGACATAGGCGCCCGCGTTGATCTGGTCGGTGACGATCTCCTCGGGGGTCTGCGGCTTCTCCAGGAAGGCCGTCACCCGCCCGTCGGGGTCGGTGGGCACCAGCCCGTACGCCCGGGGGTCGGCCACCCGGGTCAGATGCAGTGAGACATCCGCGCCGCTGTTCCGGTGGGTGCCGATCAGCGCCCCGATGTCCAGGCCGGTGAGGATGTCGCCGTTGAAGACCAGCACCGGCTCATCGGGGCCGGAGGTCAGCCGGGAGGCCACATTGCGGATGGCGCCGCCGGTGCCCAGCGGCTCCCGCTCGGTGACGTACTCCAGGTGCAGGCCCAGCGCCGAGCCGTCACCGAAGTACGGCTCGAAGACCTCCGCCAGATAGGAGGTGGCCAGCACGATGTGCTCGATGCCGGCCGCCCGCGCCCGGGCCAGCTGGTGGGTGAGGAAGGGGACGCCCGCCGCCGGGACCATCGGCTTGGGTGTGTTGACGGTGAGCGGCCGCAGCCTGGTTCCCTTGCCACCGACCAGGAGAATCGCTTCTGTCACCTTGTGGTCTCTGCTTCCTGCTGGGGGCCGGGCCTTGAACGGCGGCCAGTGTATGCAGAACGTATGGTTCCGGACGCGCCCGGTCAGCGTCCCTGCAAACGAGCCGCCGTGGACCGTACACTGCCAAGCTTTTTGTAGAGCTGGTCCCCCGGGCATTCGGTGCTGTAGCCGTCCCGGTGGCCGGAGATGACCTTGAGCTTGGCCTTTTTGCCCTTCTTGTAGAGGTTGCCGCCTGCCGAGGTCAGCGTGGCCCGGCCGGCGGGGTTACCGCCGTACAGTCCGAGCTTCCAGGCCGTCAGCCGGGCGATGGCCTCCACCGCGGCGGCGGCCGGTTTGTTCTTGCTGAACGTCCCGAGAACGGCGATGCCCATGCTGTCGGTGTTGAAACCGAGGGTGTGCGCGCCCCGCACCGGCTTGGCCACACCCCCCGCACGGCCTTCGTAGATGGTCCCGCACTTGTCTACGAGAAAGTTGTAGCCGATGTCCCGCCAGCCGCTGCTGACCACGTGGTAGCGGTAGATACCGCGGATGACGGAGGGGGCCTGGGAGCAGCTGTAGGTGTTGCCGGAGGCGGTGTGGTGCACAAAGGCCACCTTCACCGACTTGCCGTAGACAAAGCCCTTTTCCCGGATGGACTCATCGGCGCCCCAGCCGGCCCGGGTGACGATGCGCGGGCGGGGCGCGGCATAGCCGGAGTAGTCGCTGTCGTCGGAGTCGTCGCCGGGGTCGTCCTGTCCGTCGTCGGTGGCGGCGGTCGCCGAGTCGTCCTCGTCGGCCGGGATTTGCGGCCTGGGCTCGTCCTGGGGACCGGGCCGGTCCGGCTGCCGTGGCTCGTCCTGCGGCCGGGACTGGTCCGGCTGCTGCGGTTCGTCCTGCGGCCCCGGGTTGTCCGCCGGGCCGCCGGCCTCCTGGCCGTGGGCCGGATCGCCGTCGCCCACCGCGGTCAGCGCGGCCGCCTCGTCCGCCGAGGGCGGCCGGCCGGTGGCCGCGATCTCGGTGGCGTCCGCCGGTGCCAGCGCGGCGTTGGCGGCGGAACTGGCCTCGTCCTCGGGGCCGTCCGGGCCCGGCACCGAGCGGTGGCCGCCCTTGCGGACCGGCCCGGTGCCCGGATCGACCAGCTCCAGCCGCATGCCCGGGGGCAGCGCGGTGGCCGCGCCGCGCCGGCCGGTGCCCTCCGGGATGACCCGGGCCTCCACGGCGTCCGAGGCGCCCACCCACAGCGGGGCGGTGGCCCCCTTGAGGCGGCGCGCCTCCAGGCTTCCCGGGTCGGGGCGGTCCTGGTCGTGGATCTCCACGTCCTGCCAGCCGGACCAGGTGTGGCTGCCCACCGCACGGGTGCGTACCTGGGCCCGTCCGCGCAGTTCGGCGGCGGCGTTGTCCCAGACGATGCCGACCAGCGAGAAGGGCTTGACCCGCTGCGGGGCCACCCCCTGCTCCACCGGTCCGGCCGCCGCCGCCCGGCCGCCGCCGGCGCGCAGCGGGACCAGGGGCAGCGACCAGGTGGCGCCCGGCAGCTCCACGGGCCCGGCCGCGGTGGTCGGAGCGGTCGGCAGGGCGTGGCCGGAGGCGGCGAGGAAGGGCAGGGTCAGCACGGCCGCGCAGGCCGTGACCGTCGAAGTGGCAAGCAATCCGCGCATGTCAAGCATCCTGGACATAACGTCTTAAATCTGTCCATTCGTAAGCTGATGACCAGTCGGCCACCGAGCGCGTCCGCCGCCGCCCGTCGCCCTGCCCGCGGACCGCCCCGGCGCGTACCCTGGCGCCGATGAACGCCACCGATCACACCCCCGCCGACCTGCTGCGTTCCGCGCTCGCCGCGGACCCGGCCCGCCCCCTGGTGACCTTCTACGACGACGCCACCGGCGAGCGCGTGGAACTGTCCGTGGCCACCTTCGCCAATTGGGTGGCGAAAACCGCCAATCTGCTCCAGGGCGACCTGGCCGCCGAGCCCGGCGACCGCCTCGCCCTGCTGCTGCCCGCCCACTGGCAGACCGCCGTCTGGCTGCTGGCCTGCTCCGCCACCGGGGTGGTGGCCGAGGTCGGCGGCGACCCGGCCGGGGCCGGTCTGGTGGTCAGCGGCCCGGACACCCTGGAGGAGGCGCGCGCCTGCCCCGGGGAGCGCATGGCACTCGCCCTGCGCCCGCTGGGCGGCCGCTTCCCACAGCCGCCGCCGGGCTTCACCGACTATGCGGTGGAGGTACCGGGCCAGGGCGACCGGTTCACCCCCTACGCCCCGGTGGACCCCCAGGCCCCGGCACTGACGGTGGACGGCCTGGAGCTGACCGGCGCCCAGCTGGTCGAACGGGCCCGCCAGGACGCGCTCCGGCTGGGCCTTGAGCCCGGCGCCCGGCTGCTGTCCGGCCTGTCCTACCAGGACTGGGACGGGCTCTCGGCCGGCCTCTTCGCCCCGCTGGCCGCGGGCGCCTCGGTGGTGCTCTGCCGCAACCTGGACCGGCTGCCGGCGGAGGGCCTGTCGCAGCGCCTGGAGAGCGAGCGCGTCACCGTGACGGCCCTCTGACGCTGCCGGAGCGTCCTTCCCGCGCGATGATCGGGCGTACACCGCCCCTTGTGGAGGAGGACGCTCGCAGTGATCCCACGCTCCACCGCCCCCGGCCCGGTCAGGGCACCCGCGCACCGCCGCGGGCGCCGCTGGCTGCGCTGGCTGGCGCTGGGGCTGGCCGGGCTGCTGCTGACGCTGACCGGGCTGGGCTGGTACCTCTATGAGCGGCTCAGCGCCAACATCACCACCGACACCCGCACCGCCGAGGAACTGGCCGAGTACGAGCACCAGCGGCCCAGCGCGCTGGTGGCCGGGGCGCAGAACATCCTGATCATCGGCTCCGACAGCCGCACCGGCCCGGAGAACTCCAAGTACGGCCAGGACAGCGGCACCCAGCGCTCGGACACCACCATCCTGCTGCACCTCTCCGCCGACCGGCAGCGGGCGACCGCGGTCAGCCTGCCCCGGGACCTGATGGCGCACATCCCCAGCTGCCGGCGGCCCGACGGCAGCCACACCAATGAGCACTTCGCCCAGTTCAACTGGGCCTTTGAGTTCGCCGGTCCGGCCTGCACCATCCGCACCCTGGAGAACATCACCCATATCCGGATCAACCACCACATTGTGGTGGACTTCAATAGCTTTAAGCGGCTGGTGGACGCGGTGGACGGGGTGCCGGTGTGCCTGCGCAAGCCCATCAACGACAAGGAGGCGCACCTCACCCTCCCGGCCGGGCGCCAGGTGCTGCACGGGGAGCAGGCGCTGGGCTATGTACGTGCCCGCTATGGCATCGGCGACGGCAGCGACACCGAGCGCATGGGCCGTCAGCAGGGCTTTCTGGGCTCGCTGTTCCAGGAGCTGAGCAGCAATGGCGTGCTGCTCAACCCCGCCCGGCTCTATCCGGTGCTGGACGCCGCCACCAAGTCGCTGACCACCGACGCCGGGCTGGACTCGCTCAAGAAGATGTATGACCTGGTGCGCACGGTGCGTCATATCCCCACCGAGCGGGTGCAGTTCCTGACCGTGCCGCGCCGGCCCTACCCCTACAACCCGGACCGGGACGAGCTGGTGCAGCCGGATGCCGACCAGCTCTTCGAACTGCTGCGCAGGGACAAGCCGGTGCCGGTCACTCAGCAGATCCGCCCGGCCGACAACAAGCCGCCGCGTGACGGGGAGGGCGACCCCTCACCCAGCCGTCCGCCCACCTATGAGGGCACCACGGCGGCACACGGTATCTGCGACTGATGGGCACTTTTGCCGCCAATTGACCGGTTGTCCAAGGGCCGCGATTTGTCTCCGGCGTCAGTTGCCGCTGAACTGGGCCGATAGTGTGAGCGATCTCCGCGTACGGCCACGCGACCGGCCACGCGACCGCGCACCGCTCAGACGAGCCGGCAACGACGGAGGATTCAGGCGACCGTGGACGCGCAAGGCCGTGGCCAGGCGGACGGCATCGACCCCGCCGACCAGTGGGTGTTGGACCCCAAGACCGGCAACTACGAGCTACGGCTGAACCCCGCGGGGCCGGCGGCGGCGGGCTCCCCCTTGCCGCCCGCTGCCAAGCCGGGCGTGCCCAGGCCGGGCGCCGCGAAGCCGGGCACCCCCGCCAAGCCGACCGTCCCCGAGCAGCGCGGCAGCGGCCGGCGCGGTGGCCGGGCGGACGCCAAGGCGGCGGCCGCGGCACCGGCCGGCGGCCGCCGCAAGCCCCGGCCCAAGGCGTCCAAAAAGAAGAAGGCCCTGGCCTGGACCGGAGGCACCCTGGGCTTTGTACTGGTCGGCGGCTCCCTGGGCGCGTATCTGCTCTACCAGCACCTCAACAACAACATCGCCAAGGTCGATGTCGGGGTGAAGAACGACGCGGTCCCGGACGGCCCGGTCAACATCCTGGTCATCGGCACCGACAAGCGCTCCGGCAAGGGCAACACCGGCTACGGCGACGACGGCAGCGTCGGCCACGCCGACACCACCCTGCTCTTCCATGTCTCGGAGGACCGCAGCAACGCCACGGTGGTCTCCATCCCGCGCGACATGATCGTGGACATTCCGCAGTGCCCCGTCAAAGAGGGCGGCACCACCAAGCAGATACCCGGCTCCCACAATGTCCGCTTCAACGAGAGCCTGGGCCAGGAGGACCGCGACCCCGGCTGCACCTGGCGGACCGTGGAGCAGATCACCGGGCTGAAGGTCAGTCACTTTATGATGGCCGACTTCAATGCGGTCAAGCAGCTCTCCTCGGCGGTGGGCGGGGTGGAGGTGTGCCTGGCCAAGGACATCAACGACCCCAAGTCCCACCTCAAGCTGAGCAAGGGCCGCCATGAGATCGAGGGCGAGGACGCGCTGGCCTTCGTCCGTACCCGGCACAGCGTGGGCTTCGAGAGCGATCTGGACCGCATCAAGCTCCAGCAGCAGTTTCTGAGCTCCATGATCCGCAAGATGAAGTCCGGTGACACCCTGTCGGACCCCAAGAAGCTCTATGACCTGGGCAACGCGGCCACCAAGTCGCTGACCGTGGACACCGGGATTGGCTCCATATCCAAACTCACCAGTCTGGGCCGGGAGTTGAGCAAGGTGAATCTGAAGAACATCACCTTCACCACCCTGCCGGTGCTGGACAATCCGGCGGACGGCAAGGTGCACAAGACCGTCATCCTGGACAAGGCCAAGGCCGAGCCGCTGCTGGAGATGGTCCGCCAGGATGTCTCGCTCACCGAGGTGAAGCAGAAGGAGAAGGCGGCCAAGGAGGAGAAGGACGCCAAGCAGCAGGCGCTCCTCAAGGGCCCCCGGGCCGAGCCCGCGGCCGTCCGGGTCAAGGTGTTCAACGGCAGCGGCAGGATGGGCGCTGCCCAGGAGACCGTCACCTGGCTGCAGAACACCAAGGGCATGGTACGGACCGGCAACGGCGGCAACGCCCCCGCCAAGAAGGTGGCCAGGACCACCCTGGAGTTCGCCCCCAACCAGGCCGACCAGGCCCGCCGGCTGGCCGATGTGCTGGGCCTGTCCGCGGACGCCCTCAAGCAGGGCACCGCCAACGCGGCGCCCACCGCGGAGATGACGCTCACCCTGGGCCAGGACTTCAAGGGCGCCGGCACCCCGGTCAACGCGCCCAAGGCCCCGGCCAAGGCGCCGGAGGGCATCCAGAAGATCGAAGCGGACGACGACAACATCTGCGCGAAATAGCGAAGCAGCGAAGCGGCAAGACAGCGAGGCAGCGAAGTGGCCCGCCAAGCGAACCGTACGCACAAATTTGCGCATCTAGCCCAGTAGCACCAGCTAGCCCAAAAAACCACGTAGGACACGCCTGCCCTTCGGGCCGGACGCTAAGGGGAGGCCCGATGGGGCGCAGCAGCGCACAAGGGGACCGGACAGAAACCACGGAGACCGAGCCGAAGGAGAAGCCCCGCCGCCGCAAGGCCCGAATACTGCGCTGGAGCGCCCTCTCGCTGGCCGTGGCGGTGCTCGGCGCGTCCACCGCCGCCTATGTCTACTACCGGCACCTCAACCACAACATCCGCAAGAGCGCCCTCAATCTCAGCGACAAGCCGCTGGACCGCAGCGTGCCCAACTCGGCGGGCCAACGCCCGCTGAACATCCTGCTGTTGGGCTCGGACAGCCGGGCGGGCAAGGAGAACCAGGAGCTCGGCGGCGCCCGTGACGAGGCCGACCGGCCCGGCCTGGCCGATGTGGAGATGCTGGTGCATGTCTCGGCGGACCGCAGCAATATGTCGGTGATCAGCGTCCCCCGGGACACCCGGGTGACCATCCCCAAGTGCACCGACCCCTCCGACGGCAAGGTCTACCCGGAGACCCACAGCCAGATCATCAACACCAGCCTGCAGAACGGCGGTCCGGGCTGCACGGTGGCTGCCTGGGAGGAGCTCACCGGCATCCCCATCGACCACTTTATGATGATCGATTTCTCCGGCGTGGTGAGCATGGCGGACGCGGTGGGCGGGGTGCCGGTCTGTGTGGACGGCAATGTCTATGACGACAAGTCCGGCCTGCGGCTGACCAAGGGCACCCACACCATCAAGGGCGAACAGGCCCTGCAGTGGCTGCGCACCCGGCATGGCTTCGAGGACGGCAGCGACATCGGCCGTACCCACGCCCAGCACATGTATATGAACGCGATGGTCCGCCAGCTCAAGAGCGGCACCAAGCTCACCGACCCCGGACAGCTCACCGACCTGGCCGAGGCGGCCACCAAGGCGCTCACCGTGGACAAGGACCTGGGCTCGGTGAAGAAGCTCTACGACCTGGCCAATGACGTACGGCGGGTGCCCACCGCCCGGATCACCATGACCACCATGCCCTGGGCCGCCGACCCCCAGGACCCGGACGCCCATGTGGTGCCCAAGCCCGGTGACGCCGACAAGCTGTTCTCGCTGGTCCGCAATGACATCGCGCTGGACGGCAAGGACAAGCCCAAGGACGACAAGGACGACCAGCGCACACCCGCCACCGCCGACAAGGCCAAGGCCGGCATCGCCGTCACCGTGGTCAACGGCACCGGCACCGTGGTGCTGCCGCCGGTCACCGGGCGCGGCTCGGATGTGGCCGCGTACCTGGTCAAGCAGGGCTTCACCAAGGCCACCGCGGACTCCACGCCCGGCGCCCAGGCGGACACCACCATCACCTACCCGCGCGCCGCCCAGCGCGCCGACGCCCTGGCCGTGGCCAAGGCCGTCGGACTGCCCAGCGACGCGGTGCGCCTGTCCCCCGCCGTGGACCGGATCACGCTGGTGGTCGGCGGCGACTGGCGCAAGGGCACCGCCTACCCGGCGCAGGGCGGGGACGATACGTCCGGGCAGGACGACTCCGCCAAGAAGGACGACGGGGCCAAGAAGGACGACAAGCCGTCCGAGAAGAAGCCGTCCGACAACAAGGCGCCGGAGAGCGCCGATCCGCTCAACGGCGAGGACAAGTCGGCCTGTATGAAGGTCAATTCACTGAACCGCTTCTGACCGGGGACCCCAGGGGCGCGGGGCTGCTTCGCTATGCGGCTCCGCCGCGTGGGCGCGAGCAACCACCCGCAGCCCGCGCCCGAAAAACTACCCCTTGACCGCCGGCCGCCGACTCGCAATAACCCGCTTCGCCAGCGACCGCGGACTCGTCAGGAACCCGAACCCCCACGACATATGCATGGTGGCCAGGGCAAGGGGGATCCGTACCCGCGCCCCCACCGGCAGCCCCTTGCCCGCCGGCACCGACCCCGCGACGATCGCGGCCAGGTACCCCCCGGGCACCACCAGCGCCCACGGCGTGACGGCAACACCCAGCACCACCCCGGCCGCAATGGCCAGCACCGCGGCCGGCGGCGCCAAGTACCGCAAATTGATGGAGCCCTTGTGGAAGCGGGCGACCACATGCCGCCAACGCCCGTAGTCCTTGTACTGCTTGGCCAGCGCCCGCACATTGGGCCGCGGCCGGTACGACACCCTGAGCTCCGGCGAGAACCAGATCAGCCCTCCCGCCTCCCGGATGCGGAAGTTCAGCTCCCAGTCCTGGGCCCGGATGAACTCCTCGTTGTAGCCGCCCTGTTGCTCCAGCGCCGCCCGCCGGAAGACCCCCAGATACACGGTCTCCGCCGGGCCCGCCGTGCCACCGGTGTGGAACGCCGCGTTGCCCACCCCGATCCTGGAGGTCATGGCGGCGGCCACCGCCCGCTCCCAGTCGTTCTCCCCCTCGGCGTGCATGATCCCGCCGACGTTCTGCGCCCCGGTCTCGTCCAGCAGCCGCACCGCCGTGGCGATGTAGTCGGGCGACAGCATCCCGTGACCGTCCACCCGCACCACGATCGGATGGCGGGACGCCTTGATCGCGGCATTGAGCGCGGCGGGGGTACGGCCGGTGGGGTTGGGCACGGTATGCACCCGGGGGTCCTCGCGGACGAGTTCGGCGGCGATCTCGTCGGTCCGGTCGGTGGACGGACCGAGCGCGATCACCACCTCCAGTTCACCGGCGTAGTCCTGCTCAAGGATGTGCCGGACGGCGGTGCGCAGATGGCGCTCCTCATTGAGCACCGGCATGATCACGGAAACGGCGGGCTGCTGCTCTGGCATGGTTCCTCGGGGGTACGGGGGTCGGGGTCACCCCCCGGCGGACAGCGGAATCATCGGCCCACGTTACCGCCAACGGGGGACATCCCCGGCCCCGCCCGGGTGGCCCGGCCGCCGGCCGGCGGCGTGGGGCCGCTATCCGCTGATCGTATGGACCTACCGTGACGGCGGTTACTGCCCGCCCCCAGCGGAGGTGCTCACGATGGCCGACCCGGATCCCTCCCGGCCCAGCCGCGCCCGGCACGGGGTACGGCGCTCCCCCCGCTGGGGACTGCGCGTCGCCGCCGTGATCTCCGCGGGAATCCTGGCCACCAGCGGCATCGGGCACGCGGTGGTGCACCGCATCAACCGGGACATCGGCCGGCTGGACCCCTTCGCCGGGCTGTCCGACCGGCCGCGCGGCAGTGCCGGGCTCAATGTGCTGCTGGTCGGCACCGACAGCCGGGACACCATCACCGAGGAGCAGCGCACCCGCTACAAGCTGGGCGGCGACGCCTGTCACTGCACCGACACCATGATGCTGGTGCACCTCTCCGCCGACCGGGACCGGGCCAGCGTGGTGAGCCTGCCGCGGGACACCTACACCATCCTCCCCGAGCGCACCGACCGCCAGGGCCGCTTCCACCCGGCCCATCCGCAGAAGCTCAACGCGGCCTATGCCGAGGGCGGCCCCTCGCTGACCGTGAGGTCGGTGGAGCGGCTGACCGGGGTGCATATCGACCACTATCTGGAGGTGGACTTCAGCAGCTTTATGAAGACCGTGGACCTGCTGGGCGGAGTCCAGGTGTGCACCACCCGGCCGCTGAGGGACAGCTACAGCGGGCTGGACCTGCCGGCGGGCACCAGCACCCTGGGCGGCGGCCAGGCATTGCAGTATGTCCGCGCCCGGCATGTGGACGGCAGCTCCGACCTGGGCCGGATGCGGCGCCAGCAGCGCTTTGTCGCCTCTCTGCTGCACCAGGTGACCAGCAGCGGGATGCTGCTCAACCCGGTCCGCTTCCAGCAGGTGGCCACCACCCTGCTGGGCTCGGTACGGGCCGACCGCGGCTTTGGCACCGAAGACCTGGTGGAGCTGGGGCGCAAGCTCAAGGATCTCTCGCCGGCCTCCTCGGAGTTCACCTCGGTGCCGGTGGCGACCGTGGACTTCCCGGTGAAGGGGGTCGGCTCCACGGTGAAGTGGGACGAGCCGGCGGCGGCCAGGATCTTCCAGGCCCTGCGCGAGGACCGGCCGATCGCGCTGCCGGCCCGGCGGGCGCAGGACGGCAAGCCGCCGGTGCGGCCGACGCCGGTGGAGGTGGCGCCCAGCCGCATCCATGTCCAGGTGCTCAATGGCACCAAACGCAATGGTCTGGGCCGGACCACGGACGAGGCGCTGCGCGCCACCGGCTTCGCCACCACCGGTATCCCCGGCGACGCGCCGCCGGCCCCGCGCACGGTGATCGGCTTCGACCCGCGCTGGGACCGCTCGGTGCGCACGGTGGCGGCCGCCCTGCCCGGCGCGGAGCTGCGGGCGGTGCCGGGGCAGGGGCCGCTGGTGCAGGTGATTCTGGGCAATGACTTCCAGGAGGTGCACCCGGTGCGGGCCGCCGAGCCCGCACCGGTCCACCCCACCGGCAACCAGGTCGTCACCGGGGACCAGGTCGCCTGCGCCGACGGGACCTGAGCTCGGCGCTCAGGCCGCGCCGGCCGCGCAGGGACGCCTCAGATGCCGGGCGAAGAACCGGGCCGCGGCGTCCCCGGCGAACGGTGGGACGCCGGTGTGCCCGCCCATATTGGCGTAGAGGGACTTCTCCCTGGAGCCAAAGGCGTCGAACAGGTCCAGGGCCGCCTGCCGGTCGTTGCCCTCGTCGTCCCACTGCAGCAGGACATGCAGCGGGATGGTGACCCGGCGGGCCTCCTCGAACATGGCGCGCGGCACAAAGCTCCCGGCGAACAGGCCGGCGGCCACGATCCGCGGTTCTACGTGCGCCAGGCGAACGCCGATGGAGATCACTCCGCCCGAGTACCCGACGGGGCCGTCGAGCGCGGGCAGTGACAGCAAGGCGTCCAGGGCCGCCCGGCATTCCGGGACCGCCTCCTCCACCAGCGGGAGGACCAGCGCGTCGATGATCTCGTCGCTCACCGGCTCACCGGCCTGAATGGCCCGGCGCATATCGGCGCGGGCCTGTTCGACGGCGGCCAAACGGGGCCGGTCACCGCAGCCGGGGAGCTCGATGGTGGCCGCGGCGAAGCCATCCGCCGCGGCCTGCCGGGCCCGCGCCGCCAGCCGGGGATACATCCTGGGGAGTCCGAGCGGGGAGCTGCCGAGCAGAATCAGCGGCACCGGTGCGGACTCGGACGCGAAGGCGGGAGTCCACAGGAAGCCGGGGGCCCCGCCAAGGGTGAATGCGCGCTCGACGACCCCGTCGTCGAGGCGCCGCTCAGAGGTGAAATGCATGGTCGTGCCTTTCGGGAGTGCACGGAAAACGGCGCTCCCGGACGACCTACCGCCCGACCGTGACCCCGGAGGGGAGCACCCATGTCGATACTGCGTTCACGGGTACCACCTCCTCGTTCTCCTGCACGGCCATGGGGAAACGTAGCAGCGGCCGCGGTGGTCCTGCCACCGGTTTTCGCGCCCGGCTCCATGGCCTGCGGCTACTCGTCGTCGAGCCCCTCCGCCGCGCGGTTCTTCCGCAGCTCCATGATCGCGCGACGCCGGGCCAGCCGGTGGGTGCGGCGGATCTGCGCCTCCTGGTAGCGCCGCCGGTCCCGCTCGGTCTCCGGGATCACCGGCGGCACCGGGCGCGGCCTGCCCTCCTCGTCCACCGCGGCGAACACCAGATAGGCGCTGCCCACCTGCACCGGGGGCGCGGACTCGTTCCAGCGCTCGGCCATCACCCGGACCCCGATCTCCATCGAGCTACGGCCGGTCCAGTTGCACTGGGCCTGGACATGAACAAGATCCCCGACCCGGACCGGCTCCAGGAAGGCCATCTCGTCCATGGAGGCGGTGACCGCCGGGCCCCCGGAGTGCCGTCCGGCCACCGCGCCGGCGACATCGTCCACCAGCTTCATGATCACGCCGCCGTGCACAGTGCCCAGCAGATTGGTGTCCGTCGCCGTCATGATGTGGGACAAGGTCGTACGGGAAGCCGCGACTGACTTGCCGGGGAGATCCGGGCCCGCGGCACCGGCGACGTTTTCGCTCATACGTCCACTCTAAGCAGGCGTGCGTTACCGATCTTGCGCGGTGGGCCCACGGCCATCCGCTGTGCATCAGCTCTGCAACAGCCCGGCTCCGGTCCTGGCACAGCGGCGCGGGGCAGGGGGGATCCCCGGGCACACTTCAAGGTATGAACCATGACCGCCGGACCGTCCGGCGGGACGCAGGCCCGCCGCAGCGCCGTCCCGCCGCCGATGACGGCTACAACACGGGCCAGATATACGGACGCGGCAGCGGGAACCGCACCCGTCGTCCCAACTGGAAGCGCCGGATCGGCATCAGCCTGCTGGTCCTGGTGGTGGTGCTGGTGGGAGTGTCGGCCGGCACCTACTTCTGGGCCGACTCCAAGCTGCGCCGCGAGGTGGACCTGGGCAAGATCCCGGACCGGGCGCCGTCCGGCAAGGGCACCAACTATCTGATCGTCGGGTCCGACAGCCGCGAGGGCCTCTCCGACAAGGAGAAGCAGGAGCTGCACACCGGCTCCGCCGAGGGCAAGCGCACCGACTCGATGATGATCCTGCACACCGGGGACAACGGCACCACCATGCTCAGCCTCCCCCGGGACTCCTATGTCACCATCCCGGCCTTCACCGGCAAGAAGTCCGGCAAGCGCTACCCGGCCTCCACCCACAAGCTCAATGAGGCCTTCGCGGACGGTGACGCGGAGCTGCTGATCCAGACCATCGAGTACAACACCGGGCTGCATATCGACCACTACGCCGAGATCGGCTTCGGCGGCTTCCGCAGCCTGGTGGACTCGCTGGGCGGCGTGGACATCTGCATCGACAAGCCGATCAAGGACCGGGACTCCGGCGCCGACTTCAAGGCCGGCTGCCAGACCCTGGACGGCAAGCAGTCGCTGGCCTATGTCCGGGAGCGGCACCAGGAGGCCGACCAGGACCTGGGCCGGATGCGCCACCAGCAGCAGTTCCTCAACACCCTGGCCAAGCAGGCGGCCTCGCCCTCGACCATCCTCAATCCCTTCCGGCTCTACCCGGTGATCGGCTCCGGCCTGGACACGCTGATCGTGGACAAGGACATGGAGCTATGGGACCTGACCTCGATGTTCTGGGCCATGAAGGGCGTCACCGGCGGTGACGGCCGGCAGCTGACCGTACCCATCTCCAACGCCAACCTGCCCACCCGCAGCGATGGCGTGGCGGTCAAGTGGGACCCGGTGAAGTCCAAGCGCCTCTTCGGCCGGCTGAAGAACGACGAGCAGGTGGACAAGCCCTAGCTCGCTACGCCGCCTCCGGCGCCCCCGCATTGATCACCGCGAAGATCCCGCCCTGCGGATCCCGCAGCACCGCCATCCGCCCGGCCATCATGTCGAACGGTGCCTTGAGCACCGTGCCACCGGCCCGGACCACGGCGTCGGTGACGCTGTCGGCATCGTCCACGGCGAAGTAGACGAGCCAGTGCGAGGGCGTCCCCTCGGGCAGGTTCTCCAGCCCCTGCATCCCGCCGACCACTTGCTCGCCCACCTTGAGCGCGTGGTAGCCGGGCGCGTTCTCCATGGGGGTGACGGCGATGCCCAGCGCGGCCGGATAGAACCGCTTGGCCGCCTCCGGGTCGGCGGTGCTGAGCTCGTTCCAGATGACCGCGCCCGGCTCGTTGACCACCTCCGCACCGGCGAAGTCCCGGGCCTCCCAGAGCCCGAAGACCGCCTCGGTGGGGTCGGCGACCACGGCCATCCGCCCAAAGGTGAGCACCTCCATGGCGGGCATCACCACCTGGCCCCGGTTGTCGGTGATCGCCCGGACGGCGACATCCGCGTCCGGCACCGCGAGATAGGTGGTCCACGCGATGGGTGGCGCGGGGTGCCCGTCCGGAGCCATGGACGGCCCGATCCCGGCCACCGCCCTGCCGCCCAGCGTGCAGACCGCATACCCACCGGTCTCCGGCGGCCCCGGCTCGCCCTGCCAGCCGAAGAGGTCCCCGTAGAAATCCAGGGCCGCCCGCTGGTCGGGCGCCATCAGATCCACCCAGCAGGGGGTGCCGGGGGCATACGGGCCGGTTACCTCTGGCATGACAAGGGCCTCCACAACACGGTTGCGCTCCCCCAGACAGCAACCACCCTGCCGGTCCCTCCCCCACCCCGCCATCGGACGGACCCGTCCGGGTACGCGAACGGCCCCGGCGGGGGCCGCGTGGGCCCGTACTTTCTGCGTGCTTTACGGAAACAAGCTCTTGGCCTGCACAAACATCCCCTTCGGAGAGGGCCTCCCCAGCATGTCCCCATGATCGGGACAGTTGGTCTCCCAGGTGCCACACGCCCTCTTGACCGGAGCGGTGCGAAGGACAGATCGTCACATGCAACTGATCGCAAGGGACTCGACACGGGAGACAGCGATGGCGCTACTGTTCGTCGGGATCGACCCGGAGACGAAGACTGACCAGTGCCCTGCGGCATGGGTGGACGTCGAGATGAAACCTGAGCCGGACATCCTCTTCCAGGGCTGGCTGGCCGACGAAGAGACTCAGGCCGAGTGCCGGAAGAACAGCCCACACCCCGACACGGAAGCGGTCATCCGGATGCCGTACCGGATGATCGACATCATCAGGAAGGCGTGCGATGCCGCAGAACAAGCAGCAGCGGGCAAGCTTTGAGGACCTGCTGAACTCGACCACGCGCTCTGCGGTGCACCTGGAGATGCGTGACGACTACGGCATCGCCGGCGAAGCCGAGGAGTTCGAGCAGTGGAAGCGTACCGGCGAAGTAGACCTTGACCCGGGGTCCGAAGGCTGGTCCCGCTGGACGTCGCTGGTACAGAGTGCCGTCGCCCGGGGCGTGGTCATGCGACGGGCCCGCATCATCTCCGAGCCGGTGAGCGAGTACATCAAGTACGAGCACGCCACCACCGCTGTCAACGTCGCCGTGGGAGAGCAGGTTCGCTGGCTACCACGTCGGCGCGCATCGGACATCGCCCTACCCGGAAACGACTTCTGGCTCTTCGACGATCGCCTGGTGAGGTTCAACCACTTCACCGGTGACGGTGACGGGGCCGGCTTCGAGTACACCGAGGACCAGGCCATCATCAAGCTGTGCGCCAACGCCTTCGAAGCGGTGTGGGAGCGCGCTATCCCGCACGAGGAGTACAAGGTCTGACGGCGCGACCAGGACAGCCAGATCATGCCCACCGTCCCCACGTCCAGTGCCCAAACCGCCCGCGAAGCCTTGGCAGGCCGGCTCAAGGAAATCAGACGGGACGCAGGACTCACCGGACATGATCTGGCTGTTCGTTGCGGCTGGCACAAAGCCAAGTCCAGTCGCATCGAGAACGCCAAGACGGCTCCTTCGGACGCTGACATCCGAGCATGGTGTGACGCCTGCGGTGCCCAGGAGCAAGCCGCTGACCTCATAGCAGCCAACCGCGCTGTCGAGTCCATGTATGTGCAGTGGAGGCGGCTCCACAGGAAGCAAACGCTTCGCCAGATCCAACAGAGCCGCGTTCCCCTGAACGAGCGCACGAAGCTTTTCCGTGTGTACAGCTCCGGCCTCATCCCCGGGTTCCTTCAGACCGAGGGGTACGCGACAGCCGTCCTTGAGTCGGCCGCGTGGCTGAGAGACCTCCGGGACAACATCCCCGAAGCAGTAGCAGCCCGGCTTGCGCGGGCACGGGTGCTCCGAGAAGGTGAGCACCGGTTCGTCATGCTCCTCGAACAAGCCGTCCTCCACTACCAAATGGGCGACGACGAGACCATGGCCACCCAACTCGGGCACCTCCTGTCTGTGATGTCCCTCCCCTCAGTCAGCCTGGGCGTGATCCCGTCCCAGGGCCAACGCCCTATCTGGGCCGTGGAAACGTTCAACGTCTACGACGACGAGTATGTCAACGTCGAACTGCTGACTGCTGAGGTCAGCGTGACCGCTCCCGGCGAGGTGCGCGACTACCTCAAGACCTTCGCCGAGCTGCAACGACGTGCCGTGTATGGGGCACGTGCACGTACCTTGATCTCAACAGCGATCGATGCCCTCGGCTAACTGGCCTGCAACTGACTGCAACTTTTTCGCTCCGGATGTCCGCAGGTCCCTAGCGTCTCCTCATGGCCACGGATACCGAAGCAGCCGCACAGCAAGCCGATGCCTTTCTGGCAGGCAAGAAGAAAGCCGACGACACCGCGTTCATGTTCGGTCGGGTGCTGGCGGAGATGGGCGTCAAGGTCGGAGACCCGGACTCCTGGCCCCAGCTCGTGGGCCGGTCCTCCCTCTCCGGCGAACCGTCGTTGTTCCTCGGGACCGTGCCCCTGCCCACCGCCCTCAAGCTCATCGACGCGCTGATCTACGCCGAGTCGGCACAGCGCCGCCAGCGCGACCAGAGCCACGACGCATAGCCCAGTGCCCTTCTGAAGACCCCCGTCCGGTCGCCTTCATGACGGTCGGCGGCCGGACGGGCTCCAGCGCACCACCCCGCTCCATCGAGAGAAAGGGAACATGGTGGCAACAGCACTTCAGACGCGGACCCGCGATCCGCGCATCATCCTCAACGCCGTGCAGGAGCGAGTACCGCACCTGGTCACCGATGTGGGAGTAAAGGACCTGTGGGAGCGGGAAGTTGCGCTCCTGCTCCGTGACAGCGTGGCTGTCCGAAGCCTCGCCGAGCGCATTCTCGGCCAGGGCATCGCCTACCTGGTCACAGCCATGGAGAACCCCGGCGTGGACATGGGCGTCGGGTACACGGTGGACATTGGGGTTCACCAGCTCATCCTCGATACGCCCCTGTACTTCGCCCTCTGCGACGAGTACAACGGCGGGCGGTACAAGCACCATGCCCCGCTCATCGAGCGCCGCCGGGACGGCACCGTGATGCGTACGGCCGACCTGCTGCGCACGAACGGTTTCACCGTCGATGACGAGCTGTGGTCGGTGGACGCGTCCGACTGCTCGCCGTGTGACGACAAGGTCCCCGACAGCCACTGACGCGGGGCTAGAGTGCCCTCGCCCCGGACTCGGATCAGGGGCGGGGGCAGCTCCTTGCCCGCCTCGACACAGAGGAAGCGCCGTTGCCCGTACGACACAACATCGAAAGCGAACGCGAACTCTGGGACGCCTTTGCGGAGAGCACCAAGGACAAGGTGTTCGAGGCAGACCCCGTCTTCTGCTGGACGCAGTACGCCGGGCACGGACCAGGCCCCGAACTGCTGGGCGACCCGACAACCGTCCTGGAGATCGGCTGCGGTACCGGGCGGGCGCTGGCCCACCTCGCGCGGCAAGGTGTGACGGCGACGGGCGTGGACCTCTCCCCCGTCATGGTCGCCAACACCACCGAGCGGTGGGGGCCATTGGGAGCGCGGTTCGTGTGTGCCGAAGTACTGGACCACCTGAGCGCCACGACGGAGACCTACGACGCCATTTATTCGATCTTCGGGGCAGCCTGGTTCACCGACCCGACCAAGCTGCTTCCGCTCATTGCCAAGCGGTTGAATCCGGGCGGCGTGCTCGCCTTCTCCCAGCCTCCGGCCATCCCCGGCGCGTACGGGCCACAGGGCATGTACAAGGGAGGCTTCGCGGGCAAGGCCATGTACACATACCGGTACAGCTACACACCCCGGAGGTGGGAAAGCCTCCTTCTGCGGGCCGGATTCGCGAAGGCGGAAGTGTGGGTTCTCGACGCTCCCGAGCCTGACCACATCGGGACATTGATCGCTCGCGCTGTGGTGAGCTGAGACCAAGCAAAGCAAGGACGCCCCGGCCATGACCGCCGGAGCGTCCTTGGTTACGAACGGCCCCCGGCAGAGCGCTGGGGGCCGTAGTGCTTGTGCAGGTGAGTGGCGGTTTCCCGCCCGACGTCAGTTCCAGGACTCCCCAGCATGACGCCCACGATCAGCCCGAAACGGGCCCGAACGGACCGGAAGCCGATCACAGCTCGCCAGCCGCTGGAACGGCCCTCTGACGTGCAAAACCCCCGCTACGGCAGGTTCCTCGCCATCACGATCCGCTGAACCTGATTCGTGCCCTCATAGATCTGCGTGATCTTGGCGTCCCGCATCATCCGCTCCAGCGGGTAGTCGCGGGTGTAGCCATAGCCGCCGAGCAGCTGGACGGCGTCGGTGGTGATCTCCATCGCCACGTCGGAGGCGAAGCACTTGGCCGCCGCGCCATGGAAGGTGAGGTCGTCGTCGAGGCGCTCGGACTTGGCCGCGGCGGCGTAGGTCAGCTGGCGGGCCGCCTCCAGCTTCATGGCCATGTCGGCCAGCATGAACTGGATGCCCTGGAAGTCGCCGATCGGCTTGCCGAACTGCTTGCGCTCCTGGACATAGCCCTTGGCGTAGTCCAGGGCGCCCTGGGCGATGCCCAGTGCCTGGGCGGCGATGGTGATCCGGGTGTGGTCCAGGGTCTTCATCGCGGTGGCGAAGCCGGTGCCCTCCGCGCCGATCATGCGGTCGGCGGGGATGCGGACGTTGTCCAGGTAGACCTCGCGGGTCGGCGAGCCCTTGATGCCCAGCTTCTTCTCCGGGGCGCCGAAGGAGACGCCCTCGTCGGACTTCTCCACCACAAAGGCGCTGATGCCCTTGGAGCGCTTCTCCGGGTCGGTGACCGCCATCACCGTGTAGTAGTCGCTGACCCCGGCGTTGGTGATCCAGCGCTTGACGCCATTGAGCACCCAGAAGTCACCGTCGCGCACCGCGCGGGTCTTCATACCCGCCGCGTCCGAGCCGGCGTCCGGCTCGGAGAGGGCGTAGGAGAACATCGCCTCGCCCTTGGCCAGCGAGGCCAGATAGCGCTTCTTCAGCTCCTCGGAACCGGAGAGCATCACCGGCAGCGAGCCCAGCTTGTTGACCGCCGGGATCAGCGAGGAGGAGGCGCACACCCGCGCCACCTCCTCGATGACGATCACGGTGGCCAGGGCGTCCGCACCCGCCCCGCCGTACTCCTCCGGCACATGCACCGCGTGCAGGTCGGCGGCGGTCAGGGCGTCGCGGGCCTCCTGCGGAAAGCGGCTCGCCTCGTCCACCTCGGCGGCGAATGGCGCGATCTTCGCCTCGGCGAGCGAGCGCACGACCTTGCGGAGCTCGTCGTGCTCCTCGGACGGCCGGTACAGGTCGAAGTCCTTGTTTCCCGCCAAGGCGTACTCCCCAGAGAGTTAACTACCGTTTAGTAACAACGATTCTAGAGGCGGCCCGCTGGGCGGGGATACGTGAGCTTGCCGACAGCCCGGCGCACTCCTCGTCCCTCCCCCGGCCGGGCCCCGACTATGCTCGCGGGAGCCAGTTACGCAGCACCTCCCTGGAGCACTTCAATGGCCCTCAAGATCACCGTGATCGGCACCGGCTACCTGGGCGCCACCCATGCGGCGGCCATGGCCGAGCTCGGGTTCGAGGTGCTGGGCCTGGACATCGATCCCGCCAAGATCGAGAAGCTGGGCCGGGCCGAGGTCCCGATGTACGAGCCGGGACTGGAAGAGCTGCTGCGCAAGCATGTCGCCGGGTTCGAGGGCTCCACCGGGCGGCTGCGCTTCACCACCTCCATGGAGGAGGTCGCCGAGTTCGGCGACGTCCACTTCATCTGCGTCAACACCCCGCAGAAGCACGGCGAGTACGCCTGTGACATGTCCTATGTGGACGGCGCGGTGGCCGCGCTGGCCCCGCTGCTGCGCCGTCCGGCCCTGGTGGTCGGCAAGTCCACCGTCCCGGTGGGCAGCGCCGCCCGGCTGGCGGAGCAGCTGCGCCGCCTCGCCCCGGCCGGGGAGGAGGTGGAGCTGGCCTGGAACCCGGAATTCCTGCGCGAGGGCTTCGCCGTCAAGGACACCCTGCACCCGGACCGGATCGTGGTCGGAGTGGCCGGCGAACGTGCGGAGAAGGTGCTCCGCGAGGTCTATGCCACGCCGATCGGCGAGGGCTCGCCCTTTGTGGTCACCGACTATCCGACCGCGGAGCTGGTCAAGACGGCCGCCAACTCCTTCCTGGCCACCAAGATCTCCTTTATCAATGCCATGGCCGAGGTCTGTGAGGCGGCCGACGGCGATGTGGCCAAGCTGGCCGAGGCCATAGGGCACGACGAGCGGATCGGCAAGAAGTTCCTGCGGGCCGGTATCGGCTTCGGCGGCGGCTGTCTGCCCAAGGACATCCGGGCCTTTATGGCCCGCGCCGGGGAGCTGGGTGCCGACCAGGCGCTGACCTTCCTCCGCGAGGTGGACTCCATCAATATGCGCCGCCGTGGCCATATGGTCGAGCTCGCCCGGGAGAGCGTGGGCGGCGGGTTCCTGGGCCGCCGGGTGGCCGTGCTGGGCGCCACCTTCAAGCCGGACTCGGACGATGTGCGGGATTCGCCCGCGCTCAATGTCGCCGGGCAGATTCATCTGCAGGGCGGGCAGGTCACGGTGTACGACCCCAAGGGCATGGCCAATGCGCGGGAAGTCTTCCCGACGCTGGCCTACGCAGCGACGGCGCTGGACGCGTGCCGGGGTGCGCATGTGGTGCTCCACCTCACCGAGTGGGCGGAGTTCCGGGCGCTGGACCCGGCGGCGCTGGGTGCGGTCGTCGCGGAGCGGCGCATCCTGGACGGCCGCAATGCGTTGGACGCTGCCGCTTGGCGGGGGGCCGGGTGGTCTTTCCGCGCCATGGGGCGCCCCCGGGCGTAACGGTTCGCCCTTTGCGGGCAACCGCGCCGCCGGGCGCACCGGTTCGCGACCAGCGGTGCCGGTTCGCGGGCAGTCGTGCCGCTGGGTCGCACCCCGCAGCGAGACCGCCGCGCAGGCGGGCATCGTTGCCGGGTGCGGCTCGGCGGTGGCTGGTCGCGCAGTTCCCCGCGCCCCTCGAGGGGCGCCCTCAGCCGTCCAGCTCCGCGAGCGTCGCATTCGACGGTCCGCGCGAAACGGACAAGGAACCCGCAACCGCTTCCGCGGCGCGCAGCACCCGCACCGCGTTCTCCCAGGTCAGCTTTGCCAGGTCGCCCTCCGACCAGCCCCGCCGCAGCAGTTCGGCGATCAGGTTGGGGTAGCCGGCCACGTCCTCCAGCCCCTGCGGGGTGAAGGCCGTCCCGTCGTAGTCGCCGCCGATGCCGATGTGGTCGATCCCGGCCACCTCCCGCATATGGTCCAGGTGGTCCGCCACCGTCTCCACGGTGGCGACCGGCCGCGGCCGTTCCGCCTCGAACGCGCGGTGCACCGCCATCGCCTCGGGCGTGGTGTCCAGCGGGTGGAAGCCATGGGCGCGCATGTTCTCGTCCGCGGCCCGGGTCCAGTCAACGGCCTCCGGCAGGATGAACTTGGGGACGAAGGTCGCCATCGCCACTCCCCCGTTGGCGGCCAGCGAACTCAGCACATCATCGGGGATGTTGCGGGGGTGATCGCACACCGCCCGTGCCGAGGAGTGCGAGAAGATCACCGGCGCCTCGGTGACCCGCAGCGCGTCCCGCATGGTGTCCGCCGAGACATGGGAGAGATCGACCAGCATCCCGATGCGGTTCATCTCCCGCACGACTTCCTCGCCGAAGCGGGTGAGCCCGCCCGCCCGCGGCTCATCGGTGGCCGAATCCGCCCAGGGGACATTGTCGTTGTGGGTGAGGGTCAGATAGCGCACCCCCAGCCGGTGCAGTGAACGCAGCGTGGCCAGCGAGCAGTTGATGCTGTGGCCGCCCTCGGCGCCCATCAGGGAGGCGATCCGCCCCTCCGCCCGCGCCGCCTCCATATCGTCGGCGGTGAACGCCAACCGCAGCTCATCCGGGTAGCGGGCGGTCAACTGCCGCACGATATCGATCTGTTCCAGGGTGGCGCTGACCGCGTCATCACCGGACATATCGGTGCGTACATAGACCGACCAGAACTGCGCTCCCACGCCGCCCTCCCGCATCCGCGGCAGGTCGGTGTGCAGTCCGCTGGCTCGCTGGTCGGTGGCGATATCACGCCGGTCCAGGTCATAGCGGACGTGCTCGCGCAGCGCCCAGGGCAGGTCATTGTGGCCGTCCACCACCGGGTGGGCGGCGAGCAGTTCACGGGCCCGGGCCAGTTCGGCGGTCATCGGGCGCCCTCCCCCGCGAAGCCGAAGCCGCCGCCACCGCGCACCTTGGCCCGCAGCCGGGCGCCCTTCTCGGTGGCCTGGGCGTTCAGCCCGTCCTGGAACTCCCGCATCCGCTCGCTCAGCCGCTCATCGTGCGCGGCCAGCATCCGTACCGCCAGCAGTCCGGCGTTACGGGCGCCGCCGACCGAGACGGTGGCCACCGGCACCCCGGCCGGCATCTGGACGATGGACAGCAGGGAGTCCATCCCGTCCAGGTACTTCAGCGGCACCGGCACCCCGATCACCGGCAGAGTGGTGACGGAGGCCAGCATTCCGGGCAGATGGGCGGCGCCGCCGGCCCCGGCGATGATCGCCTTCAGCCCGCGCCCGGCCGCCCGTTCGCCATAGGCCACCATCTCCCGGGGCATCCGGTGCGCGGAGACCACATCGACCTCATACGGAACATCGAACTCGGCCAGGGCCTTGGCCGCTTCCTCCATGACGGGCCAGTCGGAATCCGAGCCCATCACAATGCCGACGACGGGGGAACCAGTCATTCCGTGATCGTTCCTCGCAGATATCCGGCGGCGTGGGCGGCGCGCTCGCGCACCTCGGCCAGGTCGTCGCCGTAGGTGTTGACGTGCCCGACCTTACGGCCGGGCTTGACGTCCTTGCCATACATATGGATCTTCAGGCCCGGATCGCGGGCCATGCAATGCAGATACGCGGCATACATGTCCGGGTAGTCGCCGCCCAGCACATTGGCCATCACGGTCCACTTGGCGCGCGGCCGGGGATCGCCCAGCGGCAGATCCAGCACCGCCCGGACATGGTTGGCGAACTGCGAGGTGACGGCGCCGTCCTGGGTCCAGTGGCCGGAGTTGTGCGGGCGCATCGCCAGCTCGTTCACCAGCACCCGGCCGTCCGCGGTCTCGAACAGCTCCACCGCCAGATGGCCCACCACCCCCAGCTCCTTGGCGATCCGCAGGGCCAACTGCTGGGCGTGCGCGGACAGTTCCGGGGACAGGCCGGGCGCGGGGGCGATCACCGTGTCACAGACGCCGTCCACCTGGATGGACTCCACCACCGGGTAGGCGACGGCCTGGCCATGCGGGGAACGGACCACATTGGCGGCCAGCTCCCGGACGAAGTCCACCTTCTCCTCGGCCAGCACCGGCACACCCGCCCTGAACGGCTGCTCGGCCTCGCCGGCATCACGCACCACCCAGACGCCCTTGCCGTCATAGCCGCCGCGCACCGTCTTCAGCACCACCGGGAAGCCGCCCACCTCGGCGGCGAAGCGCGCCACATCGGCCGGGCCGTCCACCAGCCGGTGGCGTGGGCAGGGCACTTCGATCTCGGTCAGCTTCGCCCGCATCACGCCCTTGTCCTGGGCGTGCACCAAAGCATCGGGCCCCGGGCGGACGGGAATGCCGTCCGCCTCCAGGGCCCGGAGGTGCTCGGTGGGGACATGCTCATGATCGAATGTGATCACATCGCAGCCTTGTGCGAACGCACGAAGGGTATCCAGGTCGCGATAGTCGCCGATGACGACCTCGCTGACGACCTGGGCCGCCGAGTCCTGTGGAGTATCGCTGAGCAGCTTGAACCTGATGCCGAGGGGGATGCCCGCCTCGTGGGTCATACGGGCGAGCTGGCCGCCGCCGACCATGCCGACTACCGGGAAAGTCACGCTCCAAGGGTATCCGTACGCACGAGCGCCTCAACCCGCCTCCTGGAGGATCCTCCAAGGAGGGATGTCCGAACTGCCGGGAGTTAGCCATGCGTTCACCCACTCCCACGGATCGTGACCGGACCCGCTCGCTAGTGCTCTGACCGGGAAGGTTGGCCGGGTCTCGCCTGCGAGATGATCGCGTCATGAGCGAGATCGTCTTGATGTCAGATCCGAAGGTCGCTGCGATACGCGTTGCGGAGTGCGGTGAACGTCTTGTGGATGTCCGCCGCGATGGCGGGTTGCTGGTCGATTCCCGCAAGCAGGACCCGGCAGATGCCTTCGCGTACTTGCGGGAAGGTGTGCTGGAACGGCTGCTGAAGGCCCAGACGCTGCTCCCGCAAGGCTTGCGACTGCTGTTCGTTGAGGGGTATCGGCCTCCCTCGCTTCAGTGTGCGTACTTCGAGGAGTACGCCGGCCAGCTGCAGGCCGTCCACCCCGGCTGGTCCGCTGAGCAGATCAACTCGGCGGCCAGCCGCTACGTATCGCCGCCCGGCATCGCTCCGCACAGCGCCGGTGCGGCCGTCGACCTCACCCTGGCCGACACCGAAGGGCGCGAGCTGGACCTGGGCACCCGGATGAACGCGGACCCCGAGGAGAGCGAGGGCGCCTGTTACACCCACGCCGTCAACATCAGCGCGGAGGCCCTCGCCAACCGGAAGCTGCTGGGCTCCGTGCTGACCGCTGCGGGCCTGGTGAACTACCCCACCGAGTGGTGGCACTGGTCGTTCGGTGACCGCTACTGGGCTCTGATCACCCGGGAGGCCGCAGCCCTCTACGGACCGAAGGAGATCACCCCGTCAGTCTGACCGGCCAGGACTTCACAGACCGACTGGTTACGCGCGGCCGCGGGGCGTCCGCCCCAGCGGAGCCCTTTCTCGCTGCGGACACGGGCACGCTCACGGCGCTGGGCGGCCAGGACATCGGGGTGCCGGGCGTTCTGGTTGCGCCAGCGTAGGTAGCGGTGCAACTGGCGGGTCTGGGCGGTGTGGTTGGGGTGGTTGGAGTTGGCGATGGTGAACTGCCGCAGCGGTCCGAAGTGGGCCTCGATGGGGTTCGCCCAGGACGCATAGGTCGGGGTGAAGCACAGCTTGACCTTGTTCTTCGTCGCCCAGCGGTGGATGTCGGCGCCTTTGTGGGCGGACAGGTTGTCCAGGATCACGTAGATCGGGGCGCCGTCGGGCCGGGCGGCACGGATCGACTTCAGCGCAACCAAGGTGTTCGCGGTGCTCTTCTTGCGGCGGTTGACGCCCCACAAGGTGTCGTCGCCGATCGAGTAGCAGCCGTGGAAGTAGCGCACCCCATGGGTGCGGTGGCAGGTCGCAGGATGCCGCTCGGGTCGGCCTTGTTCGGCCCAGCACGACCCGGCGGCGGGCCGGATGCCGAGCGGCCCGAACTCGTCGAACGCGAATACGCGGTCCGGGAAACGCTCCAGCACTTCCTCGATGCGGTCCAGCTTGGCGTCGCGCTCGGGGTCGGGGGACTCCTTCCACGTCTTGGTCCGCTGGAAGGTGACACCGCGGCGAGCGAGCAGGCACCGTAATGCCTCGCGGCCGATCAGGATGACGTGGCCGTGCACTTTCCGCAGGTAGGCAGCGAGTTTGCGGATGGACCAGCGGGTGAAGGGCTGACCAAGCTTGGTCGGGCGGGTGGTGGCCGTCTGCACGACGAAGTCCTCATCGTCAATGCTGAGCAGGCGGGGACGGCCTCCCGCCCACCGAGGGTCCAGACAGGCCAGGCCGATCTCGTTGAACCGGTGGATCACATCGCGGACGGTGTCCTCATCGGCCTGCACCAGGTTCGCGATCACCGGCACCCGGTTGCCGCCGGCCGAGGCCAGCAGCATCATCGCGCGCCGGTAGCGCACCGAACTCGTGCTGCCCCGGCGCACGATCTGCTGCAGCTTCTGCCCCTCCTGATCGGTCAGTCTGCGCACACGGACCGGCTCAGCCACCACACCCCCAGCAGTCGGACGGACGCCTCCGGACATCCAACCGCCGGAACCACCACCCCGGCCAACCTTCCCGGTCAGAGCACTAGCATGGGTCCCTGCCCGACCGCCCCTACCGCCCCCCGACCGCCATCGCAACGGAGCCTGACGATCGTGACGAAGCAACGGAGCACAGTTCGCTCCCGCCTGGAGCGGCTGGCCCGCGAGATCGCCAAATTCGGCGCGGTGGGCGCCATCGGGTTCGTGGTCAACCTGGTTGTCTTCAACGCCTGCCGGCATCTGCTGCACCTGGCGGTGGTCCGCTCGGGCATCATCGCCACCGCGGTGGCCATCGCCGCCAACTATGTGGGCAACCGCTACTGGACCTACCGGGACTGCGACCGCAGCCGGCGCAGCCGGGAACTCTCGCTGTTCCTGCTGTTCAGCGGGGTGGGCCTGGTCATCGAGAACGGCATTCTGGCCATCTCGCACTATGGGCTGCAGCTGACCGACCCGCTCTCCGACAACATCGCCAAGAATGTGGTCGGCCTGGGCCTGGGCACCGTCTTCCGCTTCTGGTCCTACCGCACCTGGGTGTTCCGGGCGCGGGCGGTGCAGACCGCGGAGTCCTTCCTGGCCGAGCTGCCGCGCCAGCGGGACGGCGAGTCTCAGCCCTCGCCCGCCCCGGGCTCGCGGTCCCGCTCGCTCTGAGCGCCGCCCGTATCCCGGGCGTCCGTACCCGTATCCCGGCCGTCCGCACCCTGGTCCCGGCCATCCGCACCCTGGTCCCGGCCGTCCTTGTCGCGACCGTCCGTGCCCCGCCCTTCGGCGTCCCGGCCGTCCGCATCGCGCCCTTCGGCGCCCCGACCGTCCGCATCGCGCCCATCCGCCTCCCGGCTGAGGAACAGCGCGAAGATCGGCGGCTGTTGCTGCAACAGCTCCAGCCGCCCGCCGTCCGCCTCCGCCAGGTCACGGGCCACCGCCAGCCCCAGGCCGGTGGAGTTGCGCCCGCTGACGGTCCGCTCGAAGACCCGCGCGCCAAGGTCCGGCGGCACCCCGGGCCCCTCGTCGGAGACCTCGATCACCGCCTGGTTGCCGGTGACCCGGGTACGCAGCGCCACCGTTCCATCGCCATGGGTCAGCGAGTTCTCGATCAGGGTGGCGATCACCTGGGAGACGGCGCCGGGGGTGCCCACCGCGCGCAGCCCCTGCTTGCCGGAGCGCACCAGCGCCCGGCCGCTGCCGCGGATGGCCGGGCGCCACTCCTCCAGCTGCTGTTTGATGACCTCGTCCAGGTCGAAGGTGACCGCCGAACCGGTCTTGGGGTCGCGGGAGTTGGTGAGCAGCCGCTGCACCACATCGGTGAGCCGCTCCACCTGGGAGAGGGCGATGGTCGCCTCCTCCTTGACGGTGTCCGGGTCGTCGGTGAGGGTGATCTCCTCCAGCCGCATCGACAACGCGGTGAGCGGGGTGCGCAGTTGGTGTGAGGCGTCGGCGGCCAGCCGCCGCTCGGCGGTGAGCATTCTGGCGATCCGCTCGGCGCTGGCGTCCAGTACGTCCGCGACCCGGTCCAACTCCGGTACGCCATAGCGGCGGTGGCGGGGCCGGGGGTCGCCGGAGCCCAGGCGTTCGGCGGTCTCGGCGAGGTCGGTGAGCGGGGCGGTGAGCTTATTGGCCTGGCGCACCGCCAGGAACACCGCGGCGATCACGGCCAGCAGGGCCACCGTGAGGATCACCAGCAGGGTGCGGCCGATCTCCTTGCTGACCGTGGACCGGGACGCCTGGACGGTCACCGTCTCGCCATGGTCCCCGGTCTGGGTGGAGGTGATCAGGGCGCCGTCCGGCTTGCTGCCCAGCACGATGGGGGGATGGCCGGGGATCTCCACCCGGGCGTAACGGTCCCGGGCGATCTGCTCGGTGAGCACCCCGGACTCCACCCGCTCATTGCCGGCGATCCGGCTGTCCACGATGCTCACCAGCCGCACCG
Organism: Streptomyces orinoci; assembly: GCF_003121295.1. Classification (GTDB taxonomy): domain Bacteria; phylum Actinomycetota; class Actinomycetes; order Streptomycetales; family Streptomycetaceae; genus Streptomyces; species Streptomyces orinoci. The sequence goes on from NZ_PHNC01000029.1 coordinate 988,983, forward strand.
CCTCGGACTGCACGCTCTCCCGGGCGCTGCTCTCGATGGTCCTGGTCTCCACGATGACCAGGGAGATACCGAAGACGGCGATCACCACGAGCACCACGGCGAGGGTGGAGTTGATCAGTCGGCGGCGCACGGTGCCCGTTCTTCTCTCTCTGGTCCGCTGGTTTCTGCCAAGCGGTCGTGCCGGAGTTCCAGTGCGGTTCCGCCGTGCCCCGTAGGGGCCCGGGGAACTACGCGACCGGCCACGACGCACCCGCGGATGAACTGCCCCAATCCCCGCGGAGCGCTCAGTTCTTCTCGAAGCGGAAGCCCACGCCACGGACGGTGGCGATATAGCGGGGGTTGGCCGCGTCGTCGCCCAGCTTCTTGCGCAGCCAGGAGATGTGCATATCCAGGGTCTTGGTGGAGGACCACCAGGTGGTGTCCCAGACCTCGCGCATCAGCTGGTCACGGGTGACCACCCGGCCGGCGTCCCGCACCAGCACCCGCAGCAGGTCGAACTCCTTGGCCGTCAGCTGGAGTTCCTCATCGCCCATCCAGGCACGGTGCGACTCCACATCGATCCGTACCCCATGGGTGGACGCGGCCTGCTGGGAGGGCTCGGCGGCGCCGCGCCGGAGCAGCGCCCGTACCCGGGCGAGCAGTTCGGCCAGCCGGAAGGGCTTGGTGACATAGTCATCGGCGCCGGCGTCCAGGCCGACCACGGTGTCCACCTCGTCGGCGCGGGCGGTGAGCACCAGCACCGGGAAGCCATGGCCCTCGGTCCGCAGCCGGCGGCAGACCTCCAGGCCGTCCATACCGGGCAGCCCGAGGTCGAGGACGAGCAGATCCACGTCTCCCTTGAGGCCGGCGGCGAGCGCTGTGGGACCGTCTTCGCGGACCTCCACCTCATATCCCTCACGGCGCAGCGCGCGTGCGAGCGGTTCCGAGATGGAAGCGTCATCCTCGGCGAGCAGTACTCGGGTCATGGGTGTGATGGTAGTCCGCTCGGACGCACCTCAGAGTGCACTCAGGGGGACCTGCGTCAACAGATCGCCAAAGGTTTGGCCACGACAGATCGGTCATAAATGGTTCCAGCCCGACCTGTGATCCATGTCTCAACTCCTTCCATATGCGGGCGGGGTGTGACGTATGGTTACGGCAGTCTGTAGCACCAATGGGGGACCTTCGGCACGGCAGTAACGCCGAAGGTCTCTGTCGTGTACAGGGCTGGAACCTCCAGTCTTGTGTTCAGTGAATGACCTGTCGACCGGGTCCGCCGCGCGAAGATGCGCGGGGGCGTGGATCCCGGATGCGGCCGTCCTGCCGGCTTCCCTCCGGGAATCCGAACCCCAGAGGGCGTGGGGCAGGGGCGGTGCGGCAGCCGGTGCCGGTCAACCCCCACACGGACCCGCAATAGCTCAACGCGTGTCCTCAGCACTCAAGGAACGACCATGGCGACCAGCCTGACGAAGGGCACCGCGGAGGCAGAGAAGACCTCTCCCGCCTCGGGCGAGAAGACCTTCCTTGGCCACCCCATCGGCCTGGCCCCCCTCTTCATGACGGAGATGTGGGAGCGCTTCAGCTACTACGGCATGCGTGCCCTTCTCGTCGTCTATCTGATCGCCGGCGGCCCCGACGCCAAGCCCGGCAGCCAGGGCGGCGGTCTGGCCATGCCCCAGGCCAGCTCCGTGGCCATTTACTCCGTGTACGTGGCCATGGTGTACCTGCTGGCCATGCCCGGCGGCTGGATCGGCGACCGCATCTGGGGCCCGCGCAAGACGGTCACCGTCGCGGCCAGCACCATCATGTGCGGTCACCTGCTGCTGGCCGTCCCGGGCAAGCCGACCTTCTTCGCCGGTCTGGCGCTGGTCGCCATCGGCTCCGGCCTGCTGAAGTCCAACATCTCCACGATGGTCGGCCACCTCTACGACGGCCCGAAGGACCCGCGCCGCGACGGTGGCTTCACGATCTTCTACATGGCCATCAACATCGGCGCCTTCGCGGCTCCGCTGGTCATCGGCACCATCGGCCAGAAGGTCAACTGGCACCTCGGCTTCAGCATCGCCGCCGCCGGTATGGCCATCGGCCTGGCCTTCTTCCTGTGGGGCACGCGTCACCTGAACCCGCGCAGCAGCCAGGTGCCCACCCCGCTGACCGCGGAGGAGCGCAACTCCTGGCTGAAGAAGGGCCTGATCTGGCTCGCCATCGCCGCCGTCTTCTACGGCATCGTCGGTGGCACCGGCCACTTCACCATGAACTGGGCCACCGTGCCGCTCGCCCTGCTGGGCCTGGTCATCCCGATCTCCGTGCTGCTGCGCATCAAGCGCGACAAGGAGCTCTCGGACACCGAGCAGACCAAGGTCAGCGGCTACATCTGGTTCTTCGTCGCGGCCGCCGTGTTCTGGATGATCTTCGACCAGGCCGGCTCGACGATGTCCACCTTCGCCGAGAAGAAGACCGCCGACAACGTCTTCGGCATCAACTTCCCGTCCACCTGGTTCCAGTCGGTCAACCCGCTGTGGGTGATGGCCCTGGCCCCGGTGCTGGCTTCGCTGTGGCTGAAGCTGGCCAAGAGCAACCGTGAGCCCAGCACCACGGTGAAGTTCGCCATGGCGATGTTCTTCGCCGGTGTCTCCTTCGTGGTCTTCGCCATCCCGATGTCGATGGCCACCGGCGGGCACACGGTCAGCCCCGCCTGGCTGATCGTGATCTACATGATCCAGACCATGGGTGAGCTGTGCCTCTCCCCGGTCGGCCTGTCGCTGACCACCAAGATGGCGCCGCAGAAGTACGCCAGCCAGATGATGGGCGTCTGGTTCCTCGCGGTCACCGCCGGTGACTGTGTGACCAGCCTGCTGTCCACGGCGGGTGTGAACCTCGACGGCATCGGCGTGATCCTGGGCGAAGCGGCTGCCGCGGCGCTGGCCGGCGGGGCGATCTGGGTGAACCGCAAGAAGATCGTGGCTCTGATGGGTGACGTTCGCTGATGCTCGGCTGATCTCCGCTGATCTCCGCTGATCCTCGCGGGTTACCAGGCCCCGGTGCTCTCCAGCGCCGGGGCCTTGCGCATGCGCGCGTGGGTGGGCTGGACACCGGCGCCCGTTCAGTCCCGGCCCCGCACCCGCACGGTTCCGGGCCGGAACCAGGGCAGGCCGTTGCTGCCGCCCTTAGCGGGAGCCCTGCGGGGGGTCGCCGGGAACGCCCGTCCCACTCCCCACATCCCCGCCCGGTAGACCAGCACCGCCCCTACGACTCCTGCCAGCACCCAGAACACCACTACGCCCCATGGGCGGGGCACGTCCCACGGCTGCTCCACCAGCACCCGGCCCTCGTGGCGCAGCGACACCTCGTACGCTCCGTACGCTCCGGCCGGCAGCTCCACCGGCAGGGAGATCCGCGCCTTGCGGCCCGGCGCGACCGTGCCGCGCCATTTGTGGCGCTCCCATTCCGGTGCCAGGACGCCGTGTGCGGTGCCGAGTTCGAAGACGGGGTCGCGGACCGCCGCCTCCCCGGCGTTTCCCACGGTGAGCACCAGGTGCCGCTGGGGCGGTGCGCCGAACCAGGTCAGCAGCGAGCTGCTGCCCTGCAGCCGGGCGTCCAGGACTCGCAGCTGCCCCTGCGGCAGCGGGGCCTCTGGGTGTCCGCTGATCCGCAGCGCGGCGTCCACTGCCGCCCGGGCGCCCAGCACGGTGGCCACATGCACCACACAGGGGCAGGGCTTGGGCGGCGCCGCCACGGTCAGGCTGCGGCTGAACGCGCCGTCCGCGCCGGTGGTGACCGTGCGCCCGTCCGCGTTGGCGCAGGCATTGCTGCCGCCGATCATGTTCTGGCCGCAGATCACCAGGGTGAGGAGGGCGGCGGGGCGCCAGCCCGTGCCGGAGACGATCACGCTCTGACCGGGGGCTGCGGTGCTGCGGTCCAGGGTTGCGGTGGGCGGCTCGGGGGGTGCGGTGGGGTTCCGGGTGCGGGCTGTGTGTGGCTGATCGCGCAGTTCCCCGCGCGCCTGGTTGGGTGCCCCGAGCGCTTTCCTGAGCCTCTGGGGGCCGGACGCGGGCGCCGTGGGGCGGTCGGCTGCATTGCCGGTGCGGGTTGGCTGTGGCTGATCGCGCAGTTCCCCGCGCCCCTGGTAGGGCGCCCCGGCTGCGGCCCCGCGTGCCTGGTAGGGGGCCTCGGTTCGGGTTGGGGGGTGATGGGGGGCGGGTGTGGGGGGTGGTGGGCAGAGGAGGGTCAGGAGGAGGAGGACGCTCTGGGCCCGGCGCATCAGGGGGTTCTCCGGCGGCGGGTGTGCCGGTGGCGGGCGGCCAGGGCGGCCAGGAGGACGGCCGCCGCGCCGGTCGCCGGGCGCAGCCAGGGCAGGGGGGTGTAGGTGCCGGAGGCGGAGACCTGGTCCGCGCCGGGGGCGGCGGCCGTTACCCGGACCCGGACGCGGTCCTCCAGGCGGGGCGCGTCCGGCCACTGTTCCGTCAGCCAGACGCTGCGTCCGGGCGCCAGCCGCCCGGGCACCCCATGGGCCCTACGCCGCCGCAGCGCCCGCCCCAGCAGCCCCTCGGCCTCGATGGACAGCCGCGGGGACAGCACCGTGGTGCCCCGGTTGGCCAGCCGGTAGCGGATCACCGCCCCGCCGCCGGTGCCGGTGACCGTCACCCGGTCCACCCCCAGCGCCGCCAGTCCGCCACCGCCGACCCGGACCAGTACCGGCACCCGGACCGTCCGCCCGTCCCCGCCGACCACCACCGCCGCCGTATGGTCGCCCTCCGCCGCCCCCACCGGGACGGTGACCGTCAGTGGCACCTCCGCCCGGGTACGGGGCGGCACCGACACCCGCCCGGCCGCCAGCGCCACCCAGGAGCCCGTGCCGCGCAGGGTGACCGTACGCACCCGGTCCCCGGGGTTCACCACGCTCAGCCGGTCCTGGAGCACCGTCCCCGGGCCGCCCTCCAGAACGAAGGCGCCGCGCCCGCCCGGACCCCCGCCCTCCACCACCGGCCCCGCCGTCCAGGGCGGCGGCGCACCGGCCAGCAGCAGCCCGGCCAGGGCCGCCGCGGCCGGGGTCACGGGGCGGTGCGCCGGCGCCGGGTCAGCCAGAGGAGGCCCGCGACGCCGGACAGCAGTACCGTTCCGCCCAGTGTGCCCAGGGCGAGGACCGAGTCGTCCGGACCGGTCTGCGGCAGATTCTGCCCGCCGGTGGTGGTCCCGCCGGCCGTTCCGCCCGTGGTGCTGGTCCCGCCCGTGGTGCCGGTGCTGCCGGAAGTCCCGCCAGTCGTGGACCCGTTGGTGGAGCCGTTGGTGGACCCCGTGGTCGAACCCGTGGTGCCGCCCGTGCTGTCGCCCCCCGTGGTCTGCCCGCCGGGCCCGCCCTGGCCCTTGACCTCCAGGGTCAGCGAGGGCCCCGGATGGTTGCCGGGCTCACAGGTCGTGGTGGTGCCCATCGCCTTGATGGTCAGGGTGGAGGCGGTGAGGGTGACCTTCCCGTTCACATTGCTCTTGGGCGTATAGGTGCCGGTCAAGTTGCCGATCTTTATCGGGGTGTTGGGCGGAATCGGCTGATCGTTCCCCGGTCCGGACACCGGCACCGTGCCGGTGTCCGCGCCGCCCAGCTGAATCACCGCGCTTGGCTGCATCACACCCTTGGGCAGCTCGATCGGGCTGCTGGAGACGCCCTTCTCGAAGGACATGGTGAGCTGGTACGAGCCACCCTTGGCCGCCGCCTTGATGTCGATGGGCGACACCGCGTTCTTGTCGCCGATCGGGGTCTTGCAGTGGTAATCGACGTCCACCGTCTGCGCCTTGGCATCCGGCGCGACCAGCAGCAGCGTGCCCGAGGCCAGCACCGCCGCGAGGGCCGTCACTCCGGCGCGGCTCCTGGGAAGAGGTTGAGCGTGGGACACCTGGGGTTCCCCTCTCACCCGGCGTCGTCAGCCGAAAGTTACTGACGACACATCAGATTCGGCCGCCGACGGTACGCCGGGGACCTTGAGGAGGGAAGACCCGGAACGAGCCGTACCCGAGACCCGCTCCGCTCAGGAGGGACCGGCCAGCTCGGCCCAGACGGTCTTGCCCACGCCCCCCTGGTGCCGTACGACTCCCCAGTCCATACAGAGGCGTTGGACGATAAACATGCCGTGCCCGCCCGGCCGTCCGGCCTGGTGCGGGCTGCGTGGCGTGGGCTCCCCGGCCCCGCGGTCGGAGACCTCCAGCCGCAGCGCCTTGCCGTCCCGGCTGACCATCAGCTCCTCCGGCCCGTCCGCGTGCAGGCAGGCGTTGGTCACCAGCTCGGAGACGACCAGCAGGACGTCCTCCGCGGCCGCCCGGCGGTCGGCGGTGGCCGCGGGCAGCCAGCCCCAGTCGTGCAGCGCCTGGCGGGTGAAGTCACGGGAGAGCGGCACTGCGCCGCTCACTCCGGCGAGGCGAAGCCGGCGGACCGGTCCGCCGGACCCCGGCAGACCGGGCTCGCCCGCGCCGCCCGGCTCCGGGCCGGGGTCCCCCGGCGCCGGCGGGTACGGCCGGGTGGTGCTCATCAGCGCTTCACCTCATCACCGATTCACCGATTGGAACTCTTGCAACGGTCGGTAGTGCACACAATGCACTCAGCTGGCTCCTGCCCGGCCGTCCGCCATGAACACCTTCGACTCAATGCGTGTGATGTGCGCTACGCAAGAGCGAGGGCGTCAGCGGTCCGGGCGCCGGGCCGGACTCACCTGGTGTAAGCCCGGGCTTACCCGATGTAAGTGGGGGCGGATCATTCGGCCAGCGCCGCGTCCAGGGTGTCGTGCACCGTGAACACCGCACCGGCCCCGGTGATCTCGAACACCCGGGCCACCACGGCGCCCATCGCCGCCAGATGCACCGAACCGCCCACGGCCTCGGCCTTCAGCCGGGCACCGAGCAGTACGTTCAGGCCGGTGGAATCACAGAACTCCAGCCGGGAGCAGTCCACCACGACCCGTGCGCCGGGCTCCTCGGCGCACGCCTCCAGAGGCTCCCTGAGCAACTCCGCCGTGTGGTGATCCAGTTCACCCGCCGGCGTCACGATCGCGTTCGCGCCGTGCCGCTGGACGTCCACCCGTAGCCGGGCCACGCTCATGCCGGCACCCCTTCCCTGGCATACCCGCATCCCATTGCGCGCGTCCCTTCGTGATGTGCCGTGTCGTTACGTGGTTGTGATGTGCCCGCGTGACACCGCCGAAACCCTACGCGTTCGATACGCCCAACGAAAACCGAACATCGGTCGATTAACGTCAAATCCGGACAACTTGCACTTGCCAAGCGAGCGTAAAGACCGATACGGCTAGATACGGACATCGATTCACCACGGACGGCTTGGAGGCGCCGCAAACCGCAGCACGAGCTTACGGCTCCGGCGGCCATACGCCGAGAAAGATGGAGGAGACCATGTCACCCCGGCTCGACGAACCGCGTTCCACCCTCCCCCGGGAGACCGACTCGTCGGCAATCATCACCGCAGCCCCGTCCGGACTCCCGGACCTCCCGCCCCCTGACGAGGTGGGACCGGTCGACGCACGGGCCCTTTCCAAGACCCTGTTCGCACGCCTCGAATCACTCGAGGAAGGCACCCATGAGTACGCCTATGTGCGCAACACCCTGGTCGAACTCAACCTGGCCCTGGTGAAGTTCGCCGCCTCCCGGTTCCGCACCCGCAGCGAACCGATGGAGGACATCATCCAGGTCGGCACCATCGGCCTGATCAAGGCGATCGACCGCTTCGAGCTCGGCCGTGGTGTGGAGTTCCCCACCTTCGCGATGCCGACCATCATCGGCGAGATCAAGCGCTTCTTCCGCGACACCAGTTGGTCGGTACGGGTCCCCCGGCGGCTCCAGGAACTCCGCCTGGACCTCGCCAAGGCGGGCGACGAACTCGCCCAGCGCCTGGACCGCTCGCCGACCGTCGGCGAACTCGCCGAGCACCTCGGGATCTCCGAGGACGAGGTGGTCGAGGGCATGAGCGCCAGCAACGCGTACACCGCGAGCTCCCTGGACGCCCAGCCCGAGGCCGATGAGCCGGAGGGCACGCTGGCCAACCGGCTCGGGTACGAGGACCACGACCTGGAGGGCATCGAATACATCGAGTCCCTCAAGCCCCTGATCGCCGAACTCGGCCCGCGGGACCGGAAGATCCTCTCCCTCCGCTTCGTGGCCAATATGACCCAGCTGGAAATCGGCGAGGAACTCGGCATCTCCCAGATGCACGTCTCCCGCCTCCTCTCCAGAACCCTGACCCGGCTCCGCCGGGGGTTGCTGGTGGAGGACTGACCTCCACGTCCGCCCCTCTCGCCGTGCGTCGCAGGGAACTTCCCTGCGGCGCACGGCATTTCACACGCCGGACGCGCCGGGAAACATCCGCGCTCACTCCGAGGGTGACCGGGGAACGGCGGTGCGTTCGGCTTCCTGGGCGGCCATGACCTCATCGCCATGCTCGAAGGCCCATGCTCCGAAAGCGTCGATGGGGGCCAGCAGAGTCCGGCCCAGGGTGGTGAGCCGGTACTCAACGCGCGGCGGCGCACCAGGAAGTTCCTGCCGGTCCACGAGTCCGTTGTACTTCAGGCGCCGCAGCGTCTCGGTGAGGACCTTGGAGCTGATCCCCCCGATCTGCCCGCGCAGTTCGACCGGGCGCCTGGGGCCTTCGCGCAGTGCCCAGAGCACAACAGCGTTCCAGGTGTTGGAGAGGAGATCGAAGGCGAGGCGGGCACGGCAGTCGGCGAGGAAGGCGTCGGTCGTCACCTACCAAATGGTGCCCGACGGGCCCTCTAGCGTCGTTGCGAACGGTCCAAGCAGGTCCTGGAAGGAAACGCGTGATGAGAATCGGCATATGGGGCACGGGCAACATGGCGGACGCGCTCGCCACCCACTGGGTCCGGGCCGGGCATGAGGTGGCCATCGGAGGGCGGGACGTACCCAAGGCGGAGCGGCTCGCAACACGCCTCGGCGGCGGTGCGAAGCCCGCAAGTCTGCGTGCGGCAGCCGAGTTCGGACAGGTGGTGCTGGCCGCGCTGCCCTTCGGCGCGGGGGAGAACACGGCACGCGAACTGCGGGCGGTCCTGGACGGCAAGGTGCTGATCGACTGTTCCAATCCGGTCGGTCCGGGCTTCCGGCTGCTGACACGGAGCGGCGTCTCGGCCGCACAGCAACTGGCCGCGGCGGCGCCGGAAGCCCATGTGATCAAGGCGTTCAATCTCTGCCATGAGGGCGTATGGCGCATGTCGCCGCCCGTCTTCGACGGGCGGCCACTGGCCGTTCCGGTCTGTGGCGACAACGAGACAGCCCTCGCCCTTGTACACCAGCTGGTACGGGATGCCGGCTGCGAACCCTTGGCCGGCGGCGGTCTGGAACGAGCCGGACTCCTGGAGGCGACCGCCGCGCTCTTCATCGGGCTATGGGTGGGCGAGGGAGCCGACGCCCAGGCGATCGCCCCTCCGCTGGCGTATGCCACCGGAGGGGGACACAAGGAGCCGGAAGACGCCGCGAGGGCTCTTCGTTAGGGGTTCTCCGGCCGCCCCGGGCAGCACCCGGCCGGTGGCCGCCGGCCGGGCCCCGGCCCCGCCGGCCATCGGCCGGGCGCCCGTTCAGATGTGGTGTGGGGCACGGAACGGCCGTCCGCCGCCTGGCACTTCACGGCGCGATGCCGGTTGGGTCCGGCACCGGACCGTAGTCTCCGCGGTGAGCCCCCTCGGTGCCGCCAGAAGCACCGGGTCCGAGTACACCTCCGCCATATGCCCCCAGGCGGTGGATCAGCTGCCCCACGGCCGGCATGTCGGCGCAGGACTCGAAGGCCCGCATCGCTTCAGTCAACTCGGCGACGAACAAGCGGACATCGGATTTCGGAAGAAGCCGCAACCATGGAAACGCTTCCCGTAGCTGAGCCTCGGGGCCGCCGTCACTCGTCCAGGCAGTCTACGAGCCGTCGGCAGGTCCGGCCGAGATCATCCATATACGCCGCCGCCGAGCGCAGCCCGCAACCGCCGTCCCGGTCCAGGTCGTCGCGGGCCCGGCCGATCAGAGCCACCCAGCCGAGCCAGGGCTCGGTACCTCGTTCGAGCTGACCGGCCCGGTTCTGCGCCTCCACAAGCATCAGTTGGAGGTGGCCGCGAAGGGTGTGGGTGATCTCGCGGATCTCGCTCGCCCGGGGCAGTGCCGCCCGCTCCTGCAGGGCGCGGCGGACCGTGGCGCGGATGGTCACCAGGTCGAGGGGGGTGTTCTCGCCAGCCACCATGGCGGTGATCGACGGCTGCTGTGGTGTGGGGGACGACGGCATGGCGGTCAATGGCTTCCGTTTCGCAGGGACATGCGGTTACTGGAGGTGGGTGAGCGTCGGGTTCTGCCCCGCACTTGCGGGAAAGTAGGCCGCGAAGGCCCGGTTGGCGATCAGCCAAGTGCGCAGCTGGGCCTTCGCCGGCGGGTGACAGGCGATCTCGTCTTCGCTGCCGGCGACCACGCCACGCACTTCCCAACCTTCCACGAGCCTCTCGACCTTGGGCCATGCCTCTCGGTCCGTACAGGTGGTCGTGATGGGGGCGGTGTCGTAAAGCGCCGCACGTACGACCCAGTCCCTGGCTTCGGCGTGATGGCGCAAGAACGCCATGGCCGCCGTGGGATCGCGGCCGTCCGGAAGGCATGCGTACAGCACCACAGGGACCCGCGAGGCGTTACTCACTGGCAGCGTCGGCGAGGTCCCGGCGACGGTTGGTTTCTCCCAGCGTCCGAATCATGCGGTAACCATGCCGCTACTCAACGCCGTCATTTACCCCGATGAGTTCGGATACCCGGCGCAGCCGGGCGATGGAAGCCTTGCCCACCTTCTGAACGATGACGCCCGGCAGGGCCTGGTGGCGAGCCCACTGCGGGGCCTTGGTGAGTGCCTCCTCCAGGGTGTCCAGCGAGGCATCCCACATCCGGGCATCCGCCTGCGCCATCGCCTTGTCCAGGGCATAGCGATTGCGGGCCGCCTCACTGAGCTGTGCGGTGTCGTGGATCGTGGCGGCGAGGGCAAGTGCCTTGCCGGTCCGGCCGAGTGCAACATTGATTCCCACGGCCTGCGTCGATGCCGTTACAGGCCCGAACAGAGTGCCGTGGGAACGGTGTTCCCGTCCCATGCGAGCCGCCGTGGCATGGGATTGCGACAGGAAGTCGGCCGCTCGTTCCTTGTCCCGCATGCGGGAGGCGACCACCGCCGCGAAGTTGATGTGGCTGCCATAGACAGTGAGTTGTTCCAGGGTCGCCTTCGAGAACCTGGGCTCGATGTCAACGGCCGCCCGCTCCGCCAGTTTGAGCGCATCGGGCAGCCGTGCGTCCCGCAGGTATACCCAGGAGCGTCCCGATGCCACCAGCGCGGGCCGCAGTTCGTCGGCCGAGCGCTCGGCGGCGGACTGGGCGTGCCCGATCGCCGCATAGGCCAGGTCCCGCGCGCCCACCAAGTTGGCCACATACGCCGCGATCCGGTAGGCATCGGCCAGCAGCCCCCAGCTCTCGTCCCGCTCGCCGGCGGGTTGGGCGTGCAGATGGGCGGCGGCCTGGCGCACCAGCGGACCGGCGACCGCCCCAGCCTCTGTGTAATGGCCCTTCCAGTAGAGCCGCCAGGACCGTTCGATCGCGACCCGAAGTTCGGCAGCACTGCCGCATTCCGCATCTTCCGGCAGCATTCCGGCCGCCGAGTCGTGCACGGCCTGGGACAGGGCCCGCAGCATCATGCGGTCCTCCTGCTCCATGGCCCGGCGCGGTGCCTGCTGGCCGAGGATCACGGAGGTATCGACCCCGAGTGCGTCGGCAATCTTCAACAGCGTGGGCAGGCCGAGCTGCTTGTCCTGCTCCGCCTTCTGGATCGTGACCAGGGAAAGGTCCGTCATCTCGGCCAGATCGGACTGGCGCACACCCTTGCCGCGCAGGATCTTGATGCGCTCGCCATTGCTGTAGTCGCTCCACTTGGGCATGGCCGGTCAACTCCGTTCCGGGAACGTCGCCTGCCCTTGCACGGTACCCATGCCGACGCATCGAGGCCCCTGTTGCTACCCCACTCAGCGTCGGGAATCCGTTGCCGAATCGCCTTGCAGGACAAAGGTTTTCCGACTCCCAGTTACGTGATGCCGGCGATCGTTGCGGGAGCGCCCCCTCCCAACTCACCGCGAGCGCGCCCAGATCGGGGAGTTCAGGACCCGGCTGGCCGCCAACCGGCGAGCCACGACGTCCAGTTAAGGAACCTTGGGGAGAACCGAAACCCCACCAACCCGGCCCGCTTCACCCCTTCAGGTGACTCGGTGGCAGATGCGCGGAAAAGGGCGGTACGGTCGCCGCACATCCCCAGACAGGACGACGGCCCCCGGCGGGACGGGCATCCACGCCGAGGGCCTGATCATCCAGGAACAGGACCTTCCCGATGACTGACGCACAGCCTACCGTCGAGGCCGCCCCGCCCTGCGGAGTCACCCACATCCGGTACCGCCACACCAAGCACTTCACCGTGGTCGGCAACCACCTCGCCCAGCACCCGGATTTGTCCGCCGTGGCGATCGGCCTCGGGGTCTACATCCAGTCCCTGCCGAATGGCGCGCCCGTCGGGATCAAGGACCTTGTCCGCCGCTTCCGGGAAGGCGAGATCGTCATTGCCCGTGCGCTGCGCGAACTGGAGTCGGCCGGGTACCTGGAGCGGACGCGGGTGCGCACCGGTGCCGGGCGGGTGATGACCCGTACCCGGTGGTACGAGCGGCCGGGTGCTCCGCCGCCACCGGTCGTGGACCTGGTGAAACGGCGCCCGGCGCGGAAGAGCGAGCCGGTGACGGCGCCGGATCCGCTGCCGCCGGTGGACGAACCGGCCGCCGAACTGCTCGCCGGACTGCGCCGCTTGGACCCTCGGCTGCTGCTGTCGGAGAAGGACGTACGCCGCCTGTCACCGGCCGTGCGCACCTGGCTGAACCGGGGCGTGGGCCCCGCGCAGATCGCGCGCACGCTGACGGCCGAGCTGCCGCCGACTGGAATCGGCTGGCCCGCCCGCCTGGTGGGCTACCGGCTCACCAACTGGCTGCCGCCCGCGCTGCCGGTGGTGCCGGTGGCACCGAGGCCCCAACGACCTGTTCCGCCACTGCCGTTCCAGACCTGCGACGGCTGTGAACGGGCCTTCCGGGCAAGCGCGCCCGGCCGGTGCCGGGAGTGCCGGGAAGCGATGGCGGAGGCGTCCTAGCTGCCCGGAGGGCCCTGTTCCTGCTGAGCAAGAACGAAGGTGCCTTGGCCCTCGGAGTCCAGTCCGGTGTCGAGAATCTTGTCGTCCAGAAAGGCCGCGGCCTGCGCGTCCAGGAAGATCCGCGATCCCTCGGCAGTCAGGACCTGATCCTGTTCGGCGGGAGCCGCGGCGACCGTCAACTCCAAGGTCCCGGCATCGTCGGTCGTGGAGAAGCGCAGCCCGGCGTCCGCCGGGGCGCCCTCCGCGCTGGTGATCGTGCGAACGGCCTCCGCGGCCGTGGGGGTGAGCATCAACATGGTCCGGCTCCTTTCCCGCAACAACACTCCTACACATGTCGCGGGCGTCGGCGATCGGGTGGAGCGTCGTACTCCCCCAGGGGACTCCTCCGCCGGGCGACGTTCATGCGTGCATACTCCGAACGAGTTACGGTTGGTGCGGTGACCAGGGAGATCCTGCCGGCGCCCGGCGCCGCCCCAGACCAGCACATGACCGTCTCAGGGACGCGGACAGAGCCGCATCTGCGGCTGGACGCCGCCCCCAGGGAGATCACGCACCTGGTGTGCTGCCGCGCCCCTTCATGGCGCCGCACGCTGTGCGGGGCGGAATCGGACACCGTCAACGTGGCAGCCGAGACGCTGTGCACCATGTGCGTGGAGCAGATCGAGACCATGTGGCCCGGCTGGCGGGCGGACCCGGAGTGGTTCTGCCCGGTGGACGGGCGGTCGTGCCCGGACGAGCATGAGATCGACCTGCGTATCGCCTGGGAGAGCGGTCCCCCGGCCCGGTAGCCCGCCGGGGTGGAGCCGTATGACGGGCCCCGGCCCCCTACGGGGCGCCCCCCAACGCCGCCTCGACCGCCGCCTGAGCGTGCAGCCGGGCCGTGGGGAAGACCGGGACCGGGCTGTGCTCCCGGCCGATCAGGAGCTCGATCTCGGTGCAGCCGAGGATGATGCCCTCCGCTCCGGCGGCCACCAGGTCGGCGATGACCCGCTGGTACGCCAGGCGGGACTCCTCTCGGACCTCGCCGAGGCAGAGTTCCTCGTAGATGACGCGGTGCACCAGGGCACGGCCCGGCTCGTCGGGGATCAGGACGTCCAGGCCGTTGGCCGCCAGGCGGCCCCGGTAGAAGTCCTGCTCCATGGTGAAGGCGGTGCCCAGCAGCCCAGCCCTGGTGCAGCCCGCGGCCCTGACCGCCTCGGCCGTGGCATCGGCGAGGTGCAGCAGGGGGACGGCGGTCGCGGCGGAGATCTGGTCCGCGACCTTGTGCATGGTGTTGGTGCACAGGAGGAGCAGGTCGGCACCCGCCGCTTCCAGGGACTTGGCGGCGGCGGCCAGGATCTCGCCCGCCTCCTGCCAGCGGCCGGCCACCTGGAGGCGTTCGATCTCCGCGAAGTCCACCGAGTACAGCAGGCACTTGGCGGAGTGCAGGCCGCCGAGCCGGTCCCGGGTCAGCTGATTGAGCAGGCGGTAGTACTCCGCGGTGGACTCCCAGCTCATGCCACCGAGCATTCCGATCGTCTTCATCGGGTCACTTTCATCGGCGTGTGGTGGTAGTGCAAGGGAATTCGGGGCAACCGGTCGGAGCTCATGCTCAAAGCTCCCGGACGCCCCGTCGCCACACCGCCGACACCAGTGGCACCCCCGGCCGGTAGGCCAGGTGGACATGGGACGGGGCGTCCAGCAGCGCCAGGTCCGCGCGGGCGCCCGGGGTCAGGCGGCCCACATCGGTGCGGCGCAGGGCCGCCGCGCCGCCTGCGGTGGCGGACCAGACCGCCTGGTCGGGGGTCATTCCCATGTCCCTTACGGCCAGGGCGATACAGAACGGCATGGAACTGGTGAAGGACGAGCCGGGGTTGCAGTCCGTGGAGAGCGCCACGGTGACGCCCGCGTCCAGCAGACGGCGCGCGTCGGGCCACTGGGCGCGGGTGGAGAACTCCGCGCCGGGCAGCAGGGTGGCCACCGTGTCGCCCTGGGCCAGGGCGTCCACGTCGGCGTCGGTGAGGTGGGTGCAGTGGTCGGCGGAGGCGGCGCCCAGTTCCACCGCCAGCTGTACGCCGGGGCCGTGGCCCAACTGGTTGGCGTGAACGCGAAGTTGCAGGCCGCGCGCCTTGCCTGCCGTCAGTACGGCACGAGCCTGGTCGCCATCGAAGGCGCCGCGCTCGCAGAACACATCGATCCAGCGGGCGTACGGGGCACAGGCGTCCAGCATCTCGCCGGTGACCAGGGCGACATAGCCCTCGGGGTCGCCATCGAACTCCGGGGCGAGGACATGGGCGCCCAGGTAGGTCACCTCGTCCACCTGGGCGGCCGCAATCCGCAGGGCGCGGGCCTCGTCATAAGTGGTCAGGCCGTAGCCGGACTTGGTCTCCAGGGTGGTGGTGCCCTGGCGTACCGCCTCGCGCACCAGGCGCACCAGACCGGCCTCCAGGTCCGCGTCGGAGGCGGCGCGGGTGGCGGCGACGGTGGTGCGGATGCCGCCCGCCCGGTAACTCTCGCCGGACATCCGGGCGTTGAACTCGGCGGTGCGGTCGCCCGCGAAGACCAGGTGGGAGTGGGAGTCCACAAAGCCGGGGAGGCCGCTGCGGCCGCCGGCGTCCACCCGGTTGTCAGTGGCGGGTGCTTTGCTGGTCTCACCGACCCAGGCGATGCGGTCTCCGTCGATGACCACCGCGGCGTCCTGGATCAGACCCAGTGGGCCCTTACCGAGGGAGGTGTCGTTGGTGACCAGACTGCTGATGTTGATGATGGCCGTGGTTGTGGTGGGGGTCGTGGTCACCGTGGCGGTCGTCATGGGGGCGCTGCTTTCCGTGCGTCGCTTCGGCGTTGGAGTGGGCGTGGGCGTCAGTCGTGCAGGGCGGCGATGGAGTCGGCCAGTTCCCGGGGGACGTCGGGTACCAGCAGGTGCGCTCCATCGCGTACGACATGGCGGCCGCCGACCACGGTATGCCGGATATCGGCGCCGGTCGCCGCGAATACGGCCGTTTCCGCAGCGAGTCGCGGGGGTGCGCCCGCGGTGCGTACCGAGTCCAGCGCCACGGTGCTGAAGTCGGCGAGCGCGCCGGGCTCGATCCGGCCGGCCTCCGGCCAGCCGAGGGTTGCATGGCCGTCGGCGGTGGCGGCGCGGAGCAGGGCGGCGGCGGTCCAGTGGCCCCGCTTGCCGGTGGCCAGGCGCTCGTTGAGTTCCATGGCGCGGGCCTCCTCCAGCAGGTCGATCACCGCATGGCTGTCGCTGCCCAGGGACAGCGGGCTGCCCGCCCGCTGGAGCCGGGCGGCGGGGCCGATGCCGTCGGCCAGGTCGCGCTCGGTGGTGGGGCACATACACACCCCGGTGCCGGTGGCCCCCAGGGTGTGGATGTCCTCCTCGGTGAGGTGGGTTGCGTGCACGGCGGTGGTACGGGGCCCCAGCACACCGTGGTCGGCCAGCAGCCGGGTGGGGGTGCGGCCGTGGGCGGCCAGGCATGCCTCGTTCTCGGCGGGCTGCTCGGAGAGGTGGACATGCAGGGCGGCGTCCCGCTCCTGGGCCCAGCCGGCGACGGTGGCCAACTGCCCTGCGGGCACGGCCCGTACCGAGTGGATGGCGGCGCCGATCCGGGCGTGCGGGGCGGGCTTGAGCGCCTCGGCCCGTTCGGCCCAGGCCTCCGCCGTGCGGTCGGAGAACCGGAGCTGGTGCGGGTTGGGCGGCTCACCGAAGCCGCTGGAGAGGTAGGCGGTGTCCAGGAGGGTGATACGGATGCCCGCTTCCCCGGCCGCGGCGATCAGGGCCTCGCCCATGGCGTTGGGGTTGGCGTAGGGCGTGCCGCCGGGGGCGTGGTGGAGGTAGTGGAACTCCCCCACGCAGGTGATTCCGGCCAGCGCCATCTCGGCGTAGACGGCGCGGGCGAGGGCGAAGTAGCTGTCGGGGGTGAGCCTTTCGGTGACGGAGTACATCACATTGCGCCAGGTCCAGAAGGAGTCCGGTGCCTGGCCGCCGGTTTCCCGCGTCTGCGGGGCGGCTTGGACGACTCCGCGCAGTGCGCGGTGGAAAGCGTGGCTATGGGCGTTGGCCAAGCCTGGGACCGTCAGTCCTCGCAGGGCCACCGCGCCCGGCGGTGGGGTGGCGACTCCCTTGCGGACGGCGGCGATCCGGCCGTCGGGGCCCGCCTCGATGGTGACGCCCGGTTCCACCAGGTCGCCGAGCCAGGCCTGTTCGGCCCAGTAGGTGGTGGTCACCGGCACGCCAGTTCCTCCAGTACCTCGGTGAGTGCGGTCACCCCGGCCAGGCAGTCGTCCTCGGTGGCCGATTCGGCGGGCGAGTGGGAGACGCCGGTGGGGTTGCGGACGAACAGCATGGCGGTGGGGACGGTTCCGGACAAGATCCCCGCGTCATGCCCGGCACCGGTGGGCAGCACGGGTACGTCGCCGAGCAGCTTGGCCAGCCGGTCGCGGAGGTCATGGGCGAACTCCACCACGGGGGTGAAGGACTCCCGGGTGACCGCTACCCGTACCCCGTCGCGCTGCCCGCGTTCGGTGGCGGCGCGCTCGATCTCGCCGACCACCTCGGCCAAGGTGGCCTCGTCGGCGGCGCGGGAGTCCAGCCAGCCGCGCACCAGGGAGGCGATGGCGTTGACCCCGTTGGGCTCCACGGTGACCTTGCCGAAGGTGGCCAGGGCCCCGGCCGGCCGGGCCTTTTTACGGGCGGCCAGCACGGTGTTGGCGTAGGTGAGCATGGGGTCGTGGCGGTCCTCGATACGGGTGGTGCCCGCGTGGTTGGCCTCGCCATGGAAGTCGAACCGCCAGCGGCCATGCGGCCAGATCGCGGAGGCGACGCCGACGGGGTGCGGTGTCTGTGCCAGGGCGCGGCCCTGTTCGACGTGGAGCTCCACGAACGCGCCGATGCGGGCGAGGCGTTCGGGGTCGGGGCCGATGGCCTCGGGGTCGTATCCGGCCCGTTCCATGGCCTGCGGGAGGGTGGTGCCATCGGCGTCGCGCAGGCGGTGCGCGGCCTCGGCGGTCAGCAGGCCGGCGGTCAGCCGGGAGCCGACACAGGCGAGGCCGAAGCGGGCGCCTTCCTCGTCACCGAAGTTGACGATGGCCAGGGGGCGGGTGGGCTGGGCGCCGCGGGCGCGCAGTTCATCCAGGGCGGCGAAGGAGGAGACCACGCCCAGGGGGCCGTCGAAGGCGCCGCCGTCGGGGACGGAGTCCAGGTGGGAGCCGGTGACCACGGCGTCACCGGCGGCGGGATCGCCCAGCCAGGCCCACTGGTTGCCGTTCCGGTCCACCTCGTAGGTCAGCCCGCGGGACTGGGCTTGTGCCTTGAACCACTCACGGCAGTCGGTATCGGCGCCGGTCCAGGCGTAGCGGCGGTATCCGCGGGTTTCGGGGTTCCGCCCGATAGGGCGAAGGTCCTTCCACATCTCGTGGAAACCGGTTGCGGGCAGTCGTGCCGCAGGGCGGCACGGGTGGGCGCAACCCGACCCGCGGGCCGCACCCGGCGACGAAACCTGCTCGTGGGACGATCCCGCCGCTGTCGGGTGCCGGCCGGTTGTGCCCACCCTCCCCCAGCTACCGCTGGGAGGTGCCCCCATCGCCCCAGCGGAACGACTGCCCACAACCTCGTCAGTCACAACCCCTCCCGCATCGGGATGCGGACATCGCGCTCCGCGGCAACCGACTCCGCGATGTCGTACCCGGCATCGACATGCCGGATGACGCCCATCCCGGGGTCATTGGTCAGCACCCGGCGGATCTTCTCGCCCGCCAGCGCCGTGCCATCGGCGACCGTCACCTGCCCGGCGTGGATGGAGCGCCCCATGCCCACGCCGCCGCCATGGTGGAGGGAGACCCAGGACGCGCCGGAGGCCACGTTCACCATGGCGTTCAGCAGCGGCCAGTCCGCGATGGCGTCCGAGCCGTCGAGCATCGCCTCGGTCTCCCGGTAGGGGGAGGCGACGGATCCGCAGTCGAGGTGGTCGCGGCCGATGACCACGGGGGCGGACAACTCCCCGGACGCCACCATGTCGTTGAACCGCTCGCCCGCCCGGTCCCGTTCGCCGTAGCCGAGCCAGCAGATGCGGGCGGGCAGGCCCTGGAAGTGGACGCGTTCGCCCGCCATCTTGATCCAGCGGGCCAGGGACTCGTTCTCCGGGAAGAGTTCCAGAATGGCCCGGTCGGTGGCGGCAATGTCGGCCGGGTCGCCGGAGAGGGCGGCCCAGCGGAAGGGGCCCTTGCCCTCGCAGAACAGCGGGCGGATATAGGCGGGGACAAAGCCGGGGAAGGCGAAGGCCCGCTCATAGCCCGCCAGTTGGGCCTCGCCGCGGATGGAGTTTCCGTAGTCGAAGACCTCCGCGCCCGCGTCCTGGAAGCCGACCATGGCCTCCACATGCCTGGCCATGGACTCCCGTGCCCGCTGGGTGAAGTCGGCGGGCTTCTCGGCCGCATAGGCGGCCATCTCGTCGAAGTCGATGCCCAGCGGGAGGTAGGCCAGCGGGTCATGGGCGCTGGTCTGGTCGGTGACGATGTCGATGGGGGCGTTCATCGCCAGCAGCTGCGGGACGAGTTCGGCCGCGTTGCCCAGGACGCCGATGGACAGCGGACGGCGGGCGTCGCGGGCCTCGACGGCCAGCTGGAGGGCGTGGTCCAGGGAGTCCGCGCGGACATCCAGATAGCGGTGCTCGATACGGCGCTCGATGGCCCGGGGGTCGCAGTCGATGCAGATCGCCACGCCGTCGTTCATGGTGACGGCCAGCGGCTGGGCGCCGCCCATGCCGCCGAGGCCGGCGGTGAGGGTGATGGTCCCGGCCAGCGAGCCCCCGAACCGCTTGGCGGCCACGGCGGCGAAGGTCTCATAAGTGCCCTGGAGAATGCCCTGGGTTCCGATGTAGATCCAGGAACCGGCCGTCATCTGGCCGTACATGGTGAGGCCCAGGGCCTCCAGACGGCGGAACTCCTCCCAGTTGGCCCAGTCGCCGACCAGGTTGGAGTTGGCGATCAGGACGCGGGGCGCCCACTCATGGGTCTGCATCACCCCGACCGGGCGGCCGGACTGGACCAGCATGGTCTCGTCCTGCTTGAGGGTGCGCAGGGTGCGGACCATGGCGTCGAAGGAGCGCCAGTCCCGGGCGGCCTTGCCGGTGCCGCCGTACACCACCAGCTTGTCGGGGTGCTCCGCGACCTCGGGGTCCAGGTTGTTCTGCAGCATGCGCAGCGCGGCTTCCTGCTGCCAGCCGAGGGCGCTGAGTTCGCTGCCCCGGGGGGCTCGTACGGGTCGCGGTCCTGACATGCGGATGCCTCCGGCGGTGCGGTACGGCTATTGAATGGGCCACTACACATCTTGGGCGTGTGAATAGAGCTAGTCAACCAGTCGGCGGCGGGGATCCGCCCTCGCCTGCCGCATCCCATAGCGGTACCACCGCACCGGTGCTGAAGTAGGGGCATGGGCAGCAGTGAGGTACGGAGCCCCGGCTGGGACGCCGCCGTCCGGGCGGCCGTGGCGCAGGGCCTGGTCAGCGCGGAGCAGCCGGTGGCCGGGCTGCTGGACGTCGCCGGGATCCGGGCCGCCGCCCGGGCGCTGCGGGAGGCGTTCGCCGAGGTGGGCGCGGACGGCGCCGGGGTGCTGCATGCCTTCGCGGTGAAGGCGGCCTCCCTGGTGCCGGTGCTCCGGCTGCTCGCCGAGGAGGGGCTGGGCTGTGAGGTGGCCAGCCCGGGCGAACTGGCGCTGGCCAGGGCCGCCGGGGTGCCGCCGGAGCGCATTGTGCTGGACTCCCCCGCCAAGACCGAGGCGGAGCTGCGCGAGGCGCTGGCGCTGGGCGTGGCGGTCAACGCGGACAGCCGCGAGGAGCTGGCCCGGCTGGACGCGCTGACCCGGCCGGACATGCCGGCCGGTTCCGGGCGGCATCCGGGCTCGTCCCTGGGCGTACGGGTCAACCCGCAGATCGGCGGGGGCAGCATCGGCGCGCTGAGCACCGCCACCGAGACCTCCAAGTTCGGGGTGGCGCTGCGCGACGAGGGCGCCCGCGCCTGGCTGGTCTCGGCCTATCTGGAACGCCCCTGGCTGACCCGGCTGCACGCCCATGTGGGCTCCCAGGGCTGCCCGCTGGAGCTGCTGGCCGAGGGGGTCCGGATCACCTATGAACTGGCCGAGGAGATCAATGAGTTGGCGGGCCGGCAGCAGGTGGACACGGTGGA
This sequence comes from Streptomyces orinoci, assembly GCF_003121295.1. GTDB lineage: Bacteria > Actinomycetota > Actinomycetes > Streptomycetales > Streptomycetaceae > Streptomyces > Streptomyces orinoci. Next base: position 1,010,311 of record NZ_PHNC01000029.1, read on the forward strand.
CATCGGGGGCGGTCTGCCGGTCAACTTCGCCTCCGATGCCATCACTCCCAGCCACCGCGACTATGCCCGGCTGCTGGCGGCCACCGTGCCGGGGCTGTTCGACGGGCGGTACCGCCTGGTCACCGAGTTCGGCCGGTCACTGCTGGCCAAGAACGGGGCGGTGCTGGCCAGGGTGGAGTACGCCAAGACGGCCGGGGGGCGCCGGATCGCGGTGACCCACGCCGGCGCGCAGATCGCCACCCGCACCGTCTTCGCGCCGGGGTCCTGGCCACTGCGGGTGGCGGCCTATGACGCCCAAGGCCGCCCCAAGCGGGGCGAGCCGGTGACCCAGGACGTGGCCGGGCCCTGCTGCTTCGCGGGCGATCTGGTGGCGGTGGACCGGGTACTGCCGCCCCTGGCGGGAGGCGACCATGTGGCGCTGCTGGACACCGGCGCGTACTACTTCTCCAACCACTTCGCCTATAACTCGCTGCCGCGGCCCGGGATTTACGGGTACGTGGCGGATGCGGGCGATGCGGCGGATGCGGTGGACGCGGCCGGTGCGCGGGGCGTGCGCTTTGCGCCGGTGCGCACGCCCCAGACACTGGCGGAGCTGGTCGCCGAGAGCGGCGGCGGCCACGCCGGGGCGCTCAGCGCGCTGCGCTGACCACCGTCCGGGCCGGGGCGGTACGGGCGCGGCGCCGGGCCCCGCCGGGGGCGGCGTCGCCCGCGGCCAGTCCGGTGGTCAGATAGCCGGGCACCGCCTTGGCGGCCGGGCTGCCCTGGGCCCAGTCGGCCCGTACCCACAGCAGGGCGCCGGTGCGGCGCTCCAGGCCGCCCAGCCAGAGGGCCTTGGCCCACAGCCCGGCGCCCAGTCCGGCCAGCGCGAGGCCGCCCGCGGCGGGCAGCGCGAAGGAGGAGCCGACGGCGGCCAGGAAGGCGGCCGGCAGCCACCAGCGCCTGGCGCGCCGCCAGTTGCGCATGGTGACGGCCCGGTCCTGGAGGAAGGCCGAACGGGCGGCGCGGGAGGCCCCGTTCGCCAGGGCGGTGTACCGGCGGCGCCGGGCCAGGAAGGCCCCGGCCGCGGTGAGCAGGAACAGCGCCGCGCCGGCCGCCAGGCCGGTCCGGCGGCCGGTCAGCCCCGGCACGGCCGCTCCGGTCCCGGCGGCCAGCAGGCCCGGCCACCACAGCAGGGCGGCCGGCGCCCGGACGACCACCGCGACCCTGGCCAGTGCGTATGTTCCTCGTCCCACCTCACACCTCCTGAAGTCCGTTTCCGCGGACGGCAGGTTAGTCAACTTTTCTGAGGAGGTCCTGAGAACGCGGCCAATGGGGGCGGGGTGGGGGCCCGTTGGGGCTCATTCCATGAACAGGCCGCGGGCCGCCGCCTTGGCGTCGAACTCCTCCAGGCGGGCCTGGGCGTCCGGCAGCGCGTCGCACATCGCCTCCAGCAGCACCCGGCCCAGCATCATCGGCGCACAGGCGGTGTCAAAGGCCAGCGCGGTGCCCACGGCGGCGGGCAGCAGCAGGTCGCTGTGCGCGGCCACCGGGGCGAAGGCGGAGTCCGCGACGGTGACCACGGTCAGTCCGCTCTGCTTGGCGTAGGCCAGCGCCTCCACCACCTCGCGTGGGTGGCGGGGCAGCGCGAAGCAGAGCAGGGCGCTCGCCCCGGCCCGTACCGCCGCGTCGATGCGGTCGGTCAGCAGGCTGCCGCCCTCGTCGAGCAGCCGGACGTCGGAGTGCACCTTGCGGGCGAAGTAGGCGAACCCGGTGGCCTGGGCGGCGGCGGCCCGCAGTCCCAGCACCGGCAGCGGCCGGGAGGCGGCCAGCAGCCGCCCGGCCTTGGCAACCGGGGAGGGGTCGGCAAGCAGCGCGGCGAGGTGCCGCAGGTTGTCGATCTCGGCCTGCACGGCCTGCTGGTACTCGTTCTCCGCGGACTCCTCCGCCGGGCCCGGCCCGGCGGGTGCCACCTCGCGCAGCCGGCGGCGCAGCGCGGGGTAGCCGTCGAAGCCGAGGGCGACGGCGAAGCGGGTCACCGAGGGCTGGCTGACTCCGGCCAGTTCGGCCAGTTCCACGCTGGAGAGGAAGGGCGCGTCGGCGGCCCGGCGGACCATGCAGTGGGCGATCCGGCGCTGGGTGGGGGTGAGGCGGTGGCCCTCGAAGAGCTTTTGCAGGCGGGCGATGGTGTCCGGGTCGGCGCCTGCGTCGTCGCCGGTGATGCGCATGGGGCCTCCCGGTCCATTCATTGACATCTGTGCGCGCATAAAATTATGCGGGGTTCCGCGGGGCGGGTGCGGGCGGCTTGTGCGGGGGGCTTGTGCGGGGGGCTTGTGCGGGGCGCGCCTGCGCGGTGCGCTCGTCGTTCGGCGGCGGGCCGTGGGTGGCCGGTCGCGCAGTTCCCCGCGCCCCTGGCGGGGCGCCATGCCGTCGTCCGGCCGCGGGCCGTGGGGGGCTGGGCGCGCAGTTCCCCGCGCCCCTGAGGGGCGGGCGCTACGCGTCCGGGAGGAGTTTCTTTTGCGGCTTGCCCATTGCGTTGCGGGGCAGCGCGTCCAGGAAGCGGACCCGGCGCGGGCGCTTGTGCCGTGAGAGGTGCGCGGCGACGAAGTCGATGAGTTCCCGCTCGTCGGCGCCGTCGGCCACGACATAGGCCACCACCTCCTGGCCGAGGTCCTCGTGCGGCACCCCGATGACCGCCGCTTCCCGCACCGCCGGATGGTCCAGCAGCGCGTTCTCCACCTCGCCGGCGCCGATGCGGTAACCCCCCGACTTGATCAGGTCGGTTGAGGCCCGGCCGACGATCCGGTGGGTGCCGTCCTCCTCGATGGCCGCGATGTCCCCGGTCCGGAACCAGCCATCGTCGGTGTACGCGGCGGACGTGGCCTCCGGGCGGCCCAGATAACCGGCGAACAGGGTGGGTCCGGAGACCTCCAGCTCCCCGATGCCGCCCTCCTCGGCGGCCAGCCGGGTGCGTACTCCGGGCAGTGGCAGGCCCACGGTGCCGGGCCGGCGGGCGCCGTCCGCCCGGGCGGAGAGGGTGATCAGCGTCTCGGTCATGCCGTACCGCTCCACGGGCCCCTGCCCGGCCAGCGCCCGCAGGTCGCGGAAGACCGGTGCGGGCAGCGCTGCGCTGCCGGAGACCAGCAGCCGGGCACCGGCGAGCGCCCGGGCGGCGGCGGGGTCGCGGGCGATGCGCGACCAGACGGTGGGTACCCCGAAGTAGAGGGTGCCGCCCGCCGCCGCGTACGCCTCGGGGGTCGGCCGTCCGGTGTGCACCAGGCGGCAGCCGGTGCGCAGGGCACCCAGCACGCCCAGCACCAGGCCATGGACATGGAACAGCGGCAGCCCGTGTACCAGGGTGTCCTCGGCGGTCCACTGCCAGGCGTCGGCCAGCCCGTCCAGTCCGGCGGCGATCGCCCGGTGGGTGATCAGGGCGCCCTTGGGGGCGCCGGTGGTGCCGGAGGTGTAGAGGATCAGGGCCACCTGCTCCGGGTCCGGCTCCGGCCCCTGGTGGTCGGCGTGTTCGGCCGGATCGACGGGGATGCCCTCGCCGCCCAGCAGCAGTTCGGCGCCGGAATCCTTGAGGATGTGCGCGCGCTCGGCGGGGCCCGCGTCCGGGGCCAGCGGCACCACCGGAACGCCCGCCAGCAGCCCGCCCAGTACGGCCACCACCGTGGCGAGGGTGGGCTCGGCGTGTACCGCCACCGAGGCGGCGCCGCCGATCCGGCGGGCCACCGCACCGGCCGCGCCCAGCAGTTCGGCCCGTCCGCACGGCCGTCCGGCCACGACCAGGGCGTCCGGCCGGGCGGTGGCACCGGGGGCGGTGAGGGACGACAGCAGGGATGCGGTCACAACGGCTCCTTCCCGATAGGGGGCTGGCCCCAGCGACACGGGGCCTGGGGCGACCGTACCGTTGTCCCTATGACGGGCCATGACCAAGAGCTCAAGAAGGAGCTCGACGCGACCCTGCAAACCCGTAAGGAACTGGGGCCGGAGTACGAGACCGAGCTCATCGAGTCCTTTGTGGAGAAGCTGGACACCACGGTGGAGCGCCGGGTACGGCGGCAGCTGGCCGAACGCCAGATGGCCGAGGCCCGGGGTGAACACCCGCAGCGGAACTCGGAGTTCGGCACCTTCGGCGAACGCTTCGGCTTTGCCACGGTGACCTTGGTGCTGGCGATCCCGCTGTCCGCGATCGGGGTGGTACAGGCGCATCTGCCGGGTCTGCTGGTGACCTGGGCGGGGATTGTGGGGGTCAACCTGGTCCAGGCGAGGGGCCATTTGCCGTGGCCGCGCCGCAAATCCGGCGAGGAATGGGACTGAGGGTGCCCCAGTAGGGGCGCGGGGCGGCTCCATGATGCGGCTCCGCCGCGTGGGCGCGACCAGCCCAAGGCGACCCGCAGCCGAACGACAACGAGCACTCGGCAGACGCCGTTTCGCCGCTGGCTGCAAGCCGTCCGTGGCTGGTCGCGCAGTTCCCCGCGCGCCATGCCGTCGTCCGGCCGCGGGCCGTGGGTGGCCGGTCGCGCAGTTCTGGAAAGCACCCCGGACAGGGCCGCCGCACCCCGGCCGCTGGCGGCCGGGGCCGGGACGGCGGCGGACCCCGCGAGGGGTACGGGACGAAAAGCCCGTACCCGGACAGCCGGTGAGCCGGGAGCCGCTCCGGAGCTCCGGCCGTCGCACAACCCCACTATGCCCGGCCCGTGTTAAGCCCGTGCTGCCGTCAGGTGACACATAACGAACCCCTGACGGCAGGGCAGTTGATCCGGCGGTTACTTGGAACCGTTGCCCTCGGCCAGGAAGGCCAGCAGGTCCTGCCGGCTGACCACCCCCGACGGCTTGCCCTCCACCAGCACAATGGCCGCGTCCGCCTTGCCCAGCACGGCCATCAGGTCGGCCACCGGCTCACCGGAGCCGACCTGCGGCAGCGGCTCGCTCATATGCTTCTCCAGCGGGTCCGTCAGCGCGGCCCGCTTGTTGAACAGGGCGTCCAGCAGCTCGCGTTCGACCACCGAGCCGATCACCTCGGCGGCCATCACATCGGGGTGCCCGGCACCCGGCTTGACGATGGGCATCTGCGAGACGCCGTACTCGCGCAGCACCTCGATGGCCTCGCCGACCGTCTCCTCCGGGTGCATATGCACCAGCGTGGGCAGGCCGCCCTCCTTGCGGCGCAGCACATCGCCGACCCGCGCGGTCTCCGGCCCCTCCTCCAGGAAGCCGTAGTCCGCCATCCACTCATCGTTGAAGATCTTGCTCAGGTAGCCCCGGCCGCTGTCCGGAAGCAGGACGACCACCACATCCTCCGGACCGAGCTTCTCCGCCACCCGCAGCGCCGCGACCACTGCCATGCCGCAGGAGCCGCCCACCAGCAGGCCCTCCTCCTTGGCCAGGCGGCGGGTCATCTGGAAGGCGTCCTTGTCGGAGACGGCCACGATCTCATCGGCCACCGTCTGGTCGTAGGCGGTGGGCCAGAAGTCCTCGCCCACGCCCTCGATCAGATACGGCCGGCCGGAGCCGCCGCTGTAGACCGAGCCCTCGGGGTCGGCGCCGACCACCTTGACCCGGCCCTCGCTGACCTCCTTGAGGTAGCGCCCGGTGCCGCTGATGGTGCCGCCGGTGCCCACGCCCGCCACAAAGTGGGTGATCTTCCCCTCGGTCTGCTCCCACAGCTCGGGGCCGGTGGACTCGTAGTGCGAGAGCGGGTTGTTGGGGTTGCTGTACTGATCCGGCTTCCAGGCGTTGGGCGTCTCGCGGACCAGCCGGTCGGAGACGTTGTAGTAGGAGTCCGGGTGCTCGGGGTCAACGGCGGTGGGGCAGACCACCACTTCGGCGCCATAGGCCCGCAGCACATTGATCTTGTCCGTGGAGACCTTGTCCGGGCAGACGAAGATGCACTTGTAGCCCTTCTGCTGGGCCACGATCGCCAGCCCCACACCGGTGTTGCCGGAGGTGGGCTCCACGATGGTGCCGCCGGGCTTGAGTTCGCCGGACTTCTCGGCGGCCTCGATCATCCGCAGGGCGATCCGGTCCTTCACGGACCCGCCGGGATTGAAGTACTCGACCTTGGCAAGGACGGTTGCCGAAATGCCGTCGGTCACGTTGTTGAGCTTCACCAGCGGGGTGTTGCCAACGAGCTCAATCATCGAATCGTGATACTGCACGGTGATCTCCGCGGTCGGGGGCACTAGCGGTCATCGCGTGCCCGTACGCCCAGCCTATTGCGCGTCCGACTGCACTAGCGGCGCGTTGCAGTGACCGGCCACCGGGGCAACCTGCTCTTAGCGCGGCCGCGCAAGGGCGGACGGCGATCGTGAAGCTTTGATGAACCCTTTGTGAAGCGGGTTTCCCGCGGCGAGGAGGGCCTGTCGATGTCCAAGGCGAGGGCGAGGGCCGCGCGCCGGATCGCGGCCGCCGCCGCTTATGGCGGCGGCGGGGTCGGGCTGCTGGGCGGGGCGGCGCTGGGGCTGCTGATCACCGAGGTGGCGCTGGCCAGGCGGGTGGTCGGCGGCAACCATGACACCCCGCCGCACGCGGACGGCCGTTATGGCTCGGCCTTCACCCACCAACTGGACCGGCAGCCGCTGGTGCTGGGCATGCTGGGCGACTCCACGGCGGCCGGCAAGGGGGTGCACCGGCCCAGCCAGACACCCGGCGCACTGCTCGCCTCGGGGCTGGCGGCGGTGGCCGAGCGGCCGGTGGAGCTGCGCAATGTGGCGCTCTCCGGGGCGCAGTCGGACGACCTGGAGCGCCAGGTGACCCTGCTGCTGTCCGGTCCGGGCCGGGTGCCGGACGTCTGCGTGATCATGATCGGTGCCAATGACGTCACCCACCGGATGCCGGCCGCCCGCTCGGTACGGCTGCTGGGCGAGGCGGTGCGCAGACTGCGCGAGGCCGGCTGCCAGGTGGTGGTGGGCACCTGCCCCGACCTGGGCACCATCGAGCCGGTCTACCAGCCGCTGCGCTGGCTGGCCCGGCTGCTCAGCCGGCAGCTGGCGGCGGCGCAGACCATAGGGGTGCTGGAGGCGGGCGGGCGTACGGTCTCGCTGGGCGACCTGCTGGGGCCGGAGTTCGAGGCCAACCCGCGGGAGCTGTTCGGGCCGGACAACTACCACCCCTCGGCGGAGGGCTACGCCACCGCCGCCATGGCCATACTGCCCACCCTGTGCGCGACGCTGGGGCTGTGGCCGGAAGAGGAGGAGCGGCCGGACCTCACCCGCCGCGAGGGAATCCTGCCGGTGGCCCGGGCGGCGGCCGAGGCGGCGGCCGAGGGCGGTACCGAGGTCACCCCGGCCCGGGGCCGCTGGGCGCTGCTCAAGCACCGCAAGCGGCGCCGGCTGCCCAGCCATGCGGAGGCGACCCCGCAGCAGGTGCTGCCCTCGGCGGCCGCGGAGGGCGAGTGACACTGGAGTCCGGGCCCCGTGGAACCTTGAGTCCCGCATCACAGCGGAACCCTGGTGACCCCGGCCTTACGCACGGGTAACTTCACCCGGAGTCAGCCCGAGCCCACAGGAGCCGTGATGCCCGAAGCCGTGATCGTCTCTACCGCCCGCTCCCCCATCGGCCGCGCCTTCAAGGGCTCGCTGAAGGAGCTGCGGCCGGACGACCTGACCGCCACCATCATCCAGGCCGCGCTCGCCAAGATCCCCGAGCTGGACCCGCGCCAGATCGACGACCTGATGCTCGGCTGCGGCATGCCCGGCGGCGAGCAGGGCCACAACCTGGCCCGCATCGTGGCCGTACAGATGGGCATGGACCACCTGCCCGCCACCACCATCACCCGCTACTGCGCCTCCTCGCTGCAGACCTCCCGGATGGCGCTGCACGCCATCAAGGCCGGGGAGGGCGATGTCTTCATCTCGGCGGGCGTGGAGATGGTCTCCCGTACGGTCAACGGCTCCTCGGACGGCCAGCCCGGCACCCACAACCCGCTGTTCGCGGACGCCGAGGCGCGTACCGCGGCCCGTGCCGAGAAGGCCGGCGAGGGCTGGCACGACCCCCGCGAGGACGGGCTGGTCCCGGACGCGTACATCGCCATGGGCCAGACCGCCGAGAACCTGGCCCGGTGCAAGGGCGTCACCCGCCAGGAGATGGACGAGTTCGGGGTGCGCTCGCAGAACCTGGCCGAGGAGGCCATCAAGAAGGGCTTCTGGGAGCGGGAGATCACCCCGGTCACCACCCCCGACGGCACGGTGGTGAGCAAGGACGACGGACCGCGCGCCGGGGTCACCCTGGAGGGCGTGGCCGGGCTGAAGCCCGCCTTCCGCCCGGACGGGCTGGTGACGGCGGGCAACTGCTGTCCGCTCAATGACGGCGCCGCGGCCGTGGTGATCATGTCCGACACCAAGGCGCGGGAGCTGGGCCTGACCCCGCTGGCCCGGATCGTCTCCACCGGTGTCTCCGCGCTCTCCCCCGAGATCATGGGCTACGGGCCGGTGGAGGCCAGCCGCCAGGCGCTGCAGCGGGCCGGGCTGAGCATCGGCGACATCGACCTGGTGGAGATCAACGAGGCCTTCGCCGCGCAGGTCATCCCCTCCTACCGGGACCTGGGCATCGACCTGGACCGGCTGAACGTCAACGGCGGCGCCATCGCCGTCGGCCACCCCTTCGGGATGACCGGCGCACGGATCACCGGCACGCTGATCAACTCGCTCCAGTTCCATGACAAGCAGTTCGGGCTGGAGACCATGTGCGTGGGCGGCGGGCAGGGCATGGCGATGGTGCTCGAGCGGCTGAGCTAGCGCTTTTCGGCTACGGGCACCAGGCCCCTGGAAAGTGCCGGTGGCATCCCGCACGGACCTTGCCCAACCGTGACCGAATCTCCCCCAGGATGTGACCAAGCTCCCGGGGGAGATTCGTTTCCCCAGGTCACATCGTTGAAGACGCAACCTCCGGGCCCTAAGTCCTGCCCGTTTGATGACCATTCGCACTTTGGGCGTGCGGCGGCCCCCGTCAAGCTGAGGTAGGAATTCGGGGGATCCATCGCAACCGGGAGTACGTCAGTGAGCGCCATGTCTGTTGCCCTGCTGCTGGCCGCCACCACCGCCACCACCGCGGGGGCCGCCGCTGTGTACGTCACCCGCGGGCTGCGGCGCCAGATCACCGCCCTGCGCCGGGACCTCACCGCGCTCCACCTCCCCGAGCCGCGGTCCGGCGGCGTGCCGCACGCCCGTACCGCACCGGTCGCCGAGATACGGGCGGCCGTGGCGGACGCGCTCGCGGAGGAGCGGGAGCGGGAGCTGGCCGAGGCGCGGGCGTTCTGGGCCGCCCAGGAGGCCCGGGACCTGGCCGGTCCGGGCGTGCCGGGTGCGCCCTTCGGCACCGGTGAGGAGCTGTACCTGCCGCGGCAGGGCGACTTCGCGGGAGTGGATCCGCTGTTCGGGCCGGAGCCGGAGGAGGACGCGGAGCTGGAAGCCGCCCGGCGCCGTCATCCCTCGCATCCTGACTTCACCCCCGCCGGTGTGGTGGGTGACCATGAGCGCATCCTCGAGCGGCTCATGGAGCTGGCCGAGGCGGAGGTGCCGCTGGCGGATGTGCGGCCGGGGCCGCTGGGCACGCTGGACGTCTATGTCTTCGCCGATGGCACCACGATCTGTATGACCCCCGGTCACCGGGAGACGGCCGAGAGCCTGTCCGAGGCGCTGCGGGGTGGGGATGCGCCGGTGCTGCTGGGTGGGTCCGGGGTGGTTGGCGCCTATGCGCTGACCTTCGGCTGCGCCACGGGCAACATCTACGTCCTCGCGGACCGCGTAATCGCTTCCCTTTAGCGCTTACGGCTGCTCGCCGGGTTCCCCGAGCGGTTGTGGGCAGTCGTTCCGCAGGGCGATGGGGGTGCCCCCGCGCCGTTCAGGCGTGGGGGAGGGTGGGCACAACCGCCCACCGGGCGGCACCCGGCGATGAAACGGCGTCTGCCGGCGACCCTTGCCGCTCGGCCGCAGGCCGTGCGTGGCTGGGCGCGCAGTTCCCCGCGCCCCTGGCGGGGCGCACCCGGCGACGAAACCGCGTCTGCCGGCGACCCTTGCCGCTCGGCCGCAGGCCGTGCGTGGCTGATCGCGCAGTCCCCCGCGCCCCTGGCGGGGCGCACCCGGCGACGTAACGGCGTCTGCCGGCGACCCTCGCGGTTCGGCCGCAGGTCGTGGGTGGCTGGGCGCGCCGTTCCCTGCACCCCTGGCGGGGCGGCGCTAGAGGCCGCAGCGGCGGGAGCTGGCCTCGATCAAGGCGACAGCGTCACTCACCGCACCCGGCTCCGCGCCGACGGCCAGCGCCTGGGCCAAGTCGTGGCCCGCGACGGCCACTTGGTCGGCCACCGTGAAGATCCCGGCCTCCGGCATCTCCCGGGGCACCCCCTCCCCCGGCTCCTCGATCCGCTGGGCCCGCCGGGCCAACTCCCGCGCCAGTTCCAGCGCTTCGGCGGCCGCACCCCGGCTCAGGCGGGACTGGGGCAGGGCCCGCAGCCGGTCGGCGAAGGTGTCCACGGCGGTCAGCAGAGGCGTCACATCATCCACGCCCCGAGCCTATGTGGCGCCCACCGACTGTTGCCAATGGCTGAACACTCAGGCACGGTGACATGAAGGACCATCATCCGACGCGTCCCGGAGGCGCCGATGTCCCACGTCAACTCCGACGAAACCCACCGGAACCTGCTCTCCCGAATCCCCCACTGCACCGGCCGTGAGATCGCCGACTGGCTGCGCGCGGTCGATGAGGGCCCCGCACTCTCCCGGTTCGAGGAGAAGGTCAGCTGGCTGCGCGGAGAACACGGCCTGGCGTACGGCCATGCCAAGGCGATCGTGCATGAGTACGACCTACGACGGGCCGCCCGGAAGCTGGGCTAGTCGTCGGCACGTCCCCTACCGGACGGGACAGGGCCCGGGAAGGCGATCCCTCGCCTTCCCGGGCCCTGTCCCGTGCGTACCGGCAACCGGCAACGGGCAACCGCCCGCCGGCCGCTAGTCGTTGCTGTTGAGAATCGCGATCAGACGCAGCAGCTCGGTGTAGATCCACACCAGGGTCAGCGTCAGACCGAAGGCCGCCAGCCAGGACTCCTCGCGCGGAGCGCCGTAGCGGACGCCGTCCTCGACCTGCTTGAAGTCCAGCGCCAGGAACATGGCGCCGATCAGCACACCGGCGATGCCGGCCAGGATGCCCAGGCCGCCGCTGCGGAAGCCCAGACCGTCACCGCCGCCGAACATCGCGAACAGGCCATTGGCCAGCATCAGCAGCAGGAAGCCGACAGCGGCTCCCAGGGCGAAACGCTGGAAGCGGGCGTTCACCCGGATCAGGCGGGTCTTGTAGGCGATCAGCACACCGGCGAAGACCGCCATGGTGCCCAGCACCGCCTGCATCGGGGCGCCCTTGGCGACCTGGTTGTACGCCTGGCTGACCACGCCCAGGAAGAGGCCCTCGCACAGCGCGTAGCCGATGATCAGGGCGGGGGTCGGCCGGGCCTTGAAGCTCTGGACCAGGCCCAGGACCATCGCCACCAGGCCCGCGCCGAAGCCCACGCCGACCGGGAGCTTCAGCGCCCAGGCGGCGGCCGCCATCACCACCACCGCGCCCAGCGTCAGGGCGGTGCGGGAGACGACATCGTCGATGGTCATGACGCCCGTGCGGGCGGCGGTCTGGGGCATGCCGTACTGGAGATCGGGCGTGCCCTGCGCATAGGGGTTGGTGGGCTGCGCGTACGGGTTGTCCGCGTACGGGTTGCCGTAGGACGCGGACCCGGACTGCGGCGCCGCGTTGAATCCCGCGTAGCCGTTGCCGGGAGTGAACCCCCGTCGCGAGAAGACCGGGTTCCTGCTCTCCATTTCACTCCTCCATGGCCACCGTGCGCGGCCTTGCCGACCAGGGTAATAGCTAGGCAAAGGAATGGCTCTCGTGCTTAGGGACGATCTTTTGCCCGACTGCCCCCGACCGGACAAACGCAATCCCGGGCCGCCCGGTTCCGCGGACACACCGACGGAAGCGTCAGGGATCTGTCAAAAACGCGGAGAGCGCGGAGAAGCGGGGTGTGCCCGGAGCCGGACTCGAACCGGCACGGCCCGAAGGGCCAGCGAGGTTTAAGCTCGCCGTGTCTGCTTTCCACCATCCGGGCGGGCCCTCGGACCACACGAGCGGGACGCGCGGGTCTCCCTCAAGGAGAGCAGGACGAGCCTATCCGGGGAGCGCCCCCCAAACAGCGGAACGCCGACCCGAGGTTGTCTTATTTTATTGGCAACTGAGGGTACATCAGGAGTGCGCCGACGCCATTGGCACATGCCAACGGCCGATCCAGGCCGCTCATCCCCCCACCCCCCGGATGCCCCGGAAATGTCGCAATCTCGACTGCGGCACGGCGGGGGCCGCTGTCCTACCCAAGGATGACTCCGGCGCCGGGACATACCTCCGGAGGCTGTCCCCAGAACGGTAGCTGGGGCGGATCCGCGGCGGAGCACCGGGCAGGAGGATGGTCAAGTCCCCGGTTCACCGTCCCGCAAGGAGTGTCCTCCGTGACCACCAGCCCCTCCGGCGCCCAGACCGCCGTCCGCACCTCCGCGCCGGCGGCCCGCGCCACGGATCTCACCAAGGTCTACGGACAGGGCGAGACCCAGGTGGTCGCCCTGGACGCGGTCTCCGTCGAGTTCCACCGCGCCGAGTTCACCGCCATCATGGGCCCCTCCGGCTCCGGCAAGTCCACCCTGATGCACTGCATGGCGGGCCTGGACTCGGTCTCCAGCGGCTCGGCCCGGATAGGTGACATCGAGCTGACCTCGCTCAACGACAAGAAGCTCACCAAGCTCCGCCGGGACAAGATCGGGTTTATCTTCCAGGCCTTCAACCTGCTGCCCACCCTGAACGCCCTGGAGAACATCACCCTGCCGATGGACATCGCGGGCCGCAAGCCGGACGCCAAGTGGCTGGAGACGGTGGTGGAGACGGTGGGCCTGTCCGGGCGGCTGAAGCACCGGCCCAACCAGCTCTCCGGCGGCCAGCAGCAGCGCGTGGCCGTCGCCCGCGCGCTGGCCGGCCGCCCGGAGATCATGTTCGCCGACGAGCCCACCGGAAACCTGGACTCCCGCTCCGGCGCCGAGGTCCTGGGCTTTCTGCGCAACTCGGTGCGCGAGCTGGGCCAGACGGTGGTGATGGTCACCCATGACCCGGTGGCCGCCTCCTACGCGGACCGGGTGGTCTTCCTCGCCGACGGCCGCATCGTGGACGAGATGCGCCAGCCCACCGCCGAGGCCGTGCTGGACCGGATGAAGCGCTTCGACGCCAAGGGCCGTACCAGCTGACCGTCTTCGCCGCTTCGACTTCCCAGGACTGAATCCACGTGTTCCGTACCGCCTTGCGCAATGTGCTCGCGCACAAGGCCCGGCTGCTGATGACCGTCCTCGCCGTACTGCTCGGCGTGGCCTTTGTCTCCGGCACCCTGGTCTTCACCTCGACCGTCTCCGACGCGTACCAGAAGAGCTCCCAGAAGGGCTTCACCGGGATCGACGTCGCCATCACCCCGCACCGGGCGAAGGGCGAGGACCGGCAGCCCGGTGACATCCCCAACCTGTCCCAGGCCCTGCTCGACAAGGCCGCCAAGGTGCCCGGCGCCGCCTCGGTCTCCGGCTCGGTGCACGGCTTCGCCGGCATCGCCGACAAGGACGGCAAGCTGCTCGGCGAGGGCTTCAACTCCACCGGCTCCAACTACTACCCGGGCTCGAACGGCCAGGACGCCCGCTACCCGATGAAGTCCGGCCGCGCCCCGCGGGCCCCCGGCGAGGTGGCCCTGGACCAGCGCACCGCCGACCGGGGCGGCTTCAAGCTCGGCGACACCATACGGATGTCCGTCAGCGGCCCGGTGCTCAGCCAGAAGCTCACCGGCATCTTCACCACCGACGACGGCAATGTGGCGGCCGGCGGCAGCCTGGCCCTGTTCGACACCCGCACCGCGCAGCAGCTCTACACCAAGCCCGGTGAGTTCTCCGAGATCGATGTCAAGGCCGCGCCCGGCACCTCCCAGGACGCCCTGAAGGCAGAGCTGGACAAGCTGCTGCCGAAGGACGCCCAGACCACCACCGGCAAAAAGCTCGCCGATGACCAGGCCAAGGCGATAGCCGACGGCAGCAGCACCATGCGCACCGTGATGCTGGTCTTCGCCGGGATCGCCCTGTTCGTCGGCATCTTCATCATCGCCAACACCTTCACCATGCTGATCGCCCAGCGCACCAAGGAGCTGGCCCTGATGCGGGCGGTCGGCGCCAGCCGCCGCCAGATCACCCGCTCGGTGCTGATCGAGGCCTTTGTGGTGGGCGCGGTGGCCGGGGTGACCGGTCTGCTGGCGGGCATCGGCATCGGCGCGGGCCTGCGCGCCCTGCTGAACAACACCGGCGCGGTGGTCCCGGACGGTCCGCTGGTGATCTCCCCCTCGACCGTGGTCACCTCGCTGGCCGTCGGCATCCTGGTGACCATGCTGGCCGCCTGGCTGCCCGGCCGCCGGGCCGCCAAGATCCCGCCGGTGGCCGCCATGAACAGCGTGCACGCGGTGGCCACCACCCGTTCGCTGGTGGTGCGCAACAGCATCGGCGGAGTGCTGGCCGCGGCCGGTGCCGCGCTGACCATCACCGCCGGCAGCAAGAGCATGCTGGGCCTGGGCGCCGGCCTGCTGCTGATCGGCGTGTTCGTGCTCACCCCGCTGCTGTCCCGGCCGCTGATAGCCGCCGCCGCTCCGCTGCTGCGCGTCTTCGGCATCTCCGGAAAGCTCGCCCGGCAGAACGCGGTGCGCAACCCGCGCCGTACCGCGGCCACCGCCTCGGCGCTGATGATCGGTCTGACCCTGATCACCGGCCTGACCGTGATCGCCGGCAGTGTGCAGAGCGCCATCGACAAGCTGGCCACCGACGCCCTGCGGGCCGACTATGTGGTCTCCATGGCCGGCGAGGGCGGCGGTATGGGCCTGTCCCCCGAGGTGGACAAGAAGCTGGCCGCGCTGCCCGAGGTCACCGCCAGCAGCCCGCTGCGCTCCACCGAGGCCCGGGTCGGCAGCGACCTGCACTCCCTCACCGGGGTCAACGGCGACAGCTTCGCCAAGCTGACCAAGCTGCACTTTGTCTCCGGCTCCGACCAACTCACCGGCCGGCAGGCGATCGTGGACGACCACACCGCCAAGGACTTCGGCTGGAAGCTGGGTTCCTCGGTGAATGTCACCTTCCAGGACGGCAAGCGGGACAAGCTCACCATCACCGGCCTCTTCGACGGCAACCGGATGATCCGCGGCATCATGGTGGACAACTCCGTGGTGACCCCGCATATGTCCGAGGTCCGCGATATGCAGGTGATGGTCAAGACCAAGTCCGGTACCAGTGAGGCCACCAAGCGCTCGCTGACCAAGGCACTGGGCGACAACCCGGCCATCCAGATCCAGGACAAGAACGACATCTCCAATGCCATCGCCCAGGGCATCAACCTGCTGCTGAATGTGCTCTACGCACTGCTCGCCATGGCCGTGATCGTGGCGGTGCTCGGTGTGGTCAACACCCTGGCGATGTCGGTCTTCGAGCGCCAGCAGGAGATCGGCATGCTGCGCGCCATCGGCCTGGACCGCAAGGGCATCAAGCGGATGGTCCGCCTGGAGTCCCTGGTGATCTCGCTGTTCGGCGGGGTGCTGGGCATCGGCCTGGGCGTGTTCTTCGGCTGGGCCGCCGGTGAGCAGATCAAGGGCGGTCTGGCCACCTATGAACTGGTGCTGCCCTGGGGCCGGATGGGCATCTTCCTGCTGCTGGCCGGTCTGGTGGGCATGCTGGCCGCGCTCTGGCCCGCCCGCCGCGCCGCCCGGATGAATATGCTCTCCGCCATCAAGGCGGACTGATTCCAGGCACCTTGACGGCACTTTGAAGGCCACGTTGACGGGCCCGGCTCCTTCTCCAGGAGCCGGGCCCGTCGGCGTTCAGCCCCGCCACTCCCTGGTCCGCAGCGGCAGCCCCGGCTCCCCCGATACCGGGGTACGCACCGCCAGCACCTGGTTGACGCCGATCCGGTTGCGCTCGAAGGACAGCGCCGAGGCGGCCATGTACAGCAGCCACACCCTGGCCCGGCCCGGCGAGGTCAGCCGCACCGCCTCGTCCCAGTGCTCCTGGAGATTGGCCACCCAGGCCCGCAGGGTGAGGCCGTAGTGCTCGCGCAGCGCCTCCACATCACGGACCTCGAAACCGGCCTCCTCCAGCTGGGCCACCGTGCGCCCCACCGGGGCCAGTTCACCGTCGGGGAAGACATAGCGGTCGATGAACTCGTCCACCCGGTAGTGCCGTTCGTCCCGCAGCGGGCGCCGGCCGATCTGGTGGTTGAGCAGCCGCCCGCCCGGCCGCAGCAGCGCATGGAGATCCGCGGCGTACTCGGCATACCGCGCCGAACCCACATGCTCGGCCATGCCGATGGACGAAATGGCGTCATACGGCCCGTCGTTGAGCTCCCGGTAGTCCTGGACCCGGATCTCCACCCGGTCCGCCAGCCCGGCCTCGGCCACCCGCTTACGGGCGTAGAGCGCCTGCTCCTCGGAGAGGGTGATGCCCACCGCGCTCACCCCGTACTCATGGGCGGCGTGCAGCACCATGGAGCCCCAGCCGCAGCCCACGTCCAGCAGCCGCATCCCCGCCCGCAGCCCCAACTTCCGGCACACCAGGTCGAGTTTGGCGCGCTGCGCCTCCTCCAGGGTGGCGCCGGGCTCCCAGTAGGCGCAGGAGTAGACCATGGACGGGCCGAGCACCCGCTCGTAGAAGGTGTTGCCCACGTCGTAGTGGTGGCTGATGGCCTGCTTGTCCCGGCGCAGGGTGTGCAGCGCCCCGCCGGGCCTGCGGGCCTCCTCGGCGGGCGGCGCGGGGGGCGGCAGCGGTCCGGCGAGCCGGATCAACTCCCGGGCGGCCAGGCGCAGTCGGGGGTCGCGCAGGGCGGCCAGCAGCGCCCTGGCGCCGGTGGGGCGGGCGGGGTCCTCGCCGCGCTCCCAGAGGTTGCCGGCCAGCAGGTCCAGGGCCTGGTAGAGATCGCCCTCCACCTGGAGGTCACCGGCCACCCAGGCGCGGGCCAGGCCCAGTTCGCCGGGCTTCCACAGCAGCCTGCGCAGCGCCCGGCGGTTGCGGATGACCAGCACCGGGGTGCCGGGCGGGCCGGACTCGCTGCCGTCCCAGGCGCGCAGGCGGACCGGGAGCGGGACTCCCAGTACCTGTTGCGCGAGCGCGGTGAGCCGTTGGGCGGCCTGGGGCATATCGCACCTCCATGATGAAGCGCCGGAAGACCGGGATGGATTCATCCGACGCCTGAACACCAGCGGATGTGCAAGTACTCCTTCCCGGGGAAAGCCCGTCACCTTCCCCGGGGGAGCCGCTTTCTGCCGTGACGGCCCAACGGCCGGGCGCACCCCTCAGCGCCCCGGCGCCCCGGGTACGCCGAAGGGCGCCCACCCCACGGATTTGGTGGACGCCCTTGGTGTGTGACCTTGGGTCAGCTGGCCTTGGCCTTCTGCGGGGAAGCCGCGTCGGCGGGCTGCGGGGCGGGCTTGGCGGCCTCGTAGAACTCCTCGCGGGGGTTCTCCATGGCGCCCAGCGAGACGACCTCGCGCTTGAGGAACATGCCCAGGGTCCAGTCCGCAAAGACGCGGATCTTCCGGTTCCAGGTCGGCATGGCCAGACCGTGGTAGCCGCGGTGCATGTACCAGGCGAGACGGCCCTTGAGCTTGATCTTCATCTTGCCCATGACGATCATCGCGACGCCCTTGTGCAGGCCGAGACCGGCCACCGCGCCCTTGTTGGCGTGGGCGTAGGTCTTCTGCGGGAAGCCGCGCATCCCGGAGACCACATTGTCGCCGAGCACCTTGGCCTGGCGCAGCGCGTGCTGGGCGTTGGGCGGGCACCAGGCGTTCTCATTGCCGGCCTTGCGCCCGACCATGTCCGGGACCTGGGCGTTGTCGCCCGCGGCCCAGATGTAGTCGGTGCCCTGCACCTGGAGGGTCTCCGAGGTGTCCACATGGCCGCGCGGGCCCAGCGGCAGGCCGAAGCGGGCCAGCGCCGGGTTGGGCTTGACGCCCGCGGTCCACACGATGGTGCTGGCATCGACCTCCAGGCCGTTCTTCAGCACCACATGGCCGTCCAC
The DNA here is from genome assembly GCF_003121295.1 of Streptomyces orinoci. Classification (GTDB taxonomy): domain Bacteria; phylum Actinomycetota; class Actinomycetes; order Streptomycetales; family Streptomycetaceae; genus Streptomyces; species Streptomyces orinoci. The sequence goes on from NZ_PHNC01000029.1 coordinate 1,028,395, forward strand.
GCAGGAGTCCATGGAGGTGGAGAGGTAGATCTCGACCCCGCGGCTCTCCAGGTGCTCCTTGCCGTACTGGCCGAGCTTGGGGCCCACCTCGGGGAGGATCTTGTCCGCGGCGTCCACGAGGATGAAACGCATGTCCTCGCGCTTGACGTTGCGGTAGTGCTTGGCGGCGTCGCGGGCCATGTCCTCGACCTCACCGACGGTCTCCGCACCCGCGAAGCCACCGCCGACGAAGACGAAGGTCAGCGCCTTGCGGCGGATCTCCTCATCGGTGGTGGAGTCGGCCTTGTCGAGCTGCTCCAGCACATGGTTGCGCAGGCCGATGGCCTCCTCGATGCCCTTCATGCCGATGCCCTGCTCGGCGAGGCCGGGGATCGGGAAGGTACGGGAGACCGCGCCCAGCGCGATGACCAGGTAGTCGAAGGGCAGCTCATACGCCTCGCCGACCAGCGGGGCGATGGTGGCGACCTTGCGGTCCTGGTCGATGGTGGTGACGCGGCCGGTGAGGACCTCCGCCTTGGGGAGCACCCGGCGCAGCGGCACCACGACATGACGCGGGGAGATGCTGCCGGCGGCTGCTTCGGGGAGGAAGGGCTGGTACGTCATGTACGAGCGCGGGTCAACGACCGTGACGGTCGCCTCGCCGTACCGCATCTTCTTCAGGATGCGGCGCGCCGCATACAGGCCGACGTACCCACCGCCTACTACGAGGATCCGTGGACGCTCCGTGGTGCTCATGATTCGAGTATCCAGCACGGTTCCCACGGGTGCGCGTGCGCCCCGACCACAGTCTTACAGGGGGGTCTGCTACACTGCGCGGCCCACGTGACCGACGCCATAGCCGAGAAGGGGAACCACGCGGTCCACTTCTGCGTTGACACCCCCGCTGAACTGGCCTTGCGGGCCCGAGCGTCAGTGGACCACCGCTCGAACGGGCCCTGTCGGTTACCACCGTCAACCCTTGCCCGGCCTGCGCCAAGGCGCCCTTGCGAGCCCGTTCCCGCACGGATGGGCAGACCGGCGGCCACTTCTTGACCGCCGGCGCCAAATTTTCATGTGAAGGATTTCACGAACTTTTTCCGCCGGGCCCTCCGGCCGGGCTTCCGGCCGGGTTCCCAGGGGCCTTCAACGGGCCCTCAGGCGATGCTCCAGGCGATCCCGTCGAGGATGTCGTGCTCGCTCACCACGACCTCCCGGGCGCCGGTCCGCTCCATCACACACTGCAGCACCAGCGCCCCGGCGCCGATCACATCCACCCGGCCCGGGTGCAGCACCGGGATGGCCGCACGCTGCTCATGGGTGGCGGTCAGCAGCCGCTCGGTGACCTCCCGGACCTTCGCCAGCGGGATCCGGGCATGGTGGATGGCCGCCGAGTCGTACTCGGGCAGTTCCAGGGCGATCGCCGCCACCGTGGTCACCGACCCGGCCAGGCCCACCAGGGTGCGTGCCTCGCGCAGCGGGACGCTCGCCTCCGCCAGGTCCAGCGCGGCCTGGACATCGGCCCGTATGGCGGCGATTTGATCCGGCGCCGGCGGGTCGGTGACCGTCCCCTGGTGCACCAGATGACGCTCCGTCATCCGCACACAGCCCACATCCACACTGCGCGCCGCCCGGACATGCTCCTCGCCCACCACGAACTCGGTGGAGCCGCCGCCGATGTCCACCACCAGGAAGGGCCGCTCCAGGTCGGCGCGGCCGGCCAGCTCCCTGGTGGCGCCGGTGAAGGAGAACTCCGCCTCCTGGTCACCGCTGATCACCTCCGGCTCCACGCCCAGGATCTCCACCACGCCGCGGACGAAGTCGTCCCGGTTCTCCGCGTCCCGGGAGGCGGAGGTGGCCACAAAGCGGGTGCGCTCGGCCTTGAGTTCCCGGATCACCTCCGCGTACTCGCGGCAGGCGGCGAAGGTGCGCTCCAGGGCCTCGGGCGCCAGGCGCCCGGTGCGGTCCACGCCCTGGCCGAGCCGGACGATGGTCATCCGCCGGTCCAGCTCGATGAGTTCACCGGTGGCCGGATTCGCGTCCGCTACGAGGAGACGGATCGAATTGGTACCGCAGTCAACGGCGGCGACACGCATGAGTGCTCCTGAAAGTGGGGTATGGGGCGCCCCTTCAGGGGCGCGGGACGGTGAAATCCTGCGGCTCCGCCGCGTGGGCACGACCAGCCACAAACTGCCCGCACTCGAACACGGCCTGACTCAGCCCTGCTCGCCCTCGCACGGCGAGACACAAGGCCCCTTGCGCCACCACTCCGGCAGCATCGCGATCGCCTCATCGCCCAGCGGATTGACCCCCGGCCCCGCCGCCAGCGAGTGCCCCACCAGCACATGCAGGCACTTGACCCGGTCCGGCATGCCGCCCGCGCTGGGGAAGCCCTCCAGCACCTCGATGGCGTCCCGGCGCCGGATGTAGTCCTCGTGCGCGGCCCGGTAGGCGGCGGCCAGTTCCGGATCGGTCTTCAGCCGCTCGGACATCTCCTTCATCACGCCCTCGGCCTCCAGCGTGCCGATGGCGGAGGACGCCCGGGGGCAGGTCAGGTAGTAGAGGGTGGGGAAGGGCGTACCGTCCTCCAGCCGCGGCGCGGTCTCGACCACATCGGGGTTGCCGCAGGGGCAGCGGTGCGCGATGGCGCGCAGACCGCGCGGCGGGCGCCCCAACTGCGCCTTGAAGGCGGCGATATCGGCGTCGGTGGGCTCGGTGGGCTCGGTCTGCGGAGGAGGGGTTTCCATGGGCTCGCTTGTGCTCGGTGGGTCTGGTCGGACTGGTGGGTCCGGTCGGTCTTGGTGAAGGGGCGGGGCGTCAGCGGCGGTTGTCGGCCGCGTCCACACCGTCCCAGAGGTTGCGGTACCAGGGCCGGTCGGCGGCTCCCTGGTCCTTCGGCCGGCGGGCGGCGCCACTGCCGTCCAGCACGGTGTAGCCGGTCTCGCCGGGGCGTACATAGTGCAGGTGCTCGCGCGCCTGCTGCTCGACATATGCCGGGTCCTCCAGCCGTGCCTTCTCGTCGCTCAGCCGTCTGACCTCCTGGCGGGCGTGCTCGGACTGCCGCCGCTGGTCGTCGATGTCAGACCGCTGGGTGACCCACTGGCGCATGGGGTAGGCGAGGGCGACGACCAGCGAACAGACCACCAGCGCCAGCAGCGCGGCCCGGCCGGTCAGCCGGCTGCGCCGCGGTGGCCCGGTGCGGCGGACGTTCGGCCCCTGGACCAGCACCGTGCCGAGCGCCTTGAGTCTGGTCGCGGTGGAAAACCGTTCCGCCGCCACATCGCCTCCCCTTGGGTCCGGTTAGGGACGGGTCCGGTGCGGACGCACAAAGCCCGTCCCCGGCCACGGTACGGGACCATGACCGAGGACGGGGTGAAGCTGAGGGCTTGTCAGCCCCAGCCCTTGCTGTGGCTACTCAGTTCCCCGAACGCTGTGCTTACTGGTTCGCAGAGCGCTGTGCTTACTAGTTCGCAGAGCGCTGTGCTTACTAGTTCGCAGAGCGAAACCGGGGGAAGGCGGAACGCCCCGCGTACACCGCGGCGTCGTCGAGGATCTCCTCGATGCGCAGCAGCTGGTTGTACTTGGCGACGCGCTCGGAGCGGGCCGGGGCACCGGTCTTGATCTGGCCGCAGTTGGTGGCGACGGCCAGGTCGGCGATGGTGACGTCCTCGGTCTCACCGGAGCGGTGGGACATCATGCACTTGAAGCCGTTGCGCTGGGCCAGCTCCACGGCGTCCAGGGTCTCGGTCAGCGAACCGATCTGGTTGACCTTCACCAGCAGGGCGTTGGCGGCGCCCTCCTCGATGCCGCGGGCCAGGCGCTCGGGGTTGGTGACGAACAGGTCGTCACCGACCAGCTGGACCTTGGCACCGAGCTGCTCGGTGATGGTCTTCCAGCCGTCCCAGTCGTCCTCGAACAGCGGGTCCTCGATGGAGACCAGCGGGTACGCCTCGACCAGCTCGGCGTAGTAGGCGGTCATCTCCTCGGCGGAGCGCTCCTTGCCCTCGAAGAGGTACTTGCCGTCCTTGTAGAACTCGGAGGCGGCGACGTCCAGGGCGAGGGCGATGTCCTGGCCGGGGGTGTAGCCGGCCTCCTTGATGGCCTCCAGGATCAGGTCCAGGGCCTCGCGGTTGGAGCCCAGGTTGGGGGCGAAGCCGCCCTCGTCGCCCAGGCCGGTGGACAGACCGCGGCCCTTCAGCACCTTCTTGAGGGTGTGGTAGACCTCGGTGCCCCAGCGCAGGGCCTCGGAGAAGGACTCGGCGCCGATCGGCGCGATCATGAACTCCTGGATGTCCACATTGGAGTCGGCGTGCGAGCCGCCGTTGAGGATGTTCATCATCGGCACCGGCAGCAGGTGCGCGTTGGGGCCGCCCAGGTAGCGGAAGAGCGGCAGGTCGGACGCCTCGGAGGCGGCGTGCGCCACGGCCAGGGAGACGCCCAGGATGGCGTTGGCGCCCAGCGAGCCCTTGTTGTCGGTGGCGTCCAGGTCGAACATGGCCTGGTCGATCAGGCGCTGCTCGGTGGCGTCATAGCCGACCAGCTCCGGGCCGATCTGCTCGATGACGGCCAGCACCGCCTTCTCCACGCCCTTGCCCAGGTAGCGGTTCTTGTCCCCGTCCCGGAGCTCGATGGCCTCGAAGGCGCCGGTGGAGGCGCCGGACGGCACGGCGGCACGGCCGGTGGAGCCGTCGTCGAGGCCGACCTCGACCTCGACCGTGGGGTTGCCTCGCGAGTCGAGGATCTCGCGAGCTACGACGACGTCGATGGACGGCACGAGGGTCTCCTTCGTGTGGGTCTGCAGTTCTGCTGCCTGAGCCTAACGGGCCCCGGCCGGTCCACCCGCCGTAGGACCACCACGCAAAGCGAAAAAAGCCGCAAACGCCGAGATCGCGGGAGGAATGCCTGCTTCCGGTGTTCGCTGAACGAAGAAGCGGGAACCCGCGGTGCGGCCCCCGGGAAACACCGGAGCCCCGTTCCGATGCGGCTCGGGGGGAGCAGACGCATCGGAACGGGGCGGTCCGGTTCAGCCCGGGTGGGCCTTGGCTCAGCTGAGGTGCAGCTTCTGGCCCGGGAAGATCAGGTCGGCGTTCTCCACGATGTCCTTGTTGCGCTCGTAGAGCTTGTGCCAGCCGCCCTTGACCTTGTTGGCGTCGGCGATCTTGGCGAGGGTGTCGCCCTCCTTGACCGTGTACTCGCCGTCGCCCGTCTTCACGGACTTGGGGGCGGAGTGCTGCGGCGCGCTCTGCTTGGGTGCCGGGGTCTCGTCGTCGCTGTCGTCCCGCTGCTGCGGGGCGGTGTGCTTGGGCGTCCAGTGCCGCTCGCTGCGGTCGGCGTGGCTCTTGGTGGAGACATGGCTGCCGGAGTCGGTGTCCACGTCGGCGGCCGGGCCACCACGGGTCAGCCCGCCCTCACCGGCACAGCCCCAGGCACCGGGGCCCTGCGCGGCGAGCAGCTTCTCGGCGACGGCGATCTGCGCGCTCTTGGACGCCAGGTCGGCCCGGGGGGCGTACTTGGTGCCGCCCATGGCCTCCCAGGAGGACTGCGAGAACTGCAGGCCACCGTAGTAGCCGTTGCCGGTGTTGATGGACCAGTCGCCACCGGACTCGCACTTGGCCACACGGTCCCAGGTGTCCACGGAGGCGGCGTGGGCGGAGGTGGCGGCCATCAGCGGAGCTGCGACGGCGGCACCGGTGACACCGGCGAGCGTGACGAGACGGACGGCCTTGTTCGGACGACGATGCTTGCCCTTGGACATAAGTCGGTTTCCTCACCGGCGCCTACGAGGTGAGCTGTCGGGTTCGGGCGTGAGTTGCCCGGCCGTGCGGCTTGCGCTCGCTCGGCTTCACCCCTAGCCGTCCCGGACCTCCGGCCTTCGGCCGGCCGCCCGTTACGGCGCCTTACCTTGGTTCCCCCGCTCCTGCCTACGGCGCTTGCGCGACGACTCCCCCGGTCGCCGGCAGGATTCGGCGTGACGACCGTGGTGCTCGCGGTGGCGAGCGGTGAAGACGTTAAGCACAGGCGGCCGATGGGTTCAAACCCTGGTTTTCGGCCACCCAGTTGCCCCCGCCCTGGCTGAAAACCGTTGTTTTCGCAGGTCGGAGACGGTCCGTTGAGAAGCGGATGCCGACTTTGCGACGAATGCCGAAGAGACCCATGTCTCACTTTCCGCCGGAACGGACATTCGACCCAAACAGCCCCGCTACTTCTTCAGTTCGAGCTGCTGACCGGGAAGAATGAGGTCCGGATCGTCCCCGACCACCTTCTGGTTGTCCCGGTACAGCCGGTGCCAGCCACCCTGGACGGAATGCTGCTCGGCGATGACTGACAGGTTGTCACCGGGGCGCACGGTGTAGTCGTTTGCGGACGGCGGCTGGGTACGTGCCTCCGCACCACCGCGCGATGCGCGGTCCGCGCCCGAATCCTGGGAGTCCGCACGGTGTTTGCCGGTGCTTCCGTCCGTGTTCGCTCCGGTGTGCGGGTCCTGCCCGGGAGTGGAGTCACCGGGGTGCGCGCTCTGGTCGGAGCCATCGGCGGGCGAGGCGGAGGGACCGGCCGAGGGGTCGGCCGAGGGCGTACCGGAGGGCTGGGCGGACGGCTTGCCGGACGGCCCGTTGACGGTGTCGCCGGAGGAACCGTCAGCCGGCTTGCGGTGCTTGCCCGTGGGCCGGTCGTCGTCCTTCACCGGGGGCCGCTGGTCCGGCTGCCGCGGGGAGGCGGAGGAGTCGGGCGCGTCATCCGGCGAACCGGTCTTGCCGGTCCGGGAGTTGGCGGGCGCGGAGGAGGACGGCTGCGGGGCCGTACGGTGTGTGCTCCCCGGGGACGCGTCCTGGGAACCGTCCTCGGGACCCGGGTCCACCTTCGGCGCCGGGCCGTCCTTGGCCAGCCCCGAGTCCACCGCACAGCTGGGCCAGGCGTACGGGCCACGGTCCTGGAGGATCCGCTCGGCCACCGCGATCTGCTGGGCGCGGCTGGCCAGGTCGGGGCGCGGGGCGAATTCCGTACCGCCGTGCTGCTCCCACATCGAGCGGGTCAGCTGGAGCCCGCCGTAGTACCCGTCGCCGGAGTCGGCGCTCCACAGGCCGCCGCTCTCGCACTGGGCCACCCGGTCCCAGGTCTGGGCGTCCGCGGCCTGGGCCCCGGAAGCGGCCATCAGCGGCAGGGCCAGCCCCGCTCCGGTCACCCCCGCGGTGACCACGAGGGCGGGGATCTGACGGGGACGGCGGTGTCGGCCGGAACCGGAAAGCATGCGATGACCTTTCACTCGGCGGCGAATATGACCGTCGAACATAGCGACGGCTTTCGATCGTCACAAGCCGGTGTATCGCTGGTCACGTAGCGATAAAGGCGGCTGACGGCGGGTCATCGGGGACGGGCGGTGAACTCCACCGGGAGGGTGCGCAGTCCGCGCATAATCAGCCCGCCGCGCCAGCGCAGCTCCGCTGGATCGACGGAAAGCCGCAGGTCAGGAAGGCGGCGCAGCAGAGTGGCCAGGGCCGTGCGGCCCTCCAGCCGGGCCAGCGGGGCGCCCAGGCAGTAGTGGATGCCATGGCCGTAGCCCAGGTGCTGGTTGTCGGTGCGGGCCAGGTCCAGGATGTCCGGATCGGCGAAGCGTTCCGGGTCGCGGTCGGCGGCGGCGAGCACCACCAGGACCGGGTCTCCCTCGGCGATCCGCTGCCCCCCGATGGTCAGCTCCCGGGTGGCGAACCGCCAGGTGGCCAGCTCCACCGGGCCGTCGTAGCGCAGCAGTTCCTCGATCCCGGTGGCCAGCAGGCTCTCGTCCCCCTCGGCCAGCGCCCGCTGGAGCCGCTCCCGCTGGCCGGGGTTGCGCAGCAGGGCGTAGGTTCCGTTACCGATCAGGTTCACAGTTGTTTCAAAACCGGCGAACAACAGAATGAAGGCCATGGCCGCGGCCTCGTTCTCGGTGAGGTGTTCGCCGTGGTCGCTTGCCCGGATCAGTCCGGAGATCAGGTCTTCGCCCGGTTCCTCCCGCTTGCGATGGATCAGCTCCGCCAGATATGTCCGCATCCGCTTCACCGAGCGGGCCACCCCGCCACGCGGGCCGCCGCCGTGGCGGATCATCATTCCCGCCCAGTCCCGGAAGTCGTCCTGGTCCTCGGGGGGCACCCCGAGCATGTCGCAGATGGCGTAGATGGGCAGCGGGAAGGCGAACTCATGGATGAGGTCGGCGGTGCCGCGGGCGGCGAAGCCGTCGATCAGATGGTCGGTGAGCTCCTGGACGCGGGGGGCGAACTCGGCGACCCGGCGCGGGGTGAACGCCTTGGACACCAGGCGGCGCAGCCGGGTGTGGTCCGGGGGATCGATATTGAGCAGATGCGTCATCAGGTTGGCGCTGCGCTCGCCGGGGATGCCGACCTTGCCCTTGCCATGGGCGGCTTCCGAGTGGTGCACCGGGTTCTTCGACAGCCGCTGGTCGGCCAGCGCCTGGCGGGCGTCGGCGTAGCGGGTGACCAGCCAGGCGTCCACACCGCTGGGGAGGGTGGTGCGGTGCACGGGGGCGTGCTCGCGGAGCCAGGCGTACGCGGGATAGGGGTCGCCGGCGAACTCCCAGGTGAACAGCGGGGGCTGGTCCGGGTGGCGGTTGTCGTCGTTCTTGTGGTGCACGTCTTTGACGCTACTGGGTGTGCCGCGGGGGTTTGGGGTGCGGGCTGACGGTGGCCGGGCGCACCCACACGGCGGAGCCGCACATCGAACACCGCCCGCGCCCCGAGGGGGCTGCGGCTAGTGGTGGCCGGCGCCGCCGCTGCCGAAGGAGCCACTGCTGCCCGGGCGCCATTTCTTGCGTTCCTCGGAGAGCTCCTCGGGATGGCTGCCGGGGCTCAGCTCATGCGGCAGGATCCGCTCGGGCTGGCCGGGCGGAATGTCCTCCGGCGCCCGGTGCTCGGTGACATAGCCGACGACGTCCTCGTCGTCATTGTGCCCCGGGCCGTGGTTCTCCACCGGACGCCCGTCCTCCTCCGGGGTGCGCCAGGAACCCATCCGCCGCTGCGGGGCGGAGGGCGGCGGGGGCTCCCGGTCGCGCCACCGCATACCGAAGACAAAGGCCAGCAGCAGCAGGACCGCGACGGCGATCCCGACGATAAAGGGAGCAATGCCGCCCAAATAGGCGGGAAGGGCGATTTCGATGTGTTTCATCACCATGGCCTCCGGGTACCCATCGCCCGCTCTGCCAAGCCCACAAATGCGCTGAATGGGTACGAATCCAAAGATAAGGGATATTGCCGGTGCTTACACGTCCCGTCCGTCGAATCACGCTCATCACGCTCATCGCGCTCACTGCCTCTTCTGTGCTGCTGACCGCCTGCGGGGGACCGGAAACCCCCAAGGCCGCCACCGACAACGCCGCCCGGCCGGCCCCGCACTCGGCCCCCCGCCCCGCCCACATCACCGCCGAACAGGCACGGGGCGCACTGCTGGGCACCCAGGACCTGCCCGAGGGCTGGAAAACCGCGCACAAGAACAAACACCGGAAGAAGGCCGAGCTCAAGGGGGTCCAGGCCCGCTGCCTGCCGCTGGCCGCGGTGGTGAACACCGGCCGGCTGGAGGGTGAGTACGCCACCCATGCGCACCGGGTCTTCACCAAGCAGGGCGAGGACGGCCAGGCCACCGGCCTGGCCCAGGACGTCAGCGGCTACCCCCGGCAGCGCGCCGAGCAGGGCATGCGCAGGCTGCGGGACGCGGTGGAGCACTGCGGCAGCTTCACCGGGACCCTGGCGGACACCCAGGCCACCCTTCGGGTGAAGCGGCATGACGCCCCGCGCTACGGCGATGACGTCCTGGCCTACTCGGTGAGCGTCACCGTCGATGACGTCCGGATGGACTTCGACCTGGCCACGGTGCGCAGCCATGGGGCGGTCACCACGCTGGTGGAGAGCCACCCGGCGGAGACCGAGCACAACCGCCAGGCCGTGGACCGGGCGCTGTCCGTCGCCGCCACCAGGCTCACTCGCGCCGCGGCCGCAACCGCGTGACCGGCTCGCCGGTCCCTGGCCGGGCGGGTTTGCCCGTCCCCGGTCCGGGGTCCGGCCGGTCGGACGGTGACGCCGGGCAGGCCGGGAGTGGTCAGGGGTGTGCGGGCCGTTCGCGTTCGGCTGCCAGGATGGCGTCTCGGTAGGTACGGGCGGCCGCCCGGAGTGCGGTCTCCGGCTCCACCCCGGCCGCCTCGGCCTGCACCGCCAGCCGCAGCAGCTCGTACCCCACGCCGTCCCCGTCCGGAAGGGCGATGTCCAGGCCCTCGGTACGGGCCCGGGAGGCCAGCTTGGCGGCCAGTGCCAGCGCGGGCTGCCCCAGCGGGATGCCCTCGGTCACCGACTCCCGGCCCTTCTCGGCCGCCTTGCGGCGCAGCCAGTGCGCCTTGACCTCCTCCGGGGTCTCGGCGGTCTCGTCACCGAAGACATGCGGATGGCGGTGGATCAGCTTGTCCACGATGCCGCCGGCCACATCGTCCACCGAGAAGGGCTCGTCCGGGTCGTCCTGGGCGATCCGGGCGTGGAAGACGACCTGGAGCAGGACGTCGCCGAGTTCTTCGCGCAGCGCCTGCCGGTCCCCGGTCTCGATGGCCTCGATGAGCTCGTACATCTCCTCGATGCCGTACTTTCCCAGGTCCTCATGGGTGCGGATGGCACTCCATGGGCAGGCCAGGCGGATCCGGTCCATCACCTGCACCAGGTCCAGCAGGCGGGCGCCCGGCAGGTCGTAGGAGCCGGGCAGCAGTTCCAGGGCGGGCATGGTCTCCCGGCCGGAACCGGCCAGCCGGGCCAGGCCGTCGGTGAGCTGCGACTCGCCCGCCGCAGAGGTCACCACAACGGCGGTCCGGGCGCCTTCCAGGCAGTAGTCCACCAGTTCGCGAGCTATGGCCGTGCCCTGCTCGGCGGAGATTCGGGCTTCGGCGAGGTAGGGCAGGAGCGGGTGGCCGGGGTCGGCGCACAGGACCCGGTCGGCCTCGCGCAAGGTCTGCCAGGCCGGCCAGGACAGGAGTCCCGGGGCGACCCGGTGGCTGGTGGTGAGCAGGACGATACGGCCGGATGCGGAGTCGTTCACGCTGCCGAGCGTAGGCGCTGCGCCGGCGTACGCGTTGCCGGGTGCGCCCCTTCCAGGGGCGCGGGGAACTGCGCGACCAGCCCTCCACGGCCCGCACCCGCCCACCAAGCGGGGGGCTCCCTGGGGGCGGCAGCCCCCGGAGAAACGGTGAAAGGGCGGGTCCGGGGCCCCCTCCCCCGACAGCCACCCCCACCGGGCCGCACCCGGCGACGCGGCGTCTGCTGTTGCAGTTCGGCCGCGGGCCGTGTGTGGCTGGTCGCGCAGTTCCCCGCGCCCCTGAACACGGCACACCCGGCGAAGACAGGGCGTCTGCCAACGACCGTTGCCGCTCGGCCGCAGGCCGTGTGTGGCTGATCGCGCAGTTCCCCGCGCCCCTGGACAGGGCACACCCGGCAAGGGCAGGGCGTCTGCGGCGGAGCCGCAAATCGGATAGCGCCCCGCGCCCCTGATGGGGCGGGGCCCGCCTCAGATTGGGCGGTCTGAGGGGAGGGTGGCGCGCAGCCAGGGGTCACGCGTCGGGGTGGCGGTGCCGCGTTTGGGGTCCCAGGTGCCGAAGCGGGGATTGATATCCACCCGCAGATCCTCGGAGGTCCGCATCAGTACCTGATTGGTGCGAGCCGCCCCCAGCTTGCCGTCCAGCCGAGTGCGCACCAGATCCATGGCCAGTGCCTGGTCGATCTGATCGGGAGCGATGCCCAGCGCCAGGAACCGGGCCCGCACCGCCTCCGCACCGCCATTGGCCCGCTCCACCTGGGCCCGCTCCCGCTGGAGATCGCCGCGGGTGAGGTCCACCCCGTTGTCGTGCCCGGCCTTGGCCACGATCCGGTACTGGATCAGCCGGACCAGAGTGTCCTGGCTGAGCCGGGCGCTGTTGGCGACCAGCTGCTCCGCCTGCGGGGAGGTCCGCTGTACCCGGCGTACGTCCTCGACCTGCTGCTGGAGCTGGGTGACGGTGATGCGGTCCTTGCCCACGATGGCCGCGGCGCCCGGGTGCGCGGTGGAGCCGCAGGCGGTGAGCGCGGGGGCCAGGGCCAGCAGCCCGGCGGAGACGGAGAGCGCGGCGGTCCTTCGGCGGAACAGGCGGAACATAGAGCCTCCCGGCAGAGATCGTGCGGCGGTGCGTCGATCGTCCTGGCGTTGATCGATGGTAGGGAGTCCAGGTGGCCCAGGCCACTGATTCGACCAACGATTCGCCGGGAGTTGAGGTGCGCCGCGCCGATCTCCCCTTCCCCGGCGTGCACTTCGGCCCCGCAGCTGACGATGCGTCGGCTGATGGCGCACCGTACCCGGCGGCGTACGCCGAGTGAGCACCGCCCCCGGCGCGGAGCCCTCACCTGCGGGATGCCCGGCAGCCGGGGGTGTCCGCGTATCTTTTCGACAGTCGTCCCACAGACCAGAGCAGCCGAAGGAAAGGAACACCATGGACTCGGCCGCAGCCGCCGTGTCGGCGCCGGGGCCGGGCCCGGCCGGGATCGCGGGCCGGAGCGGCCGGAGCAGCTGGAGCACCACCCTGCGGGCACCACGGCTCGACCCCTACTGGGTGGCCGGAGCCTTCTTCGTCCTCTACTCGCTGCTCTCCCTGACCCGCTACCGGCAGCTGCTCACCATGTCCTGGGACCTGGGCATCTTCGAGCAGGCCATCAAGGGCTACGCCCACCTGGGGGCGCCCATAGTCGATCTCAAGGGACCCGGCACCAATATCCTCGGCGATCACTTCAGCCCGGTCACCGCGCTGATAGCGCCCTTCTACCGGGTCTTCCCCACCCCGGTGACCCTGCTGGTGGCCCAGGCCCTGCTGTTCGCGCTGTCCGCGGTGCCGGTCACCCGGCTCGCCGCCGGGCTGCTCGGCCGGGGGCGCGGGCTGGCCATAGGCATCGCCTACGGGGCCTCCTGGGGCATCCAGCGCGCGGTGGACTTCGACTTCCATGAGATCGCCTTCGCCATGCCGCTGCTGGCCTTCTCCCTGGAGGCCGTGGTGCGCCGGCGGTGGCGGGCCGCGGTGCTGTGGGCGCTGCCGCTGGTGCTGGTCAAGGAGGACCTGGGGGTCACCCTGGCCGCCATCGGGGTGGTGATCCTGATACGTCTGCGGCCGCCGCGCCGCGACCCCCGCCGGTCCGCCCTGGCCCTGGGAGTGGTGGTCTTCGGGCTGGCCGCCACCGTGCTGACCGTGTCCGTACTGATACCGGCCTTCAACGCCACCGGCTCCTACGACTACTGGAACAAGGTGGACGGAAATGGCCCCGCCCCCACCATCCCGGTGCTCACCGCGGTCCGCACCCTGCTGTGGGTCCTGCTCCCCACCACCGGACTGCTGGCCCTGCGCTCCCCGCTGCTGATCGCCGCCCTGCCCACCCTCGCCTGGCGCTTTGTCTCCCATGACGACCACTACTGGGGGACCGACTGGCACTACAACGCGGTGCTGATGCCCATCGTCTTCATCGCCCTGACCGACGCCCTCGCCCGCGCCCGGGAGTCCCGCAGGCCCTGGCTGCGTACCTATGCCCGTCAGCTGCCGGCGGCGGTGGCCGGTGCGGCGCTCTCGCTGAGCGCGGCCCTGCCGCTGTACAACCTGACGCTGCCGGAGACCTACCGCACTCCCCCGGCCGTCCGGGCCGCCGAGCGGCTGCTGGACCGGATACCGGACCACGCCACGGTGGAGGCGGACATCGAGCCCATCAGCCGGCTGGCGGGCCGCTGCCGGGTGCTGTGGATAGGGGACACCCGGGGCATCGTCCCGGACTATGTCGCCCTGCACACCACCGACGGCCGGACGCCCCAGGAGCTGATAGCCGGGTCCCAGCAGGCGCACCCCGGCACCGCCTACCAACTCCTGGGCAGCGCGGGCGGTTATACGGTGCTCAGGCGGACCGCCTGAGCACCGGCGGCGGCCTCAGCCGAGGATGGTGGTGAGGAACTCCCCCGTCCAGGCCAGCAGTTCCCGGCCGACCAGCGGCTTGCCGCCGATGCGGGCCGTGGCCGGGCGCGGCACCAGGATCTGCCGGGTGGCGGGCTTGAGGACGGTACGCGGATAGAGCCGCATCAGCCGCAGCTCCTGGGACTCGCGCAACTCCACCGGCCCGAAGCGGACATTGGAGCCCTGGAGCGTGATGTCGGTGACCCCGCAGGCCCGGGCCAGCATCCGCAGCCCGGCCACCAGCAGCAGATTCTCCACCGGCTCGGGCAACTTGCCGTAGCGGTCGGTGAGTTCCTCGCGGACGGCCTTGATGTCCTCCTCGCTGTTGGCGGAGGCGATGGCCCGGTACGCCTGGAGCCGCAGCCGCTCGCCCGGCGCATAGTCGTGCGGGACATGCGCGTCCACCGGCAGTTCGATCTTCACCTCCAGCGGGGGCTCGGCCTCCGCTGCGCCGCCCTCCAGGGAGGCGCGGTAGTCGGCCACCGCCTCGCCGACCATGCGGATATAGAGGTCGAAGCCAACGCCCGCGATATGGCCGGACTGTTCACCGCCGAGCAGATTGCCCGCGCCGCGGATCTCCAGGTCCTTCATCGCCACATACATACCGGCGCCCATCTCGGTGTGCTGGGCGATGGTGGCCAGCCGCTCATGGGCGGTCTCGGTGAGCGGCTTCTCCGGCGGATAGAGGAAGTAGGCGTAGCCGCGCTCCCGGCTGCGGCCCACCCGCCCGCGCAGCTGATGCAGCTGGGAGAGGCCGAAGTTGTCGCCGCGTTCCACGATCAGGGTGTTGGCGTTGGAGATGTCGATGCCCGACTCCACGATGGTGGTGGAGACCAGGACGTCGAAGCGCTTCTCCCAGAAGTCCACCACCACCTGTTCCAGCGCGGACTCCGACATCTGGCCGTGGGCGGTGGCGATCCGGGCCTCCGGCACCAGTTCCCGCAGCCGGGCGGCGGCCCGGTCGATGGACTCCACCCGGTTGTGGATATAGAAGACCTGGCCCTCGCGCAGCAGTTCACGCCGGATGGCGGCGGCGATCTGCTTCTGGTCGTACGGCCCCACGAAGGTCAGCACCGGGTGGCGCTCCTCCGGCGGGGTGGTGATGGTGGACATCTCCCGGATGCCGGTGACCGCCATCTCCAGGGTGCGCGGAATGGGGGTGGCGGACATGGTCAGTACGTCCACATTGGCGCGCAGCTTCTTCAGCTGCTCCTTGTGCTCCACACCGAAGCGCTGCTCCTCGTCCACGATGACCAGGCCCAGGTCCTTGAACCTGGTCTCGGAGGAGAACAGCCGGTGGGTGCCGATGACCACATCCACCGAGCCTTCGCGCAGGCCCTCCAGCACCGCCTTGGCCTCGGCGTCGGTCTGGAACCGCGACAACGCCTTGACCACGACCGGGAATTGGGAGTAGCGCTCGGAGAAGGTGCCGAAGTGCTGCTGCACCAGCAGGGTGGTGGGCACCAGTACGGCCACCTGCTTGCCGTCCTGCACCGCCTTGAAGGCCGCGCGCACCGCGATCTCGGTCTTGCCATAGCCGACATCACCGCAGATCAGCCGGTCCATGGGGACGGACTTCTCCATGTCCTCCTTGACCTCGGCGATGGTGGTCAGCTGGTCGGGGGTCTCGGCGTAGGGGAAGGCGTCCTCCAGCTCCCGCTGCCAGGGGGTGTCCGCGCCGAAGGCATGGCCGGGGGCGGCCATCCGGGCCGAGTAGAGCTTGATCAGGTCGGCGGCGATCTCCTTGACCGCCTTCTTGGCGCGGGCCTTGGTCTTGGTCCAGTCCGCGCCGCCCAGCCGGTGCAGGGTGGGGGACTCCCCGCCCACGTACTTGGTGACCTGCTCCAGCTGGTCGGTGGGGATATAGAGCCGGTCGCCGGGCTGGCCGCGCTTGGCCGGGGCGTACTCCACCAGCAGATACTCGCGGGTGGCGCCCTGGACGGTGCGCTGGACCATCTCCAGGTAGCGCCCCACACCGTGCTGTTCATGGACGATGAAGTCGCCGGTCTGGAGGGTGAGCGGGTCGATGGTCTTACGGCGGCGGGCCGGCATCCGGCCCATGTCCTTGCTGGCGGCCTTCTGCCCGGACAGATCGGTCTCGGTGAGCACCGCGATCTTCAGTCCGGGATCGACAAAGCCGTTGTCCAGACTGGCGCAGGAGACATGGACCACGGACGGGGAGAGCTCGGGCAGGTCGGCGTCCAGCCGGGCGGCGATGCCCTCGCCGCCGAGCACCTCCACGGTACGGGCGGCCGGGCCATGGCCCTCGGTGAGGAAGACAGTGCGCCAGCCGTCGGCCAGCCAGCCCTTGGTGTCGGCCAGGGCGCGGGCGGTGTCACCGCGGTAGCTCTCCGGGGCGCGCATGCCCAGCTTGAGGGTGTCGGCGCCGTCCAAGTCCGCGCCGGCCGCGCCGAGTTCGGTGTCGCCGGAGGCGAACGGGGTCACCGACCACCACATCATGCCCAGCTCGCGGGCGCGGTCGCGGACATCGGCGATGCCCCACAGGGAGGCGGCGCCCACATCGATGGGGGCCTCACCACCGCCGGCCGTGGCCGACCAGGAGGCCTGGAGGAACTCCTGGGAGGTGGCCACCAGATCCGCGGCCCGGGTGCGTACCCGCTCCGGGTCGCAGACCACCGTCATACTGCCCGCCGGAAGCACATCCAGCAGCAGCTCCATCTCGTCCACCAGCACCGGGGCCAGGGACTCCATGCCCTCCACGGCGATGCCCTCGGCCAGCTTGCCCAGCAGCTCGCCCAACTCCGGGTGGCTCTCGGCCAGTTCGGCGGCGCGGGCCCGTACCTCGTCGGTGAGCAGCAGCTCCCGGCAGGGCGGGGCCCACAGACCGTGCTCGGCGATCTCCAGGGAGCGCTGGTCGGCCACCTTGAAGTAGCGGATCTCCTCCACCTCGTCGCCCCAGAACTCGATGCGCAGCGGGTGTTCCTCGGTGGGCGGGAAGACATCCAGGATGCCGCCGCGCACCGCGAACTCGCCGCGGTTCTCGACCAGTTCGACGCGCGAGTAGGCGGCCGCGGCCAGGGCGTCCACCACCTCTTCGAGGTCGGCGCTGCGTCCGCTGCGCAGGCTCACCGGCTCCAGGTCGCCCAGCCCCTTGACCTGGGGCTGGAGTACGGAGCGGATGGGGGCGACGACCACGCTCACGGGGCCGGCGGCCGGGTCGTCGGCGGCGGGGTGGGCCAGCCGGCGCAGTACGGCCAGCCGGCGGCCGACGGTGTCCGAGCGGGGGGAGAGCCGCTCATGCGGCAGGGTCTCCCAGGCGGGGTAGTCCACCACGGCGTCCGGCGGCAGCAGGGAGCGCAGCGCGGCGGCGAGGTCCTCGGCCTCGCGGCCGGTGGCGGTCACCGCCAGCACCGGCCGTTTGGCGTCCCGGGCCAGGGCGGCGATGGCGAAGGGGCGGGCGGCGGGCGGGCCGACCAGATCCAGGTGCGGCCGGTTGCCGTCGGCCGCGGCCTTGACCGCCTCGGCGAGCGCCGGATCGTTGACGACGGCGTCGAGCAGACCGTGCAGGCTCATAAAGGGCTTCCGTCCCGGGGGGGTGGACAACGCGAACCGCCCGGCTCGTCGGGTGGACGGGGCCGGGTGCGTACTCCAGCGTACGACGGGGGTCGGACAGGGGCTTCGTGGAATGACCCCGGCCCCTGGTCCGGACGCGCACCCCCGTGGTGCGTCCGGGCCGGGGCCGGGGCCGGCACTTGCGTGCGGGCCGGTTGCGCCTGCGGCGGGCTGCCCCCACCCACGCGCCACCCGTTGCTCCCCACGTGAGGGTGCGCTTTCCGGTGGGGGCCGGGCGCCGTTGGCGGCTTTCCCCCGTCAGTCCGTGGCGATGGCCTTGAGGACGTTCATGCGGCCCGCCCGGAACGCCGGGGCCAGGGCGGCGGCCAGGCCGACCAGGGCCGAGCCCAGGAAGACCGCGCCCAGTGTGGGCCAGGGGATCTCCAGGACGTCCAGCCCCTGCAAGGCCAGCAGCTTCTGGGCGGTGGCGCCCCAGCCCAGCCCCAGGCCCAGCCCCAGCAGCGCGCCGAACAGGGCGATCACCACCGACTCCAGGCGGATCATGCGGCGCAGCTGGCGGCGGGAGAGGCCGATGGCCCGCATCAGGCCGATCTCCCGGGTCCGCTCGACCACCGACAGGGCCAGGGTGTTCACCACACCGAGGATGGCCACGATGACCGCCAGGGCCAGCAGGCCGTAGATCAGGTTGAGCAGCTGGCCCACCTGGTCCTTGATCAGCTTCTTGTAGTCGGACTGGTCGCGGACCTTGATCTGCGGATAGTCGGCCATGGCGGCCTTGAGCGAGGCGGCGGCCTCCTTGGCGTGGCCGTCCTGCGCCTTGGCGAACAGCATCCGCGGCGGCGGCATCTTGTCGGCCGGCAGGTACCGCTTGGCGGTGGCGGTGCTGAGGTACATCGCCCCCTTGTCGAAGGCGGTGTCGTCCGAGGTGATGGCGTTGACCCTGAGCCTGGCGGTGCTGCCGTCGGTCATGGCCACGGTGAGCCGGTCGCCCAGCTTGACCTTGTGATCCTTGGCGAAGCCCTCGGGCACCGACATGGCGTCCGCGGCGTAGGCCCCGGAGAGCTTGCCCTGGACGGTCTGCCGGCGCAGGTCCTGGGCGTAGCTGGGGTCGGCGGCGGTCAGCCGCTGGTTGCCGGACTTGCCGTCGGGGGTGGTGACCCTGGCGCTCACCTCGGTGTACTCGGTGAGGTGGTCGAGGTACCGGGCCGACCTGGCGGCCTTGAGCATCGCCGGGGTGTAGCCCTTGCCGCCGCTCTCCATGATGAAGTCCGCGCCCACCGACCGGTCCACCTGGTCGGTGGCCGAGGCGACCATCGAGGAGCCCACCACCGAGAGGGCGGCGACCAGCGAGAGGCCGATCATCAGGGCCGAGGCGGTGGCGCCGGTGCGGCGCGGGTTGCGCAGGGCGTTGCGCTCGGCGAGCCGGCCCACCGGGCCGAAGACCCGCAGCACCACCGCGCTGATCACCCGGACGATCAGGCCCGCCAGCAGCGGTCCCACCACCACCAGCCCGATCAGGCTGAGCAGGATGCCCAGGCCCAGCAGGGCCGAGCCGGAGGACGCCCGGTCCGACCGGGCGGCCAGCAGCAGGGCGCCGCCGCCGGCCGCGGTGAGCAGTACGCCCAGGGCGGCGCGTACCTTGCCCGCCTTGGCGTCTCCGGGGTTGCCGGCGTCGCGCAGGGCGGCCATCGGGGAGATCTTCCCGGCCCGGCGGGCGGGCAGATAGGCGGCCAGCACGGTGACCACCACACCGATGGCCAGGCCCACCAGGGGGGTGGTGGCCTTGACGGTCAGGTCGGCGGTGTCCAGCTTCATGCCCAGGGAGCCCATGAGCTTCATCAGCCCCACGGCCAGGCCGATGCCGCCGCCGATGCCCAGCACCGAGCCGGTCACCCCCAGCAGCAGCGCCTCCGCCAGCACCGAGCGGTTGATCTGGCGGCGGCTGGAGCCGATGGCCCGCATCAGGCCGATCTCCCGGGTGCGCTGGGCGACCAGCATGGAGAAGGTGTTGACGATCAGGAAGATGCCCACCAGGACGGCGATGCCGGCGAAGCCGAGCAGCGCGTACTTCATCACGTCCAGCACCGAGCCGAGGCTCTTCTTGTTCTCCTTCTTGCTCTCGGCCGCGGTGTGCACCTGGTAGCCCTCGCCGATGGCGGCGGTGACGTTCTTCTTCAGCTGCTCGTCACTGACGCCGGAGGCGGCGGTCAGCCCGTAGCCGGTGAACGCCCGGGCGCTGCCCAGCAGTTTGGTCTGGGCGGTGGCGGTGTCGAAGTAGAGGACGGCCGCACCGGGGTTGGTGGTCTTGTAGGTGGCCAGGCCCACCACATGCACCCGGAAGTCACCGGGGGCGGCGATCACCCGCAGGGTGTCGCCCACCTTCACATGGTGCTTCTCGGCGGTGTCGGAGTCCAGGACGGCCTCATCGGCGCCCCTCGGCTGATGGCCGCGGGTGATGTCCATGGACTTGCGCTGGCTGTCGTTCCAGTTGAGGCCGACCGTGGGAGCGCCCGAACTGGGGCTCAAGCTCTGCTTGTTGGCGGTGGTCACCGTGATGTTCCTGGTGGCGGCCTCCGGTTCGACCTTGGCCACCCCCGGCACCCCGGCCAGCCGGTCCCGCAGGGAGGCGGGCAGGGTGGCGGGGATGCTGCTCTCCTGGGCGTTGTCCTTCTCCTTGGGCTGGACGTCCACATCGGAGGCAACGGTGGCGAAGAGCTTGTCGAAGGTGGCGGTCATGGTGTCGGTGAACACCAGAGTGCCGCAGACAAAGGCTACCGAGAGCAGCACGGCGATCAGGGAGAGCGCCATCCGGCCTTTGTGCGAAAGGAAGTTGCGCAGGGAGGTGCGGAAGATGGTCACGAGACACGTCCCCGGGCGTCGAAGTGCTTCATCCGCTCGAAGACCATCTCGGCCGTCGGCTGGTGCATTTCATCCACGATGCGGCCGTCGGCGAGGTAGAGCACCCGGTCCGCATAGGAGGCGGCCACCGCGTCATGGGTCACCATGACTATGGTCTGCCCGAGTTCGTCCACCGAGCGGCGGAGGAAGCCCAGCACCTCGGCCCCGGCCCTGGAGTCCAGGTTCCCGGTCGGCTCGTCACCGAAGATGATCTCGGGACGGGCGGCCAGGGCGCGGGCGACGGCCACCCGCTGCTGCTGGCCGCCGGAGAGCTGGTTGGGGCGGTGCTTCAGCCGTCCGGCCAGGCCCACCGTCTCCACCACCCGGTCCAGCCAGGCCCGGTCGGGCTTGCGGCCCGCGATGTCCATGGGGAGGGTGATGTTCTCGATGGCGTTGAGGGTGGGCAGCAGGTTGAACGCCTGGAAGATAAAGCCGATCCGGTCCCGGCGCAGCCGGGTGAGCTTTTTGTCCTTGAGCCCGGTGATCTCGGTCTCATCGATCCAGATCTGACCGGAGGTGACGGTGTCCAGCCCGGCCAGACAGTGCATCAGGGTGGACTTGCCGGAGCCGGAGGGCCCCATGATGGCGGTGAACCGCCCCCGGGCGATGTCCACATCCACCTGGTCCAGCGCGGTGACCCGGGTCTCCCCCGAGCCATAGGACTTGACGATCCGCCGCCCACGCGCCGCGACGGCCGCATGTCCTCCACTGCCCCCGGTCCTGGGAATCGATACAGCCGTAGTCACGGTGAGTCTCCTGAACGCTTGTCCGCTGAAGTGGTGTCCAGCCTGCTGGACGGCGGCCCCGGTCACGATGGGGCTGGTCCGTCTGTTGACGGTGGTGCTAGCCCCACCACCCCTCCCCCGGCCACCGTCACAAGGCTAGGGAGCGGTGGCGGTCCGCCCCTCCTGCTGCGGGACGAGCCGCGGCCTCGGAGAACGTAGGGGCCGCCCCCTAGGGGTCCGGCCGGTGTCCGTATTGCGTGGACGGCAAGCGCCCCTCAGCCCAAGGGGATTGACGGTCACCACGGCATCCGGCGTTCAACCCGCCCGGAAGCCACATGAGCAGCCATCGGCTGTCGCTTCCCCGGACGAGCGCCCCTAACTGTCCGGCGCATCCCGGGTGTTGGAGCCCTGATCACCGACCGAGGGCAGTACGAGCCGCGCGGCCTGTCAACCGGTTGAAGCCCCAGCCATCCGTCACGGGGGAGGCGGACAGCTGGGGCGCTCTGGCGGAAATCAACCGATGGTGAGGCCGTTCTCAGGGGCCTCGAACCATGGGTGAACGCTTCCGTCGGGCCTGACAGTGACGCCGAACCGGTCAAGGCTGGGTTCGCCGTGATCGGTCCACCATCTCAGCGCCCGTTCCACCTCGTCCCACAGACTGCGCGATCCCGACTGGTAGACCGTGGCATCCGGCTTACCGCTGTGAAACTCGACTGCGGCCCATGACCGACTCGCCAGGTCGAAGAACCACGCCTTCCCGCTCTCCTCGTCGGACCGGTTCACGACATGAGCGCAGTCGGACACGCACAGACCGATCACGAAGCGTACGGATTCGTACCGGTCCCCCAGCTCCGCGAGGGTGACCCGCGTACTGGACACGTCGGCATCGCCCGGGAACTCCGGGATGTGCCGGGCAAAGCGGTTCCAGTCGAGGCGCTGAGCCCGCAGCTTCATGAACTCCACCATGCGGAGGAACGGCCCGCGGGCGCTGCCGTCGTCGGCCATGGTCAGCCGGACAAGGGCGTCCTGGTCGCTGTGGTGGGTGCCCCAGGGAGCGAGGATGATCCCGCCTGGGCGGGTCTGCTCCAGCCACGCGGGCGGGATGGCTCGCACACCCACGGTCGCGATCACGCGGTCATACGGGGCCCCCTCCGGCCACCCATGGCGACCGTCCACGTTGACTACCTCCGGGCTGAGCCCGGCGCGTTTCAAGGCATCGCGGGCCTGCTTGGTGACGGAGGGGTCGATCTCGACACTGACGACGCCGGAGCCGCCCAACCGGTGGGCGAGCAGTCCGGCGTTCCAGCCCGTGCCCGTGCCGATTTCGAGCACCCGCATGCCTTCCGTCATGTCCAGGTCGCGAAGCATGGCGGCGACCACTGACGGCATGCTCGCCGAGCTGGTCGGCACGGCTCCCGGTTCGACGCCGGTGTGCCGGCCGTCGTCCCACTGTGTGACGAGTGGGACGTTCGCGTACGCGGATCGCTCCCACGCTTGCGGGTCCTCAGCGCGGGACACGGGGACGCTGCGGCCGGTGGCCATGTCGTACGACCAGACGAGATCCGGCAGGAACAGCGCGCGGGGAACGGCCCTGAAAGTCTCGGCCCATTCGGGCGTCAGGGCTCCGCTGTCGAGGAGGGACCGCGCCAGTTCGTCACCGGCGCGGCCGTCCTGCTCAGAGGGGAGCGTCACTTGCGGTGCTTCCCATCGCCTTCGGGCATGTCACCATCCGGGGGGCGGCGGTGGGGGTGGCGTCCAGGGCTGGCCGGGAACCTTGTCCCCGTCGCCTCCGTCACCCCTGTTCCCCACGATCGGTCCCGTCATCGTCGGACCCTCCCTATGGACTTGCGCGGAACCCGTAAGGCGGGAGTGGCGAACGGGGTCGTGCGACCCGGCCCCAACTCGGGGCTGGTGTCTCAACGGTGAATCATTGCCATAGCCCCATGGGCCTCACCGCCACGCTCCGGGCTCCGCGCAGACTGTTTCGCGTGTGGTGCGCTCGTACAGCCCGTGCCTGGTCTGGGCGCAGTGAGCGGCGATCCACCGGACGAGCTCGTCCGGGCTGTGTACATCGCCGGACGTGGCCCCGCAGTCCCGCTCGTCTCCGGTGACGCACACGGCGGTGAACGTCGGCAGCGTCAGGGGGTCGGCCTCCGCCCGGACGGTGTAGTCACGGAAGCGGTAGCGGGTGGTGGTGCCCATTAGTGTGCCTCTCGCCGGTGTCGTGCCATCAGGACCCGGAGGTCGGTCGCCGCGCTGAAGTCCCCGCCCTGGTTCGCGGACTTGGCCAATTCCAGGTAGCGGGCGCAGTCCGTACAGCCGGGGACGGGCTCCGGCGCGGAGGGCGGGAACTGGGGTAGGATCGCGGCCACTTGCCGTCCGGGGCCGCTCACAGCCGCGTGCCCCAGCTGCGTTCGTTGGCGTCGCGGACGCGCAGCCTCAGCGCCTCATCGGCGGTGACGGGCTTCACATCGCGCGGCTCCGCGTCCCATTGCTGACCGCCACCCTGCGGGCGCAGGCAGAACCGCCCGTTGTGCCGCGCCATGGCCACGCCCACGCGGTCACGCTTGGTGTCATGAGCCAGGGTGCCGACGCTCGGAGGCTCAGGCATCGCCGCTCGCCTCCCCGGGGACGGGGATGCGCCGCCCGCGCGACTCCGCGACCCTGAGCACATCCGACAGGGCCTCGGTCAGCCGGGACGACAGCCACCGGTACTCGATCGCCGACAGGGCGCGGGCGCCGGGCTTCAGGACGCCCCGGGCGTGCTCCAACAACTCGGCTCCCATGCCGAGTTGTACCGCTTCGATGCTGTCGGCCAGCTCGGAGAGGACGCTCCCGTCATCGGTACGCAGGTAACAGGGAAGCCCTTCCGGGGCGGACCACGGCAGTAAGCGGGCCCTCGGTTCGCCCGCAGCCGCGTCGTAGAGTTCCCGGCGCCGAAGCCGGTCCGCGTCGCTCCTCGGCATGATCGCTGCACCCTCGGGTCTTGGTCGGTGGAACGGGTACGGCGACGGTACTTACGTGACGCGGGGTGCCGCCATGGTCACAGTGTGGCAGTTCGCTGTGCATGGCCGACGAACTACCACGCTTCGTGGTACCTCGTTGCCGACATCGCCTTTCCTGCGCGCTCGCGGAACGGAAGCCGAGCACCGGCCCGGGCGCCATTTAACGGCGACCGGGCTTGGTCCTTTCAGTGGAGCGTCATGACCAGCGACCCGATCGCTCAGCGTACGGACACCGGCCTCGACCGCACCCGGCAGCCAGTCGGCGAGACCCTGGGCCGTGCCGACGCCAAAGTGGCGTCCAAGGAAGCGCCCGCAGACGCCTGGTTCACCACTCGCGGTTCACGCTCTCGCAGGAGGCGGTGATCAGAGTATTGGACCTGCCGTCTCCCCCCGGCGGGTTGTCGATCCGCTTGAGGCCAGGGCGTATGCAGTTGTAGCGGTGAATGACCGCGCCTTGGTAGTCATGGAACTCGATGGTGATGAACGCCGGCTTGAAGAACACCCCGTTCCCCTTGAGCCACTGGTCAACATAATCCTGGGGAGGGTTGCTCCCCCGGAGGAAGCTGATCTCATGGTCCCTGCCCGAGACCGCGAGGACCCACTCCGCGGGGCTACCGGCGACGTTGACAAAGAAACTGTGCGCGCCCAGTGCGTCACCGGCCATGAGGTTGCCGTCGTCGAGGGCCGAGGAGGCCGAGGCCGTCCGCTGGGGAGCCGCGTCGGCGGGGCTCACGGCGAGACCGCACGCTGCGGCAGCGATCGCCATGGCGGCAGTCGCCTTGCCGATGCGGTGGAGTGCGGTGCTGTGATGCGACATGATGCTCCATTCCGATCATGAGCTTTGAGAAGGCCATTCCATCCCCGGAGAGCGGCGATTGTCACCATAGGGCCGGAATTTGGCTTGATCCGCTCGGAGATCTCCGGCGCGGTCCGGGGAGGACACGGATCAGGCCGGGATGCTCGCGGTCCACATGGACGCCCTCGCCGGCGTTCTCGCCCACATCCCCGGGGCCTGGAAGACGGGCTGACCCCCATCGACCTGCTCATCGCTCACAAGATCGAGCACTGGGACCGCGCATTCCGCACCCACGGGCTGGACGACACCGTCCCGGCTGCCCTGCTCCCGGCCCTGATCGCCGTGCAGCGCATGGCCCGCGCCAAGGACGAGGACCAGGTCCTGGGCGCCATCCAGGCCGCCTGGGACTCCTACTACCGCAGGTTCGACAACCCGCTGGACGTCGGCACCGCCGCCGAGCCGGAGGACCCGGAGGAAAGCGATCACCTGACCGAAAGCGCCTCGATGGAGACTGGGCTGCGATCGGTGCCGACCGCTCCACCGCGGACCAGTAGCTGACCTAGACTCCCGGCACACCGAACCAACGATCCGATGATCCGAAAGAAACGCCCTAGCCGACGACGCCGAGGTAGGCGGCCATATCGCGCATCTCAGTGGTAAGGGTGCGCTTGCGCTTCCGCAAGATCTCTTCCATGGTCTCTGCGGCCATGCTCTGATGCCGCAGCCACTCGGGGAACGTCTCCCGCACCTGTACCAGTTCTTCCATGGCGGCCGACAGATCACCGGTCCGCGTGTGAGCGCGCGCCAGATCGAGAGTGAATCGGTTGCCGTCGTTCGTGCTGGGACCGCCAAGGCGCTTCCACGCCTTCGGCGACAGCGCCTCTTCTTCACCCGCCTTGCGGACTACCGTGCGGGCGTCCCCGACAACAGTGGAGTCCTCAAGTGCCTTCATGGCGACGGTGACCGGTCCGAACACCGACCAGTGCAAAGAGATGTTGCGGTGAGCTGTGCCGACGGCCGTTGCCGCCACCCGCGCGGCCTTGCGGTACTCCTTGGCCTCCTCAGGGCGGTTGTTCCGCGCGGCAGCGGCGGCGGCTTCCATCGCCAAGCCGCCCCACACCGCGTAGTGATCGGGCTCGGCCCGGGTGATCTTGGGCTCCACTACATCCATGCTCTCTGCGGCGACTCGTTCGGCTTCGTCGAACCGGCTTTGCCGGATCAGCAGCCAACACATGCCGCCGACCCCGGAAGCGGCAGCGAGCATGTCCCCGGCGTTCTTGGCGTCCGCGACCGCGCCTGCCAGGGCGGTATAGGCGATGTCGTATTGGCGCACCTGCGTGAGGTAGGTGCCTGCCAAGCGCAGTGCCTCAGCGCGGGCCAGAAGCGCTTGCTGATGCTCCTCGCCGCTGTCGTAGTAGGCAACAGCCTTGGCGGCGTCCCGCAACAGCCCCGGCAACTGGGAGGACACGCTCTTGTAGCTGTCGGAGAAGTACAGAACTCGTGCGTCCTGGACCGTCCTGCGGAAGGCTCGAAGGTTGGGCTCCTCCTCGGCTGTCTCCGCTACTCGGTCTGCGAGCCCTACCGCCGGGGTCAGCGCGGCGCGAAGCTGGACGAGGTTGACGCGGTTCGGCTCCTCGGCCTGCCCGACCGGTTCCGGCGCGTCCGATGCCACCAGCGCGGCCGTGGTCACATTCAGGGCGCGGGCCAGCATGTGAAGCGTCTCCATGCGGACGGTTCCGCCCTGTTCGAGCTTCCGCACGGTTCCGGGTGACACACTGGCCGCGTGGGCCAGTTCTTCCTGACTCATACCAGCCCGACGCCGGTACTTCCGGACATTGTCCGCGAGTTCCGTGGTCATCTGCTCACCTGCCTCTGGTTGCCACGGTACGCCGGGTGCCCGAACTGCCCAGCGCTATCGCGGCAGATACCCACTCAGGGACCGGCTCGATCCGGTGTCAGCACCACCATGTGACACATGACAGTTGCGGACGGTGATCGCGAAGTGGCCGGTGCCGGAGGGTTAATGGGGCAACAGACGGCGAAGAATCCGTGAAGGGTGCCCCCCGGCAAGACAATTGGGGGCAGAGGGAATTAGTGTTCGGCTTTATGGCCGAGGGGGGAGACGTACGGCCCCCCGCAGTACGGCCGCCGGTCTCTCAAGGAAGCAGCCTTTCGGTGAAGATACTTGGTACTCGCGCCGCCAGCGTCTCCCGACAGGGACTGTGCACGGCTCTGCTGGTCGCCAGCCTGAGCGCCGCCGTCGGCGCCGCGCCGGCGCACAGCACCGCGGACCACGACGATCCCGCACCCACGCCCGGCAACCCGCAGAGCCAGCCGCATGGCTCCCCCAACCTCACCCTCCCCGACCTGGTCCCACGGCCCGGCGCCTCCGGCGGACCCGGCCGCGACCTCGGCACCGGTGCCGTCCCGGACGGTGCCACCGGCATTCCGGCCACCGCGCTGGCCGCCTACCGGAACGCCGAGAAGATAGCCAAGGAGCAGTGGCCGGACTGCCATGTGCCCTGGGAACTGATCGCGGGCATCGGCAAGGTGGAGTCCGAGCACGCCGCCAACTACGGACTGCGCTCCGACGGCTCCACCGAGAAGAGAATCATCGGGCCCGCCCTGGACGGCGGGCAGTTCGCCCTGGTCCGGGCCACCGACGGCGGCCGCTGGACCGGCGACCCGGTCTACGACCACGCCATCGGCCCCATGCAGTTCCTGCCGTCCACCTGGGCGAGCTATGCCGTGGACGGCAGCGGACTGGGCCAGAAGGACCCCAACAACATCTTCGACGCGGCGGCCGGTACGGCCCGCTATCTGTGCGCCGGCGGCCTGGACCTGCGCAACCAGGCCGACATCGACAAGGCCGTGCTGCGCTACAACAACTCGCAGGACTACCTCAACGCGGTGCTCGGCTGGATGCGCGCGTACCAGGACGGCAAGGCCGTGCCGGTCGCCGACCCGCCGGCCGCGCCGGGCACCCCGGCGCCGGGCCGTACGGCGCCCTCCCGGGGCAGCGACACCACGCCCGCCGAGCCGCCGCGGCGCAGCCCGCAGCCCTCGCCGTCCGGTCCGGGACCGGAGCGGCCCGGGAAGCCGACGCCTACGCCTGCGCCTAAGCCGACGCCCGGCAAGACCACCGAGCCAAAGGACCCGGGCAAGGACAAGCCGGTCCCGCCGGCGCCGCTGCCGGCCGGCAGGCTGGACCGGGTCGGCGACGGCACGCTCAAGGCCACCGTCGGCCAGAGCTTCACCGCCCGGGCGCAGGTACGGGCGGTGGACCGCAACGGCAAGCCCGTCGCGGGCACCAAGGTGCGCTTCGAGGTCATCGGCGACACGGAGGCCCGGTTCCCCGGTGACTCCCGTACGGTCACCGTGGTCACCGGCAAGGACGGTTCGGCCGCCGCGCCCACCCTCCAGGCGGGCGGTAAGGCGGGCGACTTCACGGTCCGGGCCACGGTGGTGGGCCGGGACGTCAAGCCGGTGGACTTCGCCGCGACGGTCGAGGCTTTGCCCGCGCCGCGGGCGGACGCCCTGGAGCGGGTCGGCACCGGTGCCCTCAAGGCCAAGGCCAACGCCTCCTTTGCCGAGGTGCGGGTGCGGGCGCTGGCCAAGGGCAAGCCGGTGCAGGGGGTCGCGCTGACCGCCACCGTACTGGCGGCGGACGGCAAGACGCCGGTGAAGACCGGGCCGTTCTTCAAGGACGACAAGGGCAAGCCGGTGCGTGCGCTGACGCTGCCGGTGACCGGTGAGGACGGGGAGGTCATCCTGTCCGGACTGTTCACCGGGGCCGAGACGGGGGCTTACACGGTGGTGCTGGGCACGGAGTCCGGTGCGCAGCTGGTACTCCACGTCACCGTCACGGCAACCTGACCCGCCACCGGGCGGGCCGTTCACCGCGGGCCGCGGGGGGCTGATCGCGTAGTTCCCCGCGCCCCTGGGAGGGGCGCACCCGGCGACGAAACGGCGTCTGCCGATGGCCGTTGCCGGTCGGCCGCGGGCCGCGGGGGGCTGATCGCGCAGTTCCCCGCGCCCCTAAAGGGGCGCACCCGGCGCGGAACGGCGGGCGTTCGGCCGTGGGCGCGCCCACGCGGCGGAGCCGCATATCGAATACCGCCCCGCGCCCCTGAGGGGGCGCGGGTCAGTTGTCCGCGCTGGCGTCCTCGGATACCGGCTTGCCGGTGAGCGCGGCCAAGCTGTGCCGGACATGCGCCATATGCGAGCGCAACTCTTCGCGCCGCTCCTCGTGTTCGCGCAGCACCCGCTCCGTCTCCCGGGCAATGCGCTCCTCCCGCACCCGCGCCTGCGCCAGCACCGCCGCGGCCTGCGCCTCCGCGTCCTCCTGGCCGTGCCGGGCCGCCTCCTCCGCGTCCGCGTAACGGCGCTGGGCCTCGCTCAGCGTGGAGCGGGCGTACTCCTCCATCGCCGCGATCCGGGCCTGCAGCGCCGTCTCCCGCTCGGCGGACTCCCGCCCGGCCTCCTCCCAGCGCTCCGCCTGGTCCTTCTCCTGCTCGGCCAGCATCGCGGCGGTCCGCTCGCGCATCTCCTGCAGCGCGCGGGCCGCGTCCTCCCGCCGGTCCTTGGCCTCCTGCCGTACCGTCGCCCGCAGTTCGTCGGCCACCGCCTCGGCCGCCAGCCGGGCCTGCCGGGCCCACTCCTCGGCCTCGGCCCGTACCCCCACCGCGTACTCATGGGCCGCGTCCCGCACCTCGCGGGCGAAGGCCTCGGCCGCGTCCTGGAGTTCGGCGGCGTCCGCCTCGGCCCGCTGCCGCAGCCCGATCGCCTCCGCCTCGGCCGTGGTGACCAGGCCCTGCGCCCGCGGCCCCAGCGACTCATAGGTCTGCGGCGGCAGCTGAGCCGCGATCTGGGTGAGGCGCTGGAGCTCGTCCTCCATCTCACGGGCCAGCACCGTCAGCCGCGCCACCCGCTCCCACGCGGAATCCCGTTGCCTGGCGAACTCCTGCACCGCGCGGTCCACCTGGTCAGGCCGGTAGCCGCGGCCTCGTACGACAGTGAACCCCTCGGGAGGCACCGATGCACTCATGCTTAAAGCCCCTTATGTCCGGACCCGGTGTGCGACGCGGTCAGGCGCACATCATTCCCGTACGAGAGAAGTGCCCAAAAAACCGACACTCCGCCCGCCCCTTCCATCAACAACGCGCCGACCGACGCGCGGGGCGCCCGGCCCGGAATGCCCGGGTCAAGCGCCCCGCCCTCGTCCAGCCGTGGCCGGTCGCTAGAAGAGACCGTCCCACATCTGCTCCAGCAGCACCGCCCACCAGTTCTCCGGCGAGGACAGCGCGGTGGCGTCCAGCGCGGAGAGCTGGTCCTGGAAATCCACGGTCCAGCGCCCGGCCTGCTCCGGCGTCAGACCGTAGCGCCAGCGCCACATCCGCCCGAGCAACGCCAAAGAGCGTACGAACTGGGGAAGGCTCGTGTTGACGAACTGCGGCGGCGCGCAGCGGCCGTCCGGCCCCGGCTCCAGCGGCACCGCGACGATATGCGCGGTGCCGTACTGCACACAGAGCTGACGGCCGAAGTCATTGCCCATCACCAGATAGGAGGCGGCGTCCACGGCGGGCTGCACACCCCGCTCCATGGCCAGTTCGGCCAGGGTGGGCACCGGACGGCCCGGCTGGGCCTGGGCCCAGAAGAACGGCCCGAACTCCCGCGGCAGACCCGCCCACACCAGGGTGTGCGCCACCACCTCCGGCACGCCCTGCCGGGAGACGGCCCGCTGCTCGAAGCGGAACACATTCTGCTGGCCGAAGACCTCCGCCAGCTCCCGGCCGATGGCGTCCGGGGCGACCGGCGGCGCGGCGGGCACCTGGCCCGGCCGCGGCAGCGGCACCCGGTTGGGCGCGGGCCGCGCCGGGGCGCCCGCGACCTGGTGCAACTCGCCCTGGTGGGTCACCAGATGGTTCATCCCCTGCTGCCGGCCGGCGTGGTCCCTGCCGTACGCGGCGGTGTGACTCACCCGCACCTGCGGCCAGTTCTCGCGCACCATGCGGGCGCAGTAACCGCCCGGCAGGTCACAGGACTCCAGCTCGGTGTGCAGCTCCAGCACCTGCTGCGGCGGCACATTGAGCGCCCGCAGCTCATGCAGTATCTGCCACTCCGGGTGCGGGGTGCCGGGCGCGCTGCGCCGGATGATCTGCTGCTCCGAGCCGTCCTGCGCGCGGTAGCGCAGCACGGCCATATAGCCCGGACCAACGGTCGGCACACCGGCCGGCGGCTGGGGGTAGCCATAGCCGCCGGGGGCGGCGGGGGGTACGGGCATGGCGGGTGCGGCTGGTGCGCCGGGTGCTCCGGGTACGCCAGGTGCTCCGGGCACACCGGGCGGGCCGCCCGGGGCCAGCATGGTGGCCGCGTGGGCGACGTCCGGCGCCGGGGCCGAACCGCCGGGCGCGGCCGGGGGGCTGCCCGGCGCACCGGGTGCACCGGGCGCTCCGGGCGGACCCGGGGGGCGCGGGACATTACCGGAGGCGCCGGGGTGCGCCAGCATGGTGGCCGCATACGCCACACCCTGCGAGGGGGTCGAACCGCCGGGCCCCGCCGGGGTGTTGCCGGGCGTACCGGGCGGCCCAGGGGGCGGCGGAACGCTGCCGGGGGTACCGGGCGGGCCCGGCGGAGGGGGCACGTTTCCGGACGGCCCCAGGTCGGCCGGCTTGGCCAGCATCGTCGCCGCGTACGCCACATTCTGCGCGGCCCCCGAACCACCGGGCCCGGCGGGCGGGTTGACCGGAGCGCCGGGCGGGCCGGGCGGCACGGGCGCTCCGGCACCCGAACCAGCGGGCGCGGCAGGCGCGTTGGGCGCGGCAGGCGGCGCGGGCGGGGCGGACGGAGCCGGGGCGCTCGGCGGCGGCCATGCGCCGCCCATCGAGCCGTCCAGCGCGGGCGCGATGGCGGTGGGCGGCAGCGCACTGCCCTGCGGCATCAACTCGGTCTTGGCGTCCGGCCGTACCCCGGGCGGCGGGGTGTCATCGTCATCGGACCCGGACAGCGCGGGCGCCAGCACGGTGGCGGGCAGCCCCACGGAGCGGTCCTCGCCGTCCCCTTCCGAGGGCGCGTCGGCCCCCGGCCAGGCGGTGTCACCACCGGTGCCGGAGGCTCCGGCCCCGGGCACACCGGAACCCGGCGTCCCCGCATCCGGCCACGAGGCAGACGCCGAGGCACCGTCCCCGGCTTCAGCGGCCGCACCGGGCCAGACGGTCGCGGCGCCACCGCCCGTACCGGACGCCGCAGCACCCGGCCGGGCACCCGGAGCGTCCGGCCCCTGGGCGTCGCCGCCCGGCCGAACACCCGGCTCCGGAGCGGCAGTTCCCGACGACCCCGCATCCGGCCAACCAGCCGCCGAGGCATCGTGCCCGGCAGCGTCACCACCGGCCGCACCGGCACCACCCGCAGCTCCCGGCAGGGAACCCGCACCGGGGCCGGACTCCGGACGCGGAGCCGACGCAGTACCGCCATCGGCCTCACCGGCGCTCGCAGCCACCGGCCCAGCACCCGCGCCCGCAGTGACAGATCCCGCCGGGGTCGCGGCCGCCTCGGGCCATGCGGCCCCGGCAGCACCACCACCAGCCGCACCGGAATCCGAAACCCCGGACCGAACACCCGCGCCCGACACGGCAGAACCCGCATCCGGCCCGGCAGTCGAAACGGCGCCGTCACCGGCCGTACCAGCCCCCGAAGCCCCCGGCAGGGAACCCGCACCGGTGTCCGAACTCGGCACCGCGGCCTCGGACTTGCCCTCGTCCGCGGAGGAACCCTTCGCCTCCCGGCGGTCCGGGATGCCCATCGCGTCCGCCGCGTCCTGAAGCCACTGCGGCGGGCTGAGCAGGAAGGAAGTCGCTTCCAGATCCACCCGCTTGGGGGCGGCCGGCGCGGGCGGGGCCGGCTCGTCCACGGTGCCGTACTCCTCCTCGTAGCGGCGGATCACCTCACCCACCGGCAGTCCGGGCCACAGCGTGGTCTCCCCGCTGTCCCGGGCTATCACCAGCCGGCTGCGGCCGCCGTCGCCGGAGGCGACGCCCTCCCGGTCCTCGGCCCAGGCGACAAAGCCCAGGCCGAACTCCCGTACCTTCACCTCACGGTGCAGATACGCCGGCACCTCGCCATTGATCCAGCGCTCGGCGCGCTCCTGAGCCTGCGCGAAGGTCACCATCGCGCTCACCCCTCCACCGGGACGGCGTACGCGAAGCCGCCGTCAACCATCAGATTCGCCACCGTCTCCAGCTCCGGCGGGCCACCCGCCAGCCGGGAGAGGAAGTCGTCGAAGTCCTCACCACAGGGCAGCAGCAGCCGCTCCACCCTCCCCTGTACCGTCCAGCCGTCCCGGTCCCGGGCGTCGTCATAGGGACAGAACCAGACCGAACCCAGCGCCTCGCCCTTGACCTTGACCGCCAGCACCCCGCCCTGGACAAAGGCGACACCCAGATAGTCCTTGGTGAAGTGGTCTCGCAGGCACTTGTTGACATACACCAGGTCGTTGACCGCCGCCTCCTCGCGGACGGTGAAGAAGGGCTGGTCCAGCAGCAGGCCCAGCTCCGCGTCCAGCGCCGCGCCGACCGGGGCGCAGCCGCCGGCCGCCTTGAGGAAGTCACGGTAGGCGCCCGGCAGCCGATAGCCGAGGTCCTCCTCCACGCCCTGCACCTGCTCCTCGGAGACCGCCAAGTCCCGCTGGGGCAGGGCGAAATGGACGGGGCGGGTCTCCTGCAACGGGCGAGTGCCGCGCTTGTCCTGGTCCACCAGGGCCGTGGCCAGCCCGCCATGGTGCCGCAGCAGCGCCTTCACCTCGGCCGGCACCAGCTCCAGCCGGCGGGTGCCGGCCACATGGTGCCAGGTCCAGCCGTGCGGGGTGGCCACCGGCGACAGGCTGGCCCACAGCTCATGGCCCTCGGCGTGCAGCGCCGCGTTGGCCGAGACATAGTCGGTCAGCCGGAGCTCGTCCACGCCGAAACCCTCCGGCGGCTCGGCAATCTCGGCCGCCGCCCGGGCATAGGGGGAGAAGTCCGGATAGCCGTGTTCATCCACCCGCACCCCCTTGGGGTAGCGGGCATGCCGGACCGGATCCGGGAAGTGCACGACCTGCCCGGCGTAGGCCGTGTTCGGTGGCGCGGCGGCCTGTGCGGGCCGACCTGTCGTCATGGCGAAATGCCCCCTGCTGGCTGGCTGTGTTCCAAATACACCCGGTCCCCTCGGCCGGGACCCGTGGCGACCGACAGCCTATGCGGTGGCGCAAGAAGGCTCCCCGCCTCATCCCGGCGCAGTCCCACAGCATCACCTCACCCCCGTGCGCCACTTCCTTCCCTCGGGGCCACCGCACGGCACTTCAGACTCACGCAACACCGACCTGCCTTCCACTCCCACCACCGCGTTTGGCAGGCTGATCCCCGCAACAGGGGGATTGCACGGGAGGGAAGAACGACCATGCACACGACTCAGGACCGGCGGCCCCGGCAAGACGGGACCGAACACACCGAGGAGGCCGCCCCCGGCGACCCCCGGCTCAGCTGGAGTTCCACCGAGGACGCCGGCCTGCCGCCCGTACTCCTGCACCGCCGCGACGGCATCCTGCCCGCCGTGGCCGCCGCGCTGTCCGTCCGGGGCACCACCCTCACCTGCACCGGCGGCAAGGCCGACCAGGCACCCGCGCTGCACCCCCTGGTCCAGGACTTCCTGGACACCCTCACCAGCGAGCGCCGCGAACGCTTCACCGGCCGCTGCCCCGAAGCTCTGCTGCTCACCCGCTTCCTCACCGCCCATGAGGCCGGCCGCAGCAAACGCGCCGCCCGCAAACCACTCACCCATGGCGAGGCCCGCCGCGCCCTGAAGCAGGCCAAACTGACCGCCCGCCATATCCGCGAGGACGGCGACCCCCGGCACGGCGCCTATGCCGCCCCCTGTCGTTCCTGTACCGCGCTGCTGGCCCACTTCGGGGTCCGCGCCATCGACCCCACCCCGGCCCAAGGCAGAGGCTGACCACCCATGCGCGCCTTCGAACGCACCGCCACCACCCGCTTCCCCGCCGCCGTGGACGCCGCCCTGCGCGAGGCCGGCTGGCAGCCCGGCCGCTGGGACATCAAGGCCGCCGAGCAATGGGCCGACGCACTGCGCGCCCATGTCTCCCCGGCCGGCCATCGGCACACCGTCTTCCCGGCCGCCGTCGAAGCATGGGCCGAGTTCGGCGGCCTGCGCATCGCCGGCGCGGGAGCCGGCCGCCATATCGCGCCCACGCCCTTCGAGATCGACCCGCTGCACGGACTGCACCTGGCCCGCACCGCGGCCGACCTGGGCCGGGCACTGGGCACCGAGGTCTGCCCGCTGGGCCAGGAACTGGACGGCCAGGCACTGCTCACCATCGACGCCCACGGCCGCGTCTACAGCCTGGACCACACCGGCGACTGGTACCTCGGCCCCGACATCGACCAGGCAATAGGCAGCCTGGTCACCGGCGTCCAGCCGGCCCGCCTTTCGGCGGGGGGACGCTGACGGTCCGGTGCGGATGCTGACCGTTCCGGGCAGGCGCTGAGCGCCCTGGGCGGTGTCCGACGGCTCATGGCCTGCGCCATCGCCGGGTGCCGTTCCTCCGGGGAGCGGCCCCGGACCCTCGGTCGCGTGTCAGGTGCCGGCCGGCTGTGGCTGGTCGCGCAGTTCCCCGCGCCCCTGGAGGGGCGCCCGGAAGCGCCCCGCAGCCTCAAGCCGCTCTGCCCCGCCCGGCGCGCACATCCGGAATCACCGCCGAGACCCGGAACCCGCCCAGCTCCGTGGGCCCGGAGACAAAGACCCCGCCCAGCGCAGTGACCCGCTCCCGCATCCCCACCAGGCCATTGCCCCCACTGGGCAGCCCCGCGTCAGGGCCACCGTCCGAAGGCCCGTTCTCCACCTGGAGCGCCACCTCCGCCTCCCGGCGGGCCACCCGCACCCGGGCACTGGCCCCCGGGGCGTGCTTATGGACATTGGTCAGCGCCTCCTGGACCACCCGGTACGCGGTGCGCTCCACCGAGGGCGCGTACTCCTCCCGCTCCCCCTCCACGGAGAACTCCACCGCCATCCCGGCCGCCCGCGACTGGCCCACCAGATCCGCCAGCTCGGCCAGACAGGGCCCCTCCGGGCCATCCACACGGTCCGCACCATCCGGCCCGTCCGCCGGCTCCGCGGCCTCACCGGCCGCCCGCACCCGGGCCGAGGCCACCGCGGCCACCGCCGCCAGCCGCTCCGGCTCCACCGCCGGCTGCCGCGCCGCCGCCGCGTCCGGCTTGCTGCGCAGCACGCCCAGCATCTCCCGCAGCTCGGTCAGCGCCTGACGGCCCATGTCACCCACCAGCGCCGCGTTACGGGAAGCCTTCTCCGGGTCCTTCAGCGCCACCGCCTGCAGCGCCGCGGCGTGCACCACCATCAGCGACACCCGGTGCGCCACCACATCGTGCATCTCCCGGGCGATCCGGGTGCGCTCCTCATTACGCGCCCACTCGGCACGCTCCTCGGCCCGGTCGGCCAGCAGCGACAGCTCCCGTTCCAGGCCGTCCGCCCGCTCCCGCAGGCTCTCCACCAGCCGGCGGCGGGCCCCCACATACAGCCCGAGCAGCACCGGCGGCGCGGTCACCGCCAGCGAGAGCACCGCCGAGAAGCCCAGCACCGCCCACAGGCCCGGCCGGTAGCCGGCCTGGACCATGTCCTGGTGGAAGCGCACCGCCGCCACGATCAGCGTCCCGGCCAGCGCGGCCGAGGACAGTAAGGCGATGATCCGCCGTGGCACATCGGAGGCGGCCAGGGTGTACAGGCCGACCAGCGACAGCAGGATCCCCATCTCCGCCGGGCTCACCGCTATCGAGATCAGCACCACGGCCACCGGCCACCGCCGGCGCACCAGCAGCACCGCCCCTACCGGCAGCCCCAGCAGCCCGCCCAGTACGGCGGGAAACCCGGTCTCATGGGCGAAGGCAATCCCTTCGAGCATGCACTCGAACGCGGACACCACCGCAAGTACGACATCCAGCGCCAGGCCGCGCCGCCTGGCCCACCACCACGGCCCCGCGGGCGCGCCCCGCGCGCCCGCGTCCGTGACTGCCCCCGTTGTGGTCATACCACCCAGACTACGGGTGACGGCCACCGCCTTTCCGGGCCCTTCGACAACACTCGAATCGTTCGAGCGGAAGCGAAATCCGGGGGTTTTCGCTCGAACTGTTGAATCGCCCAGATTTTCGCCTCAGACGGTATGGCGAGCCGCCAGGCTGCTCCCATGACCGAGACACGACGCCGGGACGGCGCGACCGTCCCATTCGAAGACCTGCGAAAACAAGCGATCGCGCTGCGACAGGAAGGACTCAGCCGCAGACAGATCCGCGACCGACTGAAGGTCGGGAGCAACGATCTGCTCACCCGGCTGCTGGAGGGAGAGCCGCCGCCGGAGTGGACGAAGCGGCCACGCGCCAAGGACGACCTGCGGGCCAGGGCGCGCGAACTGCGGGCTCAGGGCATGACCTACGACCAGATCCAGCTGGAGCTGGGCGTTTCCAAGAGCTCGATCTCGCTGTGGGTGCGCGATCTCCCGAAGCCTCGGAAGACGCCGGAGCAGATGCGGGAGATGAGCGAGGCACGCTGGGCTCCGTACCGGCGCGAGATGGCCGTCACGCGCATGCGGACCAAGCTGGATGCCAAGCGGGAAATCGGGCGCATGACGGACCGGGAGCTGTTCCTGGTGGGGGTGGCGCTCTATTGGGCGGAGGGCGCCAAAAGCAAGCCCCACCGTCTGCAGGAGAGCGTTGTGTTCATCAACAGCGATCCCGGCGTGATCCAGGTCTATCGGGCGTGGCTGGCCTTGCTGGGTGTCGAGCCGCAGCGGATCCAGTACCGGGTGATGATCCATGAGTCAGCCGATGTCGCATCAGCGGAGCGCTACTGGGCCGATCTCGTCGGCATCGAACCAGCCGCCCTGCGCAAAACGACCCTGAAAAAGCACAACCCGATGACCGTCCGCAAGAACGTTGGCGAAGCCTACCGAGGCTGCCTGATCGTGCAGGTTCTCAAGGGTGCCGACCTATACCGTCGCATCGAAGGCTGGTGGTACGGCATAGTGTTGGGGGTCGAACGGGATCACTCGGCAGAATGTCCGAGTTGATCGTGTTCGCTATCCCCTGTGGTGTAATCGGCAGCACGGCGACCTTTGGAGTCGCTTGTCCAGGTTCGAGTCCTGGCGGGGGAGCAAGTTCGGGTCCTGACCTCCAGGTCAGGACCCGTCCGCGTTCCACCCGTCTTACGCCCCGGTATCCTGCGGGTGTCCACCCCCTCGAACCCTGAAGCCGAAGGGCCCACCCGTGAGCGCCAACCGCCCGGCAGCCGTCGTCGTCCTCGCAGCGGGTGAGGGCACCCGCATGAAGTCGGCCACACCCAAGGTCCTGCACACGCTCTGCGGCCGCTCCCTGGTCGGACATGTTGTCGCCGCCTCCCGCGAGCTCGCTCCGGAGCACCTGGTCGTGGTTGTCGGGCATGCCCGTGAGCAGGTCTCGGCGCATCTCGCCGGGATCGACCCCGAGGCGCGCACCGCCGTGCAGCATGAGCAGCGCGGCACCGGTCACGCGGTGCGGATGGGCCTGGAGGAGCTGTCGGGCAGCGGTATCGCCCTGGACGGCACGGTGATCGTGCTCTGCGGTGACACCCCGCTGCTGACCGGCGAGACCCTGAAGCTGCTGGCGGGCACGCATGCCGCGGACGGCAACGCGGTGACCGTGCTGAGCGCCGAGGTGCCGGACTCGACCGGCTACGGCCGTATCGTCCGTGACGCCGATGGCGCGGTGACCGCGATCGTGGAGCACAAGGACGCCACCGAGGAGCAGCGCGCCATCCGGGAGATCAACTCGGGGGTGTTCGCGTTTGACGCCCAGCTGCTGACCGACGCGCTGGGCAAGGTCCGTACGGACAACAGCCAGGGTGAGGAGTACCTCACCGATGTGCTGGGCATTCTGCGCGAGGCCGGGCACCGGGTGGGTGCGGCGGTGGCCGGTGACCACCGGGAGATCCTGGGCATCAACAACCGGGTCCAGCTGGCAGAGGCCCGCCGGCTGCTCAATGAGCGGCTGCTGAACGCGGCGATGATGGCCGGGGTGACGGTGGTGGATCCGGCGACGACCTGGGTGGATGTCACGGTGACCTTTGAGCCGGACGCGTTGGTGCACCCCGGCACCCAGCTGCTGGGTGTCACGCATCTGGCCTCCGGTGCCGAGGTCGGCCCCAACACCCGGCTGACGGACACCACCGTGGGCGAGGGCGCCCGGGTGGACAACACGGTGGCAGACGGCGCGCTGATCGGCGCGGGCGCCAATGTGGGCCCGTTCGCCTATCTGCGGCCGGGCACCAAGCTGGGCCCCAAGTCCAAGGCCGGGGCCTATGTCGAGATGAAGAACGCCGAGATCGGCGAGGGAACGAAGGTCCCGCATCTGTCGTATGTCGGTGATGCCACCATTGGTGAGCACTCCAACATCGGTGCGGCGAGTGTCTTTGTGAACTACGACGGAGTGAACAAGCACCGCTCGGTGGTCGGCTCTCATTGCCGGACCGGAGCGGACAATATGTTTGTGGCTCCTGTCACGATCGGGGACGGCGCGTACACCGCCGCCGGCTCCGTCATCACCAAGGATGTGCCCCCGGGTTCGCTGGCCGTCGCCCGTGGCCAGCAGCGGAATATCGAGGGTTGGGTGGCTCGAAAGCGCCCGGGAAGCGCCGCCGCGCAGGCCGCTTCCACGGCTCTCCGGGAGACCTCCGGAGAGCAGTGACCGTGACACGGGTGCGTCGTGCGGGGCGTACCGTGATAAGCGCACACAAAGCGACATCCAAGGAGACTGTGCTGTGACCGGGTTCAAGACCGGCGAGAAGAAACTGATGCTCTTCTCCGGCCGCGCCCACCCCGAGCTTGCCGAGGAGGTCGCGCACCAGCTGGGCGTCGACCTGGTCCCGACCAAGGCCTTCGACTTCGCCAATGGCGAGATCTACGTCCGCTTCCAGGAATCGGCGCGTGGCGCCGACTGCTTCGTGATGCAGAGCCACACGGCTCCCATCAACAAGTGGATCATGGAACAGCTGATCATGATCGATGCGCTGAAGCGGGCCTCGGCCGCCAGCATCACCGTGATCGTGCCGTTCTACGGCTACGCCCGGCAGGACAAGAAGCACCGCGGCCGGGAGCCCATCTCCGCCCGCCTGATCGCCGACATCTTCAAGACGGCGGGTGCGGACCGGATTCTCACCGTGGATCTGCACACCGACCAGATCCAGGGCTTCTTCGACGGCCCGGTGGACCACCTGTTCGCGCTGCCGGTGCTGGCCGACTATGTGGGCGCCAAGGTGGACCGGGACAAGCTCACCGTGGTCTCCCCGGACGCCGGCCGGGTCCGGGTCGCCGACCGCTGGTGCGACCGGCTGGGCGCCCCGCTGGCGATCGTGCACAAGCGGCGTGACAAGGATGTCGCCAACCAGGTCACCGTGCATGAGGTCGTCGGTGATGTGAAGGATCGTGTCTGCGTACTGGTGGACGACATGATCGACACCGGTGGCACCATCTGCGCCGCGGCGGACGCGCTGTTCGCCCATGGCGCCGCGGATGTCATCGTCACCGCCACGCATGGTGTGCTCTCCGGTCCGGCCGCGGACCGGCTGAAGAACTCCAAGGTGAGCGAGTTCGTCTTCACCAACACCCTGCCCACGCCGGACGAGCTGGAGCTCGACAAGATCACGGTGCTGTCGATCGCTCCGACCATCGCCCGTGCGGTGCGCGAGGTGTTCGAGGACGGCTCGGTGACCAGCCTCTTCGACGAGCAGGCCTGATCGATTTCTGCTACGGCCTCCCCGCCGGGTAAGCTCTGCGAGTTGCTCGGCGAGGGAGGCCGTACTGATGTACGGCGGTCCGTTATCGACGCGCTCTTCGTAGCAGGCCGTTCGTGGGCCGGGTAACCCGTCCACTTCTACAGCTTCCGAGGAGCGTGCACCATGGCCGAGATCAAGCTCGCCGCCACCATCCGCACCCAGTTCGGCAAGGGCTCCGCCCGCCGGATCCGCATGGCCGACCAGGTTCCGGGCGTCATCTACGGCCACGGTGCCGAGCCGGTGCACGTGTCCCTGCCGGGCCACGACCTGATGATGGCGCTCAAGAACCCGGGCGTCGTGCTCTCCCTGGACATCGAGGGCCGCAACGAGGTCGTCGTCCCCAAGCAGGTGCAGCGCGACCCGCTGAAGGGCTTCCTGGAGCACGTTGACCTGCTGGTCGTCAAGGCCGAGGCCTGAGCCTCGCGCTCACTCTGATTCACTCTGACCGCCGTCCCGCTCCGCCCGGAGCGGGGCGGCGGTCGGCTATCAAGGAGTTATGCGGATGACGACGGACGGCGTGGGCGCGGGTACGGGCCCCTGGCTGGTGGTGGGTCTGGGCAACCCCGGCCCGGAGTACGCGGGCAACCGCCACAATGTGGGCTTTATGGTCGCCGACCTGCTGGCGGAGCGGACGGGCGCCCGCTTCAAGGCGCACAAGTCGCGTGCGCAGGTCGTCGAGGGCCGGGTGGGCGCGCCGGGGGTCTCCAGTCGCCGGGTGGTCGTCGCAAAGCCGATGTCTTTTATGAACCTCTCCGGGGGTCCGGTGGTGGCGCTGCGGGACTTCTACAAGGTGCCGGTGGAGCGGATCGTTGTCGTCCATGACGAGCTGGACATCGACTATGGCGCGCTGCGGCTGAAGCGGGGTGGTGGGGACAACGGTCACAATGGGCTGAAGTCCATCACCAAGGCGCTGGGTGCGGATTATTACCGGGTGCGGTTCGGTATTGGCCGGCCGCCGGGGCGGATGCCGGTGGCCGACTTTGTGCTCAAGGATTTCTCCTCCGCGGAGCGCAAGGAGCTGTCTTACGAGGTGGACCGGGCCGCGGATGCGGTGGAGTCTTTGATCGTGGACGGGCTCGACCGCGCGCAGAGCGTCTACAACTCTTAGGGGCTGCTTGGTCTTGCGGCGGGCCGCACCCGGCGACGAAACGGCGTCTGCCGACGACCGTTGCCGGTTGGCCGCAGGCCGTGCGTGGCTGGTCGCGCAGTTCCCCGCGCCCCTGAAAGGGGCGCGCCCGGCGACGGGGTGGCGTTTGCCGAGGTCCGTCGCCGGTTGGCCGCGGGGCGTGGGTGGTTGCTCGCGCCCGCGCGGCGGAGCCGCAAATCGAGTAACGCCCCGCGCCCCCGAGGGGGCGCACCCGGTGGCGAAAGGGTCAGCCCGTGTTGCGGAGGCCCGCCGCGACGCCGTTGACCGTGAGGAGCAGCGCGCGGTTGACGACCGGATCCGGTGTCCGGCCGGCGGCGATCGCCTCGCGCTGCCGCCGCAGCAGCGTGACCTGGAGGTAGGAGATCGGGTCCAGGTACGCGTCGCGGATCCGGAAGGTCTGGGCCAACACCGGGCTGGAGGCGAGGAGTTCGCGCTCTCCGGTGATGCGCAGCACTTCCCGTACGGTCAACTCGTGCTCGGCCACGATCGTTTCGAAGACGTGCCGCAACTCGCCCGGCACCAGCGTGTCCACATAGTGCCGGGCGATGCGCAGGTCCGTCTTGGCCAGCGTCATCTCCACATTGGAGAGGAAGTTGCGGAAGAAGTGCCAGCGCTGGTGCATTTCGTCCAGCACCGTTTCCAGGCCCGCGTCCCGCGCGGCCTTGAGGCCGGAGCCGACGCCGTACCAGCCGGGGACGATCTGCCGGGACTGGGTCCAGCCGAACACCCAGGGGATGGCCCGCAGTCCGTCCAGGCCCGCCCCGGAGTCGGGGCGGCGGGAGGGGCGGGAGCCCAGGTGGAGTTCGGCCAGCTGGTCCACGGGGGTGGAGGCGAAGAAGTACGCCGGCAGGTCGGGGTCTTCGACCAGCGCGCGGTACGCGGAGTGCGCCGCCTCGGAGACGGTGTCCATTGCCGCGTCCCAGCGCGCCAGCGCCTCGTCGCTCTGCCGGGGTGCGGTGTGCAGGGCGGAGGCCTGGAGGGTGGCGGCGACGGTGAGTTCCAGGTTCTCCCGGGCCAGGGCCGGGATGAGGTACTTGTCGGAGATGACCTCGCCCTGCTCGGTGACCTTGATCTCGCCGTCCAGCGTGCCCCAGGGCTGGGCGAGGATGGCGTCGTGGGTGGGGCCGCCGCCGCGGCCGACGGTGCCGCCGCGGCCGTGGAAGAGCCGCAGCCGTACGCCGTAGCGGTGGGCGACGTCGCGCAGCCGCCGCTGGGCGCGGTGGATCTCCCACTGGGAGGTGGTGATGCCGCCGAACTTGGAGGAGTCGGAGTAGCCGAGCATTACTTCCTGGACGTCGCCGCGCAGGGCCACCAGCCGCCGGTAGGAGGGGTCGGCGAGCATCTCGTCCAGGATGCGGTCGGCTTCGCGCAGTTCGTCCGTGGTCTCCAGCAGCGGGACGATGCCGATCCTGGCCCAGCCGGCGTGCAGATCGACCAGTCCGGCCTCGCGGGCCAGTACGGCCGCCGCGAAGACATCGTCGGCACCCTGGCACATGGAGATGATGTAGGACTCCACCACGGCGGGTCCGAACCGCTCCAGGGCCTGGCGGATGGTGTGGAAGACGCCCAGGGTCTTGGCGCCGGCCTCGTCCAGGGGGGCCGGGCTGGGGGCCAGCGGCCGGCGTGAGCGCAGTTCCTTGGCCAGCAGCTTGCGCCGGTAGTCGCGCGGCATGTCGGCGTACCGCCAGGA
This sequence comes from Streptomyces orinoci, assembly GCF_003121295.1. Lineage (GTDB taxonomy): Bacteria > Actinomycetota > Actinomycetes > Streptomycetales > Streptomycetaceae > Streptomyces > Streptomyces orinoci. The sequence continues at coordinate 1,071,999 of NZ_PHNC01000029.1, forward strand.
CTCCTCGCCGAGCCGGTCGAAGAGCTGGCCCAGCGCGTGGTGGTGGGCCTCGGCGTGCTCGCGGACGTCCATGGTGGCCAGGTGGAGGCCGAAGGCGGCCAGGGTGCGCAGGGCCCGTTCCACCCGGCCGCCGGCGATCAGGGCGCCGCGGTGGGTGCGCAGGGAGTCCTGGATGAGCTGGAGGTCGGCGAGGAGTTCGCCGGTGCCCAGGTAGTCCCGGCCTTCCTGGTGGGGGGTGTCGCGGGCGAGCCGTTCGCGGGTGTTGAGCAGCTTCTGGCGGATGCAGGTGGCCTTGAGCCGGTAGGGCTCCTCGGCGTTGAGCCGCTTGTAGCGGGGGCTGATCTCGGGGAGCCGCTCCAGGTCGCTCTGCAGCGAAGTGAGGAGCTCCTCGGTGGCGCCGCTGTTGCGGATGGAGTTGGACAGGGCCACCCGCAGCTTGTCCACCAGTTCCAGGGCGTCGGTGATGCCGTGCTCGTGCTGGAGGATCAGTACGTCCCAGGTGACCTGGGGGGTGACATTGGGGTTGCCGTCGCGGTCGCCGCCGATCCAGGTGCCGAAGGTCAGCGGGCGGGTGTCGGAGGGCAGTGGGACGCCGATGCGGTCCAGCTCGGCGGCCAGGTCCTCCAGGACGTCGGCGGCGGCGCCGGTGTGCAGTTCGTCCAGGTAGTAGATGGCGTTGCGGGCCTCGTCGGTGGGTTCGGGGCGGGCGACGCGCAGTTCGTCGGTCTGCCAGAGCAGGTCGATGTTCTCGGCCAGGCGGAGGTCGGTGCGGCGCCGGTCGGCCTCGCCGGTGACCGGCTTGTCCAGGAGTTCGGCGATGCGCAGCAGCTTGTTGAGGACGCTGCGGCGGGCGGCCTCGGTGGGGTGTGCGGTGAACACCGGCCGTACGCCGAGGTGTTGGACGGTCTGCCGGAGGTGTTCGGGGTCGGCTTCCTTCAGCTGGTCGGCGGTGCGGGCGAGGAGGGAGCCCTCGCCCTCGCGCCGGGCGCCCAGTTCGCGGGCGCGGTGCACCTGCTCGGTGATGTTGGCCAGGTGGAAGTAGGTGGAGAAGGCCCGGACCAGCTTGGCGGCGGTCTGCGGGTCGGTGGCGCCGAGCAGTTCGGCGGCGGCCTCGCCGTCCGTCCGGGTCAGCGCGCGGACCCGTTCGACCAGGTCCAGCAGTTCTTCGCCCTCCTGGCGGACCAGGGTTTCGCCGAGCAGATCGCCGAGCCGACGGATGTCGGCGCGCAGGGCGGCGCTGCGCTGTGCCTCGGGGCTTTCGGCGGCGGAGTGGTCGGCACTGCTCACAGGTGCGGCTCCTTGCGGTGTTTCCGTGCATCTGGAGGGGTGACGGACCGCGCTGTCCGACGCCCCCAGCATAGGTCGCTCCGGGACGCGCGGGCGCTCGGCAGCCCTCTTGCCGACCGCCGGGGCCCTGCCATACTTACGTTGCCGTAGGTTACGGAACCGTAGGGACCGTACCCAATGCTCCCGACCCCCACGAGGGATTCCATGACTGCAAGCCCCGACGTGATCGAAGACGCTGTGTCGGCCCGACCGGCCGCGCTCCCTTCCGCCACGCTGGGTGGCGACAGCAAGCGTTCGATCGAGCAGATCACGCTGCTGCTGTTCATCATCGTTCCGTTTCTTGCGTTGCTGGCCGCGGTGCCGCTGGCCTGGGGCTGGGGGGTGAGCTGGCTCGATCTGGGGCTGCTGGTGGCGATGTATTACATCGGCTGCCACGGCATCACCATCGGCTTCCACCGTTACTTCACCCATGGCTCCTTCAAGGCCAAGCGGCCGCTGCGGATCGCCCTGGCGGTGATGGGCTCGCTGGCGGTGGAGGGGCCGCTGGTGCGCTGGGTGGCGGATCACCGCAGGCATCACAAGTTCTCCGACGCGGAGGGCGACCCGCACTCTCCCTGGCGTTATGGGGAGACCGTTCCGGCGCTGCTGAAGGGCCTGTGGTGGGCGCATGTCGGCTGGATGTTCGATGAGGAGCAGACGCCGCAGCAGAAGTACGCCCCGGATCTGGTCAAGGACCCGGTGATCCGGAACATCTCCCGCCAGTTCGTGCTGTGGACCACCGTCTCGCTGCTGATTCCGCCGCTGGTGGGCGGTCTGGCCACCTGGTCCTGGCAGGGCGCGCTGACCGCCTTCTTCTGGGGTTCGCTGGTGCGGGTGGCGCTGCTGCACCATGTCACCTGGTCGATCAACTCCATCTGTCACGCGGTGGGCAAGCGTCCGTTCAAGTCCCGGGACCGTTCGGGCAATGTGTGGTGGCTGGCGGTGCTCTCCTGTGGTGAGTCCTGGCACAACCTGCACCATGCCGACCCCACCTCGGCGCGGCACGGGGTGCTGCGCGGGCAGCTGGACTCCAGCGCCCGGCTGATCCGCTGGTTCGAGCGGGCGGGCTGGGCGTATGACGTGCGCTGGCCGGGCTCGGAGCGGATCGAGGCCCGGCGCCGGACGGTGGCCGGGGACCAGGGCGAAAAGAAGCGCGTTGCGATGGGGGCATGATTGACGGGTGGCGATCGACGGCAAAACCACCGGTAACAAGGACCTGACCCCCGCTTCCGGGGGCAGACGCACCCGCCGGGTGCGCATGACCGGCGCCGAGCGCCGGGAGCAGCTGCTGGACGTCGGTCGCACCCTGTTCGCCGAACGGGGCTTCGAGGGCACCTCGGTGGAGGAGATCGCGGCCAAGGCCGGTGTCTCCAAGCCGGTGGTCTATGAGCACTTCGGCGGCAAGGAGGGCTTGTATGCGGTGGTGGTGGACCGGGAGATGCGCCAGCTGCTCACCATGGTCACCGGTGCGCTGACCGCGGGCCATCCCCGGGAGCTGCTGGAGCAGGCCGCGTTCGCCCTGCTCGATTACATCGAGACCTTCACCGACGGCTTCCGGATTCTGGTCCGTGACTCCCCGGTGGCCCAGTCCACCGGCACCTTCGCCTCGCTGATCAGCGATATCGCCACCCAGGTCGAGGACATTCTGGGCCTGGAGTTCAAGGCCCGGGGCTTCGACCCCAAGCTGGCCCCGCTCTATGCCCAGGCCCTGGTCGGCATGGTGGCCCTCACCGGGCAGTGGTGGCTGGATGTCCGCAAGCCCAAGAAGGCCGAGGTGGCCGCCCATCTGGTCAATCTGGCCTGGCATGGTCTGGACGGCCTGGAGCCCCGGCCCCGGCTGGTGGGCCACCGCAAGAGCTGACCGCCGGTCAGTGCGCGGCCGGCTCCAGGAACTCCAGCCGGTTGCCCACCGGGTCCGCGGAGAAGAAGCGTCGGTGGCCGGGGAGGTTGTCGTCCCAGGTGACCGGGGCGCCATGGGCGGCCAGCCGCTCGGCGAAGGCGGTTATCCCGGTCACTCTCAGGCCGGGGTGGGCCTTGCGGGCCGGGCGGAAGTCCTCCTCGATGCCCAGGTGGAGCTGGACCGGGCCGGCGGCGAACCAGCAGCCGCCACGGGCCGCCAGGGCGGGCGGCTTGGGGATCTCGGTCAGGCCCAGGGCGTCCACGTAATAGGCGCGCAGGGCGTCCTCGCTGCCGGGCGGTGCGGCGAGCTGCACATGGTCCAGGGCGGTGATCATCTCAGTCCTCCTTGCGGGCGACGGCGAAGATCCGGCGGAAGGGGAAGAGGGTGCCGTGCGGCCCCGGCGGGTAGGCGCGGCGCAGCAGGTCGCGGTAGGCGGTGAGGAATTCCCCGGTGGCCGCCGGGTCCTCGGCCAGGGCGGTGAGGACGGGGCGCAGTCCGGTGCCCTTGACCCACTCCAGCACCGGGTCCTCGCCGGTCAGCAGGTGGAGGTAGGTGGTTTCCCAGACGTCCGCGCTCAGGCCGAGGTCCATCAGGCGGGTGAGGTAGTCGGCGGGCTCGCCGACATGGGCGGGGCCGCGCAGTACTCCGGCGAGGCGGTCGCGCCAGCGCGGTGAGTCACAGAGCTCGCGCAGCAGGGCGTGGGAGGGCGCGTTGTGGTTGCCGGGCACCTGGAAGGCGAAGACGCCGCCGGGGGTCAGGGCCCCCGTCCAGGCGGGGAAGGAGCCGGTGTGGCCCGGCACCCACTGGAGCAGTGCGTTGGAGACGATCAGGTCGAAGGGCTCGGCCGGCACCCAGTCGGCGGCGTCCGCCGGGGCGAAGTCGATATGCCCGCCGCCGGGGGTGGGTCCGGCGAAGGATGCCGCGCTGTGCAGCATCTCGGCGGAGTTGTCCAGGCCGGTGATATGGGCATCGGGCCAGCGTTCGGCCAGGATGGCGGTGAGGTTGCCGGCGCCGCAGCCCAGGTCGGCGATGCGGGCCGGGCGGCCGTGGGCGGGCAGTTCGGGGATGCGGGCGAGCAGGTCGCGGAAGGGGCGGGTGCGGGGGCCCGCGTGGCGCAGATACTGCCGGGGGTCCCAGGTGGGGGAAGCGGACATGGCCGGGCCTCCTTGAGGGTGGTCATGGCGAGGACCGTCGGATGCGCCCCGGGGGGGCGCCCCGGCCAGAATGAACCCAAGGTCTCTTGACGTCAAGAGACTTCATATCGACAGACCCTCTACACTGTTGCCATGGAGGACGAGGTCGATCGGCTGGTCGCGGCTTGGCGCCGAGAGCGCCCTGACCTCGACGTGGAACCGCTTGAGGTGCTCAGCCGGGTCAGCAGGCTCGCCCGCCATCTGGACCGGGCCCGCCGGCTGGCCTTCGCCGAGCATGAGCTGGAGCCCTGGGAGTTCGACGTGCTCACCGCCCTGCGCCGGGCCGGGCAGCCCTATCAGCTCTCTCCCGGGCAGCTGTTGACCCAGACTCTGGTCACCTCCGGCACCATGACCAACCGCATCGACCGGCTCGCCAAGAAGGGCCTGGTGGAGCGGGAGCCCGACCCCAATGACCGGCGCGGGGTGCTGGTGCGCCTCACCGACGAGGGCCGGGACCGCGCGGACCAGGCGCTCGCCGGACTGCTCGACCAGGAACACGCCATCCTCGCCGAGCTCTCCACCGGTCAGCGCCATGAACTGGCCGGGCTGCTACGCCAGTTGACCGCCCCGTTCGACAACCTCCCCGGCTAGGTCCACCGGGCCCACCCCGGCCCGCCGGGCCAGTGCCACCGCCGCCAGGGTGGAGTGCACCCCCAGCTTGCCCAGCACATTCTGCATATGGGTGCGGACCGTGTGCGGGGAGAGATAGAGCCGCTCGGCCACCGCCTTGCGGCCCAGGCCGGCCACCATGCAGCGCAGCACCTCGCGTTCGCGCGGGGTGAGCGACTCCACCAGGCGCTCGCTCTCGGTGCGGTGTTTGCGCGCGGCGGTCAACTCCCGCAGAACGCCGGTGAGCAGGGCCGGCGGCAGATGGGTCTCATCCCGCAGCACGCCCCGTATCACGGCCAGCAGCCGGGACAGCGAACAGTCCTTGGCCACCCAGCCGCCCGCGCCCGCCTGGAGCGCGGCGGCCGCCCGGCGTGGATCGTCCCGCTCGGCGAGCACCACCGTGCGCACCCCGGGATGCCCCGAACGCACCCCGGCCACCAGCGAGATGCCGTCCACCACGCCTTCGCCGCCGGCCGGTACGCCCGGCCCGGGGGCCCGGCGCTGCTCGGGCACCCGGGCCAGTTCGGCGACCCCGGCGCCCAGATCGGCGTCGATCAGCAGGACGTCAAAGCGACGCCCCTCCGCCGCGGCGCGCTCCAGCGCGCGCAGTGCCGCCGGTCCGCTGCCGGCCGCCGAGACATCCACGTCCTGCTCCGCCGCGAGGGCGGCGGCCAGCGACTCGGCGAAGATGCGGTGGTCGTCGACCACCAGTACCCGAATACGTGCCACAACCACCCCCCAATCCGTTGAGGCGGACCAGTGCGGGTACGGCGCCCGGTATGGGACCGTCACGCGCACGGCCGCCGCCGTGTGCCGGACAACTCCCCACCCCGGGCGTCGTACCTGCCTGTCTCGCCCCCTGATAAGCGTCGGCCCCCACCGGCGCTGTGCACAGCGTACGGCGGGGGTCGGACGAGGGAAGGCGAATCGCGAAACTGGGGGAGCGTGGCTCAACCCACCCGCCCCGCGCCGCTCCCCGCTCCCACGGTGAACACCCGTGGCGCCCCATACCCGGCGTTCCGGAACGCCTCGTCCACCGCCCGTCCCACCGCCGCCGCGCGGGCCTCCGCCACCAGCACCACCGCCGAGCCCCCGAAGCCCCCGCCCGTCATCCGCGCACCCAGGGCCCCGGCCGCCCCGGCCGTGGCCACCACCAGGTCCAACTCCGGGCAGGAGACGGCGAAGTCGTCCCGCAGCGAGTGGTGCCCGGCGGTCAGCAGCGGGCCCGCCTCCCGTACCTCTCCCGCCTCCAGCAGCGCGGCCGTCTCCGCCACCCGCTGGTTCTCGGTGACCACATGCCGTACCAGTGGTCGCAGACCGGGAGTCAACGCGCCCAGCGCAGCGGGCAGTTGCGCCGGAGTGATATCCCGCAGGGCGCGCACTCCCAGTGCCCGCGCCGCCTTGGCGCACCCCGCGCGCCGCTCGGCATAGGCGCCATCGGCCAGGGCATGCCGTACCCCGGTGTCCACCACCAGCAACCGCAACCCCGCGAGTTCCAGGGGCACCTGGCGCATCCCGAGATCGCGGGTGTCCAGCAGCAGGGCATGCCCGGCGGTACAGCAGGCGGCGGCCATCTGGTCCATCACCCCACAGGGCACCCCCACGAACTCGTTCTCCGCCCGCTGCGCCAGCAGCGCCAACTCCGGGCCGGAAAGCGGTGATCCGCCCAGTGCCAGCGCGGTGGCCACCTCCAGCGCGGCGGAGGAGGACAGCCCGGCCCCCAGCGGCACCTCGCTCTCCACAAAGACATCGGCCCCGCCGGCCGCCGCCGTCACCCCCGCCTCACGCAACGCCCAGCACACGCCCGCCGGATAGGCCGCCCAGCCCTTCACCGCCCCCGGCGCCAGCTCCGCCACCCGCAGCGAGATCACCTCGCCGCCCAGCCGGGCCGAGTACAGCCGCAGCAGGCCGTCCCGCCGCGCCGCGGCGGCCACCAGGGTGCGCTGCTCAAGCGCCAGCGGCAGCACCAGGCCCTCGTTGTAGTCGGTGTGTTCGCCGATCAGATTGACCCGGCCCGGCGCCGCCCAGATCCCGTCCGGGGCGCCGCCGTACACCGCCCGGAACCCGGCGGCGGCCCGCCGTTCAGCGCCGGCGGCGGTCACGGGCGAACTCCCAGGCGTCGGCGATGATTCCGGCGAGGTCGCCGCGGGCGGGCTGCCAGCCGAGCAGCCGCCGGGCCCGCTCGGCGGAGGCCACCAGCACCGCCGGATCACCCGGCCGCCGCGCGGCGGCTGTCTCCGGAATGGGATGGCCGGTGACCTTGCGCGCGGTCTCGATCACCTCACGGACCGAAAAGCCATTGCCATTGCCCAGGTTGCAGACCAGGTGCTCCCCGGGCCGGGCCGCCTCAAGCGCCAGCAGGTGGGCCTCGGCCAGGTCGGCCACATGCAGATAGTCGCGGACACAGGTGCCGTCCGGGGTGGGATAGTCGGCGCCGTTCACCGCGATCGCCTCGCGCTCCCCCAGCGCCACTTGCAGCACCAGCGGAATCAGATGGGTCTCCGGCGCATGCCGCTCGCCATAACGCCCGTACGCCCCCGCCACATTGAAGTAGCGCAGCGAGACCGCGCCCAGACCGTGGGCGGCGCACTCGGCGCCGATCATCTGGTCCACGGCCAGCTTCCCGGCGCCATAGGGGTTGGTGGGCGCGGTGGGCGCGTCCTCGGTGATGGGCACCACGGCGGGTTCGCCATAGGTGGCGGCGGTGGAGGAGAACACCAGGGTGCGCACCCCCGCGCCGCGCATGGCGTCCAGCAGTTCCAGGGAACCGCCGACGTTGTTGCGCCAGTACTTCTCCGGACGGGCCACCGACTCCCCCACCTGGGAGGAGGCCGCGAAGTGCAGCACCGCGTCAAAGGAGCCGTCCAGCCAGCGCGCCACCTCCTGCACCCGCCCCTCGACAAAGTGCGCGCCCTCGGGCACCGCGTCCCGGTGCCCGGTGGAGAGATCGTCCAGCACGGTCACCCGGTGCCCGGCCGCCAGCAGCCGGTCGGTGACCACACTGCCGATATAGCCCGCGCCGCCGGTCACCAGACACTTGCCAGCCTTCATCCGCTCGCAACCTCTCGCAGTCTCCGGGCCGCAGCCTCGGGCGGCACATCGTTGACGAAAACGTTCATACCGGATTCGGAACCGGCGAGGAACTTGAGTTTGCCGGGAGTCCGGCGAATGGTGAAGAACTCCAGGTGCAGGGCGAATTCCCGGCGCCGGGGGTGGTGGACGGGCGCCTGGTGCCAGGCGGAGATATAGGGCGTGGGCGGCATATCCGGGCCGAAGATCCGGTCGAAGCGCCGGGCCAGTTCCCGGTGCACCCCCGGCAGCTCCGCCCGCGCCGCCTCATCCAGCGCGGGCAGATCGGGCACCCGGCGCCGCGGATAGAGGTGCACCTCATACGGCCAGCGGGCGGCATAGGGCACAAAGGCCAGCCAGTGTTCACCGGCGAGCACCACCCGGCTGCCGTCCGCCTCCTCCGCCGCCACCAGCTCGTCGAACAGGTTGGCCCCGCCGGTGCGTTGGCGGTGTTCCTCCAGCGAGTGGAGCATGCGCTCGGTGCGCGGGGTGACAAAGGGGTAGGCATAGATCTGGCCATGGGGATGGGCCAGGGTGACGCCTATCTCCGCGCCCCGGTTCTCAAAGCAGAACACCTGCTCAACGCCCGGCATTCGGGACAGCTCCCGGGTGCGGTCGGTCCAGGCGTCCAGCACCAGCCGCGCCCGCTGGTCATCCAGCGCGGCGAAGGAGCCCTGGTGGTCGGCGGTGAAGCAGACCACCTCGCACCGGCCGGCCTCCCCCGCCAGCGCGGGAAACCGGTTCTCGAACACGGCCACCTGATAGTCCCCGGCCGGGATCTCGGTGGGTCTGCCCTCCCTGGACGGGCACAACGGGCAGGCGTCGCTGGGCGGATGGTAGGTCCGCTCCTGCCGGTGCGCGGCGATGGCGACGGTGTCCCCCAGCAGCCGGTCCCGGCGCAGTTCGCCCACGGTGGTGACGGGCGGCAGCGGCCGCCGGTCCACGGCGTCCCTGGCCGGGGCGTCCGCGCGGTCGTAGTAGATCAGCTCGCGGCCGTCCGCGAGGCGGGTCGCCGTCTTGCGCAATTCTGACGTCTCCTCACCCACACCTTCACACAGAACCGAACACAAGGAATCATGAGTCAACAGCCCGGTCAACAGTGAGCGAGGTGACCTTTCGTGCCCCAACTGGCCGAGGAGCAACTGGCGCAAGGGCTCCGGCTGCCCGTCAACGCACTCGATTACGCCATCCTGATCGTCTACTTCCTGGTCGTCCTGGGCATCGGCTTCGCCGTCCGCCGCTCGGTGCGCACCAGCCTGGACTTCTTCCTCTCCGGCCGGTCACTGCCCGCCTGGGTCACCGGACTCGCCTTTGTCGCCGCCAATCTGGGTGCCACCGAGATCCTGGGCATGGCCGCCAACGGGGCCCAGTACGGGGCCTATACGGTGCACTGGTACTGGATCGGCGCGATACCCGCCATGGTCTTCCTGGGCCTGGTGATGATGCCCTTCTACTACGGCTCCAAGGTGCGCTCGGTACCGGAGTTCCTGCTGCACCGCTTCGGCCCGGCCTCCCATCTGCTCTCCTCGGTGATCTTCGCGGTGGCCTCGGTGCTGATCGCGGGCGTCAACCTCTATGCCATGGCCATCGTGTTGCAGGCCCTGCTGGGCTGGCCGCAGTGGGTGGCCATCGTGGTGGCCGCGTTCTTCGTGCTCGCCTACATCACCCTCGGCGGCCTGTCCTCGGCCATCTACAACGAGGTGCTCCAGTTCTTTGTCATCCTGGCCGCGCTGATACCCATGACCGTCATCGGCCTGAAAAGAGTGGGCGGTTGGGGCGGACTGCGCCACTCGCTCTCCGCCCGCCATGGCGATGACTTCCTCAGCGCCTGGGGCGGTACCGGCATAGGACACCCCAACTCCCTGGGCGCCAACTGGCTGACCATCGTCCTGGGCCTGGGCTTTGTCCTCAGCTTCGGCTACTGGACCACCAACTTCGCCGAGGTACAACGGGCGTTGTCGGCCAAGAACCTCAGCGCGGCCCGCCGCACCCCGCTGATCGCCGCCTTCCCCAAGATGCTCATCCCCATGGTGGTGGTGCTCCCCGGGCTGATCGCCCTGGTGATGGAGCCGGCCCTGGGCCGTACGGGCAGCGGACTGAGCTACAACGACGCCATTCCGGTGCTGATGCGCGACCTGCTGCCCAATGGGGTGCTGGGGCTGGCGGTGACCGGACTGCTGGCCGCCTTTATGGCCGGTATGGCGGCCAATGTCTCGTCCTTCAACACCGTGTTCACCAATGACATCTGGGCCGCCTATGTCCGGCGCGGCCGCCCGGACGCCTACTACCTCAGCACCGGGCGCTGGGTGACCGCCGCCGGGGTGCTGGCCGGGATGGGCACCGCCTTTATCGCCTCCTCCTTCTCCAACATCATGAACTACCTCCAGACCCTGTTCTCCTTCTTCAACGTCCCACTGTTCTGCGTCTTCATCATCGGGATGTTCTGGCGGCGCGCCACGGCCGCGGCCGGATTCTGGGGACTGCTCTCCGGCACCGTGGCCGCCATGGTCAACTACTTCGGCCTCTACCGGCAGGGCGTCCTGGACATCCCCTCCGACCAGGGCGCCAACTTTGTCTCCGCCATCGTGGCCTTTGTGGTGGGCGGGCTGGTGATGGTGACCGTCACCCTCTTCACCCGGCCCAAGCCCGCCGCCTCGCTGGTCGGCCTGGTCTATGGCACCAGCTCGCCCGGGATGCAGCCGCCACCCGAGGCCGGGGACGACGCCTGGTACCGCAGGCCCGCCCTGCTGGGCTGGGGCGCGGTGCTGCTGGCCGCCCTGTGCTATGTCCCCTTCTCCCTCTGACCACTTGAAAGGTGCCTGATGAACCGGCCGCAACCCCCCGCCGGCACCCGGCTGTTCGATGTACGCCTGGTCATCGGCGGACTGTTCACCCTCTATGGACTGATGATCACCGGTGCCGGAATCGCCGCCTCCGACCGGGATCTGGACAAGGCCCAGGGCATCAATATCAACCTCTGGGCGGGCCTGGGCATGCTCGCCCTGGGGCTGGGCTTTCTGCTCTGGCTCAGGCTCCGCCCGGCCGTCCCGCCGTCCCCCGCGGAGCGGGAGTGACCGGGCCGCCGCCGGCCGCCCGGTCCAGCAGCCCGGTACGCGCGGCCAGCGCCGCCGCCTCCAGCCTGGAGCCCACGCCCAGCTTCATCAGCACCCGCTGCACATGGGTACGGGCGGTGCTGGGCGCTATGCCCATCCCGGCGGCGATCAGCCGGGTGTCCTCGCCCTCGGCCACCCGCACCAGCACCTCCACCTCGCGCGGGGTGAGCAGCTGAAGCAGCCGGGCGCCCTCGTCGTCCGGCTGCGCGGCCGGGTTGAGCAGCTCGGTGAACGCGCCCTGGAGCAGCTGGGGTTCGACCGCGGCCTCCCCGGCACGGGCCTTCATCATGGCCCGTTCCACACCCTCGATCCGCTCATTGTGCCGCACATAGCCGGAGGCCCCGGCGGCGAAGGCGGCCGCGATGCCCAGCGGGCTGGGCACCGGGCCCAGCACCACCACCGCCACCTGGGGGCGCTCCCGTTTGATCCGCACCACCGGGTCGAAGGCCCCGGGCTCGGCCGGGGCGGCGGTGCCCAGCAGACACACCTCCGGCGCCCGGCTCACCACCAGGTCGGCGGCTCCCGCGCTCGGCGCCGCCGCGGCCAGCACCCGGTGCCCGCGCAGCTTCAGCGCCGAGGCCAGGGCCTCGGCCAGCAGACGGTGGTCATCGACCACCATGAGCCGCACGCCCATGCACTGCCCCCTGTCGCCCGCGCGTAACTCCCCCCGGCCGAACGCCGGGAGGTGCCCCCACAACTGGTCGCCACTCTTGCCCCCGGAAGCTACACGCTTGTTCGACGTTCCGCGCCCCCTACTGGTGAGAAGTCCCCCGGAATGCCGAAATCCCTGCCATTCATGTGTACTTCGCGTCTGAAACGGATCGTTCAGGCATGTACGCACGATGAACAGGGATTTGGCCGGAGCACTCCTCAAATGATCAGGATCAGTTAGCTCCCCAGACCTCGGCCAGGTACTCCTTGCCCTTGGCGAACTGGTCGGGCTGATGGATGAAGGTGCGGCCCAGGTAGAGCCGGTTCTGCGTCCAGATCACCCAGTCGTAGTCGGGCAGGATCTGGTTCTCCGTGTCATAGGAGTCCTTGGGGTTCTTCAGCAGCACATCCACCTTGAAGGTCTTGGGGTCGATGCGCACCACCTGGCCGCCATAGCGCCAGCTGGAGGTCTGGTAGGCGATGACGCCGCCGTCCTTGTCCACCGTGACCGGCGACATGGAGGAGCTCAGCCGGCCGTCCGCCTTGCCCTTGGCCTGGCCGTTGGACAGGTCGAAGCCCACGACCTCATTGGTCTGCCCGACGTCCCCGGCCTTGCCGGTCTGGTGGTCGTTGGTGGGCAGATAGAGGGTGTCCTTGCTGACCACCACCTTGCGGCAGCCGTCCACACCGTCCCGGCACCGGGGAACGTACTTGCCGTTCTCGGTGGAGATCTTGCTGCGCAGCTTGCCGTCCTTGGCGCTGTCGTCCACGACCATGAAGTCGGAAACCCCGGAACCGGTGTGGTCGTTGGCGTTGACCCCGATCACCAGCGGATCGACGGAGGCCACATAGGCGTCGCTGATGCCATTGGGCAGCTTGAAGCTGGAGGCCACCGCGCCATCGGGCTTGAGGGTCTGCACCGACATCTGCGGGTGCTCATAGTCACCGCAGCGGCGCACCGCGACCAGCTTGCTGCCGCCGCCGTAGCCGTCGTCATGGCAGTCGTCCTGCGGCTTGGGCTTCCACAGCTCCTTGCCGTCCATCGACCAGGCGGAACCACCGGCGATGCCGCCCGCGGCGACGATATTGGCGCCCACGGTCACCTGGTCGAAGGTGATCGTCTGGTCACCCTGCTGGGACTGCTTCTGCCACAGCTTCTTTCCGTTGTTGAGGTCGATGGCCACGACCTCGTTGCAACGTCCGCCGGAGAACTTCTCGTTGGTGGGCTTCTTGTCCTGGACCAGGATCGCGGTCTTGCCGTCGTCGGTGACATGGCGCGAGGCCGAGCAGATCTCGCCGTCCAGCGGGATCTCCCACTTCTGGCCGCCGGTTACGCCATAGCCGACCACCTTGAACAGATCGGTCTTGGCGAAGACCTGATCGGTGATCCACATCCCGGGGGCGTCACGGCTGTCGGGCACCTTGGGCTGCTCCACGCCGAACACCAGCTTGCCGTCGGCCGACTGGGGCCGGGGCGCCGGCTTGTCGGTGGAGCCACCGCCGCCGCCGCTGCCGCCGCTGCTTCCGGCGGAACTCTCCGACTTGCCACCGTCCTTGGTGAAGAACCAGACGCCGCCGCCGGCCACCAGCAGGACGGCGATCACGGCGCTGATGATGACCACCAGGCGCTGCTTGGACCCGCCTTGGGACGGCACGGCCGGGGCTGCCGGGGCTGCCGGGTACGGCGCCTGCGGCGCGAAGGGGCCGCCGAACTGGGGCGGTTGACCCGGCCCCGGGTAGCCATAACCACCGGCCGCCGGGGCGGCGGGCGGGGCGGGCGGCATCTGCGGGTAGCCGTAGGCGGGGGCGCCGGGGGTGGGCGCGCCGGGTACGGACTGGTTCGGCACCGGCTGTCCCGGCTGACCCGGCTGCCCGGGCTGGCCCGGCGGCTGCGGCGGCATGGCCGGTGCGGCGCCGAAGCCGCCCGGGGCCGGGGCCTGGGCCGGCGGCTGGGCCGGGGGCGCGGGCGGAACGTCCTGTGGAGCGCCGAAACCGCCGGCCGGCTGCTCCGGAGGTACCCCTTGCGGCGGCTGAGGTGGCTTGGGCGGCTGTGACATCGGTTTTCCTCTTGATATGCGGGTCCCAGAGCCCGATCGGCCTCCCCCGCGATCCCGGTGTCCGAAATGACCACCGAGAAGGAGCGATTCGGGTTGAAATCCCGCCAGTGAGCGGCAGGCGAGCGGGAATTCTTTGTATCACCCGGCGCCGACAACACAGGGGGCGGTATCGGGCGGGATCACCCGCCGATACCGCCCTGTAACGAGACTGTTGTGACCCCAGTGCCTTACGCGGCGGTAGTCACCGCGGCACTCATCCCGCGTTCAACGGGTCACACCTCATCGGCGAGTTCCAGCCACCGCAGCTCCAGCTCCTCGCGTTCGGCGGCCAGTTCACGCAGCTCGGCGTCCAACTTGGCGACCGCCTCGAAGTCGGTGGCCTGCTCGGCGATCTTCTCGTGGAGCTTGGCCTCCTGCTCGCTGATCTTGTCCAGCCGGCGCTCGATCTTCTGCAACTCCTTCTTGGCGGCCCGGGAGTCGCCGGAGGGCTTGGCCTTGACCGCGGGGGCAGCCGGAGCGGAGGGTGCCGCGGCGTCCAGGACCGCCTGCCGCCGCTCAAGGTACTCGTCCAGCCCGCGCGGCAGCATCCGCAGGAAGCGGTCGCCCAGCAGCGCGAAGACCCGGTCGGTGGTGCGCTCCACAAAGTAACGGTCGTGGCTGATGACGACCATTGAGCCCGGCCAGCCGTCCAGCAGGTCCTCCAGCTGGGTCAGCGTCTCGATGTCCAGGTCGTTGGTGGGCTCGTCCAGGAACAGCACATTGGGCTCGTCCATCAGCAGCCGCAGCAGTTGCAGCCGCCGCCGCTCACCGCCGGAGAGGTCGCCGACCGGTGTCCACTGCTTCTCCTTGGTGAAGCCGAACTTCTCGCACAGCTGGCCCGCCGTCATCTCCCGGCCCTTGCCGAGGTCCACCCGGTCGCGCACCTGCTGGACGGCCTCCAACACCCGCAGCGCGGGGTCGAGTTCGGCGACCTCCTGGGAGAGGTAGGCCAGCCGCACCGTCTTGCCGACCACCACCTTGCCCTTGGCCGGCTGCTTCTCGCCCTGGCTGCGGGCCGCCTCGGCGAGGGTGCGCAGCAGCGAGGTCTTGCCCGCGCCGTTGACGCCCACCAGGCCGATCCGGTCGCCCGGACCCAGCTGCCAGGTCAGGTGCTCGATCAGCACCTTGGGCCCGGCCTGCACGGTGACGTTCTCCAGGTCGAAGACCGTCTTGCCCAGCCGGGCGTTGGCGAACCGCATCAGCTCGGCGCTGTCCCGGGGCGGCGGTACGTCCGCGATCAGCTCATTGGCGGCCTCGATGCGGAACCGGGGCTTACTGGTACGGGCCGGGGCGCCGCGCCGCAGCCAGGCCAGCTCCTTGCGCATCAGGTTCTGCCGCTTGGCCTCCTCGGTGGCGGCGATCCGTTCGCGCTCGGCGCGGGCGAAGACATAGTCGCTGTAGCCGCCCTCGTACTCATGGACGGTGCCGCGCTGGACGTCCCACATCCGGGTGCAGACCTGGTCCAGGAACCAGCGGTCGTGGGTGACGCACACCAGCGCGGAGCGGCGGGCGCGCAGGTGGGCGGCCAGCCAGGAGATGCCCTCCACGTCCAGGTGGTTGGTGGGCTCGTCCAGGACGATCAGGTCCTGTTCGGCGATCAGCAGCTTGGCGAGCGCGATGCGGCGGCGCTCACCGCCGGAGAGGGGGCCGATCACGGTGTCCAGCCCGTCCGGGAACCCCGGCAGGTCCAGCCCGCCGAACAGTCCGGTCAGCACATCGCGGATCTTGGCGCTGCCCGCCCACTCGTGGTCGGCGAGGTCGCCGATCACCTCGTGCCGGATGGTGGCCTCGGGGTCCAGGGAGTCGTGCTGGGTGAGCACGCCCAGCCGCAGGTGTCCGGCGTGGGTCACCCGCCCCTTGTCCGCCTCCTCCAGCTTGGCGAGCAGGCGGATGAGCGTGGTCTTGCCGTCACCGTTGCGGCCGACCACGCCGATCCGGTCGCCCTCGTTGACGCCGAGGGAGACGCCGTCGAGGAGTGCGCGGGTTCCGTACACCTTTTCGACGGCTTCCAGATTGACCAGGTTGGCTGCCATTGGGCTCCTCGCTTAATGGGGTTCCTTCCAGGATCCCATGCGCCCCGGCCCCCTCTCCGCAGAGCCCGCCCCGTTCAGGGGCGCGGGCCCCTAAGGGGCGCGGGGAACTGCGCGACCAGCCCTCCACGGCCCGCACCCGCCCACCAAGCGGGGGGCTCCCTGGGGGCGGCAGCCCCCGGAGAAACGGTGAAAGGGCGGGTCCGGGGCCCCCTCCCCCGACAGCCACCCCCACCGGGCCGCACCCGGCGACGAAACGGCATCTGCCGTTGCAGTCCGGCCGCGGGCCGTGTGTGGCTGGTCGCGCAGTTCCCCGCACCCCTGGGCAGGGCGCACCCGGCAAGGGCAGGGCGGCTGCCGACGACCGTTGCCGCTCGGCCGCAGACCGTGCGGGGCTGATCGCGCCCGCGCGGCGGAGCCGCAAATCGGATAGCGCCCCGCGCCCCTGGAAGGGCGCACCCGGCGAGGGGGCAGGGCTACGCGGCGGCCGCCGCGTGGACCGGGCGGCCCCGGAGAGCCAGCCAGGTCGGCACCAGGGTGGCCGTCAGGGTCAAGGCGACCGCAGCCCCCACCACCACGCCATAGATGGAACCCGGCCCCGAAGGCCGGCAGCCGGCCCCCACCGCCACCCCGAAGGGCAGCAGCGTCGTGGCCGCCGCCACCGTACCCAGGGTGAGGCCGACCACCGCCACCAGCAGCCCCTCCACCGTCATCATCCGCAGCACCTGCCCCCGCGTCGCCCCCGTCAGCCGCTGGAGGGCGAAGTCACGGCGCCGGTTGCCGACGGCAACGGCCGTGGAGTTGACCACCGACAGCGCGGTGTACGCCACCAGCATCCCGACGATCAGGTAGTTCACCCACGCCTGGGTGCGCGAATCCCGCGCCTGCCGGTCCAGTACCGCGTCCCGGTCCCCGGCCCGTACCCCCGGGTGCCGGGCGGCCAGTTCGCCGAGTTCGGTCATCAGCCGGTCCCGGGGGAACCCGTCCGCGGCCCGGATGAGGATCCGGCCGGGCAGCCCCTCGGTGGTGTGCGGAGCCAGCAGTTCCACGCTGGTCAGCGCCGACTCGTACCCCTCCCGCGCCGGGAAGAGGGCGACGATCCGTACGTCCGTCACCGCACCGTCGCCCAGCCGCAGCCGCACCGTGTCGCCCAGCCCGCGCCCCATGCGGTGTGCCATCCGCTCCGGCAGGGCAAGGGTGGCGCCCCGCAGGTCCCGCAGGCTGCCCGCCACCGGGCGGATGGCCAGGGTCCGTTCGGCGGCCGTCCCATCGACCCCCTCGATGGCCAGACCCCGCTTGGTCTCCTCGCCGTCGTGCGGACGCTCGGTGTACACCCGGCTGCTCACCGACGCCCCGGCAGCGCCCACCCCGGGCAGCCGCCGCACATCGTCCACCAGTGCCGGGTCCAGCCCGCCGGCCGCCGAGGTGAGGACCGCGTCGGCCCGCAGGTTCTCCTCGGCCGCCCGGTCGGTGGCGCTCTGCACCCCGGTCTGGAGGTAGAGCATCCCGGTGGCGATGGCGCTGGCCAGCATCAGCGGTGTGGCCACCGCCGCCGTCTTCACCGCGCTCACCCGGCAGTTGACCGCCGCCAGCCGTCCCGCCGCCCCGGTGAACAGCCGGACCGGCCAGTACAGCAGCATGGTCACCAGCTTCACGAACCAGGGCCCCAGCAGCGCCAGTCCAATGGCGCAGCACATCACCGTGGGACCCGCCGTGCTCGCCGCGACCGGTCCGCGCAGCACCAGCGCGGTGACCAGTCCAAGGGCCACGGTGCCGGCCAGGAACAGCAGCCCCAGCACCAGCCGCAGCGGCGTCAACCACCGCTGTGGTACGGCCACTTCGCCCAGCGCCTCCACCGGCCTGGCGTTCACCGCGCGCCCGGTGCCGAGCAGGGTGCCGGCGACAGTGGTCAGCAGCAGCGCCCCATAGGCGGGCAGGGCGGGGATCCAGCCATGGCGGTACACCATGGCGTCCGCCACCATGCCATGCTCCGTCATCCGCTCGAACAGCCACCGGCCCACCACCGGCCCCAGCGGCCAGGCCACCGCGGCGGCGGCCACCATCACCGCCAGCGACTCGCCGAGCAGCATCCGGCGCAGCTGGCCGGGGGCCGCGCCGATGGCCCGTAGCAGGGCCAGCTCACGGCGCCGCTGCTGGGCGGCCAGGCCGACGGTTCCGGCCACCACGAACATGGCCACGGCGATGGCCAGTCCGCCGAAGACCCCGGCGAGCGCGATCAGATCCTCGCCGCCCTGGAGCGCGTCCGGCTGCTCCGCCAGGCCCCGCCGGCCGCCGGTGAGCAGGGATACCCGCTCGCCCTTGAGCGCGGCGGCCACATCCTTGCGGTGTGCGCCGGGCGCGAGCCGGACGGCGATGTCGGACACCGTGTCCGGGCGGGGTGACAGCCGTACGGCCTCGGCGTCGCCGAAGAACAGGGTGGGGCGGGGCGCCCGCCCCCGCGCGATGCCGCTCACGGTGTATCCGGCGGAGCCGCCGTGCGCCGCGATCCGCAGCCGGTCGCCGACCGCCGCCTTCGCCCGCCGGGCGAGCGCCTGGTCCAGCACGACCTCGCCGGGGCGGGCGGGGGCGTGGCCGGCGGTCAGGGTGTACGGGGTGAGTGCGGCCGAACTCCAGCCGTGCGCCTGGGCGTTGGTGTGGATGCCGGGCATGGACACATCGAGGGTGCGCTCGGCTATGGCGGTGCGTACGCCGGGTACGGCGCGTATCCGGTCGGTCAACTCGGCGGGCAGCTGGGCCCGCTCGGAGAGGTATACCTCCTTGCTGTGCTTCTTGCCCGGCTGGTGGATCCGGTAGGTCTGGTCTCCGGCGACCACCAGGTCCGCACCGGTGAGCCGCTGCGGCGGGACGGTGGAGCGGATGCCGGTCTCCATCAGTCCGCCGCAGGCCATCACGATGACGGCCCCGATCACCAGGGCGAGGAAGGTGGCGGTGAAGGCGCCGATCCGGTGGCGCAGCGAACGCCGGGCGAGTTTGCCGATCATGCGCTCAACGCTAGGGAGGGGGCGAGCTCCCGCCCATGGGAACAGCAGGCGGGTTGGGGGTGGGGTTAGCCCTACTCAGGCGGAAGCTGAGTAGCAGTGCTCAGGTGTGGGGGTGGGCGGTGCGGCGAGGCTGGCCGCATGACGACGAGATTGATGCTGATCACGCGGCCATGCGTTTGCTTCGCCCTGCGGGCGGGGCGTGTCCGGGAGGACGACGACCACGCGGGGCTGGCCCCGGAACGAGCGGTCGCGTGCCACACGGGCGCCGATGTCATGCAGCAGGCGGAGGTGCGAGAACTGGTGGGTTGAGGCGGGCGAAGCCTTCCTGGCGCTGGTAAGGGAAGTACGGGTAGGGCGCCGTCTTGCCGCTCGCCGCATCGAGTTTGCCCATCTGGTCGGGCGTGAGCGTCCAGCCGATGGCACCAAGGTTCTGGCGTAGCTGCTCCTCGTCGCGGGCGCCGATGATGACGGAGGAGACGGTCGGTCGCTGCAACAACCATTTGATGGCGATCTGCGGAATGCTTTTGCCGGTCTCCTGAGCGATCTCGTCGAGGGCGTCCACGACGCGGTAGAGGTGTTCGTCTTCAACCGGCGGGCCGTAGTCCGCGGTGTGGTGCAGCCGGCTGTTGGCCGGCAGCGGCCGGCCACGGCGGACTTTGCCGGTGAGCCGTCCCCAGCCGAGCGGGCTCCAGACGAGGGCTCCGAGGCCCTGATCGAGCCCGAGGGGCATCAGCTCCCATTCGTAGTCGCGGCCGATGAGGGAGTAGTAGACCTGATGTGCGACATAGCGCGGATGACCGTATCTCTCCGCGATCGAGAGGGACTTCATCGCCTGCCAACCGGAGAAGTTGGAGATGCCGAGGTAGCGGACCTTCCCTGCTCGTACGAGATCGTCGAGTGTGGACAGGACTTCCTCGATCGGCGTGCCGGCGTCAAAGGCGTGCAGCTGGAACAGATCGATGTAGTCGGTGCCGAGCCGGCGCAGGGCGTCCTCGCATGCGGTGATCAGGCGCGAGCGGGAGGAGCCCGCATCCCCTGGGCCGTCACCCATCGGCAGGCCGGTCTTGGTGGACACGATCACGCGATCCCTGCGACCTTTGATCGCTTCGCCCAGCACCTCCTCGGAGGCCCCGCTGGAATAGACGTCCGCGGTGTCGAACATGGTGATCCCGGCGTCGAGGCAGATGTCCACAAGACGGCGTGCTTCTTGTGCATCCGTGTTGCCCCAGGCGCCGAACAGCGGTCCTTGGCCGCCGAAGGTGCCGGCGCCGAAGCTCAGTGCGGGGACCTTGAGGCCGGATGTCCCCAGCCGCCTGTATTCCATGGCTGCTCCTCTCTCGTAGCCCGACCCGACTAATGGGCTTGGAGTTCCGTTAATGTGGAGTCCAACGTAGCAGGTCCGAGCGATTAACGAAACTGGAGTCCCATTATGGGTGCTGAGGGTGCGGATCCGGGAACCGTTCGTCCTGGAGGGCGTACGGCGCGGGTGCGGGCGTCGGTGCTGCGAGCGGCTGGGGACGCCTTGGCGGAGCACGGCTTTGCCCACCTGGACCTCGCCGACATCGCGCGCCGGGCCGAGGTGGGCAAGACCACCGTGTACCGCCGCTGGGGAACGGTGACCAGCCTGGTGGCCGATTTGCTGCTGGACATGGCCGAGCAATCACTACCGCGTACCGAGACCGGCTCGCTGCTCGGTGACCTCAAGGCCAACGCCCGGCTCGTGCAACGGACCCTGGCCGACCCCCGGCAGGGAGCGCTGTTCAAGGCAGTGATCGCCGCCGCCACCTGCGAGGCCAGGACAGCCGAGGCCCTGCACCGCTTCTACGACATCCGCGTCAAGGAGTGGGCACCCTGCGTCCAGCAAGCCATCGACCGGGGCGAGGTGCCCGAGGGCACCGATGTCCACGAGGTCATCCGCGCCGTCTCCGCCCCCCTCTATTACCGCCTGCTGACCAGCAGCGACCGCCTCGACGAAGCCGCCGCGGACCAGGCAGCCGAGGCCGCCGCGGCTGCGGCGCGCGCGGGAGCGTACCTGCGGGGCGACGAAGGTCGTGCGTGACCGGCGTCCCCGCATCCGTCCCTGACCTCGGGTCATCGCGCGTGAGGGTGGTGCGGCGAGGCCGGCCGCATGACGACACTGACGCTGACCATGCGACCGCGCTTTTGCTTCGCCCTGCGGGCGGGGCGTGTCCGGGGGGACGACGACCATGCGGGGCTGACTTCGGAGGGGGTGGTTGTGCTCCGCGCTGGGGGCGTGGGTGCCTGACCTCGTGGTTCCCCGCGCCCCTTACGGGGCGCACCGGGCGCGTGTGCGGACGGTCGCGGAGCCCAAGGTCAGGGCCGCGCCCAGGACGGAGCCGGCCAGGAGGCCGATGCCGTGGTTGTTCCGCAGGACGCACAGCAGAGCACCGGCCACCGGCACCAGCAGTGCCGTCCATCGCAGCCCAGCCCGCTCCCCCGTGAGGGCATACGCACAGGCCAGCGCGCCGACCAGGCCGCAGAGTCCCACCGAGTCGCCGCCCCCGTGCACGCTCCAGCCCGCCATGCTCACCGCATGCGCCGCGATGCCGCTCAGCAGGAAGACCACCGGCATCAGTACCGGGCCCAGCAGTCGCTCGGCGGCCGGGGCGATGCCCACCAGGGCCGCGAGGTTGAAAGTCAGCTGCGTCCAGCCCGAGGTCTGCACCAGCAGGGCGGTCACCGCCCGCCACCAGGGTCCGTCGGGTGTGCGCTCCAGGTGGCCCATCACCCCGGGCACGGCGGTCTGCACCAGCGCCATCACCACCATTACCGCCAGCAGCCCGGCGGCCGCCCAGGGCACCGGCCGCCGCCAGAGCGCGGCCAGCAGTTGGGGCGGTGCGGTGCGGCGCCCGGTCGTCCGGGCGGCGATGATCTGCATCCCCGGGCCGATCACGGCGACCGCACCGGCGTAGAGGGTGATGACGTGCGCGTTCATGGTCGAAGCCTGCCGCAGACCCGCCGGGCCGCGACAGGGCGCTATGTCCGGAGACGGCCATGACATCTGTCTCCACCACCACCCCGCTCCCCCACCCGGAGAGCCGCTTCGGCGGCAAAGAACAAGACCCGGCCCCTCTACCTCTTCACACCCGCCCCGCGATACCCATGAGGCATGGAGACCTCCCCCAACGACCCGCGCGACGCCTGGTATGTCGATTCGCGCTGCATCAACTGCGATGTCGCCAGACAGCTCGCTCCCGGGCTGATCAGGGAGGCCGAGGGACGTTCGGAGATCGTCCGCCGGCCGGAAAACGACGCGGAACTGCGGAAGTTGTATGCGGCCGCGCTCGCCTGCCCCACGCGTTCCATCCACGCGCCGGGGCGGCGGATCGATCCGGCGCTGGATCCCTTCCCGCTGGCGCTGGACGAGCGGCTGCTGCTCTGCGGCCATAACTCCCGCCTCACCGCGGGGGCCAACTCCTATCTGCTGCGCCGCCCTTCGGGCACCATGATGATGGTGGAAACACCGCGCTGGAGCGAGCAACTGGCCGCCCGCTACGAGGCGTTGGGCCCCGTGACGGACGTTCTGCTCACCCACCGCGACCATGTGGCGCACGGCCGCGCCTACGCCGACCGCTTCGGCGCCCGGCTGTGGATCCACGAGGGCGACCTGGACGCCGCACCGGACGCGGATGCGGTGCTGCGCGGGCTGGAGCCGACGGAGATCGCACCGGGGGTCCTCGCCTTCCCGGTACCCGGGCACACGGCGGGCAGTGTGCTGTACGTCGCCGATCAGCGCTACTGCTTCACCGGCGACAGCTTCTACTGGTCGCGGACGGACCAGGACCTGGCGGTGGCGGAATCGGTGACCTGGTACTCCATCGAGGAGCTGGCGGCCTCCCTGGCCCGGGTGGCGGCGGACGACCGGCTGCGGTTCGAGTGGGTGCTGCCGGGGCACGGCGACCGGCGCCGCCTCCCTGCGGAGGAGATGCGGGCGCGATTGCGGAAGCTGGCGGAGCGGACCGCCACGCTCCGGCCCCGGCCCATCGATTTCACGGCGGTGCGCTGGTAGTTGGGCCGCCACGGCCCCTGCAGCGGGCGCCCATGACAAAGGCGAGGAGATTCACCACTCCTCGCCATGTTCAACATATAGCGCACCAGGGGCCTTGCGGCAAGGCCCCGGTACTCCCGCAGAATTGCCCGCCTCAGGCCAGAAACCGCAGGAACGGGAGTTACCCAGTGCGTGTGTTGTTGGCGACCTATGGGTCGCGGGGGGACGTTGAGCCGCTGGTGGAACTCGCCGTGCAGTTGCGGGAACTCGGCGCGGAGGTGCGGATGTGCGCACCGCCGGACCAGGACTTTGTGGAGCTGCTGGCCCGGGCCGGGCTGCCGCTGATACCGGTCGGCCGC
The DNA here is from genome assembly GCF_003121295.1 of Streptomyces orinoci. Lineage (GTDB taxonomy): Bacteria > Actinomycetota > Actinomycetes > Streptomycetales > Streptomycetaceae > Streptomyces > Streptomyces orinoci. The sequence goes on from NZ_PHNC01000029.1 coordinate 1,095,356, forward strand.
CCGATGCGCACCATGGTGCGGCCCGCGAACGCCTCCGAGGCGGGCCGGCGGGCGGCCGAACTGGCCGGGCAGTTCGACGCGGTGGCCGCGGCGGCCGAAGGGTGTGACGCGCTGCTGGCGAGCGGCCTCGCGCACTTCGCCGCCCGCTCGGTGGCCGAGAAGCTGGGCATTCCCTACCGGTACGCCACCTTCTGCCCGTTCCTGCTGCCCTCGCCGCACCAGGCGCCGCCGATGGCCGTGCTGCCGGGCCAGTCGCCGCCCCCGGAGGGGACCGGCAACCGGGAGCTGTGGGAGCTGAACGCCCGGCTCTTCAACACCCTGCACCGCGAATCGCTCAACGCCCACCGGGCGTCGGTCGGCCTGCCGCCGGTGGACGGCGTCCGCGACTTCATCTTCACCGACCGGCCCTGGCTGGCGGCGGACCCGGTCCTGGCACCATGGCAGGAGACCCCGGAACTCGATGTGGTCCACACCGGCGCCTGGATCCTGCCGGACGAACGCCCGCTGCCGGAGGACCTGTTGGCGTTCCTGGCCGCCGGTGCCGCACCGGTGTACGTCGGCCTGGGCAGCTCGCGCGGTGTCCCGGCGGAAGTCGCCCGGGTGGCCATCGAGGCGGTCCGCGCCCAGGGCCGCCGGGTGCTCATCGGACGCGGCTGGTCGGAGCTGGCCCTGATCGACGACCGGGACGACTGCTTCGCCGTCGGCGAGGTCAATCAGCAGGCGCTGTTCCGGCGGGTGGCGGCCGTGGTGCACCACGGCGGCGCGGGCACCACAACAACGGCCGCCCGGGCCGGGGCTCCGCAGGTGGTGGTGCCCCAGGGAGCGGACCAGCCCTACTGGGCGGGCCGGGTGACGGAACTGGGCATCGGCGCCGGGCTCGAAGGCCCCGTACCAAGCGTGGAGTCGCTGTCGGCCGCACTGCGTACGGCCCTGTCCCCGGAGACCGGCGCCCGCGCGAAGGCCGTGGCCGGGACGATCCGCACGGACGGGGCTTCGGTGGCGGCGAGGCTGCTGCTGGACACCATCGCCCGGTAGAGCCACGCGGGACCGCCCGCCCCCCTTTCCCCCACGCCCTGCCGCGCACCCTGACCGTGCGCGGCCCCGGACCGGAGCCGATGCCATGCACCCCCTGACCACCCCCACCGGCACCTTCGACCTTCCCGACCGCCTCTCCGCCAAGGCCGATCCGGCGCTGATCGCCGACGACGAGCTGCACTTCGCGGCCATCGCCCAGTGCCTTGAGCAGTCCATCGCCGAGGTGTCCGACCGTCTGGACGCCGCGCGCAAGGCGCCCGGCGGCATCGGCCGGCAGGCGATGGAACGGGATATGGAGATCCACCGGCTCACCGCCCGGCTGCGCACCCTGCGCCGCTTCGGCCTGGACCTCTGCCTGGGGCATATGGCCGGCACGGACGGCGCCGAGCCGGTGTACATAGGACGCCTCGGCCTCACCGACAGCACCGGCCGCCGGCTGCTGGTGGACTGGCGCTCCCCCGCGGCCGAGCCGTTCTTCGGTGCCACCCATGCCAACCCGATGGGGCTGGCCAGCCGCCGCCGCTACCGCTGGACGGACGGGCGGATCAGCGACTACTGGGACGAGGTGTTCGCCCCGGACGCCTTCGCCGGGCATGCCGCGCTGGACGACCAGTCGGCCTTTATCGCCAGTCTGGGCGGCAACCGCTCGCCCCGGATGCGGGATGTGCTGGGCACCATCCAGGCCGACCAGGACGCCATCATCCGTGCCGGATCGCGCGGCGCCCTGGTGGTGGACGGCGGTCCGGGCACCGGCAAGACCGTGGTCGCCCTGCACCGCTCCGCCTACCTCCTGTACTCCGACCCCCGGCTGGGCCACCGCCGCGGCGGGGTGCTGTTCGTCGGCCCGCACCAGCCGTACCTGTCCTATGTCGCCGATGTCCTCCCCAGCCTGGGCGAGGAGGGCGTACGGACCTGCACCCTGCGGGACCTGGTCGCCGAGGGAGCGGGGGCGACGGCCGAGCCCGACCCGGAGGTGGCTCTGCTGAAGTCCTCGGCGGAGATGGTGCGGGCGGTGGAGACGGCCGTCCGGTTCTATGAGGAGCCGCCCACCGAGGAGTTGACGATCACCACCCACTGGTCCGACATCCAGCTGACCGCCGCCGACTGGGCCGAGGCCTTCGAGGCGGCGGAACCCGGCCTTCCGCACAATGCGGCGCGCGAGCGGATCTGGGACGAGCTGCTCACCATCCTGATGGACAAGCACGACGGCGACGCCCCCGCCGATCTGCTCCGCAGGTCGCTGGAGCGGGACCGGGAGCTGCGCACGGCCTTCAACCGCGGCTGGCCGCTGCTGGAAGCGGCCGATCTGATCGGGGACTTGTGGTCGGTGCCCGCCTATCTGCGGATGTGCGCCCCCTGGCTCGGCCGCGAGGAGGTCACCAAACTCCAGCGGGCGGACCCCCAGGCCTGGACGGTGTCCGACCTGCCGCTGCTGGACGCCGCCCGCCAGCGGCTCGGCGATCCGCGGGCCGCTCTGCACAACCGCCGGCGTGCGGCCTCCATCGCGGCCGAACGCGAGCGGATGGCCCGCGTCGTGGAGGACATCGTCCACGCCGATGCGGATGGCGAGGGCGCGGTGACCATGCTGCGCGGCCAGGACTTCCAGAACCGCCTGGTCGATGAATCCGCCCTGCCGGATGCGGAATCGGACCCGCTCGCCGGGCCCTTCGCCCATATCGTGGTGGACGAGGCCCAGGAACTGACCGACGCGGAATGGCAGATGCTGCTGCTCCGCTGCCCGTCCCGGAGCTTCACCATTGTCGGCGACCGCGCCCAGGCGAGGCACGGGTTCACGGAGTCCTGGCGGGAGCGGCTGGAACGGGCCGGGTTCGACCGGGTCGAGGTGGCGTCCCTGAGCGTCAACTACCGTACGCCGGCGGAAATCATGACCGAGGCGGAACCGGTCATCCGTGCCGCCCTCCCGGACGCCAATGTGCCGGTCTCCATCCGCGTGGGCGGTACCCCCGTCGTCCACGGTTCGCTCGCCGACCGCGACGCCATCCTCGACACCTGGCTCACCGCCAACTTGGAGGGCATCGCCTGCGTCATCGGCGACCCCACATTCCGGGCAACGCCCCCGATCCGGTCCCTGACTCCTCAGCTCTCCAAGGGCCTTGAGTTCGACCTGGTCGTCCTGGTCAACCCGGAGGGGTTCGGCTCCGGCGTCTCCGGCGCGGTGGACCGCTATGTCGCCATGACCCGGGCGACGCGCCAACTGGTCATCCTCACCGGCGAGTAAGGGTCGCATTTCCTCTGCGGGCCGGCTGTGGCTGGTCGCGCAGTTCCCCGCGAACTCCGCAACCCGCCCACAGCCACTCCCCCGCCGGGTGCGCCCCTCCAGGGGCGCGGGGAACTGCGCGACCGGCCCAAGACGGCCCGCACATGAAACGCATCGCGGCATGGACGGCGCTGACCACCTCGCTTGGAGCCGTTATGCAACACATAGTCAGGGGCACCGCCCCAGGGACTCCCCGCAAATCGGACGCCGGTCAGGCCACCTCCCCCGCATAGGCGAGAAAGTCCGCCCAGGCATGGGCAGTTATGGCCAGTTGAGGGCCGGACCGGCGTTTTGAGTCCCGTATCCGGACGGCGCCGCGGACAGCAGCAACTTCCAAACACTGGCTACCGTCCGACGCGCTGTAGCTGGACTTGAACCACATCGGTTCCGCTCTCATAGCTCCTGGGCCACCCTTCGGATGAACTGGACTGAATCAACCGCGCTCAGAGCGTGCATACGGATCACGCCGTAGCGCGTCATCAGCTTGTTTACCCTCTCCGGCTCCGCATGCAGCGTGCTGGTTGACTGCGCCTCTTCGTAGCCGTACAGCTTGTGATCGGCGGTCTCCAGCACGGTGAAGGGGCCTTCGAGCCCAGGATGCATCCCCAACCCCATGGGCAACACCTGAATGGTGACATTGCGCAGCCTGCCAACCTCCGTCAGATGGTGAAGCTGTCGCTTCATCAGCTCCGCCCCTCCGACGGCAGACCGCAGCGCCACCTCATGGATGACAAAGCTGAACAACGTGGTCGGCCGCTTCAGCAGTTCCTGCCGTTACAGTCGTGCCACCAACCGGTGCCGCGTGGTCTCTTCATCCACCGGAGGAATGGGGTTGGACAGCAGCTCGTGGGCGTAGTCCTCGGTCTGGAGGAGGCCGGGAATGTACAGCACGTCGTACCAGTGAAGGGCGACCGCCTCTGCCTCAAGGGCCATGTACTCACGCGAACGATTGGCGAAGCGCTCCGGCTCAAGGTACGGAACCGCCGCCCGCAACTTCCCCTGCGCGCCGAACATTTCGTCGGCGACCTCAAGAAACCGACGGGTCGGGCGTCGCCGCCCCAGCTCCATGGACTTGATCATCTCGGGGCCGTACCCCGCCTCCTCCGCCAACTGCTCGCGCGTGACATTGGCGGCCGTACGCCACATCCGTACCTGATTCCCGCACAGCCGCCACGCCATCGGCGGCTCGGACAGCTCACTCATGCCAGCAGACGCTAGAACCGTACGGCGGGCCGCGAGCCGCGAACGGCCCAGCTCTCCACCCTAGGAGCGAAGGAAGTCCCCCACCGCGGCCGCGGACCCGACCAAATCAGCCGGCTGTGGCTCATGGATCCGGAACAGCCGCCGGACGCGGCCAGGGTGGTGGCGGGGCTACCCGAACTCGCCGATGTCATAGAGGGGAAGGATCAAGGGGACGCGGTCTGACCGGCATTGAAGAACCAGACTTCCACCCGGAAGGAGACCTGGCCCTTGGCATCGACAAGGAACTGTCCATCGGTGAAGTTCGGCTCCCGCAACGTCCTCACAAACAGGTGGCAGTCTCCCGGCGCATGACAACCGGTGCTGGTAACGGACCGCGGCGGCAGCACATATTTGACGTTGGGTTTCGCGGAGAGCCACTTCACCACAGCCGTGCCCTGATCGCGGCAGTAGCCGGTGCAAGGGCTGGAAGCGGTATAGGTGATCCGCGCCTTCCCCTCCGTCGTCATCTGCTCTTCCGACAGTCTGAAACCCTCTGGCGCGCCCAGAGCACGAGCGGTGCGCACATTGGCCTGGTAGGCGGTGTCGTCCCGGGACACATCCTTCTTGCTTCCGAGGGTGTAGTGCACATAGAGGCCATATCCGCCCGCCGCTCCTGCCGCGAGCACGAACCCCAGCGCGGCGCCGGTCAACGCCCTTCGGCGACGGCTGGGCCGCCGTGGCGGCGGCACCGGCACGCGCGCGACGACGGGCGGCCCAGCCGGCCGGGGCGGGACAGCCAGCGAGGTGGTGGTAGGGACGAAGCCCTGCGGCGCGGGCGCGGCTGTCACCGGCCGGGGATCACCGACGACCCCGTCCAGTGACTTCAGCATCCCCTCCAGCCGGTCAAGAGTCAGCCGCGCCCCCGGGTCCTTGTGCAGCAGCGCGCCCAGCACGGGCGCAAGCGGACCGGCGTGCCGGGCCACGGCGGGCTCGTCCGTGGCCACGGAGACCAGGACCGCCCCGGGATTCCCGCCGGAGAACGGTGGTTGGCCCTCCACCGCCGTATGGAGCGTGGCGCCCAGCGCCCAGAGATCCGAGGCCGCCGTGGCGGGCAGACCGCGTACCTGCTCGGGCGCCATATAGGCGGGGGTGCCGACCAGCATGCCGGAGGCGGTCAGGGTGGCGTCACCATCGACGGCGGCGATGCCGAAGTCGGTGAGGACGACCCGCTCGTCCTCCAGCAGGATGTTGGCCGGTTTGATGTCCCGGTGGGTGATTCCTGCCTGGTGCGCCGCACGCAGGGCGGCGGCAGCCTGCAGCCCGATGCGCACCACCCGGTCCACCGGAAGCGGCCCCTGCTCCCTGAGCAGGTCGTCCAGGGAGGTGCCGCGCACCAGCTCCATGACGATCCAGGGACGGCCGTCCTCCCCGGTTATCCGGTCATGGACGGTGATGATGCCCGGGTGCTTCAACCGGGCGGCGGCCCGTGCCTCGCGGTCCACCCGGGCGATCCAGTTGTCCCGCTCGGCGGGGGTGAGACGGTCCGGCAGCCGCAGCTCCTTGACGGCCACCTGCCGGTCCAGGAGTTCATCATGGGCCCGCCAGACGGCGCCCATGCCGCCCTGCCCCAGGGAGCTCGACAATCGATAACGCCCCGCCAGCAGGCGGCCATAACTTCCGTCCACGGCTGGGAATATACGCGGTGCGCCAGGGACGCAACCCGCACCGCTAAAGAACCACAGCCCCCGGCACCGGCCCCGCCGCCACCCGGACCGCCCGGCAGGTACCGGAAATCCGCAGTGCCTCGGCGACGCGGTCCGCGTCCTGCTCGTCCTTGGTGAGGAACGCCGTCGTCGGGCCCGACCCCGACACCATCCCGGCCAGCGCCCCCGCCCCCGTACCCACCGCCAGCGTCCGCGCCAGCGAGGGCCGCAGCGAAAGGGCCGCGTCCTGGAGGTCGTTGCAGACGGCGGCCGCCAGCGCCGCCGCGTCCCCGGCCCGCAGCGCGTCCAGCACCGCGGCCGCCGCATCCGGCTCGGGGATCACCAGGTCCCCGCGCAGCCGGTCGCACTCCGCGTAGACGGCGGGGGTGGACAAGCCACCTTCCGCCACCGCGAACACCCAGTGGAACGTACCGCCGACCGGCAGCGGGGTGAGCAACTCCCCACGCCCGCGCCCCAGCGCCGCCCCGCCCACCAGGCTGAACGGCACATCGCTGCCCAACTCGGCGCAGATCTCCAGCAGTTCGTCGCGCGAGGCGCCCGTTCCCCACAGCGCGTCACAGGCCACCAGCGCGCCCGCGCCGTCCGCGCTGCCGCCGGCCATGCCGCCGGCCACCGGGATGCCCTTGTCGATATGGATGTGCACCCGGGGCGCGCCCAGCCCGTGCCGCTCGGCGAGTACCGCCGCCGCCCGGGCCGCCAAGTTGGTGGCGTCCAGCGGCACTTGGTCCGCGTCGGGGCCGGAGCAGGTGACCGTCAGCCGGTCCGCCGCCGTCACCGTGACCTCGTCATAGAGGCCCACGGCCAGGAACACATTGGCCAGTCCATGGAAACCGTCGGGCCGCAGCCCGCCCACTCCCAGCTGGACATTGACCTTGGCCGGAACCCGGACCCGGACCCGAGCCTGCGCGGAAGAACTCACGCGCCCTCCCCCTTGTGCTCCGCGATCGCCGCGAACTGCTCCACGGTCAGCGACTCACCCCGCGCCTGCGGCGAGATCCCCGCCGCCACCAGCGCGGCCTCGGCCGCGGCGGCCGAACCGGCCCAGCCGGCCAGCGCGGCGCGCAGCGTCTTGCGGCGCTGGGCGAAGGCCGCGTCCACCACCGCGAAGACCTCCGCCTTGGAGGCGCTGGTCTTCAGCGGCTCGGAGCGCCGCACCAGGGACACCAGCCCGGAGTCCACATTGGGCGCGGGCCAGAAGACATTGCGGCCGATGGCGCCGGCCCGCTTGACCTCCGCGTACCAGGCGGCCTTCACCGAGGGCACCCCGTACACCTTGGAGCCGGGCGGGGCGGCCAGCCGGTCGGCGACCTCGGCCTGGACCATCACCAGGGTGCGCTCGATGCTGGGGAAGCGGTCGAGCATATGCAGCAGCACCGGGACGGCGACGTTGTAGGGCAGATTGGCCACCAGCGCGGTGGGCGGCGGCCCGGGCAGCTCGGTGATATGCAGGGCGTCGCTGTGCACCAGGGCGAACCGGTCGGCCCGCTCCGGCAGCCGGGCGGCCACCGTGGCGGGCAGCGCGGCGGCCAGCACATCGTCGATCTCGACCGCGGTGACCCGGTCGGCGGCCTCCAGCAGGGCCAGGGTCAGTGAGCCCAGTCCGGGGCCGACCTCCACCACCACATCGTCCGGCCGCACCTCGGCGGTGCGCACAATGCGCCGCACCGTATTGGCGTCGATGACAAAGTTCTGGCCGCGCTGCTTGGTGGGGCGCACCCCGAGGGCGGCGGCCAGTTCGCGGATGTCGGCGGGGCCGAGCAGGGGACCGGACTCGTCGGCGCTGCTGGGGCTGGGGCTGGAGCTCACCCGTGAAGTTTACGGCCGCACACGGGCCAGGGGCTCGCCCCCCGGCTGACGTACAGCTTCTTCGCCCGCATCGTCTGCTCCCCGGCGGGCGCGTCCTGCGGGCGGCCGCTGCCGCCCAGCGACTGCCAGGTGCGCACATCGAACTGGTAGAGGCCGCCATAGGTGCCCGAGGGGTCCACCGCATTGGGCCGGCCGCCCGCCTCACAGCGGGCCAGGGCCGCCCAGTTGAGGCCCTCCGTGCCCTTGACCGTGGTGGGCACCGGCTTGGTGCCCACCTTGATGATCTGGGTGCGGGGCTTGCGCACCACCTGGGAGGCGATCTTCCTGGGCTTCTGCTTGACGCCGTTGACGCTGCGCAGTGCGTAGGTGACCCGCTCCATGCCCTTCTCGCCGCGCTGGGCGATCACCTGGGTGCCCTTGGCCAGCGAGGGGTCGTCATGGCGCTCGGTGGTGAAGTCGATGGGCTCCTCCCGGACCTCCTGGCCGCCGGTGATCCGCATGATCGAGATGGTCTGGCCTTCGCGGGGGAAGCTGTCCGGGTCCACCGAGGCGGTGTCCTCGCCGTGCAGCTCGATGCCCGCCTCCCGGATGGCGTCCCGCACGGTGGCGGCGTTGGTGCGCACCGGCCGTTCATGCCCGTCCACCAGGAAGGTCAGGCTGCGCTCGGTGCGGACGTCCAGGTTCAGGCCCTGGCGGCCGATGGGTGCGGAGCGGGAGGAGGAGAGGTAGGCGCCTTCGGCCCTTACCCCCAGCTGGCGCAGTGCGCCGTCAACGGTGCGCGCGGTGGTCCACACCTGGCGGCGCTGTCCGTCCAGGGTGAGGGTGACCGGACGGCCGTAGCGGACGATCACCCGGTCGCCGGTGGCCAGGTCATGGTGGGGGCCGGGCGCCACGATGTCGTGCTCGCCGACGTGCATGCCCTCGTCGGCCAGCAGTTCCTCCACATCGTCGGCGAAGGTGTGCAGGGTGCGCGGGGTGCCGTCCACGCTGAGCTGGACGGCCTTGTCGCTGGCGATAAAGGCGGAGGTGCCACCGGCCAGGAAGGCCACCACCAGGGCCTGGGGCAGCAGCCGGCGCAGCGGCTCGGCGTTCAGGGCGGGGCGCTTGCGGCCGCGGCCCCGGCGGGGGGCCGGGGCGGGTGCGGGCTCCTCGGCCTGCGGCGGGGCCTGGGGCAGGGCGGAGGCCGCCGCCTGGCGGGGCAGGCTGGTCTCGTAGCGGCCGTCGGTCGGCTCGGGTAGGGGGTAGGCGTCATCGCGTACATACGCGTCATACGGCGCGTACGCGAACGGAACGTACGGCGGCGGCGCTTCCGTCCCGCCGCGCGGTGCGGCGTGCGGGCTGCCCTGCGGATGACTCACGGCTCTCCACTGGGTCCGGGCTGACGGGCCAGGACTGTAGCGGAGCTTTGGTCACGCTCCAAAGTGCGATAGTCACACTGTGTCGCGATCCAAGGGTCAGTAGCCGAACGCCCTGGCGGTGTTGGCGGCGACCGCCGTGGCCAGCGCGTCCTCGTCCAGCCCCCGCACGGCGGCCATCGCCCGCAAAGTGACCGGAATCAGGTACGGCGCATTCGGCCGCCCGCGATACGGCGCGGGCGTCAGGAACGGGGCGTCGGTCTCCACCAGGATCCGGTCCAGCGGGGTCACCGCCAGGGCGTCCCGCAGCGGCTGGGCGTTCTTGAATGTGACATTTCCGGCGAAGGACAGGTAGTAGCCCTCCGCCGCGCAGATCTTGGCCATTTCGGCGTCACCCGAGTAGCAGTGGAAGACCACCGTCTCGGGGGCACCCTCCTCGGCCAGCACCCGCAGCACATCCTCATGCGCGTCCCGGTCGTGGATCACCAGCGCCTTGCGGTGCCGCTTGGCGATGTCGATATGGCGGCGGAAGGAACGCTCCTGCGCGGCCCTGCCCTCCGGGCCGGTGCGGAAGTGGTCCAGGCCGGTCTCGCCGACCCCGCGCACCTGGTCCAGCGCGGCCAGGGCGTCAATCTCCTCCAGCGCCGCGTCCAGGGCGGCCTCGCCGCCGGGCGTACGGGCCCCCTGGCGGGACCAGCCGTCGGGGTCGCCATGGACGATGCGCGGGGCCTCATTGGGGTGCAGCGCCACCGTGGCCCAGACGGCCTCGAAGTCCGCGGCGGCCTGCGCCGCCCAGCGGGAACCGGCCAGATCGCAGCCGACCTGGACAACGGTGGTAACGCCGACCGAGGCGGCCTGCTCCAGGGCTTCCCGGACCGTCGTCCCCTGCATATCGAGATGCGTATGGGAGTCGGCGACCGGGACATTCAGCGGCTCGGGGAGCGGAGGAGGGGCGTCCTTGCCGGTCCGCTCGCGCTCGCCGCCGGGGTTCTGGGTCGTGGTAGCCGCCATGCCCGGAATTCTAGAGACCCGCCGGGGCCTCACTTGCGGTGGTGGAGGGGCCTCACTTGCGGTGATGGAAGGGACGCAGCAGATCCGAGAGGTGCGGGAAGTGCCAGTGCCAGTGGTGCTGCACCCCGTCGGGGTGCCGGGCGGGCCGGGGCTCGCGGTAGCCGGCGCCATAGCCGACCGGCCCGGCCGGGGACTGTTCGGTGGCCGGGATGACCGAGCGGGAGGCCAGGTGCAGGGCGTCGGCGACCTGGGAGACCCGGCCGGAGCGCATGATCCGCACCACATGGGCCCCGCAGTTGGGGCAGCCGGGGTGGGAGATGGGCGACGGTACGCGGACGCCGTCCGCGTAATAGATCACGAAGGGCCGGCCCTTGGCGTCCACATGGTGCGCTATCTCATACGCCTGCTCCCAGGCGTGCCCGCACCGCATACAGGCGAAGGCATAGGACTCGTGGGCGGTTTCGGTTGTCACCGACGGCAGCGTCGCACGCGGTCCGGTCACCGTGTGCGCCGCTTCCCTGGGCTCCGCACCGCTGGTTCCCGCGGTCTCGCTCATGGCAGCTCCTTAAGCCCGCCGGACACCGTTGTCGGTGCCCTTGGGACTGGTTCCGGAAATTCTCGGACGTCCCTGACTCCAGGGAACGCCCATCCCGGCGCCGATGCAGCAGCTCATCCCGCGAATTGGGGCAAACTTAACGGCTTCATGCCCGAAGCCGCCGCTGTCGGGGGCTGATCTTTGCTTTTGGTGACAGCCCTTTACTCTACGTCGAAGCGGTTCCTTCAGCATTTTTTGCGGCCACCACCGCATCAAACACCTGCCTCTTGGGCAAACCGGCCTCCGCTGCCACCGCCGCGATGGCCTCCTTGCGGCGTTCGCCCGCTTCCTCCCGTACTCGCACCCGGCGCACCAGCTCGGCCGGATCGGCCTGCTCGGCGCCGCGCTCGGGGGCGCCCTCCACCACAATGGTGATCTCGCCGCGTACCCCCTCGGCCGCCCAGGCCGCCAGCTCGCCCAGCGGGCCTCGCCGGACCTCCTCATAGGTCTTGGTCAGCTCCCGGCACACGGCCGCCCGGCGGTCCGCGCCGAACACCTCGGCCATGGCCGCCAGGGTGTCGTCCAGGCGGTGCGGGGCCTCGAAATAGACCAGGGTGCGGCGGTCCCCGGCCACCTCCCGCAGCCGGCCGAGCCGCTCCCCCGGCTTGCGCGGCGGAAAGCCCTCGAAGCAGAACCGGTCCACCGGCAGCCCGGAGACCGCCAGCGCGGTGAGCACCGCGGAGGGGCCGGGCACCGCGGTGACCTTGACCCCCCGCTCCACGGCCGCGGCCACCAGGCGGTAGCCCGGATCGGACACCGAGGGCATCCCGGCGTCGGTGACCAGCAGCACCCGCGCCCCGCCGGCCAGCGCCTCGACCAGCTCCGGGGTACGGGCCGACTCATTGCCCTCGAAGTAGGAGACCACCCGGCCGGTGGTGTGCACCCCCAGCGCCTGGGTCAGCCGGCGCAGCCGGCGGGTGTCCTCGGCGGCGATCAGCTCGGCGGCGGCCAGCTCGGCGGCCAGCCGGGGCGGCGCGTCGGCCACATCGCCGATGGGCGTTCCTGCGAGTACTAGCGTTCCAGTCACGCCCCCATCCTCGCAGGGCCGTGCGCGGTCCCCGGGACTCCCACCGGACCGTTCCCTACGATGGCGCGGTGAGCAGTGACACCGCGACGCAAGACCGGCAGGGACGGGCGACGGACGGGCAGCGGCCCTCCTGGCAGGCCCGGCTGCGCCGTTTCGGGCATTCGGCACCGGCCGGGCCCGGCGTACGCGAACGGCTGGTGCCGCCCTATCCGGAGCCCGGCACCGGAGTGTGGACGGTGCTCGGGGCGAGCCCCGGCACCGCCCGGCTGCTGGCCCGCTCCATGGGCTGGGCCGGACCGCTGCTGGTGGCGCTGATCGCCGGACTGACCCGGTTCTGGAACCTGGGCAGCCCCAACGCGGTGATATTCGACGAGACGTACTACGCCAAGGACGCCTGGGCGCTGTGGAAGTACGGCTACGAGGCCAAGTGGTCCGACGACCCCGATCTCAACAAGCGGATCGTCGAGGGCTTCCACCAGGTCCCCGACGTGCCCTCCTATGTGGTGCACCCGCCGGCCGGGAAGTGGGTCATCGGCCTCGGTGAGTGGATCTACGGGCTGAACCCCTTCGGCTGGCGCTTTATGGTCGCCCTGCTGGGCACCCTGTCCGTGCTGATGCTCTGCCGCATCGGGCGGCGGCTGTTCCGCTCCACCTTCCTGGGCTGTGTGGCGGGCGCCCTGCTCAGCCTGGACGGCCTGCACTTTGTGATGAGCCGCACCTCGCTGCTGGACTCGGTGCTGATGTTCTTTGTGCTGGCCGCCTTCGGCTGTCTGCTGATCGACCGGGACCAGGCGCGCGCCCGGCTGGCGGACGCCCTCCCGGCGGCCGAGGGGGGCGAGGTCCGGCCGGACTCCGCCATCGCCGGGCGGCTCGGCCTGGGATGGCGGCCCTGGCGGATCGCGGCCGGGGTACTCCTGGGCCTGGCCGCCGCCACCAAGTGGAACGGCGCCGTCTATCTGGCCTTCTTCGGGGTGCTGATCGTGCTCTGGGACGTCGGCTCCCGAAGGCTGGCCGGTGCCCGCCACCCCTGGCGGGCCATGCTGCGCCGGGACGCGCCCTGGGCGTTTCTGAGCACGGTGCCGGTGGCGGTGGCCGTGTATCTGGCCTCCTGGACCGGCTGGTTCCTCAACAGCGGTACCTACAGCCCCAGTCAGGGCTGGCAGCACAGCGGCTACTTCCGCCACTGGGCGGAGACCGAAGGCGGCTACAGCAGCCACGGTTTCCTCTCCGGCATCATCAACCCGCTGGCCAGCCTGTGGCATTACGAGCACGAGGTGTGGAAGTTCAACACCACTCTCTCCTCGCCGCACACCTACCAGTCCAACCCCTGGAGCTGGCTGGTCCAGGGCCGCCCGGTCTCCTACTTCTACGAGTCCCCCGGCGCCGGCACCGACGGCTGCCCCACCGACGTCCATGAGAAGTGCGCTCGCGAGGTACTGGCCCTGGGCACCCCGATGCTGTGGTGGGCCGCCTGCTTCGCGCTGGTCTACCTGCTTTACCGCTGGGCAATGCGCCGCGACTGGCGCGCCGGCGCCATCCTGTGCGCCACGGCGGCCGGTTACCTGCCCTGGTTCTACTGGCAGGAGCGCACCATCTTCGTCTTCTACGCGGTGGTGTTCGTGCCCTTCCTGTGCCTGGCGGTGGCCATGATGATCGGCGCGATCCTGGGCCCACCGGGATCGACGGAACGCCGCCGGGTCGCCGGAGTGGTCGGCGCGGGGGCGCTGATGCTGCTGATCGCCTGGAACTTCATCTACTTCTTCCCGATTTACACGGGGCAGGCGATTCCGATGGATGCGTGGCGGGACAGGATGTGGTTCGACACCTGGATCTAGCGGGGGTGGTGCTCTGCGCAGGGCTGTGGCTGTTGGCCGTTGTCGGGCGCTGTTGAGCGCTGTTGGGCGACATCGGCCCCCTTCGACGGCCCGGGCGACTGAACTCACTGCCCGTAGGGAGGCTGGCTTGGCGGTTGCAACTCGGGGGCGGGGCGCGTTGTTTCGCCGTCCGGGCGTCCTCTGATCTCTCGCCGGTGTGCGCATTGGCTGTGCGCCCGCCACAGCCCGCTGAACAGCCAGCAACACGGCGGCCGCCCAAGCGCCCACATGACCAAAGTGCCTTCAGGTGGCACGTGTTGCCCCTAGGCTGGACACTGGATCGCTGCGGCGAGTCCTGAATGGGCCTCTTCCGGGGAGATGGATTGACCCCGGAAGCGCAGTATTTACCGGGTTCGGCCTGGATTGGGGAGGTCTTCACGGATATGCCGCGTCCAGAGAAAGCGAGTAAAAAGGCACCACTTCAGGGGTGAACTCGCTGGTCGCGGCCTGTGGTCCCCGCGTGTGCGGGGGTGGTCCCATGAAAATGGTCTCCGATGGCGTCCTGCAAATGTGGTCCCCGCGTGTGCGGGGGTGGTCCCGACACCATTTTGCAGGGCATGTACCAGGGGGTCGTGGTCCCCGCGTGTGCGGGGATGGTCCCAACACCAACGACACTCAGACCGAATATTTTGTGTGGTCCCCGCGTGATGCGGGGGTGGTCCCGGGTCGTGGTCCATGACATGGAACTGTCGGCGGCCGTCCCCGCGTGTGCGGCCCCCCGCCGCTCTACGCGGAACCACCGGTCCGGCGCCGCTGGTTGCCCTGTGGGCGCGCCCCCTGAGGGTGCTGTCCTGGGTGCCCCTGGCCTCGTTGTCAGTGCCCTCACGTAGTGTGCTGAAGCGAGCACGGAATCCCGCTCACGCGGGCAAGGGGAGGGGACCCAACCATGGCCAGGAGCACCAGGATCACCATCGGCGTGACCGCCGTCGCACTGCTGTGCGGGGCCGGAGCAGGCGCCTACTACCTGACCGGCGGTGGCTCTTCGGGTGGCGAGGCAAGACCCGTGCCCACCGGTCCGCCGAGCAGATCCGAGGTGGAGACCACCGCGCACGACTTCCTGGCCGCCTGGTCCGCGGGCCGCACCGAGCAGGCCGCCGCGCTGACGGACGACTCCGCCGCCGCCTCGGCCGCGCTCACCGGCTACCGGGACACCGCCCATGTCCGCAAGGTGACCCTCACCCCCGGCACCGCCCAGGGCACCCGGGTGCCGTTTTCGGTCAGCGCCGAGATCGCCTATCGCGACCACTCCTCGACCTGGCGCTACGACTCCTCGCTGGCGGTGGTCCGTTCGCCCGGCGACGGGCGGGCCGTGGTCGGCTGGCAGCCCACCGTGATTCACCCGCGGCTGGCCCACGGCGAGACGCTGCGTACGGACAGCGCGCCCCCGGCCAACTTCACCGCCGTGGACCGCAACGGCAAGGAGCTGGACCCCAAGGACTATCCCTCGCTCGCCGCGATCCTGCCGGAGCTGCGCCAGCGGTTCGCCGCAAAAGCCAGTGGCGAGCGGGGAGTTGAGGTCCGGGCGGAGCCGGGCGGCGCCGGCGGCCCCTCCGCCAAGACGCTGTATGTGGTCTCCAAGGGCACGCCCGCCACCCTCCGCACCACGCTGGACGCCAAGTTGCAGCGGGCCGCCGAGGAGGCGGTCGGCCGGCGGCCGGACGCCTCGGTGGTGGCGGTACGGCCCAGCACCGGCGAGATCCTGGCGGTGGCCGACACCGGGGCCCGCAAGGCCGGGTTCAATTCGGCACTGCTGGGCCGGACCGCACCCGGCTCCACCATGAAGGTGGTCACCTCGGCGCTGCTGCTGGAGCGGGGCCAGGCCCGTCCGGAGCAGCCGCTGCCCTGCCCCAAGTACGCCACTTATGGCATGCGGTTCCACAATGTGGAGGAGGGCG
The DNA here is from genome assembly GCF_003121295.1 of Streptomyces orinoci. Classification (GTDB taxonomy): domain Bacteria; phylum Actinomycetota; class Actinomycetes; order Streptomycetales; family Streptomycetaceae; genus Streptomyces; species Streptomyces orinoci. Next base: position 1,111,138 of record NZ_PHNC01000029.1, read on the forward strand.
AGAACCCCGGTGCCACCTTCGCCCAGGACTTCGCCGCCTCCTGCAACACCGCCTTTATCTCGCTGGCCGGGCGAATATCCGACGGCGATCTGAGCGCCGAGGCGCGCGATGTCTTCGGCATCGGCCTCAACTGGCAGACGGGCGCGACCAGTTTCGACGGCAGCGTGCCGGCCGACAGCGGGGCGGGCAAGGCCGCCGCGATGATCGGGCAGGGCCAGGTGCAGATGAACCCGCTGACCATGGCCTCGGTCACGGCCACCGCGATCACCGGCTCGTTCCATCAGCCGCATCTGGTGGACCCGCAGGCCATGGGGCTGAAGACGGCCCAGGCGGCGCGTTCCCTCCCGGCCTCGGTGGTCGGGCAGATCAAGTCGATGATGCGGCTCACCGTGACGCGGGGCACGGCCACCAAGGCCATGGCCGGGCTGAGCGGGGACACCGGCGCCAAGACCGGTTCCGCCGAGATCGACAACCAGGCCATGCCCAATGGGTGGTTCGCCGGTTACCGCGACGATCTGGCCGCCGCGGCGGTGGTTCCGCAGGGCGGGCACGGCGGGGACTCCGCCGGTCCGGTGGTACGGGCGGTACTGGCCGCCGGGTGACGGCCACGGGTGACGGCCACGGGTGACGGCCGCCACACCGCGCCGGGCGAAGGGGAGTTAGCGTAAGGGGACCATGACTCCCCTGGTCGCCCTCGCCGTTCTGCTAGCCGCCGTCACTCATGCCAGCTGGAATGCCATCGCCCATGGCATCAGGGATCAGGCGGTGGCCTTCACCCTGGTGGGCGGGGGCGGTGCGGTCTGCGGACTGGCGCTGCTGCCGTTCGCCCCGGTGCCGGACGCCGGTGCCTGGCCGTATCTGCTGGCCTCGGTGGTGCTGCATATCGCCTACCAGGCGCTGCTGATGCGGTCGTTCACCCTGGGCGACTTCGGCCAGATGTATCCCATCGCCCGGGGTACCGCACCCCTGACGGTCACCGTACTGGCCGCCGCCTTCGCCGGTGAGCTGCCGGACGACTGGCAGCTCACCGGCGTGGCGGTGGCCTCAACCGGCCTGGTGGGGCTGGCGCTTTGGGGCCTGCGCGGCTCCGGCGCCCGTCCGCACTGGGCGGCGGTCGGCGCGGCGGTGGCCACCGGCCTGTGTATCGCCGGGTATTCGGTGGTGGACGGGCTGGGGGTACGCGCCTCCGGCTCCTCGCTGGGCTATACCGCCTGGCTGATGGTCCTGGAGGGCCTGCCCATCCCGCTGTGGGTGCTGGCCGTGCGCCGGTCCCGTTTCCTGCCGGACGTACGGCCGTTCGCGCCGCGCGGGCTGCTGGGCGGGGTGCTGTCGGTGTTCGCCTACGGCCTGGTGCTCTGGGCGCAGACCAGGGCGGAGCTGGCCCCCATCGCCGCGTTGCGGGAGTCCTCCATCATCGTGGGCGCGGCGATCGGCACGGTGGTGCTGAAGGAGCGGTTCGGCGCGCCCAGGGTCGCGGCGGCGGGCCTGATGGTGGTGGGCATCGGGCTGATGCTGCATACGAGTTGAGCTCATGGAGCTCGGACTCTCCGAGTAACGGGCGGGTGGGTGGGCGGAAATACGCCCCGAAGGGGCGTGCCCCCGGAAATCACCGTTTGCGCAACGCCCGCCGCAACGCCAGATTGCCCACCAGGATCCCGCCGTCCACCGGCAGGGTCACCCCCGTGATCCAGGCCGCGTCCGCCGAGGCGAGGAAGGCCACCGCCGCCGCGATGTCCTCCGGCCGTCCCACCCGCCCCAGCGGATACAGCGGAGCCGCCCGCTCCAATGACTCTTCCCAGCCGGCCCAGTTGGGCGTGCGCACCGTCCCCGGCGCGACCAGGTTCACCCGCACTCCGCGCCCGGCGCACTGCCCCGCCAGCGTCCGGGTCAGGCCGGCCAGCCCCGCCTTGGCCGCGCTGTAGGCGTGGTTGCCGAAGTCCTGTTCCCCGTTCACCGAACCAATGTTGACCACCGCGCCCCGTCCGCCGGCCGCGGCCAGATGCGGCATCGCCGCCCGGACACAGCGCATCGCCCCGCCCAGGGTGATGTCCAGGTCCCGGGCCCAGACCTCGTCCGGGTAGTCCTCCACCAGCGGTGGATCGGGGTGGCAGGAGGCGGCGTTGTTGACCAGCACATCCAGCCGCCCATAGCGGCTCACCGCCCGTTCCACGGCCGCCTCGACCGCGGCCCGGTCCGCCACATCGCAGGGCTGGGACTCGGCCGCCAGTTCCCGCTCCCGCATCGCCGCGGCCACCCGCGCGGCCCGTTCGCCGTCCGCGTCGGTGACCAGCACCTGTGCGCCCTCACCGGCCAGCCGCCACGCGGTGGCCTCCCCGATGCCACGCCCGGCACCGGTGATCAGTACCGCATAACCGTCGAACCGTCGCTCCACGGGAACCCCCACCCGGCCGGGACCGCCATCAACGCCGGAGCCCCTACCCCGCGATCACGCCCGCAACCGCGCGCACCAGGGCCTGGGCCCGGGGATCGGCGGTGATGTTCCGCTGCAGGCCGTTGGTCACATAGCCGAAGGCGATCCCCGACTCGGGGTCGGCGAAGGCCAGCGAACCGCCCCGGCCGGGGTGACCGAAGGAGCCGGGCGCCAGCAGCGGCGAGGCCGGGCCGTGCAGCATATAGCCCAGTCCGAACCGGGTCGGCGAGATCAGCACCCGGTCCGGCCCGGCGGACTCCTCGGTACGCGCCAGGGTGAGCGTGGCGGGCGCGAACAGCCGCTTGCCGCCGTCGAGTTCACCGATCAGCGAGGCATAGAAACGGGCCAGCGCCGGGGCGGTGGCGATACCGGCCGAGGCGGGCAGCTCGGCGGCCCGGTAGGCGGGGTCGTTCTCGTCGGCGGGCGGGTGGATGGCCCCGAAGGCGCGCCGGGTGAGGGAGCGGGGGTCGCCATAGGCGTCGGCCACCGACTTCTTGGGCCGTACCCGCAGCCCCGGGGCGGCGGCGGGTGCCTCGATCTCACCGACCCGGCCGACCCGGTGCCGCTCGGCGTCCGGCAGTCCTATCCACAGGTCCAGGCCGAGCGGGCCGGCCACCTCGCCGGCCAGCCAGTCGCCGATGCTCCGGCCGGTCACCCGGCGCACCAGCTCGCCGGTCAGCCAGCTGTAGGTCTGGGCGTGGTAGCCGTGCTCGGTGCCCGGTTCCCAGGCGGGCGCCTGGGCGGCGATGGCGGCGGCCCCGGCCGCCGGGTCCATGGCCTGCGCCGGGGTGAGCGGGGTGTCCAGCACGGGCACGCCCGCGCGGTGCGAGAGCAGGTGCCGCACCAGGGTGCGTTCCTTGCCGGCCGTCTTGTACTCGGGCCAGTAGGTGCCCACCGGGGCGTCCAGATCGACCAGTCCGCGCTGGTGCAGCAGCAGCGGGACGGCGGCGGCCACACCCTTGGTGGCGGAGCGCACGATCTGGGCGGTGCCGGCCTCCCAGGGGGCGCCCCCGTCCACGTCCCCGTCCACGTCCTTGGTGCCGGCCCAGAGATGGGCGACCTGGTGGCCGTCCCGGTAGACGGCCACGGCCGCCCCGCGCTCGCCGCGCCGGGCGAAGTTCTCGGCGAAGGCGTCCCTGAGCGGCTCATAACCGTCCGCCACCGTGCCCTGGACGTCCACCACTGTTGTTCCGCTCCCGCCGTGCCCGTTGCCCGTCAATGCCGTTCGCATGCCGTTTCCATGCAGTTCCATGGTGCATGGCCTCCGCCGGGCGGCCGGGGGCGGGGGGTACCCGGCGTTACAGCGCCGCCCGGCTGCCGGTGTCCACCGGGGTGGTGGCCGTGGCGGCCTCCTGGGCGTCCGCCGCCACCTGCCGGGCGGTCAGCGCATAGCCGGTCTCGGCGTTGGCCGTGGAACGGGCGAAGACCACACCGTAGACCCGGCCGGAGGGGCTGAGCAGGGGGCCTCCGGAGTTGCCGGGACGGACGGTGGAGCGCACCGAGTAGACGGTACGGGTGGTGACTCCGTCGCCGTAGATGTCCTGGCCCTTGGCCCGGACCTCATTGGCCACCACGGCGGTGCGCAGGTCCAGTCCGCCGTTCTCCGGGAAGCCCGCCACCACGGCGGCGTCCCCGCGCTTGGCGGTCTTGTCGAAGGGCAGCACCGGGGCCCGGAGGCCGGGGACGTCCAGGACGGCCACATCGGTGTCGGGGTCGAAGAGCACCACCCGGGCGCGGTGCGCGGGGCCCACGCCGCCGACCCGGACGGTGGGCTCGGTCACTCCGGCCACCACATGGGCATTGGTCATCACATGCTCGGGGGCGTAGACAAAGCCGCTGCCCTCCTGGCCGCGCTCGCCCTCGCCGACATCCGCCACGCCCTCGATCTTCACCACACTGCGCCGGGCGGCCTCGGTGGCGGCCGGGGACGCCTTGCCGGTGGGCTTGGCGACGCTGGTGGCGGGCTCGTTCTCAAAGGGGTTGAAGACCTGCGGGAACCCGGCCCCGGACAGCGCGTCCGTGGTGCGGCTGAACCAGGTGGGGGCCTGCTCCGGCATGGCGTCCTGGACCGCGCCCAGCACCCGGGAGTCCTTGATCTGCCGGGTGAGGCCGGTGGAGTTGGCCGAGACCAGGACGCTGGCGGCGACCCAGGCCACCAGCAGCACGGCCGCCGCGTTGACGGCCGCGCCGCCGACGCCGTCCACACCGCGCACCGGGGCCCAGGTGAGCCGGCTGCGCAGCTCCCAGGCCAGGCGTCCGGCCAGCGCGTGCCCGATGGCGGCGGGCAGCAGCACGACCAGGACGGCCACCACTGCGGCCGTGGCGGAGCCGGCCTCGAAGTGTTTGATGACGGTGGGCAGCACCCAGACGCCGATGACGGCGCCGCCGAGGAAGCCGGCCAGCAGGATGGCGCTGGCGACCAGGCCGCGCCGGAAGCCGGATATGGCGTAGCCGATCACGATGAGGATCAGCAGGAGGTCGAGCAGGTTCACGGGGTGCCCCTTCCTTCGACCTGGAAAACGTGGTTTGGGTGGGGGGCGGTTCCGTGTGGTGGTATTTGCCACGTTTCGCGGCTGCGCGGCCGCCCACCCAACCGCGCCGGGTAACGGGCTGCGGGTGGGTGGGCGGAAAAGACGCCCCGAAGGGGCGTGCCCCCCAGCGGCGGGTCAGACGCCAACCGGCTCCGGCTCACGCTCCACGGGCGAGGCAGCGGCAAGCCCCTCCCCCTCGACGTCCACACTCGGCAGCACCCGGTCCAGCCACCCAGGCAGCCACCAGGCGGCCCGCCCCAGCAGGGCCAGCACGGCCGGAACAATGGCCATCCGCACAATGAACGCGTCCAGGAAGACGGCCACCGCCAGTCCGAAGCCGATCATCTTGATCATCGACTCCGAGGAGCCGATGAATCCGGCGAAGACGCTGATCATGATGACCGCGGCAGCGGTCACCACCCGCGCCCCGTGCCGGAAGCCGGTGACGATCGCCTCGCCCGGCCGCTCGCCGTGGACATACGCCTCCCGCATCCGGGTCACCAGGAAGACCTCGTAGTCCATGGCCAGTCCGAACACCACGCCCACCATGAAGATCGGCATCATGCTCATGATCGGCCCGGTCTCCTCGACCCCGAACACCGAGCTCAGCCAGCCCCACTGGAAGACCGCGACCACCGCGCCCAGCGCGGCGACCACCGAGAGCAGGAAGCCCAGCGCCGCCTTCAGCGGCACCAGCACCGACCGGAAGACCACGATCAGCAGCAGGAAGGCCAGTCCGACCACCAGCGCCAGGTAGGGCAGCAGCGCGTCGTTCAGCTTCTGGGAGACGTCGATGTTCATCGCCGTGGTGCCGGTGACCAGCACCGTCGCCCCGGTCTCGGCCTTCAGCGAGCGGCCCTTGTCCCGGATGGCGTGCACCAGGTCCTCGGTCTCGGTGCTGCTCGGCCTGGACTTGGGCACCACATTGATCATCGCGGTGTCGCCATGCGGCCCATTGGGCACCGCCCGGCCGACCGAGGCCACGTCGCCCATGCCATTGAGGGTCTTGACCACGGTGTCCGCCGCGTTCTTGACCGGCTTGCCCTTGCCCGCGTCCACCACGATCATCAGCGGGCCATTGAAGCCCGGACCGAAGCTCTCGGAGATCAGGTCATAGGCCTTGCGCTGGGTGGTCTTCACCGGCTGGGCGCTGTCGTCCGGCAGCCCCAGCTGGAGCGAGGCGGCGGGCACCGCCAACGCGCCCAGGCCGAGCACACCGGCCAGCAGCACCAGCAGCGGGCGGCGCAGCACCACCCGGGCCCAGCGGGTGCCCATATTGGGCTTCTCCGCGTCCGCCTGGGTGCCCTTGCGCACCTTGCGGGCCAGCACCTTGCGGCCCGCGAAGCCCAGCAGGGCCGGGATCAGGGTGAGGGCGATCAGAACGGCGATGACGACCGTACCGGCCGCCGCCACGCCCATCTGGGTCAGCATCGGGATATTGACCACGGCCAGGCCGACCAGGGCGATGACCACGGTCAGGCCGGCGAAGACCACCGCGGAGCCGGCCGTGCCGACCGCCCGTCCGGCGGCCTCCTCGCGCTCCCGGCCCTCGGCCAGCTCGGCGCGGTAGCGGGAGACGATGAACAGCGCGTAGTCGATGCCCACCGCGAGGCCGATCATCATGGCCAGGGTGGAGGTGTTGCTGGAGAGCCCCAGCGTGGCGGAGAGCGCGGTGATGGAGGAGACGCCGATGCCCACGCCGATGATCGCGGTGAGCAGCGGCAGCCCGGCCGCCACCAGCGAGCTGAAGGTGATCAGCAGCACCACGGCCGACATCATCAGGCCGATGACCTCGGTGTTGTCACCCGCGGGCATCTGCTGAAGGGCGCTGCCGCCCATCTCCACGGTCAGCCCCGAGTCCTGGCCGTGCTTCCGCGCGTCGGTGAGCGTCTTGCGCGAGGCATCGGTCAGCTGGTTGGACTTGACCTTGTAGGTGACCTGGGCGAAGGCGGTGCTCCGGTCATGGCTGACGGTGTGGGCCACAAAGGGATCGTCCGCGTGGTCCACCTGCGGGCCGGTCAGCTCGGCGACGACCTTCTCGACCTTGGCCTTGTTCTCCTTGGCGTCGATCTTCTGGTCGCCCGGGGCCTTGAAGACGATCCGCGCCGAGGCGGTGTCGGCCTTCTTGCCCGGGTAGCGCTGGCCCAGCAGGTCGAAGGCGTGCTGGGCCTCGGTGCCAGGTATGGAGAAGCTGTCGTTGGTGGACTTGGAGGCCGTGGCGGCGCCGGTGCCGGCCAGGCCCAGCAACACCACCCATATCAGGGCGACATACCAGCGGCGCCGGAAGGCGAGCCGGCCGAGTTTGTAGAGAAAGGTGGCCACGAGGGGTTCTGCTCCCGTCGGAGATAAAAGAACGAGCGTTTCTGGCAGCGGGCAACCAGCCCGGCGACGAGAGCGGCGCGCCGGGTACCGGTGCGTTATGGGTGATGTGGGGTGGGGGGGGTCAGAGGCCGAGGGCGGGGAGCACCACGGCGTCGATATAGCGGACGAGGTAGTCCCGGTCCACCGGGACGTCCTCGATCAGCGGCCGGGTGATGAAGGCGCCGAGCGTCATATGCCCGACGTACTCCAGGGCGGGACGGTCCGGGGAGACCTCGCCGCGGTCCACCGCCCGCTGCAGCATGCGCCGCATGGCGGCGGTCTCGGGTTCGATCAGCAGCTCGCGAAGCGCCCGGTGCAGGTCGCGGTCGCGGTGGATGGCGTGGCCGAGCCCTCGCATAAGGGCCACGTCCTTCTCCATCCGGTGCTCGTCCGCCTTGTCCGCCATCGCCACCAGGTCACCGCGCAGCGAACCGGTGTCGATGTCGTCCAGCCGGACGGGCTTGGTGTGCCGCAGCGCGCTCGCCACCAGTTCCGGCTTGCCCTTCCACTGACGGTAGAGGGTGGCCTTGCTGGAGCGGGTACGGGCCGCGACGGCGTCCATGGTCAGGGCTTCGTAGCCGACCTCGCGCAGCAGCGCCAGCACGGCCTCGTAGAGCTCACCCTCACGTTCGGGGGTGAGCCGGGTGCGGCGCACCGGCGGTTTGGGTGCTTCCGACGGCATACCGCGCCTCCCTTCGAAGAGCCGATCGAACGAAACTGTTTCGTACCGTACGAGCGTAAGTCCGGGTCATAGCGAAACCGGACCGTTTCGATGGTGTTCTCCGTCACGGACCGAGTTGCCGGGCCCCCGGGCCCTGGAAACCATGGAGAAGTGACCGATGCCTATCTGCGGTTCCCCCATCTCCACGGCGATCTGATCTGCTTTGTCGCCGAGGACGACCTATGGCTGGCCTCCCCGGACACCGCCGGGGAGCGGGCCTGGCGGCTGACCGTGGACCGCACCCGCCTGGGGCACCCCCGCTTCTCGCCGGACGGCCGGCAGATCGCCTTCACCAGCTGGCGCAGTCTGGACCCGGAGGTCCATCTGGCGCCGGTGGACGGCGGACCGGCCCGCCGCCTGAGCTACTGGGGCAGCACCGACACCCGGGTATGCGGCTGGACGCCGCCGGACCACGAGGGCCGCAGCGACATCCTGGCGGTCTCCTCGCACGGCCAGCCCTTCTCCTACTTCTCCTGGGCCTACCGGCTGCCGGTGGACGGCAGTCCGGGCGGACGGCTGCCCTGGGGCCCGGTGGCGGACATCGCCATGCGCGGCACCGGGGACGCCCCGGGCCACACCCTGCTGCTGGCCGGGAAGCCCCCGCATGAACCGGCCTCCTGGAAGCGCTACCGGGGCGGGGCCATGGGACGGATGTGGCTGGACGGCACCCGGCTGGTCCCGGACATCAACGGGCATCTGGACTCGGTGATGTTCGTGGGCGACCGGATCGCCTTCCTCTCCGACCACGAGGGCGTGGGCAACCTCTACTCCTGTCTGCCCGACGGCTCCGACCTGCGCCGCCACACCGACCATGACGCGTACTACGCCCGGCATGCCGCCACCGACGGCACCCGGGTCGTCTACCAGTGCGCCGGTGACATCTGGCTGGCCGAGGACTTCGGCCCCGGCGGCACCCCGCGCAGGCTCCGGGTGCGCCTGGGCGGGCCGCGCGCCGGACGACGCCGCTACCAGGTGCAGACGGCCACCAATGTGGACGCGCTCAGTGTGGACACCACCGGCCGGGCCAGCGCGGTCCAGGTACGCGGCAGCCTCTACTGGCTCACCCACCGCGACGGCCCCGCCCGGGCCATCGCCGACACCCCGGGAGTGCGCACCCGGCTGCCGGAAATGCTGGGCTCCACCGGCCGTATTGCCTACGTCACCGACGCCGCCGGCGAGGACGCCATCGAGATCACCCAACTGCCCAGCGCCACCCACGCCTTGGAGCCGCACCGGGTGGCCGCGGGACGGATCGGACGGGTGCACGAGATGGTCGCCTCACCCGACGGCCAGCGGCTGGCGGTGGCCGCACATGACGGCCGGCTGCTGCTGGTGGACGCCTCCGAGGACGGCGAGGGACAGGTCGGCGAACTGATCCGCTCGGACAACGGACCGGTGCGCGACCTGGCCTTCTCCCCCGACTCCAACTGGCTGACCTGGTCCCATCCCGGCATCGGGCGCTCACTGCGGCAGATCAAGATCGCCCGGCTGTCGGACCGGCTGACCGTGGACGTCACCAATGGCCGCTTCGAGGACGAGCAGCCGGTGTTCACCCGGGACGGCCGCTACCTGGCCTTCCTCTCCTGGCGCGGCTTCGACCCGGTCTATGACGTGCACACCGGCGACCTGTCCTTCCCGCTGGGCTGCCGCCCGTATCTGGTGCCGCTGTCCTCGGCCACCCCCTCGCCGTTCGCGGTGTCCACCGAGGGCCGCCCGGCCGCCGGCGGACTGGACCTGGACGGGACCGAGGGCGAGGGCGGGGCGGTGCTGGTGGAGACCGAGGGGCTGGAGAACCGGGTGACCCCCTTCCCGGTGGCCGCCTCCAAGTACTCCTCGCTGCGCCCGGTCAGCGGCGGCGGACTGGTCTGGCTGCGCTGGCCGATCTCCGGCGCGCTGGGCGAGACCTTCGCCAACCCGGCCGACACCTCCGGCCGCCCCACCCTGGAGCACTTCGACCTCACCAAGGCCAAGCGCACCGAACTCACCAGCTCCATCGACTGGTTCGCGCTCAGCGGCGACGGCAGCCGGCTGGTGGTCAATGACGAGGGCGACCTGCGGGTGGTGCCCGCCACGGACACCGCCGACCCGGAGTCCACGGTCTATATCGATATGCGGCGCATCCTGCACGAGGTGGACCCGGCCGCGGAGTGGCGGCAGGCGTACGAGGAGGCGGGCCGGATCGTCCGGGCCTACTTCTGGGAGCCCGGGATGTGCGGCATCGACTGGGACGGGGTGCTGGAGCAGTACCGACCGCTGGTCGAACGGGTCGCCTCCCCCGACGAGTTCGCCGATCTGCTGCGCGAGGTGCTGGGCGAACTGGGCACGTCGCACGCCTATGTCACCCCCTCCCGCCGCAATGAGGGCCCCCCGCACTACCAGCGCGCCATCGGGCTGCTGGGCGTCAACCTCACCCACCAGAAGGACGGTTCCTGGACGGTACGCCGGGTGCTGCCCGGCGACTCCTCCGACCCCAAGGCCCGCTCCCCGCTGGCCGGTTCGGGCATCCACGAGGGCTGGGCGCTGACCCATGTGGACGGCCGCCCGGTGGACCCGGTCACCGGCCCCGGCCCGCTGCTGGCCGCGGCCGGCGGCACCACGGTGGAGCTGACCTTCCGCCCGCCGGACGGCGAGGGACCGCCGCGCCGGGTGGCGGTGGTACCGCTGATCGACGAACGGCCGCTGCGCTACCAGGACTGGGTGGCCAAACGCCGGGCGGTGGTACGGGAGTTGAGCGGCGGCAAATGCGGCTATCTGCACATCCCCGATATGGGCGGCTCCGGCTGGGCGCAGTTCAACCGCGATCTGCGGATGGAGATGTCCAGGCCCGCGCTGATCGTGGATGTCCGGGGCAACGCGGGCGGCAATATCAGCGAGCTGGTGGTGGAGAAGCTGACCCGCACCATCATCGGCTGGGACCTCACCAGGGGCGCGCAGCCGGTGAGTTACGCCTCCAATGCGCCGCGCGGCCCGATCGTCGCCATCGCCGACGAGATGACCTCCTCCGACGGCGACATGATCACCGCCGCCTTCAGACTCCAGGGCATCGGGCCGGTGGTGGGCCTGCGCACCTGGGGCGGGGTGGTCGGCATGACCGGCCGCCACCGGCTGGTGGACGGTACGTCCATCACGGTGCCGATGAATGCGGCGTGGTTCGACGCATATGGGTGGGGCGTGGAGAACCACGGCGTGGAGCCGGATATCGAGGTGGACCGTACTCCGCTGGACTGGGCGGAGGGGCGCCATAAGCAGATGGATGATGCGGTGCGGCTGGCGCTGGACCTCTTGGCCCGCCACGGCGCGTCCACGCCGCCGGACTATTCCGGTGTCCCGGACCTGCGGCGCCCCGCCCTGCCGCCACGCTGACCATTGGCGAGTTGCTTCCCCGGTTGTGGGCAGTCGTTCCGCAGGGCGATGGGGGCACCTCCCAGCGGTAGCTGGGGGAGGGTGGGCACAACCGGCCACCGGGCCGCACCCGGCAACGAAACAGCGTCTGCCGACGACCCTGGCCGTTCGGCCGCAGGCCGTGGGTGGTTGCTCGCGCAGTTCCCCGCGCCCCTAATTGGGCGCACCCGGCCACGAAACGGCGTCTGCCGACAACCGTTGCCGTTCGGCCGCAGGCCGTGCGTGGCCGGTCGCGCAGTTCCCCGCGCCCCTGAAGGGGCGCGGACGGACGCGGCCCGGGGCCGTAGCCCCGGGCCGCGTCCGGTCAAGGCGCCCGCTTACAAGCGGTCGTCGAAGTCATCCTGGATGTCATCCAGCGACTCCTGCCGCGACTGCTGCGACTGCTGCCCACGCTGCTGCTGCTGCTGTTGCTGCTGCCGCGTCTTGTCCTGCGACTGCTGCCCACGCTGCTGAGCCTGCTGCTTGCCTTGCTGCGCCTTCTGCTTGGCCTGCTGCGCCTTCTTCTGCATCTCGTCCTTCATGCCCATGCGGGTTCACTCCTAGGGGAGCTCGGGGATTCGGGCCGCGACCAGCCTCACACGCCCCAGCGCGCACCGCATTTCGATCAATGACGCTCAGTGACCGGTGTACTGACCGGCGCACTGGCCGACGTCCGCGCCCGCTCGTCCGCCGCCCCACCCGCCCCCACCAGACCAAGCCCCCGCATCCCCGCCAGCCGGGGCGCGAAGCGGCGCATCTCGCGCCGGGCACCCAGCGCCAGCACCCCGGGCAGCAGCCCCCGGACGGGCTGCACCCCGCGTATCCACCCCTGCCCATAGACCCGCGCGGAGCGGTGTTCGATGCCCGCCACCAGCCGGTCCACCGCCGGGCCCAGCGGATAGGTGCGGTTGGCGGGCCAGGGCAGCCGGGACCGTAGTTCCCTGAGCACCTCCGCCCGGTCCGCACCGCGCACCATGTCGGTGTCGGTCCAGCTGAGATACGCCACCCCGACCCGTACCCCGCGGTGCCCCACCTCCGCCCGCAGGCTGTGCGCATACGCCTCCACCCCCGCCTTGGACGCGCAGTAGGCGCTCATCATCGGGGCCGGGAGGATCGCGGCCAGTGAGGCGATCTGGAGCAGATACCCCCGGCTCTCGGCCAGCGCGTCCAGAAAGGCGTGCCCGGTGACCGCGCTGCCCACCAGGTTGACCTCGATCACCCGCCGCCAGACGGCCAGGTCGCCGCCTTCGAAGGGCTCGCCATTGGCCACCCCGGCGTTGGCCACCACCACATCGACCTTGCCGAAGCGTTCCCGTACCTCGGCTGCCACCCGGCCCATCGCCTCGGCGTCGGTGACATCCGCGTACCAGTGCCCGGTCTCGGCGGGCAGCGATTCCGCCACCCGCCGCAGCCGCTCCGGCTCCAGCCCCACCAGCGCAAGCCTTGCCCCGCGCGCCGCCAGCTTGCGCGCCAGCAGCTCGCCCACCCCGCGCGCCGCCCCGGTGATCACCACCACCTGTCCGGACAGCGGCACCCGGGCGCTCATCGGGCGGCCTCCGCGGCCGCCGGGGTACGCCGCCGGGCCCGCGGCGGCCGCAGCAGCCGGTACTCCTGCAGGTCCACCCGCCGGGTGGCGCGGCGGAACTCCGCGGTGGTGCCCGGCCAGACCACCGTATTGCGCCCCTCGGCGTCCAGATACCAGCTGGTGCAGTTCCCGGTGTTCCACACCGATCGTTCAAGTCGCCGCTGGAGCTGCCGGTTCCAGGCGTTGACCGCCGAAGGACGGGCGTCCAGCGCCGCCTTGCCGCCCAGGATGTCCAACTGCCGCAGGAAATCCACCAGATAGTTCAGCTGGGACTCGATGATCAGGATCATTGAGCTGTTGCCCAGCCCGGTGTTGGGCCCGATCACCGTGAGGAAGTTGGGGAACCCGGCCACGCTGGCGCCGCGCAGCGCGGCCATGCCGTCCTTCCACTCCTCGGCCAGGGTGCGCCCGGCCGCCCCCACCACCCGCTCGGCAATGGGCATATCGGTGACATGGAACCCGGTGCCGAAGATGATGGCGTCCGCCTCGGCCCGGGTGCCGTCGGCGGCGATCAGCGTGGAGCCGCGTACCTCGGCCAGTCCGGAGGGCACCAGATCGACATTGGGCCGGGCCAGCGCCGGATAGAAGTCATTGGAGAGCAGGATCCGCTTGCAGCCGATGCGGTAGTCCGGAGTGAGCGCGGCCCGCAGCGCCGGATCCTTGACCGCCCGGTGCAGATGGGACTTGGCCAGCCACTGCACCCCCCGCAACTGGCCCGGCCGTTTGGCGAAGGCGCTGACCTGCCACTCCCTTACACCCCACAGCACGCCCCGGCGCAGCGCTCCGGTGACCGGCACCTTCTGGTGCAGCCAGCGTTCGGCGGCGGTGATCCGGCGGTCGGCGCGCGGTATCACCCAGGCCGGGGTGCGCTGGAAGAGGGTGAGACGCTCCACCCGGGGCTGGATGCCGGGGACGAACTGAATGGCGGAGGCGCCGGTTCCGATCACCGCCACCCGCTTGCCGCGCAGGTCGTAGTCATGGTCCCAGCGGGCGGAGTGGAAGACCCGGCCGGGGAAGCGGTCCAGCCCGGGGATGTCCGGAATGCTGGGATCGGCCAGCGGCCCGGCGGCCGATACCACCACATCGGCGGTGAGTTCACCCCGGGATGTGCTCACCTCCCAGTGCAACTCCTGGTCGTTCCAGCACAGTTGCCGCACCTCATGGCCGAAGCGCAGATGCGGGCGCAGCCGGAAGGTGTCCGCGATCCCCTCCAGATAGGTCCTGATGTGCTCCTGGCCGGAAAAGGCGCGCGGCCAGGCCGGGTTGGGCGCAAAGGAGAAGGAGTACAGATGGGAAGGCACATCACAGGCACAGCCGGGATAGGTGTTGTCGCGCCAGGTGCCGCCCAGCGCCTCGGCCCGTTCCAGCACCACAAAGTCGGTGACGCCCGCACGGCGCAGCCGTACGGCCGCGCCCAGGCCGCCGAAACCGGATCCGATCACCGCGACCCGGACGTGCTGACGATCACGTTCGGTCATGCTCGCCGCCTCTCGTGTCCCACACGACGCTGCCAGCGTTCACTGGCAGAGTCCGAGCGTAGGACAGCGGGCGCCGCGCCAGTAGGCCCTCGACGTAAGGGATTTGCCAGGCATCGCCGCCTGGGGCTTCCCCTTAGACTTTCGGCGTGAAGGACGCGGAAGACACCCGGGACGCCGGGGAGGCGGCCCGGCCCCGCGAGTACCGGGCGTCCGAACTGGCCGAGGCAGCCGGCATCACCGTCCGTACCCTGCGCTTCTACCGGGAACGGGGCCTGCTCCCGCCGCCCCGCCGGGCGGGCCGGATCGCCTGGTACGACGACCGCCATCTGGCCCGGCTGCGTACCATCGCCGCGCTGCTGGAGCGCGGCCATACGCTGGGCGGCATAGCCGAGTTGCTGGCCGCCTTTGAATCCGGGCGGCGTGATGTGGGCGAACTCCTGGGCCTGGACGGCTCGTTGGCCGAGGCACCCTGGGCCGCCGAAACCCCGGTGCGCCTGACGCCCGGCGAACTGGCCGACCACTTCGCCGGCCAGGCCACCGTGGAGAACCTGGCCGCCTCCCTGGACCTGGGCTATCTCGCCGTGGACGGCGAGGAGATCGTCCATGTCAGCCGCCGTCTGCTGGACGCCTCCACCGATCTGGTACGCGACGGCGTTCCGCTCTCCGCCGTCCTGGAGGCCGGCCGCCGGGTACGCGCCCAGGCCGACGCCCTGGCCGAGACCTTCACCGCGCTGGTCAGGGACCATGTGGCGGACGGTGAGGCGCTTTCCCCCGCACTGGAGCGGCTGTGGCCACTGGCCAAGACGGTGATCGAGGCGGAGGTCGCCCTGGCCATGTCCCGCCGGCTGCGCACCGGGGTCAGCTCGCCGGGCCGCTCCCATACGGACGGGTGATGATCTCCAGCACATGCCCGTCGAGATCCCGGAAGTAGGCCCCTCGGCCGCCGTCCCGGTGGTTGATCTCCCCTGGCCGGTCCAGCGCGGGCGACGGGTAATAGGTCACCCCCGCCTCCTGGATCCGCCCGAAGATCTGGTCGAAGTCCTTCTCGGAGACCAGGAAGGCATAGTGCTGCGGCGGGATATCCGAGCGGTCGCTGGTCGCGTAGTCCAGGGTCACCCCGTTGTCGGTGACCAGCGGAACGAAGGGGCCGAAGGGAGCCCCGACCTCAAGGCCGAGCAGCTCCCCCACGAACCTCGCGGCCGCGTGCTTGTCACGGGACTGGACGATGGTGTGATTCAGCTCAATCGGCACACACCGATGCTAGGCAGCGGGGGCCGCTCGCGCAGCCCCCTCGTCTTGTCCCCTCGTCCCCTCGTCCCCTCAGTCCCCGAAGACCGCCGTCACCGGCGCGTGGTCGCTCCACCGCTCCGCATGCGAGGCGGCCCGCTCCACCCGGGCCTTCAGCGCCCGCGCGGCCAGGCCCGGCGAGGCGACCAGGTAGTCGATCCGCCAGCCGGAGTCATTGTCGAAGGCCCGGCCCCGGTAGGACCACCAGGAGTACGGTCCGGCGACATCCGGGTGCAGGGCACGCACCACATCCACATACTCCTCGAAGACCTTGGTCAGCCAGGCCCGCTCCTCCGGCAGGAAGCCCGCGCTCTTCTGGTTGGCCTTCCAGTTCTTCAGGTCCGCCTCCTGGTGCGCGATGTTCCAGTCACCGCAGACCAGCACCTCACGGCCCTCGGCGGCGGCCCGGGCCTTCAGCCCCACCAGATACGGCAGGAACTCGGCCATAAAGCGTTCCTTCTCGTCCTGCCGCTCGGTGCCCACCTCGCCGGAGGGCAGATAGAGGCTGGCCACCGTGACGCCGGGCAGGTCGATCTCCAGATAGCGGCCGGAGCCGTCGAACTCGGCCGAACCGAAGCCGGTGCGCACCGCGTCCGGCTCGCGCCGGGAGTACACCGAGACGCCCGCCCGGCCCTTGGCCGCCGCCGGGGCGTGGAAGGCGTACCAGCCGGCCGGCCGGCGCACCTCCTCGGGGAGCTGCTGCGGCTCGGCGCGCACCTCCTGAAGGCAGACCACATCCGCCTCGGTGGCCGCCAGCCAGTCGATAAAGCCCTTCTTGGCCGCGGCGCGCAGGCCGTTCACATTCACGGTCGTCACGGTGAGCATTCCGGCACGATACCGACTTCCGAGACAGGCCGTACCGCGCCCGGTGGCCGCTGCGTACGATCCCGGGCATGCGGATCGTGCCGGTCGGTTACGACCATCCCGACGCCAAGTCCCTTGACGGCCAAGCCCAGCAGGAGTACCTGGCCCGCTACGGGGCCATCGATCTGACCGCCATGGACCCGGCGGAGTTCAGCCCGCCGCGTGGCCTGTATCTCATCGCCTACACCCCGGACGGCAGCCCGGTGGCAACCGGCGGCTGGCGGGCCCAGGACCTCAATGAGGAGGGGTACGCGGATGGCGACGCCGAGATAAAGCGCATGTTCACGGTGGAGGCGGCCCGCGGACGCGGGCTGGCCCGGCGCATCCTCGGCATGCTGGAGGAGAGCGCGCGGGCGGCCGGGCGGCTGCGGATGGTTCTGGAGACGGGCCTCAAACAGCCGGAGGCGGTAGCGCTGTACCTCTCCGTGGGCTACGCCCCCGCCCCCAAATTCGGCCTCTACCGCCACGAGCCGTACAGCCAGTGCTTCGCCAAACCACTGACTTGAGTTCCCCCGCCAGGGGCGCGGGGAACTGCGCGACCAGCCACGCACCGGCCTGCGGCCGACCGGCAACCGCCATCGGCAGACGCCGATTCGTCGCCGGGTGCACCCCGGTGGCCGGTTGTGCCCACTTCCCCCAGCCTCCGGCCGGGGGCGCCCCCATCGCCCTGCGGAACGACTGCCCACAATCGGATCCGGATCCGGATCCGGAACCGGAACCGGAACCCAGGGGCGCGGGGGAGCCGCACAACCAGGCACATACGGGGCGAGCCAAATGACAACGCACCGCCCCCCGTCAACCCCCCCGCTCCGCCTCGCTGAGGTCAAGCGTCGCCCGCGCACCCCCGCCCCGCGGGTTCGCGAACGCCAGCCGTGCACCCAGTACCCGTGCCTGGCCGGAGGCGATGGTCAGGCCCAGGCCCAGCCCCTTCCCGGAGCCGGTGCGGAACCGCTGCGGCCCCCCGTGCAGCAGCTGCGCCGGGAAGCCGGGCCCCGCGTCGTTGACGTGCACCACCGGCCCGTCCACCTCCACCGTCACCGGCTCCGCCCCATGGCGGAACGCATTGGTGACCAGGTTGGCCAGTATCCGCTCCACCCGGCGCGCATCGGTCTCCACCAGACTGTCGCGCACCACCCGCACCCGCACCGCCGCCTCCCGCTCCGGCGCGGCCGCCCGTACCGCGCGCCGGGTGAGCTCGCCCAGCGCCCGTACCTCCGTCTCGGCCCGTTCGGCGTCGCCGTCCAGCCGGGCCACCTCCAGTACGTCCTCCAGCAGTTCGCTCACCCGCCGGGCCCGTTCGCGCACCATCTCGGCGGCCCGGCTCTCCGGCAGCACCGAGGCCGCCGCCACCAGACCGGCCACCGGAGTGCGCAGCTCATGCGAGATATTGGCGGTCACCTCGCGCTCCGCCTGCAGCCGGGCGGCCAGCGCGTCGGCCATGGAGTTGACGGCCTCCATCAGCCGGGCGATCTCGTCCTTGCCGCCACGCGGCCGCAGCCGGGCGGTGAGGTCGCCCTCGGCGATCCGCTCCGCGATCCGCGCCGAGGAGTTCAGCCGGCGCCCGGCCACCGTGGCCAGTGCGACGCCCACCACCCCGGCGAAGGCGGTGCCCAGCCCGCCCGCCACCAGCAGCACATCATCCAGATCGCGCAGATTGCGGGTCTC
This sequence comes from Streptomyces orinoci, assembly GCF_003121295.1. Taxonomy (GTDB): domain Bacteria; phylum Actinomycetota; class Actinomycetes; order Streptomycetales; family Streptomycetaceae; genus Streptomyces; species Streptomyces orinoci. The sequence goes on from NZ_PHNC01000029.1 coordinate 1,129,442, forward strand.
CCTGCTGTACGGCCGCTTGACCACGATGATGTCGTTGCCCAGCCGGCTGGCCGCCCACAGCGTGGGGTCGCCGCCCCGGTTGTCCAGGTAAGTGGCCCGCTTGCCCCGCTCCGCCGCCCGGCGCAGCGGCTCGGGCATCTTCCGGGGGTTCACCAGGATGTGCGGCCGCCAGTGCGTACCGGCCGCGTGGTCCTCCACCGCCGACACCAGCCGGGAGTCGATCGCGTCCCGGGCCGCGTCCAGCTGGTTGCTTGCCGTGCGGTGGTGCACCACAAAGCCCATGAGGACGGCGACCAGCGCGGCGGTCACGGTGATCGCCGCACCGATCTTCGAACGCAGTCCCATGCGGTCAGGGCTCCTCGACGGCTAACACTTCGGGCATACGGCAAACGCTTCGGGCATACGGCCCACGCTTCGGTACGGCCAACACTTGGTACGGCTAACGCTTCGGTACGAAGAGCCGCAGGTCGCGCAGCTCGTTCTGCTGTTCCGGGGGCAACCCCTCGGCGATCACCACGGCCCGGCTGTAGTAAGCGGAACGATCCTGCCGCACCAGCCTGCTGAGCCGGACCTCGGCCCGGTACGGATGCGCCCCGCACTCCGGCATGCACCAGGTGCCGGACACCTGGCCGCTGCCCTCCGCGTTCGGCCCGTCCCAGCTCCGCCAGCGCAGCCCGGTCAGATGGACCGTACCGCCCACCAGGAAGGAGTCCGGACGCCGCAGTTCCGGACGGCCGGGGGCCTCCAGCACATAGGCGGTCACCGGGCCGGTCGCCGGACTGGCCGCCGGGCCGGTGACCTTCAGCCCGGCCGGATCGCCGCAGCCGGACAGCACGGCGCCCAGCAGGCCGACGGCGACAAGGCCGATGGCCGCGGTGAGTGGTCGCACGGGCCTCCTCATGGCAGGGGAACGAGCCGGATGGGACAGGACTGCCCCATGGGGCCATTCGTGCCAAATGTAACCGGTGCAGTGGTACCGCCCTTCGCGCCCTTGACGCTTCGCGGTCGTCGGCTCATAGGATCTCCGCGCTCCAGTGGTCCAGCCAAGGAACCACAGCGCCATGGGAGGTCACCCCATGCACATCACCCGCCGCACCCTTCTCGGAGCCCTCGCCACCACCGCCGCAGCCGGTGCCCTGGCCGCCCCCGCCGCCGAGGCCGCGCCTCCCGGCGAACCCCCCGCCGAACCCCCGGCCGCGCCCCCCGCCGAACCCTCCGGCGGCCAGGGAGCGGCCGCGGCCGCCCTGGCCCGGCTGCTGCCCCGCCATCACCACCAGGTCACCTTCCGCCCGCTCCCCCGCCATGGCGGGGCCGACGCCTTCCGGGTGACCGGCACCGCGGGCCGGATCCTGGTCGAGGGCAGTACCCCCGCCGTCCAGCTCACCGGCTTCCACCGGTACCTCAGACATACCGCGCACGCCCACTTCTCCTGGGCCGGTGAACAGACCGCCCTCCCCGCCGGCCTTCCCGCGGTCCGTACCCCCCTCACCGCCACCGCGAACGTGCCCCACCGTTTTGTGCTCAACGACACCAACGACGGCTACACCGGCCCCTATCAGGACTGGGATTACTGGCAGCACGAGATCGATGTCCTGGCCCTGCACGGCTTCAACGAGGTGCTCGTCTACACCGGCGCCGACGCCGTCTACCACCGAACATTCCTCGAACACGGTTATAGCGACGCCGAGTTGCTCCGGTGGGTTCCCGGGCCCGCCCACCAGCCCTGGTGGCTGCTGCAGAACATGGCCTCCTTCGGCGGCCCCGTCTCCCGCCAACTGCTCGACCGCCGCGCGGCCTTGGCCCGGCGGATCACCGGCCGGCTGCGCGAACTGGGCATCACCCCGGTGCTGCCCGGCTACTACGGCACCGTGCCACCCGGCTTCGCCCACCGCGTCCCCGGCGCCCGCACCATCCCCCAGGGCGACTGGGGCGGCTTCCCCCGCCCCGACTGGCTGGACCCGCGCACCCCCGCCTTCGCCCGGGTCGCCCGCACCTACTACCGCGTCCAGCGGGAACTGTACGGCGCCACCTCCATGTACAAGATGGACCTGCTGCACGAGGGCGGCACCCCGGGCGACGTCCCGGTGGGCGCGGCCGCCCGGGCCGTGGAGAAGGCGCTGCGCACCGCACACCCCAAGGCCGTCTGGGCCATCCTGGGCTGGCAGTCCAACCCCCGCCGGGAGATCGTGGACGCCGTGGACCGCTCCCGGATGCTGGTGCTGGACGGGCTCTCCGACCGCGACCCCGCGGTCACCGACCGGGAGAAGGACTGGGGCGGCACCCCCTATGCCTTCGGCTCCATCTGGAACTTCGGCGGTCACACCGCCATGGGCGCCAACATCCCCGACTGGACCCGCCTTTACGACCACTGGCGGACCAGGCCGGGCAGCGCGCTGCGGGGCATTGCCCTGATGCCGGAGGCGGCCGACAACAACCCCGCGGCGCTCGCCTTCTTCGCCGACCTCGCCTGGAGCGACGGGCCCACCGAGGCGGCCGAATGGTTCCGGCACTGGCCGGTCTGCCGCTATGGCGCCGAGGACCGCGAGGCCCGCCGGGCCTGGGAGGTACTCGCCCGCACCGCCTATGGCACCACCCGGGAGGACGGATGGAGCGAGGGCGCCGAGGGCCTGTTCGGCGCCCGCCCCGACCTGGCGGTGACCCATGCCGCCGGCTGGTCGCCCCGCCAACTGCGCTATGACCCGGCGGAGTTCGAGCGCGCCCTGCCCGCCCTGCTGGCGGTGGCCCCCGCACTCCGCCACAGCACCGCCTACCGCCATGACCTGCTGGATGTGGCCCGTCAGTGCGTCTCCAACCGCAGCCGGGCCCTGCTTCCACAGCTGAAGTCCGCCTATGAGGGCAGAAACCGGGCCCGGTTGGGAGCGCTGTCGCGGGAGTGGCTCGGCTGGATGGATCTGCTGGAGGAGCTGGTCGCCACCGACGGCCGTCATCTGCTGGGCCGTTGGGTGGCGCAGGCGCGCTCCTGGGGCGCTACCGGGGCCGAACGCGACCATCTGGAATATGACGCGCTCTCGGTGCTCACCACCTGGGGTCCGCGGGCCTCGGCCAATGGCGGCAAGCTGCACGACTATGCCAACCGGGAGTGGGCCGGGCTGGTCGGCGGCCTCTACCGGCTGCGCTGGGCCACCTATCTCAAGGAGCTGGACGCCGCCCTGGCGGCCCGCCGCAAGCCCAAACCGGTGGACTGGTTCGCCCTGGAGGACCACTGGACCCGCCACCACGGCAGCCTGCCCGGCACCCCCAGGGGCGATGTGCTGAAGGCGGCCCGCAAGGTGGCGGACCGCCTGTAGCCGCAGCCGCCGACGGCGCTCGACCCCCACCGGAAGCCTCAGCCTCCACTGGGGGTCAACGGGTGGTCGCGGGTGGGTGTACCAACGCCCCGAAGGGGCATGCCCACCCGCTACGCGCGCCGGCTCCCCGCCAAGAACCACTCCTTGTGGATCCCCGGAAGCGCCAGCTTCCGCTCGAACAGCGGCGTCCCGAAGATCGCCAGCTTCAACTGCAGCGCACCGTTGACGTCGATGCCTCCGTACGCGCCCCACTTCCCGGTGGGCTTACGGGAGTCACTGTTGATCGACACATCCCCCTCGGCCCGCAGATAGGGCGAGATCTCGCCGCTGACCCCAACGGTCCCGTAAAGCCCGATCTCCGCCTCCGCCCCCAGCGAAGCCTTGACCTTGCCCTCACCCGACGCACTGGCCTTGATGGGCGAGCCGCTCATCTTCGACTCATTGACCGGCTGCCATCCGGCGGTCCGGCTGTAGGAGCCGCCGACCTTGAAGTCGCCCTTGACGTCCTGCTTGACGTCCACACTGACCTTTCCGTCCGCCTCCACCTGGAGGTAGCAGGTCAGATCCGTGTTGACCACCACCGGCACCGGCCCCACATTGATCACCGGCGTGGCGTGCAGCTTGGCGAAGGGAATCCGCAGCGGCTTGGAGACCGACGCCTGGCCCTTCAGCTCCCACTGCGAGGCCCAGTCGCCCTTGAGCGCCAGCGAGGCCGTGCCGGGTGCCCGGCCGCCCGTACCCCGGCCGTCATATGAGAAGTCCACCTCCGGCGCCAGCTGGACAAAGCCCGCCACCGTGGCGGAGGCCGAGGCGGGCGCGCCCTCGGGCGTGCTCAGCCCGGTGCTGACATCCAGCCGCAGATTGCCCATCGGCAGCTGTGCGCCCTGCGGGCCGAAGTGCAGGTCACCACGCTTGGCCCAGGACACCTTCACCCCGCTGACCAGCGGCTGCACCTTGACCGCCGAGGGGTCCACGGCCGCCTTGCCGGCCGCGTTGGCCTCGCCCAGCAGCGCATTGAGGTTGGCCGGGGCGGTGCCGACCTCGGTCCCGTGCTCGGTCTTGCGCCCCACCTTGGTGACCTTGGCCAGCACACCATTGGGCGCCCCCGGCGCCGGTGCGCTGGCGAATACATCGCCGACCGCCACCGGCGGCTTGGCGGAGGGCTTGGCCTTCTTGCCCTCCTGGCTTCCATCGGCGATGACGGCCCGGCCGCTGCGCCGGTCATAGGAGGCAACCTTGAGCGAGGACTTATGGGCCTGCGGTGCCGCGGCGGACGCACCGGAGGAGGCGGAGGCGTCATCGGCCTGGTGCGCCACCGCACTTGGCACCACGGCACCGGCCGGGGCCGCGGCGACCGCCAGCTGGGGCTCGTCGGCCGGGGCGGAGGAGGACGGCGTCCGGCCGCCGTCCTTGGCGGCGGACTGGGCGGAGCCGGACGACGAGCAGCCGGCCAGCGCCAGGGAGGCGATGGTCAACGCCGGTATGAGTACGTTCCTTTGGGACGTGCGCAAGTGGGTTCCTCATAGGGCAGGAGGTGCGCCGGCCCCCGTTCCGGCCGCACTGAGCGGGCACCTTGCGATTACTCGCAGGTAACGATCCGCATGATCCTGCCACGGGGCGGGAACGCCGCACCGCCGCCCAAACGATGATCTAGGTCACACCATGGATCGCGCCGTAGAACACGCCGTGGGTCACGCCGCCCGGAACACCGTGATCCGGCAGGAGACCGTCACGGGGAAGGGAACCGTCAACCGCTCGGTGCGCCGCCGCAGTTCATCAGGATCCACATGGTGCGCACTCGGCCCCATCAGCACCAGGTTCGCTACGTCCTCGGCGCCCAACGTGGCGCGGAACTCCACCCGTTGCTCGCTCTCCGGCCGGAACCGGTCGCCCAGGGAGCGCCGCAGCCGCTCCTCCTTGGCCTCATCCACCGTCAGCAGCCCGGCGGCGCCGCGTAGTTCGGCCAGATGACCCGGTGTCGGCGTCAGTACCACCAGCGCCCCGCCGGGCCGCAGCACCCGGTGGAACTCCGGGCCATTACGGGGCGCGAAGACATTGAGCACCACATCAACCGAGCCGGAACGCACCGGCAGCGGCCGCCAGACGTCCCAGGTGGCCGCGCTCACCCGGGGGTGCGCCCGGGCCGCCTGCCGCAGGGCGAACTTGGAGACGTCCAGCGCCAGTCCGCGGGCCCCGGGCACCGCCTCCAGGGCCGTGGCCAGGTAGTAGCCGGTGCCCGCCCCGGCGTCCAGCAGGGTGCCGTCCGGCGGACAGCACTCCGCCACCGCCCCGGCCACCGCGCGGGCCAGTGGTGCGTAGTGCCCCGCCCCCAGAAAGGCGGCCCGGGACCGCACCATCTCCGCGGTGTCCGCGCTGCCCGCCCGCATTCCGCCGGTGAGCAGCCCCGCATACCCCTGCCGGGCCATATCGAAGGTGTGGCGGTTGGCGCAGCGCAGCGAGCGGTCGGCAAGCAGCAGTTCTTCGCCACAGACCGGACAGACAAGGACGTTGTTGAGCACGCCCGAGGCTAACACCGGCACTCAGCGAGCCGTCTCCTTCTCATAGGCCGAAACCACTTCCTCGGTGGGCCCGTCCATCATCAGCTCACCGCGTTCCAGCCACAGCACCCGGTTGCAGGTATCCCTGATGGAGCGGTTGTTATGACTGACCAGGAACACCGTGCCCGCCTGCTCGCGCAGTTGGCGCACCCGTTCCTCCGAGCGCTTCTGAAACGCCCGGTCGCCGGTGGCCAGCGCCTCGTCGATCATCAGGACGTCATGGTCCTTGGCGGCGGCGATGGAAAACCGCAGCCGGGCCGCCATGCCCGAGGAGTACGTCCGCATCGGCAGGGTGATGAAGTCACCCTTCTCATTGATCCCGGAGAAGTCCACGATCTCCTGGTAGCGGGCGCGGACCTGCTCCCGGGACATGCCCATCGCCAGACCGCCCAGCAGGACGTTCTTCTCGCCGGTGAGGTCGTTCATCATCGCCGCGTTGACCCCCAGCAGCGAGGGCTGGCCATCGGTGTAGACCTTGCCGCGCTCGGTGGGCAGCAGCCCCGCGATCGCCTTCAACAGCGTTGATTTCCCGGACCCATTGGAGCCGATCAGACCGATCGCCTCGCCCCGGTAGGCGGTGAAGCTCACACCCTTGACGGCATGCACCTCACGGACGCCCGCACCCGGCTTGCGGCGGATGATGCGGTTGAGGGCGGCGGTGGCACTGCCCCGCCCGGTACTGCCACCATGCACCCGGTAGACGATGTGCACATCGTCCGCGATCACGGTGGGAATGCGCTCGTTCTGCTTCTGCTCAGCCACGGCCGTACTGCTCCTCAGCCTTCCAGAAGTAAATGAAACCGCCGATGCCCAGGACGACCGCCCAGCCAATGGCCAGCAGCCAGACATGGTGCGGCAGCGGAGCACCCTTGACATGCCCCATCAGGGAGAAACGCATCAGGTCGATATAGACGGCGGCGGGGTTGGCGCTGACCAGGTCCACCACCATGGGCGAGGCATGCATCCGCTTGAGGTTGTTGATCAGCGGATACATCACGCCGGACAGATACATCCAGGTGCGCAGGATAAAGGGCAGCAGCTGTGCCAGGTCGGGGGTCTTGCTGCCCAGGCGGGCCAGCACCATGGCCAGTCCGGTATTGAAGAGGAACTGGCAGACCAGCACCGGAATCACCAACAGCCAGGAAAGCCGCGGTATATGGCCGCAGCCCACCATGATGGCCAGCAGCACCACCATGGAATACAGCAGCTGCTGGAGCTGCTGGAGGGCGAAGGAGACCGGCAGCGCCGCCCGCGGGAAGTGCAATGCGCGCACCAGCCCCAGATTCCCGGATATCGCCCGGACGCCGGCCATCGCCGAACTCTGGGTGAAGGTAAAGACAAAGACCCCGGTCACCAGGAACGGAATGAACGCCTTGGGGGTGCCGTCTCCCACATGGCGCTTGCTGTCCAGCAGCAGACCGAAGATGAGGTAGTACACCGCCGCGTTCAGCAGCGGGGTGGCCACCTGCCAGACCTGTCCCAGCTTGGCCTGGCTGTACTGGGCGGTCAGCTTGGCCCGGGAGAAGGCCAGGATGAAGTGCCGCCGGGCCCATAGCTGCCGGGCGTAATCCGGCAGCGAAGGCCGGGCGCCGCTGACCGACAGGCCGTACTCGGCGGCCAGCTCGGCGGCGGGCGTCTCTACGGTCACCTGCGCACTCTCAGCTCTCGATCGACACGACGGAACGGGACCGTTCCGTGAGCGCCACGCTAGAACACTCGCGCGTCGGAACGCAACCGTTCCGTCCTCGCGGTAGGCTCGGGCGCATGGAGAAGGAGTCAGTGCAGAAGGAGCCGGCGCCAAAGGAGCCCTTGGACAAGAAGCCCGGGGACAAGGAGCCGGCCAAGCCGCGCCGCACCCCCGCGGGCGCCGCGGTGCTGCGCCCGGAGGTCACCGACGCGATCCGCGCCGCCGTCTTCGAGGAACTCGCCACCGTCGGCTACGGCCGGCTGTCGATAGAGCGGGTCGCCCGGCGGGCGGGCGTGGGCAAGGCCGCCATCTACCGCCGCTGGCCCTCCAAGCTGCCCATCGTCCTGGACCTGGTCTCGGCCCTCGCCGAACAGGGCGTGCCCGCTCCCGACACCGGCACCCTGCATGGCGACATCAAGGCCCTGCTCAAGGCGATCGCCCGGATCATGCGGCACCCGGTGGCCCACCAGATCATCCCCGATCTGCTGGCCGAGGCCGCCCGCAATGACGACATCGCCCAGGCGCTGCGCACCGCCCTGCGCGACTCCCAGCAGGCCATGGCCGAAGCGGTGGTCCACAAGGCCGTCACCCGCGGCGAGCTCCCGCCGGACGCCGATGTCACCCTGGCCGTGGATCTGGCCAGCGGCCCCCTCTACTGGCGCCTGGTCATGGGCCGCGCCGCGCTGCCCCCGGACTATCTGGACACCCTGACCACCGCCATCTGCGCGGCCCTGGGCGCCCCGGCCCCGTCCCGGGCGGGATAGCCGGCTCTGGCGCCCCGTCAGGAGCTTTGCCGCTCACCCCGGCGCCTGACGGCCGGTCAAATAAAAAGATCCCGCCCGATCGAAGCGATCGGACGGGATCGTTGCTGGTGGACCTGAGGGGATTTGAACCCCTGACCCCCTCGATGCGAACGAGGTGCGCTACCGGACTGCGCCACAGGCCCTTGCAACGAGTGAAACTCTAGCACCCCCACAGGGATGGTTGGAAATCGCTCCTCTGCCACCCCGTCGCTGGTCAGCGCAGCGAGCGTCACTCATTGGCCGCACGCGGGCGGCTGCCGTCCTCGGCGTACTGGTCGAACAGCGGAGTACGGCCGCGGTCCCGGGAACGGCGGCGGGGGCGTACCCCACGGCGCTCCTCGGGGGCCGGGCGGCGGTCGGCGGCGGGCTCGGCGGTGCTGGAGCGGGCCGAGCTCCAGGTGTCGGCGGCGCCGAGGTCCACGCCATCGGTGGCCCGGGGGGCCACCGGGGCGGTGACATAGGTCGGCAGCGGCACCGGCACCGGCTCCCAGCCGTCGCCCGCGTCCCGGTCGCGCTGCTGGTCCACCCACTCGGCGTGGTCGGTCTGCTCCACCAGGGCCCGCCGGTCGGCGCTGCGCGGCGAGGGCTCGGGGGTGGGGGCCGGGTGCACGGCGGTGTCAGCGGTCTCGCCCGCGTCCACCGCCGGTGAAGGGCGGGGCCGGCCCTCCCGCAGCCGCTGCGCGGCCAGTTCGGCCCGGCGCTGGTCCATTACAAAGGCGAACCGCCGCCGCTCCTGGACCCGCAGATAGCAGATATAGGCGCTCAGCAGCAGCGCAGGTCCGGCGGGAGCCCACAGGAACTCCAGGCCACCCACGCCGGCGACCACCGCGCCCAGGGTGAAGGCCAGGAACAGCACCACCGTGGTGCGCCGGCGGCGGGCGAGGACCTTGGAGCGCCGGGCCCGCTCGGCCGGGGTCGGTGCGTGACCGGGGGCGTGCGCGGCGGGCGGCCGGACGGGGGCCGGCTCGGCGACCGTCTCGGGTTCGGCCGGACGCGGCTCCGGCTCGGCGGCCTCCGCGGGTACGGGCGCATCGGCCCGGGTGCGCCCCTCGAGTTCCTTGGCGTACCGGCGCTCCATGCCCGCCCGTCCGGACAACAACCGGATGGCGGTGCTGAAGCGTTCCGTCGGACGGGCTTCGTTGAGCTCGTCCTGCCTACGGAGCCACATCGGCACCAAGTAGGCGGCCCAGGCTCCGACGATGACTGCGTAGATCAGGCCGCTGCTGCTCACAGGCACACGGTAGAGGGGCGCGCGCAAGGGATTCCGCCAATTGGCGCGGTGTGTCGCACGAACCGGCTGATATCTCGAACTTTTTTTGTGATTTCCGGGATCGGAGCCGATCGAATTCGAACATTTATTTTATTTCTCGGATCGGTGCCGCTGGGCACGGTGCCAGCGGGAGAGCAGTCCCTCGGTCATCTCGTCCGCCGTCAGCGCGTACACCAGGTGATCCCGCCAGGCGCCGTCGATGTGCAGATAACGCGGCCGCAGCCCCTCCTCGCGGAAGCCGAGTTTCTCCACCACCCGGCGGCTGGGCAGGTTCTCGGGGCGAATGCAGACCTCCAGCCGGTGCAGGCCCAGGGTGCCGAAGCAGTAGTCGGTGACCAGCGCCACGGCGGTGGGCATCACCCCGCGGCCCGCCACCTCCTGGTCCACCCAGTAGCCGATATGGGCCGAGCACATCGAGCCCCAGGTGATCCCGGCCACGGTGAGCTGGCCCACCAGCCGGCCCTGGTACTCGATCACAAAGGGCAGCATCCGGCCCGCATGGGCCTCGGCGCGCAGATGCCGGACCATCTGCCGGTAGCTGGGCCGCCGGGCGGGCAGCGCGCCGGGCGGCGGGGGCGGCACGGTGGCCTCCCAGGGGCGCAGCCAGTCGCGGTTGCGCCGGTTGACCTCCCGCCAGGTGCGCTGGTCGCGCTGCCGGATGGGACGCAGGGCCACATCCCCGTCCGCCAGCTGGACCGGCCACAGGCTCATGCGGTGGTCCGGGCGTCCGGTCTGGGGTGGTCACCGCCGTGCAGCTGCTCCACCGCGTGCACCAGCAGCCGCCCCAGCACGGCCAGGCCGTCCCGGACGCCGCCGGTGGAGCCGGGCAGATTGACGATCAGGGTGCGCCCGGCGACCCCGGCCAGGCCCCGGGAGAGCGCGGCGGTGGGCACCTTGGGCAGGCCCTCGGCCCGGATGGCCTCGGCGATGCCGGGCACCTGGTAGTCCAGCACCTTCGCGGTGGCCTCCGGAGTGCGGTCGGAGGGGGTCAGGCCGGTACCGCCGGTGGTGACCACCGCGTCGTACCCGGCCGCCACCGCCTCCCGCAGGGCCGCCTCCACCGGGTCCCCGTCCGGGACCACCCGGGGGCCGTCCACGGTGAAGCCCAGCGCGGCCAGGCCCTCGGCCAGCAGCGGGCCGCCGCGGTCCGGGTAGACCCCGGCGGCGGCCCGGTTGGAGGCGGTGACCACCAGCGCCCTCATGACCGGCTCCAGGAGCCGGACTTGCCGCCGGTCTTCTCCTCGACCCGGATGTCGGTGATCACTGCGGCCTTGTCCACCGCCTTGACCATGTCCACCACCGTCAGGGCGGCGACCGAGACCGCGGTCAGGGCCTCCATCTCCACTCCGGTGCGGCCGGTGGTCTTCACGGTGGCGGTGATCTCCACGGCGTCGTCGGTCACCCCGAGGTCCACCCGGACACCGGAGACATCCAGGGGATGGCAGAGCGGGATGAGGTCGGGGGTGCGCTTGGCTCCCATGATGCCCGCGATACGGGCGGTGGCCAGGGCGTCGCCCTTGGGGATGCCGCCGCCGCGCAGCAGCTCCACCACCCGGGGGGCCACCAGCACCCGTCCACTGGCCCGGGCGGTGCGGGCGGTGATGTCCTTCTCCGAGACGTCCACCATGCGCGCCGCGCCCGCGTCATCGAGATGGGTGAGGCGGACGGGCCGGTCCTGGGCGCTGCTCATCGTTCTCCCGGTCCAGTGCGGTCAGCAGTGGGCAGACACCGTACCCGGCGCCGCGGGCGGTCAGCCGAGCAGGATCACCTCGACCTCCGTCCCGGCCGGGACGGAGGTGACCTCCTCCGGGACCACGATCAGGGCGTTGGCCTCGGCCAGCGCCTTGACCAGGTGCGATCCCGGACCGCCCACGGCGGTGACGGTGCCCTCGGCATACCGTCCGCGCAGATACTGACGGCGGCCCCCGGGCGAGGAGCCGATCGCCTCGGCGCACCGGGCGCGTACGGTGCGCCGGTCCTGGGGTTCCAGCCCCATCAGGGCCCGTACCGCGGGACGGACGAAGAGCTCGAAGGAGACATAGGCGCTGACCGGGTTGCCGGGCAGGGCGAACAGCGGCACTCGGTCCGGGCCGATCCGGCCGAAGCCCTGCGGCTTGCCGGGCTGCATGGCCAGCCGGCGGAACTCCACCCGGCCCTCCTCCTCGGTGAGCTCCGAGAGCGCCTCCTTGACCACGTCATACGCCCCCACGCTCACCCCGCCGCTGGTGACCACCAGGTCGGCGCGGATCAGCTGGTCCTCCAGGGTGGCGCGCAGCGTCTCCGGGTCGTCGTGCACGGTGCCCGCCCGGTAGGGCTGGGCTCCGGCGTCCCGGGCGCAGGCGGTCAGCACAAAGCTGTTGGAGTCATGGATCCGGCCGGGCGGCAGCTCCTCGCCGGGCGGGACCAGCTCGCTGCCGGTGGAGAGCACCACCACCCTGGGCCGGGGCCGCACCGGTACGGTGGCCCGGCCGATGGCCGCCAGCAGCCCCAGCTGGGGCGGGCCCAGGATGGTGCCGGCGGCCAGCGCCAGCTCCCCGGCGCCCACATCGCTGCCCTTGGCCCGTACATGCTCCCGGGCCTTGACCGGGCGGAACACCCGGACCTCGGCAGCACCCGCGGCGGGCATGGCGTCCACCGGCCCCCCGCCCAGCCCACCGTCGGTCCACTCCACCGGAACCACGGCCTCCGCTCCGGGCGGCAGCGGGGCCCCGGTCATGATCCGGGCGGCCTCGCCGGGCTCCAGGGCGGACGGGCGCGCGCCGCCCGCCGCCACATCACCGGCCACGGTGAGCACCGCCGGGAACTCCTCGGTGGCGTCCCGGACATCGGCGGTGCGCACCGCGAAGCCATCCATGGAGCTGTTGTCGAAGGGCGGCAGCGGGGCGGGCACGATGACGTCCTCGACCAGCACACACCCCTGGGCGTCCAGGAGTTGCAGCTCGATCGGCTCCAGCGGGCGGATCTTCCGCAGGATGTCGTCGAGATGCTCGTCCACCGACCACAACTGCGGCCGCTCGATGGCATCTTGGGCGGTGCTGCTCAAAGCGCTACATCTCCTCGGTGACGTAACTGCGAAGCCAGGCGCGGAAGTCCGGGCCCAGATCCTCGCGTTCGCATGCCAGTCTGACAATGGCCCGCAGATAGTCGCCGCGGTCCCCGGTGTCATAGCGGCGGCCCTTGAACACCAGGCCGTGCACCGGGCCGCCCAGGCCGGGTTCGGCGGCCAGCGCCTGAAGGGCGTCGGTCAGCTGGATCTCGCCGCCGCGGCCGGGCGGCGTCTCACGCAGCACCTCGAAGACGGCCGGGTCCAGCACATAGCGGCCGATCACCGCGTAGTTGCTGGGCGCCTCGGCCGGGTCGGGCTTCTCCACCAGGCCGGTGACCTCCACCACATCCTCGATGTCGGTGGGCTTGAAGGCCGCGCAGCCATAGAGATGGACCTGGGAGGGATCGACCTCCATCAGCGCGATCACGCTGCCGCCGCGCAGCCGCTGGATGTCCACCATGCGGGAGAGCAGGGGGTCCCGGGCGTCGATCAGGTCGTCGCCCAGCAGCACCGCGAAGGGCTCATTGCCCACATGCGGGGCGGCGCACAGGATGGCATGACCCAGGCCCCGGGGGTCGCCCTGGCGCACATAGTGGATGGTGCCCAGGTTGCTGGACTCCTGGACGCGGGAGAGGCGGGACTCGTCGCCCTTGCGCCGCAGGGCCTCTTCCAGCTCGTAGTTGCGGTCGAAGTGGTCCTCAAGGGGGCGCTTGTTACGGCCGGTGATCATGAGGACGTCAGACAGACCCGCGTTGACCGCCTCTTCCACCACATACTGGATGGCCGGCTTGTCCACCACCGGCAGCATCTCCTTGGGAGTGGCCTTGGTGGCGGGGAGAAAACGGGTTCCGAGCCCGGCGGCGGGGATGACAGCCTTGCTGATCCGGGGGCGCGCTTGAGTCATGGGTCGAACACTATCCGTTGCGTAAGGGCGAAGATACGGCTTCACCGAGTATGGCCCCCGAAAATGAGTTTGTACGAACAATTGATGATCGGGAGGGCTTGATGGCCGGCGCCAAGGCGGAACTGCGGCGCTCCCTGCTGGCCGCACGGGCCGCGCTGAACGCAGAGCAGCGGGCGGTGGCGGAGCGTGACCTGGCCCGGCACGCGCTTGGCCTGCCGGAGCTGACCGGGGCGGGCACCGTGGCCGGCTATGTGTCGGTGGGCAGCGAGCCGGGCACCCGGGCGCTGCTGGAAGCGCTGCGCACCCGGGGCGTGCGCGTCCTGCTGCCGGTGCTGCTCCCCGACAACGACCTGGACTGGGCCCGCTACCGGGGCCCGGAGCAGCTGCGGCCGGCCGGCCGCGGTCTGCTGGAGCCGGACGGCGAGCGGCTGGGCCCAAAAGCGGTGACGGAGGCGGACGCGGTGCTGCTGCCGGGCCTGGCGGTGGACGGCCAGGGCCTGCGGCTGGGGCGCGGCGGCGGCTCCTACGACCGGGTGCTGGCCCGGCTGGCGCGGGCGGGGACCGATCCGGCGCTGATCGTCCTGCTCTATGCGAACGAGGTGGTCGCGCGGGTTCCCCGGGAACCCCACGACCACCCCGTCCACGCGGTGATCACCCCCGACGGCCTGCGCCGGTTCCGGCGCCCCCAAGGGGCGCGGGGAACTGCGCGACCGGCCACCGACGGCCCGCAGTCGTAGCACCTCGCCCGACGGCGGAGCCCTAAGGCTTCAGCGTCAGCGTGTCGTCCCCCGCCTTGTTCACCGCGTCCGCGCTGAACGCCCAGGGCAGCAGCTCGCCCTTGGCCCACTTGTCCGTCTGGTCGTAGTAGTGGGCGTTATAGGCGTGCCCGGAGGCGCCGGTGAGGTTTATCCACCGGGACTTGTCCAGATCGCCCAGGTTGACCACCATCCGCATGGACGGCACCCAGACCACGCCATAGCCGCCCGCCGCGTTCCAGCCGGCCGCGTTGACGGCGGCCTCGCCGCCCGCCAGGTTCCACGGGCCGCGGTTGAGCAGCCAGCGCACAATGGCGGGGCCCTTGGTGCCCAGCGTCTGGTTGCGCAGGGTCAGCTGGTGCAGCCGGCCCCAGCTCCAGGAGTTGACGTCCTTGCCCAGCTTGGCGGTCAGCTCCCAACGGGCGTCCTGCATGGCCTTGTTGAGCAGTTCGTCCCGGTTGGTGGCGCCCGGGTTGGCACGGGTGCCATTGGTCTTCCACCACGGGCTGTCCGGCTTGTCGAGGATATTGCGCACCACCTCGAACCAGCGGTCGCCGCCGTCCGGCTGCGCCGAGTCCGGGTCCCGCTCGCCGCACTCGGTGACCAGCCGGGTGTTGCCGTTGAGGTCCTCCTGCGGCCCGGAGTCATTGGCCGGGCGGACCCGCAGGCACTGGCCCTTGACCCGCAGCTCCTTGGGCAGCTTGTTGCCGAAGGCCAGCTTGAGGACATTGCGCCAGACCGCGTTGAAGTACGCGGCCGCGGGCGAGTCGGCGTCCTGGTTGTAGTCCCAGTCCTTCAGCAGCTTCTGCGCGTCCCGGACGTACTGGGTCTCGCGCTCATTGGCGGCCTTGACCTTGACCTTGAGCAGGTAGGGCGTCAGCAGCTTGCCGATCTCGCTGCTGTTGTCCATCTGCATCTTCTGCATGTCGTCCGTCGAGATCTTCCCGCCGTCCTTGATCTTGGACTGGATCAGATCGTTTATCCGCTGGCTGCGGGTGCCATAGCCCCAGTCGCCGGTCAGCTTGAACGGGTAGTCCTTGCCCACCACGGCCTGGTTGGCGGTGACGATATAACCGCGCGACGGGTTGTACTCCCAGGGCAGCGCGGACTGCGGCAGGTAGTCCTTCCAGCGGGTGCTGGGGTCCCAGCCGGCCGCCGGGAGACTGCCGTCGCTGCCCTTGCCGCGCACCGGGATCCGGCCCGGCGCCTGGTAGCCGATATTGCCCTTGGTGTCCGCGTAGATCAGGTTCTGCGAGGGAACGTCGAACTCGCCCGCGGCCTTGCGGAATTCCTGGAAGTCGGTGGCCTGGTCCAGGGCGAAGACCGCGTCCATGGTGCGGCCCGGCTCCAGGGCGGTCCAGCGCAGCGACACCGCATAGCCCTCGGCCCGGTCCGGCGCCGGGTCCTTCACCGGTGCGTCCTGGCCCACCTTGCCCAGCTCGTCATTGCGGTCCGAGACGATCGGCCCATTGTTGGTGGAACGGATGGTGAACTCGCGGGTGGCACCGCCGGCGACCTTGACGGTCTCCTTGCGGGTCTGGAGCGGCAGTTGCTTGCCGTCAAAGAGGTAGGTGTCCGAAGTGACCTTCTCCAGATAGAGATCGGACACATCCGCACCCAGATTGGTCATGCCCCAGGCGATATCGGCATTGTGGCCGATCACCACGCCCGGCATGCCGGAGAAGGTGTAACCCGCCACGTCATAGGGGCAGGAGGCGCTGACCTTGGTGCAGTGCAGCCCCATCTGGTACCAGAGCGAGGGCATCTGCGGTGCCAGATGCGGGTCGTTGGCCAGCAGCGGCTTACCGGTGGCGGTGTACTTGCCGGACACCACCCAGGAGTTGGAGCCGATGCCATTGCCATTGGGGCCCAGCAGCGCCGGGACCTGATCCAGCGTCCTGGACAGCGAGGACAGCCCATTGCGCAGCCCATTGGCGGCGTTGGAGCCGCCCGTCGTGATGCCGGTGCCCGGGATCCGCGGGGTCTCGGACGGGGTGCCCTTGGGGTCGAAGGTCTTGGTCAGCGGGTCATAGGAACCGCCCTCCACGATCGGCTTGTTGCGGTCGTAGGGGTACGGCGGGTACAGCTCGTCGATCTGCTTGGCGCTCAGCCGGGTCGCCGCCAGCGAGCGGTCGATCTCGTCGCGCATATTGGAACGCAGGTCCCAGGCCATGGCCTTGAGCCAGGCCACCGAGTCCACCGGGGTCCACTGCTCCGGCTTGTAGTCGTTCTGGAACTTCAGGACCGCGTACTCCACCGACAGCGACTTGCCCTGATGGTCCTTGAGGTAGGCGTTGACGCCGTCCGAGTAGGCCTGGAGGTACTTCTTGGTGGTGGCCGACAGCTTGGTGTCGTACTCCTGCTGGGCCACCCGGCGCCAGCCCAGGGTCCGTACAAAGGCGTCCGTCTCCACCTGGCTGTCACCGAACATCTCGGAGAGCCGGCCGGCCGTCAGATGCCGGCGGACGTCCATCTCCCAGAACCGGTCCTGCGCCTGGACAAAGCCCTGGGCGCGGAAGAGGTCCTCGGCGTTGTCCGCGTAGACCTGCGGAATGCCATTGCCGTCCCGGACCACCTTGACCTGGCCGGACAGCCCCTTGAGCTGAAGGGTGCCGGTGGTCTGCGGGAAGGAGGCGCGGACGGTGCTGACGCTCCAGTACGCGCCGTATCCGACGCCCGCCACGAGCAGCAGCACAAGGGTGATCACGAGCAGGCGGGCGCGTCGCCCCTTCTTCTTTTTGCCGGAAGGGCCGGTCTTGTTGGCGGGCATCGCTGTCCTTCGCGGGGCAGGGTGGTCCTGGAGTGCTGGAAGCAACCATAGGCGCAGGGCGGCCGGCGGCCCGACGCGGAGTGGCCGCAGCGCCCCGGACCGGACAGCGTCCGCCCCGAACCGCGTTAAGAACCCGTAAAATATTAGATGAGGAAATCAAGTTCTGGTCCACACAGCTAGTGATGGGAGCGGCCCCTGACTGTCCACCACCTCAATGAACTCCTGCTGGTGTGCTCGCTGGTGCTGCTGGTAGCGGTCGCCGCGGTGCGCATCTCCTCCCGCAGCGGGCTGCCCAGCCTGCTCGTCTATCTGGGCATCGGCGTAGCGATAGGCCAGGACGGCATCGGCGTCCACTTCAATGACGTGGGCCTGACGCAGGTCATCGGTTATGCGGCCCTGGTGGTGATCCTGGCCGAGGGCGGCCTGGGCACCAAGTGGCACGAGATCAGACCGGCCCTGCCCGCCGCCGCCGTCCTTTCCACTGTCGGCGTGGCCGTGAGCGTCGGCGTCACCGCCTCGGCCGCGCACTATCTGGCGGGCATCGACTGGCGCCAGTCACTGATCATCGGTGCGGTGGTCTCCTCCACCGACGCGGCCGCCGTCTTCTCCGTCCTGCGCAATGTCCCGCTGCCGGCCCGTCTCACCGGTGTGCTGGAAGCCGAGTCCGGCTTCAATGACGCCCCCGTGGTGATCCTGGTGGTGGCCTTCTCGGCCGCCGGACCGGTCGATCACTGGTATCTGCTGCTGGGCAGGATCGCCCTGGAACTGGCCATCGGCGCCGCCGTGGGCATCGCCATCGGCCTGCTGGGCGCCTATGCCATGCGCCATGTGGCATTGCCCGCCTCCGGCCTCTATCCCATCGCGGTAATGGCCATCGCCACCATCGCCTATGCGGGCGGCGCGCTGGCCCATGGCTCCGGCTTCCTGGCCGTCTATCTGGCGGCACTGATACTGGGCAACGCCAAGCTGCCGCACTGGGCGGCCACCCGAGGCTTCGCCGAGGGGCTCGGCTGGATCGCCCAGATCGGGATGTTCGTCCTGCTCGGCCTGCTGGTCACCCCGCATGAGCTGGGCGCCGACTTCCTCCCCGCGCTGTTTGTGGGCCTGGTGCTGACGATGGTGGCCCGGCCGGTGTCGGTCCTGGTGAGCACCGCCCCGTTCCGCACCCCCTGGGCGGAGAAGGTGCTGCTGTCCTGGGCGGGGCTGCGCGGCGCGGTGCCCATTGTGCTGGCGACCATCCCCATGGTGGCCGGGGTCCCGGACAGCCGCCGGATCTTCAATATCGTCTTTGTCCTGGTGATCGTCTACACCCTGGTCCAGGGCCCGACCCTGCCCTGGCTGGCCCGGCGGCTGCGGCTGGGCGAGGCGGAGGCCGAGGACCTGGGCATCGAGTCGGCGCCGCTGGAACGGCTGCGCGGCCATCTGCTGTCGGTGGCCATCCCGCCCGGCTCCCGGATGCATGGGGTGGAGGTCTCCGAGCTGCGGCTGCCCGCCGGATCGGCGGTCACCCTGGTGGTGCGCGAGGGAGCCAGCTTTGTCCCGCTGCCGTCCACGGTGCTGCGGCGCGGGGACGAACTGCTGGTGGTGGCCACCGACCCGGTGCGGGACGCGGCCGAGAAGCGGCTGCGGGCAGTCGCCGAGGGCGGCAAGCTGGCGGGATGGCTGGGGACTACTGGTGACCGTGGTGCGGCAGGTATGGTAAGGAAGAAGTAGGTCTTTTGTTCGCATTGCCGGGTCTCGGCCCGGCAGTGCGGACCACTGCTCTGCCGGGTCTCGGCCCGGTGGTGCGGGGACCGCTTTTTTCTGACCCTTTGCTCGACCCCAAATCCGAACCAACTCTGCCTGATGCAGGGCTGGCGCGACCGCACGGCGGCCGTGGCCGCGTAACACAAGGCGGCCGGATCGGTATCTACCACGGTCCTGCGCGAGAGGACAGCTCTCGGCGCGCTCCGTTGGCGACCCTTCGTCCGGGGCGTGCTACCAGGTGGCGGAAAGGCCCGGCCGTGGCGACCACGGTCCACGACGACTCCGGGGCACGCCCCGGGTACGGACAGCTGCTGCGCACCCGCGGCGCCTGGACGTTCCTGCTCCCCGGCTTCCTGGCCCGGCAGCCCTTTGCGATGCTGACCATCGGCATCCTGCTGCTGGTGCAGCACACCACCGGCTCGTACACCACCGCGGGCGCCGTCTCGGCGACCGCGGGCGTCTCCATGGCGCTGTTCGCCCCGCAGGGCGGCAAGCTCGCGGACCGCTTCGGGCAGGCCGCGGTGCTGATCCCCGGCGTGATCATCCATGCCGCGGCGATCTCGCT
Organism: Streptomyces orinoci; assembly: GCF_003121295.1. Classification (GTDB taxonomy): domain Bacteria; phylum Actinomycetota; class Actinomycetes; order Streptomycetales; family Streptomycetaceae; genus Streptomyces; species Streptomyces orinoci. The sequence goes on from NZ_PHNC01000029.1 coordinate 1,148,854, forward strand.
GCTGATCAGCCTGGCGCTGTCCGGCGCCCCGCTGTGGGCGCTGTTCGCGGCGGCGGTGCCGGCCGGTGCGTCCACCCCGCAGATCGGCCCCATGGTGCGGGCCCGCTGGGCGGCCAAGCTGACCGGCACCCCGCTGATGGGCACCTCGGCGGCCTTTGAATCGGTCACCGACGAGTTCACCTTTGTGATCGGCCCGGTGCTGGCCACCGCCCTGTGCACCGGCGTCCACCCCTCCGCGGGCCTGGTCGCCGAGGCCGTGCTCACCCTGGTCGGCGGCCTGCTGTTCGCCGCCCAGCGGGGCACCCAGCCGCAGCCCGGCGGCGTCGCCGGCACCCGGGAGAAGGGCGCCTCCGCGCTCTCGGTGCCGGGTGTGCGGGTGCTGATCTGCGTCTTCCTGGGCATTGGCTCGGTCTTCGGCGGTATGCAGATGTCGCTGACCGCCTTCACCGAGTCCATCGGTCAGCCGGGCATCAACGGCCTGCTCTATGGCGCATTCGCGGCCGGGAACATGGGCGCGGGCATCGTCTGCGGCACCGTTGCCTGGCGCAGCGCCCCGCAGCGCCGGCTGCTGTTCGCCTACCCGCTGCTGACCCTGGCCACCACCCCGCTGTGGTCGGTGCAGTCGGTGCCGCTGCTGGGCGGCCTGGGGCTGCTGGTGGGCCTGTGCATCGCCCCCTCGCTGATCAACGGCTACACCCTGGTGGAGTCCCTGGTTCCGGCGAACGCCCGGACGGAGGCGTTCACCTGGCTGACCGGTGCGGTGGGCCTGGGCCAGGCGGCCGGGTCCACGGTGGCCGGGCGGCTGGTGGACAAGTTCAGCGCCCACACCGGCTTCCTGGTGCCGCTGGGCGGTACCGCGCTGGCCCTGCTGGTTCTGCTGACGCTGCGCAAGCGGCTCACTCCGGTGGGCGGCGGCACGGTCGTCGCCCAGCGTGGAGTCGGTCACCGAGACCCCGTCTCAGTGGACTGACGGAGCGGAATACTGCACTATGGAGCGTCGTTAGCACTCATTGAGTGAGAGTGCCAGGAGGAGCAAGTGCCGACTTACCAGTACCAGTGCACCGAATGCGGCGAGGGCCTCGAGGCGGTGCAGAAGTTCACCGATGACGCCCTGACCGTGTGCCCGAGCTGTGACGGACGCCTGAAGAAGGTTTTCTCCGCGGTCGGCATCGTCTTCAAGGGCTCCGGCTTCTACCGCAACGACAGCCGCGGCTCGTCGTCCAGCAGCACGCCGGCCTCGTCCTCGAAGCCGTCGTCGTCCACTTCCTCGTCCGCGTCGTCCTCGGCGTCCTCGTCGTCCTCTTCGTCGGCGAGCACCTCGACGGCCGCCTGACGAGCTCACACTCACCCATATCGCACCCTTTTCGTGCATCTCGCGCGATGGAGCCCACCGCCTGCCCGCGCAGGCCGTGGGCTCCTTGTGTCCATACGGGTCCGGTCCGGCCCGGCTAGGGTGATCGCATGGTGGACACGAGCATGGCCGACGCGCTCGGCACACAGGCTGAGATAGGGGTCATCGGCGGATCGGGGTTCTACTCCTTCCTCGATGATGTGACCGAGATCACCGTACGGACGCCCTACGGGGATCCCAGCGACTCGCTGTTCCTCGGCGAACTGGCCGGACGCAAGGTGGCCTTCCTGCCCCGCCATGGGCGCAAGCACCACCTTCCGCCGCACCGCATCAACTACCGGGCCAACCTCTGGGCGCTGCGTTCGCTGGGCGTCCGCCAGGTGCTGGGCCCCTGTGCGGTGGGCGGCCTGCGGCCGGAGTACGGGCCGGGGACGCTGCTGGTGCCGGACCAGCTGGTGGACCGCACCAGGTCCCGGGTCCAGACCTACTTCGACGGTGAGCCCATCGGCCCGGACGGCCGGGTCCCCGAGGTGGTGCACCTGGCCTTCGCCGACCCCTACTGCCCCACCGGGCGCGCGGTGGCGCTGGCGGCGGCGCGCGGCCGGGGCTGGGAGCCGGTGGACGGCGGGACCATGGTGGTGATCGAGGGGCCGCGCTTCTCCACCCGCGCCGAGTCCCGCTGGCATGCCGCCCAGGGCTGGTCGGTGGTCGGTATGACCGGGCACCCCGAGGCCGTGCTGGCCCGCGAACTGGGGCTCTGCTACACCTCCATGGCCCTGGTCACGGACCTGGACGCGGGCGCCGAGACGGGCGAGGGCGTCACCCATGAGGAAGTGCTGAAGGTCTTCGCGGAGAACGTCTCCCGGCTGCGCGAGGTGCTCTTCGACGCGGTGGGCGCGCTGCCGGCCACCGAGGAGCGGGACTGCCTCTGTGTGCCCGCCCACGCCCTTCCCTAACTCCCAGGGGTGAGCGGGCTGTTCACAACCCGCGCACCGTCCACAGGCTCCAGCGGGATCCGTGGAAAGCGGGCATGGTGAGGAGCGTTCCACCGAGCGCTCCGCCAACTCCCTACCAGCCGACAGGTGGTGGCCGCCATGCCCCCTTTCCCCTCCTCGCCGGAAGCGGCTCCTCCCGTACCGGCTCCTCCCGTACCCGCGGTACGAACCGTCCCGCCGCTTCCGCCCCATGTCCCGCCGCCCACGCGTACGGTGCCGCGGTTCGCCCCGGTGCGCGTCGGCGGGCGCCGGTGCGACGGAGCGGCGGCGTGGTTGCTGGCCGCGGCGGGAACGCTCTCGCTGTACGGCTGCCTGCTGATCTCCGGCCATCTCGGCTGAGCACGGCGCTGAGCACGGCGATGGATTGGACAGAGCGCCCAGGCCCTCTCGTATGGTGTGGAATCGACCATTCCAGGACAGGTGCGTCAGGCGAGCACAGAGAGAGGCCCTTCGGTGAGCGAGAAGACAACAGGAATCCTTGGCGGCTTCAAGGCATTCCTGATGCGGGGCAATGTGATCGACCTCGCGGTCGCCGTGGTCATCGGAGCGGCCTTCACCAACATCGTGAACTCCGTGGTGAAGGGCGTGATCAACCCGATCGTCGGCGCCTTCGGCACCAAGGACCTGGACCGCTACGCCTCCTGCCTCAAGGGCCCCTGCACCAAGAACGCGGCGGGCGAGGTCACCAAGGGCGTCTTCATCCAGTGGGGCGCGGTGCTCAGCGCCTCGCTCACCTTCCTGATCACGGCGGCGGTGGTCTACTTCCTGATGCTGCTGCCGATGAAGCGCTGGCAGGACCGCCAGGCGGCCCGCTCCTCTGCCGAGGAGAAGCCGGCCGAGCCCACGGAGCGGGAGCTCCTCGCCCAGATCCGGGACGCCCTCCTCGAGCAGCGCCGAGGCCCGTCGGGCAGCACGGATTCATCGGTGCCCGCGCCGCGGTAGGCGGTTGGCGGGCCGGTCGCCGGGTGCCGTTCTCCAGAGCGGCCCCATACCGTCGGTCACTTGTCACATGCGGGCCGTCTGTGGCTGGTCGCGCAGTTCCCCGCGCCCCTGAAGGGGCGCCCCTGACGGTCGGCCGCCAACGCACGCCCGCCCCCACCTGCCGTAGGCGCACCCCTACAGGTGATGCGGCGGCTTCTGCTCAAGGAACCACGCAAGATCGCCCCCGGCGGGGGCCCGCTCGCCCCACCCCTCGTCCCGGTCGTCCGAGGACTGCCGGTCCAGCGGATCGTCGAAGACCAGCGCTGTGGCGGGATCCCGGCGCGGCGCCGGTTCGGGAGCGGTACTCATACCCCCAGCGTACGGCCCACCGCGCGCCACCCCACCGCCAAAGCGACAATCACCGCATGAGCGACCACTCCCCCACCACCCGCTCATACGGCGTCGTCCGCCGCATGACCGCCCGCGGCCGGGACGAGGAGCACCGCACCGCCACCCCCCTGGAGCTCTTCTTCGACCTCTGCTTTGTGGTGGCCGTGGCCCAGGCGGGCCGCCAACTGGTGCACGCCCTGGCCGAGGGCAACCCGTCCCATGGCATCCCCGGCTACCTGATGATGTTCTTCGCCGTGTGGTGGGCCTGGATGAACTTCACCTGGTTCTCCTCCGCCTACGACACCGATGATGTCCTCTTCCGGGTCACCACCCTGATCCAGATCGCCGGCGTCCTGGTGCTTGCCGCCGGAATTCCGCGCGCCTTCGACTCCGGGGACTTCCGCGCCGTCTGGTTCGGCTATCTGGTTATGCGGCTGGCCATGGTCGCCCAGTGGCTGCGGGCCGCCCACTCGGCCGCCGGCGCCGAGCGCTGTGCCGCCATGCGCTACGCCCAGGGCGTGAGCCTGTGCCAAGTGGGCTGGCTGGGGCTGCTGTTGCTGCCGCAGCACGCCAAGCCCTGGCTGTTTCTGGTGATGGCCCTGCTGGAGCTGACCGTTCCGGTGATCGCCGAGCGTCCGTACCAGACCGGCTGGCACCCGCACCATATCGCCGAGCGGTACGGCCTGTTCCTGATCATCGTGCTGGGCGAGACCGTCTCGGCGGCGACCGTCGCCGTGCAGTCCGGGGTGGACCAACACGGCGGCCTGGGCACCCTGTTGCCCATCGCGGCCGGCGGCCTGCTGCTGATCTTCGCCGCCTACTGGATCTACTTCGCCGTGCCCATCCATCTCCATCTGGCCTCCAACCGCCAGGCGTTTCTCTGGGGTTATGGCCACTATCCGGTCTTTGCCTCGGTGGCGGTGATCGGCGCCGGGATCGAGGTGGCCGTGGAGGAGGCGACCGGCAAGGCGCATATCTCCGCCCTCGCCGCCGCCGCGGCCGTCACCGTCCCGGCCGCGCTCTTCCTGTTCACCGTGTGGCTGGTGCACTCCCGCCACCAGAAGCGCGGCCTGGCCCAGCAGTCGGTGCTGCCGGTCTCCGCGGTGCTGGTGCTGGCCTGCACCTTCGGCGGCCGCTGGGCGGTGCTGCTGGCCGGGCTGGTGGCCACCGGCACCGTGGCCACCGGAGTCACGCTGACCACCAGGGCGGCCAGAGCCGGAGCGGCGGCGTCCGCCCAACAGGCCGGTACGGAAGCGTGATACGCATGAGGCCATGACCGATTCCCCGCGCACGGGACCGCTTGACGCCCTCACCGACATCCCCGGCCTGCGGGTCGGCCACGCCCGGCTGGCCGGTGAACGGGCCCTGTCCGGCACCACCGTGGTGCTCACCGAGCCGGGCGGTGCCACGGCCGCCGTGGACGTCCGCGGCGGCGGCCCCGGCACCCGGGAGACCGATGCCCTGGACCCCCGCAATCTGGTGCAGCGCGTCGAGGCGCTGGTGCTCACCGGCGGCAGCGCCTTCGGCCTGGAGGCCGCCGCGGGGGTGATGGCCTGGCTGGAGGAGGCGGGGCGGGGAGTACGCGTGGGCCCGGACCCCACCCAGGTGGTGCCGGTGGTGCCCGCCGCCGCCCTGTTCGACCTGGGGCGGGGCGGCGACTGGCGGGCCCGGCCGGATGCCGCGCTGGGCCGCCGGGCGGCCGAGGCCGCGGCCGCCGCCGGGCCGGGGACGCCGGTCGCCATGGGCAATGTGGGCGCCGGCACCGGTGCCGTGGCGGGCGGGCTCAAAGGCGGTATCGGCACCGCCAGCCTGGTGCTGCCCTCCGGGGTGACGGTCGCCGCGCTGGCCGCCGTCAACGCGGCCGGCTCGGTCGCCGACCCGCGAACCGGCGTGCTCTACGGCCGGCTTCACTCCGGTGAGCGGGTCGCCTACCCCGATGCCGGCCGCCATGAAGCCGCCCGGCGCACCCTGGCCGCCGCCCGGGAGGAGTCCGCCCGGCGCTTCGCCGCCTCGGTCCGGCCGCCGCTGAACACCACCCTGGCCGTGGTGGCCACCGATGCCGCGCTCACCCGTGCCCAGGCGCAGAAGCTGGCCGGTACGGCGCATGACGGTCTGGCCCGCGCGGTGCACCCGGTCCATCTGCTCACCGACGGCGACACCGTCTTCGCCCTGGCCACCGGCGCCCGCCCACTGGCCGCCGAGGAGGGGCTGCCGGAGGGGGTGGACTACGCCCTGGGCGCGGTCAACGAGATCCTGGCCGCGGGGGCGGAGGTGCTGACCCGGGCCGTGGTCAAGGGAGTTCTGGCGGCGGAGAGCATTGACGGCCCCGGCGGGGTCTTCCCCTCCTACCGGGACCTCTACGAGCTCTGAGCCATCCGGATCACCCGGATCACCCGGATCCGGGGCTGCCGCCCGCTCAGACCAGCCGGCGCCGCAGGGCGAGGCACACCGCCACCACCAGCGCCACCGCCGCCACCAGGTAGATCGCCGTCTCGATGTACTGGAAGGCCCAGAAGTCCCCGCTGGGATAGACCTTGTGATAGCGGGCGACAAAGCCATGGTCCGCCATGCAGCGCTTGAGCTCCGCCCCCGAAAACTGGCAGTACCGGTCGATGGGGTACTCCCGCCCCGAGCGGTCCAGATAGCCGAACTGCCCGGTGGACCAGGCACTTCCCACCGGTGTCCTGGGCGTCATCCCGGGGGTGACCCGCCGGGTGGGCGAAATCCAGTCGGAGCGAACGGAGTTGAGCAGCACCCGGATCCCCACCACCACCGCCAGGGTGCACCCCATCGCCGCCATGGTCCGCCGGAACAGCAGCCCCGCCGCCGTGCCCACCGCCAGGCCGAACAGCGCACAGGCCACCGCCGCCGGGCCGGTGGCGTTGAACAGGAAGCCGTCGTGCCAGTAGAGCCCGTCCAGCATGTTGGCGATGGGCGCCCACCACCAGGCCACCAGCGCGGCCAGGACCGCCGCACCGGCCGCCGTAGACCCGGCCGCCAGCGCGAACCGGCTGCCCAACCAGGCCCGTATGCCCACCCCTTGGGTGAGCGCCAGCTTGGCGGTACCGCTCTCCAGCTCCCGCCCGATCAGCGGTGCTCCCCAGAAGACGCCGATGATCACGGGCAGTGCGGCACTGAGCGCGCCCAGGGCGCGGATGCCATCGGTGTTGTCCCGCAGCACCCGTTCCGCGAGGTCCGTATCGGTCCGGGGGCACTCCGAGGCGTCCCAGCCCTTGCAGATCACCAGATGGTGGTCGTGGATGACCGCCATCATCTCCGACCGCCGCCAGGCCACCCAGGCCGCACAGATCAGCAGCGCGATGCCACCGGCCAGGATCAGGGCGCGCTGCTGGCGCCAGGCCAGCCAGTAGGTGCCCTTCACGCCACAGCCTCACCATCGGGGCAACGGCCGCCGGGGAAGCGGTCGTCAGGGAAACGGCCGGCGGGCGCACGCAAATGGGCCAGCAACAGCTCCTCCAGCGTGGGGTGTTCGGCGACCATCCGCGCGGGCGGCGTCCACTGCTCCGCCACCCGCAGCAGGGCGGTGACCTGGCGTCCGGTGACCGCGGATGCCACCACGGCGGTACGGTCCAGGCCCGTCGGCAGCCCGTCGTCCGTGGCCTCCTCGGCCCGGCCGGTGATCCGCAGATGCCCGTCGATCAGCTCCTGTGCGTCCCCCGCCAGCCGCACCCGCCCCTCGCGCAGCAGCAGTACATGGTCACAGACGCTCTCCAGCTCGCTGAGAATGTGCGAGGACAGCACCACGGTCACCCCGCGCTCGGCCACCTCGGCCATCACCAGGCCCATGATCTCGTGCCGCACCAGCGGATCGAGATCGGCCAAGGGCTCGTCCAGCAGCAGGAGTTGGGGCCACTTGCCGAAGGCCAGCGCCAGCGCTATCCGGGTGCACTGCCCCGGGGAGAGGGTGCCGACCTGGGCGAGGAAGGCGATATGCCGCCGGGCGGCGTCGGTGCCCGGCCGCTCGCCGTACACCAGCAGCTCTCCGCCGGTCGGCTGGAGCAGCCCGGTGGCCAGGTGCAGCAGGGTGCTCTTGCCCGCGCCATTGGGGCCGACGAGCCCGGTGACCCGGCCCGCCGGGACGGTGAAATCGCAGTCACGCAGCGCCCAGCCGCCCCGGAATCTGCGTCCGAGCCGGGTGGCCGTCAGGGCTGCCGGGGCAGTCGCGATCATCTCCACCTGCTTTCACTAACGTATTAGTGGAATGATGCGGATCTGCGGCCCGCCCCGTCAAATTCCGGCATGGCACCCACTCCGGCGCCCACCCCCGCGCCCGCTCTTCACCCGCGCGCCTGCCATAGTTCCCCCCGTCGCCGCCGCCCGGACCAGGGCGGTACGGATGCTGAGCGCGCTCCCCGGCGACCCCGCCTCTTTGCACTAGCTCAAAGTCCATTGTCACCTAGTACGAAACGCCCTATCTTTCAGCCATGATCAGCACCACAGCCGTCCCGCCCGTACGTTCCACCACCCTCCCCGGCCGCCATGTCCGGCTGGAACCGCTGGCCCATTCCCATGTGCCGGACCTCTTCCAGGCGGTCGCCGGTGACGAGGACGTATGGCGCTGGGTGTCCGCCCTGATGCCCCGCACCGAGGACGAACTGCACGCCGTCATCGGCGCCCGGCTGGACAATCCGGAGCTCGTCCCCTTCGCCGTCATCCAGCTGGCCACCGGCCGCTGTGTGGGCGTGACCTGCTATGCCAACATCAGCGCGCGGGACGAGTCGCTGGAGATAGGCGGCACCTTCTACGGCCGCGCGGTCTGGCGCACGGCGGTCAACACCGAGGCCAAGCTGCTGCTGATGACCCATGCCTTCGAGGACCTGGGCATGGGCCGCGTCCAGTGGTGCGCCGACCGCCGCAATGAGCGCTCCCGCAATGCCATCCTGCGCCTGGGCGCCACCTATGAGGGCACCTTCCGCCGCCACCGCCGCCGCCCGGACGGCACCTGGCGGGACACCATGCAGTTCGCGATGCTGCGAGATGAGTGGCCGGCGGCGAAGGAGCGGCTGGAGGCGCGGCTGTCGCGGGGGTGAGCGGGGCCTTTGTCAGACCCCCCTGACACTCTGTCCGCCATGGACGATCTCATCGGCACCCAGACGCCCACGCGACGCATCGCGGATCCCGCCGAGGCGGTCGGCCTTCTGGAGCGGGCGCTCCCGGCGGACGAGCTCCCGGCGGGCACCTTCCTCACCGGACATGCGGGACGGTTCATGACTGCGGCGGCCCACCGGATGCCCGTTCCATAAGGGCCAGCAGATGGCGCCGCTCCGGCTCGCTGCCGGTGCGCCGGGCGGCCTCCCCGTATGCCTCCGCCGCCGCGGCCCGGTCGCCGAGCAGTTCCAGCAAGTGGGCCCGAGTGGCCGGCAGGCGGTGGTGGCGGGCCATCCGGGGATCGGCGGCGGCCAGGGCGGTGAGCAGGTCGAGCCCGGCCGCGGGTCCGTCCACCATGGCGAGGGCGACCGCCCGGTTGAGGGTGACCACCGCGCTCGGCGCGACCTGCTCCAACAGGCCGTAGAGCGCCAGCACTTGGCGCCAGTCCGTGGCCTCCGCGCTCGCCGCCTCGTCATGCACGGCGGCGATGGCGGCCTGCAACTGGTACGGGCCGACCGCACCCCGGCGCAGCGTCCGGGCGAGCAACTCCGTTCCGTCCGCGATCAGTTGGCGGTCCCAGAGCGAACGGTCCTGGTCGGGGAGCGGCACCAGTTCGCCATGGGGACCGACCCTGGCCGGGCGGCGGGCGTCGGTGAGCAGCATCAGGGCCAGCAGGCCCGCCACTTCGCAGTCATCGGGCAGCAGCCGGTGCAGCAGCCGGGTCAGCCGGATGGCCTCGGTGGACAGCGCGGGCGTGGTCAGTTCCGGCGAAGAGGTGCTGGTATAGCCCTCGTTGAAGATCAGGTAGAGGACGTGCAGCACCTCGCCCAGCCGCCGGTGGTACTCCCCCGGGTCCGCCGGCTCCGGGAAGCCCGGCCGGACCACCCGCTTGGCGCGGGTGATCCGCTGGGCCATGGTCGCCTCGGGCACCAGAAAGGCCGCCGCGATCTGGGCGGTGGTCAGACCGCCCACCGCCCGCAGGGTCAGCGCGATCCGGCCCGCCGCGGAGAGGTCCGGGTGACAGCAGAGGAACAGCAGGGCCAGGGAGTCGTCCCGGTCCCCCGCCGGACGTGCGTCGGCCGCCCAGGCCAGCAGTTCGGACTGCGGGGTGGCCAGGGCGAGGCGCGCCTCGCGGTTGCGGCGGGCCTGGTCGGCCCGTATCTGATCGACCAGCCGGCGGGCGGCGACCGTGATCAGCCAGCCCCGGGGAGTGTCCGGGGTGCCCTCCCGCGGCCACTTCAGGGCCGCCGCCAGCAGCGCCTCCTGCACGGCGTCCTCACAGAGATCGAAGGAGCCGTACCGGCGGACCAGCGCCCCAAGCACCTGGGGCGCCAGCTCGCGCAGCAGCTCATCCGGCCTGACGGCCACGGTCACAACCCCGCTCCGGCGACTCATGCGGAACCGGCCAGACCTCGACCGGGTCCTGCCCCGCGATGGGCATCTCGGAGACGATCCGCAGCGCCCGCTCCTCGGTCTCGCACTCGAAGAGGTAGAAGCTGGCCATGTACTCCTTGGTCTCCAGGTACGGGCCGTCGGTGACCACCGGCTCCCCGCCCTCGCGGCGCACCAGCTTGGCCTGGGCCGCGTCCGCCAGCCCATAGGCGCCCACCAGCTCCCCGGTCTCCCGGTAGCGGGCCAGATACGCCTCCTGCTCGGCAATGATGGCCGGCCACTCCTCGGCCGGTACGGCGTCCCACTTGGCCTGGTTGCCGTAGATCATCGCGAGGTACTTCATCTCGGGTGTCCCCTCGTTCTCGCCCGCCCCGGTGGCGCGCTGTCACCCAAGGGTCGGAGCGGGACGCCGGTTCTCGACATCCCGCTCCCGATTGTCTTCGAACCCGGACTCGCGAGGAGTTCCTGGAGGAGTTCCCGGAAGAATTCCTAGGCGGCCAGCGGCAGTTCATCGGCCGGCTCGGTGTCCGCCTCGGCGGCCGCCCGCGCCGACGCCTTCCGGGGCAGGGCGAACATCAGGGCCAGGACCAGGCACAGCACGCCCGTCACCCACCACATGCCATGGGCGTAGGCGTCCGAGAACGCCTGGCCGATCCGGCCATGGGCGACCGCGCCCTGGTCCACCGCGTCGAAGAAGACCACCGAGACCAGGCCCAGCCCAATGGCATTGCCCAGCTGCTGGGTGGTGTTGATCAGCCCGGAGGCCGAGCCGGAGTGCTCGCGCGGCACCTCGGAGAGCACCGCGTCGGTCAGCGGGGCCACGATCAGGCCCATTCCGGTGCCCATGACCACCAGCGGCAGGGCCATCTCCCAGGAGGTGATGCCCGTACCGAAGTGCTTGGCCTCCCAGATGTAGAGCAGGACGCCGCACATCATGGTCAGCGCACCGGCCTGGAGCACCTTGCGGCCGAAGCGGGGCACCAGCTTCTGGACGGACATTCCGGCGGCGGCCGAGACCGCCAGCGAGAACGGGACGCCGGTCAGCCCCGCGTGCAGCGCGCTCCAGCCCAGCCCGATCTGCATATACAGCGTCCAGATCAGGAAGAAGATGCCGCAGGCGATGCCAAAGGCGGTCTGCAGGGCGATACCGGCCGCGAAGCTCTTGACCCGGAACAGCGAGAGCTCGACCAGCGGGGAGCCGTCCCTGGCGGCCTTGCGGCGCTCATAGGCGACAAAGAGGGCGAAGACCACCGCGCTGCCCGCCGTGCAGAGGTAACCCCACAGCGGCCAGCCCAGCTCCCGGCCCTGGGTGAGCGGGTAGAGCAGCATCAGCAGGGCGGAGGTGGCCAGGGCGACCCCGACGAGGTCCAGCTTCAGCGCCCGCGGCGCCTTGGACTCGGCGATATAGCGGCGGCCCAGCAGCAGACCGGCGATGCCCACCGGCAGGTTGACCAGGAAGATCGGGCGCCATTCCAGGCCGAAGAGGTTCCACTGGGTGAGCAGGGCGCCCAGGATCGGGCCGGAGACCGCGCCCAGCCCGACGACCATGCCGAAGAGCCCGAAGACCTTGCCGCGCTCCTCGGCCGGGAAGGTGGAGTGCACAATGGCCAGCACCTGCGGGACCATCAGGGCGGCCATCCCGCCCTGCAGCACCCGGGCGGCCACCAGGAAGTGCGGGTCGGCGGCGACACCGCAGAGCATCGAGGCGAGAGTGAAGCCGGACATGCCGAGCAGGAACATCCGCCGGCGTCCGAAGATGTCGCCCAGGCGGCCACCGGTGATCAGACCGGCGGCGAAGGCCAGCGCATAGCCCTCGGTGATCCACTGGAGGATGCTGAAGGACGCGCCTATGTCCCGTTTGATGCTGGGCATGGCGATATTGACGATCGTCACATCGACCAGGTCCATAAAGGACGCGGTCATCACCACCGCGAGCGCGATCCACCGGCGGCGGTCGGGCGGCGGGGAGGTGCTCACTGAGGTCACAGGGGTACTGCCTTTCGCTTCACTTCTTGCTCGGTCTTCGGGGCGGTCCCCACATTAGGAGCGCTCTAGGACAGATCGCGTCCTAGTTACCCGCCAGACTTGGCGTCATGACGGACACACCCGTACGACTCCTGAATCTGCTGTCGCTTCTCCAGACCCCCCGCGAGTGGCCGGGCAGCGAGCTCGCCGAGCGGCTCGCCGTGAGCACGCGCACGATTCGACGGGACATCGAGCGCTTGCGTGACCTCGGTTATCCCGTACAGGCAACGATGGGAGCGGTGGGTGGGTACCGGCTGGCCGCCGGAGCGGCGCTGCCGCCCCTGGTGCTGGACGACGAGGAGGCGGTCGCCATCGCGGTGGGGCTGCGGGCCGGGGCCGGCCATGCCGTCGATGGTATCGAAGAGGCGTCGGTACGGGCGCTGGCCAAGCTGGAGCAGGTGCTGCCCTCCCGGCTGCGCCACCGGGTGACCTCACTCCAGGCCGCCACCGTTCCGCTGACCTGGGGCGACGGGGCCACCGTCGATCCGCGCACGCTGACCGTGATGGCCTCGGCCGCCACCGGGCGGGAGCGGCTGCGGTTTGCCTACCGCAAGGGCGACGGCACCGGGACCAAGCGGCTGGTGGAGCCGCACAGCCTGGTCAGCACCGGGCGGCGCTGGTATCTGGTGGCCTACGACAATGACCGCGAGGACTGGCGCACCTTCCGGGTGGACCGGGTGAGCGAGCCCTTCGCCACCGGCGCCCGCTTCGAGCGCCGCGAGCTTCCGGCGGAGAACGCGGCGGACTTCGTCCGCGGTTCCACGGCCCGCAACCAGCCGGGCTACCGGGTGGTGGCGACGGTACGGGCCCCGGCGGCCTTTGTCACCGCCCGGCTGGCCAACCATCTGGGCACCCCGCGGCCCATCGACGAGGACAGCTGCCGGCTGGACGCGGTGAGCACCGACTCCATCGAGTGGACGGCCTTCCGGCTGCTGATGCTGGACTGCGAGTTCCAGGTGACCGAGCCCCCGGAACTGGTCGCTCATCTGCGGGACCTGGGCGCCCGCATCTCCCGCGCCACGGCCCGTACGGGGACGGCCCCGGCCGGAGCACCTTGAGCATGAAGAAGGGCCCCGGCGCGGGGGGGGGTGGCGCCGAGGCCCGGTCTATGAGGTTATGCCCTTTTAGGCCGCCGCGTCGAAACCGGTGTCATGAGCCATCTTCTTCAGCTCCAGCAGAGCGTGCTTCTCGATCTGCCGGATCCGCTCCCGGGTGAGGCCATGCTGCTTGCCCACCTCGGTGAGGGTGCGCTCACGCCCGTCCTCGATGCCATAGCGGGCCTTGATGATGGACGCGGTGCGCTCGTCCAGGCGGCCGATCAGGCTCTCCAGCTCCTCGGTGCGCAGCAGCGCGACCACGGCCTGCTCGGGGGAGATCGCGGAGGTGTCCTCCAGCAGATCGCCGAACTGGGTCTCGCCCTCGTCGTCCACCGACATATTGAGGCTCACCGGGTCACGGGCCCAGTCCAGGACATCGCCGACGCGCTCGGGGCTGGTGCCCAGCTCGGCGGCGATCTCCTCGTGCTCCGGGTCACGGCCGTGCTCCCGGTTGAACTCGCGCTGCACCCGGCGGATGCGGCCGAGCTCCTCCACCAGGTGGACGGGGAGCCGGATGGTGCGCGACTGGTCGGCGATGGAGCGGGTGATGGCCTGACGGATCCACCAGGTGGCATACGTGGAGAACTTGAAGCCCTTGGTGTAGTCGAACTTCTCCACCGCCCGGACCAGGCCGGCGTTGCCCTCCTGGATCAGGTCCAGCAGCGGCAGGCCGCTGCGCGGGTAGCGGCGGGCGACGGCGACCACCAGGCGCAGGTTGGACTTGATGAAGATGTCCTTGGCATGGGCGCCCTCGGCGGCTATCGCCTCCAGCTCCTCACGTGAGGCGCCGGCTGCCTCACCGCTCTCCAGGCCGTCGAGGATCTGCTGGGCGTAGACGCCGGCCTCGATGGTCTGGGACAGCTCGACCTCCTTGGCGGCGTCGAGCAGAGGTGTGCGCGCGATCTCGTCGAGGTACATGCCGACCAGGTCGCGGTCGGCGATCTCCCCGGCCGAGGCGCGCACATTGCTTGCTGCCTCGTCACTGCCGGTGGGGGTGGTCCGACGACGGGCGACGGCACGGGTTGCCATGCGTGCTCCCTTGCGATGAGTGGGTCGCGGGATGATGGAAGGGACCCGGTTGAACTCGCCGAGGAGTCCCCCGCGAGGCCCGTCCGAAGGAAAGAACGACCGGAATCCGGACAGAATTCCCAAGAAACGTCTTCTTTTTTCTGATCATGCAGTACCCTGCCCCGCCACAATTGGGGCAGCGGCCGATGGAACCGGGGGAAGTCCAGGTCAGGCCGGGTACGGACGCCCGTCGGCGGCCTGGATCCTCCCCTCAAGACGCCCCCCGCCGCCCTCCGGTTGCCCGCCGCCCCGGCCGCCCCTCGGTGATCGAGTTGCCCGGTCCGGGCGGCCGGGTGTGCGCTGGGGGGACAGGGGCCCGCACCGAGGACACCGACGACATCAAGGAGATCGAGGAGTCCGTACGTCCGTACCGAGAGGAGGCCGCGATGCCCGCGCACATCCTGCCCGGACACCACACCGCGCACCCCGGTCCCGGCCCGGTGCCCAGGGACCGCCGGCTGCCGGCCCGTATCACCAGAACCGGCCCGGTGCCGGACACCAGCCGGCCCGCCTGGCTGGTCCCGGTGATCGCCGGAGTGGTGCTCGGCCTGTACACCGTCTTTCTGTCCCATGACAACGGCTTCTCCGAGGGCTCGGGCTGGCTGCTCGGCCTGGCCGCCGCGGTGATCTCCGCCGGCGTCGGCTATCTGCTGGTAAGGGAGCGCAACGCGATGTCCGCCGAGGTCCGGGCGGCCACCTTCGGCGCGCTGCTGGGCGGCTCCATCGGCTTTCTGCACAGCGTGGCCGGCGGAAGCTGGCTGCGGTCCAGCGGGATCGGGCTGGGCTTCGGGATCGGGATGGCCCTGGTCTCGTACTACGTCTTCTACGAGCACGAGCACTGAAACGTTCTCTGTGCCCAGGGAGCGCCTGAGCACCGAAGACCTAGGGAGCCTGGGCCGCCGGACCGATCCGCCCCGCCGGGGCCGCGCCTAGCGTGTTCGCATGACCCAGTCGGAGAGCAGCACGACCCTGGACGAGGCCCTGTCCCGCCTGCACACCACCGGCCCCGAGCATGAGGGCTATCTCAGCAACCACGGGCCCATGGCGGTGGAGGCGTTGGTGCGTCACGGCCGGACGGCGGCCGAGGTGCATCACTGGATCGACGGCTACCGGAGCAAGCTGGAGGAGATGCCCGCCGCGGGCAACCTCCGCCTGGACGAGGAGAATTGGCGGGAGTATCTCGGCCGGCCCCGCCATCTGGCCGACTGGACGGGCCACTTCGGCCGTCTGATGGACCAACGGCCCTGGCGGGAGGTGCTCGCCCAGTGGTGGCCACGGCTGCTGCCGGGCATCCTGGGCGGCGCCACCCATCCGGCGATCCGGGTCGGCCATGCGGTACGGACCCTGCTGGCGGACGGTGACTCCGCGCCGCGCACCGCGGAACTGGCGCAGGCGCTCGGCTACTGGGCCGCCCGCAGCCTCCCGCCGGCCACTCCCGTCACCCTCTCCGGCGCCCACCGCCCGGCCCGCGCACTGGCGGAGGTCCCGCGCGTACCCAGCCGGCGGGGCGGGCTGCTCAGCCGGGTCGGCCGGCTGCCGGACACCCCCGGCTGGCCCGCTGCGGTGCGCGCGCCCCGGCCGGCCCGGGGGCCGGAGGATGCCCGGGAGCTGCTGTCGGAGCTGGTGTGCGAGGCGGTCCGGCGGTACGCGGAAGGGGCGCATGGCGAGCCGGTGATGCTGGTGCACTCGGCCACCGCGCCCAACGCGGTGCTGCGGACGCTGCCCGCGCTCCCCCGCGAGCTGTGGGTGCCGTCCTATACGGCGGCCTGGCTGGCCGCCGCCACGGTGACCGCCGCCTATGCACCGACCGATGCCCGGCCCGTGCCGGCGGCCGTACCCGGCACCGCCGAGGAGGCGTTCGAGCGGGCCGCGGCCCATGGCGACGAGCATGTGATCAAGCTGGCCGACACCGCGCTGGATGTGGCCGCGGCCGCCCCGCACTACGCCGCCACCGCGCTGGCCGCGGTGGACCGGGCCTGTGAGCTGGTCGCGAAACCGGCCTGGACCGCGCGGAGTTGATCACGCGCACCCCGGTCAGCCGAACTGCACCGAGCGCTTGGCCAGCCCCCTCCAGAAGCCGTCGATCACACTGCGCTGGCTGCCGAGTTCGTCCTCGGCGGCGCCCAGGGCGACAAACAGCGGGGCGAAGTGCTCGGTGCGCGGGTGGGCCAGCCGGGCCGCGGGGGACTTCTGCCAGAAGTCCAGCAGCGCGTCCACGTCCCCGGCCGCCAGCGCCTCCTGGCCCCAGTGGTCGAACTCGGCGGACCAGGCCGGGGTGCCGGAATGACGCAGGGCAGCCAGATTGTGGGTGAAGAAGCCGCTGCCGACGATCAGCACCCCCTCCTCGCGCAGCGGGGCCAGCCGGCGGCCGGTCTCCAGCAGCCGCCGGGGGTCGAGGGTGGGCAGCGACATCTGCAGCACCGGGACGTCCGCCCGCGGATACATCTCCCCCAGCGGCACATAGGCGCCATGATCCAGCCCCCGCTCCGGCAGGTCCTGTACGGGCGTACCGGCCCGGCGCAGCGTCTTGCGCAGCCGCTCGGCCAGGGCGGGGGCGCCGGGGGCGGGGTAGCGGACCCGGTAGTAGCGCTCGGGGAAGCCCCAGAAGTCATGGACCAGCGGGACGGTGGTGGTGGCGCCCAGCGCCAGGGGGGCCTCCTCCCAGTGCGCGGAGACCATCAGCACGGCGCGCGGCCGGGGCAGCCCGGCCGACCAGGCGGCCAGCTGGCCCGGCCACAGCGGGTCATCGGCGAGCGGCGGGGCGCCATGCGAGAGATAGAGGACGGGCATGCGTCCGGCGGGGGTCGGCATGACACCCTCCCTCTAATACTTGAACTCTAAAACATCCACCCTCAGATTACGCTGGGATATTCAAAGTTCAAGCATTGCGGAGGGTCGGATCAATGCGTGAAACAGTGGATGTCATGAGCAACCGACCCGCGACGGACCAGCCGCCGGCCCGCTGGCTCAATGAGCAGGAGCAGGCCACCTGGCGGGCCTTCCGTCATGCCATGACGCTGCTGGAGGACCACCTCGACCGTCAGCTGCAGCGTGACGCGGGCATGCCCCACCTCTACTACGGCCTGCTGGTGGAGCTCTCCGAGGCCCCGCGCCGCCGGATGCGGATGACCGAACTGGCCCGGAGCGCCAAGATCACCCGGTCCCGGCTCTCCCATGCCATCGCCCGGCTGGAGAAGAACGGCTGGGTGCGCCGTGAGGACTGCCCCTCGGACAAGCGTGGCCAGCTGGCGGTACTGACCGAGGAGGGCTACCGGATGCTGAGCGAGTCGGCGCCGGGCCATGTGGCCGCGGTCCGGGCGGCCGTCTTCGACCTGCTCACCCCCGAGGAGACCAGGCAGTTCGGCGAGATCTGCGGCAAGCTGGCCACCGCCCTCCAGCCGACCGGGGCGGACCTGCCCTGGCTGCGCTGAGCATTGACGCTCCGCGCTGACGCCGGGGTTGACCCCATGCGGATGGTACGGCGAAGGCCCCCGCCGGACGGAGCAGTCCGGGCGGGGGCCCTGCGTCGGTAAGGCGACGGACCGGTCAGTGCGCCATCACCGGAACGAAGTCCTCGGCGTCCGCGTCCTCACCGGAGGCGGCGACCGAAGAGCCATTGTCATGGCCGACATTGATGAGCACCAGGGCGAGCAGCGCGGACAGCGTAAGGATGCCCCCCGCCCACCAGATGGCCACCTTGTAGCCGTGCACCATGGACTGGAACCCCAGCAGCTTCGGTGAAGTGGCGTGCGCCAGATGCGACTTGGCGTACGCGGTGGTGGCGCTGGCCGCGATGGTGTTCAGCAGCGCGGTGCCAATGGCGCCGCCGACCTGCTGCGAGGTGTTGACCATCGCGGAGGCGACACCGGCGTCCCGCGCCTGCACCCCATGGGTGGCCATGCTCATGGCGGGCATAAAGGCCGTACCCATGCCCACACCCATGATCATCAGGCCGGGCAGGATGCCGGTGGTGTAGGAGGTGTCCAGGTCGATCCGGGTGAGCAGCAGCATGCCGACCGCCGCCAGCAGGAAGCCCGGGGCCATCAGCCAGCGCGGGGCCACCCGGGTCATCAGCCGGGCGCCGATCTGGGTGGAACCGGTGATCATCATGGCGATCATCGGCAGGAAGGCCAGACCGGTCTTGACCGGGCTGTAGGCCCGTACCACCTGCAGGTAGTACACCAGGAACAGGAACAGGCCGAACATCGCGATGGAGGCCAGGCCCAGCGAGGCGTAGACACCGGCGCGGTTGCGGTTGGCCACCACACGCAGCGGCAGCAGCGGCGCCTTCACCCGGGCCTCGAAGGCCACAAAGGCACTCAGCAGCACTGCGGCCGCCGCGAACAGGCCGATAGTGCCGCCGGCCGTCCAGCCGTTGGACTCGGCACGGGTGAAGCCGTACACCAGCGAGACCAGGCCCAGGGTGGCCAGCACCACACCGGGCACATCCAGCCGGGCGGAGTTGCGGCTGCCCGCCCGCTCCTTGATGGTCGCTATCGCACCGGTCGCGGCCACGATGGCGAAGGGGATGTTGACAAAGAAGGTCCAGCGCCAGTTGAGGTACTCGGTGAACAGCCCGCCGAGGATCAGGCCGACGCCGCCACCGGCACCGGCGATGGCACCGAACACACCGAAGGCCTTGGCGCGTTCCTTGGCCTCGGTGAACATCACCGCCAGCAGCGACAGCGCGGAGGGGGCGAGCAGCGCGCCGAAGACGCCCTGCAGGGCGCGGGCACCCATCAGCATTGGTCCGTTGACCGCCGCGCCACCGATGGCGGAGGCGGCGGCAAAGCCCAACAGGCCCGTGACAAAGGCGTTCTTACGGCCCCAGAGATCGGATATTCGGCCACCGAAGAGCAGCAGGCCACCGAAGGCGAGGGCATAGGCGGTGATCACCCACTGGCGGTTGCCGTCCGAGATGTGCAGCGCCTTCTGGGCGGACGGCAGCGCGATATTGACGATGGTGGCGTCCAGGACGACCATCAGCTGGGCGAGGGCGATAAAGATCAGCGCTTTCCAGCGCCTGGGGTCGGGTGCGGTGTTGATGTCTGGCATGGCAGGGCCTAACTGGCGTCGCGGGCTTGCGGAAGGAAGTCTCAAGGTCTGATCGGACTATGGCAGAGGGGTCTGACAACGGGCTTCGCGGGGCGATCAGTTGTCGCGGAAGTCACTGAAGGTCGCGGCCCTCCCCGGCAGTTGGGAGCGGGCCGGAGCCAGCAGACCGTCCAGGAAGATCTGCAGGTGGCGGTGGATGAACTGGCCGAAGTTCGTACAACCCGGGCCCGGCAGCGGCCGGGTGAGCTGGGAGAGCGCCATCATCAGGTCGCCGACCTCCACATCGGGGCGCAGCTGACCCGAGTTACGGGCCGCCGACAGCAGCGCTTCGATGCCCCGCTCCATCCGCAGCCGGGCGTCCTCCAGCTCCGGGTGGTGGCGGTCCACATCACCGTCCAGCAACGGGCACAGCGCGCCCACCTGTTCATCGGCGGCGGCGTGCACAAAGCGGCTCAGTGCTCGGAAAGCATCGGGCTCCTCGGCTCTGGCCCTCTCCGCCCGGTCGGCGATGCGGGATACCACGGAGAGGACGACATGGTGGATCAGCTCGCGGCGGTCCGCGAAGTGCCGGTACAGCGTGGCATTGCCCACCCCGACGCGTCGAGCGATTTTGTCGAAGGAGAACTCCGGTCCCTCCTCGACCAGCAGCTCCCGGGCGGCCACCAGGATCCGCTCGCGGTTGCGCTGGGCATCCGCGCGAAGACGCGGCTGCGGCGGGGCTGACACGAGAGGGCCTCCTGGGTCCGGGGTGAGATCGGTGATCCGCGGGTGAGTTCCGGGACGGCCGCGGGAACTGCGCGGCCGGTCGCCGCGAAAAACGGGGACCATCCCCCCGTTTTTTGTGGGACGCACTGTCAAACGGGGAGCCCCTCCCCGGAAATTTCCCGTTCCGCCTGTGATCCGCGTCACCCATTTGCCGTACCCCCGTGGGCGAACACCCGCGCGAGAACCCACAGTGAAGGGAGCGCTGCAGGAGGTGACGGCCATGAGATCGCTGGCCATCCCGGTCATGGCGGCCACCCTGTTCGCCCTCACCGCACCGGCTCCCGCCGAGGCCTGCCGGACCGTTCCGGCGGCCTTCACCGCGGTGGACCCCACCGGCCGCCCGCCCTCCGGTCCCTGCGCCCTGCGCACGGCCACCCACAATGTCTCCGAGGGAGCCAGGACCCCGCGCGGCTTCGCCCGCTCCAGCGGGGTGGTGCGGGCCGTGACCCTCTTCATCGACTTCCCGGACGCCCCGGCCCGCCTCACCCCGCAGCAGCGGTACGCCGAGTTCTTCCCCGCCGTACCCGCCTACTACCGGGCCAGCTCCTACGGCCGGCTGGACTACCGCTCCACCCCGCTGCTGCGCTGGATCCGGATGTCACGCCCGTACTCCGCGTACGGGATAGAGCGCGGCACTCCCTTCGAGGCGCGCGGCGATGCCGGGTACTACGCGCTGTCCAAGGAGATCCTGGCCGCGGTGGACGGACAGCTCGACCTGCGCCACTACGACCTGGTCAATGTGCTGGCCGCCCCCGACGCCGGGCCGCCGGCCACCGAGGACGTCCGCTCGGTCACCTTCGCCGGCGCCCCCACCGGGCTGCGCACCCGGCACGGCGCCCCGCTGAAGAACGTCTCCTTCATCTGGAGCCGGCAGACCGGTGACAGCCCCTACCGGGTGCTCACCCATGAGAACGCGCACAGCTTCGGCCTGCCCGACCTCTACTACACCGGCTCCGGCAGCCGGCTGCGTACCCCGGTGGGCCACTGGGACCCGATGGACGAGGACTGGGGCCCGTCCAATGACTTCCTGGCCTGGCACAAATGGAAGCTGGGCTGGCTGGCCCCGGGCCAGGTGCACTGCGCCACCCTGGCCGGCACCCGCACCTTCACCCTGACCCCGACCTCGGTCAAGGGCGGCCCCAAGCTGGTGGTGGTCCCGCTCTCCCCCACCCGGGCCGTCACCCTGGAGGCCCGCGCGCCCGGCCCGCTGGACCACGCCGTCTGCCGCCCCGGCATCCTGGTCACCACCGTGGCCACCGACCACCCCTCCGGCGCCGGGCCCATCCGCACCCTGGACGCCACCCCAGGCAGCCGGGGCTGCTACACCAAGGACCCCAATGTCACCGCCGGCCTGACCGACGCGACCTTTCTCCCCGGGCAGCACGTCACCATCGAGGGCGTCACCGTGGAGGTAACCGGCCATGACCGCCAGGGCAGTTGGCAGGTCAAGGTCACCCGCCGGGGCCGCGGCGCACAACGCCACTGAGGGGCCCTTGGGCCCGGGGCGGCATGCCGCTCCGCCGCGTGGGCCCGGCCGGTCATGGACGGCCCGCGCCCAGCCCCGTCCACCGATGTGCCCCACCTCACATCCAGCCCATGTCACACAGGAGCCCCCGCCCCCCATCCCCTGGTCGTCAATCACCGACCACGACGAACGGCGGACCGATGAGCCTCCTGCCCACCCCCGACCCCCCCGCCCCGCACCGCGTCCTGATCCTCGGCGCGGGGTACGCCGGCCTGGCCGCCGCCATCCAGCTCGCGGCCCGTACCAAGCGCCGCCAGGACATACACCTCACCCTGGTCAACGCCCAGGAGCAGTTCACCGAGCGGCTGCGGCTGCCCATGACGGCCACCGGACGGCAAACCGCCCCGCTGAGCATCCCCGGCCTGCTGGACGGAACCGCCGCCCGCTTCGTCCGCGGCTGGGTGACCGCGCTGAACACCGAGGCCAGGACCGTACGCATCGACGACGACCACGACCTGCCCTACGACACCCTGGTCTACGCCCTGGGCGGCGTGACCGACACGGTCTCGGTGCCGGGTGCCGAGGACCATGCGTACACCCTGAACACCGTCCAGGACGCCGGTCTCCTGGCCGCCCGGCTGGCGCGGCTGGACCGCGGCACGGTGGTGATCGGCGGCAGCGGGCTGACCGGAGTGGAGACGGCCGCGGAGATCGCCGAGCGGTACCCGCACCTGGACGTCCTGCTGCTGGGCCGCCGGGAACCGGGCGCCACCCTGCACCCCGGGGCCAGGACCTACCTCCGCACCGCCCTGGACCGCCTGGGGGTACGCGTCCGCAGCGGAACCGAGGTGGCCAAGGTGCTGCCGGACGCCGTGGAACTGTCCGACGGTGAGCACATCGCCGCCGATGCGGTGGTATGGACCAGCGGCGTCCGGATGTCCCCGCTGGCCGCCGCCGCGGGCCTGACCGTGGACGCGCACGGCCGCATCGTCACCGACGACGCCCTGCGGTCCGTCTCGCACCCGGAGGTGTACGCGGTGGGCGACGCCGCCGCGATCCGCCAGGGCTACGGCGTGATGCACGGCACCTGCCAGGGCGGCATGCCCACCGGCGTACACGCCGCGCTCTCCATCCTCCGCGCCCTGAGCGGCCGTCGTCCCAAGCCCTTCCGCTTCGGCTACTACCACACCCCCGTGAGCCTGGGCCGGCAGGACGCCGTGGTGCAGTTCACCCACCCCGACGACAGCCCGCGCCGTCTGTATCTGACCGGCCGACTGGCGGCCCGGTACAAAGAGGCGGTGACCGCAGCCCCCTGGCCGACCTACGGCCGAATGAAGAAGATGCCCGCCTCCGGCGCGTTCTGGCCCCACGGCGGACGCTTCACCCGCACCCGGAACCCCCGATGACCCGCCCCGCGCCCTCCTCCCTCGACCCTGACCAGCAGGTCTTCCACCAGCACCGCCGCCTGCTGTTCTCCGTCGCCTACCGCGTCCTGGGCAGCGCGGCCGACGCCGAGGATGCGGTCCAGGACGCCTGGCTCAAATGGTCGGCCGCCGACCGCTCGCAAGTGGCCGACCCCAGGGCCTATCTGGCACGGATCGTCTCCAACCTGGCCCTGGAACGCCTGCGCTCCGCCCGCCACCAGCGCGAGGTCTACGCCGGCCCCTGGCTCCCGGAGCCCATCCTCACCACCGGCGACACCGCCGAGACCGTGGAGGACGCCGAATCCGTCTCCATGGCCATGCTGGTGGTCCTGGAGACCCTGAGCCCGCTGGAGCGCGCGGTGTTCGTACTCAAAGAGGTCTTCGACTTCAGCCATGCCGAGATCGCCGAGGCGGTGGAACGCTCCGAGGCCGCGGTACGGCAGGCCGCGCACCGCGCCCGCGAACATGTCCGGGCCCGGCGGCCGCGCTTCACCGCGGACCGGTCACGGCAGCGCGAGGTCACCGAGCGGTTCTTCACCGCCGCGCTCGGCGGTGACCTCAACGCCCTGCTGGAGCTGCTGTCCCCGGACGTCACCCTGTGGACCGACGGCGGCGGCAAGGTCCGCCAGGCCATGCGCCCGGTGACCGGCGCCGCCACCGTCGCCGCCTGGTTCGCCGCCATTGGCACCGTCACCTACCAGGGCGTCTCCCCTGCCGAGATGCGCGCCGAACTCACCGAGATCAACGGCGGCCCCGGCGTGGTCTTCTCCGCCCCCGACCGCGTGATCGCCACCCTCACCTTCGACTTCGACGCCACCGGCCGCATCACCACCCTCCACAACGTGGCCAACCCGGACAAACTCCAGGCCATCACCCAAGGCACCACCCACGACATCCGCGCCCACTGACCCCACCACCCCGGAGACCGGCAACCCCTTCCCCAGCGCCCCCCGGAACCCGGTAGGCTGACCTCCGGCCACCAACCGGGTGGCCTGCGCCTCCGTAGCTCAGGGGATAGAGCACCGCTCTCCTAAAGCGGGTGTCGGCAGTTCGAATCTGCCCGGGGGCACTTCGTGGTAACGCGCTGACCTGGGGTTTCTTCCCAGGGAGGGGTTCTATTCGGCCTCGGACTTCTCGTCCGGGGCCGTTTGCGTGAGCGGTGCGTGAGCGGACGGGTCGCCAGACCCCGATATTTCTGCGGATCGCTCAGCACCATCTGGCACCGGCTCCGCTGCGGGCTCCTCAACATCGTCGGGCTCCGCCGCGTCTTCGGTCCCGTCGGTACCTGGCGTCATACGCGCTCGCGGTACGAGGCGAGCCGCGGCCTCGGCGATCGCCAGGTCGGCCTCGGGAAGGAGGCTCGTGTACGTGTCGGCGGTGATGGTGATCGAGGAGTGGCCGAGCATCTCCTGAATGTCCTTCAGGTCGGCCCCGGCCGCGTGGGCCAGCGTCGCGGCACCGTGGCGGAGATCGTGGAGCCGGACCGGTGGGAGACCGATCTCCTCGTACAGTTCCACGAACCGTCGTGTGACGTTGGCGGGGTGGAGCAGTTCGCCGTTCTCCTTGGTGAAGACGCGGCCGGTCTCCACCCAGGCGCTCCCCCACTCCTTTCGGTCCTTGTCCTGCTGGGCGCGGTGCCGCTGGAGGGCCTGGACCGTATCGGAATCCAACGCGATGGTGCGGGCGCCGGCGTCGGTCTTGGGGTCGTCCTCGTACACCTCCCAGCCGTCCACGACGAGTTGCTTGGCGACGGTGATGAGCCCGGCGTCCAGGTTGATGTCGGTCCACTTCTGTCCGCACGCCTCACCCCGCCGCAGTCCGCGGAACGCGATCAGGTGGAACAGCGCGTACAGGCGGTCCTCCGCGACGTGGTCGAGGAAGAGGCCGGTGTGCTCCGGAGTCCATACCATCACCGGCGATGGCTTCTCACCGGTGCGCTTCCAGTGGAGGATGCGCTCCTCGGTCCACACCAGCGCCTTGGGGCGCTTGCCCGCCTCCAGCTCGACGTGGGCGGCCGGGTTGAAGGTGATGAGCTGCTGGGCGATCGCGGCGTTGAGCGCGGCACGCAGGGTGGAGCGGACACGCTGGCGGGTGGCCGGGCCCACGATGCGGCGATAGGGCTCCATCTCTGCAATAGCCGCTTTCAGCGCCTTGCGCCGGGCACGGTGCTCGCGCCCCTTCCAGGGAATCCGGGCGAGATCCTCGAACGCCTTGCGCCGTGCGGCGTTGCCCTCTGCGATCTCCACGTTGGCCTCGGCGATGGCCTCGAACATCTCCGAGAGATGGGCCACACGAAGGCGGTCCATGCGCAAGTGCCCAATGTGAGGCTTGAGATGGACCCGGATGTTGCTCTCATCGCGGCTGATGGCACTCTGCCGCCCCTTCTTGCCAGCCAGCCACATGTCCAGCCACTCCCCGACCGTGAGTCGGCTGGTCAGGTCCAGGCCGTGGCTGAGACGACGCCGGGTCGCCTCGACGTCCGGCAGCGGGGCCTTCTCGTCGGCCACCGTCTCCAGCAGCTTGGCGATTTGGGCCAGTCCTTCGGCGTCGTCGGCGTCGGCCAGGCTCAGGAGGGCGCGGACGTGGTCGAGGTCGGCCTGGGCGGCTTTGAGGTTCTCGTAGCCGGCGCGGCTGAAGGAGCGGCGGGTGCCGTCTTCGCGGGGCGGGAGCTCCTGACGTATGGAGTAGGAGCCGTGCTTGCGGCTGGCGAGTTTGGGGCACTTCTTGCCGAGCGGCTTGCCGGTCTTGGGGTCGCGGCAGTAGCAGCGGCGGTGCGTTGAACCCTTCAAGGGCGTTCCTCCTGGGTGGTGTTGGGTTCGGGGTCGGGTGGGTCGACGTCGCCCAGTGCGGGTGGCAGAGAGGGTGGGGTGGCTCCCTCCTCGCGGAGGTCGCGGCGGAGGTAGCGCAGGTTGTACTTGGCGGAGATGACCTGGTCGGCGTACTTGGCCCGCTGGCGCTCGGCTTCTTCCTTCTCGGCGCGGCTGGTGGCTGTCCTTGCCGCGAATCGCGCCCGTTCTTCTTCTTCGAGCGCGGTGAGGGCGGTGCGGACGAGGCTGGAGTGATGCTCGAAGTGCGGGACCAAGCCGGCGTCGTAGCCCGGTACCTCCTCCTCGCCAGTGAAGCGGCGCAGGGCCCTCCAGGTGGACACAAGGCTCTGGAAGGGGAGTTCCTGGGTCTGCTCGACGTATCCGACCGGAAAGATCAGGCAGACCGGGTACGTCTCCAGGGCGGCGGCCAGGACCATGACGTCCACGAGAGGGAGGTTGGCCCGGCGCCCGGATTCCATGTTGGCGATGACGTTGCGCGGGATGGGATGCCCGAGTTCCTCGCACCGGTCGGCCAGCTCTTGCGCGCTCCATCCCATCTCCTTCCTTCTGCGCCGCACTTCGCCGGCCACGTTGGCCTTGATCCGGTCCGCCCACTCAGGGACGTCGTCTTCGTCGCTTCCATCATCAAATCCGTGTTGTGTCATGTCGACACATTAGCTTGGCCATCCTGGTTTGTGACGCCTGGAGCCGAACGTGATGACCGCGTTCGCCGAGGGCTGCATGAAAGGGGGCGCACTGCATGCGCGACGACACGGCGACGGGGCAGTCGAAGGGGATGAGCCGGGATGAGCTGCTGACCCTCCCCGTAGCAATTGACCTGGACACAAGCAATCGAGCTCTGGGGCTGGGGCGGAGTAAGGGGTACGAGCTGGCCAAGCGGGGCCAGTACCCGTGCAAGGTGCTGCGGCTGGGCAACGCCTACCGGGTGGTGACCGCGGATCTGCTGCAGCTGCTGGGTCTGGCGGCATGAAGGGGCGGCAGCGTAGCAGGCGTTTCTGCGCTGAGCTGACACAGAAACGCTGGACTGCTGCCGGGGGCGGACGTACTGTCCGTGTTCCCTCAGGGAACGGCGCAAGCGTTCCCTCGGGGAACAAAGCGAATGTTCCCTCAGGGAACGACGCGAGCATTCCGAAACGGAACAAATCCCTTGTCCCGATTCGGGACAGAGCGTGTGTTCCGAAACGGAACAGAGCGGGCCTCCGGCGCGGCCACGCCGGAGGCCCGGGAAACCCCGTCGCCCGCATCCAACGAACGATCCGCGCCGCTGGGCCTGCATGCCCGGCGCCGCAGAAGTGGAGCCGCCCAGTGCAACCTGAGAACCCCGCGCCCTATTCCGCACCCGCACCCTTCGCCGCTGCTCGGCCGCCGGTCGCGGTGCCGGGCAAGCCCGCCCCGCGCGAACCCGAGCACACCACGCCGCTCGGTGCGTTCGAGACATCGGTGCCGGATGGGGAGCCGACCGTAGGCTCGGCGCTGCTGGATGAACTGCGTGAGCAGATAGCGAAGTTCGTGATCCCGCCCTCGCCGGAAGCGCTGGACGCGGTGACGCTGTGGGTGGCGGCAACACATCTGCAGCCCGCCTGGCAGCACGCGCCGCGTCTGGCGGTGGTGGGTCCGGCGAAGCGGTGCGGCAAGTCGCGGCTGCTGGACGTGCTGACCGAGACGGTCCACGATCCGATGCTGACCATCAACACCACACCGGCGGCCATCTTCCGGTCGATCAAGGAGGAGGATCCGCCCACGCTGCTGGTGGACGAGGCGGACACCATCTTCGGCACGCCGAAGCAGGCGGAGAAGAACGAGGAGATGCGTGGCCTGCTCAACGCCGGTCACCAGCGCAACCGTTACGTGACCCGGGTGGTCGGCAACGACCACACCCCGCACCGGTTCGCCACCTTCGCCATGGCGGCGATCGCGGGGATCGGTGATCTGCCCGACACGGTCATGGACCGGGCGGTGGTGATCCGCATGCGGCGCCGGGCCGAGGGCGAGAAGGTCAAGCCCTTCCGCTCTCGCCGCGACATCCCGGCCCTGCATGATCTGCGCGGCCGTATCGCCGCGTGGGCCAGGCCGCTGGTGGACGAGGCCGCGAACCTGGAGCCGGAGATGCCGGTCGAGGACCGCGCGGCGGATACCTGGGAGCCCCTGGTCATCGTGGCCGATCTGGCCGGTGGGTGCTGGCCGCGTCTGGTGCGGGTCGCGTGCGCGCGGATGGTCGCCGCCGAAGCGGCGGCCGAGGAGGATCACCCGAGCGGGGCGCGGATCCTCGCCGACATCCGCCGGGTCTTCGTCGCCCAGCGTGAGGTGGACAGCCTGTCCACCGAGGAACTCCTCCACCACCTGCGCCAGGATCCCGAGAGCCCGTGGGCCGAGTGGGGACGCGGCGGGCTGACCGCCCGTGAGCTGGGCAGGATGCTGCGCGAGTTCGATATCACTTCCGGCAACGTGCGCATGGCCGACCGGACCCAGCGCAAGGGGTACATGCGCCACAAGTTCCTCGACGCCTGGCGCCGGTACTGCCCCACCGTCCACCCCGTCGGCGCCGACCCCGCCCACAGCGAGGGCTGACCGCCCCACGCCGCCCCTGGTTGCCGTCCTTGCCGTCCCTGCCGTGATCTCGCAGGTCAAACGGCATACGGCCAAGACGGCAACCGGGGCCAAGACGGCAACGCGATCAGCACCGGCGCGCTTGCCTGTCCAGATCCGTCTTGCGCCGTCCTAGGCGTCCTTGCCGTATCAGCGCAGGTCACAGCCCTGTCCGCCGGGACGGAAGACGCAACGGGCGTCCTGACCGGACAGGGCCACCCCGAGCCGGGGCCCAGGCACGACGAACCGCCTGAGCCCCCTGGCGACAGGACCGAGACGCCAGCGAAGCCCGCCAGGACGGAAGCCCGAGGCCGCTGCCGTACCCGCTCTGACCTGCGCTTGCAACGGCCAAGACGCACCACACCGCCACCACAGGAGTACCCCGCTTGACCCTCCAATCCATCCACCACCCACCGCACCACCCGACGCCGGGCAACCGGCCTGGCGACGGGCAGCCAGCCATCGCCAAGCGGGCTGCCGAGCAGTACGCGCTCATCGCGGCCAGCACCGTCATCGTCGCTCTGACCGCTGGTGCGTTCTGGCTCTCCTACGCGCACCTGGCCGACGTCGCTGGCCAACACGGGCTGGGAACGTCACCGGTCCGCCGCTGGACATGGCCGGCAACCCTGGACGCATTCATCGTCGCGGGCGAACTGCTCATGCTCCGCGCGGGCCTGCGCCGGGTCACCGACGCCTGGGCCATAGCCCTGACAGCTGCCGGAGCGGTCGGCTCCATCGCGCTGAACGTCGCCGGGGTCAACGGCACGGGCAACGCCGCCACCGTCCCGTTCCTCGACTACGTGGTCGCCGCGGTTCCCCCGACCGCCGCGATGCTGGCCTTCGGCGTGCTGATGCGCCAGATCCACCAGCTCATCGATCAACCTGCCGACCGCCCGGAACCAGGCTCCACGCAGGTGCCGGAACCACCGGTCACCACATCCGCCCAGCCCGCCGAACCACCGGCCGAACCCGTCCAGGCTGCGGAGCCGCCGGCCGAGTCCGTCCGGCCCACGGGGCCACCAGCCGCCGTATCCGACCGGTTGGCGGAACCACCGTCCGAGGTTGCGGAGAGCAAGCCGCGCGGTGGCCGACCGGCGAGCGCGTCGATCGAGGAACTCGTAGAGATCGGCCGAATCGCCGCCGCTGAGCACGGCAAACTCACCCGGGACCTTCTCCGGAAAGCCGTTAAGGACAAGGGCCTGACGATCGCCAGCGAGCGGGTGACCGACGTGATGAACATCCTCAAGCCCGAACTCGAAGCGAAGGCGGGCACCGCTTCGGCCAGCGGCTGACCGTCCGCCCTGCCGGGTGACCGGAAACCTTTTCCGGTCACCCGGCCCGCCGACCACCGGCCCGCCCGGCATCCGCCTATCCCCACCTGTGGACAAGGCGACGCCACCCTCACACTCCGCCAGACCTTCCGCCGTCCGCCCGCCCTCTGTCCTTCCCTTCCCGGAGAACCACCTGTGATGCACGACTCGCACCATCCCGACGATGGCCGCGACGAGCCGACGCCGCTAACGAAGTCGCCTACGCTGATAGGGCGTTTGCGGCGTGCGTTCGGACGGGCTGCCCCTGGCGGAGCCAGTAGTACCCCGAGTCCGACTCAAGGCCGGACTTCGGGGGTCCCCGCCCCGGGGGTGGCGGAGACGGCCCAGCGCCAGGGGGCGCAGGACCAGGAGGCCGGGGCCGAGGGCGGCCCCGACCCGGACACCCTCCACGCCGCCCAGCAAGCCGTCCTCCGCCCCGTACGCTCCGCCGAGACCGCAGCCGGCGAGCCCACCGTGAAGAGCGTCCAGCCCACGATCCGCCGTTTCACCGGCACCAAGCGCACCGTCCGCGTCGGCCCCATGCTCTTCACCGATGACGAGGACAGCCGCCTCCAAGAGGCGGCCACCGAGCACGGCTACAAGGGCAAGTCCGGCTTTGCCGCCGACGTCGTCCTCGCCTTCATCACCGGCCGGTTCACCGCCAACCTGCCCCTGTCCGAGGACCGCCGCCGCACCCACATCTTCCGCGCCCAGGTCCTGCGCCAGCTCAACCGCATCGGCGTCAACGTCAACCAGATCGCCCGCGCCCTCAACAGCGACCACACCCCACCCGACCTCCGCCAGCACCTTGACGAACTCCACCAGCTGCTCACCGTGATCGCCGAAGCCCTGCGCCAGCCCGCCGACCCAACGGAGGACCTGGCCGCATGATCGCCGCCATAAAATCGCCCGGCTCCAACACCCGTGGCCTCCTGGCCTACCTCTACAGCCCCGGGCGCCAGGACGAACACCTCGACCCGCACATCGTGGCGGGATTCGCGATGCTCGGCATGCCCGACCCCGGCCGCGACGAGAACGCCACCCTCACCGAACTCGCCCGCTACCTCGACGAACCCGTCCACCTGCGCAACAGCGAGTTCGGCAAGAAGATCACCGACCACGTCTGGCACTGCCCCGTCCGCGCCGCACCCGAAGACCGCTACCTCTCCGACACCGAATGGGGCGAGATCGCCCAGCGCATCGTCCAAGCCGCCGGCATCGCCCCCACCGGTGACGACCTCGCCTGCCGCTGGATCGCCGTACGCCACGCCGACGACCACATCCACATCCTCGCCACCACCGTCCGCGAAGACGGCCGCCGACCCAAACTCCACGACAGCGGCATCCGCGTCGGCGACGAATGCCGCCAGATCGAAAAGGACTACGGCCTGCGCCGCCTGAAAAAGGGCGACCGCACCGGCACCCGCCGCCCCACCCAGGCCGAGATGCACAAGGCCAAGCGCATGGGCTGGGAACAGACCAGCCAGCAGTGGCTCGAAGACCGCATCCGCGCCGCCATCCCCCACACCGGCACCGCCGAGGAACTCCTCGCCTACCTCGAAGCCGACGGCATCGAAGTCAAGCCCAAGCGCGGCCCCTCCGGAGACCTTCTCGGCTACGCCGTCGGCCGCCCCGGCGACCTCAACGAAGACGGCGAACAGATCTACTACCCCGGCGGGAAGATCGCCCCCGACCTCTCCCTGCCCAAACTCAAAGCCCGCCTGGAAACCAGCGCACCCGAGGAACACCCCACCGCACGCCGCAACCGGCCCAGCACCCCTTGGCAACGGGCCACCGAGGCCCTCGACACCCTCCACACCGAGATCACCGACACCACAACCGGCGACGGTGGTGACGCGCGGACCCAGGCACACATCACCGCCCTCGGCGAACTGATCGAAGCCACCGCCCAGAAAGCCCCCACCGACCTGCGCGCCCAACTACATGCAGCCAGCAGGGAATTCGCCCGCGCTCAGCGATCCCAGATCCGGGCAGAAGACCGAGCCGCCCACACCCTGCGCACCGCAGCACGCGACATCGTCAACACCGCAACCGGCCCCGACGGCAGCGCGCTTGCCACCCTCGTCGCCGCCCTGGTCTGGGCCGCCATCCTCGCCGCACGCTGGCACGAGGCCAAGGGCCACGCCCATCAGGCCGATGCAGCCCGCCGAGCCGTCCATCACCTTCAGGCAGCGGCCGACGCTGCCATCATCCCCACGCTCATCGAACTCGAAGCCCGTCGCCCCAACGAGGAAACCAGCCGCACCCTGGCCAGCGACGTACGCGCCGCCATCCCCGAACACGCCAACCGGATCCTCACCGACCCCAGTTGGCCCGCCCTCGCCACCGTCCTCGCCGACGCCGAAGCCGGCGGCCACAAACCCCACCAGCTCCTCAAGGAAGCCGCCACCCAACGTGAACTGACCACCGCCCGCCAACCAGCCCGCGTCCTGATCACCCGCATCCAGCACACGGCCCGTAACCCCGTGCCCA
The DNA here is from genome assembly GCF_003121295.1 of Streptomyces orinoci. Lineage (GTDB taxonomy): Bacteria > Actinomycetota > Actinomycetes > Streptomycetales > Streptomycetaceae > Streptomyces > Streptomyces orinoci. The sequence continues at coordinate 1,181,128 of NZ_PHNC01000029.1, forward strand.
ACCGCCGCGCCGAAGCAGCCCGCCGACGCTCAACCACCACGGCCACGACATCCGCTCAGCAGACCCGAACGGACCAACTCCCAGTCACACTCCTGGCGCCCACCGAACTGCAGCACCGTCAACGCCGATAGACGCCCGGGCGCGGCACCCCGTGCACCCTGCTGATGGCCTCCCCCATTTCCAGGGCGAGGCCATCAGTGGTTACGAAGCGCCATCTGGCTCGGGGATGGAATGGGCATCGAGAAGCGCTTCAGCCTTGGCAGCATGCTCCGGCCGCCCTGCACGAAGCATGCTCGCGGCCAAGAGACCGTAGAGCATGCGCTTTTGGGCAAGGTCGGGAAATGTATCGAGGAATTCCCTGACCACCTCGACCGCTTCAAACTCGACAGCCCTGCCATGCCTCGGCCGAAATTTACTGAGCGCCTCGGCAAACGCCTTGACCTTCTCGACGCTCGGAGGGTTGTTCCAATCAACTGCGTCTTGCTCAGTCCAGCGCACCAGTACAGCAGCTGGATCGGCCAGCTCCTCGGCCAAAGCCTTGGTTCGCTGTAGCCGCACTGCATCGGCAACGGCCTGCCGACGCTGTGCTGCAAGCACTGCAGCAACGGCCATTTGATCGTCGGGAAGCAGGCTCAGGGTGACCTTGGCATGAAACTCGATTCGGGGTGTAGTTGGCAGGAAGCGGACCTGACGCAGATGGTCTTCGCAGATGTCAGCGGCCGTGGCGAGATCGGCCGGATCACAGTCTTTGGCGATGTCGCAGGCCGCTTGTCTCAAGACCGAACGGATCCTGCTGGTGACCTCGGCGACGCTTATTGGGTACGGCGGCTCCGTCATGACGGTTGCCGCGATCCGTGCGGTGAAGCCAATGCCAGGGTGGGCGCTGGGCAACCGAATTTCGATGCGGGCCAGGCCGCGCCGCAACGCCCATCGTGCTCGGCGCCGCGACCATCGTGTGGAAAGCACGGGTCACTTCTCCCGTGGCGGCTCGCCGATCGGTGAGATCGCCAGGCCCATGCCCATTTGTAGTTCTTTGCGCAGATCGATCACGGCCTCGTCGTAGGCAACTCCTGGCTCACCGGCCACGAGTGCGGCAATCGGCGTGGTGAGCATGTGGCGCGCTACGACTTGCTTGAGGATATCTGTTATCAGATCCCGAGGCACCGTTCCGTCTGCACGGGCATGTGCCCAGGCCGTCAGCAGCGCCTTAGATTCGGCATTCACGCGGGGATCCACAAGGGCCGCGTTCCAACCGCTGATCAGAGCGTCCTTGACATCCGACTTTTGCTCCGCGGCCGCCATCAGGACCTGGAGTACAAACGGGTCCACCTGCGGGTCGAGGAGAGAGAGAAACGCGCGGTGTCCCGCCAAGTGGTGGTGCTCAGTGGCCCATTTGATGACCGTCGCCCACACACGGGGCAGCTGACCCTCACGGGCAGCAATGCTGCGCAACGCTCCTTCTGCTGTCTCCACGGCGAGGTCTCGATTGGTGCGATCGAGGATGTGACGAAGGCGTACAAGTGCCTGCCGTGGGAAGTGGTCGGCAAACTCACCCCGACACACGAGCGCCACGACGGTCGCGACCGATGTACTGCGATCTTGTGCCCAGTCCAGAAGCCGCGCACGAACTGCCGGCCCCAGCGCGTCTGCTTTGGCTGCGGTGGTGAGCACGCGGGCAATCAAATCGCGGTGCTCATTGCGGTCGTTGCCATTATCGACCCACGCCTGAATCTGTTCGACGACCCGTATGTCGTTCTCGGCCATGGCCAGTTGGACCAGGAGCTCGCTTATCGGCCCCAGCCGGGCTGCCCCTGGTTGTCCGGACGCCGTGATTGCATCGAGCCAGGTCAGCAAGTGGGTGTGGATGTCGGGACGCTGGTGCCATAGGTGGAGCAAGATCGCTCGTGCGTATCCCGGTCGATGGTCCAATGTGACCTGGCGTCCGGCTATTTTGGCACCGACGCCTTCAAAACGTGTGGTGAGGTCCGGGCCAGTCAGGATGGCCCTTACCTTCCGGTCTTGAGGTTCGTTCAAGAGCATCCGGGCAGCACGTTGAATGTTGAGTGCGTCTTCTCCGCTGAGGAAGAGTGACGCGATGAGCAGGGCGCGGTCGTCCGCGTTGTCCTCAGTATTTTTGAATACGTCGGTGACCTGCTTTTTCCACTGCTGGAACCTGGCCTTGGCGGTCTCGAGTCCCTCTCGTGATTCGTCGACCGACGCGAGAATGGAGGCCAAGCGGGCAGCATCCGCAGGGCTGCTGCTTTCAGTCAGTAGGCGGCTGGCCTCGCCGATGCCACCGGCTGAGCTCGGTGTGGTGTTGAGCCAGTGTTCGCGTTCCGGCTTGCGATGAATATGACGCAGGTGAGCCTGCGCCACGCCGTGAGGAGATGGCTTGACCTTTGCACTGACGACTACGCGCGACAGACTGCTGGATTCGCTCTCCGGCCACTCGTGCTCATCGACGATGACAACGAGGTATGAGCCCCTGTTCCGTAGTTTCTCTGCGTGACTCACCAATGAATTGGCTGCACGGTCCCGATTCGTCCATGAACCGATCTCTGATGCAACGTCCAGGAGGTAGCCGGTTCCCGGGTTGTCAGGCAGCGTGGAGATGTCCGGAGCACTCGGGTCGACCCAGTCCGGCTGGATCTCTTTCAGTTCCAGCGACTTATCGCTGGTCCGCTCCGCCCTGGCCACCTCCCACAAGGCTCTGATGCCAGCAGTGCGCTTGCCGTATCCAGCTGGCCCGGTGATGACCGCAAGAGCGGGTCCAGTGTTGGTGAGCAGGTGCACCGCATCGGTGGCTGTGGGGACTGTTTCGTCGTGCGGGCCGACACGCACCCATGCCAGTCGCACGACATCGAGTTCCGCCTTGGGAATGTCGGTGACGGTGAGCAGTTGCTTCCCCGTCATGGTTACCGGGCCCGCGGCGATGATGATCTGGGAGCGGTCGTTGTGCTGGACGCTGACCTTCATCTCGCCTGCCTGTGGGGGTGCGGGTGGGGCAGGAGGGGGAGGCGGTGTAGGTGCGGGAGGCAGTTCCTCGCTCACTTCTCGCTCCGCGGGGGCTGGTAGGTGAAGCTGCCCCCAGAGATGGAGCCACCGGAAATTACCACCTGGCTGTTGGTGTTGTGGTGCGCGTTGATGCTCGCTCTACCATCACCAGACTGTTCCGCTTGGTCAATCAGGGCCTGCAAGTCGGCCGCGCCATCAGGATGCTTCTGGAGGAAGGCTGCCAGCTGGATCGTCAGTTGCTGCTGCAGCGATTCCACAATGGACGCCCGCTCGCTCTCCGCGGTGCTGGTAAGCCGCGCCTGGGCGGCATCAAGCAGTCGTAGCTCTTGTTCGGCGACCTCGTCGCCGCCTCGCTGGAAGAAGCGGACCATGGTGCTACGAACCAGCTCCCACCCACTTTTGACCATCTCCGCGACGAGCACTCCAGCGCCGCCCGTAGCCACCTGCATGATGTCGAGCGCTTCCCCCATGTTCCTCCCCCTGCCTTGCAGAGCCAGCGGCATATTCGCCAGCCCAGGGTGGGTTGATCGCCTGCCTGCGGCAACCGAATCCACTTCGGTCGTCCGAAAGCATCTGGTCTCACAGCGAGCAGATTGAGACACAGCCTCGCAGCGATGGACAGGAGGAGAGGCGACGGACCAGGGAGCACAGTGAGCCGCAGAACGTCGTTCCGTCGATCGGGTAGTGCTTTCGGCCAGTGCGAGGCTTCGATGGGTTGGCCGGAACTACCCGTCCGCCGCGAAGCCGGTGCGGTATCCGTCAGCCGAAGACCAACCCCCGGAAGGCGTTGCGGATGCTGGTCAGGGGCTCGCGGTCACGTGTGTAGTAGAGCTTGTTGGTCAACAGGACGGCCCAGGTGCCCTGTTTAGGGGAGATCCACATACCGGTGCCGGTGAAGCCGTAATGGACGTACGTGCGGTCTGCTGGATCCGTGCCGGGGGCAGGGTGCCAGAACAGGCCGCGGACGGGTTCCAGGGTGCCGGTCTGGACGGTCAGGGACTCCTCGACCCAGTTCGGCCCGAACCCGGGTGACGCCGGGGCGGTGGCGGGGTCGAGCATGTACCGCAAAAAGCGGGCGAGGTCGTCGAGGACGGAGAAGGCGCCGGCGATGCCGCAGACGCCGCCGAGGAGGCGGGCGGAGAAGTCGTGGGCGGTGCCTTTGAGGTGGCGGCCGGTGTCCTGGTCGAGCTCGGTGGGGGCACAGCGGGCGGCCAGCTCGGTCGGCAGCGGCCCGAAGCGGGTGTGGGTCATGCCCAGGGGCTGCCAGATTCGGGTGTGGGCGAGCTGGTCGAGGGGCTGGCCGGAGAGGTGCTCGGCGAGGTAGCCGAGGATGAGGGCGGCCCGGTCGGTGTACTCGACGGCTTCGCCGGGCGGCCGGTGCAGGGCCTCGTGAAGGACGCCTGCACGGATGGTGGCGGGCTCGGTGCCGTAGAGGTTCTTGAGCTGGGCCCGCAGCGGTACGCCGGCGGTGTGGGTCAGCAGCTGCCGGGCGGTCACCTGGCCGAGGGGGTGCCCGCTGACCTCGGTCCAGAAGGTGCCGAGGGGGTCGTCGAGCGGGAAGGCGTCGTCTTCCCACAGGGCACCGATGGTGGACCAGACGGCGAGGATCTTGGTGAGGCTGGCGACGTCGAAGACCGTGCCGGGCCGCATCGAGGTGTCCGGCTCGGCGGGATCGAGGAGGCCGGCGGTTCCTCCGGCCTTTATGCCCGCGGCGTCTCCCATGGCCCACACCGCGCCGGGGTAGACCTGGTCGCGGACGCCGTCCGCCACGAGCTGCTTGATCCGGTCGGTGCTGTCTGCCATGGAGCATCTCCGATGTCGCGGTGCGGGCCCGGCTCGTCAGCGTAGTGACCGTGCCGGGCCCGGGCGGGGAACTGCGGCGGGATGGTCAGCTGATCCGGTGGCCGAGTTCGGTCAGGGCCTTGGCGGTGGCGCTGAGCGGGTAGCGGGCCGCGTTGGCCTGTCCGGCCTGGCGCAGGGCCGCCAGCAGGCCGGGGGTGGTGCGGAGGCGGTCGATGTCGCGGGCGAGGGCGGCGGGGCGGGTGAAGTCGGTGCTGGTGCCGGAGGCGGCGAGGGCGTCCACCAGGCCGGGGACGGGCTGGTAGAGCACGGGCAGGCCGCAGGCTTGGGCTTCGAGGGCGACCAGGCCCATGGCTTCGAGGGTGGTGGAGGGCATGACGAGCAGGTCATGGTCGGCGAAGGTCCGCCACAGCTGTGGCCGACGGAGCCAGCCGAGGTAGCGGACCTTGGCCCCGGACTGCCGTATGGCGCGGGTGAGGGTGTGGAACTGGTCTTGCGGGGCGGCGATGCTCAGCTCGACACCGGTGACGGCTGCCAGGGCCCGCAGCAGGTTCTCCGCTCCCTTCTCCGGGGTGAGCCGCCCGGCGTACAGCAGCCGGAACGGGCCGCCGGACGGCCGGGACGGTCTGCGTGGCGGGTGGGTCAGGAGCTGGTCGGGGATGCCCCAGGGGATGTGGGTGATCTTCGTGCGGTCGGTGGTGGGCGCGATGCGCAGGAGCCGGTCAGCCATGGCTGCCGTGGGCACGACGATGGCGTCGGCGAGATGGACGGTGTCGGTGAGGACCTTGTGCTGGTCGCGGTGGGCTTCAGCGAATAGCAGGTCGGTGCCGTGGACGAGCGCGATCCGCGGGCAGTCGGGCAGGGCCCTCATCAGCGCGGGGGTGGCGCCGAAGGCGAGGTGCTGAAGGTGCAGGAGGCCGACCTGAGCCGGGTCAACGGCTTCGGCCAGGGCCCGGTGGAGAGCGGCGACGTAGCGGTGGAAGGCCGGGCCGTCCAGGCACTTGCCGACGACCGGCAGCAGGCCGAGCCCGGTGGGACGGCGGGGGCGGCGGCCGGTGGGAGCGAGCATGAAGGGCCGGGCGGGGATCAGCGGGCGAGGGCCGGTGTAGAGGTCGAGGAAAAGTTCGACGCTGCCGCCGGGGCTGCCGGCGGGCAGGTCGAGGGCGGTGGCGACCAGGGGGCCGGTGGTGGTCATCGCGGGCCTCCGGCGATCTCGGTGTAAAGGCGGGAGATGTCGATGCCCTCGGTGGCCGCGTACTTCGCCCCAGGCCGCTGGTAGCTGGCGCGTTCGCCCGCGGTGGCGAGGAAGACGAGCTTGCCGAAGGTCATCCGCGGGTAGATGCGCACCCGTTTGGCGGCGCGGATCTCCAGGGTCCAGCGGATGGCGTGCCCGACGTGCCCCAACGGTGCGGAGACGTGCACCCAGATGCCCAGCGAGCCGGTGGTGCGGTCGCCGTTGAGCATCTGCGCGTACGTCTCCGAGCCGGTCCGCTCGTAGGTGACGCCCAGGTAGAGCACGCCGGGTTCAAGGACGGTCCCGGCGGCAGGGATCACGGTTTCGGTGAAGGCGGTGGGGCGGGCAGCGTCGAGGTCGCCGTCGCAGATCCGTAAGGTCTCCCCCAGCCGCCAGTCGTAGGCGTTCGGGGAGAGCCGGTTGGCCTCAAAGGGCTCGATGCTGATCTCGCCTGCCGCGACGGCGGCGGCGATGGCCGGGCCAGTGAGGATCACGAGGCCGCCGCCTGGGCCGAGATGAGGTCCTGCCAGGCCCGGGAGGGCTGGGGGCCGAGGGAGCCCTGGTACTTGCCCGTGTAGAGGTCCACGGCTCCGGTGGCCACGAAGAACATGACCTGTCCGATCTCCATGCCCGGATACACGCGCAGGGGGCGGACGGGGGTGAGCATCAGGGTCCACTGGCCGTGGAATCCAATGTCGCCGATCGGGGCGGTGATCTCGACGAATAAACCGAGGCGGCCGACGCTGGAGCGGCCGAACAGCAGCGGCACGAAGTGGTCGGAGCCAATCTGTTCGAAGGTGTGGCCGAGGTAGAGCTCGCCGGGCTGGAGGACGTAGCCGTCGCCGCCGATGGTGATCACCGTGGTGGGGTTGGGGCGGTGGGCGTCGATGACGGGGGCGGTGTAGGTGGCCAGGGTGGTGCCGAGGCGGACGTTGTAGCTGTTGGGGTTGACCTGGTCCGCGTCGAAAGGGTCGATCCGCAGCCGCCCGTCCAGGGCGGCGGCGGTGATCTCGGGTCCGGTCAGGATCACGGCAGGGACCTCTCGTGTGCGGTAGTAGGGGCGCCGGTCAGGACGTGGCGGACGGCCTGGCCGAGGGACATCCCGGCCCGGCGGGTGCGGTTGCCGAGGAAGTTGCCTGCCAGGAAGTCGGTGGTCAGCACGGTGCGAAGCCCGGGCGGCAGCGGGTTGGGGGCCGTGACGAGCGGGCCGACCCGCTCGGTCAGGTAGGCGGTCAGGCCGCCAGGGTTGTGGAGGTAGGCGTCGGGGATACGCGCGTAGGCGAGCTGGTTGGCGAACGGCTCGATGGCCAGCAGGTCCCCGAAGGTCAGCACCGTGCCCAGCCTCTGGGGCCGCAGCACGGTGTCGTTGAGGACCACAGCGTCAGCCCCCAGTCCGCTGTGGAGCCGCAGGGCGACCTCAGCCAGGACCTGGTGCCGGTCGGGCACCGTGCCGCGGTAGGACTCGGCGATGAGCCCCAGCGGGGCGGCCAGCTTCTCCCGCACGACGCTCATCTGCCGGACGACGCAGGCCAGATCGTGCGGCACCGCGGCCGTGCCGGTGGGGAAAGTGCAGGTGTGGGCGGCCCAGACAGCGCCGACCGGTTCGGCCAGTGCATATCCGGCGCCAAGTTCGCCGCCCTTGACCACGAGTGTGTCGCCAACCGGCTCGGGCGCGTAGTGGTCGCTGTGGCAGTGCCCGGCGAAGATGACGTCCAGGAACGGGCACTCGGCGGCCAGTGCCAGGTCCTGCTCGAAGCCGGAGTGCGACAGCAGCATCCACGCGTCGGCCTCGTGGTGGTGAGCCAGCATCAGCTCCCGCAAGGTCCGCACCGGGTCTGTGACGCGTTGGCCCTGGCGCTGGTGGGCGGGGATGTCCAAGAAAGCGTCCGGGCCGATGACGGCGGTGACGGCCACGCGCCGGCCGCCGATGAGGAAGGTCCGCAGGCGGCGGAAGAGCGGCTGTCCACTGATGTCGTCGATGGCATTCGCACAGACCGTCAGTGGGCGGAGGCCGGGCTCGAAGTGGTGGGGCCAGCCGTGATTACCGGGGGCGAGCACGTCATAGAGCCCAGTCAGGACGGCCCGTTCGATGGCGCCACCCGCGAGCCGGTAGTAGCCGCTGCCCTCGAAGAAGTCGCCGCAGTCCGCGATCAACGAGGTGGGCCGGGCCTTCTGGAGGTGGGTCAGCATGCCGTCAGCCGTGGCGAAGGCGGAGTGGAAGTCGGTGGTCGCCACGATCCGCTCCAGCACCCGGGCGGCGGTCACCAGGTCACCGGTGTGATGTCGGCGCCGAGGGTGCGGAGCTTGCCGGGCAGGTCCGCGTGGCCGCGCCGCAGCTGGTCGAGCCCGGTCAGCATGGTGACGCCCCGGGCCATGAGGGCGGCGATCAGCAGCGCGGAGCCGGTGCGGATGTCGGTGGCCTCCACCATGGCGCCTGTCAGCCGCTGTGGGCCCGCCAAACGACACTGGGTCGGCGACAGCTCGTCGATCCGGGCGCCGAGCCGGGCCAGCTGCGGCAGCAGGTTGCCGTGGCGGCCGGGGTTGATCGAGTCCCCGAACAGATGGGTGCCGGGCAGGCCCAACGCGAGGGCCATCAGGGCGGGTTCGAAGTCGGCATCCAGGCCGTTCGGGGCGAGGGACGCCATCGCCCGCACCGGACGGCCGGTCAGCTGACCGGCCGGGTGCACGGTGATCGCATCGGCGGTGACGGTGACCGGGATCCCGGCCTGGGTGAGTAAGTCGGCCGGCAGCCGGACGTCCGGACCGCGCAGGCCCTCGATCCGCCCGGCGCCGCCGGTGGCCGCGAGTGCACAGGCCAGGATGCCCGCCTCGATCTTGTCCCCGGGCACCCACCAGTTGAGGCTGCCGCGCGTGCTGTCAGCGGGCGGTCCAAGGGCGATCGTCTCCTCGCCGGCGGCCACGTCCCAGCCCGATTCCTGCAAGGCGGCCAGGAGGGTGGTCGTCTCGGGCGACAGGTTCGGGTTGCCCACCACGAGGCGGCAGCCAGCGACGACGGCCCGCAGCACGGCGGCGACGGTCGCCCCGCGCGAGCGGAACGGCAGGTCGAGACGGACTGGGCCGGGCCTGCGGCTGGAGGCCGTGACGGTGTAGTGGTGGTCCTCGGCCTGCACCACGTCGCCGAAGGCTTCGTACACCCTGAAGTGCTCGTCCATGCCCCGCTCGCCGATCCGGCAGCCCCCGGGCCACGGCAGCCGCGCGGTGCCGTGCGTGGCCAGCAGAGCGGGCACCAGGTAGTAGGAGCCCCGGATGCGGGCGGCATCGGCCAGGTCCGGGGCGGTGGGGCCGAAGGCGCCGGGCCACAGGATCAGGCTCCCGGGCTCTCCCACGGGATAGGAGAGGCGAAAGCCCGTCCGCTCCAGCAGACGCAGCATCAGCTGCACGTCCGCGCTGGCCGGCACGTTGCTGAGCTTGACGTGGCGCCGGGTGGCTGCGGCGGCGGCCAGCAGGGGCAGGCAGGCGTTCTTCGAGCCGTCGACCGCGACGGCGCCGGTCAGCGGCTGACCGGGGCGGACGGTGAGCGTGCGGGGGACGACCGTGGCAGGCACGGTTGCGGGCAGGGGTGTCACCAGGGCCTCCATAGGGGATGCCGGTCTAGTCCGTGGGGCGGGCCCGGCCGGGGGCCGGGCCCGCCGAGGGCGCCAGGGGTGTCATGGCGCCTGCCGCACCACCGGGTGGGGAGGATGGGCGTGCGGCTCGGCGGGCGGCGACGCCTCGGCGGGAACATGCCGCCGCCCGCCGACGTGCTAGTGCAGCGGCAGCAGGACCAAGACGGTCTTGCCGCCGCCGTCCTCGTCCCGGGGGATGCTGGTTCTGCCGCCCGCCTCCGCGGCCAGGGCTTCGACCAGACGCAGCCCCCACCCCCCGCTGCCGTCGAGGTGCGGAGCGTGGAGTCGGCGGGGCATGCGCGGGTCGCGGTCGTGGACCGCGACCATCAGGTGCCGGGGGTCCATGCCGAGGTGGACGTCCGCCTGGGCGGAGACTGCGGCGGCATGGCGGACGGTGTTGGTGACCAGCTCGCTGACGGCAAGCACGGCGGTCTCCACCACGGCGGCCCCCGGCTGCAGCCCCCACAGGCCGAGCTGGGCCGCGACTTCCCGCCGGGCGGCCGGCACGGCCGCCGGGGTGGCCGGGACGGAGAAGCGCAGCGAGCGGTCTATCACTGCCGCATCGTCGTCGGCTTCGTCCTTCGGTCGTTCGCACCGTTGGCCTGGCACCACGTGCATGGCCGGGCTCCTTCCGTCCGAGGCGGCATCCGCGCACGCCAGCCACCGACGATCAGCGACGGGTGGGCTACGGATCGTGAAGCGCCCTCAGAATGACCCCGTGCACTTCTCTCACGCAAGTGCGTGGAACAAGTGGGCATATGCCTGCCGCTCAGGCTGCTATCTGGCATCAAACGCCAGTCCAGCGGTAGGAGTTGGCTGCGCTAGGGCACACTTGCGTACGGCAACCGCCGTTCGCGGAGGTGCTTCAAGGAGGGGTGATGGCCACGGCCAGCGGACCGACCGTACGCAAGCGTCAGCTTGGAGCCGAGTTGCGGAGGCTGCGCGAGAGCGCGGGCAAGAAGATCGAGGACGTCGCCGAGCACCTGGAGTGCTCGATGTCGAAGATCAGCAGGGTGGAGACCGGACAGGCCCCGATCAAGGCCCGGGATGTGCGCGAACTACTCGCCTGGTTCGGCGTCGAGGACCCCCTTCAGGTGGAGGCCGTGATGCAGATCCACAAGGACGCCCAGCAGCAGGGCTGGTGGGCCCACTACGAGGAGGTACTGCCGTCCGGCATGGCCACCTACGCCGGGCTGGAGTCAGACGCGGTCGCCCTTCGCGCCTACGAGCCAATATTCGTACACGGACTGCTGCAGACCGAGGACTACGCCAGAGCCGTGATCGCGGCGGTGCGGCCGGGCGAGCCCGAGGAGGTCGAGCGCCTGGTCCGCTTCCGCGTGCAACGGCAGGACCTGCTCTCCCGCCGCCCCGATCCGCTGGAGCTCTGGGTGGTCGTCGAGGAAGCCGCCCTGCGACGTCCGGTCGGCGGGAAGGAGGTGATGGCGGCCCAGATCAAGCACCTCATCCATGCCGCCGCCCTGCCGAACGTCACCATCCAGGTCATGCCGACCGCCAAGGGCGCCCACGCCGCCATGGCCGGGACCTTCGCACTCATGGAGTTCGGCACCAAGGCGCCCACCATCGTCTACGTCGATTCAATCGCCGGAAACGTGTACCTGGAGAAGGAACGCGATGTCCGCAAGTTCATCCAGACCTTCGACCTCGTACGAGCCGCGGGGCCCGATCCGCAGGACACCCCCGCCATCCTGGAGAACATCGCAAGGGAGATGCACCAGATATGAACACCCACTACGGCCGGACTGCCCGTGAGGCAGACCTGAGCGGCGCCCGCTGGCGCAAGAGCAGCCACAGCTCCGGCAACGGAGCGTGCGTCGAAGTCGCCGAGACCGGCGGCATCGTCGCCGTCCGGGACTCCAAGGACCGCAGCGGCCCCGTCCTGCGGTTCTACGCTGCCCAATGGGCCTATTTCATCAGCACTGCGGCCGAGGAAGCAGCCACCGGGAGCTGAGCCTGCGAGACGAAGCCGGTCCGAACGAAGCGCGGTCGCTCGGGCCGGCAACAAGTGACGCCTCTAGCCCTCGCGACCGACGACATTTCGACCGGAATGGCCGGATCCCCCGTTCCACTCTTGCCCCACCAACAGCAGGCTGACCCACGTCCATCCGGTAATCCCAGTGGGGGGAGCTCCTGTGAGGACCAGAACCAACAAGCGGGGGGCGGCGGTCTTACCCGCCGCAGTTATTGTCGCGGTCCTTCCCTTGATCGCTGCCACACCATCGGCTGGTGCGGCGGCACCCGACCAGCGCAGCACAGTGAAGAAAGGCTCGCCTGCCGCTCATCAGGCCACGGACCCGCGCCTGATCGCAATCCAGAAGAAGCAGCAGGTGCTCGACCAGATCGCCGGAGACATCACGGAAGGTCTCTCCGAGTTCGATCGCGCCAAGATCTCCGGATTCACCGAGGTCGAGGTCGATCCGAACCACAACCACCTGAGCCTCCATTGGAAGGGCACGCCCCCAGAGCGGGTACGGCGCATCCTCACCCACCTGCCCAGCGGGGTGACGGCCGATGTCCTGCCGGCCCGCTATTCCAAGGCTGATCTCCATGAGGCCCGAACCAAACTGCTCCATGCCGGGAAGCCGATCGCCCTACACCCCTCGTCCACAACGGACCCGATCCGGATCACCAGCATCGCGGGCGCCAATGACGGTAGCGGTCTGGAAATCACCTACGACGAAGACCGAGGCGTGGGTCACCGGGACCGGAAGGACCCACTGGCCCGTGACGAGCGCAACACCAGATCCAGCAGGATTAAGGCGCTCACCGATCGACTGACCGGTATCAATACCATTGCCGTCTATAAGCCGTTGAGCGAGGACCCGGTCGCCAGCAACGGTAATCCGCAGCCGCACCTGACCAACGGGGTAGCCGCAAGCAAGGCGATGCGCAAACACGATGCACCACCGTGGTACGGCGGCGCGGCCCTGAGGAATCCTTCCGGCGGTATTTGCTCCAGTGGCTTCGCCGTTACGGACAGCCACGGCAACAACATGCTCACGACCGCCAAGCATTGCGACGGCAAGGACGGCTACTGGCACACCTGGGAGGGCGGTGACGACGTCGGTGTGAGCGACCACCTGCAGAGCAACGCCCACGTGGACACCGTGGGCATAGCCCTGCACGACCCGGCCGATGGGTATCTGTACGACGGGGAGGCGAACAGGACCGACGGCTACGCCAAGCCCGTCACCGGATACGGGCACAACAACGTCGGAGACTACGTGTGTACCGACGGCGCCAACGGCGGCGTGCACTGCAACGTCGTCCTGAGCAAGGTGGACGTCGGCGTCACCGGGGCGGACGGCGGATACCGCCCCGTCACCGACCTCGGCTACGCAACCGACTGGCCCTCCCACGGCGTTGCAGCGGTCAACGGCGACAGCGGAGGACCGGTGTTCGTCGGTGCCAACAACTGGACCACCGATGAGGCACGCGGCACGATCACCGCACTCGACAGAACAGTCGCCTGCCCCTCGGAGCTGAACCCTGACACCGTCCTCGACGGGCACCAGCGGAAACCATGGTGCCTGGCCGGCGTGTACTACGTGCCCATCTACCAGACCCTGCACGACCTGAAGTGGACACTCAACACCGCAGGGTGACCAAGACCGGACACTGGGCCGACACACTCAACAGGGCGTCGGCCCACCGGCTTTGCCCAGCACTCACCCTGATGTCAGGCTCGGGCTCGACCGTCACCGTAAATCGTGGAGCATCACCGTGGACCCACGACAGCTGAAACGAAGGACCGGCGCCATGTGGCTAACCGGCGCCATAGCCATCCTCGTTACCGTCGCAGCAGCATGGCAGTTCGGGGAGCGGCACAACAGGAATCACCGCGACGATGCGGCGGTGCTCGGTAATGTGCTGGCGAGCCGGGACGGCCGCACCCTCACCACAACTGCCAGATGGACGCCGTGTCAAGCACCGCGCCCTCAACTTCAGGCGCATGAAACCCCTGGTGCGATAACGCTCGTTCTCAGGGAGGGCACCGCCGACCTCCGGCACCAGTGCGACAGCAAGGACCAACAGGTCACAGCAACTATCGAATCGTCTTTGGGCTCACGGCGGCTGATCGACGGCGAAACCGGCACAACGATCGTCCCCGTAGACGGCGCGAAGCTGGCAACTCCCCACTACCTCCCGGCCGGTTACGAGGAAACCGAAGACCTCTACGACGAACCCCCAGGGGAACGTTGCCTCCCGGCACCCTTCGAGAGGGCAGCAAGCGCCTCGTGGTCACGGTTCTACCGCAAAGGCTCCGCACGTCCCTCACTCGCCATAGCGCAGACCATGAAGGAGACGCCGGATGATCCTCGCGGCGCTATAGCCGCTGTGGATGGACACCCCGTCCACCTGCAAGAACACCCCAAGTCCCGCTGCCTGACCTGGTCCAGCAACAAGAACACCTATGCCATAGCCGCTCAGAGCGCACAACTCACCACCGACGAACTGCTGCGAATCGCCAAGCGGCTCAGTCGATAACTATGGGCAGCATCGTTCCGCTGCAGCGGAGGCAAGGCGCTTCACGCATAGAAGGAGAGACACAGCCAGATGAAGCGGCGGAGAAGGGCACGGAGGATCGGGTACCTCCTGGTGCACGGCATTGGCAATCAGCACACGCAGGCCGGCACGCGCAAGTCCGTACTGAGGCATATGGGGCAGGGGATACTCAGCCCGATCATACGGGCCTACGGTGCGTCGGCCGTGGACTGGCGTGAGACGCCGGAGGACCGGACGTCAAGCGATGAGGCGGCCTATGGGCGTCCCGCACACGCGGTGGCCAGGATCCGTATTCCTGGCAAGCCGACGGGTGAGGTGCTGATGGTGGAAGCGGTCTGGTCCGACCAGTTCCGCCGACCTCGATGGTGGCTGCGCTGGCTGGTGTCCTTGGGCTACCTTGCCCGGTCTCTGCCGATGGTGTTGCTGCTGATCGGGCCCGACCGACGGGACCGCAGCATCCTTCTCGGCGACACCCACAACGGCCGTGGCTTCGGGGCATACTCACGCAACTCTGCGGGCTCCGGCTTCTTCCTGCCCTCGGAGTACCGACACATAGCCCGCGTCGGCTGGCGCCTACTCACACTCCTGGTCTGTTTGTTCGGTCTCAGGGCGCTGACCGCCGCACACCCGTGGGTCGCACTTGGCGCAGGCATCTGCATCCTTGCCCTGTTGTGCAGCCGACTCAATCTTGGCGACCACGTGATCACGGCTGCTGCGCGCGATCACGAGCGCGAGGAACTACTCGACTACCTCGAAGAGCGCCTTCGCTGGCTGGAGGCACGGTGCGACGACATTGTGATCGTTGCCCACTCCCAGGGCGGATATCTGACCCATCAGCTTCTATCCCGGGACGGCGGCCGTAACCAGGAGAAGGTCATCCGCTTCGTCGGTGTCGGATCCGGCCTCAAGCCGATCTGGCTTCTGCGGCAGACCAGGCATCCGGTCGTACGGCTGGTCGCTTGGCTGCTTCCAATCGCATCGGTCCTCATGGCCTGGGGTACCGCTCCGTTCGTGGATCCGGGACTGTCCGCGAGCGCCTTGGCACTGACGAGATCGGCCACGGCCGGAATGGCGTTGCTTACGCTGCCCCTCTCCGCCATCACACCCGAAAGCGTCTCCTCTGCCATGGCGTCCATGTCCGCCTCATGGCAGCAATTGCTGAGCAGCGCATTCCCGATGGGTGGTATGACGATGGTGCGTTGGGCGGCCGTCGCCGCCAGCGCAGGTGTCAGCATTCTGTGCGGGTTCCTCCTAAAGCGCTATGCCCGTCCGTACCATCGTGATCCCCTCGAGCTGTCTCGCCCCGTCCAGCGAAGCCAGCGGAGGCAGCCTCTGGTCTGGCAGGAGTTCAGCAGTCAGCACGACATGGTGGGACGTATGCTCCTGCCCACTCTTCCCAAGGGGGTTGAGCAGGAGGCCACTTGTGTTCTCGGTCATCCGCTGCGTGACCACACTCGGTATTTCGACCGGGAGGGAATGCTGACTCGGCGCCTTGCAGGATCGCTGCTGGGCGATCTGGAACAAACCACGTGCAGGCGTTTCGGTGCTGATGCATGGAACGCGCGTGTCGGCCGCTACGAGATCGCCCTGCGCAAACAGCACGACCGTCGTCGACTCTTCCATGCTCTGATCATGCTCTGGGTGACACTCTTCTTCCTCGTACCCAAAGTGGCCAGGGGATCCGACTGGTTCCAGGCCGCCATGGACCAGTGGAAGTACCTTGCCGTCGCCATGGTCACCCTCAGCTGTCTGTTCACCTGGCACAGCCGCAGGAACCACCAAGCGGTGGTCCGTGCGCTCGACGCCGAACTTCGGAGCATGCCAGAGGACAAACCCTTGGCCCGGATCCTTCCTCCCGCCCAGAGGATGACCCCGTTCGTGTGCTTGGTGTTCGCCGCGATGCTCTCGTTCTACGGAGCACTGGGGTTGTTCATCCTCGGACGGCATCATCCCACCTGGGCGGTTCCTGCCCCCGGGGCGATGCTGCTCGCGGCCATGGTCTTGGCTGTCCTGGCGGCAGCCGTTGCCTCCGGCTACAAGATCAAGCGTCGCTGGCTCGCTGCAACGACCGTCCTGGCCAGCGTGCCAGTCGTCACTGCGAACACACCGTCTGCCCCCGGCTTGCCGGCCTGGGCCACCACACCTGGCGTCTTCGTCCTTGCCACTGTGGTGACTGCTGTCGTCATAGCGATCGCCGCTCTGACACGATCTACGCCGATTCCCCTCCCAGCACAGAATTGAGGTTTCCCCCCTCCTGGGAGCCAACCCGGCGGACGCAGCAAAGTCGCCTTCAGCGGCGGGTTCTGGTCAACGCCCCGCATTGCCCGACCCGTGCCGTGCCATGGCCGGTACGGTCGATCAGTTCTAGCGTGCGAAACGGCCCGAAGGGGGAACCGTCCCATGTACGAAGAAGCAGTCATGGCCGTGAGCACAGGAGCTGCCAGCGGTGTCCTCTCCTATCTGCTCCAGGACCAGGCCGACGCTTTGCGCGCCCGGATCTCGGCCATTTTCCGTCGTGCCGGCAGCCCGCAGGAGGAGGCCACCGCCCTGCAGGTACTGGACGAGCAGGCGACAGCCCTGGCCCGCCACAAAATCACTCAGCGCACCGTCATCGACACCTGGACCGAGCTGCTCTCAGCCTTCCTCGACACTCACCCCAGCGCCCGATCCGACATCGAGGAGCTCAAGACGACGGCCCCGACAAAGACAGTCAACATCGGCTCCCAGCACAACCACGGCTCCGGGGCCTTTATCGGCAACGACCACTACGGCGACATCAACATCAACACCCGGGACGACCGGTGACCACCGACGACCCGGCGCCTACGGAGCAGCACACTGTCCAGAACAACTACGGTGGCGCCTTTGTCGGCCGTGACCAGTACGGCGACATCAACATCCATCATGAGATCGACCCGCAAACCAAGGCCACACTCGCGAAGCTGGGGAAGTCCGCGCCCGCTCTGTCGCAGATGCTCGAAGGTGCTCTGCGAGACGGTGTTATCTCGCCTGACACGGTCAGCCAGCTCTCCTTGGCCACCCGGAGCATCAACGAGGACGTTGCCGACCAGATCTCGCGCGCCTCCCACCGGATCAACGAGGACGTCGCCGGCCTTCTCACGCACGCAAGCCACAGCATCAACGAGCACGTCGCTGAGCAGCTGACCTACGCCGCTGACCGACTGTCCACAGTCTCCTCGAAGCTGGACTTTGACGCGCTTGACCTTCTCGTCAGACGCTTGGAGGAAGTTCTCGGCCATCACGACGGCAGCGATCTCAACGGGCTCGCCACCCGGCTGCAGAACAGCCTGAAAGATCTGAGTGCGGCGACACACCGGGTAGGCGATCTGCAGGGTGACAGCACTCAGACGGTCAGGCTCGAGCAGGTGACGAGGTCGCTCATGGACATCGCGAAGCGAGTCGAGGCAAGGGTGACCCCGCCCCCGCCGGTGATACTCCCTGACTGGGAGGGACGATTGCGATGGTTCGGCGCCGGCGTTCTACTCGGCATCCTTATATCTGTCTTGTACGCGGCCTACTCGTAGCCGTAGACGACGGGCTCCGTGCGTGCGCGATGCGTGAGCGGACGGTCCGGCACGAGGTGTCATGAGCGGGATGGGGTGCGCTGCCGCAGGGCCCTGATCAGGCAAAACAGCACCCTGCGGCAGCGCCGAGCACCACCCGGCAAGGATTCGATCCCACTCCTAAAGCGGGTGTCGGCAGTTCGAATCTGCCCGGGGGCACATGACGAAGGGCCAGTTCGGAGGCTTGATCCTCTCGTACTGGCCCTCTCGCGTGATCACGGCCGTGCCACATGCGTGCCACAAGGCCCGCTACGAGTCCGCATCACCCCGTTCCTTGCGAATCATCGAACCGAGCCGATCAGCGATCTCGCGGTCACGGCCGTTGACCATGTGCTGATAGATCAACGCGGCGCGCGGTGTGCTGTGCCCCATCCTGGTCATGAGCTCACGCAAGCTCGCGCCGGCGAGGGTGTTCCCTGTGTGCCGAAGATCGTGGAAATGCACGTCTGCCGTGATGCCCGCCTCTTTCCGCGCCCGGACGGCGACGCCTCGGCGGGAATATGCCGCCGCCCGTCGGCGTGCTCTACAACGGCAGCAGGACCATGACCGTCCGCTGGAGCTGTGGTTGGTCGTCGAGGAGGCCGCCCTGCGGCGGCCGGTCGGCGGGAATGAATTGATGGCGGCCCAGATCAAGTACCTGATCCATGCCGCCGCCCTGCCGAACGTCACCATCCAAGTCATGCCGACCGCCAAGGGCCCTCACGCGGCCATGGCCGGGACGTTCGCCCTGATGGAGTTCGGCACCAAGGCGCCCACCGTGGTCTACGTCGATTCGATCGCCGGAAACGTGTACTTGGAGAAGGAACGCGATGTCCGCAAGTTCATCCAGACCTTCGACCTCGTACGAGCCGCGGGGCCCGATCCGCAGGAGACCCCCGCCGTCCTGGAGAACATCGCAAGGGAGATGCACCAGACATGAACACCCACCACAGTCGGTCTGTCCATGTGGCCGGCCTGAGCGGCGTCCGCTGGCGCAAGAGCAGTTACAGCTCCGGAAACGGAGCGTGCGTCGAAGTCGCCGAAACCGGCGGCATCGTCGCCGTCCGGGACTCCAAAGATCCCGGCGGGCCTATTCTGCGGGTCCGCCCAGCCCAATGGGCCTGTTTCGTCAGCAGCGCGGCCGAGGAAGCAGCCGCTGGCAGTTGATCTGGGAACACGTTGCCAGTGAGGACAAAGCCGGTCCGAACGCAGCGCAGTGGCTCGGGCCGGCCGCAACCCACGTATCTGGCCCTCGTGGCTGAGCTTGACTCCGGGTCGGCCTTTGGCCCTTCCGCCCTCGTTCGGATGAACCCTGCTCGCCAGTGGTCTGCATGCGAAGACGCCGGGCACCTTGGGGTGAAGGGGACGACGAACCCCTTCAGGACAGCTAAGGGGAGGAAGCTGTGCATCCGTTTGGGAAGATCGGCAGAGCGGCCCTCGCGGTAGGCGGGGCCCTTGCGCTGACAACAGGACTGGCCACCAGCGCTCAAGCCGCCACAGGAACCTTCAGCTATGTCCGAGCAGACACCCACGGGGTTGTCAGGTTCGACAACCCGTCCGACGGGTTCTGCTTCGCCCTCAGCGGGCAGGCACTGAGCGTAACCAACAACACGAACTCCACGGCCCTCCTCTTCGCGGACGCGGGCTGCGACCCGAACGCCTTCATCGACGCCGCGCAACCAGGGCAGACGCGCGACTCTGGAGCTAATCTGCCGACGAGCGTGCGGTTCGGGGGCTAAGGCCGCGCCGGGGCAGCTCGCACGGTCTGCTGATATGACCTATTTCCTTCAGGGATAGCCCATTTGGCGATGGGCAGCCTGAACGACATGCTGATCCTTCGTAGAGCCGTAGCAGCTCTCTTCGCCGCAGGCATCGCCCTCGGAGTGCCCGCCACGGCAACCGCCGACGCCAGCGCCGCCCCGGCCCCAGCACGGGTGGTGGCCGCGCGGCACTGCTTCACCAAGGAGCAGGCCCCACTCGAGCTCGCCCGCCAGGCCGCGGCCGTCAAGCCCGGTCACAAGACCCACCTGATGGTGCCGGTCTGCCAGTCCACCGGCACCTCCCGCTGCGATGCTCCGAGCCACACCCTGATGTGCGGGCAGTTCTGTCAGGACTGTGACGGCATGGTCTGCTCGCAGCCGTGGTTCTCCGAGTTCCCGTGCGGAAGCTGCTAACCCAACACCAGAAAAGGGAAGAGGGGGGATCGTTGAGAGCGCAACGAGTACTGCGCCGCATCACCAGAACCGTCGTTGCCGTCACCGCACTCGCGATGGCCGCGCTGCCGACCGGGGCGCAGGCCGCATCCGGTACCTACACCTACGTCACACCGTCCGGGCAGAGCATCCAGGGCCAGGACCCGCCCAGCGACACCTGCATCCCGCTCACCGGGGGCGCGGTGCACTTCTCCAATGACACCACCGATACCGCCTTCCTCTACGGCAGCGCATCCTGCAGCGGACAATGGGGCGAGCTCGTCGGTACCGGCGCCACATGGGACGCACCCACGGGCGCCCAGGCGCTGGGCGTCCGGTTCGGCTCCGCCCCCGGCGCCGCTGCTCCGCCGCAGCAGGGAGCCCAGCCGCCGACGCAGGGGACCCAGCCACCGCCATCGCAGGGAACCCAGCCGCCGGTCGGCAACCAGCCACCACAGGCAAGCAAGAACCCCGTCGCCAGCAACGCCATGCACTCCGGCGCCGCCCGCGAAATCCGGCCCGGAGCCACCACCGCGACTGCCTACAAGTGGTGGACCTGGCCCGACCTGAAGGTCGGCGACTGCCACCAAACCGGCGGCTACCTGCGCCTCTACGCCGACGGCAAGCTCACCTTCAGCGCACGCACCTGGACCGACCACACCTTCAGCGGCGACATCTGGCACGCACGCTTCCAGCTGAAGAACTCCGGCGGCCAGACCCTGTTCACCACCGGCACCTTCGACAGCCCCACGATGTGGGCGAGCAAACAAGTCGACTGGACAGCCAACGGCACCTTCGAACCCAGCGTCTACGCCGCCACCGCGACAGTGACGCAATGGGCTTCATGCTGAGCTGGACCATACGATGCGGCCGCCCTCCAAGCATGCGGTAGAGGCCCAGCAAATGGCCCCTACTGGCACGCGAGAGAAGCTGCCATTCAGACGGCATGCAGTGCGTGAGCCTTGCGTGAGCGGACGGCTCAACACCCGCCATCACAAGCACGATCAAGAACCATGCCGGGTGCCGCTGACCTGCACGGACAGCAGCACCCGGCACGAACGAACACCCGCCGGCAAGGATTCGATCCCACTCCTGAAGCGCGTGTCGGCAGTTCGAATCCGCCCGGGGTACCTCGCGAAAGTGCTGGCCACAGCACATGCAGGCACTGCCCGCCCCACTTCCTTCGGGGCGGGCAGTGCCCATTGGCACACATGGCTCAGGCGGCCTGTGCCGCTTCCATGGCCTCGATCCGCGCCGGCTCCGGAGTGAACCCCCGTACTTCCGGCACCTTCGATCAGCGCCTGGAGGTCGTTCCCGATGTCCGCGACGCCCGGCTCCACACTGCGCCGAAGCTCAGGGGGGCAGGGGGCACCCCCTGGCCGTGAACCAAGCGGGGGGTGCATGACGAACATCGATGGAATGCCCATTCGAAACCGGACCGAGAGGCGTCCACCAAGGCGTACGTTCAGTGCATGGCGAACGAGCACCTGGGTGACCGCCTGTTCAGGCTTCGCAGGTTGGCTGACCTGACACAGGAGGGGCTGGCGGAGCGGTCGGGCGTATCGGCTGATGTGGTACGGAAGTTGGAGCAGAAGCGGAAGCACTCCGCTCGGCTGCCGACGCTCCATGCGTTGGCCAAAGGGTTGGGCGTGGAGGTCACCACATTGCTGGGGGACCCGCCTGGGGTGCCCTCGACCGGGGAGGCCGACCCGCCCGCCTTGGTCGCCGTGCGCCGGGCCATCATGCCGCCGCTGTTCGCACCACCGCCGGAGCCATCGGGGGTGGAAAAGCTGTCCCTGCCCTTGCTGCGTTCCGAGATCTCAGAGGCATGGACCCTCTATCACGCTGCTGAATTCGGCCGTGTCATGGAGGCGCTGCCCGGCATCATCGCTGACGCGCGTCTGTCGGCCGCTGTCGGCACGGGAGATCAACGCGCCGCCGGCCAGGGCGCCTTGGCCAAGGCTCTGCAACTGGGCGGGCATCTGGCCATCCGGCTGGGCAAGACCGACCTCGCACTCTCCGCGCTGGAGCGGGCTCTCGCGGCGGCCGAGGCAGCGGGCGATCCTCTGCTCCCCGCGATGGTCTGCAACTCCGCGGCATGGGCCTATCAGCGACAAAACCGCCTCGACGACGCCGCACATCTCGCTGTCCATGCCGCCGACGGCATCGAACGGGACCATGTACACAACGCGGAGGGCGTACGCGTCTGGGGCGGGCTGCTGATGTCGGCCGCTACCAGCTCGGCCCGTTCCGGCGACTACGACATGGCCAACGAGATGATGCGCACCGCCGAGCGGGCCGCCGGCCGTCTGGCCACGATGCCCCCGCCTGCCAACGGCAAGCTGGTGAGCATCTTCAGCAAGTCCTCCGTGCGCATTGAGCGAGTCCGCCTGGCCGTGCAGCACGCTCGCCCTGAGGAAGCGCTCCAACTTGCCCGTGGGATGCGGTTGAGCGCCGACACCCCGCCGTCGTGGCGAACGTGGCTCCTGCTGGACGTCGCCCGCGCCTACACCGACGTCGGTGACGCCGAGGGCGCCGTGCTGACCCTGGAGAAACTGCACCGTCTGGCGCCCGCCTGGATACGCCATCACACCCTGGCCGTCGCCATCGTCAGCGACCTGTGGGCCGGGCCCGCTCGGCCCCCCGGTCTCCGCAAGCTGGCCGAGTTTCTGGGCGTTGCCAACTAGCGCTGAAAACTGGGACGTTGCGTCCCTGGGGCCGCAGAGCCAGTGACGGCAGTCTTCCGGCATGGCAGACGGCAACCGGTGGACGGCACCGGAAACACCACTCATGACCCTGCGCGTCAGCAGGGACGGGGGACGGACCTTTGAGCCCGCGCGAGCGGTGTATGTGAGCGACCCGGTAAGTGTCCCGGTGAACCCGGGCGCATTCCCTCCATGCGAGTGCCCGCGCTGTGCGCCGTCGAGGAAGAGGGAGCAGGAGAGGTTCGCCCGGTCCCTGTCCGGCCAGTAACCGCTCGCTTCGGCCGTCGTCCCACCCATTCCCGGGTCGGCGGCCGGAGTGGGCTACGTCCGAGCATCATCCGGCAGAGGAGGCAAGGCATGACAAACGTCGGCGAACGACCGCCAGTTGCTCGGCCGGCCGGACCTCAACCCGGACGCCCCCGGCCCCTCCCCTGGAATGACACGCACCCGCCCACCCGGGCGCGCAAGACTGACCAGATGTCCTCCTACATCCCACACGAGCTGTTCGCCTCCACCGCCCCCTACTACGCCCGTTACCGGCCCGGTTACGAACCGGCCCTCTACGACTTACTGGCTGCCCGCTTCTCCCTCGACGGCACCCAGCGCCTCCTGGACCTCGGCACCGGCACCGGCGTGCTGGCCCTGCCGCTGGCCAAGCTCGTCGGCCACGTCACTGCCGTCGATCCAGAACCCGGCATGCTCGACCAGGCTCGTAGGCTCGCCGCCGAGCAGGGCATAACCAACATCGACTGGCGACTCGGTGACTCAACCACCCTGTCCCGCATGGGTTTGGAGCCGGTGCTGCTGACCGTTATGGGCTCAGCCTTCCACTGGATGGACCGCGACCAGACCCTGCGCGACCTCGGCCAGCTCATCACACCCGAGGGGGCCGTCATCATCGCCTCCGGAGGCGCCCCCGATGACCTGGAGCCCGCACCCTGGCTGGACCTGATCGCCGAAGTCCGCACCCGCTACCTCGGCCCCGAACGCCGGGCTGGGTCGGGCACCTACACCCACCCCAAGGAACACCACCAAGAAGTACTGGCCCGCTCCCCATTCGCGAACGTCGAGACCATCCGCTGGGACCGCACTCTCACCCGCACCCTGGACGAGGTCATCGGCCTGCAGTTCTCCTACAGCTACTCCAGCCCCGCCCAACTCGGCGCCCACAAAGACGCCTTCGAACGCGACCTACGGCAGGCACTCACCGAGTTCAACCCCACCGGCACCTTTGACGAAGTCGTCCGCACCGAAGCCATCATCGCCACCCGCCCCTGACGGCTTTTCGACCGGAATGGCCGGATCCCCCCGTTCCACGCTGGCCCCACCAATAGCAAGCTGCCCCACGTCCATCCAGTAATCCCAGTGGGGGGAGCTCCTGTGAGGACCAGAACCAAGAAACGGGGGGCGGCGGCCTTACCGGCCGCAGTCATCGTCGCTGTCCTGCCGTTGGTCGTTGCCGCGCCATCGGCTGGTGCGGCGGCACACGACCGGAGCGGTGCGGTGAAGAAGGCACCGTCTGCCAGCCATCAGGCCATGGACCCGCGCCTGATCGCAATCCAGAAGAAGCAGCAAGTACTCGACAAGATCGCCGGAGACATCACCGAAGGTCTCTCCGAGCACGACCGCGCCAAGGTCCCCGGCTTCACCGAGATCGAACTCGACCTGAACCACAACCACCTGCGCCTCCATTGGAAGGGCACGCCCCCGCAGCGGGTACGGCGCATCCTCGCCCACCTGCCCAATGGGGTGACGGCCGAGGTCCGGCCGGCCCGCTACTCCAAGGCTGATCTCCACAAGGCCCGCAACAAACTGCTTCGTGCCGGGAGGCCGATCGCCCTGCGTCCCTCGTCCACAACGGACCCGATCCGGATCACCAGCCTCGCGGGCGCCAATGACGGAAGCGGCCTGGAGATCACCTACGACGAAGACCGGGGCGCAGGCTACCGGGACCGGAAGGACCCGCTGGCACGCGACGAACGCAACACCCGGTCCAGCAAGGTCAAGGCGCTCACCGACCGGCTGACAGGCATCAACACTACCGCGACTTATAAGCCGTTGAGTGACGATGCCATATCCAGCGGTGGCAGCGCTCAGCCTCACCTGACGAACGGAGCAGCCGCAAGTGGGGCGATGCGGAAGCATGACGCACCCCCGTGGTACGGCGGTGCTGCCCTGAGGAACCCCTCCGGTGGCATCTGCTCCAGCGGCTTCGCCGTCACGGACAGCCACGGCAACAACATGCTCACGACCGCCAAGCATTGCGACGGCAAGGACGGCTACTGGCACACCTGGGAGGGCGGTGACGACGTCGGTGTGAGCGACCACCTGCAGAGCAACGCCCTCGTGGACACCGTGGGCATAGCCCTGCACGACCCGGCCGACGGGTACCTGTACGACGGGGAGGCGAACAGGACCGACGGCTACGCCAAGCCCGTCACCGGATACGGGCACAACAACGTCGGGGACTACGTGTGTACCGACGGCGCCAACGGCGGCGTGCACTGCAACGTCGTCCTGAGCAAGGTGGACGTCGGCGTCACCGGGGCGGACGGCGGATACCGCCCCGTCACCGACCTCGGCTACGCAACCGACTGGCCCTCCCACGGCGTTGCAGCGGTCAACGGCGACAGCGGAGGACCGGTGTTCGTCGGCGCCAACAACTGGACCACCGATGAGGCACGCGGCACGATCACCGCACTCGACAAGACAGTCACCTGCCCGTCAGAGCTCAATGCGGACACCGTCCTCGACGGGCACCAGAGAAAGCCCTGGTGCCTGGCCGGCGTGTATTACGTCCCCATCTATGAGACCCTGCACGACCTGAAGTGGACACTCAACACCGCCGGGTGACCCAGCCGATGTGGTGGGCCGACGTCATCAGCGTGGTGCCGGCCCGCCCTCTTCCGCCCAACCCCAGTCGATATCAGGATGGGGCCGCCTTCGTCGTCAACGTGGAGCATGTCCATGGACCCGCGACAGCTGAAGCGATGGATACGCGCCCTGTGGCTCACCGGCGCCGCAGCGGTCCTGGCCACCGCCGCAGCAGCCTGGTGGCTCGGGGATCAGCACACGCGAAACCACCGTGACAATGGGCCTGTATTCGGCGACGTATTGGTGAGCGGGGACGGCCGCACCATCACTACCACCGCCATGTGGACACCATGCCATGCCCAGCGTCCCCAGCTTCGGGCACACGAATCCCCGGAGATGGTCACGCTGGTGATCAGGGAAAGTACCGCCAATCTTCAGCAACAGTGCGACAGCGCAGACCAACAGATCACGACCACTATCGCGTCACCTTTGGGCTCACGGCCCTTGATAGACGCAAGCACCGGCAGAACCATCACACCCTTCGATGGCTCGGAGCTCGCAACACCCCGCTATCTTCCAGTGGGTTACGAGCCGAGCGAAGAAATCTATGACGAACCTCCGGATGAGCGCTGTCTTCCGTCACCGTTCGAAAGAGCAGAGAGCGCCTCCTGGTCACGGTTTTACCGCAAAGGCTTCGGACATCCCTCGCTGGCCGTAGCGCAGATCGCGAAGGAAACACCGGATGATCCTCGCGGCGCCATTGCCTCCGTGGATGGGCATACCGCGCACCTGCAAGAGCACTCCGCTTCCCGCTGCTTGACCTGGTCCAGCGACACGTACACCTATGTCGTGGCCACTCGGAGCGCACAACTCACCACCGATGAACTACTGCGAATCGCCAAGCGGCTCAGCCGATAGCTGCAGGCAGCATCGTTCCGCTGCGCGGAGGCGGGGTGCCTCACGCGCAAAAGGAGAGATACACGGCATCAGCAATCACGTAGGCGATGGGAGATGATCAGGCGCACCCCTGCCGCAGGTGGCGGGAGGCGGCGAGACAGGAGGACAACCATGTCGCCTCTTCGCGGTTGATGATCAGGCCGGCGACAGTGATCATCCCGTCGATCGGGCCGTCGAGCCGAATCGAGTGGTCACCGACAAGGAACATCTCCCAGTCGGCGTCGCTGTGCCAGAGCCGGGCGGTCTTCTCACCCCGGCGCTGGGCGAACACGAGTTCCTCTCCACACTCATTCACGAAGTATCCGGCGTAATCCTTGTCGGTGATCTCACCGCCGCACAGGCGGGCCAGGAGCGGTTCGATCGCCGTCGGCGCGTCAGTCATGCGACAGGCTCCTCGTCCGGGTCAGCGTCCTGTCGTGCCGATGACAGGGCCAGCATGCGGGAGGCTGAGCTCAGCAGGGTCTCGTAAGTGATCACTTCTATGCGTGTCTGGTGCGCGTTGTAGGTGCGCAGCGTCTCCGCGATCTCCTGGGAGGTCACGCCCCCGGTCACGTACTGCGGGTGTCCGATCACGACCGTCGCCGAGGCTCGGCGAGTGTCGACTCCATGGTCAGTCAGGATGTCCGGACGGTTCTCGTCCATGGCCCGGAGGTAGTTCTGCGCCTGGGAGACCGCGCGGTGCGCCGCAGCACCCAGCATGAGGTGGCCGGAGCGCCGTATGACCAGGTCTTTGATGTTGGCGCGCTTGAGCTCCACCACGTGCAGAGAGCCGTCACCGCGCAGGAGCGGGATGTCGAGGATGGCTTCCGGGGTGTACTGCCGACGTGCCAATTCGGCCACGTAAGCCCCGCCGAAGATCCATTCCTGGTTCTTCAGGCAGGCGTGGAGGGCGCTCTCGGGACTGTCCGGGTCCTCCACCACGGTACGCAGGGCCGCCAGGCCGGCCTGTCTGGCCCTCAGTTCGAGCAACTGTGCCAGCACGCCTGCATCGACATCGGCCAGGACGTCGTTCATCATCCGTGCGGCTTCAGCGGAGGCGGGCCGAGGCAGGTTGCGGAGAACTATCTCCATGTGCCCGTACTGTTGAAGTCGCCTCAGCTCCCGGGTTGAAAGCCGAACCCCGCCATCGCCATCCCCAATGCTCAGGTACTCGGCGGACCGGGCAATGCCGCGGAAGAGGTCACGAGCGTCTGCTGCGGTCGCGTCGGGTCGCTCGCTGCACAGAACCTCCAGGGCAGCGACCGCCATGTCAGCACCCATGGCAGTCATCCTCCGCATGTGTTCCTCGCTGCGCTGCCGGGCTTCGTCGTCGTAGTAGTTCTCCAGGATTTCAAGGAACAGGTCGCCTCCGGCATAGGCGGCGAAGCGCTGAAAGCGCTGAGCGAACGCGAAGTCCCCGTGGAGGATCGCCTCTTGGGCCACATCCTCCAAGGCATCCACCAGGGGCCTGCCCTTGCCGTACGTCCCACCGGGACCGCCCATGATGTGCAACACCTTGTCGACGCGCTCGCGGACGCGCTCATCCGCGGTGAGTTCGCGTGCCGTCCGTACCATCTGCCAGAGTGTGAAGCCGGATCGAAATGTCGTCACGTGGGCACTCTAGGGCCGGGCACTGACAACGACGCTTGGCGGGAGTTTCGGCTGGTCCCTGGCGACGGGGACCAGCGGATGGTGCCACATTCTTGCGCCGTCGCGGACGTTGCCGCGGCCTTTGGCACACTGACGTGCGCCGTCGATCTGGACCTCTTCGAGGGCACAGGGGTCCAAGCAGAATTGCCGCAATCACACCTTCGCCAACCGGTCGATCGCTGTGGATGTGTGCCGGTCGGCGTGTCGGTGACGCCCGGCGCGTAGGTCCACTTGTCGCTCGTACACAACCAGTTGGCGTAGAAAGACGTCGTGCAGGTGATACTTGAGGTCACACCGGCCACGCTGTTCCGAGTGTGAGCGCATCACTCGAGGTGGCCGTGCCACCGGGGCCGTCGGAGTGCACACGAAGTCACTGAACGCTCAGGCGCACGTTCTCGCTTGGCTCGATAACCTTCCTTTCAGGCTGGCCAGTTGCACCCATGTCCAGAGTGGCATCGTTGACAGCGCGGAACTGCACATGGAGTTCTGGTCGTAGGTACGCGAACTCTGCCGGCAGGCCCACCGGGCTTGGTGGAAACCCTGGCGCCAGCCTGGACGGCCGGCCGAAGAATCGCCGGGAACGTTCCAGTCGGTAGTGCTCCCCGAAAGCCGGCCCCTGGCCGAGCAACAAGACCGCAGCAGCGGGGCCGCCGCACACCCGCGGAAGGCGAGCGCCCGCCAAGACGACCACCCCCCGCCCTCACCACCGAATCAGAACGAGCTCGATGGCAAACCCCGGCCCCATGGCGGCGATGAGGCCGGGGGCGCCTGTGGGGGCGGGGGAGTTCATGGTGGTGGACAGTACGTGCAGGACGGAGGCGGAGGAGAGGTTGCCCTTGTCGGCCAGGGACTTTCGGGTCTGTGCCAGGGCGTGCGGGGGAAGGGAACACGCCTGCTCGAAGGCGGACATGACCTTTGGGCCGCCGCCGTGGACGATCCAGGTGGCGATCTCGCCGGGCGTGAGCGCGTGTCGGCCGAGCAGGTCGTAGACGGCTTTGGGGAGGTGTTCCGCGGTGAGCGCGGGCACCTCGGGCGCCAGGAGGATCCGCAGGCCGTGGGAGCCGATGTCCCAGCCGAGGACCTCTTCGGTGTCGGGTACCAAGTAGCTGTGGGAGTCGAGCAGTTCGGGGCCGCTGGCGTCATGGGACCGCTCGGCGCCGACGGCCACCACGGCCGCCGCGCCGTCCCCGAAGAGGCTTCCGGCGACGATGTTCGCCATCGAGGTGTCCTGCAACTGATAGGCGAGCGAGCACAGTTCGACCGACAGCAGCACCGCGGTGTGGTCTGGGTGGCCCAGCAGGTACTCGCGCAGCCGGGCCAGCCCGGCCGCGCCGCCGGCGCAGCCATTGCCGAAGAGCGGGATCCGCCGTACATCGGGCCGCAGGCCGACCCGGTGCGCCAGCCGGGCCTCGATCGACGGTACGGCCAGGCCGGTGACCGTGGTACTGATCACCGCGTCGATGTCCTCGGGGCGCGCCCCGGCCTGCGCCAGCGCCTCGGTGAGGGTTTGTTCACCGAGCTCCAGGGCGGTGTCCAGCCAGGCCCGGTTGGCGTCGGTGAAGTCGGTGAGCGCGCGCAGTTCCTCCAGGGGACGGGCGAAGTGACGTGCGTCCACCCCCGCGTTCGACTGGATCTTGCGGAGCATCACCGCGCCGGTCGCGGACCGCCCCAGCGTCGTGCCCGCCAGGAAGTTCATGATCTCTTCCTGGGCGAACCGATGGGGCGGGACGGCGGTCGCGATGGCCGTCACCCGTGGCCCGGGTGTGCCGGGTCCCCAGCCTCCTTGCCCCGGCGTCGCCTGCGGCGCCGTCGTCCGGTTTGTTGACACCGGCCTGTTGCCCCTTCCGAGTTGTGCTGTCTGATGTGGTGTGCGGTGCGGCGGTTCGGGGAGTGGTTATCCGGGGGTGAGCAGCAGGACCGCGTTCTGTCCGCCGAAGCCGAAGGAACAGCTGATGGCCGCCTTTCCGGCCGCCGGACGGGGCCGCCCGGTGACGATGTCCAGCTTGTGATCACCGTCCTGGCCGCCGAAGTTGGCGACCGGCGGGACGGCGCCATGGCGCAGGGCGAGGACCGTGTACGCCGCCTGGATCGCCCCGGCCGCCCCCAGCGCATGACCGATGACGCCCTTGGACGCGGTGACCGGCGGAACCTCGTCGCCGAAGACCCGTACCAGAGCCGCCGCCTCCGCCGCGTCGCCCAGCGGAGTGGAGGTGCCATGCGCATTGACCTGCCCGATGTCCCCGGGCCGGCAATCCGCGTCCGCCAGGGCGGCCGCGATGGCCCGGGCGGCGCCCTCGCCCCGCGGGTGCGGGGCCACGGGGTGGTGGGCATCGGAGCCGGCGCCGTAGCCGCGCAGCATGGCCAGCACCGGAGCCCGGCGGGCGCGGGCGTCTTCCGCCCGTTCCAGGACGAGGACGGCGGCGCCCTCGCCGAGGACCAGCCCATCGCGTCGGGCGTCGAACGGCCTGCTGGCCAGGGCGGGTTGGTCGCGGCGCCGGGACAGCGCCCGCATCCTGGTGAAGCAGGTGACCGCCATCCGGGACCGGCCCGATTCGCTGCCGCCCGCCAGCACAAGGTCACAGGTGCCGGACCGCAGCAGATCACGTGCCACACCGAGCGCGGTCGCGCCCGAGGCGCAGGCGCTGGCGGTGGTGAAGTTGGGTCCCTGCGCACCGAGGTCGATGGCGACCTCGCCGGCGGCCATGCTGGGCACACTCCGTGGCAGCGCCAGCGGCGAGACCCGCTCCGGCCGGCCCGCGCCGAGATGCCCGAACTCGGTGACATAGCTGCTCAGGCAGTTGGATCCGACGCCGAGGACGACCCCGGCCCGCTCGCCCAGCGGGCCGCCGGTGGCCAGGCCGGCGTCGGCGACGGCCCGCCGGGCGGCGACGACGGCGAACTGGATGAACGGGTCCACCCGCCGGGCCAGCGGCCCGCCGAGTTCGGCGGCGGCGTCGAAGCCGTTCACCCGGCAGCAGAAATCGACCGGCAGCCCGGCGAGTTCGGGATCAGGAGCGGCGAGCGAGCGTGCCTCGCACAGGGCCGTCCAGTTGTCCTCGGGCGTGTGCCCGGCCGGAGTGACCAGGCCCAGCCCGGTGATGGCGACCTCAGCGGGCATCGGCGAAGGCAAGGGCCGCGTCGGCGAGGGTGGCGGACGGGGCGAGGTCCAGCGCCTCCTCGGGCAGCACGATCCCAAACCTCTCCTCGGCCGCCACCACCAGCTCCATCAGGGCCAGCGAGTCCATGCCGAGACTCTCGAAGGTGGCCGACGGAGTGAGGCTTCCGGGGGCCGCCTCGGCCGGCAGGCGCTCGGTGAGCAGGGCCAGGAGCGGCTCGGGCAACGCGTCCGGTTCCGTCTGGGGCATACGAGTGTCTCCTGGGTGTCTCGGTATGTGGGGGGTGGGTGGGTGAGTGGCTGGGTCCGGGGGTGAGTGCGGCGTCCACGGGCGTTGGCAAGCGCGGTGTCCACGGGCGTTGGTGGGCGCGGTGTCCACGGGCGTTGGTGGGCGCGGCGTCCAGGGGTGTTGGTGGGCGCGGCGTCCAGGGCCGTTCACGCGGTCGCCAGGGTCCCGGCCTTCATCCGCTCGAACAGCTCCCGGGCCCTGGCCGCCCGGGAGGTGAGCCGTTCAAGGTGGGCACCCAGCCGTTCCTGGGCCCGTTGGCCGGCCGGCCCCAGCCCGGACGCCGACAGCACCTTCAGCGTGCGCAGCAGCGGAGCCACTACATGCTCCAGGTGGACATCCAGGTTGTAGATGCCGGAGGCGGCGATGCGCGCGGCCCGGGCCCGGAAGCCGGGGATCGCGGCGCCGGGCATCGCAAAGCCGTCCAGCACATCCGCCAGGGCGGTCAGCGCCGCGTCGGGGAAAAGGGCGAGCGCATCGTCGAACAGCCCCCGGTAGAAGAGCATATGGAGGTTCTCGTCCGCGGCGATCCGCGCCATCAGCCGCTCGCCGGCCGGGTCCCCGCAGGCGGCCCCTACGTTGCGGTGCGCCTGCCGGGTGGCCAGCTCCTGGACGGTGACATAGGCCAGCGTGTGCAGGGGAGTCGGCAGACCCGTGTGGTAGCCGGTGGCGACATGTCCCATCCGCAGCTCTTCCAGCGCCACGGGGTCCACGGCCCGACGGGCGTGGACATAGGCCCGCAGGGCGGAGGCGTGGCGGTCCTCCTCGGCGGTCCACCGGTGCACCCAGGTGCCCCAGGCCCCGTCCCGGCCGAACCGGGTGGCGATCTCGAAGTGGTAGCTGGGCAGGTTGTCCTCGGTCAGCAGGTTGACGACCAGGGCGTCCTGGACGGCGCGGGGCAGCCGCGACTGGTCCGGGGTCCAGGCCGTGCCCTCCAGCGGACCGTCGAAGTCCTGGCCCGCGCTCCATGGCACGTACTGGTGGGGGAGCCAGTCCCGGGCGGCGGCCAGATGCCGTTCCAGCAGCCGGGCCACCGATGGCTCCAGCTCTCGCAGAACACGCTCCGCTTCGGCGGCGGCCTCAGCCATGCACCCGTTCCCCCCATCACCTGTTCGCGGCATATCGGTGCGACGTTCTGCAAACGCGGGCCAGGGGAGGCCGGGAACGGTATTTCACTCGTTTCAGCGCGTGATGCGTATCAAACTCCTGGCCGGGTCGCCCAGTTGAAGGACATCGACACCCCGGCGCCGGTCACGGGTCCGGCCCGGCCGGGAGCGTCCGAGCCGGAGGAACGATCCGGTGGCGTCAATTCATGGACCCCGACATGCGGCGTTCGCGGGATGGTGCCCGCTGGGCCGCGCGCCTGCCGGTAGTTCTTGTCGGGTGATCACCTCAGCCGCTTGCGGACCCCGGGCAGCCCGCCGCCCCAAGTCTCATGCCCCCGACCCAAATCTCACGCCCCCCGGCTCAGACCTCACGCCCCCCGCCCCAGCTCTCGCGCCCGCCGACCGGAAACTTATGGCCGATGACCGCTACTGACGATTCCCGGGCCGTCAGGGACGAGCGCGGTGGCATGGGCGGTACGACGACGCCTCAAGGCGTGCTGTTCTCCATGTGCCTGGCGGTGGCCCTGGTCACCGCCTCCATGGCCGCCCTCAACCTGGCCCTGCCCGATCTGGCCGCCGGCCTGTCCGCCTCCGTCACCTCGCTCACCTGGATCGTTGACGCCTACGTACTGGCGCTGGCCGGACTCGTCCTTCCGCTGGGTGCCCTCGGTGACCGCATCGGCCGCCGAGCCGTTCTGCTCGCCGGTACGGTCGTGTTCGGGGCCGCGTCCCTGGCGGCCTCGTATGCGTCCGGCACCACCGCTCTGATCGCCTGGCGGGCGGTGATCGGGGTCGGCGCGGCCATGATCATGCCGGGCACGCTGTCCACCATCACGGCCGTACTCCCAACCGCGCAGCGGGCCAAGGGCGTTGCCCTCTGGGCCGCCTGCTCGGCGGCCGGCGTCATTCTGGGGATGCTGGTCACAGGTGTGCTGCTGCGGTGGTTCAGCTGGCGGTCGGTCTTTGTGGCCGGCGCGGTGGGTGCGCTGGGTGCCGCGCTGGCGGCCGTCCTCCTGGCCCCCGAGACCAGGGACCTCCACCGGCGCCGGTTCGACGCCCGGGGCGCGGTGTGTGCCGCACTCGCGCCCGGGGCGCTGGTGTACGCGCTGATCGAGGGCAATGAGGACGGCTGGGCGCGGCCACGGGTCCTGGCGGCGCTGGCCGCCACGGTGCTGGCCGCCGTCGCCTACGCGGTCCTCGGGCTGCGCACCGAGCAACCGCTCCTCGATCCGCGGCTCTTCCGGCGCCAGGGCTTTCGCGCCGGAGCGGTGACCATTGTTGTGCAGTTCATGGCGGTGTTCGGCTTCTACTTCGTCGGGCTGCAGTATCTGCAACTCATCCTGGGTTACAGCGCGTTGAAGTCGGCACTGGCCCTGGTGCCGGTGGCCCTGGTCATCGTCCTGGTCTCGGAGGCGACTCCCCGGCTGGCCGTCCGCCTCGGCGAGCGCGCGGTGATGATCTGCGGGCTGCTGCTGCTCGGTTGCGGGCTGGCCGTCCTGGCCCTGCTCGACGCCGGTTCCGGCTATCCGCCCTTCCTCGGCGGCCTGGTCCTGGCCGGATTGGGGATCGGCATGACGGGCGTGGTCGGCACCTCGGCGATCACCAACTCCCTCACCCACGACCAGCAAGGTGTCGCCTCGGCGATGAACGACGTCACCCGCGAGGTGGGCGCGGCCATCGGCATCGCCCTGATGGGCTCGGTGTTCGGCAGTCGCTACCGCCTCGCGCTGCCCGACGTCTCCCGGCTCCCGCCGGCCGCCGCCGATGCGGTACGGCACTCACCGGTCGGCGGCCTCTATGTCGCCGACCGCCTGGGGCCCGGGGGCGCGGCCCTCGCCGCGGCGGTCAAGGACGCGTTTATGAACGGTATGTCCGCGGCACTGGGCACGGTCGCGGTCGTCATCGCCCTCGCGGTCTGCTGCCTCGTACGCGTCAGGAGTCCATGGCGGCCACGCGTTGCGAGGAAGCGGAAGCAGGTCCGGCCGGCGGAGTCCGCGCCATCCGAATGAGGCGCACCACGAGGCGTACCCATGGGCCGCGCTCCGCCGTTTGCCCAGTGCTTCTTGCCTCTTGCCCTTTGCCGCACCTGAGGCACGCCGGACATCCCCGGCAGCACATCGGAAAGCAGGAAGGAAGAACCCACCGTGGCCCATCCCAGCACCGTCGGCCTGCCCCTCGGGCTGACTCTTCTCATGGCGGCCATCACCGCCGAGCGGCTGTTTGAACTCGTGGTGGCCAGGCGGCACGCACGCTGGGCCGCCGCCCGTGGCGGCGTGGAGTACGGGCGCGGCCATTACCCGGTGATGGTCGCGCTCCACATCGGGCTCATCGTCGGCACCCTCGCCGAAGTCGCCCTCGGACACCGCGCGTTCGTACCCATGGTGGGCTGGCCCGCCCTGGCCGGGGTGGTGCTGGCCAATGCCGCCCGCTGGTGGTGCATCCGCTCGCTCGGCCCCCAGTGGAACACCCGCGTCATCATCGTTCCCGGCCTGCCCCTGGTGAGCAGTGGCCCCTACCGCTGGGTGCGCCACCCCAACTATGTCGTGGTGATCGCGGAAGGGCTGGCGCTGCCGCTGGTTTACGGTGCCTGGCTGACAGCGCTCCTCTTCACCCTCGCCAACGCGGCCCTGCTCATGGTGCGCACCCGGGTGGAGAACAAGGCGCTGGAACTGGTCGCTTGAGGAGGACGTCGGGTGGTCCCTCTCCCGCCGGGGACACTCACCCCGCCAGCCCCTCAAGCACCTCCACTCCTGGCAGTCGGCTCAACTCACGTCCGGGGACGATCAGTTTGCCCCGGCGTGCCCCGCTGCCGATCAGGACATGCGGCAGATCGGCCACCGCGCGGTCGATCAGCAGGGGCCAGCCGGCCGGGAGGCCGATGGGGGTGATGCCGCCGTATTCCATGCCGGTCTCGGCGACGGCGGTGGCCATGGGGGCAAAGGACGCCTTCCGGGCGCCCAGATGTTTGCGGACCGTGGCGTTGACATCGATGCGCATATCGGCACGGGCCAGGCAGGCGGCCAGGGTGACCGCGCCGCCCCGCTTGGCGGCGATGACCACACAGTTCGCGGACGCTTCCAGCGGAACACCATAGGTCTCGGCGAAGACGGCGGTGTCGGCGTGGGCGGGGTCGCTGTCGGCGTAGAGGACGGAATCCGCCGCGTCCCAGCCCTTGAGTGCCCCGGCCACCGGGGCGGGCAGGCGGTCGAGCACCGCCAGGGCGGGGTGGACGTCGGTGAAGTGGCCGAAGGGGGGCCGCACTTGATCGCTCATGGGAGCGAGGGTAGCCGTGGGCGGCCCATGGGGCAGGGCGCCGCCATTGGTCCGGACTTGACCGGACTGGTGGCGGATGTCACCGCCCCTGTGATCGGCCCACGTTGACGGTGTGTGCACTCGTCCCCTTAGGCTGACGGCCGTCCTCCAGTTCGACCCACGCCTCCCGGGGGCCTGTTGATGATGCCGACCACGGAGGCCGTGCTCACGGGACTGCTCGTGGGCGCGGTCTTCGCCGCCGCGATCAGCGTGCCGCTGCGCTCGCGTAACCGGCGGCAGCTGGACCATATGCGCTCCCAGCGGGACGCCGCCGTCGCCGAGCGGGAGAAGGCGACGGCCCGTCAGCGGGCGCTGGAAGAGGAAGTGGAGCGGGTCGCGGCAGCGCTGCGGGCCCAGCAGGATCGTTCCGACGCCGCCGAGGCCGCGTTCCTGGTCATGGCGGACCGTATCCAGGTGATGGCGCTCGCCCAGCAGCAGGGCCTGGACGTGCTGGAACAGAGCGTGGAGGACCCGGTGCTGATGACCGGGCTGATGCGCGCCGACCATGCCGCCGCCCAGCTCGCCCGACAGGCCCAGACCATGAAGGTGATCTGCGGCGCCTGGCCGGGACGGCAGTGGCCGCAGGCGGTGTCGCTGCTGGATGTGGTGCGCGGGGCGCAGTCCCGGATCCTGGAGTACCAGCGCGTCCAGGTGCGGGGCTCCCGGGAGGCGATGGTGGAGCCGCGGGCGGTGGAGGCGCTGATCCATGCCGTCGCCGAACTGCTGGACAACGCCACCCGTTACTCGCCGCCCACGGTCACCGTGCTGGTGGCCATCCGGCCGGTGCACAGCGGCGCGGTCATCGAGATCGACGACGGCGGCCTGGGCATGACCGAGGGCGCGCTGGCCGAGGCCGAGCAGCGGCTGGGTGGTGACGAGGCCGCCGAGGGACGGGGCCTGGGCGCCAACCCCCAGCTGGGCCTGGCCGCGGTGGGCCGGCTGGCCCGGCGGTACGGGTTCTCGGTGAAGCTGGACTCGCCCTCGGCCTATGGCGGGGTACGGGCGGTGGTGCTGGTGCCGTCCGCGCTGCTGTCCACGGCCGCGTACGCCCCCGCCACCCCGGCCCCGCCGCGCGCCCCCGAACTGCCGGTACGCAAACCCGCGCAGCGGCAGGACCCGGAGCGCCGGGATTCGCAGCGCAGGGATCCGGAGCGCCAGGGTCTGGAGCGCCGGGATCCGGAACGCCCGTCCGGGCGCGAAGCGGCCGCCCCGCAAACGGCCGCCCCGGCAGAGGCCGCCCCCGCGGTCACCGCCGGCGGCCTGCCCAAGCGGCGCAGCCGCCGCGCCACCGCGACCCCGCCGCCGGCCGCGCCCGCGCCCGGCGCCGAGTCGCCCAACGCCCGCTCCGCGCAGCGCGCCGCGGCCTTTATGAGCAGCCTGCAGGCCGGTACCCGGGTGGGCCGGGCCGAGGCCACGGGGGCACCGGCGGCCCGGGAGGTCCGGCCGACCACGGACCGGGGCCGCGACCACAGTGAAGGGGAAACACCTTGAGTACGCACGGCAATCTGGAGTGGCTGCTGGCGGACGTCCTGCGGGTACCCGCGGTACGGCACGCGCTGGTGGTGTCCCGGGACGGACTCCGGCTGGCCTGCTCACCGGACCTGGCCATCGATGACGCCGACCGGCTGGCGGCGATCTGCTCCGGTCTGTTCTCCCTGGGCCATGAGGTCGCGGCCCAGCTCGCGGACGGGCCCAGCGTCACCCGGCAGGTGATGGTGGAGTACGACGGCGGCTTCCTGTTCCTGGTGGCCGCCGGACCCGGCGCCGCGCTGGCCGTCTCCAGCACCGCCGAGGTGGACGCCGGGCTGGTGGCCCGGGAGATGCAGCACCTGGTGGTGCGGATCGGCGAGCACCTGAGCAGCCCGCCGCGCGCCGTCACCCCGTGACCGGCTCCTCGGGGGCGGGCCCGGTACGCCCGTATGTGATCACCGGCGGCCGGGCCGCGCCCACCCGGGACAGCCTGGCGCTGGAGACCCTGGTGGTGGCCGAGGGCGGCGCCGAGGACGAGATCTCGCTCTCCCCGGAGTGCGGTGAAATCCTGGCGCTGTGCGGGCAGTTGCTCTCGGTGGCCGAGGTGGCCGCGCATCTGAGCCAGCCGGTCGCGGTGATCAAGGTGCTGCTGGGCGACCTGATCGACGCCGGTCTGGTCACCGCCCGTCCCCCCGTCACCGCGGAAGCCGCCCAGCACGACCCGGCCCTGCTGAAAGAGGTACTCGATGGCCTCCGCCAACTCTGAACACCATGGCGGCCGTTATCTGCCGTCCACCGTGCGCACCTCGGTGAAGATAGTGATCGCCGGGCCGCTGGGCGTGGGCAAGACCACGCTGATCGGTTCGCTCAGCGAGATCCCGCCACTGCGCACCGAGGAGACCATGACCCAGGCCGGCCAGGGCGTGGACGAGGTGCTGCCCGGCAAGGCCACCACCACGGTGGCCATGGACTTCGGCCGGATCACCCTCAACAGCCGCCGGGTGCTGTATCTGTTCGGGACCCCGGGGCAGCCCCGGTTCTTCCCGCTGTGGCGCCATCTGACCCATGGCGCGCTGGGAGCGCTGGCCCTGGTGGACACCCGCCGGCTGGAGGCCGGTTTCGATGTCCTGGGGCATCTGGAGGACCTGGGGGTGCCGTTCGCGGTGGCCGCCAACGCCTTTCCGGACGCGCCCCTTTATCCCCCCGAGGAGCTGCGGGAGGCGCTGGACCTGCTGCCGGACACCCCGGTGGTGGTCTGTGACGCCCGGGACCGGTCCTCCAGCGCCCAGGCTCTGGTGACCCTGGTGGACCACCTCTACACCGCCGCCGCACCGCACTCCGCATCACTCACCGCCCCGCTCCCCCAGGAGACCTCCGCGTGACCGACACCGCCTCCGGCTGCCCTGCCCACGCCGGGTCCCGTCCGGCCGCCGCCGCGCTGTACGGACAGGTGCTGACCGGCGACACCCGGGAGCTGTACGAGCAACTGCGCGCCGAGCACGGCCCGGTGGCGCCGGTGGAACTGGAACCGGGCGTACCGGCCTGGCTGGTGCTCGGCTACCGCGAGCTGCTGGAGGTCACCCGCAACGAGGAGTGCTTCTCCCATGACTCGCGCCGCTGGCGGGCGCTGAACGAGGGCCTGGTGCGCCCCGATTCACCGCTGCTGCCGATGATGGGCTACCGGCCGACCCTGCTGTTCGCCGACGGCGCCGCGCACCGGCGGCTGTCCCGGGCGGTGGGCGATGGCTTCGCCCGGCTCGACCAGCACCAACTGCGCCGCAGTGTGGCACAGTTGGCGGACATGCTGCTGGACGCGGTGGCCGGCACCGGGCGGGCGGAGCTGGTGCAGGACTACGCCATGCGGCTGCCGCTGTGGGTCGCCTCCCGGATGGTGGGCCTCTCCGACCAGCTCGCGCCGCGGCTGATCGCCGCCGTCAACGGCCTGGTGGACAGCGGCGATCAGGCCCGCGCCGCCAACCAGACGCTGCAACAAATCCTCACCGAGCTGGTACGGCAGAAGACGGCCACCCCGGGCGAGGACCTCACCTCCTGGCTGCTGGCCCATCCCGCCGGGCTGTCGGCCGAGGAGGTGCTGCACCATCTGGTGGTGATCATTGTGGCGGGCAATGGTCCGGCCGCCAACTGGATCACCAATACGGTGCGGTTGCTGCTGACCGACACCCGGTTCCGCTCCCATGTCACCGGCGGGCGGCTGACCGTGGACGCGGCGCTGGACGAGGTGCTGTGGCGGGACCCGCCCACCCAGAACTTCCCCGGCCGCTACGCCACCCGCGATGTCCGCCTGGGCAATCAGGACATCCGGGCGGGCGACGCCCTGATCCTGGGCCTGGCCGCCGCCAACCGCGATCCCGCGGTCCAGCCGCCGGACGGTCGGATCGTCCCCGGCAACCGCTCCCACCTGGCCTTCAGTGCGGGGCCGCACACCTGCCCGGCCCGGGACCCGGCCCGGCTGATCGCCCACACCGCGGTGGACACCCTGATCCACCGCCTGCCCGGACTCCGCCTGGCCGTCCCCCCGGAAGACCTCACCTACCGCCCGTCCCCCTGGGCCCGAGCCCTCACCGCCCTCCCGGTCCACTTCACCCCGACCCGGACGGGGGGCGCGCCGTAGGGGGCGCCCCGTCAGGGGGCGCCCCCGTAGGGGCGCGGGGAACTGCGCGAGCAACCACCCACAACCCGCACCCGAGCGGCAACGGTCCTCGGCAGACGCCGTTTCGTCGCCGGGCACGATGCGCCCCCTCAGGGGCGCGGGGCGTTGCTCGATATGCGGCTCCGCCGCGTGGGCGCGACCGGCCCAGACGAACCCGCACCCGAACGGCAACCGGAGAACGACGCTCCCACCCCAACCCATTGGAGGGCCACCCCATGGACACCCCCGAAACCCCCGCACCCCCACCCGTCCCCCTGGACGTCACCGCAACCGACCTGCACGGAGAGATCCGACGACTGCGCGCCCAAGGTGCCATCGTCCGGGTCGCCCTCCCCGGCGACCTCCCCGCCTGGGTGGTCACCCGGCACTCACTGCTCCAGGACCTGCTCGCCGACGAGCGCATCGCCAAGGACCCCCGCCACTGGTCAGCACTGACCGAACGCACCGTGCCCGACGGCTGGCCGCTGATCGACTTCGTCCGTAACCCGGGTATGACCACCGCCGACGGCGAGGACCACCGCCGCCTGCGCACCCTGGTCACCCAGTCCTTCACCCCCCGCCGGGTGGCCGCCATGCGCCCCCGCGTGGAAGCCGACGTCCACACCCTCCTGGACGAACTGGACGGACTCGGCACCCCACGGTCCCGACCAGTCGATCTGCGCCGCCACTTCGCCTACCCCCTGGCCATGCGCTCCATCGGCGGCCTGCTGGGCGTCCCCGCCGAGCGCTACGACACCTTCCGTACCCTCTCCGCCAGCCTGGTCAGCAGCACCACCGGCCCCGAGGAGGTGCTGGCCACCCGCCGCGCCATGCAGACCCTCCTCGGCGAGCTGGTGAACGCCAAGCGCGAGCGGCCCGGCGAGGACATCATCAGCGATCTGATAGCGGCCGGGGACCGCCTCTCCCCGGCCGAACTCATCGGCACCCTGGTGCTGATGCTGGTCGCCGGGCATGGCACCACCATGAACCTGATCACCAACGCGGTACGCGCCCTGCTGACCCACCCCGACCAACTGGCCGCGGTCCGGGCCGGATCGGTGCCCTGGACCGCCGTGGTGGAGGAGACCCTGCGCTGGGACTCCCCCGTGGCCCATTTCCCGCTGCGCTATGCCACCGAGGACATTCCGCTGGCCGGTACGGTGATCCGCCGGGGCGAGGCGATTCTCGCCTCGTACGCCGCCGCGGGCCGGGACCCGGACCAACACGGTCCGGGCGCCGATGAGTTCGACGCCAACCGGGCCCCCACCCGGCACCTCGCCTTCGGGCATGGCCCGCACTACTGCCTGGGCGCCGCCATGGCCCGCCAGGAGGCGGAGGTGGCCCTGCCCGCACTCTTCCAGCGTTTCCCGGGGCTGGAGTTGGCCGTGACGCCGGAGGAACTGGTGCCACTGCCCTCCTTCATCAGCAACAGCGTCCTGGAACTCCCCGTGCGCCTGGGCCAGGGGGCACCGGCCGCCCCTTGAGGATCCGGCGAACCCTGAACCCCCGTCAGCCGACTAAAGTTGTCACCGCTGGTCAGTGAGCGTCAGCGAGCCAGCAGCAAGCGGTTCCGGGACGGCAGGGTCTCGGGGGGAGGGCAGGAATCCGCCATGACTCGTCGCTCCGGTGGACTGATAGGCATCTGGGCGGAGGCCCAGCGGCAGCAGCAGCGCCAGCAGGAGCTGCGCGAGCGGGAGCGCGTCCGGCAGGAGCGGGAGTTCCAGCGGCAGCAGCGGGCCCTGGACCGGGAGCAGAAGGCGGCCTACCGGCAGGCACGCGAGGCCGAGGCGCGGCGGCGTACCGAGGAGATCGAGCAGCGGGTCGCCGCGCTCCAGGGACTGCTGCGCACCGGCTGCCGGGCCGAGCCGTTCAGCAGCCGGCGGCTGGGCCGTCCGGAGGTGGTGGAGCCCTTCGAGCCGGGTCACCTGGGGCTGCCGGTGCCGATGCCGGACCGGGGCAGATATGGCTTCGGCAGCCGCTCGCAGTACGAGCTCGACCTGCGCACCGCCCAGGAGGCCGAGGACCGCCGGCTGCGTCAACTCGACGCCTACCGGCGGCAGTACGAGCAGTGGGCGGCCGCCCGGCTCCAGGAGATCCGGCAGCACAACGCGGGCATGGCGGAGCTCACCGCCGCCCTGCGCGAGGGCGATCCGGACGCGGTGGTGGAGTACTTCTCGGCGGCGCTGTACGCCTCCGCCGCCTGGCCGGAGGAGTTCCCGCACCAGGTGAGCGCGGCCTATGACCCGGGGGCCAGGCAGCTGGTCATGGACTGGGAGCTGCCGGGGGCCGAGGTGGTGCCCGAGGTGAAGTCGGTGCGCTATCTGCCGTCCCTGGACGAGGAGAAGGAGACGGCCCGGCCGGTCACCCAGCGGCGGGCGCTGTACCGGGAGGTGCTGGCGCAGTGCATGCTGCTGGCGCTGCGGGAGCTGTTCGCGGCCGATGAGTTCGGGGCGCTGGAGTCGGTGGCGCTCAATGGGTTCACCGATGACCGGGACCCGGCCACCGGGCAGCGGGCCCGGCTGTTCCTGGCGACGGTCACGGCGGACCGCACCACCTTCGGGCGGCTGCACCTGGAGCAGGTGAGCGCACCGGAGTGCCTGGTGGACGGGCTGGGCGGCACCCTGTCGGCCCGTCCCGACCAGCGATCCGTGGTGCGGCCGGGGCGGACGCCGGACGAGGTCGGCCGCGGCGTGGTCTCGCACGGCGGCGCGGCGGACGACGACGATCCGGATCTCTTCACCATGGACCCGGTGGCCTTTGAGGCGCTGGTGGCCGAGTTGTTCCGGGCGCGCGGCATGCGGGCGGTGATGACCAGCCGGTCCAATGACGGCGGGGTGGACGTAGAGGCGCTGGACCCGGACCCGATCAGCGGCGGCCGGATCATTGTGCAGGTCAAGCGGTATCGCAAAACGGTGCCCCCGACGGCGGTCCGGGATCTGTTCGGAACGGTGCAGGGGGCCGGGGCCAATAAGGGCGTACTGGTGACGACCTCGGGGTTCGGGCCGGGTTCCTATGCCTTCGCCAATGGCAAGCCGCTGACCCTGGTCTCCGGCGAGGAGCTGCTGGGGCTGCTGAGGCAGCACGGGCTGCGCGGACGCCTGGGGCCGGGGCCGGCCGCCGCCCGTACCGCGGCCCCCGAGCCGGGGCACCCCGAGCACCCCGGGTACAACGTGCTGGGCATGAGCTGGTCCGGCGGCGTGGCCCTGGATGTATGCGCCCTGGTGTGTGCCGGGTCACGGGTGCTGAGCGACGACCACTTCGTCTTCTATAACAATCCGGGCACTCCGGATGGGACGGTACGGGCCCAGGAACCGTCCGCCGGGGACCGGGCCGCGCTGCGGGTGGCCTTTGACGCCCTGCCCGCGGCCGCCGACCGCCTGGTGCTGGCCGCCGCGATCGACCCCGAGGTCAACCCGGAGGCGGACCTGTCCCGGTTCACCGAGGCCCGGATCCGGCTGTCCGACGCCTCGGGGGCCGAGCTGGGGCAGTTGGAGGTTTCCGACGGCCGGCCGGGCGAGACCGCGCTGGTGCTGGGCTCCTTCCGGCGCCGGGCCAATGGCGACTGGGACTTTGTGGTGGGCGGCAAGGGCTACCCCGGCGGCCTGGAAGCACTGGTGCGGGAGTATGGCATCGAGGTGGCGTAGACACCCGTGGGTGACCGGGTTGTCCACAGCCCCCGGCTTGTCCACATCGCCCAATCGCCCCCGCCCGGTCCTCGTACACTGCCCAGATGGCCGACCCCACGAACGACCCCACCAGCAACAGCGAGGCCCTGGGCGTCCTGAAGCGCGTCTTCGGTTATGACGCCTTCCGCGGCGAGCAGGCGGCGATCATCGAGCATGTGGTCGCGGGCGGCGACGCCCTGGTCCTGATGCCCACCGGCGGCGGCAAGTCGCTGTGCTACCAGATCCCGGCGCTGGTCAGACCCGGGGTCGGGGTGGTGGTCTCACCCCTGATCGCGCTGATGCAGGACCAGGTGGACGCGCTGCGCGCGCTGGGTGTGCGGGCCGGCTTCCTCAACTCCACCCAGGATCTGGACGAGCGCCGGATGGTGGAGGCCGAGTTCCTGGCCGGCGAGCTGGACCTGCTCTATCTGGCCCCGGAGCGGCT
The DNA here is from genome assembly GCF_003121295.1 of Streptomyces orinoci. Taxonomy (GTDB): domain Bacteria; phylum Actinomycetota; class Actinomycetes; order Streptomycetales; family Streptomycetaceae; genus Streptomyces; species Streptomyces orinoci. The sequence goes on from NZ_PHNC01000029.1 coordinate 1,225,236, forward strand.
GCGGCTGGAGTCCACCATGTCCCTGCTGGACCGGGGCAAGGTCTCGGTCTTCGCCATCGACGAGGCGCACTGTGTGGCCCAGTGGGGCCACGACTTCCGGCCGGACTATCTGGCGCTGTCCGCGCTGCACGAGCGCTGGCCGGACGTGCCGCGGATCGCGCTGACCGCCACCGCCACCGAGGCCACCCGCCGGGAGATCGCCCACCGGCTGCGGCTGGACGGGGCCCGGCACTTTGTGGCCGGCTTCGACCGGCCCAATATCCAGTACCGGATCGTGCCCAAGAACGATCCCCGCAAGCAGCTGCTGGAGCTGATCAACGGCGAGCACCGGGGCGAGGCGGGCGTGGTCTACTGCCTGTCCCGCAAGAGCGTGGAGGACACCGCCGCCTTCCTGGCGGGCCATGGCATCGAGGCCCTGCCGTACCACGCGGGCCTGGACGCCGCGGTGCGCGCCGCCAACCAGTCGCGCTTTCTGCGCGAGGACGGGGTGGTGATGGTGGCCACCATCGCCTTCGGCATGGGCATCGACAAGCCGGACGTCCGCTTTGTGGCCCACCTGGACCTGCCCAAGTCGGTGGAGGGCTACTACCAGGAGACCGGCCGCGCGGGCCGGGACGGCCTGCCGTCCACCGCCTGGCTGGCCTACGGTCTGCAAGACGTGGTCCAGCAGCGGAAGCTGATCGACGGCTCGGAGGGCGACGAGGCCCACCGCCGCCGGCTGGCCACCCACCTGGAGGCCATGCTGGCGCTGTGCGAGACGGTGGAGTGCCGCCGCCGGCGGCTGCTGGAGTATTTCGGCCAGCGCGCGGAGGGCCCCTGCGGCAACTGCGACACCTGTCTGACCCCGCCCGTCACCTGGGACGGCACCATCGCCGCGCAGAAGTTCCTCTCCGCGGTCTTCCGGCTGGCCCGGGAGCGGCGCCAGAAGTTCGGCGCGGGCCAGATCATCGACATCCTGCTGGGCAAGAAGACCGCCAAGGTCATCCAGCACGACCATGACGCACTCTCCGTCTTCGGCATCGGCACCGAGCTGAGCGCCGCCGAATGGCGCGGTGTGGTAAGGCAGTTGCTGGCCGAGGGCCTGCTGGCGGTGGAGGGCGAGTACGGCACCCTGGTGCTCACCGACGCCAGCGCCGAGGTGCTGGGCCAACGGCGCCAGGTGCTGCTGCGCCGGGAGCCGGAGAAGCCCAAGTCCAAGAGGAGCGGCGGCACCGCCAAGGCCAAGGGCGCCACCGCCGTGGCCGAGCTGCCCGAGGCAGCGGTGCCGGTCTTCGAGGAGCTGCGCGCCTGGCGCGCGGCCGCCGCCAGGGAACAGGGCGTGCCCGCCTATGTGATCTTCCATGACGCCACCCTGCGGGAGATCGCCACCGCCCGGCCCGACTCCCTCCAGGAACTGGGCACCATCGGCGGCGTCGGCGAGAACAAGCTGGCCAAGTACGGTCAGCCCATCCTGGATCTGCTCAACTCACTGCCGTTGGAGGCTGCTTGACGCTCGGTCAGCGCGGGGCCGAGCGGGGTTCCGCGCCGGCCTGACGGCATGGGTACGGGAAGTTCGGGCACGCTGACCCAGTCCTGGCGGTGCCCGGTGAGATGGGCATAGGCCACCACATTGCCCAGATAGGCGTTGATCTCCTGGGAGAAGCCCCCGCCACAGGTGATCAGCCGCAACTCCGGCCGTCCGGAGGCCCCGTAGACCTTGCGGGAGGGGAAGTCCTTGCGGTCGTAGACCTCTATGGCGTCAATGGTGAACAGGGCGGTACGGCCGTCCGCCCGCTGTATCTCCACCGCGTGCCCGCGTTTGAGGGCGCCCAGGTTGTAGAAGACGGCGGGGCCGCCTGCGGTGTCCACATGCCCGGCCATCACGGCGGTGCCCATCTCGCCCGGGGCGGTGCCGTCCTGGTACCAGCCGGCCAGGTTGTTGTCGTCCTCCGGCGGGGTGGCCAGCGAGCCGTCCGGCATCAGTCCCAGCCCCTTCACCGGGGCGTCCACCCTTATCTCGGGTATGCGGATCCGGGTGGGCACCGACCGGGGCAGTGCGGGGACGCGCGGCTGGGGGCGGCGCGGCCCCATGGTTGGCCGGGCCGGAAAGGCCTCGGCCTTGGAGGGCTGCGGGGGCGGGCCGGGCGTCCTGGCGCCGTCGTCGATCAGCCAGGTCCCGGTGAACAGCGCGGCCGCGAGCAGCGTGGCCGTCAGGGTGCGGCGGGTGAGGGGCGTTGACGGCATCGGGTCCTCTCCACGGGCGTACTGGGCTGCACGCCGCGAGCCGGCCCGGTGCCCGGCCCACCCGTCCAGGGAAGGGCCGGGCGGGCCGGGGAACCGGGGCATGCGACCAGCCGGCGACTTCGGCGCCGGTCAGAGCCGCCCGCTGCCCATCCGGCGGCGCAGGACGAAGGTGCCGCCGACCGCCGCGGTGGCCAGCACCGCCGCTCCCGCCACGATCTCCGCGGTGCCGGAGTCGTCGCTGGTACCACCCACACCGGTCTTCATCCCGCCCTTGGGCGGCATGGCCTTGCCGGGACCGGCCGGCATCTCCTTGGCGGGCGAACCGGACGGCGCCGGCGAGGAGCCGTTGTTGACCATCAGGTCGCCGGTGGCCTCCTTGCCGTTCTTGCACCGCACCCCGATGCCATAGGTGCCGTTCTTGGCGGTGTCGGGCACCTTGAACTGGCCGGTCACCAGCTCCTCATGGGTGCTCGCCTTGAGGTCGAAGGAGGCGGGCCCGCCGACGGCGCTGGCATCACCGTTGCCCATGCCCTTCTTGCCGCAGGCGAGGGTACTCACCGTGACCGTCGCACCGGGCTGGACACCGGACGGTGAGATCTCCAGCTTGTCGAAGTCCCCGGCGAACGCGGGGCCACCGGCGAGCCCAAAGGCAGCTATGGCCAGGCCGGCCCCGGTCAGCACTCGTGCAGTACGCATGCTCGTTCCTCCGCTGCGCGGACGCGGCACACCGATGTACCGCAGCAGGTGGGGGTTCCGCGCACCTTAGAGCCAAGCCGCGTTTGCCCCGCCCCGCACTCCGCGCGAGGACGAACGGGTGAGCGCCCGGCTACCGGGCGAGATCGTCCGGGCAGCCGGTGCCGCGCGGCAGCTTGTACGGGGCGCCGATGCGGTAGGTGCCCGGATGCGGCGCGTGCAGCACCGTCCAGTCGTCCTCCGGCTGGTCGTCCGCCGGCTCCTGCACCTGCTTGGTCAGACAGCCGTTGACATTGACCGGCGGCTCACCGCCCGGCCCGGTCTTCGGCGGCGCCACCGGCTTGCCGGAGTCGTCCAGCAGGCCCAGCCAGGGCGAGTAGGGCAGCCGGATCAGCACCTGGCCCGCCGACGGCACGCTGATGGTCAGCTCGTCCGCGTCCGCGCGCAGCACCGTGGCCGGCGGCGCGGCCAGCGGGGTGGGGTCCTTGACCTCGTACAGCCGCCAGTTGGCGTCCGACCAGATCTCCCGCAGATAGGGCTGGCCCTGATCGACCAGCTTGGCCTCCTTGACCGCCGCGTGGTCCGGCTCGCCCTTGGGCAGCACCACATAGTGCACCGCCCAGCGGTGCAGCCAGATGTGATAGCTGTCCGGGGTGAGCTCGCTGTCCTGGTAGAAGACCGGGTTCCGCTTGAGGTCGGCCTGCCGGTTCCAGCCGCGCGCCAGATTGACGTACGGGGCCAGCGCGGACGCCTCCCGGTGGCTGCGCGCCGGGACCACCTCAACCCGGCCCCGGCCGGCGTCCACCCGCTGCAACTGGTGGACCAGCGGCGCCAGTTGCCGGGCCCAGGAAGCGGTGGGCGTGGTGTGCAGGATGTCGGCGACCGAGTTGGTGGTCTGCCATATGGTCACCGTCAGCGTGGCCAGCATCGCCGCGGTCCACCCGCGGCCCGCCTTCAGCAGCTGGTCCCTGGCCGGAACCTTCATCTCCAGCAGGGCGGCCAGCAGCACCACACCTCCGAAGACCATGCCGAGCCGGGCGATGTTCGTCCCGATCTGCGAGGGGATCAGCCAGACCAGCAGCACCCCCAGCACATAGAGCGCGGAGACCATCCGCACCGTGCGCCAGGACTTGGGGGTGAACACCATCCCGAAGATCCCGCTGAGCAGCGGCAGGATGGTGGAGAGAAACTCCATCGGCTGCTGCCCGGAGAAGGGGAACAGCCAGGCCGACAGGCCCACCACCGCCACCGGCGTCAGCCCCAGGGCATAGGCGGCCATCCGCCGCCTGTTCAGCCATAGCGCGGCCGCCACAATGCCCACATACAGGCCCGCCACCGGGCTGGAGGCGGTGGCCAGCGCGGCCATCAGCGCGGCCAGCGCCGCCCGGGGCCAGCGATAGCGGCCACCGGCCCGCCAGCGGGCCGGCCAGGCGAAGATCACGGCCAGCGCCGCCAGGCCGAACATGGACCCCAGCCCAAAGGTCACCCGGCCCGAGGTGGCATTGCAGGTCAGCGCGAAGGCCCCGTACAGCGCGGGCCACAGCGGACGCTTGACCGCCCGGCTGCGCACCAGCAGCAGCGCGATCAGCCCGGCGGAGACGGTGCCCGCCACCATCATGGTGGTGCGCACCCCCAGCACGGCCATCAGATACGGCGAGATGGCGCTGTAGGACACCGGGTGCATCCCGCCGTACCAGGCGAGGTTGTAGGCCGAGGCCGGGTGCTGGAGCGCGAACTCCGCCCAGGCGTCCTGGGCGGCCAGATCGCCGCCGCTGTTGGCGAAGCAGAAGAACCACAGCACATGCAGCACCGCGGCCACCAGCAAGGTGAACGGCACCGGCTGCCGGAGCGTCCGGCTCAGCCAGGGCCGCCATTCGCCCCGCCCCGGCAGACTGCCGGCTCTGGCGGCCCGGGCCCATGAAGGGACTCGTCGGCCGCCGGACGTGCCCGGCTGCTCCTCCGGTTTCCCGGTCCGTGTCGGCCCCACGGTGGTCACTGCTGCTCTCCCCGTCTTCCCCCGAGGTCTCCCCCATCTTCACGCATCGGTGCGCAAAACTCTCGCGACGCTAGCACGAGCCTGCGATAAGGCTCCGGACGTCATACGGCTCCCGGCCCGTGCCGGGCACGGGCCGGGAGCCGTATCGCTCAGCCCAGCCGGGTCAGCTTGGCGCCGAAACCGGGCTCGGTCGCCGCCTTCTGCAGCGCGACGGGGACCTTCACCGCGTCCTCACCGGTGCCGATCTCCAGCTCGCCGACGACCGTACCGGCCTTGGCCGAGTGCGGCAGCGCCTTGCCCTTGATCGCGTGCAGGCTAAACCTGGCCTTCATGCCGCCCCAGCCGACCGCCTTGACCTCCTTGGTGGCCACCACCGGGACCTTGCCGCCGAGCTGGTCGTCGAGGTAGCCGACGACCTGGCCCTGCTTGACGACGGTGGCCTGCTCCAAGGCGTTCTGGACGGCAGTCATCTGCGGGTAGCTGACGTCCTTGACCTTCTTCAGGCTGTTGAGGGCGTCCGGGTCCAGACCCTTGAAGTGCTGGGCCATGGTGGCACCGACGATCAGCACCTCCTGGTCACCGAACCGCTTACGGGCCACCCACATCAGGGTGCCGCCTGCCGCGGACGAGGAGCCGGTCTTGATGCCCAGCACGCCCGTGTGCTTCAGCAGCAGGTCGGAGATGCTGTTCTCCAGCCTGATGTCACCGATCTGAGCGTTGGGCTTGGTGGTGATGGTGCGGATGACCGGGTTCTTGATCAGGGGCTCGGCCAGCCGTACCTGGTCGGCGGCGGTGCTGACGGTGGTCTTGTTCAGACCGCTGGGGTCGGTGTAGTTGGTGTTCTTCATCCCCAGTTCCTTGGCGGCGGCGTTCATCTTCTGGGCGAACGCGTCCTCGGACTGGGCGTCCCAACGGGCCAGCAGCCGGGCGATGTTGTTGCCGGAGGGGATCAGCAGCATCTGGAGCATGTCGTACTCCGAGTACTTCTGCCCCGCTTTGACGTGCACCGTGGACTCGCCCTCGGCCTTGCCCTCCTGCTCCGCCTTCGCGTCAACGGAAATCATCTCGCCCGGCTCGGGGGCATCCTGGCCGTTGGCCTTCTTCATCTTCAGCGGATGGTCCCGGAGGATCACATAGGCCGTCATTGCCTTGGCCATGCTGGCCGTGGGCGTCGGCGTCTGGTCGCCGAAGGTGCCGAGGCTGCCGACACCCACCACCTTGGCGGCGGACTGGCCCTCCTCCGGCCACTTCATCTGGAACTTCTCGCCGCCAAAGGTGAATTCAGCCGCCTTGTCCAGCTTCAGCCGCGCATCCGGCAGCGGGCGGAACGCCTGCACCACACAGAAGACGATCGCCAGCAGCGCCGCTATCGGCGTCCAGATCTTCACCCGGCGCACCACCGTGCGCACCGGAGTCTCCGGCGGCGGCGGGGTGTTGGTCAGCTGCGCCAGCAGGTCCAGGGGGGCCGGCCGCTCACCGTTCGGACCGGCCGCGGGCGGGGCGGCGGGGGCGGGCGGCGCGACCGACACCGGCACGGCCGGCTTGGCGGCGGACCCGGCGTCCGTCCCGCCGGCGGGCTTCGGCGCGGCCGGCTTGGCGAGCGAGGGCTTGGCCGGAGCTGCGGGCTTCGCCGGGGCGTCATCGGTCTTCAGCGGTACGAACTGGCTCTTGCGCTCCGGCTCCACCACCGGCGCCTTGATCAGCTCGGTGGGCTGGTCGGCGGAGGCGGTGCCCTTGCCGGCAGCCTGGCCGGCACCCTTGCCCGCCGCGTCCTTGGCGGCGTCCACCTCGGCCTTGCCGATCACCGCGGTCGGCTGGTCGGCACCGGCGGCAGCCGGCTTCTCCGCGGACGCCGCCCAGCGCGGCTTGCCCGCCTCCGGCTCGTCCGCACCCGGCTTGTCAGCCACGGACTTCGCCGTGCCGAAACCGGCCTTGCCGGAACCATTCGCCGCCACCGCGCCGAAGACGGCCGTCGGCCGGTCCGCCGCCTTGGGGGCGGCCGCGTTCCCGGAACTCCCGGCATCGGCGCCGTCCTTCGCCGCCGGCTTCACCGGCGCCGCGAACACCGCGGTCGGCTGGTCACCGGACCCGGCGGCACCATCGTCCGCGGCCCGCTGCGGCTTGGCCGCCGGGCGGTCACCGGACGCCGCACGGTCACCGGACTCCCCGGCACCGGAAGACGAACGCGCACCGGAGGACGAACCCTCATCCCCCGCCGGAGCCTCCTCCTCCGCGCTGGCGACCCACGCCGCCACCGCGGCCTTCAGCCGCGCATCCCCGCCGGCGGGCACCCCGGCCTTGCCGGACGGCGCGCCACCGGAACCCCGCTCATCCTTCGCGGAGTTTGCACCCGCATCGGCATCCGCAGCCGCGCCCGCGTCCTTGCCGGAGACATCAGCAGCGGCACCGGCGCCGGAGGCGTCACCCGCGCCATCGACATCATCCGCACCGCTTGCGCCGTCCGTGTCCGCACCGCGCGTGGCGACCGCAGTACGCGCCTCGCCTGCCGAACCGGCGGAACCGGCCGAACCGGCCTTCCCGGCCGCCGTCGTGCCCTGATCGTTACGCGGGCCGTCCACCCCGGTCTCCCGGAAGACCCCCAGCCTGGGGTCGCGCTCGCCGCCAGCCGCCTCCCCCGACGACTTACGCTGCTCCGACTTGTCGGGGGACTCGCCCGCCACCGATGCCTCCTCGATACCCGCGTCATACGACGGGACGGGGCGCATATCGCGCCCCGGCGTCCCGAACGTTCTCATCGTCTACCAGTGTCCTCTGCCGCCGGCTCACCCGCGCGCCCCCGTGCGTAAGAGGCTTTGCCTGGCTTCACCCATGTGCAAGACGATGCGACATACCTACCGGTTCCCACCCGAAGCCCCCACGCACCCTCGACAGACCAATGTGAGAGGGGTCACCCTGTCACTCATCCACGCGGGGAGGCATGGATGGGCAGGAGCCGCAGAACAATTCCGGAGGAGCTTCTGCTGCTCGCCCTGGACCCGGCCACGGGTACCACGGCGCAGCCGCAGTCGCTTGACCTCGGTCTTGCCGGAGCACAGCTAGTGGAGCTGGCGCTGGCCGGACGGATAGCCCCAGACGGGGATCGTATCGCCGTGGTGATGCCACGGCCGACAGGAGATCCGACCCTGGACACCGCACTGGAGTTGCTGCGCCGCCGCGGCAGCCCGGTACGGGCCGTGCACTGGATCGGCGGACCCCGGCTGGGGCTGCGCCAGACCTACCTGACACACCTGGAGCGCTGCGGCATGGTGCATGCCGTGGCGGGCCAGATGTGCGGGGTGCTGCCGACCACCCGGTACCAGGCGACGGACACGGCCATCAGCCGGGAGATCAGGGCCCGGCTGGACAGCGCGATCCGCACCGGAGTGCCACCGGACCCGCGGACCGCCGCTCTGGCCGCGCTGGCCCACGCGGTGGGACTCGGCAAGCACCTCTATCCCGGCAATGAGGGGCGGTCCTCACGGTCCCGGCTGCGGGATCTGATCCGGCATGACCCGATGGGCGGTCTGGTCGCCCACGCGGTACTGGATGTGCAGAACGGCGTGGCTGCCCAGCCCCGGCGGACCCCCGCCGTGGCCTCCGGCGCCCCCGGCCGCCGGACGGCGGGCGTCCGTGGCGCCGTGGCACCTGCCGAAACCGTTCCGCACCGCACCGGAGGTGTAATGGCCCGCGCCGGCGCCTCGTGAGCCGGTACGGCCCGAGGACGGCACCCGGGTCTCCGTAAGACGCAAGACCGGTAAAGGCGCGAGATCCGTAAGCCGCAGGATCCGCAGTAAGGCGCAGGACACGCGGGGCGGTGGTCCCGGACCGCCAGGGATGGCGGTACGGACCGCCGCCCCGTACGCGTGTGCGCACCCCGCTGGGGGAACGGGCCCGGTGTGACCATTTCCCAGCGCCGCCCCGGCCGGTGGTGGCAGGCTGCGGGAGCAGGAGAAGCAGCATGACGGAGCCGGAGGTGCGTCCCGTGGCGTCCAGTGTCAACCCCACCGTTAGGCGGCGCCGATTGGGGCAGGAGCTGCGCAAGCTCCGTGAGCTCAAAGGCATGACGGCCGAAGAGGTCGCGGAACGGCTACTGGTGTCCCAGTCGAAGATCAGCAGGCTGGAGAACGGCCGCCGCAGCATCAGCCAGCGCGATGTCCGCGATCTGTGCGGGGTATACGGAGTCGAGGATCATCGGATCGTGGATTCGCTGATGCAGATGGCGAAGGAGTCGCGCCAGCAAGGCTGGTGGCACGCCTTCGGCGACATTCCCTACAGCGTCTATATCGGCCTGGAGACCGACGCCTCCTCGCTGCGCATCTATGAAGCCTCCCTGGTGCCGGGGCTGTTGCAGACCCAGGGCTATGCCGGCGCGGTCACCGAGGGCTCCTGGCCGGAGGCCACCGCGGCGGAGGTGGAGCGGCGGGTTCAGGTGCGGATGCGCCGCCAGGAGCGGATCACCGACCCGGACAACCCGCTGCGGCTGTGGGCCGTGATCGACGAGTCGGCGCTGCGCCGGATCGTGGGAAACCGTTCCATCATGTGCGAACAGCTGGAGCACCTGGTGGAGTTCAGCCTGCGGCCGCACATCACGGTGCAGGTGCTGCCCTATGACGTGGGCGCGCATCCGGGGATGTACGGCAAGTTCTGCATCCTGGAGTTCCAGGATCCGCAGGACGCCAGCACGGTCTATCTGGAGGGGATCACCAGCGACCTCTACCTGGAGAAACCCAATGACGTCCAGGCGTACAGCGTGATGTACGAGCATCTGCGAATGCAGGCCCTCAACGCCGAGCACTCACGGCAGTTCATGCTCCGGATCGCCGACGAGTACCGCCGGTCCGATCCCAACGCCAGCGCCCGCTAGGCAAGTTGTCCCGACTGTCACGGTTGTCCCGGTCCGCTGATCGCGGAGGCGGAACGGTACACCTCATGCCCCGCCCGGGGAAGAGAGTGACCGGTCAAGCCATCCGGTCGGGTGAACGGCCGCTTCATGCCGCGATGTTGGCGCGTAACGTCAATCGCACTTCGGGAAACCGGCGTTGTGAATCTGACAGACAGCACTACAGGCATCGGAGCGATCATGGCCATTCAGCAGGGCAACACCTCCTGGCGGAAGTCCTCTTACTCCCTCGCGCACGGCGACTGCGTGGAGGTGGCCTCCCCCCTTCCGCGGGCCATCGCCGTCCGCGACTCCAAGGCCCCGCAGGGGAACGCCCTTGCCTTCTCCCCCGCGGCCTGGACTTCCTTCGTGACCACCGTGGCGGGCGAGGACCGCACCCGCTGACCATCCCCTGACGACTGGCACCACGGGAACCACCCCTTTGGTTTTGCCGGACGATTCCCTACCGAGCCGCCCCCCACCGCAAGCCCCCTCGCCCCGGGCGAGGGGGCTTGCGCTTCGGGAACCCTCGGACGACAGGGTTCAGCCTCTCGGATAGCGCGCCAGCCAGGCCGCCGAGGTGTCCAAGGGGCCATGCAGATACGGCCCCTGGGACAGCTCCATCGCGAAGTCGTCGGCCAGCTCCAGAATGGTGGCCCGTCCCTCCAGCTCCGCCAGCCAGCCCGCCGGCAGCGCCGTCTCCCCGTGCAGCGCGCCCAGCAGATTGCCGCAGAGCGAACCGGTGGAGTCGGAGTCCCCGCCGTGGTTGACCGCCAGCAGCAGCCCATGCCGGACGTCTTCGGCCACCAGCGCGCAGTAGACGGCCATCGCCAGGGCCTCCTCGGCCACCCAGCCCTGGCCCAGCGACTCCACCCGTTCCGGGGTGGGCAGGCCCTGCCGTACGGTGGCCAGCGCCTGGCGCAGCGCCTCGGTGGTCTCCTCGTGCCCGGCCCGGGTGGCCAGCAGGGCCATCGCCTCACGCACCGCGGACTGCGGGTCCTGGCCGTGCACCAGATGGTGCACCACGGCGGCGAAGGCCCCGGCCGACAGGGCGCCGGTGGGGTGGCCATGGGTCAGCACCGCGCATTCCACGGCGAGTTGGAAGACCTGCTCGGTGTCCCAGCCGGCCAGCAGGCCGAAGGGGGCGGAGCGCATCACCGCCCCACAGCCCTTGGAGTGCGGGTTCTTGGGCTCCCGGAGGGTGCCCATCCGCTCGTCCGCCAGCCCGGACAGACATGCCTGGCCGGGTGCCCGCTGGGAGTACAGCCACTCCTCACGGGCCAGCCAGCCGCTGTCCGGCTCCCGCTCGTCCGGGCCCCAGTCCCGCTGGGTGGCGGCCCAGCGCAGATAGGCCCGGTGCACCTCGGCCACCGGATGCCCGGCAGCGGACGGATCCCGGCCCTCCGGCCCCCGGCACACCTGGGCCCGTATCAGTCCCTCGGCGGTGAACAGGGTGAGCTGGGTGTCATCGGTGACCGCGCCACGCCGGCCATAGGCGCGTACATAGTCGTGTACGCCCTCCGGTCCGTGCTGGGAGCGGATCGCGGACAGGGACTCGAACTCGATGCCCGCGCCCAGCGCGTCACCGATCGCCCCGCCGAGCAGACAGCCGCGCACCCGGGCGCGGAATTCCTGTTGTTCGGCGCGGCCCCGGAGATGGGACCCCGTACCGGCGGTGGTGGTCACGTTCCAGCCTCCCGGCTTCCGACTTCATTCGGCTATCGGTCGGCTCAGCACTGTAATCGACCGCACTTGAGCGGTAATCAGTTCTTGGCCGGGCGCACCGTGTTCATGATCTCATCGATCTTCGCCTCGGGGAGGGCGTTGGGCACCCCCTGGTCGGCATAGAGCACCCAGCCATGGAAGGTGCCGTCGGGCAGCTTCTGCGCGATGGTCTTCACAATGGCGGTGGGCGGTACGCACTGGCTGGCCCGGTGGGTGACGGTGACCTTGGCGGTGGCGGTGTAGCCGTCGATGCCATTGTGCTTCCAGGGAGTTGCCTGGCTGACCTCGATCTTGGGCTTGGTGGCGCCGAGACCGCCGTAGGCCATGACGCCCCAGTTGCCCGCCCAGTTACGGGCGTTGCTCTGCAGGGTGCCGTCCCGGCCGCCGCCGGTGAGCCCCACGGTGGCCAGCTGGCCCTTGCCCGCCTCGCCGAAGGCCTGCGGGTTGGGCGAGGAAGAGCAGCCGCCCTCGCGGTAGTTGGCGGTACCGCGCATGGCGACCACGGGCTTGCCGTTCTCGGTGTACGAGATCATCGTGTCGGCCGGAAAGACCTGCCACTTCTCGGCCTTGCCGGGCACGGCGTAGCCGAACCCGTGGTCGGCGTTGCTCTGCGGCTGCCAGCCGGCGGGTATCGCGACGCGCGGCTTCTCCTGGGTGTTGTCCTGCGACTGCTTGTCCTGCTGCTTGTCCTGTCGCGGCTGGGCGCCGGCCGAGGCGCTGCTCTTGGCGTCGGCCTTCTTGTCGTCCCCGCCGCCCTTGAGCGCGTAGGCCACTCCGCCGCCGATCACGGCCAGCGCCACGACGCCGCCGACGGCGGCCAGCCAGGTCCGGCTCTTGGGCCGCGCCGACCCGCCGCCGTCCCCGCCGGACGGCATCCCGGGCGCGGGCGCCATCCCGGGCCCGGGCGGCGGTACGGCCCCCTGCGGCATCCCGGGCCCCGGCGGCGGTACGGCCGCCCCCTGCGGCATCCCGCCCACCATGGTCGGAGCCGCCGCCATACCGGCAGCACCCTGCGGCCCGGGCGGGGGCGGCGGCACCGGTGCACCGGCGGGCGCACCCGGCGCCCCCGGCGGCGGCACCGGCGCACCCGGACCGCCGACGGATCCCGCAGCCGGCACGGACGGCGCGAATACGGTCGGCTGGGAGTGACCCGAGCCGTCCGGCCCCCACGTCGGCGGGGGCCCGAAACCGCCCTGCGGCTGCTGGTTCGGCTGCTGGGGCTGCGAGGGGTTCTGCGGCGAAGACATGCGGGACACCTTATGCAGTGTCTGTCGCTGTCCCATCGGCGGTCCGCGACAGCTCCGCAACAGAGCCCGCCCCTCCAGGGGCGCGGGGAACTGCGCGAGCAACCCACGACGGCCCGCACCCGCCCACCAAGCGGGGGGCTCCCTGGGGGCGACAGCCCCCGGAGAAACGGTGAAAGGGCGGGTCCGGGGCCCCCTCCGCTACAGCCACCCCCACCGGGCGGCACCCGACGACGAAACGGCGTCTACCGTTGCCGCTCAGCCGCAGACCGTGCGTGGCTGGTCGCGCAGTTCCCCGCGCCCCTAGAAGCCGCACCCGGCGAAGACAGGGCGGCTGCCGACGACCGTTGCCGCTCGGCCGCAGACCGTGCGTGGCTGGTCGCGCCCGCGCGGCGGAGCCGCAAATCGGATAGCGCCCCGCGCCCCTGAGGGGGCGCCCCTCCACCGCCCCTACGGGGCCTCGACAACCGGCAGCAACTTCGGCAACCGCCCATCCGAGGCGAGCGCCGCCTCAAGACGCTCAGCCGGCACCGGACCGTACCCCGTGGTCCGGGGACGCGCCGGACGGCCCGCCGCCTCCGCGATGGCCTCCAGGTCCCGGATGGACCGATAGGAGCCATAGGAGGAGCCCGCCATCCGCGAGATGGTCTCCTCCATCAGGGTCCCGCCCAGATCGTTGGCCCCGGAGCGCAGCATCTCCGCCGCCCCCTCCGCACCCAACTTCACCCAGCTTGTCTGGATATTGGTGATATGCGGATGCAGCAACAGCCGGGCCATCGCCGTCACCGCCCGGTTGTCCCGCATGGTCGGCCCGGGCCGGGCGATCCCCGCCAGATAGACCGGGGCATTGGTGTGCACAAACGGCAAGGTGACGAACTCCGTGAAACCGCCCGTCTCCCGCTGGATCTCCGCCAGCGTCCGCAAATGCCCCAGCCAGTGCCGGGGCTGGTCCACATGCCCGTACATCATCGTGGACGAGGACCGGATCCCCAGCCGGTGCGCGGTCTTGATGACCTCCACCCAAGTGGCGGCCGGCAGCTTCCCCTTGGTCAGCACCCACCGCACCTCGTCGTCCAGGATCTCCGCCGCCGTGCCCGGAATGGAGTCAAGCCCCGCCTCCTTGGCGGCGGCCAGCCACTCCTCCAGGGAAAGCCCGGTCCTGGTGGCCCCATTGACCACCTCCATCGGCGAGAAGGCGTGCACATGCATCCCCGGCACCCGCTCCTTCACCGCCCGCGCGATATCGAAGTAGGCCGTACCCGGCAGATCCGGATGAATGCCACCCTGCATACACACCTCCACCGCGCCCACCTCCCAGGCCTGTTGAGCCCGGTCGGCGACCTGCGACAAGGACAGGGTGTACGCATCCGCATCGGTGCGCCGCTGGGCGAACGCACAGAAACGGCAGCCGGTGTAGCAGACATTGGTGAAGTTGATGTTCCGGGTGACGATATAGGTGACGTCCTCCCCCACCACCGCCCGCCGCAGCTCATCCGCGATCCCGCACAGCGCGTCCAGCGCCGGACCGTCCGCGTGCAGCAGCGCCAGCGCCTGCGCGTCCGTCAGCCTGGTGGGGTCATCCGCCGCCTGCGACAGGGCACTTCGCACATCGCCGTCGATCCGCTCCGGCGCCATCCCCGGCGCCGCCGCCTCCCGCAGGGCCTCCCAGTCCCCGTAGACCTCGTCGAAGTCCGCGCGCCGGTCGGCCGTGCGGCCCTCGCTGTCAATGGTGCGGTGCAGCTCGGTACGGCCCGAGGCGGTGAACACCTCCTCCGGCTCCTGCCAGGGCAGCCCCCGTACCTCGGCGTCCTCCCGGGCCAGCCCGGTGGCCGGATCGGCCAGCGCCGTGACATGCGGCAGCAGCCTCGGGTCCAGCCAGGGCTCACCACGCCGGACGAACTCCGGGTAGACCGCCAGCCGTTCACGCAGTACGAACCCGGCCGCCGCCGAGTGCTCGGCCAGCTTCTCGATCTGCGGCCAGGGCCGCTCGGGGTTGACATGGTCCGGGGTGACCGGTGAGACCCCGCCCCAGTCGTCGATCCCGGCGCCGATCAGCCGCCCGTACTCCCCGTCCACCAGGTTGGGCGGCGCCTGGATACAGGCCGAGGGACCCAGGATGTGCCGGGCCACCGCCACCGTGGCCACCAGCTCGTCCAGCTCCGCGTCCGGCATCCCGCGCATCGCGGTATCCGGCTTGGCACGGAAGTTCTGCATGATGACTTCCTGGATGCCGTGGTACGCCCGGGACACCCGGCGCAGCGCGAACAGCGACTCGGCGCGCTCCTCCGCCGTCTCCCCGATGCCGATCAACAGCCCGCTGGTGAACGGCACCGAGCTGCGCCCGGCATCCTCCAGCACCCGCAGCCGGACGGCCGGTTCCTTGTCGGGCGAGCCGTAGTGCGGGCCGCCCGGCTCGCTCCACAGCCGCTCGGCGGTGGTCTCCAGCATCATCCCCATCGACGGGGCCACCGGCTTCAGCCGCTGGAAGTCCGTCCAGGACATCGCCCCCGGGTTGAGGTGGGGCAGCAGCCCGGTCTCCTCCAGGATGCGGATGGCCATCGCCCTCACATAGGCGATGGTGTCGTCATAACCGGCCGCCTCCAGCCACTCCCGTGCCTCGGGCCACCGGTCCTCCGGCCGGTCCCCGAGCGTGATCAGGGCTTCCTTGCAGCCCAGTTCGGCCCCGCGCCGGGCAATGGCCAGCACCTCGTCGGGGGACATAAACATCCCGTGCCCGGCCCGGCGCAGCTTGCCGGGCACGGTGGCGAAGGTGCAGTAGTGACACTTGTCGCGGCAGAGCCGGGTGAGCGGGATAAAGACGCTGCGCGAGTAGGTGATGACCCCGGGCCGCCCGGCCGCCTCCAGCCCCGCGTCCCGCACCCGGGCCGCCGAGGCGCAGAGGTCCGTCAGATCGTCACCGCGCGCCTGGAGCAGGACGGCCGCCTCGGCGACGTCCAACGCGACGCCGTCCCGGGCCCGTTTGAGGGCCCGGCGCATGGCGTTCGCAGTGGGTGCGGTCGCTTCGGGTCGTTGCGAGCTCCAAGTCATTCCCCGAGCATACGAGCGAGTAGCTTCCGCTCAGGAGGCGCGCCCCCGTGGCCACCCTCACAGATTCAGCGGCCCCCTCACCGGGCTCAATGCCTCACAGGAATTCCGCGTGGGCGTCCAGCGCCCGCAGCACCTCGTCCTCCGGCCCGGTCGGCAGCCCGACCACGACCTCCTCGATGCCCAGCTCCGCGAAGTGCGCCAGCTTCCCCGCCGAGGGGTGCACCGCATACGGCACCACCTCCGGCTCACCGGGCCGCCCCGCCGCCGCCCAGACCTCCCGCAGCCGGGGCAGCTGCTCGGTCAGCCCGCTGCCGCCGATCGGCAGCCAGCCATCCGCGTACTCGGCGATCTGCGCAAACAGCCCGGGCCCGGCCGAACCGCCGATCAGGGTGCGCGGGCCGGTGAGCGGCTCAACACCCTTGCGCTCCCTGGGCCGCTGCACCGGCTTGGGGTGTGCCCAGCTCGCCGCCACCGACCCGAACTCCCCGGTATACGCCGTGGGTTCGTCATTCCAGAGCGCCCGCATCAACGCCATCCGGTCCCGTACCAGGCGCCGTCTGACGGGCCAGTCCACCCCATGGTCGGCGGCCTCCTCCACATTCCACCCATAGCCGATGCCAAAGGTGAACCGTCCACCGCTCAGCAAGTCCAGCGAGGCCACCTGCTTGGCGAGCACGATCGGATCGTGCTGGGCCACCAGCGCCACCCCCGTCCCCAGGGTGATCCGGTGGGTGACCGCCGCCGCCTGGGCCAGGGCCACAAAGGGGTCCAGCGCCCGCCCGTACTCCCGGGGCAGCGGCTCGCCCATCGGCGCCGGGGTGTCCCGGCTGACCGGAATATGCGTGTGCTGCGGCAGATAGAGCCCGGCATAGCCGCGCTGTTCGAGTTCGCGCGCCAGCCGTACCGGGGAGATGGTCTCGTCGGTGAGGAAGGTCGTGGTGGCGATGCGCATATGCGAGGGCACCTCCGTGGTCGCGGGTGACCCACGGTAAGCCCTGTCGCGCGGCCGTGGGCAGGATGTGGAACGGCCGACACACAACTGTCAACCTCCGTACCGTTCCGCTGCCCGCCACCCGGGCGTACAACGGTCCCGACGCCGAGACCTTCGACGCGGTAGGAGGGCGCCATGAACCGGCGCGATGTCCTGAAACTGACGGCCGCCGGCGGGGCGGCCGGTGCACTGACCCTGGCCCCGGTGACCTTCGCCAGTGCGGAAGGAACCGCTTCGGAACTCACCAGGGCGGTCACCGGCCACCTGCCCGTGGGCGCCCCCGACTACGTCTATCTCCCGGTCGAAGTCCCGCCCGGAATCCAGGAGATCGCCGTCTCCTACACCTATGACAGACCCCAAGTGCCCACCGGGACCCAGGGCAACGCCTGTGACATCGGCATCTTCGACGAGCGCGGCACCGAACTGGGCGGCGCGGGGTTCCGCGGCTGGTCGGGCGGCGCCCGCTCGGAGTTCGCCATCAGCGCGGAACGGGCCACGCCAGGCTATCTGCCCGGCCCGGTACGGCCCGGACGCTGGCATATCGTCCTGGGCCCGTACACCGTCGCCCCCCAGGGCCTGGCCTACCGGATCACCATCACCCTCCGCCCCGGCCCCACCGGCCACACCCCGCGCCCCGTCTATCCCCCGCAGCGGGCCCGCGGCCGGGGACGGGCCTGGTACCGGGGCGACAGTCATCTGCACAGCGTCTACTCCGACGGCCTGCGCACCCCCGCCGAGATCGCCGCGGCCGCCCGCGCCGCCGGACTCGACTGGATCGTCACCACCGAGCACAACACCACCTCCTCCCACGCCGCCTGGCAGGGCCTGTGGGGCTCCCCTCCCGGCGACCCCCATCGCGAACTGCTGATCCTCACCGGCGAAGAGATCACCACCCGCAATGGCCATGTCCTCGCCCTGGCCACCGACCCCGGCGTCTTCATCGACTGGCGCTACCGCGCCCACGAGCACTCCTTCGACCGCTTCGCCCGAGCCATCCACCGCGCCGGCGGCCTGGTGGTCCCCGCCCACCCGCATGCCACCTGCGTCGGCTGCAACTGGAAGTTCGGCTTCCAGGGCGCCGACGCCGTGGAGGTCTGGAACGGCCCCTTCACCCCCGATGACGAAATCGCCATCTCCGACTGGGACAACACCTTGGTCAGCGGCGACCGTTGGCTGCCCGCCATGGGCAATAGCGACGCCCACCGCGAACCCCAGGTGGTCGGCCTCCCCCAGACCGTCGTCCTGGCCGAGGACCTCTCCCGCCCCGCCCTGCTCAACGCCCTCCGCACGGGCCGCAGTTACCTGGCCGAGTCCTCCGCCGTCTCCCTCTCCTTCCAGCTGACCGACGGCCATGGCGCCCACGCCGACATCGGCGGCCGGCTGCCCTCCGCTCCCGGTACCCCGGTGACGGCCCGCCTCAAGGTGACCGGGGCCACCGGCTGCACCGCCTCCTTCATCACCGACCAGGGCACCCTGTTCACCGCCCCGGTCCCATCCGACGGCAAGCTGGAATGGCACACCACACCCGCCAACGCGGCCTATGTACGGGCCGAGGTACGGCACCCCGCCACGATCCCCGGACTCCCGGGCCCCATGGCCGCCATGACCAACCCCATTTTCCTGGGACGGAGTTGAGACATTTGGCGCCCCACCCTCACACCACCTGATACCGGGTGATCATCCCATTCATCATGTGCCGGTCCACATGGCAGTGGAAGAGCCAGATCCCCGGATCGTCCGCCCGCATATCGGCCGTCACCACCGTCGCCGGAAGCACGCTCACCACATCTGCCCGATGCCCGCGTACGGCAACGGTATTGCCGTGCCAGTGCGGGCTGTGCACGTCCCGCTCGCCCAGGGTGAGCGAATACCAGCGGGTCAGCTCTCCCTTGCGGATGGTCAGCGCGGGATGCGTATCGGTTGTCCCCTCCGGCCCGTTGGCGAACATATAGCCATTCACGCTCGGCTTGCGAAGCGCGGACCAGAACGCCTCCGAGGACGCATCCAGATCCTCGTCCCCAAAGCGCTCGATATTGCGCTCCCGATAAGAGCTCAGCCCTTCGTCGAACTCATTGAAAAGCGCGAACACTTCACGGTCCACACCGGCCGGAGAACCATCGGCACGCGCCTGCCCCCGACGGCTGATCACAATCGGGCCCACCATTCCGGCGTGCATCCCGGGTACGCCCATGTCCATGCTGTGGTCGTGGTACAGCCACCCCACCGAGGAGGGGTCGTCCGGCCCCGGCCCGGCCCGTTCGGGCACCGGCCAGGTGTAGACATAGGTCTCACCGGGCTCCACCGGCCGGTCCAGCCGGTCGTTCCCCCAGGAACCGTTGTTGCCCGGCGCTCCCTCGTTCTCCTTGGTGTAGAAGACGCCGTGCGGATGGATCGACGCCGGGAAGGGGGTGTTGTTCCGGAACACCACCTGGATGGTGTCACCCACCTCGGCCCGGATGACCGGCCCCAGCAACCCCATGTACTCCTCATGCTTGGGGCGGCAGACCAGCTTGCGGAACGTCTTGTCGGTGTACTGCCGGTAGATGGCCTTCTCAAAGACCGACCCCAGCAGATTGCCCCCCTGACTGACCAGCCTCTCCTCCATCGCCGTAAAGGGCTTACCGGTGACCAGGTTGCGGCACTGACGGGCATAATCCCAGGTCACGGTATCCGCGGCGATGTAATAGACCCGGGTGACCGGCCGGTGGCCCGGCTTCGGCCCCGGACTCGGACCGGCCTCCCCCCGGAAGGCGACGGGCGACGCGGCAGCGACCGCACCGACACCGAGGGCGGCCGCCCAGCCTATGACGCGGCGGCGAGGATGGACACTCTTGGCTATCACGCACTCACCGTAAGTCGCCCCTCGCTCACCCCGCACGCCCGATTACGCCACTCTCGCCACTCCCACTCCATCGCCTTCTCCATCGCCCTCTCCCCGGCAGTCCCGGCACAACCCGGGCCGTGCCGCCCGGAAGGCCCGCTCACACCCATCACACGTCTGGAACGGCAAGGGCGCCTTGACCGGCTCCCGCTCGGTACTGGGCGGCTCCCCCCTCACCCCCGCGGGTAGCGCCGGAGGCAGCCAGTTGACCAGCCGGTACGCCAACAGTCGCGCGGGCCAGGGGATCGGCTCCAGCGGAAGATCACCGGTCAGCGTACGGACGATCTGCCTGGGCCCCACCTCCCGGTCCAGCCACTCCCGCACCCGGGGCGCCAGCCGCCGCACATCCTTCTCCGACAGCACCAGCCGGGGATCCCGCCGCCGCAGCCCCGCCAGCAGCTCCGCCGCCTCCTCATCCACCGGCGGCAGCGGCTCCTGCTCCACGGACCGCTCCCGCCGAACCGCGGCCCGCCGCTTCACCAGGTCAACCGGCTTAGCGGGCACGGACCCCGGCCGCTCGTACCACCGCGTCAAGGTCACCACCCGCCCGGTCTCCGTCCGCACCCGCTTCCGCTCCAGATACCCGGCCCTCTCCAACTCCCGCAGCCCCCGCGCGATCGAGACCTCCCCCTCCCGGAACCGCCGCGCCAGATCCTTGATCCCGATCAGCGCCCCATCGGGCAGCGACTGCACATACACGGCGATGCCGATCGCGACCAGCGACAACTCCGCATGCTGCGCCAGATGGTTGCCGACCACGGTGAAGTTCTCACTGTGCCGGTGCCGGATGTGCACAACTCCGGCTGGTGAACCGCCGGTGCGGGCGCGCGCATGCGCGCTAAACTGCTCAGCAGTCATGGGGAAGGTCCTGACTTCCTTGATGATCAGGCCCTCGATCGGGATCGCAGTCCCTTTCGGGGGCCGTCGTCATATCTAGGGATGGATCGCTGCCGCGACCGTACCGCGCGGCCCGCCACGCTTGCCACGTCCTGTCACCTGATGGGGTGACGCGAACCGGTTGGGTGGGTATTGGTTTCTTTCCCCAGTCCTTAACGGGACGTCGGGCCCGCCCAGTTCGCTGCCCACCGCGTCGCCGGGAGCTCGATGCGGACAGAAGGGCACCCAATGCCCACGGCTTTCCAGAGGTACGTCAACCTCCCACGCGTCACCAGCACTTCAGAGGCTGACGTCTGGACCGGGCCGGGATACCGCGACGCTTGAGCGACGCTGCACTCTCCAGTCAGAGAGCAAGCGGTAGTTCGGCCAGCATGACCGCGTACAACGGAGAGTCGGGGAACGGCTGCCGCTCGCCGACCTTCCGGTACCCCCACGCTTCGTACAGCGCCTGCACTTTGGGGTGCTCGACATCCACCAGGAGCGCGGCCAGATCATCCCGCCGGACAGCCAGAAGCGCCCGGTGCAGCCGCTCCGAGTGCCCGCGCTTCCGCCACTTCGGCCGCACCATCAGCTCGGACACATGGAAGGTCCGCGCCTTCTCCGGTGCCGGGTTCAGATGCTCCCGCCACCATTCGCGACCCGGCTTGGCGGAGGCTCCATACGCGTATCCGATCGGCTCCGAGCCGTCATAGCCGATCACGCAGGAGAATCCGGGATGACTGGACCAGTGGTCCACAAACCATGGGAAGCGCTGGACGAACGGGTCGTCGGCCCGGTCGGCGTAGGCATCGGCGTGCACATCCAGAAGCGTCTGCCGGATCTCGGCTGCGTCGTCGTGAGTGAAGTTCCGGACGTCAATGCTGGTCAAGGTCGGCTCCAATGGCTGCGGAAGCGGTAGCCCCACTCTCCCGCCAGAGCGGTGTCGGGGGACAGAGTGATGAGATCACGGTAGAAGTCGCCGATGAGCGACCGCAGTCGGCCTGGAATCGGATATCCGGCCATCAGGTCGAAGACGCCCGAGGCTGTCCCGCACGCCTGGTCCACTTCGCCCTGGTGCAGTTGGGCGAGTGCAAGCCGCGCAGTGGCCAGCGCGCGATTTCGGTGAAATTTACGGGGGATGGAGGCCAGCGCCCGGTGTGAGGCGGCTTCGGCTTCCGCGGAATCCCCCAGTCGGTCCCGGACGATGGCCGTGATGGCCGTCAGCTCCGACAGACCATAGAAGGCCACCCACGATGGCCGGGGCACCTCACGCCCCGCTTTGGACAGGGCTTCTTCGGCGTACCCGATGGACCGCAGGGCGGCTTGGCGGTTGCCCAGCGTGGCGTGGCCGAGCGCCGTACGGGCGTGTGCGAGCGAGGCATACAGCGGATCACGGCGAGTGATGCCGATCGCCTGGGCCGCATATGCCGCATCCACAGCCTTGGTGTGTTCTTGACGCTGATGGGTCAGCATCGCATACGAGTTCCACACACGCAGCTGAGCCACCATGTCCCTTGCCATACCCGCCAGTTGCAGGGCGCGCTCCAAGTGCCGTTCGGCGCGGTCGGACTGACGCGCGTCAATGGCGGACCAGGCAGCAGTGGCGGTGTAGTCGGCGGCTACGGAGAACAGGCGCTGACGGACGCGCTGGGTGGCCGCCTTTTGCTGCAGACTGACGGCATGGCGGGCGCCTGAGAGAGCCGCGCTTTCCAGCGCTTCATGACCGCCCCGGCAGGCATCCAGGGCCATCAGGCCGTCGAGGCCCTTGCGCAGCTCAATGACGTCTGAGACGCCGACCCGGTTGGGGCGCGTGGACGGCACGGGGGTGACGGCCGCGGCTGCCGTCCCGGCGGTTGCTGAGAGAAATTCGCGACGGAGCACAGGACTCTCCGGGGTGCTGGTGGGGCAGCGCCTTCCTGAGGGAGGTACGAACCCCAGCTCTTCGGCGGTACATCCGAACAGTGCCTCCAACGCCCGGCGTTGCCGAGCGTGGGGCCAGCGGGACTGCCCGTTCAGCCACTGCCGTACGGTCCGGTCCGAGATAGTGCCTGGAGTCCCGGAGGCGACAAGCAGCACATTGACCTTGTCAGCAAGCTCGTTCTGTGTGAACCCCGCCTCGCGCATACGTGCTTGAAGGCGGACATTGGGCTTTCGGGGTGTGGTCCCTTCCACAACGCTCACGGTATCGAGGGAGCAGGCGAACCACACAGTCGCGGGCGTCGCCGGTTACGAAATTTCCGGTGCGGTGCGACCAGAGTCCTCGGAACTCTTCCTCCCAATCCGTTGCGGCCGCCGTTGTACTGGCAACGACATGCCGTAGTGCCCAAGCGGCACATGGCCCCTTGATCCGCTGCGACGCAGAGGCAACCAAATGATCAGGACCGCTCGGCCGGCAGACACAGGCGCCCCCTCCTACTCCGAGTCGCTTCCCTGCAGACCCGAGTCGGCCGGCCACGCTCGTCTTCTGGTGACTACGGCGTGCCTTGCCTGGGGTATGCCGGATCTGGTCGAGCCAGGGGCACTGGTGATCTCGGAACTGGTCGGGAACGCGGTTGAACACACCGGGTCCCAACGGATCGACATCATGGTGGCCCGTCCGGACCCGCAGCGCCTTCGTGTCGCCGTGGGTGACAACTCCCGTACCGAGCCCAAGCGCAGAGCGGCGACCCTCAGCGACGAGAACGGCCGTGGTCTCACCGTCGTCGCCGCCCTCGCCACGCATTGGGGTAGCGACCCGCTGCCATGTGGCAAGCGGGTATGGGCCGATCTGCTCGCAGACACCACTCGTGACCACCCCAGCAACGAACACCGTCGATCAAGCGACGGAGAACAGGACGCACTCATGAACCAGACCATGAGGCCGTGGGGCCTGTCCCGCATGGAACCCTATGGATCGCTGACCGTCCTTCCCGGACGGGCAGTTGCTCTCGATCCCGCGACGCAGACAGCCGTCTACCAGGATCCGCAGGGCAACCGGGTGGAGATGGGCAAACACGGCACGGGCACCGGCAAGGAAACCAAGACCCGTACCAGCCAGGGTGATGGAAGCGGCCCGTCAAACGCGGACGAGGGTCACGACCAGGAATCGGACCAGGACTGATATGGCCGTTCAGGGTGCCGTCGTCGTCCTCACCGAACTGGACGACCTGACGGCTGACCACGTCATCGCGGAGCTGCACGGCCGTGGTATCCCGGTCGTGCGGTTCGACCCCGGGCAGCCGGATGAGGTGACATTCACAGCTGCTGCGGGCGACGGCCGTCCCTGGCACGGCCCACTGGCGACGCGGACCCGCTTCATGGACCTCCAAGACGTCCGGTCCGTCTACTACCGGCGCCCGACCCGATACACCGCGCCCGAGGGCCTGAATGCGCAGGAGCGCGAGTTCGCCGCGGCCCAGGTCCGCCACGGCATGGGCGGCATCCTGGCTGCCCTGCCAAACTGCCTGTATGTCAACCACCCGCACCTCAACTGGGGTGCGGAGTACAAGCCGCGCCAGATCACCGAGGCACTGCGAGCAGGGTTCAGGGTCCCGCCCACCCTGATCACCAACGAACCCACGGCCGCTCGTATGTTCGCCGAGAAGCACGAGGCGGTGGTCTACAAGCCGCTACGCTCCACCGAGTACCGCGAGAACGGGGAGTTGCGCACGATCTGGGTTCGTCCGGTGAAAGCCGATGAGATCGACTACGGCATCGCGGCCTGCCCTCACCTGTTCCAACAGGTTGTCCGGAAGGTCGCCGACATCCGGGTCGCCGCCGTAGGCGACCGGCTCTTTGCCACCCGCATCACCATCGATGGTGACCATCTCGACTGGCGCCTGGACTACGACCGCCTCACTTGCGCCCCGATCTCTGTCCCCGGCACAGTCCGGCTGGGCATCCGCGCCTACTTGGCCGCATTCGGCCTGGCCTTTGGCGCCTTCGACTTCGCGCTCGACGGTGAGGGCAATTGGCACTTCTACGAGTGCAACCCCAACGGCCAGTGGGCGTTCGTCGATCACCACACAACACGTGCCATCACATATGCCTTGGCCGACCTGCTGGAGAAGGGACTTTCCGCATGACCGAACGCGTCCCCGTCATCGTCAACGAAGAGCACGCCGCAGCACTGCGCAGGGAATTGGCCGATGGAATAGAAAACAACGGAGACCTGCGGTCCACGGTCTGGCGGGCGGCTGTCGAAACGGTGCCCCGGCACGAGTTCGTACGCGAGTACTTCCGCCGCGTCGAAACACCACAGGGCACCCAGTGGACGCCGGTCGTCCCCGGCCCCGGTGACGCCGACGCATGGCTGCGCGAGGTGTACACCGACCAGACACTGGTGACTCAGCTCAATGGCCACGTACGCCCCCGTGACGTTGCCGGTCCCATCCACGGCGATCCGACCTCATCGTCCACCCTCCCGAGTCTGCTTGTGCGTATGCTCCAGGACCTGGATCCGCACAACGAGGACCGTGTGCTGCTGGTCGGAGCAGGCTCCGGCTACTCGACATGCCTGATGTGCGAGCGGCTGAGCAGCAAACAGGTCACGGCGATCGAGGCGGACCAAGGTGCTGCCGACCGTGCCCGCAAGGCGATCAAAGCCGCCGGGTACACGCCCGCCGTCATCACCGGAGACGGTCTGCTTGGGCATCCTGACAACGGCCCCTATGACAAGCTGGTCGCCTTCTGCTCGGTCCGCTCGATCCCGCCCGCCTGGCTGTCCCAAGTCCGGCCGGGCGGCACCATCGTGACAACGGTATCGGGCTGGCTCTACGGTTCTGGACTCGTCCGCCTCGTTGTTGGTGAGGACGGAACAGCGGAGGGCCGGTTCCTGCCCGGCACGGTCTCCTTTATGATCGCCCGCTCCCATGCGGCACCAGCCCTCAGTGGCGTTTCCCAGATCCTCGGCCAAGACGCCGACGAACGGCCGGCACGATACGGCCCGGCGGTGCTCAGCGACTGGACTCCCCAGTTCGTCACTCAACTGGCGGTTCCCGGCGCCCAATACGTCGGCATGAGCCTGGAAGGCGGCCCCATGCTGGATCACCTTGTCGATGCGCCCGGCGAATCCTTTGCAACGCTTGTCCCCGCGACCGACTGCGGCCACCCGACGGACCGGTTCACAGTTCGTCAGGGCGGCCGTCTGCGTCTATGGGACATGGCCGAAGATGCCCTCGATACTTGGAAGGCCGTCGGTGCACCGCCTCAGACGGAATTCGGCCTGCACATCACCTCCGACCAGCAGCGGGTCTGGCTCGGCAGCCCCGATGGCCCGAGTTGGCGCCTCCCGGTTTCCTGACCAGCCATCTCCGCTGTCGGGGCAGGATGGACCGGTAGCGCGACCGTACCGCGCGGCCCGCCGCGCTTGCCACATCCTGTCACCTGTTGGGTGACGCAAGCCGGTTGGGTGGGTATCGGTTTCTTTCCCCAGTCCTTAACGGGGCGTCGGGCGCGGCCAGTTCGCGGACCGCCGCGTCGCGTAAAGCTCGATACGAACACCGAGAAGGGCGCCCCCATGCACCAGCCCGGCACCCCGAGCTTCCGTGCCGTGATCGCCAACTGCCATGCGTCCGCCGTCCACTTGGAGATGCGAGACGCCTACGCGATCGCCGCCGAGGCGGCAGACTTCGCCGCCTGGAAGTCCGGCGACACCGGCAGCCGGTACGGCCCCTCCGGACGTCGGCGCCCCTGGCTGCACACCGTCCGCGAAGCCGTCGCCCGTGGCGTGACCATCCGCCGCGCCCGCATCGTCTCCGAGCCTGTATCCGACTACATCCGCTTCGAGTACGAGGGAACGGAGTTGAACATCGCGGCGGGGAATCCGTGCGCTGGCTGCCACGCCGTCTGGCCTCCGACATCGCCCTGCCCGGCAACGACTTCTGGCTCTTCGACGAACAAGTGGTGCGCTTCAACCACTTCACGGGCGAGGGCACTTCAGCCGGTCCGGAGATCCGGAGCGACCCGAAAACGGTGGAGCTCTGCACAGCCGCCTTCGAAGCGGTATGGCAACGTGCCATTCCACACGAGCACTTCTATCCGAGGTATGGAGACTCCCGTCGCTCCAAGTAGTGCCGAACCCTCAGCCGTTGAGTGTGATGCATGGGCAGAGAACTCAGCTCCGCCTCCGCCACGAATCGCAGTTCCATGGACTCGTCCGAAACCGCGAGCGTCCCTCCCACGATCCGCGCGGTGAAACAGACATTGAACTGCCGACGCACCTCTCCATCGTCGTACGCGATGATGTGCCGGGGATCCGTGTACGTACCGACCAGCCCCGTGATCTCCACGTCCAGCCCGGTCTCCTCCTTGACCTCCCGCACGGCGGCCTCCGGCAGGGACTCGCCCATCTCCATCGCCCCGCCCGGAAGAGCCCACAATCCGTTGTCCTGACGCCGCTGAAGCAAGATGCGCCCCTCATCGTCAACAACCACCGCAGAAGCGGCTACGACAAGGCTGTTGGGCTCCGGCGCCTCAGGGTCGTCATAGAACTCGGTGCGTGCCACGGCTGGGCCCTTCCACGGGATGCGCCGCCTCCCAGACGGCGAAAAGTTGCCCTGTGTGAGGCTGCGCATCGGCACTCCATCAACCGGCGGGCGGATTCATCTGCCACCGGCGGCAACGACTCAGACGAGGCCGACTCCGGCTTGAGCCTTGATCGTGTTCACGGCCTCCTCCGTAAGCCAACGCAGCGGAACGACAGTCCACTTGTCGCCCTTGCGCATGACCACGGCGTTACCGTCCCTGGTGCGCCCGACGTGCACGAACCCATGGTCACGCCGCAGGTCCTTCGCCAGGTTCTCGCCGTGGATCACGGGCACTACTTCCCTTCGCGGTCCTCGTCGTCGGCCATGCTGCTGTAGACATCCCCATTCTGAGAGACGCGGGTATCCGGATCAGTCGCCTGGTCCTGATTGGCGTACGGGTCCCAGTCG
Organism: Streptomyces orinoci; assembly: GCF_003121295.1. Lineage (GTDB taxonomy): Bacteria > Actinomycetota > Actinomycetes > Streptomycetales > Streptomycetaceae > Streptomyces > Streptomyces orinoci. The sequence goes on from NZ_PHNC01000029.1 coordinate 1,252,706, forward strand.
TCTTCGCTCTTCTTACCCATTTGCTGCTCCTCCCTGCCGAACGCTGAGGTGACGGGGGAAGTCGCCCCTGGGCCACGACGCTAGGTCCGCAGGGAGCGCAAGCTCCATGACTTTGCGCCTGATTGCACGCCCATCACCCCAGGGCGCTCAGAGCTGCTGAGATCAACGCACGGGCCCTGGGCCCATACACAGCCATCTCCGCCAGTTCCGCATACCGCCTGGCGTATTCAGCTACCTCACGCGGCTGGGTGATGGTCAGATACCCGGAGACCAGCTCAACGTTGACTGGGGCGTTGTCGTAGATCCAAAACCCTTCCACAGGCATGCACAAGCGATCCGGCCGCATGGGAACGACGCCGAAGCTCACATTGGGGAGGGAGCCCACATCGCGGAGCCTGTCAAGCTGGCCGGCCATGACTTCCCGTCCTCCCATGCCTGTCCGTAGAACCGACTCCTCTACAAGGAAGGCGAATGTGCGACCCTGTTCGTACAGAATATGCTGCCGCTCCATGCGGACCTGTACGGCCTCTTCCACATCATCGACAGGGACTCTCCGGCGCTGGACCGCCCGGAGGACTTGGCTGGTGTAGGCCCGCGTTTGGATCAGCCCCGGGACGAGCCAAGACGAATACGAGCGGAAGCGACGAGTGCGCTCGAACAGCGGCAATACCGCTTCCTGGGCGCGGCGTAGGCCCGTCCTTTCCATCCGGCGCCACTCAATGAACATGCCTTCCACGGCACGCAGCGATTCGACAAGGTCGTCCACCTGGTCTTCGGCACCGGTGGCCGCACACCAAGCCCTGATGTCATCGGCTGAGGGTGAAGTTTTCGCATTCTCGATGCGGGATGATTTGGAAGGGTGCCAGCCGCAGGCACGGGCGAGCTGTTGCCCGGTGAGCCCAGCATCGCGGCGGATTTCGCCGAGACGGTCAGCGAGAATCTGCCGGGCGGCCTGGGCGCTGGACGATGCGGAAACGGCCATAGTCTACGGGCTAGTTCAGCTTGCACTCTCCGGTCAAGATGCACGGCTGACCGCTGCGCCTTGGTGAGAGGTTCACGGACCGGGCACTTCACCGTTGTTGCCCTCAGGGCGGGGAACGTACTGGAGCATAACCGTGCACAGTCTGACTGATCACCTTGTGATCGGGCAGGGTGCAACCACGCTACCGTCAGGGCATGCACTCGCCGCGAGAACAAGTTCCCGCTGCCCTCGACGGCCCAGGAGTTCAGATCTCCGACCCCCGTGATCTTCTTCTGGGCTACCTGGACTGGTATCGCCAGGCTCTGATGCGGAAGATCGAGGGACTCTCGGACGAGCAACTTCGCACTCCAGTCGCACCGCTGGCCTGGTCGCCGCTGGGCCTGGTCCAACACCTCGGATGGGTCGAGCGACGATGGATGCGCTGGGGATTCGCCGCCGAGGACGTCCTCGCTTACCCACCAGGCGGCGACGAGGCCGAATGGAGCATGCCTGCCCAGCAGCCGACGGCCGACGTCATGGCCTTCTACCACGACGAGGCGGGCCGATCGCAGGCCCTCGCGGTCGGAGCCCCTCTGACCGCGTTGGCCCGCACCGGAGGCCGCTTCCAGACGCCGGAACAAGCGCCAGCCCTTGGAAGGATTCTCTTTCACCTACTCCAGGAGTATGCGCGGCACCTTGGTCAGCTCGACATCGCCCGGGAACTCATCGACGGTAAGACCGGCGAGTGACAAACACAGCCCGTCAGAGGCCAGTTGGCCCAGAGGGCCGGAAACGTACACCCACTCCACCCCCTCACCGCCGCACCGCATACGCCCCCGGCGTCTGTCCGAACGCCCCCCGGAAGGCGTCGATGAAGGCGCTGCTGGATGCCCAGCCACAGCGATGGGCTACCGCCGTGACCGGCGTTCCCTCGGCCAGTAGCCGCAAGGCGTGGTGCAGGCGGAGCTGGGTGCGCCATTGGGGGAAGCTCATGCCGAGTTCGGCGCGGCAGAGCCGGGTGAGGGTGCGGTCGCTGACGCCGATATGTGCGCCGAGTTGGGCCAGGGTGCGCCCGTCGGCCGGGTTTGCGTGGAGGGCGGCGCACACGGCCGCCAGTCGTGGGTCCCGCGGAGCAGGAATGTGCAGGGGCTGGACGGCGGATTCCTGGAGTTGGTCCAGCAGCACCGCGCGCAGCCGGTCCCGCTCGGGAGTGGGATCGGCCGGTGGCCGGGTGTAGGCGAGGATCAGCTCGCGCAGCAGGGGGCCGACGCCGAGGACGGCGGGGCGGTCCAGCCGCAAGGGGTTGGCCTCCACCGGCAGCCCGATCAGATGCAACTCCGCGGCGCCATAGGCCCAGTGCTGATGGACGCACCCGACCGGGATCCAGATGGCCCGGTTGGCCGGGGCCACCCAAATGCCGCCGTCGGTGGTCACCGAGACCACCCCGCGGCCCGGGTAGGCGATCTGGTGCTCGTCATGCCGGTGGGCATCGATGCCCGTACCGGGCGAAAGCGGACGCCGACCGGTGATCGCCCGGGGCTCATGGCGGACCGGCGTCAAGGGCTGCGCTGGCATGGGAGGTTACTTCATGAAGTTGGGGAGGTCGGGCAACTCGTCATCGTCCGGCTCGTGGCCGGGACGCCGGCCGGTGAGCCCCATCAGGTAGGGGCAGGGGAGATAGGGTGTCTCTCCGGCGGGGAATATCAACCTTGGGCCGATGAAGCCGCTTTGGATGCGTGGCGGCGCTTCCTTGTCGCTCTCCATGCGGTCAGCGTACGCCGGGCCGGCGGCTCAGCCGTCCTCGCCCGTCAGGGCCTCGCCCCGGAAGAATCCCGGACTGCGCCGGCGCATGACTTCCATCAGGACCGCGCCCAGCGACAACAGCCCCACACCGATCACAAATACAGACCCGATCCCGAAGACCGAACTGCCCGTTCCATAGCCGGGGTTCCACATGTCGTAGAGGGTCTTGCCGAAGACGGCGGCCAGCAGCAGCCCGCCCAGCGCCGGCAGCACCCCCTTGAAGAGGGCATCGCGTACCGAGCACCGCAGCCGGTGCCGGAAGAAGCGTACACAGGCGAAGGCGGTGATCGAGTAGTAGAAGCAAATCATCAGGCCCAGCGCATAGATGGTGTCGATGAGGACGTTCTCGCTCAGAAAGCTCATCACCGTGTAGAAGACGCCGGTGGCCACCCCGGCCGCCACCGTCGCCCGGCCCGGTGAGCGGAATCGGGGGTGGATAAGGGCGAAGGACGGCGGCAGTGCCCGGTAGGCGCTCATCGCCAGTACGGTCCGGGCCACCGGCAGGAAGGTGGTCTGGAGGCTGGCCGCAGCGGAGGCCAGGACGGCGATGAACAGCAGGGTGCCCAGCGCCCGCCCAAGGACGGGGTCCGCCAGTGCGGCGAAGACATTGCCGGCGGTGTCCGGGTTGCCCAGCCCCATGCCCCGGGTGCCGACGCCCGCGTACCTCTGCGCGGCCACGGCCGTCAGCAGATACGAGCCGATCAGCACCACCATGGCCAGCAACGCCGCCCGTCCGGGCGTCCGTTCGCTGCCCGCCGTCTCCTCATTGACGGTGAGGCAGGCGTCCCAGCCCCAGAACATAAAGATGGAGAGGGAGAGTCCGGCGGTGAAGGAGGCGAAGGAGGGGACGGCGAAGGGATTGAGCCAGTTCCAGGAGAAGTGCGGGGACGATGCGCCGGATTTGCCGAGGGCCATGGTCACAAAGAGGGCCAGGACGAGGAGTTGCAGGGCGACCAGCGCGTACTGCACACCCTTGGTGGCGGTCATTCCGCGGTAACTGACGGCCGTGGCAAGCGCGATAAAGGCCAGGCAGGTCAGTACATGGACGGTCCGGTCATGGCCCAGTGCCGCGATGGAGTCACTGTTGAAGAGGTGGCCCAGGAGCAGGTAGCAGAAGGAGGTGGCCACTCCGGCCAGATTGGACAGCACAATGATGGTCGCGATCACCAGCCCCCAGCCGCACATCCAGCCGATGCGGGGGCCAAAGGCCCGTACGCTCCAGGTGAAGGAGGTGCCACAGTCCGGCAGTTCCCGGTTCAACTCACGGTAGGCGAAGGCGACCAGCAGCATCGGCAGGAATCCGGCCAGGAACACGGCGGGCATCTGCACCCCTACCTGGCCGGCGGTCGGGCCCAGGGTGGAGGTCAGGCAGTAGACCGGGGCCACGGTGGAGATCCCGATGACCGCGCTGCCCAGCAGGCCGACGGAGTTGTCGCGCAGGCCCTTGCCCGCGACGCCCGTTGCCCCTGCCACCGTGTCCCCGGCCCCTGGCCGCGTTGCCGCCTCAACCATGCACGGAACGCTAGGTGCTGCTGTTTTCGCAAGCGGGGGTTGGCGTTCCGAGGCGCCTCCCTTGAAGTTGTCGGCTCAGCGGGGAGTTGACCTTGGCTTGTTAGGCGAAGGTTGGGTTACGGCAGGTAGCGGGAAGAGAAGGGCCCGGTTGGGCACGGCTACGAGAACCGCAGCGGCGCCCCTTTTGCCCCGGTTCAAAAATTTCCCGCACTGATCGCGGATCGTGATCTCTGCATCCATGAAGTGCGTCTTGGTCCGCCATCCGCCCGGCGGTTGACTGTGATCACCGAAGAACGGAACGAGCAGGACGGAGAAGACCATGAACAGCACCGAGCCCAAGGCCGTGGTCAAGCGCTACTTCGAGGCACTGGCCGCCGGTGAGCAGGATGTGGTCCATGACTCCTGGGCCGAGGACGGCAGCGTCTGGTACCCGGGGAAGCTGCCGATCTCCGGCACCTGGCAGGGCCGGGACCAGGTGATCAACGGCTTTCTGGCCACCGCCTGGGCCCACCTGGACCCGGAGAAGGAGGTCCGCATCAAGCTCACCAACCTCTTCGGCGAGGGCGAGCAGGTCTTCGCCGAGTGGGACTCCCACGCCACCGGCAAGGCCACCGGGCGGCTCTACGACCAGAAGAACAGCGCGGTGTTCACCGTCCGGGACGGCAAGATCGTCGGGATGCGGGAGTACGCGGACACTCAGAACTGGGCCTGGGCGCTGATCGGCGACTGACCGTCGTCCCGGGCAGGCACCGTCTCGGTGTCCCGTCCCGAACGCAGCACCATCCCCGGCACCTTCCCGGTCAGCACATCGTGGCGCACCGTCTCCACCCCGTTGACCCGCACGCTGACCACGCCCACCGCCCGGGAGTCCAGCCGGGCGGCGGCGCCCGGGAGGTCGTGCACCAGGGTGGCCGGGGCGGCGTCGATCCGGCGCGGGTCGAAAAGCACCAGGTCGGCCCACCAGCCCTTGGCGATCCTGCCGCGCTCCCGCAGACCGAACAGCCTCGCCGGTTCATCGGTGAGCATCCGTACCGCCTCTTCCAGCGGGACCAGTCGCCGCCCGCGCAGACAGTCGCCCAGGAAGCGGGTGGGGTAGGGGGCGCCGCACATCCGGTCCAGATGGGCGCCGGCGTCGGAGCCGCCCAGCAGGACGTCCGGGTGCTGCCAGGTGCGGCGGCGCAGTTCCCAGCTGGCGGGGTCGTTGTCGGTGGGCATCGGCCAGAGTACGGTGCGCAGTTCATCGGCGGCGCAGATCTCCACCAGGCAGGCGAAGGGGTCCAGTCCGCGCTCGGCGGCGATGTCGGCGACCACCCGGCCGGTCAGGCCCTCGTTCTCCTTGGCGTAGGTGTCACCGATGACATAGCGCCCGAAGTCGGCCAGTCGGCGGAAGACGCCCGCCGATTCGCTGTGCGCGGCGGTCAACAGCTGTCGCTGCAGCTGTGGTTGGCGCAGGCGGTCGATGCGCTCGGGGATGGGCAGGGCGAGGGTCTCGCCCCAGCCGGGGATGAGGTTGAGGGCGCAGAAGCTGCCCAGGGACATATTCATGGGGGTGAGGATGGGCATGGTCAGCGCCACCACCCGGCCACCGGCGGCACGGGCGCGCGCACTGGTGGCGAGCTGGTGCGGCACCGCCTCCGGCCGGGCGGCGTCGATGGTCAGGACGTTCCAGTTGAGCGGCCGCCCGGCGGCCGTGGACATGGCGGTGAGCAGGGCGGTTTCCTCGTCGGTGAAGCGGTCCAGACAGCCGGGGACGATGGCTTCCAGCTGGGTGCCCGGGTGCCGGCCCACCGCCTCGCACAGGGCCAGCAGTTCGCCGGGGTCGGCGTGCCGCGAGGCCACCGGGTTGCCGTCACCGTCGGTGTGGGTGGTGGAGCGGGTGGTGGACAGGCCCCAGGCGCCGGCCTCCAGCGCCTCGTGCAACGAGTGGACCATGCGCCGCAGTTGCTCCCTGTCCGGGGTGCCGCCGATGGCGGCCGGCCCCATGGCATGGCGGCGCAGGGCGCAATGCCCGGCCATAAAGCCCGCGTTGACGGCGGTCCGGCCGTCCAGTGCGGCCAGATAGTCGCCGAAGGAGGACCAGTCCCAGGGCGCGCCCTGTTCCAGTGCGGCCAGTGACATGCCCTCCACCTTGCTCATCATCCGCCGGGTGTAGTCGGCGTCGGCGGGCCGCAAGGGGGCCAGTGAGAAGCCGCAGTTGCCGCCGAGGACGGTGGTGACGCCATGCGTCATGGAAGGGGTCGCATAGGGATCCCAGAAGAGCTGGGCGTCGTAGTGGGTGTGCGGATCGACAAAGCCCGGGACGAGGACCAGGCCATGGGCGTCCTCCTCGCTGCGGGCCCGTTCGCCGATCCGTCCGGGGGCCTTGACGGTGCCGGTGTCGATCACGGCTATGCGGCCGTCGCGGATGCCGATGTCGGCGGTGTACGCGGGCGATCCGGTGCCGTCTACGACGGTGGCGCGGCGGATGAGGTGGTCGAGCATGGAGTGTCGTCCGTCCTCTCGTCGGGCGCCCCGTCAGGGGCGCGGGGAACTGCGCGACCAGCCCGATACGGCCCGCAGCCGAGAACTGACCGCGCCGCGGCGCCGATTGCAATCTTTTGCGTGCGGACCGTCCGTGGCCGTTCGCGCAGTTCCCCGCGCCCCTGATGGGGCTGATGCAGCACCTCATGCGCGGACCGTGCTTGGCGGAGCGCGCAGTTCCCCGCGCCCCCTACGGGGCGCCCCGCATCCGCGAAGTCCGATGCACCGGATCCGTATCCAGCTCCGGGATCACCCGCTCCCCGATCAGCCGGATAGTGGTCATCGTGTCCTCGTACGGGATGCCCACCGGCAGCCCGAACACCAGTTGATCCGCCCCCGCCTGCTCCCACCGCTTGCACTGGGCCAGCACCTCGTCCGGGTCGCCGCAGACCAGCAGTTCCTCGGCCACCAGCAGATCGATGATCTCCTCGGTGTACTCGGGCAGCAGCTCCGGCCAGCGGGGTATCCCCTCCGGGCGCGGGAAGGTGTCGTGGTAGCGGAAGAGCAGTGACTGCAGATAGTGCAACTGGCCATTGGCGGCGACCTGGCGGGCCTTGCGGGAGGTCTCCGCGCAGATGGCCGTGGTCGTCACCATCACATTGTCGTTGACAAAGGCCCCCACCGGCTCGGCGTCCCTGATCGCCGTCTTATAGGAGTCCACCACCCACTCCATGTCGGAGACCTTCTGCACGCTGAAGCCCAGCACCCCCAGCCCCTTGCGGGCGGCCATGGCGTACGAGGAGGGCGAACCGGCCGCGTACCACATGGCGGGGTGCCCGGGACCGTACGGCTTGGGCAGCACCTTGCGGGCGGGCAGTGACCAGTGCTTGCCGGTGAAGCCCGGGTACTCATCCGACAGCCACATCCGGGGGAACTCGGCGATGGTCTCCTCCCAGATCTCCCTCGTGTGGCCCATGTCGGTGATGCCGGGCAGGAAGGCGAGGATCTCATGGCTGCCCGCGCCCCGCCCGGTGCCGAACTCAAAGCGCCCGCCGGTCAGATGGTCGAGCATGGCCGCCTTCTCGGCCACCTTGGCCGGGTGGTTGAGCTGGGGCAGCGGGTTGAAGATGCCCGAGCCCAGGTGGATGCGCTCGGTGGCGTGGGCGAGATAGCCGAGGAAGACATCGTTCGCCGAGAGGTGGGAGTACTCGTCCAGGAAGTGGTGTTCGGTGGCCCAGGCGTATTTGAAGCCGGACTTGTCGGCCTGGATCACATACCGGGCCTCCTCCATCAGCGCATGGTGCTCGGCCTGGGGGTCGGCCGCCGAGCGGCCGGCCGGCACATAGCCCTGCACAAAGATCCCGAACTCCATGGCGGCTCACCAACTTTCTGACGCATAGTCAGGTGCAGTGGACTGTGACACCGCCGTCCAGCGCCGTCAAGAAGTCCGCCCGGTCAAGAAGTCCGCCCGCGACAAGAAACCTCAACGTGCCGCCGCCGGCGCCCACCGCCCGTCCGCCGAAAGCCCCAGCAGTTCAATGGCGTTGCCCCGGACAATCCGCTCCACCGTGGCCGGGTCCAGGTGCGCCATCTGCCGCTGGGCCACCTCCCGCGAGCGCGGCCAGGTGGAGTCGGAGTGCGGATAGTCCGTCTCGTACAGCACATTGGCGGCGCCGATGGCGTCCAGATTGCGCAGCCCGAAGGCATCGTCGAAGAAGCAGCCGTAAACGTGCCCGGCGAACAGCTCGGACGGCGGGCGCCGCACCTTGTCCGCCACCCCGCCCCAGCCCCGGTTCTCCGCCCAGACGGTGTCCGCCCGTTCCAGGAGGTAGGGGATCCACCCGATCTGCCCTTCGGCGTACATCACCCGCAGCCCGGGGAAGCGGTCGAAGGCTCCCGACATCAGCCAGTCGGCCAGCGAGAAGCAGCAGTTGGCGAAGGTGATCGCGGAGCCGACCGCGGGGGGCGCGTCCTCGGAGGTGGAGGGCATCCGGGAGGAGGAGCCGATATGCATGGCCAGCACGGTGCCGGTCTCGGCACAGGCGCACAGGAAGGGGTCCCAGTGGTCGGTGTGGATCGAGGGGAGCCCCAGATGCGGCGGGATCTCGGAGAAGCAGACCGCCGGAACTCCTCGTTCCGCATTGCGTCTTACTTCCCGGGCCGCCAGTTCCGGGTCCCATAGCGGGACAATGGTCAGCGGGATCAGGCGGCCATGGGCGGTGCCGCACCACTCCTCGACCATCCAGTCGTTGTAGGCGCGTACACAGAGCAGGGCCAGTTCGCGGTCGGCGGCTTCGGTAAAGATTTGTCCGCAGAAGCGGGGAAATGTCGGGAAGCAGAGCGCGGATTCCACATGGTTGAGATCCATATCGGCCAGCCGGTCCGCGACCCGGTAGGAGCCCGGCCGCATCTGCTCATAGGTGATTCCCTCCAGCCGGACCTCCTCCCTGGAGAAACCGACGGCGGTATCCAGCCGAGTGAGCGGACGGTGCAAATCCTCATAGATCCACCAATCCGCCTGGGGACCCTCGCCGCCCGGGGCGCCCATCTCCGGTGTGAACCGGCCGCCGGTGAAGGTCATTTGCTTCACCGGCGCCCGCACCACCCGGGGCCCGGCATCGCGGAATCGTGCCGGTAAGCGGTTCCGCCAGACGTCGGGGGGCTCGACCGTGTGGTCGTCCACCGAGATTATCTTGGGGAAGCTACGCATGACGGACACCGTAGCGCTGAACTGACGGAGCGTCAGCAAGGGTGCTGGACGACCCCGTGCAGGCCCTGTGGAGAGGGCCGGACCGGTGCTGACGCACAGGCCCATAACAAGGCAGACTGACCGATGCCACCGAGCAGGAGAGCAGGGGGTCGTCACCATGGCGGGAGACACAGGGCAGCGGCTGCGGTTCACCGTGCTCGGGCCCGTCCGCGCCTGGCGCGGCGATGAACCGCTGAACACCGGCTCCCCCCAGCAGCGCGCCCTGCTGGCCGCCCTGCTGCTGCGCGGCGGACGCACCGCCACCGCACCGGAACTGGTGGACGCCCTCTGGGGCGAGGAACCGCCGCATGCCGCCCTGGCCGCCCTGCGCACCTATGCCTCCCGGCTCCGCAAGGCACTGGGCCCGGACGCGGACGCCCTGGTCAGCGAGGCGGGCGGCTATGCGATCCGGGTGGGCGTGGACTGCCTGGACACCGACATGGTGGAACGGCTGGCCGCCGAGGCGGACAAGGCCCGCGCCGCCGGCCAGCGCCACCAGGCCCGCGACCTGATGAACCAGGCCCTGGCCATCTGGGACGGCGAACCGCTGGCCGGGGTCACCGGCCCATTCGCCGACACCCAGCGCGCCCGGCTGGAGGAGTGGCGGCTGACCCTGCTGGAGACCCGCCTCGACCTGGACCTGGAGGTCGGCAGCCATGCCGAGGCGGTCTCCGAACTGACCGCCCTGACCGCCGCCCACCCGCTGCGCGAGCGGCTGCGCGAACTGCTGATGCTGGCCCTCTATCGGGGCGGCCGGCAGGCCGAGGCGCTGGCCGTCTACACCGACACCCGGCGGCTGCTCGCCGACGAACTCGGCGTGGACCCCTGCCCCGAGCTCTCCGAGCTCCAGCAGCGGATCCTGCGCGGGGACGCCGACCTCAACGCGCACCCCGCCGGGGAGCGCCCGTCCGCCGGACCGTCCTTCGTCCGGCCCGCCCAGCTGCCGGCCACCGTCTCCGACTTCACCGGGCGCAGCGCCTTTGTGGACGAGCTCAGCCACCAACTGGCCACCGCCGAGGGCCGGATCATGGCCGTCTCCGCGGTGGCCGGCATCGGCGGCGTCGGCAAGACCACCCTCGCGGTACATGTCGCCCACGCCGCCCGCGAGCACTTCCCGGACGGCCAGCTGTATGTGGACCTCCAGGGCACCGGCCCGGTGGTCGCCGAGCCGGAGGCGGTGCTGGGCGCCTTTCTGCGCGCCCTGGGCGTCGCCGACTCGGCCATCCCCGAGGGCCTGGAGGAACGCGCCGCGCTCTACCGCTCCACCCTGGACGGCCGCCGGGTGCTCACCCTGCTGGACAACGCCCGCGACGCCGCCCAGGTACGTCCGCTGCTGCCCGGCAACGAGGGCTGTGCCGCCCTGGTCACCAGCCGCACCAGGATGGTGGACCTGGCCGGGGCGCACCTGGTGGACCTGGATGTGATGAGCCCCGACGAGGCGCTGGCCTTCTTCACCCGCATCGTGGGCGACGAGCGGGTGGGCGCGGAGCGGGACGCCGCGATGGATGTGGTGGCCGCCTGCGGCTTCCTGCCGCTGGCCATCCGCATCGCCGCCTCCCGGCTGGCCGCCCGCCGCACCTGGACCGTCTCGGTGCTGGCCCGCAAACTCGGCGACGAGCGGCGCCGCCTGGACGAACTCCGGGCCGGCGACCTCGCGGTCAAGGCCTCCTTCGAGCTCGGCTACGGCCAGCTGGAACCGGCCCAGGCCCGCGCCTTCCGGCTGCTCGGCCTGCCCGACGGGCCGGACATATCGCTGGCCGCGGCGGCGGCGGTGCTCGACCTGGACCTGGAGGACACCGAGGAACTCCTGGAGTCCCTGGTGGACACCTCCCTCCTGGAATCCGCCGCCCCCGGCCGCTACCGCTACCACGACCTGCTGCGGCTGTACGCCCGCGCTTGCGCGGAGCGGGATGAGCGGTCGGTGGAGCGGGAGGCTGCGATGTCGCGGCTGCTGGACTTCTACCTGGCCACGGCGGCCGGTGTCTACGTCCTGGAACGCCCTGGCGAGCAGCTCCTCAAACACCTGACCCCGACCTCCCACCCCGGCCTGGCCTTCACCGACCGCGCCAAGGCGGCGGACTGGCTTTACGCGGAGGCGGGGTGCCTGCTGACCTGTGCGGCCCAGCACGCCCTGGGCCCGGCCGACGCGGTGCGGCGCGCCGTTGACCTCCTGTTCGCGGCCAAAGATCTCACCGAGTCGGGCGCGTACTCGCGGCTGTACGCCCAAGCCGCCGCGCCTTTGCTGGCAGCCACCCAAACTCTGGGCGACATACGGGCCGAGGGCCGGGCGCGGACCGTCCTGGCCCATGTGCACAACCTGTCGGGCCGCTTCGCCCAGGCCAATGAAGAGGCCGTGCGGGCTGTAGAACTCGGCCGGCGATGCGACGACGCCATTCCCTGCTGCTACGCCATGAACATCCGTGGCATCGTGGCCGGTTACCAGAGCCTCGGCGAAGACGCCGAAACCTACTTCGAACTCGCGCTGGCCGCCTTCCGGGCCGATGGCAACCGCCCCGGCGAGGCGAGCGCACTCAGCAACCTCTCGCGCATACACCGCGACACCGGCCGTACCCATTCCGCGGTTGATCTCGCGGAACAGAGCATCGCCACATACCGTGCGACCAACGCCGCTTGGCGACTGGCCAACGCACTGTACGCCTATGGCATTGCGCTGGCCGGCGCCGAGCGGCCGCAGGAAGCACTCCGGCAGCTCAGCGAGGCACTACAGATTTTCCGCGACAACCGTCAGCAGATGTGGGAGGGTTGGACGCTCTTCAGGATGGCCGAGGTGCACCAGACCACCGGTCATCACGCGCTGGGTGCGGCACATGCCGAGCAGGCACTGGCGCGGTTGCGCGGTATCGCGGGTGAGTGGCGCCGAGGCAATATCCTTACTGTGCTCGGCCACTGTCTCCACGCGCTGGGGCAGATCGGACGCGCCCGCGCCTGCTGGACAGAGGCACTGACCGCCTTCGAGCAACTGGCCCGGGAGAAGGAAGCGGCAGAGGTCCGCGAACTGCTGGCGATGGCTGCCGTCTAGCCCGGCACGGCCATGCAGCTCCCTTAACGAGGTCGTTCATCGAACGTTTATCGGCACCCGCCATTCTGTAGTACATCGATCCGTCGCGTCGGGGGGCAGGCGGGTCGCGGTGAGGCCTCACCTTAGGGTAAGCAGCCCTGATACAACCCGTCCGGCGGTCCTCGGGGGAGTCGCCGGGCGGGTTGCGTAATCCCCGCCGTACCGATCGGCTCGCATAAGCACGGAGTTGAAAACCATGAGCGACGAGAACAAGCTCAAGCCGAATCTGCCCAAGCCCAATGACGACCACATGGGCGGCACCACCGGCCTCGCGGCCACGCCGCTCCAACCGACGGCCGAAACCAACGCGCCGGCCGTCGTGCAGGACGACCACATGGGTTCCGAGCCCGTCTGACCGGGCCGACACTGACGCCGGACGGGGGAACTCCCTCTGTCAGGCCAGAACGGAGAAGTCCCGGGGGGCACGGGGGAACGGGGGCGTCTCCAACAGCAACACGGTGGGGCCGACATCGGCGACACGGAGGGGGAGCCGTCGATGCCGGCCCCACAGTCATGCGATGCGGATGGAACCGACCAACTGCCGTACGCCTCACCTGTTTTAACGCACCCGCTTACACCCCCGAGCATGAGGAGTGGACATGATCCGCATCACCACCGGCGCCCAGAGGACCGTGGCAGCACTGGCGATTGCCGTAAGCGTCGGCGTCCTGGGAACGGTCTCGGCATTCGCCGACGACCACATGACAGGACAGACGCTCTCCAACCAGGTAGAGCCGCAGGACGACCATCTCTCGGGCACCGTTGACGGGTTCGCCATTGACCTGCTCGGCAACCGGCTCTGAACCAAGCCGCTTGACACGACTCCCCGGCGAACCGGCCGGGGAGTCACGGGATGGCCGGCCGTCAGGCCCCGGGCTCTCGCTTCATCGCCCCCAACCGCGCACTCACCAGCTCCGCCTCCGCCCGGCAAACCTGCGCGCGATCTCTCTGTCCCATCATGGTCAGCGCATCGCTCAAGGCCACCAGGACATCCCGGTGCCGGAATGGTTCATTCAGCTCTCGCGAAATCGATAGCGCGCGTTCCGCATGACTAACCGCATCCGATGGGCGCCGGGAACCGATATACGCCAGGGCAAGCCGCCAGTGCGTCCACCCTTCCCAACGGCGTTGCCGGAAGGCGCGAAAGATCTCCAGCGCTTCGCTCAAGTCCCTTATGGACTCCTCGAAGCGCTCGGACCCGGTCAGTACCAGACCTCGTGTGTACAGAGCATTGGCCCGCCGCCAGGCCGCCGTGCCACTCTTGAGGTAGAGGGCCACAGCCTGGTCCACCAGATCCAGCGCGAGGTCATGGCGGCCGGATTCCGTGGCCGCACGCGCCAGATTGCTCAAGGCGCTTGCCTCACCGGGTAAATTGCCGTCCGCCCGAAAGGCGCCCAGCGCGGAGCGACAGCACTCTTCGGCCTTGGCCCAGTCCTTTTCACACGTCGCGATGATCCCGCGCACATTCGGCGCGTTGGAATTCACCACGGGATCGGCCGTCATCTTGCCAAGCTGTATGGCATGGTGCGCATACTCATCCGCACGGCCGGTATCGCCGAACAGACTCCAGGTGTAGGCCAGTTGAGTGCGCAGTCGGCCCTCTGCCCAGACGTCATGGGCTGCCTGGGCCACCGCGAGCGCCACCTCGCCCACCTCGCTGTAGAGCTGATGACTCTTCCCGGACTCGGAGAGGTCCTTCGCCACATAGAAGAGGTCAACCGCCTTCCGCAACCGAGCCCCCACCGCCTGCTGCCGGACGCAGGCCAGCAGACAGGCCGCCTCGGTGAACAGCCAGTCCACCGCGGACCGGTTGTCGGCGAAGGAAAGACCCCGCACCGATGTCGGCTCCAGATGCTTCACCAGCGTGTCCCCGGGCCGTTCGGCCGCGTAAACGCCTGCCGCCGTGGCCAGATAGAAGTCCAGCAACCGGGACAACGCATCCTCCCGCCCCCGGATGTCCTCCTCCCCTTCCGCCCGCGCCCGCGCATACAGCCGCACCAGGTCGTGGAAGCGGTAACGGCCGGGAGCGGCCGACTCCAGGAGGGAGATGTCCACCAGAGACTCCAGCAGATCCTCGGCCGCGTCCACGGGCAGATCCAGCAGCGCGGCCGCCGCCGGCAGTGAGATGTCGGGCCCCTCGGGCAGGCCCAGCAGCCGGAAGGCCCGGGACTGGGCGGGCTCCAGATGGGCGTGGCTCAGGTCGAAGGACGCCTCAACGGCCAGGCTTCCGGCGTGCAGTTCGGCCAGGCGGCGGCGCTCGTCCGCCAGCCGGTGCGCCAGGAAGGCAATGCTCCAGGCGGGCCGGGAGACCAGCCGGGAGGCGGCGATGCGCAGGGCCAGCGGAAGGTAGCCGCAGGCGGCGGCGACCTCCAGCGCGGCCGCCGGCTCCGCCCCGGCCCGCCGCTCGCCGACGATGCCGGTGAACAGTTGCAGCGCCTCCGCGGGACTCATCACCGCCAGATCCACCAGCTGGGCGTTCTCCAGGTCGATCAGCCTTGTCCGGCTGGTGATCAGAGCCGCGCAACCGCGCGTACCGGGCAGCAGCGGACGGACCTGGGCGGCATCCCGCGCATTGTCCAGCAGCACCAGCACCCGGCGCTCGGAGAGCAACGAACGGTAGAGCGCGGACCGTTCCTCGGTACTCTCCGGAATCATGGAATCCGCCACACCCAGGGCGCGCAGAAACGAGCCCAGTACCGCGTGCGGTGACAGATCACCCGGCCCCGCCCCCCGCAGATCGACATACAACTGCCCATCGGGGAACCGCTCCCGGGCCTCCTGTGCGGACTGGACGGCCAGCGTGGTCTTGCCGACTCCACCGGTGCCGGAAATGGCGGAAACCATGGTGCCGCCGTCGTCCGCACCGGCCAGCCCGGCGCGCAGCAACGCCAGTGCCGCCTCGCGTCCGGTGAAATGCGCGGCGGCCGCGGGAAGTTGGGCCGGACGCACCCAGGACCGGTCGGCGGCAGCCTCGGAATCTCCCATTCCGGCCAGTTCGGAATCCGCCTGGAGAATACGCTGGTGCATCTCGGTCAATTGGGGGCCGGGATCCACTCCCAGTTCCTCGGCGAACAGCCGCCGTGCGTCGGCGAACGCCGCCAGCGCCTCCGCCTGCCGGCCGCTTCGGTAGAGGGCGAGCATCAGCAGCACCCGGAACCGCTCACGCAGCGGATGGGCGGCGATCAACACGGTGAGTTCGGCGATGGCTTCGATATGGCGCCCCAAAGCCAGGTCAAGGTCGAGCCGGGTCTCCAGCAGACTCAGCCGTTGTTCCGCCAGCCGCACCCGCTGGGCCTCGGCGAACGGTCCGGGAACGCCCGCCAGGGGCTCGCCGTACCACAAGGACAGCGCCTCGCCGATCAGTTGACGGGCACGGGCCCGGTCGCCCGCGTGGCACAGCCGCTCTGCCTGTGCCGCCAGGCCCTCGGCCCGGTCCAGGTCGAGCCGGTCAGCGCCGTCCTCCGCCGGCCGTATCGCATAGCCGCCGCACTCGCTGAGCAGCAGCAGCTCACTGCCCAGCGCCTTGCGCAGCCGGGAGGCATAAGTGCGCAGGGCGGCCAGCGCAGCCCGGGGCGGGCGGGTGCCCCAGAGATCGTCGGTCAACTCGGCCGTGGTGGCGACGCGTCCGCCGCGCAGCAGCAGGGCGGCCAGCAGGGCGCGCTGCTGGGGCGAGCCCAGGGAAATCCGCTCATCGCCCCGCCAGGCACGCACCGGGCCGAGCACGGTGAATCTCAGGGCTTCCATCGCGGATTCGTCCTTCGGGGCCGGTCCGGACGCGGTGGACCGGTAATTGACCGGTAAAGCACCGGAGGACGGTAAAGCACCGGGGGAAGCGAGGGCCTTCGCATGCAGGGTCCTGGCCCGTTCCCACAGCACCGCCCGGCCCCGGGAATCCCGCACCAGATCGGCCACCAGCCGGCGCAGCAAATGCAGCGGAACCGTCTTCGCCCCGGACCGGTAGTCGCTCCAGCTGGTCTTGCTCATCTGATACCGCTCGGCCAGCTCTCTGACCGTGAAGTCACGGGTCAGTTCACATAACAACGAGGCCAGTTCATTGGCCTCGGCGGTCTGCCCTTTCGCCCTGCCCTGAGGACGCCCTGGCCTGCCCACCCTCGACTCCCCCACCTCATTGCCGCGGACAACGGTTTATTGTCCGCCACTTCCTCCGTTGTCACCTGCGATTTGGCAATTCCGCGTTGCCGGACAACCACCCGGGGTCACAGGGTGGACAGGCCACCGCAGGCACACCATCCGGAAAGGAGGGCGTCGAACCGGACTTCTGAACCGACCTTGCATGTCACCTTGGAACACCGGCCGGAGCGACTCAAAGCACTTCCCCTGCCCGCTCCGGCCGGCCCGGCAGCCAACATGACCGTGGAGTCCCCTTGACCGGCAAGCCGATCCGCCTGATCGAGTCCGAAGAAGCCGTCCACCGGCTGTCCGTGGTGGACTCCCCCGCCTGGTATCCCGGGCTGACCTCGACCAGCGTGGTGATCCTCCAGCCCGGTGAGGAGCTGGACGAGCACTCGCTCGCCTCCGAGGAGGAACTGCTCTATGTGATCAGCGGCGAGCTGACCGTGGAGTCCGCCGCCGGCCGGCACACCGCCCGCGCCCACCAGGGGCTGCTGGTACCGACGAACACCCGCCACCGGGCCCGCAACAACGGCCCCGCGCCCTCGCTGGTCATCCTCCACCAACTGACCGGCGCCGCCCCTTGAGCGGCACGGGGCACTCATACACTGCGGCTCCGCCGCGTGGCCGGCGGCCCGCTGCCATCCGCGGCCGGAGACACGCCCCCGCCCGGCGGCGCTACTCCGCGGCCACCTCCCGCAGTACCCCCTTGCGCACCTTCCCCGCCGCGTTCCGCGGCAGCGCGGCCACAAACCGGATCTCCCTCGGCACCTTGTAGTTGGCCATCTCCCGCCGCGACCAGGCGATCAGCTGCTCCTCGGTCAGGCCGGCCCCCTCGGCGGAGCGGACCACAAAGGCCCGGCCCACCTCGCCCAGCCGGGCGTCCGGCACCCCCACCACCGCTGCCTCGGCGACGCCGGGGTGGCCGCACAACAGGCGCTCTATTTCGGCCGGATAGGCGTTGAAGCCCCCCACCACCAGCATGTCCTTGATGCGGTCGGTGACCGTGAGGTTGCCGTGAACGTCCAGCACCCCGACATCACCGGTGTGCAACCACCCCTCGTCGTCCAGGACTTCGGCCGTGGCGGCCGGGTCTTCGAAGTAGCCGGACATCACCTGGTAGCCGCGTACCAGGATCTCCCCGGGCTCGCCCGGCGGCAGCCAGCGGCCGTCCGCGTCCACCACCGTCACCTCGGTGTCCTCAAGGGCCCGCCCCGAGGTGGTGGCCGCCACCTCCGGTGGGTCGTCCCGGCGGCACATGGTGATCACCCCCGTGGCCTCGCTCATCCCATAGGCGGTCAGCACCTCGGGGACGCCGAGTTCGCCCCGCAGCCGGTCGATCAGGGTGCGCGGCACCGCGGCGGCACCGGTCACCACCAGCCGGAGGGAGGACAGGTCATGGCCGGGCCGGGCGGGATGGTCCAGCAGCGACTGGAAGAGCGTGGGCGGGCCGGGAAGCACCGAGATCCGCTCCGCCGTGATGTGCGCCAGCACCGTGGCCGCGTCGAAGACCGGCTGGGGCACCATGGTGGCGCCGCGCATCAGACAGGCCAGAATCCCGGCCTTGTAACCGAAGGTGTGGAAGAACGGGTTGACGATCAGATAGCGGTCTCCTTCCCGCAGTCCGGCCAGCTCGCTCCAGGCCCCGAAGGCCCTGAGCGTCTGGGCATGGCTGACCACGGCGCCCTTGGGCTCTCCGGTGGTACCGGAGGTGAAGAGGATGTCGGAGGGATCGGACGGCCTGATGCTCCCGGCCCGTTCCCGGACGGCGGCGGGCGGTATCCCGGCCCCGTCCGCCAGGAACTCCTTCCAGGTACGGAAGCCCTCGGGCGCGGCCTCCTCGCCGAGCACCACCACCCGGCGCAGCCGGGGCAGCAGCCGCAGGTCCTCCCCCGCGGCCCGGCGGAGCGCGGCCACATAGGAGGTGCCCAGAAAGGTGCCGGTGACGAACAGCGTCCTGGCCCCGGTGCGGGCCAGCACCTGGACCGCCTCCGCCCCCTTGAAGCGGGTGTTCAGCGGGACCAGCACCGCTCCGGCGGTGACGGCGCCCAGCGCGGCCGTGATCCAGTCCAGGGTATTCGGGGCCCAGACGGCCACCCGGTCGCCGGGGCGTACACCATCGGCCAGGCAGGCCGCGGCGGCATCTGCCACCCGGGCGCCCAGCCCGGCGAAGGACAGCCTGGTGCGCCCCTCCACCACGGCCTCGCGCTCCGCATGGCGCTCGGCGGACGCCCGTACCAGCTGGGATATCGAACCGAATTCCAGGTCCGCACGCATCGCCCGGCCTCCCTCCGGCCAGCCGGCCGCAGCCATAGCTGACGCTTCGTCAGGTTAGCGATAGCCTTCAGCGCTGTCAGCACCGTCGGCCACGTCAGCCCGGAGGTGACCATGGCCGCAGCGCTCAAGGACGCCACGGCGATCGTCGGCATCGGACAGACCCCCTTCGCCCGGCAACTGCCGGATTCCGAGAAGACCTTGGCGTGCCGCGCGGTACTCGCGGCACTGGATGACGCGGGCATCGCCCCGTCCGAGGTGGACGCCCTCGCCTCGTACACCATGGAGGAGACCGATGAGGTCGAGCTCGCCAAGGCGATCGGGGCGGGCGATATCACCCACTTCTCCCGGGTGGGCTTCGGCGGCGGCGGCTCCTGCGCCACCCTCGCCCACCTCGCCATGGCGATTACCACCGGTCAGGCACGGGTGGGCGTCGCCTGGCGGTCACGCAAACGCGGCTCGGGCCCCCGGCCCTGGCGTGGCAGCGTTCAGCTGCCCACCCCGGCGCAGTGGACCCGCCCCTATGGACTGCTGCGGCCGGTGGATGAGATCGCCATGCTGGCCCGCCGCTATCTGCACCGGTACGGCGGCACCCGGGAGCACCTGTGCAATGTCGCCCTGGCCTGCCGCCGGCACGCCAACCGTAATCCGGCGGCGGTGATGTACCACCGGCCGCTGACCCGGGAGGCGTATCTGGCGGCGCGCTGGATCAGTGAACCGCTCTGCCTCTATGACAACTGCCTGGAGACCGACGGGGCGTTGGCCTGTGTGCTGGTCTCCGCGGAACGCGCCCGGGACTGCCGGCACACCCCCGTCCACCTCCACTCCGCCGCCCAGGCGCTGCCCGCCCAGCACCATGGCATGGTCAACTACTGGAACGACGACCCGCTCACCGGCCCCTCCTGGACCGCCGCCCGACAGCTGTGGAAAACCGCGGACTTCGGCCCGGCGGACGTCGATGTGGCCCAGATCTATGACGCCTTCACCCCGCTGATCCCGCTCTCCCTGGAGGGCTATGGCTTCTGCGCCCGGGGTGAGGGAGCCGCCTTCACCGAGGACCGCGCCCTGGAACTGGGCGGCCGGCTGCCGGTCAACACCAGCGGCGGCGGGCTGAGCGAGGCCTACGTCCATGGCTTCAACCTGATCAACGAGGGCGTCCGGCAGCTGCGCGGCACCTCCACCGCACAGGTGCCGGGAGCCCGGACCTGTCTGGTGACGGCGGGCGAGGGAGTCCCCACCTCCGCCGTGCTGCTGAGGAGTTGATGTCTCATGCCGTCCATCATGAGGGGCACCACTGACAATGGGCTGCTGCCACCGGTCACCGACCAGGACGGCGCCCCGTTCTGGGACTACGCGGCCCGTGGCGAGCTGCGCATACAGACCTGCGCCGGCTGCCGGACCCCGCGCTTCCCGCCGCGTCCCTGCTGCCCGTACTGCCAGAGCTTCGCCCACCGCTGGCAGAAGGTGTCCGGCCGTGGGCACATCTGGTCGTTTGTGATCGCACACCCTCCGCTGCTCGAGGGATACGCCCAACTGGCGCCCTACAACGTGGCCTTGATCGAGCTCCTTGACGCCCCCGGGATCCGGCTGGTGGGCAATGTGCTGGCCGCGCCGGACGCCCCGCCCGGCTCCCTGGACCCGGCCCGGCTGGCCATCGGTGCGGCGGTCCGGGTGACCTTCACCCGGGTCTCCGCCCGACTCGCCCTGCCGCAGTGGCTGCTGGGGACCTCATGAGCGTACGGACCACCGTTACCGGCGCCGTGGCCCTGGTGACCCTCGACCGGCCGGAGCGCCACAACGCCATCGACCTGGCCACCGCCGCCGAACTCGGCGCCCTCTGGCGCCGGTTGCGCCAGGACGACTCGGTACGGGTGATTGTCCTGACCGGCGCGGGCGAGCAGGCATTCTGCACCGGAATTGACCGCTCCGCCGAGGTGCCCCAGCCCTCCGGGCCCTGTGCGCTGGACGATCCGCTGCTGACCGTGGGGCCCAAAGCCGCCGACCTGTGGAAGCCGGTGATCGCGGCGGTCAATGGGATGGCCTGCGGCGGGGCCTTCTATCTGCTGGGCGAGGCCGAGTTCGTCATCGCGGCGGAGAACGCCGTCTTCTTCGACCCGCACACCTCCTATGGCATGGTCAGCGCCTATGAGGCCATGGAACTGGTCCAGCTGCTGCCCTGGGGCGAGGCCGCCCGCACCGCCCTGCTGGGCACGGCGGAACGTATCTCCGCCCAACGCGCCTACCAGCTGGGCCTGGTGACCGAGCTGGCCGCCACCCCCGCCGGGGCGCGCCAGGCAGCGCTGCGCACCGCCGCCGACCTGGCCCGCCACCCGCCCGGCGCGGTCCAGGGCACCGTACGGGCGCTCTGGGCGGCCCGGGAGACGGCCAGGGCGCACGCCAGGGCGCTGGCCCCGCAGTTGATCCGGCTGGGCAGCGCGCCGCCCGAAGAGCAGGCGGCGCTGTTCGCCGCCCGCCGCCGGGAGCACCGGCTGCGGTGAGGGTCAGCGGCGGCTCTGTCCGGTGCCCTTGGCCGCGTCCAGGGCGTAGACACAGCGGTCCTTGCTGCAGGCATAGACCACGCCGCCGGTGACCACCGGCGAGCCGGTGATCTCCCCGCCGGTGGCCAGCTTCCAGCGCAGCTGACCGCCCATGGCGTCGAGGGTGTAGAGGCAGTGGTCGGCGGAGCCGAAGTGCACCCGGCCGTCGGCGACCACCGGGGAGCCCACCACATCGCCGCCCGCGGCGAACCGCCAGCGGGGCGTACCGCTGACCGCGTCCAGGGTGTAGAGCGCCCCGCCACTGCCCAGATGCACCAACTGCCCGTTGACCAGCACCGGTTCGGTGGACTGGCGTCCCTCGGTGGCGATCCGCCAGCGCTCCCGCCCGGAGGCGGTGTCCAGCGCGTACACCGTGCCCAGATAGTCGGCGGCATAGACGCCACCGCCGGACACCGCCGCGCCGGGGGCGTACGCGGGCGGGCAGAGGAAGACGGCGGGCGCCTCGAACCGCCAGCGCACATCGCCCCGGGCGGCGTCGATGGCCAGCACCCTGGTCCCGGCGGTCACATAGACCACACCGTCGGGGGCGGCCAGCAGCCGCACCGGCACCCCACCGCAGGCCGCGGTGTCGCCCACCGGGTAGGACCAGCGCTCGGCACCGGTGCGGGCCTCCAGGGCGCGCAGCCGGGCGTCGGCCCAGACATAGACGGTGTCCTCGTGCACCACCGGACCGCAGTCGGGGGTCTCGAAGTCGGTCTGCAGACCGCCGCGTTCCCACAGCAGCTCGCCGGTGGCCGCCTCCCAGGCCTGGGCGCCGCCGCCACGGGTGCCGGTGACCACGGTGCCCCGGTCGGCCTTGAGCGAGTACACCCAGCCGTCGGTGGCCAGCCGCCAGCGTTCCCCGCCGTCGGCGGCGTCCAGCGCATAGAGCGTGGGGCCGTCGGAGGCGTGTATCCGGCCGTCCGCCACCGCCATCGCCCAGGCCACATCGCGGGTCTTGAACTGCCGTCGTCCGCTGGCCACATCGAGGGCGTGCACCTCGAAGGAGGTGACATACAGCAGCTCACCGGAGACGGTGGGGGTGCCCCAGACATCATTGGACATCCGGAACCGCCAGGGCCGCCAACGGCCCGGATCGGCCGTGAGGTTGGCCGGTTCGGCGGGCGGCGCGGTGGTGCCGCCGGCGGGCGGCCGTACCCAGCCGGTGCCCGGCGGCGCCTGCGGCTCACGGGTATCGGCGACCCGGGGGCCGGGGCCGATGGCGACCCGGGAGCCGGGCAGCCGTACCGGACCGTCCTCGGTGAGGGAGGGGGCGCCCGCGTGCCGCCCCTGGGCGGGGGCGACGACCTGGGGGCTGCTCAGCCCGCCGCGCGGGTCGGCCACCGCGCCGCGCCCGGTGCGGGCGGCGGCGCCCTGGCCCCAGCCGGTGCCCGGCCGCGGCGGCGGCGAGGCGGGTACCGGCTCGGCGGCCGGGGGCCGGGCGGGCGGCGGCACGGTGGCGCGGCCGGTGCCACGGGAGGCGGCGGCCGCCGGACGGTGCCCGGCCCGGCGCTGTTCGATCATGGAGACGGCGTTGTCCGGCAGCCAGGCGGAGGCGGTGCCGCTGTCGTCGCCGGAGGAGAACAGGTGCGGCGCCAGCTGGGACTGGAGGTCGGCCGGGGTGGGCCGGTGCTCGGCCGCCATCTGCATACAGGAGTCGATCAGCGGCCGCAGCTCGTCGGGCAGACCGCTGAGGTCCGGCCCCTCGCGCAGCAGCATAAAGACCGTCTCCACCGGGTTGACGCCGTGGTAGGGCGCATGGCCGGTGGCCGCGAAGACCAGGGTGGAGCCCAGCGAGAAGACATCGCTGGCGCCGGTGACGCTGCGGGAGTCGCGGGCCTGCTCGGGGGACATATAGGCGGGGGTGCCCACGGCGACATTGGTCATGGTCAGCCGGGTGTTGGACACCCCGGAGGCGATACCGAAGTCGATCACCCGCGGGCCGTCCTCCACCACCAGCACATTGGAGGGCTTCAGATCGCGGTGCACCAGGCCGGCGCCATGGATGGACTGCAACGCCTCCGCCACTCCGGCGGCCAGCCAGCGCACCGCCTGGGCGGGCAGCGGGCCGCACTCGTTGACGATCTCCTCCAGCGAGGGGGCGGGCACATAGGCGGTGGCCAGCCAGGGCACGGCCGCCCGGGGATCGGCGTCCACCACGGCGGCGGTGTAGAAGCCGCTGACCGCGCGGGCCGCTTCCACCTCACGGGTGAACCGCACTCGGAACAACTGGTCCTCGGCCAGCTCCGTGCGCACCGTCTTGATCGCCACCCGCCGGCCGGACGCCGAGCGGGCGAGATAGACCAGCCCCATGCCGCCGGCGCCGAGCCGGCCGAGCACCTCAAAGGGGCCGATCCGTCTCGGGTCGTGCTGCGTAAGCTGCTCCAACTGGCCTGCCACCTCCCCGTGGGGGCTTGAAGGGTTCCAGCCCCGTGCAGCGTCCCTCCACGAATTGTCCCGGGATACGCTCCCCCGATTCTCCCTGGCGGAGGCCGTGGTTGCGAACTCGGGTCACGCTTGGCGTGTCCCCGCCACAAACGGAAGCCGGGCCACCGCTAACCGGTCTGGTCGCCGCCGTCGCGCGGCCGGGCCCGGGAGGGGTCGATGATGGCGAAGTCCGCCCCCTGGTCGTCCGTCAGCACCGCGAAGCGGCCGTGCGGGGTGTCCTCGGGCTGGCGCCGTACCCGGCCGTGCAGCTGGAGCGCGGT
This sequence comes from Streptomyces orinoci, assembly GCF_003121295.1. Classification (GTDB taxonomy): domain Bacteria; phylum Actinomycetota; class Actinomycetes; order Streptomycetales; family Streptomycetaceae; genus Streptomyces; species Streptomyces orinoci. The sequence goes on from NZ_PHNC01000029.1 coordinate 1,276,920, forward strand.
GTAGGCGGCGGCGTCACAGTCGTCCACCACGAAATACAGCAGATAGTGCGCGGGCATCTCGGCGGGGAACCGCTCGTCCATCACCGCCCGGCCGCCGATGGCGTGGTCATGGGTGGCGGGTTCGCCGGCCGGCGTCCAGGCCGCGTAGTCCATGCCCGCGGTCCGGCTGAGGTCCATGCTCCGGAAGCCGAAGACCTGTGAGTAGAAGGCGTCCACCGCGCCGGGTTCCCGGGTGTAGACCTCGGTCCAGCCGAAGGAGCCCACCTCGCCGCGCTTGCCGAAGCCCCGGTGGCTGCCGGCCTGCCAGACGCCGAACACGGCGCCGGACGGGTCCGCGGCCAGCAGCATGGTGCCGTACTCGCCGAGCGCCGTCGGGGCGGTGATCACCTGCCCGCCCGCCGCCCGGATCCGCCCGGCGGTGGCCACCGCGTCGGGGGAGGCGAAGTAGACGCACCAGGCGGTGGGCATCCTGCCGTCCGGCTTCGGGGACAGCGCGGCCACCTCGGCCCCCTGATGGAAGGCGTGGGTGTACTGCCCGAAGCGGTCGTCACCCTCCTGGAAGGTCCAGCCGAAGAGTTCACCGTAGAAGCGCTTGCCCGCATTCAGATCGGGCAGTGTGACGTCCGCCCAGCACGGTCCGGCCCCCTGATTTCCGCCCGTGGCAGCGCTCATGGCGACCGCCTCCTTCCGACGCCCTCAGCAGCCACGGTATAGGCGGTCGGGCGATCCCGCCCGGGCTGCGGACAACCGGGGTACGGGGGGTGCGGCGGGCCCTGGGCCACGGCCCGCCGGTGCGACGATTCACCGGTACGGGCCAATGTCCGCACACTCCCTTTTCGACTCCCCGAAACCCCTCTGAGCTGCACTAACACCCCTTTTCCCACCCCCGCCCCCATTTGCATGCGGCCGAATCGCGCTCCGATCACCCCTCGGTAAGCTGACGGCATGACAGGACAAGTACGCACCGTCGACGGCCGGGTGGCCGGCCGGCGAGGTCAGGCGACGCGGCAGAAGCTGCTCGACTGCCTCGGCGAAATGCTCAGCTCGTCGCCGTACCGCGACGTCAAGGTCATCGATGTGGCCCGTAAGGCCGGCACCTCGCCCGCCACCTTCTACCAGTACTTCCCGGACGTCGAGGGCGCGGTCCTGGAGATCGCCGAGGAGATGGCCAAGGAAGGCGCCGGGCTCACCGAGCTGGTGGCCGGGCGGAGTTGGGTCGGCAAGGCCGGCTGGCAGGCGGCCGAGGAACTGGTGGACGGCTTCCTCGACTTCTGGCGGCGCAATGACGCCATCCTGCGCGTGGTGGACCTGGGAGCCGCCGAGGGCGACAAGCGGTTCTACAAGATCCGCATGAAGATCCTCAACGCGGTCACCAACTCCCTTACCGATTCGGTCAAGGAGCTCCAGGCCAAGCGCAAGGTGGACCAGGACGTCAATCCCGCCGCGGTGGCGGGCTCGCTGGTCGCCATGCTGGCGGCGGTCGCCTCGCACCAGAAGGGCTTCCAGAGCTGGGGCGTCAAGCAGGCCGAACTCAAGCCCAATCTGGCCCTGCTGGTGCATCTGGGCATCACCGGCAAGAAGCCGACCAGGTAACGGTGCGGCGCGCGTCCTGTCATCGCAAGGGCGGGCCACCGGGCCCGCCACAGCGCGCACCCTTAGCTGAACTCTCCAGCCGGAACAGCCGGATCTCCCGTTCCACCCGCGCCTGGTAACGGGCGTACGGCGGCCAGAAGGCCACCACCCGTCGCCATACCGCCTCCCGTTCCGCACCGCGCAACAGGCGTGCGGTCACCGGGACTTGTCTGCCCCGCCTGCTGATCTCCGCCCTTGGCCGAGCCAGCAGATTGGCCGTCCAGGCCGGATGCGCGGGGCGGCCGAAGTTGCTGCCGATCACGATCCATCCGCACTCGGCGCCATCCGCGTCCCGCTCCGGCAGACAGGCCAGCGGCGTCCTCCTGGGCAGCCCGCTCCTTGCTCCGGTGCTGGTGAGGACCAGACTCGGCAGCAGCCGGGCGCTGAGCATCGCCCGGCCACCGGTCAGCCGGTGCACCGCGGAGTCCAGAGCCGGAACGAAATACGGCCCCACCCGGGCGAACGCCCTGCTGGACGAGACTCGTTGGACGATGCGTTCGACGACGCCCCTCACAACACCACCGCCTCCTGGTACCGGCCCGCCTCGAACAGCCCCACGGCCTCGGCCGCCCGGGCCCGCAGCCGGTGCACCGGACCGAACAGCAAGGCATCGGAGGCCGCCCGCTTGAAGTACAACTGCACGTCGTGTTCCCAGGTCACCCCGAGGCCGCCGTGCAACTGCACGGCCTCCCCGGCGACCAGGGACTGGGCGTGCAGCGCCTGGGCCAGTGCCAGCGCCGCGGCCGGTGAGGGGTGAACGGCCCCGGACTCCGGGGTGACCGCCCAGGCCGCGTAGTACGCCGCCGAACGCGCGGCCCGCACCGCCACATAGAGCTCGGCCAGCCGGTGCTTGACCGCCTGGAAGGAACCTATGGGACGGCCGAACTGCTCGCGGACCTTCACATGTTCCAGGGTCAGCTCCAGGGCCCGGCCGGCGGCGCCGGTGGCCTCGGCGGCCAGCACGGCGGCGAAGGAGCCGCCCAGCCGGGCCAAGTCGGGGCGGGGGTCGGCCGGTTGGCGGCCGAGCGGCTCGGCCGGTGTGTCCCGGAACTCCAGCCTGGCCTGGGGCCGGGTCTCATCCAGGGCGGTCAGCCGGATGCGCCGGACGCTGGGGTGTGCTGCTGCGACGAAGAGGGCGGGGTGCCCGTGGACATAGCCCCCGGTGTGCGCCGCCACCAGCAACAGGTCGGCGCCATGGCCGTCCAGCACCTGGGCGGCGTCCCCGAACAACCGCCAGCCACTGGCGGTTTGCCGGGCTTGCACCCCGCCTGTACGGCCACCACCGGACCAGTCGTCGGACCAGTCACCGGCGGGTCGGGAGGCGGCGGGACGGGCTGTTTCGGGCCCGTCGGCGGACCGGGCCGCGCCGGGTCGGGCAGCGTCGGGGCCGATCGCGTCGGCGGGCCGGGCCGCGCCGGGTCGGGCAGCATCGGGCCCGATCGCATCGGCGGGGCGGGCCGCGCCGGGGCCGTCACCGGGGGGCCGAGTGGCGTCATTCGCACCGGTGAGCGCGAGGGCCGTGGGCAGGGGAGCCCGGGGTACCACGAGGGTGGCGGTCAGCCGGCCGGAGGCAAGCGCCGGAAGCAGTTCGGCGCGCTGCCCGGACGTGCCAAGTGCGGCGATCAGCGGGGCGGCCAGCGCCGAGGTGGCCAGCAGGGGCGAGGGCAGCAGGAACCGTCCGGTCTCCTCGGCGGCCAGGGCGAGTTCGGCCCAGCCGCAACCCACTCCCCCATAGCGTTTGGGCACCGCCAGTCCTGGCAGTCCCAGCCCCGCAAGCTCCCGCCAAAGCTCAAGGTCCCATCCGGCGGGGGTGGCGACCGCCGCCCGCACCTCGCCGGAGCCACAGCGCTTGAGCAGCAATTCACGCAGCGTACGGCGTATCTCCCGCTGCTCCGCGCTCAGTTCGACGTCCATAGGGCGACCTCCATCGCTCCCGAGGAGCCGGATACTAGGCAGCCGGGCCATAACTTCCCAGCCTTGAACTGATGTACCGTCAGTTTTTATGAGCCCGGGCACCCGAAAGGTCGCCATACTCGGCGCGGCCCTGTCCGACTGCGGCCGGCTGGACACCGCATCGCCCTACGCCCTGCACGCCCAGGCGGCCCGGCGCGCACTCGCCGACTGCGGCCTGGACCGGTCATTGATCGACGGCTTCGCCTCCGCCGGGCTGGGCACCCTGGCCCCGGCCGAGGTGGCCGGATATCTGGGGCTGCGCCCCGCCTGGGTGGACTCCACCTCGGTCGGCGGCGCCACCTGGGAGGTGATGGCGGCACACGCCGCCGACGCCATCGCCGCCGGCCACGCCGAGGCCGTACTGCTGGTCTATGGCTCCACGGCCCGCGCCGACCTGCGCGCCGGGCGCCGTACCGCCAATCTCTCCTTCGGCGCCCATGGCCCCTTGCAGTTCGAAGTCCCCTACGGGCACACACTGATCGCCAAATACGCCATGGCCGCCCGGCGCCATATGCACCAATACGGCACCACCATCGAACAATTGGCGAACATTGCCGTACAGGCCCGGTCCAACGCCGCGCACAATCCCTATGCGCTGCACCGCTCCCCGATCACCATCGATGATGTCCTGGCCGGTCCACCGGTGGCCGAACCCTTCACCAGACTGCACTGCTGCATCCGCTCCGACGGCGGCTGCGCGGTGCTGCTCGCGGCCGAGGAGTACGCGGCGGACGCGGCCAGGCCACCGGTCTGGGTACTGGGCACCGGCACCGCAGTGTCCCATGCCGCACTCTCGGAGTGGCCCGACTTCACCGTCTCCCCGGCGGCCGTCTCCGGCACGCTCGCCTTCCGCCGCGCGGGCCTCACCCCCGAGGACATCCAAGTCGCCCAGATCTATGACGCGTTCACCTATATGACCCTGGTGACCCTGGAAGACCTCGGCTTCTGCCCCAAGGGCGAGGGCGGACCCTTCACGGCGGACGACCGGCTGACCATCGGCGGAGCCCTGCCCGTCAACACCGACGGAGGCGGCCTCTCCGCCTGCCACCCCGGTATGCGCGGGCTGTTCCTCCTGGTGGAGGCGGTACGCCAGCTACGCGGCGAGGCGGAGCCGGCCCGCCAGGTCCGCCTCCCCGACGGCAGCCCACCCCGGCTGGCGCTCGCCTCCGGCACGGGCGGCTGGTTCTGCTCCTCCGGCACGGTCATCCTGGGCCGGGACTGAGAGCCCGGGCGCGGCCCGGGATACCTTCGCGCGCCTCGGACCCCGGCCCGGCGGCGGCACCCCCCCGGCCTCCCGGAGCCCTCCCGGCCGCCTTGGTTGGATGGCCCGCATGACCACCACGCCTCAGCCGGACGAGCAGACCCAGCACACCTTCCGCCGACTTCTGCGCACCCTGCGGGTCTGGGACACCGAGCTGCCCGCCTTCGACCCCGGCACCGCCCCGCCCACCCCGCTGCCGCTGTTCCAGCAGTGGCTCACCGAGGCGGCCGCGGCAGGCAGCCCGGAACCGCACACCATGGCCCTGGCCACCGCCGACGCCGAGGGGCGCCCTTCCGTGCGGACGGTGATGCTGCACGACGCCGACCAGCGCGGCTGGCACTTCGCCACCCACCGCACCAGCCGCAAGGGCCGGGAACTCCAGGCGCGCCCCCAGGCCGCCCTGGGCTTCTACTGGCCCGCGGTGGGCCGCCAGGTCCGGGTGGAGGGCCGGGTGACCCAGGCCGGCCCCGCCGAGAGCCGGGCCGACCTGGCCAAACGCTCGACCGGCGCCCTGGCCGCCGCCCTGGTCGGCCACCAGAGCGAGGAGCTCTCGTCCCTGGCGGAACTGGAGCGCGCCTCGAGGGACGCCTGGGAACGGGCCGCCCGGGAACCCCAGACCCCGGTGGACAGCTGGCAGCTGTACACCCTGGACGCCGAGGAGGTGGAGTTCTTCCAGGGTGACGCCGGACGCCGGCACATCCGCCTGCGCTACCGGCGCTCCCAGGACGGCGCCTGGACCACCGGGCTGCTCTGGCCCTGATCCCCGGGCGCCGGATCCGTAGCCAGCCGGGCGTGCAGGTGCGCGTCCCACATCCGGCCGTCGCTGCCCGGCATCTCCCCGCGCATGGTGCCCTCCGCCAGGTACCCGCAGCGACCGGCCACCCGGCAGGACGCCTGGTTGGGCAGCACATGGCTCAGCTCGATCCGGTGCAGCCCCAGCGCCGGACCGAACCCCCACCGGGTGACCGCCTCCACGGCACCGGAGGCCCGGCCCCGTCCCCGGTACTCCGGCAACACCCAGTAGGAGATCCGGGCACTGCGGTTGATCCAGCCGAAGTTGGCCAGCCGGACATCACCGACCACGACCTCCCGCCCCGCCTCGGTGACCACCACCGCGAAGGAGGCGACCCGGCCCTCCCGCCACCCCGCCATGCTCCGCAGCAGGTAGTCCCGGGCCCCCTCCTCGGTGGGCGGCGGAATGGTCACCGCGTTCCAGCGCCGGAAGTCCGGGTCGGATATGCCCCGGAGCACCACCGCCAGGTCCGCCTCCTCCCAGGGGCGCAGCCGGAGATCGCCGTGTGCCGGCCGAAGCGGTCCGTCCCATGCCGTGGGTTGTGTCATAACCCCATTCAACAGGGCGCCGGCCACATCAACAGGACGGCATCCACAGGGCATCCACACGGCATTCCGCCGCGGCATCAACCCCGCACCACCGCGCCATCAACGCGGCCGGAAGCACGGCACGATGGGCATCCCGGCCGCGTCCCCCGGGCCGTCGCTCCCAGGGACCGGCGCGAGCGGGGCGGGGCGGCCGTCCGGGCCTCCGGAGGCGTCCGGCAGTGCCCGGAACACCACCTCCAGCGGCATCCCCATGCGCAGGGCGTCCGGCTCGCAGTCCACCAACTCGGTGGCCAGCCGCGGCCCCTCGGCCAGATCCGCCATGGCGGCCACATAGGGCAGCCGGCCCCGGAACGGCGGCAGATCGTTCATATGCACCACGGACCAGGTGTAGAGCACCGCATGGCCACTCGCCTCCTCCCAGATGACATCCTCGCTCCAGCAGTGCGGGCAGAACTCCCGCGGATAGTGGTGCGCCCTGCCGCAACCAGCCGCCCGGCAGCGCCGGATCAGCAGCCGGCCCCCGGCGGCCGCCTCCCAATAGGGCCGGGTGAACTCGTCGATCTCCGGCACATCGAACCGTCCGGTGGACGGGGAGAGCCCCAAGGCGCGCCTCCCTTCTCCCACTTCGCCGCCGCGCGGCTTATCCGCTTCTCCTTGCTTTCTCCGGTACGACGCGTTCCTGACGATGAGTCAGCTCAGTACGCTGACTGTACGTCAGCTCATCGGTCCTCGAGCAGGAGTGGGCGAGAACGATGCTTGGATCGACTCATGGCACCCTCACCACCACCTCCCGACCGGCCCGTGTGGTGGCCTGCGGCGAACGACCGGGCCTCACCGTGCACGGTGACGCCGCCACCACCGCCGACCTGGACGCCGGCGGCCGCCCCCTGACCTCCGCCGTCCCCGACCTCGACCGGTTCTTCCGCCCCCGAACCCTGGCCGTGATCGGCGCCTGTGACACCGAGGGCCGCCCCGGCACCGGCATCACCCGCCAACTCATCGGCTGGGCCGCCCGCGTCGGCGCCCGCGTCCACCCCGTCACCCCCTCTCGTGACTCCGTCTTCGGCCTGCCCTGCCTCCCTTCCGTCCATGACCTCCCCCCGGGCATCGACGTGGCCGCCCTGCTCATCGCCGACCCCCTGCCGGTGATCGAGGAACTCGGCGCGCGCAAGGCCCGGTTCGCTGTGATCTTCGCCTCCGGCTTCGCCGAGACCGGCCCCCAGGGTGCCCAGGCCCAGGAGCGGCTGGCCGCCGCCGCCCGGCGCACCGGGGTCCGTCTGCTCGGCCCCAACACCAACCTCAACGCCTTCGAGACCTTCCGCGAAGACCTCGACGGACCGGCCATCGCACTGATCACCCAGTCAGGCCACCAGGGCCGCCCGCTGTTCGCCCTCCAGGAGCTGGGCATCCGGCTGTCCCACTGGGCGCCCACCGGCAATGAGGCGGACCTGGAGTGCGCCGACTTCCTCTCCTACTTCGCCACCCGCCCCGAAGTCGGCGCCATCGCCGCCTATTTGGAGGGCCTCAAGGACGGACGAGCCTTTCTGCTCGCCGCCGACCGCGCCGCCCGCCACCGAGTACCGGTGGTGGCGGTCAAGGTCGGCCGCACCCAGGCCGGCTCCCGCACCGCCGCCACCCACACCGGCAAACTCACCGGTGCCGACGCGGTGGTGGACGCGGCCATGCGCCAGTTCGGCGTGATCCGGGTGACCGGGCTGGACGAGCTTCAGGACACCGCCACCCTGCTCGCCCGTGCCCGGCCACCGCTGGCCACCGGCGTGGCCGCGTATTCGATCTCCGGGGGCTCCGGGGCCCACTTCGCGGACCTGGCCACGGCGGCCGGTCTCCAACTGCCCACCCTCTGCCCCGAGAAGCAGCGGGAGCTGCACCAGTGGATCCCGGAACACCTCGGCGTCGCCAACCCGGTGGACAACGGCGGACATCCAGTGGGCGACTGGCGCGGCCGCCGGATCATCGACGCCCTGCTCGCCGATCCCGCCGTCGGCGTGCTGGTCTGCCCCATCAGCGGCCCGTTCCCCCCACTGAGCGACAAGCTGGCCCAGGACCTGGTGGACGCGGCGGAGCAGACCGACAAACCGGTGTGTGTGGTGTGGGGCTCGCCGGTCGGCACCGAGGACGCCTACCGCCGCACCCTGCTGGGCTCCTCGCGTGTGATCACCTTCCGCAGCGTCGGCAACTGTGTGACCGCCCTGCGTGCTTACTTCCGCCACCACCGCTTTGTCGCCGACTACCGCTCGCCCTTCGAGAACGCCCCCCGCACTCCCTCCCCCGCGGCCGGCAAGGCACGCGCACTGCTGCGCCCGGGTGAGCAGCTCAGCGAGCACTCGGCCAAGCAACTGCTGCGCGCCTATGGCATACGCGTGCCAAGAGAACAGCTGGTGACCAGCGCGGCCGCGGCCGTACGGGCGGCCGGGCAGGTGGGCTACCCGGTGGTCATGAAGGCCTCCGCGCCACAACTGGCCCACAAGACGGAACTCGGGCTGGTGCGCATCGGACTGACCTCGGCCAGCCAGGTGCGTGACACCTACCGCGACCTCACCGAGATCGCTCGCGCCCAGGGCATCCCGCTGGATGGAGTGCTGGTCTGCCAACTCATCGAGCGAGGAGTCGAGATGACCGTGGGCCTCTCCCAGGACAGCCTGTTCGGGCCCACCGTGACCGTCGGCCTGGGCGGGGTGTTCGTCGAGGTGCTGCGGGACACCACCGTATGCGTCCCGCCGTTCGGCGAGCGCCAGGTCAGGGACGCCCTGGGCGAGTTGCGCGGGAAGGCGCTGCTGGACGGGGCGCGGGGGGCTCCCCCGGCCGATGTGGACGCCCTGGTCGAGACGGTGCTGCGCATCCAGCGGATGGCTCTGGATCTGGATGACGCGCTGGCCGAACTGGACGTCAACCCCCTGGTCCTGCTGGAGCGCGGGCAGGGCGCGGTGGCTCTGGACGCCCTGGCCTACTGCCGCTGAACCACCCCGCCGGGGCGGCGGCGCACCATCCGCAACTGCTCGCCGGGGCAGCGCACCGCCCGCAGCCGCCCGCCACGGCGGAGGTCCGCCGTTCCGGATCCCCCGCCAGGGCGGAGGCCCGCCGTTCCCGATCGCCAGCCATGCCCGTACCGCCCGGCCGGCCAAGGCCCGGGCCCATGACCCATGGAGCTCCGTCATGACCCTCTCCCCCCAGAACACATCCCCCGGTTACGGTGACTCCGCCGAACCCGGTGGAGCCGATGGGACATTGATAGAGCACACCACTGACAACGGGGTCTCCTGGATCACGCTCAACCGTCCCCAAACGATCAACGCCATCACCCCTGACCAGCGTGAATGGCTGATCTCAAAATTTTTTCTGGCCTCTTCGGACCCGGCTGTCCGAGCCCTGGTGATCACCGGTTCCGGCAAGGGCTTCTGCTCGGGAGCCGACCTCCGTGCGGCGGCCGGGCCGACGGCCGCCGAGCGGATTCCGGGCGATGTGGCCCGTACCCTCCGCCAAGGCGCCCAGCGGCTGATCGGTGCCGTACTGGACTGCGAGAAGCCGGTGATCGCCGCGGTCAACGGGATCGCCGCCGGCCTGGGTGCACACCTGGCACTGGCCTGCGACCTGGTGCTGGCCTCGGAACGGGCCACATTCCTGGAGGTGTTCGTACGGCGCGCACTGGTCCCCGACGCGGGCGGCGCCTATCTGCTGACCCGCCTGGTGGGTCCGCAACGGGCCAAGGAGCTGATGTTCTTCGGCGATCCGCTGACCGCCCCCGAGGCACACCATCTTGGCCTGGTGAACCGGGTTGTCCCGGAAGCGGAGTTGACGGCAACGGCGGAGCGATGGGCCGGACGACTGGCCGCCGGCCCCACCCGGGCGCTGGCGCTGACCAAGCAACTGGTGAATTCCGCCGGGGAGTCGGACCGGGCCGCCGCCTTCGCCGCCGAGGCCTCCGCTCAGGAGATCAATATGAACACCGCCGACGCGGCCGAAGGCATCGCCGCCTTCCTGGAACACCGCGCTCCGCGCTACCGGGGCCGATGATGCGACCCCTATTGAACCCGGAGATCTCCCGGACCGCCTTCCCCACCCTTTGCCCGTCGGCTTCAATGGAGGAGTGATGGGACACGCGGGCATGGCCACCGCCGCCCTGCGCCACCTGCGCGCTCAGGGGCCCTTGCCAAGCCCCCCGGAGGCGCCGCCTCGGATGCTGCGGGCGGTGCGCGCCGGTGAGCCGTTGCCGCCGCCACCGGAGGAATTCCGGCATGCGCTGGGCCACTTCGCCAGCGGCGTGACGGTGATCACCGCACCGGGCGGTGACGACGGCGAGCCGCCGGCCGGCTTCGCCTGTCAGTCCTTCGCCTCACTGTCTCTGGAACCGCCGCTGGTGGTCTTTATGGTGGGCCGGACGTCCACCACCTGGCCACGCATCGCCCGCGCCGGGGTGTTCTGCGTCAATATCCTGAGCGCTCAACAGGCTGAAATATGCCGCAACTTCGCGGTCAGCGGCTCCCGGGTGCGCGACAAGTTCTCCGGGGTGCCCTATGAACCGTCTCCGCTGACCGGCTCACCCCGCATTGGCGGTGTAGCCGCATGGGTCGATTGCACCATCCATGCGGTTCACACCGGCGGTGACCACCTGATCGTGGTGGGCGGCGTGCTGGCGCTGGGGACGGACGAGACCGCCGCCGAAGCCGGGCCACTGCTGTTCCACCGGGGCGCCTTCGGCACCTTCGAGGGCTGAGGGATGCCGCCCAAAGGGCTCACTCGTTCTCGGGGTTGGCCTTGGTGCCGACCCTGGCCTTGCCAGCGCTCCTGCCCTTGACGAGCTTCTTCAGTTCATAACGCTTTCCGGAGCCAGGCTTGCCGACACCGTAGAAGATCCGGGGTTCCTTGGCGGTGCCGGCCACGCTCCAGTTGCGGTTGAAACCGCACTTGGCTATCTCCAGGTGCACTCCCTGGACCTGGCCGTTGTCCTTCATGGGCGACCAAGTGCCGGAGCCATTGCAGTCCTTGGCCTTGTCCTGGCCCGTTCCGTCCCACAGGTAGTTGTCGAGCCCATTGGCCACCGCGGTGCCGTTGTCGCTGAGTTCGACCCGGCCGCCGCGCCCGTCGTCCCAGACGCCGGCCAGATCCGACTTATGCAGTTTCGGCGGCTTGTACACGTCCACCAGACCGGTGCCGTACAGCACCGCGCCCAGCGCACCGATGGCGACCCAGGCGATGGCGCCGTCCCGGGTCACTCTCCGGGCCATGCTGCCGGCCCGTCCGGTCCTGGCCCGGCGGTCGGCAAGGCGGGCCACGAAGGCCGCCGGCAGCAGCCCCACGGTCAGCGACGCCCACCAGACGAGGTAGGCCAGCGGGTGGGCGAGTGAGAGGCTGCCGAGCGCCGCCACCGCGCCGAAGGTGACCACTCCGGCCGCCGACACCGCAGCCACGGCGCCCAACGTCCATGGCCAGCGCGCGGGGCGTCCCGCGCGCCGTGCCGCACGGCGCGCGAGAGCCAGGGCGGGCATCACGGCGGCGGCGGTGACGAAACCGCTGAGCAGTACGGTCAGCAGCAGCGCGGCCAGCGATACGGCGGCGAGCAGGAGGATGCCGTGCGGCAGCCCGTCGTGCTCCCGGGAGAGCAGCACCAGCAGGCCGGTGGTCGCCGCGATGACGACCTCGGCGCTCAGCGTGGCCATCGAGGCGCAGAACGCGGCGCCGAAACCATCCGGCCCGGTCTCCTGCCGGGACGGGGTGCCGGTCTCCCCTGCCTGGTCGCCGGCCGGCTTGGCAGCCGGCTCCGCGTCCGCGTCTGGTCCCGCGGCCGCGGCCTTCGCCGTCGTCGCCTCGTCCGGTATCGCGTCCGGCTCGGCTTGCTGTGTCATATCGGCCCCTCTCTCCCTGAAAGATTCCCCCAGAGGCCGAGAGGTTGCGTGGCGAAGGGTTTCGAGACCCCGCTCACCCCACTGAATCCGCCGGCAGGGAGGTCCGGGCGCACCACCGCGTCATCACCGCGGCCCCTCGGAGGCCCCATTGTTACCGATTGATCCCTGATGGGCGTAGGCGGTGAGCGGAGCCGAACGGCTCCACAGCCGGGCCCGCCTCAGAAAGCGAGCACACAGCGGGCCACCCGGCCGCGCCGTAGGTCCTCCGCCGCTCGCGGGAAGTCCTCCAGGGGGTGGACGGCCGTCACCAGCTCATCCAGCAGCAGCCGCCCCTCCTGGTACAGCCGTGCGTAGAGGGCGGCGTCGTGCTGCGGACGGGAGGAGCCATAGCGGCACCCCAGCACCGCTTTGTCCAGATAGAGGGCGGAAATCGGAAGGGATACCTCCGCCCCATGGGGCGGGACACCGAGCAGCACCGCCTGACCGTGCCGGTCCAGCAGTTCCACGGCCTGCCGGACGAGCCGGGCCTCGCCCACGCACTCAAAGGCGTGATCCACACCGCTGGGCGCGATCTGCCGCACCGCCTGCGCCACTTCGGTTGTAGCGGCATCGATGAAGTGGGTGGCGCCGAACCGCCGGGCCGTCTCCTCCTTCGCCGCCCTGGCATCCACCGCGATCACCGGAGACGCTCCGGCGAGCCTGGCCCCCTGCAGCACATTGAGTCCGACACCACCGGCGCCGATCACCAGCACGGATTCGCCCTGACCGACCCGGGCCCGGTTGAGGACGGCCCCCACCCCGGTCAGGACGCCGCAGCCGATGAGGGACGCCGAGGTCAGCGGCACCTCGGCGGGTATCCGGACCGCCTGTACGGCCTTGACGACCGTGCGCTCCGCGAAGGCCGAGGTGGCCGCGAACTGGAACAACGGCTCTCCCTGCCGGGAGAAGGGCTGCCCGGGCCGGCCAATGGAGCGCCGGCACATGGTGGGCCGCCCCCGGTCACAGTCGGCACAGGCGCCACAGGCGGCCAGGGTGGAGAGCACCACATGATCACCGGGCACCAGACCGGCGACACCCGCACCGACTTCGGTGACCAGCCCCGCGCCCTCATGCCCCAGGACGACCGGAGCAGGGTGAGGAATGGTGCGGTCGATGACGGAGAGGTCGCTGTGACAGAGGCCGGCCGCCGCCAGGGAGACCTGGACCTCGTCCGGCCCGGGCGCACGGACCTGGAGATCGTCCACGACCAGGGGCCGCTCACCGTCGAAGATCACGCCTCTCATGACCACTTCTTCCTCTGGTATCCGGTTGGCATCCGGCACTCCGGTATCCAGCCGTCCGGCGTCCGGCGGTGCGCCTTCCGGCGGCCCGGTATCCGGCCGTCCGGCATCCGGCCCGGCTTGCGCTCCGCCCTCAGGACGGCCAGACCACCGACTGGAGTTCGCTGTAGGCATGCAGCCCGAAGGAGCCACCGTCGCGCCCGACTCCGCTCCCCTTGCAGCCGCCGAACGGCGTTTCCGGGTGCCGCTGGAGGGTGTTGATGCCGACATTGCCGCTGTGCAGGCGGCCGGCGAGGGCCCAGGCCCGCGCGGTGTCGGAGCTGAAGATGTAGTCGTAGAGGCCATAGGAGGTGCCGTTGGCGATGTGGACCGCCTGGTCCTCGTCCTCGAAGGGCAGTGCCACCACCACCGGCCCGAAGATCTCCTCACGGGCCACGGCCATCTCGGGAGTGACCTCGGTGATCAGGGTGGGCGCCACATAGAAGCCGGGTTCCAGCGGCGGGCGGACACCGCCTGTGACGATCCGGGCTCCCTGCACCCGGGCACCCTCGATATAGGCCTCCACCCGTTTCCGCTGGTCAGCAGAGATCAACGGCCCTATGTCGGTGGAGTTTTCCACAGGGCTTCCCATTGTCAGTGACTCAGCGTAGTCTTTGAGACCGGTGACGACCCTTTCGTACAACGGCCGTTGGACGAGCACCCGGGTCGGTGCCGTACAGATCTGCCCGCTGTGGAAGGACCAGACCGACCCGACCGCCTTGATCGCCGACCTGAGCACCTTCTCGTCGGCATCGCCCAGGACGATGGCCGCGCCCTTGCCGCCCAGCTCCAACAGGGTGCGTTTCATCGACCGTCCGGCGGTCTGAGCGATCTTCCTTCCCACTGAGGTGGATCCGGTGAAACTCACCATATCGACGCCGCTTTGGGACACCAGCAGTTCGCCCGCCCCTGTCCCGGAGCCGGTGACGACGTTGAACACACCGTCCGGGCAGCCGGCTTCCCGGAACAGCGGGCCCAACTCCAGGCAGCAGAGCGGGTCCTGGGGCGCCGGTTTGGCGACGACGGTATTGCCCATGGCCAGCGCGGGTGCGACCTTGCCCGCCAGATTCGCCAGCGGAAAGTTGTAGGAGGTGATGCAGGCGACGACGCCCACCGGGCGCCGGACCGCGGCGGCGCCGATCAGGCCGCCGGGGGCAAGGGGACTGGCCCGTACGGGCCATGGCGGAAGCGGCAGGACATCGGGCTCCAGCGCGCCGCGCGCAGCGCGCCGGAACCGGTCTACGGCCGAGGGGAGTTGCACGGCGGAGGCGACGCGCAGGGTGGCGCCGGTCTCGGCCTGGATCAACGGAACCAGTTCCGCCGCATGTTGGACAAGGAGATCGGCCACCCGGTCCAGTACGGCGGCACGCTGTCGTGGACCGGTGAGCGACCAGCCGCCCTGCGCGGCCCGCGCGGCGGTCACGGCTTCGGCGACCTCGGCTTCGGTCGCCTCCGGGGCCTCCCCGACGACTTGCTCGGTCGCCGGATTGACAACTGCATAGTGCCCTTTGTCAGGCGTGCGCCACGCCCCGTCGATCCAGTGTCCATAGGCCCTCACGGCCGGACCTCCTTCGGCAGGCCGAGGACGCGCTCGGCGATCAGGGTGCGCTGGATCTCGTCCGATCCGCCGTAGATGGTGTCGGCTCTGGAGAGGAGGAACTGACGCTGCCAGGCGTCGAGTTGGTACGGGCGGTCGGCACTCCAGCCGTCCGGTCCGACTGCGGCGGCGGCTCCACGCACCAGCATCGCCAGTTGGCCGAGCCGCTTGTGCCAGCCGGCCCACAGCAGCTTGGCGGCGCTCGGCGCCCCGGGGTCATCGGCCGCCCCAAGGGTGCACAGGGCGTTCCAGCGCACGGTCTGCAACTCCGCCCAGTGCCGTATGAGCCGGTCACGCACCACCGGCTCCGCTGCGGCACCGCTGTCCACCGCCGCTTTGATCACCTGGCCCAGCTCCGCCGCGAAGCCGATCTGCTGGGCGAGAGTGGACACGCCGCGTTCCCGGGCGAGGAGGCCCACGGCGACCCGCCAGCCGTTGCCCTCCCCGCCCACCAGGTGCTCCGCTCGGGCCGTCGCGCCGTCGAAGAGCACCTCATTGAACTCGGCGTCCCCGTGCAGTTGGCGGATGGGCCGGACCTCGATCCGGCCGGGCTGGTCCATGGGCACCAGCAGCAGCGACAGGCCCTGGTGGCGGCGCGATCCCCTGGTGGTACGGGCCAGCACAAAACACCAGTCCGCCTGGTGGGCGAGCGAGGTCCAGATCTTGTGGCCCTCGATCCGGTAGCTGCGACCGCCGTCGTCCGGGGTGGCGGCGGTGCGTACGGCGGCCAGATCGGACCCGGCGCCGGGTTCGCTGTACCCCTGGCACCAGATCTCCTCGCCCCGTGCGATGGCGGGGAGGAAGCGGGCACACTGCGCGTCGTCGCCATCGGCGAGCAGGGTGGGGGCCAGCAGCCGCTCACCGATATGCCCCAGCCGGGCCGGTGCGCCGGCCCGGGCGTACTCCTCGGCCCAGACGACCTGCTGGCTGAGGCTCGCCGACCGGTTGCCATAGCTGCCACGGCTCCGGTCCCAGGCGAGGCCGATCCAGCCGCCCTCCCCCAGCAGCCGCTCCCAGCGACGGCCGGCCGGCGGAGCCGGGCCGCCGGTCAAGTGCCCGGCCAGCCAGGACCGGGCCGCCGTGCGGAACTCCTGGTCTTCCGGGCCGAACGCGAAGTCCACGCCCGCTCCTTCCGCCGGTGCCGCCCGCCCGCGGCGGCTGTGTCAGAGGTTGGGACGTGCCTTGGCCGCGGCGGCCTCGGCCATGGCGTCCACCAGGGCGAGCATGGGCATGGGGTCGGTGCCCACCGTGCCGGGGAGAAGATCGGCTATCCGCTGGGGCGTCCAGGCGCCATCCGCGTAGGCGGCGCGCAGTTCACGGGGCTGCGCCCAGACCGCGATCTTGGGTCCGGCCACCGTGTAGACCTGACCGGTGATGGCCTGTTCCCGGGCCCGCTCGCTGAGCAGGTAGACCACCAGGGGGGCCACATCCTCGGGCTCGCCCATCTCGGCCAGTTTCATGGGCACTTCGGCGGACATCCGGGTACGGGCCACCGGCGCCACGCAGTTGGCGGTGACCCCGTACTTCCGCAGGCCCAGGGCCGCGCTGCGCACCAAGGAGATCACCCCGCCCTTGGCGGCGGCGTAGTTGGCCTGGGAGACACTGCCCTGATGGTTGCCGCTGGTGAACCCGATGAAGGTCCCGCCGCGTTGGCGGCGCATCACGGCGGAGGCGGCGCGCAGCACGGTGAAGGTGCCCTTGAGGTGGGTGGCGATGACCGGGTCCCATTCCTGCTCGGTCATGTTGAAGATCATCCGCTCCCGGAGAATGCCGGCCGCGCACACGGCTCCGTCCAGCCGGCCGTAGCGGTCCACGGCGGTGTCCACGACCCGTTGGCCGCCGGACATGGTGGACACATCATCGGCCACCGCGATCGCCTCACCACCGGCGGTTTCGATCTCCTTGGCGACGGCGGCCGCCACCTCGCTGGTGGGTTCTGCACCGGAGACCGAGACGCCGTAGTCGTTGACGACGACCTTGGCGCCCTCGGCGGCGCAGGCCAGCGCTACCGCCCGGCCGATGCCACGCCCCGCACCGGTGACGGCGACCACCTTGCCTGCCAAGAAGTTCCCCACGGTGGACACCCCTTCCCGCGCTTCTGACGGCCCGTTAGATTTTTGGGCAGCTCGGGCCGGAGCACAAGCCCCGCGGTAGCGGAAGGGAAGGCAACGATGTCACTGCCGGACGAGTTCCATGAGATCGCCAAACGGGTCAGCAACTGGGGGCGTTGGGGCGCGGCCGATGAGACCGGCACCCTCAATCTGATCACCGGTGCCGTTGTCCGCTCCGCCGCCGCCTGTGTGACCAGCGGGAGAAGGGTCCCCCTGGCGCTGCCGCTGCGCCTGGACGGGGTGCAGACCGGGCTGATCCCCGGCAGGGTCAATCCCCTGCACACCATGGTCGCGGTGAACCTGGAGATGTTCGGCCCCGGCACGGTGGCCACCAGTGACGACATGGTGGTCATGGGCCTGCAGGCGGCCACCCACTGGGACGGGCTCGGCCATGTCTCCCACGCCGGCAGGATCTACAACGGCCGTCCGGCTTCGTCGGTCACCGCGCATGGCAGGGCCGCGTTCAGCGGGCTGGAGAAGGCCGGGCCGGTCGTCTCCCGGGGAGTACTGCTCGACGTGGCCCGGGCCCGGGGTGTGGAACGCCTCCCCGGCGGCCATGCCGTCACCCCGGAGGACCTCTCCGCGGCGGAGGAGCTGGCCGGCCTGACCATAGCGGCCGGGGACATCGTGCTGGTCCGCACGGGACAGATCCAGCGGTATCTGGCAGGCGACAAGGACGGCTACGCCCACCCCTCGCCCGGGCTCTCCATCCGCACACCCGAGTGGTTCCACGCACGGGATGTCGCGGCCGTGGCCAATGACACCCTGACCTTCGAAATCATCCCGCCGGAGATCGAGGGGCTGTGGCTGGGGGTGCACGCACTGCATCTGGTCGAGATGGGGATGCTCCAGGGCCAGAACTGGAACCTGGAGCAGCTCTCCAGGGTGTGCGCGGAGGAGCGGCGCTATTCATTCCTGCTGGCGGCCACTCCCGAACCGTTTGTGGGCGCGGTGGGCGCACCAGTGGCACCAGTGGCCGTCTTCTGAAACTCGGCTCACATCTGACAACCGGCCGTTATGCGCCAATTCTCAGAGATCGGGCGGGCGGCGGCGTACAGATGCACACCCCGAGCACGGCACCGTGCGCCGCCGCCCAGCTCCGGCGCTTGAGCCCTGTTGTGCGCCGGTTCCGCGACCCGCACTCGCCAAGGCAGCCCGGTTCACATGGGCCTCTCGACGTCCCCTCGCAACGAATCGCTTCATCCAAGGGTGATCAGGTGGCCACTTCACGTCAACACCTGGTCTGGACTTTGCCGCCTACGCCCCATTTGTGACGGCGTGTTGTGGCTCAAAAGCACCACTCCACCGCGTCAACGGCGATGAACCCCGGTCGATCTCACACCAGATGCGCTTACCGGTGCCCTCCGGCTGCCAGCCCCAGCGGTCGGCGAGACCCTCCACCAGTTCGAGGCCGCGTCCTCCGGTGTCCTCACCGCGCGCACAACGCTGCCGGGGCGGCCGGGAGCTGTGGTCGGTCACCTCGACACGGACGGTGCCGGGCCGGGAGCCGGTGACCGCACCGGGCGCACCACCAGCCCCGGGAAACAACATCCGTAGCACGCCGGGACATCCGGTGTGCACCACGGCATTGGTCACCAGCTCCGAGACCAGCAGGATCAGCGCGTCCACCAGCGGCTCGTCAGCGCCTATCCCCGAGCCGGCCAGCCTCGACCGGGCCCACCTGCGAGCCCGGCCGACCTCGGCGGGGTCGGCCCGCACCTCCATCTGCATCTGAAGCACCTGCAACGCTCACACCATCCGAACCGGCGGATACAACGTCTCGCGCCCTAGCGGAGTCACCGAGGGTGATCTCCCTCCACGACACCATGGTTGACGCTGAGTTACCCCAACAAACGCTGTCGGCATATTCCCGCGCAAAGGAATGAGTCTGCCGGAGACCATGCGACGCACATTGCACGGGTTCGGTTCGGAGACATTCACCTGCCCCGCCCCGAAACGCACCAATGGAGCGTACCCGAGCGTTGATCCCGCTCCGCGCCCTGGCGAGTTACGCGCAGAACACAACTCGATATCAACGCAGTGTGTTCTCTCCTTCCGGCTCAACCGCGCATTTCCCTGCGGGTGGTTACTGTCGGTTTGCGGGTCGCTCAGGGTTTCGCCCGAGCGGATTTACGATCGTCTGAGGCGGGACGGAGCGGCGATCGGCGAGGAGCTCCTCGGCCAGTGCGGTCTCGGCCCGGGCCGCCGTCTGCCACTGCGCGGCTCTGAGCCAGGCCCGTTTGAGATGGAGATGGACATCGGCCTCCCAGGTGAAGCCCAGGCCGCCATGCACTTGCAGACAGTCACGGGCATTGCGTACGGCGGCCTCGTCGGCGAGGAGTTTGGCGGCCGCGACATCCGGCGGCAGCGCGGTGAGTGATGCGGCATATACCGCGGCCCGGGCGAGTTCGGTGCGCACCAGCATCTGGGCGCAAAGATGCTGCACCGCCTGGAAGGCGCCGATCGGCCGGCCGAATTGGGTACGGACTTTCGCGTGATCGACCGCCATCTCCAGGGTGCGCCCGGCGCTGCCGAGTTGCTGGGCAGCGGTCAGTACGGTGGCCTCCAGCAGCAGCCGGGAGGCGGCGGCTTCGGGGATGGGCCGGGTGGTGTCGGGGGGTGGGAGCCTCGGCAGCAGATGCAGGGGGGTGGTCGGGTCGATGGAGTCGGTGGAGTCGGTGGAGTCGGGCAAGGCGCCGAGTAGCCCACTGAGTTGGGCGGCCGGGAGCAGCCGGGGGCGGGGACCGTCGAGCAGGAGCAGGGCATCGGCGGTGGCAAGGTGTTCGGCGGGCCCCGGGCGGTCCACCGCGGTCACCACACAGGTGCCCTCGGCCGCGCCGGGTACCAGTCCGGCCGCCAGGTGGGTGGCGGTCAACGGGCCGGGCAGCAGGGCCCGTCCGGCCTCTTCGAAGAGCAGGACGGCCTCCGGCAGGGCCAGTGCGGCGCCGCCGTCCCGCTCCGGCAGCCGGAGGGAGAACAGTCCGGCGTCGCCCAACTTCCGCCATAGCGCCCGGTCGAAGTCCTCGCCGACGGCCTCGACCGACTGCCGCAGACGCTCGCGGGGGAAGAGCGCGGTGAACAGCCGGCGGGTTTCCGAGCGGAGCAGCCGTTGGTCCTCGGTGAGCCGGAAGTCCATGGTCACCTCCAACGTCCGCTGGGCAGGCCGAGGATGCGCTCGGCGATGATGTTCTGCTGGATCTGAGAGGTACCCGCGGCGATGGTGTAGGCCAGCGCGGAGAGCCGGTCGGCCGTCCAGTTCCGCCGGGCGTCCAGCGCCAGGGGGCCCAGCACCTCGGCGGCGGCCTCGTAGAGTTCCTGGCGGGCGTGGGAGTAACGGAGTTTGAAGACAGAGCCGCCCACGCCGGGTACCGCGCTTTCCCCGGAGCGCCAGGAGTGTTCGGCCTCGCTCACATTGGCCTGGACCAGTCGCCAGAGGGCGGTGAACTCGGCGTGGAGCCGTCCCAGTCGGCGGCGCAGCACGGCGTCCTCCCAGGCTCCATTGGCCTGGGCGGCGCGGGCCAGCCGGCCCAGGGTACGGCGGCAGGCGACCACTTCACCGGCGAAGGCGGTGCCGCGTTCGAAGGACAGGGTGACCATGGAGACCCGCCAGCCGTCGTTCTCGGCGCCCACCCGGCAGGAGACCGGGATCCGCACCTCGTCCAGGAAGACCTCGGCGAATTCGGTGGAGCCTGCCAGGGTGCGCAGCGGCCGTACCGTCACCCCGGGCGCGTTCATGGGCATGGCCAGCCAGCTGAGTCCCCGGTGCCGGGGGGCCGAGGGGTCGGTGCGGACCAGCAGTTCGCACCAGTCGGCGATCTGGGCGTGGGAGGTCCAGATCTTGCTGCCGGTGACCAGGTAGCTGTCCCCGTCGCGGACTGCGCGGGTGCGCAGGGCGGCGAGGTCGGAGCCGGCTTCCGGTTCCGAGAAGCCCTGGCACCACACCTCCTCGCCGCGCAGGATCGGCGGCAGCCAGCGGGCGCGCTGGGCGGCGGTGCCCTCGGCGGCGATGGTGGGCCCGGCGTGCAGCAGTCCCACAAAGCCCGCGCCCACATAGGGGGCGCCGGCCTGTTCGGCCTCTTCCAGGAGGATCAAGTGGCGCAGTGGGCCCGCCCCTTGGCCGCCCGCCTCGCAGGGCCAGTGCAGTCCGGCGTATCCGGCCTCGTACAGGGCCCGTTGCCAGGCGCAGTCGTGGGCACGGCGGGCAGGCCAGTCATCGGCGGCGGGGGCGGGGGGCAGGGTGGGCAGGGTCCGGTGGAGCCAGGAGCGCAGCCGGTGGCGGAAGTCCGCTTCCTCGGGGGTGTCGTCGAGGTTCATGAGGCGGCCGGGCGGGCGGAGTCGAAGTCGAGGCCGAGCATCCGGATGGCGTTGCCGCGCAGCAGTTTGTGGACGGTTTCCTCGTCCAGGCCCTGGACGTGTTCCAGGGCGACGGCCTTGGTATGCGGGAAGGTCGAGTCCACATGGGGGTAGTCGGTCTCGAAGGTGGCGTTGTCCCGGCCCACGGTGTCCAGTGCGGCGATGCCGTGTTTGTCGCGGAAGAAGCAGCAGTAGACCTGCCGGTAGTAGTAGCGGGAGGGCGGTTCGGGGATCAGGTCGCGCACCCCGCCCCAGGCCCGGTGTTCGCGCCAGACGTCGTCGGCCCGTTCCAGGGCGTAGGGGATCCAGCCCATCTGGCCTTCGCTGTAGGCCAGTTTCAGCCGCGGGAAGCGGACCAGGACGCCGCTGAAGAGGAAGTCGGCCAGGGAGGCCATGGCGTTGTTGAACGACAGGGTCGCCTGGACCGCGGGGGGTGCGTCGGGGGAGGCGGCGGGCATCTGGGAGGAGGAGCCGATATGCATGGCGATCACGGTCCGGGTCTCCTGGCAGGCCGCGAAGAAGGGATCCCAGTAGCCGGAGTGGATGCTGGGCAGGCCGAGGTGGGTGGGGATCTCGCTGAAGGTGACGGCCCTGACCCCGCGGGCCGCGTTGCGGTGGATCTCCCGGACGGCCAGGTTCACGTCCCAGAGCGGGATCAGGCACAGCGGGATCAGCCGGCCGCCGCTGTCACCGCACCACTCCTCCACCATCCAGTCGTTGTAGGCGCGGACGCAGGCCAGGGCGACCTCCTTGTCCTGGGCCTCGGCGAAGGTCTGGCCGCAGAAGCGGGGGAAGGTGGGGAAGCACAGGGACGCCTCCACATGGTTGAGGTCCATGTCCTTGAGCCGTTCTCCCGGGTCCCAGCAGCCGGGACGCATCTCGGCGCGGGTGATCCCCTCCAGGGTCATCCGGTCGCGGTCGAAGCCGACGGCGGCGATATTGCGCTTGTAGGGGAAGGCCAGGTCCTCGTAGATCCACCAGTCGGCCGGGGGGCCATCGGGGTCCATGGTGAAGCGGTATTTCCCACCGGTGTACTCCAGGGCACCGATGCCGGTGGTCAGCGGCCGTGGGCCCCGGTCGCGGTAGGCGGCCGGGAGCCAGGTGTCGAAGAGGTGGGCGGGCTCGATCACATGGTCGTCCACGCTGATGATGAGGGGCAGTTCCACGGGAGCCCTCCTTGCGAAGGATCCGAGTCTGACGATCCGTCAGGTTTGAGTCCGAAGCTAGCCGCCGCCCCCTGGACCGGCAAGCGGCCACCGCCCTAGGCTCGGAACTCCGGCTGATACAGCGTCAGTTAGTCAGGGGGTGGGACATGCTCCCGGTGCCCGGCACGCTATGGGAACTCCTCGACCGCCGCGCCGAACGCACCCCCGGCGCACCCGCCCTGATCCAGGCGGCGGACGACCGCGTCCTCACCTTCGCCGAACTGCGCCAACGGGCCCTGGACACCGCCGGGCGCCTCAGCGGGCTGGGAGTGCGGTCCGGCAGCCGGGTGCTGTGGCAACTGCCCACCCGGATCGAGACCGTGGTCCTCTCCCTCGCCCTCTCCCGGCTGGACGCGCTGCAGAGCCCGCTGATCCCGCACGGCCGGGACCAGGAGGCGGGCCACGCACTGCGCACCACCGGTGCGGGGTTCTTCGTGGTCCCGGGCGTCTGGCGCGGCTTCGACCACACGGCCATGGCCCGCGGGCTGGCGGACACTCTCCCACGCCCCCCAAGGGTGATCACCCCCGGTGATCTCGAGGGCACTCCCGCGAAGGTACCCCCGGAACCGGCGAATGGATCGGCCGTCCGCTGGGTCTACTGGACCTCGGGAACCACCGCCGACCCCAAGGGCGTACTGCACACCGACCGTTCACTGCTCGCCGCGGGCGCCGCCCTGGCCGAGGCGCTGCGGCCGGAACGGGCGGACGTGGGCTCCATCGCCTTCCCCTACGCGCATGTGGGCGGGGTGCAATACCTGGTGATGCTGCTGCTGTGCGGCTTTCCGGCCCTGCTGATCGAGCACTTCGCCCTGCCGGGAGCGCTGGATGCCTACCGCCGCCACCGGGTCACCATCGCGGGCGGCTCCACCGCCTTCTACGCCATGTTCCTCGCCGAGCAGCGCAAGGCCCTGGACCGTCCGCTGCTGCCCGCGCTGCGGATGCTGGCCGGCGGCGGGGCGCCCCGGCCGCCCGCGCTCCACCGGGAAGTGACCGGAGAACTGGGCTGCTCACTGCTGCACGGCTATGGGATGACAGAGGCCCCGCTGATCACCATGGGCACCCCCGGGGACCCGCCGGAGCGGCTGGCAGCCACCGAGGGACGGCCCTTCGGCGGCATGGAGATCCGGGTGACCGCCGCCGACGGCACCCCGCTGCCCGCCGGGGCCGAAGGCGAGATCAGGGTGCGCGGCCCGGCCCTCTGCCGAGGCTATGCCGACCCGGGCCACCGGGGCCGGGCCTTCGACCGGGACGGCTTTCTGCCCACCGGCGATCTCGGCCGGCTGACCCCGGACGGATATCTGGTGCTCACCGGACGGCTCAAGGACATCATCATCCGCAAGGGAGAGACCATTTCCGCTTCCGAGACGGAGCGGCTGCTGCGGGCCCACCCGGCCGTGGAGGACGTCGCGGTGATCGGGCTGCCCGACCGGGACCGCGGTGAGCGGGTCTGTGCCGTACTCCAACTCCGCCCGGACGTGCAACGGTTGACGCTGGCGGAAGTGTCGGGATATCTGCGCGGTAAGGGGCTGGCGGTGTACAAGCTGCCCGAACAGGTGGAGATCGTGGCCGAGTTGCCTCGTGGCCATACCCTGCGCAAGGTGCTCAAGGACGAGCTGCGGGCGCGTTTCTCCGGCGGGGCCGGGGGTCAGCCGGTGCGGTAGCTGGTGGTGGCCTGCTCGAAGAAGGCGTCCACCGAGCGCTGTCCGGTGGCCGGGCCGATCGCCTGGAGCACATGGTAGCGGCCGTCCAGGATCACCGCGGAGTTGCGCACATAGAGCTGGTGGCCGGCGCCGTCGGTCCAGTTGAAGGTGCCCTGGGCTCCCGGGTTGCGGCCGACATCCACCCGGCGCAGATCGGAGGCGCCGGACCAGGCCGAGGCGCGGAAGGGGTCCAGCTCCGGCTCCTTCTCCTCCTGGTAGGCCAGCGGATCATCACCGAACTCGGCCGCCTTGTCCCGGCCGGGAACCACCAGCAGGCGGAAGTCGCCCTGGACAAAGGCCACCTGGCCGCGAGCGGTGTCCTCCTGGCGCTGCCAGTCCTTGCTCACCGCCACCGTGAACCCCTTGGGGTCATGGCGCAGGGCAAAGCCCTTGGCCGGCTCTCCGGCGGTGGAGGCAGCGGAGGAGCCGGGGCCCTCGCTGCCCTCCGGGGCGGGGCTGTTGGGGCCCGCGCTCAGTGCCTGGGTGGCGGCGGTGTGGTCCCCGGTGCCCTGGCCCGCGCTCTCCGTGGCCCGTGGCATAAAGAGCAGCGCATAGAGCACGGCGGCCACCAGCAGCATCAGTATCAGCCCCAGCAGCAGCCGCCCCAGCCGGTGCGGGCTTGCCTCGGCGCGCACCCGCTGCTCCTGGAGATAGGCGCTGGACCGTTCCCCGCCCGGCTCCCGCTCCCCGGCTCTCTTGTGCCGCCCATGGACGGCCGGGCCTGCGGCGGTACGTCCGCGCCGCCGCATCAGCTCCCCCCGCCGCCGCACGGTGGGCAACCGCCCGCCCCCCGTAGCGGCCTCGACGCCCAGAGCGGTGGAGGGCACGGTGACGGTCCGGCTGCCGATATCCGGCTCGGGAGCCGACCGGATCAATGACCGCAGCCAGCCGCGGAGTTCCTCGAAGTCGGGCCGCTCCGCGGGGTCCTTGCGCATCAGCGACTCGACCACCGGGCGCAGCGCACCGCACTCCTCGGCATAGGCGGGGGGCTCCTCGCACACCAGCCGGACCAGGTCGGCGGTGTTCTCCTCCGGGTACGGGGCGTGGCCCTGGACCACCCGGAACAGCAGGGCGCCCAGCGCCCAGAGGTCGGCAGCGGGGCCGACCGGCGGGGCGAGCTGCCAGTTCTCCGTCAGCGGCCAGGCCTGTTCGGGAGCCCAGCGTTCGGTGACCGGGCCCACCACCAGCATCCTTGCCTGGCGGGCGCGTTCGGCGGCGAGTGCGCCGCCGGGGCCGGGGGTACGCGCCCAGCTGCCGTCGGTCCGCCCGGCGGGTGCCGGGGCCTCGGTCCTGGTGCCATTGAGGCCCGAGGTGCTGCGGCCGGAGGTGCTACGGCCCGAGGTGCTGTCCTTGAGCAGCGCGTCGGCGTTCCAGCGGGCGCTCTGCGGGGAGGGTGCGCCGGGGGCGGGCGCGGTGCCGCTGGCCGCGCTGCCGCCACCCCAGGTGGCGGAGCCGGTCGGCGGGGCGGGCAGGGTGCCACGTGCGGCACCGGCCTTGGCGCCCGCCCGGTAGGCGGCAATGGCCCCTGGCTTGGGCCGCCCCCCGGCCGGAGCGCCACCGCCCGCCTGGGCGGGCACCCGGGCCCCGCCGGAGGGCCCGGACGGACCCGAAGGGGCCTCGTCGGTCACCGGGGGCACCGGTGTCACCGGGGGCACCGGGTCATAGCCGCACAGGGCCTCCTCCGCCGCTCCGGCTGCCAGCCCGGTGAGGATGGCCCGGCCGTCCTCGCAGATCAGCACGGTACGGGTGGTGATGTTGCGATGCGTCCAGCCCTGGGCATGCAGGGCACGCAGCGCGGTGAGGATGTCGGCGGCCACCTCGGCGGCCCGGTGCGGGGAGAGGGCGCGCTCGGCGAGCACCGCGGCCAGCGGACGGGCACAGACCAGCTCGCTGACGATCCACAGGCTGCCCGCCTCGGCGAAGACATGGAAGACCTGGTCCAGCCGGGGATGGTCGGGGATCCGGGCGGCCGCGGTGGCGGCAGCCAGCGCCCGGCGCACCGCGGGGTCGCCGGGCCCCGCCACGGTGCGCTCTGGGTGGGCGGCCTCCGCTCGGGTGCCCTGCTCGCCCGGACCGTCCACCAGCTCGGCCTCGACCACCTCAGGCAGCGGGATCTGGCGGACCAGCACCTCCTGCCCGCTGTAGGTGTCGAAGGCCCGGGTCTCCACCAGTTCGAAGGCATCGGACGGCGGCCGGGGCAGGCGGTAGCGGTCGGCCAGCACCCGGCCCGCGTAATCGTCCACGACGCCTCCCCAAGCGCGCGTTACCCGTGTCGCCAGAGCCCGAACGGCCGTACCGACAGCGCGAGTTGCCCTGGAGCACGGCTGCGCGCTGTCCGCACTCCCTCACGATACGTGCCGAAGAGCCCCTTTCGGGGCCGTACGGCGCAGCTCGTCCGGCCGGACTGCCACTGCCCGCCGGCAACCGGCCGGACAGCCGACCCAGTGGTCACAGGGCCCTCAACTGACCCGGCACCTAGGGCTGGTTGCCCACTGCTGCATACCCATCCGGAACCGGCCCGACGCCCCACCGCACCACCTGGGCGGCCGCGGAGTGCCCATGAACCGCGCCCTTGCCGCTGTTCTTGCCGTCGTCCCCCTGAACCAGCAGGGCGATCACGGTACCGATCACCGCCAGCACCACCAGGGTGACCACCAGGATCAGCACCCGCCGCTGGGCGGGCACCCGCATCCGTACCAGGGTGGAGGTATAGCCGCCGGTCAGCGGCTCCTGGATGTCCCGGGCGGTGACCGAGGAGCCGGACGGGATCTCGTCCCGCAGCGGCCGGAAGGCGCTGCCCACCGGGGTCTTGGCCGACTTGGCCATCTGCTGCGCCGGAGGCCGCCTGGGCGCCTTCTTCTCCGACAGACCGCTGGACGGACCGCCGGACCGGCCGCCGGAAGAGTCAGTGGCCGGGCCGCCGGCGGAGCGGGCGGACGGCCCGGGCAGGGCGCGCTTCTCGGCGGCGGCCGGCAGTTCAAGGGCCTGGGTGACGTCCAGGTCCGCGGCCTGCGGCCGCTTCTTCGCCAGCCGCTCGTCCGGGGTGTTGATGGCCTCGGTCAGCAGGGCCCGGGCGCCCGCCTCGTCCAGCCGCTTGGCCGGGTCCTTGGCAAGCAGCCCGTACATGACACCTTCAAGGGGACCCGCGTTCTTCGGCGGACCCAGCGGTTCGGTCATCACCGCGGTCAGCGTGGCGATGGCCGAGCCCTTGTCATAGGGCGGCGCACCCTCCACGGCCGCGTACAGCAGGCCGCCCAGCGACCACAGGTCGGCGGGCGGGCCGGGTTTCTGACCACGTGCCCGTTCCGGCGATATATAGGAGGGCGCGCCGACCAGCATGCCGGTGGAGGTGACCGAGGGGTCGCCCTCGACCTGGGCGATGCCGAAGTCGGTGAGCACCACCCGGCCGTCGTCCGCGATCAGCACATTGGACGGCTTCACATCACGGTGCAGGATGCCCTGTTGGTGGGCGGCGCGCAGCACATCGAGCACGGCCAGGCCGACTTCGGCGGCGCGGCGCCACTTCAGCGGGCCGTCCTCGCGGATGACATCGGCGAGCGAGCGGCCCTCGATCAGCTCCATCACGATCCACGGCCGGTCGTCCTCGTGCACCACGTCATAGACGGTGACGGCGCCCTTGCTGCGGATCCGGGCAATGGCCTTGGCCTCGCGCAGGGTGCGGGTGATCAGGCGGCGCTTCTCGTCCTCGTCGATGTTCGACGGGAAGCGAAGTTCCTTGACGGCGACCACTCGGCCCAGCGTCTCGTCATTGGCGCGCCAGACCGTGCCCATGCCGCCCCGGCCGAGAACGTCACCGAGGCGGTACCGCCCGGCGAGGAGGCGCCCGGTCGTGCCCTGCGTCTGCTCCGCGTCCGACATGCGTCCCCTCTGGCATCCAGCTCTGCGACCAACCGACCCCGGCAGAGCGACCATTGTCTCTCATCCGCGGACCAGTGGAAGTCCAGGGTCCGAGTGACCATGGGTGATGAACGCGCGCTGCACCGGGTTTTCCGGATGGCGGAGAGTATGGCGGAGTGTCATGGCCGCGCTGCCGGCTACCCCTTTACATGACCTCGTTTCCGATAAGTCGGTTCCCGGCGGTTTCCCGCTGTCACAGGATGCTCATGGGCCGTCAGACGACAGACGTCAAAGCGGCTGCACATCCGGGGCGCCCAGCCGGGCCGCGTCCGCCGTCAGATCGTCCGGCTGCAACTGCGACTCGCGCTCCGCCTCCACCCTCTTCTCATAGCGCTCCACCTCCTTGTCCACCTGGGCGGCGTCCCAGGCCAGCACCGGCGCCATCAGCTCGGCCGCCTCCCGGGCGCAGCGGGTGCCCCGGTCGAAGGTCTCGATGGAGATACGGGTGCGACGGGTGAGGACATCGTCCAGATGCCGGGCGCCCTCGTGCGAGGCGGCATAGACCACCTCGGCCCGCAGATAGTCGTCGGCGCCGGTGAGCGGCTCGCCCAGCGAGGGGTCACCGGTGACATACGCCAGCACCTCGTCCACCATCGAGCCGTACCGGCCCAGCAGGTGCTCCACCCGCGCCACATGCAGCCCGGTGCGCCGGGCGATCTGCGCCCGGCCGTTCCACAGCGCCTTGTAGCCCTCGGCGCCCACCAACGGGATGTCCTCGGTGACGCACTCCGCCACGCGTTGCGACAGACCATGCACCGCCTCATCCACCGCATCCTTGGCCATCACCCGGTAGGTGGTGTACTTGCCGCCGGCCACCACCACCAGCCCGGGCACCGGATGGGCCACCGTGTGCTCCCGGGAGAGCTTGCTGGTGGCGTCCGATTCCCCGGCCAGCAGCGGGCGCAGCCCGGCATAGACGCCCTGGACGTCGTCCCTGGTCAGCGGGATGGCCAGCACCGAGTTGACGTGTTCCAGCAGATAGTCGATATCGGCGCTGGAGGCGGCCGGATGGGCCTTGTCCAGGTCCCAGTCGGTGTCGGTGGTGCCGATGATCCAGTGCCGGCCCCAGGGGATGACGAACAGCACGCTCTTCTCGGTGCGCAGGATCAGGCCGGTGGTGGAGTGGATGCGGTCCTTGGGCACCACCAGGTGAATGCCCTTGGAGGCGCGGACATGGAACTGGCCGCGCTCGGCGATCAGCTGCTGGGTGTCGTCCGTCCACACCCCGGTGGCATTGACCACCTGCCGGGCCCGGACCTCGAACCGGCCGCCCTGCTCCAGGTCGTGCACCTTCGCCCCCACCACCCGCTCGCCCTCGCGCAGAAAGCCCACCACCCGGGCCCGGTTGGCGACATCCGCGCCATAGGCGGCGGCGGTGCGGGCCAGGGTGGTGACATAGCGGGCGTCGTCCATCTGGGCGTCGTAGTACTGCAACGCGCCCACCAGCGCGTCCTTGCGCAGACAGGGCGCCACCCGCAGCGCCCGGCGGCGGCTGAGATGACGGTGTACGGGCAGACCGCGGCCATGCCCGGAGGACAGGGACATCGCGTCATAGAGCGCCACCCCGGCGCCCGCGTAGAGCCGCTCCCAGCCGCGGTGCTCCAGCGGATAGAGGAAGGGCACCGGCTTGACCAGGTGCGGGGCCAGCCGCTGGAGCAGCAGTCCGCGCTCCTTGAGCGCCTCGCGGACCAGGGCGAAGTCCAGCATCTCCAGATAGCGCAGCCCGCCGTGGATGAGCTTGCTGGAGCGGCTTGAGGTGCCCGCGGCCCAGTCCCGCGCCTCCACCAGACCGGTGGTCAGCCCCCGGGTGGCCGCGTCCAGCGCGGTGCCGGCGCCGACCACCCCGCCGCCCACCACCAGGATGTCCAGCTCCCGTTCGGCCATCCGGGCGAGCGCCGCGCTCCGTTCGGCCGGACCGAGTGTCGCCGTCCTCACCACTGCCTCCCGTTACTGAAGTCGCGCGGTGTCCCTGCCGTCTCACCGCACTCGGACGCGTACCCGCTCTTCCACCGATGCTGCCCCAGAACCGCCGCTTCGGCCGGTCCGCAAACGGCCAAGGACACCGCCGGGCCGGAACGGCCAAGGAGACCGCCGGGCCGGAAGGGCCAAGGAGTCCAGCCCAAAGGGAATGAGTCAATCCCGAAGATCTGTCATATATCCGCTTAACCTGATCCTCGTCCGAGGCACGCTCCGGGAAGGACCGCATCACGTCATGCCCGCAGACCTCGCCGTCATCGGGCTCGGCCAGCTCGGCCTGCCGCTGGTGCAGGCCGCCACCGCCGCGTCCATCACCACCGTCGGCTACGACCCCGACCCGCACACCATCGCCGAACTGCGCGCCGGACGGCTGCCCGCGGAAGGCGGCTGCGGCGGGCTGACCGCCGCCGACCTGCGCCGGATGCTCTCCTCCGGCTTCCGCGCCACCACCGAGGACGCCGAACTCGGCCGGGTCCGCACCGCCGTCATCTGCGCGCCCGTCCGGCTCGGCGAGAACCGGGCACTGGACCTGGGCGCCATCGGGGCGGCCGCCCGCACCCTGGCCGCCCGGCTGCGCCCGCACACCACCGTGCTGCTGGAGTCCCCGGTCTACCCCGGCGCGACGGAGGAGTACCTGCGCCCCCTGCTCGAAGAAGGCTCCGGCCTGATCGCCGGACGCGACTTCCACCTGGCCTACTCCCCCAGCCGGCACGACCCCGGCAACCGGCGCTACCACCTGCGCAACACCCCCCGGGTGATCGGCGGCCTCACCCCCGCCTGCACCGAGGCCGCCGCCGCCTTCTACGGGCGCTTCTGCGAGAAGGTGGTACGTGCCCGGGGTCCCCGCGAGGCCGAGGCGGTCAAGGTCTGGGAGACCAACTACCGGCACGTCAATATCGCGCTGGCCAATGAGATGGCGGTCTTCTGCCATGACATCGGCGTGGATCTGTGGGACGTGGTGCGCTGCGCGGAGACCAAGCCCTTCGGCTTCCAGGCCTTCCGCCCCGGCCCCGGAGTCGGCGGCCACGGAGTGCCGGTGGACCCCAACTACCTTGCCTACAAGGGCCGTACGCTGGGCTACCCGCTGCGGATGGTGGAACTGGCCCAGGAGGTCAACGGGCGGATGCCCCGCTATGTGGTGCAGCGCTGCGCCGCCTTGCTCAATGAACACGGCAAATCGGCGCGCGGGGCGCGGGTGTTGCTGCTCGGCGTCGGCTACAAGGCGGACATCGCCGACCAGGAGGGCTCACCCGCCCGGGAGGTGGCCTCCCGGCTGCTGGAGCTGGGCGCACAGCTCAGCTATCACGACCCCCATGTGACCCAGTGGCGGGTGCTGGGCCGGCCGGTGCCCCGGGCGGACAGCGTCTACGAGGCCGCGGCCGCCGCCGACCTGACGGTGCTGCTCCAGCACCACCGCACGTACGACCTGCAAGGGCTCGCGGTCAAGGCCCAGTTGATGCTGGACACCAGGGGCGCGAGCCCCGCGGGTACGGCGCACCGGCTCTGAGGCCCCGGGCGTTACAGCCGCCCGCTCATCGGCAGCCGCGGCTGGGCGTCCAGCAGGGTGCGCAGCGAGGCGAAGTCCTCCACACAACGGCCGGTGCCCACCGCCACACAGTCCAGCGGATCGTCGGCGATCAGCACCGGGATGTCCAGCTCCTGGCTCAGCCGGACGTCCAGGCCGCGCAGCAGGGCGCCGCCGCCGGTGAGGACGATGCCGCGGTCCATGATGTCGCCGGAGAGCTCCGGCGGGGTCTCGTCCAGGGTCTGCCGGACGGCCATCACTATGGCGTCCACCGGCTCGGCGAGCGCGTGCCGGATCTCGTCGGCGGTCAGCTCCAGCGTCTTGGGCAGACCGCTGACCTGGTCGCGGCCGCGGATGGTGTAGCGCTCGGCGGGCGCCAGGCCCTGGGTGCGCTCCGGGTCGGCGGCGGCGTCCGGGCCGGCCGTCCAGCTGACGGTGGGCGAGGCGGAGCCAATGCTCAACTTGATGTCCTCGGCGGTGCGTTCACCGATGGCCAGCGCGTACTTCTTCTTCACATAGGAGATCACGGCCGCGTCCATGGCGTCGCCCGCGGTGCGCACCGAGCGGGCGGTGACGATGCCGCCCAGCGAGATCACCGCGACCTCGGTGGTGCCGCCGCCGATGTCCACCACCATGCAGCCGGTGGGCTCGCTGACCGGCAGCCCGGCGCCGATCGCCGCCGCCATCGGCTCCTCCACCAGGTGCACCGCCCGGGCACCGGCCTGGGAGGCGGCCTCGATGACCGCCCGGCGCTCCACCCCGGTGATGCCGGAGGGCACACAGATCACCACGCGCGGCCGGGTCAGCCAGCGGCTGCCGGTGACCTTCTTGATGAAGTGCCGCAGCATCCGCTCGGCTATCTCGAAGTCGGCTATGACGCCGTCCCGCAGCGGGCGGACGGCCACGATATTGGACGGGGTGCGGCCGATGGTCTCCTTGGCCTCGGACCCCACCGAAAGGACACTGCCGTCATCGGCGTTGACGGCCACCACCGAGGGCTCATTGAGCACCACTCCCTTACCGCGCACATACACCAGCGTGTTGGCGGTGCCGAGGTCGATGCCCATGTCCCTGCCGCTGAACGACTTACTTTGCGCCATAAGTCGCCAGTATTCCCTATCGCCGAACCTTTATACGGAGTTGATGGATGCCCCGGACATGCGAAGGGCCCGGCCATACGGCCGGGCCCTTCACTGACGGCGGGTCAGCGCTTGTCGTGGGCGGACGGCGCGACCGTCACCTCGACCCGCTGGAACTCCTTGAGCTCGCTGTAGCCGGTGGTGGCCATGGCCCGGCGCAGGGCGCCGAAGAAGTTCATGGAACCGTCCGGGGTGTGCGAGGGGCCGAGCAGGATCTCCTCGGTGGAGCCCACCACGCCCAGGTTCATCCGCTTGCCGCGCGGCACATCCTCGTGGACGGCCTCCATGCCCCAGTGGTGGCCGCGGCCGGGGGCGTCGGTGGCGCGGGCCAGCGGGGAGCCCATCATCACGGCGTCGGCACCGCAGGCGATGGCCTTGGGCAGGTCGCCGGACCAGCCCACGCCGCCGTCGGCGATGACATGGACATAGCGGCCGCCGGACTCGTCCATGTAGTCCCGGCGGGCGGCGGCCACATCGGCCACCGCGGTGGCCATCGGCACCTGGATGCCCAGGACATTGCGGGTGGTGTGGGCGGCGCCGCCGCCGAAGCCCACCAGCACACCGGCGGCGCCGGTGCGCATCAGGTGCAGGGCGGCGGTGTAGGTGGCACAGCCGCCGACGATCACCGGAACGTCCAGCTCATAGATGAACTGCTTGAGGTTGAGCGGCTCGGCGGCGCCGGAGACATGCTCGGCGGAGACGGTGGTGCCGCGGATGACGAAGATGTCCACGCCCGCGTCCACCACGGCCTTGGAGAACTGCGCGGTGCGCTGCGGGGAGAGCGCGGCGGCGGTCACCACACCGGAGTCGCGCACCTCCTTGATGCGCTGGCCGATCAGCTCCTCCTTGATGGGGGCGGAGTAGATCTCCTGCAGGCGCTTGGTGGCGGTGCGCTCATCCAGCTCGGCGATCTCGGCCAGCAGCGGCTCGGGGTCCTCGTAGCGGGTCCACAGGCCCTCGAGGTTGAGCACGCCCAGGCCGCCCAGCTCACCGATGCGGATGGCGGTCTCCGGGGAGACCACGGAGTCCATGGGGGCCGCCAGGAACGGCAGCTCGAAGCGGTAGGCGTCGATCTGCCAGGCGATCGAGACCTCCTTGGGGTCGCGGGTACGGCGACTCGGGACGACGGCGATGTCGTCGAACGCGTATGCCCGGCGGCCGCGCTTTCCGCGCCCGATCTCGATCTCAGTCACGTTGTGGCCCTTCTTTTCACGTCTGCCGTTCCAGTATCCCCGACGCGGCGAAGCCCGCGGCCGGTCGGTCGCGGGCTTCGGCTGAACGACTGGTTACTACCGCCGGGAGTAGTTGGGCGCCTCGACCGTCATCTGGATGTCATGCGGGTGGCTCTCCTTGAGCCCCGCGGTGGTGATCCGGACAAAGCGGCCCTTGTCCTTGAGCTCCTGGATGTTGGCGGATCCCACATAGCCCATGGAGGCCCGCAGACCGCCGATGAGCTGGTGGGCGACCGAGGCCAGCGGGCCGCGGTAGGGCACCTGGCCCTCGATGCCCTCGGGGACCAGCTTGTCCTCGGAGAGGACGTTGTCCTGGAAGTAGCGGTCCTTGGAGAAGGAACGGGCCTGGCCGCGCGACTGCATGGCACCCAGCGAGCCCATGCCCCGGTAGGACTTGAACTGCTTGCCGTTGATGAAGACCATCTCGCCCGGCGACTCCTCGCAGCCGGCCAGCAGCGAGCCCAGCATCACGGTGTCCGCGCCGGCCGCGATGGCCTTGGCGATGTCACCGGAGTACTGCAGGCCGCCGTCGCCGATCAGCGGGACGCCCGCCGCGTGGCAGGCCTGTGCGGCCTCGTAGATGGCGGTGACCTGGGGGACGCCGATGCCGGCGACCACCCGGGTGGTGCAGATCGAGCCCGGGCCCACGCCCACCTTGACGCCGTCCACACCGGAGTCGATCAGCGCCTGGGCGCCGTCCCGGGTGGCGACATTGCCGCCGACCACATCCACATTGATGTTGGACTTCACCTTGGCGATCATGTCCAGGATGCCCCGGCTGTGGCCATGGGCGCTGTCCACCACCAGGAAGTCCGCCCCGGCCTCGACCAGCGCCTGGGCCCGGTCGTACGCCTCGTCGCCGACGCCCACCGCGGCACCGACGATCAGCCGGCCGTCGGCATCCTTGGCGGCGTTGGGGTACTGCTCGGCCTTGACGAAGTCCTTGACCGTGATCAGGCCCTTGAGCACGCCGGAGTCGTCCACCAGCGGCAGCTTCTCGATCTTGTGGCGGCGCAGCAGCTCCATGGCGTCCTCGCCGGAGATGCCGACCTTGCCGGTGACCAGCGGCATCGGGGTCATCACCGCGCGCACCGCACGGGTGCGGTCGGTCTCGAAGGCCATATCGCGGTTGGTGACGATGCCCAGCAGCTTGCCCGCCTCATCGGTGACCGGCACCCCGCTGATCCGGAAGCGGGCGCACAGCGCGTCCGCCTCGGCCAGGGTGGCGTCCGGACGGACCGTGATCGGGTCCGAGACCATGCCGGACTCCGAGCGCTTGACCAGATCGACCTGGTTGGCCTGGTCCTCGATGGAGAGGTTGCGGTGCAGCACACCGGCGCCGCCCTGGCGGGCCATGGCGATGGCCATCCGGGCCTCGGTGACCTTGTCCATCGCCGCGGAGAGCAGCGGAATGTTCACCCGGACGTTGCGGGAGACCCGGGAGGAGGTGTCCACCGCGTTCGGCAGGACCTCCGAGGCGCCCGGCAGCAGCAGGACGTCGTCATATGTCAGACCGAGCATCGCGAACTTCTCGGGCATTCCGTCGATGTTGTCAGTCATGACACCTTCCCAGACGCGGTATTGCGGGCCGGAGGACACCCCGGGGATCCCCCTTGCCTCAGCGAGGACTCCCATGCTAACGGGCGTCCACAGGTGGCCCATTCCACGAGCGCTGAGGCCCGCATCACTTGGAGTTTTCTACCAATGGCGCCGCACGGGCCTCACTGCTCGGCGAGCGCCCGCAACCTGCTCAGCGCCCGGTGCTGGGCGACCCGCACCGCACCCGGCGACATCCCCAGCATCTGCCCCGTCTCCTCGGCGGTCAGCCCCACCGCCACCCTCAGCAGCACCAGCTCGCGCTGGTTCTCCGGCAGGCTGGCCAGCAGCTTCTTGGCCCACTCGGCATCGCTGCTGAGCAGCGCCCGCTCCTCCGGACCCAGGGAGTCATCCGGCTGCTCGGGCATCTCGTCGGAGGGCACGGCGGTGCTCCCCGGGTGGCGCATGGCGGCGCGCTGCAGATCGGCCACCTTGTGCGCGGCGATGGCCACCACAAAGGCCTCGAAGGGCCGCCCGGTGTCCCGGTAGCGCGGCAGCGCGCACAGCACCGCCAGGCAGACCTCCTGGGCGAGGTCGTCCACGAAGTGCCGGGCGTCCCCCGGCAGTCGCGACAGCCGGGTGCGGCAGTAGCGCAGCGCCAGCGGGTGCACCAGGGCGAGCAGATCATGGGTGGCCTGGCGGTCGCCCTCCACGGCGCGGGTGACGAGGGTGCCGATCTCCCCGGGGCCGGCGGCCACCGGGGGACTCGCCTCGTCGTTCTCGCGCATCGGTCCATGGTGCCTTGGCGCCGGAGCGTCCGCGGCATCGCGTCCGTGGTTGTGCACCGTCACGTCTTGAGCGGGTGCGCCGGCGTTCATCTCCCGCGCCCTCCCATCACGCCCGACCGAGCCGTCCCCGAGGAACTCCATAGCTCAAGGATGCGGCAGCGCGCGGGAAACGTGCAGCGGGCCGGGGAGCGACGGCGCATCGCCCCGCCCGCCCCAGGGCGAGCGGGGTGCGTCAATCCCCCACAGCACCGCACGTCACGGCGCCTAGCGGACCAGGCCCCAGCGGAAGCCGAGCGCCACGGCGTGGGCCCGGTCGGAAGCTCCGAGCTTTTTGAACAGCCGCCGGGCGTGCGTCTTGACGGTGTCCTCGGAGAGGAACAGCTCACGGCCGATCTCGGCGTTGGAGCGGCCGTGGCTCATGCCCTCCAGCACCTGGATCTCCCGCGCGGTGAGGGTGGGCGCGGCGCCCATCTCGGCCGAGCGCAGCCGGCGGGGCGCCAGCCGCCAGGTCGGGTCGGCCAGCGCCTGGGTGACGGTGGCCCGCAGCTCGGCGCGCGAGGCGTCCTTGTGCAGATAGCCGCGGGCTCCGGCGGCGACGGCCAGGGCCACCCCGTCGAGGTCCTCGGCCACGGTGAGCATGATGATGCGGGCGCCGGGATCCGCGGAGAGCAGCCGCCGGACGGTCTCCACTCCGCCCAGGCCGGGCATGCGTACGTCCATGAGAATGAGATCCGAGCGATCGGCGCCCCAGCGGCGGAGGACTTCCTCGCCGTTGGCCGCCGTCGTCACGCGCTCGACGCCGGGCACTGTCGCCACCGCACGACGGAGCGCCTCTCGGGCAAGCGGGGAGTCGTCGCAGACGAGGACGGAAGTCATGGCCGTCCTCCGCAGCTGATGCGCGTCACCTTGAGCCTCCAGGCTGGTACTGATCGTCACCTGCGCGATTGGCGAGCGCGGACCGCCTCGGACATCCGCCGGCCGCTGCGATCACCAACCGCCTCCGCCCTCTCAACGACGGTCACCCGAAAGAGTTACGGGCTTGGTCGGCCATGTTCGGCACTCTACGTGAGGGCACGGACACGGAGCAGGGCGCACCGGGGGCGCTCGCCACGCCGTTCGAGTCATGCACCGTTTGCCTGCTTGGACCCGTTTTTCTTCGCATTTCCCGGAGACTGCCGCTAGATTCGCAAATGAGTCATATTTTCTGCTCATACGGAAACAGATCGCGGCAACAGATCAACTGACGGTTCGCATCAACGAGTTCGTATCGAGGGGACAAGTCATGGCAGATTTCTCCCGCCTTCCCGGCCCCAACGCCGACCTGTGGGACTGGCAGCTGCTCGCGGCCTGCCGGGGTGTGGACAGCTCGCTGTTCTTCCACCCCGAGGGCGAGCGCGGCGCGGCGCGCAGCGCACGCGAGACCTCGGCGAAGGAAGTGTGCATGCGGTGCCCGGTACGCGCGGAGTGCGCGGCTCATGCCCTGGCGGTCCGCGAACCGTACGGAGTGTGGGGCGGACTCACCGAGGACGAGCGCGAGGAGCTGATGGGGCGCGCCCGCCACCGGCCCATCTCGGCGGCCGGAGCGGCCGGGACCATGAGCGCCTGACCTCGCCGCACCTGCCTGAATAAACGTTTCTTCGAGACCCGGCCGCCCCGCCCGGCCCGGCGCTCAGCGCCCGGCCGCCGCCGCGAGCCGGTCCAGCATGGCCCCGACCGCCGGGACCCGGGCCAGGTCCGGCAGCGTCAGGGCCACGATCTCGCGCTGCACCAGCGGCTCCACCGCCACCGTCCGGATCCCCTTGGGACGTACCGACTCCAGCGCCAGCTCCGGCATCACGGCCACCCCCAGACCGGCTCCCACCAGCCCGAAGACCGCCGGATAGTCATCGGTGGCGAAGTCGATGCGCGGGGTGAAGCCGGCGCTCTCGCACACCTCCACCAGATGCCGCCGGCAGCGCGGGCAGCCGGCGATCCAGGGCTCCGCGGCCAGCTCCGCTATGCCGACCCGGTCCGCGCCGGCCAGCGGGTGCTCCTCGGGCACCACCCCGATCAGCCGGTCGGTGAGCAGCGGCCGGACCACCAGATCCGCCCACTCGGCACCGGCCGGGTCGGCCCCGCGCACCTCGGGGTAGCGGAAGGCCAGGGCAATCTCGCAGTCGCCGGAGCGCAGCATCTCCACCGAGCGCGGCGGCTCGGCCTCCACCAGGGAGACCCGGGTGCCGGGATGCCCGGCCCGCATCGCCGCCAGCGCCCCGGGCACCAGGGTGGAGCTGCCGCTGGGGAAGGACACCAGCCGCACCCGGCCCGCCCGCAGCCCGGCGATGGCGGCGATCTCCTCCTCGGCGGCGGTCAGCCCGGCCAGGATCCCGGCGGCGTGCCGCACCAGGGCCTCGCCGGCCTCGGTCAGCCGCATCTCCCGGCCGGTGCGGATCAGCAGCGGGGTGCCGGTGGACTGCTCCAGGGCCTTCATCTGCTGGCTGACCGCGGGCTGGGTGCAGCCCAGCTCCCGGGCGGCGGCGGAGAACGAACCGCTGGCGGCCACCGCGCGCAGCACCCTGAGATGACGAGCCTCGATCATGAAACCAAGCATAAGCGCTGCTTGGGGCCGATGGACGATAATCGCTGGACCCTTTGAGTTACGCCCGCCTACGCTTCGGTTATGCGCATCCTCTCCGTGAACATCGGCTCGGCCACCACGGTGGACGACCGCCCCGGCCACCCCGGTGAGTTCACCGGCGGCCTGGCCACCGGCATCGACAAGCGCCCCGTCCAGGGGCCGGTGGCGGTGGCCGCCCCCGGCCCCAAGGGCATCGCGGGCAGCGGGCTGGCGGGGGACGAGGTGATTCTGCGGCACCACCACGGCGGGGACGACCAGGCGGTCTATGCCTTTGCCCGGGAGGATCTGGACTTCTGGGAGCGGGAGTTGGGGCGCGCCCTGCCGCCGGGCTCCTTCGGCGAGAACCTCACCACCACCGGCATCGATGTCAACGGCGGCCGGATCGGGGAACGTTGGCGGATAGGCGAGCGGCTGCTGCTGGAGGTCACCTCGCCGCGCATCCCCTGCCGGACCTTCGGCGACTGGCTGCGGGAGTCGGGCTGGATCAAGCGGTTCACCCAAGCCGCCGCGCCCGGGGCGTACTTGCGGGTGATCGAGCCGGGAGAGGTCCGTGCGGGTGATCCGGTGACGGTGGTGCACCGGCCCGCCCATGAGGTCAGCATCGCCTTCGCCTTCCGGGCCCAGACCACCGAGCGGGCGCTGCTGCCCCGGGTTCTGGCGGCCGGGGACGGGCTCCATCCCGAGCTGCGGAGCAAGGCGCTGGCCCATCAGGCGGGTCAGGGTTCCATAGAAGGCTGAAACCTCCGCGACCACGGCGGCCTCCCGGGCACTAACGTTCCGGCATGACCACTGCACTGATCACGGGCGCGACGGCCGGCATCGGCGCGGCCTTCGCACGACGGCTGGCCGCCGACGGGCATGACCTGGTTCTGGTCGCCCGGGACGAGAAGCGGCTGCATGAGCACGCCACCGAACTCCACGACCGGCACCGGGTGGAGGCCGAGGTACTGCGGGCGGACCTCTCCCGGGAGGAGGGGATCGCCGCGGTGGAGGCCAGGCTCTCGGACCGCAAACGCCCGGTGGACCTGCTGGTCAACAATGCCGGCTTCGGCAACAAGGGCCGTTTCCTGGAGGTTTCGGTCGCCGATGAGCTGACCATGCTGCGGGTGCACTGCGAGGCGGTGCTCCGGCTGACCATGGCGGCGGCCGGCGGAATGCGGGAGCGGCGGCGCGGCGGAGTGGTCAATGTGGCCTCGGTGGCGGCCTTTGTGCCGCGCGGGACGTACGGGGCCAGCAAGGCGTGGGTGGTGCAGTTCACCCAGGGTGCCGCGCGGGATCTGGCGGGCAGCGGGGTGCGGCTGATGGCGCTGTGCCCGGGCTTTGTCCGCACCGAGTTCCACCAGCGGGCGGGGATGGGGACGGAGAACATCCCCGGCTGGATGTGGCTGGACGCCGACCGGCTGGTGGACGCCGCGCTCAAGGACCTGGCCCGCGGCAAGTCGCTGTCCATTCCGGACCCCCGCTACAAGGCGCTGACCGGTCTGTCCAAGCTGGTGCCGCGTGGGGCGCTGGGCCGGGTGTCCTCCACCACCGGCCGCAAGTACGGCCCCAGCTGAGGCAGTTGGCACCCACGGCCGAGGCCCGGCCCCCAACGGGGGCCGGGCCTCGGGCGGTTGACGAACGCGCGTCAGTGGGCGTGGCCGTGACCGTGGCCGGCCTCGGCGGGCTCCTCTTCCTTCTTCTCGACGACCAGGGTCTCGGTCGTGAGCAGCAGGGAGGCGATGGAGGCGGCGTTCTCCAGGGCGGAGCGGGTGACCTTGACCGGGTCGATGACGCCGGCCTTCACCAGGTCGCCGTACTCACCGGTGGCGGCGTTGAAGCCCTGGCCCTTGTCCAGCTCGGCGACCTTGGAGGTGATGACATAGCCCTCCAGGCCGGCGTTCTCGGCGATCCAGCGCAGCGGCTCCACGGCGGCGCGGCGGACCACGGCGACACCGGTGGCCTCGTCGCCCTCCTTGCCCAGGTTGTCACCGAGCACCTTGACTGCGTGGACCAGCGCGGAGCCACCACCGGAGACGATGCCCTCCTCGACCGCGGCGCGGGTCGCGGAGATGGCGTCCTCCAGGCGGTGCTTGCGCTCCTTGAGCTCGACCTCGGTGGCCGCGCCGACGCGGATGACGCAGACGCCGCCGGCCAGCTTGGCCAGGCGCTCCTGGAGCTTCTCGCGGTCCCAGTCGGAGTCGGTGGTCTCGATCTCGGCCTTGATCTGGGCGACCCGGCCGGTGACGTCCTCGGACTTGCCGCCGCCGTCCACGATGGTGGTGTCGTCCTTGGTGACGGTGACGCGGCGGGCGGTGCCCAGCACCTCCAGGCCGGCCTGGTCGAGCTTGAGGCCGACCTCCTCGGCGATGACGGTGGCGCCGGTGAGGGCGGCCATGTCGCCCAGCATCGCCTTGCGGCGGTCACCGAAGCCCGGGGCCTTGACGGCCACCGCGTTGAAGGTGCCGCGGATCTTGTTGACCACCAGGGTGGAGAGCGCCTCGCCCTCGACATCCTCGGCGATGATCAGCAGCGGCTTGGAGCCACCGGCCTGGATGATCTTCTCCAGCAGCGGCAGCAGCTCGGTGATGGAGGAGATCTTGCCCTGGTGGATCAGGATGTAGGGGTCGTCCAGGACGGCCTCCATACGCTCCTGGTCGGTGACCATGTACGGCGAGAGGTAACCCTTGTCGAAGGCCATGCCCTCGGTGAAGTCCAGCTCCAGACCGAAGGTGTTGGACTCCTCGACGGTGATCACACCGTCCTTGCCGACCTTGTCCATCGCCTCGGCGATCAGCTCGCCGACCTGCTGGTCCTGCGCGGAGAGCGCGGCCACGGCGGCGATGTCGGACTTGTCGTCGATCGGACGGGCGGTGGCCAGCAGCTCCTCGGAGACGGCCTTGACCGCGGCGTCGATGCCCTTCTTCAGGGCGGCCGGGGAGGCACCGGCGGCGACATTGCGCAGACCCTCGCGGACCAGCGCCTGGGCCAGCACGGTGGCGGTGGTGGTGCCGTCACCCGCGATGTCGTTGGTCTTGGTCGCCACCTCCTTGACGAGCTGGGCGCCCAGGTTCTCGTACGCGTCCTCGAGCTCGACCTCGCGTGCGATGGTGACGCCGTCGTTGGTGATGGTGGGAGCGCCGAACTTCTTGTCGATGACGACATTGCGGCCCTTGGGGCCGATCGTCACCTTCACGGTGTCGGCAAGCTTGTTGACGCCGCGCTCAAGGGCGCGACGGGCGTCCTCGTCGAACTTCAGGATCTTGGCCATGGGGATAGGTGTCCTTCGCCGTGTCTTAAACGAACTGCGCCCCGGGCGCCCGGCTGTTTGTTACGCGGGTACCTGGGGCGCAGAACAGCTTCGAAGTATCGAAAGCCTTGGGTGAATTACTTCTCGATGATCGCGAGCACGTCGCGAGCCGAGAGAACGAGGTACTCCTCGTTCTGGTACTTCACCTCGGTGCCGCCGTACTTGCTGTAGAGAACGACGTCGCCGACCTTGACGTCGAGCGGGAGGCGCTCACCGTTCTCGAAGCGGCCCGGGCCGACGGCCAGGACAGCGCCCTCCTGGGGCTTCTCCTTGGCGGTGTCCGGAATGACCAGGCCGGAGGCCGTGGTCTGCTCGGCGTCCAGCGGCTGGACCACGATGCGGTCCTCGAGCGGCTTGATGGCAACCTTGGAGCTGGTGGTCGTCACGATCCGACCTCCCCCTTCGGAGATCTCACGGGGTTAACTGTCTGAGGGTGGCGACCAGGTGGATCCGTCGTCGCGGGTGCCGGACCTGCCCGTCGCTGCGTTTGGCACTCCCCGGTGGAGAGTGCCAACGGAAGCGAGACTATGACGCGCTTAGCACTCGGTCAAGCGGAGTGCCAATTCCCAGCGAGCCGTCCGGATCCGGCGCGCGCCCCTCGGACGCCGCGCGCCCCTCAGACGTAGTCCTCCAGCCTGGCCACCGTGTAGCCCTGCCGCTGGATGCTGCGCAGCATGTTGCTGACCATGGTGGTCATCGAGGCGCCCTTGAGCTCATGGGGGCCGCGGAAGTGGGCCAGCACAATGTCCCCCGGGTGCAGCCCGTCGCCGGTGGCGTAGCGCATGTCGTTGATCTGCATGGTGGCCTGCCAGAGCACCACGGCCTTGATCCCGCAGCCGCCGGCCACCGCCAGGGTGGCCTGGTTGTAGTTGCCGTACGGCGGGCGGAACAGCACCGGCCGCTTGCCCAGCCGCTTGGCCAGCCGGTCCTGCTGACCGCAGATCTCGCGCTGCTGGTCCTCCGCACTGAGAGTGCGCAGATTGGGGTGGCTGATGGTGTGGTTGTCGATGCCGTTGCCGAGCGCCCGCAGCTGCTGGAAGTAGCCATAGCCGCGCCCGGCGCGGGCTATCTGGTCGGTGAGGAACATGGTGAAGGGCAGCCTGAGGTCCTTGGTCATCTGGATGAACCGCGGATCCTTCTCCGCCCCGTCGTCGAAGGTGACAAAGACGATCTTGTCCTTGGTCGGCACCCGCCGGACGATCTGCGGGGTGGGGCCGGTGAAGTGGTCGGTCAGCCGGGTCGCGGGCGGCTTGGGCGGCGGGGCCAGCGGCTTGTCCAGCCCCCAGCGGCGGTAGGAGTCATCGGGCGGCGCACTGTGGGCCGGTGCGGCGGTATGGGTGACGGGGGCGCCGCTCGCCGCCTTGGACGGGCCGGAGGAGCCGCCGGAGCAGCCGGCCAGCAGCCCCGCGAACAGCAGCGCGGCGGCCCCGGCCGCACCGGCCCGGACGGCGCGGCCGCGCGGGCCACGGGATATTCGCGAGCGGCGGGATATACGGGCGGTGGGCGACGGCGCGGAGGCTGCAGACACGATCACACCACTGATTCTTGTCCAGTCGTTCGAGAAGCGCTCGGCATGGGACACCCCTCCGGGGTCCGGCCCCCGCCGCCCGCTCGGCGAGAATGAGCCCGTGCCCGCACCGAACGACGATCCCCGCACCGCCTTCGCCGCCCTGCTCACCGAGGAGGGCCAGGCCCTGCTGGCCGGGCTGCGCGACTACGACCCGGCCCGGGAACTGGCCACCGCCACCCGGCTGCGCCGGGAGCACGCCCCGGAGCTGGTGTCGGCGGCACTGGGGCAGGCGCGGCTGCGGCAGCGCGCGGTGGCCAAGTTCGGCGCCGAGGACGCCGGCCGGATGTTCTTCACCCCCAACGGCGTGGAACAGGCCACCCGCGCCTCGGTGGCCGCCCACCGCGCCCGGCGCTTCGCCGCGCTGGGGGTACGCCGGCTGGCCGACCTCTGCTGTGGCATCGGCGGTGACGCCATCGCGCTGGCCCGCGCCGGGGTCTCTGTGCTCGCCGTCGATCGCGACCCGCTGACCTGCGAGGTGGCCAGGGCCAATGCGGCCGCGCTGGGCCTGGCCGGGCTGATCGAGGTGCGCTGCGCCGATGTGACGGAGGTGGACACCGCCGGGTACGACGCCGTCTTCGTGGACCCCGCCCGCCGCGGCGGCCGCGGCCGCATTTTCGACCCGGAGGCGTACTCGCCGCCGCTGTCCTGGGCCGTGGAGGCCGCCCGTACCGCCCCGTACGCCGCCCTGAAGATCGCCCCCGGGGTGCCCCACGAGGCCATCCCCGAGGACGCGGAGGCGGAGTGGATCTCCGACGCCGGGGACGTCAAGGAGGCCGTTCTGTGGTTCGGCACCGAGCCGGGCGCCCGGCGGGCGACCCTGCTGCCCGGCGGTGCCTCGCTCACCGGCGAGGGCCTGCCGGATCCGGCGGTGCGCCCGGTGGGCCGCTACCTCTACGAGCCGGACGGCGCGGTGATCCGCGCCCATCTGGTCGCCGAGGCGGCCCGGGAGCTGGACGGCGGTCTGATCGACGAGACCATCGCCTACTTCACCGCCGACGCCCCGCGCCCGACGCCCT
This sequence comes from Streptomyces orinoci, assembly GCF_003121295.1. Lineage (GTDB taxonomy): Bacteria > Actinomycetota > Actinomycetes > Streptomycetales > Streptomycetaceae > Streptomyces > Streptomyces orinoci. The sequence continues at coordinate 1,321,860 of NZ_PHNC01000029.1, forward strand.
TTGCCACCGGCTATGAGATCACCGATGTGCTGCCCTTCAACCTCAAGCGGCTGAAGGCGATTCTGCGCGAGCGCGCGGTGGGCGTGGCCGTCATCAAGAAGCGGGGCTCGGCCGTGGAACCGGAGGAACTACGCAAAAAGCTGCGGCTGGACGGGCCCAACTCCTGTGTGATCGTGCTCACTCGGGTGGCGGGAGCGCCCGCGATGCTGCTGGGGCGGCCCGTCGGCGAGTGAGGCCCACCCTCACCCCAGCTCGGTGAGCTCCTCCGCATAGACCGTGGCCAGCGGCTGCGGGCCCACATACTGCTGGCAGTTGCACCGTCCCGGCTCGAAACGGACCGGCTTGCGGTCGGCGTCCCAGGCGACCGGAACCTCAACCGTCTCATGGCACTTGCCCTGTTTGTCGTGCTTCGCCAGGTGGTGCCCACAACCGCACACCGCGGCGGGCGGTTTGCCCGCCGCCTCCAGCTCGGCACGCTCCCTGCGCTGGGCCTCCATCAGCTCCAGCTTGCGCTTGTGCCGCACCCTCAGCGCGGACTTGGCGTTGTCGCGGAGCGACGCGGCGACGGCCCCAATGGGACCGATGGCAATGAACACCCACCACCACTGCACGCCGGCTCCCCCTCTCCTGTCATAGCTGGGCAACAGGATAAGGGCCGCCCGACGGGCGTCGAAGGGGCCGGAGACGGCGAACCGGGGTCGTCCGGATCAACCGGTCCGGCGCGCGTAGTAGTGCACCATGACCGCCCCGAGCAGCGGCCCCCACAGCAGCAGCGGCGAGTAGAGCACGATGATCAGCCCGTACCCCCAGTCGCTGACGTCCATGTCCGCGTGCAGGGAGGACCAGACGAAGAGCACACCGTAGACCGTCACCGCCAGCGCCCCCAGCGCGGCGGGCACCACCGCGGCCGCCACCGGCACCCGCCTGCCGCGCAGCAACGGCAGCCAGCGCGGCCAGACTTCGCCCCACGGCTGCACCAGGCCCAGGCTGAGGAAGGCCAGTGCCTCGGCGAACAGGCTCAGCCCCACCAGCGCCACCGTCCCCCACCCCGGCACATGCATCTGCCTCAGCTCGGAGCGGCCCAGCCCCACCGGGATCCCCACCGCGATGGCCACCCGCCACAGCCCCGAGGGCACCGCGGTCAGCGCCGCGACGTGCGCCGCCCGGCTCGCCCAGCGGGGCACGCCGGGAACGGTACGGAAGGCGGATCTCACGGACATGGCAACTCCCTGGCAGCGAGCGCCCGTTCTCCCTTGGACCGGGCGGCACTTCAGCCTCGCCCGGCCACCGCCCGCACACCATCGGCCGATCGGCAGACCGTGCCGCCGCCCCGTCCGCCGATCGGCAGAGCCGGCCGCCGGAGCCGGGCCGTCAGCCGGTGAACGCCGCCCGGTGGTCCCTGGCCCACTCGGCGAAGCCGGTGGCCGGGCGGCCCAGTACCCGGGGCAGGTCGTCGCTGAACACCTCGGCGCGGCCGTCCCGTACCGCCTCGACCCCCGCCATCACCTGGTCCACAAAGGCGGGGTCCGGCCGGTAGGCCAGCATCTGTTGGCGCAGCCGCTCCAGGGGTATGTCCGCCAGGGTGACGGGACGGCCCAACTCGGCGCTCAGCACGGCCGCCTGCTCCCCGGCGCTGATCAGTTCCGGTCCGGTGAGGGTGTACGCCCGCCCCTGGTGCCGATCGGAAGTGAGCGCCAGCACCGCCACCTCGGCGACATCCCTGGGGTCCACCACGCCCAGCCGGCCGGAGCCGAAGCGGTTGGGCGCCGGCTCGCCGGCCCGGATCGCCGGGGCCCACTCCAGGGCGTTGGAGGCGAAGGCGGACGGCCGCAGAAAGGTCCAGCCCAACCCGCTTTCCCGGGCGGCCCGTTCACCCGCCTCATGCCAGGGCGGCGGCTCCGCCCCCGCCATGCCGATCGAGGACAGCTTGACCACCCGGCGCACCCCGGCCGCCCGGGCCGCGCCGATCAGCGCCCGGTCATGGTCCGGGATCTCCGGTCCGGCGCCGGACAGCGCGAACACCGCCGTGGCGCCGTGCACCGCCCGCTCCAGCGAGGCGGTGTCCCCGAAGTCGCCCGCGACCACCTCCACTTCGTCCGGCAGGCGGGCGGCGGCCGGATTGCGGGTCATGGCCCGCACCGGCTCCCCACGCGCGATGAGCTGACGTACCACTTGGCTGCCGATGGTGCCGGTGGCACCGGTGATCAGGATCATGCGTTCACCGTGCCGGACGGCCGCCGGCGGCCACTAGGAAGTTCCGGCACAGTTGCGGCCCGGAAGGGGGCGGGTGGCGGGGCGGCGGGTTAGCGTGCCGGGGTGAGTACGAGCGTGCAAGCACCGGCCAGGGTGCCGGTTCCGGTGCCGCTGCGGCCCTGGGTCGCCGGAGCGGAGATCCTCTCCTACCCGGCCGCCGGCCACCGTCCGATCGTCCATCTGCCCGACGGTGCCGCCGCCTTGACCTACTGCAAGGGCCGCCTGGTGGTCACCGGACCGCGCACCCGGGCCGGTTATGTGCCCGCCAAGGAGGTGCGGCAGGCGGTACGCATCCGCCTCCGCCCCGGCCATGCGCTGCCCGTGCTGGGCGTGCCGCTGAGCGCGCTCACCGACCAGGCCATCGGGCTGGACGAGCTGTGGGGGCCGTCCGGTCACCGGCTGGCCGAGGAGCTGCGGGGGCTGGGCCCCGGCCCGGAGCCGGTGCTGCGCCGGCTGCGGGGTGCGCTGCTGGACCGGGCCGACGGGCAGCGGACCGGGGAGCTGGACAACGCCGCGCTGGTGTACGCGGCCGCGCGCCGGCTGGGCACGGCCCGGCCGCATGCGCTGCCCGAGATCGCCCGCGAACTGGGCGTCAGTGAACGGCACCTGCGCACCCTGTTCACCCGGGGTACGGGCCTGAACCCCCGGCTCTACGGGCGCATCGCCCGGGTCCGGCGGGCCCTGGCCACGGTCACCGGCGCCGACGGGGCCCGGGCGGCCGGCGAGGCCGGGTATTACGACCAGTCCCATATGGGGGCGGAGTTCCGGGCGTTGATGGGGGTCTCCCCCAGCGCCTACCGGGCCGGACGGCTGCCGGAGCCCCGGCCCTGCGGGACGCCTCCCAACGCCTAGGGCGCGATGGGCAGTTGGCGCTTGTGGGCGGTGAGGTGGTACCGGGCGGCGATTTTCTCGAACGCTTCGGGGGCCACCGGCTTGCCCTCCAGGAAGTCGTCGATGTCGTCGTAGGTGACGCCGAGCGCGTCCTCGTCGGCCTTGCCCGGGGACAGGGTTTCCAGGTCGGCCGTGGGGGTCTTCCACACCAGCTCGGCGGGGGCGCCCAGGGCCTCCGCCAGGGCGCGCACCCGGCGCTTGGTCAGGCCGGTGAGCGGAACGAGGTCGGCGGCGCCGTCACCGAACTTGGTGAAGAAGCCGGAGACCGCCTCGGCGGCGTGGTCGGTGCCCACCACCAGGCCGTTGTGCGCGCCGGCCACCGCATACTGGGCGATCATGCGCTGCCGCGCCTTGATATTGCCGTGGACAAAGTCCTGGTGACCGGCGTCACGGAAACCCACCCCGGCAGCCAGCGTGGCCTGGAGCGCGGCGTCGCTCGCGGGCTTGATGTCCACGGTCAGTACCTGGTCGGGGCGGATGAAGGAGAGCGCGAGCTGGGCGTCACGCTCATCGGCCTGGACCCCGTAGGGCAGCCGCATCGCATAGAACCGCGCCGGGTGCCCGGCCGCCCTGGCCCGCTCCACCGCGAGCTGGCACAGCCGGCCGGTGGTGGTGGAGTCCACGCCGCCGCTGATGCCGAGCACCAGGGAGGACAGACCGGTGGCGGTCAGCCGCTCGGTGAGGAAGGCCACCCGGCGTTCGATCTCCCGCTCCGCCTGGAAGACCTCGGCGACCTGGAGGTCCCGGGCGATCTCCTGTTGCAGGGCTATGGACGCCGGCTCGCTCACGTCTGCTCCTTGATTCCGTCTGATTCCGTCTCGCGGTGCGCTTCCGTCTCACGGTGCGGTCCCGTCTTACGTTGCGCTGTCGCGGCCCACCCTACCCAGCGGGTGTCCGGGGGCTCAGGGACGCCAGCAGGGCCGCCAGCTCGACGGGCCGGGAGAGCATGGGCCAGTGCCCGGTGGGCAGGTGGTGCACCTCCATCCCGGCCAGCGGCGCGAACAGCGGATGCCCGCTGTCCGCCCACTGGCGCACCTGCTCCGGTGTGGAGGTGCAGCTGATCAGCGAACGCGGCACCGGCGGCAGCCCCTTGGGCAGCTCCAGGCTGCCGGTGGCCGCCGCGAAGGGTTCCGGGGTGGCCAACCGGCGCAGCCGGGCGAGGTGTTCGCCGGTGAGCCCGGCCAGCTCACCGTCGTCGGGCCGGTCGAAGGGCGGCGGGGGCAGCATCCGGCCCTCGCCCCGCTCGGCCACCTGCCGGCGCCATTCCTCCTGGGCCTCCCGGGGGTTGGCGTCCAGCACCGACACCCCGGCGGGCAGCGGGGCGCTGTCCAGATACACCAGCCGCGCGATCCGGCCGGGCAGCCGCTCGGCGGCACCGGTGACCGGCACGGTCGCCCCGCTGTGTGCCACCAGCAGCACCTCGCGCAGATCATGGTCCTCGATCAGCCGCACCAGGTCGGTGATGTGTGTCTCCACCCCGACCCCGGGCGCCGCCTCCCCGGCCCGCTCACCGACTCCGGTCAGCGTCACCGGGTACACCGTGTGCCCGGCGGCCCGCAGCTCACGGGCCACTTCCTCCCAGACCCAGGCGCCCAGCCAGAACCCGGGAACCAGCACCATCGCCGTCATCGCCGCACCCCTCTCGGTCTTATCGCCCGCATGCTAGGGACCATGGCGGACACCGGGTGTCCTCAATCCCTTCCGATCCCCCGTGCGCCCCTCCCCACAAGAGTGAGGACAGGTGCACCGCCCGCCCGGCGGGGCAGCCTGAGTGTGCTCAACCCACCTCAAACGCCTTTCAGGAGAGCCGAGTTGAACACCTTCCGACGGGTCGCGACCACCCTCGCCGCTGCCGCCCTGCTGGCCCTCGGCAGTCTGGCCCTGGCCACCCCCTCCCAGGCGAACGACAATGACCGGCACCCCGGCCGCTGTGAATGCGCCCACGGGGTCTCGGATGACACGCTGGACACCGCGGCCGGCCTGGTGCAAACCCTGCAGACGATTCTGTAGGGCCCGGTCGGCCTCCCGCCCGAGGTGACCGGCCGGACCACGTCCTACCCCGCATCGAGATCACCCGCGCCGGTCACCGAGGAGGCCACTGGGGCCAACCGGCATCCGCCGCCGGACGGACCTCGGCGAACAGCTCCTGCTCCGGGAACCCGCAAAGTGCGGGTGCCGCACGGCAGAGCGGAGGGTTAGTCTCCACCGCATGTCTCGGTGGGAATGGGCGGAAATAGTCATTGACGGGAGCGCACCCGAGGGGGTGCGGGTGAGGCGGTCTCCGGAGGGATACGGCACCAAGGACACGGCCTACCGGGCGCTTCAGCGATATCTGCTGGACCGGAAGCTCGAGGGTTCGCCCTCGCACACCGCCGCCTGGGACCTGGTGGCGGAGACCGTAAGCCCGCTTCCGGACCCGGTCGCGGTGCCGGGGGCGGTCTGGCTGCTCCGCCGGGCCGGGGCGGCGAAGCGGATGACGGTGGAGGTCCCGGACGGGACGGGAGTACCGCGCCCCGTGACCGTGCGGCTGGGCGCGCCCGCCGCCGTGCGGGGCGGCAAGGGGCCGTCGTCGGGGACCTGGGTGGCGGTGCTGGGTGTGCTGTTCCTGGTCCTGGGAGCGCTGATGATTTACTTCAGCACCGCCGGGGACAAGGATGTGCTGGTGTGGCAGGGGCATGTGGTGGCCCCCAACGACCGCTGTCTGGGGGCCGAGAACCGGCGGTGCGGCGATGTGGCCCATTCGGAACGGCGCTACCAGCCGGCCAGCGTCAACGGCCTGGTCGGCGGCAGCGTGTTCACGGTGATGGGCGCGGGCTGCCTCTGGCTGGCCCGGCGGCAGGGCTGACGCACTAACGCCGGTCGTCCCGAATGCGGTAACCGCCCTTGACCACCGCGCTGTCCGGGGCCGGGGCCATGCACTTGGTCAGCGGGGGCTCGTCTTTCCCGGTCGCCCCGGACAGGCCGATCCGGCTGGGGCCGGAGTGCTTTCCGGCGACATAGAAGCTGACGCCCATCCGGATCGGCTTCCCGCCCTGCCAGTGCAGGAACTTCTTCCAGAAGGGCCCGGCATCGGTGAGCGTTCCGGTGACGGTGGCGACGGGCCCGCCCACTCTTACGCAATCCACCTTGAAATCCCCCCAGTTGAACCAGGCGGGACCCTTCGGCCCGGTATAGCGGTGGCTGATGCGGAACGTCCCCCGGGAGCTCGCGGGGTTGAAGGGCTGGTCGCGGTCGAAGAGAGCCTGGGCGTTGACGGTGACCTGGATGTCGTTTCCGGCTTCCGGCCAGGCCATCCGGGCCCATCCCTTGATGCCGGCGGCCACCGGCTTGGCCACCGGCTTGGCCGCCGGTGCGGCCGTGGCAGCGGGGGTGCCGCCGACAAGCAGGGTCGCGGCGAGAAGCGCCAACAGGCCACCGCTACGTACTGAGTTGCCCCGCATGATGATTCTCCGCTCTGTTCCATGCCATGCCATTGGGATCGCCTCTGATCCTGGTCAATGGCAGGCATCGGACCATCCCTCCCGGGGAGGAAGACCCTCCGCCCGGCGGCGGAATCAGACCGGGGCGGCACCGTTGAGCGCCTGCCGCAGCGCACCGGGCGTATCCCCGTACCAGCGCTGCACCGCCCGCCGCAGGGCCCGCGCATTGGCATAACCGGTGCGCGTGGCAATGGAGTCGATGCTGAGGTCGGTGGTGCGCAGGAGTTGGGTGATCTGCTCGCGGCGTACGGACTCCACCTGTTCGCTCCAGGTGGTGCCGTGCTCGTCCAGGCGCCGTTGCAGGGTACGGGTGCTGACGGCCAGCCGCTGGGCCACCGAGGCAAGGGTCACCGCGTCATCGGCGTACGCGGCCCGCAGGGCGACCTGGAAGGTGTCCAGCCAGCTGTGCAGGGGGATGGAGGCGGCCAGCGACTGTTCGGCGTGCCGCCTCAGCACCGTTGACAGGCCCGGTTGCGCATAGGGCGTCGCCGCGCGCAGATCGGAGGCGAGGAAGGTGATGGAACTGACCGGCGCCTCGAAGTCGATGGCCCGGGTGCCGTAGAGCTCGACCAGGCTGCCATGGCGCCTGGGCGCCTTCGCCGCCAGGGCCACCCTGGTCGGCACCAGCTGCCGCCGGGCCGCCTCGCCGAGCCGCCGCTGATAGAGGCCGAGTGCGAAGGAGCGGATGGCGGAGGCGGCGTCATAGGTGAGGTCCGCCAGGTTCACATGGCTGATGGTGATCTGCTCGCCGTCCTCCACGATCTCGATCGCCTCGGTACCGGCGTCCGCGATGGTGGCCAGATAGGTGGAGGAGTCCCGGGCCCCGTCCAGAAGGGTGGGACCGGAGGTCAGCAGATAGTCCCAGAGCCCCAGGGATCCCAGCTGGGAGCGCCGCACCAGCAGGGGTGCGACCTCGGTCCAGGACGCCTTGACGACCATTAACTCCCAGACATGGATGGCCGAGGCGGAGGGAGTGCGATAGAGGTCGTCATTGAGGTACTCGGGCGCCAGCCCCAGGAGGTGCGCGTATTTGGCCCGGGGGATCCCGAGTTCGGCCGCACCGTCCACGACGAGGCGTGCGACGGCGGAGGATGTTGTCCCTTTGTCGGTACTCCCGGCCACGATCGCCCAGCATAGGGCAGTGCGATGCGCCAGCCTGTTGCCGCTTCCTGGCGTAGGTTGTCCTCTCCCCGGCGCGGAGGGTCCCCTCTGGCGCGCACGGTCCCCTTGCTGGCATCCCAGGGCACTCGGCCGGTGACGCTCGGTCCCCTAGCGTGGGGGTACCGCGCGGCGCCGGTGGTGTCTCACCAGGTTCCAGGCCGCTCAGCCGGCGCCGCGCATGTTCGCTCCGCTGAGGTTGGGGGTTGGGGTGCGCAGGGGTACGGGGGTCCCCTGCACCAACTCGGCTCCGGACGCGGCTTGTTGGCGGTACGGCCCCCTCAGGCGGCTCGCCGATGCGTTTCCGGGCGCCCCCTCAGGGGCGCGGGCAGCTCCTCACTCGCCTCCGGGCGCCCACCAGGGGCGCGGGGAACTGCGCGACCAGCCACGGACGGCGTGTACACGAGATACGACCGGAGGAGCCACGGTCCAATGGGCGGCCGTCAGGCCCGGCCCACCAAGGCGACCAGGGCGGCCCACGCGGCGACGGGAACGGTCAGCTGGGGGCCGGGTATTCGTTTGCTGTCCCGTATGTGGACACCCTGGGTACAGCTACGCACCTCCACGCATTCTCCGCCCGACGTACCGCTGTAACTGGACTTACGCCACCCGATCGCGACGTCAACGCAATTGCCGCCCCCAGTGCCGCTGCAGCTGGGCTTTGCCCACGCAAGGACTGCCGCACCGCTACGGGCACCTGAGCCGCCAGCACAGTTGCTTGCCCTTCGGGCCGATTCCGCTCTCACAGCTCCTCCACAAGCTTGCGGATGAATCGCACGGACTCCTCAGGGCTGAGAGCACGCTGAGCGATCACGACGTACCTTTGCGCTGCAATCGCCACCTTCTCCGGGTCCGCGTACAGGACGCCCGACTGTTGCCCCTCTTCGTAAGCGATGCGGTCATGGTCAGGCATCTCCAGCACGATCAAAGGCCCGTCCAGTCCCGGATGTGCCCCGCCGGCAGGCAACACCTGTAGCGTCACATTGCGCCGCTCGGCAACCGCGAGCAAGTGCTCCAACTGACGCCTGTGCAGACCCTTGTCGCCGAATGGGTACCTGAGTACGGTCTCCAGGATGACGAAGTTGAACACCTTCGTCTGCTTGTCCAGCATGGCCTGGCGCTCAAGCCTTGCGGCAGTGCGTTCCTCGATGGTCTCGTCATCCAGGGGCGGCCAGCGGGCCTTGAACAGTAGCCGCACCGTCTCTTCCGTTTGAAGCAAGCCCGGAATCAGCAGCGGCTGGTACGCGCTGATCGCGATGGCATCCGCCTCATGACGCATATAGTCCTGCGCATACGAGACGAACCGCTCCGGCTTCAAATAATCTTGTGCGGCCAGCAACATGCCGTGCGCCTCGCACATCTGGTCCGCGACCTGAAGCAACCGAAGCGTGGGGCGCCGTCGCCCCAACTCCATGGACTTCACGTACTCGTAGTCGTACCCCGCCTCCTTCGCGAGCTGGTCCCGCGTGACCCCCGCCCGCTCACGCCACAGCTTGATCTGGTGACCGCAGTACCGCCAGGCAATCGGCGGCTCCGCTTCTCCCACGGGGAACCCCCTCACTACGGGCTACCGATGTACCCGCATACTCCGTACCCCTTCGGCTACTACGCAGCGTAGCGAGGTGACCACCAAGCTCGCCCCGTGAACAGCAAAACGCCACCCCTCAGCTCATACGTCGTAGACACCCGCACCAACCGCGTCGGTCAAGTCATGGACCACATGGAGTCCTTGGTGCAGCTCCGCCCGCCCGGCGGCGGGCTGGAGTGGGACTGTCCGCCGGAGGCGACCCGCCCCATCACCTTCCGGGCCGTCCTGAAGGACCCGGAAGCCAAGGAGCGGCTGAGGCAACAACTGACTCAGCCCTCACCCTCATCCGGCTGAGCCCACCTCGGCACCGTGCGCCGCCGTGCCCGCATCACCCGCGCGGGCGACGGCGGCGGGTACCCCGACTCCTTCGGCTCCCGCGGCTGCGGATCCGGCAACCGGCCGCCCAGCAATGGCGGGTTGGGGCTCTCCTCATACATGGGGGCGTGCACTTCCTGCGTGTTCTCCCTCATGTTCCTCATGTTCCGATACTGCCCCGGAACTGCCACAACCAAGTGGCAACAACTGTCACTCCAGCCCCATGGCACGCTAAGAATGCGTATGGGTTCGGCCCATGCACTGGTGGGACAACGGGGGAGAGTGAACGGGGAACATGGGCGATGACCGGCTCAGGGCCAGCCATAAGGAACTGACCGATCTGGCCTCCGACCTCCGCTCGATGGGGCGTTACCTCAGGCAGAAAGCCAACCATCTCAATGAGTTGGTCGAATCCGTGGACAGCGGCTGGCAGAGCGCGGCGGCGAGCTCCTACAAACAGCTCCAGGCCGATGTCAACAAGGACATCGACCGCATCCGGGAAATGCTCTACATCATCGAGCAGGGCGTCGAAATGAGTCGCGACGGCTTCACGGGCCAGGATCTCGAGATCATGCGGAGCTTCCGCCGGCTCCAGTCATCGGCGGACGGCGAACGGCAACTCCTCGCCCGAGCCGACGCGGAAGCGAATGCGGATGCGGACACCGCCCAATCCACCGCGCCCGCAAGCAAGTTGGACATGTACTAATCGGGGGAAAACATGGCGGACGACGGCGCCATATCCGTGAAGTTCAGCAAACTCCACGAGATAACCACAGAGCTGGAGGACCTGCTCAAGGACCTCAACCAGAAGCTGGAAGACCTCTACGGCCGCACCGAGAAGGTCGTCCTCGGCTGGGAGGGCGAGGCCCGCGACACCTTTGTCGAGGCACTCGACACCTGGGACAAAGCCATGCAGGACATGGAGGGCGCCCAGCGCTGGCTGCACAGCATGGTCGTCACCGGCCACGGCAATTACGCCGCCGCCCACCGCGCGGTGATGAACGGCTGGAGCGGTGGCCGATGACCACCCCGCCCTCGGCCCCTCCCGCCAACGGCAATATCGACGTCAAGCCCGAGAACCTCTATGGCGTCTCCACGCAGATAGCCATGGAACAGGGCATGCTCGACAAGGCGGCCACCCAGTTCCTCAAGGACCTCAACGGCCAGGCCAATGTCGGCGGCGCGGGCAGCGCCGTCGAGGCGGTGAACACGGCCTACCGGGATGTCGGCGAAAAGGTCATGCAGGTCTGGGCAAAGGCCGTGGAGGGCGTGGGCGGCGCGGCCGTCGGCTTCACCGTCACGGCCAATCAGTACGCCACCGCGGACGCGGCCTCGAACCCGCAGCACCAAGGGCCCGCCCCGACCCGGCCGTTGCCGCATGTCATCTGGAGCGCGCCGTCCTATGGCAAGGTGCCCAACCTCAAATGGAACGGCGTTGTCGATGACGGCGCGGACGGCCTTCTCGATGACATCCTCAATGGCGTGGACAAGGCCCTGGAAGCGATCCTGCGGCCGATCGTCCATCACGCACTCCGCTGGGGCAAGGCCGCCGATATCCTGCCGCTCCCCGACTATCAGGCGATCCAGAAAATCTCGGACGCCTGGCAGAATCCGGTAACGGCACTGGGCCAGACCGATGGCACCCTCACCGGTCAGCTGGGCACCATCACCAACCAGAGCAATGCCGAGTGGTACGGCGCCATGCGCTCCTTCTGCAGCGCGGTCTGGGGCACCGCCCCCTGGGGCAAGTCACGCGAGGGCTACCAGTGGGCCCACGACACCAACCAGGCCACCAGCAACCATCCGGCGCTCGCGGTGGTGATCGACACCTGTGACACGGTGAGCAGCGTGCTGCACGACTTCGCCGAGGCCGCATATGAAATGCGCAAGGAAGTCCACCGGATCTATGTGAAAGCCGTTGAAGAGGCCATCGGCAAGCTCAAGTTCGACGCGAATATCCTGGACGATCTGAAGACCCTGGCCAAGGGCGCGCTCAAGACGGCGAAGCAGCTGGGGATGGGAATCACGCTCCACCTGGACGAGGGCGCCATCAACGCGGCGGTCTCCACCTATGAGGGCAAGCTCCATGCACTGGTGCCCCGACTGGAGGCGCACAAGGCCCCGTTGGACGAGGCATTCAGATGCATGCCGAAGTTCGAGGCCGAGGAGGCACGGGCCGAGGGGTTCGGCGCCCGTGCGCTCGTCCAGTTCAAGCATGAGCGCAAGTTCACGCACCCCGGGGACACGGCCAAGGGCATCTACCGGATCGACCTGGCGAGCGATGAGAACCTCGACGGCGGGCACACCCTCGACAAGCATGTGGGCAAAACCGATGAGCAACTGGCGCAGCGGCTGCGCGATCAGGGCGATCCCCCGACCCAGACCTGGCCGTACGGGAAGCCGAAGATCGGCGCCTCCTCGGCGTTCGACGACATGGAAGCGGCCCAGCGGCTCACCCAGTACAACATCGACCAGAATTCCAGCGGGATCAAGGCGTGGCTGGACGGCCCACCGCCGCCGCAGGCCGGGGACAAAAAGGATTTCGCCGCCGATGCGCCCAACAATGAATACAGTGGCCGCACCGTCACCAAGCAGCCGAACGCGGTGAACAACTCCGGCTACAAGACGGACGGAGTGAATGCCCAGGCGATACCGACCAAGGGAATCAAGACCGTTCTCAAATACGACCCCAACCTGGACCCCCCGTTTGTCGTCCTCACTTCCATGCCCGAACTGAACGGAAAGGAGTAGCGTGCCCGCCTCCCCTTCCCCTGTCCCCTCCCCCGGCCGTGACCAGTGGTGCACGGCCGTGACCCGCCTCTTCGACGAGATCACCCCCTTTGTGCGTACCGGGCCGAGGAATCACCAGGACTGGCGCAAGGACGCCCTGGCCGTTTTCGCCCGTGAAGTGGACGACCCGCGCGGCTGGCTCAGCCTTGATATGCAGGACGCCCGTGACCAATACCCCGACGCCGGCGGGCCGTTCCCCTTCCGTCCGCTGACCGTCGATTTCCTCTCCGAACACCTCCACCCAGTGGAGTCGGAAGCCGCCGCGGAGCTTCTGGTGGTCATGCTCGATGACTGGTTCTCGGTGCGCGGCGTATGGAACTTCGAAGAGCGCAAGGAGCAACTGCTGGCTGACGCCCATACCGTTATCGCCCGCTATGGACCCGCCGTCCGCTGCTACACCTCTTCCCCGGCCGCCCGTACCACCAGCCGCCCCCACTTCCTCGATCCACGGAGCGAGAATTCCGGCTACAACTTCACCGGGCTCATCGGAGACGTGGGCCTGATTGCCGTAACCGATGACGAAGTCGGCGTCATCTGGGCGTTCAACTACCGCTGAGAGAAGTTCTTCCATGCTGACCCGATCCGCCACCTACCCCGACCGGGAAACCGCCCAGTGGTGCACCCAGCAAGTGGTCACCCGCAATGAGCAGGCCATCCACCGCTGGCTCGCCCAGGGCACCCGGCAGCGGCTGGCCATCGAGGCGTCCTGGCCCTCCCGGGAGGAACCGGTGGGGCGGGTGCTGCTCCAGAGCATGATGCTCGCCGGGCGCGAACCGGTGGACGTCCGTGCCGCCCGGGTGATCCTCCGGCGCGACCCGTCCCGACCGCACGGCTTCGCCGTGGCCGCCACCTTCCCGATCTATCTCTGAGGGCCCGCCCATGTCCCTGAAGCCGCTGGAACACGACCGCAAATACGGCGAGTTGGACCAGGTCCTCCGGGCCTACCTCGGGCAGGCCGCCGATGACACGGACGACACTCGTAGCGCCGCCCTGGACGCCTATCTGCGCCACACCTGGCACACCCGCCCCTGGGCCATCGCCATCGCCGAGCAGCAGCTCCGCGAGTACGCGGAGAACCCTCCGGGCCGACTCCGGCTCCGCCTGGGCGAGTTCTACCCCGTCCCCGATGTCGGGCTCCCCGACGAAGAGATCCAGGACTGGCTCCGCCGCCTGGCCGACCACCTGCGCCGGAGCCTGGAGAACGGCGACGTACCGCCCCCCGCCACCCCGCGGACCCACTGGGAGTGGCAGGCCCGTTTTCCCGAACTCGCCCAGTTCCTGGGCGGTTGGTTCTCCCAGGACATGCCGGATGAATTCCCCGACCACGACGCGGCCATGACGGATTACGCCCGGACCACCGACCCATCCCTGGTCGCCCGCCTCATCGGCGAACTGCACGAACTCCTCGCGCTCTCCCTGGAGGAGAGCGACTACGCCCTCGCCCTCGCCGAACTGGGCATGGAAGTGGACCCACCGGCCCCCTACGCCCCCAGCGCCTGGCTCGCCCTGCTCGCGGAGCGGCTGGAAGGCTGAGGGCTGCCGGGGCCCAGGGGCCGGGGCCCGGAACCCACAATCAGAAGGCCGCGTTTGCCAAGTGGAGACCGACGCGGAGCGTGACGGTCATGGAGACCGTGAACTACCTCTGGTGCCCCTCGGACCGGCATTCCTCCGGCAGCGGCGGAGGATGCGCGGCGGCCATCGTTGAACGGTCTGCCGGTGCGCTGAGCGCGTTGGACGCGCTAGGCGCGTTCGGCGCGTAGCAGCCGCCGGTAGCCCAGGACCTGCGCCAGGCCATGGGCGCCGGCGGCGAGCAGTATCGCGGCGATGCCGAGCGGGACGGGGGAAGCCGTTCCGGTGAGCGGGGTGGTGAGGAGCGCCAGGGCGAGGACGATGAGGGCAAGGGCATAGGCCAGCCAGGTCAACGCGCGGGCCGGGGCGCGCCATTGGGGAACGGACGCGGGGTCGGGGTCCAGAGTGGCCCAGGCGGTGGCCAGGTGACGCAGATAGCGCTCCCTGCGGAGGGTGAACCAGGTGGGGACGGCGCAGGCGGCCAGCAGGGCGGCGCCGAAGGCCAGATGGGGCCAGCCGGTGGCGTAGGCGAAGCTCACCCATGCCAGGACGTAACCGGAGGTCAGCATTGCGGACAGGGCCAGGCGGCGTGGCGAGAGCGCGCTGTGGGTGAGCGTCCGCAGGGCCCGGGCCCGGTCGGCGAGCAGCGCGGAGCGGTCCGGCCAGCTGCGCAGACCGGGTGGCGGGGGCGGTGGGGGCAGGATGGCGGAGGTCACGGAGGGGAACATTAGTCAGGTGGCTATCTCAACGGCTGAACGGTAACCGACGGTTTGCGGCAATGGAGCTCTGGGGCACCCCGCCCTCGTATGAGGATGTGCCGCCCGACCGCCACCCCGCGGACCCACGGGGAGTGGCAGGCCCGTTTTCCCGAACTCGCCCAGTTCCTGGGCGGCTGGTTCTCCCAGGACATGCCAGACGAATTCCCCGACCACGACGCGGCCATGACGGATTACGCCCGGACCACCGACCCATCCCTGGTCGCCCGCCTCACCGGCGAAAGTGGGCCGGGGGGCGGCGCGGGGTTCACGATCCGAAGCTCGCGCCGGCGAAGTAGAGGCCGACGCAGAGCGTAGCCGTCATGGAGACCGTAAACTGCGTCTGGTGCCCCTGGGACCAGCGCTCCTCCGGCGGGTCCCCGTAGAGCACCCGGCGGTGGGCACGCTCGCGATACTCCCGCCCTCGGCCCACACACCCCAGGGCGGCGCCCGCGATCAGGGACGCGTACATCGGGAGGATCTGGGCCAGCGGCATGCCCTTGTGCAGCACGGACAGCCCGGCCATGGCACCCATCGCCAGCGGACAGAGGCCCATCCGGAGCTTCTCCTGGCGCTCCGGCATCATCGGCACCATGACGGCCAGGAAGGCCACGGTCACGATGGCGCAGACGGTCCACCAGAGGGACAGCGGGAGCAGCGGAGGTTGCATGGCGTTCATCGTAGATCGCCACCGGGACGGCATTCAGTGTCGGGTTTCCTTTGCGCCGGCGCCCCTTCTGAGCAAGGAAATCCGGCACCGAACGTCAGCGGGGCGGGCGGGGAGCGGCTGCGGCGAGTTCAGGGTGAGCCTGGTATTGAGTGCCGCTGCTCGTGGAGATCGCTGAAGTGCGTTCAGTCGAGGGAGACGAGAGGGATGACCATGCCGCCGTACACCAAGGGACTGCACCGGGTCGGGACGCACACCTACGCCTATCTTCAGCCGGACGGCTCCTGGGGGCTGTCCAACAGCGGGCTGGTGGTGGATGAGGGCGAAGGGCTGCTGGTGGACACGCTGTTCACCCTGGCGCTGACCGAGGAGCTGCGCAGCGCCATCGCGGCGCGGCTGCCGGGGGTGGAGATCACCACGGTGGTCAACACCCATGACGACGGTGACCACACCTTCGGCAACCAGCTCTTCGCGGACCGGACGATCATCGGCAGTGCAGCCATGGCCGCGCATCTTGCCGCCTCGCCCTCGGCCGACTACTTCCGCGCGCTTATCGAGCGGGCGGTGGGGGGTGAGGCGCCGGGTGCGCTGGAAACGTTCGTACGGGAGCGCATGGGCTCCTTTGATCTGTCGGGGATCGAGATGACGCCGCCCAACTCGACCTTCGCCGGGCGGAGGGAGGTGGGGGTCGGGCGGCAGCGGGTTCACCTGATACAGGTGGGGCCCGCGCATACCGAAGGTGACGTACTCGTGGAAGTTCCGGCGGACGGTGTGCTGTTCACCGGGGACATCCTTTTCGCGGGCAGTCATCCGGTGATTCACAGCGGCCCGGTGGGCCGGTGGATCGAGGCGTGTGAGCTGATCGAGGGGATGGCAGTGGAGACCGTGGTGCCGGGGCATGGGCCGGTCACGGGGAAGCCGGCGGTGCGCCGGTTGCGGGGGTATCTGGAGCGGGTGGCCGAGCATGCGGAGCGCGGGCTGCGAGCCGGGTTGAGCGTCAGCGAGGCCGCGGGGCGGTTTCCGCTGGAGGAGTACGCGGACTGGACCGATCCGGAGCGGATTGTGCTCAATATTGGCGCGGTGTACCGGGAACTGGGGGCGGAGGATGGGGACTTCGCCGAGTTGTTTGTGCAGACCGCGGAGTTCTGGGCGGGGCGGCGGTGATGCCGCCGGTACCGCCGCGTACCTCGCTTGCACCACGCGAGGTGGCGCGGGAGGCCACGATCGGGGACGGGACGTGGGAGGTGCCGGCCTCGCACCACAGCAGGCATCAGCTGCTCGAACTCATTTGTCTCGCGGGGGTGTTCCGGATTCCGGCGGGCATGCTGAACAGCTGCCGGGCGCCGTTGGACGGGCCGCGATAGCAGGCTCCAAGAGCCTGCCTTTACCTGGCTGGGGTAGGTTGACCTGCCTTGTTCCCGTACGGAGGAGAGAGAAGACGTGCGCAAGGCAGCACAGATCACGGGGGCGGCGGTCATCGCCGCTGTGCTGATGACGGGTTGCAGCAAGAGCAGTGACGGCGGCGACAAGAAGGCGGACGGCTCGGCGTCGGCCAGCGCGCAGCCGGCCCAGCAGCAGCCGAGCAGCCAGGCCCCGGCTCAGGACAAGAGCACCGATTTCAATATCGCTGACCTCAAGGGCGCTTGGGCCAAGGGCAAGCTGCTGGACAACAGCCTGGTCATCGTGTCCATTTCGGGCAATTACGCCGCGGTGAGCGCCGGGAAGGAGGCCTGTTCCGGCAAGCTGGCGGAGACCAGGCCGATCACCATGGACCTCAAGTGCCAGCCCGCCGGCGGTGAGTACAGCAAGGGCACCATCAAGCGCTACGACGGTAAGTCGATCACCGTCGCCTGGGCTTCCGGCAAGGAGGACGTCCTGGAGAAGAAGGTGTCGGACGGCAAGCCGGTCAACGGGCTGCCGGTGCACTGAGCGCGCTGGGCGCGCTGGCGCGCGTTTGGCGCGTTGGGTGCGTAGCAGCCGCCGGTGGCCCGGGACCTGCGTCAGTCCATGGGCGCCGGCGGCGAGCGGCGGCGCGGCCGCGGGGCGGGGGCGGGTGCGGGCCGTATGTGGCTGGTCGCGCAGTTCCCCGCGCCCCTGACGGGGCGGGGTGCCGACGGCTCAGGTCGCCGTGGGGCGGGAAGCCTGGCTTTCGCGGCGTAGGCGGCGTCGGTGGTGGAGGGGCTTGCCGGCGCTGTGGGTGGCGGCGAGGAGGAAGGCGGGGGTGCCGCCCAGGTCTGTTGGCGAGCCGGTGGCCAGGGCCGCGGCCAGGGCGCAGAAGGCGGCCGAGCCGGCCGCCCAGGCCAGGGTGTGGAGGGGGCAGGACCAGCGCCGTACCGAGGCCGGGTCGTGGTCCAAGTCCTGCCAGAGGGTGAGGAGTTGGCGCAGCTGTCGGTCGCGGCGGTGGGTGAGGGCGGCGCTGCCGGCGGCGCCGGTCAGGAAGAGGACGCCGAGGAAGAGCCAGGGGACGTAGGACCGCCAGCCCTGTTGGTCCAGGTAGTGCCGGGTTCCGGTGGCGCACAGGTACCAGGCCAGGGTGAGCCAGCAGGCCAGGAAGGCGACCATCAGCAGCTCACGGAGGGACAGCGCGACGCGGGTGCCCTCGCGGAGGGCGCGGGCGCGGTCGGCGAGCAGCGCCTGGCGGTCGGGCCAGGCGCGGATCTCCGGGGGCGGTGGGGGTGGCGGCAGGGGCAGGCGCTTTATGGGGCTCATGGAGCTTATGGGGCTACGGGCTTATGGGGCTACGGGCTTATGGGGTCAGGAGTAGAGGTTGTCCTTGCTCAGCTCGTGGAAGTGGTCGTGGTCGTGGCCATGGCCATGCGCGTGGTCATGGTCGTGGTCGTGGCCGGGGACGTGGGGGTCGGTGACCGGGAGGGAGGAGTCCGCGGAGAGGTCCCAGGAGGAGGCGGCGCGGCCGCGGGCGACCATTTCGGCGCCCAGGGCGGCGACCATGGCGCCGTTGTCGGTGCACAGCTTGGGACGCGGGACGCGCAGCGTTATGCCCGCGTCCTCACAGCGGCGTTCGGCCATGGCGCGCAGCCGGGTGTTGGCGGCCACTCCGCCGCCGATCATCAGGTGCTCCACTCCATGGTCCTTGCAGGCGCGGACGGCCTTGCGGGTGAGGACGTCCACCACGGCCTCCTGGAAGGAGGCGGCCACATCGGCGACGGGGACGTTCTCCCCGGCGGCCCGCTTGGCCTCGATCCAGCGGGCGACGGCGGTCTTCAGGCCGGAGAAGGAGAAGTCGTAGACGGGGTCGCGGGGGCCGGTCAGGCCGCGCGGGAAGCGGATGGCGTCCGGGTCGCCCTCGCGGGCGTAGCGGTCGATCACCGGGCCGCCGGGGAAGCCCAGATTGAGCACTCGGGCGATCTTGTCGAAGGCCTCGCCCGCGGCGTCGTCGATGGTGGAGCCGAGGGGGCGGACGTCGGAGGTGATGTCCGGGGCGAGGAGCAGGGAGGAGTGGCCGCCGGAGACCAGGAGGGCCATGGTGGGCTCGGGGAGGGCGCCGTGCTCCAGCTGGTCCACGCAGATGTGCGAGGCCAGGTGGTTGACGCCGTAGAGCGGCTTGCCCAGCGCGTAGGCGTACGCCTTGGCGGCCGAGACGCCGACCAGCAGGGCGCCGGCCAGGCCGGGGCCCGCGGTGACCGCGATGCCGTCCAGGTCGGAGGCGGCGACGCCGGCCTCCTTCAGGGCGCGCTGGATGGTGGGGACCATCGCCTCCAGATGGGCACGGGAGGCGACCTCGGGGACCACTCCGCCGAAGCGGGCGTGCTCATCGACACTGGAGGCGACCGCGTCGGCAAGCAGGGTGTGGCCGCGGACGATGCCGACGCCGGTCTCGTCGCAGGAGGTCTCGATGCCGAGGACGAGCGGTTCGTCAGCCTTGCGAGTCATGGGGCATTCCTTGCTGGTTGTCCGGGTGGACGAGGGTCAGACGCATTACCAGCGCATCGACGTTGCCGGGCTGGTAGTAGCCGCGGCGGATGCCGACGGGCTCGAAACCGAAGCGCTCGTAGAGGCGTTGGGCGCGGGTGTTGTCCACGCGCACTTCCAGGAGCACCTCGCGGCACTCGAAGTCGGTTGCCGCGGTGAGGAGTTCGCCCAGCAGCCGGGAGCCCAGGCCGGTGCTCCAGTGCTCGAAGGCGACGGCGATGGTCTGGACATCGCCGGTGCCGTCCACCGCGGCCAGGCCGGCGTAGCCGACCACCCGGTCGGTGTCGTCCACGGCCACCAGATAGCGGCGGTTGGCCCCGGCGCCCCGGGCGTGGGCGAGTTCGGACCAGAACAGGCCCTTGGACCAGGCGTCGTCGGGGAACAGCGCGCGTTCCAGATCCAGTACCGGCGCGATGTCCCACCAGCGCATCTCCCGGATGCGCACCTTCTCGGCGGTCGCGTCCACGGTGCTCACTTGGGGGTGACCACCTTGTAGTTGGCCGGTACCTGGGCGTCCGGGCGGCGCAGATACAGCGGCCGGCCGGGCAGGAACTCGCCGCCGCCGCGCAGCTTCTCCACGGCCAGCGCGGCCAGGGCGGCGGCCGACTGGTGCTGGGGGAGGTCGGCGCGTACGTCCGAGAAGGCGTCGGCGTAGAGCACCGCGCCCGCGCCCACCGCGGTCAGCCCGGCCAGCGGCTCGGTGAGGTCGCCGGGGCGGTCCACGGCGGGCTCGGTGATCCGGGTGCGGGGGTCGGCGTACCTGGCCCAGTACACCTCCTTGCGGCGGGCGTCGGTGGCCACCACGAACTCGCCGGTCAGGCCCGCCTGGCCGGCGGCATAGGCAATGCCGTCCAGGCTGCACAGGCTGTGCACGGGGATGGAGAGGGCGGCGCCGAAGGTGGCGGCGGTGACGATGCCGACCCGCAGGCCGGTGTACGGGCCGGGGCCCACGCCGGTGACGATGCCGGTCAGGTCCTTCAGTGTGCGGCCGGCCTCGGCGAGCACCCGGTCCACGGCGGGCAGCAGCAGCTCGCCGTGCCGGCGTGCGTCCACCTGGTGTGACTCGGCGAGCACGGACTCTCCGTCGTGCAGGGCGACGGTGACGGCAGGGGTTGCGGTATCAAGAGCGAGCAGCAGCACAGTGACAAGCCTACGGCGCGCGATGGGGCGGACGGTGCGCGCGTCCGCTGCTCCCGGGGGCCCTCCGGGGGCGCGATGGGAGCGCGTCGCGGGGGGTGCCGTGGGTGCTACGGTCAGCCGGGGGCCGGATGCCGTGCGGCTGGGCTGCCTGGGTTGGCTGGATCGGTTGGTCGGCTGGGTCGGCTGGGTCGGCTGCCGGCCGTATCGGCCCTATACAGGCGGTATACCGGCCCGTACACAGGACGAAAGGGTGCGCAGGGTGGCACGCAACAGCTCGGGTGTGGTTGTGGCCGGGCTCACCGCCGGTGCGCTGGCGGTGGTCGGATTCCTCGCCTACCAGGCATCGGCGGCCAACGACAAGCCGGTCCGGCCGGCCCACGCCTCCTCCTCGCCCTCGGCCCAGCCCTCGGGCAAGGGCAAGGACGACAAGGCCAAGGGCCCGGAGACGGACAAGGCGGCGCCGCCGGCCGGGTCGGGGACCGGGAAGCGGGTCGTCTATGCGCTGGGCCAGAAGCGGGTGTGGCTGGTGGGAGCGGACGAGAAGACGGCGCGCTCCTTCGCCGTGGCGCCCAGCTCGGTCAGCCCGGCGCCCGGCACGTACTCGGTGACCTCGCGCAGCCCCACCGGCACCGGCTCGGACGGGGTACCGATCGAGCATGTGGTGCGGTTCGGGCGGGACGCCACGGGGGTGGTCTTCGGCTTCAGCGCGGCGGTGGACGGGTCCTCGCCGGATCCGAGTTCGCCGAAGAAGACGGGGGCCATCCGGGAGACTCCGGCGGATGGGCGGGCGATGTGGGAGTTCGCCACGCGGGATACGAAGATCGTGGTGGTTCGCTGATCGCCCTGGGGGGCGCTGGGCTGCTCAGGCGGCGCGGTGCGCGGTGCTTCGGCGTTCGGCGCTTCCGCGCTCCGGTGCGGGGTCGTCCTCGGCGGGCTCGGGCGGCTGCGGCGCCGGCGGCTTGGAGACCGCGTCCGCGGCGGCGCAGGACGCGAGGAGGTCGCGCATCGAGGGGGTCCGCTCCTCGGAGCGGTCCGGCACGGCGGCAGGCTCGGGTGCCGACATGGGTGCCTCCTGAGGCAGATGGGCAAGGTTAGGTAGACCTAACCGTGTCTCTGCCTTCCATGTGACCACGGCCGGGCGGGCGCGCGCAACATCTTGCCGACAGCTTGTCGGTTAGTGTCCGAGGGCCGCCAGGTCGGTGTCCGCCCAGCGGGCGCCATAGCCGGTGAGGGTGACGGTACGGACGTCATCGGCGTCCTCGTCCTGGGGCGCCGCGTCGCCCACCGACCGGGAGATGAACACTCGCAGGCGGTCCTCGGAGAGCTCCTCGACCTTGCCGTCGCCCCACTCCACGACGATGACCGACTCGGGCAGCGAGACGTCCAGGTCCAGGTCCTCCATCTCGTCCAGGCCGCCGGAGAGGCGGTAGGCGTCCACATGGACCAGGGCCGGGCCGCCGGAGAGGGAGGGGTGCACCCGGGCGATCACAAAGGTCGGCGAGGTCACCGCGCCGCGTACGCCCAGACCCTCGCCGAGGCCACGGGTCAGCGTGGTCTTGCCCGCGCCCAGCTCGCCGGAGAGGAGGACCAGGTCGCCGGGGCGCAGCAGGGCGGCCAGGCGGCGGCCCAGTTCGCGCATCTCCTCGGCGGTCTTGATGGTCAGTGCGGTGGGGGTACCGGGGGTTTGAAGCGGGGCGTTCATACCGATCGATGGTACGGGGCGGGGTGTCTGCGGGTGCGGGGTGTTTTGGGCGGGCGGGGTTCCGGCCCGCATCTGCCTATGTCCCTGGCCGTTCGGCCGCGGGCCGTGGCTGGTCGGCCGCAGGCCGTGGCTGGTTGCTCGCGCAGTTCCCCGCGCCCCTGAGGGTTCCGGTTGTGGGCAGTCGTTCCGCAGGGCGATGGGGGCGCCCCCCGGCAGGGGGCTGGGGGAGGGTCGGCACAACCGGCCACCGGGCCGCACTCGGTGATGAAACGGCGTCTGCCGACGACCCTCGCCGTTCGGCCGCAGGCCGTGCGTGGCTGCTCGCGCAGTTCCCCGCGCCCCTGAGAGGGCGCACCCGACGAAGCAAGGGCGTCTGCCCAGGGCCCTGGCCGGGCGGCCGCAGGCCGTGCGTGGCTGCTCGCGCAGTTCCCCGCGCCCCTGAGAGGGCGCACCCGACGAAGCAAGGGCGTCTGCCGAGGACCCTCGCCGTTCGGCCGCGGGCCGTGCGTGGCTGGTCGCGCAGTTCCCCGCGCCCCTGAGGAGGCGCACCCGACGAAGCAAGGGCGTCTGCCCAGGGCCCTGGCCGGGCGGCCGCGGGCCGTGGGGGTTGCTCGCGCAGTTCCCCGCGCCCCTGGCGGGGCGCCGCCCTACGGGGCGTCGGCGGTGTGGGGGTGGGGGTTGGTCAGGGCACCGGCCGCGGTCAGGAGGGAGCGGAGGCGGTCCTCGATCAGGGTGGGGGTTTCCAGGAGGAGGAGATGACCCGCACCGGGGATCAGGACCAGCTCCGCGTCCGGCAGCGCGGCGGCGATGACCTCGCTGTGGGCAGCGGGGATGACCAGGTCCTTGTCGCCCGCGGCCACCAGCACCGGCACGCCCGCGAACGCGCCCAGCGCCGCGCTCTTGTCGTGGCCGGCCAGTGCCGGGTAGAACTCGGCGACCACATCCACCGGGGTGGACTCCAGCAGCCGTTCGCCGAACCGGGCCACCGCCGGGTCGATGTCCCGGGAGCCGAAGGAGTAGCGGCGGTAGATCCCGGCCAGCAGCTCCGCCCCGGCCCGGCGGCCCTTCTCCACCAGCTCCGGCTGGGCGGTCATCAGCTTGAACGCGCCGGGCAGCACCCGCCGTACCACGCTCATCCCCACCGTCGGCAGACCGAAGGTCAGCTCGCCCAGCCGGCCGGAGGAGGTGGCCAGGAAGGCCGCCCCCAGCACCCGGTCGCTGATCAGCTCCGGGTACTGGGCGGCCAGCGCCATCTGTGTCATACCGCCCATGGAGTGCCCCACCAGCACCAGCGGCCCCCGGGGCGCGGCGGCCTCGATGACCGTTCTGAGGTCGCGGCCCAGCAGGTCGATGGAGGGCTCGCTCGCGCTGCGCCCGGAGCGGCCATGGCTGCGCTGGTCCCAGAAGACCATGCGGACCGCGCCGCGCAGGGCCGCGCGCTGGAAGTGCCAGGCGTCCTGGTTGAGACAGTAACCATGGCTGAAAACCACGGTGACCGGTGGTGCGGGGCGGCGGCCGAAGAGCCGCGCCCGGCGCTCCGGACCGGCCTGGTCCACCTCGTCGATCTCGTAGTAGAGCTCGGTGCCGTCCTCGGCCCGGACCTTGCCCGGGGTGCCGCGCAGCGTCCCGTAGGGGCCGGCCGAGTCCAGCGCCAGCCGCGCCTTGCGGCGCATCCCACGGCCCACGGTCAGCCGTTCGGCCACCACACCGGCCGCCGCTCCCGCGGCGACCACGCCCACCGCGGCGCCGGCCAGCGCCGCACCGCGCAGCCAGCCGCTCGCCCCGCCGCCCGTCACCCTGCCCGCACTGTCACCCTCGCTCATCGCCGGCCCCCCGTATCGGTGTACTGGTGCTCGTCGTCCAGGTGCTCGTCCTCACCAACGTAGACGCGGGGCACCCGGTCGGAGATGCGTGTGACCACTTCGTAAGCGATGGTTCCGGTCGCTCTGGCCCAGTCCTCGGCAGTGGGCTCGCCCCGGTCGCCGGGGCCGAAGAGCACCGCCTCGTCGCCGGGCTCGGCGCTGTCGCCGCCCAGGTCCACCACGAACTGGTCCATGGCCACCCGGCCGGCCACGGTGCGCCACTTGCCGCCGATCAGCACCGGGCCGGCACCCGATCCGGAGCGCGGGATTCCGTCGGCGTAGCCGACCGGGACCAGGGCCAGGGTGGTCTCCCCCGGGGTGACATAGCGGTGCCCGTAGGAGACGCCGTGCCCGCCCGGCACCCGCTTGACCGAGGCCAGGGTGGCGGACAGCGTCATCACCGGCCGCAGGCCGAGGTCGGCGGGGCTGCCCAGCACCGGGTCCGGCGAGATGCCGTACATGGCGATACCGGTACGCACCAGGTCGAAGTGGGACTCGGGGAGGGTGAGGGTGGCCGGGGAGTTCGCGATATGCCGCACCTCCGGACGAATGCCCTGCCGCTCCGCGTACGACACCGCGTCCCGGAAGACGGCCAGCTGGGCCTGGATGGAGGGGTGCCCCGGCTCATCGGCGCAGGCGAAGTGCGACCAGATGCCGGTGACGCGGACGGTGCCCGCGTCCTCGGCGGCGCGGGCGGCGGCTATCAGCCGCTCCCAGTCGCCCGGGGCGCAGCCGTTGCGGCCCAGGCCGGTGTCTATCTTCAGCTGGATCCTGGCGGTACGGCCGGCCGCGCGGGCCGCCGCGGAGACCTCCTCAAGCGCCCAGAGCCCGCTGACCGAGCAGTCGATGTCCGCCTCCACGGCCTCCCGCCAGGGGCCGCCCGGCGTCCACAGCCAGCACATCAGCCGCCCGCGGTCGCCCGCGGCACGCAGCGCCAGCGCCTCCTGCGGAAGAGCCGTACCCACCCAGCCGGCCCCGGCCTGCCGGGCCGCCCGGGCACAGCGGATCGCGCCATGGCCATAGCCATTGGCCTTGACCACGGCCATCAGCTGCGACCGGGGCGCACGCGCCCGAAGGGCACGCACATTGGCGCGCAGGGCGGCCAGGTCGATCTGGGCACGGACACGCATCGCTGTCTCACTCATCCCCGCCAGTGTCTCAGGCCACTGCCGTGAGGGGTGCGGGCCGGGGCCCGGTGGGGACACTGATTCGTATGAGAACCGGCTTCAGCGTGGAGACCGTCCGGGCCGCCGAGCGCCAGCTCATGGCCGAACTTCCCGAGGGCGCCCTGATGCGGCGCGCGGCGGCGGGCCTGGCCGCGGCCTCGGCCGAGCTGCTCGGCCGGGTGTCCGGGGCGCGGGTGGCGCTGCTGGTGGGCAGCGGGGACAACGGGGGCGACGCGCTCTACGCGGGCGCCCGGCTGGCCCGGCGCGGTGCCGGGGTGACCGCCGTCCTGCTCTCCCCCGGCCGCGCCCATCCCGGCGGCCTGCGGGCGCTGCGCGCCGCCGGGGGGCGCGTACAGGACGCCGCCGACGGCGTACGCGCCGTCTCCCGCGCCGATCTGGTGCTGGACGGCATCGTCGGCATCGGCGGCCGGGGCGGCCTGCGGGAGACGGCGCTGCCGCTGGTGGAGGCGGCGGCCGGGGCGCTGGTGGTGGCCGTGGACCTGCCCAGCGGGGTGGACGCCGATACCGGCGAGGTGCGGGGAGCGGCGGTACGGGCCGATGCGACGATCACCTTCGGCACCTACAAGCCGGGCCTGCTGATCGATCCGGCGCGGGAGTACGCGGGGGCGCTGCGCCTGGTGGACATCGGCCTCCGCCTCCCCGGCGAGCCCGATGTGGAGGCCCTCCAGCACGCGGACGCGGCCCGGCTGCTGCCGAGGCCCACGGGCGAGAGCGACAAATACCGGCGGGGCGTGGTCGGCGTGGTCGCCGGTTCCGCGCGCTACCCGGGTGCCGCCGTGCTGGCGGTCGCGGGCGCGCTGCGGGGCGGGGCCGGGGCGGTCCGCTATGTCGGCCCGGCCGCCGACGCGGTGATCGCCCGCTTCCCCGAGACCCTGGTCTCGGCCGGACCGCCCGCCAAGGCGGGCCGGGTCCAGTCCTGGGTGGTCGGCCCCGGCCTGGGCGACGGTTCCGAGGCGCGGCAGGCTCTGGAGGACGTCCTGGCCTCCGACGTCCCGGTGCTGGTGGACGCGGACGGCCTGCGCCTGCTCTCCCCCGAGGCGGTGCGGCGCCGGAGTGCGGAGACCATCCTCACCCCGCACGCGGGCGAGGCCGCCGCGCTGCTGGGCCTGTCCCGCGAGGAGGTCGAGGCCGCCCGCCTCGCCGCGGTCCGTTCCCTGACCGAGCGGTACGGCGCCACCACCCTGCTGAAGGGCTCCACCACCCTGATCGCCTCCCCGCACCACCACCCGGTACGGGTCAACCCCACCGGCACCCCCTGGCTGGCCACCGCCGGCAGCGGCGACGTCCTCTCCGGCCTGACCGGCTCCTTGCTGGCCGCCGGACTGCCGGGCCGGGACGCGGCGGCGGTGGGCGCCTATCTGCACGGACTGGCGGCACGGCGGCTGGGGGCGGGGCCGATCACCTCGATGGGGGTGGCGGAGGGGCTGGAGGGGGTTTGGCGGGATGTTGCGAGGGGGTGAGCGCCGCTCCAATCGGGCGGGCCCGTTCCCGGACTCCGGCCGGGCCGAGGGAAGTCGGTTCAGGGCCTCACATTGATGGTCGCCGGTTTGACCGTCACCTCGCATCGGGGTTGCAGCGCTTCCGCGTTGAGCACCGGACCGGAGTGGTGGATGCGTACGGTGGTGAGCGCCCCGTGGTCTATCAGCGGGGCCAAGTCCAAAGGCTCGCCGAGGGACTTGTGGGTGCTGATGAAGAGCTCCTCCACGGCCGGGAAGACCTCGGGCAGCCGGGCCAGCCCATCAAGGCCCACCGGGCGGATCAACGACAGCTTGGTCACCCCCGGCACGGGCCGCGCCCCGGCCCATGACGTCGGCGCCTCGTCCCGGATCCCCAGGCCCCGGAGGCGGGGCAGGGTGTGCAGGGCGAGGTGCCGGGTCTGGAAGTCCGTCCTGTCGTAGGCCAGCGTCTCCAGGTCCGGCAGGTCGTGCGTGCGGGCACGCAGCAGGTCTGCCGCCCGTTCTCCGAGGCCGAGGCGCCGGAGACCGGGCGGCAGTACCAGCCGCCCGGGCGCCGACCAGTGGCCGGCCGACCAGCCCAGAAAGAGGTTCCTGAGCTCCGCCATGTCGGATACCGCCGCCAGGTCGCACGGGCAGTGCTCAAGCTCCAGGTGGAGCAGGCGCAAACGGTCCATGGGCATCTTGCCCAGCCCGCGGACCTGGTCCGCCAGTTGCACCCGTACGCCGCGCAGCGGCCGAAACTCGCGGAGGATGCCGAGATCCACGATCCCGGCGCAGGCGAAACTCGCATCCTGGAGGACGGGGGTGAACAGTTCGTCCAGGACATCGGCGCTCGGCGGCGTAAAGCACTCCACCAGAGGCCGCCCGCCGAGCCGGGCAAGCGCCTTCATATGTTCCCGCGACTTCACGGCGAACCGCAGCCCGGAGTCCGCTTCCTCGTAGGCGAGCTCGGCTATCACCTCGTCCGCATAGCGCTGTGTGTCGAACTTGTCCCAGGACCAGGACAGTTGGCTGCGGATATTGAGATAGTCATGCGTGGCATACCGCGCCAGCAAGGGAATCGCCTGGTCACCGCCCACCGTCGTGGCCGCCACCACCACCGCGTGCGCCACCTCGTCCGGCAGTCCTTCCGGCCCCGGCAGCAGGTCCAGCACCACTCGCCCGGCCGCGGCCAGCTCCTTGGCCGAGTCCACATCGCGGGGCGGAATCAACTCACGGGCAGCGCCCTCGACTTGGGCCCGTACCTCCGGGTCCACCTCCGTCGCATGCTCCAGGCAGGCGGCGGCCACCAGGTGCAGTCGGTGGCGCCGCCTCGGCTCGCGCTCCGCGCGGGCCAGCAGCAGGCGGAACAGCTCCGCCCGGGCACGGGGCACCGCGTGCCCCACCGCCATCCGCAGCACGTCCTCCCACTGGTCGTCGTGGGCATGCTCGACCAGGACGTCGAAGTCCCAGTCGTCCACGGCGGCCTTGGCGCCCAGGTAGTCCTGGAAGGTGCGGTGGATGAAGTCCAGGGTCTCGCTGGTGGGGCGGCGCAGCAGGCCGCTGCGCAGGACCAGGTGGTCCAGGAGCCGCGCCGGGTCCGCGTCCGCCACGGAGGGCATGGCCGGGAGCGCGCGGCCCACGATTTCCACCGCCTTGTGCCACTCGATCTCCGAACGGCCGTTGCGGATCAGCCAGTAGGCGATCTTCTGGAGCAGGGCCAGCTGGTGGGCGTGGTCGAGTTCCGGGAGGAGGGGAATGTCGCGTTCGCGGTCGCGGCGGACCAGGAGGAGTTCCAGGGCGGCGCGGTAGAGCTCCATGCGGCCACGGGGCAGGTAGCCTCGGCGGGCCCGGTTGAGGGCGCAGATCATGGCGCACATCAGGGGGTTGGTGGCCAGCCTGCCCAGGTCCGGCTTGGCAACCACGGCGGTCCGGAGGGATTCCCGGAAGGCGCGCAGGCGGTCGAGTTCGTCCGGGAGGGCGTGGCGCTCCGCCGTGGTGTGCCAGCGGTCGATGAACGCGGCCACATCGGCCCGGCTCATCGGCAGCAGCTCCAGCTCGGTGAAGCCGAGGTCCGCCAGCCAGCCCTCGCGCACGGCGGAGGGGCGGGTGGTGACCACATAGCGGGCGGACGGGTAGGCGGCCAGCAGGTCCTTGAGCCAGGTGAGGGTGCGGCGGCGGTCGGCCTCGGGGACCTCGTCCACGCCGTCGATGAGGAGGAGCAGGGTGCCTTCGGCGAGGCGGCGGGTCACCCAGCCGCAGGCGCCGGGCTGCCCGGCCAGGGGGCGGGCGGCGGCGGCCAGGAAGTCCTCGGGCCGGGGCAGTTCGCTGCCCTCGCGGACCAGGGCGCGTAAGGAGAGGGTCAGGGGGAGGCACCCCGTCAACTGACTGAGGGCTGGGGGGAGTTCGTCGCGTGCGGTGATGGTGGCCAGCCATTGCAGCAAGGTCGTCTTGCCGGAGCCGGCCGCGCCGCGCAGCAGCACCCGCTTCTGTCCGGCCAGGGCCGCCTCGGCGCGCTGCGGGGCGGAGACGGCCGGGGCGCCGAAGTCGTCGGTGCGCCGGCCGCCCGTGAGCTCCAGGCTCAGATAGGCCGTGTCCAGGGGCCAGGTTTCCCCGTCGCCGTCCGACAAGGTCAGCCCGACGATGGTCAGTTCGGCGGCCTTGCGGACCAGGTATTCGCGGAGGGCGTGTTCGAACTTGTCCGTCTCGGACTCCGGTCGGTGAGCGACGATGCGCAAGCGGGAACGGTGGCCTGCTGCCCAGCATTCCCCCACGAACACGCGGTGCCGGAGCATCGTTTTCCCCGGCAGCACCGAGAGCCTGCTGTGCCGCCAGCCGGCCGGATCCGAACACACGACACCGACCAGATAGCCGCTGACGAACACCGCGGCGCCGGACATCCCCGCCCAGGGCGAGCCGGCCACCGCCTGCGGTGCGGCATGGTCACTGTCCAGGACGTAGCGCCCGCCCATCAGCTGGCTGCCGGTCTTCAGGGTGCCCACGAACTGCTCGGTGTCCAGCTCCCCCTGTAGCGACCGCTGCACGTCCGGAAAGCCGATCGCCTGGGCGCCGGACCAGGCGCCGAGAGACAGCTCGGCCCACTCCACGGGCTCGAAAGCGGCCGCCACCCCCTCCGGCACCAGCGACCGCTCCGCGACCAGCAACGCCGCGTCGCACTCCTCGTCGTCCCGCAGCCAAGCCACCCGGCACCCAACCGGTCCGACTCCGCCGGGCACCACGGCCCGTACCGTCTCCGCGCCCGACACCACATGCCCGGCCGTCAACACCAGCGCCGGCGCCAGCAGATATCCGCTGCCCTGCCGGGGGCCGAGCACCGCCACGATGCGCTCCCTCACCGGATGATGCACGGCTCCCCCTCCGTCCCGTCCGCCGCCGCCTACGGTACGAGCGCCAACGCCTCCACTTCCAGCAGCAGTTCGGGGCGGAACAACGCCGCCACCTGGACCGCGCTGCTGGCCGGCGGACGGGCCACGTCGATGAACTCGTCGCGGGCGGCGCGGATCGCGGGGAGGTGGGCGACATCGGTGACGAAGTAGGTCAGCTTGATGACGTCCCCGAAGCCGGCCCCGGCGGCGGCCAGGCAGCGGCGCAGGTTCTCGAAGACCTGGCGCGCCTGGACCGCCGCATCGCCGGGGCCGACCAGGGTGCCGTGCTCATCGAAGGCCACCTGGCCGGAGACGGCCACCAGCCGGCCGGTGCCATGGACGACCTGGCTGTAGCCGTTGCCGGGGGCGACGCCCTCGGGGGCATGGATATGGGTGAGTTGGGTCATGGCGGCATCCTGGCCGCCAAACGCGGGCCGCGCCGTCACCGGGATCACACTCCGGGGGACGGAGTCAGTCCACGCAGGGAATCCCGCCCTCCTTGACCGTGTCCCCCGCGAACTGGCTGTCGTCCACCTTCTCGGACGGGCTGGACGAGGGCGAGTTGGACGGGGACGGGCCGCCGGACGGCGCCTTGGGCCCGGCGTAGTTGGCGCCCAGGGTGACCTGGACATGCCCGGCCGGGATGTCGGCGTTGGGGGCCGGTGCCACGGTCGCGCCCAGGCGGGCGGCGATCTGCTTGGCGGCCTCCTGGGCGCCCTTGCCATAGACGACGGTGGTCTGCGACTGCGGCTCGGCATTGGCGGTGCTGCCCGCCGAATAACCCAGTGCCGTAAGAGCCTTGAGCTCCTCGGAGGCGACGGGCTCGGTCCTGCCGGTGCCATTGCGGACGTCCACGGTGCCCGGCGCCGCCTTCTGCGGGGCCTTGGACTTGCCTCCGGACTTGCCATCGCTCGCGCTCGCCGACGGCGCGGCGCCGCCGTAGAACACCTGCTTCACCAGGCCACGGACCTTCTCCACATTGACGAGTTGGACGTCCTCGTTGTTGCGGGTGGCCGAGCCTTCGGTGGGCAGGGTGCGGAACTCCACCTTGCCGCCGGTGAGGTTGGTGGCCTGCTGGGAGAAGTCGATGACATTCAGGCTGCTGTCGATGACCAGGTCCTTCTTCACCACCCCGAAGAGCTTCTGAAGCTTGTCCAGGCTGTCGAAGACGCCCTCGGTCTTCAGCTTGTGGGTGACCGAGGAGATAAAGGCCTGCTGGCGGTGGGTACGGGAGAGGTCCTCCTGGGGCAGACCGTGCCGCTGGCGGACAAAGGCCAGTGCCTGGCGGGCGTTGAGCGTCTGCCGGCCGGCGTGGAAGTCGGCGCCGGAGTTCTTCTCCTTCACCGCGTGCTTCAGGCAGACATCGATCCCGCCGAGCGCCTGGGCGATGTCGTAGAAGCCCTTCAGATTGACCTCGGCGAAGTGGTCGATGGGCACGTCCAGGAAGTTCTGGACGGTGGCCAGAGTGGCCTCCCGGCCCGCCTCCCGGCTGTCCGCCTCCAGCTCGGCACCCTTCTCGCCCTTGGCGGAAAGCCTCTCCCGGCGCCCTTCGTAGGCGTTGCCGTACGCCTCCTTGATCTTGTACGGGTGGGCCTGGGGCGAGCCATCGCCGTTGTAGGTCTGGACATAGTCGTCGCGCGGAATGGAGAAGGCCTGCACCTTGCCGCCGTCGGCGGGTATGTGCAGCAGGATCAGGGTGTTGGTGTTGTAGAACCCATTGCTGCTCGATCCGGCGTGCAGTTCGTCCTTGATGAATTCGTCGGGCAGGTCGTTGCCGTTCATGTCCTTGCGTGAATCAAGGCCGATCAGCAGCAGGTTGACAGAGTCGTCCAGGTGCTTGGGGGCGCGCTTGCGCACCGCGTCCAGGGCGTCGGAGGTGTTCAGGCCGCCGTTGATCCAGTGGTAGGTCGCCCAGGCCGCACCGCTGGTGGCCAGGACGGCGAAGGAGACCACTCCGGCCGCGGCCCGTCCGGCGATCAGCGCGCGGGGGGTGCGGGTACGGGCCGTGGCCCGGCCGCGCCGGCCCTGAGTACGGCCGCCCTGCTCGCGCTCTTTGTTACGCACCTCTACGCACCCTTCTCGCTCACTCGCTCACGCCGGCGTCTTTGCCCGCGCCCGCGCCTTTGTTCGCGCCCTTGTTCGCGCCCTGCCGGGAGCGGTACCAGCGCAGGGCCAGTACGGCCAGCAGCGCGGCCTCGGCCGCGGCCATCGCCGGGAAGGCATCGATGGCCCAGTGCACGGCGCCGGTGGTCAGTCCCTTGCCCTGGCCGTGCGAGCCGGTCCTGCCCACCGCCTGTTCGCTGATCACCGTGATCAGCGCGATCAGCGGCGGCGGGGCATACGCCACCCACCAGGCGCCGGAGCGGGAGCAGACGGCCGCGGCCAGCGCCCCGCCCAGGGCAGCCGTGACCGCGAAGATCAGGCCCAGTGCGGAGCCGGTCAGCTCGTCCAGGACGGCGCCGGCCACCGGCAGGGCGAGGGCGATCAGCAGCGGCGCCCGGCGGCCGCGCTCCCGGGACCTGGCCCTGCGGTTCCCCTTGCCCGTAGCCGCCCGGCCGCGCGGGCCCGGGGTGCGGTGCGACACGGCGGAGCGGGGTGGGGATATTCCGGGTTGCATAGTTGCGCAATGTAGCAAGTGTTGCTGTGGCACCCCAGCCCCGGCCCTGGTCATTTATCCCAGGCTGAGGCCCGGAGCGCCAGGGGTTGCGGGCGGTAATCCTCTTCCCCCGGCGCGGGCGCCCTCAGCCCTCCGCTACCACCACCGCGGACGCCACCCCCGCGTCATGGCTCAGCGACACATGCCAGGAACGCACCCCCAGCTCCTCGGCCCGGGCCGCCACCGTGCCGGAGACCTCCAGGGTGGGACGGCCGTTGGGGCCGGTGAGGACCTCCGCGTCCGTCCACAGCAGGCCCGGCGGCGCGCCCAGCGCCTTGGCCAGGGCCTCCTTGGCGGCGAACCGGGCGGCCAGCGAGGCGATGCCCCGCCGCTCGCCGCTGGGCAGATACAACTCCCGTTCCAGGAAGAGGCGCTGGGCCATTCCTGGAGTGCGCTGCAGGGCCGCGTCAAAGCGGTCGATCTCGGCCACGTCAATGCCCACGCCGACGATCATTCGACGGTCACCGACTTCGCCAGATTGCGCGGCTGGTCCACCTCATTGCCCCGGGCGGTGGCCAGCTCGCAGGCGAACACCTGGAGGGGCACGGTGGCCACCAGGGGCTGGAGCAGCACCGGGGTGGCCGGGATCTCGATCAGATGGTCGGCGTAGGGCCGTACCGCCTGATCGCCCCGCTCGGCGATCACAATGGTGCGGGCGCCGCGGGCCCGGATCTCCTGGATATTGGAGACGATCTTGTCGTGCAGCACCGAGCGGCCGCGCGGCGAGGGCACCACCACGACCACCGGCAGGTCCTTCTCGATCAACGCGATGGGCCCGTGCTTGAGCTCACCCGCCGCGAAGCCCTCGGCGTGCATATAGGCGAGTTCCTTGAGCTTGAGAGCGCCTTCCAGGGCCACCGGGTAGCCGACATGCCGGCCCAGGAAGAGGACGGTGTTCTTGCCGGCCAGCGAGCGGGCCAGCTCGCGCACCGGCTCCATGGTCTCCAGCACCTCCTCCACCTGGGTGGCGATCTCGGAGAGCTCGCGGATCACACTGCCGACCTCGTCACCCCACTTGGTGCCGCGTACCTGGCCCAGATAGAGGGCCACCAGATAGCAGGCCACCAGCTGGGTCAGAAACGCCTTGGTGGAGGCCACCGCCACCTCGGGCCCGGCATGGGTGTAGAGGACCGCGTCCGACTCGCGGGGGATGGTGGAGCCATTGGTGTTGCAGATGGCCAGCACCTTGGCGCCCTGCTCACGGGCGTGCCGCAGCGCCATCAGGGTGTCCATGGTCTCCCCGGACTGGGAGATGGCGATCACCAGGGTGCGCTGGTCCAGGATGGGGTCCCGGTAGCGGAACTCGCTGGCCAGCTCCGTCTCACAGGGGATCCGGGTCCAGTGCTCGATGGCGTACTTGGCGATCAGCCCGGCGTGGAAGGCGGTGCCACAGGCCACGATCACCACCTTGTCCACCTCGCGCAGCACCGAGTCGGGGATCCGTACCTCGTCCAGGGTGAGCGAGCCGGCCGCGTCGATCCGGCCCAGCAGGGTGTCGGCCACTGCCTTGGGCTGCTCGGCGATCTCCTTGAGCATGAAGTAGTCATAGCCGCCCTTCTCGGCGGCCGAGGCGTCCCAGTCCACGTGGTACGCCCGTACCTCGGCGGGCGCGCCCTCGAAGTCGGTGACCGTCACGCCCTCCCGGCGCAGTTCCACCACCTGGTCCTGGCCCAGTTCCACGGCCTCGCGGGTGTGGGCGATAAAGGCGGCCACATCCGAGGCGAGGAAGGACTCCCCGGCGCCGATGCCGACCACCAGCGGGGAGTTGCGGCGGGCGCCCACCACCACGTCCGGGTCGTCGGCGTGCACCGCGACCAGGGTGAAGGCGCCTTCCAGCCGGCGGCACACCTGGCGCATGGCCTCGGCCAGGTCGCCGCAGGAGGAGAAGGACTCCGACAGCAGATGGGAGACCACCTCGGTGTCCGTCTCGGAGCCCAGGGCGTGGCCGCGCTCGGCCAGCTCGGCGCGGAGCGCGGCGAAGTTCTCGATGATGCCGTTGTGCACCACGGCGACCCGGCCCGCGTTGTCCAGGTGCGGATGGGCGTTGGCATCGGTGGGGCCGCCATGGGTGGCCCAGCGGGTGTGGCCGATGCCGGTGGAGCCGGACGGCAGCGGCCGGTCGGCCAGCTCCTTTTCCAGGTTGGCCAGCTTGCCGACCTTTTTGGCGGCGGCCAGCCCGCCGTCGGCGAGCACCGCCACCCCGGCCGAGTCATAGCCGCGGTACTCCAGC
Source organism: Streptomyces orinoci (assembly GCF_003121295.1). Classification (GTDB taxonomy): domain Bacteria; phylum Actinomycetota; class Actinomycetes; order Streptomycetales; family Streptomycetaceae; genus Streptomyces; species Streptomyces orinoci. The sequence goes on from NZ_PHNC01000029.1 coordinate 1,356,854, forward strand.
CGCCGCAGCCCCGCCAACACGACGTCGAGGGCGGACCGCCCTCCCACATAGCCCACGATTCCGCACATGGAGTGCAGCGTACGGCCCGGCCGGGGGTCCGGGGGTGTCCCCCGGAAAGTGCCTCAGTGGCCGCGCTCGATTCGGTCGATGGCCTCCTGGACCAGCTCCAGATACTCCACTTCCTCGCAGCGCGGCTTGCTGCCCAGGTGGTACTGGTCCAGGCAGTCGCCCAGGTCCTGGCCCAGGTCCTCGTCCGGCAGCTCGTCGGAGAGCTCGCTGCGGACGCGGTCGGCGAACAGCTCGTCCTCCGCGGGGGCGGGGACGGCGGGGGCCGCGGCGTGCGGGCGGCGGGGCGGACGGGCTGCCCCGCGGGCGCGTCTGAGCAGGAGGCGGAGTACGAACACAGGGTCCCTCGCAGGGTGCGGGCCGGGCCGGGGGTGGGACCGTATTCCTGACTCGCCGGTAGGTACAGGGCGAGAGGGAAACTTCACTCCCGCGCGCCTCCCCGGGGACGCTCCGGGCAAACGGGGTGGGGGGTGGTGAATCGCCTGGAGTGCGGTGAATCACTTGGAGCGCGGTGAATCGCTTGGAGCGCTGTGAATCATCCGGAGCCCGGTGAATCACTCGGACCGTGGTGAATCACCTGGAGCGCTGTGAATCACCCTGGAACCCCCGAACCCCACACCCCGCAGTGACCGCGCCCGGTCACCCGCGCACAATGGGGCCCGTGCCCACCACCGCAGACCCCTCGCAGCAGCGCCGCCGCGCGGGCGACTCCTCCCCCTTCGTCGATCTCACCCGCACGGAGTGGAGCGCCCTGCGCGAGAACACCCCGCTGCCGCTGACCGCCGAGGAGGTGGAGCGGCTGCGGGGCCTCGGCGATGTCATCGACCTGGACGAGGTACGGGACGTCTATCTGCCGCTGTCCCGGCTGCTCAACCTCTATGTAGGGGCCACGGGGCAGCTGCGCGGGGCGCTCAACACCTTTCTCGGGGAGAAGGGGGCGCAGCGGGGCACGCCCTTTGTCATAGGCGTGGCGGGCAGCGTGGCGGTCGGCAAGTCCACCACGGCCCGCCTGCTGCGGGAGCTGCTGGCCCGCTGGCCGGAGCATCCCCGGGTGGAGCTGGTGACCACCGACGGCTTTCTGCTGCCCAACGCGGAACTGCAGCGGCGTGGGCTGATGTCCCGGAAGGGGTTCCCGGAGTCCTATGACCGGCGGGCGCTGACCCGGTTTGTGGCGGATGTGAAGGCGGGCAAGGCGGAGGTGTCCGCGCCGGTCTACTCCCACCTGATCTACGACATCGTGCCGGGTGAGCGGCTGACCGTGCACCGGCCGGACATCCTGATCATCGAGGGCCTGAACGTGCTGCAGCCGGCGCTGCCGGGGGAGGACGGGCGGACCCGGGTGGGGCTGGCCGACTTCTTCGACTTCAGCATCTATGTGGACGCCCGTACCGATGACATCGAGCGGTGGTACTACGACCGCTTCAAGAAGCTGCGGGAGACGGCGTTTCAGGATCCCGAGTCCTACTTCCGGCGTTATACGCAGGTGTCGGAGGAGGAGGCGCTGGATTTTGCCCGGCGCAATTGGCGGACTATCAACGAGCCGAATTTGCTGGAGAATGTGGCGCCTACGCGGGGGCGGTCCAATCTGATCCTGCGGAAGGGGCCGGACCACAAGGTCCAGCGATTGTCCTTGCGGAAGCTTTAGCCGGCCCATGCAGGTTGGGCCCCCAACTGGGCTCCGGGTAAGCCCGGTTGCACTCCGGGTGCGGGCCGCCTTGGGCTGGTCGCGCAGTTCCCCGCGCCCCCTGACGGGGCGCACCGCGCCACGTAGGGCACCCAACTGGGTTCCGGGTGCGCCCGGTTGCACTCCGGGTGCGGGCCGCCTTTGGCTAGGCGCGCAGTTCCCCGCGCCCCTTGGCGGGGCGCACCCGGCAGCGGGGGTGGGGCTAGGGCCTTTCGTTTGGATCATCGTGCTGACCAAAGGAAGATGCCCGCGATGTGAAGTCCGGCCATGTAGATGGTGGCGGTCTTCTCGTAGCGGGTCGCGATCCCTCGCCACTGCTTCAGGCGGTTGATGCACCGTTCGACGGTGTTGCGCAGCCTGTAGGTCTCGCGGTCGAAGGCCGGTGGCCTGCCGCCCCGGCTGCCGCGTCGAAGCCGGTGGCCCCGCTGGTCCGCCGGGACCGGGATGACCGCTCGGATGCCGCGCTTGCGCAGGTGGTCGCGGATCGCGCGGGACGAGTAGGCCCTGTCCGCCAGGACCATGTCCGGCCTGGTGCGCGGACGACCACGTCGTCGGGGAACGCGCAGGCGGGCCATGACGGCGGTGAAGGCAGGTGCATCACCAGCCTGGCCGGCGGTGAGGACGAAGGCGAGGGGCCGGCAGCGGGCATCGGCCGCGAGGTGGATCTTGGTGGTCAGTCCGCCCCGGGACCGACCGATGGCGTGGTCGGCCGGTTCGCCGGCCGGGGCCCCTTTTTGCGGGCTCCGGCCGCGTGCTGGTGAGCACGCACGATCGTGGAGTCCACCGACACGGCCCAGGCCAGGTCCTCATCGGCATCGGCCTGGGCCATCAGCGTGGTGAAAACCCGCTGCCAGGTGCCGTCGAGGGCCCACATCCGCAGCCGGTTGTAGACACCTCTCCAGTTGCCGTACTTCTCCGGCAGGTGGACCCACTGCGTCCCGGTCTGGAACTTGAAGGAGATCGCGTCGATCATTTCCCGGTGATCCCGCCAGCGACCACCACGCTGCGGTGTCCGGTCCGGGAGCAACGGCTCAATCCGCGCCCACTGCGCATCTGTTAACGGCACACCCGGACCAACGACCGACTGATCCAAACGAAACTGCCTAGCCCAGGGCGGACTTGACCGTGTCGGCGAGGCGCTGGGCGACGGCACGGGCCTGCTCGATGTCGGCCGCCTCCACCATCACCCGCACCAGCGGCTCCGTACCCGAGGACCGGAGCAACACCCGCCCGGTGGAACCGAGTTCACGCTCCGCCTCGTTGACGGCGGCCGCCAGCTCCGTGGAGGTGCCCACCCGCGACTTGTCCACGTCCCGGACGTTGATGAGGACCTGCGGCAGGCGCTCCATGACTCCGGCCAGTTCCCGCAGGGAACGGCCGGTCGCGGCGACCCGGGCCGCCAGCAGCAGACCCGTCAGTGTGCCGTCACCCGTCGTCGCGTGGTCCAGGACGATCACATGGCCGGACTGCTCGCCGCCCAGGGCGAAGCCATTGGCCTTCATCTCCTCCAGGACATAGCGGTCGCCGACCGCCGTCTGGACCAGCTCCACGCCCTCGCGCTCCATGGCCAGCTTGAAGCCCAGGTTGGACATCACGGTGGCGACCACGGTGTTCTTGCGCAGGGTGCCCGCCTCGCGCATGGCCAGGGCCAGGACGGCCAGGATCTGGTCGCCGTCCACCTCGGCGCCGGTGGCGTCCACCGCCAGGCAGCGGTCGGCGTCCCCGTCGTGCGCCACGCCCAGGTCCGCGCCGTGCTCCACCACGGCCCGGCGCAGCTTCTCCAGGTGGGTGGAGCCGCACTCATGGTTGATGTTGAGGCCGTCGGGGTCGGTGCCGATGGTGACCACCTCGGCGCCGGCCCTGGAGAACGCCTCCGGGGAGACCCGGGAGGCGGCACCGTGGGCGCCGTCGATGACCACCTTGAGGCCGTCCAGGCGGTTGGGCAGGACACCGATCAGGTGGGCGACATAGTTGTCGAAGCCCTGGTCGTAGTCGCGGACCCGGCCGACCCCGGCCCCGGTGGGCCGGTCCCAGGGCTCGCCGGTGGCGTGCGCCCGGTAGGTCTGCTCGATGCGGTCCTCCAGCTCGTCGGCGAGCTTGTGGCCGCCCCGGGCGAAGAACTTGATGCCGTTGTCGGGCATCGGGTTGTGGCTGGCGGAGAGCATCACGCCCAGGTCGGCGCCGAGCGCGCCGGTGAGGTAGGCGACGGCCGGGGTGGGCAGCACGCCGACCCGCAGTACGTCCACGCCCGCGCTGGCCAGTCCGGCCACCACGGCGGCCTCCAGGAACTCTCCGGACGCCCGCGGGTCACGGCCCACCACGGCCACCGGCCGATGGCCCTCGAAGGTCCCCGCCTCGCCGAGCACATGTGCGGCCGCGACCGACAGGCCGAGCGCCAGCTCGGCCGTCAGATCGGCGTTGGCGACGCCGCGCACACCGTCCGTACCGAAGAGTCGTCCCACTGGTGTCCTCCGAAAAACGCGGGAGTGCGGGGCCCGGCAGAGCCCCCGTACTAAAAGGTGTCGGGTACTGGTCCGGGGCGTTGCCTGAAGGTATCCGCCCCGGGCCGCCGATAGCCGAACGCCCCGGTGGCACGGATCGTGCCGCCGGGGCGTTCGGGCAGAAGCAGCGAGCCGCCGGATTAGCGCTTGCTGTACTGCGGAGCCTTGCGGGCCTTCTTCAGACCGGCCTTCTTGCGCTCGACCGCACGGGCGTCACGCGTCAGGAAGCCGGCCTTCTTCAGCGGGCCGCGGTTGTTCTCGACGTCGGCCTCGTTGAGGGCACGGGCCACACCCAGGCGCAGGGCGCCGGCCTGGCCGGAGACGCCGCCACCGGAGATGCGGGCGATGACGTCGTAGCGGTTGTCGAGCTCGAGCACCTTGAAGGGCTCGTTGACTTCCTGCTGGTGCACCTTGTTGGGGAAGTAGTCCTCAAGGGTGCGACCGTTGATCTTCCACTGGCCGGTGCCCGGAACGATCCGGACGCGGGCGATGGCGTTCTTGCGACGGCCCAGGCCGGCGGCCGGCTGCGGGTCGCCGAAGCGCGAGGCGAGCGACTCGGAGGTGTAGTCGCCCTCCGGCGCGTCCGACTCGAACGTCGTCACGGCGTCGTAGGTCTCCTCGACCTCGACGGGGGTCTCGGCGGTGGTCTCAGCCACGATTCTCCTCAGACTTTCTGGTTATGCGGTGGCTGGGACTCAGCCCTGCTTGACCTGGGTGATCTCGAACGGAACGGGCTGCTGGGCGGCGTGCGGGTGCTGGTCGCCCGAGTAGACCTTCAGCTTCGAGAGCATCTGACGGCCGAGGGAGTTCTTGGGCAGCATGCCCTTGACGGCCTTCTCGACGGCCTTCTCCGGGTTCTTGTCCAGCAGCTCGTCGTAGCGGACGGAGCGCAGACCACCCGGGAAACCGGAGTGGCGGTAGGCCATCTTCTGCTCGCGCTTGTTACCGGACAGGTGCACCTTGTCGGCGTTGATGATGACGACGAAGTCACCCATGTCCATGTGCGGCGCGTAAACCGGCTTGTGCTTGCCGCGCAGCAGGGAGGCAGCCGTAGAGGCCAGACGGCCCAGGACGACGTCCTGAGCGTCGATGATGTGCCACTGGCGCGTGACATCGCCGGGCTTGGGGCTGTACGTACGCACGGTCGTAGCCTTCGCTTCTTCAGTGAGTGTGGGTCCTGACACGGTCCGACGGGATCGATCACGCAGGCCTGGCCGCACGGCGGGGACGCAACCCGCGTGCCGACCGCCGGTGACGAACCTGGCGGACAAGCGTAAGGGCCCCTCGCGTGAGAACGACCAAGCCAATACGCATAACGAACTCGAAGGGTACCGTCCGGGCGCCTGCGGGGTCAAAACCTGGCCGGGCACCCTATCGCTTACGCGTCACCCGTGGTTCGTCCCACACCGGCTCTGGGACCTCCCGGACGGTCCCATTCTCCCCGAACACCAGGAACCGGTCGAAGGAACGGGCGAACCAGCGGTCATGGGTGACCGCCAGCACCGTGCCCTGGTACGCCTCCAGCCCCTCCTGAAGCGCCTCCGCGCTCTCCAGGTCGAGGTTGTCGGTGGGCTCGTCCAGCAGCAGGGCGGTGCTGCCGGACAGTTCCAGCAGCAGGATCTGGAACCGGGCCTGCTGCCCGCCGGACAGCCGGTCGAAGGGCTGGTCGCCCTGTTTCTCCAGCTCATAGCGGCGCAGCGCGGACATGGCGGCGCCGCGGTCCTTGGCGTGCTCGGTCCACAGGATGTCGGTGAGGGTGCGGCCCAGCAGCTCCGGGTGGGCGTGGGTCTGGGCGAAGTGGCCCGGGACCACCCGGGCGCCCAGCTTCCAGCTGCCGGTGTGGGCCACCTCCTGACCGGCCAGCAGCCGCAGGAAGTGGGACTTGCCGGAGCCATTGGAGCCCAGTACGGCCACCCGCTCGCCGTAGAAGACCTCCAGGTCGAAGGGTTTCATCAGGCCGGTCAGCTCCAGACCGGCGCAGGTGACGGCGCGTACGCCGGTACGGCCGCCACGCAGCCGCATGGTGATCTCCTGCTCCCGCGGCGGCTCGGGCGGCGGGCCCGCCTCCTCGAACTTGCGCAGCCGGGTCTGGGCGGCGGAGTAGCGGGAGGCCAGCTCATGGCTGACGGTGGCCGCCTGGCGCAGGCTGACCACCAGCTTCTTCAGCTGGGCGTGCTGCTCGTCCCAGCGGCGGCGCAGCTCCTCGAAGCGGGCGAAGCGCTCCTTGCGGGCCTGGTGGTAGGTGGCGAAGCCGCCGCCGTGCACCCAGACGTCACTGCCCGCCGGGCCCGGCTCCACGCTGATGATCTTCTCCGCGGCGCGGGCCAGCAGCTCCCGGTCATGGCTGACGAACAGCACGGTCTTACGGGTCTCGCGCAGCCGCTCCTCCAGCCAGCGCTTGCCGGGGACGTCCAGATAGTTGTCCGGCTCGTCCAGCAGCAGCACCTCGTCCGGACCGCGCAGCAGCGCCTCCAGCACCAGCCGCTTCTGCTCGCCGCCGGAGAGGGTGCGCACCTGGCGCCACTGGGCCTTGTCATAGGGGACGCCCAGAGCGGCCGTGGTGCAGATGTCCCAGACGGTCTCGGCCTCATAGCCGCCCGCCTCACCCCAGTCGGCCAGTGCCTGGGCGTACGCCATCTGCGAGGCCTCGTCATCCACGGTCATGATCGCCTCTTCGGCGGCGTCCACCGCGGCCGCCGCCTGGCGGATGGCCGGACGGGCCACCGAGACCAGCAGGTCACGGACGGTGCGCTCATCCCGTACCGAGCCCACGAACTGGGGCATCACGCCCAGGCCACCGGTGCTGGTGACGCTGCCGCCGTGCGGCTGGAGCTCACCGGCGATCAGGCGCAGCAGGGTGGTCTTGCCCGCCCCGTTGGCGCCGACCAGGGCGACCGCGCTGCCCTCGCCGACCCGGAAGGAGACATCGCCCAGCAGCGGCCGCCCGTCGGGGAGGCAGTACTCCAGATGTGCCGCTTCCAGATGTCCCATGCGGGCATTCTGGGCGACTGCCGGGGTACCGGCCAAGCGGATTACGATGCGGCCCATGAGCTTTGGGCAGGGGGGGCCGGACGGGGCCCATGGGCAGTTCGGGCCACCGCCGCAGACGCCGCCGGCTCCGCCGCCCGCGCAGATGCCGGTGCAGACGCCGGCGCAGTTCCCGCCGCCGTCGCAGACGCAGACGCCGGACTGGGCGGCGCTCGCGGAGGACACCGCGGCGCGCGACCGGCGGCGCAAGTGGCTGCTGCTGGGCGGCGGAGTGCTGGCCGCCGGGGCGGTGGCGGCGATCGTGGCGGTCGCGGTGGCCAGGACGGACCATGGCGGAGGCACCAAGGCGAGCGGGGACCATCCCCCGGCCTCCGCCACCGCCTCCGCCTCCGCCTCGCCGGAGCCCACCTTCGCGCCGGTGGCGCCGCCCTCTCCGGTGGACCCCCGGGACCTGATATCCAGCGCGGACAAGGACAAGGCGCCGCTGTCCGCCGCGACCTTCTTCCCCGACCCCAAGACCAGCGTCGAGGGCCGGACCTACCAGCGGGCCGCCACCGACGACACCGCCGACTGCGCCTCGGTCACTCAGGGCGGACTGGGCCCGGTGCTCTCCGCCAACGGCTGCCGCAAGCTGCTGCGGGCCACCTATGTACGGGACGGGGTGGCGGTGACGGTCGGGGTGGCCGTCTTCGACACCAAGGCGGCGGCGGACAAGGCGAAGGCGCAGGCCACGGGGAATGTGCTGTCGCTGCCCGGCCCGTCCTTCTGCCGGGGGCCGGCGTGCCGGCTGACCACCAATGCGGAGGGGCGCTACGCGTACTTCACGGTGGCCGGCTACACGGATGGCAAGCCGGTCACCGCCGATGACACCGCCGCGCTGACCTCCGGCCGGGATATGAGCACTTACGCCTTCGCCCGCATCATGGCGCGGGGCCGCGCGGCGGCAGCGGTGGCCCCGCGGGGGGCGTAGCGCTCGCGCTTTCCCCGCGCCCCTATCGCCTCGGGAGCCGACCACCGGGGTGCGCCCGGCGACGAAACGGCGTCTGCCGAGGACCGTTGCCGGTCGGCCGCGGGCCGTGGGCGGTTGCTCGCGCAGTTCCCCGCGCCCCTGAAGCGCCCTCCGGGCGCCCCGTCAGGGGCGGCTGCGATATGCGGCTCCGCCGCGTGGGCGCGACCAGCCACCGCCAACCCGCAGCCGATCAGCGCACCGGCGTCCCCCGGACCCCCGCATCGCGATAGCCGTAGCCGTCATCCTCGTCATCGTCATCGGGTGACGGATCCCACGACGGCCCCAACGACGCCTCCGGCGCACCCGGCGTATCCGGCGCACCCGGCACACCAGGCGCACCGGATTCCACCCACACCGGCCCCGCCCGCCGAATCCGCTCCACCTGGGCCGCGACCAAGGGCAACGGCACCCGCACCACCCCCGGCTCCCGGATCTCCCCCAAGCTCGTGGCGAAGAACATCGCCAAGCTCTGCCCGGACCGCACCACGGTGACCACGCTCGGCGCCTGCTCCACCGCGTTGTCCAGCCGGTATGCCACCGCCTCGTCCCCCAGCCGGGGCGCCGGCAGCACCTCCACCCTGCGGAACTCCTGGTTCTCGCCCTCACCGGTACGCATCCGGAACCCCCCGGCGCAGGCGGCCGCCGAGTCCCGCAGCCGCCGGAACGTATCGCCCGCCTGGGCCGCGTCCCGGTACGCCGAGACCCGGATCGTGCCCAGCAGCCCCTCGAAGTCCTCGGCCTCCTCGGACTTGGTGAAGGTATCGGTCAGCGAGGCCACCGGCCGCGGCTCCGGCGCGGAGCCCAGCGCGGTCACCAGCGGCCGGCATGGCACATCCTCGGTACTCGGCCTGCCCCGCCCCGCGGAGCCCGGCTCCGCCTTCTCCACCACATAGCCGGGAACCTCGTTCTCGCCCAGCTCCACCTGGGCCAGCCAGCGCACCGCGGCCGGCTCCCCGGCCTCGGCCGCGCCCCGCTTCTCCTCGGTCTCCCGCTTGACCGCACTCGCGGCCGGCTTCCCGGCCTTGTGCTCATCGCTGTGCCGCGGGCCGCCACAACCGGCCGCCAGCACCGTCACCACCAGCGCGGAGCCCACCAGGGCCATGTTCAGCTTCACGGTTCCGAGCCTGGCAGGGCCCGCCGAACCGGCTCCCGTCGCCACACCGTCCGCTCCCCCTGACGCCACCTCCGGACGGCGCAGCTCACCGCCGCGGCCCGGGGCGCACCCCAGCCCGCGCGCCCGGTGAGTTTGCGGCGTGTCGCAGGCCACAATGTAGGCTTTCGGAGCAACCAAAACCCCTGTCGCCGGTCTTAACCGGACGACAGGCCGGCCGGACCGGAACCACCGCCCCGGGCGCCCCGACCACCGGGGCCCAACCCGACACCACCCAGGCCAGGGGGAGGACGGACGCGACGCCTCGGCAGCGCCGCGCACACACCGCGATGAAGATCTCTTTCCTGCTGCAGAACGCCTATGGCATCGGCGGAACCATCCGCTCCACCTTCAATGTCGCCAGCGCCCTGGCCGCCCGGCACCAGGTGGAGATCGTCTCCATCCTCCGCACCGGCAAAGTCCCCCGGCTCCCGCTGCACCCGGCCGTCCGGCTGGTCAACCTGATCGACAACCGCCCGGAAGACGGCGCGGACCGCGACAACCCGCTGCTTCAGCAGGACAGCGCCTATATCCCGCCCAAGGAGGCCAAGGGCGCCCACTTCAGCGCCCTCACCGACCAGCGGGTCGCCGAGCACCTGGAGCAGACCGAAGCCGATGTGGTGGTCGCCACCCGCCCCGGCCTGGTGATGTACCTGGCCGGCTTCGGCCAGGACCGCTATCTGCGCATCGGCCAGGAACACCGGATCTACGGCACCCATGAGCCGCACATCCGCGCCGCCCAGGACCGCGCCATCCCGCACCTGGACGCGCACACCACCGTCTCCGAGGCCGACGCCCGTACCCACCGCGAGCAGTTCCCGGACGCCAAGACGAAGATCGTCTGCATCCCCAACGGCTGCCCGCCCTCCGAGGTCGAACCCGCCGACCCGGCCACCAAGCTGGTCGTCGCGGCCGGCCGCCTGATCCCCGTCAAGCGCTATGACCTGCTGGTCTCCGCCTGGGCCCAGGTGCACGCCGCCCACCCCGACTGGAAGCTGCGCATCTACGGCCGCGGCCCCGAGGGCCCCAAGCTGCGCGCCCAGATCGACCGCCTGGGCCTCACCGAGACCATCACCATGATGGGCGCCCACTCCCCCATCGAGACCGAGTGGGCCAAGGGCTCCATCGCCGCCGTGACCTCCCGCGAGGAGTCCTTCGGCATGACCATCGTGGAGGCCATGAACTGCGGCGTCCCGGTGGTCGCCACCGACTGCCCGCACGGCCCCGGCGAGATCATCTCCGACGGCCGGGACGGACTGCTGGTGCCGGTCGGCGATGTGGACGGCATCGCCAAGGGCCTGCTCCGGCTGATCGAGGACGACGAGCTGCGCCGCACCATGGGCGCCGCCGCCCTGGTCTCCGCCCAGCGCTACTCCCCCGAGCGGATCGCCGACGCCTATGAGGAGCTGATCGGCAGCCTCGGCGTGGACACCACCCATGGCGCGGAGGCCGCCGCCGCCCAGCAGGTCCCGATGAGCAAGATGCTGCGCCGTACCGTGGGCAAGCTGGTCCGGCCGCTGCGCCGGCCGGTGGCCAAGCCCGCCAAGCAGCCGGTCGCCGCGGCGCTGAAGGAGATCGTCCGCAAGCCGCTGCGCGCCACGGCCTCCTGCCGGATCGACGCCCACGGCAACATCGTGGTCTCCGTCCAGCCCAAGGGACTCAGCGGGGACGACCTCAGCCTCACCGTCACCCGCCGCAAGGAGGGCACCTCGCACGCGGTCCCGCTGCGCGCCCCCGCCGCGCCCGGCGAGCCGTACACCGCGGTGCTGGACCGCGCCGAGCTGCGGCTGGGCGAGGGCCGCTGGGACTTCCATGTGGTACGCGGCGACGACAAGGCACGCCGCCGGGTGATCTCCCATCTCGCCGAGGGCAAGGGCCTGTTGGACCTCCAGCCACTGGCCGGCGCGCCCTTCACCTGGTGGGTGCCCTATCCGACCGTCGATGGCTATCTGGCCCTGCGCGCCTGGCAACGCCCGGCACACGCCGAGGCATTGACGATCCGTCAGGACGAGACCGGCTTCACCGTCGAAGGGGTGCTCTACGGGGCCGAGTTCGGCGAGGAGACCAAGCCCTTTGCGCTGGGCACGCCGCGGGCCGACGGCGCCGCCGATATCTCGGCGGAGGTAGAGCCGCTGGACGCGACCCGCTTCCGCTTCACCCTGCCCTACAAGGACCTGAAGACCGCGCGGAGTTCCGCCGAGGAGGAGACGGTCTGGGACCTGGCGGTACGGATCGCGGGCGATGCGGAGCCGGTGCGGTTGGGGCGGATCGTCGGGGACATCGTCGATCGCAACAAGACCGACCTGTACCCGACGGTGGCGGGTGTCCGCCCGTACCTGACCGTCAACAGCGACCTGGCAGTCAGCGTCCGCGACTGACCCTGATGCGCCCGAAGGGCGCTCTCAGGGGCGCGGGGAACTGCGCGAACGGCCACAGCGCACCCGCACCCGGCGAACTGGGCCGTTCCCGAAGGCGCTTGAGCCTCGAGTGCGGGCCGCCTTGGGTTGCTCGCGCAGTTCCCCGCGCCCCTGGAAGGGGCACCCGGCACCTAGCAGCAACCCCTGCCCGGCAAGCTGCGCTTGTTGCGGGCCGCCAGGTTCCGAGCCGCCAGCTCGGAATCCGCCGGATACCCGACCTCCTCCAAGGTCAGCCCATGCGGCCGCACCACATGCACCGCGGAGTCCCGTACGCCCGCGGCCAGCACCTGCCCGGGCCACTCCACCGGCCGGTGCCCGTCGCCCACGAACAGCAGCGCACCGACCAGCGACCGCACCATGTTGTGACAGAAGGCATCCGCCCGCACGGTGGCCGTGATGACGCCGTCCTCGTCCCGCTCCCAACTCAGCGTCTGCAGCGTACGAATGGTGGTGGCGCCTTCACGCCGCTTGCAGTACGCCGCGAAGTCATGCTCGCCCAGCAGCGCCTGCGAGGCCGCGTTCATCTTGGCCACGTCCAACGGCCAGTCGTGCCACAGCACATGACCGCGCAACAGCGGATCCACCCCGCCCGGGTGGTCCACCACCCGGTACGCATACCGTCGCCAGATCGCCGAGAAGCGGGCGTTGAACCCGGCCGGCGCCTCCGCCGCCCGCCACACCCGCACATCGTGCGGCAGCCGCCCGGCCAGCCGGCGCAGCAGCTTGTCCTGGTGCTCGGCCCACACCTCGGCCGGCAGGTCCACATGCGCCACCTGCCCACGGGCGTGCACCCCCGCGTCCGTACGGCCGGCCACCGTCAGCTCATACGTCTGACGCGACCGCGTCACCGTACGGATCGCATCCTCCAGCTCGCCCTGGACCGTGCGCTGTCCCTCGCGCTGCTTGGCCCAGCCGGAGAAATCCCTGCCGTCGTACGACAGATCCAGGCGCACCCGCACAAAACCGGGCTCGACCTCGTCACTCACCAGAGTTCCTTCCAGAAATGCGGGACGGGCCCGCCCCCGGAAAGGGGCGGGCCCGTCCTGACACACAGAGTGCGTCAGGCGTCCTTCGACTCCTCGGCCGGAGCCTCGGCAGCGGCCTCGGACTCCTTGACCGCACGCTTGGTGGCGGCCTCGGCCTCGGCAACGGTCGCCTTCTTGGCGATCTCGCCCTCGACCAGCTCGATCACGGCCATGGGAGCGTTGTCGCCACGGCGGTTACCGATCTTGGTGATACGGGTGTAGCCACCCGGACGCTCGGCGTAGCGCGGAGCGATCTCGGTGAAGAGGGTGTGGACGATGCCCTTGTCGGTGATCGTCTGCAGCACCAGGCGACGGTTGTGGATGTCGCCCTTCTTCGCCTTGGTGATCAGGCGCTCCGCGACCGGGCGCAGCCGGCGCGCCTTGGCCTCGGTGGTGGTGATGCGGCCGTGCTCGAAGAGCGACTTGGCGAGGTTCGCCAGCAGCAGCTTCTCGTGCGCGGCGCTGCCGCCGAAGCGGGCTCCCTTGGTGGGACGCGGCATGGTGTTTCTCCTATATCTCTGCCCCGGCCGTATCAGGTACCGGAGTCAGTTTCCGGCCAGGCGGTCGCCTGGCCGAAGGGGCGCGGGGAACTGCGCGATCAAGCACAGCGCACCCGCACCCAAGAACCGTCGGTCGGTCCCGAGCTCTTAGTACTGCTCGGTCTCGACGAACCCGGCGTCCGCGTCGTCGTCCGCGCCAAACGCGTCCGCCGCAGCAGTCGGGTCGAATCCGGGCGGGCTGTCCTTCAGGGCCAGGCCCATACCGGCCAGCTTCGCCTTGACCTCGTCGATCGACTTCGCACCGAAGTTGCGGATGTCGAGCAGGTCCGCCTCGGAGCGGGCGACAAGCTCGCCCACCGAGTGGATGCCCTCGCGCTTGAGGCAGTTGTAGGAGCGGACGGTCAGCTCCAGCTCCTCGATCGGCAGCGCCAGGTCCGCGGCCAGGGCGGCGTCCGTCGGGGACGGGCCCATGTCGATGCCCTCGGCGTCGATGTTGAGCTCGCGGGCCAGACCGAACAGCTCGACCAGGGTCTTGCCGGCGGACGCCATGGCGTCCCGCGGGCGCATGGCCTGCTTGGTCTCGACATCGACGATCAGCTTGTCGAAGTCGGTGCGCTGCTCGACACGGGTGGCCTCGACCTTGTAGGTCACCTTCAGAACCGGCGAGTAGATGGAGTCAACCGGAATGCGGCCGATCTCCTGGCCCACCTGCTTGTTCTGGACGGCGGAGACATAGCCGCGACCGCGCTCGACGGTCAGCTCCATCTCCAGCTTGCCCTTGGCGTTCAGGGTGGCCAGCACCAGGTCCGGGTTGTGCACCTCGACACCGGCCGGCGGGGCGATGTCCGCGGCGGTGACCAGGCCCGGGCCCTGCTTGCGCAGGTACATCACGACCGGCTCGTCGTGCTCCGAGGAGACGACCAGCTGCTTGATGTTGAGGATGAGGTCGGTGACGTCCTCCTTGACGCCCGGCACGGTGGTGAACTCGTGCAGGACACCGTCGATGCGGATGGACGTGACCGCCGCACCCGGAATCGAGGAGAGGAGCGTACGGCGGAGGGAGTTGCCGAGGGTGTAACCGAAGCCCGGCTCCAGCGGCTCGATGACGAACCGCGAGCGGAACTCGTCCACGACCTCTTCGGTCAGGGACGGACGCTGAGCGATCAGCATGGTGTGGATCCTTCAGTCATGGGCGCCCGCTATTTGACGCCCTCTTGAGCAAGGGTACGGGCGGCACGTCCCCTAAGGGGGGCCGTACCGCCCGCACACCTCAAAACCTTCAGCGTCAGACGCGGCGACGCTTGGGCGGACGGCAGCCGTTGTGCGGGGTGGGGGTGACGTCCTGGATCGAGCCGACCTCGAGGCCGGTGGCCTGGAGGGAGCGGATCGCGGTCTCACGGCCGGAGCCGGGACCCTTGACGAAGACGTCAACCTTGCGCATGCCGTGCTCCTGCGCGCGGCGGGCGGCCGACTCGGCGGCCATCTGCGCGGCGAAGGGGGTGGACTTGCGCGAACCCTTGAAGCCGACGTGGCCGGCCGAGGCCCAGGAGATCACGTTGCCGGTCGGGTCCGTGATGGACACGATCGTGTTGTTGAACGTGCTCTTGATGTGCGCGTGGCCGTGAGCGACGTTCTTCTTTTCCTTGCGGCGCACCTTCTTGGCAGCGCCCTGACGTCCCTTGGGGGGCATCTTCTAACTCCTACGGGAGGTGGTCGGTCCTACAGCGAAGACCGCTGACGAGCGTCCGCTGTGGACTACTTCTTGCCCGGCTTCTTCTTGCCGGCGATGGCGCGACGCGGGCCCTTGCGGGTGCGGGCGTTGGTGCTGGTGCGCTGACCGTGGACGGGCAGACCGCGGCGGTGGCGGAGGCCCTGGTAGCAGCCGATCTCCACCTTGCGGCGGATGTCGGCCTGGATCTCGCGACGGAGGTCACCCTCGGTCTTGATGTTGGCGTCCACGTACTCGCGGATCTTGACCAGGTCCTCTTCGGTCAGGTCACGAACGCGGGTGTTCGGGTTGACGCCGGTCTCGGCGAGAGTCTGCTTCGACAGGGTGCGCCCGATGCCGAAGACGTAGGTGAGGGCGACCTCAACGCGCTTTTCGCGCGGGAGGTCAACGCCTGCGAGGCGTGCCATTGAGTGGCTCCTGGGGGTTCGGAGGTCTTCCGCAGCACCGTTCCCGTAGTGCGAGTACGAGCCGGGTCCCCGGCCTCCGCCGGGGGTGTCGTCCGCCGCGTGGCCGCGACGGTCGGGTGTCTGCGTATGTACGTATTGCTATGCGTCGCGCGAAGAAACTGCGGAGTGCAGGTTCTGCGTCAGCCCTGGCGCTGCTTGTGGCGCAGGTTGTCGCAGATGACCATGACCCGGCCGTGGCGGCGGATCACCTTGCACTTGTCGCAGATCTTCTTGACGCTCGGCTTGACCTTCATGGGATGTGAGGTTCTCCGGGTCGGTGCCACCACCCTGCGGGAGCCGGGTGACGGCGGGGCAAGATCTACTTGTAGCGTGGAAGTTCTCTCCCGGACGGGTCCGGAAGACTCTCCCCTGGATCGCTCCGGGGAGTTTGGCAGGTCATGCCCGCCCATCGACGACCCTTCCGGCCGCAGGAGAGGGTACGAGACCCCCTCAAGCTCACTTATAGCGGTAGACGATCCGTCCGCGCGTCAGGTCATAGGGAGAGAGCTCCACCACGACCCGGTCGTCGGGAAGGATACGGATGTAGTGCATCCGCATCTTGCCGCTGATGTGCGCGAGGACCTTGTGACCGTTCTGGAGCTCCACCTTGAACATCGCGTTCGGCAGAGACTCGATCACGGTGCCCTCAATCTCGATGGCACCTTGCTTCTTGGCCACGCTTCGCCTTTCGAATCGGCTACCTTGATCGACTCAGGTGTTCGTACGCCCGCGTGTGAACGCGGACATGCGGATACACGAGAGCCGACGCATCAGTCTACGTCAGGGCAACCGGAAAGACTAATCCAGGGTCCCTTGCCCAGCCGTATAGATCGTTAAGCGAGCGGATCCGGCGCCGCCGTGATTCCCAGCTCGGCCAGCTTCGCCTTGCCGCCGTCCACGGCGGTGAGCACCAGCGGCCCGTCCTCGGTCAGGGCCACCGAGTGCTCCCAGTGCGAGGACCAGGTCAGATCGTCGGTGAGGACCGTCCACTCGTCCTCCAGGACATGCGTCTTCGCCGTCCCCAGCGACACCATCGGCTCGATCGCGATGCAGAAGCCCGGCACCAGCTTGGGGCCCTTGCCGCGCTTGCGGGAGACATAGTTCAGCAGGTGCGGGTCCATGTGCATCTGGGAGCCGATGCCATGGCCGCCGTAGTCCTCGATGATCCCGTACTTGCCGGTGGCGGGACGGGGCTGGCGGCGGATGTAGCCCTCGATGGCCTTGGAGATGTCGATCAGCCGGTTGCCGTTCCGCACCGCGGCGATCCCGGCCCACATGGACTCCTCGGTCACCCGGGAGAGCTCTATCAGCTCCGGGGCGTGGCCGGAGCCCACAAAGGCGGTGAAGGCGGCGTCGCCATGCCAGCCGTCCACGATGGCGCCCGCGTCGATGGAGATGATGTCGCCGTCCTTGAGCACCACCTCGGCGCTCGGGATGCCATGCACCACCACCTCGTTCACCGAGGTGCAGATGGTGGCGGGGAAGCCGCCATAGCCCAGGAAGTTGGACTTGGCACCGTGCTCGGCCAGCACCTTGCGGGCCACCTCGTCCAGGTCCTTGGTGGTCGCCCCCGGCACGGCCGCCTCCCGGGTGGCCGCGTGGATGGCAGCGACCACCAGGCCCGCCTCGCGCATCTTCGCGATCTGCTCGCGGGTCTTGATCTCCAGCATGGCGGGTGACGCCTTTCTGAGCCGAGGGGGTGAGTTCTTCTCCCAGCACCATAAGGCCGCGACGCCCAACCGGGCATCGCGGCCTTATGCGCAGTCTTGACCTGCCTCGACCCTGCTAGCGGGACGGCAGCGCCTCCATCGCACGCTGGGTGACCTCGGCGACCTTGCCCAGCGCGGAGATCGTCACCACCAGGCCCTGGGCCTTGTAGTAGTCGATGATCGGCTCGGTCTCGCTGTGGTAGACCTCCAGCCGCTTGCGCACCGTGTCCTCACGGTCGTCATCGCGCTGGTACAGCTCGCCGCCGCAGGCGTCGCAGACGCCCTCGGCCTGCGGCTGGTTGTACGTCACATGGAAGACATGGCTGCTGTCATTGCGGCAGATCCGGCGGCCGGCGATCCGCTTGACCACCTCGTCCTCGGGGACCTCCAGGTCCAGCACCGCGTCCAGCCGCAGACCGTCCTGCTTGAGGATGGCGTCCAGCGCCTCGGCCTGGGCCAGGTTGCGCGGGAAGCCGTCGAGCAGGAAGCCCTGCTCGGCGTCGGGCTGGTGCATCCGGTCCTTGGCCATCCCGATGGTGACCTCGTCCGGCACCAGACGGCCGGCCCGCATGTACTCCTGCGCCTGGACGCCCAGCGGCGTGCCCTGGCTGATGTTGGCCCGGAACAGGTCGCCCGTGGAGATATGCGGGATCGAGAGGTTCTTGGCGAGGTACGCGGCCTGCGTACCCTTGCCGGCGCCGGGCGGGCCGACGAGGACGATTCGCATCAGCGGAGGAACCCTTCGTAGTTGCGCTGCTGAAGCTGGCTCTCGATCTGCTTCACAGTCTCCAGACCGACACCCACGATGATCAGGATGCTGGTTCCCCCGAACGGGAAGTTCTGGTTTGCGTTCAGTGTGACCAGGGCCACCGTGGGCACCAGGGCGATCACGCCCAGGTACAGAGAGCCCGGCCACGTGATCCGGTTCAGCACGTAGCTCAGATACTCCGCGGTGGGGCGGCCGGCCCGGATGCCCGGGATGAACCCACCATACTTCTTCATGTTGTCGGCAACTTCTTCGGGGTTGAAGGAGATGGCGACATAGAAGAACGCGAAGAAAACGATCAGCAGGAAGTACGTGGCCATGTAGATCGGGTGGTCACCCTTGACCAGATTGGCCTGGATCCACCGCGCCCAGCCCGCGTGCGACCCGGTGAACTGCACCAGCAGCGCCGGGATGTAGAGCAGCGAGGAGGCGAAGATGACCGGGATCACACCGGCCTGGTTCACCTTGAGCGGGATGTAGGTGGAGGTACCGCCGTAGGAACGGCGGCCGATCATGCGCTTCGCATACTGCACCGGGATCCGGCGCTGGGCCTGCTCGACAAAGACCACCAGCGCGACCATGGCCAGGCCGCAGAGGATCACCAGGCTGAACTCCAGCCAGCCGCCGATCAGCTTGCCCTGCAGCTTGATGGCCCACAGGGCGCTGGGGAAGCCGGCCGCGATCGAGGTGAACATCAGGATCGACATGCCGTTGCCGATGCCGCGGTCGGTGATCAGCTCACCGAGCCACATGATCAGACAGGTGCCGGCGGTCATGGTGATGACCATGGTCACTGTGGTGAAGATCGACTGGTTGGGCACAATCTGGTTGCCCACCGAGCAATTGCCGAAGAGAGCACCGCTGCGGGCCACGGCCACCAGGCCGGTGCCCTGGAGCACGGCGAGCGCGACGGTCAGATAGCGCGTGTACTGCGTGATCTTGCCCTGCCCGGACTGGCCCTCCTTCTTGAGGGCTTCCAGACGCGGGATGACCACGGTGAGCAGCTGCAGGATGATGCTCGCCGTGATGTACGGCATGACCCCCAGCGCGAAGATCGTGATCTGCAGCAGTGCGCCACCGCTGAACATGTTCACGAGCCCGAACAGACCCTGGCCCCCCTTGGCCTGGTCGTAACAGGTCTGCACTTTCTGGTAGTCGACGCCCGGTACGGGCAGATGCGCACCGAGCCGGTACAGCACCAGAATGCCCAGCGTGAACAGCAGCTTCTTGCGCAGGTCGGGCGTCTTGAACGCCCGGGCGAACGCGGTGAGCACGGTGCCTCCTGCGCCTCCCACGCACCCGCGTGAGAGGTAACGGTCTTGAGGATCGACGAGGATCGACGAATACGTATCAGTCAAAAGCCACGGGCGATAGGGCACGCGGCCCGGAGGGCGATGACCCCCCTGGGACAGCAACAGTCCACGCCACCTTACCGGCGACCACGCCCGGCTTGGAACGACCAACCGGGGATGCCCCTGTTGGGACATCCCCGGTTGTCAGATCAACGAGTTCAGATGAGCTCGGTGACGGTGCCGCCGGCGGCGGCAATCTTCTCCTTGGCGGAGCCGGAGACGGCGTCCACCGTCACCTGAACCGCCACGGAGATCTCGCCCTGGCCCAGGACCTTGACGAGCTCGTTCTTGCGAACGGCACCCTTGGCGACCAGGTCGGCCACCGTGACCTCGCCACCCTGCGGGTAGAGCGCGGCCAGCTTGTCCAGGTTCACCACCTGGAACTGCTTGTGGGCGGGGTTCTTGAAGCCCTTGAGCTTCGGGAGGCGCATGTGGAGGGGCATCTGCCCACCCTCGAAGCGCTCCGGAACCTGGTAACGGGCCTTGGTGCCCTTGGTACCACGACCGGCCGTCTTACCCTTCGACGCCTCACCACGACCGACACGGGTCTTGGCGGTCTTGGCGCCCGGGGCGGGACGGAGGTTGTGGACCTTCAGCGGGTTGGACTCCGCCATGTCAGTCGACCTCCTCGACCGTGACGAGGTGGCGGACGGTGTGCACCATGCCGCGGATCTCGGGACGGTCCTCCTTGACAACCACGTCGTTGATCTTCTTCAGACCAAGCGAGCGCAGGGTGTCGCGGTGGTTCTGCTTGCTGCCGATGTAGGACTTGGTCTGCGTGACCTTCAGGCGAGCCATTACGCACCCACCCCTGCACGCGCCCGCAGCAGAGCGGCGGGAGCCACGTCCTCCAGCGGCAGACCACGACGGGCGGCGATCTCCTCGGGACGCTGCAGTCCCTTGAGGGCCTCCACCGTGGCGTGCACGATGTTGATCGGGTTCGAAGAACCGAGCGACTTCGACAGAATGTCGTGGACGCCGGCGCACTCGAGCACCGCACGCACCGGGCCACCGGCGATAACACCGGTACCGGGGGTGGCGGGCTTGAGCAGGACGACACCGGCCGCCTTCTCGCCCTGGATCGGGTGCGGGATGGTGCCCTGGATCCGGGGGACCTTGAAGAAGTTCTTCTTGGCCTCTTCCACGCCCTTGGCGATGGCAGCCGGAACTTCCTTGGCCTTGCCGTAACCGACACCCACGGTGCCGTCACCGTCGCCCACCACGACCAGCGCGGTGAAGCTGAAACGACGACCACCCTTGACAACCTTGGCGACGCGGTTGATCGCGACTACGCGCTCAACATACGCGGTCTTCTCGGCGGCAGCGCCACCGTCGCGACCCTTCCGGTCCCGCCGCTCGCCGCCACCGGCACCGCTTCCGCGGCGCTGGGGTCCAGCCATTGGAATTACCTCTCTCTGTTACGTCCGCTAGCTCCGGAACCGGGGCTTAGAACTTCAGCCCGGCTTCGCGGGCGGCGTCCGCCAGAGCGGCAATGCGCCCGGCGTACTGGTTGCCACCGCGGTCGAACACGACGGCCTCGACACCGGCGGCCTTGGCACGCTCGGCGACCAGGGCGCCCACCTTCTTGGCCTGGGCGCTCTTGTCGCCCTCGCCACCACGGATCGACGCGTCCAGGTGGGACGCCGACGCCAGGGTGTGACCCTTGATGTCGTCGATCACCTGAGCGGTGATGCCGCGGTTGGACCGCGTCACGACCAGGCGCGGACGCTCGGCCGTACCGGAAATCCGCTTACGGATGCGGATGTGGCGACGCTTCGCGGCGGCACGCTTGTAAGCGTCGCCCTTCGCGATCTTCACACCGTATGCCATGGCTTACTTACCAGCCTTTCCGACCTTGCGGCGGATGACTTCGCCCTCGTACTTGACGCCCTTGGCCTTGTACGGGTCGGGCTTCCGCAGCTTGCGGATGTTCGCGGCGACCTCGCCGACCTTCTGCTTGTCGATGCCCTCGACAGTCAGCTTGGTCGGGGACTCCACCTTGAAGGTGATGCCCTCGGGGGCCTCGACCAGGATCGGGTGGCTGTAGCCCAGGGAGAACTCCAGGTTGGAGCCCTTGGCCTGGACGCGGTAACCAACACCGCTGATCTCGAGCTTCTTGCTGTAGCCCTGGGTCACGCCGGTGATCATGTTCGCCACCAGCGTGCGGGACAGGCCGTGCAGGGCCTTGTTCTGACGCTCGTCGTTCGGACGGGTGACGTTCAGAACGCCGTCCTCGCCCTTAGCGATCTCGATGGGAGCCGACAGGCTCAGGGAGAGGGCGCCCTTGGGGCCCTTCACCTGCACCGAGCGGCCATCGATGGTGACGTCCACGCCAGCGGGAACCTGGATGGGCAGCTTGCCAATACGCGACATTAGCTATTCCTCCGTTCCCGATTACCAGACGTAGGCGAGGACTTCCCCACCCACGCCCTTCTTGCTGGCCTGCTTGTCGGTGAGGAGACCGTGGGAGGTGGAGATGATCGCCACGCCCAGGCCGCCGAGCACCTTCGGCAGGTTGGTGGACTTCGCGTAGACCCGCAGGCCCGGCTTCGAGATGCGCTTGATGCCGGCGATCGAGCGCTCGCGGTTCGGGCCGAACTTCAGCTCGAGAACGAGGTTCTTGCCAACCTCGGCGTCCTCGACCTTCCAGCCGGTGATGTAACCCTCCTGCTGGAGGATCTCCGCGATGTGCGACTTGATCTTGCTGTGCGGCATCGACACGGAGTCGTGGTATGCCGAGTTCGCGTTTCGCAGACGGGTCAGCATGTCTGCGATCGGGTCGGTCATGGTCATGTTTGGCCTTCGGCCTCTCTCGCCGGGGTTTCCTATCTGCGCCATCCCTCTCCCCGAACAGGGTCGGAGCGGGTGCGGCGCGGGGACCTACGGCGTAGTAAGACGGTATGGCGGCGGGAGCCAACCCCCCAACTCTAAGGGAGCCTGGGGGACAGCCCCCGCCATCCAGGTTGCTTACCGAGAGCCCTGGTCAACCCAACTGGGTTGTTACCAGGAGCTCTTGGTCACGCCCGGCAGCTCGCCACGGTGAGCCATCTCACGAAGGCACACGCGGCAGAGGCCGAACTTGCGGTAAACCGAGTGCGGACGGCCGCAGCGGTTGCACCGGGTGTAGGTGCGAACCGAGAACTTCGGCTTGCGGGCGGCCTTAGCGATCAGCGACTTCTTCGCCACGTCAGTTCTCCTTGAAGGGGAAGCCGAGGTGACGAAGCAGGGCGCGGCCCTCGTCGTCGTTCTTCGCCGTGGTCACCACGGTGATGTCCATGCCCCGGACCCGGTCGATCTTGTCCTGGTCGATCTCGTGGAACATGACCTGCTCCGTGAGACCGAAGGTGTAGTTGCCCCGACCGTCGAACTGCTTGGGGGACAGACCGCGGAAGTCACGGATGCGCGGCAGCGCCAGCGACAGGGTGCGGTCCAGGAACTCCCACATGCGGTCGCCACGGAGGGTGACGTGGGCACCGATCGGCTGGCCCTCACGCAGCTTGAACTGCGCGATGGACTTACGGGCCTTGGTGACGGCGGGCTTCTGACCGGTGATCGTGGTGAGGTCGCGGATGGCGCCCTCGATCAGCTTGGAGTCGCGGGCGGCGTCGCCCACACCCATGTTGACCACGATCTTGGTCAGGCCGGGCACCTGCATGACGTTCTCGTAGGAGAACTCCTCACGCAGCTTGCCGGCGATCTCCTCGCGGTACTTCGTCTTGAGACGCGGAGTGGTAGCCATCAGATGTCCTCACCCGTCCGCTTGGCAACGCGGATCTTGTTGCCGTTCTCGTCGAAGCGGTAACCGATGCGAGTGACGACCTTCTTGCCGTCCTTCTCCACAACCAGCTGAACATTGCTGACGTGGATCGGGGCCTCGGTGGTCACAATGCCGCCGGTCTTGGAACCGCGGGCGGTCTGGCCGGCCTTGGTGTGCTTCTTGACCCGGTTGACACCCTCGACCAGAACACGGTCCTCACGGGGCATGGCCTGGATGACCTTGCCCTGCTTGCCCTTGTCCTTGCCGGTGATGACCTGTACCAGGTCGCCCTTCTTGATCTTCATGCTTACAGCACCTCCGGCGCGAGCGAGACGATCTTCATGAACTTCTTCTCGCGCAGCTCTCGGCCCACGGGGCCGAAGATGCGGGTGCCGCGGGGGTCGCCGTCGTTCTTCAGAATGACGGCAGCGTTCTCGTCGAAGCGGATGTACGAGCCGTCCGGACGGCGGCGCTCCTTGACGGTGCGAACGATGACCGCCTTGACGACGTCACCCTTCTTCACGTTGCCACCGGGGATCGCGTCCTTGACGGTGGCGACGATGACGTCACCGATGCCCGCGTAGCGGCGACCCGAGCCACCGAGAACACGGATGCAAAGGATCTCCTTGGCACCAGTGTTGTCGGCGACGCGAAGTCGCGACTCCTGCTGGATCACGTCTATCTCCTGATCGTCTGCCGGTTCCCGGCAGGGGCTCCGTATGAAGCCCCTGCCGAGCCTGGCGGAACTGTCCTATGGGCAGATGCCCTAGGAATTACTTGGCCTTCTCGAGGATCTCGACGACGCGCCAGCGCTTGGTCGCGGACAGCGGCCGGGTCTCCATCAGGAGGACGCGGTCGCCGACACCCGCGGCGTTCTGCTCGTCGTGCGCCTTGAGCTTGTTGGTACGGCGGATGACCTTGCCGTACAGCGCGTGCTTGACGCGGTCCTCGACGGCGACGACGACGGTCTTGTCCATCTTGTCGCTGACGACCAGACCCTCACGGGTCTTGCGGAAACCGCGCTCGGTCTTCTCAGTCACATTCTTCTCGCTCATCAGGCGCTCTCCACCGTCTCGATGCCGAGCTCGCGCTCCCGCATCAGGGTGTAGATCCGGGCGATGTCCTTGCGGACGGCCTTCAGCCGGCCGTGGTTCTCAAGCTGTCCGGTCGCCGCCTGGAAGCGGAGGTTGAACAGCTCTTCCTTGGCCTCACGCAGCTTGGCAACGAGGTCCTCGTTGTTCAGCTCACGCAGCTCGGTCGCCTTGGTACCGGCAGCCATCACGACTCACCTGCCTCGCGCCGAACAATGCGGCACTTCATCGGGAGCTTGTGAGCGGCGCGGGTCAGCGCCTCACGAGCAACCTTTTCGTTCGGGAAGGACAGCTCGAACATCACCCGGCCGGGCTTGACGTTCGCGACCCACCACTCCGGAGAACCCTTACCGGAACCCATGCGGGTCTCGGCCGGCTTCTTCGTCAGCGGACGGTCCGGGTAGATGTTGATCCACACCTTGCCGCCACGCTTGATGTGACGGGTCATGGCGATACGAGCGGACTCGATCTGCCGGTTCGTCACATAGGCCGGGGTCAGGGCCTGGATACCGTACTCACCGAAGGCGAGCTCGGTACCACCCTTGGCCATGCCGTTCCGCTTGGGGTGGTGCTGCTTGCGGTGCTTGACCCTGCGAGGGATCAGCATGTCGGTCAGGCCTCCGTTCCGGTGGTCTCAGCCGGAGCAGCGGTCGCCTCGGCCTTGGGGGCCTCGGCAGCCTGCTGCGGCTTGCGGCCGCGGCCACCGCGCTCGCCACCACGGCCACCACGGGCCGGGCGCTCACCGGCGCCACGCGACGGGCGGTTGCCCGCACGAGCGGCGGCGTTCTCGGCGCGGACCTCGGCGATGTTCTTGACGTCGCCCTTGTAGATCCAGACCTTCACGCCGATACGGCCGAAGGTGGTCTTGGCCTCGAAGAAGCCATAGTCGACGTTCGCGCGGAGGGTGTGCAGGGGCACACGGCCCTCGCGGTAGAACTCCGAGCGGGACATCTCGGCGCCGCCGAGACGGCCACCACACTGGATCTTGATGCCCTTGGCGCCGGCCTTCATCGTCGACTGCATGCTCTTGCGCATGGCGCGACGGAAGGAGACGCGGGAGGACAGCTGCTCGGCGACGGCCTGGGCCACCAGCTGAGCGTCCACCTCGGGGTTCTTGACCTCGAGGATGTTCAGCTGGACCTGCTTGCCGGTCAGCTTCTCCAGCTCGCCACGGATGCGGTCGGCCTCGGCGCCACGGCGGCCGATGACGATGCCCGGGCGGGCGGTGTGGATGTCAACGCGGACGCGGTCGCGGGTGCGCTCGATCTCCACCTTGGAGATACCGGCGCGCTCCATGCCCTTCGTCATCATGCGACGAATGGCAACGTCTTCCTTGACGTAGTCCTTGTACAGCTTGTCGGCGTACCAGCGCGACTTGAAGTCGGTGGTGACCCCGAGCCGGAACCCGTGCGGGTTTACCTTCTGGCCCATTACCGGGTTCCTTCCTTGCTGCTGACGACCACGGTGATGTGGCTGGTCCGCTTGCGGATCCGGTAGGCACGGCCCTGGGCACGCGGACGGAACCGCTTCAGGGTCGGGCCCTCGTCTACGTACGCCTCGCTGATGAACAGCGTGGAGGCGTCCGTGTGGTCGTAGTTGTGCGCGGCGTTGGCGATGGCGCTGTCCAGCACCTTGCCGACCGGCACGCTCGCGGCCTGCGGGGCGAAACGCAGGACCGCCTGAGCCTCCGTGGCGTCCATGCCACGGATGAGGTCCACCACGCGGCGGGCCTTCATGGGCGTGACGCGGATGTACCGCGCCTGGGCCCTGGCTTCCATGGTTGTCCCTTCGGTGTCAGTCATAGTCGTTCGCACCCCGCTTAGCGGCGCTTCGACTTCCGGTCGTCCTTGACGTGGCCGCGGAAGGTGCGGGTCGGCGAGAACTCGCCGAGCTTGTGGCCGACCATGGACTCGGTGACGAACACCGGGACATGGGTCTTGCCGTTGTGCACCGCGAGCGTGTGGCCGAGCATGGCCGGCACGATCATGGAGCGACGGGACCAGGTCTTGATGACGTTCTTGGTACCGGCTTCGTTCTGAGCATCCACCTTCTTGATGAGGTGGCTGTCGACGAAGGGTCCCTTCTTGAGACTACGCGGCATCTAAACCCGCTCCTAGCGCTTCTTGTTCGTCTTGCGGCGGCGGACGATGTACTTGTTGCTCGCCTTCTTGGGAGAACGAGTACGACCTTCCTTCTGGCCCCAGGGCGAAACCGGGTGGCGACCACCGGAGGTCTTGCCCTCACCACCACCGTGCGGGTGGTCAACGGGGTTCATGGCGACACCGCGGACGGTCGGGCGGACGCCCTTCCAGCGCATGCGGCCGGCCTTGCCCCAGTTGATGTTCGACTGCTCGGCGTTGCCGACCTCGCCGACGGTGGCGCGGCAGCGCACGTCGACCAGGCGGATCTCACCGGACGGCATACGCAGGTGGGCCATCTGGCCCTCCTTCGCCAGCAGCTGCACGGAGGCACCCGCGGAACGGGCGAACTTCGCACCGCCGCCGGGCCGCAGCTCGATGGCGTGGATGGTCGTACCCACCGGGATGTTGCGCAGCGCCAGGTTGTTGCCCGGCTTGATGTCGGCCGCGGGGCCGTTCTCGATCCGGTCGCCCTGCTTCAGGCCACGCGGAGCGAGGATGTAGCGCTTCTCGCCGTCCACGTAGTGGAGCAGCGCGATGCGCGCGGTGCGGTTGGGGTCGTACTCGATGTGAGCGACCTTGGCCGGCACGCCGTCCTTGTCGTGACGACGGAAGTCGATCACGCGGTAGGCGCGCTTGTGGCCACCACCCTGGTGGCGAACGGTCACACGACCGGCGTTGTTACGGCCGCCCTTGCTGTGCAGCGGGCGGACCAGCGACTTCTCCGGCGTGGACCGCGTGATCTCGACAAAGTCGGCGACGCTGGAGCCACGACGGCCCGGGGTCGTCGGCTTGTACTTGCGGATACCCATTTCTCAGTCCTCGTCCGATTCCGGACGACTCGGACTCCGTTAGGAGACCGGGCCGCCGAAGATGTCGATACGGTCGCCCTCGGCGAGGGTCACGATGGCGCGCTTGGTGTTGGCGCGCTTGCCGAAACCGGTGCGGGTGCGCTTGCGCTTGCCCTGGCGGTTGATCGTGTTGACCCCGGTGACCTTGACCGAGAAGACCGCCTCGACGGCCTGCTTGATCTGGGTCTTGTTGGCGCGCGGGTCGACGATGAACGTGTACTTGTTCTCGTCCAGCAGCGCGTAGCTCTTCTCCGAGACAACCGGCTTGACCAGCAGGTCGCGCGGGTCCGAGAAGGTCTTGCTGGTGACGACGGCCTCAGTCATCAGGCCTCGCTCCCTTCGGTCTCAATGGCCTTGGGGCCGGACACGAAGGACTCGAAGGCGGCCTTGGTGAAGACCACGTCGTCCGAGACGAGCACGTCGTACGTGTTCAGCTGGCCCGGCTCCAGGATGTGCACCTGGGGCAGGTTGCGGGCGGACAGCCACGCGGCCTCGTCGGCCCGGTCGGCGACCAGGAGCACGTTCTTGCGCTCCGAGATCTTGCCGAACAGGGTCTTGGCGGCCTTGGTGGAGATCTCGCCCTCGACCACGCCGGTGACGACGTGGATACGGGAGTGACGCGCCCGGTCCGAGAGGGCACCGCGCAGGGCGGCGGCCTTCATCTTCTTCGGGGTGCGCTGCGAGTAGTCACGCGGCACGGGACCGTGCACAACGCCACCACCGGCGAACTGCGGCGCGCGGGTCGAACCCTGACGGGCGCGACCGGTGCCCTTCTGGCGGTAAGGCTTCTTGCCACCGCCACGGACCTCGCCGCGGGTCTTGGTCTTGTGCGTGCCCTGGCGGGCAGCGGCCAGCTGCGCGACGACGACCTGGTGGATCAGCGGAACGCTGACCTTGGCGTCGAAGATCTCCGCGGGGAGCTCGACGGTCCCGGCCTTGTCGCCTGCCGGCGAAAGGATGTCAATGGTGCTCATCGGTTACCTCAGGCCCCCTTGGCCGCGGTACGGACCAGGACGAGGCCGCCGTTCGGACCAGGAACCGCGCCCTTGATCAGGAGCAGGCCCTTCTCCGCGTCAACGGCGTGGACGGTCAGGTTCTGGGTGGTGACCCGCTCGTTGCCCATGCGGCCCGCCATGCGGAGGCCCTTGAACACACGGCCCGGGGTGGCACAGCCACCGATGGAACCGGGGGAGCGGTGCTTGCGCTGGGTGCCGTGTCCGGCGCCGAGGCCACGGAAGTTGTGGCGCTTCATGACACCGGCGAAGCCCTTGCCCTTGCTCTTGCCGGTGACGTCAACCTTGACGCCGGCCTCGAACACGTCCGCGGTGATCTCCTGGCCGAGGGTGTACTCGGCGGCGTCGGAGGTGCGGATCTCCACCAGGTGGCGGCGGGGGGTCACGTCGGCCTTGGCGAAGTGGCCCTTGAGGGGCTTGTTCACCTTGCGCGGGTCGATCTCGCCGAAGGCGATCTGGACCGACTCATAGCCGTCGGCGTCGTTGGTGCGGACCTGCGTGACAACGCAGGGGCCGGCCTTGACAACGGTGACCGGGACAACACGGTTGTTCTCGTCCCAGACCTGCGTCATGCCGAGCTTCTCGCCCAGGACGCCCTTGATCTGCTTAGCCATCTCGCGCGTCACCTCAGAGCTTGATCTCGATGTCGACGCCGGCCGGCAGGTCGAGACGCATCAGCGAGTCAACCGTCTTCGGCGTGGGGTCGAGGATGTCGATGAGGCGCTTGTGCGTGCGCATCTCGAAGTGCTCGCGCGAGTCCTTGTACTTGTGCGGCGACTTGATGACGCAGTACACGTTCTTCTCAGTGGGCAGCGGCACCGGGCCCGCGACCGACGCACCAGTGCGGGTCACCGTCTCGACGATCTTCTTCGCCGAGGAGTCGATGACCTCGTGGTCGTAGGCCTTGAGCCGGATGCGGATCTTCTGTCCCGCCATGGCTACTTCGTAGTCCTGTCTCTCGTAACGCTCTGGGACTCGGTGCGCTGCGCGTCCAGCACGCCGTCCCTCCCCGCTCACTCCGACCCACGCGGTCGGGCGTGTCGCGCCCCTTCCAGCAAATCTCCCCAAAGGAAGATCCCTGCTCAAGGGGTTCGTGGGGGAAGGACACCCACCGAGTGCCTGGCCGGTACCCCGCTGACACTTCCCGGAAGATTCCCGTACTTCCGCCCCTCATCAGGGGCGACGAGTACTGCGGGACTCGCTTCCAGTCCTCCCGGCGGGAGGCGCGCAGCATCGGCACTCAACCGAGCAACCTGAACAGTGTGCCATACGGGCCCGAAGGGGCGCCAATCGGAGCCGAAGAACCTACACCGCCTGTCCAAGTTGTCAAACCGCCGACCCGGCATAGCGGACACTAGGGTCGTTTCCGGGTGCCCCTCGACCGCCACCGCCAGGTAAGGCTTTGTCGCATCTTGGGCAACCCGAGCGCATTTCCGCCCGTCCCTTCACACGCTGGGGGGACGTATGGTTGCGCGCTGCACAACGGACGGAGTCAGGTAGTTGGACATCACACCGCCCCGGGTCCTCGCGGGAAATCCGCGCCCGGTCTCCCGACGCACGGTCCTCGCCGGCATCGCCGCCACCTCCCTGGTGACCGCGGTGGCCGGCTGCAGCGGCGACAAGAAGAAGGCGGCGCTCTCCCCGGTACGCGCCCTGGACCCGGCCAACACCGCCTCCTACGCCAAGGCGGGCAGCCCGCTGCTGCTCCAGGTGATGGCGCACCCCGATGACGACCTGTTCTTTATGAACCCCGACGCCTCGCACATCGTGCAGGCCGGGGTGCCGGTGGTGTCGGTCTATGTGACGGCCGGCGAGGCGGTCGGGCAGAACTGGATCAAGGGCATGCCCAAGCCGCCCAAGCACGACAAGGCCGCCTACTCCTCGTCCCGCCACCAGGGCCTGCGCCAGGCCTATGCCGAGATGATCGGCAAGGACAGGTTCGCCTCCTGGAACAAGTCCGTGCTGGACCTGCCCGGCGGGGTCAAGGCGGAGACCAATGAGCTGGTCAACGGCGACAAGCGGGTCCGGCTGATCTTCCTCAATCTGGCCATGCTCTCGGCGCACAAGACCCGGATGCCCGATCTGTGGGAGAAGCCCGGCGCCCAGATGCAGAGCCTGATCGCCACCGGCTCCCCCTGCACCGAGGTCAGCCACTACCGGCACAGCACCCTGGTGGACGTCCTCGCCGGGATCATGGACCGCTACAAGCCGACCGTGGTGCACACCATGGACCCGGACCCCGACTTCCAGGTGCATGACGCCACCCACCCCAAGGACAACGACTACGGGGCCTGCTCGGACCACCGCGACCACACCCCGACCGCGCTCTTCACCTGGAAGGCGCTCTCCCAGTGGGTGCACGACGCCACCGAGCGGGACGGCCATCCGCCGCGCTTTGTCACCACCGCCTTCCGCGGCTACTACAACCAGCGCTGGCCGCACAATCTCCCGGCGGAGATCGTGGAGGACAAGCACAAGCTGGTCGAGGCCTACGGCGGCGACCCCCACTGGAGCTGCGGCAACACCGCCGGCTGCGGTGACTACGGGCAGGGCGGCAACCGCCCGATGAAGAACCGCAAGGGCTGGATCCGCTCCACCCACTACCGCTACCCGGGCGCCACCCCGGTCGCCGCCCTGGGCAAGTCCGGCCGGCTGGAGCTCTTCGGGGTACTGGGCCTGCACGCGGTGCGCTGGCAGGAGACCGCGCCGGGCAGCGGCCGCTTCGGCGAGCCGCAGAATCTGGGCGGCGGCCCCTTCGCCCCTGCGCTGGCCACGGTCCAGGACTCCACCGGCCGTCGCCTGGTCTTCGCCCTGCGCTTCTCCGCGCTCAAGGGCGAGGGACGGGCCGACACCCGGGAGCTGGTGTACCTGGAGGAGAAGTCCCCGGGCAGCGGCACCTTCGGCAGCTGGAAGAGCCTGGGCAACCCCGAGCACAAGCCCGACCGGGGCCGCCGGGTGGGCATCCCGGCCGTGGTGGCCACCCCCGACGGCAAGGTGCACCTCTTCGTCCGCAACGCCGGCAAGGGCGTCTCCAGCCGGGTACGGGCGGCCGACGGCAAGTGGGGCAAGTGGCAGAGCCTGCACGGCCAGGAGCTCCAGGAGGGCCTGACCGCCGTCCTGGACAAGGACAACCTGGTGCATGTCTTCGGCATCGGCCGGGACACGGTGCACCACTGGACCCAGGAGGCGGCCGACAAGCCGGTGAAGCTCGCCAAGCTCAAGGGGCTCCCCCAGCCGGGCGGCGACCCCATCGGCGCCGGGCTGGACCCGGACGGCGCGCTCTGCGTGGTCTACCGCCGGCCGGCCGCCAAGGAGCCGGTCGGCTACCGCCTCAAGGGCGGGGACGCGACGGAGCAGCTGGACGGCTCCGCGCTGGGCTGCCTCGCCGGTTATGGCACGGTGGCCGCGCTGGGCGTGCCGGCCCGGGGCGGCAAGGACCAGCTGCTGCTGCTCTCCCGCAGCCTGGACGGTCACGCTCAGCTGATGCCCTCCGACGGCGACAGCCCCACGGTGGCCTCGGGCCAGCCGATCCCGGTCGGCACGGCGGCCCTGACCGCGGACGCGGACCACCGCCCCTGCGTACTCGCCTTCGCCCCGGACGCGTCCCCCTGGCTCTGGCGCCCGTAGGGCACCCCCGGTTGCCGTCCGGCTGCGGGCCGGGCCGCGTTGTGGGCAGTCGTTCCGCAGGGCGATGGGGGTGCCCCCGCGCCGTACAGGCGTGGGGGAGGGTGGGCACAACGCCCACCGGGCCGCACCCGGCAACGAAACCCCGTCCTGCCGACGACCCTCGCCGCCCGGCCGCAGGCCGTAGAGGCTGGTCGCGCAGTTCCCCGCGCCCCTGAGGGGCGCACCCGGCAACGAAACTGCATCTGCCGACAACCCTTGCCGTCCGACCGCAGGCCGTGCCTGGTTGCTCGCGCAGTTCCCCGCGCCCCTAGCGGGGCACCCCCGCGCCCCTGACAGGGCGCACCCCGCACGCACGAAAGGGCGGGCCCAGGGTGTGAAACCCCGGGCCCGCCCTTAACGCAGGCGTGGTGCCCTAGATCAGCAATTACTTGGTGATCTTGGTGACCTGGCCGGCGCCAACGGTACGGCCGCCCTCACGGATGGTGAAGCGCAGACCCTCCTCCATGGCGACAGGCTGGATCAGGGAGACGGACATCTCGGCGTTGTCGCCGGGCATGACCATCTCCGTGCCCTCCTTGAGGGTCACAACACCGGTCACGTCAGTCGTACGGAAGTAGAACTGCGGACGGTAGTTGTTGAAGAACGGGGTGTGACGGCCACCCTCGTCCTTGGAGAGGATGTACGCCGTGGCCTCGAACTCGGTGTGCGGGGTAACCGAACCCGGCTTGATGATGCACTGGCCGCGCTCGACGTCCTCGCGCTTGATGCCACGGAGCAGCAGACCGACGTTCTCACCGGCCTGGCCCTCGTCGAGCAGCTTGCGGAACATCTCGATACCGGTGACGGTGGTCGAGGTCTTCTCGGTCTTGATGCCGATGATGTCCACCGGCTCGTTGACCTTGAGGACACCGCGCTCGATACGACCGGTGACGACGGTGCCACGACCGGTGATCGTGAAGACGTCCTCGATCGGCATCAGGAACGGCTTGTCAACGTCACGCTCGGGCTGCGGGATGTTCTCGTCAACCGCGTCCATCAGAGCCTCGACCGACTTGGCCCACTCCGGGTCACCCTCGAGCGCCTTCAGCGCCGAGACCTTGACGACCGGGGCGTCGTCGCCCGGGAACTCGTACTCGTTGAGCAGCTCACGAACCTCGAGCTCGACGAGCTCCAGGATCTCCTCGTCGTCCACCATGTCGGCCTTGTTCAGGGCGACAACGATGTACGGAACGCCGGACTGGCGGGCCAGGAGCACGTGCTCCTTGGTCTGCGGCATCGGACCGTCGGTCGCGGCGACCACGAGGATCGCGCCGTCCATCTGGGCGGCACCGGTGATCATGTTCTTGATGTAGTCCGCGTGACCCGGGCAGTCGACGTGCGCGTAGTGACGCGACTCGGTCTGGTACTCGACGTGCGCGATGGAGATGGTGATACCGCGCTGCCGCTCCTCCGGCGCCTTGTCGATCTGGTCGAACGGCGTGAAGGGGTTCAGCTCCGGGTGCTTGTCGTGCAGCACCTTGGTGATCGCCGCGGTAAGGGTCGTCTTACCGTGGTCGACGTGACCGATGGTGCCGATGTTGACGTGCGGCTTAGTCCGCTCGAACTTCGCCTTCGCCACTGGGGTCCTCCTGGGAGTGGTTCTGTACGCCTTACTTCATCGGCGCCAGGTGATCTTCTGGGGTGCCGTCCGCCGGGGCAACCACCAAAATATGGCGGTATGCCCCGACAGCCGGTGTCAAGCCTAAAGCGTCGGTCCCGTCATCGGAGACGGGAGTCGAATTACTCGCCCTTGGCCTTCGCGATGATCTCCTCGGCGACGTTCCGCGGAACCTCGGCGTAGGAGTCGAACTGCATCGAGTAGCTTGCGCGACCCGAGGTCTTGCTGCGGAGGTCTCCGACGTAGCCGAACATCTCCGACAGCGGCACCAGGCCCTTGACGACCTTGGCGCCGGACCGGTCCTCCATGGCCTGGATCTGGCCACGGCGGGAGTTGATGTCGCCGATCACGTCGCCCATGTAGTCCTCGGGGGTGGTGACCTCGACGGCCATCATCGGCTCCAGCAGAGCCGGCGACGCCTTGCGGGCACCCTCCTTGAACGCCATGGAACCGGCGATCTTGAAGGCGAGCTCGGAGGAGTCCACGTCGTGGAAGGCACCGTCGAGCAGCGTCACCTTGACGCCGGTCAGCGGGTAGCCGGCCAGCACGCCGAACTCCATGGCCTCCTGGCAGCCCGCGTCCACGGACGGGATGTACTCCCGCGGGATACGGCCACCGGTGACCTTGTTCTCGAACTCGTAACCGTCGCCCTCGAGGGGCTCGATCGCGATCTGCACCTTGGCGAACTGGCCGGAACCACCAGTCTGCTTCTTGTGCGTGTAGTCGACCCGCTCGACCGCCTTGCGGATGGTCTCGCGGTACGCGACCTGCGGCTTGCCGACGTTGGCCTCGACCCGGAACTCACGCTTCATACGGTCGACCAGCACCTCGAGGTGCAGCTCGCCCATACCCGCGATGATGGTCTGGCCGGTCTCCTCGTCCGTGTGGACCTGGAAGGACGGGTCCTCCTCGGCCAGGCGCTGGATGGCGACACCCAGCTTCTCCTGGTCGCCCTTGGACTTGGGCTCGATGGCGACCTGGATGACCGGAGCGGGGAACTCCATCGACTCCAGGATGACCTGGTTGGCCGCGTCACACAGCGTCTCACCGGTGGTGGTCTGCTTCAGGCCCATGACGGCGACGATGTCACCGGCGCCCACCGACTCGATCTCCTCACGCTTGTTGGCGTGCATACGGTAGATCTTGCCGATGCGCTCCTTCTTGCCCTTGACCGAGTTCTGCACCTGAGAACCCGACTCCAGGCGGCCGGAGTACACGCGGACGAAGGTGAGCTTGCCGAGGTGCGGGTCGCTCATGATCTTGAACGCCAGCGCCGACAGCGGCTCCTCGTCGGAGGGCTTGCGCTTGACGACCTCGTCCGGGTTGTTGACGGCGTGGCCCTCGATGGCCTCGACGTCCAGCGGCGAGGGCAGGTAGCGCACAACCGCGTCGAGCAGGGGCTGAACACCCTTGTTCTTGAACGCGGTGCCACAGAACACCGGGGTCACCGTGGTGCCCTCGGTGCTACGGCCCGACTCGATGGTGATGCGGCGGATCGCGGCGTAGAGCTGCTCCTCGGTGGGCTCCTGGCCCTCCAGGAAGAGCTCCATGATCTCTTCGTCGTTCTCGGCGACGGCCTCGACCAGCTTGCCGCGCCACTCCTCGGCAGCCTCGGTGTGGGTGGCCGGGATGTCGACAACGTCGTACATCTCGCCCTTGGCGGCCTCGGCGGACCAGACCAGAGCCTTCATCCGGACGAGGTCAACCACGCCCTGGAAGTTGGCCTCGGCACCGATCGGCAGCTGCATGACCAGCGGCTGAGCACCCAGACGGTCAACGATCATGTCGACACAGCGGTGGAACTCGGCGCCGGTGCGGTCCAGCTTGTTGACGAAGCAGATGCGCGGCACGCCGTAACGGTCGGCCTGACGCCACACCGTCTCGGACTGCGGCTCGACACCGGCCACACCGTCGAACACCGTCACGGCACCGTCGAGCACGCGCAGCGAACGCTCCACCTCGACGGTGAAGTCGACGTGGCCCGGGGTGTCGATGATGTTGATCGTGTGATCGACGTTCTCGAGCGGCCAGTGGCAGGTCGTCGCGGCAGACGTGATGGTGATGCCGCGCTCCTGCTCCTGCTCCATCCAGTCCATCGTGGCAGCGCCGTCGTGGACCTCACCGATCTTGTAAGAGACACCGGTGTAGAACAGGATCCGCTCGGTGGTGGTCGTCTTGCCCGCGTCGATGTGGGCCATGATCCCGATGTTGCGGACCTTGGCCAGGTCAAGCGAAGTGGTGGCCATATGGCTCAGTCTTCTCTCGGTTCTCGATGGGGGTAGCGACTACCAGCGGTAGTGCGCGAAGGCCTTGTTGGACTCGGCCATCTTGTGCGTGTCCTCACGCTTCTTGACCGAGGCGCCGAGACCGTTCGAAGCGTCCAGCAGCTCGTTCATGAGGCGCTCGGTCATGGTCTTCTCGCGACGGGCGCGGGAGTAGCCGACCAGCCAGCGCAGCGCCAGGGTGGAGGCGCGGCCCGGGCGGACCTCGACCGGCACCTGGTAGGTGGCGCCACCGACGCGGCGGGACTTGACCTCAAGGGCGGGCTTGACGTTCTCAAGCGCGCGCTTCAGCGTGATGACCGGGTCGTTGCCGGTCTTCTCGCGCAGACCCTCCATGGCGCCGTACACAATGCGCTCGGCGGTGGAGCGCTTGCCGTGCAGCAGGATCTTGTTGATCAGCGAGGTGACAAGAGGAGAACCGTAGACCGGGTCGATGATGACCGGGCGCTTCGGGGCGGGGCCCTTACGAGGCATTCTTACTTCTCCTTCTTGGCGCCGTAGCGGCTGCGAGCCTGCTTGCGGTTCTTGACGCCCTGGGTGTCGAGCGAGCCACGGATGATCTTGTAGCGAACGCCCGGCAGGTCCTTCACACGACCGCCACGCACGAGCACGATGGAGTGCTCCTGCAGGTTGTGGCCCTCACCCGGAATGTAAGCGGTGACCTCGATGCCGGAGGTCAGACGCACACGCGCGACCTTGCGGAGCGCCGAGTTCGGCTTCTTCGGGGTGGTCGTGAACACGCGGGTGCAGACGCCGCGGCGCTGGGGCGAACCCTCGAGTGCGGGCGTCTTGTTCTTCTCGACCTTGTCCTGCCGGCCCTTCCGGACCAGCTGCTGGATCGTAGGCACCGTTTCTCCGGTTTCTGTGTGCCGATCACGATAAAACTAACCTGGAACCGCACGCCGACCCACGCGGTCGGGTGTGTCGAAACCCGCAGACCCCCGCCGAAGGGCGATTGGGTGCGGATTTCGGTGTCTCCGAGCGATTGCGTACCCCTCGGATCCGGGTCTCCCGCACGGTCTGAAGGCACGCACAAGAGCCCGGGGACACCCCAGGCACAAGGTCAGAGCGTACCTAGCGCATGGGCTGCGGTCAAAACAAATGCACACGCGGAGGACACCCTGATGTGCGGCGTATGTCCCAGATCAGGGTCGCATGACGGGGGCGTTGTGGCACCCCGTGGCGGGCGTCAGCGCCGCATTGAGCGGAGTCACCCGCACGGGGCGGCCATCCGGAGCACTCATGAGCCCGCGTCGCCGCGGTACGGGATGAGATGGCTTGCCGGCCATGGCGCATGCTGATGATCTGTGGGGTGAACGCCGAGAGAGCGGAGTGACGCCATGTGGGGGTGGCGGCGTGCCAGGGGCCAGTGGTCGGCGGAGGCCGGAGAGGTCCTGCGCGAGACGATCGAACGGGCTGTGGAGAACCATCGGCTGCTGGACCATGCGTACGCGCGTCTCGCGGACGCGCTGGAGCAGGTGAAGAGCCTGCTGGGCCAAGGGGACGGGCTACCGGCCGACACGGTGCGGGCGCGGCTGGCGACGGTCCAGCCGACCCTGGACCACTGGCCCGCGGCCCGGGCATCGTTCGACCGGGCGGTGGCCGCCTGGCGCGACCCGGAGGGGGTCGCCCCGGAAGCGGTCCGGGAGGCGATAGAGACTTTCGCCATTCGCGCCGAGGGCGCGGCCTCGCTGATGGACTCGGTCAGCGGTGCGGCGGAGAACCTCCTCGGCCTCCGCGACAAGCTCCTGGAGATACGGGCCAGGCTGGCCCCCGTACGCGAGCGCGCCCACGCGGCCCTGACCGCCGCGCGCACCGAACTCGTCGGCTTGCCGCTGGCGGCCCAACTGGAGGCCGTCGAGGAGCAGTTGCACGCCCTGGACGCCGGCCGGGTCGAGGTCGAGCCCAACCACAGATTGACCGATGCGTACCGGAACCTGGAGCTACGACTGGCGGAGCTGCGGGGCGCGCCGTAGGGGCGAGGGCAACACAGGGTGTGTTATCGGCCACTTCGGCCCTCTCGGGCTGCCCCCGCCCCGCAAGGGGCGCGGGGAACTGCGCGACCAGCCACGGACGGACCGCGCCCGGCACTCAATGCCTATGGCTTCAGCGAGCCCATGCTCACGGCACGGACGAAGAACGCCCACGGTTCCGGGCCGAACGCGAGGGCGGTGCGGTGCGGGTTCTTGGAGTCCCGGACGGGGACAACACCGGGTATGTTGTCGGCGGCTTCAAGACAGTCCGGCTGCCCAGCCCCATTGCCGGATCCGCTATGAGTGCTCTTCCGCCATACGGCAAGACCCAGGTCAGGCTCGATCTTCACCTGCATACTCCTCTGCCACCGATTCGATGAGGGCCACGGAGGCTTCCGGCGACAGTGCGGCGGCCCTCACAAGATCGTATGCCAGTCGGCAACGAGCGACCTGGGCCGGATCATCCAGCAGGCTGCCGCTCATCACGCCTTCCGAATAGGCAAGGGGCGGGGCATCCTCGAAGCTCATCAGCTTGAGCATGGCGTCCAATGCCGAAGCGCCCGCCGCATAGGGCAGCACCTGCAACACCAGACGCCGCCTGCGCATCAACTCAGTCAGGTGCAAGAGCTGTTCCCGCATCACGGCCCGCCCGCCTACTGGCCGCCGAATCACACCCTCGTCGAGGACCGACCACAACATGGGCCGAGTTGGGTCATCCAGGATGCACTGACGCGCCAAGCGCGCAGCCACCCAGGACTCGATCTCCTCATCCATGGCGAATCGGCACCCGGCCACGAAGACGGCCCGCGCGTAGTCCGGCGTCTGGAGCAACCCCGGCACGACCGTTGGCGAGTAGCTCTGGATGGCGACTGCCATGCCTTCCAGCGAGGACACCTCGGCGAACCAGTCGGCGTCCGGCGAACTATTGATCAGCTCCTCGCAGACGCGGGCAAAGAACCCACCTGTCCCCAGCTCGATATCAATCCGCTTCGCGAGTTCCAGTTGCGGCCGCCGCACCCCCGCCTCGATCTGCCCGATGTACGCCCCTGAACAGAACACCCGCTCCCCCAGCGCCCGCTGGGTGAACCCCGCCTCCTCCCGGCGCCGCTTCAGCTCCGCCCCGAAGAACCCCCAGCCGATCCGGCTCCGCGCCACACCGCCAGCGTTGGCCATAACGTAACTCCCCATCCGGCAAGGGCCGTTGCCGTACGTGGCCCCCTCCCGAGCGTAGCCGGGAACCCCCACCCTGGGTGCCCATGCGAACCCGAAAGACCACCGCACCCATGCCCTACCCCACCGGCACCTATGTCGTGGACACCCGCACCGCCACTCTCGGCCAGGTCATGGCGACGGAGCCGCACACCGTCCATATCCGCCCACCCCGCGGCGGTCTCGAATGGGAGGCACCCCCACACGCCCTGCGCCCGGCAACCACCGAGGAGCGCGCGGCGGCCGGACTGCGTACGGAGGCCCGGCCATGAGGACTTGGACCTCGCCCTACAGCGGCCGTACCTTCACCATCCACCCCGAGGGCAGGTTCGCGGAACCGCCCGCGACGGACCACCCCACCATCGCGTTCCACACCCACCACCGCCCCCTCGACCAGGGCGAGAATGCCTCAACTCCCCTCACCGAGCAGGAGTTCTGCCGACCCGCCGTCGAGCTGGTCCTCGGCCTGCGACTCCGCGACTGCCATCGGCAACTCGCCGTCAAGCGCTATGGCGTACGCCCGCTCTGGCTGACCGAGCCCGCCGGCGACTCCTGGGCCTGCGCACTCTTCCGCGACGACGGCCTGCCCACCCTCACCTGGCAGGGCGGCCCCCGCCGCCTCTGGGACGAGGCGGAGGCCGCCTACCGCTGGTGGACCCGGCAGGGCGAACCCCCCTGCCACCGCTTCGGACTGACCATCACCCCGCGCGGCCGCCACATCTGGTTCCACAAGCCCGGCAACATCCTTCTCACCATCCCCCTGACGCCATTGCCGCCCGGCCGCTAACCTCCTCCCCCATGCCGCATTTCCTGATCGCCGGTGGCGGCATCGGCGGGCCGGGGCCGTCCATATCGACGGGCTGCGGCTGATGGACGGACTGTCCGGCGCCGGCCCGGCCGCACTGCCGCTGGGCGGACGGCCGGGTGGTGCTCATCGGTGACGCCGCCCACCCCATACAGCCCTACGCGGCCCAGGGCGCCTGCCAGGCGCTGGAGGACGCGGTGGAACCGGGCACGCTGCTGGGGCAGGGCGCCGACCCCGCCATGGCCTTCGCCCGGTTCACCGCGGTACGCCGCGAGCGGGTGCGGCGGGTACAGCAGGCGGCACGGTGGATGGTCGAGACGCTGTGCCTCCCGGCGGGCGAGGCGGCCGTGGTCCGGCAGACGCTGCTGTGCCGGCTGGGCACGGAGGAGCTGTACGACGCGCTGGACTGGCTGCATGGATACCGGTGCCGGTGAACCGGCCCTGCACACCGGATGGATTGCGCGGCACAGTCGCGCGGACGTCGCGCCGGAACCGTCCACACCCTCCACGCCGCGAGGGGGCATCGCCGCACCCCTCCCCGCCTCCCCACGGACCCTGCACGACCGCCCTCACACCCCCTCTCCTGTGGTAACTCCACCGCCACTCCAGGTACTTCCACGCTCCGGTGACTGCCGGCGAATGACGGCAATACGGTCGAACCCGGGTGGGCCGCTCCAGTGAAGTGGCCCCTGACATCTTGGAGTTGCAGCCATGCGACGCTTCGCCACCGCCCTTGGAGCCCTTGCCGCCGCCGGGACGCTCGCCTTGGCCCTCCCGGGCTCCGCCTACGCCGCCACCGGAAACCTCGTCATCAACGGCGTCGGGCACCAGAACCCCAGCGGGTGCTACTCAACCGGCACTCTGGCCACGCTGATCGTCAACCAGACCGACGCGACGGTCTACGTCTTCTCCGACCTGAACTGCTCCGGGGATGTGCAGCAGATCATCCAGCCCGGTATCAGCACCCTGGCCTTCGGCTCCAGCGTCCTCGTCAAGTGAGTCACCCGGGCCGGCCGGCCCGGCGGAATGCCACCGGCCGGCCCGCACCCCGAGGCCCGTCCGACAGGGGCCGTCTACAGACCGAACGCCGCAGGGCGGCCACCCCGTGAAGGGTGACCGCCCTGCGTTCGTGCGTTGCAGCGATTACTGGTTGTACGGACCGTAGTCGTAGTCCTCCAGCGGAACCGCCTGGCCCGAACCCGTCCCGAAGGGCGAGTAGTCGATGTCGTCGTAGCCGACGGCCGAGTACATCGCGGCCTTGGCCTCCTCGGTGGGCT
Organism: Streptomyces orinoci; assembly: GCF_003121295.1. Classification (GTDB taxonomy): domain Bacteria; phylum Actinomycetota; class Actinomycetes; order Streptomycetales; family Streptomycetaceae; genus Streptomyces; species Streptomyces orinoci. Next base: position 1,397,876 of record NZ_PHNC01000029.1, read on the forward strand.
CCACCCGGATGTTGCGGTAACGGGACAGACCCGTACCGGCCGGGATGAGCTTACCGATGATGACGTTCTCCTTGAGGCCGATGAGGCTGTCGGACTTGGCGTTGATCGCCGCGTCCGTCAGCACTCGGGTCGTCTCCTGGAAGGAGGCGGCCGACAGCCAGGACTCCGTCGCCAGCGAGGCCTTGGTGATACCCATCAGCTGCGGACGGCCGGAGGCCGGGTGGCCGCCCTCCGTCACAACCCGACGGTTCTCGGACTCGAAGCGCGAGCGCTCCACCAGCTCACCGGGCAGCAGCTCGGCGTCGCCGGACTCGATGATCGTCACCCGGCGGAGCATCTGCCGGATGATGATCTCGATGTGCTTGTCGTGGATCGACACACCCTGCGAGTTGTAGACCTTCTGGACCTCGCCGACCAGGTGGACCTGGACGGCACGCTGGCCCAGGATGCGCAGCACATCGTGCGGGTTGGTGGCACCCACGGTGAGCTTCTGGCCCACCTCGACGTGGTCGCCCTCGTTGACCAGCAGACGGGCTCGCTTGGAGATCGCGTAGGAGGTCTCGTCGGAGCCGTCGTCCGGGGTGACGACGATCTTCTTGGTCTTCTCGGTCTCCTCGATCCGCACGCGGCCGGCGGCCTCGGAGATCGGGGCGACACCCTTCGGGGTACGGGCCTCGAAGAGCTCGACGACACGGGGCAGACCCTGGGTGATGTCGTCACCGGCCACACCACCGGTGTGGAAGGTACGCATCGTCAGCTGGGTACCGGGCTCACCGATGGACTGGGCGGCGATGATGCCGACCGCCTCACCGATGTCCACCAGCTTGCCGGTCGCCAGCGAGCGGCCGTAGCAGAAGGCACAGGTGCCGACCGCGGACTCACAGGTGAGGACCGAGCGGGTCTTGACCGTCTCCACGCCGTGCGCGACCAGCTGGTCGATGAGCACATCGCCGAGGTCTACATTGGCCGGCGCGATGACCTTGCCGTCCACGACCACGTCCTCCGCCAGCATGCGGGCGTAGACGCTGGTCTCGACGTCCTCGGCCTTGCGCAGGACGCCGTTCTCGTCCTTGGAGGCGATCGTCAGCTTCAGACCGCGGTCGGTGCCACAGTCCTCCTCGCGGATGATCACGTCCTGGGAGACGTCCACCAGACGACGGGTCAGGTAACCCGAGTCGGCGGTACGCAGGGCGGTGTCCGCCAGACCCTTACGGGCACCGTGGGTGGAGATGAAGTACTCCAGCACGGAGAGGCCCTCGCGGAAGGACGCCTTGATCGGACGCGGAATCGTCTCGTTCTTGGCGTTCGACACCAGACCACGCATACCGGCGATCTGCCGCATCTGCATCATGTTTCCTCGGGCACCCGAGTCAACCATCATGAAGATGGGGTTGGTCTTGGGGAAGTTCGCGTTCATCGCCTCGGCGACCTCGTTGGTCGCCTTGGTCCAGAGCGCGATCAGCTCCTGCGAACGCTCGTCCTTGGTGATCAGACCGCGCTCGTACTGCTTCTGGACCTTCTCGTCCTGCGCCTCGTAGCCCGCGACGATCGCCTTCTTGGCCTCGGGGACCACGACGTCGGAGATGGCCACGGTGACACCGGAACGGGTCGCCCAGTAGAAGCCGGCCGCCTTCAGGTTGTCGAGCGTCGCCGCCACGATGACCTTGGGGTAGCGCTCGGCCAGGTCGTTGACGATCTCGGAGAGCTGCTTCTTGCCCACCGAGTAGTCCACGAAGGGGTAGTCCTCGGGCAGCAGCTCATTGAAGAGCGCACGGCCCAGGGTGGTGCGCAGGCGGAAGCTGTCGCCCTGCTGCCACTCCGGCTCGCCCTCCTCGGCGACCGGGGGAACCCAGCCGCGCGGGGGAACGGTGCCGATCGGGAAGCGGATGTCGATCTTCGCCTGGAGCGACAGCTCCCGGGCGTCGAACGCCATGATCGCCTCGGCGACCGAACCGAAGGCCCGGCCCTCGCCGCGGACCTCGCGCTCCTCCTCATCGGTGGTGAGGAAGAACAGGCCCAGCACCATGTCCTGGGTCGGCATGGTGACCGGACGGCCGTCGGCCGGCTTGAGGATGTTGTTCGAGGACAGCATCAGGATGCGGGCCTCGGCCTGCGCCTCCGCGGAGAGCGGCAGGTGGACGGCCATCTGGTCACCGTCGAAGTCCGCGTTGAACGCGGTGCAGACCAGCGGGTGGATCTGGATGGCCTTGCCCTCGACCAGCTGCGGCTCGAAGGCCTGGATGCCGAGGCGGTGCAGCGTGGGCGCACGGTTCAGCAGCACCGGGTGCTCGGCGATGACCTCTTCGAGGACGTCGTACACCACGGTGCGGCCGCGCTCGACCATGCGCTTGGCCGACTTGATGTTCTGCGCGTGGTTCAGGTCCACCAGGCGCTTCATCACAAAGGGCTTGAAGAGCTCCAGCGCCATGGCCTTGGGCAGACCACACTGGTGCAGCTTCAGCTGCGGGCCGACGACGATCACGGAACGGGCCGAGTAGTCGACGCGCTTACCGAGCAGGTTCTGCCGGAAGCGGCCCTGCTTGCCCTTGAGCATGTCGGACAGCGACTTCAGCGGACGGTTGCCGGGGCCCGTCACCGGGCGGCCACGACGGCCGTTGTCGAAGAGCGCGTCCACGGCCTCCTGAAGCATGCGCTTCTCGTTGTTCACGATGATCTCGGGGGCACCGAGGTCAAGGAGTCGCTTGAGGCGGTTGTTGCGGTTGATGACGCGGCGGTACAGGTCGTTCAGGTCGGAGGTCGCAAAGCGGCCACCGTCCAGCTGCACCATCGGACGCAGGTCCGGCGGGATCACCGGGATGCAGTCCAGCACCATGCCGCTGGGGCTGTTGCGGGTCTGCAGGAAGGCGGAGACGACCTTGAGGCGCTTGAGCGCACGGGTCTTCTTCTGGCCCTTGCCGGTCCGGATGATCTCGCGGAGGCGCTCGGCCTCCTCCTCCAGGTCGAAGGACTCCAGGCGCTTCTGCAGCGCCGCGGCGCCCATCGCACCCGAGAAGTAGGTGCCGAAGCGGTCGCGCAGCTCGCGGTAGAGCAGCTCGTCGCCCTCGAGGTCCTGGACCTTGAGGTTCTTGAAGCGGTTCCAGACCTCGTCCAGGCGGTCGATCTCGCGCTGCGCACGGTCACGCAGCTGCTTCATCTCCCGCTCGGCACCCTCGCGCACCTTGCGGCGCACATCGGCCTTGGCGCCCTCGGCCTCCAGCTCGGCCAGGTCGGACTCGAGCTTCTTGGCGCGGGCCTCCAGGTCGGCGTCGCGGCGCTGCTCGATCTGCTGGCGCTCGACGGAGACATGGGCCTCCAGCGAGGGCAGATCGCGGGTGCGGCGCTCCTCGTCAACGTACGTGATCATGTACGCCGCGAAGTAGATGACCTTCTCCAGGTCCTTCGGGGCCAGGTCCAGCAGGTAGCCCAGGCGGGACGGAACGCCCTTGAAGTACCAGATGTGGGTGACGGGGGCGGCCAGCTCGATGTGGCCCATCCGCTCACGGCGCACCTTGGCGCGGGTGACCTCGACGCCACAGCGCTCACAGATGATGCCCTTGAAGCGGACACGCTTGTACTTGCCGCAGTAGCACTCCCAGTCCCGGGTGGGGCCGAAGATCTTCTCGCAGAAGAGCCCGTCCTTTTCCGGCTTCAGGGTGCGGTAGTTGATGGTCTCCGGCTTCTTGACCTCGCCGTGGGACCAGGTTCGGATGTCGTCCGCGGTCGCCAGGCCGATCCGCAGCTCGTCGAAGAAGTTGACGTCGAGCACTTTGTCGTCAATCCCTCTTTCAGGGTTCGTGCCCTCCCGCGGTCAAGCGGGATATGGGCTCTACATCAGTGGTCTGGGGGTCCGAGGACGGTGGGGGGCTTCCGGGGGAAGCCCCCCACCAGACCCGTCAGACCTCTTCGACGCTGCTCGGCTCGCGCCGGGACAGGTCGATACCGAGCTCCTCCGCCGCGCGGAAGACGTCCTCGTCGGTGTCGCGCATCTCGATGGACATGCCGTCCGAGGACAGCACCTCCACGTTGAGGCACAGAGACTGCATCTCCTTGATGAGCACCTTGAAGGACTCGGGGATGCCGGGCTCGGGGATGTTCTCGCCCTTGACGATCGCCTCGTAGACCTTCACTCGGCCGGTGACGTCGTCGGACTTGATGGTCAGCAGCTCCTGGAGGGCGTACGCGGCGCCATAAGCCTCCAGCGCCCACACCTCCATCTCACCGAAGCGCTGGCCACCGAACTGAGCCTTACCACCCAGCGGCTGCTGGGTGATCATGGAGTACGGGCCGGTCGAACGGGCGTGCAGCTTGTCGTCGACCAGGTGGTGCAGCTTGAGGATGTACATGTACCCGACCGAGATCGGGTCCGGGAACGGCTCGCCGGAGCGGCCGTCGAACATCCGGGCCTTGCCGGACGGAAGCACCATGCGCTCGCCGTCGCGGTTGGGGATGGTGGACTCGAACAGACCGGCGATCTCGTCCTCGCGGGCACCGTCGAAGACCGGGGTGGCGACATTGGTGCGCGGAGCCACGTCGTCGGCGCCGATGCGCTGCAGACGCTTCATCCACTCCTCGTCGCCCTCGACCTTCCAGCCCTGGCTGGCCAGCCAGCCGAGGTGGATCTCCAGGACCTGTCCCGGGTTCATTCGGGACGGGACACCCAGCGGGTTGAGGATGATGTCAACCGGGGTGCCGTCCTCCAGGAAGGGCATGTCCTCGACCGGAAGGATCTTGGAGATAACACCCTTGTTGCCGTGGCGGCCGGCGAGCTTGTCACCGTCGGTGATCTTGCGCTTCTGGGCCACATAGACGCGGACCAGCTGGTTGACGCCCGGCGGGAGCTCGTCGCCCTCTTCGCGGTCGAAGACGCGGACGCCGATGACCTTGCCGATCTCACCGTGCGGGACCTTCAGCGAGGTGTCACGGACCTCACGGGCCTTCTCACCGAAGATCGCGCGGAGCAGGCGCTCCTCCGGGGTCAGCTCGGTCTCACCCTTCGGGGTGACCTTGCCGACCAGGATGTCGCCGGCCACGACCTCGGCACCGATGCGGATGATGCCGCGCTCGTCGAGGTCGGCCAGGACCTCCTCGGAGACATTGGGGATGTCCCGGGTGATCTCCTCGGGGCCCAGCTTGGTGTCCCGGGCGTCCACCTCGTGCTCCTCGATGTGGATCGAGGAGAGGACGTCGTCCTGGACGAGGCGCTGCGACAGGATGATCGCGTCCTCGTAGTTGTGGCCCTCCCACGGCATGAACGCCACCAGCAGGTTCTTGCCGAGCGCCATCTCACCGTTGTCGGTGGACGGGCCGTCGGCCAGCACCTGGCCGGCCACCACGCGGGCGCCCTCGTCCACAACCACCTTCTGGTTGAAGGAGGTGCCCTGGTTGGAGCGGGAGAACTTGGCGACCCGGTAGGTGTTGTAGGTGCCGTCGTCGTTGGCCACCGTGACGTAGTCGGCGGAGACCTCCTGGACGACACCGTCCTTCTCGGCCTTGATGACGTCACCGGCGTCCACCGCGCAGCGGTACTCCATGCCGGTGCCGACCAGCGGCGCCTCCGCCTTGATCAGCGGAACGGCCTGGCGCATCATGTTCGATCCCATGAGCGCGCGGTTGGCGTCGTCGTGCTCAAGGAACGGGATCATGGCGGTCGCGACCGACACCATCTGGCGCGGCGAGACGTCCATGTAGTCGACCTCGTCGGGGGCGACGTAGTCGATCTCACCGCCGCGGCGGCGGACCAGCACGCGGCTCTCGGCATACCGCAGGTCATCGGTCAGCGGCGCGTTGGCCTGCGCGATGACAAAGCGGTCTTCCTCGTCGGCGGTCAGGTAGTTGACCTCGTCGGTGACCTGGCCGTCGATGACCTTGCGGTACGGGGTCTCCACAAAGCCGAAGGCGTTGACCCGGCCATAGGAGGCGAGCGAGCCGATCAGACCGATGTTCGGGCCTTCCGGCGTCTCGATCGGGCACATACGGCCGTAGTGCGAGGGGTGGACGTCACGGACCTCGAAGCCGGCCCGCTCACGGGACAGACCGCCCGGACCCAGCGCCGACAGACGGCGCTTGTGGGTCAGACCCGACAGCGGGTTGGTCTGGTCCATGAACTGGGACAGCTGGCTGGTGCCGAAGAACTCCTTGATGGAGGCGACGACCGGCCGGATGTTGATCAGGGTCTGCGGCGTGATCGCCTCGACGTCCTGGGTGGTCATCCGCTCGCGGACGACGCGCTCCATACGGGCCAGGCCGGTACGGACCTGGTTCTGGATGAGCTCGCCGACGTTGCGCAGACGACGGTTGCCGAAGTGGTCGATGTCGTCGGTCTCGACGACGATGGTCTGGCCGTTCTCGCCGACCGTCTCGGTCTCACCGGCGTGCAGCTTCACCAGGTACTTGATCGTCGCGATGATGTCGTCGATCGTGAGCACACCGGCGTCGAGCGGGGCGTCCGCGCCCAGCTTCTTGTTGACCTTGTAGCGGCCGACCTTGGCCAGGTCGTAGCGCTTGGGGTTGAAGTAGAGGTTCTCCAGCAGCGTCTGCGCGGCCTCACGGGTCGGCGGCTCGCCCGGACGCAGCTTGCGGTAGATGTCCAGCAGCGCGTCGTCCTGGCCCTGGGTGTGGTCCTTCTCCAGGGTGGCGCGCATGGACTCGTACTCGCCGAACTCCTCGAGGATCTGCTCGGTGGTCCAGCCGAGCGCCTTGAGCAGGACGGTGACGGACTGCTTGCGCTTGCGGTCGATACGGACACCGACCATGTCGCGCTTATCGACCTCCATCTCCAGCCAGGCACCCCGGGACGGGATGATCTTGGCGGTGAAGATGTCCTTGTCGGACGTCTTGTCGATGGAGGAGTCGAAGTAGACACCGGGGGAACGGACCAGCTGCGACACCACGACACGCTCGGTGCCGTTGATGCAGAAGGTGCCCTTGGGCGTCATGAGCGGGAAGTCGCCCATGAAGACCGTCTGGGACTTGATCTCACCGGTCTCGTTGTTGGTGAACTCGGCCGTGACGAAGAGCGGGGCCGCGTACGTGAAGTCGCGCTCCTTGCACTCGTCGATGGAGTTCTTCGGGGGCTCGAAACGGTGATCGCGGAAAGTCAGCGACATCGACCCGGAGAAGTCCTCGATCGGAGAGATCTCCTCGAAGATCTCTTCCAGACCGGACTTCGTGGGGACGTCCTCACCACGGTCCAGCGCAGCCTCGACGCGAGCCTTCCAGGCCGCATTGCCGAGCAGCCAGTCGAAGCTCTCGGTCTGCAGCGCAAGGAGGTTCGGAACCTCGAGGGGCTCCTTGATCTTCGCAAAAGAGATGCGCAGCGGGGCAGTGCTGGCGCCGTTGTTCGTATTGGCGGTCGAGGCGTTGCGCGAGGCGGCCAAGAGGGGGTCCTTCCGAGGGCTCGGACTCACTACGCGCGTACCGGCCCCACCCCGTGCATACGGCTGGAAAATCCCAGGTCAGCGGGTTTCCATCAGCATTGCTCGGCGGTGGGCATGCCCCTGGTGACGGGCAGGGAGCAGCTAACAGGCAGCGCAAAGGGTCAGTGTAGCCACTTGGCCCACTGATGTCCAGAGCGGATGTCCCGAGACCGGTGCGATACCAATCTCTCCCTCCGGGATCCTGTTGTCCTCGCCGTCCAACGCGCCCGTGCCGTAGCGGTGTCCACCGGGCCGGGCCCGGCGTGCGTCCCGCGCCGACAAGCGCAAGACGATACTTCCCTCCTCGCCGTCGATCCATGCCTCGGACGGTGGATCGAGCGACTCTGCGGGAGTCACCGCGTCCTGAGAATTGCGCGCTGCGTGCCGTTCGTCAAGGCCCTCAGGTCCCCGGACGACCTTGAGCTGCGTCGTCGCGGGGCCTGGCGACCCGCCGCCGGAGCGGCCGTGACGCCCGCTGCGGACCCCCGCGACAGGACAACGATGATCACCATACTCGCCCCCGCCGACAGTCCCGCGCAGCCGGTCCGGGAACGCCCGAGGGCGACCACCCGCATGGGTGATCGCCCTTGGCTTGGTTTCCCCTTGCGGGGAAGGAGTCTGACGACTCGCAGAGGTCTTACTTGACCTCGACGGAGGCGCCGGCGCCCTTGAGGGCCTCGGCGGCCTTGTCAGCGGCCTCCTTGTTGACCTTCTCCAGGACCGGCTTCGGGGTGCCGTCCACCAGGTCCTTGGCCTCCTTCAGGCCGAGGGAGGTCAGCTCACGCACGACCTTGATGACCTGGATCTTCTTGTCGCCGGCGCCGGTGAGGATGACGTCGAACTCGTCCTTCTCCTCGACGGCCTCGGCGGCACCGCCGGCGGCAGCGCCACCGGCCATGACGACCGGCGCGGCAGCGGCGGCGGTGACGTCGAACTTCTCCTCGAAGGCCTTCACGAACTCGGAGAGCTCGATGAGGGTCATGCCTTCGAACTGCTCGAGCAGCTCGTCCTGGGTGAGCTTCGCCATGATTGGCGTCCTTCCACTAAGTCGGCTGGTGCCGGGATGTACATGTCGGCGGGCTGTACTGGCCCGCGTGATCACCGCCTGGAACGGCAGCGATCAATGTGCGAGCCGAATTACTCGGCACCGCCCTGCTCGGCGAGCTTGGCGCGCAGCGCGTCCGCGGTGCGGACGAGCTTCGTCGGCAGCGCCTGGAAGAGCGAGGCAGCCTGGGACTGCTTGCCCTTCATGGCACCGGCCAGCTTGCTGAGCAGAACCTCGCGGGACTCGAGGTCCGCAAGCTTCTTGATCTCGTCGGCGGACAGCGCCTTGCCGTCAAGGACACCGCCCTTGATGACGAGAGCGGGGTTCTCCTTGGCGAAGTCACGAAGACCCTTCGCCGCCTCGACCGGGTCACCGGTCACAAAGGCGACGGCCGTCGAGCCACTCAGGTGCTCGTCCAGCGCGACGATCCCAGCCTCATTGGCCGCGATCTTGGTCAGCGTGTTCTTCACCACACGGTACTGAGCGTTGTCACCGAGCGAACGGCGCAGCGTCTTGAGCTGCGCAACGGTAAGACCGGTGTACGCGGTCACGACTGCGGCGTTGGAGTTGCGGAACTCGTCCGCGATCTCCGCCACAGCCGAGACCTTCTCGGTCTTCGCCATGAGCCTCGGCCTCCTTCCGGGTGATGAGGACCGCGCAGAAGGGGCTGGGCAAAACAAACGCCCCGGCGCAGGCGCACGGGGCGTGACTCGACCAGGCCGTCATGGCCCGGGAGCTTGTCCTCGATTCACCTGCGCAGGCCGTCCGCAGCTAGCGGATCCTTCGGCTTCCGCACGCATGAACGCACACGGAAACAACCAGCGGTCTTTGGCTTCCCGGATACGGTACGTGAACGGCCCGCGGTCAGGCAAATCGGGGTGGTCAGCTCATGCCGGGCAGGGTGGCGGCGTCCACCGTGTCCGAGGCGTCGGGGGCGCCGGCCGAGACCTTGGTGCCGTAGTCCGAGTAGTAGACCGTGGACTCGGTGGTGCCGGAGCCGCCGTTGGCCTTCTCCACCTTCTTCACCAGCAGGTTGTCGTCGGAAACCCAGACGTCCACCTGCTCGGTGGTGGCACCCGACTGCTGCAGCTGGCGCTTGAGCTGGTCCAGCTGGTCCTTGCCGAGCGAGGACTGCTTTTCGGCCATCCTGGAGACGTCGATGGTCCCGGAGTAGTGGGTGGCCTTGACGTTGCGCACCGTCTCCGTGCCCACCTGCCGGACGTCCCCGGAGCCGATGAGCATCTGCACCGAGCGGGTGGGGTTGTTGTTCTGCATCTGATCCTTGAGGTACGCGCCCGAGGGGCCCAGCTTCTTGGCCATCCAGTCGTAGTCGTACTTGATCCAGTGCTTGCCGCCCAGCTGGGCGGCCATCTGCGGGGAGGCCTCGCCTATGTTCACGTAGTAGGCGTCCTTGAGATAGCGGGCGTGCATCCCGCCGGGGCCCTTCATCAGGGCGCCCATGGCGCCCTGGCCGCCGCTGATGGTGACATCGCCCTGTACGCCGTCGGCCCAGTCCAGGGCGCCGTTCATGTTCATGGTGCCGGTGGCGGCCATGGTGGTGGTGCCCTCGACCTTGGCCGAGTGGGCGCCGTCGGTGGCGGTGGCCGCCTTGCGCAGCGCGCTGATCGCCTGGGCGACCGGTGACTTCCCCTGGTCGGCCGGGGAGGCGCTGCTGGCCCCCTTGTCCGACTTATCGCTCTTGTCCCCTCCGCAGGCGGTCACCGAGGTCAGGGCGAACGCCGCCGCGGCGAGCGCACAGACGCTTCGAAGGCTCTTCCCCGTCATTTCCCAGCCCCCTGGAAAGCTCGTAGCCCGAAAATCCCTTCGGACTCAGGCTAGGAACGTAGCGCATCCGCCGGGCCGCAACGAGACCGGGCCCCGCACCATGACGGTGCGGGGCCCGGTCAGAGGCACTCTCGGCGAGGCGTCGGTCAGACGGTCTCGTCCTCAACCAGCAGGTTGCGGGTGCGGTTGGGGTCCACCTGGATGCCGGGGCCCATGGTGGTGGTGAAGGTCGCCTTCTTGACGTAGCGGCCCTTGGCGGCGGACGGCTTCAGACGGAGGATCTCCTCCAGCGCCGCGGCGTAGTTCTCCACCAGCTTGGTGTCGTCGAACGAGACCTTGCCGATGATGAAGTGCAGGTTCGAGTGCTTGTCGACGCGGAACTCGATCTTGCCGCCCTTGATGTCGGTCACGGCCTTGGCCGTGTCCGGGGTGACGGTGCCGGTCTTCGGGTTCGGCATCAGACCACGGGGACCGAGCACCCGGCCCAGGCGGCCGACCTTGCCCATCAGGTCCGGGGTGGCGACAACGGCGTCGAAGTCCAGACGGCCCTTGGCGACCTCGTCGATCAGCTCGTCGGCACCGACGATGTCGGCGCCGGCGGCACGCGCAGCCTCGGCACGGTCACCGGTCGCGAAGACCAGGACCCGGGCGGTCTTACCGGTGCCGTGCGGAAGGTTCACGGTGCCGCGGACCATCTGGTCGGCCTTGCGCGGGTCAACGCCCAGACGCAGGGCAACCTCGACGGTGCCGTCGAACTTGGTGCTGGAGGTCTCCTTCGCCAGACGGACGGCCTCGAGCGGGGCGTACAGACGCTCCCGGTCGATCTTCGCGTCCGCGTTGCGAAGAGTCTTGCTGCGCTTCACTGAAACTCCTCAGTGTCTATGGAGTCGTGGTACGGGCCAGCGCTGGCCCTTCCACGGGTGGTGCCTAAGGCGGCGGAGGGTCAGCCCTCGACCGTGATGCCCATGGAACGGGCGGTGCCAGCGATGATCTTGGACGCGGCGTCCAGGTCGTTGGCGTTCAGGTCGGGCATCTTGGTGGTGGCGATCTCGCGGACCTGCGCCTCGGTGATCTTGGCGACCTTGGTCTTGTGCGGCTCGCCGGAGCCCTTCTCCACGCCCGCGGCCTTCAGGATCAGCTTGGCGGCCGGCGGAGTCTTGGTGACAAAGGTGAAGGAACGGTCCTCGTAGACCGTGATCTCCACCGGCACGACCATGCCACGCTGCGACTCGGTCGCGGCGTTGTAGGCCTTGCAGAACTCCATGATGTTGACGCCGTGCTGACCCAGCGCGGGGCCGACCGGCGGAGCCGGGTTGGCGGCACCGGCCTGGATCTGGAGCTTGATAAGCCCCGTGACCTTCTTCTTCTTGGGAGGCATTGCTCTCTCCGGGTCCTAGTGAGAGTTTTCTGCCTGCGACACACTGCTCACAGGCATACCGCACCACGATAGCGGGTACCGTGGCCGGACCAAAAACCGGGAGGCCAGACCCCGATGGGTCTGGCCTCCCGGACGACTGGCGTCAGTTCTTCTGGATCTGGTCGAAGCTCAGCTCGACCGGGGTCTCCCGGCCGAAGATCTCGACCAGGCCCTTGACCTTCTTGGAGTCGGCGTTGATCTCGTTGATCGTCGCCTGCAGGGTCGCAAACGGACCATCGGTGACCGTGACCGAGTCGCCCACCTCGAAGTCCAGCACCTGGACCTCGACCTTGCGGCTGGGCGCCGGGCGGCCCTCGGCCTCGGCGGCCTCCTTGGCGGCCTTGGCCTCGGCCTCCGGGGCCAGCATCTTGACGATCTCGTCCAGGGTCAGCGGGTAGGGGTCGTAGGCGTTGCCCACGAAGCCGGTGACACCCGGGGTGTTGCGGACCACGCCCCAGGACTCGTTCGTCAGGTCCATGCGCACCAGGACATAGCCCGGGAGCTTGTTCTGGCGGACGGTGCGGCGGTCGCCGTTCTTGATCTGGACGACCTCTTCCTGCGGCACCTCGGCCTGGAAGATGTAGTCCTCGACGTTCAGCGAGACGGCGCGCTGCTCCAGGTTGGTCTTCACACGGTTCTCGTAACCGGCGTAGGTGTGGATGACGTACCACTCGCCGGGCAGCCCGCGCAGCTCCTCGCGGAGCTGGGCCACCGGGTCGATGGTCTCCGCCTCGGCGGCCTCGGCCTCGGCGGGCTCGTCGGCGGGCTCGGCGGCAGCGGCCTCGGCGTCCCCGGAGTCGCCCTCGATGTGCAGCGCGGCCTCCTCGGCCGGCTCGCCGGCGGCGGCTTCCTCGGCGTCCAGCTCATCGGCGCCTTCGGCGTTCTCGACGATCTGGGTCTCGGTGTCCTCGCCGATCTCCTCCGAGGGAGCCGGAGCGTCCACGCCGGCCTCCGCTGCCTCGACGGGCTCGGCGGCGTCGTTCAGGTTCGGGTCAGACACGTGGCTGCTTCTTCCTGGCTTCAATGTGGGTGGAACGTGCGAAGAGACGGCTCTCTCCGGGGAATCCCCGAACAGAGGCCGCCTTGCGCGCGGATTCAGCGTCAGCCGAAGACGTACTTGACGGCCTGGTTGAACCCATAGTCAATCACGGTCACCAGACCGATGACGATGACAACGAAGACGATCACCACAGTGGTGTACGTCGAAAGCTGGCTGCGAGTGGGCCAGACCACCTTGCGGAGCTCCGCCACAACCTGGCGGTAGAACAGCGCGAGACGGCCCAGCGGGCCCTTCTTGCCGCGCTTGCCGCCACGGCGGCCCTTCTTGACGGCCACCTCGTCCTCGGGACGACCGCTCTCAGGCGTCGCGGTGGAGCCAAGGGCTTCCGTCACTACGTCCTCACCTGAATCCGGGTCGTGGCCGTGCCGCGCCCGGTGGAGCCGCACGGCGGTGCATCAGTACGTACGCACGCACGCACCCTGGTGATGATGCGTGTAGCAGGGCCGAAGGGACTTGAACCCCCAACCGCTGGTTTTGGAGACCAGTGCTCTACCAATTGAGCTACGACCCTTTGTGGTTCCCCCAACGTACCGCATCCGCCCGGACGCACGGTGTGCTTGGAGCGGAGCCGCCTGGAAGGGGCCAACGACGCATGAGTGTACGTGGTTCGCGCCCCGCCGTCGAACAGCTTGCGCCGGGGCCGTCCACGGAACGAACTCGGATGCCCTCCCGCGCCCCTGTCTGGGACCATTTCCGTATGACCGATGCCACTCCTCCGTTCCCCGCCGTCCAGCCCCCCACCGAGCGCCGGGTCTCCGCCCGCATCGGGTCGATCTCCGAGTCGGCAACCCTCGCCGTGGACGCCAAGGCCAAGGCCCTCAAGGCCGCCGGGCGCCCGGTCATCGGCTTCGGCGCCGGTGAGCCGGACTTCCCCACGCCCGACTACATCGTCGAGGCCGCGGTGGCGGCCTGCCGCGACCCCAAGTACCACCGCTACACCCCGGCCGGCGGCCTGCCCGAGCTCAAGGCCGCGATCGCCGCCAAGACGGCACGCGACTCCGGCTACCAGGTGGACGCCTCCCAGGTGCTGGTCACCAATGGCGGCAAGCAGGCCATCTACGAGGCCTTCGCCGCCATCCTGGACCCGGGTGACGAGGTCATCGTCCCGGCCCCGTACTGGACCACCTACCCCGAGTCCATCCGCCTGGCCGGCGGCATCCCGGTGGAGGTGGTGGCCGACGAGACCACCGGCTACCGGGTCTCGGTGGAGCAGCTGGAGGCCGCCCGTACCGCGCACACCAAGGTGCTGCTGTTCGTCTCGCCGTCCAACCCCACCGGCGCCGTCTACAGCCGCGAGCAGATCGAGGAGATCGGCCGCTGGGCCGCCGAGCACGGGCTGTGGGTGCTCACCGACGAGATCTATGAGCACCTGGTCTACGGGGACGCCGAGTTCCACTCGCTGCCGGTGGTGGTGCCGGAGCTGCGGGACAAGTGCATCGTGGTCAACGGAGTGGCCAAGACCTATGCCATGACCGGCTGGCGGGTGGGCTGGGTCATCGGCCCGCAGGATGTGGTGAAGGCGGCGACCAACCTCCAGTCGCACGCCACCTCCAATGTGAGCAACGTCGCCCAGGCCGCCGCGCTGGCCGCCGTCTCCGGCGACCTGGCGGCCGTGGAGGAGATGAAGACCGCCTTCGACCGCCGCCGCCGCACCATGGTGCGCATGCTGAGCGAGATCGACGGCGTGATCTGCCCGGAGCCGGAGGGCGCCTTCTACGCCTACCCCTCGGTCAAGGGCCTGCTCGGCAAGGACATCCGGGGCAAGCGCCCGGCCACCTCGGTGGAGCTGGCCGCGCTGATCCTGGAGGAGGCCGAGGTCGCGGTGGTCCCGGGCGAGGCCTTCGGCACCCCGGGCTATCTGCGGCTGTCCTACGCGCTGGGCGACGAGGACCTGGTCGAGGGCGTCTCCCGGATCCAGAAGCTGCTGGCCGAGGCGCAGGACTGACGCATTCGCTCCCACATGCGTGCGGCCCCCGGCTTCCTCCCGGGGGCCGCACGCATGTTCAGGCAAGCGCTGAGTCGGATAACCCGGCTGCCTTTCGCCGGATCCATACGGCAGGATCGGGCAGTGACTCCTCCCCCTGGTCACAGGGGGCTTCTCACTCGGCCGCAGCAACGGCCTCATGACGGACAAGCCCTGCCCGGCGCCTCACGGCACAGAGCGGAGCCTAGCGGTAACGGAGAGTCCATGCAGATGGTTCGCGATATCCGGAAGCTGCCGAAGGCGCACTTGCACCTGCACTTCACCGGATCCATGCGCCCGGCGACCCTGCTGGAACTGGCCGACAAGTACGGCGTCCACCTCCCCGAGGCCCTGAGCGGCGGAGAACCGCCCAGACTGCGGGCCACCGACGAACGCGGCTGGTTCCGCTTCCAGCGGCTCTATGACATCGCCCGCTCCTGCCTGCGCTCCCCGGAGGACATCCAGCGACTGGTCCACGAGGCCGCCGAGGAGGATGTCCGGGACGGCTCCGGCTGGCTGGAGATCCAGGTGGACCCCACCTCCTACGCGCCCCGGCTGGGCGGGCTGATCCCCACCATGGAGGTCATCCTGGACGCGGTGGAACGCGCCTCCCGCGACACCGGTCTGGGGATAAGGGTCCTGGTGGCCGCGAACCGGATGAGGCACCCGCTGGACGCCCGCACCCTGGCCCGGCTGGCGGTGCGCTACCGGGACCGCGGGGTGGTGGGCTTCGGGCTCTCCAATGACGAGCGGCGCGGGCTGGCCCGGGACTTCGACCGGGCCTTCCAGATCGCCCGCGACGGCGGCCTGCTGGCCGCCCCGCACGGCGGCGAGCTCTCCGGGCCGGGCAGCGTCCGCGACTGCCTGGACGATCTGCACGCCGGCCGTATCGGGCACGGGGTACGGGCCGCCGAGGACCCCCGGCTGCTGCGCAAGCTCGCCGAGCGGCAGGTCGCCTGTGAGGTCTGCCCGTCCTCCAATGTGGCGCTGGGCGTCTATGAGAAGCCCGCGGACGTCCCGCTGCGCACCCTCTACGAGGCCGGGGTGCCTATAGCGCTGGGCGCCGACGACCCGCTGCTGTTCGGCTCCCGGCTGGCGGCCCAGTACGAGCTGGCCCGCGAGCACCACGCCTTCACCGACCAGGAGCTGGCGGAACTGGCCCGTCAGTCGGTACGCGCCTCACAGGCACCCGAGGACGTACGGACCCGCCTGCTCGCGGGCGTGGACCGCTGGCTGGCTACAGGCTGACCCCGACCGTCACCGGCTCATTGACCAGGGTCACCCCGAAGGCGTCCCGGACGCCGTCCCTGACCTCGCGGGCCAGTGCCAGCAGCTCCTCGGTGCTGGCGCCGCCGCGGTTGGTCAGGGCGAGGGTGTGCTTGCCGGAGATCCTGGCCCGGCCGCTGCCGTAGCCCTTGGTGAAACCGGCCTTGTCGATCAGCCAGGCGGCCGAGGTCTTCACCAGGCCGTCCCCGGCCGGGTAGGCGGGCGGGACCACCTCGGGGCCGAGCCGCTCGGCGGCCCGGGCCAGGAAAGCCGCGTACTCGGCCTCGGTGAGCACCGGGTTGGTGAAGAAGGACCCGGCCGACCAGGAGTCATGGTCCTCCGGGTCCAGCACCATGCCCTTGCCGGAGCGCAGCTTGAGCACCGTCTCCCGGACGGTGGCCAGGGGCGCGCGCTCGCCCGTACCGACACCCAGCGCCCGGGCCACCTCGGGGTACCGGAGGGGGCCGGACAGCCCGCCCGCGTCCTGAAGCCGGAACCGGACCCGCAGCACCACATAGCGGCTGGGGTCCTGCTTGAACCGGCTGTGCCGGTAGGAGAACCCGCACTCGGCGCCGGCGATGGTCACCGTCTCGCCATGGCGCCGGTCGTAGGCGACGACCTCGCTGATCGTCGCCGAGACGTCCTGCCCGTAGGCGCCCACGTTCTGGATGGGGGTGGCTCCCGCCGAGCCGGGGATCCCGGCCAGGCACTCGATCCCGGCCAGCCCCGCCTCCACCGTCCGGGCCACCGCCTCGGACCAGTTCTCCCCGGCGGCCAGCTCCAGCTCGGTGCCGTCCAGCCGGAAGCCGGTGGTGGCGATGCGCAGGGCGGTCCCGGCGAAGCCCTCGTCCGAGATCACCAGGTTGCTGCCGCCGCCGATGATCAGCAGCGGCGTTCCGGCGGCGTCCGCCTCCCTTACGGCCTCGATCACCTCGTCATCGGTGACGGCCGTCACCAGCCGGGCGGCCGGCCCGCCGAGCCGGAAGGTGGTCAGGGGGGCGAGGGGAGCGTCATGGAGTACCTGCACGGAGCACAAGGGTACGGGGCCGCACGGGGACCCCCTACGGGACGCGGGCACCCGCCCCCCGTCAGGGGCGCACCGGGCGCGCCCGTCAGGGGCGCGGGGCGGCCACATCGTGCGGCTCCGCCGCCGCAAGGGCACACAGAACCGCGCCGGGTGCCCATGAGGGGCGCGGGGAACTGCGCGACCAGCCACCCACAACCCGCACCCGAGAACGAACCCCCGCATCTCCATCCACCTCAGGCCGTCGTGAGCTGATCGCGCAGTTCCCCGCGCCCCTGAGGGGGCACCCGGCGAGCAGCAGTACCCCCGGCCCCCCGCCGAGGGATGACCATCGCAGCCACAGCCGCACCCCCCACCGCCAGCGCCCCCAACCACAACGGCAAGGTCACCGCGTGAGCGAAATCCGCGTACCCGCCCCGCGAGGAGAACACCGACCCCAGCACGGCGATACCCAAAGCCCCGCCGACCTCCCGCATCGCACTGTTCGCCCCGGAAGCGATGCCCTGCTCGGCCTCCGGCACGCTGGCCATCACCAGCTGGGAGGCGGGCGCGAAGTACATGGCCATCCCCACCCCGCCGGCGATCAGCGCGGGAAGCTGAGCCGCGTAGGAGACCCCCGGCGAGATCACCAGCGCGAACAGCGCCAGCCCGGTGGCCTGCAGCACCAGCCCGGTGATGGCCACCACCCGGCCGCCCACCCGGTCGGAGAGATAACCCGCCAGCGGCGCCACGATCACCGGCATCCCGGTCCACGGCAGCATCCGCAGCCCCGCCTCGGTCGGCGAGTAGCCGCCCACCTGCTGCATAAACTGGCTGAGCAGGAAGATCGAGCCGAACATGCCCAGGAACATCAGCAGCCCGGCCGCATTGATCCCGCTGAAGGCCCGCCCGCGGAACATCCGCATCGGCAGCATCGGCCGTTCCTTGCGAATCCCATGGCGCACAAACGCGCCGAGCAGCACCGCACCCGCCACCAGCCCGGTGAGCACCCGGCCGCTGGTCCAGCCGTGGGTGCCGACATTCACCACGGCGAAGACGATGCCGAACAGCCCCCCGCTGACCAGGACCGTGCCGGAGAGGTCCAGCCGGTTGCCCGGCCCGTACGACTCCTCCAGCCGGAAGCGGGCCAGCGGCAGCAGAAGCAGGCCGAGGGGCACATTCAGCCAGAAGATCCAGTGCCAGGAGATGTGCTCGGTGAGGCTGCCGCCGATCAGCGGTCCGCCGGCCACCGCCAGTCCGTCCACCGCGCCCTTGATCCCAAAGGCCATGCCGCGCCGTTCGGGCGGGGTGGCGACGGACAGCAGGGTCATGCTGAGCGGCATCATCACCGCCGCCCCGACGCCCTGTACGGCGCGTGCCACGATCAGCGCATCCAGCCCGGTGGACAGGGCGGCGGCGGCCGAAGCCGCGGTGAAGAGCGCTATGCCGGCCAGGAAGAGCCGGCGGCGCCCGAAGCGGTCGCCCAGCGCGGCACCGGTCATCAGCAGTACGGCGAAGGTGAGCGTATAGGCGCTCACCGTCCACTCCAGGTCCTCCAGCGTGCCGCCCAGGTCCTGGCGGATGGACGGCAGCGCGGTGGTCACCACCAGGTTGTCCAAGGCGGCCATAAAGCCGGCCAGCCCGGTGATCAGCAGCGCCCAGAGCGAGCGTCGCATGGTCCCCTCCCTATCTATTTAGCAGTCACTAACTTCATGGGACCGAAAAAAGACCCGCCCCACGGACGGGCCTCTTCCACACTCAGAAGCAGGTGGGAAGCCCCGCCCACACCCGGTGCTCGGCCGGGAAGCCCAGCGCCATCTGCGCATTGATCAGCATCCCGTGCGCCATAAACCGGGCCGAGACGGCAGGGTCCCCGCCCAGCGCCAGGTGCACCTGGTCGTACAGCCGCTCCCACCCGGCCCGGATCGGCCTGCCGAACTCCAGGTCCCCGTCGGCCTCGGCGGCGGCCACCGCCACCGACATCTGGATCAGCATCAGCAGGATGTTCCGGTTCCGGACGATCAGTTGCTCGTACGCCTCTCCCATGGCCTGCTTGCGGCCCTCCGGAGGCACGCCCTCCGCGGCCTCCTCGATCGCTCGCAGGACCTCCTCCTGGCACCGCTCCACGGCCGCCAGGAAGATCGCCCGCTTGCCGGGGAAAAGGCGGAAGAGATACGGCTGGGAGACGCCCACCCGGCGGGCGATGGCCTCGGTGGAGGTGCCGGCGTACCCGCGCCGGGCGAACTCCTCGATCGCGGCACGGATCACACTCTCGCGCCGTTCCCCGGCACTCATCCTGACCATGGAAGTAAGTTATTACTCACTCAATTCACCCGTCAAGAGAAAAGGGCGTCCGGACCCCCGGACGCCCTCCGTACCCGTACTGCCCCTCAGGCCAGCCGGACCACGGCCCGCGACATCCCCAGCACCTTCTGCCCCGCACAGGTCGCCACCAGATCGACCCGCACGGTACGCGCCTGGTCGTCCAGCTTGGCCGCCACCTTGGCGCTGACCTCGATCACCGCGCCCTGGTCGTCATCGGGCACCACCACCGGCTTGGTGAAGCGCACCCCGTACTCCACCACCGCGGCCGGATCGCCCGCCCAGTCCGTCACCACCCGGATCGCCTCGGCCATGGTGAACATGCCATGCGCGATCACATCCGGCAGCCCGACCTGCTTGGCGAACCGCTCGTTCCAGTGGATCGGGTTGAAATCACCCGAGGCGCCCGCGTAGCGCACCAGGGTCTCCCGGGTCACCGGGAAGGAGCGGGCCGGCAGCTCGGTGCCGGTCTCGACCTCGTCGTAGGAAACCTGTGCGGCCATCACGCCTCCTCGGCGGCGCGCGCCACCAGCTTCATATGCGTGGTCACGACGTGCTCGCCATGCTGGTCGTGCACCTCGCCCCGGATCGTCAGAACGTCATTGCCCGCCAGGGACTTGATCACCTCGATGGTGGAGGTGGCGGACAGCCGGTCCCCGGCCCGCACCGGGCGGGTGTAGGCGAACTGCTGGTCGCCGTGGACCACCCGGCTGAAGTCCAGGCCCAGCTGCGGGTCGGTCACGACCTGCCCCGCGGCCCGGTAGGTGATGGCGAACACAAAAGTCGGCGGGGCGATCACATCGGGGTGGCCCAGCGCCCGGGCGGCCTCGGGGTCGGTATACGCCGGATTCGTGTCGCCGATGGCCTCGGCGAATTCACGGATCTTCTCCCGGCCGACCTCATAGGGCTCGGTGGCCGGATACGTCCGTCCTACGAAGGACTGGTCGAGCGCCATCGGCTCGGTACCTCCTGGTCGGGGATACGCCATGAGGCCGCCCCCAGGAATTGGGGACGGCCTCATGAACGAGACTGTGCGTTATCGCGTTTCGCGGTGCGCGGTGTGCGCGTTGCAACGCGGGCAGTGCTTCTTCATCTCAAGGCGGTCCGGGTCATTACGCCGGTTCTTCTTGGTGATGTAGTTCCGCTCCTTGCACTCCACGCAGGCCAGCGTGATCTTCGGGCGGACGTCGGTGGCAGCCACGTGAGTGCTCCTTGACGGATGGACGGATTCAACGCAGAAAAGAGTAGCCGA
Source organism: Streptomyces orinoci (assembly GCF_003121295.1). Lineage (GTDB taxonomy): Bacteria > Actinomycetota > Actinomycetes > Streptomycetales > Streptomycetaceae > Streptomyces > Streptomyces orinoci. The sequence goes on from NZ_PHNC01000029.1 coordinate 1,418,404, forward strand.
TCGGAGGACCGACCCCACAATCGGCTACTGTGTGTAGCGGCGACCGGACTTGAACCGGTGACACAGCGATTATGAGCCGCTTGCTCTACCGACTGAGCTACGCCGCTGTGATGCAGGAGTAATTCCCCGCCCGAAGGCGGGGAACCCTCTCACACCAGAGCCCCAAAACGGAATCGAACCGTTGACCTTCTCCTTACCATGGAGACGCTCTGCCGACTGAGCTATTGGGGCGAGCGAGGAAGACATTACACGGTCCGCGGCCGAAGGTGAAATCCGTATGGCCGCACCCCCTCGGCACCCCGTCCCGCCCGCCCCGCGCACCACGCCGGTACGACTATTGCGCGCTCCTCACCGGCCTGCTCGAACCCGCTCTCCGCTCGCCCTAGGCTCGGACCACGCTGCGTGAATGCCTGCCCCGGCCCGTAGGGCGAGTCCTAGGGAGCGCGATGCCCGACAATCAGCCGCAGCCCGCCAGAAACCCCGACGGCGACGCCATGTCCGCGCCCGGCGGCGGGCCCGGCGAGAACCCCCTGGTGCTGTGCGGCGCCCACCTCGCCGACGGCCGCACCGTGGACGTCCGGCTCAGCGGCGGGCGCATCGAGGCGGTCGGCACGGCCGGCAGCCTCGCCCCCGGCGTCCGCTGCGACCTCAGCGGCTATCTGCTGCTGCCCGCCCCCGCCGAACCGCACGCCCACTGCGACACCGCGCTCACCGCCGACACCGGCGGCCCCATCCCCTACGGGACCGAGGAGGTGCTGCGCCGCACCACCGAGTCCGCCCTGCTCCAACTCGGCCACGGCGCCACCGCCCTGCGCTCCCATGTCCGCATCGGCGATGTGGCCGGGCTGCGCTCGCTGGAGGCGGTGCTCCAGGCCCGCCGGGCGCTGCGCGACCTCACCGACCTCACCGCGGTGGCGGTGCCCCGGCTGCTCACCGGCCTGGCCGGCGCCGATGGCCTGGCCATGCTGCGGGACGCGGTGAAGATGGGCGCCACCGCCATCGGCGGCTGCCCCGACCTGGACCCCGACCCCACCGGCTACGCCGAGGCGGTGCTGGGCCTGGCCGCCGAACACGGCTGCGCCGTCGATCTGCACACCGACGGCGACGACCCGGCCCGGCTGGCCCGGCTGGCCGCCATGGCCGGCGGGCTGCGCCCCGGCGTGGCCATCGGCCCCTGCGCCGGACTGGCCCGGCTGCCCTACGAACTGGCGGTACGGGCCGCCGAGCAGCTGGCGGCTGCCGGGGTCACCGTGATCTGCCTGCCGCAGGGCGACTGCGGCACGGTGGGCCAGGGCCGTTACCGGGTCTCCTGCGCCCCGGTGCGGCTGCTGCGCTCGGCCGGGGTGCGGGTGGCGGCCGGCGGCGGGGCGGTGCGCGACGCGGCCAACCCGGTGGGCCGCGGCGACCCCCTGGAAGCGGCCTTTCTGCTGGCCTCCCACGGGGAGTTGAGCCCGGATCAGGCGTACCAGGCGGTCAGCGCCCGGGCCCGGGCGGTCATGGGGCTGGCCGAGGTCCGGGTGGAGGCCGGGTTCCCCGCCGAGCTGCTGGCGGTGCGCGGCGGGGACGTGGCCGGGGCGCTCTCGCTGGGCTACAGCCGGCTGGTGGTGCACCGGGGCCGGGTGGTGGCCCGTACCAGCGCGGTGCGCGAATACCGCCATGTCTCCGGTTCGGCGGCCCTGGACCTGCCCCGCCAGTCGCCCCGCAACGCCGACCCGGCCTGAGCGCCCGCCGGGCGTTACGGTCGGATCATGCGCATTGTCATCGCTGGAGGACACGGTCAGATCGCGCAACGGCTGGAGCGGCTGCTCGCCGGGCGCGGGGACGAGGTGGCGGGCGTCATCCGCCGCCCGGGACAGGCGGGGGACCTGCTGGCGCTCGGCGCCGAGCCGGTCGTCTGCGACCTGGAGTCGGCCTCGGTCGCCGATGTGGCCCGGCACCTGGAGGGTGCCGACGCGGCGGTGTTCGCGGCCGGGGCGGGCCCGGGCAGCGGCATCGAGCGCAAGGAGACCGTGGACCGGGCCGCGGCCACCCTGTTCGCCGACGCCGCCGAGGCGGCGGGCGTCCGCCGCTTCCTGGTGGTCTCCTCGATGGGCGCCGGCTCCGAGCCCCCACCGGGCACCGACCCGGTCTTCGCCGCCTATCTGCGGGCCAAGGGCGCCGCGGACGAGGACGTAAGGGCCCGCGCCGGCCTGGACTGGACCATCCTGCGCCCCGGCAGCCTCACCGACGACCCCGGCACCGGCCGGGTCAGGCTCGCCGAGTCCACCGGCCGCGGCTCGGTCACCCGGGACGATGTGGCGGCGGTGCTGGCCGCGCTGCTGAACGAGCCCGGCACGGCCGGCCGGACCCTGGAGCTGGTCTCCGGCGACACCCCGGTGGCGGAGGCGGTACGCGCCGCGGCCGGCTGAGCCCCGTCCCCCGGGCACGAAAAAGGCCCCTGATCTTCCGATCAGGGGCCTCATTCCGTGGCGGCGCCAGGATTCGAACCTGGGTAGGCTAAGCCGACGGATTTACAGACTACTGACGATGCGACAGGCACACCCGCGCTGACCTGCCAGTTTCCAAGTCGCGGGTGTGGCGCGCCAATTCGTCGTCCGCGTGTCGTCCTGATCTTCCCGGAAAGACGACGGAGGCGCCGGCGCCCGCCTCACTGCGTGGCCGCCAGAGAGGCCACGCAGTGAGGAGCCGCCGCAGCTGCTTTTCGCCCCCCGCGGACCCTGACACTTCCTGACGCGTCACGGCCCCGTGACACCCAACCCCCTAGGCAGACGCGGTGTCACGCGACCGTGACGCCCGCCGTGACACCCGCCGCCGGTCGGCGTGACGCTTACCGTGACGCCCGTCCTGACCAGCGTGACGCCTGGCGCACTGCGGAGGGGCGCAACGGTGGGTGGCCCGGACAGCGCCTCTCGCTGCGCGAGCGCAGCGAGCTGCCAAAGAACGCGCGGCCGTAGGCCGCTCCTCACCTTCACGACCCTGACACCCGTAACGCGTTACGCCCGCCTAACACCCAAACCCCTAGGCAGGCGTACGTGTTACCCGCCCTAACAGCAGCCGTCCGTGCCGCCTAACACCTGTCCGTAACGGCCGTCGGGGCAGGAAGAGACCACGCGCGCCCGGGCGGTCTCTTCCCACGGCACGGCCAGAACGCAACAGCGGGTCGCCACCCCTGCGGCCATCCACAGGTGCGTACATATCCACAACTCGGCCACGGCAACCGTTCATTGCCCCTACGCTGGCCCCTGCTGCACCACGGCGATTCCCAGAGGCGTCCCCTCGGGGAACAGCCCCGCGGGGCCCGGGCCTTCCAGGCCCAGCATCGATTGGGGAGGTCACCATGTGGCAGCGACTGAGGGAGTGGAAGCGCAAGATCTTTAATGAAGTCGGACTAGCGTTCGACAAGATCGAGCGTCGCCAAGGAGTTTTAACCGTGCTGGCCGCGTTCGTCGCTGCCTGGCCGAAGCGGTGAAGCCGGCCCCCGGTGGACTCAACACCGGGGGCCGGCGGCTCTAGGCCCGCTCCCCCGTCTCTGCCCGGCGGCTCACTGGCCGCCGGGCAGAGGCGTTTGTGCAGGTCAGCGCCCAAAAGCGACATGGGTAAATCTACCGGCCTGTAGCCCAGGTTATAGAGCATGGCTCCCTGTTGCGCGCGCAATAGGAAAGTTGCGAAGGGGAGCATGACTCATCCCTGGCACACGTGCCCGAAGTGCGGCGGATGGTTCCCCCAGAGCTGCGAGGCAGACACCGCGAGGACTTCCAGGTGACCGATGAAGTCCCTGACCAGGCTGGCGAGTAGGGCCCGCCCCTTCTCCGCAGTCGTGTGGGACGGTAGCCGATCACGCCACTTTCAGTGAGGGAATCCAACCACCTACTAGTCAACTAGTAGGTGGTCCAAGCGCAGAGGAGCTACCCACCTGCTAACACTAGTAGGTGGGTACCCAGAGGGAGTCCACTGGCCAGCACCCCGAAATCGACTCCCGGAACCGCCCGCTGGGGGTGCTCCTGCCTCCCTGGCTGAGCAGGGCAAGAGCCGTCCGTCTCAACGGCGTTGCAGACATAGCCGATTGCCCAGGCACTGAGCGCGCGAGCGCAGCAGCGGTCTTCGCAATGGGGCCTTCCGCAGCGCGAGCGCAGCGACTGCCAAAGTACGCACGACCGAAGGCCGCTCCCTTCTTCGCTCGTGGCGTTTCAGCGGGGCGCGTCGGTTGCTAGGTCTAGCAGGCGCCCTTGCTAGACCTAGCAACCCCGCTAACAACCAAAACCCCCTCCGGCCAGGCACCTAGCACCTAGCAACCGGTCAGCGGAGAGCCCCGAAATCCGGCCACAGGCCCGCGAGTGCCACCCGCTGCCCTTGCTAGGAGGCAGACAGGGCGTCGGCCAGCTCTCCCATGCTGTCGATGACCGCCGCCGCGCCGGCTTCGGCCAGAGCGACGCGCTTGCCCGGCTTGTTGGCCAAGCCCACGCACGGCATGCCTACGCTGTTCGCTGCCTGCACGTCCGTCACCGAATCGCCAACCATCACGGCCTCCGCGGCTTCCCAGCCCAAGTGGGCCAGCGCTTGCAGCAGCGGGAAGGGGTTGGGCTTCATCAACTTGGCGTCCGCGGGCCGACCCACGATGGTTGTGAACCACTGCTTCACCCCCTGGCGAGCCAGGAAGGCGCTCACCGACGCCCGACTGTTATTGCTCACCGCGCTGACGGCCCGGCCGGTTCTTCGGCAGGCGTTGACAACGCTGAGAGCCCCCGGAGTGACCTGGGAGGAGGCGACAGCACGCACCTCCGCCTCAGTCAGCGCGTCATCGAGCACGCTGGCCAATGGGTCGTCCAACTCCCCGGCCTGGCGCACGATCTCCAAGGGATCGTTGCGGTTGGCCACCGGCAGGGCGAATGGCGCCCCCGCCTTCTCCTCGTACAGCCGAAGCAACTGCTCTGCTACGGCCGCTGCCGGAAGACCGGAGAAGACGTTGCAGACCGGCCCGTCAAAGTCCAGCAGCACGTGACGGGCGCTGGGCAGGACAGCCATGAGAGGTCTCCCCGTCACGGGGTGAACTCCTCACCTAGCATGGTCCAGACACTCTCGAACCACTTCCTGGCCTGCTCGACAAATAGACCACCAGGAGCGCCTTGACCGTCGCTGACGGCGAAGGGGAAAAGGGTGGAGTCCAGCCCGAACACATCGATGATCTCCACCTCATCGCCTCCGACGCTCACCGTGTTGGGGGCGACGGGATAGAACCCGAAGAACGCTTCGGTTCCGTTGAGGACGTAGAGCTTGAAGGACGGCGCGATGCGGTGCGCGCGGACCTCCACACGGGCTTCCTTGACCAGCCCAAGCGACTTCAGCTCTCGCACTACGCGTGTGATCGAGCGCGCGTGGTGGACCAGCAGGTCCCGGGCACGCGCGCTCACCCTTGGGTCTGGGGCCCGCCCCTCCACCAGGACGGGGAACGCTTGCGTCTCCGCCATGCTCGGCAACAGCAGGCGAACAACGATGCTTTCGGGCGTGAGCCGTCCAGCCCGAATCTTGTCGATGGGTTCCTGCAATGCTCCATACAGCGTCTCGCCGGAGAAGCCCGCGAAGTCGATGGTGACGCTGGGCTGCTCGAAGGCTCGCTCTATGTGGGTCCGGAGGCCGGCCGGGCGCTCCGTCCGACTGCGGACGAAGACACCACTGCCCTGCCGGGCGACGATCAGACCTTCGTCCTGGAGGTCACGGAGCGCACGCTGCACCGTGGCCCGAGAGACGCCGTACCGCTTGGTCAGATCGCTCTGAGAAGGAAGCTTCTCCCCTGGCTGCAACGTCTTGGTCAGGATTGCGGCGCGCAAAGCATTGGTGATCTGCGCGTACGGCGGGCGAGGGTCGTCCGGGTCCAAGCTCATACCGAAGATGCTAGCCGGGTCATCCAAGTCAGCCCAGTTTACCGAGAGGGTTGACATGACTAGCCAGGCTATCTACGTTGGTCGTGTTAAGAGACGCAGAAAGCACCTCAAACGAAAGTCCCCAGCGGCACTCCCCGAGTCGGCGTTGCAGCGCCTTCCCGGACCGCTGGGGACGGCACCGACACACCCAGCCATAGGAGTCATCGATGCCTTTTCAGGCTACACCGCTGACTAGCCAAGTCAGCCAGGACCCCGCCCTCACGGTGAAGCAGATCGCCAGCGCCCTGCGGAAGCACAGCTCGGTCATCTACCGGGAGATCCAGAGTGGCCGGCTCCCGGCCTACCGGGTCGGCACCGGTCGCGGCACCATCCGCATCTCCCGCCAGGACTTCCAGGACTACCTGCTGAACCGGGGCATCCCAGCCGCTGACCTGGAGGTGGCGCTGTGACCGCCACCCTGGAAACCTCGGTCCCGGCCGCCCCTAGCGCGACGGCTCCCGCCCAGACGGCCCTGGTGGAGCGGCGGCGTGCGGGTGAAGTGCTCCCGCGGGTGCCGGTTGGCTCGTTGGAGCTGACCCGTGAGCAGGTGGCGGCCGGGCTGTTTGCCCAGCGTGACTCGCTGCCGGACCTGCCTCGGATCCCAACCGATCTGGAGCTGCTGGCCGCCGTGGAGCGTGCCTTGGCCGCCTATGGGCTGGTCGGGCTGGAGGAGCCGTTGCAGGAGCTGGACGCGCTTCCCCTGGGCGCCCGTGAGGCAGGCACAGCGTGGGCGCAGGCGTACCGGCTGTGCCGCGAGCACTGGTACGAGGACGCCTTGTGCGAGCCCATGGCACAAAGCGAGCTGGCTGCCGCGCTGTTCGCCTCAGACCTCACGGTGAGCCGTTCCGCCTTGGCATACGGCCGGACCGCGCTCATCAGCGGCCACGTGGCGGAGGGAGTGGCTCGGCTGGGTATCCAGGCCGTGCTGGACCTGGGCCAGGACATGGCAAGCGAGTTCGGTGCACCGTGGCGTATCCGTCCGGTCAGTCAGTGGCGGCCGGAGTACCTGGCAGTAATGCCAGACCGGCGCCGCCGTAAGTTCTGCTGGGACGTGGCCGTCAACTACAGCTGGTTCGTGCCGGTGCCGCTGGTGGTCTGGTTCGACCAGGGCGGGTGCGCTCTGGGGGCCACCCCGCCCCAGTGCCCGTACGCCCTGGCCGTGATGGACCACATCCGCGGCAAGCACGGCAGCAGGGGCTAACCGCGTGAGTCTGCACCATGCGCCGCATCTGAATGCGGCCCGTCGCCGGGCGAGGAAGCGCAGCCTCGCCCGGCGCGACGGAGCGCACTGCGCCTACTGCCGCACCCCGTTCACCGACGATTTGCGGCAGGCCACCATCGACCACATCGTGCCGCTCTCCCTGTTCCGCACTTGGCGGTCGGAGAACCTGGTCCTGGCCTGCCACCCGTGCAACACCACCAAGGCCGCCCGACTGCCCCTGTTGATGGGCCTGTTGCTGCTCGCTTCGACGGACGTCGAGGCCGCCTTGGCGCCCGCCACGATGCCCGACCGCACCGCGCCGAACGGTCCGTTCATGACCGCATTCACCGGGCTGCGGCTAGCCGACTGGCGCATGCTCGCCCGTCTCGCGTACGCCCGGGAGTCGGCCGTACGGCCCGCATTTCAGTCGGCCGGGCGGGCGCCTGAGTCGAGGGCTGACCTGCCTGTACGCCCGCGTACCGGCCGGCTGCGTGAACGCGGTGAACAGCCCGTGTACGCCCGTACAGCAGCCCGGACTGACTGTCCCGTACGCGCCGTACACCCGCCTGCCCGTACGGCCTCCAGGCCCTTCGAAGGGGGTGGAGGCGTGAACGCAATGAACCGCACCCATGAACACCCGCCGCCCGGCTGTGAACACTGGCACCGCCGCGGTGAACACCGCCCCGGAAAGGGGGCGCCGCAATGAGCGTGGACACATCGATGCCGCATGATGACGAGCTGGAACGGTGTGTGCTGGGGTGCGTGGTCTGCTACCCGGACCGGTTCGCCGACCTGTCGCTCATCCTGGAGCCGGACGACTTCTACAACCCCGCCCACAGCATCCTGTGGTCCACCCTCGGCCAGCGGCTGGAGCGCGGCGAACCGGTGGACCCGCCCGCCCTCACTGCGGCATTGGCCGCCGCTGACAACCTCAGGTCGGCCGGCGGTCCCGCCTACGTCTCCGCCCTCCCTCAGTACGCGGTGCCGGATGCCACCTGGCATGCCGATGAGGTCAAGCGCCTCGCCCGGCTACGAGCCGCCCGCCAGCTCGGGGCCCGGCTCATGCAGGCCACCGCCCAGCCCGGCGCCGAACTGACCGACCTGGCCGCCCTGGTGGTCGATGCACTGCCCGTCCTGGAAGCCAACGACAGCTCCGGCCGGGCCAGCCGTCCAGTTTTCTGGACAGCCGACGCCCTGTACCGGGCCGAGTTCCCCGAACCTCGCTGGGCCGTCCCCGACCTCATCCCCGAGGGGCTGACCGTGCTGACCGGGGCCCCGAAGGTCGGCAAGTCCTGGATCTGCCTGGGTTTGGGGCTGGCCGTGGCCACCGGCGGCAAAGCCCTGGACGCCATCCCCGTCCAGCAAGGCGAAGCGCTCTACCTGGCGTTGGAGGACACCCCCCGCCGCATGCAGTCCCGCCTCCACCGCGTCCTGGGCGACCAACCGCCGCCCGAGGCGCTGCACATCCATGTGGAGCTGCCCGCCGGGCTGGGCGGCATCCGCCGGTGGCTCGATCAGCACCCCACCGCCCGCCTGGTCATCGTGGACGTCCTCCAACGCGTCCGCAGCGACACCGGACGCGAGACCAGCGCCTACGCCGCCGACTACGCCGCCATCACCGCCCTGAAACGCCTAGCCGACGCCTACCAGGTGGCGTTCATCGTGGTCCACCACATCCGCAAAGCCCAGTCGGCGGACTGGATGGACGCCACCTCCGGCACCAACGGCATCAACGGCGCCGCCGACGCCACCCTGTATTTCTCCCGCGCCCGCGGCGAAGCCGAGGGCCTGCTGAACCTCACCGGCCGGGACGTGGAGGAGAACGAATACGCCCTACGGCGCAGCGAAGGGTCGATGACCTGGCACCTGATGGACGGTCCCGCCGACATTGCCACCGCCACCGAACCCAATGCCAAGATCCTCGCCCACCTCCACGAACATGGCCCGGCCACCCCGAAGGAAGTGGCCGCGGCCACCGGGCAGGACCCGAAGACCGTCCGCACCCTCATGGGTCGCCTGCGGGATCGGGGCCGCCTCACCCAGCTCGGCCAGCGCGGCCCCTACGCCATCCCCGGACAGGCCACCGCGCTGGAAGGCAACAAGACAACAGGTGTTGCCTCCGCTGTTGCCTCCGTTTCCCCAGGTCAACGGGGTGAAGGCAACAAGGCAACACAGGCAACAGCCCCCGACCCTGGCGGCCCGACCCCCTCAACCGTGTTGCCTCTGTTGCCTTGTTGCCTCCAGGGCCCTGACCAGCACGAATGCGAGGCAACAGGCAAGGCAACAGGTGTTGCCTTGTTGCCTCCCCACCCCGCCGAACCCGTACGAGACCAGCGTGATGAGCATCGCGCCGGACACGACGCAGCCTGACGGCCGCTCTTCTAGCGCTAGACCCCAATCCCTCTAGCGCTAGAGGACCTGCTAGCGGCTCTAAGGCCGGTTGATCAGGTCGTTACTGAGCTTGTCGGTGTGATGTCGTGGGGGCTGACGGGTGGTGATCGTCGCGGTATGCCCGAGTCATGAGGTATCCGCAAGGCGGTGGCTTGACCGCCGAACGGCGGGCATTCCGTGAGCGCATCCGTGTGGAAGCGGCCAGGATGTTCGCCGCCGGACAGGACAACGCCGTGGTGGCCAAGCGATTACGGGTCAGCGTGCGGTCGGTGCAGCGGTGGCGCCGTTCCTGGAACGACGGCGGCCCGAAGGCCCTGCAGTCCAGGGGCTCACCAGGCCGCCCCAAGCTGAGCGAGGCCCTGTTCGCGGTGCTGGAACAGGAGCTGGACAAGGGGCCGGTCGCGCACGGCTGGCCGGACCAGACCTGGACTCTGGACCGGATCAGGACGCTGATCGGGCGCTGTTTCCACAAGAGCATCACGCTGTCGGCCATCGCGCAGATGCTGCGGCGGCACGGGTGGAGCCACCAGGTCCCGGCCCGGCGTGCGCTGGAGCGCGACGAGGACGCGATCACGGGATGGGTGAGGGAGACCTGGCCGCAGGTGGAAGCACCGCGGCGGCGCTCGGTGCCTACGTCGTCTTCGAGGACGAGGCCGGCTTCTCGATGACGCCGCCCACCACCCGCACCTGGTCGAGGCGAGGCCGGACTCCGGTGGTCCGGGTCCGCGGACGCTCCCGGCGCAGAGTCTCCCTGGCCGCCCTGTGCTGCTACCGCCCAGGCGAACGTTCACGCCTGATCTACCGGCCCATGATGCACAAGGACCACAAGACCAAAGAGCGCCGCAGCTTCGCCTGGACCGACTTCCGTGACCTGCTCGTGGCCGCCCACCAGCAGCTCGGCGCCCCACTCGTAGTGGTCTGGGACAACCTCAACACCCACCGCGCCGCCGGGATGCGCGACTTCATCGCCGGGCACGACTGGATCACCGCCTTCCACCTGCCGCCCTACGCGCCCGACCTCAACCCGGTCGAGGGCATCTGGTCACTGCTGCGGCGCAGTTCCCAGACCAACACCGCCTTCACCGACCCCGACCAGTTCGTCCGGCACCTGCGGCACGGCCTGCGCGAGATCCAGTACCGCAGTCACCTCATCGACGCATGCCTCACCGCAACCGGACTCCCGCAGACCAGATCACCCTGACGACATCACAACGACAAGCTCAGTAGCCGTTAGAGCCGCCGCCCGCGCATCACCCCCGCTACCGGTAGCGGCCACCCCTGCTACCGGTAGCACCCCCGCTAGCACCCCACACCCGCAGTGATCAGGCCCGTAGCGCGTAGCGGGCCCCGCCCAGCACACCCCAAAACCGGCCGGAAAGCCGCCTGCTGGCCCTTCCGCGCCCTGCTACCGGAAAGGAGTCCACCTCATGGCAGGGCATGCCCAATCGCCGAACGCCCGCCGCCGTGCCCGTGCGGACGACCTGCTGCCGCTCACGGCCGTCCTGGCCGAACTCGGCATCACCCGCGCCACTTGGTACCGCTGGCGGAACCGGGGCTATGGCCCCGAGGCCCGCCGCCTGCCGAACGGCCAGATCCGGGTCCGCCGCGGCGCCCTGGACGACTTCAAGAACAGCTTGGAGGCGGCATGAACCACTGGAGCTACACCGTGCGCGTCTGGGCCATCCGCAAGCGGCCGTACCGGAAGCCATACCAACTCCGCTGGCAGGTCGGCCATCGCCCGCACTCGGAGTCCTTCCTGACATCCGGGCTGGCCGAGAGCAGGCGCGCCCAGCTCGTCACGGCGGCCCGGGCGGGTGAACCGTTCGATGTCGAGAGCGGGTTGCCCAAGTCGATGGTCCAGAAGGAGACGGATATCCCCTGGTACCAGCACGCCCGGAACTACATCGAGATGAAGTGGGACTACGCCCCCGCCACCACCCGCCGAGGTCTCGCCGAAGCGATGGCCACGGTTACGCCCATCCTGGTGAAGGACACCAAGGGCATGGCGGACCCTCGCACCGTGCGGCGGGCCCTCTATAGCTGGGCCTTCAATAAGAAGCGCTGGGAGGAGGAGCCCCCGCCCGAGGTCAAGGCGGTGCTGGACTGGTTCGAGCGCAAGTCCCTGCCCGTGTCGGCGCTAGCGGAGCGGCTGCTGGCCCGTAAGGCGCTGAACGCCTGCACCAAGCGGCTGGACGGCAAGGTCTCCGCCGGGTCCGTCATAGCCCGGAAGCGCGCGGTCTTCCATCAGTCCCTTGAGTTCGCCGTCGAGGCGGAGCTGTTGGAGGAGAACCCGCTGCATGGACTCCAGTGGAAGCCGCCGGAGAAGGTGGATGAGGAGGTGGATCCCGAGTGCGTACCGGACCCCGAGCTGGCGGAGCGTCTGCTGGCCGGCGCCCGGGCGCAAGGGGCCCGCGGTCGTCATCTCGAAGCGTTCTACGGAGCCATCCTCTTTGCCGCGGCACGCCCCGGTGAGGCGGTCGGGCTGAGGCGTACGGACTTCCACCTACCCCGCCGGGGGTGGGGCACCGTATGGCTGCGCGAGAGCCGCCCGAGAGCGGGACGGCCCTGGACGGACTCCGGGGAAGCTCATGACCGCAAGGGGCTCAAGCACCGCTCGCGCAAGGCAGTGCGGGCCGTCCCCATCCCTCCCCGGTATGTGGCCATGGTGCGCTGGCACATCACGGTCCACGGCGTGGCCCCTGACGGCCGCCTGTTCCGCACGGCCCGGGGCGGCATGGTGCAGGAAAGCGGGTACGGCGAAGTCTGGGCACGCGCCCGTGAGGCAGTGCTGGCGCCGGAGGAACAGAAGACCAAGCTGGCCAAGCGGCCGTATGACCTTCGCCATACGGCGGTGTCCACCTGGCTGAGCGCGGGCGTGGAACCCCAGCTCGTTGCCGAGCGCGCCGGGCACAGCGTGGCCGTCCTGTTCCGGGTCTACGCCAAGTTCCTGAAAGGCGGGGATGACGCGGCGAACGCCAAGATTGAGGCCCGGCTGAACGCGCACCGGAGCCGGGACGCCGGGTGACCGCGGCCACCGGCCCCAGCCCGGGGCCGGTGGGAATCCTTGGCCCGAAGATCGCCAAACGGCGCCACAGGTTGCCGTCTCCGGCCCGTTCTCGGGCGTCCGTGGGTGATTGGACGTCCGGAGAGATCCACGGACCCCAGGGGGGTGCACAGAGGTTTCCGCAGGTCAGCGGCTGATTGTCTGTATCTGTGGGGACGGATACCCGCTCCGGCCAGGCGTCCGCGGCGCCCGGCCAGCGGGGCAGCCGTTCTCCGGGGGCCCCGGGGCCGGCGCCCGAATCCCGTCCACGCCTCGTCCATACCTACTGATAGAGAGTGAGATCGAACGAGACAGAGTGAGACAGGCAGGCGTGCTGACCGCCCCAATACAGATGGGCCCTGAGCCGCGTTTCCGCAGATCAGGGCCCATCTATTTCCAGTGGCGGCGCCAGGATTCGAACCTGGGTAGGCTAAGCCGACGGATTTACAGTCCGCTCCCATTGGCCACTCGGGCACACCGCCATGGGTGGTGCTGCCTCGGATGCTCTTTCGAGCTGCTCCGTGGCAACGACGTAAACGATACCCGATGACCAGGGGTGCTCCGCCACTCGGTTTGCAGCCGCTCGAACGGGGCCCCGGGTGACTAGGCTGGCGGGGCGGCCTCCCCCGGCGTCCCGCCGGAGGTTCCCCCCGAGCCGCCACCCCTGATGGATCTACGCACGAGGAGCCAACTCAATATGGCCGACTCCAGTTTCGACATCGTCTCGAAGGTCGAGCGGCAGGAGGTGGACAACGCCCTCAACCAGGCCGCCAAGGAAATCTCCCAGCGGTACGACTTCAAGGGCACCGGCGCCTCGATCTCCTGGTCCGGCGAGAAGATCGAGATGCGGGCCAACGGCGAGGAGCGGGTCAAGGCGATCCTGGACGTCTTCCAGTCCAAGCTGATCAAGCGCGGCATCTCGCTGAAGGCCCTGGAGACGGGCGAGCCGCAGGTCTCCGGCAAGGAGTACAAGATCTTCTGCTCCATCCAGGAGGGCATCTCCCAGGAGAACGCCAAGAAGGTCGCCAAGATCATCCGCGATGAGGGCCCCAAGGGCATCAAGGCCCAGGTCCAGGGCGACGAGCTGCGGGTGTCCTCCAAGAGCCGGGACGACCTCCAGACCGTCATCGCCCTGCTCAAGGGCAAGGACCTGGACTTCGCCATCCAGTTCGTCAACTACCGCTGACCCAGCGGGCATTCGGGAGGGGCGGCCGCGTCCACAGCGGCCGCCCCTCCGTATGCACCCGCTCAGAAGTCCACCGACTCCATGTCGTCCGCCCGCAGCACCGACTCCTGGGCGAAGGCGCGCTTGTACGCGGTGCGGATGGCCTCGATGTCGCGGTCCCTGACCCTGGCCTCCGACTTGGGGTAGAGAACGGTCAGTTGGTAGGAACGCTCGCGCACCACGGCGCCGTTCCTGCCCCGCCACTGGCCGCGGGCGTCCTGCACGGTCAGCCCGTCCGGGAAGCGCGGGGTGACTCTTTGGGACACAAAGTCCATGAACTGCCGGTCGGTGACGGCCGGTTTGCCGTCCGGCCGCCCGGTGCCGAAGAACAGATGGGTACCGATATAGGACTTGCCCCGGGTGGCGGCGGCCCGGGGGTCGGGTGCGGTGTCGCCGCCGGTGCCAAGGGCGGCGTAGGCGGTGGGCGCCCCCACGGCGAGGACGGCGGCCGCTGTCACGGCCGCGGCGCGCAGCCGGGGCTTGCTGCTGAGCATGGTGGGCGATTCCCTTCGTCGTCGGCCATCAAGGCCCCGAGTCTGCTGCGCCTTACGCCCTTACGGGGCCCGATCGCCCCGCCTTGACCAGAAGGGGTGAGTCATCCCACGAACGCCGATGTCACGGATCCGGGCACCCGTCCCGTCCTGGGGGTGACAACAGGTGATTGACCAAGACCGAAGGGACGGCGGAACGGAGCATGGAACCGATTCTGGTGACGGGTGGTACTGGAACCCTGGGCAGGCAGCTGGTGGACCAACTGGCGGCACGGGGGCGGACGGTACGCGTTCTCAGCCGGCGCCCCCGCCCCGGGCGGACCGCCGAGGGCGTCGAATGGTTCACCGGCGACCTGCTGACCGGCGAGGGTCTGGACCCGGCCCTGGCGGACGGCGCCGTGGTCATCCACTGCGCCAGCAACCCCGCCCGGCCCCGCCAGGACATCGAGACCACCGGCCGGCTGACCGAGGCCGCGCGGCGGGCCGGGACACCGCATCTGCTCCATGTCTCCATCGTGGGCATCGACCTGGTGCCGATGCCCTACTACCGGGCCAAGCTGCGGGCCGAAGGGATCGTGGCGGACTCCGGGGTGCCCTTCACCATCCAACGGGCCACCCAGTTCCATGAGTTGATCCGGACGGTGGCCCAGAAGCTCACCCGGGGGCCGGTGGGCCTCGCCCCCGGGGTGGTCACCCAGCCGGTCGCGGCCGGTGAAGTCGCCGAGCGGCTGGCCGTGTTGGCGGAGCGGGGCCCGGCCGGCCGGGTACCGGACCTGGGCGGACCGGAGACCGGCACACTGGCCGAGTTCTTCCGGGCCACCCTGGAAGCGGAAGGACGCCGTCGCCCGCTGCTGCCGCTGCGGATCCCCGGCAGGTTTGGACGCGCCCTGCGCCAGGGCCACTTGACCACCCGGGAACCCGACACCGGCCACCTCACCTTCCGGGAGTTCCTCGCCGCGTCCGGCTCCGGGCGATGACCGCCCTGCTGCGCCCCGGGCTGGTCCTGCTCGCGGCCCTGCACAGCGTGCTGGGCGGCTGGGCGCTGTTCCTGCCGCAGTCCTTCTATCGGGACTTCCCCGCTCCCGGGCACGCCTGGGTGGCCATGTTCCCGCCGTACAACGAGCACCTGCTGCGCGACTACGGCGGCCTCAACCTGGCCTTCGCCCTGATTTTCGGCGCCTGCGCGATACGGCCGGAGCGGCTTGTGGTACGGGTCTCGCTGCTCGGCTACGAGTGCTACGCGCTGCCCCATCTCCTGTTCCACCTGGGGCACTTGAGGCACTTCCGGGCCGCCGACGCGGTGGGTCAGACCGCTTCGCTGACCCTCACCGCCATCGCTCCGCCGCTGCTGCTGACGCTGTCCTACGCGGGAGCCACCCGGCCCATGGCGGACAACCGATAGAAGTTGGCAATTTATCGGAAGCGGGACAGGGGCCGGGGCCGTCAGGATCGCGGCATGGGAAGGAACACCGGTGCCGGCCGCCCCATAGCCCTGCTGTCCTGGGGACATGGGTGCGTGGACATCTACCAGGGGGCGGTGGCCGCGCTGCTGCCGTTCTTCGTCTCCGAACGGCACTACGGCTATGCCGCCGCCTCCGGCATCGTGCTGGCCGCGTCCCTGCTCTCCTCGGTGATCCAGCCGCTGTTCGGGGCGCTCACCGACAAGGTGGCGATGCCCTGGCTGCTGCCGGTGAGCACGCTGGCCGGCGGCCTGGGCGTGGCGCTGAGCGGGGTGAGCGGCGGCTATGCCCTCACCCTGGCCGCGGTCGCCCTGACCGGGATCGGGGTGGCCGCCTACCACCCGGAGTCCGCGCGGGTGGCCCGGATCGCCAGCCGGGGCAGCCACACCTCGATGAGCTGGTTCTCGCTCGGCGGCAACCTGGGCTTCGCCGCCGCCCCGCTGCTGGTCTCGGCCGTGATCGCCACCGGCGGGCTGGGGGCCTCGCCGCTGCTGGCGGTACCCGCCCTGATCGGTACCGGGCTGTGCGCCATGGCGCTGCGCTCGCTGCCGGAGGCACGGGCGGCGCGGACCCGGCGGAGCGGTGCCGCCGGGGAGAACGACTGGGCGTCCTTCGCCCGGCTCTCCGGAGCGATCGTCTGCCGCTCGGTGGTCTTTGTGGGCCTGAGCGCCTTTGTCTCGCTCTATGCGCGCCAGCGCGTCGGCGGCGGGAACCTCGCCGGGACGGCCGCGCTGTTCCTGCTCTATCTGGGCGGGGCGGCGGGCACGGTCGCCGGCGGCAAGCTCGCAGACCGCTATCGCAGGGTGACGGTGGTCCGCTGGTCGTACGCGCTGACCGGGCCGGCGGTCGCCGGTCTGGTGCTGGTGCCCGGGCCGGGGCTCTATCTGTTTATCGCGCTCACCTCGGTCGCGCTGTATGTGCCCTTCTCCCTGCATGTGACCCTGGGCCAGGACTACTTGCCCCAGCGGGTGGGCACGGCGGGCGGCGTCACCCTGGGCCTGGCCATCAGCATCGGCGGGATCGCCACGCCGCTGATCGGCACCCTCGCCGACGCGACGAGCCTGCGGACGGCGCTGCTGCCGCTGATCGCGCTGCCGGGGGTGGGGTGGGTGCTGCTGCGGCCGCTGCGGGAGCCGGGCTCCACTGTTGCGGTCCGGCCGCGGGTTGCGGGCGGTCGGCCGCGCAGTTCGCCGCGCCCCTGAGCGGTTGCGGGCAGGCGTTCCGGCCACCGGGCCGCGCCGCACCCGGCGACGAAACGGCGTCTGCCGACGGCCCTTGTTCCTTCGAGTGCGGGCCGTCTTGGGCTGGTCGCGGCCACGCGGCGGAGCCGCATAACGCAGCAGCCCCGCGCCCCTGGCGGGGCCTAGTCCACCGGCACGATCTCCCGCCCCAAGGGCATCAGGGACACCGGGATCAGCTTGAAGTTGGCGATCCCCAGCGGGATCCCGATGATCGTGCAGCACAGCGCGATCCCGGTGACGATATGGCCCAGCGCCAGCCACCAGCCCGCGAAGACGACCCAGATGACATTGCCGATCAGCGAGGCGGCCCCGGCGTCCGGCCGCTCGACGGTCGTACGGCCGAAGGGCCACAGCGCGTAGCCGGCGATACGGAAGGACGCGATACCAAAGGGGATGGTGATGATCAGGAGGCAGCAGATGATGCCGGCGATCACATAGCCGATCGCCATCCACAGCCCGCAGAGGACCAGCCAGACGACATTCAGGATGAACCTCATAAGTAACAGCCTCCCACGGGGTGGTTCCTCCGGCCAGGGAGACGCCGGGCAGCGGCGGCCCGGTTGCCAGGGCGAGAGCCCGGGGCGGTGTCCCCCGGATGGGTCAACCAGCGCGCCGCGGGCGGTGGGGGGCGGCCATGGTGGGCGTGCCGCGGCACCGCGGCCCGTACCGAGGAGGACCCATGCGCATCCGTACGCTGACCGCCCTCGCGCTCGCCGCCGGGACACTGGCCACCGCTGGTCTGTTCGGCGCCTCCGACGCCCAGGCGGTGCGCCGGGACGTCACCGTCCAGGACTGTGTGACCGGCGGCGGCTTTCCCGGCCTCACCGATGACACCGATCTGGAGTCACCCGATGTGCTGTGGGTGTGCGTGGGCGGCACGCACAACGGCCAGCACATCACCGATATGAACGGGGACGGGCGGCTCGGCCGGAGTTAGCGGGGGCTAGCGGCCGCCCGCCATCCGCTCCAGGCGGGCGATCCGCTCCGGCATCGGCGGGTGGGTGGAGAAGAGCTTGGAGAGGCCCTCGCCGGGGCGGAAGGGATTGGCGATCATCATATGGCTGGCGGTCTCCAGCCGGGGCTCCGGCGGGAGCGGCAACTGCCGGGTGCCCAGCTCCAGTTTGCGCAGGGCGGAGGCCAGGGCCAGCGGGTCGCCGGTGAGGCGGGCGCCGGAGGCGTCGGCCTCGTACTCCCGGGAGCGGCTGACCGCGAGCTGGATCAGCGAGGCCGCGATGGGGCCCAGCAGCATGATCAGGATCATCCCGGCCAGGCCGGGGCCCTCCTCGTCGTCGGACCGGCCGATGGGGATCAGCCAGGCGAAGTTGACCAGGAACATCACCACGGAGGCCAGCGCTCCGGCGACGGAGGAGATCAGGATGTCGCGGTTGTAGACATGGCTGAGCTCATGGCCGATGACGCCGCGAAGCTCGCGCTCGTCGAGGATGCCCAGGATGCCCTCGGTGCAGCACACCGCGGCGTTGCGCGGATTGCGGCCGGTGGCGAAGGCGTTGGGCGCCTCGGTGGGTGAGATATAGAGCCGGGGCATGGGCTGGCGGGCGGCGGTGGAGAGCTCGCGGACCATGCGGTAGAGCTGCGGGGCCTCGAACTCGCTGACCGGGCGGGCGCGCATGGCCCGCAGGGCCAGCTTGTCGCTGTTCCAGTAGGCGTAGGCGTTGGTGCCGAGCGCCACCAGGACGGCGATGATCAGGCCGGTACGGCCGAAGACGCTGCCGATGACGATGATGAGCGCGGACAGCCCCCCGAGGAGCACGGCAGTCCTGAGCCCGTTGTGCCGGCGGTGCACGGTACGCCCTCCAAATGGTGCGGCAGGGGAACCCTTGAACCAGTGGAACCTTTCGAACTGGTCAACGCCAGGCAACGGCCGCTAGTTCCCTTGTGCACCAGGGGCGGGAGTCCGCCGTCCGGGTGATCTGCCGCCCCGGGCGCTACAGCAGCGCGCCCGCGGCGAACCGCAGCACCAGCTGGGGGGCGCCGGAGAGCGCCACGCCGATGGCGGCGGCCAGGCCGATGGCGGCGGCCAGCGGGGCGGGCGTCCGGCCGGGGCCGGTCGCGGGCCGGGGCTCGGTCGCCGGGGCCGGGCGGAAGAGGACGGCCGTCCACTTCAGGTAGTAGTAGAGGGCGATGACGACATTGACGGCCATCACCGCGGCCAGCCAGCCCAGCCCCGCGTCCACCGCCGCCGAGAACACCGTGACCTTGGCGAACAGGCCGATGATGCCCGGCGGCAGTCCGGCCAGGCAGAGCAGGAAGAAGGCCAGCGCCAGGGCGGCCGCCGGGCGGCGGGCGTACAGGCCCCGGTAGTCCTCGATCCGGTTGGCCGGGCTGGTCCGGGCGACCAGCGCGGCCACCGCGAAGGCGCCCAGGTTGACCGCCGCGTACATCAGCGCATACGCCACCGTGGCGCCGATGGCGTGCCCGGGGTCGTCGGCGTATCCGGCGGCGGCCAGCGGCACCAGCAGATAGCCCGCCTGTCCGACCGAGGACCAGGCCAGCAGGCGCACCGCGCTCTGCGGCCGGTCCGGCCGCTGGCGCAGCGCGGCCGCGTTGCCGGCGGTCATGGTGAGCGCGGCCAGTACGGCCAGCGCGGGACCCCAGACCTCGGAGTAGCCGGGGAACGCCTGCACGGTGACCAGGATCAGTCCGGTGAAGCCGACCGCCTTGCCGACCACGGAGAGATATCCGGCGATGGGCAGCGGGGCGCCGACATAGGCGTCCGGCACCCAGAAGTGGAAGGGCACGGCGGCGGTCTTGAAGGCGAAACCGACCAGGGTGAGCACCACTCCGGTCCGGGCCAGTACGGCCAGCTGGGGATCGGCATGGTCCAGGCCGCGGGCGACATCGACCAGGTGGAGGGTGCCGGTGGCCGCGTAGACAAAGCTGACGCCGAGCAGGGTGACGGCGGTGGCGGTGACCGAGGAGAGGAAGAACTTCAACGCGGCCTCCGCCGACCGCCGTTCCCCGCGCCGCAGGCCGACCAGGGCGAAGGCGGGCAGCGAGGCCACCTCCAAGGCCACCACCAGGGTGGCCAGATCGCGGGAGGCGGGCAGCAGGGCGGCCCCGGCGACGGAGGACAGCAGCAGGAACCAGTATTCGCCGGTGGGCAGTTGGCGGTCCTCGGCCGGGCCGATGGACAGCAGTGCGGTCAGCAGGGCGCCGCCCAGGACCAGGAACTGGATGACCAGGGTGAACCGGTCGGCCACATAACTGCAGGAGTGCGTCCCGGAGTTGAGACAGAAGGTCTCCCGGTCGCCGGCCAGCAGCGGCAGCAGGGAGAGTCCGGCGAGCAGCAGGGCGGCCAGGCCGATGCCGTGCAGTGTCCGCTTGCGCCCGGCGGGGAGGAAGAGGTCGGCGACCAGGACGGCCAGGGCGCCCAGGGCGGTGATCACGGGCGGGGCGATGGCCGTCCAGTCGATGGACTGGACGGCGCCCGAGGCGAGCTGCATCAGATGCCCCCTCCCAGGAGCTGCTTGACGGCCGGGTCGGAGAGGCCGAGCAGAGCGGCGGGCCAGAGTCCGGCGAGGACGGTGAGGACGACGAGCGGGGAGAAGGCGGCGAACTCATACCGCCGGAGGTCGGGCAGCGCGGGCAGCGGGTGCGGCACCTGCCGCTCGCCGTTGCCGCCCATGCACACCCGGCGGACCACGATCAGCAGATAGCCGGCGGTGAGCAGGGTGCCCAGTCCGGCCAGGGTCATAAAGACCAGATAGGCGGGGCGGCTGAGCCCGTCGGCGGGGCGGAAGGAGGCGAACATGGCGAGCATCTCGCCCCAGAATCCGGCCAGTCCGGGCAGCCCCAGGGAGGCCACCGCGCCAAAGGCCAGCAGTCCGCCCAGACGGGGGGCGCGGCCGTAGAGGGCGGCGCCGGTGTGGCCGGAGAGGCTGTCCAGGTCGCTGCTGCCATAGCGGTCCTTGACGGCTCCCACCAGGAAGAACAGCAGGCCGGTGATCAGGCCGTGGGCGATGTTGGCGAACAGCGCGGCATTGACCCCGGTGGGGGTGAGGGTGGCGATGCCCAGCAGGACGAAGCCCATATGCCCGATGGAGGAGTAGGCGATCAGCCGCTTGAGGTCGCCGCCCGCCCCGAATGAAAGGGGCAGCGCGGAGCGCTTCGTTGAGGGGTGGCGGCCGGGCGACGGGAGGGCAAGGGCCAGGCAGTAGAGGGAGCCGTAGACGATGCCCACGGCGGCGAAGGCGGCCAGGTACGGGGCGAAGGTGTGTGCCCCGTCCGGGGTGATGGGCAGCACGATCCGGACGAACCCATAGGTGCCCATCTTCAGCAGCACGCCCGCCAGCAGCACCGAGCCGGTGGTGGGGGCGGCGGTGTGGGCGTCCGGCAGCCAGCTGTGCAACGGCCACAGCGGGGCCTTGACGGCCAGTCCGGTGCCAATGGCCAGGGCGGCGATGAGCTGGGTGGAGTGGCTCAGACCGGACCCGTTGTCAGTGGCCAGTGCCACCATGTCGAAGGTGCCGCCCTTGACGCCGATGAGGAGGAGGCCGAGCAGCATGACGACGGAGCCGAGCACGGTGTAGAGGATGAAGCGCCAGGCGGCGCGCTCCCGCTCCGCCCCGCCCCAGCGGGCGATCAGGAAGTACATCGGGGTCAGCACCGTCTCGAAGGCCAGGAAGAACAGCACCAGATCGAGGACGGCGAAGCTGGCGAGGGTGCCGCCTTCGAGCAGGAGCAGCAGCGCCACATACGCCTTGGGTGACGGGCCCTCGGGCGTACGGGCGTAGGCGTGCAGCGCACAGAGGAAGGTGAGCAGCGCGGTCAGTACCAGCAGGGGGAGCGAGACGCCGTCCACGCCGAGGTGGAGCCGGATGCCCAGGGCGGGGATCCAGCCGACGTCCGTGGTGGCCTGCATCCTGCCGGGATGGTGCCGGTCGAAGCCGGCCGCCAGGGCGACGGCCAGTACCAGCACGGCGCCTGTGACGGTGACGCCGTGCCGCAGTACGGCCTGTTCGGGGCTGCGGCCCTTGAGGCCGGGCGGGGCCGGGAGCAGGGCGGCGACGGCACCGACGAGGGGCAGGGCCAGGATCGCAGCGAGGAGGATCTGCATGACGGTATGACTCACGGTCAGGCTCCGGAGGCTACGAGGACGGCGGCGACGGCCAGGACGACGGAGCCCGCGAACAGCACGCTGAGGTAGGTCTGGACATTGCCGGTCTGGGCCCGGCGGACGGCCGCGCCCAGCCACCCGGGGGCGGTGCCGGCGCCGCGGACATAGGTCTCCACGACCTCCCGGTCCAGGAAGCGGACCAGCCGGGCGGCGGCGCCCACCGGGCGGACGAACAGGGCCGCGTAGAGGGCGTCCAGATGGAAGCCGGTGGCGGCGTGCCGGTGCAGCGGGCCCAGCAGCAGCCGGCCGGGGTCGGCCGGGTCCTGGGCGCCGGCGATGCTGCCATAGGCGGCCAGGTGGGTGGCGATGGCCTCCTCCTCGGAGACGGCCGGGGCGGCCTCCGGGTCGGCGGCCACCGCACCCAGCGGGACCCGGGCGGCCAGTGCCTGGGTGCGGCGCCAGGCCCCGTACACCACCAGGCCGCCGGCCAGCGCACAGCCGGTGGACAGCAGGGAGGTGGGCAGGGTGGGCGCCAGCGAACGTCCGTCGAACCAGTCCGGCAGCTGCCAGGCGGCCAGGCCCAGGGCGATGGTGGGGATCAGCAGCACCCACAGCACCCCGGTCATGGCGGCACTCTCCCGGCCGTGCTGGGCGGCGTCCGGGTCCTTGCCGCAGAAGCACATCAGCCATAGCCGGGCGCAGTAGGCGGCGGTGAGCAGGGCGGTGACCAGCCCGGCGAGCAGTACGGTCCAGCCGGCCGCGCCCGGGATCCCGGGGGCCTCGCCCCGGGCGGCGTGCTCGGCGGCGCCCAGCACGGCCTCCTTGGAGAAGAAGCCGCTGAACGGCGGGATGGCGGCCAGCGCCAGCAGGGCCACGGTCATGGTCCAGCAGGCGTCCGGCACCCGCCGGGCCAGTCCGCGCATCCGGGCCATGGCGGCCAGCGAGTTGGTCCCGGCGGCGTGGATGACCACGCCCGCGCCCAGGAACAGCAGGGCCTTGAAGGCGCCATGGGTGAGCAGGTGGAACACCGCCGCGCCCCGGTCGCCCACGGCCAGCGCGCCGGTCATATAGCCGAGCTGGCCCACCGTGGAGTAGGCCAGGACGCGCTTGATGTCGTCCTGGGCCAGGGCGGCCAGCGCCGAGCCCAGCATGGTGACGGCCGCCATGACCGCCAGCACCAGCAGGGCGGCGGTGGAGGCGGTGAAGACCGGCAGCAGCCGGGCGGTGAAGTAGACCCCGGCCGCCACCATGGTGGCGGCGTGGATCAGCGCGGACACCGGGGTGGGGCCGGCCATGGCGTCCGGCAGCCAGGTGTGCAGCGGGAACTGGGCCGACTTGCCGGCCACTCCGGCGAGCAGCAGCAGCGCGGTGAGCGTGGGATGGCTCAGCGAGCCGGTGGCGACGGTGTGCAGCACCCCGGTGATCCGGAACGTTCCGGCGTCCGAGGCCAGCAGGAACAGCCCGAAGAGGAAGGGGACATCGCCCAGCTTGGTGACCAGGAAGGCCTTGAGCGAGGCGCTGCGGGCGGCCTCGGTCTCCCAGTAGTGGCCCACCAGGAAGTACGAGCAGACGCCCATCACCTCCCAGCCGACCAGCAGCACCATCAGGTCGCCGGAGTAGACCACCAGCAGCATGGCGGCGGTGAACAGCGAGACCAGGGCGGCGTAGGAGGGGTAGCGGGGGTCCTCGCGCAGATAGGCCGTGGAGTACAGCTGCACACAGCTCGCCACCACGGTGACCAGCACCGCCACCAGGACGGCGAAGCCGTCCAGATGCAGGGCCAGGTCGATGGGGACGGAGCCGGTGGGGGTGAGCCGCCGGGCCGCGTCCAGCGGCTGGCCGCCGCCCTGGCGGCAGGCGACCAGGACGGCCAGCGCGGCGGCGGCCAGGGTGGGCAGCACGGCCAGCGGCCGTACAAAGCCGGGGGCCCGGCGGCCGGTGAGCAGAGTGGCGACGGCGCCCAGGAAGGGCAGCAGCGGTACCAGCACGGCCGCGGTAGTGGTGGTCA
The DNA here is from genome assembly GCF_003121295.1 of Streptomyces orinoci. Taxonomy (GTDB): domain Bacteria; phylum Actinomycetota; class Actinomycetes; order Streptomycetales; family Streptomycetaceae; genus Streptomyces; species Streptomyces orinoci. The sequence continues at coordinate 1,442,459 of NZ_PHNC01000029.1, forward strand.
CGCGGCGGCCTCCGCCTTCTTCTCGGCTTCCACGGGGGCGTCCTCACGGGCCTCCGCGGGGGCGTCCTCGCGCAGATCGCGCAGCCGGTCCACATCCGCGGTGCCACGGGCCCGGTACACCAGCAGCACAATGGCCAGGCCGATGCCGATCTCGGCGGCGGCGATGGCGATGACAAACAGGGTGAGCGCCTGGCCGGCGTGCAGCTTGTCGCGCAGCCAGACATCGAAGGCGACCAGGTTGAGGTTGACGGCGTTGAGCATCAGCTCCACCGACATCAGCACCAGGATGGCGTTGCGCCGGGCCAGCACCCCATAGAGCCCGGTGCAGAACAGCAGGGCGGCCAGCACGGCCGGATAGACCAGGTGCATCAGCGCTCCCCCTCCTTCTTGCGCCGCATCCGGGACAGCACAATGGCGCCCACCAGCGCGGCCAGCAGCAGTACGGACAGCGCCTCGAAGGGCAGCACCCAGTAGCGGAAGAGGCTCTCCCCGGAGACCTTGGTGGTGCCCTGGACGGCGCCGGAGAGGTCGATCCAGGTGGTGCGGAAGGCATCCGCCACCACCCAGACCAGGGCGGCGGCCGCCGCCACGGCCACCACGAGGGCGGGCCATCTGTTGCCGGAGTCGGCGTCCGGGGAACGGCCGATGGGCGCCTTGGTGAGCATCAGCCCGAACAGCAGCAGCACCACCACCGAGCCGACATAGATCAGCACCTGGACCCAGGCGATGAACTCCGCGGTCAGCAGCAGATACTCCACGGCCAGGCCGCCGAGCGCCACCACCAGCCAGAGGGCGGCGTGCACCAGCTGCCGGGTGGTGACGGTGAGCAGCGCCGCGGCCAGGGTGACCAGGCCGATCAGCAGGAAGGCGACCTCCACGCCGGTGGGCGAGAGAAAGCCGTGCGCCTGGGCGGCGAGCGTGCTGGTGCCGGTCATTCCTGGGCCTCCCGCTTCTCCGCCTGCTGCGCTTGCTGTGCTTTCTCGGCGGTCTTACGGGCCGCCGTCAGCTCCTTGGGCTCCTCGGCGGCCGGGTCCAGCGCGGGCGGCTCGGGGACCGTCCACATCCACTCCCGCAACCGGTCCCGTTCATGGGTGAGTTCGCGGATATCGGTCTCCGCGTACTCGAACTCCGGTGACCAGAAGAGCGCGTCAAAGGGACAGACCTCGACACAGATCCCGCAGTACATGCACAGCGCGAAGTCAATGGCGAACCGGTCCAGCACATTGCGGCTGCGCTCGCGGCCACCGGGGGCGGCCGGGGGCAGGGTCTCCTTGTGCGAGTCGATATAGATGCACCAGTCCGGGCACTCCCGGGCGCACAGCATGCACACCGTGCAGTTCTCCTCGAACAGGCCGATCACCCCGCGGGTGCGGGGGGCCAGTTCGGGCTGGACGTCCGGGTAGCGCGCGGTGTGCGCGCGGCGGGTCATCGTCCGCAGCGTGACCGCGAGCCCCTTGGCCAGACCACTTCCTGGAACGCCCACTACCGGATCACCACCTTGACGACGCCCGTCAGCGCGATCTGCGCCAGCGCGAGCGGAATGAGCACGGTCCAGGCCAGCTTCTGCAACTGGTCCTCGCGCAGCCGCGGATAGCTCACCCGCAGCCAGATCACCACAAAGGCCAGCACCATCGTCTTGAGCAGGGTCCACACCCAGCCGCCGGCGAAGGGGCCGTGCCAGCCGCCGAGGAAGAGCACCGTGGTCAAGGCGCAGAGCACCACGATTCCGGCGTATTCCGACAGCAGGAACATGGCGAAGCGCAGGCCGGTGTACTCGGTGTACGCACCGAAGATGATCTCCGAGTCGGCCACCGGCATATCGAACGGCGGCCGTTGCAGCTCGGCCAGCCCGGCGGTGAAGAACACCACGGCGCCGGTCAGCTGCCAGGGCACCCACCACCAGTGGAAGGCGTCCACGATGCCGGGCAGCGAGACGGTGCCGGCGGCCATCGCCACCGAGGCGGCGGCCAGCAGCATCGGCAGCTCGTACGCCAGCAGCTGGGCGGCCGTACGCAGACCGCCCAGCAGGGAGAACTTATTGGCCGAGGCCCAGCCCGCCATCAGCGAGCCGAGCACTCCCACGCCCATCACCGCGAGGGCGAAGAAGACCCCGGCGTCCAGGGCCCGGCCGACCTGGCCGCCCGGCCCGACCGGGATGGCGACCAGCACCAGCAGATACGGCAACAACGCGACCGCGGGCGCCAGTTGGAAAATCCGCCGGTCGGCGTCCGCCGGTACGACGTCTTCCTTCTGCGCGAACTTCACACCGTCCGCGACCAGTTGGGCCCAGCCATGGAAACCACCGGCGTACATGGGCCCCAGCCGCCCCTGCATATGCGCCATCACCTTGTGCTCGGTCTGACCGATCACCAGCGGCAGCACCAGAAACCCGGCGAACACGGCCACGAGACGCAGCAGCACATCAACGCTGTCGCCACTCATGCGGGTTCGCCTCCGGCGGGGGTGTCGTGGTCATTGGGGGGTACGGGTTCGCCTCCCGCGGGGGTTTCGCGGCCATCGCCGGGCACGGATTCGCCTCCCGCGGGCGTTTCGCCGTCATCGCCGGGTGCGGACGGGGCTTCCGCACCCTCGCTACGGGGGGCTCGCGGCTCGCGCGGGGGCGGCTGCTCCGCGCCACGGTCCGCGTCGGCCTGAGCGGGCGGCGCCTGCCCCTCCGGCGACTCCTCTTCGAAGGCGGGACGCGCATGGTGCCAGGGCGCGTCCGTGCTGCGGGGAGGGCGGGGGGCGGGCGCGTCCGGCCGCTGGGTTGCTGAACCTTCAGAGGCGCTGCGGGCCCGGCGGGGCGCGGCCCCACCCGGCTGCTGGCTCGCCGAGCCCTCGGAAGCGCTACGGGCCCGGCGGGGCGCGCCGCCCTCAGCCTGCTGGCTCGCCGAGCCCTCGGAGACGCTGCGCATGCGGCGCGGCGCCGGAGCGCCGCCCTCAGCCTGCTGGCTCGCCGAGCCCTCGGAGACGCTGCGCGTGCGGCGCGGCGGCGTACCCTCCCCCGCCGTGCGCGCCCGGCGCACCGGCCGTTCCGGGGCGGCGGGCAGCTGCCCCTTGAGCGGGCCCCACTCATTGGGGTCGGGGACGCCCGGCGGCAGCATCTGGCGTCGCCGGGGCCCGCCCTGCCCAGCACCCGCCGCCGACTCCCCCGGCTCCTTCGCCCCAGGCCAGGCCTTGACCACCCGCGCCGCCAGGACGAAGTCCTTGCGCAGCGGGTGGCCCTCGAAGTTCTCCGGGAGCAGCAGCGGCACCAGGTGCGGGTGGCCGGTGAAGTCCACGCCGAACATCTCGTGGGTCTCGCGCTCATGCCAGGCCGCACCGGCGTAGACGCCCACCGCACTCGGCAGCACCGGCGCCTCATGCGGCACGGTGGTGCGTACCAGCAGCGTGCGTACCTCGCCCGGAGCGGCCGCCACCAGATGGGCGCAGACCCGGAAGCCCGTGCCGGGCTCGTCCACGGCGCTCAGCCAGTCGAAGAAGGTGCAGCCGAGCCGGTCGCGGGCGGTGCCCAGCGCCTGGAGCCAGGCGGTGGCGGGCACGTCCACGGTCAGCAGCCCGTACGCCTCCTCGGCGGTGGCGTCCGCACCGAACAGCTCGGTCACCTCGGCGGGGAGCCAGTTCATGAGCCACCCCCGGGCGGGGCGACCAGCCCGCTGCGCAGCTGCGCGACGGAGGCGCTCCCGGAGCCGTACCGCTCGCTCAGCGACTCCGCCGCGATCTTCTCCTGAAGCTTGAGGATGCCCTGGAGCAGCGCCTCCGGCCGCGGCGGGCAGCCGGGGACATAGACATCCACCGGGATGATCTGGTCCACGCCCTTGGTGACCGAGTACGAGTCCCAGTAGGGCCCGCCGCAGTTGGAGCAGGCACCGAAGGAGATGACGTACTTGGGCTCGGGCATCTGCTCATAGAGCCGCTTGACCGCGGGCGCCATCTTGTCCGTGACCGTGCCGGAGACGACCATCAGATCCGCCTGCCGGGGCCCCGGCGCGAAGGGGATCACGCCCAGGCGGATGAAGTCATGCCGCGCCATGGACGCGGCGATGAACTCGATCGCGCAGCAGGCGAGCCCGAAGTTGAAGACCCAGAGGCTGTAGCGGCGGCCCCAGTTGAGGATCACCTTCATCGGCTCGGGGGCGAGCCGGGCCAGCGGTCCCAGCTTGCTTGTCACGTCCACTCCAGGACGCCCTTCTTCCATGCGTACAACAGGCCCACGGCCAGAAAGCCGAGGAAGACGAACATCTCGACGAGGGTGGCGCCGCCGAAGCCGGGTGCCGCGAAGACCGTGGCCCAGGGGAACAGGAAGACCGAGTCCACGGCGAAGATCACATAGAGGAAGGCATAGACGTAGTAGCGCACCTGGGTGTGTGCCCAGCCCTCGCCGACCGGGTCCACCCCGCACTCATAGGTCAGCAGCTTCTCCGGCGTCGGCACCACCGGCCGCAGCAGCCGGCCGGCTCCGAAGGCGACGCAGACGAACAGCACGCCGATCACGGCGAGCAGGCCCACGACGCCATAGCCGTCGAAATACGCGGAGCTGTCCGCGATGCCCGCGGTTGCCTCCGGCACTGTGGCCCCTCGCTCCCTGTGTGCGGATGTTTCGTCCGCATTACTCGACATTCGACGATCTGTACGCACGGGAGTCTATGGCCTGTGGGCCCGGGAGCGGGCAGCGCTGTTCGGCCGGTGGTGGGGTTATCCCCACCCGGAGCCCGGCCACCGCCCCCATGGTGGGCGGGCTTCCGGAGCAGGCAGGCTTGGGCCATGAGCACCGCCTCCACCTTCGACGACGACCGGCCGCCGCCCGTCCGCCCCGCCTACGACGGCCGGACCTGGCGCGAGGTGGCCCATCTGCTGGGCAATCTGCCCGAGGGTCTGGTGGGCTTCGTCTACACCGTGCTCTGGCTGTTCCCGGGCATTGCGCTGTCGGTGACCGTGATCGGCGTGCCGCTGCTGGCGGCAGGCCTGGCGGGGTCGCGGGCGCTGGGCGGACTGGCCAGGGCGCGGGCGCGGACGCTGCTGGGGGTACGGATCGAGGAGCCCAGCCCGCTGCCGCGGCGGGGCGGGCGGCTGCTCCGGCTGCGGCTGCGGCTGACCGACCCGGTGGCCTGGCGGACCACCCTCTACGCCTTCCTCCGGCTGCCCTGGGGGGTGCTGAGCTTTGTCCTCACCGTGGTGGCGCTGCTGCTGGCCTGGCCGGTGCTGGCCTATGTGACCCGTGCCCTGACCTCGGTGGACCGGGCGATGGTGCGGTCCCTGCTGTCCCCGTCCAGCGAACTGGAGCGGCGGGTGGCGGAGCTGGAGCAGGACCGGGGGGTGGTGGTGGACACCGCCGCCGCCGACCTGCGCCGCATCGAACGCGACCTGCACGACGGAGCCCAGGCCCGCCTGGTCTCCCTCGCCATGGGCCTCGGCCTGGCCAAGGAAAAAGTCCTCGAAGACCCCGACGCCGCCGCCAAAATGGTGGACGAAGCCCACGGCGAGGTAAAGCTCGCCCTCCAGGAACTCCGCGACCTCGCCCGCGGCATCCACCCCGCCGTCCTCACCGACCGCGGCCTGGACGCCGCCCTCTCCGCCGTCGCCGCCCGCTGCACCGTCCCCGTCACCGTGGACGTGGACCTCGACGAACGCCCCGCCCCCGCCATCGAAGGCATCGCCTACTTCACCGTCTCCGAACTCCTCCAGAACATCAGCAAACACAGCCACGCCCGCACCGCCGAGATCGAGCTGTGGCGGACCAAGGAGCGGCTGCTGATCCAGGTACGGGACGACGGGCGCGGCGGCGCGAGCACCGACAAGGGCAGCGGACTGGCCGGCCTCGCCGAGCGACTGGGCTCGGTGGACGGCCTGTTCACCGTGGACTCCCCCGAGGGCGGCCCCACCGTGGTGACGGCCGAACTCCCTTGGCGCGAACGCGCCTGAGCCCCGCCCCGGGCCCCGTGAGGGGCGCGAGGAACTGCGCGACCAGCCCAAGACGGCCCGCACCCGACACTGATGAAGGACGAGCACATGGCCATGAGCTACCAAGCCGAACAACCCTTCAAACGGCTCCCGTTGGTGCTACGAGCACCCCTGACCGCCCGCACCTGGCGGGAGTTCCTCTACCTCCAGCTCAACTTCCCCATCGCACTGGCCGCTTTCATCTACAGCATCACCATGGTCGCCGTCGGCGCCGGCCTGCTGATCACCTTTGTCGGCCTGCCGATCCTGGCCGCCACCCTCTACGGCGCCCGCCTGTTCGGCGCCCTGGAGCGCGGCCGGGCCCGGCTGCTGCTGGGCCTGGAGGTGGAGGCACCCCGGCCGGTACGGGCGGACAACCGGCGCGGCGGGGTGACCGGCTGGACGCTCAGCCTGTTCAAGAGCGACACCACCTGGCGGCACCTGCTCTATATGCTCGTCCACTTCCCGTGGGCGGTGTGCACCTTCGTCATCTCGCTGCCGCTGTGGCTGGTGGGCTGGGCGGCGCTGCTCTACCCGGCGTACCAGTGGATGTACCCCACCTTCTGGGGCCAGCCCGGCTGGTCGCTGATCAGCACCCCCAGCCACCGGATCTATCTGGACACCCCCTTTGAGATAGCGGTGACCTGCGGTGTGGGGCTGTGCGTGGTGCTGGCCGCCCCCTGGATCATGCACGCCATGACCCAGGTGGACCGGCTGCTGGTGAAGTCGCTGCTGGGCCCGTCCCGGCTGGCGGCCCGGGTCACCGAGCTGGAGCAGGACCGGGGGGTGGTGGTGGACACCGCCGCCGCCGACCTGCGCCGCATCGAACGCGACCTGCACGACGGAGCCCAGGCCCGCCTGGTCTCCCTCGCCATGGGCCTCGGCCTGGCCAAGGAAAAAGTCCTCGAAGACCCCGACGCCGCCGCCAAAATGGTGGACGAAGCCCACGGCGAGGTAAAGCTCGCCCTCCAGGAACTCCGCGACCTCGCCCGCGGCATCCACCCCGCCGTCCTCACCGACCGCGGCCTGGACGCCGCCCTCTCCGCCGTCGCCGCCCGCTGCACCGTCCCCGTCACCGTGGACGTGGACCTCGACGAACGCCCCGCCCCCGCCATCGAAGGCATCGCCTACTTCACCGTCTCCGAACTCCTCCAGAACATCAGCAAACACAGCCACGCCCGCACCGCCCGGGTGGAGGTCTGGCGCTCCGGCAGCCGGCTGATGCTCCAGGTGTGGGACGACGGCCGGGGCGGGGCGAGCACCGACCAGGGCAGCGGACTGGCCGGGCTGGCCGAGCGGCTGGGCTCGGTGGACGGGCTGCTGGTGGTGGACTCCCCCGAGGGCGGCCCCACCACGGTGACCGCCGAACTCCCCTGGCGCGGGCGCCGCTGACCGCCGGCGGTCCCCCGCGTCCGCCGGTAACCGCCCGCGGTCCCCCGCATCGCACCGGGCCTGCGATGCTTGGCCTGGGATTGCCGACGATTCAGACGGTTCAGGGGGCCGGGGGCTGTGGTGGAAGACAGGGTACGGGTGGTCATCGCCGAGGATTCAGTGCTGCTCAGGGAGGGCCTGACCCGGCTGCTGACCGACCGCGGCCATGAGGTGGTCGCCGGGGTGGGGGACGCCGAGGCGCTGCTGAAGACAGTGCGCGAGCTGGCGGACGAGGGCGCGCTGCCGGATGTGGTGGTCGCCGACGTCCGGATGCCTCCCACCCACACCGACGAGGGGGTACGGGCCTCGGTGCGGCTGCGCAAGGACCACCCGGAGCTGGGGGTCCTGGTCTTCTCGCAGTATGTGGAGGAGCAGTACGCCACCGAGCTGCTGGCCGGCAGCAGCCGGGGGGTGGGCTATCTGCTCAAGGACCGGGTGGCCGAGGTGCGCGAGTTTGTGGACGCGGTGGTCCGGGTCGCCCGGGGCGGCACCGCGCTGGACCCGGAGGTGGTGGCCCAGCTGCTGGGCCGCAGCCGCAAGCAGGACGTACTGGCGGGGCTGACCCCCCGGGAGCGCGAGGTGCTGGGCCTGATGGCGGAGGGACGGACCAATTCCGCCATCGCCCGGCAGCTGGTGGTCAGCGACGGGGCGGTGGAGAAGCACATCAGCAATATCTTTCTGAAGCTGGGACTGTCGCCCAGTGATGGGGATCACCGTCGGGTGCTGGCCGTCCTGACATACCTACGTTCGTGATCATTTGACATAGCGTCAGGGGAATGTCAGGCCCCCAGGTGGGACGCGGGCCCGGTCCTGGAGGACCGCGACCAAAGTCGTAGGGGGCGCCCACCCGCGTTCCCCTTGGAGCCCCCCGGCAAAACACCGCAAAACCGGACGCTCCCCGGGGCTGCCCAAGGGCGCCTCCAGCGGTCCTCCCCGGGCGCCCCAAGCCTTCCCCCGTACGATGGCCATGGGAACGCCGCCTGAGCACCACCACGTGCGCGGCGCCGCCACGAGGGAGGTCCGAAGCAGTGACCAGCCAGGTCAGCAGCCCGGCCGAACAGGCCGATTCAGCCGAACAGCCAGGCTTCTCCCCGCCCGGTGCGGGCGAGGAGCCGTCGCGCCTCACAGGACAGCGCGGCCCCACGGCGAACGGCGGCTCCAAGGAGGTGCGCCGGCTGGACCGGGTGATCATCCGGTTCGCGGGTGACTCCGGTGACGGTATGCAGCTCACCGGTGACCGCTTCACCTCGGAGACCGCCTCCTTCGGCAACGACCTGTCCACTCTGCCGAACTTCCCGGCGGAGATCCGGGCCCCCGCCGGCACCCTGCCGGGCGTCTCGTCGTTCCAGCTGCACTTCGCGGACCACGACATCCTCACCCCCGGTGACGCGCCCAATGTCCTGGTCGCCATGAACCCGGCCGCGCTCAAGGCCAACCTGGCCGATGTCCCGCGCGGCGCGGAGATCATCGTCAACACCGACGAGTTCACCAAGCGGCCGATGGCCAAGGTCGGTTATGACACCAACCCGCTGGAGGACGGCTCGCTGGACGCCTACAACGTCCACCCGGTGCCGCTGACCACGCTGACCATCGAGGCGCTCAAGGAGTTCGGGCTCTCCCGCAAGGAGGCCGAGCGCAGCAAGAACATGTTCGCGCTGGGCCTGCTGTCCTGGATGTACCACCGGCCCACCGAGAGCACCGAAGCCTTTCTGCGCAAGAAGTTCGCCAAGAAGCCCCAGATCGCCGAGGCCAATGTGGCGGCGTTCCGGGCGGGCTGGAACTTCGGCGAGACCACCGAGGACTTCGCGGTCTCCTATGAGGTCGCCCCGGCAACCGCCGCCTTCCCGCCGGGCACTTACCGCAATATCTCCGGCAACCTCGCCCTGTCCTATGGCCTGATCGCCGCCTCCCGCCAGGCGGACCTGCCGCTGTACCTGGGCTCGTACCCGATCACCCCGGCCTCCGACATCCTGCATGAGCTGTCGCGGCACAAGAACTTCGGCGTGCGCACCTTCCAGGCCGAGGACGAGATCGCCGGCATCGGCGCCGCCCTGGGCGCCGCCTTCGGCGGGGCACTGGCCGTCACCACCACCTCCGGGCCCGGCGTGGCCCTGAAGTCGGAGACCATCGGCCTGGCCGTCTCCCTGGAACTGCCGCTGCTGGTAGTGGACATCCAGCGCGGCGGCCCCTCCACCGGCCTGCCCACCAAGACCGAACAGGCCGACCTGCTGCAGGCCATGTACGGACGCAACGGCGAGGCCCCGGTGCCCATCGTGGCGCCGAAGACCCCGGCCGACTGCTTCGACGCCGCCCTGGACGCGGCCCGGATCGCGCTCACCTACCGCACCCCGGTCTTCCTGCTCTCCGACGGCTATCTGGCCAATGGCTCCGAGCCCTGGCGCATCCCGGAGATGGACGAACTGCCCGATCTGCGAGTGCAGTTCGCCGCCGGCCCCAACCACACCCTGGCCGACGGCACCGAGGTCTTCTGGCCGTACAAGCGCGACCCGGAGACCCTGGCCCGGCCCTGGGCGGTGCCCGGCACCCCCGGCCTGGAGCACCGCATCGGCGGCATCGAGAAGCAGGACGGCACCGGCAACATCTCCTACGACCCGGCCAACCACGACTTCATGGTCCGCACCCGGCAGGCCAAGGTGGACGGCATCACGGTCCCCGAGCTGGCGGTCGATGACCCCGGCGGCCAGGCCCGGACCCTGGTGCTGGGCTGGGGCTCCACCTATGGGCCCATCACCGCCGCGGTCCGCCGGGTCCGCCGCGAGGGCGGGCACATCGCCCAGGCGCATCTGCGCCATCTCAACCCCTTCCCGGCCAACCTCGGCCAGATCCTGGGCAATTACCGCCGGGTGGTGGTCCCCGAGATGAACCTCGGCCAGCTCGCCACCCTGCTGCGCGCCCGCTATCTGACCGACGTCCGCTCCTACACCCAGGTCAGCGGCATGCCGTTCAAGGCCGAGCAGCTCGCCACCGTGCTCAAGGAGGCCATCGATGACTGAGGCGCTCAAGCTGGTGCCCAAGGCCGAAGCCCAGCAGTCCATGAAGGACTTCAAGTCCGACCAGGAAGTGCGCTGGTGCCCCGGCTGCGGTGACTACGCCATCCTCGCCGCTGTCCAGGGCTTTATGCCCGAACTCGGCCTGGCGAAGGAGAACATCGTCTTCGTCTCCGGCATCGGCTGCTCCTCCCGCTTCCCGTACTACATGAACACCTATGGGATGCACTCCATCCATGGCCGCGCCCCGGCCATCGCCACCGGACTGGCCACCTCCAGGCGGGACTTGAGCGTCTGGGTGGTCACCGGTGACGGCGACGCCCTCTCCATTGGCGGCAACCACCTCATCCACGCCCTGCGCCGCAATGTCAACTTGAAGATCCTGCTGTTCAACAACCGGATCTATGGCCTCACCAAGGGCCAGTACAGCCCGACTTCGGAGCTGGGCAAGATCACCAAGTCCACCCCGATGGGCTCGCTGGACGCACCCTTCAACCCGGTGTCGCTGGCCCTGGGCGCCGAAGCCGGCTTTGTCGCCCGTACCGTGGACTCCGACCGCAAGCACCTCACCGAGGTACTGCGCCAGGCCGCCCAACACCCGGGCACCGCGCTGGTGGAGATCTACCAGAACTGCAATATCTTCAACGACGGCGCCTTCGAGGTGCTCAAGGACAAGCAGCAGGCCGAAGAAGCCGTGATCCGCCTGGAGCACGGGCAGCCGATCCGCTTCGGGGTGGACCGCTCCAAGGGCGTGGTGCGCAACCAGGCCACCGGTGACCTGGAGGTCGTGGAGGTCACGCCCGAGAACGAGGCCCGGGTGCTGGTGCACGACGCGCACTCCGCCTCCCCCACCACCGCCTTCGCGCTCTCCCGCCTGGCCAATCCCGACACTCTCCACCACACCCCCATCGGTGTCTTCCGCGACGTCCAACGGCCGGTCTACGACACCCTGATGGCCGACCAGCTGGAGACCGCCGTGGAGCAGCAGGGCAAGGGCGATCTGGCCACCCTGCTGGCGGGCAATGACACCTGGACCGTCGTCGGCTGACGCCGCACCACCGACGACCGGCGGCCGGGCACCGAACGGGTGCCCGGCCTCCGCGTCTCATCGGCCACAGCCAGGGGTATCAGCTCTGCTATGGGCATGGCCGAAACCGCACCACACGTCCGCGACCGGCTCCGTTACCGCGTCAAATGCCGTCTGCTGGGCCCCCCGCTCGTCACCGAGCAACTGGCCCACGAGAAGCTGTCCAACCCCATGGCGCTGGGTGTGCTGGCCTCCGACTGCATCTCCTCCACCGCCTATGGCACCGAGGAGATGCTGCGCATTCTGGTCCCCGTCGTGGGACTTGCCGCCTTCACCCTGCTGCTGCCGGTCACCGGCGCCATCCTCCTGGTCCTGCTGCTGCTCACCCTCTCCTACCGGGACGTGGTCTCGGTCTACACCCGGGCCGGCGGCTCCTATGTGGTGGCCAGGGAGAACTTCGGGCCGCGCATCGCCCAGATCGCCGCGGTGGCCCTGCTGGTGGACTACATCGTCACCGTCGCCGTACAGACCGCCGCCGGCACCGATGCCCTGATCTCCCTGGCCCACCTGGTGGGCCACGGCTACCACGGCATCGACAACCTCAAAATGCCCATCACGGTCGGGATAGTGGTGGTGCTGATGTACGGAAACCTGCGCGGCATCCGCGAAGCGGGCCGCGCCTTCGCCGTCCCCGCCTACCTCTTTATGCTGGCCATCGGCCTGGTTCTGGCAGTCGGCCTGGTACGGGCGCTGACCGGCGGCCTGCCGCACGCCGACCCGCACGCCCAGGGCGCCATCCCGCTGGGCACCTCAGGACACGGCTGGCTCTACGGCACCTCGCTCTTTATCGTGCTGCGCTCCTTCGCCAACGGCGGCTCCTCGCTCACCGGCCTGGAAGCCATCTCCAATGGCGTCTCCGCCTTCCGCAGCCCCCAGGGACGCAACGCCCGCCGCACCCTCACCGCCATGAGCATCATCCTGGGCGTCATGGTGCTGGGCGTCTCCGCGCTGGCCCACTACACCCACGCCATCCCCTACACCGACGGCAACCCCACCGTGGTCGCCCAGGAGGCCCATCTGATCTTCGGGGACAGCTGGCTGGGCACCGCCGGCCTGGTCTATGTCCAGCTGGCCACCGCGCTGATCCTCTACACCGGCGCCAACACCCCCTTCACCGGCTTCCCCTTTCTGGCCAGCTTTGTCGCCGAGGACCGCTTTCTGCCCCGCCAGCTCACCCGGCGCGGCCACCGGCTGGCCTTCTCCAACGGCATCATCTGCCTCACCGTGGTCTCGCTGGCCCTGCTCTTTGTCACCGGAAGCAATGTGGACAAACTGGTGGCGCTCTATGCCATCGGCGTCTTCACCGGATTCACCATGGCCGCCGCCGGGATGGCCGCCCACCACTGGCGCCGGGACGAGCCGCACCGCCGGCTGAAGATCGCGGTCAATCTGGCCGCCGCCATCACCTCCGCGCTGGTGGTGGTGATCTTCGCCATCACCAAGTTCACCCAGGGCGCCTGGCTGGTGGTGGTGATCTTCCCGCTGGGCGTCTGGGCCCTGATCCGCATCAACCACACCTACCGGCTGGAGGCCCAGGCCCTGGAGAACGTACCGGCGTTCACCAGCGACAAACCACGCTGGCGGCGGCACCTGGTGTACGTCCTGGTGGACTCCCTGGACCTGGCCGCCGTCAAGGCACTGCGCTACGCCCAGGAACTGCGGCCGGACGAGGTGCGGGTGCTGCACTTCGTCATCGACGAGGCCCGCGCCCGGCATCTGGCCTCCCGCTGGGACCAGCTCTCCGGCACCAATGTCCCGCTGGAGCTGGTGGACTGCCCCGACCGCCGGCTGCGCCATGCGGTGGCCGAACTGGCCGCCCGTACCACCGCCGACGGCACCACGGCGCTGACCCTGCTGATCCCGCGCCGCAGCTACTCCACTCCACTGGGCCGGCTGCTGCACCGGGACACCGGCGAACAGATGGCCAAGACCCTTGAACAGCTGCCCAATGTGGCGGTGACCATCCTGCCCTTCGATGTCACCGCGGCGGTACGGCGGATGCGCGCGGGAGAGGGGACCACACCCGAGGGCACCGAGCGCCGGCAGGCCGAGCAGCGGACCTGACCGCCCGCTGGAACGTAAATGACACACCCGGGGTTCGGGGGTTACGTTCGCCAGGTCGCGCCGCCGCGCCACCAGGCCGTACCACCAGGGAGGGAACCATGGCCCAGCCGGACACCCCACACAGCGAGACCCGCACCGGTTTCCTCTATGGCACCGCCGCCTATGCGATCTGGGGCCTGTTCCCCCTGTACTGGCCCCTGCTGGAACCCACCGGGCCCTTTGAGATCCTCGCCCACCGCATGGTGTGGTCCCTGATCACGGTGGCCGCCGCGCTGACCCTCACCCGCCGCTGGGCATGGATACGCCCGCTGCTGCGGCAGCCCCGGCGGCTGGCCATGATCGCCGCCGGGGCCACCCTGATCTCCGCCAACTGGGCCATCTACATCTGGGCCGTCAACTCCCACCATGTGGTGGAGACCGCGCTGGGCTACTTCATCAACCCCCTGGTGGTGATCGCCCTGGGCGTGCTGGTGATGCGCGAACGGCTGCGCCCCGCGCAGTGGGCGGCGGTGGCCATCGGAGCGGCCGCGGTGGTGGTACTGGCGGTCGGCTACGGCAAACTGCCGTGGATCGCCCTTGGGCTGGCCGCGAGCTTCGGCACCTACAGCCTGGTGAAGAAGAAGGTGGCGCTGGGCGGGCTGGAGTCGATGGCCGCCGAGACGGCCGTGCAATTCCTGCCCGCCCTGGGCTTTTTGATCCTGCTCGGCGCCCGGGGCAAGAGCAGCTTCGCCACCGCGGGGGCGGGGCACGCCGCCCTGCTGGCGGCCTCCGGGCTGATCACCGCCGTACCGCTGATCGCCTTCGGCGCGGCCGCGGTCCGGCTGCCGCTGTCGGTGATGGGCATGCTGCAATACCTCGCCCCCGTCTTCCAGTTCGCGCTGGGGCTGCTGGTCTTCCACGAGGCCATGCCTCCCGAGCGCTGGGCCGGGTTCGCCCTGGTCTGGCTGGCTCTGGCCCTCCTCACCTGGGACGGCCTGCGGGCCGGCCGGGCCGCCCGCGCGGAACTGGCCACGGCCCGCGCGAAGGCTGCCGCCGCGGCTCCCAACTCCCGCGAAACGGCGCCCCGTTAGAGGCGTGACCCCTGTTGGGGGCCGGGCGGCGGTGCGGCATCGGCCGGACGCCTGGCTGCCGGCGCGCAGGCCGGCGGCTTGGATGACCTCAAGGGGCGTTGGTCGAGTTGTGCCGCTACGAGATGAGCGCGGCTGCCTTCTGCCGCAGTTGATCCGCTTCAGGCATGCCGCGGAACCGGTTGAGCCGGGTACGCATGTCGTCGGCCGCGGTGTGGACCTTGATGGAGCGGATGCCGTCCGCGCAGTCGGCGAAGTCGTTCCAGGTGGCGAGGGCGCCGTCGAGGTCGCCTTGGCGGAGGCGAACGCCGCCGAGGTCGGCCAGGACGATGGCGCGGGTGCGGCGGCGGTCGAGGCCGTGGATGTCGAGGGCGAGACGGAGATGTTCTTCGGCGGCGTCGAGGTCGCCGAGGCGGGCGAGGATCATCGCGGATTCGTGAGCCCACCGGCCGGGCGAGTAGTGGGCGGCCCAGGACTCGCCTGCACTGGTGCCTGAGTGGCCGATGGCGCTCTCGGAGAGGGTGAGGTGGCGGGTGGCGAGCTTGTGGTCATTGTCCTGGGCGGCGGCGTTGGCGAGGGTCGCTTGGTAATAGGCGACGGCCCGGGAGTTGTCGAGGTCTTTGCCGTAGCGCACGCAGGCTTCGGCGAGTTGGACGGCTTCGGCCCGAAAGCCGAGGTCGATGGCCTGGACGGCCAGGCCGCGCAGGGCAGTTGCGGAGAGTTCGGGGTCGCGGGCTTCGGCGGCGAGGCGGTAGGCGTGGGCGTAGTACTGCTGGGCCCGGCCTTGGTGTTCGGGGTCGTGGCCTTCGTCCTGGGCCATCCAGCCCGCGAGGTGGACCAGTTGGGAGGTGGCGGCAAACAGCTCTCGGCCGGTGACCTCGGTGTACTTGCCGTTGAGCCAGGGGGCGACGTCGTCGGTGAGGTAGCGGACGGCGAGGTGGCGGGCGTGTCCGCCGCCGAATTCGGCGGCAGCGTCGCCGAGGGCCTTGACCATCTGCTTGACGGCGGCGACCTCGCCGGCACCCACGCGGACGGCCGCGGCTGGAGCGCATTTGGTGCGGCGGGTGATGCTGTCGAGGTCGGGCAGCGCGAGGGCGCTCAGGGCGTAACCGCTCGTGGCGGCCAGGAAGTTCCGGCGGTGCACGTCTCGCCTCCCCAACTGGATGACTGAAGCCACGGTATCGGTGGCCTCCGCCTCGGACCCGGCGGTTTGCGTCTCCCTGGAGGGCTCGCCGCGACCGCGCGGACGAAGGCCGACCGCTCGGCGAGCAGGTGCGTGATCAGGAAGGCGGTGGCCTGCTCGACGGGGGCCGAACTGGGTGGTGACCTTGGTGAAGTAGGCGTCCGGCCGGGCGCGTTCGAAGGGTTCCATGGCAGTTCCCTCTTGGGTGAGCGCGGGGTCATGCATGGGCGGTTGGGTCAGGGGGTGCGGGCCAGGCCGAACAGCAGCCGGTCGGCCACGCGGGCGGCGTCGAGGTAGATGTCGAGACGGCCGGCGGTCGCGGACTGCGGCAGCGGGTCCAGGGCGAGGATGAGTACGGCCTGGCCCCAGCGGGTGACCAGGTCGGTCCATCCCGGGTGGGCCGGCAGGCGAAGGCCGTAGCGGGAGCCACCGAACTTCAGCAGCACCCGGTTGCCGATGACGCGCAGGCAGCCGTCGAGGTCGGGGATGGCGTCGTGGATGCCGACAAGGGGACCGAGGCTGGCGCCAATGTGCCGCATACGGGCCTCGACCGCGGTCGGAGTGTCGTGGCTGGTGCGTCCGGGCGGGTAGGCCAGCAGGATGTGCGCGAGGTCCTGCCCACCCGGGCCGGGGCCGGACCAGGTCCAGGTGCTGAGCGAGAACAGCAGGCTGGGACCGGGCCCCGTGGACGGCGCGGGTGCCAGGGGGCGGGTCAGCATGGTGTCTCCTGCAAAGCGGGCGTGATGGCGAACCGCGACCAGACGATCTTTCCGGTAGGGGCGAGAGGAGCGACGCCCCAGCCGGTGGAGAGGGCGGCGACCAGGTGCAGCCCGCGGCCGGAGGTGATGTCGTGGGTGGGGAGGCGGAGTTCGGGCCGGCGGGGGTGGTCGTCGTGGACTTCCAGGTGGAGGTAGCTGCCGTCGATGGCCAGCCGGACCAGGAAGCCGCCATGGTTGTTGGCATGGACGACCGCGTTGGTCGCCAACTCGCTGACACACAGCCGGACATCATCGGCCAGGGCGCTCAGCCCCCAGGCCAGCAGAGCCTTGTCGGCGAAGTCGCGGGCCAGTCCAACCGATGCGGGCACGGAGGCGAAGAACCTCTGGCCGGACGGGGTCATGAAGGTGCTCACGACTCGGCCTCCAGCGCAGGCGTGGGCCGGTGCCCGCGTCGCCGGGCCTGGGAGCCGTCGTGGCCGGGGCGCCTGCGGCGGGCCGGACCGGGAAGCTCCTTGCGGACCAGCAGCAGCCGGGCTCCGGCCGCCGCGAGGCGTTTGCCGCGTGCTGCGGCTATGGCCCTGGGGCCCAGGTGAGAGGCCGAGGACAGCACGACGCCGTAGGTGCCGGGCACTGCCAGCGCGTCCATCAATCCGGTGAAGGCCGCGGAGTTGACGGTGGTGACGCGTTCGGTGAACACGCCGGACAGCGACAGCTCATGCTGGCGGCAGTACTCGACCAGCGACCGCTTCAGGGCCACCTCGCGGGCCGCGGAGACGTTGACCAGCCGCAGGAAGCCGTAGACGACCGGGCCGCTGACACGGCGGTGCTCGGTAAGGGGTTCCATGAAGAGGACCGTCCAAAAAGATCAAAAGGGGCGGAACAGGAAGGCTGCCCCGGCCGAAGTAGGGGCTATGACCCGTGTGTTGAAGCGTCCTCCCGCGCCGGCCGCAATGAAATGACGCGGTGCTGCACTTGCGTTGCACTTCCGTCCCCCCGCATGCGTGTTCCGTGCTTGCATGACCTGCCGGAAGGGAGCGACGCGTGGCGACCGTGCATCACTGGACCGGCCTGGAAGCCCGGGCCCTGCGGCTCGCCCTGCGGATGAGCGTCCGCGTCTTCGCCCAGCACCTCGGCGTCGCCGTGCGGACCGTCTCCAACTGGGACAAGTACCTGTCCGCGACCGAGCCCCGCCCGGACACCCAGGCGATCTTGGATACCGCTCTCGCCCGCGCGGACGCCTCGGCGCACTTGCGGTTCGAGACGTTCCTCTCCGAGGCCGGCGGACCGCCCGCGACCACCGGCCGCGTCACCTCCGCCGGCCCCAGGGCCTGGGAGTACGAATCGTGGACCGACGACCTCGACCGCGTCGCTGTCGCCTTGAGCCGCCAGAACTTCGCCTTCGCCGACAACCTGCTCAGCCGGTGGCTGAACCGCTTCCGACCGCCCGAGCTGGACGACAAGGGCCTGTATCTCCTCGCCCGCTCGACCGCCCTCATGGGAGACCTCAAGCGCGACCAAGGGGCCGTGGTCGGGCCGCTCTCAGCCCAGCACGCGTATGCCGGGGCCCACTCGATTTTCACCCAGCTCGACATCCCCCGCCGCGTCGCCCAGCTCGACCTCTCCCTCGCCGTCGTCGCCGAGATGTCCGGCCGCCTGGAGACCGCCGCCCGCCACTACGAAAACCTCGCCGTCGATGACCGGCTCGCCCGCCGCGACCGCGCAAGGGCCCGCCTGTGGGTGGGGACCGCGCTGAGCAAGGAAGGCGAACACGACTACGCAGCCCGCGTCATGCTGGCCGCAACCCGCGATTTCGAAGACCTCGGCGAACCGGACGACTGGTCCGTCGCCCACCAGAAACTCGCCCTCGCCCACCGAGGCGCCGGCGACCTGGGCAAGGCCGTGCACTTCATCGGCATCGCCCGCAGGACGGGCGTGACCGACTCTCCGATGCAGCGCGTGCGTCTGGACACCGCTCACGGACACATCCTGCTGTCCGATCCTGCCACCCGGGATGATGGCCTCTCGGCCCTCGATCAGGCCGCGCAGCTGGCCGCTCAGTACGGCATGAGCCACCAGCTGGCCAGCATCGAGAGCATCCGGACGACCGCCGGGGCGACGAGCCCCCGGCGGCGGTGACCAGGGAGAGACGCCAGTGACCACGGACATCCAGCAGGCCATCACCGACGGGCAGCGCCAGCATGCCAAGTTGATCTGGGACTACCACCAGATGGACCGCGAACTCCGGCCGGCGGACGCAGCGATCGGCCTGGGCAGCCACGACCTGGGCGTCCCCGCGTTCTGCGCCGAGCTGTACCGAGCCGGACTCTTCCCCACACTCGTCTTCTCCGGCGGCCCCAACCCCACCCATCCCGGCCGCTTCCCCCGCGGCGAAGCCGTGCACTTCCGCGAGCACGCACTCGCCCTCGGCGTCCCGGACGAAGCGGTTCTGCTGGAGCCCAAAGCCAGGAACACCGGCCAGAACATCACCTTCTCCCGCGATGTCCTGGCCGCCGCCGGAATCACCCCGAAGACCGTGCTCCTGGTCTCCATGCCCTATATGGAGCGACGCGCCTTCGCCACCGCCCGCAAGGTCTGGCCGGAGGTGGAGGTGGTCTGCGCCTCGGCGCCACTGGATTTCGACGACTACCTGAAGACGATCGGTGACGACAAGCACGTCGTGGACCAGCTCGTGGGCGATCTCCAGCGGGTGATCGAGTATCCGAAGCTCGGCTTCGCCATCGAGCAGGATGTCCCGGAGGACGTGCATGCAGCGTACGAATCCCTCATCAACGACGGCTTCACCAGCCGCCTCATCACCTCGTGACCTGCCCACGGGCGGGCTGTGCGCTATCCACCAGCCGAACTTCCTGTCCCGGCTGACCACGCCAGCCAAGCTGTTCGCGGCGAACGCGCAAACCGCCTACGCCAGCACGTCCTTGGACGTGAAGCGAGCCCACGCCGCGGAACCGAAAACCCCCGCGTACAAGCCCTGAAGCCCCAAGTTCCGCCAGATCTGGTCCGGGTACACCGGATCGCGGAGCAGATCAGCGAACCCCATCCAGTAGTGCGGGAACAAATACGGCTGAATCGCATGGAGTTGAGGGAACTGGTCCAGGATCTGGACCGTGATCACCACACCGACCGTCGTGGCCATGGCCGCAATCCCACTGCCCGTGAGGGTGGAGACAAACAGCCCCAGCGAGGCGATCCCCACCAGCGACAGCGCCACCACCCCGGCGATCAGCAACCCCCGCAGCAGCCCCTCCCCGAAGGACACCGTGGTGCCGCTGATCAGCGTCACCTCGCCCAGCGGGAACAGCAGAACCCCCACCACCAGAGCCGACACCGCCACCACCAGCGTGGCGGCCAGGCAGAACACCATGGTCGCGGTGAACTTCGCGAGCAGCAGCCTGCTCCGCCCGGCCGGGGCCACCAGCAGATAGCGCAGGGTGCCACTGTTCGCCTCACCGGCCACCGAGTCCCCGGCCACCACCCCCACCGCCATCGGCAGAAAGAACGGCAGCGTCGCCGCCAGCGCGGCGAAGACCAGGAACAGGCCGTTGTTGGTGACCTGGCTGAGGAAGGCCGGGCCCTGGCCGTCACCCCGGGGGCCCACCGACCCGCCGTCGCGGGTCTCGATCCGCACCGCCACCCCGATCAGCACCGGCACCGCCGCCAGCACTCCCAGCAGCACCAGGGTGCGCCACCGGCGGAACACGGTGACCACCTCATTGCCGAACAGCGGCAGCAGCCAACGGCCCCGGCCCGGCAGCGCCTCAGCCCGCGACATCGAATCCCTCTCCGGTCAGCGCCACAAAAGCGTCCTCCAGCGAGACCCGCTCGGCGCCGAAGGCCCGTACCCGCACCCCGGCGCGCACCAGCGCCGCATTGAGCTCCGCCAGATCGCCGGTGCCCGGCAGTTCCCCGGTGACCCGCTCGCCCCGCACCGTCAGATCGTTCACTCCATGCTCCTTGAGCACCCGCACCGCCTCCGCGGTGTCCGGGGTGCCCACCGCCAGCCGGCCCGTCACCGAGGCGGCCAGCTCGCGGACCGTCCCCTGGGTCAGCAGCCGCCCCTGGGCCATCACTGCCACATGGGTACACACCTGCTCGATCTCGTCCAGCAGATGGGAGGAGAGGAAGACCGTGGTGCCATCCTCTGCCAACTCCCTTACCAGGGCCCGGATTTCCCGCATGCCCTGTGGGTCCAGCCCATTGGTGGGCTCGTCCAGCACCAGCAGCTCGCGCGGGCGCAGCAGCGCGGCCGCCAGGCCGAGCCGCTGCTTCATGCCCAGCGAGTAGGCACGGGCCTTCTTGCCCGCGGCCGCGGTCAGGCCCACCCGCTCCAGGGCGGCGCCGATCCGCGCGGCACGGGTGCGCGGATCGGCGGTGGGGTCGGCGGCGTCGAAGCGCACCAGGTTGTCGTGGCCGCTGAGGAAGCCATAGAGCGCGGGCCCCTCGATCAGCGCGCCCACCCGGGGCAGCACCCGCCCGACGGCGCGCGGCATGGGCTCGCCCAGCACCCGGGCCACCCCGGAGGTGGGCTCGATCAGGCCCATCAGCATCCGGATGGTGGTGGTCTTGCCGGACCCATTGGGCCCGAGGAAGCCGAACACACTGCCCCTGGGCACCACCAGGTCCAGCCCGTCAACGGCGAGCTGACCGCCGCGATAGCGCTTGGTCAGCCCCGCCGTCTCGATCACCGCCGTGGCGTCCACCCGGTTACTTGCCGGAGTCCGCGGCCTTGACCAGGGCGTCCTTGTCCACCGCACCGGCGTAGACGCGGCCGTCCTCGGTCAGCAGCACATTGACCAGCCGGGTGCTGAGGATCCGTCCGGAGCCGAAGGAGCCATTGACCTTGCTGCCGAAGCTGTTCAGCAGCGCATTGGCCCGGGAGCTGTCCTTGCCGGACTGGGGGCGGATGCCCTTGTCGGGGCCCTTGAGCTCCACCACCGAGGTCCAGCCCTTGCCGATCACCTTGGAGTCGCCGCCCCGCGGGGTGGCGGTGCCATGGTGCTGCTGTCCGGCCTTGCCCTCCGTCACCTTGGTGCCCTTGGGCGGGGTGAAGTCGAAGGAGGAGGCGCTGGGCCTGCTGAAGGAGATCTTGGTGAAGACGGCGTCCACGGCCGCCTTGCCGCCGCCCTTGGGGGTGACGGTGAAGCGCAGCGGCACACCGTTCTTGGCGTCCACCGCGATGCGCACCGCGTCCACGGTGGTGCCGCTCTGCTTGGGCTTGATGGTCAGCCGGTAGGCGTTCCGCCCGGCCACCTTGGCGGTGCCGTCCACCGTCACCGAGGTGGTGTCGTCCACCGCGGCCAGCGCCTTCTTGGCCAGCTCCTGGGGGGTGGCGGTGGCCGGGGTGTGCCCCGGGTCCTGGTGGCGGGCCTGGGTGGAGTGGTACGCGGTGTTGCTGCCGCTGTCGTACGCCCAGACCTGGTCACCGTTGTGGATCAGGCTGTACTCGGCGGCCGGCTCCACGATGGAGACCCGCTGCCTGTCCGGCCCGTCGGCGGCCAGCCGCAGCGTATGGGTGCCGGAGACCAGCTCGGTGAGCTTGGCGTCCGGCGCGGCGGAGGCGCCGCCATGGGCGCCCTTGCCGGCCGCGCCGAAGGACATCCCGGCGGGCAGCGAGGGCAGTCCCAGATCGGAGGTGACCCGCACCGAACCGGACATCCGCTGCACATCGGAGCCGGCCACCTTGGCTATCAGATCCTGTGCGCTGATCTTCGGCAGATCGGGGTCACCCGAGGTGGCGATGGCCGTTCCGATGCCGATGGTCGCCGCGGCGACGCCCGCCACCGCGACCGGTACCGCGTAACGGACCGTCCTGCGGCCCGGGTGGATCCGTGCTGACATCTGCTTACCTCCGTCGTCGGCGGCGGTCGTGGTGTGCTGCACGCGTCTGGCACCAAGGCTCATTGTGGCCCCAACCGCACGGTGCCGGCGCGGGAGTTCCGGAGGTTCTCCCCCGGGGAAGTCAGCACCCATTCCACCAACGCGCCCGGCCGCCGTCATCAGCCGTGGGGATCAACTCGGCGTACCTCTCGGGTAGGACACCGGCTGCCCCCGGTCCGCCGAGCGGCGGCCGACGGGCCGTCAGCCGGCCCGGTGCACCACCGCGTCGCACAGCGCCACCAGGGCGTCCTTGGCGGTGCAGGCGGGCAGCGGGGCCAGGGTGCCGCGTGCCTCCTCGGCGTAGCGGATGGTGTCCCGGCGGGCCTGCTCCAGGGCCGGGTGGACGCGCAGTCTGCGCAGCACCTCGGCGTGCAGGGCGTCGTCGCTGAGGTCGCCGTCCAGCATCCGGCACAGCTCCAGGTCCTCGGGGGCGCCGGTGGCGGCGGCCCGGGCGCGCAGATGGAGCACGGGCAGGGTGGCGATGCCCTCGCGCAGGTCGGTGCCCGGGGTCTTGCCGGACTCATGGGAGTCGCTGGCGATGTCCAGGACGTCGTCGGCCAGCTGGAAGGCCATGCCCAGCCGCTCGCCGTAGTGGGTGAGGATCTCCACCGTCCGCTCGTCGGCGCCGGACATCATCGCCCCGTAGCGGCCGGAGACGGCCACCAGGGAGCCGGTCTTGCCGGCCAGTACGTCCAGATAGTGCTCGATGGGGTCGCGGCCGTCCCGGGGACCGGCGGTCTCCAGGATCTGGCCGGTGACCAGGCGCTCGAAGGCCTCGGCCTGGATGCGGACCGCCTCCGGGCCCAGGTCGGCCAGGATCCGCGAGGCGCGGGAGAACAGGAAGTCGCCGGTGAGCACCGCCACCGAGTTGCCCCAGCGGGCGTTGGCGCTGTCCACACCGCGGCGCACCTCGGCCTCGTCCATCACATCGTCGTGGTAGAGCGTGGCCAGATGGGTCAGCTCCACCACCACCGCCGAGGGCACCACGCCGGGGGCGTAGGGGTCGCCGAACTGGGCGGCCAGCATCACCAGCAGCGGGCGGAAGCGCTTGCCGCCGGCCCTGACCAGGTGCTGGGCGGCCTCGGTGATAAACGGCACATCGCTCTTGCAGGCGGCCAGCAGGCCCTCCTCGACAGCGGCCAGACCAGCCTGGACATCGGCCTCAAGAGCCTGGTCCCGCACGCTCAGCCCGAAGGGCTCGACGACGGTCACGAGGGGTACTCCTGTCTGCCTACGGACACGGGGATTGTCGATGTGTCGCTGTCTTCACCGAAAGTCAGCGTATCCGGTCGGCTGTCGATCACCGCCGGGTCCCCTACCGTAGGTCCGCCCCCGCCCGGGCAGGCCGTGCCCGCGGCGCGGTTTTCGCCCGCCCGCCCGCTCGTTGCCCGAGTCCTGGTCGAGACTGCCAGGACGCCGGTGACGGGCGGGCGGGTGGGCGTAATACGCCCCCGGAGGGGCGTGCCCTGCGGCGTAGCCGCCCGGCTAAATCCGCGCGACCTCCCGCGCCAGGCGCGGCGACGCGTACTCCGTCCCGCATACGAACCGCATCACCGGACCGTAACTGGCCGCCGCCGGCAGCCCGGTGAAGAACAGCCCCGGCACCGAGGAGCGGTAGCCGGCCCCCAGCCGGGGTCCGCCCGCGCTCACCGCCAGCCGCGTCCGAAGACCGCCGCCCAGGAACTCCAAAGCGGCCAAATCCACCCGGTAGCCGGTGGCCGCGATCACATGGTCGGCGGCCAGCTCGCTCTCCCAGCCGCGCTCGTCCACCAGCGACAGCACCGGCCGCCCGTCCTCCACCCGGGCCCGGGCCAGCCGCTTGCCCTCGGTCACCCGCACCCGGCCGATGAACCGCTCCCGCAGCCACCAGGCGCCCAGCGGTCCCAGCACCCGCCGCACCAGGTACTCCCGGGTCTGCGCGGGCAGATGCCGGAAGCCGTCCGCGTAGTACGAGAAGGCGTAGAGCGACCAGGCCCGCCCGAAGGGGGTGTCCGGCTTCAGCGGCGACTGCCCGTCCGGCGCCGCCCCGAAGCGCACCGCGCCGCGCCGCCGGGCCACCACCCGTACCGAGGCGGCCCCGGACTCGGCCAGCAGCACCGCGCTCTCCAGCGCCGACTGCCCGGCGCCGACCACCACCACGTCCTTCCCGGCGAAGCCGGACAGGTCCCGGTGGTGCGAGCTGTGCGAGATGGGGCCGGTGGCGGACGGGCCGTCCGGCACCGCCGCCGCCAGCTCGGCGGGCACCCGGGCGAAGCCGGTCAGGCCGGTGGCCACCACCACCGCCCGGGCGGCGAACTGGTCACCGGAGTCCAGCTTGAGCTCAAAGCCGCCACCGCGCTCCCGGCGCTCCACCGACACCACCCGCACCCGCTCCAGGTCCGGCACCAGCCGCCGCTGGAACCACTCGCCATAGCGGGTGAAGGTCTCCACCGGGATGGCGTCCCAGTCGGACTCATAGCGCCGCTCGCCCACCTCCTGGCAGAAGTCGAACAGGGTGTGGCCGGGCTGGGGGGCGTCGATGCTGGAAGCGGACGGGGTGGATTTCAGCAGCATCCCGGCCGGCATGTGCTCGCGCCAGGCCACCATCGGCTCACCGAAGACGCGCACCGGAATGGAGCGCGCCCGCAGATGGGCGGCGGTGGACAGGCCGTAGGGGCCTGCCCCGATGACTGCTACCGGAAGTGTCACGTCTCTCCTCCAGGGCGTTGCTCGGCCTTGCGGCCCCAAAAGCGGCCGGAAAAGCGGCCGGAAACCGGATCCGGAGCGGCGCCTTTCGGCCTTGTCAGCCATGCGCCGCGGGCGCCGCGGCACTGCGCCGCGCACGCCACAACTGCCACAGATGTCTTGCGCCCGGCCCGGCCAGCCGGGCCAGCATGGTGAGGAAGGGCTTGATGTCGTCCCGGGCCAGCCAGGCCAGCTCGGTGCCGCTGGCCCGCTCGGGAGCGTGCGGGGTGGTGTAGCCGCTGCGCCGGTAGGCGGCCAGCGCCGGCAGGTCGATGTTCTCCACCACAAAGCGGCGGCCCGCCAGTTGCTCCCCCTCGGGCACCCGGCGGCCGGTGAGGTCCAGGTGCTGGGCCCGGACCACATCGATGCCCGCCTCGTTCTCGAACAGCCGGAACTGGGCGCCCATCCGGGGGTTGAAGTCCAGCAGCTTGTAGCGGCCGTCCCGGCGGTCGAACCGCCAGTCCAGGTCGATGATCCCGCAGAAGCCGATCTGCTTGATGAACTGCGCGGCCAGGGCGGCCAGTTCGGGGTTGTCCACCACATAGGCGTGGGCGGTCATCCCGGCGTGCGGCGGCCAGGAGCGCACCTTGACGCCGGTGAACAGGGACAGCGGGGTGCTGTCCCGGTCGAAGTAGGCGTGCACGATCCAGTCCTCGGCGTGCTCGCGCGGCAGATACTCCTGGAGGATCACGGGGGGCGCCGGTCCCCATTCCCGGGCCAGCCACAGCAGTTCACGGGCGCTGCCGATGCGGGTGGTGCCATGCACCGCGGGGCGCCGCCGCCGCTCGAAGGCCTCCCGGTTCTTGGCCACCACCGGAAAGGCCGCGGTACGGGCGTACTCCTCGATCTCGGCGTAGCAGGCGGGGTGCAGGGTGGCCGGGGTGGGCACCCCATGCTCCGTACACAGCTCGTACAGCCCCTGTTTGCTGGCCAGCCGGCGCGGCAACTCCCGTTCCACCGGCGAGAAGAGGAAGGCGGGCGCCAGCTCGGCGGAGTGCTCGGCGATCAGCACCGCCGCCTCCTCGTCGGTGGGCAGCAGCACCGCCCGGCGGCCGATCCGCTCACCGATCCGCAGCAGGCCGGCCACCAGCTCGGCCGGGTCCTCGGTGCCGGTGGTCGGCCAGACGAAGCGGCCGGTCAGATAGCGGGAGAGCGCGGCCGGAGTCCAGCGGTCCTCGGTGATCGCATACATCGGGACCCCGAGTCTGCCGAGGCTGCGTATGGCGCCGACACCGCCGTGGTGCAGAGGATAGTCACCGAATTTCACGATGAGCCCCGGAACGGATCGGTCCGCCTCGGGCGCGCTCCTGCTCGCCACCAGCACCCCCCATGGCCACCCAGCCTCAGCGGCCCCCCACTGTGTGTGACCCGACTTAGGACGCTACTTCGGAATCATCGCCTCCAGCAAGGAGTTACCGGACATTGCCCTACCTTTTCCCACCTCCGGGGCAGGCCCCGAACATCTCTTGCCCGCCCGCCGACAGCACGTAGTGTTTGGCGCAAGTGGAACCCGTCCACGGCCGCCAGGAGCACCCCAGGAGAAGGCGAGGCAGAAACCCCCATGCCCGAGCACATCCCCAGCGAGCTGCCCGAAGGCGACCCCTTCGGCGCGGACACCCTTCCGTATGGCGTCTTCACCACCCCCGACGCCCCGGACCACCCCCGCATCGGCGTCCGTTACGGCGCCCATGTGCTGGACGCGGCGGCAGCCGCCGCGGAGCATGGCTCGGCCTACGCCGACCTGCTGGACCAGCCGGTGCTCAACCCGCTGCTGGCCGCGGGCCGTCCGGTCTGGCAGGCGGTACGCGCCGAGGTCCGCACCTGGCTGGACGGGCCGCACTTCCATCCGCTGTCCGAGGTGACCCTGCATCTGCCCTTCGAGGTCGCCGACTATGTGGACTTCTACGCCAGCGAGCACCACGCCACCAATGTGGGGCGCATCTTCCGGCCGAACGCGGAGGCGCTGACCCCCAACTGGAAGCATCTGCCCATCGGTTACCACGGGCGGGCCGGCACGGTGGTGGTCTCCGGGACGGATGTGGTGCGCCCGCTGGGCCAGCGCAAGGCGCCGGCCGACGAGCGCCCCTCCTTCGGGCCCTGCGCCAAGCTGGACATCGAGGCCGAGGTGGGCTTTGTGGTGGGCACCCCCGCCCCCGCCAACACCCCGGTGCCGCTGGGGGACTTCAGGGAGCATGTCTTCGGCGTCTGCCTGGTCAACGACTGGTCGGCGCGGGACATCCAGCAGTGGGAGTACGTCCCCCTGGGTCCGTTCCTGGGCAAGTCCTTCGCGACCTCGGTGTCCGCCTGGATCACCCCGCTGGACGCCTTTGACACGGCCCGTACGGCGCCGCCGGAGCGGACCCACCCACTGCTGCCCTACCTGGACGACTCGGCCGCCGAGCCGGGCGGGATCGACATCCGGCTGGAGGTCAGCATCAATGGCGAGGTGATCACCCGCCCGCCGTTCGCCTCCATGTACTGGACGGCGGCCCAGCAGCTGGCCCATATGACCATCAACGGCGCCTCGTTGCGCACCGGGGACTTCTACGCCTCCGGCACGGTGAGCGGTCCCGGGGAGGACCAGGTGGGCTGTCTGCTGGAACTCACCAAGGGCAAGGGGCCCTACCTGGCGGATGGTGACGAGGTCGTCATCACGGGCTGGGCGCCGGGGCCGAACGGCTCGCGCATCGGCCTGGGCGAGGTCACCGGCCGAATCATCGCCGGGTAGATCGCCGGGTAAGGGGCGGGTGGGCGGGCGGAACAACGCCCCGCAGGGGCGTGCCCACCCACCCACCGTCAGGCGTCAGCGAACGAACACCCCGGCCTGCCCGGCCAGGTTGAGGAAGTACTGGGGGGCGACACCCAGCACAACGGTGACAACAACCCCCACTCCAATGGCCGTTGAGGTCAGCAGACTCGGCACCGCCACCGAAGGCCCGCCCTCCTCCGGCGCATTGAAGAACATCAGCACAATCACCCGGATATAGAAGAACGCAGCGATCGCCGAGGACACCACACCCACGATCACCAACGGCACCGCACCCCCCTGCGCCGCCGCCTTGAACACCGCGAACTTCCCGGCGAAGCCACTGGTCAGCGGAATGCCCGCAAAGGCCAGCAGGAATACCGCGAACACCGCCGCCACCAGCGGCGAACGGCGCCCAAGACCGGCCCACTTGGACAGCTGGGTGGCCTCCCCGCCCGCGTCCCGCACCAGCGTCACCACCGCGAACGCCCCCAGCGTCACAAAGGAGTACGCGGCCAGATAGAACATCACCGAGGAGATGCCCTCCGGCCGGGTGGCCACCACCCCGGTGAGGATGAAACCGGCGTGCGCCACCGAGGAGTAGGCCAGCAGCCGCTTGACATCGGTCTGGGTCACCGCGACCACCGCGCCGAAGAGCATGGTGACAATGGCCACGCCCCACATCACCGGCCGCCAGTCCCACCGCATTCCGGGCAGCACCACATAGAGCAGCCGCAACAGCGCGCCAAAGGCGGCCACCTTGGTGGCGGCGGCCATAAAGCCGGTGACCGGGGTGGGCGCGCCCTGGTAGACGTCCGGGGTCCACATATGGAACGGCACCGCACCCACCTTGAACAGCAGCCCCATCAGCACCATGGCGCCGCCGATCAGCAGCAGCGCATCATTGCCCATGGTCTGGGCCAGCACCGGATCGACCGTCCGTACCGTCCCATTGACCACATCGGCGATGCCGGAGTACGTCACCGTGCCCGCATAGCCATAGAGCAGGGCGATGCCGAACAGCAGAATGGCCGAGGCGAAGGCGCCCAGCAGGAAGTACTTCACCGCCGCCTCCTGGGACAGCAGCCGCTGCCGCCGGGCCAGGGCGCACAGCACATACAGCGGCAGCGAGAAGACCTCCAGCGCCACAAACAGGGTCAGCAGATCGTTGGCCGCCGGGAAGACCAGCATTCCGGCCACCGCGAACAGCATCAGCGGAAAGACCTCGGTGGTGGTCCAGCCCGCCTTCACCGCGGCCCGCTCCGCCTCGCCGCCGGGCACCGCGGCCGGCTGGGCGGCGAAGGAGTCCACCGGGCGGCCATGCGCGGCAGGGTCCAGCCGCCGCTCGCCGAAGGTGAACGCTGCCACCAGGGCCACCAGCAGCACCGTGCCCTGGAGGAACAGCGCCGGGCCGTCCACCGCCACCGCGCCCATCGCCGCCGGGTGCGCCTTGTCGGTGGCATAGCCGCCGGCCGCCAGGGCCACCACCGCCGCGAAGGCGGCCGCCAGCCCCACCAGGGCCACCATCAGCTGCGCCGGGTGCCGCAGCCGACGCGGCAGAAAGGCGTCCACCAGGATGCCCAGCACCGCCGCGCCCAGCACAATCAGCACCGGTGACAGCTGGCCGTACTCGATATGGGGGGCCGGAATCCTCTTCGGGGCGTCGGCCGCCGTCATCCACAGGCTGTGGACAGTTGCCGCGCTGCTCACTTGGCGACCTCCGCATCGGTCAGGGGGACATCGGGCCGGGGATCGGTCCGGGAGACCTGGGACATGGTGTGCTCCACCGCCGGGTTGACGATCCTGGTCAGCGGCTTGGGGTAGACGCCCAGGAAGAGCAGCAGGGCGATCAGCGGTGCCACCACGGCCAGTTCGCGCACCCGCAGGTCCGGCATGGCGCGTACCGGCTCCTTCAGCGGGCCGGTCATGGTGCGCTGGTAGAGCACCAGCACATAGAGCGCGGCCAGCACAATGCCCAGGGTGGCGATGCCCCCGGCCACCGGATAGCGGCTGAAGGTGCCCACCAGCACCAGGAATTCGGAGACAAAGGGCGCCAGACCGGGCAGTGAGAGGGTGGCCAGACCGGCCACCAGGAAGGTGCCCGCCAGCACCGGCGCCACCTTCTGCACCCCGCCGTAGTCGGCGATCAGCCGGGAGCCGCGCCGGGAGATCAGGAAGCCTGCGATCAGCATCAACGCGGCCGTGGAAATACCGTGGTTGACCATATAGAGGGTGGCGCCGCTCTGGCCCTGGGTGGTCATGGCGAAGACGCCCAGGATGATGAAGCCGAAGTGGGAGATCGAGGCATAGGCGATCAGCCGCTTGATGTCCCGCTGGGCGACCGCCAGCAGGGCACCGTAGAGGATGCTCACCAGCGCCAGCACCACGATCACCGGAGTGGCCCACTTGGACGCGGCCGGGAAGAGCTGAAGGCAGAACCGCAGCATGGCGAAGGTGCCCACCTTGTCCACCACCGCGGTGATCAGCACCGCCACCGGGGCGGTGGACTCGCCCATGGCGCCCGGCAGCCAGGTGTGCAGCGGCCAGAGCGGCGCCTTGACCGCGAAGGCGAAGAAGAAGCCCAGGAACAGGGCACGTTCGGTGGTGGTGGCCAGTTGCAGCCGCCCGGCGGCCCGGGCCTGGACGATCTCGGTCAGCGAGAAGGTGCCATGGCCCAGCTGGCCGGCGGTCACCGCGTACAGCCCGATCACCGCGGCCAGCATGATCAGACCGCCGGCCAGGTTGTAGAGCAGGAACTTCACCGCCGCGTGCGAGCGCCGGTCGGCCGCCTCCTGCTCCGGCCGCTGCCCGGCCCGGTCCCCGAAGCCGCCGATGAGGAAGTACATCGGGACCAGCATGGCCTCGAAGAACAGATAGAACAGAAAGACATCGGTGGCCTCGAAGGCCATCACCACCATGGCTTCCACCAGCAGGATCAGCGCGAAGAAGCCCTGGGTGGGCCGCCAGCGCCGGTTGGGCTCGGCGCCCTCCAGCACATCCGCGTCATGCCAGCCGGCCAGGATGACAAAGGGCACCAGCACCGCGGTCAGCCCGATCAGGGCCACCGCGATGCCGTCCACGCCCAGTTGGTAGCGGACCCCGAAGTCGGCGATCCAGGCGTGGGATTCGGTCAGCTGGAAGGCCCGGCCGGAGCCGGGGTCGAAGCGGACCAGCTGGGCCGCCGCCAGGCCCAGGGTGGCCAGGGCGAAGGCCAGGGCCAGCCACTTGGCGGCACTTCGCCGGGCGGCGGGCATCGCGGCGGTGGCGACCGCGCCCACCGCCGGAATGGCCGCCGTGGCCGTAAGCAACGGGAAGGACATCGGTCACACCGCCCTCATCAGCAGGGTCGCGGCGATCAGCACCGCCGCGCCGCCGAACATCGACACCGCGTACGACCGGGCATAGCCGTTCTGCAGCCGTCGCAGCAGGCCGGAGAGGCCGCCCACCGAGACGGCGGTGCCATGCACCAGCCCGTCCACCAGCTTGTGGTCGATCTCCACCAGGCCGCGGGTCAGCTGTCCGCCGCCGCGCACCAGCACCACATGGTTGAAGTCGTCCTGGCCCAGGTCGCGGCGGGCCAGCCGGGTGAGCACCGAGCCACGCGGCGGGACCACCGGCACCGGGGCCCGTCCGTACTGCGCCCAGGCCAGCGCCACACCCAGCACCAGCACCGCCAGGGTGGCCCCGGTCACCGCGGCCGCGCTCACCGGGGAGTGGCCCTCGCTGTGCCCGGTCACCGGCTCAAGCCATTTGACGAAGGCGTCATTGACGCTGAACAGGCCGCCCGCGAGGACCGACCCCAGGGCCAGCACCACCATGGGGATGGTCATCACCTTGGGAGACTCATGCGGGTGTGGCAACTCCCCCGTGTGCGCGGCCGGTTCGGCGCTGGGCTCCTGCGGGGACGGGGGCTTGCGCCAGCGCTCCTCGCCGAAGAAGGTCAGCAGCATCACCCGGGTCATGTAGTACGCGGTGATGGCCGCGCCCAGCAGTGCTGCGCCGCCCAGGATCCAGCCCTCGGTGCCGCCCTTGGCGAAGGCCGCCTCGATGATCTTGTCCTTGGAGAAGAACCCGGACAGCCCCGGGAAGCCGATGATGGCCAGATAGCCCAGCCCGAAGGTGATGAAGGTGACCGGCATGTACTTGCGCAGACCGCCGTAACGGCGCATGTCCACCTCGTCGTTCATGCCGTGCATCACCGACCCGGCACCGAGGAAGAGACCGGCCTTGAAGAAGCCATGGGTCACCAGGTGCATGATCCCGAAGACATAGCCGATGGGGCCCAGCCCGGCGGCCAGCACCATATAGCCGATCTGGGACATGGTGGACCCGGCCAGCGCCTTTTTGATGTCGTCCTTGGCGCAACCGACGATGGCACCGAAGAGCAGGGTGACCGCGCCCACCGTGACCACCGCCAGCTGGGCGTCCGGCGCCCCTTCGAAGAGCGGCCCGGAGCGGGTGATCAGATACACCCCGGCGGTGACCATGGTGGCGGCGTGGATCAGGGCGGAGACCGGGGTGGGGCCCTCCATGGCGTCCCCGAGCCAGCTCTGCAGCGGCACCTGGGCCGACTTGCCGCAGGCCGCCAGCAACAGCAGCAGCGCGATCGCGGTCAGCCTGCCCTCGCCGGTACGGTCCGCGCCGGCCAGCACCGGCTGGAAAGCGAAGGTGCCGAAGGTGGTGAACAGCAGCATGATGGCGATCGACAGCCCCATGTCACCGACCCGGTTGACCAGGAACGCCTTCTTGGCGGCGGTGGCCGCGCTGGGCTTGTGCTGCCAGAAGCCGATCAGCAGATACGAGGCCAGGCCCACCCCTTCCCAACCGGCGTAGAGCAGCAGGTAGTTGTTGGCGGTGACCAGCAGCAGCATGGCGGCCAGAAAGAGATTGAGAT
This sequence comes from Streptomyces orinoci, assembly GCF_003121295.1. Taxonomy (GTDB): domain Bacteria; phylum Actinomycetota; class Actinomycetes; order Streptomycetales; family Streptomycetaceae; genus Streptomyces; species Streptomyces orinoci. The sequence continues at coordinate 1,475,217 of NZ_PHNC01000029.1, forward strand.
AGCCGAAGAACCGCCGCGGGCGCGCGTCATGCGCCATATAGCCGATCGAGTAGAGGTGGATCAGCGATCCCACTCCGGTGATCAGCAGGACAAAGGTCATCGACAACTGGTCCAGCTGGAAGCCGATATCGGCGCGGAAGCCGCCGACCGGCACCCACTGGAAGACCGTCACCCGCAGGGTGCGGTCGTCCGCCGAGCGGCCCAGCAGACCGGCGAAGAGCACCACGCCGATGACAAAGGACGCCGCCGCCAGCAGGGTGCCCAGCCAGGGCCCGATCCGGTCCAGCCGCCGCCCGCCGCACAGCAGCACCGCCGCGCCCAACAGCGGTACCAGGACCAGCAGTCCAATGAGGTTCTCCACGTCAGCGTCCCCTTACAGCTTCAGCAGACTGGCGTCATCGACCGAGGCCGAGCGGCGGGCGCGGAAGACCGAGACGATGATCGCCAGGCCGATCACGACCTCGGCGGCGGCCACCATCATGGTGAAGAAGGCGAAGATCTGGCCGTCCAGATTGCCGTGCATCCGGGAGAAGGTGACAAACGCCAGATTGCAGGCGTTGAGCATCAGCTCCACACACATAAAGACGACGATCGCGTTCCGCCGGATCAGCACCCCCACGCCACCGATGGTGAACAACAGGGCGGAGAGATAGAGGTAGTTGACGGGGTTCACCGGCCGGCTCCCTTCTGCCGCTCGCCATTGCCGCGCGCCAGATATTTACGCGACCCCTGCTCCAGCGCCGCCAGATCCTCCAGCGCCTTCTCCGAGACATCCCGGACCTGGCCCCGGGCCCGCAGGGTGGGGCTCACACTGAGCTCGGCGGGGGTGCCGTCGGGCAGCAGGGCCGGCACATCCACCGCGTTGTGCCGGGCATAGGTGCCGGGGGCGGGCAGCGGGGTGATGTGCTCCCCCTTGCGCACCCGCTCCTCGGAAAGCCGGCGCTGGGTGGGGGCCGGTTCGGTGCGCTCCCGGTGGGTGAGCACCATGGCGCCCACCGCCGCGGTGATCAGCAGCGCACCGGTGATCTCGAAGGCGAAGACATAGCGGGTGAAGATCAGGGCCGCCAGACCCTCCACATTCCCACCGGAGTTGGCCTGGCCCAGACCGTTGAAGTGGTGCAGTGCGGCATTGCCGATCCCGGCGAACAGCAGGACGGCGAAGCCCAGTCCGCACAGCCCGGCCAGCAGGCGCTGGCCCCGGATGGTCTCCCGCAGCGAGTCGGCGGCCGTCACGCCCACCAGCATCACCACAAACAGGAAGAGCATCATCACCGCGCCGGTGTAGACCACGATCTGTGCGATGCCCAGGAAATAGGCCCCGTTGGCCAGGTAGAACACCGCCAGCACGATCATGGTCCCGGCCAGCGAGAGGGCGCTGTGCACGGCCCGCCGCATCAGCACCGTGGCCAGCGCGCCACCGGTGGCCACCACCGCCAGGACCCAGAACTGGACCGCCTCACCGGTGGAGGTCAGCGAGGAAGCGGTGCTCATGCCTCCACCCCTTCCCCGGCGGGCCGTTCACCCTTGCTGACGGCCACCTGGCGGACCGTGCCGGGCGCCGCCTCGGTCACCAGCCCCCGGTAGTAGTCCTGTTCGGTCATTCCGGGATAGATGGCGTGCGGGGCGTCCACCATGCCCTCCTCCAGGCCCGCCAGCAGCTCCTCCTTGGTGTAGATCAGCGACTCCCGGCTGCGGTCGGCCAGTTCGTACTCATTGGTCATGGTCAGCGCGCGGGTCGGGCACGCCTCCACACACAGGCCGCACAGGATGCAGCGCAGATAGTTGATCTGGTAGACCCGGCCGTACCGCTCGCCCGGCGAGTAGCGCTCCTCGGGGGTGTTGTCCGCGCCCTCCACATAGATGGCGTCCGCCGGGCAGGCCCAGGCACACAGCTCGCAGCCGATGCACTTCTCCAGGCCGTCCGGATGCCGGTTGAGCTGGTGGCGGCCGTGGAAGCGCGGCGCGGTGGGCTTCTTGTACTCCGGATACTGCTCGGTGAGGCGCTTTTTGAAGATGTCCTTGAAGGTCACGCCGAACCCGGCCACCGGGTTCAGGCGGGAGTGCTCAGCGGGCACCGCCACCCTCCTTTCCGTCACGCACAGTATCGAGGCCACCACTGACAATGAGCTCGCCCTGGCCGCGGGGCCGCCTGCGCGGCACCGGCGGCAGGCTCTGGCCGGGCAGCGGGGGCACCGGATAGCCACCCGCCATGGGATCGAATCCGTTCTCCGGCCCCGGCTCGGCACGCTTACGGTCGGCCCGGCCGCTGAAGGCGTCGGCCAGCAGCGACAGCAGCAGGATCGCCAGCACCGCGCCGCCGATATAGAGCAGGATCTGCCGGAAGTCATAGTTCTCGTTGCGCAGCGCCCGCACCGTGGCCACCAGCATCAGCCAGGCCATGGACACCGGGATCAGGACCTTCCAGCCCAGCTTCATAAACTGGTCGTAGCGCAGCCGGGGCAGGGTGGCGCGCAGCCAGATGAAGAAGAACAGCAGCAGCGCCATCTTGATGACGAACCAGGCCAGCGGCCACCAGCCGTGGTTGGCCCCGGCCCAGAACGCCGAGATGGGATAGGGCGCCCGCCAGCCGCCGAGGAACAACGTCACCGCCACCGAGGAGACGGTGACCATGTTGACGTACTCGGCCAGCATGAACATCGCGAACTTGATGGAGGAGTACTCGGTGTTGAAGCCGCCCACCAGGTCACCCTCGGACTCCGGCAGGTCGAACGGCGCCCGGTTGGTCTCGCCGACCATCGACACGATGTAGATGATGAAGGAGACCGGCAGCAGCACGATGTACCAACGGCCCTGCTGCGCCTGGACGATGGCCGAGGTGGACATCGACCCGGAGTAGAGGAAGACCGCGGCGAAGGACACCCCCATGGCGATCTCATAGGAGATCATCTGGGCGCAGGAGCGCAGCCCGCCCAGCAGCGGATAGGTCGAGCCGGAGGACCAGCCGCCCAGCACGATCCCATAGATGCCCACCGAGGCGGTGGCCAGGATGTAGAGCACCCCGATCGGCAGATCGGTGAGCTGCATGGTGGTGCGGTGGCCGAAGATGGAGATCTCGTCGTCCGCCGGGCCGAAGGGAATCACCGCGATGGCCATAAAGGCCGGGATGGCCGCGACCACCGGCGCCAGCACATAGACCAGCTTGTCGGCCCGTTTGACGACGATGTCCTCCTTGAGCATCAACTTCACACCGTCGGCCAGGGATTGCAGCATTCCCCAGGGGCCATGCCGGTTGGGGCCGATGCGCAGCTGCATCCAGCCGATGATCTTGCGCTCGAAGACAATGGAGACCAGGACGGTCACCATCACAAAGGCGAAGCAGAAGACGGCCTTGAGGGCCACCAGCCACCAGGGGTCCCTGCCGAACATCGACAGGTCTTCCATCGACAGGGTCATCAACGCACCTCCGGTGCCTGGGTGTCGGGGCCGATGCGCACCAGCTCCCCGGGGCGCGCCCCGGTGTCGGAGAACACGCCCCGGCCGGTGGAGTTCAGCGGCAGCCAGACCACCCGGTCCGGCATCGGGGTGATGGCCAGCGGCAGCCGGACGGTGCCGGACGGGCCGCGTACCGCCAGCAACTCGCCGTCCGCCACGCCCACTTCGGCGGCGGTGCCGGCCGACAGCCGGGCCGGGGCCGGGTGCCGGGTGGCGGCCAGCGCGTCATCGCCGTCCTGCAGGCGGCCCTGGTCCAGCAGCATCCGGTGCCCCGCCAGCACCGCCTCGCCCGCGGCGGGCGCGGGCACCGGGCGCGTGGCGGGCGCCACCGGGGCCGGGGCGTACGGTCCCGGCCAGCGGCCCAGCCGGGCCAGCTCCCGCCGTACCGCCGTCACATCGGGCAGCTCCAGGGCCACGTCCATGGCATCGGCCAGCCGGTCCAGCACCCGGCAGTCGGACATGATCAGCCGCCGCCGCATCTGGTCCGGCCGCAGCGCGGGCTCGAAGGGACGGATCCGGCCCTCCCAGTTGAGGAAGGTGCCCGCCTTCTCGGCCACCGCCGCGACCGGGAAGACCACATCGGCCCGCTCGGTCACCTCGCTGGGCCGCTGCTCCAGGCTGACCAGGAAGCCGACCGCGTCCAGCGCCTCCCGGGCCCGGTCCGGATCCGGCAGATCGGCCGGCTCCACCCCGCCCACCAGCAGGGCGCCCAGCTCCCCGGCGGCGGCCGCCTCGATGATCTGGCCGGTGTCCCGGCCGGGACTGCGCGGGAGTTCGGGCACTCCCCAGAGCCGGGCGGTCTCCTCGCGGGCCCGGGGGTCGGTGGCGGGCCGGCCGCCGGGCAGCAGTCCGGGCAGCGCCCCGGCCTCCACCGCGCCCCGCTCCCCGGCCCGGCGCGGGATCCACACCAGCGCCGCCCCGGTGGCGGTGGCGGTGGCCAGCGCGGCGGTCAGCGCCCCGGGCGCCGCCGCCAGCCGCTCCCCCACCACGATCACCGCGCCCGGGGCGCGCAGCGCGTCGGCGGCCGCCTGCCCCTCGGCGTCCAGGCCGGACCCGGCGGCCAGCGCCCGCAGCCACTCCGCCTCGGTGCCGGGAGCCGCGGGCAGCAGCACCCCGCCCGCCTTCGTCAGTCCCCGGGTGGCGAAGGGCGCCAGCGCAAAGGTGCGCTGCCCCCGCTTGCGCCACGCCTTGCGCAACCGCAGAAAGACCCCGGGCGCCTCCTCCTCGGCCTCGATCCCGGCCAGCAGCACCGCCGGAGCCTGCTCCAGGGCGGTGTACGTCAGCCCGGAGCCGTCCAAGTCGTGGCCGCGCCCGGCCACTTGGGCGGCCAGGAAGTCGGCCTCCTCCCCGCTGTGCACCCGGGCCCGGAAGTCGATGTCATGGGTGTCCAGCGCCAGCCGGGCGAACTTGGCGTAGGCGTAGGAGTCCTCCATGGTCAGCCGCCCGCCGGTGAGCACCCCGGTCCGGCCCCGGGCCGCCGCCAGCCCGCGCGCCGCCGCGTCCAGGGCGTCCGGCCAGCTGGCCGGCTCCAGCACCCCCTCGGCATTGCGCACCAGCGGCTCCTGGAGCCGCTCCGGCCGCTGCTGGTAGCGGAAGGCGAAGCGGCCCTTGTCGCACAGCCACTCCTCGTTGACCTCCGGGTCCTCGGCGGCCAGCCGCCGCATCACCTTGCCGCGCCGGTGGTCGGTACGGGTGGCGCAGCCGCCCGCGCAGTGCTCGCAGACGGTGGGCGAGGAGACCAGGTCGAAGGGCCGGGCCCGGAAGCGGTACGCGGCCGAGGTGAGCGCCCCCACCGGGCAGATCTGGATGGTGTTGCCGGAGAAGTACGAGCGGAAGGGCTCGCCCTCCCCGATGCCCACCTGCTCCAGCGCCCCCCGCTCCAGCAGCTCGATCATCGGGTCCCCGGCGATCTCCTGGGAGAAGCGGGTGCAGCGGGCACACAGCACACAGCGCTCCCGGTCCAGCAGCACCTGGGGGGAGATGGGCAGGGGCTTGGCATAGGTGCGTTTGCGGCCCTCGAAGCGGGAGTCGGCCTGCCCGGCGGTCATCGCCTGGTTCTGCAACGGGCATTCGCCGCCCTTGTCGCACACCGGGCAGTCCAGCGGGTGGTTGATCAGCAGCAGCTCCATCACCCCGCGCTGGGCCTTCTCGGCCACCGGCGAGGTGAGCTGGGTCTTGACCACCATGCCGTCGGTGCAGGTGATGGTGCAGGAGGCCATCGGCTTGCGCTGGCCCTCCACCTCCACGATGCACTGCCGGCAGGCGCCCACCGGGTCCAGCAGCGGATGGTCGCAGAACCGCGGGATCTCGATGCCCACCAGCTCCGCCGCCCGGATCACCAAGGTCCCCTTGGGCACCGACAGTTCAATGCCGTCGATGGTGACGGACACCAGGTCCTGCGCCGCCGGCGCGCCCTGCGGCTGCGTGGTGACGGTCATGCACGCACCTCCGGATGCGGGTTGGTCCGGTCCGCCCACACCGTGGACTTCGCCGGGTCGAAGGGGCAGCCCTTGCCCCTGATGTGCTCCTCGTACTCGGCGCGGAAGTACTTCAGCGAGGAGAAGATGGGGCTGGCGGCACCGTCGCCCAGGGCGCAGAACGACTTGCCGTTGATGTTGTCCGCGATGTCGTTGATCTTGTCCAGGTCGGCCATCCGGCCCTTGCCCGCCTCGATGTCGCGCAGCAACTGGACCAGCCAGTAGGTGCCTTCGCGGCAGGGGGTGCACTTGCCGCAGGACTCATGGGCGTAGAACTCCGTCCACCGGGTCACCGCCCGCACCACACAGGTGGTCTCGTCGAAGCACTGGAGCGCCTTGGTACCCAGCATGGAGCCGGCGGCGCCCACCCCCTCGTAGTCCAGGGGGACGTCCAGGTGCTCCTCGGTGAGGATGGGGGTCGAAGAGCCGCCGGGCGTCCAGAACTTGAGCCGGTGGCCCGGCCGCATGCCGCCGCTCATGCCCAGCAGCTGGCGCAGGGTGATGCCCAGCGGCGCCTCGTACTGGCCGGGCCCGGCCACATGCCCGCTGAGCGAATAGAGCGTGAATCCGGGGGACTTCTCGCTCCCCATGGAACGGAACCACTCCTTGCCCCGGCCCAGAATCGCGGGAACCGAGGCGATGGACTCCACGTTGTTCACCACAGTGGGGCAGGCGTAGAGCCCCGCCACCGCAGGGAAGGGGGGACGGAGCCGGGGCTGGCCGCGGCGGCCTTCCAGGGAGTCCAGCAGGGCGGTCTCCTCGCCGCAGATATAGGCGCCCGCCCCCGCGTGCACGGTGACATCGAGGTTGATGCCGCTGCCCAGAATGTCGCGGCCGAGATAGCCGGCCGCGTAGGCCTCCCGGACGGCCAGATGCAGCCGGCGCAGCACCGGGACGGTCTCGCCGCGCAGATAGATAAAGGCATGCTCGGAGCGGATCGCGTAGCAGGCGATCACCATGCCCTCGATCAGGGCGTGCGGATTGGCGAAGAGAAGGGGGATGTCCTTGCAGGTGCCCGGTTCGGACTCGTCCGCGTTGACCACCAGATAGTGCGGCTTGCCGTCGCCCTGCGGGATGAACTGCCATTTCATGCCGGTGGGGAAGCCGGCGCCGCCCCGGCCGCGCAGACCGGAGTCCTTGACATAGGCGATGACCTCATCGGGGGTCATGGCCAGGGCCTTGCGCAGCCCGGCATAGCCGTCATGGCGCAGATAGGTCTCCAGCGTCCAGGACCCGGGCTCGTCCCAGAACGCGCTGAGCACGGGAGCGAGCAGCTTCTCGGGGCTCGTCTCGCTGACTTCCGGTGCCATGGTCATCCCTCCCCCTCCTCGGTCACCGGTCCGCTGGGGTGGTCGGGGTCCGAGGCGGATGTCTGCTGGGGCGCGTCATGCGAACTGGGGTGCTCGGGCGGACGCTCGTCCTGTGGCGGCTCGGTACGCGGCGGGCCCACCCGGGCCGGTCCGCCCTCCCCCCTGGCCAGCCGCAGCCCGGCCAGTGAGGCCGGACCGGCGCCGCCGCTCGCCTCCACCGCGCCCGGCCGCTCATCGGGGAAACCGGCCAGGATGCGGGCGGTCTCCCGGTAGGTGCACAACGGCGCGCCCCGGGTGGGCCGTACGGTGCGCCCGGCGCGCAGCTCGTCCACCAGCTCTTTGGCGCTCTCCACGGTCTGGTTGTCGAAGAACTCCCAGTTGACCATCACCACCGGGGCGTAGTCGCAGGCCGCGTTGCACTCGATGTGCTCCAGGGTGACCTTGCCGTCGGCGGTGGTCTCCCCGTTGCCCACCCCCAGATGGCGGCGGAGCGCCTCGAAGATGGCGTCCCCGCCGAGCACCGCGCACAGGGTGTTGGTGCACACCCCGACCTGGTAGTCCCCGCCGGGCCGGCGCCGGTACATGGTGTAGAAGGTGGCGACCGCGGTCACCTCGGCGGTGGTCAGGCCGAGTTGTTCGGCGCAGAACCGGATGCCGGTGCGGGTGACATACCCCTCCTCGGACTGCACCAGGTGCAGCAGCGGCAGCAGCGCGCTACGGCTGTCCGGATAGCGCCCGATCACCTCCCGGGCGTCGGCCAGCAGCCGGGTCTTGACCTCGGCCGGGTAGTCCGGCGCGGGCAACTGCGGCATTCCCAGGCTGACTTCGGTCACCTGTCCACGCCTCCCATCACGGGATCGATAGAGGCCACCGCGACGATGACATCGGCCACCTGGCCGCCCTCGCACATCGCCGCCATGGACTGGAGGTTGCTGAAGGAGGGGTCGCGGAAGTGCACCCGGTACGGCCGGGTGCCGCCGTCGCTGACCACATGCACGCCCAGTTCGCCGCGGGGTGACTCAATGGCCGCGTACGCCTGGCCCGGTGGCACCCGGAAGCCCTCGGTGACCAGCTTGAAGTGGTGGATCAGGGCCTCCATCGAGGTGCCCATGATCTTCTTGATGTGGTCCAGGGAGTTGCCCAGGCCATCGGGGCCCAGGGCCAGTTGGGCGGGCCAGGCGATCTTTTTGTCGGCCACCATCACCGGCCCCGGCTGGAGCCGGTCCAGGCACTGCTCCACAATGCGCAGTGACTGCTTCATCTCCTCCAGCCGGATCAGAAAGCGGCCATAGGCGTCACAGGTGTCACCGGTGGGGACGTCGAACTCATAGTTCTCATAGCCGCAGTACGGCTGGGCCTTGCGCAGATCGTGCGGCAGCCCGGCGGCGCGCAGTATCGGGCCGGTGATGCCCAGCGCCATACAGCCGGTGAGGTCCAGATAACCGACGTCCTGCAGCCGGGCCTTGAAGGCCGGGTTGCCGGTGGCGAGCTTGTCGTACTCGGGCAGGTTGCGGCGCATCTTCTTGATGAACTCGCGCACCTGGTCCACCGCACCGGGCGGCAGGTCCTGGGCCAGCCCGCCGGGGCGGACATAGGCGTGGTTCATCCGCAGGCCGGTGACCAGTTCAAAGATGTCCAGCACCATCTCCCGGTCGCGGAAGCCGAAGATGGCGATGGTGGAGGCACCCAGCTCCATGCCGCCGGTGGCGATGTACACCAGGTGCGAGGAGATTCGGTTCAGCTCCATCAGCAGCACCCGGATCACGGTGGCCCGGTCGGGGATCTGCTCCTCGATGCCCAGCAGCCGCTCCACGCCCAGGCAGTAGGCCGTCTCATTGTGCAGGCCCATCAGATAGTCCATACGCGTGACGAAGGTGGTGGCCTGCGTCCAGTTGCGGTACTCCAGGTTCTTCTCGATCCCGGTGTGCAGATAGCCGATTCCGGCCCGGGCCTCGGAGACCGTCTCTCCGTCGATCTCCAGGATCAGCCGCAGCACCCCATGGGTGGAGGGGTGCTGGGGGCCCATATTGACCACGATGCGCTCGTCATCGGCCTGCCGGGCGGCCTCGGTGATCTCGTCCCAGTCGCCGCCGGTGACCGTATAGACGGGGCCCTCGGTGGTCTCGCGGGAGCTTGCTTCGGGAGTCGACATCAGCTGTATGACCTCCGCTGGTCCGGAGCGGGGATCTGGGCGCCCTTGTATTCCACGGGGATGCCGCCCAGGGGGTAGTCCTTGCGCTGTGGGAAGCCCTGCCAGTCGTCCGGCATCATGATGCGCGTCAGTGCCGGATGGCCGTCGAAGACCAGCCCGAAGAAGTCATAGGTCTCGCGCTCATGCCAGTCGTTGGCCGGATAGACCTCGACGATGGACGGCACATGGGGATCGCTGTCCGGGGCGCTGACCTCCAGCCGGATCAGCCGGTTATGGGTGATCGAGCGCAGGTGGTAGACGGCGTGCAGCTCGCGGCCCTTGTCCCCGGGGTAGTGGACGCCGCTGACGCCGGTGCACATCTCGAAGCGCAGCGCCGGGTCGTCGCGCAGCGTCCTGGCCACCCGGAGCAGATGCTCGCGGGCGATATGGAAGGTGAGCTCGCCCCGGTGGACCACCGTCTTCTCGATGGCGTTCTCCGGGACCAGGCCCTGTTCCTCCAGGGCGCCCTCCAGCTCGTCCGCCACCTCGTCGAAGTCTCCATATGCGGCTCCGCCGCGTGGACCGCCGTACGGCCGCGTACTGGCCCCCGGCAGCTGGACGGTCCGTACCAGACGCCCATAACCGCTGGTGTCACCGCCGTCCTTGGCCCCGAACATGCCCCGCCGGACGCCGATCACCTCGCCGGTGTCCTCGCGCTGGGCGGGCACCCGCTCCTCGGCGGGCCCGGCCGGCTCCTCGCTCATCGCAGCAGCCCCTTCTGTTCGATGAGGGGCAGGGCCTTCAGCGCCGCCTCCTCGGCCTGGCGCTCCGCCTCCCGGCGATGGGCGCCGAGCTTCTCGCCCTGGATCTTCTTGTGCAGCTTGAGAATGGAATCCATCAGCATCTCGGGGCGGGGCGGACAGCCGGGGAGGTAGATGTCCACCGGCACGATGTGGTCCACGCCCTGGACAATGGCGTAGTTGTTGAACATGCCTCCGCTGGAGGCGCAGACGCCCATGGAGATGACCCACTTGGGGTTGGGCATCTGGTCGTAGACCTGCCGCAGCACCGGCGCCATCTTCTGGCTGACCCGCCCGGCGACGATCATCAGGTCGGCCTGGCGCGGGGAGCCGCGGAAGACCTCCATCCCGAACCGGGCCAGGTCATAGCGCCCGGCGCCGGTGGTCATCATCTCGATGGCACAGCAGGCCAGTCCGAAGGTGGCCGGGAAGACCGATGCCTTGCGGACCCAGCCCGCCGCCTGCTCCACGGTGGTCAGCAGAAAGCCGCTGGGCAGTTTCTCCTCGAGTCCCATCCGCTGTCGCGCCCCCTAGTCCCATTCCAGGCCGCCGCGCCGCCATACATAGGCGTAGGCGACGAAGACGGTGAGCACGAAGAGCAGCATCTCGACGAGCCCGAAGAGCCCGAGGGCGTCAAAGGAGACGGCCCAGGGGTAGAGAAAGACGATCTCGATATCGAAGACGATGAAGAGCATCGCCGTCAGGTAGTACTTGATCGGGAAGCGGCCGCGCCCCGGGGCCTGTGGGGTCGGCTGGACACCGCACTCATAGGCCTCCAGCTTGGCGCGGTTGTACCTCTTGGGCCCGATGAGCGAGGCCATCACCACGGAGAAGATCGCGAAGCCCGCTCCCAGGGCTCCCAGTACGAGGATGGGCGCATAGGCGTTCACCGCTCCTCGCTCCTTCCAGTCGACGCTGACTGCTGCTGGCTGACCGGACCGGGCAGGCGGCACCACTTGGGGGACTTCGGCGTACGCGGCGCGAAATCACCGTGAAGATCCCCTCTATGTGAGGCAGTTCACAAGCCCGGGTCGAGGGGCATCCTATGCCCGGCGGTCTGTGATCTGCGACACGGCGTACGGCACCACGTTTGTGATCTCCACCACCTGACGAACGATCATCAAGTCGGATGAGTGGTGATCTCCGTACGGGGGGCGCCTGCTTGATCACCTGCGGTGATCCTTTACCGCATCGCGGCTGCTGAAACGGGGTGAGCCATTATCAAATTCTGCCCGGTGACGGCAACTTGGCAGGACTCGCCGTCAACTGATATAGGAACCCCACTCGCTGGAGCGAGGGCCGTCCTCACGAGGCGCTTGATCGTCCGCTCGCGCATCGGTTCACCAGCGGGCCGCAGCGTGAACTCCACCACGCGCGGGGCCGATTTCCGGCGGGTTCGAACAACTCGCCTCGACGGCCGAGACCGGAACGTGATATGCCCCGCCGCCGGTCCCGCCCAGCGCCCAAATGCCATGGATAACCGCATGATCACGATTCCTGGTGGAGGGGTTTGCGGGGCCGTTTCCGCTCTCCGCGGGGCGAATCAGGGCCCCATGACGGCGATTTGTGACCTACGCCACTCGTATTGAACTCAACCTGCGCCGCCTGGTAAGCCCTTGTCCCATGTCCCCCAACGCGCACATAACCAGCCACCGGAAGCCCCGGCGCCCGGCGACCCAGTCCTGGGTCGTTCGCACGGGTGTTGCCGGTGGCGTCCTCAGCACCCTGGCCGTCACCGCGGCCGCCCAGGCAGACGCGGCGGAGAAGCCGACCGAGGCCACGATGGAGATGCCGGCCTTCAACGCCGAGCTGGCCTCCTCCATCACCCAGAGCGCGGACGCGACCCAGCAGACCGCGGTGGACTACCAGGTACGCGCGCAGGTGGACCAGGCGGCCGACACCGCCAAGGCCGCGGCGAAGAAGGCCAAGCAGGAGGCCGACCGCAAGGCGGAGGCCGAGCGCAAGGCGGCCGCCGCCAAGGAGAAGCGGGACGCGGAGGCGCGGGCCTCCCGGGACGCGGGCCGGGCCTCGCTGTCCGCCCGGTCCGCCTCGGACTCCTCCGACTCCGCCACGCCGTCGAGCTCGCACGCCACCGGCAGTGCGGCCACCCTGATCTCCTTCCTGGAGGCCCAGCTCGGCAAGGCGTATGTGATGGGCTCCACCGGCCCGTCCTCCTATGACTGCTCCGGCCTGGTCCAGGCCGCCTACCAGCAGATCGGCATCAGCCTGCCGCGCGTCTCCCAGGACCAGTCCACGGCCGGCACCCAGGTGGGCCTGGACAACCTCCAGCCCGGCGACATCCTCTACTGGGGTTCGGCCGGCAGCGCGTACCACGTCGCGGTCTATGTGGGCGGCGGCAAGTTCATCGGTGCGCAGAACCCCAGCACGGGCATTGTCGAGCGGGATCTGAGCTACTCGCCCCCCACGGGCGCTGTTCGCGTCATGTGACGCGCGTTGATTCTGTGACTGTCGAGCCGTCGCCCCTCCGCTTGGGGCGGCGGCTCTTCGGTTTGCGGGGCGCCCCATAGGGGCTCGGGGAACTGCGCGAACAGCCACAGACGGCCCGCAGGGGGAAGACGACCGCGCCCCGGGGGCGTCTCTCTGGTGAGCGGCCCCGCACCCCGGGTCGGGTGTCATCCGCGGGCAGGTGAGGGTTGCTCGCGCAGTTCCCCGCGCCCCTAATGGGGCGCCCTCCGCCCCGGGTCGTAGACATACGGCGTGGTGGTGCTCAGCTCCATGAAGCCCAGCCGCCCCAGGATGGGGCGGCTCTCCTCGGACGCGTCCACCTGGAGATAGCGGTAGCCGCGGGCGGCGGCGATACGGGCCCGGTGGGTGATCAGGGCCCGGTAGATGCCACGGCCGCGCCAGCCGGGCGCGGTCCCGCCGCCCCAGAGTCCGGCGAACTCGGTGCCGGGGCAGAGCTCCATGCGCGCCGCGGACACCGGCTGGTCACCGGCCATGGCGACCACAAGGGTGAGCTCCTCCGGCTGCCGGGCGAGTTGCTCGCGCAGCCGGTGCGCCAGACGGGCCGCGTCCGTGCCGAAGGCCTGCTCATGGGCGGTGGCCACCAGATGGACCTCGGCGGGGTCGGTGACGGTGTGCAGATGGATGCCCTCGGGGAGGTTCAACTCGGTGGATACGGCGGTCACTTCGGCGACCATCACGGTTTCCGGGGGCTCGGGGATGAAGCCCGCGGCCTGGAGCCGGTCCGCCAAGTCTGCCGGGGCGTCATGGGAGTACAGCTTCCACTCGAAGTCCCGTCCCAGCGTGGCGAAATGGCGGACCTGGGCGGCGATGGCCGCGTCCGCGGTGGCCTCGGTGAGGCGGGACCAGAGCACCCCGTTCCAGCCGGGCGGCGGTGCCGTCTGCCGTACCACCTCGCCCACTCGTTCCACCCGGGCGCCGGGCCCGTCGGGGCAGGCGTGCTCGCGGAGTTGGGCGTCCAGGGCACGCAAAACATTTGCCGGATCCATGGGGTCACTTCAGCATTGCCGTTGCATGGCTGCAATGGAGATTCGGCGGAGGGGTGGCGGGGCGGATGACGCTGGAGTTGTTGAGGGAGCATCTGGTGGCCGGGGAGCGGGCGGCCGGCCTGGCCGCGGCGGCGGCCTCGCCGGAGGAGCGGTTCTATCTCGCCATGGCCGCCTACCGGGCGGGCGACCCGGAGACGGCGGCCGGGCTGGCGGCCGAGGCGGCCGCCGCGGAGCCGGGACGGGTGGTGTACACGGAGACCGCCCGCTGGCTGGCCGCCGGGCGGCAGCCCGATGTCTACGGCGAGTCGGCCGCGTTCAGCGCCTTTGTCGGCGGTGGCGGCAATGTGGAGCTCTACCGGGCCACCCGCGAGGCGCTGCGCGGCGAGTACACCGCCCGGCGGCCCCGGCGACTGCTGGACATCGGCAGCGGTGAGGGGCACGCTCTGCTGCCCGCGCTCACCGAGGACGTGGGCTTTGTGGAGGTGGTCGAACCCTCCGCCGAGCGGCTGGAGCTGGTCACCGGGGAGCTGGCCCGGCGCGGCATACCGCACCGGGGACACGCCCTCACCGGGCAGGAGTTCATGGCCCGGGCGGCGGACGGCTCCTGGGACCTGGTGCAGGAGACCTTCGCCCTGCTGACCCTGGGGCGGGCCGAGCGGCTGGAGCTGCTGCGGTGGCTGCGGCCGCGTACCCGACGGCTGGTGCTGGTGGAGTTCGACGCACCGGTGATCGGGGACGGGCTGGAGCCGCGCTGGTTCCGCTATCTGGTCTCGCGCTATGAGCGGGGCCTGCGGGAGTACGGGGACAGCCGGGAACTGGTCGCCCAGGGCTTTCTGATACCGGTGCTGCTGGGGAAGCTGGGCAGCTCGGGGCACCAGGAGCACGATGAACAGCCGGTGGCCGCCTGGGTGGCGGACCTGGCGGAGGCCGGTTTCACCCCCGAGGAGCCACGGCGGCTGTGCGACTACTGGTGGGCGCCGGTCCACGCGGTTACGGCCGGCACCTGACCGGGGCGCGGCCGCAGCAACTGGGCCAGGTGCGGCGGCCAGAGCGCCTCCCCGGCTCCGGCCAGTTCCGGGGGCGTCCACCAGCGCCAGCCGAGGATGCCGTCCTCGGCGTGCGCGGCGGCGAGCGGACCGGAGGGGTCCCGGCGGGGGCCGTACGCCAGATAGATGTCCTCATGCTGGCGCACCGGTATCCCCGCGCGGGTGAAGTCATGCTCCCAGGTGCCCAGCAGCAGCCCCGGCTCCAGATCCGTCCAGCCGGTCTCCTCCCTGAGCTCACGGAGCACGCCCTGGCGCGGGGTCTCGCCGGGCTCCAGCCCGCCGCCGGGCATCGCCCAGTGGACGCCGACCTCTTCGTTGTCATAGCGGAAGAGGAAGACGGCACCGTATGGGTCGAGAACGGCTACTCGGGCCGCGCGTCGGGGAGTTCGCATGGCGGGAGCGTATGCGGTCGCCCGTCAACCGGGCGTCAGCGTTCCCTTGGCGTTCAGGAACGCGGCGCGACCTTGCTCAGCCCATTGATGATCCGGTCCATCGCATCGCCCCCGGTGGGGTCGGTGAGATTGGCCAGCATCTTGAGGGTGAACTTCATCAACAGCGGGTGGGTCAGGCCGCGTTCGGTGGCCAGCTTCATCACCTTGGGGTTGCCGATCAGCTTCACAAAGGCGCGGCCCAGCGTGTAGTAGCCGCCATAGGTGTCCTTGAGGACCTTGGGGTAGCGCTGGAGCGCCAGCTCCCGCTGGGCGTAGGACGCCCGGGCGTGCGCCTGGACAATCACCTCGGCCGCGAGCTGCCCGGACTCCATGGCGTAGGCGATGCCCTCGCCGTTGAAGGGGTTGACCAGCCCGCCCGCGTCGCCGACCAGCAACAGGCCGCGGCTGTAGTGGGGTTGGCGGTTGAAGGCCATGGGGAGGGCGGCGCCGCGGATGGGGCCGGTCATGTTCTCAGGGGTGTAGCCCCAGTCCTCGGGCATGGAGGCACACCAGGCCTTGAGGATCTCCCGCCAGTCCAGCTCCTTGAAGGACTTGGAGGTGTTGAGGACGCCGAGCCCCACATTGCTCGTACCATCGCCCATGCCGAAGATCCAGCCGTAGCCCGGCAGCAGCCGGTCCTGCGGGCCGCGCCGGTCCCACAGCTCCAGCCAGGACTCCAGATAGTCGTCGTCATGGCGGGGCGAGGTGAAGTAGGTACGCACCGCCACGCCCATCGGGCGGTCCTCCCGGCGGTGCAGGCCCATGCCCAGGGAGAGCCTGGAGGAGTTGCCGTCGGCGGCCACCACCAGGGGGGCGTGGAAGGTGACCGGGGTTTTGTCGTCACCCAGCCGGGCCTGGACGCCGGTGATCCGTCCGGTGCGGTCATCGGTCACCGGCGCGCCCACATTGCAGCGCTCGTACAGCCGGGCGCCCGCCTTCACCGCCTGCCGGGCCAGCTGCTCGTCGAAGTCATCGCGCTTGCGGACCAGCCCGTAGTCGGGGAAGGAGGCCAGCTCCGGCCAGTCCAGCTGGAGCCGGACGCCGCCGCCGATGATGCGCAGGCCCTTGTTGCGCAGCCAGCCCGCCTCCTCGGAGATGTCGATGCCCATCGACACCAGCTGCTTGGTGGCCCGGGGGGTGAGGCCGTCACCGCAGACCTTCTCCCGGGGGAAGGCGGTCTTCTCCAGCAGGAGCACGTCCAGGCCGGACTTGGCCAGGTAGTACGCGGTGGTGGAGCCGGCGGGACCGGCGCCCACCACGATCACATCGGCGGTGTGTTCGGCTGGGGAAGCAGTCACGTCGGCTCTCCGTTCGGCTGGTGACCGGGTCTGTCGACCGAGTCTATGAGCCGGGCGGACGGCCGCGGGCACGCGGTCAGTAAGGGCCCACCCACCAGAAGGCCAGGGCGGTACGGAAGGTGGCGCCGAAGTCGCTGCCGAGGTGGTCACGGCCCTGGAAGAGGATGGCGTACTCGGTGCCGTCCGGTCCCACATAGGCCTGGTCCATGGCGCGCATGGCCTGCCCGGACCCCGGATCCTGCCAGGTCCACTCCCAGCGGGCGCCCGGGTGCCCCTGGAAGGTGTTGGCCGTCATGCCGACCCGCTGGTAGCCCTGCTGCTTGCCGACCACCTTCTCCATCGCCAGGAAGTGGTCATAGGCCGACTGCGTGCTGTGTTCCAGGATCCCGATGCGCAGGTGCTCCGGGCCGGTGGGGCCCGCGTAGTCGATCTGCCCGCTGCCCTTGTCCTCCCGGTGCCAGCCGCGGGGCACGGCGAGCGAGAACCCTTCCGGCGAGGTCATCCGCTCATATCCGGCGGGGGGCTCGCCGGTGGGGGGAGTGGGCTTGTCCTGGAGGGGGGTTGGGGTGGGCGGGGGTGCGGGTGATGTGGGTGGGGGTGTGGGTGCGGGTGCGGCCGTGGACGCGGTGGACGGGGTCGGCGCCGCCGATACGGCCGTGGCGGCATGCGGCTTGCCGTCCTTGTGCTGCTGCACCAGCAGCACCCCTGCGGCGCCCGCGCCGCCGACCAGGAACGCGGCCAGGCCGATGGCGATCCATCGAAGGTAGGGGGCGCGGGCGCGGACCGGCTTGGCGGGCGCGGGAGTTGGGGCACCGAGCGGGGTGCTGTGGGTGCTCCCCGGGGTGGGGTGCGCCGCGAACGGCATGGTGGGCGGGACCTTGCCCAGGGGAGGCCCGGCAGGCGGGGTCATGTCCGCGAAGGGCCCGGCGGTTGAGGTCGCGTTCGCGGAACTCGGGCCCGGCGGGGCGGTGTTCGCGGAGGGCTGGGCATTCGGCGTGGCAGGGGCGCCCGGCCCGGGCGCGGCGGCGGGCGGGGCCGGAGGCCGGGCCGGAGCGGCGGGTGGCGCGCCGGGCACGGTGGGCGAGGTGGCCGGCCTCGCGGGCGGAGCCGCCGGTGCGGTGGGCGGAGCCGTCGGCGGGAGCGGTGCGGAGGCCGTCGGCGCGGCCGGATGCCAGGACGGCGGCGGGCCGTACGGGGGCGCCGGCGGAGCGGGGTCCGGGCGGCGGGTGCTCTGGATGAGTACCCCCAGCAGAACCGCGCCCGCGGTCCACAGCGCTCCGAAGAGCAGGGTTTCGCCGCCGTCCAGGCCGAAGTGGCTGTTGCCCAGGTGCAGTTCGGAGGCCAGGGAGGGGATGAAGGACACCTGTCCGCTCAGCTCCACCGAGATGCCCGAGGCCAGGGCCAGCAGCCAGAGCGCGGCCAGGAAGAAGGCGCCGGAGAGGAGTTGCTCGCGGTAGCCGGCGCGGCAGCGGCGGACCAGGAGCCAGGTGAGCGAGAGCGCGCACAGCGCGCCCGCCGCCACCACTCCCAACTGGGCCCAGACGCCCCACTGTTCGCCGATCTGGTCCAGACCGACGGTGGCGCTGCGGGACCAGCCGCCGCCGGTGCCATAGGGGGAGAAGCCCGTCCCGCCACCGGGGGTGGCGGTGGCCTCGGCGTCCGCGCCGAAGGAGAGCCCCAGCGAGAGCACGGCCATATTGCCCAGGAAGGCCAGCGAGGCGAGTACGCCCCAGCCGCCGCCCACCTCTTCCTGGTGGGCGGCGACAAAGACAAAGTCGATCACGGCCCAGAGCGCCACCGAGAGGGCCAGGGCGCGCAGCGCCGTCCCCCAGGCGCGTACCGCCATCCGCGCGCCGGGGCCCAGCCGGGCGGCCCAGATGTCCCGGCAGAGCACCGCCGCGCTCGTCCCGGCGGTCAGCGCCAGGACAAAGAGGGCGGCCAGGGCGGGTGTGGTGGAGATGGCGACCCCGTCCGACTCCGGCTGGCCATAGAGGCCCAGGGCCAGCACCACCGCCGCGCACAGCAGTCCCGTCCGCAGCGCCGACTCCAGGCCGCCGCCCGCCGGACGGGCCCGGCGCAGCCGCCGTGCGCCCAGCACGGTGGCGACGGTCCACAGCACGGTGATGGTGAGCAGCCGGACGGATACCGAGCCGGCGCCCCGGACCAGGCCGCCGGGGCTGGTGGCGTCGATGTCCAGGCTGCCGCCCAGGCCCTGGAGCAGCAGGGCGATGAACAGCCGGAAGCGGTCGGGCCAGGCGGGGGCCGAGGAGCTGCCGCCGGTGGCTATGGACAGGCCCAGGGCGATGGTCAGCAGCAGGGCCAGCGGCCAGAGTGCCACCCGGGCCGAACCGGCCCAGTCGCCGGTGAATACCCGGCGCAGAAACAGCGCCCCGCGAGAGGGCGGTGGCACCGGCGGCATCGGTGGCCCCGGCGGCGGGGGCGGCGCCAGTGGCGCCGCCGGAATCGGGGCGGACAGTTCCGCGCCGCAGGCCGCACAGCGGCGGGCCTCCGGGGTGATGGCCAAGCCGCAGGCAGGGCAGGACAACGGCATATGCGCTCCGGAGTTCGGGCAGGTCAGGGGCGTGGGGGGTGCCGTGGGGTGCCGCGTGATCCTACCGGCCGGAGCGCTATCGCTTATGCGGTTTTAACAGCCCGATGCAAGGCCACGATCCCGCCGGTGAGGTTGCGCCAGGCCACCTGGGACCAGCCCGCCCCTTGCAGCCGGGCCGCCAGCTCCGGCTGGCCGGGCCAGGAGCGGATGGACTCGGCGAGATAGACATATGCGTCCGGGTTGCTGCTCACCGCACGGGCCACCGGCGGCAGGGCGCGCATCAGGTACTCGGTGTAGACGGTGCGGAACGGCGCCCAGGTGGGGCGGCTGAACTCGCAGATCACCACCCGCCCGCCGGGCCGGGTCACCCGCAGCAGCTCGCGCAGCGCGGCATCGGTGTCCTGGACGTTGCGCAGCCCGAAGGAGATGGTGACCGCGTCGAAGACGTCATCCGCGAAGGGCAGCCGGGTGGCGTCCCCGGCGGTCAGCGGCAGCCAGGGGTTGCGCTTCTTGCCCTCGCGCAGCATCCCGATGGAGAAGTCGCAGGGGACCACATAGGCGCCGTCGGCGGCGAAGGGCAGCGAGGAGGTGCCCGTACCGGCCGCGAGGTCCAGCACCTTCTCGCCGGGGCGGGCGGCGACCGCCTTGGCCACGGCCTTGCGCCACAGCCGGGCCTGGCCGAGGGAGAGCACATCGTTGGTGAGGTCGTACTTGGCGGCCACGTCATCGAACATGGCGGCGACTTCATGCGGCTGCTTTTCCAGGGAGGCTCGGGTCACGCCCCCCATTGTTCACCCCTCGCTCTGGACGGGGACGACCGCCCCGAAAGGGAGGCCGCCCCGCGGTGTGGACTGCGCTGCTCCTTGGGCCCCCGCGCCCCCAGGACCGCCGGTCCCCCCGCCTGGTGACCCCCACGGCGACCAGGCTTGTACCGACGGTGCGCGTCATTGTGGCCCACCGGTTCCACCGGGCGTCCGGGCCCTGAAGCTCACACCACGGGACGACCGGAGCGGCCGTCCCCGCGTAGATCATCCTGGCGGCAGAAGCGGTGGGGAGGGTTCCTCTTAGCGGGGTTCTGATGGGCGGGGACCTCGCCCTTACGAATCACTGACGCGAGTGCGGCGCAGCTCGATCAGGGCGGCCAGGTCGATGGCGATGGGGAAGGGGCGGCTGGTCTCCAACTTGCCGACGTGCACCGGACGGTCGGAGGCCGACATGTACTGACCGGTCTCACTGTGCAGCCAGAACTCGTGCACCTCGGGGATACCGTCCGCGCCGCGCTCGACCCGCCAGTAGTTCTTGATGCCCGCCGCCGCGTACAGGGCAGGCTTGCGGACACGATCGTCCTGACGCGAACCAGGAGACACCACCTCGACCACGAGGGCAGCGTTCTCCGCGGGAATATGCCTTGCCTCGAAGATGTCGATCCCACGCTGGTCGAATACCACGACGTCAGGAACGGGGGGGTTGTACTTGTCGATCAGTACGCATTGCTCGGAGAGTACGGCGTAGGGCCCCTCCAGGCACTCGTCCAGTCGCTGCTCAATACGGGCCCGCACCAGGTTGTGCCATGGCACCGTCCTCCCCTTGACCACGATCACTCCGTCCACGAGTTCCCAGTCGAACGGCAGCTCCAGGTCTTCTACCTGGTCAAACGTCCAGCCGTCGGCAGGCGGGAACATCCAGTTTTCAGGAGTGGCCTTCTCCAGCCGCTCTGCGGTCATCACTGCTCCCATGGACGCCAGTGTGGACGCGGGTACGGATCGCGGTCCCGTTTACGACGGTAGCGTCACCCGAACCAGTGGTGACCCGATAACGCGCTGACTCAGGCCCGCCGGTGCAGCAACCGGCCGCCCAGCACCGTGGCCACACATGACCCCGCACCGGTGGCGAGCAATCCCGCCTCGTCCGGCACATCGAACACCGCCAGATCGGCCCGCCTGCCCACGGACAGCGGTGCGGCCAGTGCGTCGGCGAGAACAGCTGCGCCGCGCAGCGGGTCAAGGTCCGGCTCGCCCGGCGGCGGGGCGGAGACGGGCAGCACGGTCAGCACGGTCAGACCGGAGCGGGCCACCGCGGTCCGTACCACCGGGTCGGTGAACGGACCGGCCACCGCCACCGTGCCCTGGCCCAGCATCCGCTGGAGGCCGCGCCGGGCGCTGCCCGCCCAGCGGGTCTCGGTCATCGGCAGGGCGGCCAGGGCCGCACCGGTGAGCGGACGGTCGCCGAGCAGCTCGTACTCGCGCGGGTCGGGATGGTACGTACGCTCCAGCAGCGCGGCCCCGTGCCACTGCCGCAGCCCGGGCAGCAGCAGGCCGGGCCAGCGGCGCAGCCGGGCGGCGGGGCAGGCGCCGGACACCTCGGGCAGCGGACCCAGGGCCACCACACGACCGCCGTCCACGGCCACCGCGCCACCGGGGACGGGCGCCGAGCCCTCCCCGGCCAGCAGCAGGTCCGCCGTGTGAACGGTCAGCATCAGTCGGAGGTGATCAGCTTCAGCTCGGGGTGCGCGGTGCCGCCCTCCAGCGCGGTGGAGGACAGGTGCGAGACCACCCGGTGGTCCACCGGGTCATTGGCCGGGTCGTCATGGATGTGCAGGTGCTCATAGGTGGTGGCACGCTGCGCCGGGACGCGGCCGGCCTTGCGGATGAGGTCGATCATCTCCACCAGGTTGGAGCGGTGCTTGGCGCCGGCCGAGGAGACCACGTTCTCCTCCAGCATCACCGAGCCCAGGTCGTCCGCCCCGTAGTGCAGCGACAGCTGGCCCGCCTCCTTGCCGGTGGTCAGCCAGGAGCCCTGGATATGGGCGACATTGTCCAGGAACAGCCGGGCCACGGCGATCATGCGCAGGTACTCGAAGACGGTGGCCTGGGTGCGGCCCCGGAGCACATTGTTCTGCGGCTGGTAGGTGTAGGGGATAAAGGCCCGGAAGCCGCCGGTGCGGTCCTGGACATCGCGGATCATCCGCAGGTGCTCGATCCGCTCGGCGTTGGTCTCGCCGGTGCCCATCAGCATGGTGGAGGTGGACTCCACGCCCAGGTTGTGGGCGATCTCCATGATCTCCAGCCAGCGCTCGCCCGACTCCTTGAGCGGGGCGATGGCCTTGCGCGGCCGCTCCGGCAGCAGCTCGGCGCCGGCGCCGGCGAAGGAGTCCAGCCCGGCGGCGTGAATACGGCGGATGGCCTCCTCGGCGCTCACCCCGGAGATGCGCGCCATGTGCTCCACCTCGGAGGCGCCCAGCGAGTGGATCACCAGCTGGGGGAACTCCTTCTTGATCGCCGAGAAGTGCTCCTCGTAGTACTCCACGCCGAAGTCGGGGTGGTGGCCGCCCTGGAACATGATCTGGGTGCCGCCCAGCTCCACGGTCTCGGCGCAGCGGCGCAGGATGTCGTCCAGGGAGCGGGTCCACACCTTGTCGCTCTTGGGCGGTGCGTAGAAGGCGCAGAACTTGCAGGCCGTCACGCAGGCGTTGGTGTAGTTGATGTTGCGCTCGATGATGTACGTGGCGATGTGCTCGACGCCCGCGTACCGGCGGCGGCGCACCGCGTCGGCGGCCGCGCCCAGGGCGTGCAGCGGGGCGGACCGGTAGAGCTCGAGCGCCTCCTCCGGGGTGATCCGGCCGCCGGCGGCGGCGCGGTCGAGGACGGCTGCGACGTCAATAGACGCGAGGTCGGCGTTCGCGGTCACCGGGCGTCCCTTCGGAGGGGGTTCGTCAAGACCGATCCAGCCTACGCCAGGGGTCCGCGGGGCCGTGGGGCGGCCGGACAAGGGGCCTTGGACCGGGACCGAAGGGGCCCTTGGATCTTTTGTTCGACCTATGACTCAATTCACGGAACCCACTGGCCGGATTTCTCCATCCCCTAGGGCGAAACCGACACCGTCATGTCCTTCGGGGCAGCATCAACGTCACGGAGCGACTCGATGACGCACTCATCAAACGGGGCCTACCGGTCCCGGGGACACCGCCGTGCCTCGCGCGCCAAGCGGTGGACCATCGTCGCGGTCTGCATAGCCGTGGTCGGCGGCATAGCCTGGCCGGTGCTCAGCTATTTCAACTACTTCGACCTGTTCTCGGACAAGGGCCAGTCCATCAGCTTCGGCCAGGACACCCCCGGCGGTCAGGCCGGGGGCAACTCCGGGCAGACCTCTCCCAACTCCCCGGTTCTGATGCCGACCGGCCCCAAGGCGGACTTCAAGATCGCCAACACGGTCTCGGAGGACGGCACCAAGATCGCCGTCACCACCCTGGAGGGCAAGAAGTCCGGCTTCACCGGCAAGGTGTGGGTGTGGGTGCCCAAGGAGTACAAGGACCCCAAGTACGCCAACAGCGGCTTCCCGGTGATGATCGCGCTGCCCGGCGGCGCCGGCTACCCGATCAACTACTGGATGGGCACCGACCTCAAGCTTGAGGCGAGCATCTCCAAGTGGCACGACGAGGGCAAGAGCCTGCCCTTCATCCTGGCCATGCCGGTGCTCAACCCGCACCCGGACAACGGCATCTACAACGACGCCAGTGACATCCCGGGCCAGCCGAAGATGGGCACCTGGCTCACCGAGGACGTCCCCGACCTCATCAAGGCCAACTTCCGCACCATCAAGTCCCGGGACGGCTGGGCCATGATGGGCTCCTCCACCGGCGGCTTCGCCAGCCTGAAGTCGATCCTGCAGAAGCCGGAGCAGTTCAAGGCGATCATCGCCTCCGGCCCGGACATCGCCCCCGACTCCCCCCTGTGGAACGGGCATGAGCAGGAGAAGGCGGCCAACAACCCCAATCTGCTGGCCCCCAAGCTGATCAAGAAGGGCAGCCCGGATGTCTATCTGGCCTTCCAGGTCGGCACCAGGGGCTCGGACGCCCAGGCCAAGCCCAAGATCGAGCAGTTCCTGGCCAAGTTCGCCAACAAGGGCCCGATTCACACCAAATACAGCGTGATCGAGGGCGGCGAACACAACGCCAAGACCTATGTGCCGGGCATGTACAACGGCGGCCTGATCCAGTGGATCAGTGAGCATATGCAGGGGCCGACCCCGGCTTCCTGACCGTAGGCGCCCGACCGCAGGCACTCGTCCAAGCACACCGGAGCCCCGGCCCGCAACAGGGCCGGGGCTCCGCTGTGTTGTGTGGCATGGTGACCGCACACGACCATGGGTGGAAGCCGTCCCTGGAGCGACGCGATGACGCACTCTGCGCACGGGGCCTACCGGTCCCGGGGCCACCGGCGGGCCGCCCTGGCCAAGCGGTGGATCCTCGTCGCCCTGTGCATAACCGTGCTGGGCGGCATCGTCTGGCCGGTGCTCGATCACTTCGGGGTCTTCTCGGACCAGGGCGAGGCGATCAGCTTCGACCAGGACAACAAGGGTGGGGGGCAGGGCGGGGGTCAAACCGGGGGCAGCACCGGCCGCCGGCCGGGCGAGTCCTTGGCCTCCCTGCCGACCGGGCCCAAGGCCGACTTCACCATCGCCGGGACGGTCCCGGAGGACGGCACCAAGATCGCGGTGACCACCCTGGCGGGCAGGAAGTCCGGTTTCACCGGCAAGGTATGGGTCTGGGTGCCCAAGGAGTACCGGGAGGACCCCAGGTACGCCACCAGCGGCTTCCCGGTGATGATCGCCCTGCCCGGCGGCCCCGGCTATCCCGCCAACTACTGGATGGGCACCAACCTCGGGCTCCAGGCGAGCATTTCGCGGTGGTTCCACGAGGGCAGGAGCCTGCCCTTCATCCTGGCCATGCCGGTGCTCAACCCGCACCCGGACGACGGCGGGCTCTACTGGGACGGCAGCGACATCCCCGGCCAGCCGAGGATGGGCACCTGGCTCACCGAGGACGTCCCCGACCTCATCCGGGCCAACTTCCGCACCATCAAGTCCCGGGACGGCTGGTGCTATATGGGCTCCTCCACCGGTGGCTTCGCCGGTCTGAAGTCGGTGCTGCAGAAGCCGGACAAGTTCAAGGCCGTGATCGCCTCCGGCCCGGACCTGGTCCCCGACTCCCGGCTGTGGCACGGACATGAGCGGGAGCAGGCGGCCAACACCCCCGCCGTGCTGGCCCAGCGGCTGATCGCCGCCGGGGGCCCGGAGGTCTATCTGGCCTTCCAGGTGGGGACGGTGGGCAGCGACGCCCGCGCCAAGGGGCCCATCGAGGACTTTGTCGCCCACTACGGCCGGGGTCCGGTGAAGACCAGGCTGAGCGTGATCCAGGGCGGCCGGCATGACGCGGCCAGCTATGTGCCCAATATGGCGCGCGGGCAGCTGGTCCAGTGGATCAGCGAGCATATGCAGGGGCCGGTGCGGGTGCGCCCTTAAGGGTCCCTTAAGGGCGCGGGCGGTTGCACCATGCGGCTCCGCCGCATATAGCTTGGGCCCCGCGCCCCTACGGGGCGCCCCCAGCGGTCGGGCAAGAGCCTTCAGACAGGCCCCGGCGGTCAGCCCTCCAGCAACCGCACCCGGACATCCGCCGGGTAGCCCGTGGACGGGCCCGTGCGGCGGGCGAACTCGGCGACCCCCGCCAACTGCCGTTCCCCGAACCGGAAGTCCAGGGTGGTGAAGTAGCGCTCCAGCAGCTCGGCGTCGAACGCCTCCCAGCGCGCGGCCTGTTCGGCGACCTTGGTGACCTCGCGCAGGGAGAGGTCACGGGAGGCCAGGAACGCCTGGTGCACCTTGGTCACCAGGACCGGTTCCCGCTCCAGATAGTCCCGGCGGGCGGCCCAGACCGCGAAGACAAACGGCAGGCCCGTCCACTCCTTCCACATCTGCCCCAGGTCATGCACCGCCAGCCCCAGCTCGGGCGCCTGGTGCAGGGCGGCGCGCAGCGCCGCGTCACCGATCAGTACGGCGGCATCCGCCTCCTGCATCATGGCGCCCAGGTCCGGCGGGCAGGTGTAGTAGTCCGGCCGTACGCCGTAGCGCTCGGCGAGCAGCAGCTGGGCCAGGCGCACCGAGGTGCGCGAGGTGGAGCCCAGGGCGACGCGCGCCCCGTCCAGCTTCTCCAGCGGCAGCTGGGAGACGATCACACAGGACATCACCGGGCCGTCGCAGCCCACCGCGATATCCGGCAGGGCCACCAGGTCCTCGCTGTGGCGCAGGAACTCCACCAGGGTGACCGGGGCGATGTCCAGCTCGCCGCGGATCAGCCGCTCGCTGAGCTTTTCCGGGGTGTCCTTGGTCAGGTCCAGGTCGAGCAGGCTGCCGGTGCGGGCCAGGCCCCAGTAGAGCGGCAGACAGTTGAGGAACTGGATGTGCCCGACGCGCGGGCGGGAGCGGTGCCAGGCTGAATTGTCCACAGCGGGAGGCTAGCCCCGGGCCGGTATCCGGCCCGCGCCGGGTGCCGCCGGGCCCCCGGGGCCGACCGGCGATCTTTTCCGGCCGTGCGGGCGGGAAAACCCCCCTTGAGCGTGATCTTCGACTCTTCCATCGCGAGAACGTGCCGTGCTAGGCTCGCCGCAAGTTGCAGTTTGGTTTCCCTTGCAGTACAGAGCCTGCGGAGCATGTAACCCGCAGGCTTTTGTAGTTTTCAGACTTCTCGAAGGTTCTGGAGCAGGGCAACCCTTTGGCCCAAGGAGGGCTTATGGCTACCGGAACCGTGAAGTGGTTCAACGCTGAAAAGGGCTTTGGCTTCATCGCCCAGGACGGCGGGGGCCCCGACGTCTTCGTTCACTACTCCGCGATCAACGCTGCTGGCTTCCGCTCCCTCGAGGAGAACCAGCAGGTCACCTTTGACGTCACCCAGGGCCCCAAGGGTCCGCAGGCGGAGAACGTCACCCCGGCCTGATCGCGGCCGATACGCAGTAACCAAGGAGCCCCGTCCCCCGCTTCGGCGGTGGGAACGGGGCTCCTGCCCTTTACCGGGACTTCACCGTCCCGTTGTTTACCGATCTCCGGCCGGGGTCGCGGAAGATCCCATTCCGCCCGGCGGCCCGCTTTCCGGGAAGGCCCGCGGCCGATTCCGTCCGGGCTCTGCCGGCGCCCCGCCATGGCTGGAAATGCGGCCTTAATAAAAACCTGACATCCGGCGATCACCAAGTGGCGAGCTCGGTGCGGCCCTGGCCAAAAACCGCCGCTATTCGGACGCCTGGTAGAGCGCATCGATCTCCGCCGCATACCGCCGGGTGATGGCCGTCCGGCGCAGCTTGAGGGTGGGGGTCAGGGAGCCGTCCGCCACCGTGAAGTCCTCCGGCAGGATGGCGAAGGCCCGGATCCGCACCGGCCCCGCGAACTGGTCATTGGCCGCGTCCACCGCCTCCTGGCACAGCTGGCGCACGGCCGGGTGCCTGGCCGGCCCCTCGGCGCCGAACTCCACCCCCATCCGCCGGGCCCAGCCGGTGATCTCCTCGGTGTCCAGGGTGAGCAGGGCCACCGGGTAGGGGCGGCGGTCGCCGGCCACCACCGCGTGGGAGATCCAGCGGGACTGCTGGAGGGCGAACTCCACCAGCGAGGGGGTGATGTTCTTGCCGCTCGAGGTGATCACCAGCTCCTTTTTGCGGCCGGTGATGGTGAGATAGCCGTCCTCGTCCAGCC
Organism: Streptomyces orinoci; assembly: GCF_003121295.1. GTDB lineage: Bacteria > Actinomycetota > Actinomycetes > Streptomycetales > Streptomycetaceae > Streptomyces > Streptomyces orinoci. The sequence continues at coordinate 1,502,698 of NZ_PHNC01000029.1, forward strand.
GCCCCAGGTCACCGGTGTGCAGCCAGCCCCCGGCATCCAGCACCTCGGCGGTGGCGGCGGGGTTGTTGTGGTAGCCCTGGAAGACCCCGGGGCCCCGGGCCAGCACCTCGCCGTCCTCGGCAATGCGCAGCTCACAGCCGGGGATGGCCCGTCCCACCGTGCCGGGCCGGGCAGCGCCCGGATGGTTCATGGTGATCACCCCGGCGGCCTCGGTCATCCCATAGCCCTCCAGCAACGGGATGCCACAGGCCCGCATCAGCTCCATGGTCTGCGGGGCGATCGGCGCCCCGCCGCTGCGGGCGGAGCGCAGCCGCCCGCCGAACAGCTCCCTTACCGGGGCGAACAGCCGGTGCTCGGCCTCCTCCCAGCGGGTGCGCAGTTCCCCGGTGAGCTCCTCGCCGCGCTCCCGGGCCGCCTGGGCCGCCAGCCCCACCCTTATCGCCTCCGCCAGCCGCGCCGGGCCGTCCGGCCCCTCGGCCTCGGCCAGCGAGCGGATCCGGGAGTGCACCTTCTCGTACAGCCGGGGTACCGAGGGCAGCTGGGTGGGGCGGATCTCGGACAGCTCGGTGAGCACCCGGTCGATCCGGCCGCCGTAGTAACAGAGAGTGGCGCCCCGGAACAGGGCGGTGCACTGGGTGATCTGGGCCAGCACATGGGCCAGCGGCAGATAGAGGTAGACGGTGTCCCCCGGGCCGCCTTCCAGCAGCTCGGCGGTGGCGCGGTGGTTGGACAGCAGATTGCCATGGGTGAGGCGGCAGCCCTTGGGCGGGCCGGTGGTGCCCGAGGTGTAGAAGATGCCGCAGAGGTCGTCCTCGGTACGGGCTTGGGCGCGGGCGAGCAGCTCTTCTTCGGGGCCGGGGTCGGGCAACTCACCCAGGACCAGGGCTGGTTCGGGGGCGCCCGTCCCGTCCATCAGCGCCACCCAGCGCAGTTGGGGCAGCTTGGCCCGTACCGCGGCCACCCGCTCGGCCTGGGCCGCGTTCTCCACAATGACCCCGTGGGCGCCCGAGTCCCCCAGCACCCAGAGGAGTTCGGCCTCCGCGGCCGAGGGATGGACCGGCACCACCGCCGCCCCGGCGGCCAGCACGGCGAACTGGGCGAAGGTCCACTCGGGGCGGGTCTCGGCAAGGATGCCCACCCGCTCCCCGGGCCGGACGCCCAGACCCAGCAGACCACGCCCCAGCGAGCGGACCGTCCTGGCCAGGTCGGTGTAGGAGAACTCCTGTCGGCCACCTTCACCGGTACGGCCGGAGAAGCCGGAGCGCAGGGCGGGCAGGGGGCCGTAGCGGTCCGCTGACCATTCGGTGAACACCGCCAGGGTGCGGGGAAGTCGGGGCACAGGAACCCACGCTAGGCAGTGCGGACGGTGGCCGGGGATGGCCGGAAGCGTCAGCGCCACTGACCGTGGCGCTCAGCACAATGCCCTCATGCCCACCACCATCAGCGTGCACCGCGTCCACGCCGCGCTGGGCGGCGCCCGAAGGCTGGGCATCGACCCGGTGCCCCCGTTGCAGGCCGCCCGGATACCGCCGCTGCTGCTGGGGGACGACGCGGCGCGGGTGACCGCCGAGCAGTTCGCCTCGCTGGTACGGGAGTTGCGCCTGGTCACCGGGGATGAGTTCCTGGGCCTGGGCCCGGCGCCCAGCAGACCCGGGACCTTCGCCATGATGTGCTACGCCTGCGTCGGCTGCCCGGACCTGGGCAGCGCGCTGAAGCGGGCGGCGCGGTTCTATGGACTCTTCCCCGGCGGGCCCCGGCTGGCCCTCGAACAGCGGGGCGGACAGGCGGTGTTCGCCGTCCACAGCGATCTGCGCGGCCACCCGGAGGGGTGGTTTATGGCCGAGTGCCTGCTGCTGATCTGGCACCGGCTGGCCAGTTGGCTGATCGGCCGCCGGATCACCCTGAACGGGGCGGAGTTCGGCCATGGCGCACCGCCGGGGGCCGCCGACTGCGAGGCGATGTTCGGCTGCCCGGTGCGCTTCCGGGCCGCCCGGACCGGTGCCGCCTTTGACACCAACTGGCTGGCCGCGCCGGTGCTGCGGGACGAGACCGGGCTGGACGGGCTGCTGCGCCGGGCACCGGCGGATCTGCTCGGCCACCGGGCGTACCGGATGACCGTCACCGAACAGGTGCGCAGGGCCCTCGGCGGGGCGCTGCGGGCCGGTCCGCCGGCCCGGCTGCCGGAGATGACCGAGCTGGCGGCCCGGCTGGCGGTGAGCCCGGCGACGCTGCGCCGCCGGCTGGGCGCGGAGGGCACCTCCTACCGGCGGCTACGGGACCAGGTGCGACGGGAGGCGGCGCTGGCCCAACTGGCCGGCGGGCGGGAGCCGATCGCCGAACTGGCGGCCCGGCTGGGGTTCTCCGAGGACACCGCCTTCCACCGGGCGTTCCGCCGCTGGACCGGGCGCACGCCGGGGGCGTACCGGGCGGAACTGCCCCATCACCCCGGACCGCCGAGTCCACTTGGTCCGCCTGGCCCCTCCGGCCTGCAAAGCTGAGCGTTCCGGTCAGCTCCGGACTTACCGGTCGGTCACTACGGTGCGCCTCAACTCCGCTCGATCCCCCGAGAGTTGGGAGCACCCATGCGTCTGCGCACCCTCGCCGTCTGCGCGGTCACCGCGCTGGCGGTCTCGCTGGGCCTGCCGGGCGGCCCGGCCGCCGCCGAACCCCCGGCAAGACCCGGCGACCTGGTCAGCTCCTCCCTCACCTCCTTCCACCCGCTGCCGGGCCGGCCCACCAACACCCGTGCCTGGCACATCACCTATCGCTCCACCACCGCCAAGGGCGCGCCCAATGTGGTCTCCGGCACCGTGATCGTGCCGCGGGACGGCCACCGCGGGCCGCGCCCCCTGGTCACCTATGCCGTGGGCACCGTGGGCATGGCCGACCACTGCGCGCCCTCGGCCGGGTTCCCCTACGGGACCACTCTGGAGGGCAATCTGATCCAGCTGCTGACGCTGCGCGGCTGGGCGGTGGCGGTCACCGACTACGAGGGGCTGGGCACTCCGGGCGAGCACACCTATACGGTGGGCCCGGCCGAGGGCCATGCCGTACTGGACGCGGCCCGGGCCGCCCTGCGGCTGCCCCAGGCCGGGCTGGACCCCGGCACCCCGGTCGGCATCATGGGCTACTCCCAGGGCGGGCAGGCCGGCGCCTGGGCCGCCGAACTGCATGACTCCTACGCGCCCGAGCTCAACCTCAAGGGCACCGCCACCGGCGGCGTCCCGGCCGATCTGCCGGCCGTCGCCGCTTATGACGACGGGGGCGTGGGCGCCGGGCTGATACTGATGGCCGCGGTCGGGCAGAACGCGGCCTATCCGGAACTCCACTTGGAGCGCTACCTCAACCAACGCGGCCGCGACCATGTGGAGTTCCTCAAGCGGCACTGTGTGGCCGTCAACACCGTGGCGGGCCTGTTCCGGCGGATCTCCGAGGTGACGGTCCGCAATCCGCTGGACCAGCCGGACTGGCAGCGAGTGCTGCACCTCTCCGACCTGGGCCGGCACGCCCCGGACCGGCCGGTGTACCTCTACCACGGAGTGGTGGACGAGCTGATCCCTTACACGGTGGGGCGTGCGCTGCGGGACCACTGGTGCGCCAAGGGAGCGGCGGTGCACTGGACTTCGCTGCCGCTGGCGGAGCATATCGCCGGGGCGGTCACCCAGGCGGTTCCGGCCGGGGACTGGCTGGCCAGGCGGTTCGCCGGTGAGCCGGAGCGGGGTGACTGCGGCTGAGCGAGCGGGGGTGGGCGTCCCGGCCCCGCCCCCGTACCCCGCGTCAGACGGCGGGCGCTCCGTACGGCCGCGTCAGACGGCGGGCGCCCCCGTACCGCGTCGGACGACGAACGCCCCGTACCCCGCGTCGGACGGCGAACGCCCCGTACCCGCGTCAGACCGCGGCCGCCGGCGGCCAGCGCCGCCCGCCGGTGAGGTTCTCCAGCCCCACCCAGGCCATATTCATCAAGGTGGCGGCCGTCTCGCGGGCCGAAGGCACCGCGCCGGTACGGTGGTTGGCCCAGCCGGCCAGCGACTCGGCCGCGCCCACCAGGGCATGGGCCAGACCGGAGACCTCGCGGGCGCTCAACGGCTTGCGCCCGCCGTCCGGTTGGGCGCACTCGGCGATCAGCCGGGTGACCAGATCCACGATCCGCTGCCGGAGTTCGGCCACCACCAGGGCGAAGGGCTCGCCATGGATACGGGCCTGGCAGCTGAGCACCGCCCAGCCGTCCGGATGTTCGGCGGTGTGCGCGAAGAAGGCACGCAGCCCGCACCACAGCCGCCGCTCGGCGCTGTCACCCGGCTCCACACCCGCCTGGATCTCCTGGATCAGCGACTCCGCCTCGCGCCGGATGCAGGCACTGAACAGTTCCTCCTTGGAGTTGAGGTAGAGATAGACCAAGGGCTTGGACGCTCCGGCCAGTTCGGCGATCTCGTCCATGGAGGCCGCGCGGTAGCCGCGCCGGGCGAAGACCTCGACCGCGGCATCCAGCATCTGCCGCTCACGGACCTCCCGTGGCATCCGCTTGACCCTGGGTTTGCGTTGTGCAGGAGTTGCAGTAGTCACGACAAATCCCTCCGCCCCCGTAACTTTACCGGCAGGTAATATCACGGAGGGGAGGGACGTCAAGGGCCGTTGGGGCCAGTGCTGTTGGCCGGCCGGCTCTAGGCCGCGCTCAGCACCGGCGCGGCCTCCTCGGCCTCGACCAGCCGGGAGCCATCGGCCCGCTGGTACGCCTCGCGGTCCAGGATCTTCTCCCGGGACGCGACGATGATCGGCACCACTGATTGGCCGGCAACGTTGGTGGCGGTCCGCACCATGTCCACGATCGGGTCGATGGCCAGCAGCAGACCCACCCCCGCCATCGGCAGGCCCAGCGTGGAGAGGGTCAGGGTGAGCATCACGGTGGCGCCGGTCAGGCCGGCGGTGGCGGCGGAGCCGATCACCGAGACAAAGGCGATCAGCAGGTAGTCGCGTACCTCAAGGTGCACCCCGAAGACCTGGGCCACAAAGATGGCGGCGATCGCCGGGTAGATGGAGGCGCAGCCGTCCATCTTGGTGGTGGCGCCGAAGGGCACCGCGAAGGAGGTGTACTCCCGGGGCACGCCCAGGCGTTCGGTCACCTTCTGGGTCAGCGGCATGGTGCCCACCGAGGAGCGGGAGACAAAGGCCAGCTGGATGGCGGGCCAGGCGCCCTTGAAGAACCGCAGCGGGCTGACCTTGGCGACGGTGGCCAGCAGCAGCGGGTAGACGCCGAAGAGCACGATGGCGCAGCCGACGTAGATATCGGCGGTGAAGGTGGCGTACTTGCCGATCAGGTTCCAGCCGTACTTGTAAACGGCCTTGCCGACCAGGCCCAGGCTGCCCAGCGGGGCGAGCCGGATGACCCACCACAGCACCTTCTGCAGCAGCTCCAGCACGGTCTCGCTGAGGGTGAGCAGCGGCCGGGCCTTCTCGCCCAGCTGGAGCACGGCGACGCCGGACACCGCGGCCATAAAGACGATCTGGAGCACATTGAGCTGGGTGAAGGGCGTGATGACGTCGGTGGGGACGATGCCGGTGAGGAAGTCCAGCCAGGATCCGTGCTTCTGCGGGGCGGCGCCGTCCGCCGCGGTCAGGCCGGTGCCCGAACCGGGGTGCGTCAGCAGGCCGATGGCCAGGCCGATGCTCACCGCGATCAGCGAGGTGATCATGAACCACAGCAGGGTGCGGGTGGCCAGCCGGGCGGCGTTGGAGACATTCCTGAGGTTGGTGATGGACACCAGGATGGCGAAGAACACCAGCGGGGCGACCACCACCATCAGCAGCTGGACAAAGATGCCGCCGATCTTGTCGAGGGTGGTCTGCAGCCAGCCGATGTCACCGCTGCGGGCGGCCCAGCCCAGCAGCGCGCCCAGCACCAGGCCGAGCAGGATCTGGGCCCAGAACGGGACCTTGGGTATGCGCGGGCGCGCGGCGGACGTGGAAGTGGTGGACAACGGATGCTCCGGGGGACAGACAGAAAAACGGGCGTGGGGCGCCGGGAGGTCCGTAAGAGAGGGGATCTCCGGCCGCTGGCGAACCAGGTGAGAGGTCAGCGGCGGCGACAGGCCGCGGAGGCACAGCGGCAAAGATCGACATGCAGGCGCGCCACAAGCCCGGGGCCCGTGGGGATTCGGTGCGCTGCTGTCTTCATGCGCACCACGGTAACACCGGGTCTTTGGGTAACCCAAAGGAGTTCTTGGGGATCAAGGCCGGAAAAAGCCCGGGGCCCGCCGGCTGAGCGGCGGGCCCCGGGCCTGGTGTGACGGGACTCTCAGGTGGCCGAGTCCTCCTGGGCGGCGTTGGCGGCCAGCTGTTCCTTGGCCCGGTCCACCCGCGCGGCGACCTGCATCGCCATGGCCTCGCGGGGCTTGCGCAGCAGCACCCAGCTGAGCGGGGCGGAGAGGATCAGGGCGAGCAGGATCATCCAGAAGATATTGGAGCTGCCCACGCCCAGCGGGATCAGACGTGCGTAGCACAGCACCCAGACGACGGCGAAGCAGGCGATGAGGAGGCCGAATCGCCAGGCGGTGTAGCGGAGCGATGCGTACTTCTGGCTACTCACGGACGGGACCTTCTTCTCAACGGCAACCGAAAGGGTCTCTCCCAGTCAAGCATGGAAAGTTATGGATCTACCGGGGGGTCGCTCAGACCCGCATCGGCTGCGGCGACTCGCGCAGCGAGGCGTCCGGGCCGGGGTATTCCCGGATGATCTCGTAGCGGGTGTTGCGCTCCACCGGGCGGAAGCCCGCCTCGCGGATCAGCTCCAGCAGGTCGTCCCGGGTGAGCTTGTTGGGCGTGCCGTAGTTGTCCGCATCGTGGGTGATCTTGTACTCGACCACCGAGCCGTCCATGTCGTCCGCGCCGTGCTGGAGGGCGAGCTGGGCGGTCTGCACTCCGTGCATCACCCAGAACACCTTGACATGCGGGATGTTGTCGAACAGCAGCCGGGAGACGGCGAAGGTCTTCAGCGCCTCGGCGCCGGTGGCCATGGTGGTACGGGCCTGGAGCCGGTTGCGGACCTTGCCGTCCTTCATGTCCACGAAGTCGTGCTGGTAGCGCAGCGGGATGAAGACCTGGAAGCCGCCGGTCTCGTCCTGGAGTTCACGCAGCCGCAGGACATGGTCCACCCGGTGGCGCGGCTCCTCGATATGGCCGTAGAGCATGGTGCAGGGGGTCTTCAGGCCCTTGGAGTGCGCCAGGCGGTGGATGCGCGACCAGTCCTCCCAGTGGGTGTCGTGGTCCACGATGTGCTGCCGGACCTCCCAGTCGAAGATCTCCGCGCCACCGCCGGTGAGCGACTCCAGGCCGGCGTCGATCAGCTCGTCCAGGATCTCGGAGGCGGGCAGGCCGGAGATCTTCTCGAAGTGGTGGATCTCGGTGGCGGTGAACGCCTTCAGCGAGACCTCCGGCAGCGCCTCCTTGAGCGCCTTCAGCGAGCGCGGGTAGTAGCGCCAAGGGAGCGTCGGATGCAGGCCGTTGACGATGTGCAGCTCGGTGAGGTGCTCGTTCTCCATGGCCTTGGCCAGGCGGACGGCTTCCTCGATGCGCATGGTGTACGCGTCCTTCTCGCCCGGCTTGCGCTGGAAGGAGCAGTAGGCGCACGAGGCGGTGCACACATTGGTCATATTGAGGTGCCGGTTGACGTTGAAGTGGACGACGTCACCGTTCTTGCGGGTGCGTACCTGGTGCGCCAGCCCGCCCAGCCAGGCCAGGTCGTCGCACTCGTAGAGGGCGATGCCGTCCTCGCGGGTCAGCCGCTCCCCGGCCTGGACCTTCTCCTCCAGCTCGCGCTTGAGTCCGGCGTCCATGCATCCTCCTGCTTCACCTACTGCGACCCGGTCGAGACTACTCCCCTGCCCTCAGACCTCCTCGGGCAGCTCACCCACCCGGTTCTCCCACTTGGTGGAGAGCACGATGGTGGTGCGGGTGCGGCTGACGCCCTTGGTGCCGGACAGCCGGCGGATGGTGCGCTCCAGGCCGTCCACATCGCCGACCCGGACCTTGAGCATGTAGGAGTCGTCGCCGGCGATGAACCAGCAGTCCTCGATCTCCTCCAGGTCCCGCAGCCGGCGCGCCACATCCTCGTGGTCGGCGGCGTCCGAGAGCTGAATGCCGATCAGGGCGGTGACGCCCAGGCCCAGCGAGGCGGCGTTGACCGTGGCCCGGTAGCCGGTGATCACGCCCGCCGCCTCCAGGCGGTTGATCCGGTCCGTGACGCTGGGGCCGGAGAGGCCGACCAGCCGGCCCAGTTCCGCGTATGAGGCCCGGCCGTTCTCCCGGAGGGCCTGGATGAGCTGCCTGTCCACCGCGTCCATGCCTGGAACCTTTCAATTAATGAGCGAACTCGCCGTCTTGCGTGTAGAATCTAAGGCATACGGGGTCCGAAACCCTGCGAATCTTTTATCGGATCCTTAAGACACCGACGATCCTTCAGGAGTGAAGACCCGTGTACTCGATCGAGATGGCCTACGCCCGCATGCGTGAGCTGCAGGACCTGGCCAACCGCTCGCGTGCCCACCGTCCCGTCGGCGCCCGTCCCGGCAAGGCCAAGGCCTTCCGCCTCCCGCGCGCCAACAAGGGCTAACCATCACCCGGAGAGCGCGCACCGCCGAGCTCTCCCTTCCATCTGCGGTAGAGCTGGTGCGGCACCCCCGCCGCGTCCAGCACCCGCCCGGCGACGAAGTCCACCAGATCCTGGATGTGCGTCGCCCCCGCGTAGAACGCCGGAGAGGCGGGCAGCACGATCGCGCCCGCCTCGTCCAGTGTCACCAGCTGCTTGAGCGTCTGTCCGGTCAGCGGGGTTTCCCGCACCGCCACCACCAACGGACGCCGCTCCTTGAGCGTTACGCTCGCGGCCCGTTGCAGCAGATCCTTGGAAAGCCCCAGCGCCACACCCGCCACACAGGCGGTGCTGGCGGGCACGATCAGCATTCCCTTGGCCGGGTACGAGCCGGAGGACGGGCCGGCCGCGAGATCTCCGGCCGCCCAGTGGCGTACCTCCGCCAGGCTGCCCTCGAAGGGGTGCGGCTTGCCGTCCGCGCCGGTCTCCAGCCAGGCGCGCAGGTCGTCGCGCCAGTGCGCGTCCCGGAAGGCGATGCCCGTCTCGTCCAGCACGGTCAGCCGGGCGGCCCGGCTCACCACCAGGTCCACGGCCTCGCCGGCGGCGAGCAGGCCGCGCAGTACGGCGGCGGCGTAGGGGGTTCCGGACGCGCCGGAGACGCCCAGCACCCAGGGGGTGCGGGTTGATCGGGTTTTGGGCTCCAGCTCCACGGGGTGAGCGTAGCCGGGTGGGCCTGCCCCCAGGGGCGCGGGGAACTGCGCGACCGGCCACGCACGGCCCGCAGCCGGCAACGGACGCCGGTATCGCTTCCGGGTGCGGCCCGGTGGTCGCGTTGTGCCCACCCTCCCCCAGCTACCGCTGGGAGGTGCCCCCATCGCCCAGCGGAACGACTGCCCACAACGCGCAGGGCGCGCCCCGTCAGGGGCGCGGGGAACTGCGCGACCAGCCGCAGCGGAACGGCGAGGGTCGTCGGCAGACGCCGTTTCGTCGCCGGGTGCGGCCCGCCCACGACGGCCCGCGCCCGGAATCGGACCCGCTACCAGCCCAGCCCGCGGCTCACCAGATCGCACAGGGCGAAGAAGAACAGGCTTATCCCCACAAAACCGTTCACCGTGAAGAACGCCCGGTTCAGGCGGGACAAGTCGTGCGGCCGCACGATCGAGTGCTCGTAAACGAACGCGGCCGCGACCACCATCAGCCCCACCCAGAAGAACGGCCCCGCGTGCGTGGCCAGCGCGTACCACACCAGCAGCGCCGTGGTGATCACATGGCAGACCCGGGAGCCGTACAGCGCGGCCGGGATGCCGAAGCGGGCCGGGGTGGACAGCACCCCGTGCGCGCGGTCGGCGGCCACGTCCTGGCAGGCGAAGATCAGATCGAAGCCGCCGATCCAGACGCCGACCGCCAGGCCCAGGATCACCGCGTCCCAGGACCAGCCGCCGGTGACCGCCAGCCAGGCGCCCACCGGGCCGATCGCCTGGGCCAGGCCCAGGATGGCGTGCGGAAAGTTGGTGAAGCGCTTGCCGTAGGGATAGACCACCATCGGGATCACGGCGAGCGGCGCCAGCGCCAGGCACAAAGGATTCAGCAGCCCCGCCGCGCCCAGGAAGAACACCACCGCCACCAGCGCACCGGTCCAGGCGGAACGCACCGTCACCGCGCCGGTGACCAGTTCACGGCCGGCCGTACGCGGGTTACGGGCGTCGATCTCACGGTCGATGATGCGGTTGCAGGCCATGGCGAAGGTCCGCAGGCCCACCATGGCGACGGTGACCAGCAGCAGCTTCCACCAGTCGATGCGCTCGTCCTTCTGGTACATCGCCGTCAGCGAGGCGATATAGGCGAAGGGCAGCGCGAAGACCGAGTGCTCGATCATCACCAGGCGCAGGAACGCGCGGATCCGGCCGCTGGAGGGGGCCGGGCCGGGGGTGAGGATGCCTTCGGCAGAGGTCACAGTCCGTACTCCGTCCAACGCTTGGTCACCAGTTCGGCGGTCCGGGGATCGGACTCGACCATCCGCGGCCAGCCGCCGTCCCGGGTGTAGCCCTCCTCCGGCCACTTGGCGGTGGCGTCGATGCCCGCCTTGCCACCCCAGAACTGCTGGTAGGAGGCGTGGTCCAGGTGGTCCACCGGGCCCTCGACCACGGTGAGGTCACGGGCGTAGTCGGTGTTGCCCAGCGCCCGCCAGGAGACCTCGTGCAGATCGTGGACATCGCAGTCGGCATCGACCACGATGATCAGCTTGGTCAGCGACATCATGTGCGCACCCCAGATGGCGTGCATCACCTTCTGCGCGTGCTTGGGGTACTTCTTGTCGATCGAGACGATGGCGCAGTTGTGGAAGCCGCCGGACTCCGGCAGGTGGTAGTCCACGATGTCCGGCACGATGATCTTCAACAGCGGGAGGAAGAACCGCTCGGTGGCCCGCCCCAGCGGGCCGTCCTCGGTCGGCGGCCGGCCGACCACGATGGACTGCAGCAGCGGGCGGCGGCGCATGGTCACACAGTCGATGGTCAGCGCCGGGAAGTCCTCCTGCGGCGTATAGAAGCCGGTGTGGTCGCCGAACGGGCCCTCCGGCAGCATCCGGCCGGGCTCCAGCCAGCCCTCCAGCACCACCTCGGCATTGGCCGGAACCTGGAGCGGAACGGTCTTGCAGTCCACCATCTCCACCCGCTTGCCCTGGATGAAGCCGGCCAGCAGGTATTCGTCGATGTCGCCGGGCAGCGGCGCGGTGGAGGCATAGGTGACGGCGGGCGGGCAGCCGAAGGCGATGGCCACCGGCAGCCGCTCCCCGCGCCGGGCCGCCACCTGGTAGTGGTTGCGGCTGTCCTTGTGGATCTGCCAGTGCATCCCAATGGTGCGCTTGTCGTGACGCTGGAGCCGGTAGAGGCCCAGGTTTCGGACGCCGGTCTCGGGGTGCTTGGTGTGGGTGAGGCCCAGGTTGAAGAAGGAGCCGCCGTCCTCGGGCCAGGTGAACAGGGCCGGGAGCCGGTCGAGGTCCACCTGGTCGCCGGTGAGCACCACTTCCTGGACCGGGGCGTCCTTGATCTTGCGCGGCGGGACATGCGCCATGGCGCCCAGCTTGCCGAAGGCCTCCCGCAGGCCGATGAAGCCCTGGGGCAGCTCCGGCTTGAGCAGCCCGCCGATCTTCTCGCCGATCTCCTGGTAGGACTTCAGGCCCAGCGCCTTGAGCAGCCGGCGGTCGGTGCCGAAGACATTCATGGCCAGCGGCATCGCCGAGCCCTTGACGTTCTCGAAGAGCAGCGCGGGACCGCCCGCCTTGTTCACTCTGTCGACAATCTCCCCGACTTCCAGATAGGGATCGACTTCGGCCTTGATGCGCTTGAGGTCGCCATCGCGCTCCAGCGCCCGCAGGAACGAGCGGAGATCGTCATAAGCCATGCGCTCCAGTATCGAGCACGCACTACGCTTGGCTTGTCACGGGGGCCGCCGCGCGGCCCGTACCGCTTCGTCCCGGGGGCTCGTCACATGCTCAGGTATCTGCCGTTCCTGCTGATCCTGGCCCTGTGGATCTACGCCTTCGTGGACTGCCTCAACACCCCGGAGAACGAGGTCCGCGGCCTGCCCAAGGTGGCCTGGGTGCTGATCATCCTGCTCTTCGGCGAGGTGCTGCTGGGTCCGGTGGCCTGGCTGATCGCCGGCCGCCCGCGCCCCGCCGCCGCGGGCTCCCCGCAGGGCACCTGGGTGGCGCCGGACGACAACCCGGAGTTCCTCCGCTCCCTGGGCCGCGACCGGGACGAGGGCGCCCAGTAGGGGATCGCAAGGCGCGAGCGCCCGCTCGGCCCAACCAGCACTCCCCCTATCGGGTAATCGTATTTAGCAGTGACAGCGGAATTTCACCTCAACTCCGTTGTTTTCACTGCCATTTGACGCCCAATTCATCCGCATCCCCCTCCCCCCGACATCCCCGCCCCGGGAGAGTCGTCATGGTCACACTGTGGCCTGACGTGACATCAGGGAGGGATGACCATGCCCGAGATGACCAGACGCAGACTCCTCGGCTCCGCCCTGGGGGCGGCGGTCGGCGGTGCCGCCTTCGCGCTGCTCCCGCCGAGCGTCCAGCAGGCGGCGGCGGCCGGCCCGGCCCGGCGCGGCTCGCTGCGGGACATCAAGCACGTGGTCCTGCTGATGCAGGAGAACCGCTCCTTCGACCACTACTTCGGCACCCTCAAGGGCGTACGCGGCTTCGCCGACCCGCACGCGCTCAAGCTCTCCACCGGGCGCAGCGTCTTCCACCAGCCGGACAGCCAGAACCCCAAGGGCTATCTGCTCCCCTTCCGGCTGAACACCCGCAAGACCAGCGCCCAGGCCATCCCCTCCACCAGCCACGCCTGGGCCGTACAGCACGAGGCGTGGAACAACGGGAAGATGGACCGCTGGCTGCCCGCCCACCGCAAGGCGGACGGCAAGAACGGCCCCTATGTGATGGGCTATCACACCCGCGAGGACATCCCCTTCCAGTTCGCCCTCGCCGAGACCTTCACCATCTGCGACAACTACTACTGCTCGGTGTTCGGCCCCACCTGGCCCAACCGGCTGTACTGGATGACCGGCACCATCGACCCCGGCGGCAGGCACGGCGGCCCGGTCATCGACAACACCGCGCCCACCCCCTACCGCTGGACCACCTATGCCGAGCGGCTGCAGAAGGCAGGCATCAGCTGGCGGGTGTACCAGGAGGAGGACAACTACGGCTGCAACATGCTGGAGGAGTTCCAGCAGTTCAAGGACGCCAGGCCGGGCGAGCCGCTGTATGAGCGCGGGATGCGCCGGCTGGCGGCGGGCACCTTCGAGGAGGACGCCCGCAACGACCGGCTGCCGGCCGTCTCCTGGATCATCCCCACCGGGCCGCAGTCGGAGCACCCGGACTTCCTCCCGGCCGCGGGCGCGGACTTCGTCGCCAAGAAGATCGAGGCCATCGCCGACAACCCCGAGGTATGGGCCAAGACCGTCTTCATCCTCAACTACGACGAGAACGACGGGCTGTTCGACCATGTGCCGCCACCGGTGCCGCCCAAGGGCACCAAGGACGAGTTCATCAAGGGGCTGCCCATCGGGGCCGGGTTCCGGGTGCCCTGTGTGATCGTCTCGCCCTGGACGGTGGGCGGCTGGGCGGCCGGTGAGGCCTTCGACCACACCTCGGCGCTGCGCTTCCTGGAGCGGTGGACGGGCGTGCCGGAGCCCAATATCAGCGCCTGGCGCCGGCGCACCTTCGGCGACTTCACCTCGGCCTTCGGCTTCGGCGACCCGGCGGGGGCACCCAAACTGCCGGTGGACACCGACAAGGAGTTCCAGGAGGCCCAGTGGGAAGTGGCCAACCTGCCCAAGCCCACCCTGCCCGGCGCCAGTCAGCAACTGCCCAGGCAGGAGCCGGGCACCCGGCCCCGGCGCTAGGGGTTCTCGCCGCGCTCGTAGTCCTGCCGTAGCCGCCGCGGGCGGTCCGGGCTCCAGGAGGGCCAGTCCGCGGGGTGGCCGGCGAGCGCCTGGAGCAGGTACTCGAAGTGGTGGTGCCAGCCCGCCAGGCAGTCCAGGCGCTCGTCCTCCGGCCCGGTGATCTCATTGGTGAAGTGCAGCAGGGTGCCGCCGACGCTGTGCGGGGCGGGCTCCAGCTCGAAGCGGATCCGGCCGTGGACCTCCACCGTGTACTCGGCCAGCCGCTGCGGCTGCCAGGCGGTCACCCTGCCGGGGGCGACGGTGGTCCCGCCCTCGGGGCCGGGCTTCAGCCAGCGCAGGGTGATCGCCCCGCCCTCCCGCTGCTCGAAGGGCTCGGCGGCGGCCAGCCAGGAGGGCAGGCCCTCGGGGGTGGCGATGGCGGCCCACACCTGGGACTGCGGATAGGGCAGCGAGAGCTCGTAGTGCAGGGTGTGGCTGTTGCCATGGGTCCGGGAGGACCCGTACGGGGAGGGGATCTCCATACCCCAGCGGTACCACGACGGCCCGTGTTCCGCCTCTCGGGGAACACGGGCCGCAGGGGGCTCAGGGGTCGCGCCGGGCTCGGACTCCGGAGTGGCTCAGACTCCGGAGTAGGAGTGCTTGCCGCCGAACAGGAAGTTGACCCCGTAGTAGTTGAAGACATAGCAGGCGAAGGCGAACAGGCCCAGATAGGCGGCCTTGCGCCCCTTCCAGCCCGCGGTGGCCCGGGCATGCAGATAGCAGGCGTAGGCGACCCAGGTGATGAAGGACCAGACCTCCTTGGGGTCCCAGCCCCAGTAGCGGCCCCAGGCCGCCTCGGCCCAGATGGCGCCCGCGATGATGGTGAAGGTCCACAGCGGGAAGACGGTGGCGTTGATCCGGTAGCCGAACTTGTCCAGGGTGCCGGCCGAGGGCAGCCGGCTCAGGGCGCTGTCCATGGCCAGCTGCGCCTTGACGCCCAGCCGCAGCCAGCCCCCGTCGGCGGACTGCTGCTCCGGCTTGCCCTCCGGCGCGTCCGGACCGGCCTCGCCCTTGGCCAGGCGCTCCTCATAGCGGTCGCGCAGCAGGTAGAAGAGCGTGGAGACCGCGCCCACATAGAGCGAGGCGCCGGAGATGATCGCGCAGGAGACGTGGATCCACAGCCAGTAGGAGTGCAGCGCGGGCACCAGCTGGTCGCTGGCGGTGTAGAGCACCGAGACGGCCAGGCCCAGGTCGAGCAGGACCGTGGTGACCAGCGGCAGGCCCAGCCAGCGGATGTTCTTCCTGGCCGCCAGCAGGCAGAGGTAGACGCCCACCGCGACCATGCCGAAGGTGCAGGAGAACTCGTACATGTTCCCCCATGGCGCCCGCTGCACCGACAGGGCGCGGGTGAGCACCCCGCCCGCGTGCAGGGCGAAGGCCAGCACGGTCAGCGAGATGGCGATCCGGCCATAGAGGTCGCCCTGCTCACTGGTGCCCGCGGCGCCCGGCCCGTCAGGGACGTCGTCCCGGCCGCCGGGGGCGGTGCGGGTGATCACCTTGGGGCGTTCCAGCACCGCGGTGCCGCCGCCGGCCGAGCCGCTCTTGACGGTGACCGTCACCGCCTGCCGGGGGGTGGCGGTGATCGCGGCGGCGGTACGGCCCACGGCGCTGCGGCTGCCGAACACCCACTCGGCGATATGCGCGAGAAAGGCCAGGGTGTAGACGGCCATGGCCGAATAGATCAGCACATTGCTGATGTGGGCCAGGTTCTCGTTGGTTGCGGCCGCGAGGTTCACGCGCGGGCTCCTTCGGAGGATTCGGACGGTTCGGTGGTATCGGCGCCTTCGTCTGGGGTGGGCGGGGCGTCTGAGGTGGACGGGTCGTCAGGGACGGGCGGGGCGTCGGTCTGGAGGGCGGCCGCCAGATCGGCCAGTTCCTCGGGCACCTTGGCCGACTCGCTGCGGCCCAGGCCGGCCAGCTCCACGACCGTACTCCCGTCCGCAGCGCGCACGGCGCGCACCCACACCCGGCGGCGCTGGATGAACAGCGAACCGGCGACCCCCAGGATGGCGGCGACCGCACCGGCCAGGGCGGGCCCGTCACCCGGCTTCTGGGAGATCTGGAAGGTGGCCCAGGGCTTGATGCCGTCGAAGTGCAGGGTGCCGCCGTTGGGCAGGTTCATGGTCTGGCCGACCCGGAGCAGCTGGGACAGCTTGCTCTTGCCGTCCGGCTTGGTGAACTGCTTCATCTTGGAGACGTCCAGCTTGTAGACGCTCTGCGGCACTCCGGAGTCCATGCCCAGGCTGCCGTGGAAGGCGGTCAGCACCATGCCCGGACTGACCAGGTCGGGGAACTGCGACAGCATGGTGCCGGTGCGTTCGTCCAGGGTGGGGATGAACAGACCGGTGAAGCCGACCTGGTCCTTGGCGCCTTCCTTGTCCCGGAAGTCCGGGACCTTCAGGACGACATTCTCGGTGATGTTGCTGTCCAGCGGCAGCGAGGCCACCGCCCCCTGATAGGCGACATTTCCCTTGCCGTCCTTGACGGTGACCACCGGGGCGTAGCCATGGCCCTGGAGGTAGATCTTGGACCCGTCGATCACCAGCGGGTCATTGACCTTGATGGTGGTCTTGTGCGGGGTGTTGTCGGTCCCCTTGTAGTAGGTGACATGGGCCGCATAGGTACGCGGGGTGCCGCGCTGCGGGCCCGTCACCTCGTAGGTGGCCTCGAAGTCGTCCAGGAAGAAGCTGAAGCGCGGCAGGTCGGCGGGGGTGAACAGGGAGCCCGACTTGAAGTCGTCGTACTGGGTGAGGGTGTTGGAGAAACCATCGCCCTGGACGATCAGTTTGCCGCCCTCGGACTTCCACAGCTGGCCGGAGGCGAAGGCCACCAGCAGCACGATCAGCGAAACATGGAAGACCAGGTTGCCGGCCTCGCGCAGATAGCCCTTCTCACCGGCCACCGAGCCCTCGCCCGGCTCGGTGCGGAAGCGCTTGCCCTTCAGCAGTCGGCCCGCCCGGGCCAGCACCTGCTCCGGATCGGCCTCGGTGCGCCAGGTGGCGTAGGCGGGCATCCGGTCCAGGCGGCGCGGGGCGCGCGGCGGGCGGGAGCGCAGCTGGCCGACGAACTGCCAGGTACGCGGGACGATACAGCCGATCAGCGAGATGAACAGCAGGATGTAGACCGCGGAGAACCACACCGAGCTGTAGACATGGAACAGCTGGAGCTTCTCGAAGGCGGGCGTCAGGGCCTGGTGGCCCTTCTTCCAGTCGTCCACCTTGACCGAGTCCACGCTGGTCTGCGGGATCAGCGAACCCGGGATGGTGGCCAGCGAGAGCAGCAGCAGCAGGATCAGGGCGACCCGCATGGAGGTCAGCTGCCGCCAGAACCAGCGCAGCCAGCCGGTGGCCTCCCGCAGACCCCAGCCCAGCGCGCCCAGCAGGCCCGGCCGGCGTACGCCGCCGAAGGAGCCGGCGCCGGACGGCCCGGTCTCCTCGACCGGGGCCGTGGACAGCCGGTCGGCGGAGGCGTCCTCCGGCGCGGAGCCGGAACTGCTATCGGTCTTGGCCATTGCTCAGATCCCAGGGGTGTATTGGTTGGTCCACGTCTGCAGGTACTGGACCATGCTGTCCCACCACCCTGTGACCAGGAGAACGCCGACCATGACGAGCATTGCGCCGCCGGTCCGCATCACCCAGGCGTAGTGCCGCTTGACCCAGCCGAAGGCACCGAGCGCCCGGCGGAAGGCCAGCGCGGCGAGTATGAAGGGCAGGCCCAGGCCCAGGCAGTAGGCGGAGGTGAGCAGGGCGCCGCGCAGTGCGCTGCCCTGCTGGAGGGCGAGGGTGTTGGCGGCTGCCAGCGTCGGGCCGATGCAGGGCGTCCAGCCCAGACCGAAGACCACGCCAAGCAACGGGGCTCCCGCCAGCCCCACCGAAGGCCGGGTGTGGAAGCGGAATTCGCGCTGGCCGAACCGGTTCAGCAGACCCATGAAGACCAGGCCGAGCACGATGGTCAGGCTGCCGAGCACCAGGGAGATGGTGTCCTTGTACCGCTGCAGTGTGGTGCCGAAATAGCCGAAAAGTGCGCCACCGGAGACGAACACCGCGCTGAACCCCAGCACAAACAGCGAGGATCCGGCCAGCATCCGCCCCCGCCGGGCCTCGGCCATGTCCGCCCCGCTGACCCCGGTGACATAGGACAGATAGCCCGGCACCAGCGGCAGCACACAGGGCGAGAAGAAGGAGACCAGCCCGCCCAGCACCGCCACCGGAAGCGCCAGCAGCAGCGCCCCGGACAGCACGGTCTGGTTGTATCCCGCGGCGGCCAGCGTGTGCACGGCGGTCACTTCTCCGCGACCAGCGGGTCGAGCGCCTGGCGCAGGTCGTCCTCGGTGAGCGGCTTGATGGCCCGTCCGGCGATCCGGCCCTCCCGGTCGATGAAGACCGTGGAGGGGATGGACTGCGGGTTGAGGCTGCCCGCGGGGAAGCGCAGGATCAGCTTGCCCGCCGGGTCGTACAGGCTCGGGTAGGGAACCCCGAACTCCTTCTCGAAGGCCACCGCCGGGGCCCGGTTGGGGTCCCGGGTGTTGAGGCCGACGAACTGCACACCCTTGCCCTGGTAGTCCTTGGCGACCTTGGCCAGGCCGGCGGCCTCGGCCCGGCAGGGCGAGCACCAGGAGCCCCAGACATTGAGCACCAAAACCTTGCCCTGGTACTCCTTGTTGACGTCCAGCTGCTTGCCCTGCAGCGTCTCGCCGGACAGTTCCGGGGCCGCCTTGCGGCCGCTCGCGTCCTTGACCACGTCGATGCCGCCGTTGCCCTGGACGAACTGGGTCTGGCCGCCGCCTCCCGAACTGCCCCCGGAGCCGCAGGCGCTGAGCGCCAGGGCGGCGAGGGCGGTGCCGATGACCGGCACGACGGCACGACGGCGGCGGAGGTTGCGTCGGTTGGCGCGGCAGGCACTCATGTGAAAAGTTTCGCATGGCGAATTACGGGATCTTCCGCGCCCCCCTCACCCCCGGCGGCCCTAGCGGGCCGGGGTCCACCGCTCCCCCACCCGCAGACTCTGCAGATGGGCCATGACCTGCGGATCCTGGGCGTCCAGCCAGTCCACCAGCTGGCGGAAGGAGACCAGCCGCACCTCCTTGTTGCGCTCATCGGCGATCCGTTTGAGCGCCTGCTCCACGGCGTCCATATAGATGCCGCCGTTCCACTCCTCGAAGTGGTTGCCGATGAAGAACGGCGCCCGGTTGGTCTCGTACGCCCGCCGGAATCCGGCCAGATAGGCGTCCACCGCCTGCTGCCGCCACAGCGGATAGTGCGCGGGCGGGGCGTTGGTGCTGTTGCGGGACTGGTTGGCCAGCAGGTTGTAGTCCATGGACAGCACCTCGAAGGAGTGGCCGGGAAAGGGGATCAGCTGAAGCGGCAGATCCCACAGCCCCTGCTTCTTGCCCGGCCAGACCTGGAGCCCGCCGGCCGCGCTGGCGTCATACCGCCAGCCCAGCCGGGCGGCGGCGGGCAGCAGCGCGGACTGGCCCAGCAGACAGGGCGTACGGCCGCCGACCAGCTCCTTGCGGTAGTCGAAGGGCAGCGGCTCCAGATCGGCGAAGCCGGTATTGGTCCGCCAGGAGGTGACAAAGGCGACCGCCTGTCTGATCTCGGAGCGCCAGTCCTCGGAGGTCCAGCGGGCCACCGAGCCGGGGCCGGAGCAGAAGTGCCCATTGAAGTGGGTGCCGATCTCATGGCCCTCCAGCCAGGCCAGACGTACGTTCTCCAGGGTCGCCCGGATGTGCTCGTCGGCGAGATAGCCCAGGGCCGAGGCGCCCCGCGGGTTGTTGGGCGGCCGGTAGTGCAGCTTTCCGGCCTCCGGCAGGCAGTACAGCCCGGTCAGGAAGAAGGTCATCCGGGCCCCGTGCTCCCGGGCCAGCTTGCGGAAGCGCGGGAACAGGCCATTGCCGACCTCCCCGGCCCCGTCCCAGGAGAACACCACGAACTGCGGCGGCTTCTGCCCCGACTCCAGCCGCTCCGGCTCCGGCGGCTGGTTGGGCTGGGGGCCGCCGTTGGCGGTGGAACCGTCCCCGATGGGACGCGCCCGGGCCGCCTCGGTGGCCCGGGTGACCATGGCCTCGGTGTCCGACGGACCGGCCGAGCACCCGGCGACGCCCAGCGCGGCGGCCGCGCCCAGCACGGCCCGCCGGGAGATCTCGCCCATGCCGCCGCCTCCGCCCTCACACCTCGCCTGGCGTCCCAACGCTCGGCGTCCCAACGCTCGGCGTCCAAACGCTTGGCGTCCAAACGCTTGGCGTCCAAACGCTTGGCGTCCATATAAGACGAGGTTCGGTGCGAGGGCGCGCCGATGTGGGTCGGGCGGCCTAAGGCCCCGCGGGTGCTACGCGCCGAAGGCCTTCTGGCCCCCCCTGACCGGCTTGGCACCGGCCAGCAGATGCTTGGGCACCAGATCCCGGGCGGGCTCGCTGTAGCCCACCGAAACGATCTTGTCGCCCCGGTAGGTGAAGGTGGTCAGGCTGGCCAGGGTGCACTGCCGGTTGCGCGGGTCGTGCCAGAGCCGGCGGCGCTCGGCGAAGCTGCGCACCACCCAGATGGGCAGCTGGTGGCTGACGCACACGGCCTCATGGCCGCGCGCCGCGTCCCGGGCCGCGCCCAGCGCGCCCATCATCCGCACCACCTGCTCGATATAGGGCTCGCCCCAGGACGGCTTGAACGGGTTGGTGAGGTACTTCCAGTTGGCGGGCTTGCGCAGCGCGCCGTCGCCCACCCCGAAGGTCTTGCCCTCGAAGACGTTCTCCGCCTCGATCAGCCGCTCATCGGTGGCCAGGTCCAGGCCGTGCGCCTTGGCGATCGGGGTGGCCGTCTCCTGGGCACGCTCCAGCGGGGAGGCCACCACATAAGCGATGTCCCGGTCCGCCAGGTGCTCGGCCACCCGGTCGGCCATCCGCCGCCCCAGCTCGGAGAGGTGGTAGCCGGGCTTGCGGCCGTAGAGGACGCCGTCCGGGTTGTGCACCTCGCCGTGCCGCATCAGATGGACCACGGTGATGTCGCTGTCGCTCACTTCTTCCCCTCCGTCGCCTCGGCCGCCGCCCGGGCCGCCGCCGGCAGTGCCGCCGCGATCTTCTCGATCGCCGTATTGTCATGCGCGGTGGAGACGAACCACGACTCAAAGGCCGACGGCGGCAGATAGACGCCCTGCGCCAGCATCGAGTGGAAGAACGCGGTGAAGCGGAACGACTGCTGCCGGCGGGCCAGTTCGTAGTCGGTGACCTCCCGGTCGGTGAAGAACACCGAGAACATGCTGCCCGCGTTCTGCAGCCGGTGGGCCACGCCCTCCTTGGCCAGCGCCTGGGTCACCAGCCCCCGGATCTCCGCCGAGACCGCGTCCACCCTGGCGTACGCGGCGTCGTCCAGCAGCCGCAGCTGGGCCAGGCCGGCCGCGGTGGCGATGGGGTTACCGGAGAGGGTGCCCGCCTGGTAGACCGGGCCGGCCGGGGCCAGATGCGCCATCACCTCGGCGCGGCCGCCGAAGGCCGCGGCCGGGAAGCCGCCGCCCATCACCTTGCCGAAGGTCATCAGGTCCGGCTTGACGCCGTCGATGCCGTACCAGCCCGCCTTGCTCACCCGGAAGCCGGTCATGACCTCATCCGAGATGAACAGCGCGCCGTTCTTCTCACAGGCCGACTTCAGCCCGGCGTTGAAGCCCGGCAGCGGCGGCACCACGCCCATGTTGCCGGGGGACGCCTCGGTGATCACACAGGCGATCTCGCCCGGGAAGCGGTGGAAGGCCTCGTGCACCGCCTCCAGGTCGTTGTACGGCAGCACGATGGTGTCCCCGGCCTGGGCGCCGGTCACCCCGGGGGTGTCCGGCAGCCCGAAGGTGGCCACCCCGGAGCCGGCCGCGGCCAGCAGCGCGTCCACATGGCCGTGGTAGCAGCCGGCGAACTTGATCACCTTGGACCGGCCGGTGAAGCCGCGGGCCAGCCGGATCGCCGACATGGTCGCCTCGGTGCCCGAGGAGACCAGCCGCACCTGGTCCACCGGCTCGATCCGGGCCACGATCTCCTCGGCCAGGGCCACCTCGCCCTCACCGGGCGTACCGAAGGAGGTGCCGTGCGCCACGGCCCGCTGTACGGCCTCGACCACCTCGGGGTGGGCATGGCCGAGAATCATCGGCCCCCAGGAGCAGACGAGGTCCACATACTCGCGGCCGTCCGCGTCGGTGAGGTACGGACCGCTACCGGAAACCATGAACCGGGGCGTGCCGCCCACGGCCTGGAAGGCACGCACCGGCGAATTCACGCCACCGGGCGTCACGACCGCCGCGCGCTCGAAGAGCGTCTGGGACACTGGGGCTTCATATGGATAAGGCACTTTGATCCTGACCTGCCTGCGGAAAAGGGAAGTGGGAACGGCGTCTGACCGGCTGCTTTCGGCAGGGCATCAGCCCTTGCGCGTCTGGGACACTGGGGCGGGGTACGGACGGCTCACGCCAACCATGGTCTCACCAGGCCGCAGTACACCGGCCTCCGGGCGTTTCGGACGCGGCTGACGGGGGAGCTCTGAGACGATGATCGGGTTGCGCGGCGGGGGCTGTGCTGCGTAGAAAAGCGATCGGGTGGAGATATGCAGCATCGCGGCGGCGGGCTGGGTGAGGGCACCGACGACCTGGGGCCCGAGGACGCCCGGCGAGCACGCAGGGGCCGGCACCGGCGTGCGGAACAAAGGTCCGGAGCACACGGGGATCACAGCACAAGCGGGAGTGGCCGGATGGGGGTGACCTACAAGTACTTCGGGGCGCCCAATGGGGCCACCGCGGCACGGGTGCCCATCTCCATGCGCCCCGAGGAACTGGGCGGGGACGAACTGGGCATGGGCGGCATGTTCACCCGGATCAAGCCGGAGACGGTCGCCGCCATGGTGCTCACCGGCATCCAGGGCATACCCCTGCACAAGGTGCCCCCGCTGGAACTGGTGGTGCTCCACCCCGACTACGCGGTCGTCAAGCTGCCCATGACGGTGGTGGATCCGCTGCGCGGCATCGGCGAGGAGTCGGTGGGTGCGGCGGCCTTCATCTGGTCCACCGTCCCCGACCGGGGCGGCCCCCGGGACGCCTTCACCGTCTACCGGCTGCTGCACGAGTGGCAGGACTTCTCGCACCGGCTGCACGAGGCCGGCCATCAGCCGTACTGCCTGGTCTGGCCCTGACCGTGCTCGTTCTCCGTTCCATCGCCCTGTTCCTGCTGGCCGCGCTGCTGGAGATCGGCGGCGCCTGGCTGGTCTGGCAGGGCGCCCGGGAGCACCGCGGCTGGGCCTGGATCGGCTTCGGGGTGCTCGCGCTGGGCGCATACGGCTTTGTCGCCACCCTCCAGCCGGACGCCCACTTCGGCCGGATCCTGGCCGCCTACGGCGGGATCTTTGTGGCGGGCTCGCTGGCCTGGGGCGTGGTCGCCGACGGCTACCGGCCGGACCGGTACGACGTGCTGGGGGCACTGGTCTGCCTGGCCGGTGTGACCGTGATCATGTACGCGCCACGGGGCCGCTGAACCGGGCATATCCTGCGGCCAGTTCTCCCTCACGCCTCAGGAGGCCCGCAGATGAGCACCCGTACCGCCGTAGTCACCGGAGCGAGCAGCGGCATCGGCGCCGCCACCGCCCGCCAACTGGCCGCCGCCGGCTATCGCGTGGTCCTCACCGCCCGCCGCAAGGAACGCATCGCGGCCCTGGCCGCCGAGCTGCCCGAGGCCACCGCATACGCCCTGGACGTCACCGACCGGGCCGCCGTGGACGCCTTCGCCGCCACCCTGGAGAGCTGCCACCTGCTGGTCAACAACGCGGGCGGCGCCCTGGGCACCGACCCGGTGGCCACCGCCGACCCCGCCGACTGGCGCGCCATGTACGAGGTCAATGTGCTGGGCGCCCTCCATATGACCCAGGCCCTGCTCCCCGCCCTCAAGGAGAGCGGCGACGGCACCGTGGTCCTGGTCTCCTCCACCGCCGGCCTGGCCACCTACGAGGGCGGCGGCGGCTATGTGGCCGCCAAGCACGGCGCCCATGTGATGGCCGAGACCCTCCGCCTGGAACTGTGCGGCCAGCCGGTGCGCGTCATCGAGATCGCCCCCGGCATGGTGAAGACCGAGGGCTTCGCCCTCACCCGCTTCGGCGGCGACCAGGCCAAGGCCGACGCGGTCTACGCCGGAGTGGCCGAACCGCTCACCGCCGAGGACGTGGCCGACACCATCACCTGGGCCGTCACCCGCCCCAGCCATGTCAACATCGACCTGCTGGTGCTGCGCCCGCGCGCCCAGGCGTCCAACTACAAGGTGCACCGGGAGCTCTGAGCCTTCCGGCCGAGAACCACAGACCTATGGCCAAGGCGCCCTTCCGGGGCTAGGTTCCTTGATCAGCACCCGCTGACCCAGGAGCATCCCATGCGCGTCATCGCCTTCGACCACCTCGTCCTCAATGTCTCCGACGTCGAACGCTCCGTCGCCTTCTACACCGGCCCGCTCGGCCTGGAGCCGGTCCGGGTGGACGAGTGGCGCAAGGGCGAGGTGCCCTTCCCCTCGGTACGAGTCACCCCCAGCACCATCATCGACCTGATGGCGCGGGAGCGCGGCGAGTCCAATGTGGACCACATCTGCCTGACGGTGGAACCGCTGGACTGGCAGGCCGTGATCGACTCCGGCACCTTCGACGTCCTTCAGGGCCCGGTCCCCCGCTTCGGCGCCCGCGGCACCGCCCAGTCTGTCTACGTCCGCGACCCGGACGGCAACACGGTGGAACTGCGCTGGTACCCGGAGGACAAGTAAGGGCTCAGCCCTTCACACAGACAATCTGCCGCAGCTTCGCCACCACCTCGACGAGATCCCGCTGCTGGTCCATGACCTGCTCGATCGGCTTGTAGGCGGCCGGGATCTCGTCCACCACGCCGAAGTCCTTACGGCACTCCACGCCCCGGGTCTGCTCCGCCAGATCCTGCGCGGAGAACCGCTTCTTCGCAGCGTTCCGGCTCATCCTGCGGCCCGCGCCATGCGAGGCGGAGTTGAAGGAGTCGGGGTTGCCCAGGCCGCGGACGATATACGAGCCGGTGCCCATCGAGCCCGGGATGATCCCGTACTCGCCGCTGCCCGCCCTGATCGCTCCCTTACGGGTGACCAGCAGGTCCATGCCCTCATAGGTCTCCTCGGCCACATAGTTGTGGTGGCAGGAGATGACCGGTTCAAAGGTGACCCTGGCCTTCTTGAACTCCTTGCGGACCACATCCTTGAACAGGGCCATCATGATCTCGCGGTTGTGCCGCGCATACTCCTGGGCCCAGAACAGATCGTGCCGGTAGGCGGCCATCTGCGGGGTGTCCGCCACAAAGACCGCCAGGTCACGGTCGATCAGCCCCTGGTTGTGCGGCAGCTTGCGGGCCTCGCTTATGTGGTACTCCGCCAGCTCCTTGCCGATGTTCCGGGAGCCGGAGTGCAGCATCAGCCAGACCCACCCCTCGGCATCGATGCAAACTTCGCAAAAGTGATTGCCCCCGCCAAGCGTTCCCATCTGCTTCAGCGCCCGACTCTGACGGAACTTGACCGCATCCGCCACCTCCTGGAACCGCGCCCAGAAGTCGTCCCACCCCGCCGTCGGGAGTCCATGCAGCCGTACCGGGTCCACCGGGTCGTCATGCATGGCGAAGCCCACCGGAATCGCCGCCTCGATCTTCGACCGCAGCCGGGAGAGATCGCCCGGCAGGTCATTGGCGGTCAGCGAGGTCTTCACCGCCGACATCCCGCAGCCGATGTCCACCCCGACCGCCGCCGGGCACACCGCACCCCGCATGGCGATCACCGAGCCCACCGTGGCGCCCTTGCCGAAGTGCACATCCGGCATCACGGCCAGGCCCTCGACCCAGGGCAGGGTGGTGACGTTCTGCAGCTGCCGCATGGCGACGTCCTCCACCGTGGCGGGATCCGTCCACATACGGATCGGCACCCGGGCCCCGGGCAGCTCGGTGTACGGCATACCTTCCTCATTCCCCCGAACGCATTGACGAATGCGCAGAAACGATAAATAAAGCAGATAACGGAAAAGCCGGACCAGTCACCTGATACAAGACGGCGGACCAGCGGTCCCGGCGGCGTTGCGGTACACATTGTGTCCAGCGGCCGCCCACCGGCGGCAACCGTATTTCGGCCGCGACCGGGCGAGCGAAGGGAAGGCACGGACAGTGCAGCGAAGGGCGTACGCACCGACAGCCGCACTGGCCGCGGCCCTGCTCACCACGGCCCTGGCCGGCTGCGGCGGCGGCTCCGGCGCCCATGGCGGCGCCGACGACCCCAAGCCCGGAACCGGCGACTCCGCCGCCCCGGCCGCCGAGCCCGGCAAGTACCACAACCTCCCCGAGCCCTGCGGCTATATCAACCGCGACACCCTGCGCAAACTGCTGCCCCCCGAGGACGGCCTCAGCGAGCAGGACGCCGAACGGCTCTACAAGGGCCAGGCCACCGTCACCTATGACACCGACCGCCGGGTCGGCTGCCGCTGGAAGCAGGAGACCCCGGACGCCACCCGCCACCTGGCCATCGACTTCGAGCGAGTGGTCTCGTACCAGAGCGGCGTCAGCGACGACGACCGGGCGCAGCAGCTCTACCAGCAGCTGGCCTCCGCCGCCCATATCCCCGCCGCCTCCGCCACCCCCAGCGCCCCCGCGCCCTCCACCGCCAAGAGCGCCGACCCCAAGAGCGGTGACGCCAAGGGCGGCGGCAAGAACGCTCCCAAGCCCACCGGCACCGCCGACCACACCGTGGACCCCGCCACCACTCCCCCGCCCTCCGGCGGCCCGGACCTGGCCCCGCGCACCCTGGACGACCTGGGCGACGACGCCTTCATCGACGACAAGCCGAGCTCCGACAGCGGCGGCGTGCACCGCGATGTCACCATCGTCTTCCGCTCCGCCAATGTCCTGGTCACCATCGCCTACGACGAGTGGCCCGCCGACAAGCGCCGCCTGCCGGCCAGCCAGGACGTGCAGCACAAGGCCCATGCCCTGGCCCGGGAGATCGACGCGGGACACTTCGGCAACTAGGACGGATCACCACAAGCCCCACCGTGGGGCCGCGTACCGTGCGCGTAGGCAGACACCCCACTCGTCACCGAATGAGCGAAGGACCCATGCACCGACGAACAGCCCCGCGACTCGCCCGAATCCTCGCCTGCGCCGCAGTACCGGTGATGCTCGTCGCCGGCTGCTCCTCCGGCGGCGGCGGTGAGAAGAAGAGCTCGGCCACCCCGTCGGCGACCAGCGCGCCCACCACCGGCGCCGCCACCCCCACGGTCGCCGCGGTGAAGTACCCCAAGACGCCCGACGCCTGTAAGACGCTCTCCGGCAAGACCATCGACGACATGGTCCCCAAGGCGAAGAAGAAGGAGGGCGATGCCCTCCCCGACGGCTGCTTCTGGAACGGCCTCAACGACGAGGACCCCAATGACCTGCAGTACCGCGCCCTGACCGTCTCCCTGAAGAACGTGGGCTCGGACCCCAACCTCGGCTCCGGCGACAAGCGCGCCCAGGAGTACGCGGACAGCCAGGTCCCCAAGATCAGTACCGAGGACGGCGCCAAGAACGCCAAGACCGAAAAGGTCAGCGGCATCGGCGACTGGGCGACCTCCATCAGCACGGTCACCAAGAAGGACGGTGACGAGTTCCAGAACGAGACCGTGGTGGCCCGCACCGCCAATGTGGTGGTCACCGTGAAGTACAGCGGCACCGGCTACCAGGGCGCCAAGGCGCCGGACGCGGGCGATCTGATGAAGAGCGCCAAGGACGCGGCCAAGGAGGCGGTGGCCGCGGTGGCCGCCGCCAACAAGAAGTAGCGCACAGCAAATCATGAAGGGGCCGCCCGGCAATCCGGGCGGCCCCTTCACGTTGAAGCGGTCAAGCGGTCACGCGGCTACGCGCTCAGCAGCTTGCGCACCCGGTCCGCGCCCACCGCCAGCAGCAGCGTGGGCAGCCGGGGACCGGTGTCCCGCCCCACCAGCAGCTGGTAGAGCAGCGCGAAGAAGGCGCGCTGGGCCACCTTGAGCTCCGGGGTGGGCTTGGCCTCCGGGTCCAGGCCGGCCTGGATCTTGGGCACGCCGTAGACCAGGGTGGTCAGCCCGTCCAGCGACCAGTGCTCGTCCAGCCCGTCCAGCAGCAGCCGCAGCGACTCCCGGCCCTGCTCGTCCAGCGAGGCCAGGGTCTCGGTGTCCGGCTCCTCGCGGACGATGGTGCGCGCCTCGGCCGGGACCTGGGTGTTGATCCAGTGCTCGGCGCGGTCCAGCCGGGGCCGGGTCTCGTCCAGCGAGGTGACCGGGTTGGCCGGGTCCAGCTCGCTGAGGATGCGCAGGGTCTGCTCATCGTGCCCGGCGGTGATGTCCACCACCGAGGCCAGCGTGCGGTAGGGCAGCGGGCGCGGGGTGCGCGGCAGCTCACCGGCGGCGGTCCGGGCGGCCCGGGAGTACGCGGCGGCGTCGGCCGGCAGCGCGGTGCCCTCCTCGACCTTGGCCACCAGCTTGTCCCACTCGTCGTAGAGCCGCTGGATCTCCTGGTCGAAGGCGATCTTGAAGGACTGGTTGGGCTTGCGGCGGGCGTACAGCCAGCGCAGCAGCGGCGCCTCCATGATCTTCAGCGCATCGCCCGGGGTGGGCACCCCGCCCTTGGAGGAGGACATCTTGGCCATGCCGCTGATGCCGACAAAGGCGTACATGGGGCCGATGGGCTGCTCGCCGCCGAAGACCTTGCGGACGATCTGGCCGCCGACCACAAAGGAGGAGCCGGGCGAGGAGTGGTCCACTCCGGAGGGCTCGAAGATCACGCCCTCGTAGGCCCAGCGCATCGGCCAGTCCACCTTCCAGACCAGCTTGCCGCGGTTGAACTCGCTCAGCAGGACGGTCTCGGAGTGCCCGCACACACAGGTGTAGGCCAGCTCGGTGGTCTCGTCGTCATAGGAGGTGACCGTGGTCAGGTCGCGCTCGCAGACGCCGCAGTAGGGCTTGTACGGGAAGTAGCCCGCACCGCCCGCGCTGCCGTCGTCCTCGGCGGCCGCGCCGGAGCCCTCCGCCGCCTCCAGCTCCGCCTCATCCACCGGCTTCTGCTGCTTGGCCTTGGGCTTGCCGGTGGCCTTGTCCTTGGTGCGGTACTGGTCGAGGATCGCGTCGATCTCGCCCCGGTGCTTCATGGCGTGCAGGATCTGCTCGCGGTAGACGCCGGAGGTGTACTGCTCGGTCTGGCTGATCGGGTCGTATTCGATGCCCAGCTCGGCCAGCGCCTGGACCATGGCGGCCTTGAAGTGCTCGGCCCAGTTGGGGTACGCGGAGCCGCGCGGCGCCGGGACCGAGGTCAGCGGCTTGCCGATGTGCTCGGCCCAGGACTCGTCGATGCCCTCGACACCCGCCGGAACCTTGCGGTAGCGGTCGTAGTCGTCCCAGGACAGCACATGACGGACCTGGTGGCCCCGGCGCCGGATCTCGTCGGCGACCAGGTGCGGGGTCATGACCTCGCGCAGGTTGCCCAGGTGGATCGGGCCGGACGGGGACAGACCCGAGGCGACGACGATCGGTTTGCCGGGGGCGCGGCGCTCACCTTCGGCGATGACCTCGTCGGCAAATCGGGAGACCCAGTCGGCCTCGGTGCTCTGAGCCTGAGCCACGGCACTTCCTTCCTTACGGTCTGGCATGACCATTCTCCCAGACGGTGCCGCCGCCCCGGGGGTTGCCCGGTGGCCGGGCGGAAACCCAGCTGAGACCGTGGTACACGCATGGGATACTCGGTGCCATCGAATAAACGCCGCCTACCGGAATGGCACCCACCCCATGGCTTCGGTTGACTCCCTCGCTTCCTCGCTCCACCAGCGCATCGCGGACGCCCTGACGGCAGCCCTGCCGGAGGCCGGCGCCGCCGATCCGCTGCTGCGACGCAGCGACCGGGCGGACTTCCAGGCCAATGGCATGCTGGCGCTGGCCAAGAAGCTCAAGGGGAATCCCCGGGAGCTGGCCGCCAAGGTCGTCGAGGGCCTGCCCAAGGGCGAGTTGATCTCCGAGATCGAGGTCTCCGGCCCCGGCTTCCTCAACATCACCGTCTCCGACCGGGCGATCACCGAGACCCTGGCCGCCCGCGCCGCCGATGAGCGGCTGGGCGTGCCGGTCAAGGCCGAGCCGGGCACCACGGTGATCGACTGGGCACAGCCCAATGTCGCCAAGGAGATGCATGTCGGCCATCTGCGCTCGGCGGTGATCGGCGACGCGGTGGTCAAGATCCTTGAGTTCACCGGCGAGAAGGTGATCAGCCGCCACCACATCGGCGACTGGGGAACCCAGTTCGGGATGCTGATCCAGTATCTGATCGAGCACCCGCACGAGTTGGACCACAAGGACGAGCGGGAGGTCTCCGGCGAGGAGGCCATGTCCAACCTCAACCGGCTCTACAAGGCGTCCCGGGCCCTGTTCGACTCCGATGCGGAGTTCAAGGAGCGGGCCCGCCGCCGGGTGGTGGACCTCCAGGCCGGCGATGAGCAGACCCTCGCGCTGTGGCGGCGGTTCGTGGACGAGTCGAAGATCTACTTCTACTCGGTCTTCGACAAGCTGGACATGGACATCCAGGACGAGGACGTGGTCGGCGAGTCCGGCTACAACCACATGCTGGCCGAGACCTGCAAGCTGCTGGAGGAGTCCGGCGTCGCGGTCCGCTCCGAGGGCGCGCTCTGTGTCTTCTTCGAGGACGTCAAGGGCCCGGACGGCAAGCCGGTGCCGCTGATCGTCCAGAAGTCGGACGGCGGTTACGGCTACGCCGCCACCGACCTGTCCGCCATCCGCGACCGGGTGCAGAACCTCGGCGCCGACACCCTGCTGTATGTGGTGGACGCCCGCCAGGCGCTGCACTTCAAGATGGTCTTCGAGACCGCCCGCCGGGCCGGCTGGCTCAACGACCGGGTGCACGCGGTGCAGTTGGCCTTCGGCACCGTCCTGGGCAAGGACGGCAAGCCGTTCAAGACCCGCGAGGGCGAGACCGTCCGGCTGGTGGACCTGCTGGACGAGGCCATCGAGCGGGCCACCGCGGTGGTGCGGGAGAAGGCCGGGAAGGTGGGCCTGAGCGAGCAGGAGATCACCGAGAACGGCCGCTATGTGGGCATCGGCGCGGTGAAGTACGCCGACCTGTCCACCTCGGCGGCCCGCGACTACAAGTTCGACCTGGA
Organism: Streptomyces orinoci; assembly: GCF_003121295.1. Taxonomy (GTDB): domain Bacteria; phylum Actinomycetota; class Actinomycetes; order Streptomycetales; family Streptomycetaceae; genus Streptomyces; species Streptomyces orinoci. The sequence continues at coordinate 1,533,897 of NZ_PHNC01000029.1, forward strand.
CCAGATGGTCTCGCTCAATGGCGACACCTCGGTCTACCTCCAGTACGCCTACGCCCGGATCCGCTCCATCATCCGCAAGGCGGAAGGGAGTTCGCCCGCGGCCCACCCGGAGCTGCCGCTGGCGCCCGCCGAGCGCGCCCTGGGCCTGCACCTGGACCAGTTCGGCGAGACCCTGGCGGAGGTCGCGGCGGGTTACGAGCCGCACAAGCTGGCCGCCTACCTCTACCAGCTGTCCTCCCACTTCACCGCGTTCTACGACCAGTGCCCGGTGATCAAGGCCGACACCCCGGAGCAGACGGCCAACCGGCTGTTCCTCTGCGAGCTCACCGCCCGCACCCTGCACCAGGGCATGGAGCTGCTGGGCATCCGCACCCCCGAGCGCCTCTAGGGGACGCGCTGCTGGCGGCGGGCACCCAGCTCGAACCAGATCAACTTGCCTTCCAGCCCCTGGGGTTGGTCGCGCAGGGTGTACCCGCCCCAGCTGTCCGCGCACCACTGGACCAGCTCCAGCCCCCGGCCCTGCTCGGCCTCCTCGTCCGGCCGGGGAGCGGCGTCCAGCGAGGGCAGCCGGGGGTTGGTGTCCCAGACCGCCACCCGCACCCGGTCCCCGTCCCGCTTGACCCGCACCGAGGCCGGGCCGTCGGAGTAGCGGTAGGCATTGGTGACCAGCTCAGAGGTCAGCAGCTCGGCGGTGTCGGCGAGTTCGAGGAAGCCGTGTTCCTCGAAGATGGTGCGCAGGGTGCGCCGGGCGATACACGGCGCCATGGGATCCGACGGAACCTGGAGCGTGTACTCCCAGTCGTCGGCCAGTTCGGGGTCATGACTCACTGCACGCCTCCGTAGCGTAAGCGTCCTGACACGCACGGTAGTCATGTTGAGAGCGACGGCGCCAGACCCACCCCGTTTCCCGGAGACTCGACCTGTGTGGGTGACCCTTGAAGGGCGCCCCGAAGAGGCAGCCCTCCAGGGGCGCGGGGAACTGCGCGACAAGCCCAACTCGGCCCGCACGCAACCAAATAACTCAGCGCAAACGGCGCGCAGCCTCGGTCGCCCAGTACGTCAGGATCATGTTGGCGCCCGCCCGGCGAATCCCGGTCAGCGTCTCAAAGATCGCCGCATCCCGGTCAATCCACCCCTTCTCGGCGGCAGCCTCCACCATCGCGTACTCACCCGAGATCTGGTAAGCGGCCACCGGAACATCCACCGACTCCGCCACCTTGGCAAGAACGTCAAGGTAGGGAAGGGCCGGCTTGACCATCACCATGTCCGCGCCCTCGGCCAGGTCCAGCGCCAGTTCCCGCATGGACTCACGGGAGTTGGCCGGATCCTGCTGGTAGGTCTTGCGGTCACCGGTGAGCGAGGAGGCCACCGCCTCGCGGAACGGGCCGTAGAACGCCGAGGAATACTTGACCGTGTAGGCCAGGATGGCAACGTCCTGATGCCCGGCCTCGTCCAACGCCCGCCGGATGACGCCGACTTGGCCGTCCATCATCCCGCTGGGGCCGACCACATGGACGCCCGCCTCCGCCTGGACCCGGGCCATCTCGGCGTACCGTTCGAGGGTCGCGTCATTGTCCACCCGGCCCCGGGCGTCCAGCACCCCGCAGTGGCCATGGTCGGTGAACTCGTCCAGACAGAGATCGGACATGACGATCAGCTCGTCGCCGACCTCGGCCTTCACATCCCGGATGGCCAGCTGGAGGATGCCCTCCGGGTCGGTGCCCTGGCTGCCGGTCGCGTCCTTGGTCTCGGGCACGCCGAACAGCATGATTCCGCCGACGCCCGCCTCCACGGCCTCCACGGCCGCCTTGCGCAGGGTGTCCCGGGAGTGCTGCACCACACCCGGCATGGACGAGATCGGCACCGGCTCGCTGATCCCCTCCCGGACAAACGCGGGCAGGATCAGCTCGGCCGGGTGCAGCCGGGTCTCGGCCACCATGCGGCGCATGGCGGGGGTGGTGCGCAACCGCCGGGGACGGGCGGCCGGGAACTGTCCGTACGTGCTCAACTGCGTGCCCTTCTACGCGATCCGGGCCGCCGCTCGCTGGGGCGGGTGACCGGGTCGCCGGCCGCCAGCGCGGCATCGCGCCGGGCCGCCCCGAACTCCGCCAGCGCCTCGGCCAGCTTCTGCACCGAGGGCTCGGGCGACAGCACGTCCACCCGCAGGCCGTGCTCCTCCGCCGTCTTGGCGGTGGCCGGGCCGATACAGGCGATGACGGTGACGTTGTGCGGCTTGCCGGCGATGCCGACCAGGTTCCGCACGGTGGAGGAGGAGGTGAACAGCACGGCGTCGAAGCCGCCGCCCTTGATCGCCTCCCGGGTCTCGGCCGGCGGCGGCGAGGCGCGCACCGTCCGGTAGGCGGTGACGTCGTCCACCTCCCAGCCCAGCTCGATCAGACCAGCCACCAGGGTCTCGGTGGCGATGTCCGCCCGCGGCAGGAAGACGCGGTCGATCGGGTCGAAGACCGGGTCATAGGGCGGCCAGTCCTCCAGCAGGCCGGCGGCCGACTGCTCGCCGCTGGGCACCAGGTCCGGCTTGACGCCGAACTCGATCAGCGACTTGGCGGTCTGCTCGCCCACCGCGGCGACCTTGATGCCCGCGAAGGCCCGGGCGTCCAGCCCGTACTCCTCGAACTTCTCGCGCACCGCCTTGACCGCGTTGACCGAGGTGAAGGCGATCCACTCATAGCGCCCGGTGACCAGGCCCTTGACCGCCCGCTCCATCTGCTGCGGGGTGCGCGGCGGCTCCACCGCGATGGTGGGCACCTCGCTGGGCACGGCGCCGTAGGAACGGAGCTGGTCGGAGAGCGAGGCGGCCTGCTCCTTGGTGCGCGGCACCAGGACGTTCCAGCCGAACAGCGGCTTGGACTCGAACCAGGACAGCCTCTCGCGCCGGTCGGCGGCGCTGCGCTCGCCGACCACGGCTATCACCGGCTGGGCGCCGTCCGGCGAAGGCAGCACCTTGGCCGCCTTGAGCACCTGGGCGACCGTGCCCAGGGTGGCGGTCCAGGTGCGCTGGCGGGTGGTGGTGCCCGCCACGGTGACGCTCAGCGGGGTGTCCGGCTTGCGCCCGGCGGCCACCAGCTCACCGGCCGCGGCCACCACCGAGTCCAGCGTGGTGGACACCACGGCGGTCACCTCGCTGGCGCCGACCTCGGACCAGGCGGTGGCCGTGGCGGTACGGGCGTCGAGGAACCGTACATCGCCGCCATGGCCGTCACGCAGCGGCACACCCGCGTAGGCGGGCACCCCGACCGCGGTGGCCACGCCCGGCACCACCTCGAAGGTGATGCCGCCATCGGCGCAGGCCAGCATCTCGTCGGCGGCGTTGCCGTCCAGTCCCGGGTCACCCAGGACCGCACGGACGACCCGCTTGCCGCCGCGCGCAGCCGCCATGACAAGATTGGCCGTGTCCCTGAGTACGGGGACACCGGCGGGCGTTGACGCCTCGTCCGCTGCCGTGGGCACAGGCATGTCCACATGGGCGCGCGCATGCACGCGCACCACATCCAGCACCTGCGGATCGGCGATCAGGACGTCCGCGGCCGCCAGTGCCTCCACGGCGCGCAGCGTCAGCAGTCCCGGGTCTCCGGGGCCGGCACCGAGGAAGGTGACGTGACCCGTTACGGGGTGGTGGTTCGGGGCGGTGGGGTTCAAAGTGCTCGCTCCCCCATAAGACCGGCCGCGCCCTTGTCCAGCATCTCGGCCGCGAGTTCGCGACCGAGCGCCAGCGCGTCCTGGTGGGACACGGGCACGGGACCGGTGGTGGACAGCTGCACCAGCGTGGAGCCGTCGGTGGTGCCGACGACGCCGCGCAGGCGCAATTCGGTGACAGCCTGCCCGTCGCCATTGGGGCCTCCCCTGCTCGAGCGAAGTCGAGAGCTTGGGGAAAAGTCGGCCAACGCACCCACGGGTGCGGAGCAGCCGGCCTCCAGGGCGGCGAGCAGAGAGCGCTCGGCCGTGACGGCGGCCCGGGTGTACGGGTCGTCGAGCTCGGCGAGTGCGGCGGCGAGCGGTGCGTTGGTCGAAGCGCACTCGATCGCCAGGGCCCCCTGGCCGGGGGCGGGCAAAACCATGTCGGTCTCCAGGTGCTGGGTCGCCTCGCCGATCCGGCCGATCCGGTTCAGCCCGGCGGCGGCCAGCACCACGGCGTCCAGCTCGCCCTTGGCAACAAAGCCCAGACGGGTGTCGATATTGCCCCGGATCGGGACCGTCTCGATCTCCAGACCCAGCTGGCGCGCCCAGGCGTTGAGCTGTGCCATCCGGCGCGGCGAGCCGGTGCCGACCCGGGCGCCCCTGGGCAGTTCCTCGAAGCGCAGGCCGTCACGGGCCACCAGCACATCGCGCGGGTCCTCGCGGACCGGCACGGCGGCCAGGTTCAGCTCCTCGGGCTGCGCGGTGGGCAGGTCCTTGAGCGAGTGCACCGCGAAGTCGATCTCCCCGGCGAGGAGCGCGTCCCGCAGCGCGGTGACAAACACGCCGGTGCCGCCGATCTGCGCCAGCGCCGCACGCGAGACATCACCGAAGGTGGTGATCTCCACCAGTTCGACCGGGCGTCCGGTGATCCGGCGCACCGCCTCGGCGACCTGGCCGGACTGGGCCATCGCCAGTTGGCTGCGCCTGGTGCCCAGGCGCAGGGGGGTAATGGTGCCGTTCATGCCGACTCCCGTGCTGTGTTGCGCAGTTGTGCGTTGCGGGTATCGGCCCGGCTGACGGCGGCCACCGTCTGCGGGTCGAGATCGAACAGTTCCCGGAGGGCGTCGGCATAGCCGGCGCCGCCGGGGGTGGCGGCCAGCTCCTTCACCCGCACCGTGGGCGCGTGCAGCAGCTTGTCCACGACCCGGCGCACCGTCTGGGCGATCTCCGCGCGTTGCTTGTCGTCCAGGCCGGGCAGCCGCCCGTCCAGCCGGGCGATCTCGCTCGCCACCACATCGGCGGCCATGGTGCGCAGGGCCACCACGGTGGGGGTGATGTGCGCGGCCCGCTGGGCGGCGCCGAAGGCGGCCACCTCCTCGGCGACGATGGAGCGCACCTGATCGACATCGGCCGCCATGGGCGCGTCCGCGGACGCCTCCGCGAGCGTCTCGATGTCCACCAGGCGGGCCCCGGCCAGCCGGTGCACCGCGGCGTCGATGTCGCGCGGCATGGCCAGGTCGAGCAGGGCCAGCGGGCCGCGCCCGGTGACCGCCCGCTCCATGGCGTCCACGGTGAGCACCAGGCCGGTGGCACCGGTGCAGGAGACCACGATGTCGGCCAGCGCCAACTCATCGGGCACACAGGACATTTGGATTGCCGTGGCGGTGCAGCCCGGGCCGCCCGGCTCGGTGAGGATGGCGGCCAGCCGTTCGGCCCGCTCCAGGGTCCGGTTGGCGATGGCCACATGAGCCACTCCGGCCCGCGCCAGGGTGGCGGCGGCCAGCGAGGACATCGAGCCCGCGCCGATCACCAGCGCCCGCTTGCCCTTGGCCCAGTCGGCCACCGGCTCCCCGGCGGCCAGCTGCTCCAGGCCGAAGGTCACCAGCGACTGCCCGGCCTTGTCGATGCCGGTCTCGCTGTGCGCCCGCTTGCCCACCCGGAGGGCCTGCTGGAAAAGGTCGTTGAGCAGCCGCCCGGCGGTGTGCAGCTCCTGGCCCAGGGCCAGCGCGTCCTTGATCTGCCCGAGGATCTGGCCCTCGCCGACCACCATCGAGTCCAGCCCGCAGGCCACCGAGAACAGATGGTGGACGGCCCGGTCCTCGTAGTGCACATAGAGGTACGGAGTGAGTTCGTCCAGCGGCACCCCGCTGTGCTTGGCCAGCAGGGTGGACAGCTCGGCGACACCGGCGTGGAACTTGTCCACATCGGCGTAGAGCTCAATGCGGTTGCAGGTGGCCAGCACCGCCGCCTCGGTGGCGGGCTCGGCGGCGAGGGCGTCATGCACCAGCGCGGCCCGCGCCTCAGGGGCGAGGGCGGCCCGCTCCAGCACGCTCACCGGCGAACTGCGGTGGCTGAGACCGACGACAAGAAGACTCATGCCGGCATCACCGCGGGGATCTCCCCGTCCGGTCCCTTCCCGCCCTCGGGCGCACGCACCTCGGCACGCGGCTGCCCGGCGGAAGGCATGGACTCCTCACCGGCCTTGCGCTGCTCATGGAAGGCCAGGATCTGCAGCTCGATCGACAGATCGACCTTGCGTACATCCACGCCCTCCGGAACGGAGAGCACGGTGGGCGCGAAGTTGAGGATGGAGGTGACCCCGGCCGCCACCAGCCGGTCGCACACCTGCTGCGCGGCCCCGGCCGGGGTGGCGATCACGCCGATGGAGACCCCGTTCTCGGTGATGATCGACTCGAGTTCATCGGTGTGCCGCACCGGAAGCCCGGCCACCGGCTTGCCCGCCATGGCCGGGTCGGCGTCGATCAGCGCCGCGACCCGGAAGCCACGGGAGGCGAAGCCGCCGTAATTGGCCAGCGCCGCACCGAGGTTACCGATGCCGACGATCACAACCGGCCAGTCCTGGGTCAGGCCGAGCTCGCGGGAGATCTGGTAGACGAGGTACTCCACGTCATAGCCGACCCCGCGGGTGCCATAGGAGCCGAGGTAGCTGAAGTCCTTGCGCAGCTTGGCGGAGTTGACGCCCGCCGCGGCCGCCAGCTCCTCGGAGGAGACGGTGGGCACCGAGCGCTCGGAGAGCGCGGTCAGTGCGCGCAGATACAGCGGAAGCCGGGCGACGGTGGCCTCGGGAATCCCTCGGCTTCGGGTCGCCGGTCGGTGAGTTCGGCCAGTTGCCACGGTGCTCCTGCGGGTAGCGCGGGGCTTAAGGCGGCGCCTCGTCCCAGGACCGCCCCGTCGAACGCAGGCTATGCCTTTGTGAACGCGTGCACAAAGATGGTGTCCGCTTTGTCCGGGCAAAGTGATGGGTCTCACGCGAGCTTTCGGCCCGGTCCGGGAACCGCGGACGGTGCACCGGGACACGGGCGCTCACTCCTCACGCTTATCCCCCGGACACCAACAAATCGCCACACGATAGTAGTCGACTCAGGCACCTATACGTACGGCCCGCAGCCGCCAACGGCGCCCGCCCCCCACACACAAGCGAGCCCAACCTCCCGGACAAGCTCAACGGGTGGTGCGCGGGTGGGGCAGCGCCGCAGGCGAAACGCACCCGCACCCGACCACGCACAATGACTGCATGAGCCCCCTACTGCGCCGCACCCCCCGCAAAAACCCCGAAGACCACCTGGTCACCCTCGTCGGCAAACCGGACTGCCACCTCTGCGAGACCGCCGAGCAGACCATCGCCGAGGTCTGCGCCGAGCTCGGCACCCCCTGGGAGAAGAAGGACATCACCCAGGACCAGGAGCTCCACCGCAAGTACTGGGAGCAGATCCCGGTCATCCTGATCGACGGCGAACAGCACGACTTCTGGCGCGTGGACCCGGCCCGCCTGCGCAAAGCCCTCACCCGCTGACCTACCGGCCGGACAGTAACGCTACCGACGCGTAAAGTTCACGTCACCGAGAAGCACACACTCCAAGCCCCCCGAACAAAGTGACTATGCTCCGGTGCATGGCCGCACTCGCATGGCTCACCAGTCGCCGCCGTTTCGCCACCGCCCGCAGCGTACGGGCCGGCGAGGCCGCCGCTGAGGCAGCCCGCAAGTCCGCGCAGGAGCAGGAGGAAGCCCGGCCCCCGGAGCCGGCCGAGCCTCAGTTCCCGGTCGTCGGCGACGCCAGGGCCGCCGCCTTCTTCGACCTGGACAACACGATCATGCAGGGCGCGGCCATGTTCCACTTCGGCCGTGGCCTCTACAAGCGCCACTTCTTCGGCAAGCGCGACCTGGCCCGCTTCGCCTGGCAGCAGGCCTGGTTCCGGCTGGCCGGCATCGAGGACCCCGAGCACATCCAGGACGCCCGCGACAGCGTGCTGTCCATCGTCAAGGGCCACCGGGTCTCCGAGCTGATGACCATCGGCGAGGAGATCTACGACGAGTACATGGCCGAGCGCATCTGGCCCGGCACCCGCGCCCTGGCCCAGGCCCACCTGGACGCCGGGCAGAAGGTCTGGCTGGTCACCGCCGCCCCCGTGGAGACCGCCACCATCATCGCCCGCCGCCTGGGCCTGACCGGCGCCCTGGGCACCGTCGCCGAGTCCGTCGGCGGCGTCTACACCGGCAAGCTGGTCGGCGAGCTGCTGCACGGCCCGGCCAAGGCCGAGGCGGTCCGCGCCCTGGCCGCCGCCGAGGGCCTGGACCTGGACCGCTGCGCCGCCTACAGCGACTCCGCCAACGACATCCCGATGCTCTCCCTGGTCGGCCACCCGCACGCGGTCAACCCCGACGCCCGGCTGCGCCGGCATGCCCGCGAGCACGGCTGGCGGGTGCGCGACTACCGCACCGGCCGCAAGGCGGCCCGGATCGGCATCCCGGCCGCGGTCGGCCTGGGCGCCCTGGGCGGCGCCGCCGCCGTAGCCCTCGCCGTCCACCGCCGCCGCCGCTGACCGTACGGCCCGTACGGGCCACCCCGCACACCCCATCACCGGATCGGGCGACCGCCCGGGTCACGGTCGGCCACCCATCCGGATACTTACCGTAACTGCCGCCTCCCGGCAGGCAATCCGGTTTTCATACCCCACTGACGCGCCGCCAGTCCTGCCCTGCCCGGATTGCCACAACACGCTGCCCAATCGACCACACCACGAACAAAGTTGGTCAACTCCCATACGCAGTTCGATATTTGATCAACCCCCAAGTGGCGACAGACCGAACGGAAACGATGATTTGAGCAACTCGGCGTAGCGCTGCCTGTACGAAGGGTTATTCTCCTCAGACGCAAACCGGTCCCTCGCTTGTCCCTACGAGGAGTGAACGGTCCGGTACTGCACGTGATGGAAGCTCTGCCTCTGGGAGTCCCGTGTACCCACACGTCGGGGTTGACGCCTCGGGCCTGGCTACGCTGCGCGCAGCGGTCCTCGACCGTCTGCGCGGCTTCGTCCCCACCGCGTACGCCGTCCCCGCCTTTGCCACGCTCGCCCCCTCCGTAGCAGCCGGCCCGGCCTTCGGGCAGCGGAGCCCCTGCTACGCCCTCGCCGAGGGCGGTGCCGCGGTCGGCAGACGCGCCCGCCGCGGCACCGGCACGGGGGCCACCACCACCGCCCGCCGCCCGAGCGCCGACAGCGACAGCGCCCGGATGCTCGATCTGGTCGAGCGCGCCCAGGCCGGCGAGGCCGAGGCATTCGGCCGACTCTACGACCAGTACGCCGACACCGTTTACCGCTACATCTACTACCGGGTGGGCGGCCGGGCCACCGCCGAAGACCTCACCAGCGAGACGTTCCTGCGCGCCCTGCGCCGCATCGGCACCTTCACCTGGCAGGGCCGCGACTTCGGCGCCTGGCTGGTGACCATCGCCCGCAACCTGGTGGCCGACCACTTCAAGTCGTCCCGCTTCCGGCTGGAAGTGACCACCGGCGAGATGCTCGACGCCAACGAGGTCGAGCGCTCCCCCGAGGAGTCCGTCCTCGAATCCCTTTCCAACGCCGCCCTGTTGGAGGCGGTGCGCAAGCTCAACCCCCAGCAGCAGGAGTGCGTCACCCTGCGTTTCCTCCAGGGCCTGTCGGTCGCCGAGACCGCCCGGGTCATGGGCAAGAACGAGGGCGCCATCAAGACCCTCCAGTACCGCGCGGTACGCACCCTCGCCAGACTTCTCCCGGACGACGCCCGCTGACGCCCGCCGGTCCGCGTCCCCCTCCGGGGCCCGTAATCCACCCGCGGGCGCGCACCTCGCCCGCGTCGCGTAACCCGACTGCCACGCCGCTCGTTGTCCGGGATGCAGACTTCCCGCGCTCGCGCCATGCCCGCAATCACTCACTCGATCGAGTGGATGCCCTCAAGGCGTGCAACCTCCAGGTGTTCAGGGGAGTCGATCGTCATGACGAGAGGAGGTGCCGCCCGTGATCGCGAATGTATCGGCGCACCGGCGGGCGAACGCCTTCGCCCAAGCCCTGGAAGACCGGAAGCTCCAGGACGCGGCGGCCGCACGGCCCGGCCCGGCAGCGGATACGGCGGCGGATTCCCCGGCCCCGCCGGGCGGCGAACAGGGCAAGCTGCTGGCTCTGGCCGATGGGCTCGCCCAGCTGCCTGCCCCGGAGCTTGATCCCGAGGTCAAGACCGTGCAGCGGGCCCGGCTGATCGCCGCCATGGAAGCCCAGTTCGCCGGTGGCGCCGCCGTTCCCGAGCAGCGCGGCAGCAAATCCGGCGGCCGGGGCGCCCACCGGGCGAGCACGCTGGGCCGGCTGAAGCCCCGCTCCCGCTGGTCCAAGGGCCTGGCGGCCGGCGGTCTCACCGTGGGTGTGGCGGCCGGGGCGTTCGGCGGAGTGGCCGCCGCCAGTTCCAACGCCCTGCCGGGCGACACCCTCTACGGCCTCAAGCGCGGCATGGAAGACCTCAAGCTGGGCCTCGCCGACAGCGACTCCGAGCGCGGCGAGATCCTGCTGGACCAGGCGTCCACCCGGCTCTCCGAGGCCCGCCGCCTGATGGAGCGCGGCCGCTCCGGCCCGCTGGACCATGAGTCGCTCAGCGAGATCCGCCGGACCCTCTCCGGTATGCGCCATGACGTCTCCGAGGGCCACCGGCTGCTGCGCGGCGCCTTTGAGCGCGATGGCTCACTGGCCCCGATGCGGCTGCTGTCCTCCTTCACCGCCTCCCACCAGGAGGGCTGGAGCCAGCTGCGCGACCGGCTGCCGCTCCCCCTCAATGATGTGAAGGAGCAGGTGAGTTCGGCCTTCAAGGCCATAGACGATGATGTCCAGCCGCTGCAGTCGCTGCTGCACGGCACCGGCAGGCAGGACGCCCACGGCAAGCCGGAGACCCCGGCCCGGCACGGTGCCCCGGGCAGCGCCGGGCACAGCGCCCCGGCGCCCCGTACCTCGCAGAGCACGGACGGCAGGCAGCCCGGCGGCCAGTCCGCCCAGCCGTCCAGCGGTGCTCATGAGGACCACGACGGTCTGCTCGGCCCCGGCGGGCTGCTGCACCCGCCCAACTCGGGTGAGAGCTCCGGCACTTCGGGCTCGGCGCACGGCAAGGAGGAGAAGTCCAGGCAGCCGGACATCACCATCCCGCCGATCCTGCCCAATGTCCTCCCGGGGCTGGGCCTGCAGGGCGAGGACGCCAAGTAGCCCACCGGCGGCGGTCGGTGTTCTTCCGGGCCATCCGGCTCAGAAGAACACCGACCGCCGCTGTACGAGCAGCTTGTAGAGGGTGTGCTGAATCGTTTCCCGCACCTGGTCGGTGAGGTTGAACATCAGCATGGGATCGTCCGCCGCCTCCGCCGGATAGCCATCGGTGGGAATCGGCTCACCGAACTGGATGGTCCACTTCGTCGGCAGGGGCACCAGCCCCAGCGGCCCCAGCCAGGGCCAGGTCGGCGTCAGCGGGAAATACGGAAAGCCGAACAGCCGGGCCACCGTCCTGGAGTTGCCGAGCATCGGATAGATCTCCTCGGCCCCGACAATGGAGCAGGGCACGATCGGCGCCCCCGCGCGCAGCGCCGTGGAGACAAAGCCGCCCCGCCCGAAGCGCTGCAGCTTGTACCGCTCGGAGAACGGCTTGCCGATCCCCTTGAAGCCCTCCGGCATCACCCCCACCACCTCGCCGCGCTCCAGCAGCTGCTGGGCGTCCTCGGCGCAGGCCAGGGTGTGCCCCAGCTTGCGGGAGATCTCATTGATGCCCGGCAGCATAAACACCAGGTCCGCGGCGAGCATCCGCAGATCCCGGCCGGCCGGATGGTGGTCGTGCACCGCCACCTGCAGCATCAGCCCGTCCACCGGCAGCGTCCCGGAGTGGTTGGCGACCACCAGGGCCGCGCCCTTCTCCGGGATGTTCTCGATGCCGCGTACCTCCACCCGGAAGTACTTCTCGTAGAACGGGCGCAGCGCCGACATCACCACCTGGTCGGTGAGCTCCTTGTCGAAGCCGAAGTCATCGACCTCGTAGTCACCGGTGATCCGGCGGCGCAGGAAGTTCAGCCCATGCGCCACCTTCCGTTCCCAGCCCCCGCCGCCCTCCTGCGGCGGCCCCTCCACGGGCGTAGCGGGCTCCTCGGACTCCGGACGGCCGCCGGACTCCGGACGGGGCGCCGGGACGGGCGTCAGGGACGCCGCCCGCTTGGTGCGGCCGGGGGCCGGGGAGCGCCTGCCGCGCCGCTTGGTGCGCGGTTCCTCGCCGAACGGGATGACCTTCGCATCCGCCATGGTGCGTGCGCTCCTCACTTAAGGCCGCGGCCGGCAGGCAGTGCCACGGCGATTCGGTCGGCGATCCGGTCAACGGTACGGGCGAGGGTCTCGGGCGGCAGCAGTCCGGCGCCCCGGCTGCGGGCGAAGTCGGCGAAGGCCTCGGGCGTGGTGTACCGGGGGTGGAAGCCCAGCGTCTCCCGCATCTGACGGGTCTCCACCACCCGGCCATGGGTGAGCAGCCGGATCTGTTCGGGGGAGAAGTCCAGCACCCTGGCCGAGCGCAGCGCGGAGCCGAACCAGGTGACGGTCGGCAGGAAGAACGGCAGGGTGGGGCGCCCCAGCCGCCTGGCGGCCTGGGAGAGCAGCAGCACACCGTCGCCCGCGATATTGAAGGTGCCGCTGTTCAGGGTGCCCCTGGCCGGCTCGCCCGCGGCGATCCTCAGCACCTCGATGGCGTCGTCCTCGTGGACGAACTGCAGCCTGGGGTCGAAGCCCAGGACGGTGGGGAGGACGGGCAGCGAGAAGTACTGGGCCAGCGGCGAGTCCGCACAGGGCCCCAGGATGTTGGCGAACCGCAGCACACACACCGCCACATCCGGCCGGCGGCGCGCGAAGCCGCGCACATAGCCCTCGATCTCCACCACGTCCTTGGCGAAGCCGCCGCTGGGCAGCGACTTGGGCGGGGTGGTCTCGGTGAAGATCGCGGGATCGCGGGGCGCCGAACCGTACACCGTGGTACTGGACTTGACGACCAGCCGCTTGACGGAAGGGGTCTTCTGGCAGGCGCCCAGCAGCTGCATGGTGCCGATGACATTGGTCTCCTTGACCATGGTCCGGCTGCCGCGCTTGCCCAGGGGCGTGCCATTGACGTCCATGTGGACCACGGTGTCCACACAATGCTCCGCCAGCAGGCGGGCGATGGTGGGCTGGCGGATGTCCGCCCGTACGAATTCGGCCCCGCCGAGGTGGTGCTCGGGTGGCACCGCGTCCACCCCGATGACCCGGTCCACCCCGGGTTCACGTTGGACGCGACGGACGAAGCGGCCGCCCAGCTGGCGCGCGACTCCCGTGACGAGCACGACCTTGCCCAAGATCAGCGCCTCCCCTTCCCTGCGGGTACTCCCCGGCCACCGCGAGGGCCCTGTGGCGGCCACCGTAGCGGCTCGTTGTTGCGCTGTGATGACCGCCCGCTGCACCGAGCGACATTTCAAGCCGTGGCGAGCACCTCACACATCGCAACGCACCGCAGCCCTCCCACCGCCGAGACGATGGGAGGGCTGCGGGTGGAACACAGCTGCGCTGCTTACTTCTTGTTGCGGCGCTGAACGCGAGTGCGCTTGAGCAGCTTGCGGTGCTTCTTCTTGGCCATCCGCTTGCGCCGCTTCTTGATAACAGAGCCCACGACTACCCTCGCTTACATCGATTCACTCGGTGCGGGGCGTCCGAGCCCACACGACCTACATCGGGCCAGCCTACCCGGCACCGGGCGAACAGCGTAATCCGAGGTCCTCGTCAGGCGGTTTCCACCCCCACAAAAGACTCACGGAGGTACTCGTGAACCGCCTGCTCTGGGACCCGGAAGGACCTTCCCACCCGGATCGCCGGCAGATGACCACTGTGCACCAAGCGGTACACGGTCATCTTGGACACGCGCATCACCGCGGCGACTTCCGCCACGGTCAGGAACACGACCTCGTTGAGAGGCCTTTCGCCAGCAGCCATGACACACCTGAACCTTCCGCACATGGACGCGCACCGGCTTCCCCTCCGGTGACTCCTCGTCGCCGCGCGCTCACTCCCCAGATTAGGGGCGGGTGATGCGAGTGGGGAAGAGGAGCAGCCATCGGCCGCCTACCGTGACAGACACGCTCGATTGAGTACATAGCGAGTAAGCGGCAGGTAGTAATCAGACCGCACAGTGTCATCAAGCGGAACGACCACGGACACCCGCCCCTCGGCCTGGCCGACGAACAGCGCCGGGTCGTCCGAGTCCGCCAACCCGATGGCCTCAAAGCCCAGCTGACCAGCCCCGCAGACCCAACCGTGGTCCCCGATGACCAGGGCCGGAAGGGGCCCGTCGCCATCTGCCGCGGCAGCCAGTGCAGTACGAAGCGGGAGGGGTGAATGCGTGTGTGCGCCGGGCTCATTCGAGGATGCGCGTGCGCCACCATCGCGCACCATCGCGACTCCTCTGACGTAGTCAAGGTTGTAGGTGCGTACCCCAAACCGGGTCGTTATGTCGATAGTTCGACCCTGCGCGGGGGTGAGAACAGGGCATCCCACCGACGACAGTCCGGCGGCCAATGCGGCGTAGAAGCCCAGGAGGCGGTGGGGGTGACCGGTTCCCAGCAGCACCGGAGCGCCGGCCGCGGCCACTGCGCCCAGGCGGTCGGCGAAGGCACCGAGTGCCACCATTGTGCGGTCCGGATCGATCACATCGTGCCCGGAAGTGTGTGTGGGATCGGCTGAAACTCCACACTTACCGGCCATCAGACGCAACAACTCCTCGATGCGCCAGTCGTTTTCCGGCTCCAGTCCCATCAGCACCCTGGGATCACGGGCGGCCAGCCGCCGGTAGCGGTCGAGGCTCCGCTCCCGGGTGGTGGCCACCTCTCCGGCCAGCCGGGCGGCAAGCAGATGTGCACGCAGGCGTTCCACGCCTCGCTAACGGGGGATCAAGGCCCTTGGATGCGACCAGCGGCAGCCGCCAATGGTGGCCGGCCGCCCACGGGCAAGGGAACCATCTGCCGTGTGGGTAACGGGTGGAGCGTGGGTGTGCGGCCCCGCCGAAGACGGCAAACGGCGCCGCAGCCGGCGATGTGCGCAACCGCTCACAAACCCCAAGTCCCCCTAGGGCAACAGCCCATGCAGCGGAAACACCGCCCGCCGCGTAGCCAGAATCGCCTGATCCAGCCGATCAGCCGGGTCGTACCCATGCTCATCAAAGGACCGCCACTCCGGGCGAACCCCATCCGTCATCCGCCCCGGTCCCAACTGCCGGGTAAGCGCGAACACTTGACTCCGCCACTCCTCCGGCACCCCGGTCTCCGGAGGAATCCGCCGCCCAGCTGCAATCGCCACCAAATGCGCCCACGACCGCGGCACCACGTCCACCACCGCATAACCACCACCCCCCAACGCAACCCATCGCCCTTCCGCATACCGATGCGCCAACTCATGGCACGCCTCGCCCACCAGACGCTGCGCATCCAGCGACACCGCCAAATGCGCCAGCGGATCCTCGAAGTGGGTATCGGCCCCATGCTGACTGACCAGCACCTGGGGCCGGAAAGCCGCCAGAAGCTCCGGCACCACCGCGTGAAAGGCCCGCAGCCACCCCGCGTCCCCCGTGCCGGCCGGCAGCGCCAGATTCACCGCACTGCCCTCCGCCGCCCGGCCCCCGGTCTCCTCCGGCCACCCGGTCTGCGGAAAGAGCGTACGAGGATGCTCGTGCAGCGAGATGGTCAGCACCCTGGGGTCGTCCCAGAACGCCGCCTGGACGCCGTCGCCATGGTGTACGTCCACATCGACATACGCCACCCGCTCCGCGCCGAGCTCCAGCAGCCTGGCGACCGCCAGCGCGGCGTCGTTGTAGACGCAGAACCCCGAAGCCCCGCCCGGCATCGCATGGTGCAGACCGCCGGCGAAATTGACGGCATGCGCCACCTGGCCATGCCACACCGCCTCGGCGGCCGCCACCGACTGACCGGCGATCAGCGCCGCCGCATCATGCATGCCCTCAAAAGCCGGGTCGTCCTCGGTCCCCAGCCCATAACTGGTGTCGGCCGCCCGGGGATTGGCGGAGGCGGCACGTACCGCGGCGATGTAGTCCTCTCTGTGCACCAGCCGCAGCGTGGACTCCCCGGCCGGCTTGGCAGCCACCACTCGCATTTCCCGGTCGAGCCCGAAAGCCTCGACCAGGCGCATGGTCAGCGCCAGCCGGACCGGATCCATCGGATGCCCCGGCCCGAAGTCATAACCCGTTACCGCTTCGTCCCACATCAGCTGTGCACGACCGCCCATGGGCGTCACCGTATCGGTCCGGGTAAACGCAAAAAAGCCGTGGGCCCGAATCAAACCCTCTCGGATTCAACTCGGGCCCACGGCCCAATAATTGTTCGGCGGCGTCCTACTCTCCCACACGGTCCCCCATGCAGTACCATCGGCGCTGAAAGGCTTAGCTTCCGGGTTCGGAATGTAACCGGGCGTTTCCCTAACGCAATGACCACCGAAACACTATGAAACAGACAACCGGCTTTTGGTTGTTCGTGGTTTCAGAACCAACACAGTGGACGCGAGCAACTGAGGACAAGCCCTCGGCCTATTAGTACCAGTCAGCTCCAACCGTTACCGGTCTTCCACACCTGGCCTATCAACCCAGTCGTCTACTGGGAGCCTTACCCCATCAAGTGGGTGGGAGCCCTCATCTCGAAGCAGGCTTCCCGCTTAGATGCTTTCAGCGGTTATCCCTCCCGAACGTAGCCAACCAGCCATGCCCTTGGCAGGACAACTGGCACACCAGAGGTTCGTCCGTCCCGGTCCTCTCGTACTAGGGACAGCCCTTCTCAAGACTCCTACGCGCACAGCGGATAGGGACCGAACTGTCTCACGACGTTCTAAACCCAGCTCGCGTACCGCTTTAATGGGCGAACAGCCCAACCCTTGGGACCGACTCCAGCCCCAGGATGCGACGAGCCGACATCGAGGTGCCAAACCATCCCGTCGATATGGACTCTTGGGGAAGATCAGCCTGTTATCCCCGGGGTACCTTTTATCCGTTGAGCGACGGCGCTTCCACAAGCCACCGCCGGATCACTAGTCCCGACTTTCGTCCCTGCTCGACCCGTCGGTCTCACAGTCAAGCTCCCTTGTGCACTTACACTCAACACCTGATTACCAACCAGGCTGAGGGAACCTTTGGGCGCCTCCGTTACCCTTTAGGAGGCAACCGCCCCAGTTAAACTACCCACCAGACACTGTCCCTGATCCGGATCACGGACCCAGGTTAGACATCCAGCACGACCAGAGTGGTATTTCAACGACGACTCCACACACACTGGCGTGCATGCTTCACAGTCTCCCACCTATCCTACACAAGCCGAACCGAACACCAATATCAAGCTATAGTAAAGGTCCCGGGGTCTTTCCGTCCTGCTGCGCGAAACGAGCATCTTTACTCGTAGTGCAATTTCACCGGGCCTATGGTTGAGACAGTCGAGAAGTCGTTACGCCATTCGTGCAGGTCGGAACTTACCCGACAAGGAATTTCGCTACCTTAGGATGGTTATAGTTACCACCGCCGTTTACTGGCGCTTAAGTTCTCAGCTTCGCCCCACCGAAATGGAGCTAACCGGTCCCCTTAACGTTCCAGCACCGGGCAGGCGTCAGTCCGTATACATCGCCTTACGGCTTCGCACGGACCTGTGTTTTTAGTAAACAGTCGCTTCTCGCTGGTCTCTGCGGCCACACCCAGCTCAGAGAGCGTGTCTCATCACCGGACATGGCCCCCCTTCTCCCGAAGTTACGGGGGCATTTTGCCGAGTTCCTTAACCATAGTTCACCCGAACGCCTCGGTATTCTCTACCTGACCACCTGAGTCGGTTTAGGGTACGGGCCGCCATGAAACTCGCTAGAGGCTTTTCTCGACAGCATAGGATCATCCACTTCACCACAATCGGCTCGGCATCAGGTCTCAGACTATGTGTCACGCGGATTTGCCTACGTGACGTCCTACACCCTTACCCCGGGACAACCACCGCCCGGGCTGGACTACCTTCCTGCGTCACCCCATCGCTCACCTACTACAGGTCTGGTCCGTCGGCTCCACCACTCCCCTCAACTCCGAAGAGATCAGGGCGGCTTCACGGACTTAGCATCGCCTGGTTCAGCGCTGGCGCTTCAAAGCGGGTACCGGAATATCAACCGGTTGTCCATCGACTACGCCTGTCGGCCTCGCCTTAGGTCCCGACTTACCCTGGGCAGATCAGCTTGACCCAGGAACCCTTAGTCAATCGGCGCAAGAGTTTCCCACTCTTGTATCGCTACTCATGCCTGCATTCTCACTCGTGAACCGTCCACAACTACCTTCCGGCGCTGCTTCACCCGGCACACGACGCTCCCCTACCCATCACAGCCACCGTTAGATGTACATGCTGCAATGACACGACTTCGGCGGTACGCTTGAGCCCCGCTACATTGTCGGCGCGGAATCACTTGACCAGTGAGCTATTACGCACTCTTTCAAGGGTGGCTGCTTCTAAGCCAACCTCCTGGTTGTCTCTGCGACTCCACATCCTTTCCCACTTAGCGTACGCTTAGGGGCCTTAGTCGATGCTCTGGGCTGTTTCCCTCTCGACCATGGAGCTTATCCCCCACAGTCTCACTGCCGCGCTCTCACTTACCGGCATTCGGAGTTTGGCTAAGGTCAGTAACCCGGTAGGGCCCATCGCCTATCCAGTGCTCTACCTCCGGCAAGAAACACACGACGCTGCACCTAAATGCATTTCGGGGAGAACCAGCTATCACGGAGTTTGATTGGCCTTTCACCCCTAACCACAGGTCATCCCCCAGGTTTTCAACCCTGGTGGGTTCGGTCCTCCACGACCTCTTACAGCCGCTTCAACCTGCCCATGGCTAGATCACTCCGCTTCGGGTCTTGGGCGCGCTACTCTGGTCGCCCTATTCGGACTCGCTTTCGCTACGGCTTCCCCACACGGGTTAACCTCGCAACACACCGCAAACTCGCAGGCTCATTCTTCAAAAGGCACGCAGTCACGAGATGCACAAAGTACATCCGACGCTCCCACGGCTTGTAGGCACACGGTTTCAGGTACTATTTCACTCCGCTCCCGCGGTACTTTTCACCATTCCCTCACGGTACTATCCGCTATCGGTCACCAGGGAATATTTAGGCTTAACGGGTGGTCCCGCCAGATTCACACGGGATTTCTCGGGCCCCGTGCTACTTGGGTGTCGCACAAGCAAGCCGCTAATGTTTCAGCTACGGGGGTCTTACCCTCTACGCCGGGCCTTTCGCATGCCCTTCGCCTACATCAACGGTTTCTGACTCGCCTCATGGCCGGCAGACCATGAAAGTGCGATCCCACAACCCCGCATACGCAACCCCTGCCGGGTATCACACGCATACGGTTTGGCCTCATCCGGTTTCGCTCGCCACTACTCCCGGAATCACGGTTGTTTTCTCTTCCTGCGGGTACTGAGATGTTTCACTTCCCCGCGTTCCCTCCATACTGCCTATGTGTTCAGCAGTAGGTGACAGCCCATGACGACTGCCGGGTTTCCCCATTCGGACACCCCCGGATCACAGCTCGGTTGACAGCTCCCCGGGGCCTATCGCGGCCTCCCACGTCCTTCATCGGTTCCTGGTGCCAAGGCATCCACCGTGCGCCCTTAAAAACTTGGCCACAGATGCTCGCGTCCACTGTGCAGTTCTCAAACAACGACCAGCCACCCATCACCCCACCCCAAAAAGGCGAGTTCACTGGGACCGGCAACTGAAGGACAACCATGACGGCCGTACCCTCAGATACCCAACAGCGTGCCCGGCCCAGCCTCCGAGAAGATTTCGCGTTCCACGCCGAAGCAGTACTAACGAACACCCCTGAGACTGTGCCGAATAGTCAACGTTCCACCCATGAGCAACCGTGCGAGACATTCGCTCGCAGTCGGCTATGTGCTCCTTAGAAAGGAGGTGATCCAGCCGCACCTTCCGGTACGGCTACCTTGTTACGACTTCGTCCCAATCGCCAGTCCCACCTTCGACGGCTCCCTCCACAAGGGTTGGGCCACCGGCTTCGGGTGTTACCGACTTTCGTGACGTGACGGGCGGTGTGTACAAGGCCCGGGAACGTATTCACCGCAGCAATGCTGATCTGCGATTACTAGCAACTCCAACTTCATGGGGTCGAGTTGCAGACCCCAATCCGAACTGAGACCGGCTTTTTGAGATTCGCTCCACCTCACGGTATCGCAGCTCATTGTACCGGCCATTGTAGCACGTGTGCAGCCCAAGACATAAGGGGCATGATGACTTGACGTCGTCCCCACCTTCCTCCGAGTTGACCCCGGCAGTCTCCTGTGAGTCCCCATCACCCCGAAAGGCATGCTGGCAACACAGAACAAGGGTTGCGCTCGTTGCGGGACTTAACCCAACATCTCACGACACGAGCTGACGACAGCCATGCACCACCTGTACACCGACCACAAGGGGGGCACTATCTCTAGCACTTTCCGGTGTATGTCAAGCCTTGGTAAGGTTCTTCGCGTTGCGTCGAATTAAGCCACATGCTCCGCTGCTTGTGCGGGCCCCCGTCAATTCCTTTGAGTTTTAGCCTTGCGGCCGTACTCCCCAGGCGGGGAACTTAATGCGTTAGCTGCGGCACGGACAACGTGGAATGTCGCCCACACCTAGTTCCCAACGTTTACGGCGTGGACTACCAGGGTATCTAATCCTGTTCGCTCCCCACGCTTTCGCTCCTCAGCGTCAGTATCGGCCCAGAGATCCGCCTTCGCCACCGGTGTTCCTCCTGATATCTGCGCATTTCACCGCTACACCAGGAATTCCGATCTCCCCTACCGAACTCTAGCCTGCCCGTATCGAATGCAGACCCGGGGTTAAGCCCCGGGCTTTCACATCCGACGCGACAAGCCGCCTACGAGCTCTTTACGCCCAATAATTCCGGACAACGCTTGCGCCCTACGTATTACCGCGGCTGCTGGCACGTAGTTAGCCGGCGCTTCTTCTGCAGGTACCGTCACTTGCGCTTCTTCCCTGCTGAAAGAGGTTTACAACCCGAAGGCCGTCATCCCTCACGCGGCGTCGCTGCATCAGGCTTTCGCCCATTGTGCAATATTCCCCACTGCTGCCTCCCGTAGGAGTCTGGGCCGTGTCTCAGTCCCAGTGTGGCCGGTCGCCCTCTCAGGCCGGCTACCCGTCGTCGCCTTGGTAGGCCATCACCCCACCAACAAGCTGATAGGCCGCGGGCTCATCCTGCACCGCCGGAGCTTTCCACCACCAGGGATGCCCCCAGTAGTCGTATCCGGTATTAGACCCCGTTTCCAGGGCTTGTCCCAGAGTGCAGGGCAGATTGCCCACGTGTTACTCACCCGTTCGCCACTAATCCCCGGCCGAAACCGGTTCATCGTTCGACTTGCATGTGTTAAGCACGCCGCCAGCGTTCGTCCTGAGCCAGGATCAAACTCTCCGTGAATGTTTACCGGCCGCGTTTAATTAAAAACTGCCGGTGCACACACACGAGAGCGGAACAACCAGGCGGAATAAGCCCGGTCGTTCACAGCGTCCTCGCTGTGTATTTCAAAGGAACCTCACCCACCACAACGTGGTGGACGGGGTTATTTTATAGTCTGGCGTTGACTTTTGGCACGCTGTTGAGTTCTCAAGGAACGGACGCTTCCTTCGTACTCACCCTCTCGGGCTTTCCTCCGGGCGCTTCCCTTCGGTGTTTCCAACCTTACCAGATCCGATTTCTCGTTTCCGGCCCCCTGCTGGAGCGGGGTTTCTCGCCTTTTCGCTTTCGCGTCCCGGCGTGATCACTACTTTAGCGGATTTCCCCGGTGACTCCTAATCGAAGTCCGAGCCGGAATTCGGGCACGCCGAAATCCATCCCGTTCAGGGGCCGTGCAGTAGTGGATGCCGCCGGTGCGGCCAGAGGTGCCGCCCCGTCATCCGTATGGACGCCGTGGCAACCCGAAGAACTCTACACGAGGCTGTACGCACCATCAAATCCCTCGCGGAGGCCCCCTGCCCGGGGTACTGTCGTCCGCATGACCAAGCAGCATGCGCACACCCAACAGTGGTGGGCCGCCTAGGGCGGCCGGTTCTCGCATGCACTCAACGGCCGCCGCCTCGGCGGCCGTTTTTGCTGTCCGTGGCGGTGGTCCCGCACCTGGGGAGAAGGACACCATGACCACACGGACCACTCGGATCTTCAGCGGCGTCAAGCCCACCGGCCACCTCACCCTTGGCAACTACCTCGGCGCCATTCGCCAGTGGGTGGAATCCGACCAGCACCGGGCCGAGGCCCTGTTCTGCGTGGTCGATCTGCATGCGCTGACCGTGGATCACGACCCCGCCCGGGTGCGGCGGCTCAGCCGGCAGACGGCGACCCTGTTCCTGGCCGCCGGCCTGGACCCGGAGCTCTGCACGCTGTTTGTACAAAGCCATGTGGACGAGCACACCCGCCTCTCCTATCTCCTGGAGTGCACGGCCACCGATGGCGAGATGCGCCGGATGATCCAGTACAAGGAGAAATCGGTCCGCGAGCGGTCCACCGGAGGCAGCGTAAGGCTGTCCCTGCTGACCTATCCCGCGCTGATGGCGGCGGACATCCTCGCCTATGGCGCGGACGAGGTCCCGGTCGGCGACGACCAGGCCCAGCACGTCGAGCTGACCCGGGACCTGGCGGTCCGCTTCAACCAACGCTATGGGCACACCTTCACCGTGCCCCGGGCAGTGCTGCCGGAGGTCGCGTCCCGGGTGATGGACCTCCAGGACCCGACGTCCAAGATGGGCAAGTCGCACGCCGAGACCTCCGGCATCGTCTATCTGCTCGATGAACCGGAGGTGGTGCGCAAGAAGATCATGCGCGCGGTCACCGACAGCGGAAGCGATGTGGTCTACGACCGTGAGGCGCACCCGGGAGTGGCCAATCTGCTGGAGCTGCTGGCCTCCTGCACCGGCGACAAGCCCGCGGTGCTGGCCGAGCAGTACAGCTCGTACGGCGCGCTGAAGAGGGACACCGCCGAAGCGGTGGTCGAGCTGCTGCGTCCGGTGCAGGCACGGCACGCCGAGCTGTGCGCCGACCCGGGCACGGTGGACGCGGTGCTGCGTACCGGCGCCGAACGGGCCCGGGCGCTGGCCCGGCCGACTGTTGACGCGGCATACCGGGCCATCGGGCTGTTGCCCGCGGCTTGAAGKGAGAACACCGGSGGGGACGGGGCAGCGCCCGCGTCCCCGCCGGCCCAACCCTTCCGGTGGTCAGCCCTGTCCGGAAGCCAGTTCCCGGCTGCGGTCGCGGGCTGCCTCCAGGGCGGCGATCAGCGCATGCCGTACCCCGTGCTTCTCCAGCTCCCGGATGGCGCTGATGGTGGTACCGGCCGGGGAGGTCACCGCCTCACGCAGCTTGACCGGTGCTCACCGCTGTCGCGGAGCATCACCGCGGCACCGATGGCCGCCTGGACGATCAGATCGTGGCCTTGTCCCGGG
>NZ_PHNC01000003.1 GCF_003121295.1 Streptomyces orinoci
AAGTAAGTGGAGCATCTCAGTACCCGCAGGAAGAGAAAACAACCGTGATTCCGGGAGTAGTGGCGAGCGAAACCGGATGAGGCCAAACCGTATGCGTGTGATACCCGGCAGGGGTTGCGTATGCGGGGTTGTGGGATCGCACTTTCATGGTCTGCCGGCCATGAGGCGAGTCAGAAACCGTTGATGTAGGCGAAGGGCATGCGAAAGGCCCGGCGTAGAGGGTAAGACCCCCGTAGCTGAAACATCAGCGGCTTGCTTGTGCGACACCCAAGTAGCACGGGGCCCGAGAAATCCCGTGTGAATCTGGCGGGACCACCCGTTAAGCCTAAATATTCCCTGGTGACCGATAGCGGATAGTACCGTGAGGGAATGGTGAAAAGTACCGCGGGAGCGGAGTGAAATAGTACCTGAAACCGTGTGCCTACAAGCCGTGGGAGCGTCGCCGTCAAGCTTGCTTGGCGGTCGTGACTGCGTGCCTTTTGAAGAATGAGCCTGCGAGTTTGCGGTGTGTTGCGAGGTTAACCCGTGTGGGGAAGCCGTAGCGAAAGCGAGTCCGAATAGGGCGATTGAGTAGCGCGCCCAAGACCCGAAGCGGAGTGATCTAGCCATGGGCAGGTTGAAGCGGCTGTAAGAGGTCGTGGAGGACCGAACCCACCAGGGTTGAAAACCTGGGGGATGACCTGTGGTTAGGGGTGAAAGGCCAATCAAACTCCGTGATAGCTGGTTCTCCCCGAAATGCATTTAGGTGCAGCGTCGTGTGTTTCTTGCCGGAGGTAGAGCACTGGATAGGCGATGGGCCCTACCGGGTTACTGACCTTAGCCAAACTCCGAATGCCGGTAAGTGAGAGCGCGGCAGTGAGACTGTGGGGGATAAGCTCCATGGTCGAGAGGGAAACAGCCCAGAGCATCGACTAAGGCCCCTAAGCGTACGCTAAGTGGGAAAGGATGTGGAGTCGCAGAGACAACCAGGAGGTTGGCTTAGAAGCAGCCACCCTTGAAAGAGTGCGTAATAGCTCACTGGTCAAGTGATTCCGCGCCGACAATGTAGCGGGGCTCAAGCGTACCGCCGAAGTCGTGTCATTGCAGCATGTACATCTAACGGTGGCTGTGATGGGTAGGGGAGCGTCGTGTGCCGGGTGAAGCAGCGCCGGAAGGTAGTTGTGGACGGTTCACGAGTGAGAATGCAGGCATGAGTAGCGATACAAGAGTGGGAAACTCTTGCGCCGATTGACTAAGGGTTCCTGGGTCAAGCTGATCTGCCCAGGGTAAGTCGGGACCTAAGGCGAGGCCGACAGGCGTAGTCGATGGACAACCGGTTGATATTCCGGTACCCGCTTTGAAGCGCCAGCGCTGAACCAGGCGATGCTAAGTCCGTGAAGCCGCCCTGATCTCTTCGGAGTTGAGGGGAGTGGTGGAGCCGACGGACCAGACCTGTAGTAGGTGAGCGATGGGGTGACGCAGGAAGGTAGTCCAGCCCGGGCGGTGGTTGTCCCGGGGTAAGGGTGTAGGACGTCACGTAGGCAAATCCGCGTGACACATAGTCTGAGACCTGATGCCGAGCCGATTGTGGTGAAGTGGATGATCCTATGCTGTCGAGAAAAGCCTCTAGCGAGTTTCATGGCGGCCCGTACCCTAAACCGACTCAGGTGGTCAGGTAGAGAATACCGAGGCGTTCGGGTGAACTATGGTTAAGGAACTCGGCAAAATGCCCCCGTAACTTCGGGAGAAGGGGGGCCATGTCCGGTGATGAGACACGCTCTCTGAGCTGGGTGTGGCCGCAGAGACCAGCGAGAAGCGACTGTTTACTAAAAACACAGGTCCGTGCGAAGCCGTAAGGCGATGTATACGGACTGACGCCTGCCCGGTGCTGGAACGTTAAGGGGACCGGTTAGCTCCATTTCGGTGGGGCGAAGCTGAGAACTTAAGCGCCAGTAAACGGCGGTGGTAACTATAACCATCCTAAGGTAGCGAAATTCCTTGTCGGGTAAGTTCCGACCTGCACGAATGGCGTAACGACTTCTCGACTGTCTCAACCATAGGCCCGGTGAAATTGCACTACGAGTAAAGATGCTCGTTTCGCGCAGCAGGACGGAAAGACCCCGGGACCTTTACTATAGCTTGATATTGGTGTTCGGTTCGGCTTGTGTAGGATAGGTGGGAGACTGTGAAGCATGCACGCCAGTGTGTGTGGAGTCGTCGTTGAAATACCACTCTGGTCGTGCTGGATGTCTAACCTGGGTCCGTGATCCGGATCAGGGACAGTGTCTGGTGGGTAGTTTAACTGGGGCGGTTGCCTCCTAAAGGGTAACGGAGGCGCCCAAAGGTTCCCTCAGCCTGGTTGGTAATCAGGTGTTGAGTGTAAGTGCACAAGGGAGCTTGACTGTGAGACCGACGGGTCGAGCAGGGACGAAAGTCGGGACTAGTGATCCGGCGGTGGCTTGTGGAAGCGCCGTCGCTCAACGGATAAAAGGTACCCCGGGGATAACAGGCTGATCTTCCCCAAGAGTCCATATCGACGGGATGGTTTGGCACCTCGATGTCGGCTCGTCGCATCCTGGGGCTGGAGTCGGTCCCAAGGGTTGGGCTGTTCGCCCATTAAAGCGGTACGCGAGCTGGGTTTAGAACGTCGTGAGACAGTTCGGTCCCTATCCGCTGTGCGCGTAGGAGTCTTGAGAAGGGCTGTCCCTAGTACGAGAGGACCGGGACGGACGAACCTCTGGTGTGCCAGTTGTCCTGCCAAGGGCATGGCTGGTTGGCTACGTTCGGGAGGGATAACCGCTGAAAGCATCTAAGCGGGAAGCCTGCTTCGAGATGAGGGCTCCCACCCACTTGATGGGGTAAGGCTCCCAGTAGACGACTGGGTTGATAGGCCAGGTGTGGAAGACCGGTAACGGTTGGAGCTGACTGGTACTAATAGGCCGAGGGCTTGTCCTCAGTTGCTCGCGTCCACTGTGTTGGTTCTGAAACCACGAACAACCAAAGTGCCGGTTGTCTGTTTCATAGTGTTTCGGTGGTCATTGCGTTAGGGAAACGCCCGGTTACATTCCGAACCCGGAAGCTAAGCCTTTCAGCGCCGATGGTACTGCATGGGGGACCGTGTGGGAGAGTAGGACGCCGCCGAACAATCATTCAGTAGGCCCTGGTGGAAACCCAGTTTCCACCAGGGCCTACTTGCGTTTACCGGCCCCTCCTTCATGGGCTGTGGAACGCTACGGGTAAGGTCGGATGGAATCAGCAGACCCCGTTTCCCACAGGAGGCCCCCGGGTGGAGGTCCAGGAGACGCGCGTTCAGACGGACCGTGTCCTCACCATCCCGAACATCCTCAGCATGGCGCGCCTGGTCGGTGTGCCCATCTTCCTGTGGCTCATTCTCTGGCCCAAGTTCGGCGGCCCCAACTGCGACCTCTGGGCGCTGCTGGTGCTCGCTCTCAGCGGCGTCAGCGACTACCTCGACGGAAAGCTGGCCCGGCGCTGGAATCAGATCAGCAGCCTCGGCCGGCTCCTGGACCCGGCGGCGGACCGGCTCTACGTTCTGTCCACTCTCGTCGGCCTCACCTGGCGGGAGATCCTTCCTCTTTGGCTGACCGCGGCTCTGCTGGCCCGGGAAGCGATGCTGCTGGTCATGGTGTGGATTCTGAGGCGCCATGGCTATCCGCCGCCTCAGGTGAACTTCCTGGGCAAGGCGGCGACTTTCAACTTGATGTACGCCTTCCCCCTGCTGCTTCTCAGCGATAGGACGGGCTGGGTACACGAGGTGGCCGCGGTTTTCGGATGGGCGTTCGCCGGATGGGGTACAACCCTCTATTGGTGGGCAGGAATCCTCTATGTGGTTCAGGTCCGCCGACTGGTCAAGGCGGACGCCACCGCCGACTGATCCCGCCGGGGCGCAGGTCCCTTTGGCGGACAACGGCTGCTCCGCGGACCGTGGGGCCGCCGGATGTTCTTCAGTCGGCATGACCGTCGTCTCGCAAGGAGGACGCTTCCGACATGAAGGCCGTCGTGATGGCCGGTGGCGAAGGCACTCGGCTTCGCCCCATGACCTCGAGCATGCCCAAGCCGCTACTACCGGTCGCCAACCGCCCGATCATGGAGCATGTGCTCCGGCTGCTGAAGCGGCACGGACTGCATGAGACCGTGGTGACCGTTCAGTTCCTGGCTTCCCTGGTGAAGAACTACTTCGGGGACGGCGAGGAGCTCGGCATGGAGCTCACCTACGCCAACGAGGAAAAGCCACTCGGCACGGCGGGCAGCGTCAAGAATGCCGAAGAGGCGCTCCGGGACGACACCTTCCTGGTTATCTCGGGAGATGCCCTCACCGATTTCGACCTCACCGACCTGATCCGGTTCCACAAGGAAAAGCAGGCGATGGTCACCGTCTGCCTCACCCGGGTGCCCAACCCGCTGGAATTCGGCATCACGATCGTCGATGAGGGAGGCCGGGTCGAGCGCTTCCTGGAGAAGCCCACCTGGGGCCAGGTCTTCTCGGACACCGTCAACACCGGCATCTATGTGATGGAGCCCGAGGTCTTCGACTATGTGGCCGCCGATGTGCCGGTGGACTGGTCGGGAGACGTCTTCCCGCAGCTGATGAAGGAAGGCAAGCCCATCTACGGCTATGTCGCCGAGGGCTACTGGGAGGACGTCGGCACCCACGAGAGCTATGTCAAGGCCCAGGCCGACGTCCTGGAGCGCAAGGTCGATGTGGAGATCGACGGGTTCGAGATCTCACCCGGTGTCTGGGTCGCCGAGGGCGCCGAGGTGCACCCCGACGCGGTGCTGCGCGGACCGCTCTACATCGGTGACTACGCCAAGGTCGAGGCCGGAGCGGAGCTGCGCGAGCACACCGTGGTCGGCTCCAATGTGGTGGTCAAGAGCGGTGCCTTCCTGCACAAGGCCGTCGTCCACGACAACGTCTATGTCGGCCAGCAGAGCAATCTGCGCGGCTGCGTCATCGGCAAGAACACCGACATCATGCGCGCCGCGCGCATCGAGGACGGGGCCGTCATCGGCGACGAGTGCCTGGTCGGCGAGGAATCGATTATCCAGGGCAATGTCCGGGTCTACCCCTTCAAGACCATCGAGGCCGGTGCCTTTGTCAACACCTCGGTCATCTGGGAGTCCCGGGGCCAGGCCCATCTCTTCGGTGCCCGCGGAGTGTCCGGCATCCTCAATGTGGAGATCACCCCCGAGCTGGCGGTGCGGCTGGCGGGTGCGTATGCCACCACTCTCAAGAAGGGCGCCACCGTCACCACGGCGCGCGACCACTCCCGTGGCGCCCGGGCGCTCAAGCGGGCCGTGATCTCGGCGCTCCAGGCCAGTGCGATCGAGGTCCGCGATCTGGAGAACGTACCGCTGCCGGTGGCCAGACAGCAGACCGCACGCGGCAGCGCCGGCGGCATCATGATCCGTACCACCCCCGGCGTGCCCGACTCGGTGGACATCATGTTCCTCGACGAGCGCGGTGCCGACCTCTCCCAGGCCGGACAGCGCAAGCTCGACCGCGTCTACGCCCGTCAGGAATACCGGCGGGCCTTCCCGGGCGAGATCGGCGACCTGTCCTTCCCGTCCAGCATCTACGACACCTATGCCGGCGGCCTGCTGCGGTCCGTGGACACCAGTGGGGTGGCCGAGGCCGGCCTGAAGGTGGTGGTGGACACGGCCAACGGAAGCGCCGGCCTGGTGCTGCCCAGCCTGCTCGGCCGGCTGGGCGTGGACGCCCTGACCATCAACTCAGGGTTGGACGAGGCCCGTCCCACCGAGACGGCCGAGTCCCGGCGGTCCGGCCTGGTGCGGCTGGGCGAGATCGTCTCCTCGGCCCGGGCCGCCTTCGGAGTGCGCTTCGACCCGGTGGGCGAGCGGATCTCGCTGGTGGACGAGCGGGGGCGGATCGTCGAGGACGACCGGGCCCTGCTGGTGCTGCTGGACCTGGTGGCGGCGGAGCGGCGCAGCGGCCGGGTGGCGCTGCCGGTGACCACCACCCGTATCGCCGAGCAGGTGGCCGCGTACCACGGTACCCAGGTGGAGTGGACCACCACCTCGCCCGATGACCTGACCCGGGTGGGCCGGGCGGACACCACCATCTTCGGCGGTGACGGGCGTGGCGGCTTTATCGTCCCGGAGTTCAGCAGTGTCTTCGACGGTACGGCGGCCTTTGTCCGGCTGGTCGGCCTGGTGGCCCGGACCCAGCTCACGCTCAGTCAGATCGACGCCAGGATTCCGCGGGCTCATGTGCTGCGCCGTGATCTGGCGACGCCATGGGCGGTCAAGGGCCTGGTGATGCGCCAGGTGGTCGAGGCGGCCGGTGACCGCTCGGTGGACACCACCGACGGTGTCCGGGTGGTGGAGGCCGACGGACGCTGGGTGATGGTGCTGCCGGACCCGGCCGAGGCGGTGACCCATCTATGGGCGGAGGGGCCGGACGACGCCTCCGCGCAGGCGCTGCTGGACGAGTGGTCCGCGGTGGTGGACGGCGCCGGACGCTGATCCCGGGCGAGGCCGAGCCATGGCCCCGCCGGTTTGCCGGTTACGATCCGGCACGCCGGTGGGGCCATTGGGATACATCGCTCCCGACGTGCGACGATGTGCGACATGCCGCAGCAGCCCCCCGTTCGGAGGACACCAGCTCCGCCGTCCCGTCCCGATGCCTCCATGTCGCTGCTGACCAATGTGATGGATCACAGCCTGGACGACGGCTATGCGGAGGCGGCGGCCAGACGGACGGCCGGCGGCAAGGGCCTGCCGGGCAAGCTACGGGCCAAGCTGGGGCTGGCCGCGGCGCTGCTGCTGGCCGCACTGGTGGTGACCCTGGGAGCCGCCCAGGCGCGGATATCGGCGCCGACGCTCGCCAAGGAGCGCCAGCAGCTGATCAACCGTATCGAGAGCGAGACCTCGACGGCCGACTCGCTGCAGAAGAATGTGGACGGGCTGCGTGACTCGGTCAGCGCCACCCAGCGTGAGGCGCTGCACAAACGCGGCGGTGACAAGGCGGAGTTGGTCTCGCTGCTGGCCGGGGCCACCGCGGTGCACGGACCGGGCCTGAAGGTGGTGGTCGATGACGCCAAGCAGGCCAGGACCAGCGGCGGCGGCCCCCGGGAGAGCAGCGGCTTCTCCGACACCGGCCGGGTACGGGACCGGGATATGCAGCGGGTGGTCAACGGGCTGTGGCAGTCGGGGGCGGAAGCGATCTCCATCAACGGCCAGCGCCTGACCGCGCTTTCGGCCATCCGGGCCGCCGGGGACGCCATACTGGTTGACAACAGGCCGCTGGTGCCCCCGTATACGGTGCTGGCGGTCGGGAACGGCAAGCGGATGAACACCACATTCCAGGACAGTGCGGACGGTCAGTACCTGCATGTGCTGGAGCAGAACTACGGGGTCCGGGCGGCCATTTCCGTCGAGGACGACATCCGGCTGCCGGCCGCGCCGAGTCTGATTGTGCGTACCGCGCGGGCACAGCAGGGCAACACAGGGAAGGGCACATCGTGATCGCCGTTTTGGGCCTCATCGTGGGAGTCGTGGTCGGGCTGGTGGTCCGTCCCGTGGTGCCGACGGCGGTTGAGCCCTATCTGCCGATCGCCGTGGTGGCGGCACTGGACGCGGTGTTCGGCGGCCTGCGGGCGATGCTGGACGGGATCTTCGACGACAAGGTCTTTGTGGTGTCCTTCCTGTCGAACGTGGTGGTTGCCGCGCTGATCGTCTTCCTGGGCGACAAGCTGGGGGTGGGCGCTCAGCTGTCCACCGGTGTGGTGGTCGTGCTGGGCATCCGGATCTTCTCCAACGCCGCCGCCATCCGGCGGCATGTCTTCCGGGCGTGAGGCCGATGAGCAACGACGACACTCCCGAGAAGCCCGCCGGTCAGCAGCCGGGCGAGGAGGGTGAGCGGCCGGCCGGGCGCCCCGGGCCGTCCGGAGAACCGGCCGCGCGGCCGGAGCCATCACCTGAGCGCGAGCCGGAGCCCAAAGCTGAGCCGGAACCCGAACCTGAGCCCGAGCCGCGCTCCGCGCCGGAGGGCCGAGGGCCGGAGGAGCCTCCCGCCGGTCCCACTGAACTGACGGGCCGTCAGCGGCTGATGAAGGGCCTCTGGCCGCCCCGGCTGACCCGGGCGCAGCTCACCGTGGCGCTGCTGCTGTGCGTACTCGGCCTGGGCCTGGCCATCCAGGTCCGTACCACCAGCGAGAGCAGCGCACTGCGCGGGGCGCGCCAGGAGGATTTGGTGCGGATCCTCGATGAACTGGACAACCGCACAAAGCGTCTTGAGGACGAGAAGCGGAAGCTGGAGAGCCAGCGGACCGAGTTGGAGAGCAGTTCCAATCAGGCCGCCGAGGCACGCAAGCAGACCGCGCAGAAGGAACAGCAGCTCGGGGTGCTCGCCGGAACGGTGGCCGCCCAGGGGCCCGGCATCATTCTCACGGTGAGCGACGGAAAGGGGGCGGTCGAGCCCGACATGCTGCTGGACGCCATCCAGGAGCTCAGGGCTGCGGGGGCCGAGGCGATCCAGATCAATGACATCCGGGTGGTCGCCAACACCTACTTTTCGGGAGGGGCGGGGAACGTGCAGATCGACGGCAAACAGGTCTCCCAGCCTTATAAGTTCAAGGTCATCGGCAGGCCGCAGGACCTGGAGCCGGCGCTCAACATCCCCGGCGGAGTGGTGCAGACTCTGCAGAAGGAACAGGCCGGAGTGAACATCGAGCGGTCTGAGAAGATCGTTGTTGACGCCTTGCGCCCGGCGAAGCGGCCTGACTACGCTCGGTCGTCATCGCAGTGAGACGGGGTACGCAGGGGCTCTGCGGGGAGGGGCGGCGAGTTGCGGGGGGTCGGCGCACCAAGTTGGGGGTGCGTGATGGAAACTGTCTGTTGGCCATGGACGTTGTAGGGATGTCCAGGTCGGACGGTGTGTGCATCGAGGGTTTGTCCTGCCCCACGGGCGGGTCTGTTTCGGTCAAGGGGAATCGCCCGTGAAGTTGTTTGCGAAGTTGTTCGGCAAGAGCGCACGCCAGAGCGGCGGCGGTTCCGCCCGCCACCGGGCCGCGCACCCGGAGGGGGAGGAGAGGGGCCAGGAGGGCCGCCCCCTGTTCCGGGATCAGAGTGAGGGCGGTCAGAGCTTCCCGGCCGACCCCGCGGCACCGGGCCGCATAGGCGTCGGGACACCACCGACCGCTAACTCGGGCGGAGGGGCTGCCGTGCAGGTGTGTACCAGGTGTGGCCATCAGAACGGTCAGAGCAGCCGCTTCTGCTCCAACTGCGGTGCTCCGCTGCGGGCGGGTGCCGTCGCCGAGCGGGCTTCGGAGACGACCTCCACCATCTCCATCTCCGGCCTTGAGGCCTATGACTCGGAGACCACCGGCCAGACGGCGATTCCCGCCCTGTCGCCGGAGGCGCAGGCGGCCGTCGAGGCGCTGCCGCAGGGTTCGGCCCTGCTGGTAGTGCGCCGCGGACCCAACTCCGGCAGCCGTTTCCTGCTGGACAGCGAGGTGACCACGGCGGGCCGGCATCCGCAGAGTGACATCTTCCTGGACGACGTCACCGTCTCCCGGCGGCATGTGGAGTTCCGCCGGAACCACGACGGTGGCTTCACCGTCACCGATGTGGGCAGCCTCAACGGCACCTATGTCAACCGGGAGCAAATCGACTCGGTGGTGCTCTCCAACGGTGACGAGGTGCAGATCGGCAAGTACCGGCTGGTCTTCTTCGGCAGCCAGCGGGGCTACTGACCCTCTCCCGGACTCCGTCAGCGGGGGACCCAAGGAAGGCCCATGCTTCACACACCGTCGGGCGGCACCGGATCCTCCGGTGCCGCCGGTACGGAAGGCCGGCTGGTCAGCATCGGCACGGTGCTGAATCTGCTGCGCGAGGAGTTCCCCGAGGTCACCATCTCCAAGATCCGCTTCCTGGAGGCGGAGGGTTTGGTGGAGCCGCAGCGCACGCCGTCCGGCTACCGCAAGTTCAGTACGGCGGATGTCGAGCGGCTGGCCCAGGTGCTGAGGATGCAGCGCGACCACTATCTGCCGCTGAAGGTCATCCGGGAGCATCTGGACGCCCTGGCCAGAGGAGAGCGGGTGCAGCTGCCCGCTCCGGGCCAGCCCAGGGACGTACTGGACTTGCCGGAGACCCAGGTTCCGGGAGCACCGGAGCCGGAGACTTCCGGGGCTGCCCGCACGGACCGGGAGGAGCTGCTGGCCACCACCGGGGTGACCGAGGGCGAACTGGCGGAGTGGGAGTCCTACGGCCTGGTCACCGCCCACCCGGACGGCGGATTCGACGCCGATTCGGTGGCCGTGGCCAGGCTGGTCGCCGACCTCGGCCGCTTCGGCCTGGAGCCCAGGCATCTCAGGGCCATAAAGGCGGCGGCGGAGCGCGAGGCAGCGCTGATCGAACAGGTGGTGGCCCCGCTGCGCCGCCACCGGAATCCGCAGACCAGGGCCCATGCCGAGGCCACCGCCCGGGAGCTGGCCGCGCTGTCGGTGCGGCTGCACGCGGCCCTGGTCCAGTCGGCGCTGCGCATCCGCGGCCAGTGACAGGGGCGGCCCGACTACCCAAACCTGCCGAGCACGGCCTAGGGTTGCTGTGTGAACGAGCTCGATGTCGTGGGTGTCCGGGTGGAGATGCCCTCCAACCAGCCGATCGTGCTCCTGCGCGAGGTCGGAGGCGACCGTTACCTGCCGATCTGGATCGGACCGGGTGAGGCGACGGCCATCGCCTTCGCACAGCAGGGCATGGCTCCGGCCAGGCCGCTGACCCATGACCTTTTCAAGGATGTGCTGGAGGCGGTGGGTCAGCAGCTCGCCGAGGTCCGCATCACCGACCTGCGGGAGGGCGTGTTCTACGCGGAGCTCGTCTTCGCCAGCGGGGTGGAGGTCAGCGCCAGGCCGTCCGACGCCATAGCGCTGGCGCTGCGCACCGGAACGCCCATCTACGGCAGCGACGGGGTGCTGGACGACGCGGGTATCGCCATCCCCGACGAGCAGGAGGACGAGGTCGAGAAGTTCCGGGAGTTCCTGGACCAGATCTCGCCCGAGGACTTCGGCACCAGCAACCAGTGAGGCACGCGCCGAAACGGTCCGGCGCATTCGAGTAGCCTTTCCCGCTGCGGAGATACGTAAAACCACTCTCTGGGTGATTATCACTCGGCGTGCCGAGTGTGGCGATCGTTGACGCACCCCGAGCGACTGCCTACCGTCGAGAAGGCAGGTCAAGGACGGAGGTCGGCGTGAGAAGCACGGGCGACGGTACAGCGGTCGGCAGTCCGTATCCGCTGCATGGGGGAACGGTCGAACCGGTGACCCTCCCGCAGAGCCTGAACGGCATGGGTGGCACCCCCGTCCCCGCCGCGGCGGCGGTCACCGCCCCGCGCGGGCACGACTCCAGCACGGCTTCCGGCGCCGACAAGGCGGCCGGCGGCAGCGAGAACATCGGATACCGCGGCCCGACCGCCTGCGCGGCGGCCGGAATCACCTACCGGCAGCTGGATTACTGGGCGCGCACCGGCCTGGTGGAGCCCAGTGTGCGGCCCGCCTATGGCTCGGGCAGCCAGCGGCTGTACAGCTTCCGCGATGTGGTGGTCCTCAAGATCGTCAAGCGGCTGCTGGACACCGGGGTGTCCCTGCAGAACATCCGCACCGCGGTGCAGCATCTGCGCGCCCGGGGCATGGCCGATCTGGCGCAGATGACGCTGATGAGCGATGGCGCCACGGTCTATGAATGCGTCTCGCCCGACGATGTGGTCGGCCTGCTGCAAGGCGGCCAGGGCGTCTTCGGGATCGCCGTCGGTGTGGTGTGGCGGGATGTGGAAAGCGCCCTGTCACAGCTGCACGGCGAGCGGGTGGACACCGGTGAGACCCTGATCGGCCACAACCCGGCCGACGAACTGGCCCGGCGCCGCAACCGCGCCGGCTGACCGTCCCGTTCGCGCGACTGCGCGATTGTCAGTGGTATGCGGCAGCATCGATCTTGTGAGAGGTGCCCCGACCATCCTGCATCTGGACATGGACGCTTTCTACGCTTCGGTGGAGCAGGCGGCCAAGCCCAGCCTGCGCGGAAAGCCGGTGGTGGTCGGCGGCATCGGCCCGCGCGGCGTGGTGGCCACCGCCTCGTATGAGGCCCGGGTGTTCGGAGTGCACTCCGCCATGTCCACCGCGCAGGCCAGACGGCTGTGCCCCAACGCCGCCTACCTCACCCCCCGGTTCTCGCTCTACCAGCAGATCAGCGCCACCGTGATGGAGCTGCTGCGCGAACTGTCCCCGCTGGTGGAGCCGCTGAGCCTGGACGAGGCCTTTGTGGATCTGGAGGCGGGCGGCATCGAGCCCACCTCGGCGGCCGCCCGCGCGGTGGGCGAGCGGCTGCGCCGGGACATCAGGGCGGCGACCGGGCTCAGCGGGTCGGTGGGGCTGGCCGGGGCCAAGATGTTCGCCAAGATCGCCTCCGAGCAGGCCAAGCCGGACGGGCTGGTGATGGTCGAGCCCGGCACCGAGCTCGAACTGCTGGGGCCGATGCCGGTGCGGACCATCCCCGGCGTGGGCCCGGCCACCGCCGAGGTGCTGCGCAAGGCCGGCATCCACACCGTCGGCGAGACCGCCGAGGCGGGCGAGGCGGAGCTGGTGCGGCTGCTCGGCAAGGCGCATGGCGCCGGGCTGTACGCCCTGGCCACCGGGCACGACGACCGTCCCGTGGTGGCCGAGCGGGACGCCAAGTCCATCTCCGTGGAGGACACCTTCGAGGAGGACCTCACCGACCGCACCCGGGTGCAGCTGGAGCTGGCCCGGCTGGCCGACCGCTGCGTCCGGCGGCTGAGGGCCGCGGGCAGATCGGGCCGGACGGTCGTGATCAAGGTGCGGCGCTATGACTTCTCCACCCTGACCCGCTCGGAGACCCTGCGCGGCCCCACCGACGACCCGGCCGTGGTGCGGGAGGCGGCCATCCGGCTGCTGGACGCGGTGGACACCACCGCCGGGGTGCGGCTGCTGGGCGTGGGCGTCAGCGGCCTGGCCGACTACACCCAGGAGGACCTCTTCGCCCAGGCGGCGAGCGAGGCGGAGGCGGCGATACCGGAGCCCACGGAGCCAGAGGTTCCGGAGGGCGCCGCAGTGCCCCGCCCCCGCCGCTGGCTGCCGGGGCTGGATGTCCGGCACCAGGTCCATGGGGCCGGCTGGATCCAGGGCAGCGGGGTCGGCAGGGTCACCGTGCGCTTCGAGGAGCCCTGGTCGGAGCCGGGCCGGGTACGGACCTTCGCAGTGGACGACCCGGCGCTGGAGCCCGCCGACCCGCTGCCGCTGATCCGGCCCGCCGGCGGTCAGCCGGCCGGGGATCCGTCCCCGGACGGGCGGGAGGTGTCCACCGGCAGGTCGAGCCGGTAGTGCTGGTAGAGCCGCAGCTCCTGCTCGGGGGAGAGATGGCGGCCGACGCCCAGGTCCGGGGCCTCCCTGATGAGGGCGCGCTCATAGGGAATGCGCAGGGTGTCACCGACCACCTCGCTCGGTTCCAGCGGTACAAAAGCGTCCCGGCCGAACAGGCCGGTGCGCACCGCCGCCCACTCCGGCTCCCCGGTCGCGTCGTCGAGGTAGACCTCGTCCACCGTGCCGATCCTCGTCCCGTGACGGTCGTATGCCTTGCGGCCGATCAGGCTGCGGGGGTCGATGCCGGTCTGCATGAGTATGTGTCCTCCCATGAGTCACGCCTGCCCCCTGGGGTATCTCGGCGGACGCCGCAAACACCCCTGGACACCCCGAGAACCACAAAAAGCGACAAAGCGTTGTATGGCCACTTGGGAGATCCGGCTGCGCAGACCCGCTGGTAGGCTGGCGATTGGCCGCAGAACCCGTGCGGGAGAGTCCTTCGGAAGGGGCCTTGACGGCACCCACGGAGGCGCCGAAGGAGCAAATCCTCCCCGGAATCTCTCAGGCACCCGTACCGCACGGACGAGGTCACTCTGGAAAGCAGGGCGGGCCCCGGCCAGGCACCATGCGGAGCCCCTCCTCACCGACGGTGAAAGCCGGGCGTGCTCACGTCCGGTGAAGCTCTCAGGTTGAGATGACAGAGGGGGAGGCCGTCCGGGTACCCGCGCCGTGGTACCCCTCGCAGGTCGCAATGACCAGGAGGCCCCCGCAGATGACCGCCCACCGCATCTCCCTTTCCGACCTGGAGCGCGGCACTCCGTTCGCCGACCGCCATATAGGGCCCGATGCCGAGGCCCAGGCCAAGATGCTCGCCCAGGTCGGCTTCGGCTCGCTGGACGAGCTCACCGCCGCCGCCGCGCCCGATGTGATCAAGAGCGTCGAGGCACTCCGGCTGCCCGGGCCCCGTACCGAGGCCGAGGTGCTGGCCGAGCTGCGCGGCCTGGCCGGCCGCAACCAGGTGCTCACCTCCATGATCGGACTGGGCTACTACGGCACCTTCACCCCGCCGGTGATCCTGCGCAATGTCATGGAGAACCCGGCCTGGTACACCGCCTACACGCCCTACCAGCCGGAGATCTCCCAGGGCCGGCTGGAGGCGCTGCTGAACTTCCAGACCGTGGTGGCCGACCTGACCGGACTGCCCACCTCCGGTGCCTCGCTGCTGGACGAGGGGACCGCCGCCGCCGAGGCCATGGCGCTCTCCCGCCGGGTCGGCAAGGTCAAGGACGGCGTCTTCCTGGTGGACGCCGACACCCTCCCGCAGACCATCGCCGTGCTCCGGACCCGCGCCGAGCCCACCGGGGTACCGGTGATGGTCGCCGATCTCGGTGAGGGCATCCCCCAGGAGGCCGCCGAGCGCGGGGTGTTCGGCGTGCTGCTGCAGTACCCCGGCGCATCCGGCGCGGTGCGCGACCTGCGCCCGGTCATCGAGCAGGCGCACGAGCTGGGCGCGGTGGTCACCGTCGCCGCCGACCTGCTCGCCCTCACCCTGCTGGCCCCGCCCGGCGAGCTGGGCGCCGATATCGCGGTGGGTACCACCCAGCGCTTCGGCGTGCCCATGGGCTTCGGCGGCCCGCACGCCGGCTTTATGGCGGTGCGCGAGAAGTTCGCCCGCAGCCTGCCCGGCCGGCTGGTCGGCGTCTCGGTGGACGCGGACGGCGACAAGGCGTACCGCCTGGCCCTGCAGACCCGTGAGCAGCACATCCGCCGGGAGAAGGCCACCAGCAACATCTGCACCGCCCAGGTGCTGCTCGCCGTGATGGCCGGCATGTACGCCGTCTACCACGGGCCGGAGGGCCTGGCCGCCATCGCCCGCCGCACCCACCGCTATGCCGCCGTCCTGGCCGAGGGCCTGCGGGCCGGCGGAGTGGAGCTGGAGCACGAGCACTACTTCGACACCCTCACGGCAAGAACTCCCGGCCGCGCCGCCGAAGTTGTCCGGGCCGCCCGTGAACTCGGCGTCAACCTGCGGCTGGTGGACGCCGACCGGGTCGGCATCGCCTGTGACGAGACCACCACCCGGGACCATCTGGCCGCCGTCTGGGCCGCCTTCGGGGTCCGGGCCGAGGTGGCGGAGCCGGCCGAGCGGGTCGCCGACGCGCTGCCCGGGGAGCTGCTGCGCGAGGCGGACTACCTCGCCCACCCTGTCTTCCACCAGCACCGCTCCGAGACCGCCATGCTGCGCTATCTGCGCCGCCTGGCCGACAAGGACTACGCGCTGGACCGGGGCATGATCCCGCTGGGCTCGTGCACCATGAAGCTCAACGCCACCACCGAGATGGAGCCGGTCACCTGGCCGGAGTTCGCCGCCCTGCACCCCTTCGCCCCCATCGAGCAGGCCGAGGGCTACCGCACGCTGATCGGCGAACTGGAGGAGCGGCTGGCCGAGATCACCGGCTATGACAAGGTCTCCATCCAGCCGAACGCCGGTTCCCAGGGCGAGTTGGCGGGCCTGCTGGCGGTACGGGCGTACCACCGGGCCAACGGTGACGACCGGCGTACCGTCTGCCTCATCCCCTCATCCGCGCACGGCACCAACGCGGCCAGCGCCGTGATGGCCGGGATGAAGGTGGTGGTGGTCAAGACCGGTGAGGACGGCGAGGTCGATGCGGCGGACCTGCGCGCCAAGATCGAGCAGTATCGCGACGAACTGGCCGTGCTGATGGTCACCTACCCCTCCACCCATGGGGTGTTCGAGGAGCACATCAGCGAGATCTGCGACCTGGTGCACCAGGCGGGCGGTCAGGTGTATGTGGACGGCGCCAACCTCAACGCCCTGGTCGGAGTGGCCAAGCCGGGCGAGTTCGGCGGCGATGTCTCCCATCTGAACCTGCACAAGACCTTCTGCATCCCGCACGGCGGCGGCGGTCCGGGTGTCGGCCCGGTGGCGGTCCGCGCCCACCTGGCCCCGTACCTGCCCAATCACCCGCTGCAGCCCGCCGCCGGTCCGGCCACCGGTGTCGGCCCCATCTCCGCCGCCCCCTACGGGTCGGCCGGCATCCTGCCCATCTCCTGGGCGTATATCCGGCTGATGGGCGGCGAGGGCCTCAAGCGGGCCACCCAGGTCGCGGTGCTGGGCGCCAACTACATCGCCAAGCGCCTGGAGCCGCACTACCCGGTGCTCTACACCGGCCCGCACGGCCTGGTGGCGCACGAGTGCATCATCGATCTGCGGCCGCTCACCAAGGCGACCGGGGTGAGCGTGGACGATGTCGCCAAGCGCCTGATCGACTACGGCTTCCACGCCCCGACCATGTCCTTCCCGGTGGCCGGCACCCTGATGATCGAGCCCACCGAGAGCGAGGACCTGGGTGAACTCGACCGTTTCTGCGCGGCGATGATCGCAATCCGTGCGGAGATCGACAAGGTCGGTTCCGGCGAGTGGGACAAGGACGACAACCCGCTGCGCAACGCCCCGCACACCGCCGCCTCGGTGGCGGGGGAGTGGCAGCACTCCTACAGCCGGGCCGAGGCCGTCTTCCCGGACGGGGTCACCCCGGCCGAGAAGTACTGGCCGCCGGTGCGCCGGGTGGACGGGGCCTATGGCGACCGCAACCTGGTGTGCTCCTGCCCGCCGTTGGAGGAGTACGAGGGCTGATCCCCTGACACCGGACACCCTTGGGGGCCGGCTCGGCGAAGCGCCGGGCCGGCCCCTGGTGTTGGTGCGGCGCCCCTTCTTGGTGCGGCCCCTGTTCTTGGTGTGGCCCCGGTTTCCGGAGTTGAGGTGATGCCGTCAGGCAGCGGTCATCACTTGCCCGGTGCCCAGCGGCCGGTGCGGAGCGATGATGCGTCCGTCCGGCAGCAGCTCACCGGTGTCCTCGAAGCAGAGGACACCGTTGCACAGCAGGCTCCAGCCTTGCTGGGGGAAGTGCGCCACGAGCTGGGCGGCTTCCCGGTCGGCGGAGTCGGCTGACGGGCACGCGGGCTGGTGCTGGCACATGGGAGGGTTCTTTCGCTGGGATGTCGGTGATGCTGTCGCTGTGCTGCGGCTCGATGCGGTGGTCATGCCGCCCCCCGTTGCGATTCGTCTTGTGGTTCCCAGTCTTGCCCTACCGGCGTGATTCCGCAGGGATTTCACGTCAGCGGTCCTCACCCGGGGAAGACGCATCACCCGTGCGGGCGGTTGCCCTCAACCACACTGTCCCTTCGGGGGGTTGTGCCCCCGCCACGGACTAGCCCGAGCGGGTGAGGACAGCGTCGGGCGCCCCGCGGCGGGTGCCACGGGGCGCGGTTTCCGGTTGTCTCTCAGGCGGAGGTGCGCAGCAGTGGCGCGGGGGTGAGCCGGAGGGTGAGCACCGGCAGCAGATCGGCGAAGCGGTGCGGGCGGTGGGCGGCGATGCCCGGTGGTGCGGGGGCGAGTGGTACCAACAGGTCCCCGGGGGCGGGCAGTCCGGAGGCGGGGTCGGCGTTGAGGTCGCCGTGCAGCCAGAGGGTGAGCATATAGAGCCCGGGTACGGTCAGCAGCCGGGGCTGGTAGGGGGTGCTCAGTGACTCGGCCTGGCGCAGGGCCAGTTCGGTGGAGGCGACATAGGGTCCCTCGAAGAAGTGCGAGAAGGCCCAGCCATCGGGGGTCAGCATGCTCTCCCCGGCGGCCACCGCGCGGCCGTCCTCCTTCTTGATCAAAAAGCGCCAGCCGGTGAGGCGGGTACGGGGCGTGCTGCCGCCCGCCGCGCCCTGCTCCAACACATGGACGGGCAGCGGAAGTTCGCAGGTGAGCTGGGTCTGGGCGGACTTCAGGGCCGGGGTGCGGGTCTCGCGGACCGCGGTGGGGGAGCCGAGTGCGGTGACGATGCTGCGGAGGGCAGGCGCGGGGGCAGGGGGGAGATGCAGCGGCATGATGGGTCGCCTCTCACTTCGGAGACACGTTTGGTGCTGGGCAGGTGACGACGACGCTGTCGGCGTACGGGGTCAGAGGGGAGCCGGACCGACTGCCGGGGCGCCTACTCTCTGCCTCACCCCGGAGTTTATACG
Organism: Streptomyces orinoci; assembly: GCF_003121295.1. Classification (GTDB taxonomy): domain Bacteria; phylum Actinomycetota; class Actinomycetes; order Streptomycetales; family Streptomycetaceae; genus Streptomyces; species Streptomyces orinoci. The sequence continues at coordinate 18,363 of NZ_PHNC01000003.1, forward strand.
ACAGGTGTTCACATGGTGTTTCGGCTAGCTGTCGCCGGCATTACCGGCAAGGGGAAATCCGGGCCGAGTGCGCGGCGGATTTCGGTGATTTCGTGCCCGGCGGGGACGCCTGACCTCAGATTCTTTCCCGTCAGCGGTAGGCCGAAACTCGTCGGTGTTTATCACCAGCGCAATGCGGCAGGCTCCCGATGCACCGTCATGCCATCGGAATGTGCCGGAGTGCACGCGGGTAAGAGCCTAGCGGCAATGCGCGGGGCGTGAGGCGTTTCGATCGCCCCGCCTGGGCATCATCGACCGTGACGAGAGCGGACGGCGCCGCGGGCGGCCCGCTTGAGGAAGGACGCTTCCATGGGTGAGAAGGTCGCGGCCGAGGGGTTCGACCTGGCCGACCGGCACCTCCACCGGGACAAGCTCCGGCAGTGTCTCCAGGCGCTGGCGCGGCTGCTGGAGGAGAAGCGTTTCGACCGGCCCCGCAATCTGGTGGGATTGGAGATCGAGCTGAATCTCGCGGGCTTCGACGGCATGCCGAGCATGATGAATGCCGAGGTGCTGGAGCGTATTGCGAGTCACGATTTCCAGACCGAGCTCGGCCAGTTCAACCTTGAAGTGAACATTGTTCCGCACCGGTTGTCCGGCCGCGTTCTGGATCAGCTCGCCGAAGAGTTGCGCACCGGTCTCGCCTACGCCGACCGAAAGGCCCGCGAAGTCGGTTCCGGAATTGTCATGATCGGTATTCTGCCCACGATCACCCAGGAGCACCTGGTCCCCGCGAACTTCTCCGCCGCCGACCGCTACATGCTGCTCAACGAACAGGTGGTGGCCGCGCGTGGCGAGGACTTCGTCATCGACATCGCGGGAGTGGAGCGGCTGCGGTTCACCGCCGGTTCCATCTGCCCCGAAGCCGCCTGCACTTCGGTGCAGTTGCATCTTCAGGTGACCCCGGGCCGGTTCGCCGCGGTGTGGAACGCGGCACAGGCCGTGGCGGCCGCGCAGATCGCGGTGGGCGCCAACTCCCCCTTCCTGTTCGGCCGGGAGCTGTGGCGGGAGTCCCGTCCGCCGTTGTTCGTCCAGTCCACCGACACCCGCCCGCCCGAACTCCAGGCGCAGGGCGTACGGCCGCGTACCTGGTTCGGGGAGCGCTGGATCGATTCGGCGTATGAGCTGTTCGAGGAGAATCTGCGCTACTTCCCGCCGCTGCTGCCCATCTCCGGGGACGAGGACCCGCTGCGGGTGCTGGACGACGGCGGGGTGCCCTCGCTGGAGGAACTCACCCTGCACAATGGCACGGTCTACCGCTGGAACCGGCCGGTGTACGGGATCGCCGACGGGGTGCCCCACTTGCGGGTGGAGAACCGGGTGCTGCCCGCCGGGCCCACGGTGACCGATGTGATGGCCAATACCGCCTTCTACTACGGCCTGGTCAGGGCGCTGGCCGAGGAGCCGCGGCCGGTGTGGACCCGGCTGCCGTTCGCCCTCGCCGCGCACAACTTCGACCTGGCCTGCCGCCATGGCATCGACGCGGTGCTGCACTGGCCCAAGGCCGGGCGCAATGGAACGCCGGTTCCGGTGCCGGCCGTCCGCCTGGTCTGCGAGGAGCTGCTGCCGCTGGCGGCCGCCGGGCTGGACGCCTGGGGTGTGGAGCCGGCCGACCGCGACCGCTATCTGGGCGTCATCGAGGGCCGCTGCCGACGAGGCGTCAATGGGGCGTCCTGGCAGGCCGCCACCTATCACCGGGCGCGGGCGCGGGGGCTGGACCGGGGCGGCGCACTGGCCGCCACCACGCGCCGCTACTGCGAGCTGATGCGCACCGGAGAGCCCGTACACACCTGGCCGCTGGGGATCACCGACTGACGCCGCCCACCCCGCTGTCGTACCCGTCCCCGGTGGTGCGGCAAGCTGGTCCGGTGCGAAGCGACACCGACTCCCGGTCCGGATCCCAGGCCCTGCCGCCCGTCGGTACCGGGCTGTCGCGGCGGACGCTGGGCAGCGAGGCCCTGCTGGTGCTGGCCCTGTCCCTGGGGGCCAGTGCCGTCTCCGCTCTGATCAGCTTTGTGGGATCGGTCACCAAGCCCGGCGGGCTGAAGCATCAGGCGGCTCATCTCAATGCCTCGCACGCCCCCGGCCGGCCCTGGCTCGACCTGGCCTGGCAGCTGTTCGGCATCGCCACCGCACTGGTCCCGGTCTTCCTGGTGGCCCATCTGCTGCTGCGCGAGGGCTCGGGCCTGCGGGCCATCGGCTTCGACCGCCGGCGGCCCGGCTTCGACCTGGGCCGGGGCGTCGCGCTGGCGGCCGTCATCGGCGGCACCGGGCTGCTGTTCTATCTCGGGGTGCGGGCCGCCGGATTCAATCTGACGGTGGTGCCCGAGTCGCTGCCGCCGGTGTGGTGGAAGTTCCCGGTGCTGATCGCCTCCGCGGTGCAGAACGCGGTGCTGGAAGAAGTGGTGGTGGTCGGCTATCTGCTGCGCAGACTGGGGCAGTTGGGCTGGTCCCCGGCGGCCGCGCTGGGGGCCAGCGCGGTGCTGCGCGGTTCGTACCACCTCTACCAGGGCATCGGCGGCCTGCTCGGCAATATGGCGATGGGCGTGGTCTTCGTCCTGCTCTACCGGCGGTGGGGGCGGGTCGGGCCGCTGGTCGCCGCGCATGCGCTGATCGACACGGTGGCCTTCATCGGCTACGCGCTGCTGGCCGGCAAGGTGGGCTGGCTGCCCACGGCCTGACCCGCGCCCCTACGGGCTGACCCGGGCCTCCTCAGACCAGCAGCTCGCCCTCGATCACCGTGACCGCGGAGCCGGTCAGCAGGGTGCGCTCACCGCGCACTTCGGTACGTACCAGGCCGCCGCGCGCCGATGCCTGAAACCCCGTCAGCTCGGTCCGGCCGAGGCGGGCGGACCAGAAGGGGGCCAGCGCGGTGTGGGCGCTGCCGGTCACCGGGTCCTCGTCGATGCCGGCGTTGGGAAAGAAGCACCGCGAGACATAGTCATAGCCGCGGGACGGGTCCGCGGCCTCGGCGGTGGCGATGACGCCGCGGCGCGACTGCCGGGCGAGAGCCCGCAGATCCGGCGCCAGCCCGCGCACCGTCTGCTCGTCGGCCAGCTCCACCAGCAGATCACCGACGTGTTCGCTGGTGTGGTGGACGGTCAGCGGACGGGCGCCCAGAGCCCCGGCCACATCCTCGCCGGCCTCGGCCGGGGTGAGCGATGAGGTGGGGAAGTCCAGGGTGATGGGGCCGTCCGGGCGGGCGGTGGCGGCCAGTACGCCGCAGCGGGCGGCGAAGCGGACGGTGCCGGCGGTCCGGCCGGTGCGGTGCAGCACATGGGCGGTGGCCAGGGTGGCGTGACCGCACATGTCCACCTCGATGGCCGGGGTGAACCAGCGCAGTGCCCAGTCGGCCCCGGAGGAGTCCGGCAGCGGGTGGGCGAAGGCGGTCTCGGAGAGATTGACCTCGGCGGCGATCTTCCGCAGCCGGTCGTCCTCGGGGAAGGGCCCGTCGTCCAGGAGTACGACTCCGGCCGGGTTGCCGGCGAAGGGGCGGTCGGTGAAGGCATCGACGATTCGGATACGCATGCCTGCACGCTAAGCAACGGGAGCCCTCGGCGGCAGGTGCCAATCGCCGGAGGGTGGACACGAATTGCGTGGGGAACCCTCTTGCCAGCCGATCGGTTCCGATATATCGTCGAACCATCGTGATGGATCGACGATGGAGGTAGTGACTATGCACTCCCATGGGTATGAGCACCACCGGTCCGACCGGCCGGGCTGGGGCGAGCGCGGCGGACGGCGGGCGTTCGGCCCGTTCGGTCCCCCCTTCGGGCGCGGCGGGCGCGGCGGCCCGGGCGGCCGGGCGCGGCGCGGCGATGTGCGCGCCTCGATCCTGGCCCTGCTGGCCGACGGTCCGATGCACGGCTACGAGATGATCCGCGAGATCGCCGACCGCAGCGGCGGCACCTGGCGGCCCAGCCCCGGCTCGGTCTACCCCACCCTCCAGCTGCTGGAGGACGAGGGCCTGATCACCAGCGCCAGTGAGGGCGGCAAGAAGCTGTTCACGCTGACCGAGGAGGGCCGGGCCGAGGCCGCCGCCGGGCCCAAGGCCCCCTGGCAGGAAGCCGGTCGCGCGGGCGACTGGGAGACCATGCAGGAGATCCGGCAGGCGGGCGTCGGGCTGATGGAGGCCTTCAGCCAGGTCTGGCGGACCGGCAGCCCCGAGCAGCGGGAGAAGGCGCTCGCGGTGGTCAATGAGTCGCGCAAGAAGCTGTATCTGATCCTCGCCGAGGAGGGCTGAGGGGCACCCCCCTCAGGCGCCTGGGCTCAACGCGCGGACGCCGCCGCCTGTTTGGCGGCGCCCGCGCGCCCGGCGTCCCTGATGCCGGTGTTGGGGGTGGCTCCTTCTCAAGGATGACTGCTTGGGTCTCATGCCCGACTCGCGCGGTACAGGCGAATGGTCCCCGCCGGGGATGCGGGTGAGGGGCGGTGGCTGATGGGGTGGGAGGGTGCAGAGCAGTACATCCGACACCGGGCAGGTGGACGCCGCTTACGAGAGACCGCTCAGCGCGGAGCTGTCCTCGGTGCTCGCCGGTGCCCGCAGACGTGCGCTGCGCGATGGCGACCGGCAGATCGACACCGCCCATCTGCTGCACAGCCTGCTGGAAGCCGACCCGGCGGTACGGGCGGCCATCCCCGGCGGCGAGGGGCAGCTCGCCCGGCTGCTGGGCTATCTGGTGCAGCGCTCCATCGGCTACGGGCTGCGCTGGCGGGGCTCGGTGGAGGACTCCCCGGCCGTGCCGGCCCGGCGTGCCGGCTGGTCCCCCGCCGCCGCGACGGCCATGGCACGGGCCCGGCTGCGGTCGGGCGAGCGCCGGGGCGAGCGGGTGGAGGGGCTTGACCTGCTGGCCGCGCTGGTGCGTGACCACCGCTGCCGGGCGGCGGATGTGCTGCGCTGGGCGGGAGTGGACGCCGACGCCCTCTTTATGCGCCTGGACGCTCCGGACTCCCCGCCGCCACCAGGTCGTTGAGATAGGACGGGACCGGGATGCCCGGCCGGAGGGACTCGGCCGGAACCGGGGCGCCGTAGTGGGGGTGCACCGGTATGACGCCGGTCCAGTAAGGCAGGGCGAGGTCGTCCGGGTCGTCCTCCGGGCCGGCGTCGCGGACCTTGGCCGAGACCTCGGCCAGATCAAGGCGGAGCACGGCGGTGGCGGCCAGCTCCTTGGCGGTCGGCCGGCGGGAGTCCGCGGAGCGGCCGGGCACCACCTGGTCCACCAGGGCGTCCAGAGCCTCGGTCAGCTCCTGGGGGTCGGTGACCGTACGGGCCGTGCCATGCACCACCACCGAGCGGTAGTTGAGGGTGTGGTTGAAGGCGGAGCGGGCGAGCACCAGCGCATCGACATGGGTGACGGTCAGGCAGACCGGCATTCCGGGATCCTCGGCGCGGGCGGCGGCGTGCAGCGGGCGGGAGCCGGTGGAGCCGTGGACGTACAGCCGCTCGCCGAGCCGGCCGTAGAGGGTGGGCAGCACCACCGGGGCGCCGTCCCGGACGAAGCCGAGGTGGCAGAGGTAGCCGTCGTCGAGGATGGAGTGGACCAGCTCACGGTCGTAGGAGGTGCGGTCGCGGTAGCGGGTGGCGGTGGTGCGCTCGGTCCGCGCATAGGACCCCTGGCCCGCCCCGCCGGCCCGGCCGGCCTGGTCCGTCGGCAAAGACATTGCACCCTCCATTGCACTAGTGCATACTTGGTTTTGTGTCAGGAGGATATCGGATCGAAGGTCGTCGCGCAGCAGAGATCTCGGCGAGCGTGGAACGCGCGGTGGGCGCGGGCAGGCTGGCCCCGGGTGAACTGCTGCCGCCCATGCGGGAGTTGGCGGTGGAGCTGGGCGTCAACCCCAACACCGTCGCGGCCGCCTACCGCACTCTGCGCGACCGCGGAGTGATCGAGACGGCGGGCCGCCGGGGCAGCAGGGTGCGCAGCCGTCCGGCCAGCACCCCGCGTGAGTCGATCGCCGTGCAGGTGCCCGAGGGGGTGCGGGACGCCGCCAGCGGCAACCCCGATCCCGCGTTGCTGCCCCCGCTGGAGCAGGCCCTGGCCGCCGCCGTCGCCGAGCAGGCGGGACGGCCCGTGCTCTATGGCGCGCCCGCCATCGACAGTGAGCTGGAGCGGATGGCCCGGGCCGCCTTCGCGGCCGACGGGGTGCCGGACGGGCCGGTGGCGGCCGCCTCCGGTGCGCTGGACGCCATGGAGCGGGCCCTCTTCGCCCATCTGCGGCCGGGGGACCCGGTCGCCGTGGAGGATCCGGGCTGGGGCAGCCTGCTGGACCTCGTCTCCGCGCTGGGGCTGCGCGCCGTGCCCGTCCCGGTGGACGACGACGGCCCGCTGCCCGAGGTCACCGACCGGGTGCTCGGCCAGGGGGCCAGGGCCCTGGTGGTCACCGACCGGGCGCAGAACCCCACCGGCGCGGCCATCGGCGAGCAGCGCGCCCGCGAGCTGCGCACGGTGCTCTCCCGGCACCGGCGAACGCTGCTGATCGAGGACGATCACGGCCATGGCATCGTCGGTTTCCCGCTGCACCCGCTCGCCGGCGCCACCGATCACTGGATGCTGGTGCGCTCCTTCGCCAAGGTCTTCGGCCCGGATCTGCGCCTCGCCCTGTTCACCGGTGACGCGCTGACGGTGGACCGGGTCCGCGGCCGGCTGCGGCTGGGGCCCGGCTGGGTCAGCCATCTGCTGCAGGACGCCGTGCTGCACCTCTGGCGCACCGGCACGGTGGATTACGGCGAGGTCGCCGCCTCCTACAACCGCCGCCGCCAGGCGCTGATCCGCGAGCTGGCGGAGCGGGGGCTCACCGCCCGGGGGCGCAGCGGAATGAATGTATGGCTGCCGGTGGCGGACGAGACCGGAGTGGTGGCCGGGCTGCTGCGCTCGGGCTGGGCGGTGGCCCCGGGCGCCCGCTTCCGCCTGGCCGCCCCGCCCGGGATCCGGCTGACCGTCTCCGCGCTGGCCATGGAGGAGATACCGGCCCTGGCGGACGCGGTGGCGGCTGCCACCGCGCCACTGCAGGCCGGGCGTTATGCCTGACCGGCCTTGGCCCGGGGCCGGCTCTGGGTGAGGGCCGCCCCGGCCAGCACGATCACCGCGCCCACCGGGGTGTTCCAGGCCAGCCGCTCCCCCAGCAGGACGGCACCGGCCGCGGTGGCGATCACCGGGATGAAGTAGGTGGTCAAGGTGGCCGTGGTCGGGCCCACTTCGGCCACCAGACCGTACTGGACCAGCATGGCGAATCCGGTGCCCAGCGCCCCCAGGGCGAGCACGGCCAGCACCGGCACGGCGTGGAAGGAGGTGGGCAGCGGGCTCGACAGCGGGGCGGCGACGGCCAGTTGGAGGGTGCCCAGGAGCAACTGGGTGCTGGTGAGCGACAGATGGGAGTCACCGGTGCCGGACAGGGTGCGCCGCACATAGATCCAGCCGACCGCATAGCTGGCGGAGGCGGCCAGCGCCATCAGGGTGCCGGCCGGGTCCTGACCGGAGAAGCCCTGCCAGGCGCCCAGCACGGTGAGCACCCCCAGAAAGCCGAGCCCCAGCCCGGCCAGGCGGCGCCGGGTCGGCCGGTCCTCGGAGAGCGCCACCAGGGAGAGCACCATCCCCCACAGCGGGGTGGTGGCATTGCAGATACCGGCCAGGGTGGAGGAGATGGTCAGCTCGGCATAGGCGAAGAGGGTGAAGGGGAGCGCGTTGAGCAGGAAGGCGGCAACCGCCAGATGGGCCCAGGTGCGCGGGCTGCGCGGCAGCCGGCCGCGCTTGGCGGCCAGCGTGGTGAGCAGCACCAGGGTGCCGAAGAGCATCCGGCCGAAGGAGACATAGGCCGGTGCATAACCATCCGTGCCCAGCTTCATAAAGAGGAAGCTGAACCCCCAGATAAGGGCCAGCGCGGCAAAGCGCAGCCGCCAGTCCACCGCGCGGCGCCGCCGGTCGGAAGGCCGGGCCTCGGGCTGGGAACGAAGGGTGGGGGAGGGCGGCGCTGAGGGCCGGGACGCAGTGGTGCTCATGGTCATCCACCATGCCGGGTGCCCACTCATTAGGGCAAGCAAATAAATCTATGGAGGATCGCGTAGCATCGCTTACATGTTGAACTTGGAGCGCCTGAGGACCCTCAGTGCGGTCGCCCGTCATGGCTCGGTCAGTGCCGCCGCGGACGGGCTGCATGTGACGACCTCGGCGGTCTCCCAGCAGCTGGCCAAGCTGGAGCGGGAGACCGGCCAGCAACTGCTGGCCAAGCAGGGGCGCGGGGTGCGGCTGACCGACGCCGGGCGGCTGCTCGCCGATCATGCCTCGCGCATCCTCTCCCAGGTCGAACTGGCCCAGGCCGACCTGGAGGCACAGCGCGGCCAGGCCGTCGGTGAGGTGCTGATCAGTGCCTTCCCCACCGCCGCCCGGGGCATGCTGCCCGAGGCACTGGCCGGGCTGCGCCGGACACACCCCCAACTGCGTTCCCGCCTGGAGGAGTTGGACCCCGATGACGCGGTGGTCCGGGTGCTGCGCGGTGACCTCGATGTGGCGGTGGTCCTGGACTGGAGCAACAAGCCGATGCCGCTGGCGGACGGGCTCTGCCGGGTCCGGCTGCTGGACGACCCGGCCGATGTCGCCGTGCCCGCCGGGCACCGGCTGCAGGACAGGGCGGAGGTCGCGCTGGAGGACTTCGCCGAGGACGACTGGGTCTCCTGGCCGCGGGGTGCCTTCTGCCACGACTGGCTGGTGTCCACCTTGCGGGCCAAGGGAGTTGAGCCCCGTATCGCGCATATGGCCGATGAACACCACACCCAGCTCGCCCTGGTCGCGGCCGGCCTCGGTGTGGCCGTGGCGCCCCGCCTGGGCCGGGGTCCGCTGCCCGAGGGGGTACGGGTGGTACCGGTCCAGGACGCCATGTGCCGCCATGTCTATGCGATCTGGCGCCAGGACGCCGACCGCAGGCCCTCGGTGAGGGCGGTGGTCGAGGCGCTGCGCCGGGCGGGCGGTGCGGTGGCGGGCTAGGTTCTGTCCGGCGGATCATGTTCGGAGCCAGAGCCGGATCGCGGCGACGGTGACGGTTCCGTGGAAGACGTAGGCCCGTTTGTCATAGCGTGTAGCCACGGCCCGGAAGTGCTTTAGCCGGTTGATGGTCCGCTCGACCTCGTTGCGGCGCTTGTACATCTCCTTGTCGAAGCCGGCGGGCCTGCCGCCCTTGCTGCCACGGCGTTTGCGGTTGGCCCGCTGGTCCTTCGGCTCGGGGATGGTGTGCTTGATCTGCCGCCTGCGCAGGTAGCGGCGGTTGCGGCGGGAGCTGTAGGCCTTGTCTCCGCCCAGATGGTCCGGGCGGGTGCGCGGATGCCCGCCGACCGGGCGCGGGACGCGGATGCGTTCCAGGACGGGGATCAGCTGTGGTGAGTCGCCCCACTGGCCCGGCGTGACCAGCAGGGCCAGTGGTCGGCGCCCGCCTTCGGCGGCGAGGTGAATCTTGCAGGTCAGCCCGCCCCGGGACCGTCCGAGTCCCTCATCGGGCCTGTGCTGCCGGGGCGTTGATCTTTTTTCGGGACACGAGGTGCCTTCTTGTGGGCCCCGGCGGCATGCTGGTGAGCGCGGCACGAGGTCGAGTCCACGCTCACCATGCTCCAGTCGATCCGGCCGTCCGCGTCGGCCTCGGCCTGGACAGCCCGCAGGATCCGGTCCCACGTGCCGTCCGCCGACCAGCGACGGTGCCGCTCGTAGACGGTCTTCCACGACCCGAAACGCTCCGGCAGGTCCCGCCACGGGACACCAGTCCGCTCACGGAAGAGAATCCCGTTGATCACCCTGCGATGACTGGCCCACCGGCCGCCCCGCTGCCCGGACTTGGGCAGATGCCGCTCCAGCCGGGCCCACTCGTCATTCGTCAGATCACCCCGCCCCACACAAGACCTAACGTCCCGAACGCAGAGCGGTCACATGATCCGCCGGACAGACCCTAGGGTCCGCCCGGCGCACCGGTGCTGCCGTCGGGGTGCGCCGCCTTGCGGAAATCCCAGGAGACCACCGACTCCGGGCGCAGCCGAAGCCAGGCGTGCCGCCCGTCATGCGGCAGCGCGGAAGTCCCGAAGTACTTTTCCGCGAACAGCCGCTCCACAAAGGTGAGTCGGTCATGGCAGGCACCGGTGCGTGGTACCTCGCCGACCGTGCCGACCGTTCCCGACAGTTCCGCGCCCCGGAGCTCTCCGTACGCCACTCCGTCGTCCACCACCGCCGCCGCCCGGGCGTCCTGCCGCAGATCGGCCCAGCGCCGGCTACGGGTCAGTGAATAGAGCCACAAGGACCCGTCGTGCCACAGGAACCACAGCGGGCTGATATGCGGCCGGCCATCCGGGCCGGTGGTGGCCAGCCGGCAGACGCGCTGCGCGGTGAGGAAGGCGTCCAGCTCCGGCCCGGACATCATCAGCCGGCGGCCGCGCCGCTGACTCTTCACCATGTCTGACGTCACGTCAGAAAGCGTCAGCCCCGGGGCCGGAATGGCGCAAGACGGATGCTGCGGCTTATCGGCCGCTCATTCCAGCAGCAGCGAGTCCCCGCGCTGGGAGACATTGTGCGGGGGCAGCGGCTTCCGGGCCGGGCCCTGTCGCACACTGCCGTCCTTGATGTCGAACTCACTGCCGTGGCAAGGGCACTTGATCACCCCGCCGGTCACCGACCCCACCACGCATCCCTCATGGGTGCAGACCGCCGAGAAGGCCTTGAACTCGCCTTGGGACGGCTGGGTCACCACCACCTTGCGGTCGGCGAAGACCTTTCCACTGCCCACCGGGATCTGCGCCGCGGGGACCGCGTCCGCCCCCGAGGGTGCCTCACTGGCCGGCGCCCTGTCGGTGGGAGCCGCGGTGGACGCTGTCCCTCCGGTCGCCGACGGCCGCGGTCCGGCGGTGGTGGCGCTCGCGCTTCCCTTGCTCTCCTGGCCGCCGCCGGAGTCGCCGCATGCTGCCAGCAGAGCGGCCAGCGAAGCCGCGCCCGTTGACAACACCATGGTCCGCCGGGTGGCGCCTTCCCGTTCTCCCGAGGCCGGTGAAACGGACATAAATCCTCCTTGGGGTTCCGGCCGGTTGTACAGCCGGTCATACGCACTGGGACCTCCCTGTGTTCAACGACCGCTGCGGCTTGTGGGCGGACACCCTTGAGGCGCGGAGTCACAAGTTCCGAATAGTTGGCCGAGCGTGTATGCCTGTACCAGCCAACTCGGTACGTTGTGCGCATGGATCAATCGAGATCAACAGGCGGGATCGACAGGAAGGCTCTCCTCGCGGCCTCCGTCACCGTGGTGTTGTGGGCATCGGCCTTTGTTTCCATTCGTGGTTCGGCGGACTGGTTCGGCCCCGGAGCGCTGGCGCTGGGGCGGCTGCTGGCGGGCTCGGTCGCCCTGGGCCTCATCCTTTTAATACGGCGTGGCGGTCTCCCGCCCCGTGCGGCATGGCCCGGCATCCTGGGCTCAGGAATCCTGTGGTTCGGCGTCTATATGGTCGTGCTCAACTGGGGTGAGCACGGGGTGGACGCGGGCACCGCGGCCATGGTCGTCAATGTGGGCCCCATGGTGATCGCGCTCCTCGGCGGCTGGCTGCTCAAGGAGGGCTTCCCGCCCATGCTGCTCGCGGGGATGGCGGTGTCGTTCGCGGGGGCGGTCGTCGTGGGCATCTCACAGTCCGACGGCGGCGGTTCCTCGCTCGGCGGCGTGCTCCTGTGCCTGCTGGCCGCCGTGGCCTATGGCGGGGGAGTGGTCAGCCAGAAGCCCGCGCTGAGACATGCCTCGCCGCTGCAGGTGACGACCTTTGGTTGCATGGTGGGTACCGTCATGTGCCTGCCGTTCTCGGGGCAGTTGGTGTCCCAGGTGTCCAAGGCGCCGGTCTCAGCCACCCTGAACATGCTCTACCTGGGCGTCTTCCCGACCGCCATCGCATTCAGCACCTGGGCGTACGCACTGGCCCGGACGACCGCGGGGAAGATGGGGGCCACGACTTACGCCGTTCCGGCGCTGGTTGTGCTCATCTCATGGGCCACGCTGGGTGAGGTTCCCGGGCTGCTGACGCTCTTCGGCGGGGCGCTGTGTCTGGGGGGCGTGGCCGTCTCGCGCATGCGCGGCACGCGGCGTGCGCAGGTTGCGGCAGCCGTACCGGAACCAGCCGGGATGCCGGATACGGCGGCGCCGATGACGTCCCTCGACTGAGCCCTGTCCGGCGGCAGTACGGCTCGTACCCGGTGCGGCTGCGGCAGCGCTTGGAGTCGGCGAGAGGGTGCTCGGCGTACCTCGCCGGGCTTCGTCGGCCGGCCCGCTGCCGCCCGGGCTGGTGGGGCTGGTGATGTCCCGGGGCCCGGAGCAGATCACCGGAATCCTCGCCACGGTGCTGGCGGGCGCGGCCTACCTGCCCATTGACGCCGGCCTGCCCGCCGAGCGCCGGCAGTACATGCTGCGGGACGGCCGCGTCCGGTGCGTACTCACCGACACCGCCCGGCCCGAGGACCACGGGGACCGGAACGTCCTCACCCTGGACGCACCGGGCGAGCCGGACGCGCTGCCCGGCGAGGCCCCGGCGGCGCTGCCCGGCGCCGGTCCCGACGACCTGGCCTATGTGCTCTACACCTCCGGCACCACAGGCGAGCCCAAGGGCGTCATGGTCACCCACCGCAATGTGGCCAATGTCGTCGCCGACTGCCGGGACCGCTTCGGCATCGGCCCCGCCGACCGGTTCTTCGCCATCAGCGCCTTCAACTTCGACCTGTCGGTGTGGGACGTCTTCGGCGCCCTCTCGGCCGGCGCGGCGCTGGTGATGCCGGACCCGGACAAGGCCGTGGACCCCGCCCACTGGCTGGAGTTGAGCACCGCGGCCGGGGTCACGGTCTGGAACTCGGTGCCGGCCATCGTCTCGCTGCTGCACGACCAGGCGCTCGCCGAGACCGGCCTTCCGCCGGCGCTGCGACTGGTGATGATGAGCGGCGACCGGATCCCGCCCGCCCTGCCGGCCGCGCTCCGCCGCCTGAAGGACGACCTGGAGGTCATCTCCCTGGGCGGCCCGACCGAGACCACGATCTGGAACATTCTGCACCCGGTGGGCCGCCATGAGGACGGCAGCGAGTCCATCCCCTATGGACGCCCCAACGCCAACAACCGGGCCTACATCCTGGATCAGGACGGCCTGGACGCGCCGGACTGGGTCACCGGCGAGATCTGCGCCGCCGGCACCGGCCTGGCCCGGGGGTACTGGGGCGACGAACAGCGCACCGCCGAGCGGTTCTTCCACGACGCCCACCGGGGCGAGCGGCTCTACCGCACCGGCGACCTCGGCCGCTATCTGCCCGACGGCGAGATCCAGATCATGGGCCGCAGCGACTTCCAGATCAAGGTGAACGGCTACCGCATCGAGGCGGGCGAGGTGGAGACCCGGCTGGTCGCCCATGACGCGGTCCGCCAGGCCGTGGTCACCAAGGCCTCCGGCGCCCGGGGCGACCTGCTGGTCGCCCACCTGGTGCCGGCCGGCGACGCCCGGCCCGGCCAGGCCGAGCTGCGCCAGGCGCTCCGCCGTGACCTGCCCGACTATATGACCCCCTCGGCGGTGGTCTGGCACGAGGAACTGCCGCTGACCCGCAACGGCAAGGTGGACCGGACCAGGCTGACCACCATGGCGACGGACGCCCCGGCGGCCGCCGCCGGCCCGGCCCCCGCGCCCGGCGCCGCGCCCGCCTCCCCGCTCGAGAGCCAGGTTGCCGGGATCTGGTCGGCGGTCCTCAAGGGCACCGAGGTGGGCCTCGACGACAACCTGCGCGACCTCGGCGGCGACTCCATCTCCGCAGCCCGCATCCTCACCTCGGTACGCAAGGAGTTCCGCACCACCATCCCCCTGGACGCGATGTACGAGATGGGGACCGTACGGGCCATGGCCGGCCACCTCGCCGCAGTACTGGCCGAGCGAGCCGAGAAGGAGAGCGCCCCATGCCCCAGTCGGTGATCAACGACATCGTCTCCGCGCCACCCGCTCACAATGGGCGGATCTCCTTCGCCCGCCTGGACGGGACCGAGACGCTGACCCTGGCCGAACTGTACGAGCGGGCCGGGCGGGTGGCATCCGGGCTGCGCCGGATGGGCATCGCGCCGGGGGACCGGATCGGCATCCTGGCCGCCAACTGCCTGGAGTGGGTGCTGCTCGACCTCGCTGCCCTGCGCCTGAAGGCGGAGACCGCCGGCTTCGAACCCGGCAAGTTCCGGCCGGACGCCGAGCTGCTGGCCCGCTATGACATCAAGCTGCTGTTCAGCGACCGCCCGTCCGAGGCCTCCGGCGTGGTGCCGGTCGCCGAAGTCCGACTGCTCTCCGAGCAGCACGACGACGAGCCGCTGCCCGTGGTCCACTACGGACCGCAGGACACCACCACGGTGAAGTTCACCTCCGGCAGCACCGGAACGCCCAAGGGGCTCGCGGTGACCGCCGGCAGCATCGACAGCTCCCTGCACGCCGTGCAGGAGATCTTCGCGCACCGCCCCGGTGACGACCTGTTCGTCTTCCTGCCGCTCTCCCTCCTCCAGCAGCGCTACTGGATCTATTCCGCACTGCGGCACGGACATGACGTCACCATCAGCACCTATGAGGCCGCCTTCGCCACCCTGGGCAGGGTCCGGCCCACGGTCGTCATGGGGGTGCCGGCCTTCTTCGAGACCGCCAAGCGGCACATCGAGAGCCGGGCCCGCCGTGCCACAGCGGCGTCCTGCCCCGAGGACGCCGTCAAGGAGGCCGCCCGCCGCCTGTTCGGCGACCGCATCCGCTATCTGTGGACGGGCTCCGCGCCGGCCCGCGCCGCGATGCTGCGCTTCTTCGACGAGGCCGGGCTGCCCATCTACGAGGGCTACGGGCTCAACGAGACCTGCATCGTCACCAAGAACCACCCGGGAGCCAGCCGGGCGGGCAGCGTCGGCAAGGTCCTCGCCGGCAAGCAGGTACTGATCGACGAGGACGGCGTCATCAGCGTCCGGAGCGACCATCCGGTCAACCGTCGCTACGCCTACGCCGCACCCGGTGACTCCGAGCGCGTCTTCGGCGCGGACGGCACCGTACGCACCGGCGACCTCGGCCATCTCGACGAGGACGGCTTTCTGTTCATCCGCGGCCGGGCCGATGACGTCATCGTCCTGGACAACGGCAAGAAGGTCATCGTCCGGCCCATCGAGGAGCAGATGAAGAGCGACCCGGCGATCGCCGAGTGCGTCCTGTTCTGCCCCGCGCAGACCGACCTGGTGGCCGTGGTCTCCCCGGCGGCCCTGCCCGCCGACACCGAGGCGATCGCGGCCCGCCTCGCCGATACCAACGCCGGTGCCGAACCGGACGAGCGGATCCGCCGAGTCGTGGTGGCACGCGAGCCGTTCAGCATCGACAACGGCCTGCTCACCTCACAGTTCAAGCCCAAGCGCAAGCAGATCCTCGCCGCCTACGAGCGGGAGATCCATGACATCAAGGAAGGCATCCATGCAGCCTGACACGGAGACAGCGGTCCGCGAGAACCTTTCCGCGGTGCTCACCACCGAGATCGCCCCCGAGGATCTCGACCCCGACCTCGACATGGCCGGGAGCTATGGACTCACCTCCCTCAACAAGGTCCTCTTCCTCACCTCGGTGTGCGAGGAGACCGGGGTGGACCTGGGGCACTTCACCGAGCACGACCTCGCCGGCATGCGCACCCTGCGCGATGTGGCAGCAGCCCTTTCCCGTTACACCGACAAGGCGGTATGAGATGAGCTGGGCACAGAACGCTCCGGCGGTCCTGGAGAACGAGCACCTGGTGCTGCGGCCGGTCTCCCCCGGGGACCGCGAACGCGTCCGTGAGATAGCGATGGCGCCGGAGATCTGGCGCTACTTCGTCTCGGTGATCGAAACCGACGCCGACTTCGAGGCGTTCTTCGACGCCACCCTCGCCGACCACGAGGCCGGGCGGCGCGCGGTCTTCGTCATCACCGACAAGTCCACCGGCCGCACCGCCGGCAGCATGAGCTTCGGCAATATGGCCGAGGCCGACCGGCGCCTGGAAATCGGCTGGTCCTGGCTGGGCCTGGACTTCCAGGGCAAGGGCATCAACCGCTGGGCGAAATACCTGCTCCTGGAGCACGCCTTCGAGACCCTGGGCGCCGAGCGTGTCGAATTCAAGACGGACATCCTCAACAAGCAGGCGCGCAGCGGACTGCGGAACATCGGCGCCGTGGAGGAGGGCACGCTGCGCAGCTTCAACTTCATGCCCGGCGGCCGCCGCCGTGACGCCGTCTTCTACAGCGTGCTGCGTGCGGAATGGCCGCGGGTGAAGCGGGAACTGGCCACCAAGCCCAAGGTCTCGCCGCTGGACACGGCCGGATGACCGCCGGCCGGG
The DNA here is from genome assembly GCF_003121295.1 of Streptomyces orinoci. Lineage (GTDB taxonomy): Bacteria > Actinomycetota > Actinomycetes > Streptomycetales > Streptomycetaceae > Streptomyces > Streptomyces orinoci. The sequence goes on from NZ_PHNC01000003.1 coordinate 34,739, forward strand.
ACATCCGCTTCATCCGTGCCGGCGGCGATCCCTTCGCCATCGGGCACGCGCACGGCGAGGCCCTGGCCACCCCGCTCAGGGGCTTCCTCGACGACTCGCTCTGCCGGCTGAACAAGGTCATGCAGCCGCCGGTCTCCATGGACGCCCTGCTGCCGACGATCGCCGCCTACCGGGCGGCGGTCGTGGCGGCCACCCCGGACCTGGCCGAAGAGGTCCGCGGCCTGGCCGCCGGAGCGGGGATCGGGGAGGACGAGGCCTGGCTGCTCCAGCTGCGCCGGGAGATCATGGGCTACCGCAAGGTGCCCACCATGGGCGACTGCACCACCTATGCGCGTACCGGGGCCGCCGCCAACGGCCACCCGGTGCTGGCGCAGACCATCGACCTCAATGGGGACCTGGACGATCACATCAGCGTCCTGGAGATCGCCCGGACCGGCTCCGGCCGCCGGTCGCTCGTCCTGTCCTTCGCCGGTCTGCTCGGCTATCTCGGCATCAACAGCGACGGTCTCGCCATCGGCCTCAATCTGGTGCTGGGCGGAGAGTGGCGTCCCGGTCTGCCGCCCTACCTGGCGATCCGTCACCTGCTGGACAGCGCGGGCAGCGTCGCCGAGGCCCTGGAGATCCTGCGGGACTTGCCCCTGGCAAGCTCCCGCACCCTGATGCTCTGTGACCCCGAACGGGCCGCCTGGGCCGAGGTCCTCGGAGACGAACTGCGCATCACCGAGGCCGGGCAGGCGGTGCACACCAACCACTTCCTCCACCCCGACTTCGCGCCGTCCGACGAGATCAATGTCTTCGCCCGCAACTCCTCGTTGCGCCGGCTGAAGGCGGGCACCGCCGGTCTGGACGGGCTGCGGCCCGAAGCGGACCCGGAGGAGCACTTCGCCCTGCTGTCCCGGGCACCGATCTGTGTCCCCGACCGCGGAGACATCAGGAGCGAACGCACCGTCGCGGCCGTGGTGATGCGGCCCGCACTCGGTGAACTGCATGTGCGGCCCGGAGACCCCTCGCTCTCCCGGACCCGGACCTTCAGGCTCCAGCGGGGGAGAAAGACGCCCATGGCGGTTCCCACAGTGAGGAATTGACGACAGTGAACCCGGACCACCGCACCGTCCCGCTCCTGCGCCTGCACGCGATCGCACCGCATCTGACCACCGATGAATTGCTCCGGGCGGTCTCCCGCGTGCTCACGGGCGGCGACACCCCGCCCGGGGGATGGCGGGCGGCGGGGTCCGGCCGGGCGCTGAGGCACGACGGCTTCTCGGCCGTGGTCACCAGTGCCTGGGACGGGCCGGAGCTGCGACTGCGCTGGTCGGCGGCGCCATCCCTGGCGCCGGGCGCGGACCGGCTGCTGTCCCGCATCGCGGCGGCCGCCGGGGACCGGACACCGGCCGGCGAGGAGCGGAGCCGGCCGGCGGAAGGGAACGGCTACCGGGCCTGGCAGGCCCTGATGAGCCACTGGGGCGTCACCGAGGACGCCCTCGCGGAGGTCCGCCGGCCGGGCCGTCTGGACCGCGCCCGGGCACTGCCCGCCCCGGCGGCACCGGGGAACGACGGCACCGCGATGTTCGTCTTCGACCACCTCGGCCCGCCCAAGCCGCCGCCCGGCTGGCTGCTCCGCTCCTGGCTCGCCCCGGACACCGGCGGGTTCCACTGCTCGGTCCGCCCCTCGGCGACGGGCCCCCGACTGCGAGTGGAGACCGGGCACTCCGCCCGCCGCGAACAGGTCCCGGCGCTGCTGTCCGCCTGGCAGACGGTGACCGACCAACTGACGGCGACCCCCGCCCGCCCGCTCTCCGCGCTCCACCTCCCGCCCCGGATGCACTGACCGCCGACGGCATCACGCTCGGTTACTACGCTGACTTCATGCCAGAGGCCGGAAACCAGGGTCGCACCACCAGCGACGGACCGCCGGACAGAAGAGGGATCAGCATGCCGGCCCAACTCTCCCGGTTCCCCGCGGAGTTGATTCGCGGCCGGCTTCTCATGAAGTTGTCCACCAGCCGATCCTCCCCACGCGCTCCCCAGAGGGATGGATACTCCCCAGATTCTCCCCAGGGAGCATGGACGTTTCGGCCAGGCAGTGTCTGATGGCTCTTTGATGAGGTCGCGGAGCCGGATCACGATCGCCGCTGTGGCCAGGGTGCCGTGGAAGATGTAGTCGCGTTTGTCGAAACGGGTCGCAACCGCCCGGTGCTGCTTCGATTTGTTCACGCAGCGTTCCACCGTGTCGCGTTGGCGGTACTGCGCTGGGTTGAAGGCCGGGGGACGGCCGCCGGCCCGGCCTCGCCGGCGGCGGTTGGCTCTTTGGTCGTCCGGTTCGGCGATCGTCGCCTTGATATGCCGTCGCCGCAGGTAACTGCGGTTGGCGCGGCTGGAGTAGGCCTTGTCGCCGCGGACCCGGTCCGGGCGGGTACGCGGGCGTCCGGGTCCGGTGCGGGCCACCTTCAGGGCCTGAGCGGGATGAACATGGGGCTGTCCCCGAGCTGGCCGGGCGAGGTCAGCCAGACCAGGGGCCGGCAGCGGTCATCGGCCAGCAGGTGGATCTTGCAGGTCAGTCCGCCTCTGGAGCGTCCCAGGGCCGCACGGCCCTCCGCTTCCTCACGGACGCCACCCCCTTTTGCGGGTGGTCCAACGGCGGGCGGCGCCGTGCCCCGGCCGCGTGCTGGTGGGCCCGGCAGCTGGTGGAGTCGGCACTGACCGCCCACGAGCCGTCTATGTCCCGGGTGGCGTCGGCGCCGGCCTGCAGCACGCGCAGGATCTTTGCCCAGGTGGCGTCGGCCGACCAGCGGCGGTGGCGTTCGTACACGGTCTGCCAGGGACCGTAGCGTTCGGGGAGGTCACGCCAGGGAATCCCGGTCCGGGTCCGGTAGAGCACCCCGTTGACCACCGTGCGGTGGTCGGCCCACCGCCCACCCGGCCCGCAGACTTCCGGCAACAGCGGGGCTATGCGCTCCCATTGCGCGTTGGCCAGTTCATGCCGCCGCACCATGCCAGGCTCCTGCCCGCAACAGCGCCAGATCCACCACCCGGGCAAGAACCATCAGACACTGCCTGGCGGCGTGACGAAATCCATCACTGCCGTAGGCACGCCGAGCCCGTCGGCCGGGTGGGCCGGCCGGGTGCTGTGCGGTCTGTCAGCCCAGGTCCGCCAGGAGGGTGTTCAGTTCACTCTCCTGCTGCGCCGGTGGCATTGGCGGGTTCGGGTGGTCGATGCCGAAGGTCTTGAGCATTTTGTCCATCTGGGCGTCGATGGAGGTCCAGCCGGTTTGGTCCAGCGGCTGGAGCGAGGACTGGTCGGCATCCCACAGGTCACGCAGCGACTGGGCGGCTGCGTGGGCCCCGGCCGCGTCTCCCGAGCGTGCGTCCTTGAGCGAGGTGGATGCGAGGGTCCGCAGCGCGCCGACCTTGGCGGGCGGGAAGTTCTTCACCGCCTGGCCGGGAGGCAGCTGGATGGCGGAGGTGGTCTCGGTCTCCGGCGCCGGGCCGACGTGCGGCTGACCGTGGGCCCAGACCAGCAGGGCCGCGGTGGCGACGGCCAGCACTCCGAAGCCGCCCAGCGCGATGCGCTCCTTGCGCGGGTTGCCGGTGACCTGTGCGGCGTGGGCCGCCTGGTGGGTCTCGGTCACGTCCGAGCGCGTCACTGTCAGGTAGACCACCGTTGCCAGGATCAGGGCGAGGAAGATCAGGCTGGTGGTGAGCGTGCCCAGCGCGAGACCGGTCGGGTCGCCCGGGCTCTGGGCGACCTTGGGGGAGGCGAGCCAGTCGCCGATGTTGGCGCCCAGCGGGCGGGTCAGGATGTAGGCGAGCCAGAAGGACAGCACCGGGTTCGCGGCGAACCTCCACAGCGCTGTGATCGCCGCGATGAGGCCGAGCGGCAGTAGCACCGAGACGCCCGGGCTCCAGCCGGTCAGTTCCAGAGTCCAGTCGCCGGTCGCGGTGCCGAGCGCGAAGGTGACCAGGACGGTCAGCCAGTAGAACGACTCCCGTGAGAGCGTGGTGACCGAGTGGATCGACAGCGTGCGCTCACGCAGCCACCACACGCCGAAGACCACCGCGAGCAGTACCGAGAAGACCGCGGAGCTGATCCACAGCGGCACGTTCAGCTGGTCGGTCAGGATGTCGGTGTACAAGGTGCCCGTGACGCTGACAACGACCACGGTCAGCCAGTAGGCGAACGGTACGTACCGCTTGAGCCGCAGCTGGACGGCCAGGACCACCACGAGGACCGCGGTGAAGATCCAGGCCGTGTTCACCAGGCCGACGCCCAGCCGGGTGTTGATCCAGTCGGCGAAGCTCTCACCGACCGTCGTGCACAGGACCTTGATCACCCAGAACCAGATGGTGACCTCGGGGACCTTGTTGAGCATGAGCCGCCCGTTGCGCGTGCGTGCTTCGGCTGTCGTCGTCATGCGGGGAGGTTTGCGCGGGGAACCTGCAAGCAACCTGACTACGTGGCCGCAAGCGCGGCCGGGAGCGTCACCTCGACGTGACCGCGGCCGTCCGCGATCGCGCGGACCTCCACCCCGGCCGAGGCGGCGATGCGCCGGACCACCGGCAGCCCCAGGCCGTACCCGCCGCCGCCGGTCACACCCGCTTCGAAGACCCGGTCAACCTCAGCGGGATCGAACCCTGGACCGTCGTCCAGGACATCGACCACGATTGCCTCACCCTGGATGCGCGCGGTGATCCACACACGTGACCGCGCATGCCGCAGGCCGTTCTCCAGCAGGGGCGACAGCAGCGATACGGCGACATCGGCCGCCACGGCGACCTCGGCCTTCGCGGGAAAGGCGACCTCGACCGCGCGGCCGGCGATCGCCTGCCGCGCGGCGGAGCGCAGATCGCACCGGGTCCCAGCGTCACTCCGTGCGCGCGCGGCGCGCAGAATCGTCGTGATCGCCGCATTGAGGCGGTCGACCTCGCTCAGCACCGCCTCCGGCGCCACCGGCTCGCCGGACAGTTGCGCCAGTTGTGCCTCGCCCCGCAGGACCGTGAGTGGTGTCCGCAGCTCGTGGGCGATCTCATCGGTGAGCCGGCGCTCGTCCGCCAGCGCGGCCTCGACGCGCTCCAGGAGGTGGTCCAGGGTCCGCCCCAGTTCCCCGAACTCGTCGCGGGGGACTCCGAGGTTGAAGCGGCGCCCGGGTTCGTGATGGCCCCAGTCGTCGGCGAGGGCGGCCATCTCGTGCACGACCCGCAGCGCGCGGCGCACCACCAGGTGCGCGACACCGCCGGCGAGGAGGATGGTGAGGCCGCCCAGTATCAGCGACAAGGTCAGGCTGTGTTGCTCGGATGTCTCGTAGGGCGTGAGGTCCACCCGGACGATCACCATGACGTGGTGGCCGTCGATCGGGACCTCCTGCGCATACAGGAGGTAGTTGCCGACGGCGGCGGTCTGCGATCGCCGTGAGCCTGCCAGCGCCTCGACGCGCTCGACCACGCTTGCCGGTACGTTCCCGTCGATCAGGCGGCCGTCGGCATACACCCAGGCGACCTTGTCCAGCGCCTCGCTGGTGTTCTCGGTCAGTACGACACGGCCGCCCACGGTGGTGACGTTCGCCGCGACCGCCTCGGCGCGGGTATGCGCCAGATCGTGCGCGTCGGCGTCGGTCACCCGGCTCAGCAGCACATGCGAGACCACGACCAGTATCGCGACCACGGCGGTGGCGATCAGCACAGTGAGCGCGACGACCCTCCCGCGGAATCCCGTCACTGCCACCGGTAGCCCACGCCGCGGACGGTCGCCAGACGCTCGGCCACACCCAGCGGACCGAGCTTGGTCCGCAGCCGGCGCACAAAGGAGTCGAGGGTGTTGTCGCTGACCTGCGCTCCGTGTGGCCAGCCGGCAGCGATGAGGGCGTGGCGGCGCACCGCGTCGCCCTGCGAGGCGATCAGGCGGCCCAGCAGCCGGAACTCGGTCGGGGTCAGGCTCTTGCTCACCGAGTCGTAGGTCACCACGTGCTTCGCCGGATCGAGGACGACCTCGCGCGGTGCGGGCGCCACGGTGGCCCGGCGCAGCAGGGCTCGGACGCGGACCAGCAGTTCCGGGAGGTCGAAGGGTTTGGTCAGGTAGTCGTCGGCGCCGGCCTCGAAGCCGCCCACCTTGTGATGCAGGCCGTCCAGGGCGGTGAGCATCAGCACCGGCGCATCGACGCCGCGAGCCCGCAGGGCCAGGCAGACGTCGCGGCCATCGGCGTCCGGGAGTCCGAGATCCAGGACGACCAGCTGGGGCGCCGGTGCGAGCTGCCGCAGCAGGCTGCCGGCCGTGGCGGCGACGGAGACGGTGTGGCCGTCGTGCTCCAGGGCGCGCTTGAGGACGCCGCGGACCGCCGCGTCGTCTTCGCACACCATGATGAAAGCCACGCGCTGACCCTAGACACTCCCGTCCCAGTTCTCCATCTGCCCTGATCAGCCGCCTGACGGCCGGGATCGGGCCGCTGGGGCCGCACGCCCCTGCCCTGCCACGAAGCCGTGACGGTCGGGCGCGACCGGCCGAGCCGCTGCATCGGGGGCCCGCCTACCGGGTCGAAAAGCGCAGGCTGCACATCGGTGTCCGGCAGCACGGCGTCTCGGTCTACGGGCGGGGGAACAGACCGCAATGGTGGCTTCAGCTTCCGCCATCCCACGCTCATCAGCGGAAAGGCCACCATTCGGCTGCGGTCCATGGACATGGCGGCCGTCGCTGACGATGAAACGTCCTCAACTGTCAGGGATTTGTGGCGCCTTGTTGTCCTCGGTCGGCCCGTTGGGTGGTTGGGTCGTGCCCGCGATGAATGATTCGGGTAGCCACCGGGACATGGCCCACAGGCACATCCCCAGCCAGCCGGTGGCGAACAGCCAGCCGCCGACCACGTCGGTGGACCAGTGCACCCCGAGATAGACGCGGGTCAGCCCGACGAGTACGGCCCAGCAGCCGACGGCCAGCCGCAGCGGCGTCGCACCGCGCGGGGCGCGCACGGAGACAGCAACGATCAGCAGGCCGGCGGCGAGGGCCGACGTCGTGGTGTGCCCCGACGGGAACGACCAGCCGCTCGCATGCGCCGCCCAGTCGCCGCGCGGTGGGCGGGCCCGGTGGGCGAGCTCCATCACGCCGTACCGCAGCGCCTGCCCCGCCCCGAGGCAGGCGGCGCAGAGCGCGGCGGCGAGCAGCCGGTGTCGTGGGGTCCGTCCTGCCACCAGGCCGGCCAGCGCGGCGAGGAGGTAGGGGACGACGCCGGTGCCGGTGTCGGTCACCCAGCGGGCCAGGGTCAGTGCCGTCGCCGGGCGGTGAGCGACCGACCACGACAGGAGGCCGTTGTCCGGCCCGAGCGGCCCACCGGCGCCAGTGGCGACGACCACGGTCAGCACGCCGAACGCCGTCCACGCGCCGAGGCCGGCACGCCCGGCCGGCTTGGCGACGGTGCGGCGGTTCATGAGGTCAAGCCCTTTCCTGCGGACGGTTGAGGGTAGAAGAGCGATTGGCTATGCGTCTGTAGACGGCCTGCGGAACTGTAGACGATCGAGGGGCGGGATTGCTCCCGGCCAGGGCCGGCCATGGCCGCGCAACGGGACGACGGCGTGGCCGCGTTGGGCGCAGGTGTCGAGGATGCGGGGAAGGACGCCCAGGGCCGAGCACCAGGCGCCCGGGGCGGAGGTGCAGTCGGAGCCGTGGAGCAGATGGTGCCGCCGCCGAGGCCGGCGGTGACGGTGCGGTGGACGGAGCCGGGGGTCGCCCGGGCCGTCCAGCTCAGCACCTGCGGTAGATACGGCTGTATGACCAATGCTCCGTTTGGGCGGTGATGGCCTCAGGAGTCTTGTTCTTACTTACCGATGGTGGGTTACTTGGTCCATAACTCCGATAACTAGCCAGTTATTTAACCGGAGTTGATCGATCTCCGACCGCTTGCAGGCGCCTGGCGCCGTAGTTGACGGGCGTGGCCCAATGACCGGTCGGCGCGGTCGGCCTGTTGCGCGTACACCCATAGCGATGAGAGTGATATGCGGCAGAGCGCGTCCGCCTTCCAGCGATTCCTCCAGGCTTAAGGGCGCATCATGGCCAGTGCTGTTGAGAAGAAATGGCGTCAGCTCATCGGGCAGCGGGAAGGAAGCGGTTCCGCCGGCCACGCGGCCCCGGCCGACCCCATCGTGCGGGTGGGCAGCATGCCAACCGGGGTGGTGGTCAACCCGGTTGGCGGAGCAAGCGCCTATGTCCTCAATGAGGGGGACACTCCCGGTACGGTGAGCGTGATCAGCACCGCGACCAACGCCGTCCTCACGACAATCCGGGTGGGGTCATTTCCCTTTGGGGCGGCGGCGACGCCAAACGGCGCTTCCGTCTATGTCACCAACACCGCTGACGGCACCGTCAGCGTGATCAACACCGCGGTCAATGCGGTGACCGCCACCATCACCGTGGGCTCCGGACCCCTGGGAGTGGCCGTTTCTCCCGACGGCCGGCAGGCGTATGTCGCCAACAGCGACGGCCCCGGGACCGTGAGTGTCATCAACACCGCGACCAATGCCGTGACCGCCGGCATCACGCTGGGCGGCGGCCCCATGGGAGTGGCGGCCGCCGTGACGCCGGACGGCAGCAATGTGTATGTGACCAACAACGTGGACGACACCGTCAATGTGATCAGCACGGTCAGCAATGCACCGATCACGACCATCCCGGTGGGTACCGGGCCAACCGGCGTGGCCTTCACCCCGGACGGGCTGAGCGCCTATGTGGCCAATGGCATGGACAACACCGTCAGTGTCATCAACACCGCGAACAACACCGTGACCGCCACCATCCCGGTGGGCATGTCACCGGTCGCCGTGGCCGCCTCGCCCGACGGCCGGCATATCTTTGTGGTCAACAACGGCGATGACACGGTGAGCGTCATCTCAACGGTCACCAACACCGTCACCTTTGTGATTCCTGTGGGACGGCAGCCCGTGGATGCGGCGGTCACGCCGGACGGCACCACTTTGTACGTCACCAACAACGGCGACAACACGGTGACCATTACCCCGGCCGCGCCGTTCCCCACCACGACCACGCTGACCACGGCTCCTGATCCGACGGTCTTCGGCCAGCCCAAGGTCTTCACCACGACGGTGAGTTCACCGCAAGGGGTCCCGACGGGCACCGTCACCTTCCTCGACGGCCAGAGCCCCGTGGGCAGTGCCACCCTGGGCCCGGCCGGCCAGGCCGGCTTCACCACCGCTGCCCTGTTGCCCGGATCCCACTCGCTGACCGCCGTCTACCAGGGGGACAACAACTTCCGGCAATCCTCCTCACCGGTCGATGTCCAAACCGTCAACAAGGCCGTTTCGACGACCGTGCTCACCGCCGTGCCCGACCCCGCGACGGTCGGCCGGCCGGTCAGGCTGACCGCGAGAGTCATCGTGCTCCCCCCGGGCAGTGGCACGCCCACCGGAACGGTGACCTTCCTCGACGGCCACACGGCTCTCGGTACCACGCCCCTGGACGGCTCGGGGACCGCCGCACTGCCCCTCCAAGATCCCACCGCGGGCTCCCACGCGCTGAGCGCCGTCTACAGCGGGGACGCCGAATTCCTCGGCTCGGCAGGGCAGTTCAACCTGTTCGTCAATGGCCTGCCGACCAGGATCACCGCGGTTCCGGCCGTCATCCGGTTTGACCTCTCCCACTTCCAGTTCTACATCCCGACACTGACCGCCACCCTCACCGACCAGACCGGGACCGGCATCCCCGGCCGGCTCATCACCTTCAGCGCCATGCCGCTCACCGGTCCCCTCACCCTGGGTACGGCGGTCACGGACGCGCATGGCACGGCGGTTCTCAGCAATGCGGTCGTGCCACCGACGTTGATCACCACCAACCAGTACCTGGCCGTGTTCGCCGGGGACGCCACGCTGAGCCCGGCGAACACCACGGCCGCGCTGGCCTTTGAGATTTTCGCCCGGCAGCCCGGGTGATGAGCCCGGGTGATGAGCCTGGGTGACGAGCACCGGGGCTCGTCACCCAGACGTTTCACGGAGCGCCTTTGGACAGGGACTCCGTGAAGGCGCAACAGGTGGTGTATTCGGGCAGCAGGCCGCGTGAACGGGCATCGGCGAGCGACGGCGCGGCCTGGTCCCGGGCGGACAGCCGGAGAGGGTTCTCCGGCCAGCGGATGCCCAGTTGCGGGTCGAGCGGATGAACGCTGTGTTCCCCCGCCGGGTTGTAGGGCTGTGAGCACAGATAGGCGAGGGTCGCCCGGCCGGTGAGGGCGCAGATACCGTGTCCCAGGCCCTCCGCGACATACAGGGCCTTGCGGTCGATGTCATCGAGCCGGACCGATTCCCACTGTCCGTAGGTGGGGGAGCCCACCCGGAGATCGGCCACCACATCGAGCACCGCGCCCCGCACACAGGTCACATACTTCGCCTGGCCTGGCGGTACATCGGCGAAGTGGATGCCGCGCACCACACCCCGGTGGGAGACGGACATGCTCGCCTGGGCCAGTCGCAGCGGATGACCGGTCCGCTCGGCCAGCCGGTCGAAGCGGTACCACTCCAGAAACAGCCCGCGGGAGTCCCCATGCTGCTGGGGCGTGATCTCCCAGGCGCCGTCAATGCCCAGCTCGCGAATGCGCATCGCGCTCACCTCTCGCTTTCCAGAAGGCCGAGCAGATAGCGGCCGTAGCCGCTCTTGAGGAGCGGCTCGCTCAGCTCACGGAGCTTCTCGTCGCTCAGGAGCCCTGAGCGCCACGCGGCCTCCTCCACACAGCCGATCTTGAGCCCCTGGCGTTCCTCGATCACCCGGACATATTCCGAAGCCTGCACCAGGGAGACAAAGGTGCCGGTGTCCAGCCATGCGGTGCCGCGGTCGAGCACGGTCACCCGGAGCTCGCCGCGGCGCAGATAGACCTGGTTGACCGCGGTGATCTCCAACTCGCCGCGCGCGCTGGGCAGAAGGGTCCGGGAGATCTCCACCACGCGCTTGTCGTAGAAGTACAACCCGGGTACCGCATAGCGGGACTTGGGTCTGGCCGGCTTCTCCTCGATGGACACCACCCGGCCCTCGGGGGAGAACTCCACCACCCCGTAGTCCATGGGATTGGCCACCGGGTAGGCGAAAATGCGGCCCCCCGCCGGGTCGTTGTGCTGCCGCAGCCGAGTGCCCAGCCCGCCGCCGTGGAAGATATTGTCGCCGAGGATCAGCGCCACCGGCTCGTCACCGATGAAATCGGCGCCGATGACAAAGGCCTGGGCGATTCCCTCGGGACGCTGCTGCGTGGCGTACTGCAGGCGCAGACCGAGGTGTGAACCGTCACCCAGGAGCCGCTCGAACTGCGGGCGGTCCCCGGGAGTTGTGATGAGGAGGATATCCCGTACACCCGCGGCGATCAGGGTGGAGAGTGGGTAATAGATCATTGGTTTGTCATGCACGGGCATGAGCTGCTTCGACACCGCTTTTGTAAGCGGCCAGAGCCTCGAACCGGTGCCCCCGGCAAGGACGATTCCGCGCATGGACCGATTCTAGGAACACCGTCGGTGCGCGGGCGGCCTCCGGACGGAAAAGAGGCGGCGGCTGAATCACATGGTTGCACCGGAAGTCAGGCGTATCGCCCGGGACTTGTGTTCACACCATGGAGCACCACCGGATACCCCTCAAGCTTCCCTTCGACCGGAACTGCTACCCACACAACGGCACATGGCCTTGAGCGGAGGATTCTCAGGCCAGTAAATGGAGCCATGCGCTTACTCGTCACCGGCGGCGCCGGATTCATCGGTTCAGAGTTCGTCCGGCGCCTGCTGCGGGACCCAGAAGCCCGCGGCCCACGGGTCACCGTGCTGGACAAGCTGACCTATTCCGGGGTGGCGGCGAACCTCCAGCCGGTCACCGCCCATCCCGGATACTCCTTCGTCCACGGCGACATCTGCGACGCGGACTTGGTGGACGACGTCATGCCCGGTCATGACGTGGTGGTGCACTTCGCCGCCGAGTCCCATGTGGACCGTTCCATCATCGGCGCGGGACCGTTTGTGACCACCAATGTCCTGGGCACCCAGGTGCTCCTGGACGCGGCCCGCAGACACCGGGTGAGCCGCTTTCTCCAGGTGTCGACGGATGAGGTGTACGGCTCCATCGCCCATGGCTCCTGGACCGAGGAGTCCCCGCCGGCGCCCAACTCGCCCTATGCGGCCTCCAAAGCCGGGGCCGATCTGCTGGCCCTTGCCCACCACCGGACGCACGGCATGGATGTGGTGGTCACGCGCTGCTCCAACAACTACGGGCCCTATCAGTTCCCGGAGAAGGTCATCCCGCTCTTCATCACCCAGTTGCTCAAGGGACAGCGCGTGCCCCTGTACGGCGACGGCCGCAATGTCCGTGACTGGCTCCATGTCTCGGACCACTGCCGGGGCATCGAGCTTGTGCTCCACCGTGGCCGCGCCGGCCAGGTCTATCACGTGGGCGGCGGAACCGAGCTGACCAATGAGGAGCTGACCGGGCTGCTGCTGGAGGCGACCGGGAGCGGCTGGGACATGGTGGACCGGGTGGCCGACCGCAAGGGCCACGACCTGCGGTACTCCCTGGACATCAGCAAGATCGGCGAGCAGCTGGGCTATCGCCCGCGGATCGGCTTCCAGGAGGGGCTGGCCGCCACCGTCGCCTGGTACCGCGCCCACCGCGACTGGTGGGAGCCGCTCAGGGCCAGGGCGGCGCTGCCGTCATGACATCCCAGGTCGCTGCCGCCCGGCGGGACGGACCCGTCCGGTGGCTGGTCACCGGCTCCGGAGGGATGCTCGGCCATGACCTCGTCCGGGTGCTCGGCGCCCATCCGGCGGCCGAGGTGACCGCGCTGAGCCGGGGCCTGCTGGACATCACCGATCCCCGGGCGGTGCATGCCGCCGTCGGGGGACATGACATCGTGGTCAACGCCGCGGCCTGGACCGACGTGGACGGCGCGGAGAGCGCGGAGCCCACCGCGACGGCGGTCAATGGCACGGGAGTCCGCCACCTTGCCGCCGCCTGCGCAGACGCCGGCGCGCGTCTGATCCATGTCTCCACGGACTATGTCTTCCCCGGCGACGCGGCCGCCCCCTACCCGGAGGACGGGCCGACCGCACCGCTGAACGCCTATGGCCGCAGCAAGCTGGCCGGTGAGCGAGGAGTGGCCGAACTCCTCCCGACGACCGGGTACACGGTCAGAACGGCCTGGCTCTACGGAGAGCACGGTGGCGGGTTTGTCGCCACCGTGCTGCGGCTGGCACGCCAACGGAATACCGTCGAAGTCGTCAATGACCAGCAGGGGCAGCCCACTTGGTCCCTGGTGCTGGCCGGCCGGCTGGTGCGGCTCGGGAACAGAGCCATGGCCGGTACCGCACCGGCGGGGATCTACCATGCCACCGCGTCCGGCCGCACCACCTGGTTCGGATTCGCCCATGCCGTCTTCGAACTCAGCGGCCTTGATCCTCGGAGAATTCGCCCGGTCCGCTCCTCGGCTTTCCCGCGCCCGGCCACCCGTCCCGCCTTCAGCGTGCTCGGTCATGAGCGATGGGCGGCGGCCGGCCTCGATCCGCTTCCGCATTGGCGGACCTCGCTTGCCAAGGCCCTCCGCCGCCCGGCATTTCGCTCACTGGTGATGAGTGTGCCCTCCGGCGATGAGCCCGGAGACATGAACCGTCATAACAAGCCTGTTTAGCTACGGGTGTCTCAACTCAGCGTATTCGCTACGGTATTCACTCCTTCTCCGGGCCCTGCCGGCGGGGATATGTTCGCCGTTACTCATCGCCCCACAATTCTTAGCCGCAGGGCACGCGTGATGTGAGAAGGCGTCGTGACCAATTTGATTCAAGAACGACCGCGTCCACCAGGCATGATCAAGGAAACCGCCGTAAAAAGACGGCCGGCCGGGCGAGGAATGCCGAGCGCCGTCGTCCTGGAGGGCGGCATGTGGCCGGAAGCCGACGAAGACCGCCTCGACGACGAACTCATCATTGTCGAGCGCCTATCCGTCCCCGTGGACCTGGCCCAATTGGACGTGGTGCTGACAATTCGCCGGCCAAGCCTGCTGCTTGTGAAATCCTCCCTGGAATATGTGGACGCCAGGCTGCTGAAGCTGTCCATGGTCCACGGCGTCGAAGTGCTCGTACTGGCGCGCCCGGCCTACGGTCTGCTCGGTACGGTGCGTCTGCGGCGGCTCGGCGGACTTCCCTGGCTGTGCCTGCGGCTTCCGGTGCGGGACCGCGGCCGGGCACTGGTACGGCGGACCACCGAACTGGTACTGATCGTCCTTGCCGCGCCCATGGTGGTTCCGCTGGTCCTGCTGATCTCCCTGGTGGCTTGCCGGGGCGGCCATCCGTTCTATGTCCAGAACCGGGTGGGCGAAGGCGGGCGCATCATCCGCCTGGTCAAGTTCCGTACCATGTACGTCGGTGCCGAGCGGGAGACCGGTCCGGTACTGGCCGCGGCGGATGACCCCCGGGTGACCCCGGTCGGGCGCCTGCTGCGCCGGACCCGGCTGGACGAGCTGCCGCAGCTGTGGAACGTCCTCCGCGGTGAGATGAGCCTGGTCGGACCGCGCCCGGAACGCCCGGAGTTCGTCAGGCAGTTCCGCTGCCTGCCCGACTACGACCTCCGCCATGCCATCCGGCCGGGACTGACCGGAATCGCCCAACTCACCCATGGCTACCGGGCGTCGGCGCAGCAGAAGATCCGCTGCGACCTGCTCTATCTCAACTGCCGGTCACTCCGCTTCGACCTGCGGCTGCTCCTGTTGACCCTCCGCGACCTGGTACGGGGCTTTCCCCATGGCTAGGCCGGTGAACGGAGTGGCCTCCCGGGTGGCACGCAACGCCGTCAGCCTCTGCACGGCGCGCATCATCACCGCGGCGGCCGGTGCGCTCACCCTCCCCGTGCTCTACGGACGCCTCGGTCCGCGCCAGTTCGGGGTGTGGGCGGTGCTCAGCGGTGCCATGGCCGTCCTCGCGCTGATGGACATGGGCCTCGGCTCGTCACAGGTCCGCGAGGTGGCCCGGGCCGTGGGCGGGGGAGGCCACCGCCGCGCCCGCGCGGTACTGGGGCTCGGTGTGCTGTGGGCCGTGGGCTTTGGGGCGGTGCTGGCCGCCGCGACCGTGTGGTGCTGGCCCTGGCTGGCGCGCGGATTCCACCTGGGGGAGCTCAGCGGCCGGGCCCGCGACGCAATGCTGCTGTTGCAAGGGGGCCTTGCGCTGGACAACCTGGCCATCCCCTGGCAGGCGGTTCTGGAGGGCCATCAGCGGTACGCGGTGGTGGCTCGGGTCAATGGCGTCTCGCTGACCTGCGGAGCGGGCCTGGCCGTGCTGATGGTCCTGCGCGGCGGCGGGCTGGTGGCGCTGGGCGCCGCCTCGGTGGCCACCAGCGCGGTGCGCGGCCTGCTGCTGGTGCTCGCCGCCCGCCGCTGTGCTCCATGGCTCGCCCCCGGTCCGCGGGCCATCCGCCGGGAGGACCTGCCGGCCGTGCTCGGATACGGCGCTCGGGTACAGCTGTCCAATGCCGCGGCGGTCATCAACAGCGAGACCGACCGGCTGGTGCTGGCGGGGTTCACCACGCCCGGCACCGTCTCGGGATTCGACCTGGGAAACCGCCTGGTGAACATGGCGCGCCTGCCTGTGGAGGCGCTGCTGACCACGCTCTTCCCTGCGGCGGTCACCACCGCCTGCGCCGCTTCCCGGGACCGGCTGGACCGGCTCTATCTGCGGATGACCCGGTGTCTGTCCCTCTATGCCGCCGCGGCGACTACGGCACTGGTGGTGTCGGCGGACCCGCTGGTACGCCTGTGGCTGGGCCTGCGGGTGCCCATGGCCGCCCCCACCGTCGCCCTTCTCTCGATCGGCTGCGGGGTCAACCTGCCCGGCGGTGCGGCGGCCACGGTGACCCGGTCGGAGGGCCGCCCAGGCCGGGAAACCCGGTATGCGCTGGTCGCCGCCTGCCTGAACATCATCCTCACACTGCCCTTGCTGAAGCTGTGCGGCCCCACCGGAGTGCCGTTGTCCACCGCGCTGGCCGCCTCGGCCGCCACCGGCTACTTCTTTGTCCACTTCCATCGCAGTTCCGGCCGGCCGATGGCACCGCTGGTGCGCATCATGCTTCCGCCGGCCACGGCCGGTCTGTTCGCCGGCACGCTCACCTGGGCGGCCGCCGGACACCTTCCCGACGGCCCCGGGCGGCTGAACGCGGCGCTCGCGGTGGCGAGCCGCAGCGCGCTGGCCTTGGCAATCATGACCGGGGTCCTTGTGGTGCTGGGCTTCTTCGAGCGCGCCGACTGGGTACGGCTGCGGGCCCTGGCCTCCCGGCCGCCGCGGCCGCATGACACCGATCACCAACTGGAACGGAGAAACCGGTGAAAGGGCCGCTGCACGGAGACACCTGTCCGGTCTGCGGCAAACCGCCGCAAGCCCAGCCGATGCTGGACGGCGTGCTGCACCGGTGCCGCCACTGCGGCTTCGCCTGGACCGCGGCGACGACGGAAAGCGGTGAATCCTCCGCGCGGCTGTACACCGCCGAGTACTTCGATTCCGGCGGCTACCGTGACTACTTCCGTCACACCGCCCAGTGGCGTTACGAGGCACGCCGCCGGCTGCGCTGGCTGCTGTCGGCCACCAGGCCCGCGACGCTGCTGGAAGCGGGCGCGGCGGGCGGATTCTTCCTCGAAGCGGCTCGCGCGGCCGGCATTGTGGTGCGCGGGGTCGAGACGTCGGAAACCTGCGCGCGCTACGCCAAGGACCATCTGGGCCTGACGATCTGGCACGGCACCTTCGAAACCGCTCCGCTGGACGATCCCGTGGAGGCCGTCTGCGCGTTCCATGTGCTCGAACACGTCGATGACCCAAGGGAGTTCCTCATCACCGCCAGATCGGCGCTGATCCCCGGCGGCTGGCTGGCCATCGAGGTGCCGAACATCGCTTCGGCCGCCGCGCGACGGCAGGGGCGCTCCTGGCCCTGTCTGCAACCGGAGTACCACCACTGGCACTTCGACCGGCAGACCCTGGAGACGCTGCTGACCACGTGCGGCTTCCGGACCGAGGCCATCGGCACGGTGTTGCCCCACCACTACACCAGACCCCGCCACCTGCTCCGCCCGGCCGCCGCATCCACGCTGGTCACCAACTGGGCGGCGTGCGGGCCGTTCCGTTCCACACATCCGCGCCTGGGCGACTACGTGCGCGTACTGGCCCGGCGCCCGGTACGAAGGCGGTGGCCGTGATGAACGTGGAGGTGTCCGTACTCATGGTGAGCTGGAACACCCGCGAGGAGACGTGGCGCTGCCTGGATGCGCTGCCCGCCGCGGCCGCCGGGGTGCGCTATGAGGTGATCGTCGTCGACAACGGGTCGCGGGACGGCTCGGCCGAGATGCTGGCCGCCCGGGACGACGCCCGCGTGGCGCGCAATGCGCGGAACCATGGGTTCGCGGCGGCCGTCAACCAGGCTTGCGCATACGCGTCCGGAGAGCTGGTCCTGCTGCTCAACAGCGATGTGCGGATGCACCCCGGCGCGCTTGCGACCCTCGTACGGTTTCTGCGCGAGCGGCCGGAGGCGGCCGGCGTGGCACCGCTGTACCTCAACCCCGATGGCACCCTTCAGCGGCACTATATGCGGCTGCCTACGCTCGGCCGGGCACTGGCGCTGGCCACCGCGCTGCGCAAACTGCCGTGCTTCCGGCGGGAGATGCGCCGGTACCTGATGACCGGGGAGGACTTCACCGCGCCCCGTCCGGTGGAACAGCCCTCGGCGAGCTGTCTGTTGCTGCGCAGCGACGCCTTTCCCGGACACCAGGTGCTCGACGAGCGGCTGCCGGTCTACTTCAATGATGTCCTGCTCGCCCATCAGCTGGCGGTTCGCGGGCGGCGATTGTGGATGACGCCCCAGGCGGTGGTGACCCATACCCTGGGCGCCTCCACCGCCCTGCTGGCCCCCGCCGTCCGTGCCCGCATCCACCTGGCCGGACTGGTCCGCTATCTCCGGCTCACCCAGCCCGGGTGGCGGGTGGCGGTGTTCCAGGCGGTCACGTTCTGCGACCGGGTGGCGCGGCGACTGCTGCGGCTGGGTGGCCGGCTTTCCCTGCCGGAGCTTTGTGCGGCGCTACGCGGCGACGGTGGCCCGCTTCCGGACGGTGACCGCCGCGACTGGGTCATCATGTTCAGCGGCGTGGGCTGGTCGGTGGGTTCCCACCGGCAGCACGCACTGGCCCGCGAAATCGCCACGGGCTACCGGGTGTTGTTCGTCGATCCACCGCCGCGGCGGCCCCGCTGGCGGTTCACGGTACGGCCGGCCGCACCGTCGGTGTGGCAGGCCGCACCGCCCGCAGTGCTCCCCTTCGGACGCCATCTGCCGTTCGCCAACCGGGTCAACCGCCGGGTGGCCGGCGCATATGTGCGCCGCTGGCTCGACCGGCATCCCGGGCGACGGGTGCTCTGGCTGGACGAGGACCTCGCCGTGCGGGCGGCCGGCCGGCTGGGGGAGTACGCCACGGTGTACGACGTCGCCGATCTGGACTGGACGTTCACCGGTCCCTGGAACCGGCGCCACTTGCGGCAGGCCGCCCGGACCGCGCTGCGTGTCGCCGACCTGGTGCTGGTCTCCTCACCCGCGCTGCCCGAGCGGCTGCCCGCCGCCCGGCACGCGCCCGTGCTGCTGCCCAACGGCTGTGATCCCGACCTGTTCGCCGTGCGGGGCCCGGTCGCCGACTGGGTGCTCCGGCTGCCCGGGCCACGGCTGGGCTATGCCGGCGCGGTGGACACCCGGGCGTTCGACGGTGAACTGCTGGCGGCCGTGGCACGGCGCCACCCGGAGTGGACGTTTGTCCTGGTGGGGCCGTCCACCAGGGCCGGTAGCCAAGCGGTGCGCGATATGCCCAACGTGGTCCGGCACGGCCCGGTCCGCCTCGCCGAGGTCCCCGCGATCCTGCGTGGCTGCGATGTGTGCCTGCTGCCGTACCGGGTGGGCGGCCTGATCGACTACGTCCAGCCGAAGAAACTCTATGAGTATCTGGCCCTGGGCAAACCGGTGGTGGCCACTTCGCTGCCCGCCCTGACCGGTCTTGAGCCCGGTCTGGTCCAACTGGCCGCCGGTCCCGAGGCCTTCGGCGCCGCCATTGAACAGGCCCTGACCGGCCACCCCGCACACCGGACGGCCCGCAGAGCGGCGGCGGAGGCCAACAGCTGGTCGGCGCGCGGAGAGAAGCTGCGCGGTCTCCTTGTGGGTCTCGCGGAGGGCGGGCCGCGATGAGGCCGGCGCCAGCTTCCCTCGTCGCCGGCGCCGCGCTGGCCGGCCTCGGTGCCATGACGATGGCGCTGCTCCCGGGGCTGCCCGGAATCCTCGCGGTCGGTGCCCAAGTCACCCTGATCACCTTTGTGTTGTGGCCACATGCGATCCTCCCCGTGGGCATCGTGGGCGGGACGGCGGCCTCCGGCATGCTCGCCGTCGGCCGGGTCGGCCTGATCGTCGCCGTGCACTCCGGCATCCTCGCCACCGGCTGCCTGGCGCTGCTGCTGCGCCGTGCCGCGGGGCACGGTACGGCGTCCCGGGCGCGTACCGCGGCCGACGGGCCGATGGCGGTGCTCACCGCCTTTGTACTGGCCGGCGCGGTGTACGGGCTCGTCCAGGGCAACGCCGGTCACCGGATCGCGGTGGCCGCCTATGAGTTCGCCGTCATCCCCGCCTACTACTTCCTTGCGACCCGTACCCTCGGCGAGCCACGGGCATTGGCGAAGGCATCGCACTGGTACCTCGCCGGGACCACCGTGCTGGCCGCGACGGAGCTGACGGCACCAGGGCGGCACGGTGGGCTGCTGTCCACGCTCGCCCTGCCGCCACTGCTGGTGGCCGTCGCCCGTAGCCGGGGGTGGCGGCGGGCCGGACTGGTCGCGCTGACCGCCGTCATGGGCACCGATGTGGTGCTCGCCGCCTACCGGGCGGTCTGGCTGGCGGCGGGGATCGCCCTGGTGCTGATGCTGGTGCGCTGCACCGGGGCGGTGCGCGGCGCCGTAGCGGCGGCCATGGGCATCGGCGCCGTGCTGCTCCCGCTGACCGTTGCCGCCCTTCCCATGCTGCAGCAGCGGGCATCGCTGGTGGGGGAGGAGTTCGAGCAGTCCTCCGGTTACCGGCTGCCCGAGGCGGCGATCGGCCTGGACGTCTTCACCGCCCATCCGTTCCTCGGTGCGGGGACCGGACAGGTCACTCCTGGGGTGTTCGTCCCGGACTTCGGCGTCACCACGGTCGGGCCGGTCTACCACGTCTTCTATGTGATGATCCTGGCCAACACCGGCCTGGTAGGGCTGCTGCTGATCCTGCGGCCCCTGCTACGGGCGGTGCGGACCGGACTGGCCGCGACCGACCCCCAGGCCATCGCCTTCGCTGCGCTCACCTGCGGTTTCATGGCCGCCGCGGGCTTCGCCGGGCCCACCGACGGCCACTGGGAACTCGGCCTGCTGCCCGCCCTCACCCTGCTGACCGGCCGCCGGGCCGCACAGCCGGCCCGACCGCACCTCTCTGCGAGGAATTCGCCATGAACGAGACGGAGGCCACCGCCGTTGTCGTCACTCACAACTCGGCTGCCCATATCGCCGATTGCCTCACCGCGCTGCGCCGGTCGGGCGCGGAGGTGCGAGTGGTGGACAACGCGTCCCGCGACGGCACCCCCGACCTGATCGCCACCGCCTTCCCCGAGGTCACACTGATGACCAACACGGTGAACAGGGGCTTCGCCGCCGCCGTCAACCAGGCTCTGGCGGGGGTCAGGACCGATGTGGTGATCCTGGTGAACCCGGACTGCGTCATGCCCCCGGTCACCGCGCACGCACTCATCCGCACGGTGGGCACCCAGCCGCAGGTGGGCATCGCCGGGCCGCGCATCCTCGGCCCGGACGGCCGGACGGCCGGCAGCGCGCATCCCTTCGAGACCTGGTTCTCCGTACTGGCCGGCCGGTTCGGGGGCGGTCTGCTGCCCGCCGGGCTGTGCCGGCTGCTCGGCGGCAGGCAGCGGCGGCGAATCCACGACGCCTGCCTGGAGCCCGGCCGCCCGGTCGCCGTGGACTGGGTCTCCGGGGCCTGCCTGGCCGTACGGACCTCTCTGCTGCGTGAGCTCGGCGGCCTCGACGAGAGCTACTTCATGTTCTACGAGGACGAGGAGCTGTGTCTGCAGGCATGGCGGCGCGGGGCGCAGGTGCTGTACGTGCCTGCGGTCCGTGCCACCCATGTGGGCGGGGCCAGCAGCGCCGCCGACCCCACACAGGTATGGCCATATCTGTACGACAGCATGCTGCGCTTCTTCGCCCGGCACCGCCGCCGTAGCCATCCGGCGGTGCGGGCCGTGGTGCTGCTGCGCGCCGCCATCGGGATCGGCCTGGCGCTCATCCGCCTCCCCCGCCACCGCGCCACCGCCCTCACTCGTGCCCGGGCCTGGTCGCGCGTGGCGCGGCTCGCGGCCACCTCTCGCACCTCACCACCCAAAGGACAGCAGTCATGCGCATCCTGATCACCGCGGTCGGCAAGCGGACCGAGCACTGGACCAGTCTTTTCACCGAGCTGACCGACCGTCCCGGCACCGAGGTCACCGTGCTCGCCGCCGATATCTCGCCGATCACCGTCCGGGCCCTTGGTGAACTGTCCCGGCAGCACGAGAACTTTCGCTTCCAAGTGGTCCCGCACCTCATCGGTGAGGAGCGCAGCGGTCATATGGCATCCGTGCTGTTCGGTCCGGGCGCCGGGAGACGGGTGCGGAGCAAGCGCCCGGACATCGTGCACATCATCGGCGAGGCCGCCTATCTCTCCACCTGGCAGGCGATCCGGATGCGCGACCGCCGCTGGCCGGGCACTCCCGCCACCCTGTACGCCGCCCAGAACATCGTGATGCGGTTCCCGTTCCCGTTCCCCCTGCTGGAGCGGGAGTCCTACCGGTCGATCAGCCACGCGTTCCCGATCACCCCGTCCGCGCTCGGCGTGCTGCGGGCCAAGGGGTACCGCGGGCCGGCCACCGTGATTCCCCTGGGGGTGGACACGGATCACTTCCGCCCTGCCGCCGGGCCGCGGACACACCCCTTCACCGCGGGATTCGTCGGCCGCCTCGAACCCCACAAGGGCATCGGTGATCTGCTGCGGGTGACCGAACTCCTCGACTGCCGGCTGCTGCTGGTCGGCGACGGCAGTCTGCGCGGCCTGGTGGAGAAGGCACAGGCCGACCGCCCCGGCAAGGTCCGGCTGCAGCGATGGGTCGACCATGGCGAACTCCCCCGTCTGCTCAGCCAGATGCACGTGGTGGTGCTGCCGTCGCGGGAGGTCGTCCAGCGCAACGTCGTTCCCTGGGTCGGCATTCCGCTGCGGGAGCAGTTCGGCCGAGTCCTGGTCGAGGCGATGGCCTGCGGCGTCCCGGTCGTCGGCAGTGACACCGGCGACATCCCGCATGTCATCGGAACGAGCGGACTGGTTTATCCCGCGGGTGATACCGCGGCCCTCGCCGAGTGCCTGTGGCGACTCCGCGACGACCCCGCTCTCGTGGCGCGGCTCTCGCTCAGCGGTCGTACCCGCGCCTGCCAGGAGTTCAGCTGGCGCGGTATCGCCGACGCGCTGCTCGCGGTGTGGCGGGGCCTTACTGCCACCGGCAACGCTCCCGCTCCGGCTCCCACGGCGGCCTCGCCCCTGGAACGCACCGAGCCTTCGGCGACGGGCCCGGACGGCGAGAGGAGCGACAGGTGAGGCTGCTCCGTTTCCCCGCCGCGCTGCGCGGCCTCGGCCTCAGGGCAGGGGTTCCCCTGCTGGCCCTGTGTTCCGGGATGGGCTGCGCGAGCATGGTGACCGCGATGGCCCCGTCCACCTACCAGGCCATGGCCTCGGTGCTGGTCACCGCCGACAGTCACGGTTCACGCGAGCACGATGAGAACCCCCAGCCGAACCTCGCACAGAGCCTGATCCCGACCGTGGTCCGGCTGGCCCAGTCCGACACCGTGGCCCGTGCCACCGCGGCCGAGGCCCACCTGCCCACCGGCCAGGTCACCGGCCACGTCAGCGCGGACGCCCAACCCAACGTCCAGATCATCACGTTGAAGGCCACCTCGCCAACCGCCGCCAGAGCTGCCGTCATTGCCAACGCCATGGCCCGAGTGCTCAGTGCGCAGCTGCGGCACCGGCCGCTGGGCGGTGACTCCTTCCTGCGCGCGCAGCAGTTGGACCAGGCGACTCCCGCAGTCCAGCCGGTGGAGCCAAAGCCACTTGTCAACCTTGCGCTTGGCGGGGTCATCGGCCTGTTCGCCGGGCTCGGCCTGGTCTCATTTCACCGCGCACGCGACGACCGGCTGTACTCGACGGCGGATGTGGAGTCCGAACTCGGCACCACCGCCCTGGCGGGCATCCCCGGCGTCTTTCCGTGGCTGTCGCGGCGCGGAGTCCGCGAGGTCTACGACCGCGCCGCGGTCGGCAATTCGGTGCGTTCCGCCGTGGCCATGCTCACCGCGGCCTCCCCGGACTCGTCCTGTCGGCGCCTGCTGGTGACCAGCGCGCGCAACGAGGACGGCAAAGCCATGCTCACCGCCCTGCTCGCGCTCGGTCTGACCGAACAGTATGAACACGTGGCCCTGGTGGAGGGGCAGTTGCACCAGCCCGACCTCACCACGCACTTCCCAGGGCCCCATCCACTCACCGTGCAGGAGTGGCTTGTCACGGGAACCCCGCCGGGCCCCACCGTTCCCCTCGGCGAGCCACGGCTCACGGTGATCCCAGGTGAACGGACCGATCCCCAGCACAGCGCGGCACTCTTCCGCGGCGATGCCTTCCCCCACGTCCTCGACCGGCTCGCCGAGCACAGCGATGTGATCCTGATGCACGCCCCGCCGGTACTCGGCAGCGCGGACTTCGCCGCCCTCGTCCGTCACGCCGATGTGGTCGTCCTGGTCGTCCAGGCGGGCGTGACCCGCGGCCGCGAGGCACAACGCGCGCTACGAGTACTCCAGTTGCTCGGAGCACGGGTCGCAGGGGTAGTGGTCACAGATGCCGCCGAAGGAGACCAGCGGGCCCGCAAACGCGCACTGCCCGAAGAGGGATCGCCCGGCCGGGACAAGGCGCAGCCGCAGCACGCTTTGCCGCGGCCGGCGGCCCCCCGTCCCGCCCCGCCCTCAACTCCTCCACCAGGGGCGATCGGCTCCGGCCCGCCCCCTCCCCCACAACGGACCAGCCCCCCTCCCGAAGAGTCCGAAAGGAATCCAGCCATGAGTAATCAGCAGTCCGTATCCACCGTCGTCAGGTGTCGCGGGGCGTCCCTGGCGGTCCTGGCCGGCGCCGTCCTGGGCATTGTGCTGGGCAGCCCCGCACTCGCCGACACCGCCCAGAACCCCGGGAGCCCGGCCGTGGCCGCCGCCTATCCGCCCCCTACCTGTTTCGCGCAGGTGAGCAGCACCACGGTTGTGGCGGGCGGCCAACTCACCGTGTCCGGCAACTGCTTCCGCCCGGGATCCGGGGTCGCCGTCAAACTGGACACCAGGCGCCTCGCCATTGTCTCCGCCGACGCCGGCGGAGTCGCCACCGCCACCGTGACCATCCCGGCCGACACCGGTGCCGGTTCGCACATCATCAGTTTGAGCGGGGTGCGATGCACGGGGGTCCCGCTGGTGGAGTCGGTCCGGATCCAGGTGGTGGCCCGGATGTCAGCCGCTCCGCGCCACACCGGTGACAACCACACCGCCACACCGCTTGAGGTGGGCGGAACGGCCGCGACCGCGGCGGTGGCCGGCGGCGCCGTACTGCTGCGGCGCCGCCGACGTGGCGGCCACCGCGACGGAGCTCGCGGATGACGGACACACCAGGCAGCCGGCCCGACCGCCGCAGGCGGCGCCGCCTGCTGGCCGGGCTGGCTGCCAACACCCTGATCACTCTGGCCGGCGCCATCTGGCTGGTGGTGACCGGCCACGCGGCCGAGGACGACCTCACCGCCGTACGCGCCGCGGCCGACCGGCTTCAGGCCGACCTCCTCGCCTGCGATGTACAGGGCGCGGTGCGGGAATCCGCGCTCATGCGGCGCTGGGCCGCCTCCGCCCGGCGCGCCACCTCCGGGTTCGTCTGGGACGGCATGGCGCGGCTGCCTGTGGTCGGCCGACCGGCGCGTACCGTGCAGGGGGTGGCCGTAGCCGTCGATGAACTCACCCGCACCGTCCTGCCGCCGCTCACCGATGCCGCCCGGGTTTTGGGGACGCGTATGGCACTCACCCCCGGCGGTGCGGTGGACCTCGCCGCCGTACGTGCGGTGGCCGGCCGGCTCACCGACGCCGCGTCCCATATCGCCGTCATCTCCCGGGAGTTGACCGACCTCCCGGACCATACCGGCATTGACCGCATCGACCGGGGCAGAGCCGAGCTGATGCGGCAGACCAGCCGGCTCGAACAGGTCACCAGCACCTCGGCCACCGCCGCCCGCCTGGTGCCCCCGATGGCGGGAGACGGCCGCCCACGCCGCTACTTCTTCGCTCTTCAGACCAATGCCGAGGCACGCGGCAGCGGCGGCCTCGTCGGGGCCTACTCCGTGCTCGCCGCCGACCAGGGGCGGCTTGGGTTCGAGCGGTTCAGTGCCGACGACGCC
Source organism: Streptomyces orinoci (assembly GCF_003121295.1). Taxonomy (GTDB): domain Bacteria; phylum Actinomycetota; class Actinomycetes; order Streptomycetales; family Streptomycetaceae; genus Streptomyces; species Streptomyces orinoci. The sequence goes on from NZ_PHNC01000003.1 coordinate 60,274, forward strand.
CTGCCGGCGGCGGCCGAGCCGGTCGTCCGCCTCGGAGCCGACTTCGACCGCCGCTACGGAGCGGCCCACAGTACCCAGCTGCTCTCCGAATCCAACCTTTCGCCCAACTTCCCGTATGCCGGGCAGATCTGGACGGGGCTGTGGCAGTCCCGGACCGGCGAGTCGCTCGACGGCGCCATCGCCAGCGACCCGGTGGGGCTCGCCGATCTGCTCGCCGTCACCGGACCCGTCCCCGCCCCCTCCGGCGGCCTGCTCAGCGCCGACAACGCCGTCGCCTACACGGAACGCGATATCTACGCCCGCTATCCCGACACCTCGGCACGCAAGCGAGCCCTCACCGAGATAGCGCAGTCCGTGGCCACCGCGCTCACCCGCCAGCGGCTGACGACCCCCGCGGTGTTCAAGGCTCTCGCCGCCATGGTTGACGACGGCCGCCTTCAGGTCTGGAGCAGCCATCCGGAAGAGGAGGCGCTGCTCTCCAGGACCGCGATCGGCGGGGTCCTGCCGGACACCTCCCGTCCGTTCGCCGAACTGGTCGTCAACAACGCGGCGGCCGGCAAGCTGGATTTCTATCTGGCCCGCCGGCTGGAGTACCGGCTGGGCGGCTGTGGGAACGGCGGCCGTCCCGCCACCGTCCGCATCCAGCTGACCAATTCCGCACCGCGGACCGGGCTGCCGGACTATGTGGTGAACCGTGGCGACGACCCGGGCCATCCCCATGCCCGCGGCTCCGACTTCTCCTGGGTCTCCTTCTACGCCACCCACGGGGCAGAACTGGTCGGCGCGGACCTGGACGGTCATCCGCAACTTCTCGCGGTGGACCAGGAAAGAGGTCATCCCGTCTTCTCCGCGGCGCTGGAAGTCCTTCCGGGTCAAACCAGGGTCCTCACCTTGCATCTTGATGAACCGGCCAAGGACGCCGCGCCGTTGACGCCCGTACAGCCCCTTGCACAGAGACAGACCACCGTCGTCATCGCGCCGCCCTGCACAGACCGCTGACCCGGGCTGTCGCGGTGAGCCGCCGATTCCGGGGTGCGGTCCTGATTCGCCGCCGTCACGGCATCGACTCGTGCAGGTGGACGCACTGGCCCGCGCGGCCACGCGCACACGCCGGAGAACTCGTATCCGGGTCCCCGAGGATTCCGCTCCTGTCCTGGTCCTGGGGCCCCCGCTGGGTACCACATGGCACAGGTCGCCGGAAGCGTCTTCTGGCGTCCACGTGGCCTAGGCCGGGGCTGTTTGCGCAGGGACTGGGTGGGCCGGCCTTACCAAACGGGATCCAGTAGAAGCGGCATTGCTGATTGCCGCCGGTGGCATCTCGGTACCACTTGACGATGAACTGCTGGCCCTTCCTGACCGCGGCTTACTTCACCGGACCGATCCGGAACACGGTCAGGGGGCCGAGCTCCAGGTCGGGAAGGTCGAGCCAGGAGAGGTCCGAGGGCGTGACCGGCGGCGGCCAGGGGATGCCCCAGCGCAGGGACGGGCGGTCCGGGAGCCCCCAGTGCACATCCAGCGACCAGCCTGGGCGGCCGAGACCGCCGCCGGAGAACTGCCAGTCCACCGTGGGCCACCAGCCGCGCAGGCCGCCGATCCACTGGTTGAGCCGGTCCAGTTGCGGCTCGCCAATGCCGGAGCCGAGCGGTCAGCGCGAACCCGTCGAGAGCGAAGCCGTCCCAGCTCTCCAACAGCTCCCCGATGAACGGCAGATCGCCCAGCCACGCCCTCAGTCCGTTGACGCCGGGCAGCGCGACCTTGCCCCACTCCGGCCCCAACGGCAGCCCGGCGAACACCAGCCACAGCCACTCCGAGGTGGCAACCAGCTCGAAATCCCCCACCGCCAGGTCCAACCGCAGCCGGGCAGGCCGGGGAAGGCGGGAGAGTCGATCGGCACGGTCGGCACCGTGAAGTCCAGACTCAAGCCACCCAACGAGAAAGACAACGACGGCAGTCGAGGTAGAGGCGGCAGTACCCCGGTGTCCGGCACCGGGATACGGAAGCCCGCATCGGGGAAGTCCGGCGACGGCCACCCCGGACAGCGGGAGAAGGCGAAGCGGACGTCCGGACCGGGCCCATCCACGCCGCCGGCCTGCGGCCGGCGCAGCCCGATCCCCGAGAGCGTAAACCGTCCGGGATCCAGTTGCGGGAACCCGGGCTGCCAGCCGGTCTCCGGCATAGGGGCGTTCGGACCGATCCCTGACCTGCGCAGCTACTTCAACGCGGCGATGTGGCGGTTCCGTACCGGCAGCCCCTGGCGGGATGTGCCGGAGAGCTACGGCCCCTGGTCGAGGATCTACGACCGGTTCCGGATGTGGGCGTGAGGAGGTCTTCCAGCCCCTCATGGACGCGATGATCGCCGAGGCGGCGGCCCGCGACGACGTCGATCTCAGCCTGGTCGGCGTGGACTCGACTGTTGCCCGCGCGCATCACCACGCGGCGGGCATGGTGGTCGAGCCCGAGCGGGAACAGCGCCGCGCCGTGCGCCGACGCCGTAGGGCCCGTCTGCGTGCCGCCGAACCGGGCCGATCCCGGGGCGGGCTGACCGGCAAGGTCCACCTCGCCGTCAAGGTGCGTGTCCCGGTCGGCCGGCTCAGGACCCGGCCGGACGCGGTCGCCGGCGACAAGACGTACTCCTCCCGTGCCAACCGCGCCGACCTGCGCAAACGCACCATCAGGGCGGTGATCCCGGAGAAGAAGGACCACGCCGCCAACCGCAGGAAGAAGGGACGCTCCGGCGGCCGCCCACCGGAGTTCGTCCACGTACACACCGGTGGCTCGTACCTCGTCGCCCACGCCCAGGGCGTCGAGCGCATGGAAGACGTTGGCCGCCGGCTGGATGCCCGCGCCGAGTTCGGTGAACTCGGCGCGGCGTTCCAGGACGTGGACCCGGTGGCCATGGCGGGCGATGGTGAGCGCGGTGGCCAGTCCGCCCCCGCCACCACCGGCGATCACAAAGTGCGACACCGGGGGAGGCTACCGCCCCGGCCGGAGCAGCGGCACCGTCAATCCCGCCACTGCCATCGGCTCTCCAGCCGGGTTCCGTGGTCGGCGAGTTACGGCGGCCGGCGGCCGCCCGCCCATCAGCACGGGGTGTTGCCGGTATTCGGGTCGATGGTGAACAGCCATCCGGCGTCGCCGAGTCCGAACAGGCAGGTGCCGTCGTAGTCATATCCGTAGTCGAGTGTCCGGCCGGCGTTGACGGTCGGGTGCGAGTCGGGATTGGGGAAGCCACCGCATGTGGTCTGGGTGTTCCAGTCGAAGCAGAGCGTCTGTCCGGCGTACCCGACGTCAAGAGTCCAGAACGGGAAGTACGAGCGCAGGTCGCCGCCGACCGTGACCGTCGTCGGGTTCATGGTGATGCCCGCGGCGTGTCCGGTCGGATAGATCGCACCAAGGGTTCCTGGTGGGCTGACCGGATTGCCGTTGAAGTCAAAGCAGTTGACGACGGCATTGGTGGAGGTGTCGGCGTTGCCCACGCTGGCGCAAGTGCCCACCGCTGTTCCGGTGTTGTCGTAGTCGGTGTAGACGGCGTCGGCGAGGGATGAGTGGGAATTGCCGATCGGCTTGGGGGTTGTCCACCCGGCGCAGGCGGTGTTGGTGGAGGGATCGAAGCAGTTCAGCACGAGGGGGTTGGTCGAGCTGACGTAGATCTTTCCATTGACCGCCGTCATCGTGCCCGAGTAGTCGTACGGTCCGGTACCGGCGGCGGCATTGTCGGCGGGGATGCCAGTGCTGTAGGGCTGGCCGGTACAGGGACCCAGCGTGGTGGTGTCCAGGCAGAGCACCTGTCCGGTGGTGGAGACCCCGTACAGCTTGGCGTTGTTCAGGACGAGTCCGGTCAGGCCATTGACGTTCGCCGTGCCGGGGATGTTGGTCAGACGTTGGAGGGGGAAGTAGGTGCAGTTGGCCTGGCGTGCCAGGTCGACACAGCCGACGCCCACCGACCCGTGGGGGAAGCCCGGGAGCGACGATGTCGTCAGCGCCGGGTAGAACAGCAGGCTGCCCAAGTGCACGAACAGCGGCTCCCGAGTGGTGGAGATGTTCCCGGTGGGGGGATCGCCCAGTGGCGACTCCCAGGTGTTCAACGGTTTGGGCCACGCGGTCGGGGTGCCGTCGGCAAGGGAGCAGGGCTGACCGGTGGCGAGGTCGGTGCAGTACACCTTGGGAGCGGTGGTCGGAACATAGCCGTGGTGGGCGATCTGCCATACCTGGGGCCGGGTGTGCCCTGGCGGGGTGTAGAGGATGGGTGTGAACCCGTCCAGGTTGGTGGCAATGGGTGACGGCAGATCCGCTGCCATTGCCGGAGCGGACGCGGTGAGGGGCAGGGCCGCGGCTGTGAGGATGAGCACGGCAGCCAGCCGTACGTGGGCACGTCGGCGGAGGGAACGGGAGCGGAGCTGCCCAGCGGTGGAGGGGAAGCAGGTTAAACCGGCGGCGATGATTCCCATCACCGCCATCACGCATAGGGTGAGCGACCCTAAAGCTCTAGCCATGATTACCGCCTTGGCTCGGGATACTTGGCGTCAAGCTAGCGAGGGCCCCAGAGCCGGGCGAGCACCCGATCGGGTGACGCGGCATCGCACCACCCCGTGCCGCTGAGCAACCGTTTGTGTTCGAGCAGACCTGAATGGACGGCACGGTCGAGAAGCTACGGCTGGCTTTGCGACGGCTCCTTGACGCTGTCGCCCCGCCACCGTGACCGCCCGGTCGGCTGCCTTCCGTGTGCCGGATGACCGGCGGCAGCCGACGCCGGAGCGGTGGCTGCTCCGATCTCCGTGCACCGGATCGATGCGCGCGGCGGGTGGCGCTTGATCGCCCGCCAAGTTACGACAGGGTCCTGGTTGCGTGTAAGGCCGCCCGTCGAGACGTACTGCATCTGGAAACCTGCGCCGGCTGCGGCCGGCATCATCCCGCCACGCCCAAGCGACGCGAAACCCTGGCAGGGGGAGGCAGCGCCGAAGGACGGATTCCATGTGCTGCGGCACACCTACGCCTCTCTCATGCTGGAGGCAGGGGAGTCCGTGGTGACCTTGGCACGCTGGCTCGGGCATTCGTCACCGGCCATCACGCTCGGTTACTATGCTCACTTCATGCCGGAGGCCGGAAGCAAGCGTCGCACCGCCATCGATGGGCTGCTGGGGAGACAGGGGGATCAGGATGTCAGCCGAAACTCCCCAGATTCTCCCCAGGGCTGATTGGCGCCCGACTTCTCCTCTCGCCTTGGTCGGCCTCCACCGTCAAACTTCAAGGCTGAGAAGCAGGATGGCCTGGGAAAATGCTGCCAGAAGTAACTGCGACCCGCTATGTCACGCCCCTGCGTGAGGGCGGCTCACTGCCCGGCATCGTCGAGGCCGACGATCTCGGTACCTATGTCATGAAGTTCACCGGCGCCGGCCAGGGCCGCAAGACCCTGGTCGCCGAGGTGATCTGCGGACAGCTGGCCCGTCGGCTGGGGCTGCGGGTGCCCGAGCTGGTGCGCATTCAGCTGGACCCGGTCATCGGACGCGGCGAGCCCGACCCCGAGGTTCAGGGACTGCTCAAGGCCAGCGGCGGGCTCAATCTGGGCATGGACTTTCTGCCCGGCGCCCTGGGCTTCGACCCGCTCGCCTTTGAGACCGACGCCGCCGAGGCCGGGCGGGTGGTGTGGTTCGACGCCCTGACCGGCAATGTGGACCGCTCCTGGCGCAACCCCAACCTGCTGGTCTGGCACGGCGAACTCTGGCTGATCGACCATGGCGCCACCATGATCTGGCACCACAACTGGCCCACCGCGGCGGCCGCCGCCGACAAGGGGTACGACGCCTCCGACCACGTCCTGGCCACCTTCGCCCCGGACCTCGCCGCCGCCGCGGCCGACCTCGCCCCGCGCATCACCGAGGAGCTGCTCACCGAGGTGGTGTCCGATGTGCCCGAGGAATGGCTGGCGGATGAACCGGGCTTCGACGGACCGGAGGCGGTACGCCGGGCGTACGTCACCACACTGCTGCGCCGGGCCGCCGTCATCGGCGACCGGATCACCCTCGGCGAGCGCAGCCAGGACAAGCCCTCACAGGCCCCCGAGTGGGTGCGGGTCAGGTTGAACAGGAACACCGGGAAGTCGGCACGATGAACGCGAACACCACCACACAGCACAACGGCCGCGAGGTCTTCGAGTACGCCCTGCTGCGCATCGTCCCCCGGGTGGAGCGCGGCGAACAGATCAACGCCGGTGTCGTCGTCTACTGCCAGGCCCAGTCCTTTGTGGCGGCCCGGGTTCACCTGGACGAGGCCCGGCTGCTGGCGCTCGACCCCACCGTGGACCTGGCCGGGGTACGGGCCGCGCTGCACGCCGTGGAAGGCGTCTGTGCCGGCGGCGAGCGGGCCGGGCAGGCGGCCTGTGACGATCCGGGCCGCCGGTTCCGCTGGCTGATCGCCCCGCGCAGCACCGTCGTCCAGCCCGGACCGGTGCACTCCGGCCTGTCCACCGATGTACGGGGCGAGCCGGAACGGCTGCTGGACCTGCTGGTCAGATGAACCGCGGTCGGTCCCGACAGCGCACCGCCGCCGGGGCGTTGACAGCCGGTGGCGGTGCTTCTAGCGTCTGATCGCCGACGCTACTGAGCAGTTGCTCACCTGCCGCCTTCCGCCGGTGGGCAACGGCCGAGCCGCCTTCGAGGTGAGGAGTACCCGCATGTCCACCACCGAGCAGCGCGTAGCCATTGTCACGGGCGCGGCCCGTGGCATCGGCGCCGCCACGGCCATGCGCCTGGCCGAGGAGGGCCGCGCGGTCGCCGTGCTCGACCTCGACGAGGCGGCCTGCGCGGACACCGTGGAGCGGATCCGGGCGGCGGGCGGCACCGCGCTCGCCGTCGGCTGCGATGTCTCCGACGCGGCCCGGGTGGACACCGCCGTGGCCCGCGTCGCCCAGGAGCTGGGCCCGCCGGTGATCCTGGTGAACAACGCCGGAGTGCTGCGCGACAACCTGCTGTTCAAGATGAGCGAGAGCGACTGGGACACGGTGCTGGGTGTCCATCTGCGCGGCGCCTTCCTGATGTCCCGCGCCTGCCAGAAGCACATGGTGGACGCCGGCTTCGGCCGGATCGTCAACCTCTCCAGCAGCTCCGCGCTGGGCAACCGCGGCCAGGCCAACTACTCGGCCGCCAAGGCCGGTATGCAGGGCTTCACCAAGACGCTCGCCATCGAACTGGGCAAGTTCGGCGTCACCGCCAACGCGGTCGCCCCGGGCTTTATCGCCACCGATATGACGGCCGCCACCGCCGCCCGGGTGGGCATGGACTTCGAGGAGTTCCAGGCGGCGGCCGCCAGCCAGATCCCGGTGCAGCGGGTCGGGCAGCCGGCGGATGTGGCCCATGCGGTGGCCTTCTTCACCGGCGAGCAGGCCGGTTTCATCTCCGGCCAGGTGCTGTACGTGGCCGGCGGCCCGCTCGGCTGACAAGGGAGAACGGACGCAGATGACAGCACCACAGCAGGCGGACAGCGGCCGGGTCGCCCTGGTCACCGGCGCCAGCCGGGGCATTGGCTACGGCATCGCCGAGGCACTCGTCGCCCGGGGGGACCGGGTGGTGATCACCGGCCGCAATGAGGAAGCCCTGGCAGAGGCGGTACGGCGGCTCGGCCCGGACCGGGCAATGGGCGTACCGGGCAAGGCACATGACGAGGCGCACCGGGAACAGGCGGTGCGCCGGGCCATGGAGAGCTACGGCCGGATCGACTACCTGGTCAACAACGCCGGTACCAACCCGGTGTTCGGCCCGATGGCCGAGGTCGATCTGGGCGTGGTCCGCAAGGTCTTCGAGACCAATGTGGTCTCCGCCCTGGGCTTCGCCCAGCACACCTGGCGGGCCTGGCAGAAGGACAACGGCGGGGCGGTCGTCAATATCGCCTCGGTGGCCGGCCTGGCCGCCTCGCCCTTTGTGGGCGCCTATGGGATGAGCAAGGCCGCGATGATCAACCTCACCCTGCAGCTGGCCCAGGAACTCGCGCCCGGCGTAAGGGTCAACGCCATCGCCCCGGCGGTGGTCAAGACCAAGTTCGCCGCCACCCTTTACGAGGGACGGGAGGCCGAGGTCGCCGCGTCCTACCCACTGGGACGCCTGGGAGTCCCCGGGGACATCGGGGGAGCGGCCGCCTTCCTGCTCTCCGAGGAGGCGGCCTGGGTCACCGGCCAGACCCTGGTGCTGGACGGCGGGCTCTTCCTCAACGCCGGATTCTGACCCCGCGGCCGGACCGTTGTCAGTGGCCGCCGGTAAGTTCTCTTCCGAGAACGGAACGAACCCCGGAGGTTGCTGACGTGACCGTCACTGACGTGCTGCCCGAGTCCTGGCTCGGTGTCCTCGGCGAAGAGCTCGAGAAGCCGTACTTCAAGGAGCTCACCGAATTCGTGGAGGAGGAGCGCACGAAGGCGCCGGTGTACCCGCCGCGCGGCGAGGTGTTCGCCGCCCTGGAGGCGACCCCCTATGACAAGGTCAAGGTCCTCATCCTGGGCCAGGACCCCTACCATGGCGCCGGCCAGGGCCACGGCCTGTGCTTCTCCGTCCGCCCCGGGGTCAAGACCCCGCCCTCACTGCGCAATATCTACAAGGAGATGCGCGAGGAACTGGGCTATGACGTGCCGGACAACGGCTATCTGCTGCCCTGGGCCCGGCAGGGTGTCCTGCTGCTCAACGCGGTGCTCACGGTACGCGGCGGAGAGCCCAACTCCCATAAGGGCAAGGGCTGGGAGAAGTTCACCGACGCGGTCATCCGCGCGGTGGTGGCCCGGCAGGACCCGGCGGTCTTTGTGCTGTGGGGCAACTACGCGCAGAAAAAGCTGCCGTTGATCGACACCGAGCGCCATGCGGTGGTCAAGGGCGCCCACCCCTCGCCGCTCTCCGCCAAGAGGTTCTTCGGCAGCCGCCCCTTCACCCAGATCAACGAGGCCATCGCCGCACAGGGTCATGAGCCCATCGACTGGCGGATCCCGGATCTGGAGGTCTGAGCGTCCCGCCGGGACCCGAACGTCAGCCCCACACCGGGGTGAAGTCATAGGAGACGGCCTGTGCACCGGGCTCGGCGGTATAACCGCCCTGCCCGGCAAGCCCGGTCAGCTCCCCGGTGCCCGAACCGGCCACCACCGCAAAGGAACTGCGCACCGCGCCCCGCACATCAAAGGTGCCTCGCTCGCTCACCACAAAGCTCCCGGAACGGCCTTCGACCGTACCTGTGAAGTGCTGATAGCCGGAGAACTCCCCCGACTTGTCGTCCCGGTACACCAGGGTGTATCCGCAGCTCCCGCTCGCGGTGATCACCCCGGTGAAGTCATTGCGCACCGAGGCCCGGGCGATGGGCAGTTCCTCGGTCGGCCGCTGCTCGTCCCAGTGGGAGCTGCGGAAGGTGCCGTGAGTCACAGTCGTCATGGCGGGGATTCCTCTCCTCGGGAACACCGGGCCGTCCGCCCGGTGTGATCCCCAGCCTCGCGCCCATACCTGACACCTTCTGTCAGGTACCGGAGACAATGGTGGGATGCGCGCCGACCGCTTGCTCTCCCTGCTTCTGCTGCTCCAGAACCGGGGCCGGCTGACCGCGCCGGAACTCGCCCGGGAGTTGGAGGTCTCGGTCCGCACCGTCTACCGGGACATCGAGGCACTGAGTGCCTCCGGTGTCCCGGTGCTCGCCGACCGGGGCCCGTCCGGCGGTTACCGGCTGCTGGACGGCTATCGCACCCGGCTGACCGGCCTCACCGGCGACGAGGCGGGCTCACTGCTGCTGGCCGCCCTGCCCCAGGCTGCCGCCGAACTCGGCCTGGGCGCCGAACTCGCCGCCGCCCAGCTGAAATTGCAGGCCGCCCTCCCCGACGGGCCGGGCGAGCACGCCCGCCGGGTCAGGGAGCGCTTCCATCTCGATGCCCCGGCCTGGTTCCGTGCCGGAGATCCGGTGCCGCACCTGGGCACCATCGCCGAGGCGGTCTGGCGGCAGCGGAGACTGTGGCTGCGCTATCGGTCCTGGTCCGGCGAAGCGCGGCGGACGGCGGACCCATTGGGCCTGGTCCTCAAGGGCGGCATCTGGTACCTGGTGGCGACCGGGGAGCGGGGCATCCGCACCTACCGGGTGGGACGGGTGCTGGCCTGCGAGACGGCGGAGGAGACCTTTGAGCGCCCGGCGGACTTCGATCTCGCCGCCGCCTGGCGGGAGTCGGCCCGGGCGATGGAGGCAGGACGGATCCGCGGCGAGGCCCGGCTGCGGCTTTCCCCGCGCGGCCTGCGGCTGCTGCCGGCCAAGTTCGGAGCGCTGGGGGAACGGGCGGTGGACGGGGCCGGACCGGCCGATGCCGAGGGCTGGGTCACCGTGACGCTGGCGGTGGAGAGCCTGGAGGTGGCCGTCCATGACCTGCTCGGTCTTGGGCTGGAGGCCGAGGTGCTGGGCCCCGACGATCTCCGCGCCGCCCTGGGCGAACTCATCCGGCGGCTTGCCGCCCGCTACCCGGACGGCGGCTCAACGCCCGTACACCTGACGGCAGATCCGTGACGCGTCCCCGCCCTGCTGCCAGTGCCCATAGCTCTCACCGAGGCCGCAGACTCCCGGACGGGCCCCCGGCGCGGGGGCCGGGGCGGGCGCCGGTGCCGGACGACGGGGCTCCGGAGCCGGGCGGGGCTCGCTCCGCGGCGGGGCCGGGGCGCGCACCGGCGGTGGCGCCGGATGGACGGGCAGCGGGGTGTCCGGGACCGGCACCCGGCGGCGCGGCTCCGGCGTACGCCCCGTGGGAAGGGAAGGGCGCGACGGCGCGCCCCAACTCCCCGGCGAACCGGGCAAGTCCGGTAACCGGTCGGCCGCTGCCGCGTCCCCCGGCGCCGGACCGGCATCGGACCCGGACCGCCCGGACGTGCCAGACGGCCCCGACGCCCCCGGCGGCCGGGGCAGCCAGGACGGCCAGGTGGGCGAGGCCGGCCCGGCCGTTCCCGGTGTACCCGCCATCCCCGCCGTCCCAGCCGCCCGGGACCCACCCGTGGCACCGGCAGTCCCCGGCTCCAGGGACCGCCCGTCACCGGTCTCGGCCAGCGATTCACGGTCCGGTTCCTGGCCGAGGCGCGGCTCGGTGACCCGGGAGACGCCACCGGGGCGGGCGGGCTGCGGGGACAGGGCGACACAGCCGGCGGCGGCCGTCATCGTCACCACCACCAGAGCCGCCACCACGGGCATACGAGGCACTCGCCAACCATGCGGCAGCGAGGGCCCATTGGGAATGCCGCCCAAGAGTGACACCGGATCGCGCCAACCGCCCAAGCGCCCCCCGAGGTCCTGTCGAGCCCCGAGTTCACCGCTCACCCCCCGGCTCACCTCCGCCGGGCCGTGAAGTTCTTTCGGCCGCGCAGGCCACGTACCGCCTCCAGCACGGCGTATCCGGCCAGCGCGGCCAGCGAGGCATGGACCACCCAGTCACCGAACCGCACATAGGGGCTGGTCCCTTGCGCCAGCGGCACCTGGTACACCACGGCGCTGCTGCGCTCGGTGCCCAGCCAACGCCCCACCGTGCGGCCGCGTGCGTCCGCCACCGCGCTCACCCCGGTCAGGGTGGCGTGCACCATGGGACGCCAGGTCTCGGCGGCCCGCAGGGCGGCCAGCGAGGCATGTTGCGCCGGGGCCCAGCTGTCCTGGAAGCTGGAGGTCGCCGACTGGGCCACCAGCAACTGGGCTCCCTGGTCCGCCAGATGGCGGCTCATATCCGGGAAGGCCGACTCGAAGCACACCAGCGGACCGATGCGCAGCCCGTCCGGCAGCCTCATCACCACCTGCGCCGTACCCCGCCTGCGGTCCTCCCGGGCCGCCTTGCCCACCGAGGTGGCCCAGCCGAGCACCGACCGTGCCGGTACATACTCACCGAAGGGCACCAGCCGCATCTTGTCGTAGCGGTCACCGGTGGGCCCGTTCGGTCCGATCAGCTCCGAACTCTTAAAGATTCCGGGCCGGTCCGAACGCCGGGCGTCCACATTGACCAGCACGTTGGCGCCGACCGTACGGGACAGGGCGGTCAGCCGGTCCCGCAGGTCCCGGCGGTCGCCCAGATCCGCCCCCACGCTGCTCTCCCCCCACACCACCAAGTCCACTTTCCGGCCCGTCAGTTGGCGGGTCAGCCGCTCCTCCAGGTCGAACCGCGGGCCGGGTCCTTCGACCACTCCCGGCTGCACCAGCGCCACCCGCACCATGCCGGCCGGCCGGGGCAGCGGCGCCCACCACCAGACCCCGGCACCCGCCAGGACGCAGCCGGACAGCCCGGCCAGCGCGGTGATCCGGGCCTGGGGCGCCGAAATCAGCGCCGTCAGTGCCGTGTTGACCGCCACCAGCAGAAAGCTGACCAGCCACACCCCGCCCACCGAGGCCAGCCGCAGCGCCGGCCCGACCTGCCACTGACTGGCGCCCAACAGCCCCCAGGGGCCGCCCAGATACTCCCAGGACCGCACCAGCTCGATGGCCAGCCAGAGCGCGGGCACCAGCACCAGGGCCGCCGCCACCCGGCCCGGCCCCGGCGAGCCGCCGAGCAGACGGCGTACCAGCAGCCCCCAGGGGGCCCACAACAGGCCCAGCAGCGCGGCCAGTACCAGGATGAAGACATGCAGGCTCGGCAGCAGCCAGTGGTGTACCACCAGCAGGAACCCGGCGCCACCCAGCCAACCCTCCAGCGCGGCCCGCCGGTTGGTGGGCGCCGAGCGGACCAGCAGCAGCCAGGGCACCAGCCCGATATATGCCAGCCACCACCAGGACGGCTCGGGGAAGGCGGGTGCGGGCAGCGCTCCCAGGACAGGCGCCAGCACGCTCCGCCGCCAGGGGGCGGCGAAGAACCGCCCCCCACGTGCAGATAGTTGCTCGTCCGCCATGGAGGGCCTCCCTAGTGCATGCCTGTGGTGCCACCGCTTCCGGCCAGGGACCAGTGTGCGCGAGGTACCGGATCAGGCACAGGGGTCACCAGTAGCGACACGCCGCATACCCTGGGTAACCGTAGGGCGCGGCGAAAGGGCGTGAAACCGGAAGTGGTAGCGCCCCCTTCGATCGCCTGCACACCACACGCCTGAGCGGGATCCGGCCAGATGCGGCGTGTCCGGATAGCGGTCTGCCGGGCGTCCAAAACCCCGATGGTGACGAGCAATCTTGGCCCTTTCGGTCGCTGGGCGGCGCAACAGCGACTCAATGTGATCCAAAGTGAGCCGGTGCGATCCTGGAGGTGCATGCCAGAACGGCGCACGGCGGTACGTCGCACGGGTTATGGCCGACGAGCCTTGGGCAGGTACCGGGCAAAACTGGACAGGAACGCAATCCAGTTGCCGGAAGAGGTCCGTATGAGGTCTGTCGAACTCGCCACCCCGTCCGTCTGTCCGCCGGCAGCCCATGTCTCGGAGGAGTCCCATGGACAACCTTCTTGCCTGGGTGACCGCTGCTACCGCACCAGATCACGCCGCCCCCAGCTGGGTACGGCTGCGCCGTCACCGCCATCACGGTCGTCGCGAAACGTGTGCCTGTGATAGCCGGTCCGGCCTGGCGGGCGGAGCTGAAGGCCTGGTCACCCCTGTCCTCGACGACATCCACGACCTGCACGAAGGACGCGGGCAACGAAACAACCGATCGTTTCCGAACATCATCATGAGCCGCGCTCTTGACTGGTTGTTTGTGCTTCGGTCCGGGGTCCCGAAGTTACGGCGAAGCGACCGAGGGGGGGCGTCGACTGGAGCTTGAGGTCCGGGGCTTCTTGTGACCACGACGTGCGGACCGAGAGGGGGCAACGGGTGTCGCATGCCTTTGCGGCCGGGGCTGGCGCGATAGTCCGGAAGGATCGATTCCGTTCGGGATATGTCGTATTCATATCCAAGAGCGCCGCCTTTTGCTTCGCCGGACAGTCGTACGCCCCTCGAACAGGGCTTGTTGTCCTGCGGGCGAGGGGGGTTGGGTAGTCGCAGCGCACCGCGAATCTCGTTGCTGCTCCACACGGACGCAATCTTTCAAACCCGCCACATGTTCGATGATGGATCGGGTTCCGCGCCGGCTGCATGCCTCCTCTCCTGGAGGTTGAACCGTTGGCGGCGGGGGTGCGGTGAGTCTTATGGAGGTGTATGGGCATGGCGACAACTTCCTTGGAAAGGCTGGCGTCGGCGGGCGTCGAGGTCTCCGCGGTGACCTCGGACATGCTCGCCTGGAAGGGATCCGCGCAGGAGGCCCTGGAGCAACTGTCTGTCGCACAGAGTGTCCAGGAACTGCTGCATCGTGCCCATGCTCTGTGGTGCGGGCACGACTGCGATCAAAGCCCGGCATGCACGTTCCTGTACTACCTGCGAACCCCACCCGCTGCCGCGCGCCCCTCGACCGTGAGGCCGCGCTACAACAAGCAGACTGCCCATCTGTATGCGGTCATGGGCGAAGGCGGATACGTGGGCAGGGTCCCGCAGACCCACCAAGTGAAGGTGTGGCCGCTGCTGGACGCGGTGGTGGAGCGGTGGGATGCGGCCGCCAGGCGACATGGCGGACTTCCGGAACACTACGCGGACTGGACCAAAAAACGTGATGCACATGCCGCCGACACGGTCTCTCGCGCCTGCCGCGACACCATCCAGTGGACAGCCTGTTGGTGCGGCGAGCGATACGGGGTGGATCCGCTGGGCCTTCGATACGTGGCATTCGCCACGATCCTCGATGACATCTGCATCCCTCCACTCGATCTGGTCGGCGGTCGCTTCCGTATGTACGGCTGGTCCGTGCGCGATCTGATGCGGGCGATGGATACAGCCGACTGGGGACGTGACGGGGTCCATGCGCTGCTGTCGCTGATTCGGCAGTCCATCCTCCAGTACGCGGAGAAAATGGACTTCCACCCCGGAGCCGAACACCTGGGCCTGCACACGGAACTCAACGGTTCGACGAACATGTGGGACGGCGTCATCTTCCGCGGCCACACCGGTAACGCCTACGGGACCGCAATCACGGTGGCCCGGAACAGCAGGGTCGGACCGCTGTCCTTCACCTGGCTCATGGACAGTGCCATCTGCGACTGCCTCTCCATGGATCTGTGCAAGTCGGCGATCGGAGTCTACTCGGCAGACAACCACCAGCCGACCTCGCACAAAGACCGGTCCGCGGACAAGAAGGCAAGCTACCGATCGATCTACCTCGACCTCATCGACGATCTGGTCTTCAGCGGTGCTCCCGAGCCGTTGGTTCAGTTCGGAAGCAGCGGATTCCTCTTCGTGCCGATTCAGGACCGGTACCAAGAGCGCCGACTGGGAAGGCGCTTCCCGATCTCTCCGCCGATGGCCCGCGAACTCAAGCGGCTCTTTGGCGAGACACCGACGGATGCATGGCTTGATGAGGTGTTCCACTGCGACAGGGACCACTTCCCAGCGATCCCGCCACCGGGTCACTGCCGGTAACGACCTCTGCCTGGTGGCGGGATCAGCTCGAATACTCCGGGTCAGCGCCGGAAGATCCGCCGCATCAGGGACCTCCACCAGGAGGTTCGGGGCTGGGGGGCTGGGGCGTCGGGTGCGGGGATCGGTGTGGAGGAGGAGGAGGGCTGAGTACCTGGCACATCCCCCTTTGGAAGCAGGGGTGGTGCGGGCGGCTGTGGGGCTTGTGGAGTGAACTCCGTTGGCAGCGCCACGAGATGGCGGGACACCAAACTGGCGACCCAGGTCAGCTCGGATTCGGCGACCGCCAACCGGATGTCGGGAAGCCGGCTCATCAGCGCGTCGATGCCGGTGTCCGCGATGGCCCGGCCGATGTCCTGGCCGGGGCACTCATGCGGGCCTCCGCTGAAGGCGAGGTGGGAGCGGTTGCCGTGGACAGGTGCTGTCGGATCGGGCCGGATCGCCGAGTCCACGTTGGCTGCGGCGAATGCGAGCACCAAGAGATCTCCCGCCTTGATGTGCTGGCCCGCGAGCTCAGTGTCCTGGGTCGCCCAGCGCCCGAGCATGGCGTTGAACGGTGGCTCGTCCCACAGGGTCTGCTCGACAGCGTCGGGGAGTGTCATATGGCCGCCGGCCAGGTTCGCGCGGCATCGGGGGTCGGTCAGCACCAATCGCAGGGTGTTTGCGATCAGGTTCGCAGTGGTCTCGAACGCAGCGATCAGCACCATGCGCAGATGCTGCTCCACCTCGTCGTCCGTCAGCTTGGCCGGGTGCTCCAGCAGCCAGCTGGTGAAGTCGGGCCCGGGGTCGGCATGTTTGCGGGCCACTGTCTTGCGCAGGGCCTCCATCACATACTCATTGCTGGCGACTGCGGTCTCCGTGGCCTTGAGCATGTCTCGGGCCGCCTGGACCAGGCGCGGCCCGTACTCTTCGGACATCCCCAGCAGCTGGGTCATGACCAGCATGGGGAGCGGCTCGGCGAAGTCGTGCACGAGGTCGGCCTTGCCGGAGGTGCAGAAGTCGTCGACCAGCTGATTGGTGAAGCGGGTGATGTGACGCCGGACGCCACGGCGGTCGAAGCGGGCCAGGGAGTCGTTGATGGCACCGCGCCACCTCTCATGCAGATCTCCTTCGACGAAGGCGCAGATGGGCTGCCAGGTGGAGAACGGAGTGAGCGGGTGGTCCGGAGTGATCTTGCCCTCGCGTGCGGCGCGCCAGAGCCGCGGGTCACGGGAGAAGCGTGAGGGGGTACGAGCGACATCGAGGACCTCTCGATAACCGAGGACCAGCCAGGCCGGCAGATCGCCGGGCAGCAGCACCGGCGCAACCGCGCCGTGCCGCTCGCGCAGCTGCTCGTACAGCCCCATGGGGTCGGTCTCCGCGGCGGTCCCGTACAACCGGGCCACACCCCCGGCACCGTACGCGTGCGCAGGGCACTGCGGCGGGGGAGCGGCCAGCGCGGAGTCGGCGCGGGAGTCTTCGGCGGGTGGGGTCACTGTGGCTCCGGGGTCTTGTGTGCTCGGTCGTACAGATAGCGCATGAGGGTCATCAGGGCGTCCCGGCAGGACGCCCGGTCGCGGGCGTCACAAGTGAAGATGGGGACGCAGTCGGGCAGGTCCATGGCGGCGCGCAGTTCGGAGACGGGGTGCACCGGCGCCCCCGGGAAGGCGTTGACGGCGACGACGAAGGGCACCCCGCGCTCCTCCAGGATGCCGACGACTTCGTAACTCACTTCCAGCCGACGGGTGTCGAGCAGAACAACCGCTCCCAGCGCGCCCTCGAAGAGGCCGTCCCACAGGAACCAGAAGCGCTCCTGGCCGGGTGTGCCGAACAGGTACAGCACCAGCTGCTCGTTGATGCTGATGCGCCCGAAGTCCATGGCGACGGTGGTTTCTATCTTCTGTTCCACCCCGGCGACGTCGTCCACGCCGACACCGGCCTGGGTCATTGTCTCCTCGGTGGTCAGTGGTCTGATCTCGCTCACCGTGCCGACCATGGTCGTCTTGCCCACGCCGAACCCGCCGACCACCACCACCTTGACGGCCGCCGCCGTCGTGGCCGGGAGGATGTCCTCCCTTCTGGGGCCAGCGTGTGGATCAGAGGTTTTGTAGTCCATGCATCACCGCCTCCAGAAGGCATACGTCGGGGAGCGCAGCAACTCGGGCCGGGGGCCTGGCTTCCACGAGTCCGCGGGTGAGCAGATCCGTGAGCAGGACGGTCACTGTGCTGACGGGCAGCGTGAGATACGCGGATATCTCGGCGACAGAGAGCGGGTAGTCACACATGCGGACGATGGTTCCGTGCTCGGGCTGCAAGCCGGGATCGGTCTCGGTACGGGCGACGATCAACGTCACCAGATCGAGTCTGACCATCGCCTTGTTCGAGTCCTCGCAGCCCTTGGTGACGATGTACAACCGGTCCGGATTGCCGGGGTCCCATGCCTTGTCGGCTTTGCTCATGCCACCGGCCCGCTGACACGCGGCGGACTGGTGAGGTGCTCGCCGATGCGGGCCACGAGATCGCGCATGCGCTGACCCATGAGGCCGGCATCCACGTCGTCGTCGGCCAACACCGCCAGGTAGGCTCCCGCCCCGGCCGCCATCAGATAGAAGAAGCCGCCGTCGACCTCGATGACGACCAGCCGCATCTGCCCGTCCCCGTGCGGGAATTCGGCGGCCACCGCCGTGGACAGACTCTGCAGTCCCGCACAGGCCGCGGCCAGGCGGTCCGCTGCATCTGTGTCCGTACCGTGCTGAGCCATGCGCAGGCCGTCCGAGGACAGCACGATCACGTGGCGGGTCTGAGGAACGCTGGATGCCAGATCCTTGAGCATCCAGTCCATGTTGAACCGCTGCTGCGTCACTTGGCTACTCTTTCTTGTCTGACGTGTCATCACTGACCTGCCCATGGCCGGGCTTTGGGTCGTCGCCCTTGAGGGCGCTGGTAAAGGCATCCAGCCACATGCCCGGCTGGGCGGGCTCGGAGGCCGGGCGCTGGCTGCGAGTGCTGTCCGCCGGGGCCACCACGGCGGCCCGTGCGGCCATGCCCAGCGAGCGCCTGCGGCGTTGCGGGAGCCCGCCCGCGGTGCGTGACTCCACCGCAGTGGCCTCGAGTGGTGGCGGCTCCGGCAGTGGCCTGCCGGGCTTCTTCCTGGCCTTGGGCGGCGGCAGCGTGGCGGCACGGGCGATCTCGCCGCCCGGCGTGGCGCTCGCCGTGATGAGGCGGCTTGGGATGATCAGGACAGCACGTACGCCGCCGTAGGCCGAGGGCCTCAGCGAGATACGGAACTGGTACGTCCTGGCGAGACGGCTGACCACGGCCAGGCCGAGGCGCGGGGTTTCCCCCAGGTCGTCGAGGTCGAAGCCGCGGCCGCCCATTTCCAGCACCGACTCGGCGCGGCGACGGGCCTCCTCGGTGAGGCCGACGCCGGCGTCCTCGATCTCGATGGCCACGCCCGACTGGATCTCCACCGCGGTCAGGTGCACCCGGGTCTCCGGGGGTGAGTACCGGGTCGCGTTGTCCAGCAGTTCGGCCGCGGCGTGGATCACCGGCTCCACACCGGGTCCGGTCACCGCGACGTCCACCACCGAGTGAAGGTCCACCCGGCGATAGTCCATGATCCGGGACATGGCGCCCCGCAGCACGTTGTACAGAGGTACCGGGTTCTTCCACTGGCGCCCGGGCCGGGATCCGCCGAGCACGGCGATGCTGTCCGCGAGACGGCCGATCAGGGCCGTTCCGTGGTCGAGGTGCAGCAAGTCACCGAAGAAGTCGGGGTTGTTGCCGTGCCTGCCCTCCATCTCCCGTAGGTCGGTGGCCTGTTGGTGCACAATCGCCTGAACGCGTCGGGCGATGTTGACGAACGCGCGGTGCGCGGAGTCGCGCAGGCCTTCCTCCGCCTGCACGGCCTCGACGACCGAGCGCAGGACCGATCGGTGTTCGGCGGCGAAGGCCGCGCCGGAGGCGGGTGGTGCGACCTCCCGCAGTACCTCCTCGGCCGAGGCCCCCTGCTCCAGCATCTTCACCGCGGTGGGCAGCAGGACACCGGCCAACCGCTCGGTCTCCTCCTGCTGTTGGGCCAGCAGCTCCCGGTACATGGCCTCCTGCTCGGCGCACCGCCGGCGCAGGCCGCTGATGACACGCCCACGCCGCACTGCCTCCGAGGAGGTGATGGCCACTGCAACGGTGGCCACCGTGCCGCACCAGACGGTCGGAATGCGCACCTGGGTCGGCACGAGGAGGGCTGCGGTCGCCGTGCAGACCGCCAGCACGACAGGAGGGACCAGCCATATGAGACTGGAGGCGGGCCGTCTGACTTGGGATGACGATCCAGTACCAACCATCGAGGTCCTCGGGGGCTCGGGAAACGTTCGGAGCGACGGGAACGGACACCGTCTGTGGGGAAGTTCTGCGGGGAAGCGCAGTGTGGAGTTCTCCGGTCGCGGCAGGCCGAGGCAGCCGCTGCCGGCGTCACGCCTCGCTGCGCGGAAGGAGCGTAGCCTGTCGGGCCGCTCTTTCAAGGTGATGTTGTCATATTCGCTGAAAGGCCTGACGAGCCAATACGAGGGGCGTCATAATGACCCCTGACTTTCGTTCTCGAAAATATTCTTGAGAGTTATGGATGGGTGTTCGGAGTGATCTACAGGGCATGCTCACGAGTGGTCTGTCCGCAGAACCTCATCCCGAGCAGTTGCGTACGGGGCTAGGCTCGCTCCACGACACACACCCGGGAGACACTCCATGACGGGGCACCAGCACGAACAGCGCCCGTACGCCGCACTGTTCGAGCGTGAGCAGGAAATCATCGCAGCAACCCAGGCCGTGGACGCCTTGTGCGGACGACAGGGCGACGCGGACGCCGCCTCGGGCGGGGGTTGCTGCTGTACAGCGGTGAAGCGGGCGTTGGGAAAACGGCGTTGCTCGGCGAGTTGCGGAGGATTGCCGCCGAGCGTGGCGGCTGTACGGTGCTCGCCGCACGCGGCAGCGAGCAAGCACAGGCTGTGCCGTTCCACATCGTCCGGCAGTTGCTGCAACCGGCCCTCGCGCCCCTGGAGGAGGCGCAGCACAAACAGATGCTCGGCGCGTGGTACGACATCGCAGGGCCCGCGCTGGGAATCGCGCCCCTCGTCGGCCAGGCCGACCCGCAGGGTGTGCGCGACGGAATCGACTGGCTGGTCACCCGGTTTGCCATGACGCGCGAGCCGCTGCTCCTGGTTGTCGACGACGCCCATTGGTCCGACGCGGCCTCTCTCACCTGGCTTTCGTCGTTCGCCCTTCGGCTGGCGGGCCTGCCGATCCTCCTCGCGATTGCCTACCGTCCGGAAGAACTCCCGGACCACTCACCGGCGTTCAAGGATCTCGTCGAGGGCCGGGGCAATCACCCGGTGAGGCTGCATCCTCTCACTCCGGGGGCCGTGGCCGAGCTGGTGCGTACGACTCTGGAGCCCGATGCGGACGATCCGTTCTGCCGCGAGGTCTGGGCTGTCACCGGCGGAAACCCTTACGAGACAGTCGAGTTGATCGCCAAGACGCGCGACCGTCAGCTCAAGCCGCTCGAGGAATCGGCCGCGTTGTTGCGTGAACTCGGTGCCGCCGCACGAGGCAGCGGACTGGTCGCTCGGCTGGAGCGGCTGGGCAATCCCGCGACCCGGTTCGCCTGGGGTGCCTCGGTGCTCGGCACGGAAATTTCTCCGAGGCTTGCCGCGAGGCTCGCGGGGATGACCCACGCGGAAGGCCTCGCGTGCGCGGACCAACTGCGCGAGGCCCGAATCCTCAAGGGCGCCACCGTGCTCGAGTTCGTCCACCCACTGATTGCCACTGCCGTCTACCAGGCCATTCCGGCGGCCACACGTACCGCTATGCACGGGCTGGCGGCCTGGGCGATCGCCACCGAGGGCCATGGGGCCGCCGCCGCGTCACGGCACCTGCTGGAGGTTCACCCCGAGGGCGACCCTGACCTCGTGCGGCAGATGCGGGCCGCAGCCCGGGAACACCTCGCCGTCGGCGCACCGGATGCCGCTCAGCGCTGTCTCGAGCGCGCCCTCGCGGAACCGCCGCCCGAGGACGAGCGGGCGGAAATCCTTTACGAGCTGGGCTGTTCGGCATTGCTCACCTCGCCGCCGACCACGATTAACCATCTGCGGGCGGCCTTGGACGACCCCGGGCTGCCCGCGAGCCTGCGTGTCGACGCGACGTACCGGCTCTCGCAAGCGTACTGCCATAACAGCCAGCTCGACGAAGCCGCCCGAGTAGTGGCCGAAGTCGCCGACCAAATGCCGGGCGGCCCGGGGAGGATGCGGCTCCAGGCGGCGCACTTCCTCTGGAAGGGGATCCAGTACGAGGAGGAGGGAGCCCACGAGAGGTCCCGGAAGATCGCCGAGCTCGCCGACCACCTGGAGGGCCGCGACAGTTCCGAGTGCGCCCTGCTGGCCCTGCGTGCCTTCGACGGCATGATCCGCGGCGAGAACGCACTGCACGTCGTCGAACTGGCCGACCGCATCCTCCAGGACGGCCGTCTCCCGGAAGGGCTGCGCTGGACGAACATCGAGTGGGGCTTCGAGCTCCCCAGCATGATCGGCGTCTCCTATGCCTATGCCGACCGGCTCGACTGCGCCGAGCAACTCTTCACCGAGGCTGTGCGCGAATTCGAGATCTCCGGCTGGCGCGGTGCCCATCTCGCCTTCGCCTATGAGTTCCTGGGCCTCGTCCACCGTCGGCGCGGAGACCTGGAGCTGGCCGAGCAGGCCCTGCGGGAAGGGCTTCGGCTGGCCGACCGGCTGGGTCCCGGAGTGCCCATCCAGTGGGACGGCACCTGCATGCTCGTCGATACCCTGCTGGCCCGGGGAAACCTGGAAGAGGCCCGGAACGTGGCCGAGAAGTACGCCTTCGGCCCGCCGTATCCATCGGTGATGGTCATGCCCGATGCCGCCTCCATCGTGGGGCGGCTGCTGCTCGCGCTCGGCCGCACGAAGGAGGCGGTGGCCGAACTTGAGGCGGCCGGCCACCGATTGGCCGAGCGGGGCCGTCACAACACTCTCTGGGGACCCTGGGCCCTGGACCTGGCCGTTGCACTTGCTCCCGATGAACCGGAGCGCGCCCGCTCCCTCGCCGACCAGGCCCTGCGGCACGCCATGCGATTCGGCACCGACACCGCCATCGGCGAGGCCCTGCGCCGCTCGGCGCAGCTGGTGGAGGGGCCGGAGGCGCTGGGGAAGCTGGAGCGGGCGGTGGCGCATCTGAGCAAGTCGCCGTGCCGCTATGAGTATGCGTTGGCCCTGGTGGACCATGGCATCGCGCTGCGCAAGGCGGGGCGGGCGGCCCAGGCCGCCGGGCGGCTGCGGGAGGGGCTGGAGATGGCGGAGGAGTGCGGGGCGGACGGGCTGGCGGAGCTGGCCCGGGCCGAGGCCGCCGTGGTGGGGTACGAGGAGGCCGGGCCCGGCGCCTGAGCGCCCTCGGTGAACCAGACGCTGAGCAGGGCGGCCGCGCGAATGTCCCGCGTCAGGATGCGATCACCGTCGCCCGGGGGTCCGATGGAGGAAACCCGGGAGGTGGTGGAGCCATGGCGCATGCGGTCTGGAGCGGGGCGTTGTCCTTTGGGCTGGTCGCCATCCCGGTGCAGCTGTTCTCCGCCACCGAGAGCCACACCATCCGCTTCAACCAGCTCCAGCGCGGCACCTCGGACCGGGTGCGCAACAAGCGGGTGAACGAGCGCACCGGCGAGGAGGTCCCGCTGGCGGAGATCGTCAAGGGCTATGACACCGGTGAGGACTATGTGGTGGTCGAGCCGGAGGAGCTGGAGGACATCGCGCCGGGGCGCTCCAAGGCGCTGGAGATCAGCGGGTTTGTGGATCTTGAACAGGTCGATCCCATCTACTTCGACAAGACCTACTATCTGGCCCCGAAGAGCAAGGAATACGCCAAGGTATACGCACTGCTCCAGGAGGCCCTGGCGCGTTCGAACAAGGCCGGCATCGCCACTTTTGTGATGCGGAACCGCGAATATCTGGTGGCGGTGAAGGCCGAGGGCGACATCCTGTCGCTGCACACCCTGCACTGGGCGGATGAAATCCGTGACCCGCGCAGCGAAATCGGAACTCTGCCCGAACAGCAAAAGGTCGCCGAACGCGAACTCCAGACGGCAGTACAACTGGTCGAGGCGCTCAGCGTGGACTGGCAGCCGGAGAGCTACCAGGACACCTACAAGGACAAGGTGCTGGAGCTGGTCCAGGCAAAGCGCGCCGGGGGCACCGTGGAGAAGAGCGAGCCGCCGCCGCGTTCCACCAATGTGATCGATCTGATGGGGGCGTTGCAGGCCAGCATCGACAAGGCCAGGTCCGGCAAGGGGCGGGCCGCGGCGGCGGAGCGGGAGGTGCGGCCGCCCACCGAGCTCAAGGCCGCGGCGGAGAAGCGCCGTTCCCGGCAGGCGGCCAAGAAGACGGCGCGAAAGCCGTCCAGGGAAGCCGAGTTGGCGGGGCTGAGCAAGGCCGAGCTTTATCAGCGGGCCAGTGAGGCCGGCATTCCCGGGCGCTCGGGGATGAGCCGTGAGGATCTGGTCAAGGCGCTGGCGGCGGCCGGCGGGCGCGGTAAGAAGCGGGTGTCCTGAGTGATGCGGGCCGCGTAGTGATGCCCGCCGCGCCTGGCCGGCAGACGGTGGAGGTGGAGGGCCGCCGGCTGTCGCTGTCCCATCTGGAGCGGGTGCTGTATCCGGCCACCGGGCACACCAAGGCCCAGGTGCTGCGCTACTACGCGGAGATCGCCCCGGTGATGGTGCCGCATCTCAGCGGCCGTCCGGCCTCATTCGTCCGGGCCCCGGAGGGGCTGACCGGGCAGAGCTGGGTGGCCAAGACCCCGCCGCCCGGCGCCCCGGACTGGGTGCCCAGGGCGACGGTGGAGCACAGCCAGGGGACCGCCGAGCAGATCGTGATCGACTCCACCGCGGCCCTGATCGCCATGGCCAATCTGGGCGCGTATGAGATCCATGTCCCGCAGTGGAAGGCCAAGACCGGGCGGGACCGGCACGACCGGCTGGTGCTCGATCTGGATCCGGGGCCCGGCACGGATCTGGTGGTCTGCTGCCGCATCGGGCAGCGGCTGCGGCAGTTGCTGGAGGACGATGGGCTGACCGCCTTCGCCGTCGTCTCCGGGGCCAAGGGGCTGCATCTGTACTCGCCCATCCTGCCCGCCTCCGGGCGGACGGTCAGCGGCTATGCCAAGGCCCTGGCCGGCCGGATGATGGGCGAGCACCCGGGGCTGGTGGTGGTCTCCATGACCAAGCTGGAGCGCCGGGAGAAGGTGCTCATCGACTGGTCGCAGAATGCCAGCGCCAAGACCACCGCCGCGCCCTACACCATGCGCCTGAGGGAGCTCCCGCTGGTCGCCGCGCCGGTCACCTGGGACGAGGTGGCCGCCTGCCGGGATCCCTCGGACCTCGCCTTCACCCCCGAGCAGGTGCTCCAACGGGTCGAGGAACAGGGGGACTTGTTCGCCCCGCTGCTGGGTGACGCGGGGCGGGCCGCGCTGCCCTGAGTGGGCGATGCCGGGCCGCTGTTGCTGGGCGCCGTGGTCCGTCAGGGATTGTTGGTCACCTGGAACCCCGCCCCGAAGATATTGTGCGCCGGATCCTTCGCCTCGCGGGCGCGCAGGTCGGCGAGGATGTTGGCAGAGCTGGTGTAGTTGAAGGGGGGCCACTCGATGGTGATGGCCTTGGTGATCCCTGCCCAGGGGCCTGCCGCCTGGAAGTTGTTGTCGGTGGAGGGCAGGTCCGTGCCGGGAACGTGCCAGATCACCGGGCCGCCGGAGTCGCGGGGGACGTGTGGGGCGGGAGCCTGGTAGATGCCGTTGTCGTTGCTGAGAACGGTGCCGTACCAGACGCCGCTCTGGCCGGAGGTGATGATCTCGTTGTCACCGGTGGTGAGCAGCCGTTCGGTGTCGAGGGCCGGGTTGAGGGCATTGGGACTGACCGGTCCCTGGGGGGACTTCACCTCGCCGGTCTGCTTGAGGTACGGGCCCTGGGAGGAGAGGGTCACCTGGGGGACCAGCTCGATCACCATGTAGTCCTTGGTGGGATGGCCCGTCTGGGAACCTTCCGGGTCCTTGTAGTAGCGGACATGGCCGATCGGGCCGAATCCGATGTCATTGCGGTCATACACGGGTTGTACATTCTCCGGAATCTCGCGGTCGGAGTACTTCTTGTCCGGTTCGAGGCAGTGGCCGGCGGATATGGCGATATGGCGCTGGTGGTCGTCCGTGCCGACGGCGCCGAGGGTGCAGAAGAGTTCGGGCGTGTCCGTCCTGAAGGTGATCTGCAGGCCGTTGTAGACGCGTTTGCCTTCGGCGGCGTGGGCCGTTGCGGTCACACCAAGGGTTCCGGTGAGTGCGATGGCCAGGGTGAGGCCGGCCAGTCTCTTGAGCACGTGGGATCTCCTTTCGGGGGCGGAATTTCGGTCACGGAATCCGCTGTCACCGCCCGGCTCCCGCAGGGGCCGGCATGCCCAGCATCGCCGGGGAGTGCTTGGCGACCGGTTCCGGTTCTTCGTCCAGCAGGCAGGCATTCCGCCAGGTCGTCCAGGTCCTTCTGGGCCACTGCCATGCGCTGGCCGAGCGCGGTGGCCCGCAACTCCCCGTTCTCGACGGTTACTTTGAGGTCGGAGCGCAGCCGGACGGGATCATCGCCGTGGTGGTCTGGGGCCGCTGGCCGAGGATGTGGTGGAAGTCGGTGGAATGTGTCGCGCCACGGCGCGGCGTTTTCCTCCGTACAGGGCCAGATGTGGTCGAACTTGAGGGCGGCGACGCCGCAGAACCAGCAGCCGACGGTGCAGTCCTTGGAAAGTTCAAAGGTGGCCGGGGCGTGCACGATGGCCTGCGATCGTTCCGTGCCGAGTTCGCCGTTGCAGCGTTTCAGCCGGCGTTGGCGCCAGATGCCCAGGGGCTCGTCACCGGCACTGGATGCCATCGTCCCCCCTTCCATGACAAGCGCTGCCGGACCGGATGGCCGCCACGGCAACCTCCGCTGCTTGCCAACAAGTTGGCCGATCGCTTGTCGAACTTCATTCCGGAGCGTTCCGGAGGAGGCCAAGTGGAATCGCTTCTGAGGTTCCGGGCGCGCCGGGTGCCGTGCCGGCCATGGGGGACTGGTCGCGCCCACACGGCGGAGCCGCAAAGGGACGCAGCCCCGCGCCCCTAGGGGGCGCTCTTGGTGCCCGTCCAGGCGAGGAGTCGGTCCGCGCTCCAGGTGGTGATGACGCGCTCGGCCGGCACCCCGCACTCCTCGGCACGGGCGCAGCCGTAGATCTGCCAGTCCAGCTGGCCGGGGGCGTGGGCGTCGCTGTCGATGGCGAACAGCGCCCCGGCCGCCAGGGCCTCGCGCAGCAGGCGCCGGGGCGGGTCCAGCCGTTCCGGGCGGCTGTTGATCTCCACCGCGGTGCCGAAGCGGGCGCAGGCGGTGAAGACCATGGTGGCGTCGAAACGGGACTCCGGGCGTGGTGAGTCGATGCCCACCAGCCGCCCGGTGCAGTGCCCCAGTACGTCCACCAGCGGGCTGGCCACCGCCGCCACCAGCCGGCGGGTCATGGCCTCGGCGTCCATCCGCAGCTGGGAGTGGACCGAGGCGACCACAAGGTCCAGGCGGTCCAGCAGCTCGGGCTCCTGGTCCAGTGAGCCGTCCGGCAGGATGTCGCATTCGATGCCGGTCAACAGCCGGAAGTCAGGGCCGAGTTGGTCGTTGATTTCGGCGACCGCCGCCAGCTGGGCGCGTAGCCGCTCCGCGGAGAGGCCGCGGGCCACCTTCAGCCGGGGGGAGTGGTCGGTGAGCACCGCCCAGTGGTGGCCGAGGTCCCGGGCGGCGCGGGCCATGGTGTCGATGGGGCTGCCGCCGTCCGACCAGTCGGAGTGCAGATGGCAGTCGCCGCGCAGGGCCGCCCTCAGCGCCAGGCCGCCCTCGGTCAGCGGTCCGCCCGCCTCCTTCTCCAGCCGGGTCAGATATCCGGGGGTACGGCCGGCCAGGGACTCGGCGACCACGGCGGCGGTCTTGGGGCCGATGCCCTTGAGCTCGGTGAGCGAGCCCTCGGCGGCGCGGCGCCGGAGCTCCCCGGCGGGCAGTCCGGTCACGGTGGCGGCGGCGGTGCGGAAGGCCCGTACCCGGTAGGTGGGGGCCTTGACGCGTTCCAGGAGGAAGGCGATCCGCTCCAGGGCG
This sequence comes from Streptomyces orinoci, assembly GCF_003121295.1. Taxonomy (GTDB): domain Bacteria; phylum Actinomycetota; class Actinomycetes; order Streptomycetales; family Streptomycetaceae; genus Streptomyces; species Streptomyces orinoci. The sequence goes on from NZ_PHNC01000003.1 coordinate 87,826, forward strand.
GCGGCGGGTTCCATGGCGGTCACCTCCGTCACCGCCGCAGGGCCGCCGGGGGCAGGAACTCCCGGTGCAGGGTGCGGTGCCACCAGGCGCCGGTGGTGCGCAGCTCGCGCCAGGTGGTGAAGCGGTAGTGGTAGAGCCGGGCGCGTACATGGGTGGGCGGGGCGCCGGGGAAGGGGTTGTGCCGCAGCAGCCGCAGGGTGTCCCGGTCGCCGGTGAGCAGCCGCTCGATCAGCGGGCCGAACCAGTCGCGGGCGTAGCCGGGGGAGATCGCGGCGAACCACATCAGCCAGTCCAGCCGCAGGTGGTAGGGGGCGAACTGGCGGGGCAGCCGGCGGGGGTCGCCGGGTTTGCCATGGAACTCGTACTCCCGCCATTGGGTCTGCTCGGTCAGCCGCTCGTCATCGGTGCCCTCGATGACCACCTCATAGCGCTCCCGGTTGACGCTGCCAAAGGCGCCATAGGTGTTGACCAGGTGGAAGGGGTTGAAGGACATATTCATCCGCTGCTGGGCGGAGACCATATTGCGCACCGGCCACCAGCTGAGCACCACCACCAGCACGGTGGCCGCCAGCACCAGGACCTGGTACCAGACCGGGGGCCCGGGCAGCGGGTGGTGCCGCGGCAGCCCGAGGAGACCGGCCCAGGCGGTGTCGTCCACCGCGGCCAGGGCCAGGACGATGGCCAGCCAGTTGAGCCAGGAGAAGTTGCCGGAGGCCACCAGCCAGAGCTGGGTGAGGACGATCAGGCCCGCCGCCACACTGGCCGCGGGCTGTGGGGCGAACAGCGCAAAGGGCACCACCAGCTGGGCGAAGTGGTTGGCCGCGGTCTCCACCCGGTGCAGCGGCCTGGGCAGCCGGTGGAAGAACCAGCTCAGCGGGCCGGGCATCGGCTGGGTCTCATGGTGGTAGTACAGGCAGGTCAGATCGCGCCAGCAGCGGTCCCCGCGGATCTTGATCAGGCCCGCGCCGAACTCCACCCGGAACAGCAGCCAGCGCATCAGCCAGAGCACCAGCACCGGCGGACCGGTGCGGGCGTTGCCCAGGAAGACGGCCAGGAATCCGGCCTCCAGCAGCAGTGACTCCCAGCCGAAGGCATACCAGGTCTGGCCCACATTGACGATCGACAGATAGAGCCCCCACAGCACCGCCCACATCGCCATCGCCGCCCCCAGCGGCACCTGGTCCGCGGCGCCCGCCACCACGGCCGCGGACAGCAGCGCCCCGCCCCAGGCGCACAGCGCGAAGAAACGGTCCGAGTAGCGCAGCTGGAACAGGCTGGGTGCCCGCCGGGCCGGGACATACGCGGTGAAACGCGGCACCGGCAGCATGCCCCGCTCCCCGATCAGGGCCCGGAACTGCAGCGCGGCCGAGAGGAAGCCCACCAGGTAGATCACGGCGAGCGCCCGTTGCAGCACCAGCCTGCTCAGCCAGTACCCGGACCCGGTGAACCACTCCATGCCGCTCCTAGGACTCGGTCTTCCCTCATGGGTACCCCGGGGTGCGATCAGCACCGGTCCCTCATATCGAAGAAAAGGGCAAAAAGTGACAGAGTGGCCCCATGGCTGATCGGGGAGCGACGACGCCTGCCGCCGTCCCGCCACCGGACGACTGGCCGGCCCGCCCGGAGCTGAGCCTCGCCCTCAACCGGATGGGGAGCTTCGACTGGGACCTGGTCAGCGGCCGGCTGCACCTGGACGAATCCGCGCTGGCCGTGCTGCAGGTGCCGCCCGAAGCCTTCGACGGACGCCTGGACGGCCTGGCCGGGCGGGTGCCCAGGGCCGAGGCCGTCCGGCTGGACTCCCTGGTCTCCCAGGCGCTCAAGGACGGCAGCCAGAGCTATGGCGCCTACTACCGCATCCGCACCCAGGACGGCTCGCTGCGCTGGACCTACACCCAGGGCCGGATCCACCGCGACGAGCAGGGACGGCCCTGCCGCATCATCGGCATCGTCCGCGACGCCACCGAGGAACTGGGCCACACCGGCCCCCGCGAACCCGACGAGGAACACCGCCACCAGACCACCGTGGTGGAGAAGACCACCGCCGCCCTCGCCCATGCCCGCACCGTCCAGGACGTCATCGACTTCTTCAAGGACCCGCTGGCCGTCCAGCACCTGGGCTCCGACCTGCTGGTCCTGGGACTGGTGGACGGCGGCCGGATCCATCTGGTCGCCGAGGGCCCCTCGGAACACTTCATCCCCGGCACCCGCTACACCCGGGTCGAGGACAACTTCCCGATGAGCGAGGTCATCCGCACCCTGGCCCCCCGCTTCATCGAGTCCCCCGAGGAGTTCGCGGCCTGCTACCCCTGGCTGTTCGAGCGCATCAAGGACATCGGCATCGCCTCCGCCGCCTATCTGCCACTGGTCGCCCAGGGCCGCCCCATCGGCGCCCTGGGCCTGCTGTACCGGGAGTCGCGCGGCTTCACCCGCCAGGAGCGCAACCTCTTTATCGCCCTGGGCAGCGGCCTGGCCCAGAGCATCGCCCGCGCCATGCTCTTCGACCAGGAACAGGACCTGGCCGAGGGCCTTCAGCAGTCCATGCTCCCGCGCCGCATCCCCGACATCCCCGGCGCCCAGATCGCCGTCCGCTACCGCTCCGCCCGGATGGGCCGGGACATCGGCGGCGACTGGTACGACGTCATCCCGCTGCCCGGCGGACGGGTCGGCGCCGTCATCGGCGACGTCCAGGGCCATGACACCCACGCCGCCGCCGTGATGGGCCAGCTGCGCATTGTGCTGCGGGCCTACGCCTCCGAAGGCCACTCACCCGCCACCGTGATGGCCCGCGCCTCCTCCTTCCTGCATGAACTGGACACCGACCGCTTCGCCACCTGCTGCTACGCGGAAGCCGACCTGACCGGCGGAGTGCTGCAACTGGTCCGCGCCGGGCATATAGACCCGCTGCTGCGCCACAACGACGGCACCTGCCGCCGCCTCCCGGTGGCCGGCGGGCTGCCCCTGGGGCTCTCCGCCGAATTCGGCCGCCTCGACTACCCCGTCACCAGAGTGGAACTCGACCCCGGCGAAACGCTGTTGCTGTTCACCGACGGCCTGGTGGAACGCCCCGGAGCCGATCTGGACGAGGGCATGCGGCGGATCACCGAGCTGGTCGCCCGGGGCGCCGACGAACTCCAGCGGCTCGCCGACCAGTTGTGCGAAGTGGTGGACCAGAGGCCCGGCGACGACGACATGGCCCTGCTCCTGCTGCGCCGCCATGGCGCCACCCCGCAGTCCGGCGGCCGCCTCCAGCAGCACATCGCCCCCGCCGACCCCGAGGCGCTGTCCGCCGCCCGCCATATGATCCGCACCGCCGTCCAGGCCTGGGGAGCACAGGAACGGGCCGATGAAATCGAGCTGGTCTCCGATGAGTTGGCCACCAACGCCCTGCTGCACACCGACGGCGCGGCCGTGGTGACCATCCGTATGGTGCCCGGGCCGGACCGCCGGGTGCGCCTGGAGGTGGAGGACAGATCCAGCACCCTGCCCCGCCGCCGCGACCCGGGCGAGGCCGGAGTCTCCGGCCGCGGACTGCTGTTGGTGGACCGGCTCGCCGACGTCTGGGGCGTCGAACCGCGCGGTACCGGCAAATCGGTGTGGTGCGAATTCGTGGTGAACGCCGCCGGAGCCGCGCCCAACTGGTGAGCGGCCACCCCCCGCTCAGCTGTGCCCCCGCGCGCTCAGGGAAGAGGCAAAGGTCACAGCCCTGGCCCCTGCTGCGGGCGGGGCCCGCTCGCCTAGCCTTCCCTCCATGACGGTCCTGCCTGACGAAGGCTTCTCGCTGGCCGCCGAATTCCCCGACGCCACCCGCGAACAGTGGCAGCGCCTCGTCGAAGGCGTGCTGCGCAAGGCGGGCAAGGACGCGACGGGCACGGCGGCCGAGGACGCGCTGGCCACCGCGCTCCAGGACGGGCTGGCGACCCGCCCGCTGTACACCGCCGAGGACGCCCCGCCCGCCGCCGGGTACCCGGGCCTGCCGCCCTTCATCCGCGGCGCCCGCCCCGAAGGCACCGCGCTCACCGGCTGGGACATCCGCCAGCACCACGCCCACCCCGACCCCCGCCGCGCCAACGAGGCCGTGCTCGCCGACCTGGAGAACGGCGCCACCTCCCTCTGGCTGACCGTCGGCGAGGGCGGACTCCCGGTGGACGGCCTGCCCGCCGCCCTGGACGGCGTCTATCTCGACCTGGCCGCCATCGCCCTGGACGCGGGGGCCGGATTCCAGGCCGCGGCCGACGCCCTGCTCCGGCTCCACGACGAGCGGCAGGTACCCGCCGAGGCGGCCACCGGCACCCTGGGCGCCGACCCGCTGGGCACCCTGGCCCGTACCGGCACCGCCGCCGACCACACCGCCGCGGCCCAACTGGCCCTGCGCTGCGCCCGGCAGCGCCCCGGCCTGCGCGCCCTGGTGGTGGACGCCCTGCCCTACCACGAGGCCGGCGCCTCCGCCGCCCAGGAACTGGGCTGCTCCCTGGCCACCGGAGTGGCGTATCTGCGCGAGCTCACCGCGGCCGGGCTGAGCGTCGAAGAGGCCTGCGGCCAGCTGGAGTTCCGCTACGCCGCCACCGCCGACCAGTTCCTCACCATCGCCACCCTGCGCGCCGCCCGCCGCCTGTGGTCCCGCATCGCCGAGGTCAGCGGGGCCGGACCGGCCCACCGTGCCCAGCGCCAGCACGCCGTGACCTCCCGGGTGATGATGACCCGCCGGGACCCCTGGGTGAATATGCTGCGCACCACCGTCGCCTGCCTGGGCGCCGGCGTCGGCGGCGCGGACGCCGTCACCGTACTACCCTTCGACGAGGCCCTGGGCCTGCCCGACGCCTTCGCCCGCCGCATCGCCCGCAACACCTCCGCCATCCTGCTGGAGGAGTCCCATCTGGCCCGGGTCATCGACCCGGCGGGCGGCTCCTGGTACGTGGAGCGGCTGACCGATGAACTGGCGCACGCCGCCTGGGCCTGGTTCCAGGAGATCGAACGGGCCGGCGGCCAACGCGCCGCCCTGGACAGCGGATTGATCGGCGAGCGGCTGGCGGCCACCTGGCGAGAGCGCTCCGGCCGGCTGGCCACCAGGCGCGAACCCATCACCGGCGTCAGCGAGTTCCCCCACCTCGGCGAACAACTCCCCGACCGGGAACCGGCACCGGCCCGCCCGTCCGGCGGACTGCCCAGGGTGCGCCGCGACGAGGCGTACGAGGCACTGCGCGCCCGCTCCGACGCCCATCTGGCCGCCTCCGGGGCCCGGCCCAAGGTCTTTATCGCCGCCCTGGGCCCGGCCGCCGCGCACACCGCCCGGGCCACCTTCGCCGCCAACCTCTTCCAGGCCGGCGGCATCGAACCGGTGCACCGGCCCGCCACCGTTGACGCGGACTCGGCCGCCGAAGCCTTCGCCGCCAGCGGCGCCGCCATCGCCTGCCTGTGCTCCAGCGACCCGCTCTATGCCGAGCAGGCCGAAGCCGTGGCCACCGCGCTGAAGGCGGCCGGGGCCCGGCGGGTGTTCCTGGCCGGGCGGCCGGGCGAGCGCAAGGAGAGCCAACTGCGGGCCGGCGTGGACGAGTTCGTCTTCGCGGGCGGCGACGCGGTGGCCGTGCTGACCTCCGTTCTCGATCTGCTGGGAGTGGCCTGATGTCGATCCCCGACTTCTCCGACATCGAACTGGGCCCCGTCAGCGCCCCCGCCGAAGCGGGCGCCTGGCGCGCCGCCCTCAAGGAGAGCACCGGCAAGAGCGACGGGGACCTGTTCTGGCAGACCCCGGAGGGCATCGGCGTCAAGCCGCTCTACACCGCCGAGGACCTGGACGGGCTGGACTTCCTGGGCACCTACCCCGGTATCGCGCCCTATCTGCGCGGCCCTTACCCCACCATGTACGTCAACCAGCCATGGACCATCCGCCAGTACGCCGGATTCTCCACCGCCGAGGAGTCCAACGCCTTCTACCGGCGCAATCTGGCCGCCGGACAGAAGGGCCTGTCGGTCGCCTTCGACCTGCCCACCCACCGCGGCTATGACAGCGACCACCCCCGGGTCACCGGCGATGTGGGCATGGCCGGGGTGGCCATCGACTCCATCTACGACATGCGCCGGCTCTTCGACGGCATTCCGCTGGACCGGATGAGCGTGTCGATGACCATGAACGGCGCGGTGCTGCCGGTTCTGGCGCTCTATATCGTCGCCGCCGAGGAACAGGGTGTACCGCCGGAGAAGCTGGCCGGGACCATCCAGAACGACATCCTCAAGGAGTTCATGGTCCGCAACACCTATATCTATCCGCCGAAACCCTCGATGCGGATCATCTCCGACATCTTCGCCTACACCTCGCGGAAGATGCCGCGCTACAACTCCATCTCCATCTCCGGCTATCACATCCAGGAGGCCGGGGCCACCGCCGACCTGGAACTGGCCTACACCCTGGCGGACGGTGTGGAGTATCTGCGCGCCGGACTGGGCGCCGGACTGGAGGTGGACGCCTTTGCGCCCCGGCTCTCCTTCTTCTGGGCGATCGGCATGAACTTCTTCATGGAAATCGCCAAGCTGCGGGCGGCCCGGCTGCTGTGGGCCAAGCTGGTCGCCCAGTTCGAGCCCGAGAATGCCAAATCGCTGTCGCTGCGCACCCATTCACAGACCTCCGGGTGGTCGCTGACCGCCCAGGATGTCTTCAACAATGTGGCGCGTACCTGTGTGGAGGCGATGGCCGCCACCCAGGGGCACACCCAGTCGCTGCACACCAACGCCCTGGACGAGGCGCTGGCCCTGCCCACCGACTTCTCCGCGCGCATCGCCCGTAACACCCAGCTGCTGCTGCAACAGGAGTCCGGTACCTGCCGGGTGATCGACCCCTGGGGCGGCAGCGCCTATGTGGAGAAGCTCACCCATGACCTGGCCCGCCGCGCCTGGCAGCACATCCAGGAGGTGGAGGCGGCCGGCGGCATGGCCCAGGCCATTGACGCGGGCATCCCCAAGCTGCGGGTGGAGGAGGCCGCGGCCCGTACCCAGGCCCGGATCGACTCCGGCCGTCAGCCGGTGATCGGCGTCAACAAGTACCGGGTGGCCAGTGATGAGCAGATCGAGGTGCTCAAGGTGGACAACTCGGCCGTCCGCGCCCAGCAGATCGACAAGCTGCGGCGGCTGCGCGCCGAACGCGACGAGACCGCCTGCCGGCAGGCGCTGGACGCGCTCACCCGGGCCGCGGAATCCGGCCCCGGCAACGGACTCGAGGGCAATCTGCTGGCACTGGCGGTGAACGCCGCCCGCGCCAAGGCGACCGTGGGCGAGATCTCGGACGCCCTGGAGAAGGTGTACGGGCGGCACGCGGGACAGATCCGTACCATCTCCGGTGTGTATCGCGAAGAGGCCGGGGCCTCCTCCTCGGTGGAGCAAACCCGGGCGCTGGTGGCCGAGTTCGAGCGGCAGGACGGCCGCCGGCCGCGCATCCTGGTCGCCAAGATGGGTCAGGACGGCCATGACCGCGGCCAGAAGGTGATCGCCACCGGCTTCGCCGACCTGGGCTTCGATGTGGATGTCGGCCCGCTGTTCCAGACGCCCGCCGAGGTCGCCCGGCAGGCGGTGGAGGCGGATGTGCACATCGTGGGCGTCTCCTCGCTGGCCGCCGGACACCTCACCCTGGTACCGGCACTGCGCGAGCAACTGGCCGAGGAGGGCCGGGAGGACATCATGATCGTGGTGGGCGGGGTGATCCCGCCGCAGGACGTCCAGCCGCTGCTGGACGCGGGCGCGGCCGAGGTGTTCCTGCCCGGCACGGTGATCCCGGACGCCGCCCAGGGCCTGCTGCGTACCCTGGCCGGGGTGCTCGGCCACGAGTTGTGACATGGCACGGCAGATCGACCTCGACGCCTATGTGAAGGGCGTGCTGGACGGCAAGCGGGCGGCGGTGGCCCGGGCGATCACCCTGGTCGAGTCCACCCGGCCCGACCACCGCCAACTCGCCCAGCGGATGCTGGTGGAGCTGCTGCCGCACAGCGGAGCGGCGCGGCGGGTGGGCATCACCGGCGTGCCGGGGGTGGGCAAGTCCACCTTTATCGACGCGTTGGGCACCCTGCTCACCGGGCTGGGCCACCGGGTGGCGGTGCTCGCCGTGGACCCCTCCTCCAGCCGCACCGGCGGCTCCATCCTGGGCGACAAGACCCGGATGGAACGCCTCGCCGTGGACCCCGCCGCCTTTGTCCGGCCCTCGCCCACCGCCGGCACCCTGGGCGGAGTCGCCAAGGCCACCCGGGAGACCATGGTGGTGATGGAGGCGGCCGGCTATGACGTGGTGCTGGTGGAGACGGTCGGCGTGGGCCAGTCCGAGACGGCCGTCGCGGACATGGTGGACACCTTTCTGATGCTCACCCTGGCCCGCACCGGCGACCAGTTGCAGGGCATCAAAAAGGGCGTGCTGGAACTCGCCGATGTCATCGCCGTCAACAAGGCGGACGGGCCGCATGAGCGCGACGCCCGCTCCGCCGCCCGTGAACTGGCGGGTGCCCTGCGGCTGTTGCGCGCCCCGGACGCGGCCTGGAACCCTCCGGTGCTCACCTGCAGCGCCCGCGAGGGCACCGGGCTGACGGCGCTGTGGGAGCGGCTGGAGCAGCACCGGAGGGTCCTGGAGGCCACCGGCGAGCTGCGGCGCCGCCGCAGCGAGCAGCAGGTGGAGTGGGCCTGGTCCATGGTCCGCGAGCAGCTGCTGACCGAACTGCGGACACATCCGGCGGTACGGGCGGCTGCGCCGGGCCTGGAACGGGGGCTGCGGGAGGGCACGTTGACGGCGACGCTGGCGGCGGAGCGGCTGCTGGAGGCGTTCCGCTCGCCTGCGGGGCCGGCCGGCGGCTGACCGGGCCCGCCCCGGCCGACGCCGCCCGGCGTTCCTCGCCGGGTGCGGTTCCTCTTGGTGAGCGGCTCCGTTCAGGGGTCACATGTCATGTGCGGGCCGTTTGTGGCTGGTCGTGCCCACGCGGCGGAGCCGCATAGTGCAGCAGCCCCGCGCCCCTATGGGGCGCTGCGTGGTCAACCCAACCGGTCCAGCACCGGGCGGAGGCCGTCCTTGCGCTCCGTCACCGGCCGGTGCTCCACCAGCAGTACCTCGCACCCGAGCGCGGCCGCCCCGCCGTCGGCCCGGGCGTCGTCCCCGACCATCAGCACCTGCCCGGGCGCCAGCCCGAGGGCCCGGCAGCCGATGGCGAACAGCCGCGGATCCGGCTTCTGCACCCGGTGCTCATACGACAGCACAAAGGCGTCCACCCAGCGGTCCAGGCCATGCTGCCGGAACACCGGCCGCAAGTCCCAGCCGGTATTGCTCACCACACCGACCGGCACCCCGCGCCGCCGCAGCTCCGCCAGCACCTCCGTCGCGTCCGGGTACGGAAGCCAGGCATCCGGCTCCATATGCCGGGCGTAGAGCGCCTCATACAGCTCCGGCTTGGGCAGCCGGACCTCCCTGGCCAGGCCCAGATAGGCGGCCCGGTGCTCCTCGCGGCTGCGGTCCCGCTGGGCCCAGGCCGCCGCCAGCCGGTCCGGCACCACCCGTGGCACCGGACCGCCCGGCAGCGCCCCGGCTTCCCGCAACTCCCCTTCCAGCCGCGCGAATTCGGTCTCATCCACCTGAACACCGGCCCGGTCCAGGACGGTACGCAGCCAGGAGGCGGTGGACTCGATACGGAAGAGGGTGCCGGAGAAGTCGAAGAGAACACCGTTGACAGTCATGCCGTCAGTTTCTCAGCCCCCCGTAGCGCGGACCTCGAAACCGGCCAGTCCCTCCGGCTCCTCCGCCTCGACCTCAACCCCCTGCACCCTGGCCCGGTCCGGCCCTTGCCGCGCCCAGCGCACCAGCCGTTCCACGGCGTCCTCGTCCCCTTCGAACACCGCCTCCACGGTCCCGTCCGTCCGGTTCCGCACCCATCCCGCCACCCCGTGCCGCCGCGCCTCGGCACGGCAGGTGTCCCGGTAGTACACGCCCTGCACCAGGCCGGAGGCGATGATGTGCTTGCGGATCACGGGAACCTCATTTCAGGAGAAGCGTGGGTATTCCCGGCAAAGTGTAGGGTCAGCGGGCCCGGCCGCGAGGCTTGAGCGGGACGGGCGGCAGCACCGGTGCCGGCAGCGGAGGGCCGTGGTAGCCGTGGACCTCGCCGAAGCGGGTGCCGGTCATCCAGTCCTCGCGGGCGCGGGCGATCTCCTCATGGGTTCTCGCCACAAAGTTCCACCACATCAGGATCTTCTCCTCGAAGGGCTCACCGCCGAGCAGCATCAGGGCGCTGTCCACCTCGGCGCGCAGCGGGAGTTCGGAGCGTCCGCAGCCCAGGTAGAGCAGGGCGCCGGGAGCGAGGGGGACGCCGTCCACTTCGGCCTCGCCGGACATGGACAGGGCGGCGTATTCGAAGTCCGGTTCCAGGGGGAGACAGGCGGTGGTGCCGGAGGGGAGGGTGAGGTCGGCGCCGACGATCGGGGTGTAGGTGGTGGCGGGGGAGGAGGCGCCGTCCAGCCGACCGAGGATGACGGTGGCCTGCAGGCCACCGCCGGTGATCCGGGGCAGCTCGGGGTGGTGCTCCCAGCCCGGCGCGGTATGGCGGTAGGCGTCGGGCAGCGCCACCCACAACTGGGCGCCGTGGAGCAGACGGGCGTGTTGGCGCGGCGATTCCTCGGAGTGGGCGATGGCCCGACCCGCAGTCATCACGCCCAACTGGCCGGGCCGCAGGGTCTGCAGACTGCCCAGGCTGTCGCGGTGCAGCACCTCGCCGTCGTGCAGCCAGCTGACCGTTTGCAGGCCCATATGCGGATGCGGGGGCACCTGCATACCGGGCTCGCCGGCGATGTCGTCCGGGCCGTAGTGATCGACAAAGCACCAGGCCCCCACCATGCGCCGGCCCAGGCTGGGCAACAGCCGCCGTACCACGGTGCTTTCGCCCAGCGGGATGTCCTTGGCCGGCAACAGGTCGCGTACCGGCCCGGTGCTGACACCGGCGCGGCCGCCGCAGAGGGTGGTGGCGGGTTTGCGGTCGAGATTGCTCATGGGGGCAGGGTTTCATCCGCCCTGGCCGGGGCCTTGGTCAACGCGTCGATGCGGCGGGTGACGCGCCGGGCGTGCTCGTCGAACAGGGCGGCGGGGTCGTCGGTGAAGCGGTGCAGCGCGGTGGCGGCGGTGATGATGACATCGCACAGTTCGGCGGCCACATCGGCCCGTTGATGGGTCACCCCCTTGCGGGGGTTCTGGCCGGTCATTCCGATATATGCCTGCATCACCTCACCGGCTTCCTCGGCGAGCTTCATCAGCCGCAGGGCGGTCTCGTGTGCACCGGTGCCATTGGCGGCGTCCAGCCAGGCCGCCGAGCGGCGGGCGACCTCCCAGAGGGGGCCGGTCTCGTTCATGGGAAGCTCCGGATCATGGGGCATGGGGCAACAGTAAAGGGCGCCCGTTCGGGGTGCGGGCCGCGGCCTCATGCGGCTCCGTCGCGTGGCCGCGACCGGCCACAGGTGGCCCGCACCTGACACATGACCGACGAGGAACGGCCCCATCCCCTCGGTCACGCGTCAAGTGCAGGGCGTCTGTGGCCGGTCGCGCAGTTCCCCCGCCCCTTACGGGGCGCCCCGAGAGCAATCGGACAGGCCCTAACCGAGCTCCAGCGTGGTGACCCCGAACACCCGCTCCACGGGGGTCGTGGGCGCCGCGCCGTGGTACATCCGCACCGTGTGGGAGACGGCCGTCAGACCCCATGCCTGGGCCATGGCGCAGGCGGCGGCGTGCGGCTCGGGGATGTCCAGGGACACCTCGTGGCCGGGTTCCAGGGTGGCGGTGAGGGCATCGAAGACGGCCCCGGCGTCGTCGGCGGAGTCGGCGAACAGCGGCCCGATGCGGTATCCCTGGCCGGCGGGGCGGATCACCCCGTACCCGCTGATCCGTCCGTCCCGCAGCCGGACGTATGCCGTGTGACCGTCGGCGGTCAGCCAGCGCCGCAGAAACGCGGGCCGCTCGGCGGGGAAGCAGTGCCGGTCGTAGGCCGTGACGGCGCCGAGCCGGTCGGCGGTGAACGGCACGGCGTCCAAGGGGTGTTGGGCGGCGGCCGGCCGCCCCGAGTAGCGCAGAGTGCGGTACGCGGAGGTGAAACCGGAGCGCTTGTAGGTGTCCTCCTGCTCGGGCACCGCATCCAGGCCCACCGTGCGCTCTCCGGCGTGCGGGAAGGCCGCTTGCCAGGTGGCCAGGCCCAGACCCCGGCCGCGGAACTCCGGATGCACCAGATAGAAGCCGAGGAAGGCGAAGGCGGGGGAGTAGGTGACCACGGATATCGCGGAGACCACCCGCCCGTCGTCCAGGCGCCCCAGGAAGAAGCCCTCCGGATCGGTGGGGTGGAAGCAGGTCTCGTCCCCCTCGCCCGGATTCCAGCCCTCCGCCTTCGCCCAGGCGACGGCCTGCCGCCACTCCTCCAGCGAGGCACGGGAAACGGTGAGATTCATCGGTGCGCGGTCCTTTTCCATATGCATTTCCATGACGTCCGGGGAGCGGTTTCAGATCAGGTCCATCGCGGCCACCTCGTCGGGACTGCCATAACTCACCGGCCCCTTGAAGCGGCGGCGGGCGGTGGCGAACCACCAGACCGTGGCGATCAGCAGTACCACACCCAGCGCGATGGGCGCGTAGTTGAAGGACTGGGCGGTGATCGGCGAAGCCTGCGGCAGCATGAACAGCACATTGCTGAGCCCGATCCACAGCACCGCCAGGGCCGCCACCGGCCGTCCCCAGCGCCCCAAGTGCCAGGGTCCCGGCCGGAATTCCCGCAGCCGCAGCCGGAGGAAAATCGGTACCCCGTAGGCCAGGAACAGCCCCACCACATTGATGCTGACCACGGCGGTGAAGGCGACCTTGGACCACCAGCCGGGCACCACCAGCACCAGGGCGCAGACCGCGGCCAGCCACACCGCCTTGACGGGGGTGCGGGTGCGCGGGGACACCGAGTGCCACAGCCGGGAGCCGGGCATGGCTCCGTCCCGGGAAAAGGCGAAGATCTGCCGGGTGTTGCTGGTCATATTGGCCAGCCCGCAGAACAGCATGGCCCCGATCACCACCAGCAGCAGCACCTTGGCGGTGGTCATCCCCAGCGCGTCGATGAGGATCTGCACCGGTGGGGCGTCCGCGGCCGCCTCCTTGGTGTAGTCGGTGACGGCATAGACCAGGGCCAGCATCAGCATCAGCCCGGTCAGCGCGGAAAAGCCGATGGAACGCACAATGCCCCGGGGCGCGTTCACCGTGGCCTGCACGGTCTCCTCGGACATATGGAAACTGCCGTCGAAGCCGGTGAAGGTCCAGCTGGTGACCAGCAGGCCGAGCAGCCCGGCGTAAAAGGCGCTGCCGAAACCGGTGTTGTTCACCGAATGCAGCACAAAGGAAGGCGACTGGTGGTGCGAGGGCACCGAGACCAGTGCGGTGACGATCACCACCAGGCCCACCAGCAGCCACCACACCGAGATCCGGTTCACCACCGCCACCAGCCGCACCGTATAGGTGTTGGCCAGCGCCTGGATGAGCAGAATGGCCGCGGTGATCAGCACGGTCTGCTGCCGTGTCGGCTGGTACGAGGACCACTGCATGGCGACAAAGGACTGGATAAAGGTGGCCGCCGCGTAGTCCGTGGCGGCGGTACCGCCCACCTGTCCCACGAAGTTGAGCCACCCGGTGTACCAGGACCAGGCGCCCTGATGCCGCTTGGCCAGCTTGCCGGCCGAGAAGTACAGGGCGCCGCTGGTGGGGTAGGCGGAGGCGATCTCGGCCATGGAGGCACCCACGAACAGCACCATCACCGACACCCCGATCCAGCCGAACACCAGCACCCGTGGGCCGCCGGCGTTCATCCCGAAGCCGAAGGAGGAGAAGATCCCGGAGAGGATATTGATGATGGTGAAGGAGATGGCGAAGTTGTCGAACGCCCGGAAACGCCGGGTGAGTTTGCGCGGATAGCCCATGGCGTGCAGGGTCGCGTCGTCGTCCAGGGCGACGCTGGCGGCGGCCTGCCGGTGTGCTCGGTCCTGAGCGGGGGACGGGGTCTCCGTCATCTGCACCTTCTTCCTTACGATGGAGTCGGGAACCGGAATCAGTCCGCGCCGGGCACCGGCAGCCGGCAGCGCCGCCGGGCTCTGGTCAACTGCTCCTCCGGAGCGCCGAAAACGCTCCAGGGCATGCGCGAGGCATAGGGGCCCATGGCCGCCAGCACCGTCCGGGCCTCCTCCTGGCACTCGGCCATCAGCAGGGCATGGGCCAGATAGGCCAGATCGACGACCGGGGTGAAGCGGTACTCCGCCACCTTGGGAAACCAGTGCCGGTAGATGTCCAGAGCCAGGCTTCGACAGCGGTGCTGCTCCCAGACCCGGTCCGCCAGCGGGTCGGCCCGTGGGTCATAGTCCTCCACCCGGGCCACCAGCGGGAGCAGCCGCACCGGGGAGTCGGCCGGCGCCCGGTTGCTGAGAAACTCCACCACATCCCAGCGGGCGCTGGCCGAGCCGCCGTGCCGGGCGAAGTAGAAGGCCAGAAAGCGGTGATGGGCCTCGCGGTTGAAGGGATCCAGGCTCAGCGCCCGGGAGAACAGCACCCAGGGACCGCGGGGCGCGGTCAGCATGCCGCGGGGCGCCGGGTCATTGGGGCGGTCTATCCGGGCCAGGGCCAGCCGGGCCGCCCAAGGGGTGGGATCCCGCGGTGACATCAGCGCCGCCTGGTCACAGGCGGCCTGGGCGATACGGACCAGGGAGGCGGCCCGGCTGTCCCCGGCGTCGGCCATCCGCAGCGCCCGCAGCATGGCCACCCGGGCCCACAACAGGGCGGCGTCCGCGCTGGGTTCCTCGGCCAGCCGGCGCTCGGCCAGATCGGAGTCGGCGGATATGGAGGCCAGTACCAGGGAACGGTGGGCGCGCAGCGCGAAGTCCTCCCGGGCGTCCCCGAGCACGGCCAGCGCGCTGTGGTAGTGCCCGGCCTGGACATCCACACAGGCCTGGGCCAACTCATGGTCGTCCGCCGCCGGATGCCAGACATACCGGCCCTCGAATGTGCCCGCGATCATGCTCACCTGCCACCCATCGGCGCTGTCTTACGGACAAACACCCGTTTTCGCACGCCCTGTCCGTGCCGGGCCCGGCCGAATGTGCTTACCGTTCGCATCGGCAGGCTCACCGTTCGCACCGGCAGCAGGTCACACCTTACTCATCAAGCTCTCGGCGGGAAGTCCATCCGGAAGATCGACTGCCGTATCCGGCCCGGCAGTTACCGGAATCTGGTGTTCCGTAAGATTTTACCCGGGCTACCGGCACGAATTGGTCTCGGTGAGCGCCATTACCGGCGGAGGGGAGAGAAGGATGTCGTCCCTCGGGGCCGTGAGCGGACGAGGGGAGCGGACCGCCCGGCCCGGCTCACCATCATCACAACCGGAGGGATCCCCAGTTCAGTGAACCCACACCACGCAGGCGATCGGCGGACCGACCGGCGGCGAGGGGGCGAGCGTTGACGCCCTCCTGCCGCGCGAGCACGCTTCCCGTGACCGAGCTGCCTGCCGACTACCGGGCCTTCCACCAGCTGTACCGCGGTGCCTATGTGCACTGGGCCGAGCTCTATCTGGGCAATCGCCATGACGCCGAGGAGGCCGTGGACCAGGCCTTCGAGGACCTCTACTTCGTGTGGAGCGATGTGCTGCGGGCGGAGAACCCCAACGCCTATGCCTGGGCGGTGGTCAGACACCGGACCATCGACTGCGCCCGGGCCAGAGGCCGGCGCCCCACCGTCATCGACACCGCGGTCTTCGAGACCGAGGCGCTGGGCCGGGCCGTGGACCCGATCGGCGAACTGGAGCTGAGTCTGGCCGTCTACAAGGCCATCTGTGCCTTACCGGCCCGCCAGCACGATGTGATCGTGCTGCACTACTGCCTCGGCTTCAGCGTCCGGGAGACCGCCGACATCATGGGCATAACCCAGGGCGGGGTGCGCTCCACGGCCCGTCATGCCAGACACCGCCTGCACCAAGCGCTGGGACTGCAGAAGGAAGAGGAGCACCGGTGACCGGATCACTCGACCACGTGCTGGCCAAGGCGCGCCTGGACCGGCGCCCCTACGCGAGCGCGGAGGTGGACCGGGCCGAGGCCCGGCTGGCCGCCCGCCTCACCGAGCGGATGTGGCGCGGGGCCCTGTGCTTCGACGACCAGATGGAACCGGCCCGGGCTGCGGCGGCCCGCGCCGCACAGCGCAACTACCTTCCGCACCGGGCCTTTTACCGGAGCCTGCGCAGCCTGTGCAAGACCGTGGTGGCCCAGGACCTGCACAAGCTGGGCACCTTCCTGGCCCACCGGCTGCTGGAGCCGGAGGGCGCCCTGGTGCTGGGCTGTGTGCTGCAACTGGCCGACCGTGAGGACAGTGCCCGGTTCTGGTGGCAGTTCGCGGCCGGGGCCGACGCGGCCTGGGCCGCCTGCTGTCTGTATCTGCACCATATGGCGCTGGGGGAGCGCCAGGAGGCCGAACTCTGGCGCAGGCACGCCGGGTTGGAGTCGCTGATCCCGGAGACCCCCGAGGAGATCGACCGCAATGACCTCAACACCGCGCTGCAGATGCTGGACGGGCTGCGCGACGGCGAGGGCTTCTCCCCGGCGGCCTCGGCGGTGATCGCCTATGTACCGGACGCGCTGGGCTTCGTGGACGAGGTCGATCTGCCGCTGCCGCAGCCGGACTTCCCTGAGCGCATCGAGGAACTCACGGCGGTGCACTAGGGGGCCCTGTCAGGGGCGCGGGGCGTTTCTGTTTTGCGGCTCCGCCGCGTGGGCGTGACCAGCCACGGACGGCCCGCACTCGAAACGCAACCGGGGGCACCCGGACCCGCGATGGTGCCGCTGTCCCTGCCGCTCCGCCGCGTGGGCGCAGCCCAACCACGAACTGCGCGCACCCGGAACCCAGCCGGCCCCGGAGCCCCCTCAGCGACCGAGCGCGCTCAAGCCCGGCACAAAAGTCACCAGCAGCGGCACCGCCGGAACCAGCGCCGCCGCGGCGGTCAGCCGCAGCCGCCGCGCGGGCGTCAGCCGCGGTGCGGGCGCCAGCAGCCGGTCCACCCGGCCCGGCACCTGGGACAGCTGGGCCGGGCCAGGGCCGAACACCCCGCGGTCCTCGTTGAGTTCGACCAGCGCCAGAGCCGTGGTCAGCCGCCCGAAGCGCCGGGACGCCGCATCATCCGCCGCCAGCTCCACCAGCCGGTGCACCTGGTCACGGAAGGCGGCGAACACCGGCACCTGCGGAAAGCCGTTGGCCAGCGCGCCGGAGCAGTGCAGCAGCCAGTGGTGGCGGGCCCGGGCATGGCCCTGTTCATGGGCCAGCACGGCGTCCAACTGGGCGTCGTTCAGCCGTCGCAGGGCGCCGGTGGTGATCACCAGCCGGGGAGCCCAGCCGCCGCGCAGCAGCCAGGCGTCCGGGCGGTCGCCCTCCAGCAGCACCAGCCGCTCCGCGTCCGGCTCCTCACCCGGCAGCCGGGGCGAACGCTCCCGCAGTTCGGCCCGGCGCCGCCGGCGGTCGGCCCGTGCGGTACGGACCTCACGGGTCAGCATCGCCGCGGTCCAGGCGGCGCCACAGGCCAGGGTGACGGCCAGCGGCTCGGCCCAAGGGCCGTAGCCGGTAAGGGAGTACGCCTCCACCACCCCGTTCGGCGCGGGGGCGAACACATTGCCGCGCACCCGGGTCCAGGCCGCGGCGGCGCTCAGCGCCATGGCGAGGGCGCAGCACAGCAGCACGGCGGCCACCACGCACTGCCACACCCAAAGGGCCAGCACGGGTTCACGATCGGGCCAGTCGGCACGGGCCAGCACCCGGGGCGCCAGGGCGGCGATCAGCCCGCCGAGAGCCAGCAGCGCGAGCGGGACCATCATGGGCGTCAGCCTATGAGCGCGGCGGCCCGGCCAGAAACGTCTGGCGGCGGGAAAGTGACGCAGACCACTTCCGGCGCAGACCGCTCCGCCCGGTGAGCGGACCACCGGAGCAGGCGCGCGCACTCACATGGTGAGCAGCATGGTGACCATGCCGATGCCCATGGACAGCCGGCAGGCCCGCGTCAGCTCCGGCCGCCGGGCCGGGACTGGCGCGGCCACCGCGCCCGGAGTCACGGCGGCGGGCAGCAGGGCAGGCACCGAACGGACCACGTACACCGCGAAGTACAGCAAGAGCAGCCCGGTGAGCGGTGGGGCCCCGGCCGGCCGGTGACCGGTGTGCCCGCCATGGCCGCCCTCGGGAGCGGCAGCCATGGCGAGGGCCATATAGACCATCGCGAATGCCCCTATGGCGTGGTGCAGATGATGACCACCGCCCTGCCGGCGCACCAGGGACAGCGCCCGCAGGCCCGCGGCCGCGAACACCGCGGCGAACAGCGCCGCTCCCCAGGACGGGGCGCCGGACATCCAGACCGGCAGGGCCATCACCGCCATACCCAGCGCCATCAGCGCATCGCCCCGCGCGGCCCGGCGCTCCCCCACGCCGCCGGCCCGCACCCCACCCAGACAGTAGGCACCGGTAGCGGTGCACAGCACCACCAACAGCCAGCCGACCAGCGGCGGTTGATGCATGGCACACCTCCCCGGGGCACACGGTCCACCCCGGGAGAATGCCCAACTCGGCGTGTGTACACGGGAGCGCACAGAGGCGCACGGGGGCGCATGGTTCGCTTCCGCCCCGCGCCCCGGGCGGCCAGGGTGCGCCGGAGTCCGGCTCGGCCGTGTCCGGCGGCTTTGTCACCACCGCCATCGGCGCCCTGCCACCGCCATCGGTGCCCTGTCACCGCCGGGCGCGCAGCCCGGATCCCTAGACGCCCGGGCGGTAGCGCAATGGATGCCCCTCCGGCACCTCCACCACCGCGATCCGCACCCCGTCCGGATCGGCGATCCACATCTCCACCAGCCCCCAGGGCCGGCGCCGGGGCGGCTCGAGGATCTCCACCCCCTGGTCCAGCAACTCCCGGTGGGCTCCGTCGGCATCGGCCACCTGGAGCCACAACTCCAGCCCGGGCGCTGGAGCTTGGGACGAGCGCCCGGAGACCTCCAGGAAGCCGCCGCCCAGGAAGTAGACGGTGCCGCGCTCCGGCCCCTCGCCGAACTCGCGGTAGACGGCCAGCCCCAGCGCACCGCCATAGAAGGCCCGGCTCCGCTCGGGATCGGTGGGCCGCAGCAGCACCCTGCTGCTCAGTACATGCACCATGCTCGAAACTGTACGCAGACCCCTCCGGTTAGGCTCGGCTGTGCCGTAGTACGGCATGGAAGAGCCCAGTGAGAGGACGCGGACAGCAGATGGAAACCAGGGAAGAGACCGGTGCGGTCCGGCTGATGGAGCCGGTTTTCCGGGTCGCGACCACCGCCGATGTACCGGCTCTCGTCGCCTTGATCGAATCGGCCTACCGGGGGGACGCCAGCCGGGCCGGCTGGACCACCGAGGCCGATCTGCTGGATGGGCAGCGCACCGACCCGGAGGGTGTGCTGGCCGTGGTGTCCGACCGGGCCGGCCGGCTGCTGGTGGCCGAGTGCGAGGGCGAGCCGGTGGCCTGCTGCCAGCTGGAACACCGGGGTGATCACGCCTACTTCGGGATGTTCGCGGTGCGCCCGGAACTCCAGGGCGCCGGGCTGGGCAAGCTGGTGATCGCCGAGGCGGAGCGGCTGGCGCGGGCCGAGTGGGGCGCCGTTGAGATGCATATGACCGTGATCCGCCAGCGGGCGGAGCTGATCGCCTGGTACGAGCGGCGCGGCTACCGGCGCACGGGGCGGATGAGCCCCTTCCCGTACGGCGACGAGCGCTTTGGCATCCCCCGCCGCACCGACCTGGAGTTCGAGCTGCTGATCAAGGAGCTCGGCTAGCGCTGTGACCGGCAAGGTTCACCGTGATCGGAAGGCGGCTCGTGGGACGAGCGCACGCTAAACGGCTGGTATTACTGGGGCATGCAGGAAGAGATTGCACGCTCCGCGATCGACACGTTCATCTCCGCGTTCAACGCCTCGGACGACAGCTATGTGACCGCCCTGCTCTCCCAGGCTCTGACCTCGGACGTGGTCTTCTGGGGGCCGTTGGGCCGCAGCGAAGGAATCGCGGCGGTCGAGCGGTTTGTGCTGGACATCCGACGCCACCCGGCGGGGACCGGCACGATGGTGCGCTGCTCCGCGGTGGACATGCCTGACGAGTGGGCCCGGTACCAGTGGGTCTTCACCACGCCGGATGGAGGTCCCCGCCTGACCGGAACGGACGTCGTCCATCTGCGGCGGAGCCTCATCGACCAGGTCATCGTCTTCGCGGGGGAGATCGAACCGTCCGCTTCCTGAGTCATCCTTCTGTCGCTGTCCTTCTCCTGGACTCGCCCCATCGGCGTTGACTGCGGGTGCGGGCGCGTTCCTTGCGTTGGGCGGTGAGTACGTCGGGTGGCGGGCGTTGGTGGTGCGCCGGCGCAGGTAGCGGTGCAGTGCCTGGGTTTGCGCGGGGCGGCTGCGGTGGTGGGAGCTGGCCAGGGTGAACTGCCGCAGCGAGCCGAAGTGGGCCTCGATCGGGTTGGCCCAGGAAGCGCAGGTCGGGGACGGCCTCCCGCCCGGCGAGGGTCCAGGCAGGCCAGGCCGATCTCGTTGAAGCGGTGGATCAGGTCCCGGACGGTGTCCTCGTCCGCCTGGACCAGCTGGGCGATCACCGGCACCCGGTTCCCGCCGGCCGAGGCCAGCAGCATCATCGCGCGCCAGTAGCGCACCGAGTTGGTGCTGCCCCGGCGCACGGTCTGCTGCAGCTTCTGCCCCTCCTGGTCGGTCAGCCTGCGTATACGGACAGGCTCAGCCACCGGGCCTCCAGCGCTCGGATCGGACGCCGCCGCACATCAAACCGTCACCACCAACCCGGTGAACCTTCCCGGTCAGAGCGCCGCCAGAGGCCGGTGGCCGGAACCCGACTGGCACAGCGTCGGAGGCGCCGGTGACCCCTGGGGCGTTGTTTGACGGCAGAGACCCCGGACGGGCCCCTACGGCAGGAAATTCCTCGGCGCAACCGGGGGTCCGGCAGGATAATTTGCTGCCTCTCCCCTTGAGCGGAAGAACCTCACATGGATACGGTGTCTTAACGCCAGGTTCTCCCGAGGAGGGGCAGTCATGACGGAAATCCTTTCGTCAGCAGGCATAGGCACCGACGTTTTGCCCGTGGATCGCGTGGTCGATCATCCGGCCTGGGCGGCGCTCAAGGACGCCGTGGAGACGATCCGGCCGTGGCAGTCCCCGGATGGCTCCATCGACCTCGCCCGGGAGGGGGCGCCACCGGGGGAGCGGGTGCGCGCCGAGGTGGACCGGGTCGCCGAGGCCGTCGGGGAGCTCTCCCCGCTGCTGCCGCATGACGCCGACTACCACGCGGCGCTGGTCAACGATCTGCGCCGCTGGGCGCAGACCGGCTTCGGCGTCCCGGACTTCCTGGACTCGCTGCTGGCCTTCCAGCCCGCCGCCCAGCGCGCCGACGGCCGCCAGCACCTGGTGGTGTTCCCCATGTACACCCAGAACGGCAACCCGGACCGCAATCTGGAGGCCGTGGTGCTGCGGGTGGTCTGGCCGGAGTGGCTGGCCGAACTGGAGCGCACCCGCTACGACAACCCGCTGTTCGTGGGCATCACCTTCGAGGACTTCACCTCCGGCTATGACACCAACTCCGCGGTGCTCTTCCCGGAGACCGTGGCCGTCCGCCAGGCCCCCGAGCGCTTCACCTGGGGCGCCATCTTCTGCGACCGGGAGGCGGCCCGCTTCCGCCGGGTCACCGAGTCCGCCGTACGCACCCTGGGCCTGGAACTGCCCGCCGACATCGCGGACATGCTGCATGACCAGCAGCGCTGCCAGGAGGCCTTCGTCCTCTGGGACATGATCCACGACCGTACCCACAGCCATGGCGACCTGCCCTTCGACCCCTTCATGATCAAGCAGCGCCAGCCGTTCTGGATGTACGGGCTGGAGGAGCTGCGCTGCGACCTGACCGCCTTCAAGGAGGCCGGGAAGCTGGCCGCGGACGGCTTTCCGCAGGGCCGGGATGTGCAGTATGCGGTGCTCTTCGACCGGATGTTCCGCTTCCCGGTCACCGGTGACCGGGTGCGCAACTACGACGGCCTGGGCGGCCAGCTGCTCTTCGCCTATCTGCACCGGCATGACGTCGTACGCTGGACGGACAACACCCTGCATATCGACTTCGACCGGGCTCCCCAGGTCACCAACCAGCTCTGCGGCGAGATCGAGAAGCTCTACCGGGACGGCATCGACCGGCCCAAACTGGTGCACTGGCTGGCCGCCTATGAGCTGGTGTCCCGCTATCTCGCCCCGCACCCCGGCTCGGTCTGGGCCAAGGGCCCGGAGGCCCTGGATCTCAGCCAGCCGCCCCGCAAGCTCGTGGACGACGTGCTTCCGGACGAATTCCCGCTCAGCATGTTCTACGAGGCCCTTGCCAAGAAGCTGCGCGGCGTGATCGCCTCGACCAAGGGGATCACCGCCGAGAAGGCCGGGCAGGTGGCCGCGTGAGCGAGCGGAAGAAGGAGGCGACGGCCATGAGCACACCCGGGAACGGCAACGGCCGGCTGGACGGGGCCGTGGTGGCGGTGGCGGGAGCCGCCGGACCGGCGGGCCGGGCGGCCCTGCTGCGGCTGGCGGAGGCGGGGGCCACGGTCATCGCCGCGGACGCCGACGCCGCCCGGCTCGCCGAGGCCGTGGACGCGGCCCGGTACGCCCATGGCGGGGCCACCGTGGTCGGGGACACCGTCGATCTCCTGGACCTGGCGGCCACCCGGGCCTGGGCCGACCGCAATGAGAAGGAATTCGGCCGGATCGACGGCCTGGTCCACCTGGTGGGCGGCTGGCGCGGTTCGGCCACCTTCGCCGAGACCGACCCGGCCGACTGGGAATTGCTGGAGAAGCTGCTGATCCGCACCGTGCAGCACACCTCCCTGGCCTTCGAGGGCCCGCTGACCCGTAGCGGAAACGGCCGGTATCTGCTGGTCAGCGCGGCCGGCGCCAGCAAGCCCACGGCGGGCAACGCCGCCTACGCCGCCTCCAAGGCCGCGGCCGAGGCCTGGACCCTGGCCCTGGCGGACTCCTTCCGCAAGGCCGCCGGGGACCAGCTGGAGCCGCCGGCCGCCGCCGCCATCCTCATCGTCAAGGCCCTGGTGCACGACGCCATGCGCGCCGAGCGGCCCAACGCCAAATTCGCGGGCTTCACCGATGTGAAGGACCTCGCCGAGGCCATCCTCGGCACCTGGGAGAAGCCCGCCAGCGAAGTGAACGGAACCCGTCTGTGGCTGACCGCGCAGTGACCGAAACCGACGCCATACGCCGGCATGACCCCCAGGCGCGCGGCTTCGCCAGCGACAACTACGCGGGCGTCCACCCCGAGATCCTGGCGGCCCTGGCGCTGGCCAACGAGGGCCACCAGGTCGCCTATGGCGAGGATGTCTACACCGAGCATCTGCAGGAGGTGATCCGCGGCCACTTCGGCCCCTCCGCCGAGGCCTTCCCGGTGTTCAACGGCACCGGCGCCAATGTGGTCGCCCTGCAGGCCGCCAGTGAGCGCTGGGGAGCGGTGATCTGCGCCGCCACCGCCCATATCCATGTGGACGAGTGCGGGGCGCCGGAGCGGGTCGGCGGCCTGAAGCTGCTCACCGTCCCCGGTGAACACGGCAAGCTCACCCCGGAGTTGATCGACCGCGAGGCCTTCGGCTGGGAGGACGAGCACCGAGCCCAGCCGCAGATCGTCTCCCTCGCCCAGACCACCGAACTGGGCACCTGCTACACGCCCGAGGAGATCCGGGAGATCTGCGAGCACGCCCATGAGCGCGGGATGAAGGTCCATCTGGACGGCTCCCGGCTGGCCAACGCCGCGGCCACCCTGGGCCGTCCGATGCGGGAGTTCACCACCGACGCGGGAGTGGACCTGCTCTCCCTGGGCGGCACCAAGAACGGGCTGATGTTCGGCGAGTTGGTGGTGGTGCTCAACCCCGGCGCGGTGCGCGCCATGAAGCATCTGCGCAAGCTGTCCATGCAGCTCGCCTCCAAGATGCGTTTTGTCTCGGTGCAGTTCGAGGCCCTGCTGGCCGGGGATCTATGGCTGCGCAGCGCCCGCCATGCCAATGCCATGGCCGCCCGGCTGGCGGCCGGCGTGAGCACCGTGGACGGCGTGGAGGTGCTGCACCCGGTGCAGTCCAACGCCGTCTTCGCCCGGCTGCCGCACGATGTCTCCGAACGCCTGCAGAAGCGCTACCGGTTCTACTTCTGGGACGAGGCCGCCGGTGACGTTCGCTGGATGTGCTCCTTCGACACCCGGCAGGAGGATGTGGACGGCTTTGTGGCGGCGCTGCGGGAGGAGATGTCCCGCAGCTGAGGACCACTCGGCCGTCCGGGGTCAGCGGGCTTCCCGGGCGGCCGCCTCCGCCGGAGTGGGTGCCGTCCCGCCCAGATGGGCCGGCACCCACCAGCTGTCCTCCGGCCCCCTGGCGCGGACCGGATAGGCCCGCTGGGCCGCCTCCAGCAGATCCTGGACCCGGGCCCGCAGCCGCTCGGTGACCGACTCCGCGTTCTCCTCGCGCCCCACCGGCATCGGCTCGCCCACCCGTATGGACACCGGGAGATGGCTGCGCCGCAAATCGCGCTTGTGCCCCTTGGTCCACAGCCGCTGGGTGCCCCACAGCGCCATCGGCAGCAGCGGAACCCCCGCTTCCTGGGCCAGCCGGGCCGCCCCGGACTTGAAGTTCTTCAGGGTGAAGGAGGTGGAGATGGTCGCCTCCGGGAAGACCCCGATGATTTCGCCCGAGCGCAGCGCGTCCAGCGCGTGCTGGTACGCCCCCGCGCCGGCCGAGCGGTCCACCGGTATGTGCTTCATGGCCCGCATCAGCGGACCGGAGACCTTGTGCCGGAAGACCGACTCCTTGGCCATGAACCGCACCAGGCGCTTGGCGGGCCGGGCGGCCAGCCCGCAGAAGACGAAGTCCAGGTACCCGATGTGGTTGCTCACCAGCACCGCCCCGCCGCGCCGCGGCACATGCTCGGTGCCCTGGATGTCGAAGCGCAGATCGAGCGCCCGGAACATGGTGCGAGCGACACCGATCACCGGGGGGTAGACGAGTTCTGCCATGTGTGGCGAGTCCTTAGGGGCCTGGGGAGGGTTCTCCCGGCTGAAGTTACGCGGCCGTAACTTGGCGGTTCCGGCAGATCGTGCCTGAATGTCCGGCCCGCGGGCCAGTCGAGGGGTGCTCCCGGCCGGGAGATCCTCATCACGTCGCCCGCGCCGCCCTGGCCGGGGCCCGGAATTTCCGGTCCGGCCGCCGACACTGGATCCTGGTGACGGACCAAGAACGAGGGAAGGAAGAGCGTGCCCGGGCAGACGGACCGCGACCACAACCGGCGGCTGAGCGCCGCCGAGCTCGGTACGGAGCTGGGGGAGCGGGCCACCCTGGTGCACTTCTCCACCGCCTTCTGCCAGCCCTGCCGGGCCACCCGGCGGGTGCTGGCGGAGGTCGCCGCCCTGGTCGAGGGCGTCACCCATATCGAGATCGACGCCGAGGCGCACCTGGAGCTGGTGCGTGCCCTGGGCATCAGCGCCACCCCGACCGTGCTGGTGCTGGACGCCGGCGGACATGTGGTGCGCCGGGCCGCCGGACTGCCCGGCAAGGCGCAGGTCATCGCGGCACTGGGCGCGGTGGTGCAGGCCGGGGCCGGCCCCTGGTGATCCCGTGCTGATGCCCGTGGTGATCCACCTCCCATCCGCCGGGCGGCACTTGACGCTTTCCGCTCTTGATCGTCACTGTGGCGCCATATGGCGTGACCGTACCGCGCGGCCCGACTCACCAAAAGGACAGCTTTCATGACGGCCTCGCCCGAACTGGGCAGCAATCCCTCCGACTTGCTGCGCTCGGTCTTCCGCCGGCATGCCGCGGGAGTCGCCG
Organism: Streptomyces orinoci; assembly: GCF_003121295.1. Classification (GTDB taxonomy): domain Bacteria; phylum Actinomycetota; class Actinomycetes; order Streptomycetales; family Streptomycetaceae; genus Streptomyces; species Streptomyces orinoci. Next base: position 113,730 of record NZ_PHNC01000003.1, read on the forward strand.
TCATCACCGCGCGGGGGGCCCGGCCGGCCGGCTTCACCGCCACCTCGCTGACCTCGGTGGCCGCCACGCCCCCGCTGGTCTCCTTCGGGGTGGGCACCGGCTCCTCCAGCTGGCCGGTGCTCGCCGGGGCGAGCCATGTCGGGGTGCACATACTCGGTGAGCACCAGCGGGAGCTGGCGGCCACCTTCGCGCTCAGCGGCGCCGACCGCTTCGCCCCGCCCACCCGCTGGCGCACCGGCCCGGAGGGGGTCCCGCTGCTGGAGGGCGTGCTGGCCTGGATGGTGTGCCGGGTGGTGGCCCGGGTGCCCGCCGGGGACCACCGGGTGGTGCTCGCCGAGGTGGTGGCCGGAGACCCCACCGGCGACGGCCGGCCCCTCCTCTACCACCAGGGGCGCTTCAACGGTCTGCGGGACTGATATGTCCCTGCTCCCCGCGTTGGGCAGATCACAGCTCACCGGCCTTGCAATCGACGTACCGGCTGTATGTACTGACGAGTAACATTCCGCTCGGGGCCGAGCCCTCCCCCAAGGGAAATCACCCACCGGAATCCGCCCCCAAGGCGCCTATGCTGCCTGCCAAGGCAGCTACGAAGAGACGATGCAGTAGGAGAGCCGGCGTGAGCTTGAGGATCGTTGTCTGTGTGAAGTACGTGCCCGACGCCACCGGCGACCGGCACTTCGCCGAAGACCTGACCGTCGATCGTGACGACGTGGACGGCCTGCTCTCGGAGCTCGACGAGTACGCGGTCGAGCAGGCGCTGCAGATCGCCGAGGAGGCGGACGACGCCGAGATCACGGTGCTGACCGTCGGCCCCGAGGACGCCAAGGACGCGCTGCGCAAGGCGCTGTCCATGGGCGCCGACAAGGCCGTCCATGTGGAGGACGACGACCTGCACGGCACCGACGCGCTGGGCACTTCCCTGGTGCTGGCCAAGGCCGTTGAGCACATCGGCTACGACCTGGTCATCTCCGGCATGGCGTCCACCGACGGCGGCATGGGCGTGGTCCCGGCGATGCTGGCCGAGCGCCTGGGCGTCCCCCAGGTCACCCTGCTCTCCGAGGTCGCGGTGGCGGACGGCAAGGTCACCGGCCGGCGGGACGGCGACGCGGCCAGCGAGCAGCTGGAGGCCTCGCTTCCGGCGGTGGTCTCGGTCACCGACCAGTCCGGGGAGGCCCGTTACCCCTCCTTCAAGGGGATCATGGCCGCCAAGAAGAAGCCGGTGCAGACCCTCGACCTGTCCGACCTCGGCATCGAGGCCGAGGAGGTCGGCCTGGAGGGCTCCTGGACCAAGGTTGACGAGGCCGCGGAGCGCCCGGCCCGTACGGCAGGCACCGTCGTCAAGGACGAGGGCGAGGGCGGCAAGCAGCTCGCCGCCTTCCTCGCGGAGCGCAAGTTCGTCTGAAGCGCCTCGCGGGCCAGAAGTTCATCTAAGGCCCGTTTCCCAACCGCCCTCAAAATTCCCGCAGGAGAGCAACGCCATGGCTGAAGTCCTCGTCTACGTCGACCACGTGGACGGTGCCGTCCGCAAGCCCACCCTCGAACTGCTCACCCTCGCCCGCCGCATCGGCGAGCCGGTCGCGGTGCACCTCGGCGCCAACGCCGAGGAGGCCGCCAAGGTGCTCGGCGAGTACGGCGCGGTGAAGGTACTGGCCGCCGATGCCGCCGAGTTCGCCGACTACCTGGTGGCGCCCAAGGTGGACGCCCTCCAGGCCGCCTTCGAGGCCGTCTCCCCGGCCGCCGTGCTGGTCCCCTCCTCCGCGGAGGGCAAGGAGATCGCGGCCCGCCTGGCGGTCCGTATCGGCTCCGGCATCATCACCGACGCGGTTGACCTGGAGGCCGGTGACGAGGGCCCGGTGGCCTCGCAGTCCGTCTTCGCGGCCTCGTACACCACCAAGTCCCGGGTCACCAAGGGCACTCCGGTGATCACCGTCAAGCCCAACTCCGCCGCCCCCGAGGCCGCTCCGGCCGCCGGCACCGTGGAGCAGCTGGCCGTCACCTTCGGTGAGAAGTCCACCGGTACCAAGGTCGTCTCCCGCACCCCGCGCGAGTCCACCGGCCGTCCCGAGCTGACCGAGGCCGCCATTGTGGTCTCCGGCGGCCGTGGTGTCGGCGGCGCCGAGAACTTCCCGCTGATCGAGTCCCTGGCCGACTCCCTCGGCGCGGCCGTGGGCGCCTCCCGCGCCGCGGTGGACGCCGGCTGGTACCCGCACACCAACCAGGTGGGCCAGACCGGCAAGTCGGTCTCCCCGCAGCTCTACATCGCGGCGGGCATCTCCGGTGCCATCCAGCACCGGGCCGGCATGCAGACCTCGAAGACCATCGTGGCCATCAACAAGGACGCCGAGGCCCCGATCTTCGAGCTGGTCGACTACGGCGTGGTGGGCGACCTGTTCACGGTCGTCCCGCAGCTGACCGAGGAGATCAAGTCCCGCAAGGGCTGACCCCGTTCGAACATTGCGGCCCCTGCCTCCGGCGGGGGCCGCGGTGCGTTGTGGGGGTGTTGACCGCCCGCCACGCCGCTCGCTAGCTTCCTTCAACGAATTGTTGATTCCAGGACACTTGAACGGCGGTGGCCATGGGCACGGCGAGGCGGACCCTGGACAGCATGGTGGCCGAGCGCATAGGCGTCTTCCTGGCCCCGGCGGACGCCGAACTGGCCCGCCGCTACCCGGGCGAGACGGGCGGCCGCCAGCCGGTGCACACCGTCTATGTCCCCGCCGATGCGGTGCACGCCGGCACCGTCCGCTCCTGGGGCGAGCAGGCACTGGCGGCGCTCGACCAACATGCCCCGAGCGCGGGCGAGTTCGCCGCCGTCCTGGGCATCCCGGCCGGACTGGCCGAACCGGTCTGGCAGCGGGTACGCGCCAAACTGGCCGCCGAACCGGTGGAGGACCTGCGCATCGACTTCGAGGACGGCTACGGCAGCCGCCCCGGCGCCGAGGAGGACCAGGCCGCCCTGCACGCCGCGGAACTGGTGGCCACAACGGCTGTGCCCTTCGCGGGAATTCGCGTCAAAAGCCTGGAGGCACCGGTCCGTGACCGCGCCATCCGCACCCTGGACATCTTCCTCACCGCCCTGCTCACCGCCGGCGGACTCCCGGCCGGACTGCGGCTCACCCTGCCCAAGGTCAGCCACCCGGACCAGGTGACCGCGATGGCCCGCCTCACCGAGGAGTTCGAGAGGGCGTACCACCTGCCCGGCGGCCGGATCCGCTTCGAGGTGCAGATCGAGACCACCCAGGCCATCCTGGGCGCCGACGGACGGGCCACCGTGGCCCGCCTGATCGAGGCGGGCGAAGGGCGGGTCTCCGCCCTGCACTACGGCACCTACGACTACAGCGCCGCCTGTGGCGTCGCCCCCGACCGGCAGTCGGCCGACCATCCGGTGGCGGACCACGCCAAGGCGGTGATGCAGGTGGCGGCGGCCGGCACGGGGGTGTGGCTCTCGGACGGTTCCAGCAATGTCCTGCCGGCTGGTGACACCGCGCAGGTGCACCACGCCTGGCGGCTCCACCACCGCCTGGTGCGGCGGGCCCTGGCCCGCGCCTACCACCAGGGCTGGGATATGCACCCCGCCCAGCTGCCCACCCGCTATGCGGCCGTATTCGCCTTCTACCGCGAGGGACTTGACCGGACGACGGCCCGGCTCGCCGCCTACACCGGCGGCCGCGGCGGCACGGTCCTGGACGAACCCGCCACCGCCCGCGCCCTCAGCGCCCACTTGCTGCGCGGCCTGGACTGCGGCGCCCTCACCCCCGCCGAGGTCCCCCTGCCCCGCCCCACCCTGGAACAACTCGCCGGCCACCGCACACTTCCCTGACGGCTCCGGGCGCCCCAGCCAGCGGCCGACCGGCCCGCACTCGAACTCGAAGCGGAGCGCCCCACCAGGGGCGCGGGGAACTGCGCGACCGGCCCAGACCGGCCCGCACCCGGAATCGAGGCGGAACGCCCCACCGCGCGAACGACCGCCGGCGGCCCGCAGCCGAAAGGAACCCCCCGCCGCGCATCATGACTTGGCGCGGGCCGCCTTGGGCTGGTCGCGCAGTGCCCCGCGCCCCCAAGGGGGCACCCCCAGCAGAACGCTACGGCGGCAACTCCCCGGACCCCCGCACAATCAGCTGCGTCGGCAACTCCACCCGCCGGGGTACCCGTTCCGCCCCGCCCAGCCGGCGAAACAGCAACCGTGCCGCGGTACGGCCCAGCCGCGCCGGATCCTGGGCGACCACCGTGATCGCGGGCGAGAGCAGATCGGCCAGCTCCAGGTCGTCGAAGCCCACCAGGGCCACCCGCCGCGGGAGTCCGGCCAGGACCCGTATCACCGTGACGGTCACCCGGTTGTTGCCGGTGAACAGCGCCGTCACCGGCCGCTCGCCGCCGAGCATCCGCTCCGCCTCCGCCCGTACCCGCTCCGCGCCCGTCCCGCCCAGGGACACCCAGGACTCGTCCACCGGCAGCCCGGCGGCCGCCATCGCGGCGCGGTAGCCGCGCAACCGCTCCACCGCCGTATGGATATGCGGCTGGTCGCCGATGAAACCGATCCGGCGATGGCCATGGGCGATCAGATGGGCCACACCCTCCCGCGCACCGCCGAAGCCGTCCGAGAGCACCGCGTCGGCGGCTATCAGCCCGGCCGGCCGGTCCACGAAGACGGTGGCCACCCCGGCCGCCATCTCCGGTTCCAGATAGCGGTGGTCGGCACCGGCCGGGATGACCACCAGCCCGTCCACCCGGCGGGCACAGAAAGCCAGCGCCAACTCCCGTTCCCGCTCCGGGTCCTCCGCGCTGGAGCCGTTGATCAGCAGGGCCCCGTGCTCCCGGGCCACCTCCTCCACGGCCCGGGCCAGCGGGGCGTAGAAAGGGTCGGCCAGGTCCTCCAGGATCAGGCCGATGGAGGCGGTGCGCCCCTTGCGCAGCATCCGCGCGCTGTCATTGCGCCGGAAGCCCAGCGCGGTGATGGCCTCCTGGACCCGGCGCTCGGTGTCCGGGGTGACGCCCGGTTCGCCGTTGACCACCCGGGAGACGGTCTTCAAGCCGACTCCGGCGCGGGCGGCGACATCCTTCATGGTGGGACGGGTGCCATAACGGCCCTGCGGACGGCGGGAGTTCTGGGGCACGGCGGTAAGTCCTCTGCGGTCCGGGCGCGTTGTGGGGCGCGGTGTACGGGGACGGAACGCGCGGGGCGTGAACTTCGAGCATAGGCCCTGGACAACGTTGTCATCGCTAGGGAGACTGGCGGAAAACGACCACCCCGAACAGGAGAGACCGCACCCATGCACACCGAGGTGGACGCCCTGGTCGCCGCACTGGACATCGGCGGTACCAAGATCGCCGGAGCGCTGGTGGACGCGCGTGGCCGGCTGCTGGCCCGCGCCCGGCGGGCCACTCCGGCGCAGGGCGACGCGGCGGATGTGATGGACGCGGTGGCCGAGACACTGGCGGAGCTGGCCGGCTCCGCCCACTGGCCGCGGACCGTCGCCGTGGGCATCGGCAGCGCTGGCCCGGTGGACGCCGCCGCCGGCACCGTCTCCCCGGTCAATGTCCCTGCCTGGCGCGGCTTTCCGCTGGTCGCCGAGGTGGCCGCGCGGGCCGGCGGACGGCCGGTGACCCTGGTCGGCGACGGGGTGGCCATGGCCGCCGCCGAACACTGGCAGGGCGCAGCCCGCGGCCGGGCCAACGCCCTGGGCATGGTGGTCTCCACCGGAGTGGGCGGAGGACTGGTACTGGACGGCCGGCTGCACCCCGGCCCCACCGGCAACGCGGGCCATATCGGCCACATCACGGTGGACCTGGACGGAGATCCATGCCCCTGTGGTGGCCGGGGCTGTGTGGAGCGCATCGCCAGCGGTCCCAATATCGCCGCGCGGGCAAGGGAATCGGGCTGGCGCCCGGGGCCGGACGGCGAGGTGAGCGCGGCGGCGGTGGCGGCGTCCGCCCGGGCCGGGGACGAGGCCGCGCTGGCCTCCTTCGCCCGGGCCGCCCAGGCGCTGGCGGCGGGGATCGCCGCCACGGCGACCCTGGTGGAGATCGAGATCGCGGTGATCGGCGGCGGGGTGGCGGGCGCGGGCGAGGTGCTCTTCGGCCCGTTGCGCCAACGCCTCGCGGACTACGCCACGTTGTCCTTCACCGGCGGGGTGGAGATCGTCCCGGCCCGGCTGGGCTCGGACGCCGGCCTGGTGGGCGCGGCGGCAGCGGCGGCACAGGCGTCGGGGTTGTGGGGGTAGCGGGTCACCGTGTGGGCCCGCTGGCCCCGCAGCCGGTAGGACAGCGCCAGGTCGCGCACCTCCACCGAGCGCACCGGGCCCCCGTCCGGCTCATCGGGCAGATAGGCGTCGAGCAGCGCCAGCACCGCCTCGGACAGCCGGGCCTTCCGGCCGTCCGGACGCCCCCGCAGCAGACCGATGTCCACATGGACGAAGGCGGCCTCTTCCCGGCCGCCGACAAAGGTCTCGGCCGCGGGCCGGAAGAAGATCTTGCAGACGCCGGGTGAGTCAACCGCCCCGACCACCAGCGGGTGCAGCTCCTCCGCGAAGGCGCGGCGGTCGAAGACCGCGTCCAGCTGGACGGAGTAGTCGACGGTGATGTGTGGCATGGACGCTCCGGCTACCGATGGGCAATGCAACCATTTTTGCCGATGGGCGGGGAAGGCGAGCAGCCGGGGCCCCTTCGCCGGCCTGCCCCTGGTTTCGCAGGCCGTGGCAGGTGGGGCGCCATGCCGCTGGCAGGTACTTCCGTGGCAAGGTGTTCCGGGCAACTTTTGGGGCGCCTTGCGGAGAAGGGGGGAACCGTGATCGTCTGGCTGAACGGTCCATTCGGTGGCGGAAAGACCAGCACGGCAAGGGAGTTGACCGCTCTCATCCCGGACAGCCATATCTACGATCCCGAGGTCACCGGCGGGGCGCTGCGCCATCTGTTGCCGCCGGAGCGGATGGCGGGGGTGGGCGACTATCAGGACCTGCCGATCTGGCGGCGGCTGGTGGCGGACACCGCGGCGGCCATGCTGGCCGAATTGGGCGGGACACAGATCGTGCCCATGAGTCTGCTGCGGCAGGAGTACCGGGACGAGATCTTCGGAGCACTCGCGGCTCGCCGGATACGGGTGAGCCATGTGCTGTTGACCTCTGAGGAAACGATACTGCGGGCGCGGATAGAGCAGCGGGTGGAGGTGGCCGGCGACCCGGTGGCCAGTGAGCGCTGCCGACAGTGGGCGCGCGAGCACATCGCCCCCTACCGGCAGGCCCTGGACTGGCTGCGGCAGGACGCCTTCGCCGTGGACACCAGCCGGCTCACCCCCCGCCAGGTCGCCGAGCGGGTGGCGGAGGCGGTGCGCGACGGGAGCGCCGCCGCCTGCCCCATCGTCCAGACCCCGGAACCCAGGGCCGAGACCCTCGCCGCCGGGGTACTGCTCTTCGACGAGGAGGACCGGGTGCTGCTGGTGGACCCCACCTACAAGCCCGGCTGGGAGTTCCCGGGCGGAGTGGTGGAACCGGGCGAGGCCCCGGCCCGGGCCGGAATGCGTGAGGTGGCCGAGGAGACCGGCATCGAACTCACCGAGGTCCCAAGGCTGTTGGTGGTCGACTGGGAGCCGCCCAGGCCGCCCGGCTTCGGCGGGCTGCGCCTGCTCTTCGACGGCGGGAAGCTGACCCAGGCCGAGGCCCGCCGGCTGCTGCTGCCCGGTGCGGAACTGCGCGGCTGGCGCTTCGCCACCGAGGAGGAGGCGGCCACCCTGCTGCCGCCGGTCCGGCTGAACCGGCTGCGCTGGGCCCTGCGGGCCCGGGAACGGGGACGTCCGCTCAATCTTGAGGCGGGCGTCCCCGTCGGCTGACCGGTGGGCCCGGCTCAGCCCCGCTTGCCCGCATAGTCCAGCAGGAACAGGGCCTCGGCGAGCGAGAGCCGCTCCAGTTCCCGCGGGGAGACGCTCTCGTTGACCGCGTGGATCTGGGCCTCCGGCTCGCTGAGGCCGATCAGCAGGATCTCCGCCTCGGGGTAGAGCCCGGCAAGGGTGTTGCACAGCGGGATGGAGCCGCCGACCCCGGCGATCTGCATCTCCTGGCCGTCATAGGCGGTGCTCAGCGCGGCCGCCATCGATGCATAGGCGGGGCTGGAGGTGTCGGCGCGGAACGGCTGCCCCTGGCCGACCTGCTTGGTGGCCACCCGGGCACCCCAGGGCGCCGCCGACTCCAGGTGCGCGCGCAGCAGCCGGGTGGCCTCGGCGGCGTCGATGCCCGGCGGCACCCGCAGGCTCACCAGGGCCCGGGCACTGGCGTGCACCGAGGGGGTGGCGCCGACGACCGGCGGGCAGTCGATGCCCAGCACCGTCACCGCCGGGCGGGCCCAGATCCGGTCGGCGACCGTGCCGGAACCGATCAGGCCGACGCCGTCAAGCACCTTGGCGTCCGCCCGGAAGTCGTCCTCCGGATACTGCAGTCCCTCCCAGCTTCCTTCCGAATCAAGGCCGTTGACGGTGGTGGAGCCGTCCTCGGCACGCAGCGAGTCCAGGATGCGGATCAGGGCGCCCAGGGCGTCCGGCGCGGCGCCGCCGAACATTCCGGAGTGCAGATTGCCCTCCAGGGTGTCCACCTGGACCTGCACCAGGGTCATACCGCGCAGGGTGGCGGTGACGGTGGGCAGACCCAGCCGGAAGTTGCCCGCGTCGCCGATCACCACGGCGTCGGCGGCCAGCAGCTCGGGGTGCGCCTCGGCGTAGCGCTCCAGGCCGCCGGTGCCCTGCTCCTCGGAGCCCTCGACGATCACCTTGACGTTCACCGGCACTCCGCCGTGCGCCTTCAGCGCCCGCAGGGCCGTCAGATGCATGATCAGGCCGCCCTTGCAGTCGGCGGCCCCGCGCCCGAACCAACGGCCGTCCCGCTCGGTCAGCTCGAAGGGCGGCGAGATCCAGGCGGCCTCGTCCAGCGGCGGCTGCACGTCGTAGTGGGCGTAGAGGAGCACGGTCGGGGCGCCGGCCGGGCCGGGCAGCAGACCGTAGACCGACTGAGTGCCGTCCGGGGTGTCCAGCACCGCCACATCCGTGAAGCCCTCGGCGCGCAGCGCCTCGGCGACCCAGTTGGCCGCGGCCTCGCACTCACTGCGGGGGAACTGGGCCTCGTCCGCCACCGACTTGAAGGCGACCAGCTCCGCCAGCTCCGTCCTGGCCCGGGGCAGCAGCGAGGCCACGGTGGCCGCCAGCTCGGCGGAGGCCGGCTGCGGGGTGGGGGACGATTCCATAAAACGCTCCTTGGTGCGCGACTGAGCGATCCGTACATACGGCCGATTGCTCCTCCGATCCTGCCATGGACCCCCGAGCCCGCTCGCGGGGCTTCCCGCGGCCGGCGGGCCGGGGTGCGGGCCGTAGGATGCGGGCGGTAGCCGTAGCCGGTGATCGAGCGGGAGTAGAAGCACAGGTGAGCAGCGACAACGCAGCCCAGGACGCGGGCCGGGGCGCCCCTTCGGACAGCGGGCCGGAGTGGGACGTCATCGTGGTGGGGGCGGGCCCGGCCGGAGCCTCGGCGGCCCATGCCGCGGCGGTCGCCGGACGCCGCGTCCTGTTGCTGGAGAAGTCGGAACTGCCGCGCTACAAGACCTGCGGCGGCGGGATCATCGGCCCCTCCCGCGACGCCCTGCCGCCCGGCTTCCAACTGCCCCTGCGGGACCGGGTACATGCTGTCACCTTCTCTCTCAATGGAAAGCTCACCCGCACCCGCCGCTCCAAGCGGATGCTCTTCGGACTGATCAACCGGCCGGAGTTCGACGCCGCCCTGGTGGAGTCGGCCAAGGGCGCCGGCGCCGAGGTGCGCACCGGGGTGACGGTCTCCCGGGTCGAGCAGCACGGACCCGAGGTGCCCGACCGCCGCACCGTGGCCGTGGTGCTCGGTGACGGCACCGCCCTGCATGCCCGCGCCGTGGTCGGCGCCGATGGCAGCGCCGGGCGGATAGGCGCCCATGTCGGGGTCAAGCTGGAGCAGGTCGATCTCGGCCTGGAGGCGGAGATCCCGGTGCCGGCCACCGTCGCCGAGGACTGGGCGGGACGGGTGCACATCGACTGGGGCCCGCTGCCGGGCAGTTACGGCTGGGTCTTTCCCAAGGGCGACACCCTGACGGTAGGAGTGATCTCCGCACGCGGGGAGGGCGCGGAAACCAAGCGGTATCTGGAGGACTTCATCGCCCGGCTGGGGCTGTCGGGCTTCGAACCGGCCATCTCCTCGGGCCACTTGACCCGCTGCCGGGCCGCCGACTCCCCGCTGTCCCGAGGCCGGGTGATCGTCTGCGGTGACGCCGCCGGACTGCTGGAGCCCTGGACCCGGGAGGGGATCTCCTACGCACTGCGCTCGGGACGGCTGGCGGGGGAGTGGGCGGTGCGCATCGCCGAGGCCCAGGACGCCGTGGACGCCCGGCGCCAGGCCCTCAACTACGCCTTCGCCATCAAGGCCGGCCTGGGAGTGGAGATGGGCGTCGGACGGCGGGTGCTGGCCCTGTTCGAGCGCCGCCCCGGCCTCTTCCACGCCGCGGTCACCGGCTTCGGCCCGGCCTGGCGGGCCTTTGCCGAGATCACCCAGGGCAAGACCTCCCTGGCCGAGATCGTCCGTACCCACCCGGTGGCCCGGCGCGCCCTCTCGGCGATGGACCGCCGCTGATCCGCCGCCTCATCCCGCCTCCCTCGCCATCCGCCGTGCTCCCTGCCCGCCCCTGAGCGGGCCGGGTGGCGCGGCGGAACCGCTCCGCCCCTGCCGAGCCCCTCGCTCAGGCGGCATCGGATATCCGGAAGACCGGGTGCCGGGAGGCGATCCTCAGCAGCTCCGCATCGCCGGACCTGGCATCGACCCCATCGAAGAACCGCCCCACCTGGCGACCCCAGCGCTCCAGATAGGCCCGCAGCACCGCGGGCTTCTCCTCGTCCGGCAGCTCGGTGGCAGTGAACCGGCGCACCGTTGAGCCCACTTGGAGCCTGCCCTCTCCGGCCGCTCGCATATTGCGCACCCACTGCCCCTCGCCGCGGGCGGAGACCAGATAGTGGCCGCCACCGAACTCCAGCGGATTGACCGGCAGTTGCCGCCACTCCCCGCTGACCCGGCCCCGGACCGACAACTCCGCCGCGCCCGCCAGGCTCACCCCGTGCCGGGCCAGCCGGCCGACCACCGCCCCGGCGAGTCGGTCGGCGAAGCCGGGCTTGATGTAGTGCGCCATGAGGATCCCCCAAGCTTTGAGAGAGCGGTGCTCTCGACTGAGATCAGTGTGCACGGTCCGCTGCTCTCGCGCAAGAGCACCGCTCTCGTTGTTGTGCATTGCTCCGCGCACTGGCAGACTTGACGCCATGAGCGCCATCAGAGGAGCCAGGGAACGTGCCCGGGACGAGATCGTCGCGGCCATCAAGGAGGAAGCGCGCCGGCAGCTTGCGCGGGACGGGGCGGCCAAGCTGTCGCTGCGGGCCGTCGCCCGTGAGCTGGGCATGGTCTCCTCCGCGCTCTACCGCTATTTCCCCAGCCGTGACGAATTGCTGACCGCCCTGATCGTGGACGCCTATGACGCGGTGGGCGCCCGTGCCGAGGCGGCGCTGGCGGCCGCCGATCCGGCCGATCCGGCGGCCCGCTGGTCGGCGGTGTGCGGGGCGGTGCGCGAGTGGGCGCTGGCGCACCCCCATGAGTACGCGTTGATCTATGGCTCCCCGGTGCCCGGCTACCAGGCCCCGGAGGCCACCATCGAGCCGGCCGGCCGGGTGGCGCTGGCCCTGGTGGCCATCGCCCGGGACGCGCACGCCGCCGGCCGGCTCAAGGAGTTGCAGGTGCCGCCGGCGCCCCCGGTGGTCTGCACCGATCTGGAGCGGCTGACCGCCGAATACGCCCTGGGCCTGCCCGCCCCCGTGGCGGCCGCGCTGGTCGCCTCCTGGGCGCAGCTCTTCGGCTTGATCGGCTTTGAGCTCTTCGGCCAGTTCAACAATGTGGTGGAGGCCCGGGATGCCTTCTTCGCCCACTCGGTGCGGGGGCTGGCACACCAGATAGGGATCACCGACCCGGAGTCCGCGCCGGCCGGTTCCTGAGCCATGGGTGTCCACCGGGGGCCGGCGGTGCCGGGCGCCAGGGCGGCGGCCGCGGCGGGCGGCTCAGAACAGCGGCTCGGGCCCGGCCTGTTCGGGGGCGCGCACCGTGGCGGTCGTCGGGGCGTCCGGCGCGGCGGCGGTCAGCGTCCAGCCCGCCAGCAGACGGAGATCGATCAGCAGCAGCCGGCCGTCCGCCGTGTGCAGATGGAGATCCGGGCCGCAGACGGCCGCCACCCGTCCGGCCACCGTCTGCCCGGCGTCCAGCGTCACCAGGGCGCCGCCGGAGGAGAGCCCTTCCAGATGGAAGGCGCTGTCATGGTGCACCGCGTGGAACGGCCGCACGGCCAGCGAATCCGGCAACTGCGGAAGCGCACAGGCTCGTTGGTGCAGGGCGGCCAGCTGCTCGGTGCGCAGCCGCCGGCCGGGCAGCGGATGACGGGCGGCCCGCTTGGCGGCATAAGGGAAGCGGTCCGGCACGTCCAGTGCCGCACCCAGCACCGCCTCGGCCCGGCGGGCGGCCATCAGAGGTCCCCGGCCGAGCAAGGCATAGGAAAGCGCGGCCTGTTCGAGCAGCCGGGCGCCCTCCCGTTCGGCGGCGGTGATGCCCACCTTGACCAAGCCGGGCCCGAACCAGGCGAGATAGACGTCATAGGGCCGTGGATCGTCGGCCATGGTGTCGGCGGCCACCGAGCGCGAACGGTCCAGCCGGGCACAGTCGGCGCACTGCGCCGAGACGGCCGTGACGGGCACTTCCGCCTTCACCGGGCAGGGGGTGTGCCGGCCGCCGCGGCGCACTCCGGTGCAGTGCCGCCGGCCGACGGTGGTGAAGCCCACCGGCCGTCCCGCCGGCAGGGGAGAGAGGCGCTCCCCGCCGTCCGGGCCGAGCCACACCAGCGCAGGACCCTCCAGCAGCCAGCGCACCCCGGCGCACTGCCAGTCATGCCGTGTCATATCGACTCCCGTGCCCGATACCGAGTCCCCTGCCCCGGGTCTCAGCGGATACCCGCCCCCCGAGTCAACCAGGCCACCGCCGCCGCCAGTGCGGCCAGTCCGGCCACGGTGGTCAGGGCCACTGGCAGCGAGGAGTGGTCGGCCAGCAGGCCGATGGCGGGCGGGCCGAGCAGCATGCCGCCATAGCCCAGGGTGGAGGCGGCTGCGACGCCGTTCGGTCCGGCCAGCTCACCGGCCCGGCCCACCGCCACGGGGAAGATATTGGCCAGCCCCAGGCCGGTGATGACAAACCCGGCCAGGGCCGCCCACAGGGTCGGGGCCAGGGAGCCGAGCAGCATGCCCAGGGCGGCGGTGACGCCACCGGCCACCAGGGTCCGGGTCTGGCCCAGCCGGTGCAGCAGCAGCGAGCCGCCGAGCCGCCCGGCGGTCATGGCAAGGGCGAAGACCGAGTAGCCCGCGGCCGCCACACCGGCGCCGGTGCCCAGGTCCTGCTGGAGGTGGAGGGCGCCCCAGTCGGCGAGGGCTCCCTCGCCATAGGCCGTGCACAGGGCGATCACCCCGAACACGGCCACCAGGCCGTATCCGCCGCGCGCCGGACGGGCCGGGACCGCCGGGCGGGCGGCGGCCGCCCGGCGGCCCGGGACGGATTCGGTGGTGGCGGGCTCCGCCGCGGCCGGGGCCTGCGCCCGCGGTGCCGGGCGGGAGAGCAGGGCGCGTCCGGCGATCAGGCTGACCAGCAGGCCGAGGGCGGTCAGCAGCCATAGGTGCCGGGCGGCGGAGAGCCGCCCGGCGACCAGCGCGCCCAGGCCCGCGCCCAGCATGCCGCCGACGCTGAAGGCGGCGTGGAAGCTCGGCATCACCGGCCGGCGCAGCGCGGCCACCAGATCGACGGCGGCGCTGTTCATGGCCACATTGATCCCGCCATAGGCGGCGCCGAAGAGCAGCAGCACCAGGCCCAGCGCCGGTGCCGAACGGGCCAGCGGCGGCAGCGCGATGCCCAGCGACATGGCCACGCCCGACACCACCGTCACCGGATGGTTGCCAAAGCGCCGGCACAGCCGCCCGGTGAGCATCATGGTGGCCACGGCGCCCGCGGAAACCCCCAGCAGGGCCAGGCCAAGGGCGCCGGTCGAGGCGCCGGTCCGCGCTTTGACCGCGGGGATGCGTACCACCCAGCCGGCGAACAGAAAGCCGTCCAGGGCGAAGAAAACGGTCAGGGCGATACGGAGGCGGCGGAGGGCGGAATCGGCCGCCTCCGTGTGCTGTCCCCCCGAAATGGCCGTCCATGTTTTGTTTAGTGTCGGCACAAAGTCAGAATAGGGGCGTGACCCAGACTCGGACAACACGATTGGAGCGGGGCCGTGCGGCTCTCGGCCCCGCCCTGGAGCTCGTACACACCGGTCGCGCCCCCACCCGCGCCGTGCTCACCGCCGAACTCGGCGTGACCCGGGCGACCGCCGGAGCCGTGGCCGCCGAGCTGGAGGCGCTCGGACTTATCCAGGTGGACGCCCGGCCGGGCGCGGCCGCGGGCTCCCAGGGCCGTCCCTCGCACCGGCTGTCCATCGCGCCCCACGGCCCGGTGGTACTGGCCGCCCAGCTGCACGCGGACGGATTCCGGGCCGCCCTGGTGGGCCTGGGCGGCCGGATGATCGCCACCGCCCCCGCCTGCCTGGAGGTACCCCCGGACCCGGTGCAGATCATCGACGCCGTGGTGGAGGCCGGGGCCGGCCTGCTGCGGGAGACCGGCCGCCGGTGCCTGGGCGCCGGGCTGGCGATGCCCTCGGCCGTGGCCGAGCCGGAGGGCAAGGCGCTCAACCCGATCCATCTGTCCTGGCCGGCCGGAGTCCCGGTGCGTGAACTGTTCACCGAGGCCCTGGCCAAGGCCGGGGTGCGGGGGCCCGGCGGCCGCCCGCTGGCCGGCCATGCGGGCAATGACATCAACCTCGCCGCGCTGGCCGAACACCGCCATGGCGCCGGGCGCGGAGCCCGGCATCTGCTGTGCGTCGCCACCGGCCACCGGGGCGTCGGCGGGGCGCTGGTCCTCGACGGCCGTCTGCACACCGGCAGTTCGGGCCTGGCCCTGGAGGTCGGCCATCTCACCGTCAACCCGGCGGGACTGCCCTGCTTCTGCGGCAGCCGGGGCTGCCTGGACGTGGAGGCCGACCCGCTGGCCTTCCTGACCGCCGCCGGCCGCAAGCCCGGACCCGATGGGTCCCTGCTGCGCCAGTCCGCCGACCTGCTGCGCACCGAGTACACGGATCCCGCGGTACGGGCCGGGGCCGAACTCCTCGTGGACCGGCTGGGGTTGGGGCTGGCAGGGCTGGTCAACATCCTCAACCCGGACCGCATTGTGCTCGGCGGACTGCATGGCGAGCTGCTCAAGGCGGATCCCGAGCGGCTGCGGGCGGTGGTCGCCGACCGCAGTCTGTGGGGGCGCAGCGGCAGTGTGCCGATTCTGCCGAGCACGCTGGAGCACAGCAGCCTGATCGGAGCGGCGGAGGCCGCCTGGCAGCCGGTGCTGGACGATCCGCTGGCGGCGCTGGGGTGAATGTGGGTGCGCGGCGCGGGCGTTGGGCGCCCCGCGACCGGACGGGGTGCCCCCGGCGGCCGGCTGCCCGGCAGGGCGGTGCCTGAACGTGCCGTCGCCGGGTGCAGTTTCCCCGGTGAGCGGCCCCATACCCTTGGTTGTGTGTCAGGTGCGGGCTGTCGGTGGCTGGTCGCGCAGTTCCCCGCGCCCCTTACGGGGCGCCCCAGCGGTCGGCCGGGAGCCGTCAGGCAAGCGCTAGCCGGCCACGGCGGAGCGCGCGGCGGAAGGCTTGCCCAGGGGCGTCGGCCGCAGTTCACTCCCCGGTGCGCCCAACCCGCCCTCCTGGAGCGCCTGGAGCGCGGCCGGGCGCCGGCGGCCGGCGCCGGTCCGTACCGCCGGAGCCGGTCCGGCGGCCGGGGCCGCGACGGGCTCCCTGAGCGTAAACCAGACGACTTTTCCGCCCTCATGGTGCCGCTGTACGCCCCAGCGGGTGCTCAGCGCCGCGATCAGCGCCAGCCCCCGGCCGTGGGTGCCGGCCCGGCCCGGGCTGGTCAGCCGGGGCAGCCGCGGTCCATGGTCGCGCACCGAGACGGTGAGCTGGCCCTGGACCAGGGCGAGTTCCACCGTGCAGCGCTTGTCGGGGCCCGCGTGCTGGTGGACGTTGGTGAGCAGTTCGGTGACCCCGAGGGCGGCGGTGTCGATAAGGGAATCGAGGTGCCAGTAACGCAGTTGCGCGGATACGATTCTGCGGACCTGGCCGATCCGTTGCGGGAGAGCCTGGAGTTCAACGGTGCAGTGCTTGTTCACTCGGCTGATCACGGCTGCGACTCCCTGAAGAAGTAGGGCTAGCCTGATGCGGATACGCGCCGCGAGACGCGGCTGTTCCCTCCGGTCGTGACGCTTCCGGCCCGTCCGGCGGAAACCGTTCCACAACGCAACCGCCGATGAACCCTCGGTGAGGCTGTCTGAGTCAAGGTTCCGGCCGGGCCGCCGCCTTCGCAACTTGTGCGCTACCCCTCCGGCGCCGCCTCGCCGCGGGCCGAGCGCACCGCCTCCAGAAAGCCCTCCACCGTGCAGCCCCCCGGGGCCTCGTCGGTGGAGCCGCCCGGCCCCAAAGTGAGCGTATAGCGCGTGCCGTTGACCACGGCCCGGGCCCGTTCACCGGTGGTGAACCACGCCTTGCTCGCCTGAACCGTGTGCACCGGAGCGCTGTCGATCTCCCGGCCGTAACTGGTCAGCAGTTCCAGCCTGCCGTCGTGGATCTTCACCTGGCCGGCCCGGGTGAGGGAGCGGAGGAAGGGCTTGTCGATCCGCACCCCCTTCGCGGTGAACTCCGGTTCCGCCACGACGCACCGCCTTTCCGGACGAAAGGTCTTCTCTGGTGCGCAGTGTGCCCTTGAGAAGGCCACCGCACCAGGGTCCGTTTATGATCGTACGATCGAAATGTCCCGGTGATCCGCAGGGGCCCGGACGGACATCGCGAGGTGCGCCGTGAACCAGCCAGCGAACCCGGGGGCGACCGTCGATGTGGACCGCAGCGATCCCGGCTACCGGAGCTGGCTCAAGGAGTCCGTACGCAGGATCCGGGCCGAGGGCGGCCGTTCCGCCGACACCCATCTGCTGCGCTTCCCGCTGCCCGCGGAGTGGGACATCGACCTCTATCTGAAAGACGAGTCCACCCACCCCACCGGCAGTCTCAAACACCGCCTGGCCCGCTCGCTGTTCCTCTACGGGCTGTGCAACGGCTGGATCCGTCCCGGAGTCCCGGTGATCGAGGCATCCAGCGGGTCCACCGCCGTCTCCGAGGCGTACTTCGCCCGGCTGATCGGGGTGCCGTTCATCGCGGTCATGCCGCGCAGCACCAGCGCGGAGAAATCCCGCCTCATCCAACTGCAGGGAGGCCAGTGCCACTTCGTGGACGACCCGCGCGGAATGTACCAGGAGGCGGCGGTCCTGGCGGAGCGTACCGGGGGCCACTATCTGGACCAGTTCACCTACGCCGAGCGGGCCACCGACTGGCGGGGCAACAACAACATCGCCGAGTCCGTCTTCGGCCAGCTGAGCCTGGAACGCCACCCCGAGCCGGCCTGGATCGTGGCCACCGCGGGCACCGGCGGCACCTCGGCGACCATCGCCCGCTATGTGCGCTATATGCAGTACGACACCCTGCTGTGTGTCGCCGACCCGGAGAACTCCTGCTTCTTCGACGGCTGGCGGAACCACGACCCGGCCGCGCGCTGCGATCACCCCTCCCGGATCGAGGGCATCGGACGGCCCCGGATGGAGCCCAGCTTCCTGCCGGAGGTCATCGACCGGATGATGAAGGTCCCGGACGCCGCCACGGTGGCCGCGGTACGGGTCCTGGAACAGGCCCTGGGACGCAAGGCCGGCGGCTCCACCGGGACCGGGCTGTGGAGCGCCCTGAAGATCACCGCGGAGCTGCTCCAGGCGGGCCGGACGGGCAGTGTGGTCACCCTGATCTGCGACTCCGGCGACCGCTATCTGGACCGCTACTACTCCGACGTCTGGCTGGCCGCGCAGGGGCTGGACATCGAGCCCCACACCCGGACCATCACGGAGTTCCTCACGACCGGCCGGTGGACCGGCTGAGCCCGGCCAGCCGGACGTCCAGGCAGCCCACCGCCTGCCGGAAGGCGCGCCGGAACGCGGGCCTGGCCAGCCGGAGCAGCCACCGCACCGGCGGCGGGGCGTCCAGGGCCACGGTCCAGGACAGCGCCGTACCGGCCCCCGCCGGAGAGAGCCGCCAGTCCTCCAGCATGCCGCGCACCGCGGGCACATTGGTCCGGTCGATCCGGTAGGTGTACCGCCGGGAGGGCTCCGCGGCCATGATGGTCTCGGCGAACCGGACCCCGCCCGCCAGGCCGATCACCCGGCCACGGCGCCCGGCGGTCTCCGCCGGCCGGGCCAGCGTCACCGCACGGAACCACTGCGGCCAGGCCGTCACATCCTCCGCCAGTGCCCGGTAGACCGCCTCCGGACCGGCCGCCAGCACGGCGGTGAAGGTCATCCGCAACCGGGCCGTCCCGGCGAAATCAACGCCCACAGGGCGGAGTTGGCGCGCCATCTGGGTAACCCCCGGGGGTCGGCGGGTCGAGCGGGCCCGCACACCTTAGCCCCTGTACACCCCGATGTCTTCAGGGCCCCTCGGCCTTGGCCTCCTCCTCCGCCACCACCAGCCGCGGCAGCAGCTCGGCCATCTCCGCCCGGGCGTCCGGCGACAGCCCCGAGTCCGTCACCAGCGCGTCCACCTCCGCCAGCGAGGCGAAGGAACTCAGGCCCACCGTGCCCCACTTGGTGTGGTCGGCCAGCACCACCACCCGGCGGGCCGCCCTTACGAAGTGCCGGTTGGTCTCCGCCTCCGCCAGATTGGGCGTGGACAGCCCGGCCTGCGCCGATATCCCGTGCACCCCGATGAACAGCACATCGAAGTGCAGGGAACGGATGGCGGCGTCCGCCACCGGGCCCACCAGGGTGTCCGAAGGGGTACGCACCCCACCGGTGAGCACCACCGTGGCCGCCCCGGGCCGGGCGGCCGAGGGCGAACCGCCCACCGGACGACGGGCGTTGTGGAACACCTCGGCCACCCGCACCGAGTTGGTCACCACCGTCAGATCCGGCACCCCCACCAGCCGCTGCGCCAGGGCATAAACCGTGGTGCCGCCCGCCAGCGCTATCGCACTGCCCGGCGCGGCCATGGCCACCGCCGCCCGGGCTATCTCCTCCTTGGCCCGCAGCTCCAGCGCCGACTTGGCCTCGAAGCCCGGTTCATGCGCCGTGGCCTCGGGCACCGGCACCGCACCGCCGTGCACCTTCTCCACCACGCCCTGCCGGGCCAGCGCGTCCAGATCACGGCGCACCGTCATATCCGACACATTGAGCCGGCGTGTGAGCTCGTTGACCCGTACCCCGCCGCGCCGTCTGACCTCGTCCAGGATCAGGGCCCGCCGCTGCTCGGCCAGCAGGTTCTGACTGTCACCCACCACTGCCACCCCATCCTTCACCCACCACCCGGCCATCCTCGCACGAGGCACCGACAGCCCCGCCCGGCTAGCCGGGTTCCGGCAGGTCCGCGGCGTACAGCAGGGTCAGGTCCTCGGTGCTGGCCTCGGGCATCTGCGCCACCCGGCCGGCATGCCGCTCCACCATCGCCTCGAAGGTCTGCCGGGCGGTACGGCCATTGCCGAAGGCCGGGCCTTTGGGGAGGTCCCGGAAGTAGCCGAGCAGTGCCAGGGAGGCGTCCGCGGCGAGCCGGTACTCATGCTCCTCCGCCTGCTGTTCCACGATGCGCAGCAGCTCTTCCGGGGTGTAGTCGCCAAAGGTGATGGTGCGCGAGAACCGGGACGCCACCCCGGGGTTGACGGTCAGGAAGCGCTCCATCTCCGCGGTGTAGCCGGCGGCGATCACCACCACCGCGTCCCGGTGGTCCTCCATCAGCTTCACCAGGGTGTCGATGGCCTCCCGGCCGAAGTCCCGCCCGGAGTCCTCCGGGGCCAGGGCGTAGGCCTCGTCGATGAACAGCACCCCGCCACGGGCCCGGTCGAAGGCCTCCTGGGTGCGGATGGCGGTGGAACCGATGTGCTCGCCCACCAGGTCCACCCGGGAGACCTCCACCAGGTGCCCGCGCTCCAGCACCCCCAGGGAGGCCAGGATCTCGCCATAGAGCCGGGCCACGGTGGTCTTGCCGGTGCCGGGGGAGCCGGTGAAGACCAGATGCCTGCGGACCGACGCGGCCTTCAGACCGGCCAGTTGACGCCGGCGCCCCACCTCGATCATGTCGGTGAGGGCCCGCACCTCGCGCTTGACGCTCTCCAGCCCCACCAGGGCGTCCAGTTCGCCCAGGACCGAGGCCGGGGGGCGCGAGGAAGGGACCGGGGCGGCCGCGGGCGGCTCCGGGGCGCGCGGGGTGGGTACGCTCACCACCGGCACCGCGGCCGGGCGCGCGACGGTCTCCACGGCCAGCGCCCCGGGGGCGCGGACGGCACCCTCATCACTGGTGCAACGCTCGGTGAGCGGACCGCTACCGGCGCCGGCCGGTCCGCTGTCCGCGAACTCATAACCGCCGCGCGTACAGCGCTCGGTGTGGCACTCGGTCAGCAACGCCCGGCAGCCGTCGATGACATGGAAGCCATAGCCGCCGCTGCCGCTCACCCGGCAGCCGCGGAAGGTGCCCCGGCCCTCCGCCGAGACATAGAACCCCGCCTCCAGCGGTGAACTCACCGTGCAGCGCTCGATCAAGGGGTCGGCGCCCTTGGTGACGATCACGCCGGTGGCGGTCGCGTCGATCACACAGCCCGCCAGGGTGCCGCCGCTGCCGTGGTCCCGGAACCAGGCCCCGGTGGTCGCCTCCCGGATCCGGCAGTCCGCCAGCTGCGCGGCGCCGCCGCCGCTGACCGAGACGGCGGTACCGCGCACCCGGAACAGATCGCTGTCACCGACCTCCACCGCCGAGCCCCGGTCCAGGACGAACAGGGCGTCCGGTACATCGTGCACCCGGCAGGAGGTCAGCGCGGCACTGGCCCCGTCGCTCACCCAGACCGCCGGATAGTCGCCGGTGCTGTCCTGGATCTCGCAGTGGCCGGCCTCGGCCCGGGTGCCCGGATCCCACACCGACAGGCCATTGCGCCCGAAGCGGCGCACCGTGCTGCGGGTCATGGTGAGCACCGAACGGGCCCGCAGGTCAACGGCGTTCTCCGGGACGTCGTGGATGTCGCAGTCGGACAGGGCCAGTACGGCCTCGTTGTCCAGGGTCACCCCGTCCGCGGTGACCCGGTGCACCCGGCAGTCGGTCAGCCGGCCGGCCGCCCGGGCCGCCAGCTGCACCCCGGCGCCCTTGATCTCGTACACCTCGCAGCCCAGCGCCTGAAGGGTGCTGCCCTCGTCCGTCACCGACAGCCCGGCGCCCCGGGCATGGTGCACCCGGCAGCGCTCCAGGCGCGGCTGGGCACCGCCGCGCACCACCACCCCGGACTGGCCGGCCGCCACCACCTCGCACTCCTCGAAGACCCCGCCCGCCCCTTCCAACACGCTGATTCCCACGCCCGCCAGATTGTCAATGGTGCAGTGGCGCACGGTCGGACGCGCGCCCCCGCGCACCTCGATGCCCGCCGAGGAGCGCGTCACCACCCGCAGCCCGGCCAGCTCCGGGGCGCCGTCCGCCACCAGCACCGCGGGCACCGCGGCGTCATGCCCCTCGATATGCAGGTCCAGCAGCGCGGCGGCGGCCCGCACCGTCACCGCCACTCCCTCGGAGGGGGCGATCCGCACCGAGCCCAGCGAGCCATCGGCGCCGCGCAGGGTCACCGCCCGGGACACCACCAGGTTCTCCCGGTAGGTGCCGGGAGCGATGGTGAGCACATCGCCGTCCGCCGACGCCTCCAGGGCCGTCGCGAGCGAGTCGTACTCTCCCGTACGCCGCCGCCACCGCGACGTGCCGGTGTGCGTCACCTGGACCGAGCCCTGTGCCATGGTGCTGCCGTGCCCCCAGATCGTGCGTGCGTCCACCGGGACCCGTGTCCCGTCGCCCCACCGTAGCGTGCGCGGGACAGGGGAGTTGACCGGTCAGCTTCCGGCGTCCGCCCGGCCCCAGGTGTGCCGGGCCTGCTCCCAGTCGCGGTCCCAGCGGGCGTACCGGCGGCGCACCAGCCGGCGCACGGCCAGCACCCGCGCCCCCTGTATGACGCCCGCCGTGGCGGCGGCCGCACCGACTCCGGCCAGCACCGAGTGGACCTGGGCGGTGGCACCGTCCAGCGGGCGGCCCGCCGCGCCGCCCTGGTCGTCCGTCCACATCGAAAAGCGCTTCCCGGCCGCGGCGGTGCCGTGCACCGGCACCACTCCGGTGTGCAGCGTGCCGTCCGGGCCGGGCCATCGGGCTATCACCCGGTGATGGCCCTCGCGCCGGCCGTCCGCCTGGGGGTCGGTGTCCATGGGGCGGCCGGGCAGCACCTTGAGCAGCACGGCCTCCACCTGGTGCCGGTGCAGGCGCTGTTGGCGCACCATATGCCGCAGCGCGCCATGGGCGAGCGAGCCCGAGGCCCAGCCGGCCACCGGACCGGCCACCAGCATCAGCACCACCGCCACCAGCCCCAGCCACGCCTCCACCACATCGCTGCGGCGGCGCAGCGGATTGCGCCGCCAGCGCCAGGCGGGCCGGCGCAGCAGCCGGCCGAGCCATCCCCAGGACCTCGCGCGCACGGTGCTCACCCCCTATGCCTCGGTCTTTCCGCCAGGGTGGCCCGCCATGCCGGGCACCGGCGGCGGGAGAGTGAAATCACTCCCGGCGAGCGGCGGTTCGGGCCTCGCATTGACGTCGCACCCGCACTCAGCCGAGGATCTCGACCCGGTCGCCGACCCGCAGCAGCCCGGTGCTCTCCGGTATCAGCAACTGCCCGAAGACCAGCCCGGCGTCCAGGCGGCGGTGGCGGGCCAGGGTGCGCAGCGGTTCCCGGCCGCGCTCGGCGGTGCTCTGGTCGGTGGTGGTGATCACACAGCGGGCGCAGGGCTTGGCGACCCGGAAGGTCAACTCGCCTATGCTCAGCCGCCGCCAGCCGTCCTCGGCCCAGGCGGCGGTGCCGTCCACCACCAGATTGGGGCGGAAGCGGTTCATGGGCAGCGGGCCCTCTCCGGGCACATCGCCTTGCGCGATCAGGGAGTTGAGGGCGTCCAGCGAGGCGGTGGTGGTGACCAGCACCGGATATCCGTCGGCGAAACTCACCGTCTCGCCCGCCAGGGCGTACTTGGGATTGACCGCACGACGGCTCTCCGGCCGGTCCATATACACCAGCCTGGCCGGTATGCCCAGATAGCCGCTCAGCCAGGCATCGGCGGACGGAGCGGCGGGCACCGCCTCCACCTTGTCGCGGAACAGCTCCACCATGACCGTGCCATGCTCCCGCTCCGAGGGCACGGCGACCTCCAACGGCCCGGCGCCCGGCGCCGTCAGCAGCAGCCCGCCGCCCGGCGCGGGCCGCGCCGAGGCCAGGGCCAGCCGCGGCAGCTGGCGCTGGGTGAGCGCCCGGCCGTCCGCATCGACCGGCATCCACCTCCGGTCCCCGGCGAGCCCCCACGGCTCAACGGCCGCCTCGCCGGGTGCGCAGCCTGCCATCGACTTGACCGGATAGAAGTGGATGGCCTTCAGAACAGGCGGTACAGGGTCGGACATGCGGTCATCTTGCCAGTGCCCACTGACAGTTGACCCGGCCGGGCCACACGCCGCCCTGGTTCGTCAGTATCCGCCCTGGTTCGGGTACTGCCTGCCGTACGGGTCCTCGGGCTGGGCCGGACGCGGGGCCACCGGGCGCATCGCGTCATAGCCCCCCGGAGCGGCCGGCCGCTGCTGGTATTGCTGCTGCTGCGGGCCCGGGTAGCCGCGCGGGGCGCCGGCCTGCTGCGGGATATAAGGGACGGCGGCCTGCTGGAGCCCCGCGGGCTGGGGAGCGGCCTGCTGCCCGTACTGCTGGGGCTGTTGGGAGTAGCCGGTCTGCTGGGGCTGCGGTGCCTGATAGCCGGAGGGTGCTGGGGAGTGCGAGGGCCCGGAGGGCAGAGCGGGCAGCGCCGGCAGCGAACTGCCCATCGAGCCACCCATGTCATAGGGGGCCGACACCCTGATCGGGGCGATCTGAGGAGTGCCCCGCTCGGCGACGAGGCTGTCGTAAATGGGGGTGTCCTTGAAGGACGACGCGGTGTAGTAACCGCTGCCGTAGGCACTGCGCGGGGAGGTCATAGCCCATAAGGTAAGCCCCCGGTGTGCCGGTTGGGGAGTCAGGTACGGGGGTTGATTCCGGCGCCCTGGGTGCTGCCGATGAAAAATCCGGGCGAACGCGGAGAATTCTCCGGGCCGGGTGCGTTGAGCAGGTGTAACGACCGACCCGACCGGGGCTCCAGGAGCCCGACTCAGGGGTGGAACATGGGGATGCGCAAAGGCACCAACATCCGGATACCCGCACAGGCGGTACGGATCGAGCTGGGCTGGACCCCGGGGCCGGGGGTGCCCGACGTGGACGCCTCGGCGCTGCTGCTGACCGGCGGCCGAGTGCGCTCCGACGAGGACTTCGTCTTCTACAACCAGGCGGTGCATCCCTCCGGCGCGGTGCGGCACATGGGCAGGACGCCCGTTGACGCTGACGGAATCCTGACCGAGACCCTGGCGGTGGAGCTGGCCGCCGTCGAGCCCGAGATCGAGCGGGTGGTGCTGGCGGCCTCGGCGGACGGAGGCACTTTCGGCCAGGTTCCCGGGCTGCGCATCCGGGTACTCGACGCGGCCGACGGCGGCGAGCTGGCCCGCTTCGACAGCGCGGACGCCACCGTGGAGACGGCCTTTGTCCTGGGCGAGCTCTACCGCCGCCAGGGCGAGTGGAAATTCCGCGCCGTGGGCCAGGGATACGACAGAGGGCTGGCCGGGCTGGCCATGGACTTCGGCATCACGGTGGAGGACGCGGCGGCGGGGGAGCGGGGGGTTTCGGTGACGTCGGTGGGGGAGGGGGCGCGGCGGGCCTCGGGGGCGTCCGTGCCGGATGGGGTACCGGGGGCTTCGTACCCATCGGCGCCGCCGTCGTCCGGCCAACTGGACCCGGCCGGGCGGCCGTTGGCCCCGGCATGGCAGGGAGGTGCCGGGCCGGGCACCCCGGAGTCCGCCCCGCGCCCGGCGGAACCCTGGGCCCGGCCGCCCGGGACGCCGGGCGCGCAACCACCCGCGCCGGGCACCCAGCCGCCCGCGCCCGCCGCACCGGCGGCCGTACCCTCACCGCCCGCCGGACCCGCGGCCGTGCCCGCACCGCCCGCCACGGCACCGTCCACGCCCGCCCCGCGCCCCGTGTCGCTGAGCAAGGTGACGCTCACCAAGGACGCCCCCGCCGTCTCGCTCGCCAAGCAGGGCGGCACCTCCGGCACCATGCGAGTCAACCTCAACTGGCAGATGCGCCAGGCGAACCAGGCCGCCCAGGGCGGCTGGGCCCGCCGGCTGAGCAAGGCCCTGGCGCCCCAGCAGCAGGCGGATCTGGACCTGGACCTGGGCGCGCTGTACGAGATGACGGACGGCACCAAGGGCGTGGTGCAGGCGCTGGGCAACGCCTTCGGCGCCGTACACCGCCCGCCCTATATCCACCTCGACGGCGACGACCGCACCGGCGCGGTGGCCACCGGTGAGAACCTCACCATCAACCTGGACCATCGCAGCGCCTTCCGGCGGATCCTGGTGTTCGTCACCATCTACGAGGGCGCCACCAGCTTCGCCGGGCTGCACGCCACCGTCACCCTGCAACCGCAGCACGGCGCCCCCGTGGAGTTCTCGCTGGACGAGTGCACCGTGCCGTCCAATGTCTGTGCCCTGGCCCTGATCACCAACCAGGGCGGCGACCTGGTGATCCGGCGCGAGGCCCGCTATCTGGTGCCGCAGCCCGGGGTCAGCCCGCAGCGCACCCTGGACCACGCCTATGGCTGGGGGATGAACTGGCGGCCCGGCCGTAAGTGAGGCGGTCTCAGGGCGCGGCCTCGGGGCGGGCATAGGTCCGTCCCTTCCAGGCCGCGCCCCGGCCGCGATAGTGCTGCACCGCCGAGTCCACCGTCATCAGCAGATACAGCAGCGCGGTGAATGGCAGCAGCGGGGCCGTCCACAGCGGCTGCCGGTAGTAACGCAGCATCGGTGCATAGGTCCCGGCCATCACCGCCCAGGCGGCCGCCCCTGCCGCCAGGGCCACCCGGTCCCCGCCGAGCGCACCCGCCAGCACGGCGGCCGGCGGCGCCAGATAGACCACCGCCAGTCCGGCCACCGTGCCCGCCAACAGCAGCGGATTGTGCCGGAGTTGGGCATAGGCGCTGCGGGAGATCATGCGCCAGAGCTCACCCAGTCCGGGGTAGGGCCGGACGCTGTCCACCCGCTCGGCGAGCCCCAGCCAGATCCGGCCGCCGGAGCGCTTGACCGCACGGGCCAGCGAGACGTCGTCGATCACCGCCTGCCGGATGCTCTCCGGGACACCGGCCCGCTCGGCGGCGTCCCGGCGCAGCAGCACACAGCCCCCGGCCGCGGCGGCGGTCCGGGCCCCGGGCCGGCTGACCCGGCGGAAGGGATAGAGCTGGGCGAAGAAATAGACAAAGGCCGGGACGATCAGCCGCTCCCAGCGGGTGGCCACCCGCAGCCGGGCCATCTGCGACACCAGGTCCAGCCCGCCGGAGCGGGCCGCGGCCACCAGCTCCCGCAGACTGTCCGGCCGGTGGGCGATGTCCGCGTCCGTCAGCAGCAGATATTCGGCGTCGGTGCGGGCACGGGCCAGCGCCATGCCATGCCGCACCGCCCAGAGCTTGCCCGTCCAGCCGGGCCCCGGCTCGCCGGGCGTGTCAACGGTCAGCGGCAGCCCGCCGTGCCGCTCGGCCAGGGACCGGGCCAGCTCGCCGGTGCCATCGGTGCTGCCGTCGTCCACCAGGAAGACCTCGGCCCGGCCGGGATAGTCCTGGGCCAGCAGGGACGGCAGGCTCCGGGGCAGCACCGCGGCCTCGTCCCGGGCCGGGACGACCACCGCCACCGGCGGCCAGTCACCGGGCGGGGGCGCGGAGCGCGGTGGCAGACGCACATCGGTGCGCCAGAACAGGCCCTGCCCCAGCAGCAGCCAGGCCCACGCGGTCAGGGAACCCAGCGAGATCCATGTCAGCGCGTTCACCCGCCGAAGTCTGCCGCAGTGACGGCGCCCACGCCGCACTCTTCGGCTGCCGGGTGCTGCCCCTCCTCGGCCACCCCGCGCCGCTGTTCCTCCGGCTGCCCGGGAGCCGTCCAGGGGTCATCCATTAAAGTGACCGGGTGAAGATCGCGCTTATGGACTCCGGCATCGGCCTTCTGGCGGCGGCCGCCGTCGTACACCGTCTGCGGCCCGACGCCGATCTGGTCATCTCCTCCGACCCCGGCAGCATGCCCTGGGGGCCCCGGACCACCGAAGACCTCACCGAGCGCGCCCTGGGCTGCGCCCGGGCCGCCGCCGCCCAGCGGCCGGACGCGCTGATCATCGCCTGCAACACCGCCTCGGTGCACGCCCTGGCCGCGATCCGGGCCGAGCTGGAGCCCGAGCTGCCGGTGATCGGCACCGTGCCGGCCATCAAGCCCGCGGCGGCCGGCGGCGGGCCGGTGGCCATCTGGGCCACCCCGGCCACCACCGGCAGTCCCTACCAGCGCGGCCTGATCCATGACTTCGCCGCCGGGGTGGAGGTCACCGAGGTCGCCTGCCCGGGTCTGGCCGATGCCGTGGAACGGGCGGACGAGCAGGCGATCGACGCCGCGGTGGCGGACGCCGCCGCCCGTACCCCGCGCGATGTACGGGCCGTCGTCCTGGGCTGCACCCACTATGAACTGGTCGCCGAGCGCATCCGGGCCGCCGTTCAGCCGCCCGCCGCGCCGCCGGTGGTGCTGCACGGCTCCGCCGGGGCGGTGGCCGCCCAGGCGCTGCGCCGCATCGGCGCCGTTCCGCGGCCGGAGGCGGCGGCCCGCGGGCGGCTGACCGTGCTGCTCGGCGGCCGGGAGGCCATGGAGCCGGTGCCGGCCGCGCTGGCCTACCCCGAGGGCCGTTCGCTGGCCGCGCTGGTGCCCGCGGGCGCCTGAGCCCGGGCGGTTCCGCGCCCCTGCCACGGCGGCCCGGGGTGGGTAGGCTGCGCGGTATGAGCGAGAAGCCCGGAGCCCCCAGGGGCGATGAGGGCTCGCAGAGCCCCGAATCCGGCGGGCCCGGTACGGAGCCCGTGGTGTGGACCGGCCGCGCCACCAACCGAGTGCAGTGGCTGCTCGCCGCGGCGGGCGCCGCGTGTATGGCGCTGGGCATCGAGCTGGCCGTGGACAGCCCCTGGACCTCCGGGCTGGCGCCGCTGGTGATGTCGGTGGTGGGCTGTGTCGCGGCGGGGCTGCTGATGCTCTTCGGCACCCTGGCCTTTGTCCAGGTGGCGGTGCGGGTGGACAAGGACACCCTGGAGATCCGCTGCGGCCATATCGGGCTGCCGCGCACCCGGATCCCGCTGGCCCATGTGATCGGCGCGGACTTCGCCCCCCGGGTCACCCCCCGGCACTGGGGCGGCTGGGGCTACCGCTGGCGTCCGGAGAAGGGCACCGCGGTGATCGTGCGGCGTGGTGAGGGCTTTGTGGTGCGGCTGGGGGACGGCCGCTCGTACACGGTCACCGTGGACGACGCCGAGTCGGCGGTGCGGGTGATCCGCGACCGGCTGCGGCTGCCGGGCGGGCACGCCGCGTCCGCCTGAGGTCCGTCCGAGCCAACAGCAGCCGGTTCTTCGGAGGCCCGTTCAATCGCACATGAGTTCCACTGCTTGCAGGTTCCCCTGCGTGCGAGTTCTCCCGTGTGCAAGTTCTCGGGCGTGCAAGTTCCCAATGTCGAAGAAAAGAGCGGGCAAAATTCCGCAACGTCCCGGCGCTCTGGCTTGAACCGCTCGACAACCCGCTCTATGCCGAATCCCTTCGCTTTGCTAAAGTGTCTGTTGCGTATTCTTCCGAGCGCAGTCGGGAGTCGGTGAGGATGCACCGCAAAAGCATATGATCGACCGCTCGCTCAACGTCATCGAGTGCGGCTGTTCCCCTTTTGGGAAGAGCGATCCGGCGAGTCGGGCGATGACCCGCCGCGCCCCCTGACCCAGGGGTGAGCGCGGGAGAAGTACGAGGTCAGACCGGCCAACGTCCCCATCGCTTTGCGCACTTTCACCCCCCTCCGGGCCCTTGGCGCCTGCTCGACACCGGGCGTTCGCTGCCCGTTCGAGATGAATTCAGGGATGCGCATGAAAGCTTTTAGGGTGACTCGCGAGTTTCCTCTCGCATTGCGACTGCTATTGATCAACCAGTTTGGGATCGATATCGGGTTCTATATCCTGGTGCCGCTTCTGGCAGCATATCTGGGACGGGATCTGGGAATGTCCGCGGCCCTTGTCGGGCTGGTGCTGGGCATCCGTAACCTGGGCCAGCAGGGCCTGTTTCTGCTGGGCGGCTCGGCCGCCGACCGGCTGGGACCCCGAACGGTGATCATCGCCGGGTGCGCCCTGCGCACCCTGGGCTTCTCGCTCTTCGCCTTCGGCAGCACCCTGCCGGTGGTCTGCGCGGCGTCGGTGCTCAACGGGCTGGCGGCGGGGCTGTTCTACCCCTCCGCCCGCGCCTATGTCGCCCTGGCGCCGGGCGTCCGCAAGGCGGAGGCCTTCGCCCTGCTCAATGTGTACGCCACCATTGGCTCGCTGATCGGGCTGGTGCTGGGCAGTGTGCTGTATCTGACCGACTTCCGCATCTGGGCGGTGGCCGGAGCCGGGGTCTTCGCCCTGCTGACCGTGGGGCAGGCCATGGTGCTCCCGGACGGCCAGCCGGTGCCCGCGAACCGGGGCAGTGTGCTGGGCGACTGGCTGGAGGTCTTCGGCAACCGCAGGTTCCTGCTGTTCTCCTTCGCCACCACCGGCATGTTCACCGTGGAGAACCAGCTGTGCCTGCTGCTTCCGGAGGGCGCCCGGCAGGCGTCCGGCTGGGACGGGGCGGCCGGGGTGCTGCTGGGCCTGGGCGCGGTGGCCAACCTCTTCCAGCTGCCCATCACCCGGGCGCTGGAACGGCATGGCGGCGGTCCCCGCTGGGTGGGCCCGGGGCTGGTGGTGATGGGGCTGTCCTTCCTGCCCCCGCTGCTGATCTGCGCCGCGGGCGCGCCCAATGGGGCGCGGGAGATCGCCCCCCGGATGGTGATCATGATCCTGGGGTCGCTGCTGCTGTTCTTCGGGACGATGGTGGCGCACCCGGCAGTGCTGGAGATGATCCCCCGGTTCGGCCGGGAGTCGCTGGCCGGGACCTACTTCGGCCTCTTCTACGTCTTCGCCGGGCTGACCGCGGCCGGCGGCAACGCGGTGGTCGGGTGGTCCATGGACACGGCCAAACGGACCGGCCTGCCCTGGCTGCCCTGGGTGTGCTGCACCGGCTTCGGGCTGTCCTCGGCGCTGGCGGTGGCGGTGCTCTACCGGATGCGGGCGCTGCCGGACCGCCCCGGCGCCCAGGTGGTGGAGGGCACCGTGATCTCGCCCGGACTGCCGGCCGCCGCCGCCGCCGAGTCCGGCCAGGAGGCCATGGGCGGCTGGGACACCGCACGGCTGCCCGGACCGGGCCGGGCCGCGGACGACGCCGACCGGCCCCCGCGCTCCTCCCGCCCCCCGCGCTGACCCGGCCCCCGACGGGACCGGCCGTCTTGCGCCGTACCCCGGTGCGGCGCAAGGTCGAGGGGTCGGCAGCAGCGAGTTGTGAGGAAGGACGTCCATGGCCATCGCGACGGTGAACCCCACGACCGGCGAGACCCTCAAGACCTTTGAAGAACTCGGCCCTGAGGAGATCGAGCGACGGGTGGACACGGCCGCCGAAGCGGCCAGGCGCTACCGCACCACCTCCTTCGCCGAGCGGGCCCGGCTGCTGGGCGCCGCGGCGGACCTGCTGGAGGAGGACCAGCAGGACATCGCCCGCACCATGACCCTGGAGATGGGCAAGCCGCTGGCCGCCGCCCGCGCCGAGGCGGCCAAGTGCGTCAAGGCCATGCGCTGGTACGCCAAACACGCCGAGGGCCTGCTGGCCGACGAGCACCCGGCCGAGGCGGACGTCAAGGACTCCGGCGCGGTGAGCGCCCGGGTGCGCTACCGCCCGCTGGGCGTCGTCCTGGCCGTGATGCCCTGGAACTTCCCGCTCTGGCAGGTCATCAGGTTCGCCGCCCCCGCCCTGATGGCGGGCAACGTCGGCCTGCTCAAACACGCCTCCAATGTGCCGCAGACCGCGCTCTATCTGGAAGACCTCTTCCGTCGCGCGGGATACCCCCCGGGCTGCTTCCAGACCCTGCTGGTGCGTTCCAGTGCCGTGGAGGCCGTGCTACGGGACCACCGGGTCGCCGCCGCCACCCTCACCGGAAGCGAACCGGCCGGGCGCGCGGTCGCCGCCGTCGCCGGTGACGAGGTGAAGAAGACGGTCCTGGAACTGGGCGGCAGCGACCCCTTCCTGGTGCTGCCCTCGGCCGATGTGGACCGCGCGGTGCGGGTGGCGGTCACCGCCAGAGTGCAGAACAACGGCCAGTCCTGCATCGCGGCCAAACGCTTTATCGTGCACACCGACATCCATGATGTCTTCACCGAGCGCTTCACCGCCCTGATGGACTCCCTCACCGTGGGCGACCCCATGGAGGAGTCCACCGACATCGGCCCCCTCGCCACCGAGCAGGGCCGCGACGATCTGGCGGCGCTGGTGGACGACGCCCTGCGGCACGGCGCCACCGCGATGTGCGGCGGACGGCGCCCCACCGAGCCGGAAGCCCTGACCAAGGGCTGGTTCTACCCGCCCACGGTGCTCACCGGCGTCACCCCCGGAATGCGCATCCACCACGAGGAAGCCTTCGGCCCGGTGGCCACCGTCTACCGGGCACGCAACCTCGATGACGCGCTGCGGATCGCCAATGACTCGCCCTTCGGCCTGAGTTCCAACGTCTGGACCCGGGACGAGGAGGAACAGGAGCGCTGTGTAAGGGACTTGGAGGCGGGCGGCGTCTACTTCAACGGAATGACCGCCTCCCACCCGGCCTTCCCCTTCGGCGGCGTCAAACGCTCCGGCTACGGCCGGGAGCTGTCCGGTCATGGCATCCGCGAGTTCTGCAACGCCACCACCGTCTGGCACGGGGCCTGACGGGGCCCGGTACGGAGCCTCAAGGGCTCTCCGCACCCTGACAACCCCTCAGCACCCCCAGCGCAGCCCCGGCGTCCGCACCGGTGCGTCCCACAGCCGCAGCAGTTCATCATTCACCTGACAAAGCGTCACCGAGGCGCCCGCCATGTCCAGCGAGGTGACATAGTTGCCCACCAGCGTCCGGGCCACTGCCACCCCGCGCTCCCGCAGCACCCGGTGCACCTCGGCGGCGAAGCCGTAGAGCTCCAGCAGGGGAGTGCCGCCCGCGCCATTGACCAGCACCAGCACCGGGGCGCTGGGGCGCAGGTCCTCCAGCACGGCGTCCACCGAGAAGTCGGCGATCTCCCCGGCGGTCATCATCGCCCGCCGCTCCCGCCCCGGTTCCCCGTGGATGCCCACCCCCAACTCCAGCTCGCCCTCCGGCAGTTCGAAGGTGGGGCCGCCCTTGGCCGGAGTGCTGCAGGCGGACAGGGCCACCCCGAAGCTCCGCGAGGCGTCGTTCACCCGGCGGGCGATGGACTCCACCCGCTCCAGCGGCGCCCCCTGCTCGGCCGCCGCCCCCGCGATCTTCTCCACGAAGAGGGTGCCGCCGGTGCCCCGGCGGCCCGCGGTATGGGTGCTGTCCATCACCGCCACATCATCGTTGACCAGCACACTGGCCACCTGGATGCCCTCGTCCTCGGCCAGTTCGGCGGCCATATTGAAATTGAGCACATCGCCCGTGTAGTTCTTCACGATGAACAGCACCCCCCGCCCACTGTCCACCGCGGCCGCCGCCCGCACCAGCTGATCGGGCACCGGCGAGGTGAACACCTCTCCCGGACAGGCCGCGTCCAGCATCCCCGGCCCCACAAACCCCCCATGCAACGGCTCATGCCCCGACCCGCCACCGGACACCAGCGCCACCTTCCCCTCGACCGGCGCGTCCCGCCGCAGGATCACCCGCCGCTCCACATCGACGGTCAGCTCGGGATGGACGGCCGCCATACCGCGCAGAGCGTCGGAGACCACGGTCTCGGGGACATTGATCAGCATCTTCATGCGGGGCTCCTCGGGTCTGGGCGGACAGGCCGCGTTTCCGGGTCAGGGAACAGTACCGAGACCGGAGGCGGACGGGAGAGTGCCGGTACGCGCTGCCGCCGACCGTGTTGGCGCTCCATGTGCGCCGCAGGGAGCCCGCTGGGCGGTCCAGGGGAACTGACAGATCGCGATCGGGCTGCTTATGATGCGGGCGATGAAGAACTTCTCCTCGTATCGATTGGGGGAATCGTTCGCGCAAGGTGAGTGCTGATGGCACATCACATCGCGAACCCGATTCCGGCCCACCTTTTGATGTGGCAGCGCGTGCGTGAGTACGCCGTGCCACCCTCCATGATCGAGACCGCGACCGCGCGCCGTGCGGCCGGTGACTGGGCAGGGGCCTGCGCCGCCGCCCGGATCGACGTCGATCTCGATCTGCGCGCCGTACGCGACCGCCACGGCACCGAACTCGTCACTCGCCTCCGGGCAGATCTGCGCCGACTGGCGCCGGATCTGCTCCGCTGGCATATGCCGCGGATCGCCCCCCACGGTCGGCTCCGGCCCGGCCTCACCATCTCCCTGGCTCGTTACCGGAGTTACGGTGCCACACCGCTGCAACTGGTGGTGCGGACACCGCCGGCCTGGGCGGCCGCCGGGCAGCGGATGTCGCTGGCCCTGTGGGAGGGGTCCGGGGACGGCGCCCCTCGGCACCATCCGCATACGCACCCGCATCCCGGCCGGCGTTTCCGGCTCGACCTGCACCGGCACCTCTGGGATGCCGGACGGAGCGGCGAGCTGGCCCGGCGGTGCGGTGCGGACGGGGCATCGCCCGGCCGGCCCGACGTACCCGGGCGGCCGGCCGGGCAGGATGGGCGGGACCTGCCCGATCTGCTCACCGACCACAATTCTCCATGGGCGCCGGCACATTGGGCCACCGAGGCGGAGCTGCTGTTGCGGGCCGAGGGGCACCCTCGCGGGGCCTTCGCCGTGCGGCTCGGTATGCGAAGACGCGCCGTCTTCGAGCTCATTGCCCCCGACGACAGTCATGCCCCGGCGTTCCGGTCGCTGCGGGAAGCGCTGCCGCCGCAGGAGGTTGCGGCGCTTCCGGTACTGCCGGAGGCGGCGGCCCGGGTCCTGCCGGATCTGGAGCTGCTGCGAGCCGGGCTGGTCTCGGCCGGGCAGCTGCATCCGCTCGTCGCCGCGGCACTGGAGGCCGCCGGTCCGGCACCGGCGGCAGGCCCCGCTCCGGAGCCGGGCGATCCGCACCGGGTGGAATGCCGGGGCCGGGTCCACCGGATCGCGCTGCGGGACGGGGCGCTGACGGCAGTCGATCACGACCCGGCCCAACTGCGCCGAGAGGAGCTACTGGTGGCGCTCGGCGGTCCGGCGCTGCCGTGCCTGCGGGCGATCGACGCGGTGCACCGCAACCCCGAGGCACTGCCCGCGGTCCGGGAGCGGCTTGGCCACGGTGACATCACCGGGGCGCTGGCCGTGGTCGAAGGGTTGCTCGGCCCTGGTGCGGTCCTGCGCGACGGGCCGCTCCGGGACGAGCTGGAGTCGGCCGCCGCTCGCCGCATCGACCACGGGCTCTTCCGCTCGGGTCTGGTCGGCACCCACCCCGCTGCCGGTGCCGCCGGAGGCGGGAACGCCTCCGGCGCGGGGCACGCGGAGGCGGGCCACCGTCCCCGGCTCGACCGTCGTACGCCTCCCGCACTGCGCGGCAAGCGGACCAGCCGGGCCCGGCCCCGCACCGGACTGCCCCACTGACCGGCCGCCCGCCCAAATCCCCTTCCCTGCCGCGCATCTCACGCCACACGCCCCCCGACTCCCATGGCGGGCCGTCCCCTTCCCTTCTTCCACCCCAGGTGATGCCCATGACTTCCGCTGCCCTCCTGCCTGCCCCGGTTCCCGCCACCGACGTACCCGGAACCAGCGCCCAACTCGCCCTCGCCGATGACCTCCTCACCCTCCTGCGGACAACCACCACCGAGCCGCGCCCCGACGAGCAGCTCGAAGCACTCACCGTGGCCGTGGCGGCCGACCTGCCCGTGCTGCTCTGGGGCGAGCCCGGTATCGGCAAGACCTCGGCCCTGACCCAGCTCGCCGCCTCCCTCGGCCTGCCGCTGACGACCGTGATCGCCAGCGTCCATGAACCGTCCGACTTCTCCGGCCTGCCCATCCTGGGCGACGACCCCGCGGTGCAAGGCGTGCCGATGGCGCCTCCCCAGTGGGCAGTTGAGCTCGTACGGGCCGGACGGGGGCTGCTCTTCCTGGACGAACTCTCCACGGCCACCCCGGCCGTCCAGGCCGCGCTGCTCCGGGTCGTCCTGGAGCGGAGGGTCGGTACGCTGCAACTCCCGCCAGGAGTAAGGATCGTGGCCGCCGCCAATCCGCCCGCGTCGGCTGCGGACGGGTGGGAGCTGAGCCCGCCGCTGGCCAACCGGTTTGTGCATCTGCACTGGGTGCACGAGCGGGAGGTGGTGGTACGCGGACTGGGCGGGGTCTGGCCCCGTGCCGAGCTGCCCCACCTGGCGCCGGAGCGGCTGCCGGAGGCGGTGGCCTTCGCCCGGCGCGCGGTCTGCGGCTTCCTGCGAGCCCGGCCGGCGCTGATCCACCGGCTGCCCAGCACCGAGACGCGGCGCGGCGGCGCCTGGCCCTCCCCCCGCAGCTGGCAGGCCGCGCTGACCCTGCTGGCCTTCGGCACGGCGGCCGCTGTCTCCCGGGAGGTGCTGGCGCTGCTGGTGCGGGGCGCGGTGGGGGACGGCCCGGGGCTCGAACTCCTCGCTCATCTGGACCGGATGGACCTGCCGGATCCGGAGACGCTGCTGGCCGACCCGGCCTCCGCCGAACTCCCGGTGCGGGGCGATCTGCGTCAGGCGGCGCTGGACGCGGTGGTGGCCGCCGTCGGGGCACGGCCGGAGCGGGAACGGTGGGAGGCGGCCTGGGCGGTGCTGGCCCGGGCGCTGGAAACCGGCGCCCCCGACCTGCTGGCCGCCCCGGCGACCACGCTGGCCGCGCTGCGGCGCGACGACTGGGAGGTGCCGGAGGCGGTGGAGCGGCTGGCCGGGGTGGTCGGAATCGTCCGGCGGGCCGACCGGTCGGTGGCCCGGGCCACGGCGTCCGCCGAGGCCGGGCGTACGTCGGCGGTGCGCCGATGACGGGGGCCGAGAGGCGCCCGGGGCCGCACCCGCTGCCGCGACCGATGCCCCGGCCCGCGCCGCCGCGCCCGGTGCGGGCCGCCGCGCCGGGCCCACTGGACGACCACCCCGAACTCCCGCTGGACACCGAGAAGTTGCTGGCCGCCCGCCTGCACGCGGTAAAGGTCCGTCCCTACCTGGCCGACGCGCTCTTCGCGCTGCAAGTGGTGGAGGACCGGTGGGTACCGACCATGGCGGTGGACGCGCACTGGCGCTGCTATGTCTCTCCCGGCTTTGTGGCACGCACCCCGGTGGGGGAACTGGCGGGCGTCTGGGTGCACGAGGTCTCCCACCTGCTCCGCGACCACCACGGACGGGGCGAGCGGTATGCACGGGAACACGAGGAACACGGGCCGGGCGAGAGGCTGCGGCGGAACATCGCCGCCGACTTCGAGATCAACGACGACATCTACGGTGACGGTCTGCCCCTGCCCGCCGGGGCGGCGCTGCCATCGATGCTGCGACTGCCCGACGGGCTGTTGATGGAGGAGTACCTGCGCACGGCCTCGATGTCCGCCCTCGCCGCGGACCTGGCCTGGCTGGACTGCGGCAGCGGTGCCGACGGGCAGAACCGGCCGTGGGAGCTGGGGCCCGACGGGGCGCATGGGCTGAGCCGACAGCAGCGGGACGCGGTCCGCTTCCGGGTCGCCGAAGGGATCAAGGGCCGGCCGGGCGACGCACCCGAGGGGTGGCGCCGGTGGGCGGACGAGGCATTCCACCCACCGCAGCCCTGGCGGCAGTTGCTGGGTGCGGCGGTCCGCTCGGCGGTGGGTGCGCCCGGGGCGGGCGAGGACCACAACTACCGGCGTCCGTCCCGGCGCTCCGCCAGTGTCCCCGGGGTGCTGCTGCCCAGCCTGCGCCGTACGCCGCCCCGGGTCTGCGTCGTCATCGACACCTCCGCTTCGGTGAGCGACGCCGAACTGGGCAGTGCGCTGCTGGAGTTGACGGCGATCTCGCGCGCCGTGGGCGGGCAGCGCGACCTGATCTCGGTGATCTCCTGCGACGCGGCGGCCGGGATCGCCGTCCCGCTCTGCCGCGCCGAGAACATCCCGCTGACCGGCGGCGGGGGAACGGATCTGCGCTCTGGCTTCTCCCGGGCGCTCCGCACCCGGCCCCGCCCGGACGTGATCGTCGCCCTGACGGACGGCCAGACTCCATGGCCTTCGACGCAGCCTCCCTGCCGCACCGTCGTCGGCCTCTTCCCCCGCCCCGCCCGCACCGCGGACGAGGAGGACCCCGACTACGTCCCGGATGCCCCGCCGCCCTGGGCACGAGTCGTCACCATCGGCTGAGAAAGCGTGTGACGCGGCATCGCTACCCGTCCCGAGGAGCCGTGACCATCTGCCTGGCCGGGCTCCACATCGGCATCTCCCTCTGGCTCGCCCGCTGCCCGCTCAGGCGCAGGACCTGCTCATATACAGCGCCTGCTCGCCCTGCGAGGCGGTGCCCCCGTAGAGGGTGGTGTCCAGCCCGCAGAAGGTGAAGCCCATGCGCCGGTATGCGTGGATCGCCGGCGCGTTGACATTGGTGACCTCCAGCCAGAGATGCCCGGCACCCCGCTCATGGGCGAAGTCCGCCGCGAGCCCCATCAGAGCGCGGCCGACTCCCCGGCCCCGGTGTTCCGGGGCGATCTCGATGTCCTCGATGGTCAGCCGGCGGTTCCAGGCGGAGTAGGAGACGGTGACAAACCCGGCCAGGCCGCCGGCGGGCCCTTCGGCGACGAAGGTGCGGGAGTCCGGGTCGTCCTCGTTGTCACCGTCCGGCGTGTCCTCGGGAAACACTTTGGTCAGGGGCGGATCCACCGGGAGCTCCCGCAGGGTGAAACCGCCCTCGGTGACCGTCACTTGGAAGACGGTGCCGGTGGTGAAGGAACCGTCCAGGGCCTTGATGGCCCCGGTGTCCTCGGGGACGGCGGCGCGGTACCGGTAGGCCGTGTCGTCAGCAGTGGCCATGCCACGACGCTATGACCGCCCGGACCACGGCAGGACGGATTCACCGGAGCTGCAGGAAGACACCCCGGGGCTCGGTGCCGTCCGGCAGGCTCCAGGGGGCCGTGACAAAGCCCCGGGCCTCATCCCCAGGGGTCCGCTGCCCGGCTTGCAGCACGCGTGTGATGTGCACCCGCAGCGGGCGTTCGCCTGCCTCGGGCTCCACCACCAACTCGGTGCCGTCCGGCCCATCGGTGACCGCCGTCGTCCTGACCGCCACCGGGAACGCTGCCCCGCTGAAGTGCGAAGTGACCGAAGGATCGGGCGTGTTGGACTGGCTCCTCGCCTGCGGCTCGGCGCGCCCCTGGAGGAGCTCCAGCACCTGGGCCACCAGCACCGGGTCGTGCGTCCCGTCGTACACCCACCGCTTCCCCAGCACCCCGTGCCGGGAGGTGCCGATGAGTGCGTGCTCGGCGCCTTCGAGGGGCGCTCCACGGTAGGTGAGCGGCAGGTGGTACGAGACCGGTCGCTCGCCGGACTCGTCCGTGGCCACCATGAGTTCGATGCCGACCTCGCCCAGGGGATCGTCGAGACGGAAGCCGCCGGTCCTGGACAGCCGTGGCGGGCGTCCCGTGCCGAGATACCACGGCCGGTCGAGGAGCCAGGGGGCGAGAATCTCCAACTTGGTGGGTTTCATAGTGGTTTGGTAAACGATACCCATGCCCGTACAACGTTTCCCGGCGGCGCATCCTTCCGCGACCGCAAGTGATCACCGGCATACTTGACCGCAACCGGACCGGGCTGTCGGCGCCGGTGAACCGCGCCGAGCCGCGCGGGTGCGATGGGCGGCGGAGCGAGGGCGGTCGCCCGCCGCCGTGTTACCGGATCCGTGCCCGGTTCGGTTACCGGACGCCGTGGACGGCTTCCCGGTCGGTGGGCCGCAGGCCGGTCCCGGCCTTCAGGGAGGCGGCGGGCGGGTTGACATAGACCGGCGCCGGGTCGGGCTCCGGGGCGCAGGTCTTGGCGATCAAACCCTTGCCGGTGGGCAGGCTGCCGTCCCGCAGATAGGCGGTGAAGGTGTCGTCCAGGCAGGGGTTGTCATGGAAGAGGATCTCGTGGAAGCTGCCGCCCTTCTGGACGACCAGCTTGGATCCGGGCAGCGCCCGGTGCATGGCGACACCGCCCTGGTACGGCGTGGCGGCGTCCTCGGTGGCCTGGAAGAGCAGGACGGGCGGCAGTCCCTTGCCGGTGATCTTCAACCGCCCGGCCTGGTTGCCCTGATAGGGCCAGAACATGCAAGCGGCGTTGTACCACATGTTGTTATAGGTGTAGAAGGGTGCCACCGCGTTCACAGTGGCCTGGTCCTTCTTCCAGAACTCCCAGTCGCGCGGCCAGTTGTTCTCGGTGCACTGGACCGCGTTGTAGGCCGGGAAGGTGCCGTCGTCGGCGCCCGGGGCGGCGTAGTTGTTGTAGGCGATGTTCAGCGGCCGGGTGTCGTGCTTGGTGAGGTAGGCCGAGAGCACGGTGGCCATCCGCGGCCAGCGCAGGAAGTTGTAGCCGCCGCCGTAGAAGGTGTCCTCGAACTCGGCGGGGCCGATCTTGCCGGGGGCGGGGGCGGCGTCCACCGGGTTGCTCCGCAGCGCGTCCTCGACCTGGTCGTACTTCCGCTTCACCGTGGCGGCGTCGGTGCCCAGGTGGTAGACCGAGTCGGCCTTGGCGGTCCAGGCCGCGAAGGCGTCGAACCGGCGCTGGTGTTCCTTGTCCTGCAGGATGTTGTGGTCGTACCAGCTGATGGTGGGGCCTACGATGCTGTCCAGCACCATCCGGCGCACATGCGAGGGGAAGAGCTGACCGTAGGTCGAGCCGAGCGAGGTGCCCCAGGAGCCGCCATAGAAGTTGATCTTCTGGGTGCCGAGTGCACGCCGGATGCTGTCCATGTCACGGGCGTTGTCCACCGTGGTCATATGCGGAAGGAACCAGCTCCAGTTGGCCGCGCAGTCGGCCGCATACTTGGCCGACTTCTCCAGCCAGGCCTGTGAAGTGCCCTTGCTCACCCGGTAGTCCGGCCGCTCGCCGTCGAAGTAGTGGGCGTCACAGGTGACATGCGGTTCGCTGGCGTTGGTGCCGCGCGGGTCGAAGCCGATCCAGTCGTAGGTGGCGGCGACGTCCTTGGGGACCTTTCCGGAGATATAGGCGGGCATCCACAGGCCCGAGTCGCCGGGGCCGCCGGGGTTCAGCAGGATCGGGCCCTGCCGCTTGCTCTTGGGCGCGGTGGCCGGCAGCCGGTTCAGCTTGATCTTGATTTTGGTGCCCTGGGGATGTGCGTAGTCCAGGGGCACTTCGAGCATCGCGCACTGCAGCTCTGGGGTGGTGGTGTCATGACAGGAGCTCCAATTGAGCTTGCCCTGGCCGGTGTTCTGTGCGGCGGGCAGGGCGGCGGAGGCGGCTGGGGTGACACCCGCGAGGACTCCGCCGATGGCGGCGACGGCCGAGATGACGGCTCTTGCTCTTCTCATGGGGAGAATCATGTGACATGTACAATGTCACAGGTCCATATGGTGAGGGGTGCGTTATTCAACTGTGACCGTTCCGGCGGGCGTTGCGGCCGACGGTGAGTCAGCTCCGACCGCCGAAAAGGGCGGACGCCTCCTCCGCCGTGGCCCGTGCGTTGAGGAAGTAATCGGCCCAGGCCGCGGCCTGCTCGAAGGCGGAGTCCGCGGCGATACGCGCGATGGCGCGCTCCACATCCAGCGGGGTGCGGCGCAGTTGCACATCCGGGCCCAGCAGGGCCCAGTGCGCTCCGGCTCTGCCGTACGGCATCCCTACGCTGCCCGGGTTGACCACCAGCCGGCCGGCGGCGAGCCGGGTGAACGGCATATGGGTGTGGCCGCAGACAACGGTGCCGACCGCCGGGTCCACCCCGGCGAAGACCTCCGCCCACCGCTCGGCCCCGGAATCCACCAGCACCACCTCCTCGTCATCACGCGGGGTGGCATGGCAGAACAGCACCTCACCCAGTCCGCGCACCGAGAGCGTCAGGGATGTCGGCAGGGCCGCCAGGAAGTCGATGTGCTCCTCGCGCAGGCCCTCGGCGGCCGAGGGGCCGATGGGGTCGGGGATGGAGGTACGCAGCCCGCGCCGGTACTCCACCAGTTCCCGGTCCGCATTGCCCCTGATCCACCGCGCCTTGTCGCCCAGCCCGGTCAACAGGTCCATCACCTGCGCCGGTTGCGGCCCGCAGGCGATGTCCCCGGTGAGGACGATCAGATCCGCGGCGGCGACATCGGGCTCCGCCAGCACGGCCTCAACGGCGGGCAGCACGGCATGAACATCGGAGAGTACGGCCACTCGGTTCACCATGGTCCCAGTATCCGCCGCAGCCGCCAACGCCGCTCAACCCCCGCCGGAAAGCCCAACCAGCCCGGGAAACAGCAAAGGGTGGCGCGTGGGTGGGGTGAGCCCGCCGCAGGCGACAACAACGCCGCACCCGGCAACGCACCCAAACCACAGGAACCGCCCCGCCCTACGAACCCTCACCCACCACAGCGGCAAAGCGTTCCGGCCGTACCAGCAAGGACACCGCCGAGGCCAGCGCCGCCGCCACCGCCGCCCCCAGGAACGCCCGCCCCGCGGAACCGCCTCCCGCCCCGGCCAGCTGACCCGCCACGGCCGACCCCACTCCGTACCCCGCCCACATAAATGTGCTCATCCAGGCGAAGGCCTCGGTGCGGTGCTCCTCCGGCGCGGCCTTGCCCAGGACGACCTGGTGCAGGGTGTCCCGGGGGCCGCCGACCAGGCCCACCCCCAGCAGCAGCACTCCGGCCGCCCACAGCAGGGAAACCCGGCTGACGGCGATCAGCAGGACCGCCGACGCCGCGTGATACAGGGCCAGTTGGCGCTGGGGACGCCCCTTGCGCTCGCGCGCCCCGGCTCCGCCAACCGAGACCCGGCGGTCTTCCCCGACCCCGACCGCTATGATGTCTCCCGCAAATCCCCGGACAAGGTCTCCTTCGGTGCCGGCCGGCACCGCTGCCTCGGCGCCCGGCTGGCCCGCCTGCAAGCCCGGCTGGCCCTGGGAGCGATGGCCGCCGCGGTGGCGGGCTACGAGGTGGACGAGTCCGCGGCACGACGGGTGACGGCGGCTGAGGCGCGGGGGGTTTCTGTCCTTGCCGACGAGGGTGCGATGGCGCTGAGCGGCGGCGGGTGCGGCCACAACGGACGCCCCGCAGGACGCCCCCGATGAAGCCCAGGACACATGCCTGGCGGATCGAGGAGTGTGAGTACGTCCGCCAGGAGCAGCGGCGCGGCCGTCGTCATGCCTACCAGCACCTCACGCCCGCACGGACGGCGCTGGTCGTCATCGACATGGTGCCGTTCTTTGTGTCCGAGGCTCCCTATGCGCTGGGCATCGTCGCCAACATCACATGCCTGGCGACCACCTTGCGCGCGGCAGGGGGCAGGGTGGCCTGGATCCTGCCAGCGGGACTCCCCGCGCGTGAGGACTTCTTCGGCCATCGCGCCGCCGAGCTGCTCGGCCACTGCTCCGGCAACGGACCACCGCACCGGCGCCTTTGGCCCGCCTTCCAGGTCCAC
The DNA here is from genome assembly GCF_003121295.1 of Streptomyces orinoci. Taxonomy (GTDB): domain Bacteria; phylum Actinomycetota; class Actinomycetes; order Streptomycetales; family Streptomycetaceae; genus Streptomyces; species Streptomyces orinoci. The sequence goes on from NZ_PHNC01000003.1 coordinate 156,643, forward strand.
GACACCGACCTCGTCACCGAGAAGACCGCCGCCAGCGCGTTCTTCCCGGGGCGCTGCCTGCTTCCCCTGCTCCTCGGACAACGCGGCATCGACACCGTGCTGATCAGCGGCACGGTGACCAATGTGTGCTGCGAGTCCTCCGCACGCGATGCAAGCACCCTTGGCTACCGGGTCATCATGGTCGCCGATGCCAACGCCGCCCGCCGCGACGCCGACCACAACGCCACGCTCTACACGATCTACCGCACCTTCGGCGACGTCCGGCCCACTGCCGAGGTGCTCGAACTCATCGGGCGGCACTGACGATTGCCTACGACGACAATCGGCCATCCCGTCACCCGAGAAGGGAGGGAGCAGTACGTTCCCTCCTGATGGGGATGCGGAACTCACTGTGTCACAACGGATTCCGCATCCGTGTGATCGCTGGGGCGGCGCATGGCCAGGCAGGTGTGCAGTCACCCTTCCGGTTTCGATGCGCGTGCCATTTACATGGGCAACTTACCTTATTTTGCAACCACTTGACCAGGTGATCACTTTCGGTCGGCCCGATGGGGACTCCTTGTGAGCGGGCAGGGCGCACGAGGAGGATGTGAGGCACGAGGACGGAAGTGGCGAGAGTGACTACGGCGCGCTGCGGCCGACCCATAGAGCCGGGAATCCCGGCAAAAAGGGGAGGGACTGACATAGTGGTGAAGAAAACGGTTGTGGGTTTAGCTGTGGCAACTCTGGCCCTGCTTGGCGCCTCTCCGGCGCTGGCCCAGATTGACGCCTACTCGCCCAGCGGGAAGGCTTGGGCCTCCACGGGGTACCACGACACTGCCGTGTGGCTCAAGCAGAATGGGGACGGAAAGTCCCATGCCGACTACTACCGCACTGACGACGACTCGCCCTATCACCTGTGGAACAAGAACGGGGGAGTGACGAACAGCTCCAGAGGCGCGACCATCTACAGAATGCGTGCCTGTGACTGGGTTCCGGACAATGATGATAACTGTGGTGGCTGGAACACCAATTAACCCGTTCCAGGCTGGATGACGCAAAGCGCGGCCGGGCGGTAACTCAGCCGCTCGGCCGCTTGGCGTCTGAAACGGTCCGCTCCAGGAGCGAGAAAAAGGCATAATGGTTCAAAACGCAGCGATGTTCATGGCGGGCAAGCCCGTACTGTCCTTACGAGGCGTGCGCTATCAAATAGGTGATCGCCTGCTTCTGGACAACATCGACTTCGACTTGCGGGCCGGCGAGTCCATGGCCGTCGTCGGGCCCAGTGGAAGCGGTAAAAGCACCTTGCTCGGGTGCGTTCTTGGGCTCATGCGTCCGTCGTCGGGCTCGGTCGAGGTGGGCGGACGTGACATCGTAAGGATGCGTCGGCGCGAGTTGGAGCGGCAACGCAGCAACTATATGGGTGTCGTCTTCCAATTCGGCGAACTCCTACCCGAGCTCACACCGGTCGAGAATGTGGCGCTGGCCGCGCTGCTGGCCGGAACGAAGGCGGACGAAGCATGCCGGCGCGCAGAGAAGCTGCTGGACGAACTCGGCGTCCCCCACGGAGGAGCAGCGACGCTCCAGTTGTCCGGCGGTGAGCGGCAGCGCACCGCACTGGCCCGTGCCCTGATCAATGAGCCGGCGCTGTTGTTGGCCGACGAACCAACGGGCGCACTGGACTCGGACACCCGGGACAGCGTCGCGGATCTGCTGTTCTCACTTCCGGGGCGCTGGGGCTGCGCCTTGGTGGTGGTCACTCATGATGGCCAAGTGGCCGAACGGGCCGATCACTGCCTGGAATTGAGGGACGCCAAACTCATCCGGCGTGGTGCGGGGGTGCAGCCGTGACGGTGTCCACAGGCCCTGCGCTACACCGGCAGTTGCTTCGCCTGGGGCGCTCCGCCGGCAAGAGCTCCGCGGGCGGACGGATCAGAGCGGTGGCCTTGGCTCTGGCCGCCGCAATGCTGGCTCTGGGCTTCTCATCGGTCATCGCCGTCTACGCTTCCTACCAAGGGATCGAAGAACGTACCGCGGCACGGGCCGTCCAGTACGCCGGTGCCCCGGACCGCAAGCCGGTGGCGATGCTCCTGGACGGATTCGACGACGTGGACGGCTTGCAGCACAGCGTCGTCTACCTCCGGCCCGCGGGTCCGGGCGTTCCACCGCCGCCAGGGGTCCGCCGATGGCCCGCTCCGGGAGAGGCGGTACTTTCTCCCAAACTGGCGGAGCTGTTGGAGGCGCGGGGAGCCAAGGAGCGCTTTGGCAAGGTCGAAGGGAAGATCGCAGATTCCGGACTGGCGAGCCCCGGTGAGGAACTCGCCTATGTCAATCCCACCGAAAGCCAGTTCCGCAACGCGAAATTCCGCCAGGTATTCGGCTTCGGCAAGCCCGGGCAGGGCATCTTCGGTGACCCCTTGTTCATCAAGGAACGCAGTCGGCTGCTCAATGCGCTGTACCTGTTCCTTGTACCCGCCGCCGTGCTCGCCGTGGTGGCCGCCCGCATGGGGTCGTCCGGACGGGACAAGCGCACGGCACTGGTCAGCGCTCTTGGCGGCGGATGGCGGGCCAGACTGTGGCTGAACCTGGGTGAGTCCACGTCCCCGGTTCTGCTGGGCGCGCTCATGGGCAGCCTGCCCGGCATCGCAGTGGCTCTCACCGCCGATGTCCGGCTGCCATGGATCGACTACTGGATGTCCTCCTCCGACCTGCGTCACTGGTTGTGGGCGCTGGCCTGTGCCGGGGGCGCGGCCGTGGTGCTGCTCCTTGGTCTGGTCTGTGTGCTGCATCGGGCGGGTAGCAAGCGCGCGCCGGGTTCCACGCGGCTGAGCGCACGCAGGGGCCAGGCGCTGCGATGGGCCGCGCTGGCCTGCCCTTTGTTGGTGTTCGCCACCGTGTGGGGGCCAGAGCAACTGGACCCGGAACAGTACGGGGACCTCAGGCGCAGCCTGTACAACGCGGGTGTTGCTGCCGTGCTGCTGACCCTGCCGTGCGCGGTGGCAGTCGTGGTGATGGCTGCAGGGGGCCGGCTGGCCTCGTCGGCCCGCCGGACCGGCCAGGCGGGAGCGCTCGTGGCAGGGCGGGACGTGGCCAAGCATCCGGGAACGGTCGCACGACTGGTCGCGGGAGTGGGCATTGCCATGGTGGCGGTCAGTCAAGTGCAGCTTACGAGCGTGCAATTCAGTGCCAGTGCGGCGGCGGCGCGCCAGACCGCGGCGCGGATCGGTAAGAGCGTCCTGGTGATGGAACTGCGCCCGAACAGGGTGGAGAAGACACAACTCGATGATGTGCTGCGCCGTCTCCCTCCGGAAACCCAGACCCTCGCACTCATCCCGGCGCACGATCCGGGCACCGGCCCATTGCTCCGAGGGTCCTGCTCCGTGCTTACCGCGCTGCGGCTGGGATGTCCCGCCGAAAGGCAGACGTTCGCAGTCCCCGGGCCGAATCCGCGAGTCGCAGAAGCCGTCCGCTGGACCGGGCCCATGCTTCACAACTTTGAAGTCCAGCAGGGCGCTCCGCTGCAGGATTGGCCGAAGTCCGGCGTACAGACGCTGCTCCTGGCCTCGGCGCATGGCCGCGATCTGCCCGTGGACGACATCAAACAGTTGGTCAGGGACCGGCTTCCGGTCGCCTCGGGGCAAGTGGACGTCCCAGGGGCGAGCTGGCTCCAAGGCGCCAACCTCGGCGCGGCGCACGGCAGATGGGTCAAGTTCCTGGGTGTGCCAGGGGTATTCATTCTCGGCCTGGCTTTTGTGCTGAGCAGTCTGGCGGAATTCGTCCGGTTCAGCGCGTTCGTCGCACCGCTGAGTGTGCTGACCGGACGACGGCGGATCTTCTACTCCACCGCCTTGTGGTCCCTGCTGGCACCGATGCTGGTGGCCATCGGGGCAAGCTTCGTGGTGTCGGACTGGCTGGCCGCCCCCCAAGAAGACCCCGTCAAGGGCATTCAGCTGTCCACCTCCATGCTTGCAACAACGGCTGCTTCCCTGGCCTCGCTGGCGCTGCTGGCCTGGTGGTGGGGTGGCAGATCCGCCATACGTCTGGCGGGTCGTTGGCGACCCTATGGGGAATGACGACCAGGGGCGGTTCGTCTCATCGGCTTGGCGCTGACATCCTCCGGGAGGTGTCGCCGCGCCATCGGTTCTTGGCACTGCCCAGGTCTGTCGTGGCAGGCCCCTTCACCGCCAACGCCGGTCATGGGCCCGAAAGGTGTCGGGTCGTGGGGTGCAGTTCCTCAAGTAGCCACAATCGGACGGCTATTCCGGTTTTTCACTCATGAATTGGTCGAGCACTGTGACGCCATGCCGCCACGGAGCTTTTCCCAGACTGCCCTTGGGCACACCCGATTGAGAATTACTTCCTTGATTTCTAAATCTGAAATATGCGGCAGAGTTGTAACGTGGTCATGGGTGGTGCACGCACTGATCGCAGCCCTGATGGCAAGTCTGCTGGCCGCCGCCGCGCTATACCCTGACGCGGCCAGAACTGACGCGTCCACGACCACCATCAAGAACTGGACGGTGCCACGACTGGCGGTGATGCCTCTTGGCGACTCGATCACCTATGGCACCGGTAGCTCAACCGGGTCCGGCTACCGCGGTGAACTCTGGAAACGGTTGACCCCGCACACCGGTAACCTCCACTTCGTCGGTTCGCAGCGGAGCGGCAAACTGTCCGACCCCGCCCATGAAGGGCACTACGGCTGGAAGATCGGCGGTCTGGTCGACAATATCGATAAGTGGCTGATCGCGGCGAAGTCCAATGCGGTGCTGGTGCATATCGGCACCAATGACATGCACGACAACTATCGGGCTGACCAGGCCCCCGGCCGGCTCGGCGAGCTGATCGACAAGATCACAACGGCTGCCCCCAACATGACCGTACTGGTCTCATCCCTGGTTCCGTCGACCGACGCGGGAACTGAGAAGCGAATTGAGAAGTACAACGCCGCCGTGCCACGAGTGGTCAAGAAGCGCCGCGGCAGGGGCTTTCAGGTAGGATTTGTTGATATGGGCAAGGTCACCACTCATGACCTCCGTGACGTCCTGCACCCCAACGACAGCGGCTACTCCAAGATGGCCGCTGCCTTCTACGACGGCATCGCCCGCTCCGCAGAGGACGGTTGGATCAAGGAGCGAGTCGGCATCAAGCCCGTTCCATCCGCAAGGCATCCGTTGGCGACTGCATTCGGCCCACGGCATTGAGCACCGGATGACCGCGCGGGCCCTGCGTTCGACGGCCCAGCGCATCCAGGCTCTGCGAGCCGGGGCCAAGGACCTGGAGAACGAAATCTCGGCCCGGTCCGGCAGCTGGCGTCCGAGCCCTGCATGGTCTGACCTCTTGCCGCCGGCCGGTTCAGGTCAGCCCTGACGCTTGGTGGAAGGCGACTGCTGCCGAGTGCCGCGCCCGGTTCACACCGTCACCCCCCAGTGACCGGCAGCACTTCCCCTCTGATGAAGCCGGACTCCTCGCTCGCGAGGAAGGCGATCACCTTGGCGACTCGGATGGCCGCCCCACCCGCCGCACCGGGGTTCGCGCGGTGGCCACTCGTTGCAGGGCGGAGAGTTGGGCCCCATGGCGGGCCGCGCTGGTGCGGGACATGGCGGTGGCGCTGCTGTCGCTCGTACGGCAGCACCGCCTGGGACATCAAGAAGGGGGGCATGGAGGTTGAGCTCCAGTACCAACTCCCAGTCATCGGAAGTTATTTTCGGCGAAGGGGCGGTCACTGGTGAGGCCGGCGTTGTTGATCAGCACCGTGGGCGGGCCCAGTTGGGCGGCCACTTGGGCGACCGCAGTGCCGATCCTGGCCGGATCGGTGACATCGGCGGGGACGGCCAGGGTGAAGCCGCCGCCTTCGGTGATTTCGCGGACGGTCCGTTCGCCGGCCTCCGCGTCCTTGTCGAGGACCGCGACGGCCAGGCCGTCCCGGGACAGCCGGATGGCCGGGGCGGCGCCAATGCCGCTGCCTGCTCCGGTGACAATGGCCACGCGCTGGTTCATCACGCCCCTTCCGACTCCCGCCACAGCACCGCCGGGCGCCCCAGGCGCACCGCCTCCACCGCCGCCAGTTCGCGGTGCCGGTGCACCGGAGCGTGCCGGGTCAGGGCGAAGGGGCCGTGCACATGCACCGCCCAGGACGTGGCCTCCAGGGCGTGCTCGACCGCGTAAGCCAGGGCCCGCCGCCGCCGTTGCCGCGGGCTCGTCGCGGTCGTTCAGCCAGGCCGCGTGGCACCAGCAGGCGTACTGCTTCCTGGTGGGCGTACTGTGCGGCCAACGGAAAGGCCACTGCCTGCCGTTCGGCGAGCGCGGTGCCGAATTGGCGTCTGCGCACGGACCGTTGAACGGCCAGCCGGTGGACGCCGGTGGCCAGACCCAGGAGGTATGCCCGCCTGCCGGATGCGCCCCGGGTCCGGGCCCGGTCGGCCGGGACCAAGGCGCGGTCCCATGCCGCGGCTCGGCCGCGGTAGTCGTTGCGGGCGGCATGGCGGCCCAGTTCCTCGGCCACGATCACGCCCATGGACAGGCCGAATCCCAGTCCGTCCCGCTCCATTGGGCATTCCAGGGCGTAGAGGTCGAGGTCGGTCAGGCAGGAGGTGACGTCATCGGGGTCGGTGTCCACCAGGGCGGCACGCAGGGCCAGCGATAAGTCGCGCTGATGCTTGTCGAGTTGGCGATCCATCGTTCAGTCCACCAGGTTCGGCAGGTGCTCGGCCAGGGTTTGCAGCATCATCTCGGAGGTGCCGCCGGAGAGCCGGAGCCCCGGGGCCTCCCGTCCTCGCCGCCTTCAACGCCACCCTGGCCGGCCACACCGGACAGACCGATATCGCCGTGGGCACCCCGGTGTCCGGACGCAAGAACCCCCAACTGGAGCCGCTCATCGGGTTCTTCGTCAATACCCTGATCCTGCGCACCGACTGCGCCGGCGACCCCTCCTTCACCGAGCTCCTGGCCAGGACCCGGGAGACCGCACTGGCGGCCTACCGGCACCAGGACCTGCCCTTTGACGCGCTGGTCAGCGCCCTCAATCCGCGCCGCGCACCCGGCTACTCCCCGCTGGTCCAGGTGATGTTCTCGCTCCAGGACGCACGAGGACGCGGCCTGCGGCTGCCCGGCCTGAGCACCGAAGTGCTCGATGTCTTCAACGGCACCGCCAAGTTCGACCTGGATCTGGTGCTCACCCACCGCGAGGACGGCATCCAGGGCGCGGCCGAATACGCCCGCGACCTCCTCGACCCGCCGGTGGTCGAACACCTCTGTGCCCAGTACACGCGGCTGCTGACCATGGCGCTTCGGGCACTGCATACCCCGCTGTCCCGGCTGAACCGGACCCCCACGAAGGGAAGCACACCATGAGCGCTGGTACCGAGACCGAGAAGGCCGTGGCCGAAGCATGGTCCGTGGTGCTGAAGAAGGACGGCTTCGGCATGGACGAGGACTTCTTCGCCATCGGCGGCAACTCCATGCTGGCCACCGTGGTCACCTACCGGCTGCGGGAGCGGTTCGGCGTCGAACTGCCGCTGCTGCTGATATTCGAGCACCCCACGGTGACCGAACTGGCCACCGCCATCGACCAGATCATCGCCGGTGACGAATGATCAGCCCCGCCGACTACCCGCTGTGGAACAGCCCCGCCATGAGCGCCTACCTCAAGGAGGTCTCCCCGGAGACCATGCTGGCCGAGGGGCGGGGCGTCCGGGTGCGGGACGCCGGGGGCCGCTGGTTCCTCGACGCCCGCTCGGGGCTGTGGAATGTGACCCTCGGCTATGACCATCCGGGGGTGAAAGAAGCGATCAAGCGGCAGCTGGACACCCTCCCCTATGCCAACCTGATCGGCTATGGCAGACCCAGTGCCCTGTCCCTGACCGCGGCCGGCGCCCTGCTGCCGCATCTGCCCGGCCACCTGAGCAAGATCCGCTATTGCGGCAATGGTTCACAGGCCGTGGAGACGGCGGTACTGCTCTCCCGCTTCCTCCACCGCGCCGAGGGCGCCCCCGAACGGGAGGCGGTCTTCGGGATGTGGCGCGGCTTCCATGGGCTGGGGGCCGGAGCGGGCGCGCTCACCGGCATCCCCTATCTCCACCACCAGGCCGGTCCCTTGCTGCCCGGGGTGGCACACGCGCCCGGCCCCTTTGAGTCGCACGGCGACGGCGGTACCGAGGATCTGCGGCTGGCGATGGCCGACTACGGGCCGGAACGGATCAGCGCCGTAGTGGTGGAGCCGGTGGTCGGCGAGGGCGTACATGTGCTCACCGAGGACTATCTGAGATCACTGGCCGGCTTCTGCCGGTCGAACGGCATCCATCTGATCATTGACGAGGTCACCACCGGCATGGGCCGGACCGGCGCCTTCACCCGCACCGGACAACTCGGCCTGCGGCCCGACCTCCTCACCCTCGGCAAGGGACTCACCTCCGGCTATGCTCCGCTGTCGGCCGTGGTGCTCTCCGCGGAGTTCTATCAGCGGCTGCACCAACTGCCCCTGGAACGGCAGCTGTTCGTGGGCTCGACCCACGACGGGCATCCGCTGGCACTGGCCGCCTCCCTGGCCGTGGTGGAGGCCCTCACCACCGAAGGGGTGCTGGACAACGTCCGGGAGCGCGGCCGCGAGCTGGAACAGCGGCTCAACGATGTGGTGAAACGGCACCCTTCGGCCACCGCGGTCCGGGGCACCGGACTGATGTACGCCATCGAGGTGGACCGGCCCGATCTGCTCAGGCACGCCATGGAGGCCCGCGGAGTCCTGGTGTCCACCCTCGCCCGGTGGCCGGCCATTGTGATCATTCCGCCGCTGGTGATCTCCGCCGACGAGGTGGAGGAGATCACCCTGGTCCTGGACCAGGCACTGGGCGAACTCCCCGGACTGGCCGGATGAGTCCGGCTCCGGTCAGGTACGGCCCTCGCGCTCCTGGACCTGCTCCAGCAAGGGCTGGGGCTCCGCCCACCGCGCGTGCAGCACCCGGAACCCGGCGGCCTCATAGGCCGCGCAGACCTGCCGGTCGTCGTCCACCACGGCGGTCACCGGCCGCTGCGCGGCCAGGCCGCGCAGCAGCTCGGGTTTGAGGGTACGGGCGGGTCTGCGGTCGCCCTCGGGGCGCATCAGCAGCCGGCCGGCGGGCAGGCTGTGCCGGGCGAGCCAGTCCACGGTGTCCTCGCGGCAGCTCTCCGGGCGGCCGGTGAGGTAGGCGAGCTCACTGTGGCGGGCGCAGGCCAGCGCCAGCCGGACGCCCTCGTCCAGCGGGGGATCGGCCGGGGCCGCGGCGAAGAAGGCGTCCCAGTCCCGGGGCACGCCCCGGACCAGATGCAGCCGGTGCCGGACGTCGGCCAGCGTCCCGTCCAGGTCGAACACGGCCAACGGACGCGGACCGCCGCCCGGTTGCCCGCCGGTCTCCGGGGCCCGGCCGGCCGGGCGGACCAGGAATCCGCCCTGCCCGTCGAGCCGTACCTCGTGCACGGCGTCGAAGCCATCGGCCGGTGTGGGGCGGCGCAGGCGTCGGAGGGTGCTGTGCAGACCGGTCTCGGGCACCCGTTCCGGGCCCTCGCGTGTGGCGTTGCGCAACAGGGAGCCGATGATGTCCGGGGGGAACCAGTAGGCGAGGACCGGGACGCCATGCGAGCGGGCGGCCCCGATCAGCGGCTCCCACTCGGCGGGTGAGGGATTGGTGTTGTCCACCACCACCGGGACGTCCTGGGACAGCGCCTCGTCGATCAGCCGCATCTGACGGCGCTGGCGGTGTTTGGCGCGCCGGAAAAGGTCCTTGCTGACCAGGGCGTGGGTGTGGGCGAAGACGCGGGTGTAGAAGGTGGATTTGCCGGAGGCCTGCAGGCCGATCAGCACGATCAGTTCGGTTTGCGGCATGGGGCCATTGTGCGGCTTGGCCGATGGAGGGCGGGCGGCGCCGGGTTTGCCGGCCGCCCCGGGAATCGGGTGCCGATGGCGATTCCGGCCACCACCAGCAGGGCGGCGGCGAGGACCGGGGCGGATATGCGCTCGCCCTGCCACACCCAGGCCGCCGCCAGCCCGAAGACCGGGACCAGCAACGAGAACGGGGCCACCGTGGGGGCGTCATAGGTGCGCAGCAGATATCCCCAGGCGGCGAAGCCGAACAGGGTGGCGCCCCAGGCCACATAGAGCGCCGCCCCCGCCCCCGGCAGGGTGAGATGCCGCAGGGCATCGACGTCCCGGTGCCAGCCCTCGACGGGCACCGAGAGCAGGGCCAGCGGTATGGGCGGGATCACGCTGACCCAGACCATGAAGCGGAAGGTGTCGGGCGGACCGGCCTTGCGCATGGCGATATTGGACAGCCCCCAGCAGGCGCCCGCGCCGATCACCAGCAGCAGCCCGGCTGGTGTGGCGGTGTCCGACTCCACACCGGCCAGGACGATGCCCGCCGAGGCGATGGTCATGCCCACCAGCTGGGCCCGGCGCGGGCGTTCGCGCAGCAGTACCACCGCGAACAGCATGGTGAACACGGCCTGCCCCTGGAGCACCAGGGAGGCCAGCCCGGGCGGCATTCCCCTGTGCATTCCGATGAAGAGCATGCCGAACTTCAGGATTCCCAGGGCGACTCCGACGGCCAGTACCCAGCGCCAGGCCACCCTGGGCGGCCCGACAAAGAAAACCGCGGGCAGTGCCGCCAGCAGAAACCGCAGGGCGGAAAAGAGCAGAGGCGGAAAGTCCTTGAGACCGACGTCGATTACCACGAAATTGACGCCCCAAATGGCGGCGACCAATACCGCCAGGGCGAGGTGAACGGGTTTCATGCCGGATATCCCAGCAGCCGTGGTGCCCGGCAGCCAGCGCGGATCGCTGAAGGAGGGGCTTTAGCATCGCTGCATGATTGATCTCAGCCGGCTGCGTGCGCTGCGAGCCGTGGCCACCCATGGCTCCATCACGGGGGCGGCCGCCTCCCTGGGCTATACGCCCTCGGCCGTTTCGCAGCAGATGGCGAAGCTGGAGCGCGAGGTGGGGGCACAACTGCTGGACCGGCAGGCGGGAAGGGTGGAACTCACGCCCGCCGCCTGGCTGTTGACGGAGGCGGCCGAGGAAGTGCTGGGGGTGCTGGAGCGGGCCCGGGCACGGCTGGAGGAACAACGCGACCTGCCCGCCGGGCGGCTGGTGCTGGCGGCCTTCCCGACCGCCTGCCGAGGGTTTGTGGCCGCCGCCCTGGCCGATCTCTCCGGGCCTTATCCCGAGTTGGACTGCCGGTTGCTGGAGACCGACCCCACCCGGGCGATGGGCCAGGTGGTACGGGGCGAGGCCGACCTGGCGATAGTGCACGACTGGCACAACATCCCGCTGCGGGTGCCCCCTTCGCTGTCCGCCGTCGCTCTGGGTGAGGACCGTGCCGATGTGGTGCTGCCGCAGGGGCATCCGCTGGCGGGCCATGAGTGGCTGTCCCCGGAC
>NZ_PHNC01000030.1 GCF_003121295.1 Streptomyces orinoci
AGGTCTCAGACTATATGTCACGCGGATTTGCCTACGTGACGTCCTACACCCTTACCCCGGGACAACCACCGCCCGGGCTGGACTACCTTCCTGCGTCACCCCATCGCTCACCTACTACAGGTCTGGTCCGTCGGCTCCACCACTCCCCTCAACTCCGAAGAGATCAGGGCGGCTTCACGGACTTAGCATCGCCTGGTTCAGCGCTGGCGCTTCAAAGCGGGTACCGGAATATCAACCGGTTGTCCATCGACTACGCCTGTCGGCCTCGCCTTAGGTCCCGACTTACCCTGGGCAGATCAGCTTGACCCAGGAACCCTTAGTCAATCGGCGCAAGAGTTTCCCACTCTTGTATCGCTACTCATGCCTGCATTCTCACTCGTGAACCGTCCACAACTACCTTCCGGCGCTGCTTCACCCGGCACACGACGCTCCCCTACCCATCACAGCCACCGTTAGATGTACATGCTGCAATGACACGACTTCGGCGGTACGCTTGAGCCCCGCTACATTGTCGGCGCGGAATCACTTGACCAGTGAGCTATTACGCACTCTTTCAAGGGTGGCTGCTTCTAAGCCAACCTCCTGGTTGTCTCTGCGACTCCACATCCTTTCCCACTTAGCGTACGCTTAGGGGCCTTAGTCGATGCTCTGGGCTGTTTCCCTCTCGACCATGGAGCTTATCCCCCACAGTCTCACTGCCGCGCTCTCACTTACCGGCATTCGGAGTTTGGCTAAGGTCAGTAACCCGGTAGGGCCCATCGCCTATCCAGTGCTCTACCTCCGGCAAGAAACACACGACGCTGCACCTAAATGCATTTCGGGGAGAACCAGCTATCACGGAGTTTGATTGGCCTTTCACCCCTAACCACAGGTCATCCCCCAGGTTTTCAACCCTGGTGGGTTCGGTCCTCCACGACCTCTTACAGCCGCTTCAACCTGCCCATGGCTAGATCACTCCGCTTCGGGTCTTGGGCGCGCTACTCTGGTCGCCCTATTCGGACTCGCTTTCGCTACGGCTTCCCCACACGGGTTAACCTCGCAACACACCGCAAACTCGCAGGCTCATTCTTCAAAAGGCACGCAGTCACGAGATGCACAAAGTACATCCGACGCTCCCACGGCTTGTAGGCACACGGTTTCAGGTACTATTTCACTCCGCTCCCGCGGTACTTTTCACCATTCCCTCACGGTACTATCCGCTATCGGTCACCAGGGAATATTTAGGCTTAACGGGTGGTCCCGCCAGATTCACACGGGATTTCTCGGGCCCCGTGCTACTTGGGTGTCGCACAAGCAAGCCGCTAATGTTTCAGCTACGGGGGTCTTACCCTCTACGCCGGGCCTTTCGCATGCCCTTCGCCTACATCAACGGTTTCTGACTCGCCTCATGGCCGGCAGACCATGAAAGTGCGATCCCACAACCCCGCATACGCAACCCCTGCCGGGTATCACACGCATACGGTTTGGCCTCATCCGGTTTCGCTCGCCACTACTCCCGGAATCACGGTTGTTTTCTCTTCCTGCGGGTACTGAGATGTTTCACTTCCCCGCGTTCCCTCCATACTGCCTATGTGTTCAGCAGTAGGTGACAGCCCATGACGACTGCCGGGTTTCCCCATTCGGACACCCCCGGATCACAGCTCGGTTGACAGCTCCCCGGGGCCTATCGCGGCCTCCCACGTCCTTCATCGGTTCCTGGTGCCAAGGCATCCACCGTGCGCCCTTAAAAACTTGGCCACAGATGCTCGCGTCCACTGTGCAGTTCTCAAACAACGACCAGCCACCCATCACCCCACCCCAAAAAGGCGAGTTCACTGGGMCCGGCAACCGANACGCCACGCACGACGGCCGTACCCTCAGATACCCAACAGCGTGCCCGGCCCAGCCTCCGAGAAGATTTCGCGTTCCACGCCGAAGCAGTACTAACGAACCCCCTGAGACTGTGCCGAATAGTCAACGTTCCACCCATGAGCAACCGTGCGAGACATTCGCTCGCAGTCGGCTATGTGCTCCTTAGAAAGGAGGTGATCCAGCCGCACCTTCCGGTACGGCTACCTTGTTACGACTTCGTCCCAATCGCCAGTCCCACCTTCGACGGCTCCCTCCACAAGGGTTGGGCCACCGGCTTCGGGTGTTACCGACTTTCGTGACGTGACGGGCGGTGTGTACAAGGCCCGGGAACGTATTCACCGCAGCAATGCTGATCTGCGATTACTAGCAACTCCAACTTCATGGGGTCGAGTTGCAGACCCCAATCCGAACTGAGACCGGCTTTTTGAGATTCGCTCCACCTCACGGTATCGCAGCTCATTGTACCGGCCATTGTAGCACGTGTGCAGCCCAAGACATAAGGGGCATGATGACTTGACGTCGTCCCCACCTTCCTCCGAGTTGACCCCGGCAGTCTCCTGTGAGTCCCCATCACCCCGAAAGGCATGCTGGCAACACAGAACAAGGGTTGCGCTCGTTGCGGGACTTAACCCAACATCTCACGACACGAGCTGACGACAGCCATGCACCACCTGTACACCGACCACAAGGGGGCACTATCTCTAGCACTTTCCGGTGTATGTCAAGCCTTGGTAAGGTTCTTCGCGTTGCGTCGAATTAAGCCACATGCTCCGCTGCTTGTGCGGGCCCCCGTCAATTCCTTTGAGTTTTAGCCTTGCGGCCGTACTCCCCAGGCGGGGAACTTAATGCGTTAGCTGCGGCACGGACAACGTGGAATGTCGCCCACACCTAGTTCCCAACGTTTACGGCGTGGACTACCAGGGTATCTAATCCTGTTCGCTCCCCACGCTTTCGCTCCTCAGCGTCAGTATCGGCCCAGAGATCCGCCTTCGCCACCGGTGTTCCTCCTGATATCTGCGCATTTCACCGCTACACCAGGAATTCCGATCTCCCCTACCGAACTCTAGCCTGCCCGTATCGAATGCAGACCCGGGGTTAACCCCGGGCTTTCACATCCGACGCGACAAGCCGCCTACGAGCTCTTTACGCCCAATAATTCCGGACAACGCTTGCGCCCTACGTATTACCGCGGCTGCTGGCACGTAGTTAGCCGGCGCTTCTTCTGCAGGTACCGTCACTTGCGCTTCTTCCCTGCTGAAAGAGGTTTACAACCCGAAGGCCGTCATCCCTCACGCGGCGTCGCTGCATCAGGCTTTCGCCCATTGTGCAATATTCCCCACTGCTGCCTCCCGTAGGAGTCTGGGCCGTGTCTCAGTCCCAGTGTGGCCGGTCGCCCTCTCAGGCCGGCTACCCGTCGTCGCCTTGGTAGGCCATCACCCCACCAACAAGCTGATAGGCCGCGGGCTCATCCTGCACCGCCGGAGCTTTCCACCNCGAGGAGATGCCTCCCCGGGTCGTATCCGGTATTAGACCCGTTTCCAGGGCTTGTCCCAGAGTGCAGGGCAGATTGCCCACGTGTTACTCACCCGTTCGCACTAATCCCCGGCCGAAACCGGTTCATCGTTCGACTTGCATGTGTTAAGCACGCCGCCAGCGTTCGTCCTGAGCCAGGATCAAACTCTCCGTGAATGTTTACCGGCCGCGTTTAATTAAAAACTGCCGGTGCACACACACGAGAGCGGAACAACCAGGCGGAATAAGCCCGGTCGTTCACAGCGTCCTCGCTGTGTATTTCAAAAGGAACCTCACCCACCACAACGTGGTGGACGGGGTTTTTATAGTCTGGCGTTGACTTTTGGCACGCTGTTGAGTTCTCAAGGAACGGACGCTTCCTTCGTACTCACCCTCTCGGGCTTTCCTCCGGGCGCTTCCCTTCGGTGTTTCCAACCTTACCAGATCCGATTTCTCGTTTCCGGCCCCTGCTGGAGCGGGGTTTCTCGCCTTTTCGCTTTCGCGTCCCGGCGTGATCACTACTTTAGCGGATTTCCCCGGTGACTCCTAATCGAAGTCCGAGCCGGAATTCGGGCACGCCGAAATCCATCCCGTTCAGGGGCCGTGCAGTAGTGGATGCCGCCGGTGCGGCCAGAGGTGCCGCCCCGTCATCCGTATGGACGCCGTGGCAACCCGAAGAACTCTACACGAGGCTGTACGCACCATCAAATCCCTCGCGGAGGCCCCCTGCCGGGGTACTGTCGTCCGCATGACCAAGCAGCATGCGCACACCCAACAGTGGTGGGCCGCCTAGGGCGGCCGTTCTCGCATGCACTCAACGGCCGCCGCCTCGGCGGCCGTTTTTGCTGTCCGTGGCGGTGGTCCCGCACCTGGGGAGAAGGACACCATGACCACACGGACCACTCGGATCTTCAGCGGCGTCAAGCCCACCGGCCACCTCACCCTTGGCAACTACCTCGGCGCCATTCGCCAGTGGGTGGAATCCGACCAGCACCGGGCCGAGGCCCTGTTCTGCGTGGTCGATCTGCATGCGCTGACCGTGGATCACGACCCCGCCCGGGTGCGGCGGCTCAGCCGGCAGACGGCGACCCTGTTCCTGGCCGCCGGCCTGGACCCGGAGCTCTGCACGCTGTTTGTACAAAGCCATGTGGACGAGCACACCCGCCTCTCCTATCTCCTGGAGTGCACGGCCACCGATGGCGAGATGCGCCGGATGATCCAGTACAAGGAGAAATCGGTCCGCGAGCGGTCCACCGGAGGCAGCGTAAGGCTGTCCCTGCTGACCTATCCCGCGCTGATGGCGGCGGACATCCTCGCCTATGGCGCGGACGAGGTCCCGGTCGGCGACGACCAGGCCCAGCACGTCGAGCTGACCCGGGACCTGGCGGTCCGCTTCAACCAACGCTATGGGCACACCTTCACCGTGCCCCGGGCAGTGCTGCCGGAGGTCGCGTCCCGGGTGATGGACCTCCAGGACCCGACGTCCAAGATGGGCAAGTCGCACGCCGAGACCTCCGGCATCGTCTATCTGCTCGATGAACCGGAGGTGGTGCGCAAGAAGATCATGCGCGCGGTCACCGACAGCGGAAGCGATGTGGTCTACGACCGTGAGGCGCACCCGGGAGTGGCCAATCTGCTGGAGCTGCT